>NZ_SZPR01000002.1:0-83897 GCF_005280195.1 Streptomyces galbus | reverse complement strand
CGGCGCGTTCGCGGGGCCGCGGACAAGGCACGGTGCGGGTCCGAGGCGCCGGTCTCCCCGCAGCGCGAACCCCCGTCACCCGGAGGACAATCGTGCTGTCAGCCCTACACCGCCGGAGACGGGACGTGCTCGTCGACGGCCGGGGGCACGCGGTGTCGGTGCACCGCTTCACCGCGGACCGGGGCGGGCGGCACATCGACGCGATGGGCGGCATCGTCTTCCGGATCGTGGGGGAGAAGATCACCGACCTCGACGAGTGCGTCGCGGACATCGAGCAGGTCGACGCGTTCTGGACGTGACGGGCACGACCCCTCTCCGGACAGCACACACCACACACCGCACACCGCACATGCCGAGGACCCCGTCGTCCGCCCTGGGGAAGGGCGGGCGGCGGGGTCCTCGGTTCGAGCTGGTGGTGGATCCACGCCCGCGTGGCGAACGCAGGCCGCGCGTGGATCCGGGATGCCGGTCGGGAGCGGATGAGAGAGGGCCCGCTCTGGGTCCGTCCGGCGGTCAGATCACAGAGAGGTTCAGCCCTGGAGGGACGCGACCTTGGCGGCCAGCGCCGACTTCTTGTTGGCGGCCTGGTTCTTGTGGATGACGCCCTTCGAGACGGCCTTGTCGAGCTGACGAGCGGCGATGCGCTGGTACTCGGTGGCCTTCTCGACGTCACCCGCGGCAGCGGCCTCGCGGGCCTTGCGGATCGCGGTCTTGAGGGAGGACTTGACGGCCTTGTTGCGCAGCCGGGCCTTCTCGTTGGTCTTGATCCGCTTGATCTGGGACTTGATGTTCGCCACGAATGAGCCTTTTCAGGTTCAGGCACGAAGCCGCCAGGGACCCGTGCCAGGTGATTTCTTGAGTGTGCCTCGCGCTGAGAGGGCATGAGACACAGCCACCCAGGCTACCAGTGGCCGCGCGGGTGGCCCAAACCGGTCGCCGGTCCGCGCCCGTGGGACCATGGAGGCTACGTATCGATCCGACCCGAGGCATAAGGCGCCTCAAGAGACAGGACCCTGCGTGCCCGCGACCCCTAACAACGTGCCCGAGCCGAGCCGTACCGACCCGGCGCTGATCCGCAATTTCTGCATCATCGCGCACATCGACCACGGCAAGTCCACGCTCGCCGACCGGATGCTCCAGCTGACCGGTGTCGTCGAGCAGCGGCAGATGCGTGCCCAGTACCTCGACCGCATGGACATCGAGCGCGAGCGCGGCATCACGATCAAGTCCCAGGCGGTGCGGCTGCCGTGGGCCCCCACCCACGACAAGAGCAACACGCACATCCTCAACATGATCGACACCCCGGGGCACGTCGACTTCACCTACGAGGTCTCGCGGTCGCTCGCCGCCTGCGAGGGGACCATCCTCCTCGTCGACGCCGCCCAGGGCATCGAGGCGCAGACCCTCGCCAACCTCTACCTGGCGATGGAGAACGACCTCACGATCATCCCCGTGCTGAACAAGATCGACCTGCCGGCCGCGCAGCCCGAGAAGTTCGCCGAGGAGCTCGCGAACCTCGTCGGCTGCGAGCCGGGCGACGTGCTGAAGGTCTCCGCGAAGACCGGCCTGGGCGTGGAGGCCCTGCTGGACAAGGTGGTCGCCGAGATCCCGGCCCCGGTCGGCGTCAAGGACGCGCCCGCCCGCGCCATGATCTTCGACTCGGTCTACGACTCCTACCGCGGTGTCGTGACGTACGTCCGTGTCATCGACGGCCAGCTCAACAAGCGCGAGCGCATCCGGATGATGTCGACGGGCGCCACCCACGAGCTGCTGGAGATCGGCACCAACTCGCCCGAGATGCTGTCCGCCGACGGCCTCGGCGTCGGCGAGGTGGGCTACCTGATCACGGGTGTGAAGGACGTCCGCCAGTCCAAGGTCGGTGACACCGTCACCAGCCAGGCCAAGGGCGCCACCGAGGCGCTCGGCGGCTACAAGGACCCCAAGCCCATGGTCTTCTCGGGCCTGTACCCGCTGGACGGCTCGGACTACCCGGAGCTGCGCGAGGCGCTGGACAAGCTCCAGCTCAACGACGCGGCGCTGGTCTACGAGCCGGAGACCTCCGCGGCCCTCGGCTTCGGCTTCCGCGTCGGTTTCCTGGGCCTGCTGCACCTGGACGTGATCCGGGAGCGGCTGGAGCGCGAGTTCGGCCTCGACCTGATCGCGACCGCGCCGAACGTGGTCTACCGGGTCGTGATGGAGGACGGCAGCGAGCACACCGTCACCAACCCGAGCGAGTTCCCCGAGGGCAAGATCAACGAGGTGTACGAGCCGGTCGTGCGGGCCACGATCCTCGCGCCGACCGAGTTCATCGGCTCGATCATGGAGCTGTGCCAGACCCGGCGCGGCACCCTCCTCGGCATGGACTACCTCTCGGAGGACCGGGTCGAGATCCGCTACACGCTGCCGCTCGCGGAGATCGTCTTCGACTTCTTCGACCAGCTCAAGTCCAAGACCCGCGGCTACGCCTCGCTGGACTACGAGCCCACCGGCGAGCAGACCAGCTCCCTGGTCAAGGTCGACATCCTGCTGCACGGCGACAAGGTGGACGCGTTCTCGGCGATCACCCACAAGGACGCGGCCTACGCCTACGGTGTGCGGCTCGTCGCCAAGCTGCGCGAGCTCATCCCGCGGCAGGCCTTCGAGGTGCCCATCCAGGCCGCCATCGGCTCGCGGGTGATCGCCCGCGAGACCATCCGCGCCATCCGCAAGGACGTCCTCGCCAAGTGCTACGGCGGTGACATCTCCCGCAAGCGGAAGCTGCTGGAGAAGCAGAAGGAGGGCAAGAAGCGGATGAAGATGGTGGGTTCCGTGGAGGTTCCCCAGGAGGCCTTCATCGCGGTGCTGTCCAGCGACGACAGCGCGGGATCGGCCAAGGGCAAGAAGTAACCGGCGGTCACGCCCGCCCGCCAGCCGAGAAGCGGCTCCACCAGCCGCCCGCAGAAGGGCCTGCCGGACGAAAGCGGCAGGCCCTTCGGCGTGTGAGCGGGTGTTTCCTGGAGCATCCCTGGAGGAAGTGACAGGCCGCTGCCTCTTACATACCAGCCGGTCGGGCCTTACCCTGATGCCTGCTCGGTAGTTACTCGCGAGTTAAACAAGGGCTCGCGGGGGAGGAATCAGCCAGACAGAGCCAGCCGGCCGGGCTGGCCGCACGAGCCAGCCGCACCGTCGCGGGCCCGGAGGATGTCGTGAGCGACACACAGACACTGATCGAGAACCGTCCGCCGTCCGTCGCGGGCCTCTTCCTGGAGCGCGTGGCCGCCACCCCGGACGCGGAGGCCTACCGCCATCCGGTGCCGCCCGCCTCGGGCGAGGGCCCGGACGAGTGGAGGTCGCTGAGCTGGGCGCAGGCCGCCGAGCGGGTGTATGCGATCGCGGCCGGTCTCATCGAGCTAGGTGTGCAGCCCGAGCAGCGCGTCGCGCTGGCCTCCTCCACCCGTCTGGAGTGGATCCTCGCCGACCTCGGCATCATGTGCGCCGGCGCCGCCACCACGACGGTCTACCCGCAGACCAACGCGGACGAGTCGGCGTTCATCCTGTCCGACTCCGAGAGCCGGGTGCTGATCGCCGAGAACGCCGACCAGCTCGCCAAGGCGGTCGAGAAGCGGGCCGAGCTGCCCGACCTCACCCATGTGGTCGTCATCGACGCGGCAGGTATGGAGGACACCGCGGACATCGCGGACGCCGCGGGCGCCGCCGGCGCGCAGGGCGGCGAGGGCCGGGACTGGGTGCTCACCCTGGACGAGCTGGAGAAGCGCGGCGCGGCCCGCCTGCAGCAGGAGCCCGGCCTCATCCGGGAGCGGGTCGGCAAGATCGGCAAGGACCAGCTCGCCACCCTCATCTACACCTCCGGCACCACCGGGCGCCCCAAGGGCGTCAGGCTGCCGCACGACAACTGGTCGTACATGGCGAAGGCGATCGCGGCGACCGGGCTGGTCGGCGCGGACGACGTGCAGTACCTGTGGCTGCCGCTCGCGCACGTGTTCGGCAAGGTGCTGACCTCCGGCCAGATCGAGGTCGGCCACGTCACCGCCGTCGACGGCCGCGTCGACAAGATCATCGAGAACCTGCCGGTCGTCCAGCCGACGTACATGGCCGCCGTGCCGCGCATCTTCGAGAAGGTGTACAACGGCGTCGCCGCCAAGGCGAAGGCGGGCGGCGGGGCGAAGTACAAGATCTTCCAGTGGGCCGCCGAGGTCGCCCGCGAGTACGCGAAGGTCACCCAGGACAACTTCCGCCGCACCGGCAACCGCACGGCGCCGTTCGGCCTGGCGGCCAAGCACAAGGTCGCCGACACGCTCGTCTACTCCAAGATCCGCGAGGCGTTCGGCGGCAACCTGCGCGCCTGCGTGTCCGGCTCGGCCGCGCTCGCGCCGGAGATCGGCTACTTCTTCGCCGGCGCCGGCATCCACATCCTGGAGGGCTACGGCCTCACCGAGTCCTCGGCCGCCTCCTTCGTGAACCCGGGCGAGGCCTACCGCACCGGCACGGTCGGCAAGCCGCTGCCCGGCACGGAGGTGCGCATCGCCGACGACGGGGAGATCCTGCTGCGCGGCCCCGGCATCATGGAGGGCTACCACAAGCTGCCCGAGAAGACCGCGGAGGTCCTGGAGGCGGACGGCTGGTTCCACACCGGGGACATCGGCGAACTCTCGCCCGACGGCTACCTGCGCATCACCGACCGCAAGAAGGACCTGATCAAGACCTCGGGCGGCAAGTACATCGCGCCGGCCGAGGTCGAGGGCCAGTTCAAGGCGGTCTGCCCGTACGTCTCGAACATCCTGGTGCACGGCGCCGACCGCAACTACTGCACCGCGCTGATCGCGCTCGACGAGGTGGCCATCCTCGACTGGGCCAAGGAGAACGGGCTGGCCGGGAAGCCGTACGCCGAGGTCGTGGCCGACCCGGCGACGGTGTCCCTCGTCCAGGGGTACGTCGAGGAGCTCAACTCCGGCCTCCAGCGCTGGCAGACGATCAAGAAGTTCCGGCTGCTGCCGCGGGACCTGGACGTGGAGCACGGCGAGATCACCCCCAGCCTGAAGCTGAAGCGGCCCGTGGTGGAGCGGGAGTACAAGCACCTGATCGAGGAGATGTACGCCGGGGCGCGGGAGGCGTAGCCCCCGGGAGGGGAGGGGGCGCTCGGAAAGCGCCCCCGAACCGGCCCGCTTCGTGCTCCCTTCGGTCCCTTTCCGGGCAGATACGGACTCCTGCCCGCCCAGGACGGCCCACTTCGGCCACCGCACGCTCACGGACGCGCCCGGCTGGCACCCTGTCGGCGACGAGCGACGGGTGTGCGGCGCCGAACTGTGCGGGAGCTGTCGATGGGGGTCCTTCCCACGCAACGGGAGAGCGTGTCCCGCAACGGGGCCGCGCCGTCGTCGGCCCGGCCGCTCCCCCGGGTACGGGCCACGCTGCCCGGCGGCACCCTCGCGCCCGGCACGGCCCGCGGACTGCTCGGCGCGGCCCTGCGCGAGTGGGCGGACCTCGGCCTGCCCGTGCCCGCCCGGCTCGCCGAGGACGCGGTGCTCGTCGTGAGCGAGCTGGTCACCGACGCCGTCGTGCACGCCGGTAGGGACGTCGACCTCGACTGCCGCCTGGCCGAGCCGGAGGAGCCCAGCACGGGGGAGCCCCGTACGGGCGAGGCGCAACCGGCGTACGACGTCGTCGTCGAGGTCTCCGACCGGCGCCCCGCGCGTCCCCCGGCCGACGGCACGCCCCCGCCCCACGCGGCGCCCGCCGCCCCCGCGGAGGACGGCCGAGGGCTGCGCCTGGTCGCGGCGCTCGCCGAGGAGTGGGGCGTGACCTACCGCCGGGACAGCAGGACGGTGTGGGCCCGGCTGCCCGCCGGGCCGGGACCGGACGGGCCGGCGACGGACGGGCCGGAGGCGGACGGGCCGGAGGCGGACGGCACGGGGACGGACAGGGCGGCCGTCGCGGACCTGTCCGCCGTGTCGGGATACCCGACCCGGGCGCCCGTGGCGTCCCGGACGCCCGACCCGTCGTCCGGATGCACCGGCGCCCCCGACACCCTTCCCGTCCCCGACTGCGTCTGGCTCGGCCGGAACGCGCTGTCGTTCCTCGCCGAGGCGTCCGACCTGCTGGCCGGGCAGCTCGACGAGGACCTGGTCGCCTCGCTCACCGGCCAGCTCCTGGTGCCGCGCCTCGCCGACTGGTGCGCGGTGTGGCTGGAGGACGAGGTCGGCGGACGCGGCTGGGGCGACGGCGCCGGGCAGCGGCTCGCCCGGGTCCGGCACGGCAGCGAGGGTCACGTCGAGGAGCTGCGCCGGGCCCTGGAGAAGGACCCGCCCCGCCTCACCACGAGCCCCCTCACCACGACCTCCCTGACCGCGGCCCCCCTCGCCGGGCCCGTAGAGCTCCCCTGGCCCGGAGCCGCGCCGGGCGGGCCGGGGGCGGTGCTCGCCTGCCGGCTGGTCGCGGGCGGACGCCCGCTGGGCACGCTGGTCATCGGGCGGTCCGGAGCGGAAAGGTTTCCCGAGGAGGTCGCCGGCCTGGTGGAGGACCTCGGCCGCCGGGTGGCGCTCGCCATCGGGGCGGCCCGCCAGTACGCCCGCCAGGCCACCATCAGCGCCGTCCTGCAGCGGGGCCTGCTGCCCGGCGCGGTCGCCGAGATCCCCGGGGTGCGCAGTGCGCTGGTGTACGAGCCGTGCGACCAGGGCGGCCCGAGCGGCGACTTCTACGACCTGTTCCCGGCGGGCGACGGCCGCTGGTGCTTCGCGGTCGGCGACGTGCAGGGCAAGGGCCCGGAGGCCGCCGTGGTCATCGGGCTCGCCCGGCCCTGGCTGCGGCTGCTGGCCCGCGAGGGGTACGGCGTCGCCGACGTGCTGGACCGGCTCAACCAGCTCCTCCTCGACGACGCCACCGAGGCGGCCGACGCCGCCGCCCGCGCCTTCGTCGGCCCCGCGGGCCCCGCCGGACCGGGCGACGGCCCGCAGACCCGCTTCCTCTCCCTCCTCTACGGCGAGCTGGTCCCCTTCCCCGGCGGCATCCACTGCACCCTCGCCTCGGCGGGGCACCCGCTGCCGCTGCTCCTCGGCCCGGACGGCACCGTACGGACGGTCGCGCAGCCGCAGACCCTGCTCGGGGTCGTGGAGGACGTGGCGTACACCAGCGAGACGTGTGCGCTGCTGTCCGGCGACAGCCTGCTGTGCGTCACCGACGGGGTCACCGAGCGCCGCTCGGGCTCGCGCCAGTTCGACGACGGCGACGGGCTCGCGCACGCCCTGGCCGGGTGCGCCGGGCTGGACGCGGACGGGATCGCGGCCCGCATCCGGCAGCAGGTGCACGACTTCGGCGGCCGGCCCCCGGAGGACGACCTGGCGCTGCTGGTGCTCCAGGCCGAGTAGCGGGACGTCCGGCGTCCCGCACCCGGCGAGGTCACCGCGCGGGTGCGGGACAATGGAACGCATGCCTTCCGCACTCCCCGACGGCGAGCCCGTCCCCGCCGACGGCGCGCTGCCCGCGTCCGCGCTCGCCGGGGCGGCCGACCGCCCCCTCGGCTTCTACCTGCACGTCCCGTACTGCGCGACCCGCTGCGGCTACTGCGACTTCAACACCTACACCGCGACCGAGCTGCGCGGCACGGGCGGTGTGCTGGCCTCCCGCGACAACTACGCCGACACCCTGATCGACGAGGTCCGCCTGGCCCGCAAGGTGCTGGGCGACGACCCGCGCGAGGTCCGCACGGTGTTCGTCGGCGGCGGCACGCCCACCCTGCTGGCCGCGGGCGACCTGGTGCGGATGCTGGGCGCGATCCGGGAGGAGTTCGGGCTGGCCCCGGACGCGGAGGTCACCACGGAGGCCAACCCGGAGTCGGTCGACCCCGCCTACCTCGCGGAGCTGCGGGCGGGCGGTTTCAACCGGGTCTCGTTCGGCATGCAGAGCGCGCGGCAGCACGTGCTGAAGGTGCTCGACCGCACCCATACGCCCGGCCGTCCCGAGCGGTGCGTCGCCGAGGCGCGCGGGGCGGGCTTCGACCACGTCAACCTCGACCTGATCTACGGCACCCCCGGGGAGAGCGACGACGACTGGCGGGCCTCGCTGGACGCGGCGATCGGCGCCGGCCCCGACCACGTCAGCGCCTATGCGCTCATCGTCGAGGAGGGCACCCAGCTGGCCCGCCGGATCCGCCGCGGCGAGGTCCCGATGACCGACGACGACGTGCACGCCGACCGGTACCTGATGGCCGAGGAGGTGCTCTCGGCGGCGGGCTATGCCTGGTACGAGGTGTCCAACTGGGCCACCTCCGACGCGGGGCGCTGCCTGCACAACGAGCTGTACTGGCGGGGCGCCGACTGGTGGGGCGCGGGGCCGGGCGCGCACTCCCACGTCGGCGGGGTGCGCTGGTGGAACGTCAAGCACCCCGGCGCGTACGCGGCGGCGCTGGCGTCCGGGCGCACGCCGGGCGCGGGGCGTGAGGTGCTGTCCGAGGAGGACCGGCGGGTCGAGCGCGTCCTGCTGGAGCTGAGGCTGCGCGAGGGCGTGCCGCTGTCCCTGCTCAAGCAGGACGGGCTCGCGGCGTCCCGCCGGGCGCTGGCGGACGGCCTGCTCCAAGAGGGGCCGTACGCGGAGGGCCGTGCGGTGCTCACCCTGCGGGGGCGGCTGCTGGCGGACGCGGTGGTGCGGGACCTGGTCGACTGAGGGACCGGGCCGGTCACGAGGTCCCGGCCCGTCACCGGGTCCGGGCCGGTCACGAGGTCCGGGCCGGCGCTGCCGTCAGGCGCCGCCGTCGCCCGTCACGAAGTCGATCAGTTCCTCGACGCGGCCCAGCAGCTCCGGCTCCAGGTCCTTGTACGACCGCACGCGCTTGAGGATCGCCTGCCACACCGCGCCGGTGTTGTCCGACGGCCAGCCCAGCGCCCGGCACACCCCGGTCTTCCAGTCCTGGCCGTGCGGCACCCGGGGCCACGCCTCGATGCCCAGGGCCGACGGCTTCACCGCCTCCCAGATGTCGATGTACGGGTGGCCGACGACCAGCGCGTGCTCGCTCGTGACCGACTGTGCGATGCGCCACTCCTTGGTGCCGGGGACCAGGTGGTCCACCAGGACGCCGAGGCGGGCGTCGGGGCCGGGAGCGAAGGCGTCCACGATCGACGGGAGGTCGTCCACGCCCTCCAGGTACTCCACGACGACGCCCTCGACGCGCAGGTCGTCGCCCCAGACCTTCTCGACCAGTTCGGCGTCGTGCCGGCCCTCCACGTAGATGCGCCCGGCGCGGGCGACGCGGGCGCGGGCACCGGGGACGGCGACGGAGCCGGAGGCGGTGCGGGTGGGGCGTGCGGGGGCGGACGCGGGCGGCCGGACGAGGGTGACCGGCTTGCCCTCCAGCAGGAAGCCCCGGGGTTCCAGCGGGAACACGCGGTGCTTGCCGAAGCGGTCCTCCAGGGTCACCGTGCCGGCCTCGCAGCGCACGACCGCGCCGCAGAAGCCGGTGCGGGGCTCCTCGACCACCAGGTCCGGCTCCGCCGGGACCTCGGGGACCGGCTGGGGCTTCTTCCACGGAGGGGTCAGGTCGGCGGAGTACCTGCGAGGGCGCGGGCCCGAAGGGCCCTCGCTGGAAGGGCGGTGGCGGGAGACGGGTGGGCGCATTCTGATGACGATAGGGAAAGCTCCGGCGCCGTTACGGCGACACGCCGAACCGGGCCGCCAGCGCGTCGCGTTGGGCCCGCACGAAGGCCGCGTCCACCACCGCGCCGTGTCCGGGCACGTACAGCGCGTCGTCGCCGCCGAGCGCCAGCAGCCGGTCCAGCGCGGCCGGCCAGCGCGACGGCACGGCGTCCGGGCCCGCCTGGGGCTCACCGGACTCCTCGACGAGGTCGCCGCAGAAGACCACCCCGGTCCCCCCGGGCACCAGCACGGCGAGGTCGTGGGCGGTGTGACCGGGCCCCACGTCGGCCAGCAGCACCGGCCGGCCGCCGCCCAGGTCGAGGGTCAGCTCGCCGGAGACCGGGTGACGGGGGCGGACCAGCGCGGCCGCGGCCTCCTCGGCGGTGTCCTCGTCCAGCCCGTTGCGCACCGCGTCCGCCCGCAGCTCCTCGGCGCCCGCGGCGAGCACCGCGTCCATCCCGGCCGGGCCGTACACCTCGGCGCCCGCCAGGGCGGCCGCGCCGAACACGTGGTCGAAGTGGGGGTGGGTGAGCGCGAGATGGGTCACACGGCGCCCGGTGAGCCGCTCGGCCTCGGACCGCAGCCGCGCCCCCTCGGCGAGGCTGGACCCGGCGTCGATCAGCAGCGTCCCGTCCCGCCCGGAGACCAGCCCCGCCGTGCAGTCCCAGCCCGGCAGCCGCACCCGCCCCACCCCGGGCGCGACGCGCTCCCAGCCCAGCTCTTCCCAAGTCACCGTCATACCGGGACGCTAGCGGTACTGCCCCCGGCCGCGAGGCCGACCTTGCCCAGCCGGTACCCCACCGCCGTACACTGGGCCGGGGAGTGCTGGCACTCACGATCGAAGAGTGCCAGGTGGACGTCTCGGGGACGATTTTCTGGAGGTGCGCGCGATGCTGAGTGAACGCAGGCTTCAGGTGTTGCGCGCCATCGTCCAGGACTACGTGGGGACCGAGGAGCCGGTGGGCTCCAAGGCGCTCACCGAGCGGCACAACCTCGGCGTCTCCCCGGCCACCGTGCGCAACGACATGGCGGCCCTGGAGGACGAGGGCTACATCGCCCAGCCGCACACCAGTGCCGGGCGCATCCCGACCGACAAGGGCTACCGGCTGTTCGTCGACAAGCTCGCGGGCGTCAAGCCGATGACGGCGCCCGAGCGGCGGGCCATCCAGAACTTCCTGGGGGGTGCCGTCGACCTCGACGACGTGGTGGCCCGCACGGTGCGGCTGCTCGCGCAGCTCACCCGGCAGGTCGCCGTCGTGCAGTACCCGTCGCTGACCCGGTCCACCGTGCGCCACGTCGAGCTGCTGTCGCTGGCGCCCGCGCGGCTGATGCTGGTGCTCATCACGGACACCGGCCGGGTCGAGCAGCGGCTGGTCGACTGCCCGGCGCCGTTCGGCGAGTCCTCGCTGGCGGACCTCAGGGCGCGGCTCAACAGCCGGGTCGCGGGCCGCCGTTTCGCGGACGTGCCGGGGCTGGTGGAGGACCTGCCCGAGGCATTCGAGGCCGAGGACCGCGGTACGGTCTCCACGGTGCTCTCCACTCTCCTGGAGACACTCGTCGAGGAGAACGAGGAGCGGCTGGTGATCGGTGGCACCGCCAATCTCACCCGCTTCGGACATGACTTTCCCCTCACGATCCGGCCGGTGCTCGAGGCGCTGGAGGAGCAGGTCGTGCTCCTCAAGTTGCTGGGCGAGGCGAAGGATCCGGGCGTGACCGTGCGCATCGGTCACGAGAACGCCCACGAAGGACTCAACTCCACGTCCGTCGTGTCGGTCGGCTACGGTTCGGGCGGCGAGGCAGTGGCCAAGCTCGGCGTGGTCGGACCGACCCGCATGGACTACCCGGGAACGATGGGAGCGGTACGCGCAGTGGCACGGTACGTCGGACAGATCCTGGCGGAGTCGTAAGTGGCCACGGACTACTACGCCGTTCTCGGCGTGCGCCGCGACGCGTCGCAGGAAGAGATCAAGAAGGCCTTCCGGCGGCTCGCGCGCGAGCTGCACCCGGACGTCAACCCGGACCCGAAGACCCAGGAGCGGTTCAAGGAGATCAACGCCGCCTACGAGGTGCTCTCGGACCCGCAGAAGAAGCAGGTCTACGACCTCGGCGGCGACCCGCTCTCGCAGGCCGGCGGCGCCGGCGCGGGCTTCGGGGCCGGCGGCTTCGGCAACTTCTCCGACATCATGGACGCGTTCTTCGGCACGGCGTCGCAGCGCGGCCCGCGCTCGCGCACCCGCCGCGGCCAGGACGCCATGATCCGGCTGGAGATCGACCTGGAGGAGGCGGCCTTCGGCACCACGAAGGACATCCAGGTCGACACCGCGATCGTCTGCGGCACCTGCAACGGCGAGGGCGCGGCCCCCGGCACGACCGCCCAGACCTGTGACATGTGCCGCGGCCGCGGCGAGGTGTCCCAGGTGACCCGGTCCTTCCTGGGCCAGGTCATGACGTCCCGGCCCTGCCCCCAGTGCCAGGGCTTCGGCACCGTGGTGCCGACCCCGTGCCCGGAGTGCGCGGGCGACGGACGGGTGCGCTCGCGGCGGACGCTCACCGTGAAGATCCCGGCCGGCGTCGACAACGGCACCCGCATCCAGCTCGCGGGCGAGGGCGAGGTGGGTCCCGGCGGCGGCCCCGCCGGCGACCTGTACGTGGAGATCCACGAGCTGCCCCACGCGCAGTTCCAGCGGCGCGGCGACGACCTGCACTGCACGGTCACCCTGCCGATGACCGCGGCGGCGCTCGGCACCAAGGTGCCGCTGGAGACGCTGGACGGCCTGGAGGAGATCGACATCCGGCCCGGCACCCAGTCCGGCCAGTCGATCCCGCTGCACAACCGGGGCGTCACGCACCTGCGCGGCGGCGGCCGCGGCGACCTCGTGGTGCACGTCGAGGTGCAGACCCCGACCAAGCTCGACCCCGAGCAGGAGCGGCTGCTGCGGGAGCTGGCCAAGCTGCGCGGCGAGGAGCGGCCGCAGGGCCAGTTCCAGCCGGGTCAGCAGGGGCTGTTCAGCCGGCTGAAGGACGCGTTCAACGGCCGCTGAGCGGGCCGCTGCACGGCCGCCGAGGAGGCGCGGGCCCTCCCGTGCCTCCCGATTCGGCGTTGTCCGGAGGACATGACACCATGCCGTCATGTCCTCCGCACTGACCGATCTGTTCCCCCACCCGATCGTGCAGGCCCCCATGGCGGGCGGCGTCTCCGTGCCCGTGCTCGCCGCCGCGGTGAGCGAGGCGGGCGGGCTCGGCTTCCTGGCCGCCGGGTACAAGACCGCCGACGGGCTGTACCAGGAGATCAAGCAGCTGCGGAGCCTGACCTCCCGCCCCTTCGGGGTCAACCTGTTCCTGCCGCAGCCCGAGCACGCCGAGTCGGGCGCCGTCGAGGTCTACGCCCACCAGCTCGCCGGCGAGGTCTCCTGGTACGACACCGAGCTCGGTGACCCCGACAGCGGGCGGGACGACGGCTACGACGCCAAGCTCGCCGTGCTGCTCGACAACCCGGTACCGGTGGTCTCCTTCCACTTCGGCGTGCCGCGCCGGGACGTGCTGGACGCGCTGCGCCGGGCCGGCACCGTGACCCTGGTCACCGCGACCACCGCCGAGGAGGCGCTCGCGGTGGAGCGGGCCGGCGCCGACGCGGTGATCGTGCAGGGCGTGGAGGCGGGCGGCCACCAGGGCACCCACCGTGACGTCCGGGAGAACGACGGCACGGGCGTGGGGCTGCTCGCCCTGCTCGCGCAGGTCCGCGAGACGGTGGGCCTCCCGCTGGTCGCCGCGGGCGGCCTCATGCGCGGCGGGCAGATCGCCGCGGTCCTCGCGGCGGGCGCGAGCGCGGCCCAGCTGGGCACCGCGTTCCTCGCCACCCCCGAGTCCGGCGCCCCCGCCGTGCACAAACAGGCGCTGACCAACCCGCTGTTCGTCCGCACCGAGCTGACCCGGGCGTTCTCCGGGCGCCCGGCCCGCGGTCTGGTCAACCGCTTCCTGCGGGAGCACGGGCCGTACGCGCCCGCCGCCTACCCGGAGGTGCACCACCTCACCGCGCCGCTGCGCCGGGCCGCCGCCAAGGCGGGGGACGCGCAGGGCATGGCGCTGTGGGCCGGGCAGGGCCACCGGCTGGCCCGCGAGCTGCCCGCCGGGCGGCTGGTGGAGGTCCTGGCCGACGAACTCGCCGCCGCCCGGACAGCGTTGTCCTCCTGGGGAGGTGCCCGGTGACGGCGCCGGTCTTCGTCGTCGACCACCTCGACGCGCACGGCGGCCCCTTCGTGCTCGACGGCGCCGAGGGCCGGCACGCGGTCTCCGTGAAACGGCTGGAGCCCGGCGAGCAGGTCGTCCTCACCGACGGCGCCGGGCGCCACGCGACGGGCGAGGTGACCGGCACCGAGGGCAAGGACCGGCTGCTGGTGCGGCTGGCGCCGGCGACGGAGGAGCCCGAGCCGTCCCCCCGGATCACGGTCGTCCAGGCCCTGCCCAAGGGCGACCGGGGCGAACTGGCCGTGGAGATGATGACCGAGGTCGGCGTCGACACGATCGTGCCGTGGCAGGCGGCCCGCTGCATCACCCAGTGGCGGGGCGAGCGCGGCGCGAAGGCGCTCGGCAAGTGGCGCGCGACCGCCCGCGAGGCCGGCAAGCAGTCCCGGCGGGTGCGCTTCCCCCGGGTCGCGGACGCGGCGAGCACCAAGCAGGTGGCCGCGCTGCTGGCCGACGCCGACCTCGCCGCCGTGCTGCACTCCGACTTCGACCACCCCGGCGCGCCGCTGGCCACCGCCGAACTGCCCGCCAGGGGAGAGATCGTGCTGGTCGTCGGGCCCGAAGGGGGCGTCGCCGCGGACGAGTTGGCGCTGTTCGTGGAGGCGGGCGCCCGGGCGTACGTGCTGGGCCGTAGCGTGTTGCGCACGTCGACCGCCGGGACGGCGGCCGCGGCCCTGGTCCTGGGCCGCACCGGCCGGTGGTCCTGACCGACCGGACCGATCAGGGGGAGCGCATGGAACTGGCCCAGGTGCGGCTGCTCGTCACCGACTTCGCCGCCTGCTACCGCTTCTACGCCGACGTCCTCGGCCTGAAGCCGCAGTCGGGGGCGGAGCGGGGGCCGTACGAGAAGTTCAGCCCGCACACCGGGTCGGCGGGCATCGCGCTGCAGGACCGGACGATGATGGCCGGGGTGCTGGGGGAGCTGGGCGAGGCGGCGACCGGCCACCGCTCGCTGGTCGTGCTGCGGGTGGACGACCTGGACGCCTACTGCGCGCAGCTCACCGCCCGCGGCGCCGTCCTGGCCCACGGGCCGGCCCCGATGACCGACCGGATGCGGGTCGCCCACCTGAAGGACCCCGAGGGCAACCTCGTCGAGCTCCAGGAGTGGCTGCTGCTGCGCGGCTGACTTCCGTCGTGCGGACGGTCCGTCACCTCCCGTCCGGCGTTGGCCGCATGCGGTCTACCGGACCGGGGGCGGCGGTGGCACGCTGCTGTGCATGGGGGCGACGAGGCCGCTGCAAGGACGCGTGCGCGGGGCGAGGGCGCTCGCCGTGGCGGGGCTCGCGGTGCTCGCCGTCGGCGCGGCCGCGGGCTGCGACCCGGGCGGGCTGAACGCGGCGTCCGTGGCGTACACCACCGACCAGGCCGCGACCCGGGAGTTCCAGCACCGCGACGTCGCCGTGCGCTGGCTGACCTGCACCGGCGGCTACGACGACGGCGGCACCCACGGGACGGTGGCCTCCGTGGACTGCCGGGGGAAGACCGACGACGGCAGGGACATCACCGTCGACGGCGAGATCACCCGGGCCGTGGACGGGCACTGCGTGCGCGGGGACATCACCGCCGACCTGGGGAACAAGCAGGTCTTCCGGGTGAGCGGGCTCGGCGACTGCGCGTCGGCCACCCCCTCGCCCGTCGAGCGGCCCCGCGCCGGACAGCCGGCCCGTCCCACCGCCACGGTCACCGTCACCGTGTGGTGCCCGGGCGACCCGCGGTGCCCGTCCGGGGGCAAGTGAACGAGGCCGGCGACGGGTGCCGTCCGACCGAGCGGCGGGCGGATCACCCGGGCCCCCTGTCGACGAGCGGTGCGCTTGCATAGGGTGATCGCGTGACACAGTCCGCTGCCCCTGCCGCGTATCTCCGATTCCCGCACCTGCACGGCGACTTGGTGGCCTTCACGGCCGAGGACGACGTGTGGCTGGCGCCCCTGGACGGGGGGCGCGCCTGGCGGGTCAGCGCCGACAACCGGCCCGTCACCGCGCCCCGCGTCTCGCCCGACGGCACCACCGTCGCCTGGACCTCCGCCCGCGACGGCGCCCCCGAGGTGCACGTCGCGCCGGTCGACGGCGGGCCCTCCACCCGGCTGACGTACTGGGGGAGCTGGCAGACCCGGGTGCGCGGCTGGACCCCCGACGGACAGGTCCTCGCGCTCAGCAGCCACGACCAGGCGACCCTGCGCCGCACCTGGGCCCGCGCCGTCCCGCTCGACGGCGGCCCGGCCGCCACCCTGCCGTACGGCCCCGTCGGCGACGTCGCGTACGGTCCGCACACCGTGCTGCAGTCCGCGCCGATGGGCCGCGAGGCGGCCCACTGGAAGCGCTACCGGGGCGGCACGGCGGGCAAGCTGTGGATCGACCGGGAGGACACCGGGGAGTTCACGCGGCTGCACGAGGACCTCGACGGCAACATCGAGTGCCCGGTGTGGGTGGGCGACCGCATCGCCTTCCTGTCCGACCACGAGGGCACCGGCGCGCTGTACTCCTCCCTGGCCGACGGCTCCGACCTGCGCCGCCACACGCCCCTCGACGGCTTCTACGCCCGGCAGGCGAGCGGCGACGGCCGGCGCGTCGTCTACAGCAGCGCGGGCGAGCTGTGGATCCTCGACGACCTCGACGGCGACGGGCCGCGCCGGCTCGACGTCCGGCTCGGCGGGCAGCGCGCCGACCGCCGGCCGCACCCCGTGGCCGCCGCCCGCTGGCTGGGTGGGGCCGCCCCCGACCACACCGCGCGCGGCAGCGCCGTCGAGGTGCGCGGCGCCGTCCACTGGATCACCCACCGCTCCGGCCCGGCCCGCGCGCTGGCCGCCGAACCCGGCGTGCGCGCCCGGCTGCCGCGCACCTTCCGCGCCGACGGCGAGGAGTGGGTGGTGTGGGTGACGGACGCCGAGGGCGAGGACGCCCTGGAGTTCGCGCCCGCCACCGGCCTGACGCCCGGCTCCACCCCGCGCCGGCTGGCCGCCGGACGGCTCGGCCGGGTCCTGGAGCTGGCCGTGGCCCCCGACGGCAGCCGCGCCGCCGTCGCCGCGCACGACGGACGGCTGCTGCTCGTCGAGCGGGAGACCGGCGAGGTCCGCGAGGTCGACCGCAGCGACGACGGCGAGGTGTCCGACCTGGTCTTCTCGCCCGACTCGACGTGGCTGGCCTGGTCGCACCCCGGCCCGCGCCCGCTCAGCCAGCTCCGGCTCGCCCACACCACCGACCTGTCGGTCACCGAGGCGACCCCGCTGCGGTTCCGCGACTACGCGCCCGCCTTCACCCTCGACGGCAAGCACCTGGCGTTCCTGTCCACGCGCGCCTTCGACCCGGTCTACGACCAGCACGCCTTCGACCTGTCCTTCGTGGTCGCGGCGCGGCCCTACCTGATCACGCTGGCCGCGACCACGCCCTCGCCGTTCGGCCCGCAGCGCCACGGCCGCCCCTTCGACGCGCCGGACAAGGACGAGACCCCCGACGGCGAGGGCACCCCCGCGACCCGCATCGACCTCGACGGGCTGGGCGAACGGGTCGTGCCGTTCCCGGTGGAGGCCGGCCGCTACTCCTCGCTGTGGGCCGCCAAGGACGGCGTGCTGTGGCTGCGGCACCCGGTGCGCGGCGTCCTCGGCGCCTCCCGGGCCACCCCCGACGACCCCGACCCGCGCACCGAGCTGGAGCGCTACGACCTGGTCCAGCACCGTCTGGACCACCTCGCCGCCGACGCCGACGACTTCGAGGTCAGCGGCGACGGCAGGCGGCTGCTGCTGTGGACCGACGGCAAGCTGAAGGTGGTGCCCAGCGACCGGCGGGCCTCCGGCGACGAGGACAGCGACAGCAACGTCACCGTGGACCTCGGCCGGATCCGCCGCACCGTCGACCCGGCCGCCGAGTGGCGGCAGATGTTCGACGAGAACGGCCGCATCATGCGGGACAACTTCTGGCGCGCGGACCTCGGCGGCGTCGACTGGGACGCGGTCCTCGACCGCTACCGCCCGGTCCTGGACCGCGTGGCCACCCACGACGACCTCGTCGACCTGCTGTGGGAGGTGCACGGCGAACTCGGCACCTCCCACGCCTACGTCATCCCGCGCGGCGGCTCCGGCCGCGGCCCGCGGCAGGGGCTGCTCGGCGCCGACCTCTCCCGGCACGCGGACGGCACCTGGCGCATCGACCGGATCCTGCCCTCGGAGACCTCCGATCCCGAGGCGCACTCCCCGCTCACCGCGCCGGGTGTGGCGGTGCGCGCGGGGGACGCGATCGTCGCCGTGGGCGGACAGCCGGTCGACCCGGTCACGGGGCCGGGACCGCTGCTCGTGGGGACGGCGGGCCGGCCGACCGAGCTGACGATCTCGCCGTCCGGCGGCGGCGAGCCGCGGCACGCGGTGGTGGTCCCGGTCGCCGACGAGGAGGCGCTGCGCTACCACGCCTGGGTCGCCGACCGGCGCGCCTACGTCCACGAGCGCTCCGGGGGCCGGCTGGGGTACCTGCACGTGCCCGACATGCAGGCGCCCGGCTGGGCCCAGATCCACCGCGACCTGCGGGTGGAGGTGGCCCGGGAGGGGCTTGTCGTGGACGTCCGGGAGAACCGGGGCGGCCACACCTCGCAGTTGGTGATCGAGAAGCTGGCCCGGCGGATCGTCGGGTGGGACCTGCCGCGCGGGATGCGGCCGGTCAGCTACCCGGAGGACGCGCCGCGCGGCCCGGTCGTCGCGGTGGCGAACGAGTTCTCCGGCTCCGACGGCGACATCGTCAACGCGGCGATCAAGGCGCTCGGCATCGGCCCGGTGGTCGGCACCCGCACCTGGGGCGGCACGGTCGGCATCGACAGCCGCTACCACCTCGTCGACGGCACGCTCGTCACCCAGCCCAAGTACGCGATCTGGCTGGAGGGTTACGGCTTCGGCGTGGAGAACCGCGGCGTCGACCCGGACGTCGAGGTGGTCGTGCGGCCGCAGGACTGGGCCGCGGGCCGGGACGTCCAACTCGACGAGGCGGTCCGCAGGGCGCTCCAGGCCCTGGAGACCACCCCGGCGAAGACCCCGCCCACCCTGCCGTGACGGCGGGCACCCCCGGGGCGACTAGCATGCCCCGTACATCTGACCGCAGATCCCACCGTAGATCCGACCGGAGATCCGGCCGGCGTCAGGAGGCACACGCATGGCAGGGGAGCCGCAGGACGACTGCCTGTTCTGCAAGATCGTCGGCGGGCACGTGCCGGCCACGGTCGTGCGGGAGACCGAGACGACCCTCGCCTTCCGGGACATCAACCCGCAGGCGCCCACGCACGTCCTGGTGATCCCCAAGGCGCACCACGAGAACGCGGCCGCCCTCGCCGCCGCCGCGCCGGAGCTCGCCGCCGACGTGCTGCGCGAGACGCGGGCCGTCGCGGAGGACGAGCAGCTCGACAGCTACCGCACCGTCTTCAACACCGGCAGCGGCGCGGGCCAGACCGTCTGGCACGCCCACGCGCACGTCATCGGCGGGCGCGGCCTGGAATGGCCCCCCGGATAGATCGCGATGTCCGTCCGTGAACTGGTCGTCCTCGGCACCGCCAGCCAGGTCCCGACCCGGCACCGCAACCACAACGGCTACCTGCTGCGCTGGGACGGCGAGGGCATCCTGTTCGACCCCGGCGAGGGCACCCAGCGCCAGATGGTGCGCGCCGGGGTCGCGGCGCACGACCTGAACCGGGTCTGCGTCACCCACTTCCACGGCGACCACTCCCTGGGGCTCGCCGGGGTGATCCAGCGGATCAACCTCGACCGGGTCCCGCACCCGGTCACCGCCCACTACCCGCGCTCCGGGCAGCACTTCTTCACCCGGCTGCGGTACTCCACCGCCTACCGCGAGACCGTCGGCATCACCGAGGCGCCCGTCGACGCCGACGGCACGCTCGCCGTCACCGGCTCGTACGCCCTCCAGGCCCGCCGGCTGTCCCACCCGGTCGAGTCCTACGGCTACCGGCTGGTCGAGCCCGACGGCCGCCGGATGCTGCCGGACCGGCTGGCCGCGCTCGGCGTGCGGGGACCCGACGTCGGCCGCATCCAGCGCGAGGGCGTCCTCGGGGACGTCCGGCTGGAGGACGTCAGCGAGGTGCGGCGCGGGCAGCGGTTCGCGTTCATCATGGACACCCGGCTGTGCGACGGGGTGCACGCGCTCGCCGAGGACTGCGACCTGCTGGTCATCGAGTCGACCTTCCTCGACGAGGACGAACGGCTCGCCGTCGAGCACGGCCACCTGACGGCCGGCCAGGCCGCGGCGGTGGCGCGCGACGCGGGGGTGCGGCACCTGGTGCTGACGCACTTCAGCCAGCGCTACTCCGACCCTGACGAGTTCGAGCGGCAGGCCCGCGCCGCCGGGTTCGAGGGCGAGCTGACCGTGGCCCACGACCTGCTCCGGGTGCCGCTCCCCAAGCGACGGTGAAATCGACGGTGAACGGGCCGTACGATGCTTTGATGCCTCTGCCGATCGCCGAACTGCACCTGCACATCGAAGGCACCATGGAGCCGGAGCTGGCCTTCGCGCTGGCCGCGCGCAACGGGGTGACCCTGCCCCACGCCGACACCGACGCCCTGCGCCGGGCGTACGACTTCCAGGACCTGCAGTCCTTCCTGGACCTCTACTACGCGCTGATGGACGTCCTGCGCACCGAGCAGGACTTCGCCGACCTCGCCGACGCCTACCTGGCCCGCGCCGCCGCGCAGGGCGTGCGGCACGCGGAGATCTTCTTCGACCCGCAGGCGCACACCCAGCGCGGGGTGGAGCTCGGCACGGTCATCGAGGGGCTGTGGCGGGCCCTCGGCCGCAGCGAGGAACGGCACGGCGTCTCCACCCGGCTGATCATGTGCTTCCTGCGCGACGAGTCCGCCGACTCGGCCCTGGCGACCCTGCAGGCGGCCGAGCCGTACCTGGACCGGATCACCGGCGTCGGCCTGGACTCGGCGGAGGTCGGGCACCCGCCGGCGAAGTTCCGCGAGGTGTACGAGGCCGCCGCCGCGCTCGGGCTGCGGCGTGTCGCCCACGCGGGTGAGGAGGGGCCGCCCGCGTACATCACCGAGGCCCTCGACGTGCTCGGCGTCGAGCGCGTCGACCACGGCCTGCGCTGCCTGGAGGACCCCGCGCTGGTCGAGCGGCTGGTGCGGGAGCGCGTCCCGCTCACCCTGTGCCCGCTGTCCAACGTCCGCCTGCGCGCGGTCGACACCCTCGCCGACCACCCGCTGCCCGCCATGCTCGACGCCGGCCTGCTGTGCACGGTCAACTCCGACGACCCCGCCTACTTCGGCGGCTACGCCGGCGACACCCTCGACGCGGTCCGCCGGACCCTCGGGCTGGACGAGGAGCGGCTGCGCGAGCTGGCCCGCAACTCCTTCCTCGCGTCGTTCCTGGACGACGACGAGGAGCGCAGGGCGCGGTACCTCGCCGAGGTGGAGGCGTACCGCTTCTGACGCGTCCCCGGGGCCGCCGCGGCGCCGGCTACCTCCACTGCACGGTGCCGCCCGGGGGTGCCGTGGCCGTCGCCTCGATCTTCGCCCTGGTCTCCGCCATGACGGCCACGATCCGCGCCTCGTGCTCCGGCGAGAGCCGCGCCACCGGCACCGAGCAACTGATCGCGTCCCGCGCCGGACTGTCGTAGCGCAGCGCGAAGCCGAAGCCGACCAGCCCCGGGACGCCCTCCTCGCGGTCGACCGAGTGGCCGCGGGCGCGCGTCGCAGCGAGGTCGGCGGCCAGTGACTCCCGGGTGGTGTGCGTGTTCGGGGTGAGCGCCGCGTACGGCCCCGCGGGCAGCTCGGCGTCCGGGCGTTCCGCGAGCAGTGCCTTGCCCAGCGCGCCCGCGTGGGCGGGCAGGCGCCGTCCGACCCTGCTGATCGTCCTCAGGTACGCGTGCGACTCCCGGGTCGCCAGGTAGGCCACGTCCCGGCCGTCCAGGCGCCCCAGGTGGATCGTCTCGCCGAGCGCGTCGGACGCCTCGTCCAGGTACGGGCGCGCGGCGCGCACGCGCGGGTCGGAGTCCAGGTAGCCGGTGCCGGTGAGCAGGGCGCGGATGCCGATGCCGTACAGCGAGCCGGTGACGTCGGTGCGCACCCAGCCGCGGGCGGCGAGCGTCTGCAGCAGCGCGTACATCGAGCTGCGCGGCACGCCCAGCTCGTCGGCCAGCTCCTGCAGCCGGGCCGGGCGGTCGCCGCGCTCGGCGAGCAGTTCCAGCAGCTCGACCGTGCGCGCGGCGGACTTCACCTCACGGACGCCGCCCGTGCCGCCGTCTGTCTCCACCATGCGCCGATCGTAAGCGGGCGGCCGGGGCCGCCGGCCCCGGCGGGGGCCATTGACGGGTGTCGTTCGCGTATCTAACCTTCATTCTCGTACGTGGATGACGTCTACATGGGGAGATGAGCGAGGGTGAGTCCCGACACCGACACGGCCCGGCGGCTGCGGGAGGGCATGGCGCGCGGGGTGCTGTCGTTCCCGCTCACCAGCTTCCGCGAGGACGGCTCACTCGACCCGGACGGCTTCCGCGCCCATGTCGCCGACCGGCTCGCGGCCGCCCCCGGCGCCCTGTTCCCGGCCTGCGGCACCGGGGAGTTCCACGCCCTGGACGAGGACGAGTACCGGCGGGTCGTCGAGATCGCCGTCGGGGAGGCGGCGGGCCGGGTGCCCGTCGTGGCCGGCGTCGGGTACGGCTGGGCGCAGGCCGTCCGGTTCGCGCGCCAGGCCGAGGACGCCGGCGCGGACGCGCTGCTCGTCCTGCCCCACTACCTCGTCGCCGCACCGCAGGAGGGCCTGGTCGCCCAGCTCGAACAGCTCGCCGCCCGCACCCGGCTCCCCTTGGTCGTCTACCAGCGCGGCCAGGTCGACTACTCCCTCGCCGCGTTCCGGCGCCTCACGCGGATCCCGTCCGTGATCGGCCTCAAGGACGGCCACAGCGACCTCGACCGCCTCCAGCGGCTCACCCTCGCCGCCCCCGAGGGCTTCCTGTTCTTCAACGGCGCCGCCACCGCCGAGGTCCAGGCCCGCGCCTACGCCGCCGTCGGCGTGAGCGCCTACTCCTCCGCCGTCCACGCCTTCGCGCCCGAGATCGCGAACGCCTTCTTCGCCGCCCTGCGCGACGGCGACGACGGCACCGTGGACAAGCTGCTGCGCGCCTTCTACGTCCCGTTCGTCGAACTCCGCGACCGGGCACCGGGGTACGCCGTGTCCCTGGTGAAGGCCGCGGCCCGGCTGCGCGGCCGTCCGGTCGGGCCCGTGCGCGCCCCGCTCACCGACCCGTCGGCGGCCGACCTGGCCGACCTGCGGACCCTGCTCGCCGCCGGACTCGACCTCGTGGGAGCCGCCCTGTGAACCTCACCGTCACCGACGTGATCCTCACCCCGATCCTCGTCGCCGACCCGCCCCTGCTCAACACCCAGGGCGTGCACCAGCCGTACACCCCCCGGCTCGTCGTCGAGGTCGTCACCGCCGACGGGACCACCGGGGTCGGCGAGACCTACGGCGACACCAAGTACCTCGAGCTGGCCCGGCCGTTCGCGCAGAAGCTGAAGGGGCGTCAGGTCAGCGACCTCAACGCGCTGTCCGCCCTCGCCGACGAGGTCGCCGTGGACGCCTCCCGGGTCTCGGGACAGGTCGACGTCGGCGGGCTGCGCGGCGTCCAGACCGCCGACAAGCTGCGCCTGTCCGTCGTCTCCGCCTTCGAGGTGGCCTGCCTGGACGCCCTCGGCAAGGCGCTCGGGCTGCCCGTGCACGCACTGCTCGGCGGCAAGGTGCGCGACAGCGTCGAGTACAGCGCCTACCTGTTCTACAAGTGGGCGGAGCACCCCGAGGGCGTGCCCGCCGAGAAGGACGACTGGGGCGCCGCCCTGGACCCGGCCGGGATCGTCGCGCAGGCCCGCCGGTTCACCGAGCGCTACGGCTTCACCTCCTTCAAGCTCAAGGGCGGCGTGTTCCCGCCCGACGAGGAGGTCGCCGCGGTCCGCGCCCTCGCCGCGGCCTTCCCCGGACACCCCCTGCGCCTGGACCCCAACGGGGCCTGGTCGGTGGCGACCTCGCTGAAGGTCGCCGAGGAGGTCGGCGGTCTCCTGGAGTACCTGGAGGACCCCGCGCTCGGCACCCCGGCCATGGCCGAGGTCGCCGCCGGGACCGACGTGCCGCTCGCCACCAACATGTGCGTGACGACGTTCGCCGAGATCGAGGAGGCGTTCACCCGCGACGCCGTCCAGGTCGTCCTGTCCGACCACCACTACTGGGGCGGCCTGCGCGCCACCCAGCACCTGGCCGCGCTGTGCGCCGCCTTCGGCGTCGGGGTGTCCATGCACTCCAACACCCACCTCGGGATCAGCCTGGCCGCGATGACCCACGTCGCGTCCACCGTGCCGAACCTCCACCACGCCTGCGACACCCACTACCCCTGGCAGTCCGAGGACGTCCTCACCGCACGCGTCCCGATCAGCGGCGGCCGGGTCGCGGTGCCCGACGGACCCGGCCTCGGCGTCGAACTCGACCGGGAGCGGCTGGCGTTCCTGCACCGGCGGTGGCTGGAGGACGACGGCCGGCTGCGCGACCGGGACGACGCGGCGGCCCTGCGCGTCGCCGACCCGCGGTGGGTCACACCGGCCGTGCCCCGCTGGTGAACGCGGCGCGGCACGGGCCGCCGGACGTGACGGGCGCCCGGGGCGCGAGCACCGCCCGGCTGCCGGTGGGGTGGTGCACACTGGCCTGATCCGCACCATGTCAGGGAGTGCACCGTGACCGCGTCCGGCCCGTCCCACGGAAAGGGACCGTCGCCCCTCACCGAGGGCCCGCACCGCCAGGCCCACGTCGATCCCCTGGCCGCCCTGCGCGCGCCCGGCGACCCCCCGTGGGACGTGTACCTCACGGGCACCGTCTTCCTCGACATCGTCTTCACCGGCCTGGACTCCGCGCCGGTGCGCGGCACCGAGTCCTGGGCGCGCGGCATGGGCTCCAGTCCCGGCGGGGTCGCCAACATGGCCACCGCGCTGGCCCGCCTCGGCCTGCGCACCAGTCTCGCGGCGGCCTTCGGCGACGACCACTACGGCGAGTACTGCTGGGACGCCCTCGCACAGGGCGAGGGCATCGACCTGACCCCGTCGCGCAGCGTGCCCGGCTGGCACTCGCCGGTCACCGTGTCCATGGCGTACGAGGGGGAGCGCACGATGGTCTCCCACGGCCACGAGCCGCCGCCCGAGGAGCCCGCCCCCGACTGCCCGCCCCGCGCGCGGGCCGCGGTCGCCTCCCTGGTGCCGGGCCGGCCGGCCACCTGGATCGCGCAGGCCGCCGCCCGGGGCACCCGGATCTTCGGCGACGTCGGCTGGGACGACACGGGCGCGTGGGACCTGGCCGGCCTGTCCGACCTCGCCCACTGCGAGGCGTTCCTGCCCAACGCCGAGGAGGCCATGCGCTACACCCGCACCGACTCCCCGCGCGCCGCCGCGCACGCCCTGACCGAGCACGTGCCGGTCGCGGTGGTCACGCTGGGCGCGGAGGGCGCGTACGCGGTGGACCGGCGGACGGGGGAGACGGCCGAGGTGCCCGCGATCGCCGTGGAGGCCCTCGACCCCACCGGCGCCGGGGACGTGTTCGTGGCCGGGTTCGTCACCGGCTCGCTCGCCGGCTGGCCGCTGGCGGACCGGCTCGCCTTCGCCGGGCTGGTGGCCGCGCTGTCGGTGCAGGAGTTCGGCGGCTCGCTGTCGGCGCCCGGCTGGTCGGAGATCGCGACCTGGTGGCGCGAGGTGCAGTCGGTCGAGGGCCAGGACCGGGCGGCCCTGAGCCGGTACGCGTTCCTGGAGCGGCTGCTCCCCGAGGACGCGGCGAGGCCCTGGCCCCTGCGCCGCGCGGTCCCGACGATCGGCTTCGGCCGTTCGAACTGAGGGGGTCGGACGCCGGTCCCTCGTCGGCCCGGAGGCCGGACCGATAAAACGCCTACGGCGTTGTCGGTGGCCCGGCGTACCCTTGAAATCGCCAGGCCGCCCGTGTGGCGCGCGTGCCGTATCGAGGAGGACGAGCAAGGCCTACAGAGCCGGCCCATGACTCAGACACCCACAGCTCACACCCCCGCGCAGGGGCAGGCGCGAGCGCAGTTCACCGTTCCCGCCCAGCACCCCATGGTGACCGTGCTGGGATCCGGAGACTCCCTCCTGCGCGTGATCGAGAAGGCCTTCCCGGGGGCCGACATCCACGTCCGGGGCAATGAGATCAGCGCGGTCGGCGACACGGTCGACGTCGCCCTCATCTCGCGCGTGTTCGAAGAGATGATGCTGGTGCTCCGCACCGGGCAGCCGATGACGGAGGACGCAGTGGAACGGTCGATCGCCATGCTGCGGGCGAGCGAGGCAGGTACCAACGACGGCCAGGAGACCCCGGCCGAGGTGCTCACGCAGAACATCCTGTCCTCCCGGGGACGCACCATCCGCCCGAAGACCCTCAACCAGAAGCGGTACGTCGACGCGATCGACCACCACACGATCGTCTTCGGCATCGGCCCCGCCGGCACCGGCAAGACGTACCTGGCGATGGCCAAGGCCGTCCAGGCGCTGCAGTCCAAGCAGGTCAACCGCATCATCCTGACCCGCCCCGCGGTCGAGGCCGGCGAGCGCCTCGGCTTCCTGCCGGGCACGCTCTACGAGAAGATCGACCCCTACCTGCGCCCGCTCTACGACGCCCTGCACGACATGATCGACCCCGACTCGATCCCGCGGCTGATGGCGGCGGGCACGATCGAGGTCGCCCCGCTGGCGTACATGCGCGGCCGCACGCTCAACGACGCCTTCATCATCCTGGACGAGGCCCAGAACACGAGCCCCGAGCAGATGAAGATGTTCCTCACCCGCCTCGGCTTCGACTCCAAGATCGTCATCACCGGTGACGTGACGCAGGTCGACCTGCCGAGCGGCACCAAGTCCGGTCTGCGGCAGGTGCAGGAGATCCTGGAGGGCGTCGACGACGTCCACTTCGCCCGGCTGTCCTCGCACGACGTCGTCCGGCACAAGCTGGTGGGCCGTATCGTCGACGCGTACGAGCAGTACGACAGCCAGCACGGCACGGAGAACGGCGCGCACAAGGGCGGCCGCGGGAAGTCCGCGCACAAGGGGAAGTAGACACAGCACGGCATGTCGATCGACGTCAACAACGAGTCCGGAACCGAGGTCGACGAGCAGGCGATCCTCGACATCGCCCGCTACGCGCTCGCACGGATGCGCATCCACCCGCTCTCCGAGCTCTCGGTGATCGTCGTGGACGCCGACGCCATGGAGCAGCTCCACGTGCAGTGGATGGACCTGCCGGGCCCGACGGACGTGATGTCCTTCCCGATGGACGAGCTGCGCCCGCCGTCCAAGGACGACGACGAGCCCCCGCAGGGGCTCCTCGGCGACATCGTCCTGTGCCCGGAGGTCGCCGCCCGGCAGGGCGCCGAGGCCGCCACGCAGCACTCCATGGACGAGGAGCTCCAGCTCCTCACCGTCCACGGGGTGCTGCACCTGCTGGGGTACGACCACGAGGAGCCCGACGAGAAGGCCGAGATGTTCGGCCTGCAGGCGGCCATCGTGGACGGCTGGCGCGCCGAGAAGGGCCTGACCGGCCCGTCGCCCGCGCCGACCGTGTCATGAGCCCCCAGCTCGTCGCCGGCGCGATCGCCCTGGTCGTCGTCGCCTGGCTCGCCGCCTGCGCGGAGGCGGGCCTCGCGCGCGTGTCCAGCTTCCGCGCCGAGGAAGCCGTCCGCACCGGCCGGCGGGGCAGCGCCAAGCTCGCCCAGATCGCCGCCGACCCGACCCGCTACCTGAACGTGGCGCTGCTGGTGCGCGTCGCCTGCGAGATGGCGGCCGCCGCGCTCGTCACCTACGCGTGCCTGCGGGGCATCGACACGACCTGGCAGGCGCTGCTCGCCGCCATCGGCGTCATGGTCCTGGTGTCGTACGTGGCCGTGGGCGTCTCCCCGCGCACCATCGGCCGCCAGCACCCGCTGAACACGGCGACGGCCGCCGCGTACGTGCTGCTGCCGCTGGCCCGGGTGATGGGCCCGATCCCCTCGCTGCTGATCCTCATCGGCAACGCCCTGACCCCCGGCAAGGGCTTCCGCCGCGGCCCGTTCGCCTCCGAGGCCGAACTGCGGGCGCTGGTCGACCTCGCCGAGAAGGAGTCGCTGATCGAGGACGAGGAGCGCCGCATGGTGCACTCGGTCTTCGAGCTGGGCGACACCCTGGTGCGCGAGGTGATGGTGCCGCGCACCGACCTGGTGGTGATCGAGCGCTACAAGACGATCCGCCAGGCCCTGACGCTCGCGCTGCGCTCGGGCTTCTCGCGCATCCCGGTCACCGGGGAGAGCGAGGACGACATCGTCGGCATCGTGTACCTGAAGGACCTGGCCCGCAAGACGCACATCAGCCGGGACGCGGAGAGCGAGCTGGTCTCCACGGCGATGCGGCCGGCGTTCTTCGTGCCCGACACCAAGAACGCGGGCGACCTGCTGCGCGAGATGCAAGAGGAGCGCAACCACGTCGCGGTGGTGATCGACGAGTACGGCGGCACCGCCGGCATCGTCACCATCGAGGACATCCTGGAGGAGATCGTCGGCGAGATCACCGACGAGTACGACCGGGAGCTGCCGCCCGTGGAGGAGCTGGGCGACGACCGTTACCGCGTCACGGCCCGCCTCGACATCACCGACCTGGGCGAGCTGTACGGCCTGGAGGAGTACGACGACGAGGACGTGGAGACCGTCGGCGGCCTGCTCGCCAAGGCCCTGGGCCGGGTGCCGATCGCCGGGGCGTCCAGCGTCGTGGAGCTGCCCGACGGCCGCGAGCTGCGGCTGACCGCCGAGACGGCGGCCGGACGCCGGAACAAGATCGTGACCGTGCTGGTGGAGCCCGTCGGCCCGGCCGCCCGGGCCGGCGAGCAGCACAAGGAGCACGCGGGGGTCGACGGGGCGGGGGCGGAACCGGCGTGACGCCCCAGGAGCTGCGGGCCCTGTGCCTGTCGTTCAACGCGGCCGAGGAGGACTTCCCGTTCGGCCCGGAGACCTCGGTCTTCCGGGTCCTCGGCAAGCTCTTCGCGCTGTCCGCCCTCGACGCCCGGCCCCTGAAGGTCAACCTCAAGTGCGACCCCGAGGACGCGGTCCGGCTGCGCGGGGAGCACCCGGGGCTGATCGTGCCCGGCTGGCACATGAACAAGCGGCACTGGAACACCGTCGTCGCCGACGGCGAGCTCCCCGACCGCCTCGTCCGGGAGCTCGTGGAGGACTCCTACGACCTGGTGGTCGCCGGTCTGCCGCGCGCCGAGCGCCTCCGCCTCGACCGCCCTTGAGCGCAGGTCACCCCCCCCACGTGGCCGGGCCCAGCTCCGTGCCCGTGGCGGGTGTTCGTATGCTCGGGGCATGACCGAGAGCAGCGCGCTTGACCCCGAGGACCGCAAGATCGTCACGCTGGCCCGTTCCGCGCGGGCCCGCAACGGCGTGCCCGAGGGCGCGGCCGTGCGCGACGACACGGGACGCACCTACGTCGCCGGGACGGTGGAGCTGGCGTCGCTGCGGCTGAGCGCGCTGCGCACGGCGGTGGCGATGGCCGTGGCCTCGGGCGCGGGCTCGCTGGAGGCGGCGGCGGTGGTGACCGGGGCGGACACCGTCCCGGCGGAGGACCTGGCCGCGGTCCGGGACCTCGGCGGAGCGGGGACGCCGGTGCTGCTGGCGGCCCCGGACGGCACGGTGCGCTCGACGGTCCCGGCGGAGTGAGCAGGGCGAGAGCCCGTCAGGGAGCCCAGCTCTGACGGCTCCTGCCGCCCCCGCGGCGGCTCAGAGCGCGTCCGGCCCGCGCTCGCCCGTGCGCACCCGGACGACCGTCTCCACCGGCAGCGCCCACACCTTGCCGTCGCCGATCTTGCCCGTCTGCGCGGCCCGGACGATCGCGTCGATCACCGGGTCCGCGTCGGCGTCCTCGACGACCACCTCGATGCGCACCTTCGGCACCAGGTCCACCCGGTACTCGGCGCCCCGGTAGACCTCGGTGTGGCCGCGCTGCCGGCCGTAGCCGCTGGCCTCGGTGACGGTCAGGCCCTGCACCCCGAGTTCCTGCAGGGCGTTCTTGACCTCGTCGAGGCGGTGCGGCTTGACGATGGCGGTGATCAGCTTCATGCCTGCGGCTTGACCTTCTGGGCGGAGGGGAGGACGGAGTGGGCGACCGGGGCGCCGTGGCCCAGGACCCCGTGATCGTAGGCGCTCTCGGCGTGCACCGTAAGGTCCAGGCCGGTGTGCTCCTGCTCCTCGCTCGCGCGGAAGCCCATCACGCGGTCGAGCACCTTGCCGATCGCGAAGGTCACGCCGAACGCGTACACCGCGACGACCACCACGGCGACGAGCTGCTTGCCGAGCTGGGCGAGGCCGCCGCCGTACAGCAGGCCCTCCGTGCCGCCGGTCATGGCCCGCTCGGCGAACACGCCGATGAGCAGGGTGCCGACGATCCCGCCGACCAGGTGGACGCCGACGACGTCCAGCGAGTCGTCGTAGTTCAGCTTGAACTTCCAGCTCACGGCGTACGAGCAGACGACCCCGGCGGCGAGACCGACCACCAGGGCGCCCAGCAGGGACACCGAGCCGCAGGACGGGGTGATCGCCACCAGGCCCGCGACCGCGCCGGACGCGGCGCCCAGCGTGGTGGGGTGGCCGTCGCGCCGCTGCTCGACGAAGAGCCAGCCGAGCAGGCCGGTGCAGCCCGCCGCGAGGGTGTTGAGGAAGACGGCCGCGGCCAGGCCGTTCGCGGCGAGCACCGAGCCCGCGTTGAAACCGAACCAGCCGAACCACAGCAGGCCGGCGCCCAGCACCACCATGGGCAGGTTGTGCGGGCGCATCGCGTCCTTCTTGAAGCCCAGGCGCGGGCCCAGGACCAGGCACAGGGCGAGCCCGGAGGCGCCGGAGGTGATCTCCACGGGCAGACCGCCGGCGAAGTCCAGGGCACCGAGGTGGGTCAGGATCCAGCCACCCGGACCCCACACCCAGTGGGTGACCGGAACGTATACCAGCAGCGCCCACACCGGCACGAAGACCAGCCACGCGGCGAACTTCGCGCGGTCGGCGACGGCGCCGCTCACCAGGGCCGCCGTGACGATCGCGAAGGTCAGCTGGAACGTGGCGAACAGCAGCGTGGGGACCGTGCCCGTGACGCTGTCCGGGCCGATCCCCGCGAGGCCCAGGTGGTCCAGGCCGCCGACGAGACCGGCGGCCGTGTCGCCGCCGAAGGCCAGCGAGTAGCCGGCCGCCAGCCAGACGACCGTGACCAGGGCGATCGACACGAAGCTCATCATCAGCATGTTCAGCACGCTCTTCGTGCGGACCATGCCGCCGTAGAACAGGGCCAGGCCCGGGGTCATGAGCAGCACGAGCGCGGTGGCGGCGAGCAGCCAGGCGGTGTCGCCGGTGTCGATCCGCGGTGCGGCGAAGGTCGTCACGGGGTCTCCAACGGTGCGAGGGCTCGTCAGAGGGTCACCGCTGCGCGTTTCCGGTCGCGTACGGCTGTGTTTCCGTGACGTTTCGTTGCGGGCGGGTTTCCGGACCCTCACCGGTGCGGCGGCGCCACGGGCGTGGTGCGGCGGGGCTCCGGGGATCAGGGAGAATGGGCGGCATGAGCGTTCGTACCCAGTCATCCGAGCAGTCGGCGAAGGCCGCGCACCGGGCCGGTTTCGCCTGTTTCGTGGGGCGGCCCAACGCGGGCAAGTCCACCCTCACGAACGCTCTGGTCGGGAAGAAGGTGGCGATCACCTCCAACCGGCCCCAGACCACGCGGCACACCGTGCGGGGCATCGTGCACCGGCCCGAGGCCCAGCTCATCCTGGTGGACACCCCGGGGCTGCACAAGCCGCGGACGCTGCTCGGCGAGCGGCTGAACGACGTGGTGCGTGCCACCTGGGCCGAGGTCGACGTGATCGGCTTCTGCCTGCCCGCCGACCAGAAGATCGGGCCCGGCGACCGGTTCATCGCCAAGGAGCTGGCCGGGATCAAGCGGACGCCCAAGATCGCCATTGTCACCAAGACCGACCTGGTCGACTCCAAGGCGCTGGCCGAGCAGCTCATCGCGGTGGACCAGATGGCGCGCGAGCTGGGGTTCGAGTGGCAGGAGATCGTGCCCGTGTCGGCGGTCGGGGACCAGCAGGTGACGCTGCTCGCCGACCTCCTGGTGCCGCTGCTGCCGGAGGGGCCGGCGCTGTACCCCGAGGGCGACCTCACCGACGAGCCCGAGCAGGTGATGGTGGCCGAGCTGATCCGCGAGGCCGCGCTGGAGGGCGTGCGCGACGAGCTGCCGCACTCCATCGCCGTGGTCGTGGAGGAGATGCTGCCGCGCGAGGACCGCCCGGCGGACCGTCCGCTGGTGGACATCCACGCCAACATCTACATCGAGCGGCCCAGCCAGAAGGGCATCATCATCGGCCCGAAGGGCAAGCGGCTGAAGGACGTGGGCGTGAAGTCCCGCCAGCAGATCGAGGCGCTGCTCGGCACGCCGGTCTTCCTCGACCTGCACGTGAAGGTGGCCAAGGACTGGCAGCGCGACCCCAAGCAGCTCCGCCGCCTGGGCTTCTGAGACCCGGAGCGCGCCTGGGCTCAGACCGCCCCCGCCGTCAGGTCCTGCAGTCCCACCACCCGCAGGAGCTGCAGGCGCTCGTGGGACCCGGAGCCCGGGCGGGCCGTGTGGATGAGCAGGTGCTGGTGGTGGTCGTCGGTCAGCAGCAGCTCGCAGTCGAGCTCCAGCAGGCCGACCACCGGGTGCTGGAAGCGCTTGACCGAGGCGCGGCGCACCGCCACCTCGTGCCGGTCCCACAGCTCGGCGAACTCCTCGCTGGACGCCCGTAGTTCGGCCACCAGGGCGGCCGGTTCCGGGTCGTCGGGGCGGGCCGCGGCCACCGCGCGCAGGTTCGCCACGTGGGCGCGGGCGTGCTCGGGCCGGTCCTCCGCCGGGAACAGGTCGCGCCCCGCACGGTCGAGGAAGAACCGGCGCACCACGTTGCGCTCGTGCGGCGGGCGCGCCAGTACGTCCCCGCTGAGCGCCCGCGACATCGCGTTCTGCGCCAGCACCTCGCCCACGTCGGTCATCACCAGCGCGGGCGTGTCGTGCAGCCGGTCCAGGACCAGCAGCAGGCCGGGGCGCACGTGGGCGGCCGGCGCGTCCCGGCGCGGGGGCTCCTCGCCGGCCAGGTGGAACAGGTGGTCGCGCTCGTCGTCGGTCAGGCGCAGGGCCCGCGCGAGCGCGGTGAGCATCTGCCGGGACGGGCGCGGGCCGCGGGACTGCTCCAGCCGCGTGTAGTAGTCCACCGACATGCCGGCCAGCGCCGCCACCTCCTCGCGGCGCAGCCCCGGCGTGCGGCGGCGGGCGCCGGCCGCCAGGCCCACGTCGGACGGGTTCAGCCGGGCGCGGCCGCGGCGCAGGAAGTCGGCGAGTTCGGCTCGGTCCACCCCTCCAGCGTCCGTCACCGCGCGCGGCATATCCAGGGACTGCCGGTCCCCCGATCCACGGGTCTCTCCCGGTCCCGCGCTCCCGGCCGGAGGGTGGTCGTACCGGACGGAGACGAGGAGCAGATCATGCTGACACTGGTGACGGGGACGACGGGACGCGTCGGCAGCAGGTTCGCGCCGCGGCTGCTGGGACAGCGGCGGCCGGGGGACACGGTGCGCGTCCTGGTGCGGGACGCCGCCCGCGCGGAGCGGCTCGCCGCGCTGGGCGCCGAGGTCGTCACCGGCGACCTGCGCGACCCGGAGGCGCTCGGCAAGGCGGTGGCCGGGGCGGACGCGGTGGTGAACGTCGCCGCGACCTTCCGCGGGGTGCCCGACGAGGAGGCGTGGGCGGTGAACCACGCGGCCGCCGTGGAGCTGGGCCGCGCCGCGCTGGCCGCCGGAGTGGCGCGCTTCGTGCAGGTCAGCACGGGGAACGTGTACGGCGTCGGCCGTGGCCGCCCGCTGACCGAGGACGACGAGAGCCGCCCCGGCGGCGAGATGTGGGGCGCCTACGCGGAGTCCAAGATCCGGGCCGAGCGGGACCTGCTCGCCCTGGACGGCCTGGACGTACGGATCGGGCGGCTGCCGTTCGTCTACGGCGAGGGCGACCCGCACCTGGCCGAGTCGCTGCGCTGGGCCGCGCACTGGGCGGCGGCCCAGCGGCTCCAGATGGCCCACCACGCGGACGTCGCCCAGGGCCTGCTGCGGCTGCTGCACGCCCCGGGCATCGGCGGCCGCGTCTACAACATCGCCGACGACGCCCCGGTCACCACGGTCGAGCTGTACCGGCTCAACGGCGTCGAGGTGCCCGCCGAGGTGTACGACCGCACCGACCCCGACCCGTTCTTCGGGGTCCTGTCCACCGAGCGCATCCGCCGGGAGCTCGGCTACCGCCCGGTCCACCCGTCGGTGTGGGCGGCCCGGGACGCGGGCGCCCTGTAGGGGGCGGGGCGGTCACCCCCGGGTGCGCAGCGCCTCCCGCAGCCAGGCGTAGGACGCCTTGGGCGTGCGCTGCTGCGTCGTGAAGTCGACGTGGACCAGGCCGAAGCGGCGGGCGTAGCCCTCGGCCCACTCGAAATTGTCCATCAGGGACCAGACGAAGTAGCCGCGCACGTCCACGCCGGCGGTGTGGGCGTCGTGCAGGGCGCGGATGTGGGCGTCGAGGTAGGCGATGCGCTCCTGGTCGTCGATGCCGTCGTAACTGCAGCCGTTCTCGGTGATGACGACGGGCGGGAGGCGGTCGCCGTAGCGGGCCTTGAAGGTGGTCAGCAGTTCCGTCAGCGCCTCGGGGACCACCGGCCAGCCGAAGTCGGTGACCGGCCGGTCCGCGATCTCCCGCACGGTGAAGGGGAGTTCCGCGGGCATGCGGACGCCGCCGAACTCGATGTCGGTGCCCTGCGGGGCGCCCACCCGCGTCGGGGCGTAGTAGTTGATCCCGTACCAGTCGAGCGGCTCGGCGATCACCTCCAGGTCGGCCGCCACGTCCCCGGGCATCAGCTCCCCGATCCCTTCCGGGTACGCGCCCAGCAGGACCGGTTCGGCGAACAGGCGGTTGAGCAGCAGGTCGTAGAAGTCCGCCGCCTCGACGTCCGGCCGGTCCCCGGAGGCCGGCCAGGTCGGGCCGTGGGAATTGGCGATGCCGACGTCGCCGGCGCCGGCCGCGCGGAGCGCCCGCACGGCCAGGCCGTGGGCCAGCAACTGGTGGTGGGCGACCGGGAGCGCGTCGAAGAGCAGCCGCCTGCCGGGGGCGTGCACGCCGAGCGCGTGGCCCAACAGGGTGTGCTCGGCGGGCTCGTTGAGGGTGATCCAGGTGCCGACGCGGTCGCCGAGCCGGTCGGCGACGGCGGTCACGTGGTCCGCGAAGCGGGCGGCGGTGTCCCGCCGCAGCCAGTCCAGCGAGGCGGGCAGGTCCCAGTGGAAGAGGGTGGGGACCGGGCGGACGCCCGCCGCGCACAGCTCGTCCACCAGCCGGTCGTAGAAGTCCAGCCCGCCCGGGCGGTTCGCCCGCGGCCAGGAGACCGAGAAGCGGTAGGCGTCCACCCCGAGTCCGGCGAGGAGGGCCACGTCCTCGCGGTAGCGGTGGTAGTGGTCGCAGGCCACGGCGGCCGTCGAGCCGTCCTTCACCCGGCCCGGCACGGCGGTGAACTCGTCCCACACGGACGGGTCGCGCCGGTCCGCGGCGCCCTCGATCTGATGGGCCGAGGTCGACACGCCCCACAGGAAGCCGGGCGGGAACGGGGGGAGCGCGGTGCGTCGGTCAGTCGCCATGCGCGGATCATCCGTACCGTCGGTAACGGAAGTCAACGGGCGGGCGACAACCGGCGGTTGGGCGGAGCCGGTGCGAGCGCCCCGGCGCGGGGGCCGAGACTCAGGCACCCTCCTTCAGCACCCGTGAGACCAGCGTCCGCTGGTCCTCCGTGAGCCGGGGGTCCGCGCAGTACACCGTCCGGTCGTCGACCGTGATCCGGTAGCTGAACCCGTCGGGCACGCCGGCCGGGGGCGTGCCCGGACCGGACGCGACCGCGCGCTCGGCCAGGGCATGCCACTCCGCGGCGTCCGGCCGCCCGGAGGTCTCCACCTCGCCCCGCCGCTCGATACCGGCGAACCCGCCCGTGCGCCTCACCTGAATCCGCATGCGTCCTGTCTAGTACGGACGGGCGCGATCCGCACCCCTGCCGTCGCGGGCGGGCCCGCGCGCTCACAGGATCCGCACGCCCACCTGCTCCCACGCCTTGCGCACGGCCTCGAACTCGTCGCCGCCGTCCCCGTACCGCTCCCGCGCCGCCTTGACGGTGAGCCCGGCGAAGTCGGCGAACAGGGCGCGCTCGGCGAGCTCGCCGCCGGTGAGGACGTCGTACCAGATCTGCCCGGCCTTCTCCCAGGCGTGACCGCCGAGCGCGGCGGCGGCCAGGTAGAAGGCGTGGTTGGGGATGCCCGAGTTGATGTGGACGCCGCCGTTGTCGCGGCCGGTGCGCACGTAGCCGGCCATGGTCGCGGGCTGCGGGTCCTTGCCGAGCACGTCGTCGTCGTACGCGGTGCCCGGCGCCTTCATCGAGCGCAGGGCCGAGCCGGTGACGCCGGGGGCGAGCAGTCCCGCGCCGATCAGCCAGTCGGCCTCGGCGGCGGTCTGGCCGAGGGCGTACTGCTTGATGAGCGAGCCGAAGACGTCGGACACCGACTCGTTCAGGGCGCCGGACTGGCCGTAGTAGGTGAGGTTCGCGGTGTGCTGGGTGACGCCGTGGGTCAGCTCGTGCCCGATGACGTCGAGGGGCAGCGTGAAGTCGAGGAAGACCTCGCCGTCCCCGTCGCCGAACACCATCTGCTCGCCGTTCCAGAAGGCGTTGTCGTACTGCTCGTCGTAGTGGACGGTCGCGACCAGCGGCAGGCCCTCGCCGTCGATGGAGTGGCGCCCGTAGACCCGCAGGTACAGGTCGAAGGTGGCGCCGAGGCCGGAGTAGGCACGGTTGACCGTGGCGTCCTGGCCGGGCGGCTCGCCCTCGCGTCGCACCACGGCGCCGGGCAGGTCGGTGCGGTGCCCGGCGTCGTGGATCGTGCGCGCGGGCTGGTCCGACGGCGCGCGGGTGTCCGGCTCCGCCGCGAGGCGGAACTCGGTGGTCACCTGGCGCAGCGTGCGCAGCTCGCCGTCGCGCCGCAGGGTGCGGCGGGCGGGCCCGGAGCGGGCGGGGTCGTCGCTGCGGGCCAGTCGGTCGAGGACGTGGGGCGGGACGACGGTGCAGAAGACGGGCTGGAAGCCCCCGTGGGTGGTCATGCCCGGCACCTTCGCACCGGGTGACGGCACTGTCACTACTAGCCACCATGATTGGTGAAATAGGCCGACATTGCGGCTCGGAGCGGGCGGCCCAGTGGTATGGCGCACTTTTTGTCGCGATCGTCCGCGCGCGTCCACGCGGTCCCGCATACTGATACGGGCCCGCGCGCACCGGATCCCTTCGCTAGGCTGCGAGGCATCATGCGTTTCGGGCTGCTTCTCCTTAGCTGCCGCGGCGAGGGCCTGTAGTCGAGGCCGACCCCCTCCCCGCGGAGCTCGGTGTTGCGTCGTCGGCCGTCCATTCCGGACACCCTGAGGAGCCCGAAGCATCATGGCCAACCGCCAGCAGCCCAGTTCCATGCCGATCCACAAGTACGGTCAGTACGAGCAGGTCGACATCCCCGACCGCACCTGGCCCGACCGGCGGATCACCGCCGCTCCCCGGTGGCTGTCCACCGACCTGCGGGACGGCAACCAGGCACTGATCGACCCCATGTCGCCCGAGCGCAAGCGCCGGATGTTCGACCAGCTCGTCGCGATGGGCTACAAGGAGATCGAGGTGGGCTTCCCCGCCTCCGGCCAGACCGACTTCGACTTCGTGCGCTCCATCGTCGAGGAAGAGGGCGCGATCCCGGACGACGTGACGATCTCCGTACTGACCCAGGCCCGCGAGGACCTGATCGAGCGGACCGTGGAGTCCCTCAAGGGCGCCCGCCGGGCCACCGTCCACCTGTACAACGCCACCGCCCCCGTCTTCCGCCGGGTGGTCTTCCGCGGCTCCCGGGACGACATCAAGCAGATCGCCGTCGACGGCACCCGCCTGGTGATGGAGTACGCCGAGAAACTGCTGGGCCCCGAGACGGAGTTCGGCTACCAGTACTCGCCGGAGATCTTCACCGACACCGAGCTGGACTTCGCGCTGGAGGTCTGCGAGGCGGTCATGGACGTCTGGCAGCCCGGCCCGGGCCGCGAGATCATCCTCAACCTGCCCGCCACCGTGGAGCGTTCCACCCCCTCCACGCACGCGGACCGCTTCGAGTGGATGCACCGCAACCTGTCCCGCCGCGAGTACGTCTGCCTGTCCGTGCACCCCCACAACGACCGCGGTACGGCCGTGGCGGCGGCGGAGCTGGCCCTGATGGCCGGCGCCGACCGTGTCGAGGGCTGCCTGTTCGGTCAGGGCGAGCGCACCGGCAACGTCGACCTGGTCACCCTGGGCATGAACCTGTTCTCCCAGGGCGTCGACCCGCAGATCGACTTCTCCGACATCGACGAGATCCGCCGTACGTGGGAGTACTGCAACCAGATGGAGGTCCACCCGCGCCACCCGTACGTGGGCGACCTGGTCTACACGTCCTTCTCCGGCTCCCACCAGGACGCCATCAAGAAGGGCTTCGACGCGATGGAGGCCGAGGCGAAGGCCCGGGGCGTCACGGTCGACGACATCGAGTGGGCGGTGCCGTACCTGCCGATCGACCCCAAGGACGTCGGCCGCTCCTACGAGGCCGTCATCCGCGTCAACTCCCAGTCCGGCAAGGGCGGCATCGCGTACGTCCTGAAGAACGACCACAAGCTGGAACTGCCGCGCCGGATGCAGATCGAGTTCTCCAAGCTGATCCAGGCCAAGACCGACGCCGAGGGCGGCGAGATCACGCCGAAGGAGATCTGGGCCGTCTTCCAGGACGAGTACCTGCCCAACCCCGACAACCCGTGGGGCCGCATCCAGGTCCGCACCGGCCAGTCGACCACCGACACCGACGGCATCGACACGCTGACCGTCGAGGCGACCGTCGACGGCGAGGACACCGTCCTGTCCGGCTCGGGCAACGGTCCGATCTCGGCCTTCTTCGACGCCCTGCAGTCCATCGGGATCGACGTACGCCTGCTGGACTACCAGGAGCACACGATGAGCGAGGGCGCCTCCGCGCAGGCCGCCTCGTACATCGAGTGCGCCATCGACGGCAAGGTCCTGTGGGGCATCGGCATCGACGCGAACACCACGCGGGCGTCCCTCAAGGCGGTCGTCTCCGCCGTGAACCGGGCCGCGCGCTAGCTCGTCCCGAGGTCCCGCCCCGCCGGTCCCGGCAGGGCGGGACCTCTCGTTTTCGGCCAGCGGACCGTGCGGGTCACGGGAAGGTCTCGTCCTGGGTGCTGACTCCGCGTCCGTGATGTGGCTAACATCACGCAAGCACGGCGATGTTGCCGCGTGGTTACGGAGGTGCGACGTGCTGCCAGTACGGGGACGAGACGGCCGTGCCGCCAGGGGTGCGCGCATCCTGGGCACCCGCACCGCGTGGACGCCCGTGGGCGACGGGGAGTTCTTCTGCCCCGGCTGCGGGGGCGACCGCAACTACCAGCGCCTCACCGGCCGTCGGCGCTTCACCCTGCTGGGCGTTCCCGTCCTCCCGCGCGGTGAGACCGGGCCGGTCGTGGCCTGCGGGGCCTGCGGGCGCCACTTCGGCACCGACGTCCTCGACCACCCGACCACCACCCGCTTCTCCGCGATGCTCCGCGACGCCGTCCACACCGTCGCCCTCGCCGTCCTCGCGGCGGGCGGCACCTGCGCCCGCGCGTCCCTGGAGACGGCCGCCTCCGCCGTGCGCGCGGCCGGCTTCGACGACTGCACCGAGGAGCAGCTCGACGCCCTGGTGGAGGCCCTGGCCGCCGACACCGGGCGGGTCTTCGGCGAGCCCTGCGGCGCCGGACTGGCCATAGAGCTGCACGAGGCCCTGGACCCGCTCGCCCCGCACCTCGCCACGATCGGCCGCGAGGCGATCCTGCTCCAGGGCGCCCGGATCGCCCTGGCCGACGGGCCCTACACACCGGCGGAGCGGGAGGTGCTGGCCACGGTCGGCGCGGCCCTCACCCTGTGCACGGACGACGTGACCCGGCTGATGGCAGCGGCGGCGCGCACGCCGTCCTGAGCCGCGGGACGTCCTGAGCCACCGGGAAGCGGAACATGCCGGCGCGGACGACCGGGCCGTGGCGTGCCCGGTCCCGGCCGTCCCGCCCGGGCAGCATGGGGGCGACACCGGCCCGCCTCCCGAGGGACAGGGATGACACTCCTGCGCAGAGCCGTCCTCGCCACCGCCGTCTCGCTCGCCCCGTACGCCACCGCCCGCCCGGCCTCCGCCGCCGGGCGCCGCCCGCCCGGCACCGCGCCCGGCGTCCCCGTGCCCGACACCGCAGCGCGTGACACCTCCGTGCCCTACGTCTCCGGCCGGGACGGTTACGCCGCCTACCGCATCCCCGCCGTCGTCCGCACCCCGCGCGGCACGCTGCTCGCCTTCGCCGAGGGCCGGCGCGACGGTCCCGGCGACACCGGGGACATCGACCTCGTGGTCCGCCGCTCCGCCGACGGCGGCCGCACCTGGGGCCCGCTGACGGTGGCCGCCGCCGGGCACGGGGACACCCGGGGCAACCCCGCCCCCGTGGTCGACCCGCGCACCGGCGCCGTCGTGCTGGTGAGCTGTTCCAACGGCGGCACCGTCACCGAGGCGCAGATCATGCGCGGCGAGGTCGCGCCCGGGCAGGGCCGCCGGGTGTGGGTGCAGCACAGCCACGACGACGGACACCGCTTCGGCGCGCCGCGCGAGATCACCGCCTCGGTCAAGCCCGCGTCCTGGCGCTGGTACGCCACCGGGCCCGGACACGCCGTGGCCCTGACCCGCGGCCCGTACGCGGGACGGCTGGTCGTGCCCGCCGACCACTCCACGCCCCCGCCGCCCGGTTCCCCCGACACCGGCCGGGAGTTCCGCCACTACGCCGGCCACTGCCTGCTCAGCGACGACGGCGGCCGCACCTGGGGCCTGGGCTACGTCGACGACGACCCCGACGACCCGGCCGGCACCGTGAACGTCAACGAGACCACCGCCGCCCAGCTCCCCGACGGACGGCTCTACCTCAACGCCCGCGACCAGGGCGGCACCGCGCCCGGCAACCGCGTCGACGCCCACTCCGGCGACGCCGGCCGCACCCTCACCCGCCCGTTCGCCCCGCAGCCCACGCTCGCGGACGTCCCCGTGGTCCAGGGCAGCGTGCTCCAGCTCGACGGCGCCGGCGCCCCGCTGCTGTTCTCGGCGCCGTCGCGGCCCGCCGCCCGCCGGGCGCTGGCCGTCTGGCGCAGCACCGACGGCGGGGGCACCTTCACCCGGGCGCTCACCCTGTCGGACCGGCCCGCCGCCTACTCCGACCTGGTGCAGGTGGACCCGCGGACGGCCGGGGTGCTGTACGAGACGGGCAGCACGGGCCCGTACGAGGCGATCGCCTTCCGGCTGCTGCCGGTGGCGGAGCTGTAGGGCGGGTTCCGGTCGTCACAGGAGCCCGGCCTCGAGCAGGTGCCGCCGCACCTCCTCCACCTCGGCCTCGGACAGCGGCACCTGGGGTTCCGCCGTCGCCGGGCAGGCGATCACGCCGCGCAGGTGGAGCGCCGTCTTGAACGCGCCCAGCGCGGACGAGCCGGCCCCCATCCGGCCGGCGCCGACGCGGACCAGGCCGTACAGCGCGCAGAGCCGCTCCTGCACGGCGCGGGCCTCCTCCCGGCGTCCGGCCCGGCACAGCCGGTCCAGGCGGACGTAGCCCTCCGGGTCGACGTTGGCGAGGCCGGGCACGGCTCCGTGGCCGCCCAGCGCGAGGGCCGCGTCGACCAGCAGCTCGGAGCCGGTCAGGGCGCTGAACCCGGGCAGGTGACGGGTACCGGTGACCACGTCGCGGAAGCCGGCCAGGTCGCCGCTGGAGTCCTTCAGGCCGGCCAGCACCCCGTCCGACGCCAGTCGCACGACGAGGTCGGCGGACAGCTCGGCGGGACCGGCGGACGGCAGGTCGTAGGCGAGGACCGGGACCGGGCTCGCCGCGGCGGCCAGCCGGAAGTGGCGGGCCGTCTCCGCCGGCCCGAGCCGGGCGTAGAACGGGGAGATGACGACCACCCCGTCCGCGCCCGCCGCCGTCACCGACGCGATGTGCTCCAGCACGCGGGGCGTGGTCATGTCGATCGCCCCGGCCAGCACGGGCAGCTGTCCGCCCAGGTGCCCGGTGACCGCCTCCACCACCCGCCGCCGCTGCCCGTCGGTCAGGAACGCGGCCTCCGACGTCGACCCGAGCAGGAACAGGCCGTCCACCCCGGCGGCCACCAGGTGGTCGACCAGCCGCAGCAGCGAGTCCACGTCCACCTCGCCGTCCGGGCCCAGCGGGGTGCAGACGGGCGGGATCACACCGGTGAGCGGAGCGGGCAGCGACATGGTCCTCCTGGTGCCGGGCGGACCCTACGGGAGGGTGCGCTGGTACGACGGGTCGTGGTCCGAGTCGTACACCAGCTTGCCCGAGGAGTCGTAGCCCTTCACGTGAGGCGCCGCGGTGACCTGCCGGTCCAGGACGCCCGCGGCGACGAACCAGCCGTGGTCCAGGACGGCCCGGGCCGTCGCGCCGCCGTAGGACACGGTCACCTTCGCCACCGACGGCTTCACCGCGCCGACGGCCCCCCACCGGAACGGCAGCTTCCAGCGGCCGCGGTCCAGGAACGACTGCTGGTACAGCTTGCCGCCGTTCATGTCGGGGAAGACCGGCCCGGGGCCGTCGCCGGACAGGTCGCCGCCGCTGGTGTTCAGGGCGGTCACCTCGTCGTCCACGAGCTTGCAGATCAGCCGGTGCGACGCCGAGGCGGCCACCAGGAACCGCCCGTCCCCCGGGGAGTTGGAGTCGCCGGTGCTGCGCAGGGCGAGGAGGAGCCGGTAGTCGGCGGGCACGCCCAGCGCCTCGGCCCCCGCGGTCGTGTCGCCCTCCCGGCCGTAGGCGAGGCACTCGGCCAGGCCGTCCGCGGCCTGCTCGAAGGTGATCCCGTCCAGCAACTGCCCCGGGGTGGCGGGCCGTCCGGGCCCGGCGGGTGTCGCCGCGGCCGTCGGCGAGGGGCTCCGCGGGGCGGCGGCCGACGGCTCCGCCGCCGGGCCGTCACCCCGTCCGCCGGTCCCCCCGGTCCACGCGTACGCCCCCACGGGCGCCACCGCCAGCACGGCCAGCGCCAGCCCGGCGACCGCCAGCCGGCGCCGCCGCTCCAGCACGCCCCGCCGCCGGATCACCGGGTACGGCGCCGGCGCCGGGTGGAGGGCGTAGGCGTCCTCGGCGAGCAGCCGGCGCAGGCGCTCCTCGAAGTCCCGCACCCCCTCGCCGTCCTGGTCCTCTTGCGTCGTACGCGGTTCCTCGCTCACCGCTCGCCTCCCTGACCCGCGGCCACCGCCGGGGCCAGCCCCGGGCAGGCGCGCAGCTTGGCCAGGCCCTTGGACGCCTGGCTCTTGACCGTGCCCGGCGAACAGCCGAGCACCTCGGCGACCTCCGCCTCGGACAGGTCCTCCCAGTAGCGCAGGACCACCACCGCGCGCTGCTTCGGCGGCAGGGCGGCCAGCGCGTCGAGGAGAACCCCGCGCTCCTCGACGCGGCCGGCGCCCTCGTCCCGCCAGGCCACCTCGGGCGGAGCCGCCGTCAGCGACTCCGTGACCCGGCGCTTGCGGAAGCGGTCGCTGTTGCAGGTGACGAGCATCCGCCGGACGTACGCCTCCGGGTTGTCGGCGCGCGCCACGCGCCGCCACGAGCGGTACGCCTTGGCCAGCGCGGTCTGCGTCAGGTCCTCCGCGTGGTGGGTGTCGCCCGTGAGCAGGTACGCGGTACGCACCAGCCGTGACCACCGCGCCCTGACGAACTCCTGGAACTGGTCCTCCAGCCCGTCCTGCATCCAGCACCCCCTCCTCGCCCACCAGACCACCGGGGGGCGGTGGGGGGTTGCCCGCGGGGCCGGGGGTTTTCGTGGCGGTGCCGCTTGCCCGGTGTGCGGAACGTGCGCTCGGATGGGGGTCCGGTCTCGAGGAGGGGAGCGTGAGGGTCCGTGGGCGACGACGGTGGGGTGAGCCCCTGGGAGGCGGGCGGCGCCGGGGTGCTGCGGCTGCCGTCCGGGCGGCTGGTGCGCGGGCGCGGGCTGCGGCGCCGGCCGCGGGCCGGCGGTCCTGATCCGACGTACGGGCTCTACCTGCTCGGCGGGCCGCCGCCGGCCGTCGCCTGGGAGGCGCGCTGGATCCGCTGGCCCGACTTCCGGCTGCCCGCCGACCCGGACGAGGCGGCGGCCGCGCTCACCGAGGCGTGGCGGCGGGCCGCGACCGGGCGGGTGGAGGTCGCCTGCGGCGGCGGGCGCGGCCGGACGGGCACGGCGCTGGCGTGCTTGGCGGTGCTGGACGGCGTTCCCGCCGAGCAGGCGGTGGCGTACGTGCGCCGGCACTACCACCGGCGCGCGGTCGAGACCCCCTGGCAGGCCCGCTACGTACGGCGGTTCGGGGCGGCAGGGCGACGCCCTTGATCCGTCCGGAAGCCGACCGGCACCGGCGCCGCCGCGAGGTCGACGGCGCCGGTGCCGGTCACGGGCTCACAGGCTCACGTGCTCACGGACTCACAGGGCCAGGGTCATCAGCAGGCGGTGTTCGCCCGGGCCGAAGTAGTCGCGCAGGGGGCCGCCGGGGGCCGGGGTGAAGCCGAGGGAGTCGTAGAGCGCGATGGCGGTGGCGTTGTCGGGCTCGACGGACAGGACCACGGTGTGCGCGCCCCGGCCGCGCAGATGGCTCAGCACCTCGGTCATGAGCTGCCGCCCCCACCCCTGCCGGCGCACCTCCGCCGTGACCGCGAGGCTTAGGATCCAGCTCTCGGCGTCGTCGGTGCCCGTCGACATCACATAGCCCCTGAGTTCGCCGTCGCCGTCCTCCAGCACGAACATGTGCTCACGGAACGCGTCGAAGAACTGGCGCACCACGAAGAATGGATAGGGAGCGGCCGGAAATGCCTCCTTGTCGACACGGACGATGTCGGGTAGGTCCGTCTCGGTGACCGCTCTGATCCGCGGTGGTCTTTTCCGTGCCGTCCGGCTCAGAAACGAACCCGGGGCCGACGGATAGCGATCCCTGGGAGGAATCATGAGTTCCCCTTAAGTGACGCATCGGACCTTGCGTGATTACCTTATGATCGTCCATGATTGCCCCATGTGGGCCGGTCCTACAACCCCCGGGCTGCTGCTAGGCTGAACCATGACCTCGGGACCGCACACCGCTGAGCAGCCGACGCTCAATAAGGATGTTCCATGGGACTCCTTCGACCCCGGTGCGTACATCGGCAATAACTACCTCGACATGAAGACCGTGGACGAGGAGATCGTTTCCCGTGTACGCGATCATTTCAGCGGCCGGCTGCGGGGGAGCGACCGGGTGCTTTCGGGGATCGACGTCGGTGCGGGTCCCAACCTCTACCCCTCGCTCGCGATGCTCCCGTGGTGCAGGAACATCACCCTGCTGGAGTGGTCGGCGAACAACATCCGGTACCTGGAGGGCCAGCGCCCCGACTACGACGGGCACTGGGAGCAGTTCTGGAAGGTGCTGCGCGAGGACCGGGAGTACCGGGGATTCGATTCCCGGGATTTCTTCAGTGAGGCCGCAGTGCCCGTTCAGGGCAGCCTTTTCGACCTCTGCCGAGCGGACACCCGATGGGACATCGGCACGATGTTCTTCGTCGCCGAGTCCATCACCGAATCCCTGGATGAATTCCGCCGCGGAGTCGGCTGCTTCATGCACGTGCTGAAACCGGGTGCGCCTTTCGCTGCCGCGTTCATGGAGCATTCCGAGGGATACCGGGTGGGGGATCTGGAATTCCCGGCCACCTATGACATCGACATCGCCGAGGTGTGCGCCGCACTCGAGGGCTTCGCCCATCTCGACGACGTGCACCGCATGGCCGACGTCGGCCATCTCGTGCGGCACGGGCACACCGGAATGATTCTGGTCTGCGGCCGCCGGAAGGAATGACCGGCATTCTCGGTCGCCGCCAGGTAGTCGGGCCTGTTTGAGGGGAATGGGCATGCAGATCAAACCGCGTCAGAACCTGCTCGAGGTGTGGCAGTCAGTGGCCCGCCACTCCTTCGCGGACGGGGAGTGGGACTGGGGTGAGTGGGGAGGGCGCAGCAGCGTCGCCGACGCGGAGCGGCTGCTCTGCCTGCTGTACCCGGCGACGGAGATCACCTCGTTCCGCCTGGACGATCCGGACACCACCCAGGAGGACGTGGAGCGGGCCCTGCGCGCCGCGGGCGACTCCGCGGAGATCCCCGGCAACCTGGTGAAGGTCCTCACCGCCTTCATGGACCGGCACCGCAACGGCGACAGCCCGACCTTCTCCGGCGGCCACTACTTCACCGCCGCGGACCCCGCCCAGGAGCTGGCCAAGGAACAGCGCGAGACCGGCGTGGTCGACTCCTACTCGATGTCGGTCACGCTGTGCCTGGCCACCCTCGGCTTCCTCAAGGTCTACCGGACCAAGACCCAGCGCCCGAGCACCCTGGCGCTCATCGACCGGCTCCAGGAGGCCACCAGCACCCGGCTGACCGCCGCCATGGTCGCCCTGCTGCGCTCCTTCACGGTCAACGTCGTCGACGTCCCCTCCCCGCAGGGCCAGTCCCTGGTCCGGCTGCTGGGCCAGGGCCGGCTGTCCGAACGGCAGGTCGTCCAGCGCTTCCAGGACCGCTTCAAGGCCCTGCGCGCCGTCATCAGCGAAAGCGTCACCCTCGGCCTCGACAGCGACATCGCCGACCGACTGCGCAACGACAACCGCCTGTTCGAGTGCGGCTGGTCCTGGAGCGTCGTGCGCGACGCACCCGAGGTCGAGACCGGCGAACCGGTCGGCAAGCAGCCCCAGGGCGTGGCCGGCGCGGTGCCCTACCTGTACTTCACCGTGGTCGCCCTGGACGGCATCCCCGACCTGTTCTCCGAGCGCACCCTCGTCCTCGGCCTGCTCAACGCCGAACAGCAGAAGCTCGCCGACGCGCTGCGGCTGCGCTGGGAGATCACCCAGCAGTACTGGTCGGCCATCGCCCGCTTCGGCGACGGGACCTGGCCGCTGGAGGAGATCCCCTGGCGAACCACGCTCCAGCAGCTCGAGTCGGAGTACTTCTCCCTGTCCGTGGCCTCCATCCTGGTGCACGACCTGGTCCGCCGCCGCGCCACCGACGACGACCTCACCCGCACCGTCGCCGTCATGGAGCGCCTCGCCGAACGCGGCCGCGTCACCAGCGGCATGACCCGCGACGACCCGGCGATCACCCTGCACAACCCGGGCGTCAGCCTGCCGCTGCTCGGCAGCGAGGAGATCGGCCCGGCCATGAAGTGGACCATGTCCGACTTCTCCGCGCAGTTGCTCAAGCGGACCGTGCAGCTCTGCTCGCTGTCCCGGCGCAGCGACGCCCAGGACCGGCTGCTCCGGCTCGCCGAGGACATCCTCGAACACCTCTGGCAGCGCCGCATCGGCGACGGCTCCGGCGCCGGCCTGTGGGACAACGTCCACGCCGTCTACCCCGAGTCACCGGTCCGCCAGAGCCCCGCCCCGCAGGGCCCCGTCTCCTGGAGCGTCACCGAGCGCGTCACCGAGTGCATGGTCGCCGCGTACGGCCTGTACGCCCAGCCGCCGATCCGCAGCGCCCAACTCGCCACCCTGGCCCGGGAGATGATCAGCGAGGCCGCCCACCTGTTCGGCAAGGTGCAGATGGACCAGCCCGCGCCGCCCGCCAAGAGCCGGCAGGGCGAGGCCATGATGGCCGTCGAGGTCGACCTGCGCCGCGCCCGCGCCCTCGTCGACGTCCAGCCCGGCACCGCCTACGCGCTCGCCCTCGGGGTGCTCACCCGGCTCGACTCCCTGGCACGCGCCCGGGAGAACACCGGCTCGGGGGTGTGAGGCGTGCTCGTCTTCGCCGCCTCCGACAAGGGGGGCACCGGCCGCTCGGTCACCAGCGCCAACCTCGCCTACCACCGCGCGCTGGACGGGGACGACGTCTGCTACCTGGACTTCGACTTCGGCTCGCCCACCGCCCCGGCCGTCTTCGACCTGCCCGACGTCCTCACCGAGGCCGAGGGCAAGGGGCTGCACTCGTACCTCAAGGGCAAGACCGGCGAACCCCTGCGGGTCGACGTGTGGGCCCGCACCGAACACCCCGTGCTGCGCACCCGGCCCTCCGGGTCCGGGCGCCTGGTGCTGCTGCCCGGGGACCGCACCGGCGGGGAATTCGTCACCGACGAGGAGAACCTGCACCGGTGCGTGGACCTGGTCCTGCGGCTGAAACGCGAATTCGACGTCATCGTCGTCGATCTGAGCGCCGGCCGCAGTTATGCCATGGACCTCGCACTCGCCGCGACCGCCCCGCGCAGCGCGCTCGCCCGCATCACCACGCGCTGGCTCGTGTATCACCGCTGGACCCGCCAGCACGTGATGGCGGCCGCCGAACTCGTCTCGGGAAAACAGGGCATTGTCCGGGCCGGAGTCGCCATGGGCCACGACGAGACGGCCCTTTCCGGAGCGATCCGCTTCGTGCGGGCCGCCGTGCCCGACCTGCAATCCCCGCTGTGGTCCCAGGCGCGCCCCGAACAATCCGTGTGGATGCACGAACGCGACCGCCAACTCGAGGCAATGGCAGCGGGTTTGGGGATCGGAAAGACCCGGGCCCTGGCGTCCATTCCGCTGGAGCCCGTCCTGCAATGGCGGGAACAGCTCATCACCTACGAGGACGTCGTCGACAGCCGCGTCGCCAACTTGGAGACCTGGCAGGCGATGGGGGACCTCGCGCAGCGGCTCGGCGACGACAAGTACTGGGGGCAGCTGTGAAGGGCGCCCTCCCCGACGAGGGGACCCCCTTCCGGGAGACCAGTGCCGAGCCGCCCACCGCGTCCGTGCCCTTCTCCCACCTGTCCCTGGAACTGGGGCACCTGTACATGGAGGACTTCGCCGACGGCCCGGCCCGGCTGGCCCGCCACTTCGCCGCGGTACGGCCCTGGGCGGACGCCGTCCGGGCCGGCGTCGGACCGCTGCCCGGGGGCCGGCGCCCCCGGATCAGCACCTGCTTCCTCGTCGACGACTACTTCAGCCGCCTCGCCACCCCGGCCGAGCTGGTCCCGCCGCTGCTCGCCGCCGCCCGCGAGGCCGGCCTGGCCATCGACTACCTGGCCCGCGAGTCCGGCTGCGCCGCCCCCGACCCCGCCCGCCCGGGCAGCGCGCCGCTCGCCGAGTCCGTGCTGCACCGGCTGGTCGAGTCACCGCCGCCCGGCAGCACCGGCTACCGCCCGCCGGTCGGCCGCACCGGCTGGCTCACCAACGGCCGCCGCACCCCCTCGCGGCGCACCTCCGCTGCGCTCGACGCGAGCGACGTCTGGCAGCCCCCCAGCGAGACCCTCGCCCGCGGTCACTCCGTCTTCATGGACGTCGAGCTGTTCAGCGGCCCCGAGGACGACCGCACCTGGTCCTGCGCCTTCCTGGCCTCGGTGTGGCAGCTCGCCCGCCTCGGGCTGCTCCGCGACAACGGGCGCGCGGTCCTCACCCCCGTCGCGTGGGACCCCGCCGCCTTCCCGGCCGACTGGGACGCCCTGCCGCCCGTCGTGCAACTCACCCCCGGTGCGGCGCCGTTCACCGCCTACGGCACGTGCAGCGTGCTCCCGGGCCGCTTCCTGCCCGTCGAGCACGCCGTGCGGGTCGTCCTGGACCAGGTGCAGCTCGAACCCGACGTGCTCGACCAGGTCGCGCGGCGGTCCGCCGCCGAGGAGTACCCGTTACCGGCCGGGGTCGTCGAGCGCACCTCCTACGTGTTCCCGCCGGGACTGTGACATGGGCGCCCAGGAGAGCACCCCGCGTCCGGCGCGCCCGGTCCTCGCCTGCGGCGAGGTGCGCACCTGTCTGCTGCCCACCCGGGACGCCGTGGACGAGCGGGCCGCCGAGACGCTGCTGCGGCTGCGGGCCGACGAACGCGTCCGGGTCTCCCGGCGCCCCAACCGCTGCGCCGTCTCCCCGGACGTCCTGACCGGCGTCGACTGCCGGCTGCCCACCGCCAACGGCGCCAAGGTCCGCGCGATCGGCACGGTCGCCGCCCGCGCCGTGCTCACCGAGGGCCGCGTCCTGCAGTCCACGGCGTACTTCGCCGCCCCGGCCGACGGACCGGACAGCCGCCGCCCCTGGGGCTACTACCTCGTGCGGCCCGGCCTGCTGGTGCCGGTCGGCCGCCTGCCCGCGGCCGCCGTCGCCGAGGGCTTCCTCGCCGGGCACCGGCCCGAGGAGCTGGACGTCGGCTCCGTCGCCGAGAGCCTGCTGGCCCGCATCTCGCGCGCCGAGCTGCTGGACTACGACACCCCGCTCAACACGGCGAGCACCGTCCTGCGCTGGGCCGCCCGGCCGGCGCCAGCGGGCAGCGAGCCGTCCCTGCGCTTCACCGTCGGCGAGGAGGGCCTGCGCACCGTCGCCCTGCGGCTGCCCGAGGGCACGGCGCCCGCCGCCGTCGCCGGGCTCTGCGAGGACCTGGCCCTGCACGACTGGCTGCTGACCACCGTCGGCGACAAGCTCGACGGGGTACGGCTGGGCACCGACGACCAGGCCGCCGTGCGCAAGGTGCTCGGGCCGCTCGTCGACCACCTGCTCCACCTGTGGATGCCCCGCGCCCGCCTGGAGCGCGTCCTGTCCGGACTGTGGGACGCGCTGGAGGAGACGCCCGGGTTCACCCGCCAGTGGGACGCCCTGGCCCAGCGCATCCGCGACCAGCTCGCGCTGCGCGCCCTGCTGGCCCGCCGCGAGGCGCTCGACGCCCGGCTCACGGCCCGCTGAGCCACCCGCACGGAGAACCACCGCACGAGAAGGAACCACACGGCACGACCCACACCAGACAGACGGTCCGCGCACCATCCCGACGGGGGGACACACGAGATGCCTGGCCCGACGCTCCCGCGCCACCCTGACCGCACCGACACCCCGCGCCGCTCCGACGCCGACAGCGCCCGGCGGGTGACCCAGAAGGTCCTGGTCACCATCGTCATCGGCGGAGTCGTCTACATCCTCACCAACGTCCTGCTGCCCGAGGACGACGGCCCCTGGCAGCTCGTGCTGTCCGTGCTGTGCGGCGGGGCGGTGCTGCTCACCCAGTTCATGATCTCCTTCGCGCACCAGCTCACCGACCTGAAGTACGTGGTCGAGAAACGCTTCGCCGACATCGGCGAGGCCACCAAGCTCTTCAACGAGGTGGAGAAGTTACGCGGCGACGGCGTGCCCCGGCTCGCCGAGCACGCCACCAAGGTCGTCTCCACCGGGCCCGAGATCCTGCACGACTTCGCGCACGAGGAGATCAACCGGCTCGCCGCGCAGATGGAGGACCTCACCAACCTCAGCGCCGAGACACCGGGCGAGAACCACGACTGGCTGATGACGCTCACCAAGTGCACCCGCAGCAGCATCGACGCGATCAGCACCACGGTCGTCGACGACGGCTTCTGGTCCACCGAGCCCGCCAGCCGCTACCTCACCGCCCAGCGGGACGCGATCCTGGAGCGGCACATCACCGTGCGGCGGCTGTTCATCGTCAAGGAGCGCGGCGAGCGGGCCGCCCTCGCCCCGATCTGCGAGGAGCAGCGGCAGATGGGCATCGAGGTCCGGGTGGTGGCGCTGGACCAGCTTCCCGCGCACCTGCGCCGGGGCAAGATGATCGACTTCATCGTCTTCGACGGGGCGCTGAGCTACGAGATCCACGCCGACCAGCTCAGCGTGAACTCCTCGACGACCGTCAACGCCCGCGCCGACCTGGTGCAGCCGCTGATCCGCCGCTTCGAGCAGCTCTGGGACGCCGCCCGCGAGCAGCAGTCCCCGAACGGCCGGCCCGGCCCGGACAGCCTGCGCGTCCTGACCAACGGCCCGGACCCGGACGGTGCCTGACCGGGCGGGTCCGGGGGTGCGCCCGGGGGCGGGGGACCTCAGAACAGCTTGGTGCCCCTCAGCCGCGCCTTGACCGCCTCGCGGCCGTTGCCGAGGATCATCCGGCGCACCACCGGGTCGGCCTCGGTGGCGGCCCAGCGGACCATCTTCAGCAGGGTCTTGGGCCGCGGGTCGAGGAAGCGCACCTCGCGCTCGGCGTACCCGAAGTTCTTCGGGACGAAGTCGGCGGCCAGCAGCCGGTCGTAGAGCAGGTCGGCGGCGTCGGCGGCGGTCACCACGCCGGCCTCGACGGCCTCGCACTGCTTGACCATCGTCTCGTACAGGTCGGCGAAGCCGTCGTGGTCGGGCCAGTACAGGCCCGGGTTGGGCACCTCCTCCAGGTCGGTGAAGTGGCTGTCGCGGCCGTCCCGGCGGAACTTGGTGAGCGCGCTCTGCATGCGGTACACCCCCGCGTTGGCGCCCCACGCCCAGATCCTGAACACCGCGCTCCACAGGTCGTAGTCGGTCCAGGAGATGTACGACGAGTTGACCAGGGTGTCGTTGTGGTCTAGCAGGCCCTGCTGGAGCCGGTCCACCGGGGCGAACCGCTCGGCCGAGAAGTCGTCGTCCTGCACCGCCCGCAGCAGCCGCCAGGCGAGGAGGTTGAGCGCCTCGGTGGTGTTGGACAGGCCGCGGGAGAACAGCGGGTCGATGAAGCCGGCCGCGTGCGACAGCAGGAACCAGCGGTCGCCGGCGGTCCGCGAGGACGAGTACTGCAGCCGGCCCGTCGCCGTCCACTCGCGCACCGGCTTGATGCCCTCGAACTGCCGGGCGATGTCCGGGAACGGTGCCGCCAGGGCGTGGAAGTCCTCCTCGGGCGTCAGCCCGTCGGGCTTGGGGTAGCGGCGCGGGTCGACGGTCATGCCCACGCTGCACAGGGGGTTCCTGGACCACTTGTTGTTGTCGAAGGCGATCACCCAGCCCCAGCCGCGCTCGAACATGTGGTGCACGGTGCCCTCGTACCAGGGCACCGGCGGCCGCCAGTTCTCGGGCACGGTGTCGAAGAGCCGGTCGGTGGGCGTGATGCCGACGACGTGGTTCCACACCGAGCGCGAGTGGTGCTTGAACCGGCAGGGGTTCTCGCGCAGGCCGAACTTCTCGGCGACGGGGGAGCGGAAGCCGCTCGCGTCGACCAGGTAGCGGGCCCGGTACTCGCCGTCCCGGCCGGACAGGGTGACGCCCGAGCCGTCGAAGTCGATGTCGGTGACGAGGAAGTTCTGGCGCGCGACGCAGCCGTACTTCACCGCCACGTGGAACAGGTACGAGTCGGTGTCCTGCCGGAACAGGTGCGCGGCCTCGTGCAGCAGTTGGGGCGGCGTGGCGAACTCGTTGACCTCGCGCGGGTTCTGCGGGGCACCCTCGTGGTGCAGCAGGAACCCGAAGTGGCGTTTGACGCCGAAGCGCGGCCCGATCGCCCGGGTGGTGTCCGTGAACGACGCCAGGTGCGCGATCTCCGGCACGTCGTAGCGCTCGGCGAGCGTGCGCAGCGAGACGAGCGTGAACGGGATCGTCGACTCGCCGATGGCGAACCGTGGGTGCGAGCCGGCGTCCAGCAGCAGCGTCCTGACCCCCTGCCGGGCGAGGATCGCGCCCAGGATCGACCCGGCCACCCCCGACCCGAGGATCGCGACGTCGTACCTCTGCGTGCCCCGTGGCTCCATGTCCTGTCTCCTTGTCGGTCGTCTCGCCGCGACGGCCGCCGCTGTGGGGAGCGGGGTCGCGGGGTCGGTCTCGTCCCGGGCGGTGCCCGCCCGGGCGGTGGCGCTACGGCGATCGGTGTCGGGGTGGGGTGGTGCTCGCGGGACCGCTCGGCCGGCGTCGGTCCGCCGGTCAGCGGCGGGCCGCGCGCAGGCGTTCGCCGAGCAGCCCGCGCAGCGCCCCCTTGAGCAGCACGGCGGTGTCCTGCGGGGCCTCGGCGCGCACCCAGCGGGCGGCCCGCAGCAGCCGGGCCGGGGTGTTGTGGAAGAACCGGTCGGCCGGGTCGGCGAGACCGAGCGGCGGGGGCACGTAGTCGGCCTCGCGGAGCGCGGCGAAGATCCGCTCCGCGGCGTCGGCCGGGGTGCGCCGGCCCGCCTCGACGTCGGTGCACAGGGTGCGGGCCAGCGGCGCGAGGGAGGCGAAGTGGGCGCCGCCGGGCCGGTCCGGCCCCTCCAGCGCGCGGAAGACGGCGTCGTCGCCGGTCCTCGCGTGGGCAGCGGACGCGTGCTCGACGGCGAGCGCGCCGAGCACCGTGCTCAGCGTCCACAGCCGGACCACGGCGTTGAACAGCGCGTGGTCGCGGAACGCCACGAACGAGGCGCGGGTGAGGTCGTCGTGCGCGCCGAGCAGCGAGCGCTGGAGGTCCTCGACGGGACGGAAGCGCTCCGTCGACCAGTCGCCGTCGCGCGCGGCCGCGATCAGCCGCCAGGCGAGGGCGTTGACGACCTCCAGGCTGTGCCCGAGCCCGCGCGAGTAGAGCGGGTCGACGAACCCGGCCGCGTGGGAGGCGAGGCAGTAGCGGTCGCCGACCATGCGGCGCACGGAGTGCTGGAGCGGGTCCACCGAGGTCCACGGGCGCACGGCCCGCGCACCCGCGAACTGCCGCGCCACGTCCGGAAGTCGCCCCAGGACGGCGTCGAACTCCTCCTGCGGCGCACGCCCGTCCGCCGCCGGGTGCCGGCGCGCGTCGAGGACGAGCCCCACGCTGCACGGGCCGTCGCCGCCCCGCCGCCGGTTGCCGAACGGGATCACCCACAGCCAGCCGCCGTCGAAGACGTGGTGCAGGGTGCCCTCGTGCCACCGGCCGGGCTGCCCGCCGGCCCGCCCGGCCGGGGTGTCGTCGTACGGCGTCACGCCCGTCATGTGGGTGTACAGGCAGCGCGACCGGTGGTCCCAGGCGGCCGGTTCCTCGCGCAGCCCCAGCTCGCGGGCCACGGGGGAGCCGGGCCCGCTCGCGTCCACGACGTACCGCACGGCGGTCTGCGTGCCGTCGGCCGTGCGCAGCCACGCCCCGCGGTCCGCCTCGACGCGCACGCCCTCGACGCGGGCCCCGGCGCCGGTGCGCACCTCGGCGCCCGTGCGCCCGGCCAGCGCGAGCAGCCGGGCGTCGACGTCCTCCCGGTACAGGTGCGGCGGGTCGGGCACGACGGAGGGGTTGACCACCTGGTACACCTCGCCGGGGTGCTGGCGCAGCCCCGGGCGGTGCAGCACGAAGCCCACGTTGCGCAGCACCCCGGTGCGGGCCGACAGGGTGCCCGCGACCTGCTCGGCCGCGCCGAGGGAGGCGATCTCCGGCACGTCGTACCGCCGGGCGACGGCCCGGGCCAGCGCCGCGCTGTAGGGCACCATCGACTCGCCCACGGCGAACCGCGGCCCCGGTGCCGCCTCCAGCAGCAGCGTCCGTACGCCGGCCCGGGCCAGGACGGTCGCGAGCAGCGAGCCCGCGAAGCCGCCTCCGATCACGCCGACGTCGTAGTCCGCCGGGCCGTTCCCACCGTTCGTCGTCTTCACGGGGCCTCACCGTCGCTCGGATGCAGCGCGCTGAAATACATGGCGCGTTGAATTCTACGGACGTTGAGTTACCGTGCAATGGGGCAGGTGCCGGCGTGCGCGGTTTTCAGCCGAGGGGCGCGGGGCGCCCGCGACCGGTCAGGTCCGGGCCCCCGGCACGGCGGAGCCGGCATCGGGCTCCGGCCGCAGCGCCGCCGGGTCCCGGCGCACGGGCGCGTACAGCAGCGGCGTCGCCAGCAGCAGGACCCCCGCGAGCCCGATCGCGAGGCGGGGGCTCGTCAGCTCGGCCAGCAGGCCCCACAGGGCGGTCAGGGCCGCGATGCTCGTCTTGGTGCTCACCGACCAGGCCGACAGCGTGCGGGTCACCCGGTCCGACGGGGTCAGCTCCAGGCGGGTGGTGGCCAGCACCGGGTTGTAGACGCCCGCGCAGGTGATCAGGGCCAGCTCGACCACCATCACCAGGACCAGGCCGGTCACCCCCGGGCCGACGAGGACCAGCCCGACCGGCCACACGGCGCGCAGCGTGCCCGCGGTCAGCAGGACCCGGCGGCGTCCGTACCGGGCCACCAGCCGGCGCGACAGGCGCGAGCCGACCAGGCCGCCGGTGCAGGGCACCGCGAAGGCCAGCCCGTACTGCCAGGGGGAGAAGCCGAGCGGGCCGAGCATCAGCACCGCCAGCAGCGGGGCGGACACCATGATCAGGCCGTTCACCAGCGCGGCGTTCACGAACAGGGGGCGCAGCACGGGATGGGTGAGGATGTACCGCCAGCCCTCCAGCAGCTCGCGCGCGCTCAGCCGGCCCGCCCTCGCGGGCGCCGCCGGGGCCGGTTCACCGCCGCCGACCGCGCGCAGGCCGAGCGCCGACAGCAGGTAGCTCACCGCGTCCGCCGCCACCGTCACCACCGGCCCGAACAGGCCGATCGCCGCCCCGCCGAGCGGGGGACCGACCATGGTCGCCGACCACATCGTCGACTCGAAGCGCCCGTTGGCCACCAGCAGGTCCTCGCGCGGCAGCAGCCCCTTCAAGAACGCCCCGCTCGCCGCGGTGAAGGTGATGTCGGCGGCGGCCACCACCACCGACACCAGCAGGAGCTGCCCCAGCCCCAGCAGCCCCAGCCCGTACGCCGCCGGGATGCTCAGCAGCGCCGCGCAGCGCAGCAGGTCGGCGCCGATCATCACGGGCCGCTTGCGCCGGAACTCCACCCACGGCCCCAGCGGCACCGCCGCCAGCGCCCCCACGGCGGGCCCCGTCGCCGCCAGCGCCGCCACCTCGAGCGCCCCGGCGTGCAGCACGAGCACGGCGATCACCTGGAGCGCGTCGAAGGCCAGCCACGTCCCGAACGTACTGACCGCGTACGCCCCCCACAGCCACCCGAACCTGCGCCCCAGCGAATCCCGCGCCACGTGGTCCCCCCTCCCGTACGAACCGGGCGATCCTAGTCGGTGCGACACGGCGCCCCCCGCGCGTAGGCGAGAATGGACCCATGACTGCGTCCCGACTCGACCGTGGCCCGGCGCGCACCCGTGCGCGGGGTGCGGGTTCCCGCCGGGTGCCGGCCGTGCGGGGAGGGCGCTCGTGAGTCTCTTCCGGGACGACGGCGTCGTCCTGCGCACCCAGAAGCTCGGCGAGGCCGACCGGATCATCACGATGCTCACCCGCGGGCACGGGCGGGTGCGGGCGGTGGCGCGCGGTGTGCGGCGCACCAAGTCGAAGTTCGGGGCCCGGCTGGAGCCGTTCTCGCACGTCGACGTGCAGTTCTTCGCGCGCGGCAGCGAGCTCGTCGGGCGCGGGCTTCCGCTGTGCACCCAGAGCGAGACCATCGCGCCGTACGGCGGCGGCATCGTCACCGACTACGCCCGCTACACGGCCGGGACGGCCATGCTGGAGACCGCCGAGCGGTTCACCGACCACGAGGGCGAGCCGGCCGTGCAGCAGTACCTGCTGCTGGTCGGGGCGCTGCGCACGCTCGCCCGCGGCGAGCACGCCCCGCACCTGGTGCTGGACGCGTTCCTGCTGCGCTCCCTGGCCGTCAACGGCTACGCCCCGAGCTTCGGCGACTGCGCCAAGTGCGGCATGCCCGGGCCCAACCGGTTCTTCTCGGTGGCCTCCGGCGGCTCGGTGTGCGCCGACTGCCGGGTCCCCGGCAGCGTCGTGCCGTCCCCGCAGACCCTGGTCCTGCTGGGCGCGCTGCTCACGGGAGACTGGGAGACGGCCGACGCCTGCGAGGCGCGGTACGTCCGCGAGGGCAACGGGCTGGTCTCCGCCTACCTGCACTGGCACCTGGAGCGCGGACTGCGCTCCCTGCGGTACGTGGAGAAGTGACCCTCCCGGCCCGGGCGGGCCGGAGCGGTCGCAGAGCAAGCAAGCAACAACCGAGGGACACGAGGAGACGAGAAGCACATGGTCGTACGCGGCATCCTGGGGCGTCAGCGGCGCGAGTACCGGGCGCCCGAGCCGCACCCGTCCGGGGCCCGTCCGCCGAAGCTCCCGGGCGAGCTGGTCCCCGAGCACGTGGCGATCGTCATGGACGGCAACGGCCGCTGGGCCAAGGACCGCGGGCTGCCGCGCACCGAGGGCCACAAGGTCGGCGCCGAGCGCGTCCTCGACGTGCTGCAGGGCTCCATCGAGATCGGCGTCCGCAACATCTCCCTCTACGCCTTCTCCACGGAGAACTGGAAGCGCTCGCCCGACGAGGTGCGCTTCCTGATGAACTTCAACCGCGACTTCATCCGCAAGACCCGCGACCAGCTCGACGAGCTGGGCGTGCGGGTGCGCTGGGTGGGCCGGATGCCCAAGCTGTGGAAGTCGGTCGCCAAGGAGCTCCAGATCGCCCAGGAGCAGACCAAGGGCAACGACCGCCTGACGCTGTACTTCTGCATGAACTACGGCGGCCGCGCCGAGATCGCCGACGCGGCGAAGGCGCTCGCCGAGGACGTGCGGGCGGGCCGCCTGGACCCGTCGAAGGTCAACGAGAAGACGCTGCAGAAGTACCTGTACTACCCGGACATGCCGGACGTGGACCTGTTCCTGCGGCCCAGCGGCGAGCAGCGCACCTCCAACTACCTGCTCTGGCAGAGCGCTTACGCCGAGATGGTCTTCCAGGACGTGCTGTGGCCGGACTTCGACCGCCGCGACCTGTGGCGGGCCTGCCTGGAGTTCGCCTCCCGGGACCGCCGCTTCGGCGGCGCCGTCCCCAACGAGGAACTCCTGGCCATGGAGGGCCGCAGCCCCGACGAGCCCTCCTGACCGGCGGACGGGCGGGCACCGCGGACACGACGACGCCCGCCCCGCACCCCGCGCGAGGCGGGGGCGGGGCGGGCGTCGTGCGTGCCGGGGTGCCGCGGACCGGGGGTCAGCAGCCCACGAGGCGGGACGCGAGGTAGCCCTCGATCTGGTCGAGGGAGACGCGCTCCTGCTTCATCGAGTCGCGCTCGCGCACGGTGACCGCGTTGTCCTCGAGGGTGTCGAAGTCGACGGTCACGCAGTACGGGGTGCCGATCTCGTCCTGGCGGCGGTAGCGGCGGCCGATGGCGCCGGCGTCGTCGAACTCGATGTTCCAGTGCTGGCGCAGGGCCTGGGCGAGGCCCTTGGCCTTGGGCGACAGCTCCGGGTTGCGGGACAGCGGCAGGACCGCGGCCTTCACCGGGGCGAGGCGGTGGTCCAGGCGCAGCACCGTGCGCTTCTCCAGCTTGCCCTTGGCGTTGGGCGCCTCGTCCTCGACGTACGCGTCGAGCAGGAAGGCGAGCATGGCGCGTCCGACACCGGCCGCCGGCTCGATGACGTAGGGGGTCCAGCGCTCGCCGGCCTCCTGGTCGAAGTAGGAGAGGTCCTGGCCGGAGGCCTTGGCGTGGGCCGAGAGGTCGTAGTCGGTGCGGTTGGCGACGCCCTCCAGCTCACCCCACTCGGAACCGCCGAATTGGAAGCGGTACTCGATGTCGGCGGTGCGCTTGGAGTAGTGGGAGAGCTTCTCCTTCGGGTGCTCGTACCACCGCATGTTCTCCTCGCGCAGGCCCAGGCCGGTGTACCAGTTCCAGCGCTGCTCCATCCAGTACTCCTGCCACTGCTCGTCCTCGCCCGGCTTGACGAAGAACTCCATCTCCATCTGCTCGAACTCGCGGGTGCGGAAGATGAAGTTGCCGGGCGTGATCTCGTTGCGGAAGGACTTGCCCGTCTGGGCGATGCCGAACGGCGGCTTGCGGCGCGAAGTGGTCTGCACCTGGGCGAAGTTGGTGAAGATGCCCTGGGCGGTCTCCGGACGCAGGTACGCGATGGAGCCGGTGTCCTGGGTGGGGCCGAGGTGCGTGGAGAGCAGACCCGAGAACTGCTTGGGCTCGGTGAACTGGCCCTTGACGCCGCAGTTGGGGCAGTTGATGTCGGCCAGGCCGTTCTCCGGGGCGCGGCCCTTCTTCTCCTCGTAGCCCTCCTCCAGGTGGTCCGCGCGGAACCGCTTGTGGCAGGAGGTGCACTCGGTCAGCGGGTCGCTGAAGGTGGCGACGTGGCCGGAGGCGACCCACACCTCGGGGGCGAGGATCACGGACGAGTCGAGACCGACGACGTCCTCGCGGGAGGTCACCATGTAGCGCCACCACTGGCGCTTGATGTTCTCCTTCAGCTCGACACCGAGCGGCCCGTAGTCCCAGGCGGCGCGCTGACCGCCGTAGATCTCACTGCAGGGGAAAACGAAGCCACGGCGCTTGCTCAGGCTGACGATGGTGTCGATCTTGTCGGCGGCCACGGTGCTCTCTTCATTACGACGACGGGCGACGAAGCGAGGTGCTTCCAGCGAATGCTTCAGCGTACCGGCGCGGGCTCCCCCTCAACCAAATCGGGGGCCCGGCAGCGGGGCAAACCGGGGCCGGTCCGGCCCCCTGACGAGGCTTGTTGACAACGGTTTCCATCTTCGTTGAAAATGACTGTCATGAACGTACGACGACGCCTCATATCCGCCGCGGCCGCCACGGCCGCCACCGCCCTCGGACTCGCCACCCTCACCGCCTGCGGCGGCGACACCGCGGCCGCGGGCGACACGGACGAGTTCGACGTCGTCGCCTCCTTCTATCCGATGGCCTTCCTCGCCGAGCGGATCGGCGGGGACCACGCGCACGTCACCAGCCTCACCCAGCCCGGCCAGGAGCCCCACGACCTGGAGATCAGCGCGAAGCAGACCGCGCGGCTCCAGGACTCCGACGCGGTGCTCTACCTCAAGAACCTCCAGCCCTCCGTCGACGACGCCGTCGCCCAGTCCGGGGTCAGGACGAAGATCGACGCCGCCTCCCTGACCTCCCTGGAGAAGCACGGCAACGAGGTCGGCGGCCACGCGGCCGAGCACGACGACCACGAGGGCTCCGACGACGGGGAGTCGTCCGGCCTCGACCCCCACATCTGGCTCGACCCCGTGCGCTACGCCCAGGTCGCCGAGGGCGTCGGCGCGGCCTTCGCCAAGGCCGACCCCGGCCACGCGGCCGACTACCGCAAGAACACCGCGGACCTGGTGCGCCAACTCGACGCCCTGGACACCGAGTTCAGGACCGGCCTCGCCACCGCCCGGAGCAAGGTCTTCCTCACCACCCACGCCGCCTTCGGCTACCTCGCCGAGCGCTACGGCCTCACCGAGGAGGCCATCAACGGCCTCGACCCCGAGTCCGAGCCCAGCGCCGCGCGCGTGAAGGAACTGGAGAAGCTGGCGAAGGCCGACGGGGTCACCACCGTCTTCTACGAGACGCTCGTCAGCGACAAGACGGCGAAGACCGTCGCGAAGGACGCGGGCCTGCGGACCGACGTCCTCGACCCGATCGAGGGCATCACCAAGAAGTCCCGCGGCCAGGACTACCTCCAGGTCATGCGGGCCAACCTCACGGCCCTGAAGACCGCCCTGGGGGCGAAGTGACCGACGGGACCGACCGGACCGACCGGCAGGGGAGCGGCATGAGCGAGCCCGTCATAGCGCTGCGCGGCGTCCGCGCCGAACTCGGCGCACGCCCCGTCCTGCGCGGCATCGACCTGACCGTGGGCCGCGGCGAGGTCGTCGCCCTGCTCGGCGCCAACGGCTCCGGCAAGTCGACGGCCGTGCGCACCGTCATCGGCCAGGTCCCGGTCAGCGCGGGCAGCGTCGAGCTGTTCGGCACGCCCCGGGCCCGCTTCCGCGACTGGGCCCGCCTCGGCTACGTGCCGCAGCGCACGACCGCCGCGGGCGGGGTGCCGGCGACCGTGACCGAGGTGGTCTCCTCGGGCCGGCTCTCCCGCACCCGCTTCGGCCTGTTCCGCAAGGCCGACCATGCGGCCGTACGGCACGCCCTGGAGCTGGTCGACCTCGCGGACCGGGCCAGGGAGCCGGTCGAGGCCCTCTCCGGCGGCCAGCACCAGCGCGTGCTGATCGCCCGCGCCCTGGTCGCCGAGCCGGAGCTGCTGATCATGGACGAGCCGATGGCGGGCGTGGACCTGGCCAGCCAGGAGGTGCTCGCCGCGACCCTGCGCGCGCAGGTCGACCGGGGCACCACCGTCCTGCTCGTCCTGCACGAACTGGGCCCTCTGGAACCCCTCATCGACCGCGCGGTGGTGCTGCGCGACGGCTGCGTCCTGCACGACGGCCCGCCCCCGCGGGCGGTCGGCCAGCACGCCCTCCCCGGCCACGACCACGTCCACCCGCACGCACCGGCCGACGCCGGCCCCCTCCGCACGGGACTGCTCAGCTGATGGAAATCCTCGACTACGCCTTCATGCAGCGGGCGCTGCTCGCCGCCGTCCTGGTCGGCATCACCGCCCCCGCGGTCGGCATCTACCTCGTCCAGCGCCGCCAGGCCCTGATGGGCGACGGCATCGGGCACGTGGCCATGACCGGCGTCGGCCTCGGCTTCCTGCTGTCCACCTCCCCGGTGTGGATGGCCACCCTCGTGTCGGTGCTGGGCGCCGTCCTGATGGAGCTGATCCGCTGGTACGGCAGGACCCGCGGCGACATCGCCCTCGCGATGCTCTTCTACGGCGGCATGGCCGGCGGCGTGATGTTCATCAACCTCGCGCCGGGCGGCTCCAACGCCAACCTCACGTCGTACCTGTTCGGTTCCCTGTCGACGGTGTCCGAGTCGGACGTGACGGCGATCTGCCTGCTCGCGGCGTTCGTGGTGCTGGTCGCCCTGGGTCTGCGCCGGCAGCTCTTCGCGGTCAGCCAGGACGAGGAGTTCGCCCGGGTGACCGGGCTGCCGGTGCGGGCGCTGAACCTGCTGACGGCCGTCACGGCGGCGGTCACGGTGACGGTCGCGATGCGGGTGGTCGGCCTGCTGCTGGTGTCGGCCCTGATGGTCGTGCCGGTCGCCGCCGCCCAGCAACTGAGCCGGAGCTTCGCCGCGACGTTCGCGGTCGCCGTCGCGATCGGGGTCACGGTGACCCTCGGCGGCACCGTCACGTCGTACTACCAGGACGTCCCGCCCGGCGCGACGATCGTGCTGCTGACCATCGCCGCGTTCCTGGTGCTGACCGCGCTGGCCGCCCCACTGGCCCGGCGGCGCGCCCGCGCCCTGGCCGCGGACGGCCCGTCCGGGGACCCGGCGGAGTGCGCGATTCCGGCCACGCGCGCGCCCGACGGCGGCGTCGGCGCCTGACCGGCCGGGAGCCGGGCTGGCACAATGGCCCGGCAGGTGCCGACGCGAGCCATCCGAAGGAGAGACCGGTGACGACCGCTGGACCGCCCGTGAAGGGCCGCGCCACCCGGCAGCGTGCCGCCGTGGCGGCGGCGCTCGACGAGGTCGACGAGTTCCGCAGCGCCCAGGACCTCCACGACATGCTCAAGCACAAGGGCGACTCGGTCGGGCTGACCACGGTCTACCGCACCCTGCAGTCCCTCGCCGAGGCCGGCGAGGTCGACGTCCTGCGCACCTCCGACGGCGAGTCCGTCTACCGCCGCTGCTCCACCGGCGAGCACCATCACCATCTGGTCTGCCGCGCCTGTGGCAAGGCCGTCGAGGTCGAGGGCCCGGCGGTGGAGAAGTGGGCCGAGGCGATCGCCGCGGAGCACGGCTACGTCAACGTGGCCCACACGGTGGAGATCTTCGGCACGTGCGCGGACTGCGCCGGCCTGACCGGACGCGACACGCGGACGAGTAACGAATAACAGATATTGAAATCTGTCAGTCGTCATGCCAAGCTGGGGGCATGACGATGCACACGCGCACCCTCGGTACCACCGGTCCCCAGGTCTCCGCCCTCGGCCTCGGCTGCATGGGCATGTCCGCGCTCTACGGCGAGGCGGACCGGGCGGAGTCGATCGCCACGATCCACGCCGCCCTGGAGGCGGGGATCACCCTGCTCGACACCGGCGACTTCTATGCCATGGGCCACAACGAGATGCTGATCGGCGAGGCACTGCGCACCGCGCCCGCCGCGCTGCGGGAGCAGGCCCAGGTCAGCGTGAAGTTCGGCGCCCTGCGCGACCCCGACGGCGGCTGGAGCGGGTACGACGGCCGCCCCGCCGCCGTGAAGAACTTCGCCGCCTACTCCCTCCAGCGGCTCGGCGTCGACCACATCGACGTCTACCGCATCGCCCGGCTCGACCCGGACGTCCCCGTCGAGGAGACCGTCGGCGCCATCGCCGAACTCGTCGAGAAGGGGTACGTCCGGCACATCGGCCTCAGCGAGGTCGGCGCCGACACGATCCGCCGCGCCGCCGCCACCGCCCCCGTCTCCGACCTCCAGATCGAGTACTCGCTGATCTCCCGCGGCATCGAGGACGAGGTCCTGCCCACCACCCGCGAACTGGGCATCTCGATCACCGCCTACGGCGTCCTGTCCCGGGGTCTGATCTCCGGCCACTTCACCCCCGACCGGCGGCTCGCCCCGAACGACTTCCGGGCCATGTCGCCCCGCTTCCAGGGCGAGAACCTCCAGCACAACCTCGGCCTCGTCGAGGCCCTGCGCGCGATCGCCGCGGACAAGGGCGTCACCGTCGCGCAGATCGCCATCGCCTGGGTGCTCTCCCGCGGCGAGGACATCGTGCCGCTGGTCGGCGCCCGCACCCGCGAGCGGCTGGCCGAGTCCCTGGGCGCGCTGGACGTCACGCTGGACGAGGCCGACCTCGCCGCCGTGGAGCGGGCCGTGCCCGCGGACGCCGCCGCCGGCGACCGCTACCCGGCCGCGCAGATGGCTCACCTCGGGAGCAAGTGAGGCCACCGGGTACGGTCTAGGACATGGCAGCGACCACCGAGACCCTGACCGCCGAGCGCATCCTCGAGGCGACCGAGGAGGTGCTGCGCCGCCACGGACCGGCCAAGGCCACCGTGGTCGACGTGGCCCGCGCGCTCGGCGTCAGCCACGGCAGCGTCTACCGCCACTTCCGCACCAAGGCCGCGCTGCGCGAGGCCGTCACCAAGCGCTGGCTGGACCGTACCTCCGAGCGGCTGGCCGTGATCGCCGCCGAGGACCGCGACGCGGGGGCCCGGCTGCGGGACTGGCTCGCCGCGCTGTTCGAGGCCAAGCGGCACAAGGCGGGCGACGACCCGGAGCTGTTCGCCACCTACATGGTGCTGGTCGAGGAGAGCGGCCCCGCCGTCGGCGAGCACATCGAGGACCTCACCGCGCAGCTCGCCGCCATCATCGGCGCGGGCGTGGCCGACGGCACCTTCACGGCTCCCGACCCGCTCACCGCGGCCCGCGCCGTCTTCCACGCCACCGGACGCTTCCACGACCCATGCCACGCCCGCGAGTGGACCGCCCCCACCATCGACGACGAGTTCACCGCGGTGGTGGACCTGCTCCTGCGGGGCCTGCGGCCCTAGGAAGTATCTCGGGTCGGACCGGTGGCGGTCCGACCCGGTTCACGCCGCGGCCTCCGGGTGATCCCGCCGTTCGTCCCGCGTCACGAGCGCGTGCAGCCGTTCCAGGCGCAGCCGGGTGTCGTCGTCCGCCGGGGCGTACGTCACCATGCGGGCGCCGAACTCGGGCGTCAGCCAGAGGTCCGTGTGGTGCAGGGTGAGCAGGCCGACCCAGGGGTTGCGGAACAGCTTGGTCCGGGTGGGGCTGGCGTGGACCTCGTAGCGGCGCCAGTTCTCCCGGAACGACGGGGACCGGTCCTCCAGCCGCGCCACGAGCATCTTCCAGGCGGGCTCGCCCAGGTGACCGGCCATCGACGCGCGCAGCTTGGCCGCCATCAGCCGCTCGGCCTCCTCCAGGTGCACGATCGAGGACCGCCACTGCGGGTCGGTGTGCACGAGGAGCATGCAGTTGCGGTCCTCGGGCGGCACCGCGTCCAGGTCGCCCAGGAGACGGCCGTAGACCCGGTTGTACGCCAGGATGTCGTAGCGGCTGTTCTGGATGCAGGCCGGCAGGGGCTCCAGCCGGTGCAGCATCTCCTCCAGCGCCGGCGTGACGGACGGGCAGCGCGCGGCGGGCGTCGGATCGGTCGCGCCGGCGAGCTGGAAGAGGTGGGCGCGCTCACCGGCGTCGAGCATCAGGGTGCGGGCCAGCGCGTCGAGGACCTGCACCGAGACGTGGATGTCGCGGGCCTGTTCGAGCCAGGTGTACCAGGTGACGCCGACCGCGGAGAGCTGGGCGACCTCCTCCCGGCGCAGCCCGGGCGTGCGCCGGCGGGTGCCGCGCGGCAGGCCCACCTGCTCGGGGGTGATCCGCTCGCGGCGGCTGCGCAGGAACCCGGCCAGCTCGTGCCGCCGGATCTCCGTGCCGTCCCGCGCGGTCGCGCTCGCGCTGTGCCGGCCCGTCGTGCCTACCGTGCTGGTGGTGCTCGCCGTGCTCGCCATGCCTCCAGGGTGCCGTGGCGCGGATCCTGTTGCCAGGTACTCCTGCTACCAGGACAAGGACACTCTGGTACCCGTCTGAGCCGGCGCGCAGGCTCGGTCCCGTGACCGAGACAACGCCCACGACCGGAACGACCGCACCGACGGCAAGGACCTCCACCCCGTACAGCGCCCACAGCCCGCGCACCGCGCCGGCACCGCCCGCGCTGGGCACGCTGGGACTGTTCACCGTGCTGCTGGCGGCGTCCCTGCCGCTCGTCGACTTCTTCATCGTCAACGTCGCCCTGCCCACCATGGGCCGCGACCTGGGCGCGAGCGAGTCCGTCCTGGAACTCGTCGTCGCCGGGTACGGCGTCGCCTACGCCGTGCTGCTCGTCCTGGGCGGCCGGCTCGGCGACCTCTTCGGGCGGCGCCGGCTCTTCCTCGGCGGCATGGCCGCCTTCGGCCTGACCTCGCTGGCCTGCGGCCTCGCGCCGGACGCCTGGACGCTGGTCGCGGCCCGCGTCGCGCAGGGCGCGTCGGCCGCCGCGATGCTCCCGCAGGTCCTCGCCACCATCCAGGCCGCCACCGAGGGCCCCCGCCGGGCCCGCGCGATGAGCCTGTACGGCGCCACGGCCGGCCTGTCCATGGTGGCGGGCCAGATCCTCGGCGGGGTCCTGGTCGCCGCCGACCTCGCGGGCACCGGCTGGCGCTCGGTGTTCCTCGTCAACGTGCCCGTCGTGGTCGTCGGCCTGCTCCTGGCCGCCCGCGCGGTGCCCGAGACCCGCTCCCGGCGCCCCGAGCCGGTGGACGGCCCCGGCACGGCACTGCTCGCCGCCGCGCTGCTGACGCTGCTCGTCCCGCTGACCGAGGGCCGGGCGGCCGGCTGGCCGCTGTGGACGTGGCTGTCCCTGGCCGCGTTCCCCTGCGCGGCGGGCGCGTTCTGGGCGGTGGAGCGCCGGGCCGACCGTCAGGGCCGTACGCCGCTGGTGCCGCCGAGCCTGTTCGCGCTGACCTCGCTGCGGCGCGCCCTGGTGATGATCGTGCCGTTCTCGATGGGCTTCAGCGGGTTCATGTTCGTCATCGCGGTCGCCCTCCAGCGGGGCGCGGGCCTGGACCCGGTCCCGGCGGGCCTGGCCCTCGCGCCGATGGCCCTGGTGTTCCTGTTCGTCTCGCTGGCCGGCCCGCGGCTGGTCACCCGGTACGGCACCCGGGTGGTGAGCGCGGGCGCGGTGATCCAGGGCGTGGGCGTGGCGCTGATGATGCTGGCGGCGTGGCGGGCGTGGCCGGACCTCGGCCTGGTCGAGCTGCTGCCGGGCGCGGCGGTGGCCGGCGCCGGACAGGCGCTCCAGCTCCCGGTGCTGATGCGGATCGTGCTGTCCGAGGTGCCGCCGGCCCGGGCGGGCGTGGGCGGCGGGGTCATGGTGACCACCCAGCAGTCGGCCCTGGCGCTGGGCGTGGCCACCCTCGGCACCCTGTTCCTCTCCCTGGCCCCCCACACGGGCATGCGCGACGCCCTGCTGTGGACCCTGGCGGCCCAACTCGCCGGAGTCCTCCTCACGGGCCTGCTGAGCCTGCGCCTGCCCCGCACGGTGCGCTGACGGCGTCCCCTGACCGCGGGCGTCCGGCGCCCCGGGGGGCAGTGCTCCGGGCGGTGCCGCTGTCAGTGCCGCGTGCGACGATCCGGCCATGAGCGAAGAGTCGTTGAACTGGCGGGAGTTCCTGGGGCGTTGGCAGGAGGAGTGGGTCCCGCGCGCCGACGAGGAGGCGGCCGGTCCGGCGGCCTTCCCGCCGCTCGGAGCGCCCGGGGCGGGCGAGACGGCGATCGCCGCGGCCGAGCAGCGGCTCGGGTGCCGGCTGCCGCCCTCGTACCGCGCGTTCCTGGCCGTGAGCGACGGGTGGCACGTCGGGCAGGCCGCGGGGATCTACCAGCTCGGCGGCACCGCCGACATCGGCTGGTTCGGGGACCCGTACGACCTGACCCCGCTCTACGAGGGGAACCTCGGCGACCACCCGCGCAGGGAGGAGGTCCTGCTGGCCGGGATGTGGCGACGGGCGCTGCGGCTGGAGACGGACTCCGACATGTCGTACGCCCTGCTCGATCCGGGGGACACCGGCCAGGACGGTGAGTGGGCGCTCTACGTCCACAAGGGCTGGAGCGGTGAGCCGCCGGACCGCTACCCGTCCTTCCGCGCCTACATGGAGGCCATGTACCGGGCCTTCCACGCCGACCGGGCCGCGCGCCCCGACTTCGCCAACGCCACCACGCGCGCCCAGGACGACCGCGTCGACCGGGCCCGCGTGCTGGCCCTGCGCGGACGGCACGAGGAGGCCCTGCCCCTGCTCGAGGAGGCTGCCTCCTTCGGCCGGCCGCACAGCGCCGCCCTGCTGACCCAGCTCCGGCAGCTCAACGCTCCCGGCGATCCGCTGAGTTACGGCATGCTGGTGGGCGACCCGCGCTATCTGCCCGACCTGCTGCCGGTGGAGGCGATGGCACAGGCGAACGGCACCTGGCGGCCGGACGGGGACGAGCACTGGCTGGGGATGATGGCGGCTCGCGGGGTGCCCCGGAGCACCGCCGAGGCCGTGCTGGGCGGCATGCGGGACGGCACCTACCGCTACGCGCCGCCCGGACCGTGGGGCCGAGCGGTCGCCGAGGCCCGCGAGGCGGCCCGCTGGGGCGCGACCGACGTCGCCTGGCGGACGCTGAGCGAGGCGCTCCCGCGGTGGGAGGCGCCCGGACCGTCGCTGATCGCCCCGGTCGGCCTGCTCGCCGATCCGGTCCTCGGCCCGCCGGTCACCCCGGACCGCGGACGGCAGATCCTGGCGACACCACGGGCGGGGCACACGGGCCCCGGTCCCGAGCCGGTGCCCGATCTCGATCCGCCGGGCCTGCACTGGCTGACCGAGCCCGCCGTGCACGGGCAGCCGCTCGACGGGTACCGCTGCGTCTGGGTGGAGGGCGTCGATCCGGCCCGGCTGCCCGCCTTGATCGGTGAGGAGGGCGCGCGGCTGAGCGCCCCCGTGAACCGGTTCGGGGCGCGCTGGCGGGCACGCGGCGAGCGGGAGGACACCGAGCCCTGGGAGGACAGGGCCGTGGTCGCCGTGGGCCGCGGCCCCGAGGGGTGGGCCTTCGCCTTCGACGGGCACTCCGCAGGCCGCATGGGCCGGCTGATCCGGTCCCCGGCGGTGGCCGCCTCCGGCGCCGGGCGCGCGGTCGTGGTGTGGCGGGAGCCGAGGAGCGCCTTCCCGGACCGGCACCCGGCCGCGTTCCACCTCTCCGTGGCCGAACGGGGTGAGGAGCGGTACGCGTTCACCGTACGGGGGGCGGACGTCGAGCGCTCCGGCGCCGTACCCGGGGCGCTGGACCCCGCGCGCCTGATCGACCCGGACGACAGCGAACCGGTACGGGAACGGCGGATGCTGGCGGCCCTGCACACGGAGCTGGGTCTGTCCCTGCCCCGTTTCGCGCTGACCCGGGGAAGGCTCGCCACGTTCACCACCCGGTCCTGGACCCGGGCGCCCCGCGCGGGTGAGCCCTACGCCTACCTCACCTTCCGCGTGGGGCGGCAGCGACGGGACGACCGGCCCGCCTGACGCCCCGGCGTCGGACGAGCCGGGTCAGCCCGGGGGAGAGAGGGGAGGCAGTGAGGGGGAGGGAGGGGAGGGAGGTCGGGTGATCCGGGAGGACCCTTCCTACGCCCGGGACTCCAGCTGCGGCACGGCGTCCCGTACCTCTCCCGCCGCGAGGCGATCCGCCACCTGCTCCGCCGACCGCCGCGCCCACGCCCCGCTGCTCACCGCCCCGAGCACCAGCACCAGCACCCCGCACCCGGCCAGGATCCACCACCCCGGTACCGCCGCCGAGACGAACGACCCCCGGTAGGAGCCCGCGCCGATCCCCGACGCCAGCACGGCGCCGATCACCGCGACGCCGAGCGTCTGGCCGAGCTGGCGGCTGGTGGAGGCGACCGCCGCCGCCAGGCCGGCCTGGGCCCGGGGCATGCCCGAGACGGCGGTGTTGGTGATCGGGGCGTTGACGAAGCCGAAGCCGATGCCGAACAGGACGTACCCGAGGAACAGCGTGACGTCCGACGTCTCCGCCTCGAACGCGGCGAACAGCACCCCGCTCACCGTCATCGTCGCGCCCGCGACGAGCAGCGGCAGCCGCGGCCCCCGGGTGCCGACCAGCCGTCCGGACAGCGGTGCGCACAGGAACATGGGGACGGCCATCGGCAGCATCCACAGGCCGGCGTGCAGCGCGTCGAGCCCCCGCACGTTCTGCAGGTACAGCGTGGACAGGAACAGGAACCCGCCGAGCCCCGCGAACGCGCAGATCGCGACGAGCGTGGCGCCGCTGAACGGCACCGAGCGGAAGAAGCGCAGGTCGATGAGCGGTTCGTCGCGGCGGGGCTCGTACCACAGCAGCCCCAGCAGCCCGGCGAGGGCGATCGCCGCGAAGGGCAGGACGGTGGCGGGCCCGCTCTCCGGCGCCTCGATGATCGCGTAGGTCAGCGAGCCGAACAGGGCGATCACCAGCACCTGGCCCACCGGGTCGGGGCGGCGGGCCCGGGGCGCGCGGGACTCGGGGACGAAGCGCAGGGTGAGCAGCAGGGCGGCCAGGCCGATCGGCAGGTTCACCCAGAAGATGGAGCGCCAGCCCACCGACTCCACCAGCAGGCCGCCGACCAGCGGGCCGGCCGCCATGGAGATGCCGACCACCGCGCCCCACACGCCGATGGCGCGGGCCCGCTCGCGCGGGTCGGTGAAGGTGTTGGTGATGATCGACATGGCGACGGGGTTCAGCATGGAGCCGCCGACCGCCTGCACCATGCGGAACGCCACCAGCAGCTCCAGGCTCGGGGCGAGCGAGCACAGCAGGGAGCCGAGGGCGAACAGGACGAGCCCGGTCAGGAAGACCTTCTTGCGTCCGATCCGGTCGGCGGTGGAGCCCGACAGCATCAGCAGCGAGGCGAGGACCAGGGTGTACGCGTCGATGCTCCACTGCAGCCCCGCCGTGCTCGCGTCCAGGCCGCGCTGCATGGCGGGCAGGGCGACGTTGAGCGCGGTGGTGTCGAGGCTGACCATCAGGAGACTGAAGCAGCAGATCGTCAGGACCAGCAGGCGCCGGCGGTGGCTGAGCTCGGGCATAGGTGAATAGTACGCCTAACTAATGAATGTCGCCCCACCGGGTCCGGTACGGGAGAATGGGGGAATGCCCACGACCGCGCCCGCCCAGAACACGACCCTGCAGATCGGCCCGCACGCCGTCCGGCCCCCCGTGGTCCTCGCCCCCATGGCCGGCATCACGAACGCCCCGTTCCGCACGCTGTGCCGGGAGTTCAGCGGCGGCAAGGGCCTCTTCGTCAGCGAGATGATCACCACGCGGGCGCTGGTCGAGCGCAACGAGAAGACCATGCAGCTCATCCACTTCGACGCGAGTGAGAACCCGCGCTCGATCCAGCTGTACGGCGTCGACCCGGCGACCGTCGGCAAGGCCGTCCGCATGATCGCGGAGGAGGACCTGGCCGACCACATCGACCTCAACTTCGGCTGCCCGGTGCCCAAGGTCACCCGCAGGGGCGGCGGTTCCGCCCTGCCCTACAAGCGCCCCCTGCTGCGGGCCATCCTGCGCGAGGCCGTCAGCGGGGCCGGCGACCTGCCGGTCACCATGAAGATGCGCAAGGGCATCGACGACGACCACCTCACCTACCTGGACGCCGGCCGCATCGCCGTCGAGGAGGGCGTCACCGCCATCGCCCTGCACGGCAGGACCACCGCCCAGCACTACGGCGGCACCGCCGACTGGGAGGCCATCGCCCGCCTCAAGGAGCACGTGCCGGAGATCCCCGTCCTCGGCAACGGCGACATCTGGTCCGCCGAGGACGCCCTGCGCATGGTCCGCGAGACCGGCTGCGACGGCGTCGTCGTGGGCCGCGGCTGCCTCGGCCGCCCGTGGCTGTTCGCCGACCTGGTCGCCGCCTTCGAGGGCCGTCCGGCCGACCTGGCGCGCCCCGCGCTGCGGGAGGTCGCCGACGTCATGGTCCGCCACGCCACCCTGCTCGGGGAGTGGATCGGCGACGAGGCGCGGGGCGTGATCGACTTCCGCAAGCACGTCGCCTGGTACCTCAAGGGCTTCGCGGTCGGCAGCGAGATGCGCAAGCGCCTGGCGGTCACCTCCTCGCTCGCCGAGCTGCGGGCCGGCCTCGACGAGCTGGACCTGGACCAGCCCTGGCCGGACGGCGCCGACGGGCCCCGCGGCCGTACCTCCGGCAACAACCGCGTGGTGCTGCCGGACGGCTGGCTGAAGGACCCGTACGACTGCGCGGGCATCGGCGAGGACGCCGAGCTGGACACCTCGGGCGGCTGACCCCGCCGGCCGGGGCGTCAGCCCCCGCTGGGGTGCGGGGTGGAGCCGTAGGCCAGCAGGAAGCGGTCGCGGAAGGCGCTCATCTTCCACACCGGGGCGCCGTGCGCCGGGCGCAGCCCGTCCGTCCACCCCCAGCCGGCGATCCGGTCGAGGACCTCCGGGTCCTTGGCCACGATCGAGATCGGCACGTCCCGGCTGGCGTGGGTGCCGCTGACCCGGGAGATCGGCTGGTGGTCGCCGAGGAAGACCAGCACGGTGTCGTCGGTGCCGTAGCGCTCCAGCCACTGGGTCAGGGCGGTCACCGAGTACTGGATCGACTTGCCGTACTCCTCGCGCGAGGCGGTGGTGTCGGCGATGACGTCCCCGGCCTTGCGGCCCGCCTGCGCGATCGGGCCGAACACCGAGCCGTCGCCGAGCTCGTCCCAGCCGACCATCTTCGGGATCGGCGCCCACGGCTGGTGGCTGGAGGTCAGGATGATCTCCGACATCAGCGGCTTGTCGCGCTGCCGGCCGTGCACCAGCCGCTGGTACGCCTCCAGCGCGTACTGGTCCGGCATCGTCGACCAACTGAACTTCGGCCCCCGGTAGCCCAGTTGGAAGGCGTTGTAGACCTTGTCCAGGCCGTAGTACTTCTGCTCCGGCCAGCTCTTCTGCACGCCCGGCATGACCCCGACGGTGTCCCAGGCGCCCGTCTTGCGGAACGCCTTGGTCAGGGACAGGTGGTCGCTGGCCATCACCGTGCGGTAGCGCTGCTGGTTGTCGATCCACAGGCCCGACAGGGTGGTGGAGTGGCCGAGCCAGCTGCTCCCGCCGTAGGTCGCCGAGGTCAGCCAGCCGCTCTTCGCCCGGTACCCGGCCTTCCGGAGCGCCGCGGTGCTCGACGCGAGCGTCCGGTCGACGCCGGGCGCCATGACCGGGTCCTCGATCGCGCTGCGCCCGTAGCTCTCGATGAACGTGAACACCACGTCCTTGCCGCGCAGGTCCGGCACGAGCTGCGCGCCGGGGGTGGCGCCGAACCGGTCGGCCCGGGCCTGCCGGCCGAACGCGGCCTCGTCGCGCAGCGTGTCCCGCACCCGGTCGGTCTGCGCGTTCAGCGCGCCCGCCGCCCGGTGCACGGTGAGCGGCTGCCCGGCCACCTGGACCGTCAGGATGGAACAGGTGATCCACACGGTGCCCGCGACGAGGGTGGCCCGGGTCGACTTCTGCGCGTCGCGCCCGAGGACGGTGCCGATGCGCACCATCGCCGCGGCCATGCCGGCGAACAGCACCACCACCAGGACGAGCACCCCGGCCGTCAGCAGGGTCGTGGTCGTCCCGCCCAGCGAGTCGGCGAGGTAGGAGCGGGCGTCGCCCAGCAGCTCCCAGTCGAGGACCAGGTTGAACCCCCGCCCGAGGTACGAGCCGAACCCCATGTCCAGCAGGTCCACCACGGTCAGCGCGGCCAGGCCCGCCCCGCCCAGCGCCGCCACCACCACGCGGGGCCGGCGCGGCAGCGCGGTGAGCACGGCGGCCACCACGACCGCCTCCCCGGGCAGCCGCAGCAGCATCCGCGGCTCGAACCCGGCGAGCGGCACCGGCAGCAGCAGCGCCAGGTGGACGAGGGCGACCGACAGCACGGTGGTCGCCCACCACACCGCCCGCGCGACCCGCGGGTACCGCTCCCGCCAGGCCCGCAGCCGGGCCAGGCGCGCGACGACGGCGCGCCCGCGCGTCACCTCGGGGGCAGCCCCGGGAGCGTCGGGGGCGGCCTCCCCGGCTGCGTCGCCCGCGGGTGGCTCCTCGGTGGTGGTGCTCCCGGCGGTGGTGCCCGGATGCGCGGAGTCCGTCGTCCCCTGCGCGCCCGGCTCCGCCGGGGACGTCGGGGCGGGCGGGGCGGGTGAGGGTGTGGAGGCGGGCACCCGGGGGTCCTTCCGTGCGGCGGCCGGTCGTGGGGCGGACCCGGGGTGGGCCGGATCCGCCACCGATGCGTACGGCGCCCCGCAGGCCCGCGTTCAGCCCCGACGGCCCGTGCTCGGCAAACACCGCGCAAACACCCGGCCAAGGAGCCGGCCGGCGCACCGGCCGGGGAGACCGCCGGTCACCCGCCGGGGGCGCCGCTCACGCCCCGCCGACCGCCGTGAGCAGCGCCAGCGGGGCCGCCGCCGAGCGCGACTCCCGCACGCACGCGTACGGGTACGGCACCGGCTCCGGGTGCGTGTCGCGGCCGTAGCCCGCCAGCACCTCCGGCAGCCGGTGCCCGGTCGCCGTCGCCGCGTCGACCAGGGCGTGCGCGACGGTGCGGGCCTCGTCGTGCAGGCCGTAGCGGGCCAGGCCCAGGGCGATCAGCGCGTTGTCGTGCGGCCACACCGAGCCGCGGTGGTACGACAGCGGGTGGTACGCGGGCTGCCCGGCGGCCAGCGTGCGCACGCCCCAGCCGGAGAAGAAGTCCTCCTCCAGCAGGCGCCGGCCCACCAGCTCGCCGTACTCCTTGTCCAGCAGCCCCGACCACAGCAGGTGCCCGGCGTCCGAGGCGAGCGCGTCCACCGGGCGGCCGGTGCCGTCCAGCGCGAGCGCCGGGAAGGACCGCCGGGGCATCCAGAAGTCCCGCTGGAAACGGTCGCGCAGGTCGGCCGCGGCCTGGGCGAGCAGCGCGCCGTAGGTGCCGTCGTCCCACACGGTGCGCGCCACCCACGCCGTGCGGCGCAGGGCGTCGTAGGCGTAGCCCTGGGCGCCCGCCGCCATCACGGCCCCGCTCGGGCGGCTGCCGTCGGCCGAGCAGATGGCGCCGGGGGAGTCCTTCCAGTTCTGGTTGGCCAGGCCGCCCCGGTCGGCGCGGTACACGAGATAGCCGAGCGAGGTGAGTCCCCCGTGGTCCAGCATCCAGCCCACGGCGGCCCGGGCGTGCGGCTCCAGCCGGCGGGCCAGGGCGGTGTCCCCGGTCTGCTCGGTGTACGCCCCGAGCAGCACCAGGAACAGCGGAGTGGCGTCCACCGAGCCGTAGTACCGGCCGTACGGCACCTGGCCGAAGTGGGCCAGCTCGCCGTGGCGGACCTCGTGCACGATCTTGCCGGGCTGCGCCACCGCCTCCCGGCCGGTCCCGGTGGCCTGGGCCGCCGCGAGCGCGAGCAGCGTGGCGGCGGCCGGCTGCGGCCGGTAGGGCAGCGTGAACAGCGAGGTGAGCAGCGCGTCGCGGCCCAGCAGGGTCAGGAACCAGGGCGCGCCCGCCGCCGGCACCCGCAGCTCCTCGCCGTCCGGGCCGGTGGCCGGGACCTGGAGCGCGGCCAGGTCCGCGAGCCCGCGCGCACAGGCCGCCGCCAGCTCCGGCCAGCCCGTCGGGAACGCCACGCCCTCGACGAACCTCCCCTCGGCCGCGAGGAGTTGCCCGGTGAGCGCGGCGGGGGAGCGCGGCACGCGCAACGCCCGCTTCTCGCCGTGCGGCCGGGCCATCACCCGCAGCACCAGCTCCGCGGAGCCGTGCGGGGCCAGGTCCAGGGTCCACACCAGGCGCCGGGCCCCGGTGCCGGTCTCCTCCACGCCGTCCGGGGCGGGCTCGGCGGTCACCGTGGTCCGGGACAGCCACGCGCCGCGCCGGTAGGTGAACTCCACGCCGTCGTCGAGGACTTCGCGGGCGCGGACGGCGCCCGCCTTGGTGTAGGTGCGGTGGTCGGCGCGCAGCTCGAACTGGTCGGTGAAGTCGGCGTCGGCGGTGACCGCGAGCCGCACCGTCGTCGCCACCGGACAGTTGTTGGTCACCCGCAGCGACTCCACGAACGAGCCGTCGCCGACGGCCTGTTCACGGAAGAGCGTGCAGGGCGGCGGCTCGGTGCGGCCGCCGCGCGGCACGAGCACGCAGCGGGCGGCGTCCCCGTCGGCGACCGGCGCCAGCGGCTCCGGCACGGCGCCGTCCACGGTGAGCTGCCAGCGGCTGAGGTGCCGCGCGTCCCGTACGAACAGCCCCGGCGGGCAGGCTCCGGTGCCGCGCCCGCCGCCGATGTCCCCGCGGTCGTCGACGGCGGCGAACGTCCCGCCGTACACGAGCAGATGATGCCGGTCCGTCATCCCCGGTCCCCTCCCTGCGTCTGCCTGGGCTCCCCCAGGTGTGCCTCGTCTGCCTGGATCCCCTGGTCGCCGTCGCCGTCGCCGTCGCCGTCGCGGCGCGTGCAGTGTCAGCCGTGGAGGGCGGCGTCCTCGCCGGACGCGTCGTGCAGCAGGTCGAGCGTGAGGGCGGCGGTCCAGCCGAAGCCGGTCGCCCCGCACGCCTGACCGGTGTACGGGTCGACGTACTCGGCGAAGTCCGAGGCGGCCGCGAGGTCCAGCACCGCCGCCCGCAGGGCGTCGGCCCGTGCCCGCTCGCCGCGCAGCCGCAGGCCCCGCTCCAGCAGCCAGCCGGTGTTGAACCAGGCGGGCCCGCGCCAGTAGCGGTGCGGGTCGAACGTCTCGCCCAGCAGGTCGTGGCTCGGCACCAGCCGGGTGCGCGTGCCCAGCCCGAAGTGCGGCCCGGTGAGGGTGCCCACCAGGGCGCGGGCCACCTCGCGCGGCAGGCCGGGCAGCAGCAGCGGGACCAGCCCGGTGACCCCGCGCTCCGGGACCGCCTCGCCGGTGCGCACGTCCCGGCACAGGAACAGGCCGTACGCCGGGTCCCACAGCCGCTCCACCAGGGCCGCCGTCAGCCGCTGTGCCCGCGCGTGGCGGGCCGTGCCCGTCGCCCCGAGTTCGCGCGCGATGCGGGCGAGCGCGTGCTCGGAGACGGCGAGCAGGGCGTTGAAGGAGGGGTCCTCGACCGCGAACGCGCCCCGCCCGTCCCGGTACCCCCCGTCCCGGTAGTCGCCCGCCAGCCGCACGTACCGCCCGTAGTCCAGGTCCGTCGGCCGGTCCTCGGGCGCGCCGTGGGCCAGGTCGGCGCGGCGGAAGGAGCGGGCCGGTGCCGGGGTGACCCGGGACAGCGGGCCGTCCCAGCAGGGGCTGTTGTCCATGCCCTGTTCCCAGGGGTGCACGACCGACACCAGCCCGCCCCCGCCCAGGTCACGCCGGTGCAGCAGGTACCGGTGCCAGGCGGCCAGCCGGGGGTAGACCCGGGCCAGGAAGCCGCGCGCCCTGGACAGCGCCGGGTCGGCGCGGTGCACCAGCCAGGCGGCCAGCGCGTGCACCGGTGGCTGCACGATGCCGGAGGTCTGTACCGTGCGCGGGGCGCCGGCGGCCCGCCCCGCGGTCGCGGAGCGCCAGAAGTCGGGGCTCGGGAAGTAGGCGTCGAGCGGGACGGAGGGGTGGAAGACGATGTGCGGCACGCGTCCGTCGTCCCACTGGGCGGCCAGCAGCGTCTCCAGCTCGGTCTGCGCCCGCAGCGGCGCCACGTGCCGCAGGCCGATCGCGATGAACGCCGAGTCCCAGGACCACTGGTGCGGGTACAGCCCGCGCGAGGGCACCGTGGAGGTGCCGGTCCAGTTGGCGTCGAGGACAGCCACCGCCCGTGCGTGCACGGACCCCGGCGCGGCGGGAGGATCGTATGCGAACGCGCGCACTGCCGGGCGGGCGGTGAGCTGGGCGGTTCCATCCACTCGGGGCTCCACGGGGGTTCGGCAGTGGCTACCGTGAGGTTACGTCTGTTTAACACGCAGAACTCACTATGTAATGCAGAATCGATGAACACAAGGGGGTGTGCGATGACCGGACGCGGCCACGGGGGCCGGAGCCAGGCGAGCGCCGGGGACCTGCTCGACCTGGTGCGCACGGGCCGGGCCACGACCCGCGGCGCGCTCCAGCAGGTCACCGGCCTGTCCCGGGCCACCGTCGGCCAGCGCCTGGACCGGCTCTTCCGCGCGGGCTGGCTGCGCGAGGGCGCGGGCGGCCCGGTCGACTCGCCGCTCGGCGGACGCCCCTCCATCACCCTGGAGTTCGACGACGCGCACGCGGTGGTCCTCGCCGCCGACCTCGACACCCGGCACGCCCGCGCGGCGGTGCTCACCCTGACCGGCGAGATCCTGGCCGAGCACGCCGGCCCGCTCGCCGTCGAGGACGGGCCCGAGCGGGTGCTGGACGGACTGGGCCGCTGGTTCGCCGAGGTGCTGGCCGCGGCGGGGCACGCCCCGGGGGAGGTGTGCGGCATCGGCCTCGCGGTGCCCGGCCCGGTGGACAGCACGACCGGCCGGGTGGTCCAGCCGCCGATGATGCCCGGCTGGGACGGCTACGACATACGCGGCCGGCTCGCCAGGGCGTTCGGCGAGGCCACGGGCGCCGGGCCGGTCCCGGTCCTGGTCGACAACGACGCCAACCTCATGGCGTACGGCGAACAGCGCGCCTCCTACCCCGGCTGCTCGGCGTTCGTGCTGGTCAAGGTCTCCACCGGCATCGGCGCCGGCGTCGTGGTGGACGGCTCCCTGTACCGGGGGATCGACGGAGGGGCGGGGGACCTCGGGCACATCCGGGTGCCGGAGGGCGCCGACGCGCTGTGCCGCTGCGGCTCCTACGGCTGCCTCGCCGCCCTGGCCAGCGGCGGCGCGGTGGCCCGGCGGCTGGCGGCGGCCGGGGTGCCCGCCGCGTCCGGCTCCGACGTACGGGACCTGCTCGCGGCCGGGCACCCGGAGGCGGCGGCCCTGGCCCGGGAGGCCGGCCGGCAGGTCGGCGAGGTCCTGGCCACGGTCGTGACGCTGCTCAACCCGGGCGTGCTGGTGCTCGCCGGGGACCTCGCGGGGACCCCGTTCGTGACGGGCGTGCGGGAACTGCTGTACCAGCGGGCGCTGCCCCGCTCGACGGCCCGCCTGGAGGTGGTGACCTCCCGGCTCGGGGAACAGGCCGGTCTGGTGGGCGCGGGGGCGCTGGTGGTGGACCACCTGTACGCGCCCGAGCGGGTGGAGGAGCGGTTGCTGGCGCTGGGGGTGTGACCCCGGGCGGGTGACCCCCGCGGTGCCGGCGCCGGCCGTGCGTCTCCGGCGGGCGACCTCGCGGCCCGGCGGCGACCGCCCGCGCGCGTGACAGACGCGTTTCCGTCCGGGTACCCGTCCGCATGGTGACATCGGGCGGCCTGTGGCAGCGTGATTCTCGCCACCCCTGATCGGGGTGACGCTCAGATGAGCGGATCATGGGCGCCTGCACTTCTCCAAGGGGTGGCACTCAGTGCCACCACTTGATCGTTCATCGAGCAAACTCAGACGTGGCAATTGCCGCTCATGTGAGCGCGAGAAACCGCCAGGGGCGGATGCTTGCGTTCAACAAGTGAAAACATCGGCTGCCGATTGCTTGCCCTGCCTTGACTTTCGATCCCGTGGCAGAGGACTGGTTACAGGCACATGACGCACGCGTGGACGTACCCAGACGCCTTCGATCTGGGTACATTCCCCGACGTCAGGGCAGCCACCGCGTCCTCGAGGGAGTCGAGACCGTGTCGGAAAACAGAGAACCCCACGTAGCGAAGTTCGTTTACGACTTCACCGAGGGAAACAAAGACCTCAAGGACCTCCTCGGTGGCAAGGGCGCCAACCTCGCCGAGATGACCAACCTGGGACTCCCCGTTCCTCCCGGCTTCACCATCACCACCGAGGCATGCAAGGTCTACCTCGACAGCGGGGAGGAGCCGGCGGCACTGCGTGACGAGGTGAGTGCGCACCTCGACGCGCTGGAGCAGCGCATGGGCAAGAAGCTCGGCCAGGCCGACGACCCCTTGCTGGTCTCGGTCCGCTCCGGCGCCAAGTTCTCCATGCCCGGCATGATGGACACGGTCCTGAACATCGGCCTCTCCGACGCGTCCGTGCAGGGCCTGGCCCAGCAGGCGGGCGACGAGCGCTTCGCGTGGGACTCCTACCGCCGTCTGATCCAGATGTTCGGCAAGACCGTCCTCGGCGTCGACGGCGACCTCTTCGAGGAGGCGCTGGAGAAGGCCAAGGAGACCAAGGGCGTCGCGGTCGACACCGAGCTCGCGGCGGCCGACCTGAAGAAGCTGGTCACCACCTTCAAGAAGATCGTCAAGAAGGAGGCCGGCCGGGACTTCCCGCAGGACCCGCGCGAGCAGATGGACCTGGCCATCAAGGCCGTCTTCGACTCCTGGAACGGCGACCGGGCCAAGCTCTACCGCCGCCAGGAGCGCATTCCGCACGACCTGGGCACCGCGGTCAACGTCTGTTCCATGGTCTTCGGCAACCTCGGCCCCGACTCCGGCACCGGCGTCGCCTTCACCCGCGACCCCGCCTCCGGCCACCAGGGCGTGTACGGCGACTACCTGCAGAACGCCCAGGGCGAGGACGTCGTCGCGGGCATCCGCAACACCGTCCCGCTCGCCGAGCTGGAGCAGATCGACAAGAAGTCGTACGACCAGCTCATGCAGATCATGGAGACGCTGGAGAACCACTACAAGGACCTGTGCGACATCGAGTTCACGATCGAGCGCGGCCGGCTGTGGATGCTCCAGACCCGGGTCGGCAAGCGCACCGCGGGGGCCGCGTTCCGCATCGCGACCCAGCTCGTCGACCAGGGTCTGATCGACGAGACCGAGGCGCTCCAGCGCGTCACCGGCGCCCAGCTCGCCCAGCTCATGTTCCCCCGCTTCGACGAGACGGCCAAGGCCGGGCAGGTCGCGCGCGGCATCGCCGCGTCCCCCGGCGCGGCGGTCGGCAAGGCGGTCTTCGACTCCTACACCGCCGTGAAGTGGTCGCGCTCCGGCGAGAAGGTCATCCTGGTCCGCCGCGAGACCAACCCCGACGACCTGGACGGCATGATCGCCGCCGAGGGCATCCTGACCTCCCGCGGCGGCAAGACCTCCCACGCGGCCGTCGTGGCCCGCGGCATGGGCAAGACCTGTGTCTGCGGTGCCGAGGAGCTGGAGGTCGACACCAAGCGGCGCCGGATGACCGTCCCGGGCGGGCACGTGGTGGAGGAGGGCGACGTCATCTCCATCGACGGCTCGTCCGGCAAGGTCTACCTCGGTGAGGTCCCGGTCGTCCCGTCCCCGGTCGTGGAGTACTTCGAGGGCCGCATGCACCCGGGCGCCGACGACGCCGACGAGCTGGTCGAGGCCGTGCACCGCATGATGGCCTTCGCCGACCGCAAGCGCCGGCTGCGGGTGCGCGCCAACGCCGACAACGCCGAGGACGCGCTGCGCGCCCGCCGCTTCGGCGCCCAGGGCATCGGCCTGTGCCGCACCGAGCACATGTTCCTCGGCGACCGGCGTGAGCTGGTCGAGCGGCTGATCCTGGCGGACACCGAGGCCGAGCGCGAGGCGTCCCTCAAGGCGCTGCTGCCGCTGCAGAAGAAGGACTTCGTCGAGCTGTTCGAGGCGATGGACGGCCTGCCCGTCACCATCCGCCTGCTCGACCCGCCGCTGCACGAGTTCCTGCCGGACATCACCGAGCTGTCCGTCCGCGTGGCGCTGGCCGAGTCCCGGCAGGAGCCGCACGAGAACGAGCTGCGGCTGCTCCAGGCCGTGCACCGGCTGCACGAGCAGAACCCGATGCTGGGCCTGCGCGGAGTGCGCCTGGGCCTGGTCATCCCCGGCCTGTTCACCATGCAGGTCCGCGCCATCGCCGAGGCGGCGGCCGAGCGCAAGGCCGCCAAGGGCGACCCGCGCGCCGAGATCATGATCCCGCTCGTCGGCACCGTCCAGGAGCTGGAGATCGTCCGCGACGAGGCCGACCAGGTCGTCGCGGAGGTCGAGGCGGCCACCGGTACGTCGCTGAAGCTGGCGATCGGCACGATGATCGAGCTGCCGCGCGCCGCGCTGACCGCCGGGCAGATCGCGGAGGCGGCGGAGTTCTTCAGCTTCGGCACGAACGACCTCACCCAGACCGTGTGGGGCTTCAGCCGCGACGACGTGGAGGCGAGCTTCTTCACGGCGTACCTGGAGAAGGGCATCTTCGGCGTCAGCCCCTTCGAGACCATCGACAAGGACGGCGTCGGCTCCCTGGTGAAGGCGGCCGCGGAGGCGGGCCGCCGCACCCGCCCCGACCTCAAGCTCGGCGTCTGCGGCGAGCACGGCGGCGACCCGGAGTCCGTCCACTTCTTCCACGAGGTGGGCCTGGACTACGTCTCCTGCTCCCCGTTCCGCATCCCGGTCGCCCGCCTGGAGGCGGGCCGCGCGGCGACCCAGTCGACGGGCAGCGACCACCGCTAGGCCGCACGGACCCCGGGTCCGCCGCCGGTCCCCGACCCTCACCGATCGGCGGCGGCCCCGGCGCACGAAGAGAGGGCGACACCTTGTGCGGGGTGTCGCCCTCTCGCGCGCCCGGCCGTCCGGGACGGACTAGCGTCTCCTCCTCGCCGTGATCAGCTGGACCACGACGCACACCGCAACGATCCCGAACACGATCACCAAGAGCACTTGACCCCAAAGGGGAAGATCGGGCCCGCCCCCGGGGGCAGCGAGCCGTGCCGGCCACGGAACTCCCTGGCCTGTCACGACGGTTCGTCCGCCTCTCCCTCTCGCGTCCGCACCGCAGGACTCTCAGCGTTTGTGTCGACGGTTCGCGAGGGAACTTGCTGCCGCCCTTCAGGACGAAGTTGCCCGGCATGGCCCCGGCCGTCCGTTGCCGACCGGGGCCGCCCCGCTTGCATGATGACCGTCACCGGTTGCGGCGCCGGTTGATCACGATCGGTACGACGACGCACAGGATGGCCACGACGAACAGGACGACGCCGAGCGTTCCTCCGGGAGTCACCTCGGTACGAGCGAGTTCCATGTGCTGTCCCCTCCCTTACTTCGACGACCCGAGTCGGCGGTTACGGAACGTCAGGTAGACCAGCAGACAGACTGCGTCGGCGACAACGGCCACCAGGAGCAGTGGGGACGCGGCGGCGAATCCTCCCTTGGCCCAGAGAACGGCCGACAGTGCATAAGCGACCAGCGACGCGGCGACGACTGTCCATGCGTTCCTGCGGATCGCCTGTTGGTTCCCGTACGCGTTCTCGAAGAATTTTGCCACTGTCGTTTCCTCGGCAGGGGGGCGGCCACCGATGGTGACCGCCCCGGGTCGGTCAGGACTTCAACTTGTCTTCCACCGTGTTGGCGGTCCAGTCGCCCACCGCAGTGCTCGCGTAGCCACAACCGGCTTCGACCGCCACTGCTCCGACGCCGGCAGTGGGCGCCCCCGCGAATCCGGCCACGAATTGGCATGCGGACTCGACCAGGATGCCTGCCGCGATGCCTGAGGCCTGGCCCACCAGCGCGTCCGTGTCGCCCCGCACGCCACTGGAGACCGCGTCGTAGACCTCCTTGCCGTCATCGATCGCGTCGGCAAGGCTGTAGAGACCGCTCGGATCGATCCGGTTGACCGGGTCGCCCTCGGCGTACAGGTAGGGGTTCTTCTCCTGGCCCGACGGGTCGGGCTGGGTGAAGCGGCCGATGTTGGCGTCGTAGTAGCGGGCCTTCAGGTGGTAGAGGCCGGTGGGGTCCTGGTAGTTGCCCGCGAAGCGGTAGGGCTGGGCCACCGGTTCGCTCGACTGGGCCAGGAGGCGGACGCCGCGGGGGCTGTAGGCGTAGGTGTCGACCTTGTTGCCGTC
>NZ_SZPR01000019.1:268583-510218 GCF_005280195.1 Streptomyces galbus | reverse complement strand
AATGTTTACCGGTAATCCGGTGTACACATCACGAGAGCGGTGCGAGAGGAGGAATAGTCCCCTCGCACTCAGCGTCCTCGCTGTGTTTTCTTCAAAGGAACCTCGTCCCGGTCGTGATGACCGGAGGCGGGGTATCAACATATCTGGCGTTGATTTTTGGCACGCTGTTGAGTTCTCAAGGAACGGTCGCTTCCTTTGTACTCACCCGAGAGACTCTCTCGCGGCTTTCCTCCGGGCGCTTCCCTTCGGTCTTGCGTTTCCGACTCTATCAGATCTTTCTGATCCGATTTCCTCGGTGCTTTCCAGTCGACCGCTTTTCTTTCGCGGTTTCCTTTCCGGCGTTTCCGACTTTATCAGAAGTTCTGGGCCGGTTTGACCGGCGGCCGTTTTCCGATTTTGTCGGGGTCTCTTTGGAATCTGCGTTCCGTGAGACCTGTAGATACTAACCGCTGCCGACCGGATGCGATCCAGTTCCAGGCAACTGTTCGAATCTACCTCCCCACCGGATCCGTGTCAACAGCTCCTGCGGGGCGAAGAGGAGACTAGCAGCTCAGCGGGCGCGATCGCACATCAGGCGGCCGTGGGGACGGTGGCGCTGCGCTCGGCCGCCTCGACGTCACCCGTCTCCCCGGTGCGTGCGGCCCGTCCGCCGAGGACGTAGACGTAGGTGAGGAACGCCAGCTCGGCGGTCACTCCGATCGCGATGCGGGCCCAGGTGGGCAGGCCGGAGGGGGTGACGAAGCCTTCGATGGCGCCGGAGACGAACAGGACCAGGGCGAGGCCGATGGCCATGCCGACCGCGGCGCGGCCCTCTTCGGCCAGGGCGGTGCGACGGGTGCGGGGGCCCGGGTCGATGACGGTCCAGCCGAGGCGCAGGCCCGTGCCGGCGGCGACGAACACCGCGGTCAGTTCGAGCAGGCCGTGCGGCAGGACCAGGCCGAGGAACGTGTCGAGGCGGCCGGCGGAGGACATGAGTCCGAGGCCGATGCCGAGGTTGAGCATGTTCTGGAACAGGATCCACAGGACGGGCAGGCCGAGGAAGACACCCAGGACGAGGCACATCGCGGCCGCCTGCGCGTTGTTCGTCCACACCTGTGCGGCGAAGGCGGCGGCGGGGTGGCTGGAGTAGTAGGTCTCGTACTCGCCGCCGGGGCGGGTGAGTTCGCGCAGGTCGCTGGGGGTGGCGATGGTGGTCTGCACCTCCGGGTGGGTGCCGATCCACCAGCCGAGGAGGACGGCCAGGGCCGTCGACAGCAGCGCGGTGGGGACCCACCAGTGGCGCGACCGGTAGACGGCGGCGGGGAACCCGTGGGTGAGGAAGCGGGTCACGTCGCGCCAGGAGGCGCGGCGGGCGCCGGTGACGGCGCTTCGCGCGCGTGCGACGAGCTGGCTGAGCCGGCCGGTGAGCTGCGGGTCGGGTGCGCTGGACTGGATCAGGGAGAGGTGGGTGGCGGTGCGCTGGTAGAGCGTGACGAGTTCGTCGACCTCGGGGCCGGTGAGGCGGCGCTGGCGGCGCAGCAGGGTGTCGAGGCGGTCCCACTCGGCCCGGTGGGCGGAGACGAAGACGTCGAGGTCCATCGGTGTGCCTGCTCCTCGGCTGTTCGTCGGCTGTCGTCGGGGGTCGGGGACCGCTGGCCCAGATGTCAGCTTGTCGTACTGCGGCGCGATGTGCCCTCAGCTTGGCAGACTGGCCGGTCTCGGGGCAGGTCAGGGGAAGGGCGGCGGACGTGAGTGAGCTGGTGACCGGTGAGGCGGTGGCGTTGGAGTTGCAACCCGCCAGGCTGCCGAGCAGGGCGTTGGCCACGCTGCTGGATCTGACGGTGGCCGTGGTGGTCTACGTGGGCGTGTCCGTCGGGGTGGTCCTGGGGACCGCGTCGCTGGACGACGCGGCACAGGTCGCGTTGTCGATCGCCGCGTTCCTGCTGGTGCTGGTGGGTGGGCCGATCGCTGTGGAGACGCTGAGCCACGGGCGTTCGCTGGGGAAGGCGGCGTGCGGTCTGCGGGTGGTGCGCGACGACGGGGGGCCGATCCGGTTCCGGCACGCGCTCGTGCGGGGCGCGATCGGGGTGGTGGAGATCCTGCTGACGGGCGGGGTGATCGCGTGCGTCGCGTCGTTGGTGTCGGCGCGGGGGCGTCGGGTGGGTGACGTGTTCGCGGGGACGTTGGTGGTGCGGGAGCGGGTGCCGGTGGCGCGGACGGGTTTCGTCGCGCCTCCCCCGCCGTGGCTGGCCGGGCGGTTCTCCGGGCTGGACCTGTCGGCGGTGCCGGAGGGGTTGTGGCTGGCGATACGCCAGTACCTGGGCCGCATGCACCAGCTCGACCCGCAGGTCGGCTGGACCATGGCCGAGCGGCTGGCCGGGGATCTGACGGCCCGCACCGGGGCGCCGGCGCCGGCGGGTGTGCCGCCGGCCGCGTACCTGGCGGCGGTGGTGCAGGAGCGGCAGGCCCGGGAGGTCCGCCGGGCCGCTCCGGCGGCCTCTGCTCCGCCGGGGCCCGCATACGGTCCGGTCCCTCCTGCGGCGCCTGCGGCACCTGTGTACGGTCCGCCGCCCGGCGTTGCGCCGGCCGCGCCCGCGTTCGCTGCGCCTGCGGCCGGGGAACCCGCTGCGCCTTCCCCCGGCCCTCAGGCCGAGGAGTCCCGCGAGCGGCCGGTCGACCGGCGTCCGGGCACCGGGTTCGTCCCGCCCGCCTGAGGCGGCTCGGTGCCGCTCGATCCCTCCGGGAGCGCTGTCCTGGTCAGGCGAACGTCGAGGGCGGTGACTCCAGGTCTTCCAGCTCGATGCCGGGTGCCGAGAGGACCACGTCCCCGGCGATGTGCACGGAGTGCTGCTCGCCCGTGTCCAGGGCTGTGACCTGGTAGGTGTCCACGGTCAGGGGGCCGTTGTCAGTGGCGTGTGCTTCGCTGTCGACCAAGGCCCAGGACTGGTCCACGGTGCGCGGGGCGAGCACCGGGTCCGTGAGGGCCACGAGGCGGACGCGGGTCGCGGCGGAGGAGGGGGTGAGGCGCAGGAGACGAGCCGTGGCGACGAGGAACGCGGGGGACGTGCCGGTGAAGGCGTGGGCGCGCACGGTGCCTTCGGTGGCATGGGTTCCGGTGGGGTCGGTGCGGACCCAGGTGACGCCGTCGAGGGCGGCACCGCGCACCTGCCAGCTTCCCGCGTGCAGTTCGAGGCGGAGGGGGCGGCCGAGGTCGTCCAGGGTGAGGTCGACCGAGCCGGTGTGATCGCCGGTGGGGGTCGTCCGCCGGGCGACGTAGCGCCAGCCGGAGGGGCCGGGGGCGCACTGGAAGTGTTCTTCGGCGAGGGGGGTGTGGTCGTGCGGGTCGTGGAGCGAATACCGGCCGCGGGGCATGGGGGTCCTGGGTCGTGACGGGCTGGCCGGGCGCCGTGGCGGTGGCCCGGCCGGGAGGGCCGACGGGGCAGGCCCCCGACACGGGGGTGCGGGGGCCTGCCTCGGAGGTTCGGCCGGCGGACGGCCGTGGCGGTCGCCGGTGCGCGGGGTCGCGCGGCCGGCGGCCGGGTCACCGGCTCAGTAGCGGTAGTGGTCCGACTTGTACGGGCCCTCGACCTCGACGCCGATGTAGGCGGCCTGCTCCGGGCGCAGGGTCGTGAGCTTGACGCCGAGGGCGTCCAGGTGCAGGCGGGCGACCTTCTCGTCCAGGTGCTTGGGCAGCGTGTACACACCCACCGGGTACTCGTCCGGCTTGGTGAACAGCTCGATCTGCGCCAGCGTCTGGTCGGCGAAGGAGTTGGACATCACGAACGAGGGGTGGCCGGTGGCATTGCCCAGGTTCAGCAGACGGCCCTCGGACAGCACGATGATCTTCTTGCCGTCGGGGAACGTCCAGGTGTGGACCTGCGGCTTGACCTCGTCCTTGACGATGCCGGGGATCTTGGCCAGGCCCGCCATGTCAATCTCGTTGTCGAAGTGGCCGATGTTGCCCACGATCGCCTGGTGCTTCATCCGTGCCATGTCCGAGGCCAGGATGATGTCCTTGTTGCCCGTGGTGGTGATGAAGATGTCGGCCGTCTCCACGACGTCCTCGAGCGTGGTGACCTGGTAGCCGTCCATCGCCGCCTGCAGCGCGCAGATCGGGTCGATCTCAGTGATGATCACCCGGGCGCCCTGGCCGCGCAGGGACTCCGCGCAGCCCTTGCCGACGTCGCCGTAGCCGCAGACCACGGCCGTCTTGCCGCCGATCAGCGTGTCCGTGGCGCGGTTGATGCCGTCGATCAGCGAGTGCCGGCAGCCGTACTTGTTGTCGAACTTCGACTTCGTCACTGCGTCGTTGACGTTGATCGCCGGGAACAGCAGCACCCCGTCCCGCTGCATCTCGTACAGGCGGTGCACGCCGGTCGTGGTCTCCTCGGTGACGCCGCGGATCTCGGAGGCCAGCTGGGTCCACTTCTGGGGGGACTCCGCGACCGTGCGGGTCAGGAGCTCCAGGATGACCCGGTGCTCGTCGGACTCGGCGGTGTCGGGCGAGGGGACCTTGCCGTCCTTCTCGTACTCGACGCCCTTGTGGACGAGCAGGGTGGCGTCGCCGCCGTCGTCGAGGATCATGTTGGGGCCGCCGGTGGGGCTGTCCGGCCAGGTCAGGGCCTGCTCGGTGCACCACCAGTACTCTTCGAGGGTCTCGCCCTTCCAGGCGAAGACGGGGATGCCCTGCGGGTTGTCGGGCGTGCCGTTCGGGCCGACGGCGATGGCGGCGGCCGCATGGTCCTGGGTGGAGAAGATGTTGCAGGACGCCCAGCGGACCTCGGCGCCGAGGGCGACCAGGGTCTCGATGAGGACGGCGGTCTGCACCGTCATGTGCAGGGAGCCGGTGACCCGGGCGCCGGCCAGCGGCCGGGCCTCGGCGTACTCCTTGCGGATCGCCATCAGGCCGGGCATCTCGTGCTCGGCGAGGGTGATCTCCTTGCGGCCGAACTCGGCCAGGGAGAGATCGGCGACCTTGAAGTCCTGTCGGTTGTCGACAGTCGTCATTGCGAGCTGCTCCTCGGGGTTGGGTCGAGGTCTGGGTACGGCTGGTCTGCGCGGCGGCGGACACCGGGGTGCCCGAAGGAGGGCACAGGCATGCCCGCGTACGCGCAGCGCAGTCCGTCGGAGGCCCTCTCTCCCTCGGTCGGTCCGTGTCGGGACCGCCCGACCGCCATCAGCAGCGACGTCTGGCTCCGTTCCAAGCTACACCGCGGACGGCGGCGGCCCCCAGTCCGCCTGCGCTCGGATCGAGCCGTTCGCGTGCTCTCCCGTGGCGGGAGGTCAGGGGGCACCGTGACGGTCAGTGACCGGCCGGGTGGGGTGCGGGGCCGCCGGGGGTGGCTTCCGGGTCGGCGCCGCGGGCGGCTTCGGTCTCGCTGTAGATGTCCGGTTCCAGGTAGATGACGCGGGCGATGGGGACGGCTTCGCGGATGCGGGCCTCGGCGGCGTTGATGGCGGCGGCGACCTCGCCGGCGGTGTCGTCGTGCTGGACGGCGATCTTCGCGGCGACGAGGAGTTCCTCGGGGCCGAGGTGCAGGGTGCGCATGTGGATGATGCCGGTGACGGTGTGGCCGTCGACGACGGCGGCCTCGATCTTGCGGACCTCCGGCAGGCCGGCGGACTCGCCGAGGAGCAGGGACTTGGTCTCGGCGGCCAGGACGAGCGCGATGCTGACGAGGAGGACACCGATCAGGACGGTGCCGATGCCGTCCCAGACGCCGTCGCCGGTCAGCAGGGCGAGGCCGACGCCGCCGAGGGCGAGGACCAGGCCGATGAGGGCGCCGAAGTCCTCCAGGAGGACGACGGGCAGCTCGGGGGCCTTGGCGCGGCGGATGAACTGGGCCCAACTGAGCTTGCCGCGCAGTTCGTTGGACTCCTTGATGGCCGTGCGGAACGAGTAGCCCTCGGCGAGGATCGCGAAGACGAGCACGCCCACCGGCCAGTACCAGTGCTCCAGTTCGTGCGGGTGGCGGATCTTCTCGTAGCCCTCGTAGATGGCGAACATGCCGCCGACGGAGAAGAGGACGATGGAGACGAGGAAGGCGTAGATGTAGCGCTCGCGGCCGTAGCCGAACGGGTGTTGCGGGGTGGCCTCGCGCTGTGCCTTCTTGCCGCCGACCAGCAGCAGGAACTGGTTGCCGGAGTCGGCGAGGGAGTGCACGCCCTCGGCGAGCATCGACGACGAGCCGCTGAACGCGAACGCCACGAACTTCGATGCCGCGATCGCGAGGTTGGCTCCGAGTGCCGCCACGATCGCCCTGGTGCCGCCTGACGCGCTCATGTGTCCGCGTTGTCCCTTCGCCGTCGTCCGCTACGCCCGGTCGGGCCTTTGCCCGCTCTTTGCCGGTGGGCCATTCTTGCAGCCCGGATCGTCACTGGCTTCTCAGGTATCCACAGACGCGGTCGTACGATCCTGTTATTTGGGTCAGGCGATCACCGTGGCGCGGAACAGGGTGCCCGCGCCGGACGCCTCGGTCTTCTCGCCCGCGGCGACGAACACCGACTGCCCGGCCGTCAGCTCCTCCTCGCCCACCCGGACCGTGCCCGCGGTGCACAGCAGGATCTGCGGGGTGGCGCGGGTCAGGTCGTGGGCGGCGGCGCCGCGGGGCAGGACGTACCGCGACAGGCGGAACTCGTCGATGGGCGTCTCGTAGACCTCTTCGCCGTCGGGGGCGGCCTCGGGGCGCAGCACGCCCGGGTCGCGGGGCTCGAAGCGGACCACGCGCAGGAGTTCGGGGACGTCGACGTGCTTGGGGGTCAGGCCGCAGCGCAGCACGTTGTCGGAGTTGGCCATGATCTCGACGCCGAGTCCGCTGAGGTACGCGTGCGGGATGCCCGCGCCGAGGAACAGGGCCTCGCCGGGCTGGAGCCGGACGTGGTTCAGGAGCATCGCGGCGAGGACGCCGGGGTCACCGGGGTAGTGGTGGGCGATGCCGGCGTAGGGGGCGTAGTCGCCGCCGAGGCGGTCGCAGGCGGCCGCGGCCCGGTCGACGGTGTGGGCCATCTCGGCGCGGTCGGCGCTCAGCACGGCGGTGAGGACCTCGCGCAGGGCGGCGTCCTCGGGGTGGGCGCGCAGCACGTCGACGTACGGCGTGAGGGAGTCGACGCCGAGGCCCTCCAGCAGGTCGGCGGCGTGGGCCGGGTCACGGAAGCCGCACAGGCCGTCGAACTCGGTGAGCGCGCAGACCAGTTCGGGCTTGTGGTTGGCGTCCTTGTAGTTGCGGTGCGGGGCGTCGACGGGGATACCGCGGCGCTCCTCGTCCTCGTAGCCCTGCCGGGCCTGGTCGAGGTCGGGGTGCACCTGCAGGGAGAGCGGGGCGCCGGCGGCGAGCAGCTTCAGCAGGAACGGCAGGCGCGGGCCGAACTTCGCGACGGCCTCGGCGCCGAGCTCGCGTTCCGGGTCGGCGTCGATCACCTGGTCGAGGGGGCCGCGGCCGGTGCCGGAGGGGGCGCCGGGGTGGGCGCCCATCCACATCTCGGCCTGCGGTTCGCCGGTCGGCTCGACGCCGAGGAGCTGGGGGATCGCGGTTGTCGAACCCCAGGCGTAGGGGCGGACGGTGTTGTCGAGGCGGTCCATACCGTTCCTTGCGGGCTGTCGTCGTGCGGGGGGCGGACCAAGGATCAGGCGCCGGAGGCGAGCGCCAGGTAAACGGCGGCGAAATCGGTGACGGCGATCAGCTCGGCCAGCGTCTCGAGTTCGTCGCCGGGTTCGGGTTCGAGTTCGCTGATCGGCGTGTCGTTGCCGAGGGCCAGGTCACGGGCGGCGGGGGCGGCGGTGAGGCCGCCGATGGGGCGGTCGCGGAGCAGCACCACGCGGGCGTGCAGGGCGGGCGGCTCCTCCACGCGGTCGCGGAAGAAGTCGTCGGGGTCGGCACCGGCGGCGAGCGGGCCGGCGAGGAGCGCGCTGTGCTCGGCGAGCGCCTCGGGCAGCTCGGCGACGAGCGCGGGGCGGCCGGACAGCTCGGCGAGGGCGGCGGCGAAGCGGCGGCCGGCGGGTCCGGCGGAGACCCCCTCGGTCCAGACGACGGGCAGCGTGTCGGCGAGTTCCGTAGCGAGCGTCTTGGCGGGGTTGCTGTAGGTCGCGACGGCGGGGCCGCAGCGTTCGGCGACGCGGTCGAGGCGGTCGGCGACCTTCTCCAGCGCGTCGGCGGGCGCGGAGAGCAGCGCGATGCGGTCCAGGAGCGCCAGCAGCGGGGTGAGCAGGGCCCACAGGACGCCGGGGGCGGAGGCCGCGGCCGGCGGCACCTCGTCCTGTTCGTACGGTGCGGTCGCCATGGGCACGAACAGGCCGTGCGCGACTCCGGACGCCTCGGTCAGCGGGGCGCCGGCGGGGGCGACGGCGACGACCGTGCAGCCGCGGCGGTAGGCCTGTTCGGCGAGGAGGGAGAGGCCGGGTTCGCTGCCGTCCGGGGTGGCGATGAGCAGCAGGTCCAGCGATCCGGCCCAGCCGGGGAGGTCCCAGCGCAGGGCGCCCGCGGCGGGGGCCACGCCGGTGGGGGCGAGGCGGGTGACCGGGCAGGCGGCGCCGGCGAGGGTGCCGAGCAGGTCGGCGGCGCAGGTGGCGGCGGCGCCGGGGCCGGCGATGAGGACGGCGCGGGGGCGGCCGTCCGGCTTCAACTGCCCCACCCCGGCCTCGGCGGCGTGCCGGGCCGCGGTGCGCACCCGGGCACCGGCCTCGGCCGCACCGCGCAGCAGGGCCCGACGGTCGGCCTCGGCCAGGGCCTCCGGCGTGTCGAGCAGCGATTCGTCGAGCATGGCGTCAGGTCTCCGATCGCCGGTGGTCGTCGGGGGTGCGGGCGCCGGGTGGCGTGGGGGACGCGGATCCGCGGGGGTACGCCGGCGGCTGTGCCGGACGCCCGTCGAGCACAGGCGCCTCGGGGCCGTACGGCTCGGGAGGCTTCCCGGCGCGGCCGCGCGGGGTCACTCGGGGCGGCGGGCCTCGTCCACGAGGAGGACGGGGATGCCGTCGCGCACCGGGTACGCCAGGCCGCAGTCCTGTCCGGTGCAGACCAGCTCGGCGTCCTGCTCCTTGAGGGGCGCGTGGCAGGCCGGGCAGGCGAGGATCTCCAGAAGGCCGGCTTCGAGCGGCATGGGGCTGTCCCTTCGAGACGAATGGTGCTGGTCGTACGGGCGCTGCGCCGCACGGGTGTGCCGCGCTGTGCGGGCGTGTGCGGATGTGCCTGGTCAGCGTACCGCCGGTGGAACGGCCGACGCGGGGTGACGGCCACCTCGGCCGCCGCCCGGGCCGCACCCCCGCTCCGGCTCGGCCGTCAGGCGCGGATGACGGCCAGCACCTCGTCGCGCACCGTGGCCATCGTGGCCTCGTCGCGCGCCTCCGCGTTGAGCCGCAGCAACGGCTCGGTGTTGGACGGGCGGACGTTGAACCACCAGTCGGCCGCGGACACGGTGAGGCCGTCGAGTTCGTCGAGGGTGACGTCCTCGCGGTCGCCGTAGGCCGCCTTGAGGGCGGCGATGCGCCCCGCCTGGTCGTCGACCGTGGAGTTGATCTCGCCGGAGCCCGCGTAGCGGTCGTACTGGGCGACCAGCGCGGACAGGGGGCCGTCCTGGCCGCCGAGGGCCGCGAGGACGTGCAGGGCGGCCAGCATGCCCGTGTCGGCGTTCCAGAAGTCCTTGAAGTAGTAGTGGGCCGAGTGCTCGCCGCCGAAGATGGCGCCGCTGCGGGCCATCTCGGCCTTGATGAAGGAGTGGCCGACGCGGGTGCGCACGGGGGTGCCGCCGTTCTCCTCCACGACCTCGGGGACCGTCCAGGACGTGATCAGGTTGTGGATGACCGTGCCCGTGCCGCCGTTGCGGGCCAGCTCGCGCGCGGCCACCAGGGCGGTGATCGCGGACGGCGAGACCGGGTCGCCGTGTTCGTCGACGACGAAGCAGCGGTCGGCGTCGCCGTCGAAGGCGAGGCCGAGGTCGGCGCCCTCCATGGGGACCCGCTTCTGCAGGTCGACGAGGTTGGCGGGGTCCAGCGGGTTGGCCTCGTGGTTCGGGAAGGTGCCGTCCAGCTCGAAGTACATCGGGACCAGCGTCAGCGGCAGGCCGGCGAAGACGGTCGGGACGGTGTGGCCGCCCATGCCGTTGCCCGCGTCGACGACGACCTTCAGGGGGCGGACCGCGCTCAGGTCGACGAGGGAGCGCAGGTGTGCCGCGTAGTCCTCCAACGTCTCGCGCCGGGTGAGGGTTCCCGGCCGCCCGGACGGCTCGGGTGCGCCCGTGGTGCTCCACCGTTCGACCAGGGCGCGGATCTCCGCGAGGCCGGTGTCCTGGCCGACGGGCGCCGCCCCCGCGCGGCACAGCTTGATGCCGTTGTACTGGGCCGGGTTGTGCGAGGCGGTGAACATGGCGCCCGGCACGTCCAGTGCGCCGGAGGCGTAGTAGAGCTGGTCCGTGGAGCACAGGCCGATGCCGGTGACGTCGACGCCGCGGGCGGCGGCACCGCGGGCGAAGGCGGCGGCCAGGCCGGGCGAGGAGGGCCGCATGTCGTGGCCGACGACGATCGCGCGGGCGCCGGTCACCTGGGCGAAGGCGGCGCCGAACAGTTCGGCCAGCGACTCGTCCCACTGGTCCGGGACCACGCCGCGCACGTCGTACGCCTTCACGATCTGCGACAGATCAGCAACCACGGTCACCCTTCCTCGAGTCCACTCGGTCGCCACAAACTACAGGCACGGGGACGTCAACGGGCGCGGCGGAGATGCACCCTGGAGGGCGGCGCCATCACCCCGGAGAGGGACGCGGCACGGACCGGCCGAGTCGCAGGAACGGCGCAGGGAGCCCGACTGGCGTGCGGCGGAACCCGGTTGGCCGGGTCAGTTGTCCGGTGAGCGCAGCACCCGCAGGTGGCCGCGGCGGGCGACCTCCATCGGGTCGGCCCCGCGGGAACCGCCGCCGGCCGCCCGCTCCTGGGGGCGGGCCGCCTCGCGCACCGCGTTGGCGAGCGCTTCCAGGTCGTCGCCGCTGGGCCGGGCGGGGGCCGAACCGTCGAGCAGGCGGACGACCTCCCAGCCGCGCGGGGCGGTCAGGCGCTCGGAGTGCTCGGCGCACAGGTCGTAGCAGTGGGGTTCGGCGTAGGTGGCGAGCGGGCCGAGGACCGCGGTCGAGTCGGCGTAGACGTACGTCAGCGTCGCGACGGCGGGTCGGCCGCAAGCGGTGCGCGAACAGCGACGTACAGGGCTCACGACGTTGGACGGTACCGCACTCTTGAGCGGGCCGCGACGACTCTCCACCAGGTCACTCCACCGTGTCGTGTTGTGAAACGCCCCACAGATCACTCCTGTCATACCTCTCTGACCTGGGTGAACACCAGCCCTGACGGCGGAGGGGAACGATCCGGCCGGGCACCGATCGGTGCAAAGGCCATCAATTGCCACGAGTTCCACGGTCCCGCAGAGATACGGAATCGAGCCCAACCTTGGCTGGAATGGTCATCGGGCGACACACCGTGGGCGGGATCGGACGGTGTCCGGTCCTCCGCGTCGGGGTCGGGCGCCGGCAGGCGGCGACGGCTACGCTTCGGTAGTGATGGACAACCCCGTACCGCCCCGTGCCGCAGGCCCCGGGCCCCGCCGACGTGATCGCCACGGACGGGGCATGCGCGGGCCGATCGCGCCGCCGCAGGTGCCGCTGGCGGCCAGCCGTGCCGACGCGTTCGCGGACCTGGTGCAGGACTCGGTGGAGCGGCTGGAGCGGCGGTGGCCGCAGCTCGCCGAGATCGACTTCATGGTGCTCGAGGTGCCCCGGCTGGACGGGGCGGGCGTCCCGTGGAACGACGAGGCCGTGCCGCTCGGCGGGACGATCACGGCCCGCGACGGGCGCCGGGCCCGGGTGGTCGTGTACCGGCGGCCCGTCGAGATCCGCACCAAGGGACGGGACGAACGGGCCGCGCTGGTGCACGAGGTCGTCGTGGAGCAGGTCGCCGAACTGCTGGGGCTGACACCGGAGACGGTCGATCCGCGGTACGGCGAGGACTGACCGGGCCGACGTCCGCGGCCCTTCCGCCGGCCCGCCGTACGCGCCTTACCGCTGCAGCACGTCGAGGTTCTCGTCCGCCTTCGGCACCGACACCGTCCCCCGGTCGTAGGGGAGCGTCTGGATCGTGAAGCCGGGGGTGTCCTTGTCGGTGGACAGCAGCGTCCGCGCCGCGTACACCGGTGCCCCGGACACGTGCTCCACCGTGATCGCGTACGTGCCTTTCAGCCCCTGCGGCGCGGGCGGCACCACGTCCTGGGTCGTGCCGGCCTTGACCGTGTACGTCTGGGACGCGGTCGCGCCGCCCTCGCTGCCCGCCGACGACGTGACCTTGACCTGGGCGGTGCCCGTGGGCGCCGTCAGCGACAGCGTGGCGGCCTTGGCCCGGTTGTCGGCGACCGACGCGCGCGTGCCGACGGCGGCCGTGGCCGGGATGAACGCCGACTCCTGGTCCTCGCCCTTGCCGCGCACGACCCGGACGGCGGCGACGACCGGCACCGCACCGTCCGTCGGCGTCAGCACCAGGGAGCCGGCCTCGCCGCGCGTGACGTCGCCCAGGTCGACCGAGGCCGACATGCCGCCCTTGACGTGCAGCGTCTCGTGGCCGGCCGGGGTGATCAGCCCCGAGGAGGCGGCGAGCCGGACCTTCAGGTCGGCGTCGGCGTCGCCCGGCGCGAAGGCGACCAGCCGTACGGACGCGGCGTCCTTGGGGATGCCCGGGATCACCAGGGTGCCCGCCGGGTCGCCGGCCGGGGCCAGCCAGTCGCCGCCCAGCTTGTCGTCCAGGGCCTGGACGGCGGCCCCCACCCGCCCGCTGCGGACGTTGACGTGGACGGTCACCGCGTCCTGCTTCTCGGCGGTCAGCGTGGACAGCAGGATCGGGTCGCTCGCGTGCGGCGGGACCGTGATGCCCTCGCCGACGGTGGTCTGCAGGGAGCCGTCGGGGCCGTAGAGCTCGATGTCGACGACGGCGGCCGAGTCGTCGGGGTTGGTCAGGTGCACGTAGTCCGTGCGGTCGGCGGCCGTGCTGGCGCCCGGGAACCAGAACTCGGTGTCGGGCGCGGTGCAGTTGACGCCGAGCAGGCCGCGTCCGGTGCCGGCGGCGACCTCGGTGGTCTCCTGGACCGTCCAGCCGGAGGCGTACGAGCCCTCGGCCGTGCCCAGGTACGCGGGCGTGGTGCCGCCGCTGGTGCTGCCGGTGGCCGGGGTGCCGGGCGCCTTCGGGGCGAGGACGGGCTTCGCCGCCGACTTCCCGCCCTTCGCCTTGCTCTTCCCGCCGCTCTTGCCGTCGGTCTTGCTGTCGGTCTTGCCGTCAGCTTTGCCGTCCGTTGTGCCCGCTGCGTCCGCGGACTCCTCGGTGGCGGCCGTCAGTTGGGCGCTGCCCTTGGCGGCGGCGCCCTTGGTCACGGGCGTGAACGACGTGTACGCGGTCTCCGCGAGGTCGGAGGTGCTGGGCGCCGGACAGACCAGGCCGGTGCGCTCCACGGGCAGTTGGGCGGCCGCCCTGGCGGTGTCCGCGCCGGAGGTGTCGGGCGCGTCGAGCGTGGCGAAGCCGGTGACGGCGGCGAGCGCGGCCACGCCGGCGATCAGGGACAGGGTCGTGCGGTTCACTGCTGGCTCCCGTCGGGGCGCTCACTGCCGTGGGGGTGCTGCCGTGCCGGGTCGTACGCGGGGTCGTAGCCCTGGCCGTACGCCGGGTCGTAGGACTGCTGCGGGTACGTCGTCGGGTCGTACGGCGCCTGCTGTGCCTGGCCGTCGTAGCCGTACGGGTCGTAGGGGCCGGCCTGGTAGGGGTCGTACGTCTGCTGGTCGTAGCCGCCCGCCGGGTATTGCGGGGCGCCCTGGTAGGCGCCGTCCGGGTGACCGCCGTGGCCGGCGCCGGCGTACGTCGCCGGGTCCCACTCGTCGTACGGCCGCTGCTGCGGCACGGCGGCCGGAGGCTGCGGCGCCTCGGGGGACGCGGCGCCGTCGTCCTGGGCGCCCGTCCCGGCGGCTTCGGCGGCCTCGGCGCGGTCGCGCAGGCGGCGGGCGCGGCGGCCCTCGCCGGCGACGGCCTGGGCCGGGACCGGCTCCTCCTCGGGGAGGTCGTCGTCGACGTCGCGGCGGCGGCCCGGCAGGGCGAGCACCACGAGGACGAGGGCGAGGAGGCCCTGCGCCCACAGCCACAGGGTGTGGGTGAACGGGTCGTCGTAGGTGACGTCCAGCTTGCCGCCGGAGGAGGGCAGTGCGAAGCCCTGGGCCCAGCCGTCGACGGTGGTGCGCTCCAGCGGCTTGCCGTCGAGGGTGGCCGTCCAGCCGTCGGCGGCGGAGTCGGCCAGGCGCAGGATCCGGCCGTCGGCGCCCGCGGGGACCGTGGTGTGCAGCTCGACGGGGCCGGCGGCGACCGGGACCGGGGTGCCGGAGCCGGAGGGGGTGACGATCGCCGCGCGGGAGACCTCGCGGTCCACCGCCCACAGCGCGCTGCCGTCCTTCTGGCTGAGCCGCTTCAGGCCCGGGGTGGCGTCCAGCACGCGCGTGACCTCGCGCGGGGCGCCCTTGTGGACGAGGACGTACGCCACGGCGAACTTGCCGAGTTCGTCGGCCTGGTCGGCGCCGGAGCCCGCGACCAGGCTGGCGACGACCTTGTCGAGCCGGGCGTTCTCCCCGTCGGCGGCGGCCAGTTCGGCGTCGCCGAGGCGGGCGCCGGAGCCGCGCACCAGCATGTAGTCGACGTGGGCGGCGGAGTCGCTGTCGAGGACGAGGGTGCGGGCCTGGTCGCGGGTGCCCGCCTCCTCGGCGACGAACGCGGGCACCTGCACGGGGTTGCGGCGCTCCAGCGGCCCGTCGGCGCCGCCGATCATCCAGCCGGCGGCGACGAGCAGCGGGCCCGCGGCCGAGGCGAAGGCGATCAGCGCGGCGACCGGCTGGCGCCAGCCGAAGCTCTGCTCGGCGACCCGCGCGCGTGCTCCGTCGGCGCCGAGCGCGGCGGCGACGAGCAGGGCGATGCCGTAGACGAGGGTGGCGGGGCCGGCCCAGGTGGAGGCGTTGGACAGGACCGCGAAGACCAGGCCGACCAGGGCCACCGCCCAGGCGGTGAGGACGCTGCGGTGGCGCTCGGCGCGCAGCAGGGCGGCCAGCGCGGCGAGGACGATGCCGATCAGCATCAGCCCGTGCACCGTGCCGGGGCCGCCGGGGCTGGCGCCGAGCAGGTCGAGCGCGGAGGCCGAGGAGGCGCCGTAGTCGAGGCCGGCCTGGGTGAAGAAGCCGAACGGCAGCAGGGACAGCGACCAGGGCGCCAGGACCAGCAGGGGGGTGCCGAGCTGGGCGAGGAAGCGCAGCCCGTACGCGGGCAGGTCGGCGCGGCGCAGGGCCAGCACGGCGAGGGCGAGGACCAGCGCGATCGGCCACACGATCGGCGTGAACGCGGTGGTGACGGTCAGCAGCAGCGCGTAGGCCCAGGTGGCGCGCCAACTGCCGCGCGTGCCCGGGCGGTGGGCGAGGCCGCTCGCGGCGACGCCCGCGCGGGCGAGGAGCGGCAGCAGCACCGCGAGGACGGCGGTGCCGACGCGGCCGCCGGCGAGCGCGCCGGTGGCGGCGGGCAGGAACGCGTAGACGACGGCCGCCCAGGCGCGCAGCAGCCGGGACTCGACGAGGGGGCGGGAGGCGAAGTACGCGGTGAACCCGGCCAGCGGCACCGAGCAGACCAGCAGGACCGTCAGGGCGAGGCCGGTCGAGCCGAACAGCAGGGTGGCCAGGGTGGCGATGACCGCGAGGTAGGGCGGCGCGGACGGGGTGCCGCCGGCGCCGACCGGGTGCCAGGCGTCCGCGTAGCGCGACCACAGTTCGGAGGCGTCGGCCGGGGCGGGCAGCAGGGCGCCGCCGGCGAGCGCGCCGCCGCCGAGGAGGCTGCGGCAGGCGACCAGGGAGACCGCCAGCAGGAGCAGGAAGAGCACCGGACCGGGCTTGCGGGCGATGCGCTTGAGGCGGGCGAACTGCTCGACCTCGAGGAAGTCGGCGTCGTCGCCGCCGGGTCCGGACTCCAGGCCGCCGCCGTGCCGGCCGGCCGCGGGCGCCTCGGCGTCGGAGGAGCCGAAGAGGTCGCCCGCGGCCTGTTCGACGGTGGCCCGCACGGTCGCGCCGGGCGGCGGGAACAGCGGCCGCAGCTCGTCCTTGTCGACGGCCGGGCGGCCGCGCCTCTGGCGGCCGGCGAGGATGCGCTCGGGCCGCAGCAGCGTGCCCAGCAGGCCGCGGATCTCGTCGAGGGCCTGGCCGGGGACCTTGCCGACGAGGTAGGCGAGGGTGCGCAGGAGCGTGCCGACGACCACGCGCACGAGGACCCACGGCAGCGTCGCCGTACGGCTGTTGACGAGGAGGGTGTAGACGGCGCCCGCCTTGTCGACCTTGTGCGGGGAGGCGGCGGTGCGGCCCGCGCAGTCGACGGTGCGGCGCTCGCGGGAGGCGGCCTCGGCGTGCCGGACGACCGCCTCGGGGGCGACGAGGACGCGGTGGCCGGCGGCGTGCGCGCGCCAGCACAGGTCGACGTCGTCGCGCATCAGGGGCAGCCGCCGGTCGAAGCCGCCGAGCTGTTCGAAGACGTCGCGGCGGATCAGCATGCCCGCGGTGGACACCGACAGCACGGAGCGCACGTGGTCGTGCTGGCCCTGGTCCTGCTCGCGGCGGTCCAGGCCGGTCCAGCGGCGGCCGGAGGGGGCGATGGTGACGCCGACCTCCAGCAACTGGCGGCGGTCGTACCAGCCGCGCAGCTTGGGGCCGACCACGGCGACGTCGTCGCGGCCCAGTTCGAGTTCGGTCTCCACGACCCGCAGCAGCTCGGCGAGGGCGTCGGGCTCGGGCGCGCAGTCGTCGTGCAGCAGCCACAGCCACTGGATCGGTTCGCCGTAGGGAAGTTCGGGCAGGTCATAGGCGTCGTCGCGCCACGTGCGCGTGACGGGGTCCCAGCCGCTGGGGCGCTTGAGGTACGGCAGGTCGTCGGGGGTGAGGACCGGGGCCGTGCGGGTGGCCTCCTCGACGGCCTGGCCGAAGCCGGTGCGGCGGGCGAGGTGGAGCACCCGGTCGGCGCCGAGGGCCTCGGTCACCAGGTGCGCGGAGTCGTCGGCGCTGCCGGTGTCGGCGGCCACGACGGACTGCACGGACCGCTCCTGGCCGAGCAGGCCGGCGAGCGCGTCGGGCAGCCAGCGGGCCCCGTCGTGGGAGACGAGGACCGCGGTCACCACGTGACGCGGGAACTCGGGGGGACGGGTCGGGTCGGTTCCCGGCAGGCGGGTCGGGTCGGATCCCGCCGTGGCAGCGGCGCCGTGATGCGCCGTCGAGTGGCTGTACGCGGACATCGAGGTACGGGCCCCGGTTCGATGGACTGCGGTGGACGCCTGTGCCGTGTGCGCACGGCGGGGCGTCTCGGACGAGCGCCCACACTATCGGCTGGGCATGACGACGGCCCGCCGCCTGTGGACAACCCACGGGCCACGGGCCGTTCGCACCGGTGTGCGGACGCGGGCAGTGCCCTCGATGTGCGCGGTACGCGCGCGGGGTGACCCGCGGGTCAGACCGCCGCCTTCTTCAGGCGGCGCCGCTCCCTTTCGGACAGACCGCCCCAGATGCCGAAGCGTTCGTCGTTGGCGAGGGCGTACTCGAGGCATTCGGAGCGGACTTCGCAGGCGAGGCAGACCTTCTTCGCCTCACGGGTGGAGCCGCCCTTCTCCGGAAAGAAGGACTCGGGGTCGGTCTGGGCGCACAGTGCGCGCTCCTGCCAGCCGAGTTCCTCGTCCGCGTCGTCGACCAGCAGTTGCTGCACCAGCTCGGTCATGTGCGCCCCTCGTCCGTTTCGCGTCCCCGTGACGTTGCCGTTACCGATCCCGGCTGAACGACACGAGTGAAATTACAAGTGTGCTGCTCCGGGCGAGTCAAGCCGAGATCTGCTATTGGGCCCCTTATTCACTCTGCGGAACCAAGGCCGTGCGTTAAGTGTTCAAATCGGCATAAACCTTGACACGCAGAGAGGGACCCCCGAGGGCCTCCTCCCCGGCTCGGCTCCCGTGGAGCCTGTACGGAGGAGGACGTCCTGGGGATCGATCCCGTTCCGACGCGCGCGCCGAAGCGAACCGGATCACAGTCGGATCACGGGATCACCACGGGGCTTGCGCCCGGCATGTGGCGCATGTGTCCCCGGTTCCCGGTGAACAAACCTTTCACCTGACAGATGAACCGGATGAGGTGAAACCCGTCCCACATTCCGGGTGCCGAGTTGACACTCCGGGTGTGAACCGCTGTCCTTGTGGGCATGCTCGCGAACTTGGCGCTCACCTCGACCCGCTCCGCCGGGTCCGACGGTGCTGCCCGCGCTCGCCGTAGCTGTTGTCGCTGTTCCAGCTGTTGAGCCGACCGCGCTCCGGCTGACCCTCCCTGAGTCCACCGCGACTCGGCTGTCTGTTCCCCGCCCCCACCCGGGCCCTCCCGTCCCCCGCGACCCGGTCGGACGGCACCGCGACACCCAGCCGACCCCCCACCCCGCCGAGGAACCACCGCACCCATGAACAGCGACAGCGACCTCCAGATCGCCGGCGACATCCTCGAAGTCCCGCACCTGCTGCAGGCCCCCCGCGAGCACCCGGCCACCGTCGCCGAGTTCGCCGGCCTCGCCCGCTCGATCGCCGACGACCGCTCCCAGTGGGCGCACCTGGTGCGCTACGACGCCACCACGCGCTGGTACCACCGGCTGCGCACCGGGCCCGGCTACGAGGTGTGGCTGCTGTCCTGGGTGCCCGGCCAGGGCAGCGGGCCGCACGACCACGGCCGCTCGTCCGGGGTGCTGACCGTGTTGTCCGGCGCCCTGACCGAGCACACCCGCCGGGGCACGCGCGCGTTGCGTGAGGGCGAGCAGCGGGTGTTCGCGCCGGGCTACGTGCACGAGGTCGTCAACGACGCGCTGGAGCCGGCCGTCAGCCTGCACGTGTACTTCCCGGGGCTGACGGAGATGCCGATGCACACCGAGGCCCGCTGCGAGGCACGTCCGGTCACCGCCTGACCCGGGGCCCGCGCCGGCCGGCACCGGAGGGCCGCTCCCCCACCGACGGGTGTCCGGGACCGGTCACCGCGGCCCGCGGTGTCCCACCCGCCTGCAAGACTTGGGGACATGCGCATTGTGGTTCTGGCAGGCGGCATCGGTGGTGCCCGGTTCCTGCGTGGTCTGAAGCGGGCCGCGCCCGACGCGGACATCACGGTCATCGGCAACACCGGCGACGACATCCACCTCTTCGGGCTGAAGGTCTGCCCGGACCTCGACACGGTGATGTACACGCTCGGCGGCGGCATCAACGAGGAGCAGGGCTGGGGGCGGGCGGACGAGACCTTCCACCTGAAGGAGGAACTGGCCGCGTACGGCGTCGGGCCGGAGTGGTTCGGCCTCGGCGACCGGGACTTCGCCACGCACATCGTGCGGACGCAGATGCTCGGCGCCGGGTTCCCGCTCAGCGCGGTCACCGAGGCGCTGTGCGACCGCTGGCAGCCGGGCGTGCGGCTGATCCCGATGACCGACGACCGCGTCGAGACGCACGTCGCCGTCGAGCTGGACGGGGAGCGCAAGGCCGTCCACTTCCAGGAGTACTGGGTGCGGCTGCGCGCGTCCGTGCCGGCCGAGGCGGTCGTGCCGGTGGGCGCCGAGCAGGCGAAGCCCGCGCCCGGCGTACTGGAGGCGATCGCCGAGGCGGACGTGGTGCTCTTCCCGCCGTCGAACCCCGTGGTGTCCGTCGGCACGATCCTCGCCGTGCCCGGCATCCGCGAGGCGATCGCCGACGCGGGCGTGCCGGTGGTCGGCCTGTCCCCGATCGTCGGGGACGCGCCCGTGCGGGGCATGGCCGACAAGGTGCTCGCCGCCGTCGGCGTGGAGTCCACGGCCGCGGCGGTCGCCGAGCACTACGGCTCCGGGCTGCTGGACGGCTGGCTGGTCGACACCGTCGACGCGGGCGCGGTCGAGCGGGTCGAGACGGCCGGCATCCGCTGCCGGGCCGTACCGCTGATGATGACGGACCTCGAGGCGACCGCGCGGATGGCCCGGGAGGCGCTGGCGCTGGCCGAGGAGGTGCGCGGAGCGTGAGCGGGCCCGTCGCGCAGGAGTACCGGGTCTGGGCGCCCGCCGGGCTGCCCGAGGTGCGGCCCGGGGACGACCTCGCCAAGCTGATCGCCGCGGCGGAGCCGGGGCTCGCCGACGGGGACGTCGTCCTGGTCACCTCGAAGATCGTGTCCAAGGCCGAGGGGCGGATCGTCGAGGCCGCCGACCGGGAGGCCGCGATCGACGCGGAGAGCGTGCGCGTCGTGGCCCGGCGCGGGACGCTGCGGATCGTGGAGAACCGGCAGGGGCTGGTCATGGCCGCCGCCGGCGTCGACGCGTCCAACACGCCCGCGGGCACCGTCCTGCTGCTGCCCGAGGACCCCGACGCCTCCGCCCGGGCCGTCCGCCGGGGCCTGCGGGACGCCCTCGGTGTCGACGTCGGCGTCATCGTCACCGACACCTTCGGGCGGCCCTGGCGCTCGGGGCTCACGGACGTCGCGATCGGCGCCGCCGGCGTCCGCGTGCTGGACGACCTGCGGGGCGGCACGGACGCCTACGGCAACCCGCTCAGCGCCACGGTCGTGGCGACGGCGGACGAGCTGGCCGCCGCCGGCGACCTGGTCAAGGGCAAGGCCGCGGGACGGCCGGTGGCCGTGGTCCGCGGGCTGGCGCACGTCGTCAGGCCGGGCGGCCAGGAAGGCGACGACGGCACCGACGGGGACGACGAGGGCGCCCGGGCCATGGTGCGCGGGGCGCGGGACGACATGTTCCGGCTGGGCACCTCCGAGGCCGTGCGGCTGGCGGTCACCCAGCGGCGCACGGTGCGCGCCTTCACCGACCAGCCCGTCGACCCCGGTGCGGTCCGGCGCGCGGTGGCGGCGGCCGTGACGGCGCCGGCCCCGCACCACACGACGCCGTGGCGGTTCGTGCTGCTGGAGTCCGAGGAGTCCCGCACCCGGCTGCTGGACGCGATGCGCGACGCGTGGATCGCGGACCTGCGCCGGGACGGCAGGAGCGAGGAGTCGATCGGCAAGCGGGTGCGGCGCGGGGACGTCCTGCGCAACGCGCCCTACCTGGTGGTGCCCTGCCTGGTCATGGACGGCTCGCACACCTACGGCGACGCCCGGCGGGACACGGCCGAGCGGGAGATGTTCGTGGTGGCCGCCGGGGCCGGCGTGCAGAACCTCCTCGTGGCGCTGGCCGGGGAACGGCTGGGCTCGGCGTGGGTGTCGTCCACGATGTTCTGCCGGGACGTCGTACGGGACGTGCTGGGGCTGCCGGGCGACTGGGACCCGATGGGGGCGGTGGCCGTCGGGCACCCGGCGGAGGAACCGCGGCCGCGGGCCGAGCGGGACGCGGAGGCGTTCATCGAGGTCCGGTGAGACGGGCGACACGCGAGGGGTGGTTCCTGGCGTGGGTGCGCTTACGCTCGTGGGGTTGCCTTCCTCGTTCTCCTAGGGACCTCATTCGTGGCTGGACGTTTCGCTCCGCGGCCGACGCGCACCACCGCGCGCGGCGGCGAGGTCGTGGTGCCCGCGGCGCGCCCGGCGCCGGCCGCGCCGGCCGCCGGGCGGGTGCGGACGTACGTCCCCGACGGGCCCCTCGACCTCGGGCTGGTGCTCGGGCCGCTGCGGCGGGGCCCCGCCGACCCGACGTTCCGCGCGATGCCCGACGGGTCCGTGTGGCGGGCCAGCCTCACCCCGGCCGGCCCCGGGACGCTGCGGGTGTCGGCGCACGGCGGTGCGGTGCGCGGCGAGGCGTGGGGGCCGGGAGCCGAGTGGCTGCTCGACCGGCTGCCGGAGATGGTGGGGGCGGCCGACGACCCGTCCGCGTTCGTGCCCCGGCACCGGCTGCTGGCCCACGCGCGGCACCGCCGGCCGGGGCTGCGGCTCACGCGGACCGGGCTGGTGCTGGAGTCGTTGATCCCGTCGGTCCTCGAACAGAAGGTGACGACCGACGAGGCGTACCGGGCGTGGCGGCTGCTCGTGCGCAAGTTCGGGGAGCCGGCGCCGGGGCCCGCGGCCGGGGGGCGGCTGTGGGTGATGCCCGCGCCGCGGACCTGGGCGCTGATCCCGTCGTGGGAGTGGCACCGGGCCGGCGTCGACAACAAGCGCGCCTCGACGATCCTGCGGGCCGTGCGGGTCGCCGCGCGGCTGGAGGAGGCGACCGGGATGGAGCCGCGGGAGGCTCGCGCGCGGCTGGAAGTGGTGCCGGGGATCGGGCCGTGGACGTCGGCGGAGGCGGTGCAGCGCAGCCACGGGGCGGCGGACGAGGTGACGACCGGCGACCTGCACCTGCCGGGGATCGTGGGGTGGGCGCTGGCCGGGGACCGGCACGCGGACGACGCGCTGATGCTGCGGTTGCTGGAGCCGTACGCCGGGCAGCGGCACCGGGCCGCGCGGCTGATCCTGTTGAGCGGGGTGGTGCCGGCGCGGCGGGCTCCGCGGATGCCTGTCGGCGACATCCGGGGGCTGTGAGGCGGGGGCACTCCTGACCGCGGCCGGCTGCTGGGGGCTGTGCCCCCGGACCCCCCCTTCGGCCCTGAACGGGCCTCGTCCTCACACGCCGGACGGGCTGGGACGACGTGCCCTCGGCCGGAGGACGAGGGACGGGCTCACGAGATCACTGGTCGGGCGAGAAGCGCAGCGCCCCCGCCGGGATCCTCGCGTCGCACCACACCCTCGCGCCCTCGCGCAGTTCGTTGTCCGCGCCGACGACCGCGCCGTCGCCGATGACCGTGCCGGTGAGGACGGAGCGTTCGCCGACGCGGGCGCGGGTGCCGATGAGGGAGTCGGTGATGACGGCGCCGGGTTCGATCACCGCGCCGGGCAGGATGGTGGAGCCGAAGACGCGGGCGCCCCCGGCGACGAAGGCGCCCTCGCCGACCACCGTGCCGCCGGTCAGCTTCGCGTCGGCGGCGACCGTGGCCGTCGGCAGGACGAGGCGGTCGCCGCAGCGGCCCGGCACCGCCGGGGAGGGGGCGCGGCCGAGGACCAAGTCGGCCGAGCCGCGCACGAACGCGGCCGGGGTGCCCAGGTCCAGCCAGTAGGTGGAGTCGACCATGCCCTGCAGGTGCGCCCCGGCGGCCAGCAGGCCGGGGAAGGTCTCCCGTTCGACGGAGACGGGCCGGCCGGCCGGGATGGTGTCGATGACCGAGCGGCGGAAGACGTAGGCGCCCGCGTTGATCTGATCGGTGACGATCTCCTCGGGCGTGGTCGGCTTCTCCAGGAACGCCAGCACCCGGCCGGTCTCGTCCGTGGGGACCAGGCCGTAGGCGCGCGGGTCCGTCACCCTGGTCAGGTGCAGCGAGACGTCCGCCCGGGTCTCCTCGTGGGTGGCCACCAGGCGGCGGATGTCGAGCCCGGTCAGGATGTCGCCGTTGAAGACCAGGACCGGGTCGTCGGGGCCGGAGTGCAGGCGGGAGGCGACGTTGCGGATCGCGCCGCCCGTGCCGAGGGGCTCCTCCTCGGTCACGTACTCCAGGTGCAGGCCCAGCGAGGAGCCGTCGCCGAAGTACGGCTCGAAGACCTCGGCGAGGTAGCTCGTGGCGAGCACGATGTGGTCGACGCCCGCGGCCCTCGCCCGCGCCAACTGGTGGGTGAGGAACGGCACCCCGGCCGCCCGCACCATCGGCTTGGGCGTGTGCACCGTGAGCGGGCGCAGCCGGGTGCCCTTGCCGCCGACCAGGAGGATCGCTTCTGTCACCTGTCGTCTTCGCTTCCTGCCGGGACCGGCCGAACTGTCTTTCGGCCGGTCAGTGTATGCAGACCGGGGTGCGGCGCGAGCAGACCGGTGTGCCGTGTCCGCAGACCGGGGTGCGGCGCCGTCCACGGCGTGCGGCTCCCCGTCACCTCGGTCCCGGCCCCCGGTCTCAGCGCCCCTGGAGGCGCGCCGCCGACGAGCGGGCCGTGCCGAGCTTGCCGTAGAGCTGCCGTCCCGGGCATTCGGTGGCGAAGCCGTCGCGGTGACCGGAGATCACGTTCAGCCGTACGTTCTTGCCCTTGCGGTAGAGGTTGCCACCGCCGGACTTCAGGTATGTCTTGCCCTTGGGATTGCCCCCGTAGAGACCCAGCTTCCAGGCCGTCAGCCGGGCGATGGCCGTCACCGCGGCGGCGGGCGGCTTGGTGCTGCCGAACGTGCCGATCACCGCGATGCCCATGCTGTTGGTGTTGAACCCGAGGGTGTGGGCGCCCAGGACCGCCTTCGCCACTCCCCCGGCCCGGCCCTCGTAGATGGTGCCGCACTTGTCGACGACGAAGTTGTAGCCGATGTCCCGCCAGCCCATGCTCTTGACGTGGTAGCGGTAGATACCGCGGATGAGCGAGGGGGCCTGGGAGCACTTGTACGTGTTGCCCGAGGCGGTGTGGTGGACGAAGGCCGCCTTGACCTTCGAGGTGTAGACGAAGGACTTCTCCCGCAGCTTCTCGTCGGCGCCCCAGCCGCGGCGCGTGACGATGCGCGGGCGCGGGCCGATGTACGGCTTCGCCTTCTGAGCGGCCGTCAGCTTCCCCGAGCGCAGCGAGAGCAGTTCGCTGCGCGTCTGCGCACGGTCGAGCGCGGGGATCTCCAGGGCGCCCACGGGGGCGAGGTCGGCGTTGGCCGCGGAGGCCGCCCGCGCCTCGGTGTCCAGGGCGGCCCGCCGGACCTCCCGGGTCCCGGCGGCCTCGGCGGAGAGGTGCGCGGCGCGGGTGTCGTCGGCGCCCGGGTCGATCAGTTCGAGGCGCAGGCCCCTCGGGAGCACCGCCGCGGGGGCCTGCGGGGTGGTGTGCGCGGCCCTGGTCACACCGGCCCGGCCGTGCCGGTCGGTGCCCTGGCGGTCGCTGCCGTGCCGGCCGGTGTCCTCGCCGTGGACGCGGACCTCGACGCCGTCGGAGTCGCCGACCCACAGCGGGGCCGTGCCGGCCCGGACGTGGCCGGAGGTGCGCTCGGGGGTGCCGGGGTCGGCGCCGTGGTCGTCGTTGTGGGTCTCCAGGTCCTGCCAGCCGGACCAGGCGTGGGTGCCGGCGGCGCGGGTGCGGACCTGGACCCGCCCGTGCAGGGGGGCGCCGGGGTCGTCCCAGACGACGCCGAGGAGGGAGAAGTGCCGTACGTCGCGGCGGGGCAGGCCCTGGTCGCCCGCGTCGCCGAGGGCCCGGTCGCGGGCGAGGGGGGCGAGGGGCAGGGACTGGGTGCTGCCGGGCAGCTCCGGAGCGGCCGCGCGGGGTGGCGCGCCGGGGGCCCGGGGCGGGTCGGGGCGGGCGGCCCCGGCCGCGGTCGCCGCCTCCGCCACCGGTGCCGGGGGTTGCGGCGTCGCGGTGGCGGGTGGCGCCAGGGGCAGGGTGAGGGCGGCCGCACAGGTGACACCGAGTGAGGTAGCAAGCAATCCGTGCATGCCCCTGATCTTGGACATAGTCATACATATCTGTCCATCGGTGACTTGACGGTCAGTCGGGTGCCGTTCCGCCGAACCGGTGGCTCCCCGCCGGGCGGGGACACGGGTGGCGCGGGCGGGGGCGGCGTACGCTTGCGCGGGTGACTGCCACCGATCGCACCCCTGCCGACCTGCTGCGTTCCGCGCTCGCCGCGGACCCCGCGCGCCCGCTGGTGACCTTCTACGACGACGCCACGGGGGAACGGGTCGAACTGTCCGTGGCCACCTTCGCCAATTGGGTGGCCAAGACCGCCAACCTCCTCCAGGACGGCCTGTCCGCCGAGCCCGGCGACCGGGTCGCGCTGCTGCTGCCCGCGCACTGGCAGACGGCGGTGTGGCTGGTGGCGTGCTCGTCGGTGGGCGTCGTCGCGGACGTCGCGGGCGATCCCGCGCGGGCGGACGTCGTGGTGGCCGGACCGGACGGCGTCGAGGCGGGCCGGGCCTGCCGGGGCGAGCGGTACGCGCTGTCGCTGGCGCCGCTCGGGAGGCGCTTCGTGCCGGGACCGCCGCAGGGGTACGCCGACTACGCCGTGGAGGTGCCGACGTACGGGGACCGCTTCGTGCCGTACGCGCCGGTCGACCCGGAGGAGCCGGCGCTGGTCGTGGCCGGGGCGGAGTACACCGGGGCGGAGATCGTGGAGCGGGCCCGGGGCGAGGCCGAGGCGCTGGGCCTGCTGGGGCCGGGCTCGCGGCTGCTGTCCGGGCTGGGCTACGACACCTGGGAGGGCCTGAGCGCGGGCCTGTACGCACCGCTCGCGAGCGGCGGCTCGGTGGTGCTGTGCCGCCACCTGGACCAGGCGTCCGAGGAGACCCTCACCCAGCGCATCGACAGCGAACGCGTCACGGCGACCGCCCGCACCTGAGCCCACCCGTCCGAAGGGGCGCGGGGAACCGCGCGACCAGCCCTCGCGACCCCGCACCCGACACGCCACCGCCCCACCCCACTCACCGCCCGCGCCCGCCCGCGCTCCCGGAGGGCCAGTCACCCGTTCGGCCCATCCCACGCCCCCACCCCACCCCCTCCCGGTGAATCATCGAAGCGCAGGGCTCCGCACTGACGGCGTGGACGACGTGAGGGGTGGTGGCGGGTGTGGTCGACGGACGGCGGTCCGCGCGGCCCCGGACGGGGTCGGTCGCCGGGGCCCGTGCCAGCCGCGCCGGGCTCGCCCGCCGGCGGCGCCGCCGCTGGCTGTACGGCGGGGCCCTCGGCGCCGGGCTCGCGCTGATCGGCGTCGCGGTCGCCGGGTCGATCGTCTACGCCAAGCTCAGCGCCAACATCACCCCCGACGAGGCCGCCGCCGCCGAGCTCGCCCGGTACGAGAAGGAGCGGCCCACCGCCCTGGTCAAGGGCGCGCAGAACATCCTGCTGGTCGGGTCGGACTCGCGGGCGGGCGCGGGCAACGGCAAGTACGGCAAGGACTCCGGGACGGAGCGCTCGGACACCACGATCCTGCTGCACCTCAGCGCGGACCGACGCTCCGCGACGGCCGTCTCCGTCCCCCGGGACCTGATGGTGGACGTGCCGGGCTGCCGGCGGCGCGACGGCACCCGGGGCGAGCCGATGTTCGCCATGTTCAACTACGCGTTCCAGACGGGCGGTTCGGCCTGCACCGTCCGGACCGTGGAGAAGCTCACCGGCGTGCGGGTGGACCACCACATCGTCGTCGACTTCAGCGGGTTCAAGGACATGGTCGACGCGGTGGACGGCGTAGAGGTCTGCCTGGACGAGCCCATCGACGACAAGGCGGCCAAGCTGCGGCTGCCGGCCGGCCGGGTCACGCTCGACGGCGAGCAGGCCCTCGGCTACGTGCGGGCCCGCAAGTCGCTCGGCAACGGCAGCGACACCGACCGCATGGACCGCCAGCAGCGGTTCCTCTCCGCGCTGGTCACCAAGGTCCGCGGCAACGACGTCCTGCTGAACCCGGTGAAGCTCTACCCGGTGCTGGACGCGGCCACGTCGTCGCTGACCACCGACCCGGCGCTGGCGAGCCTGCACGGCCTGTACGACCTGGTGCGCGGCCTGCGCGACATCCCGGCCTCCCGGGTCCGCTTCCTGACCGTGCCGAGGGAGTCGTACGTCTACAACGCCAACCGCGACCAGCTCGTGCAGCCGGCCGCGGAGAACCTGTTCCGGCGGCTGCGCACCGACCGTCCCATCGCGGTGAGCGCGGCCTCCGCACGGGAGGCCGCGGACAAGTCCGCGTCGGCGTTCCGGGGCCGGACCGCCGCCGACGACATCTGCGGGTAAAGGGCCGCCCAAGCGCAGCGCAACGGAAGAACCGGGGTTCAGGGAAATGCGGCGGATTGCCCGGTTGTAGGGACGTGGAATCGGTCACCGTCGTCGCTCGACGGCGTACCGGCCGGATAGTGTGAGCGATCCGGTGCACCCGGCCAGAGGTCCGTCCTGGGGTCGTGCACTGTGTGACAAGACCCGAGCGCCTTTTTGGGGGGAAGGCGCCGCGTGGCCCCTACGGAGGATTCGGACAACCGTGGACGCGCAAGGCCGTGGGCGGGCGGAGAACATCGACCCCGCAGACCAGTGGGTGCTCAATCCGGACACCGGCGAATACGAACTGCGACTGGCTCCTTCCGCAGCGCAACCGGCGGTCCCCGGACCGCGTACGGCGGCCCCCGGCCGGACCGGCTCGTCGGGCCGGGGGACCCGCGGCCGCACGACGGCCCCCGACCGGGACGCGGCCGAGCCCGAGGTGCCGCCGCAGCGCAGGCGCCGGGGCGCGCCCGCGCAGGAGCCGCCGCCGGGCCGGCGCGGCCGCCGGCCGGTGAAGAAGAAGTCGAAGACCAAGAAGGTCCTGCTGTGGACCGGCGGGGTCATGGCGTTCGTGCTGGTGGGCACCGCGGGTGCCGCCTACCTGTACCTGGAGCACCTCAACGGCAACATCAAGTCGGTCTCCGACGACGGCGCGAGCACGGGTGGCTTCAACAAGGACAAGGCCATCAACATCCTGCTGATCGGCACCGACAAGCGCACGGGCGCGGGCAACGAGGGCTACGGCGACTCCGGCAGCGTCGGCCACGCGGACACCACGATCCTGCTGCACGTCTCCAAGGACCGCACGAACGCGACCGCGCTGAGCATCCCGCGCGACCTGATCGTGGACGTCCCGGACTGCCCGACCGAGCAGGAGGACGGCTCCACCAAGGTCATCAGGGGCACGGAGAACGTCCGCTTCAACACGAGCCTCGGCCAGGACGGCCGCACACCGAGCTGCACGATGCGCACGGTGACCGAGCTGACCGGGATCACCCCGGACAACTTCATGGTGGCCGACTTCAACGCGGTCAAGACGCTGACCACGGCGGTCGGCGGGGTCGAGGTGTGCCTGGGCAAGGACATCGACGACGCCGACTCGCACCTGAAGCTGTCCAAGGGCACGCACCTCATCGAGGGCGAGCAGGCGCTGGCGTTCGTGCGCACCCGGCACTCCGTGGGCTTCGGCGGCGACCTGAGCCGCATCCAGATCCAGCAGCAGTTCCTCAGCGCGCTGATGCGCAAGCTGAAGTCGAACGACACCCTGACCAGCCCCACCAAGATGATCAAGCTGGCGGAGGCGGGCACCAAGGCGCTCACGGTCGACTCCCAGCTCGACAGCATCGACAAGCTGAAGGACCTGGGGATGGAGCTGGGCAAGCTCAACACCAAGAACCTGACCTTCACCACCGTCCCGGTCGTCGACAACCCGGCGGAGAAGGTGAAGGCCACCGTCGTGCTCAACACGGGCACGGCACCCACCGTCTTCCAGATGATCAAGGACGACGTCTCCTTCACCGCGGTGAAGAAGAAGGCGCAGGCGTCCAAGAACGCGGCCGCCGCCGCGGCCGCCGCCCGGCTCAAGGGCAGCCAGTCCGCGGCGTCCGAGGTGCGGGTGCGCATCCTCAACGGCGGCGCGGCGCCCGGCAGCGCGCAGTCCACTCTGAGCTGGCTGCAGAACGACAAGGGCGTGACCAAGTCCGAGAACGCGGGCAACGCCCCCGCGGCCCTGAGCACCACGACCCTCGAGTACGCCCCCGAGCAGGCGGCCCAGGCACGCAAGCTGGCCGCCGTCATGGGCCTGCCCGGTACGGCGCTCAAGCCGGGCACGAGCGTCACCAACGCCCAGGGGCTGCCGACCATGACCCTCACCCTGGGCAAGGACTTCAAGGGCGCGGGCGTCTCGCTGACGGCGCCGACCGCGGTGCCGGACACGGTGCAGAAGTCCACGGCGGACAAGGTCGAGTGCGCCAAGTAGTGACCGAAACGGTTTGCCACGCGTCTAGGTAGACGCGGGGCGGACTTCGTACAACGAGAAAGCGGCCCCGCGCGTCTAACGCGACGCGGGTGGGAGACCCGTGTCTGGGTGCACGGCGGGGAGGGCAGGGGATGGCGCAGAGCAGTGTGCGGGGGGAGGTTCCCGCGGTCGAGGACACGATGTCCCTCACACCGCAGGAGCAGGAACCCGCGGACGACACGGAACCCGGCGGTCCGGACGGCGGCGCGAGCGGCACGGACGGCAAGGGGGGCAAGAGCGGCCGAGGCCGCCCCCGGCGCAGACGGCGCGTGCTGCGCTGGTCGGCGACGGTACTGGCGGTGGTGATACTCGGCACGGCGGGGGCCGGCTATCTCTACTACCAGCACCTCAACGCCAACATCAGGAGCGACGACCTCAACCTCGGCGACGCCAAGGACCGGGCCGCGCAGACCAAGGCCAACGCGGCGGGCCAGACCCCCCTGAACATCCTGCTGATCGGCTCCGACGCCCGCGACACCGCGGAGAACCAGAAGCTCGGCGGCGCCCGCGACACCTTCGGCGGCCCCCCGCTCGCGGACGTCCAGATGCTGCTGCACGTCTCCGCCGACCGCTCCAACATGTCCGTGGTGAGCATCCCGCGCGACACCCTGCTGTCCCTGCCCAAGTGCACCGACCCGGACGACGGCAAGGTCTACCCGGCGACCCAGGGCCGGATGATGGCCAACGAGTCGCTGGGCCGCGGCGGCCCCGGCTGCACGGTGGCGACCTGGGAGAAGCTCACCGGCATCCACATCGACCACTTCATGATGATCGACTTCTCGGGCGTGGTGTCGATGGCGGACGCCATCGGCGGCGTCCCGGTGTGTGTCGACGCCAACGTCTACTCGCACACCTCCGCCGGCAAGGGCTCCGGCCTGAAACTGCGCAAGGGCACCACCTCCGTCCAGGGCGAGCAGGCCCTGCAGTGGCTGCGCACCCGCTACGGCTTCGAGGACGACACCGACCTGGCCCGCGCCAAGGCCCAGCACATGTACATGAACTCGATGGTCCGCGAGCTGCGCGCCAGCGCCAAGCTGACCAGCCCCAACAAGCTGCGCAAGCTCGCCGAGGCCGCGACGAAGGCGATCACCGTCGACAACGGCCTGGACAGCATCAAGAAGATGTACGACCTGGCCGGCGAGCTCCAGCGGGTGCCCACCGAGCGGATCACCATGACGACGATGCCCAACCGGTACGTCGGCAGCCGCGTCGAACCCACCGAGGACGCCGAGACCCTGTTCCGGATGATCCGCGACGACGTCGCGCTCGACGGCAAGGACAAGGCCGAGCCCGCCGCGAGCGCCTCGGCCACCCCGACGGCCACGGCCGACGCGCCCGCCGCCATCGCGGTGCAGGTCCTCAACGGCACGGCCACCGACACCGAGGCGGCGGTCCGCGGACGCGCCGGCACGATCGCGGACCTGCTGACCGGCAAGGGCTTCACCCGGGCGGTCGCGGACCACACCGCGGCCACGGCCGAGCCGACGACGGTCGTGCGCTACCCGAGCGCCGACCTCCAGGCCGACGCGCAGGCCGTGGCCCGCGCCCTGGGCCTCCCGGCCGGCGCGGTGAAGAAGTCCACCGACGTCTCCGGCATCACGCTCGTCGTGGGCGCCGACTGGCGCTCCGGCACCGCGTACCAGGCACCCGCCAAGAAGGACAGGACACCCGACTCGGCGCAGGCGATCAACGCCGCCGACACCAGCCAGTGCATGCACGTGGACCCGGCCTACGTCTGGTAGGCCGGGCCCGGCGCCGGGGCCTGGGACACCCGGACGTCAGTGGGCGCCCTCGCTGCGGGGCTCGGCGAGCACCGCGGGGCGCCGTGAGGCGATGACCCTCCTGGCCAGCGACTTCGGGCTGGTCAGGAAGCCCCACCCCCACGACATGTGCATGGTCGCCAGGGCCACGGGGATCTGCAGCCGCGCCTTCAACGGCAGCCCCTTGCCCGCCGGGAGCGACCCGGCCGCTATCGCCGCGAGGTAGCCGCCGGGGACGACGAAGCCCCACGGGGTCAGCACGGCACCGGCCACGATCCCCGCCGCGATCACGCACACCGCGGTCGGCGGGGCGAGGTAGCGCAGGTTGATCGACCCGGCGTGGTAGCGGGCCACGACGTGCCGCCAACGGCCGTAGTCCTTGTACTGCTTGGCCAGGGCGCGCACCGAGGGGCGGGGCCGGTAGGACACCTTCAGCTCGGGCGAGAACCAGATGAGGCCGCCCGCCTCCCGGATGCGGAAGTTCAGCTCCCAGTCCTGGGCACGGATGAACTCCTCGTTGTACCCGCCCTGTTGCTCCAGCGCCTCGCGGCGGAAGACCCCCAGGTACACGGTCTCGGCGGGGCCCGCCTGACCGCCGGTGTGGAAGGCGGCGTTGCCCACGCCGATCCGGGACGTCATCGCGGCGGCGACGGCGTGCTCCCAGTCGTTCTCGCCCTCGGCGTGCATGATGCCGCCGACGTTCTGCGCGCCGGTCTCCTCCAGGAGCCGCACGGCGGTGGCGATGTAGTTCGGGGAGAGCATGCCGTGGCCGTCGACACGGACCACGACCGGATGGCGGGAGGCCTTGATCGCGGCGTTCAGCGCCGCGGGCGTACGGCCCGTCGGGTTGGGCACGGTGTGCACGCGCGGGTCTTCGGCCACGAGCGCGGCCGCGATCTCGTCCGTGCGGTCCGTGGACGGACCGAGGGCGATCACGACCTCCATCTCGCCGGCGTACTCCTGCGCGAGGATCGCTTGGACGGCTCCGCGCAGATGCCGCTCCTCGTTGAGGACGGGCATGATCACGGACACGGCGGGGAGCTGCACGTCGGACTTGGCGTTCATAGGGGGCTCACGTTACCGCGAACGGGGGACACGCCCGCGCCCCGCCGGGGTTGCTGCGCCGGTCCACCGATCGTATCGGCCTACCGTGCTCACGGCTCGCCCACGTACGGCCGCCGCCCGGAGGTGTCCCCCCACATGCCCGTCACGCCGCCCCGGCCCCCCGCCCGCCGGCCCCCGCGTCCCCCCGCCCGCCCCGGAGCCCGCCCGGCCCCGCCCGCGGCCGTACGGCGCCGCCGTCCGCGCTGGGCCCTGCGGGCCGCGATGACGCTCTCCGTGGTGGTGCTGGCCTCGGCCGGCATCGGGCACTCGCTGGTCACCAGCCTCGACTCCGGCATCGCCCGCGTCGACGCCTTCAAGGACATGAAGAACCGCCCGCGCGGGGGCCACGGCATGAACGTGCTGCTGGTCGGCACCGACGGGCGCGACCGGATCACCGAGGAGGAGCGGCGCAGGTACCGCCTCGGCGGGGAGCCCTGCCACTGCACCGACACGATCATGATCGTGCACATCTCCGAGGACCGGGAGCGGGCGAGCGTGGTCAGCCTGCCGCGCGACTCCTACGCCGAGACGCCCGAGCACGTCGACGCCACCACCGGCGAGCGGCACGCCGGGCACCCGCTCAAGCTGAACGCCGCGTACGCCGAGGGCGGCCCGCAGCTCACGGTCCGCACGGTCGAGAACATGACCCACGTGAAGATCGACCACTACCTGGAGGTCGACTTCACCAGCTTCATGCGGACGGTGGACGTCCTCGGCGGGGTGCAGATCTGCACGAGCGAGCCCCTGAAGGACGCCTACACGGGCCTGGACCTGGCACCCGGCCGGCACACCATGCGGGGCGGCGAGGCCCTGCAGTACGTGCGCTCGCGGCACGCGGACGCCTCCTCGGACCTGGGCCGCATGAAGCGCCAACAGCGCTTCCTGGCGGCCCTGGTGGACCGGGCGACGTCCTCCGGCATCCTGCTCAACCCGCTGAAGTTCCGGGACGTGGCCCGCGCGGTGCTGGGCTCGGTGCGCGCCGACCGGGGCTTCGGCACCGACGAACTGCTCGACCTGGGCCGCGCGATGCGCACCTTCTCCCCCTCCTCCTCGGAGTTCACCACGGTCCCGATCGGTCAGCTGGGCTACGTGGTCAAGGGCATCGGCTCGACGCTGAAGTGGGACCCGGTGGCGTCGCGGCGGCTGTTCCAGGCGCTGCGCGAGGACCGGCCGCTGGCGGTGGCGCCGAAGGCGCGGCCCACGACGACGCCGGTGGAGGTGCCGCCGCAGCAGATCCGGGTCCAGGTGGAGAACGGCACCCGCACCGCGGGCCTCGGCCGCCGCGTGGACGCGGCGCTGGCGGCCGCGGGCTTCCGCACGACGGGCCGTCCGGTCACCGCCGCCGACCCGGCGGTGCGCCGCACCGTCGTGGCCTACGACCCCCGCTGGGACCGCTCCGCCACGTCGCTGGCGGCGGCCCTGCCGGGCAGCGAGCTGCGCCCGGTGAAGGGGCTCGGGCCGACGCTGAAGGTGATCGCCGGGGCGGACTTCCGCACGGTGCGCGCCCTGCGGGTCGTGAAGCCGGGCGAGACGGACTCCGCGGTCGTACGCGGCGACGAGGCCGGCTGCTCGTGAGCGCCGGCCCCGCCCCGGACGCGCCGCGGGTCAGTTGCCGCTGACGGTGACCTTCTCGTCGTTCTTGAGCTGGTCGACCAGGGTCTTGACCTTGGCCTTGTCCCAGACGAGGTTGCCGCCGGTGGAGCCGGAGATCGGCATGTTCATCGAGGTGCCGTCGCCGCCGTTGACGCCCTTCATCGCGAAGAACATCGAGCCCAGGTCCCACAGGCCCATGTCCTTGTCGACGATCAGGGAGTCCAGGCCCGCGCCCATCACCGGGTAGAACTTGAAGGGGTTCAGCACCGTGGACGGGGTGGCCACCTGGTGGGCGAGCGCCGCGAGGAACTTCTGCTGGTTCTTGGTGCGCTCCAGGTCGGAGGCGGCGAACGCGTGCCGGGTGCGGACGAAGGCGAGGGCCTGCTCGCCGTTCAGGGTCTGCTTGCCGGCCTTGAAGTCGGCGCCCGAGTACTTGTCCTTGAAGCCCTTGTCGATGGTGATGTCGACACCGCCCACCGCGTCCACGATGTCGGCGAACCCGGCGAAGCCGATCTCGACGTAGTGGTCGATGCGCAGCCCGGTGTTGAACTCGATCGTCCGGACCAGCAGTTCGGGGCCGTCCGTGGCGTACGCGGCGTTCAGCTTGATGTGCCGGCCGGTGCCCTTGTAGGTCTTGCCCGACTCCGAGCCGACGAAGGTCGGGAGCTCGACGTCCGAGTCACGCGGCAGCGAGATCAGGGTGTCGCCGTTGTCGCCGACGTGCAGGATCATCATCGAGTCGGTGCGCTTGCCCTCGGCGGAGCCGGTGTGCAGCTGCTTCTTCTCGGCGGCGGACATGCCCTCGCGGCTGTCGGAGCCGACGATGAGGTAGTTGGTGCCCTCGCCGGCGGAGGGCCGGTCGATGACCTTCGACAGGTCGACCTCGCGGCGCAGCTTGGAGTCGGCCCAGAAGTAGGTGGCGACGGTCGTGACGAGCAGCACGGCGACCACCGTGACCGCCGTCCACTTGATGCGCCGGCCCCAGTTCGGCGCGGGGCGCCCGGCACCCGTGCCGGTGCCGGCCGGGCCGCGGCCGCCGGGGCTGCCGTAGACCTGGCCCGTGTTGTAGCCGCTGTCGTACCCGGGGTCGGCGCCCGGGGCGCCGGCGGGGTCGCCGTACCCCCGGCCGTCGACGTACGACGGCTGCGGCGGGACGCCGGGGCCGTGCGGCGGGGCGGCCGGACCGCGGCGGACCTGTCGCATCACGCGCGCGCCCTCGGGCTGATCGCTCGCACTGCCACGTCCGTACCGGGAGCCGCGGTTGTCGTCGGACCATCCCTGGGGCCAATCATTCATGGCCACAGTGTGCCGGGCCGAGCCAGGTGCCTTACAAGAGTCGTCGGAAAATCATCGCGGCGCTGTGGCCAAGCTGACACAAAGTCCCGGAATGTCGGCGGCCGCATAAGGTGGGGGCCATGACGGACCAGGCCACCACGGCGGAGTCGGACGCCCCGGAGATCCCGGGCAAGCCGACGTCCGCGTCCCGCACGACCCTCAGCCACATCATGACCCACAACGACACCAACCTGCTGGGCACGGTGCACGGTGGGGTGATCATGAAACTGGTCGACGACGCCGCGGGAGCCGTCGCCGGGCGGCACAGCGGCGGGCCCGCGGTGACCGCGTCGATGGACGAGATGGTGTTCCTGGAGCCGGTCCGCGTCGGTGACCTCGTCCATGTGAAGGCCCAGGTCAACTGGACCGGCCGGACCTCGATGGAGGTCGGGGTGCGGGTGCTCGCCGAGCGCTGGAACGAGTCCGCGCCGGCCACCCAGGTCGGCTCCGCCTACCTGGTCTTCGCGGCCGTGGACGCCGACGGCCGCCCGCGCCGGGTGCCGCCGGTCCAGCCGGAGACCGAGCGCGACGAGCGCCGCTACCAGGAGGCCCAGATCCGCCGCACCCACCGCCTGGCCCGCCGCCGCGCGATCAGGGAACTGCGCGAGAAGCGCGCGGCGGAGGGCTTCGAGGACTGACCCGGCCCCGGGTACGGCACGGAGCGGGAGGCACGGGCCCCCGGCGCATCGACTCGAAGACCATCCGGGCTCGGCGAATCGTCACGCCCAAGACCACGGCGTCCGTGCTCCGAAGCTGGGCACGCTCGAAGTCATCACACGCTCCCTGGTCATCGGGATCATCCGGGTCGGATACCCGAACGGGCAGCGCGTCCGCTCCGTGTTGTCCTACAGTGCGAGGCGACGGATACCAGGAAGCGGTGTCGAGTGGCCGAGCAGGACACGTACGTCACGGTCGCCAAGGTTCCGATCTTCCGGGGGGGGAGAGACGATGCCCATCAGCGTGGACGGCATGCCTAAGAATCTGCAGGGCTTGGTCATGGACTTGGCATTCAAGGGCGTGATCGAGTTGGTCAAGAACGCCGAAGACCGCTCCATTGCGTGGAACGAGGGTGGAGACATCCGCGCAGCGGCCACCTTCACCCTCCTTCCTGAACATCCGATCCGGGTGGAGGTCGTCAAGCGCCGTAACGGCCACATCAGCGTGCAGTTCCCCCCGGTCAAGGTCATCAAGGGCCAGGCGAAGAGGAAGCGTCCTGGACGCTGAGGCGTGCAACAGAGAGAGGCACCCTCTGGGGATGGGTGCACACCCTTCGACCCACAACGCCGTCACCCAGTGGATTCCGCACTTGGACGCAATCCCTCCCGTCCGCGCAGTAGGTCAGCCGCCGTGACTACTTGCTTCGGCCATGTCCTCAAGTACTGCTGCGGCCTTGTCCGTCACCTCTCCGCCTGCCTTGCCGGCGACTGAGGTCAAAAAGCCGTCCCTTCTGGCCCGCTTCAGATGATCCTTCACTGTCTCAGGTCGCCGACCGATGAGCCCTGCCAGCCATGGAACGGGCGCAGGCGCTCCGGAATCCGCCATGGCGGTGTACGTGGCCACGAGCAGGGCCAGGTATTGCTCCGAGACGCCTTGGCTTTCCAGGGCGACACCCGCTGCCTCCCCCATCCCTTTCAACTTCTCTGCAACCTCCTCCCGCGTCCGCTTGGCGTGAGGATCCTGCCTGGCCAACATCAGGGCTGCCGCGATATCGAGCCTGCGCAGGACAGTGGTCGAGATACCCCGCGTCACGTCTCGAGCAGGGGCCCCCTCGGCCGACTCGATGGTGATCCGCTGCGGTCCTCCGCTGACCGGCCCTGCGGGCCACCACATGCGGATCACCCATGCCCCCTGCCGCTGAGTGATCTCGAACCCGCCGTCATCAGCTTCCACGCCGTCGAACCTAACACACCCACAATCGCCCACCCTGTGTTGACAGTAGGGGGTGGGTTCCTCGCAAACTAGGAGTGCCGGGGAGTGACCGACGTGACGGCGGGGCGATCCCCACGTCGACAACGGCAGGGGGCGCTGCAGTGGAGAAGTGGAAGGTGACGGCCGCGTGGGAACAATGGGCGGATCGAGGGAAGCTGGAGAACAGCACCAAGAAGCAGTACCGGTCGATCCTCCGCACGACCATTGAGCCGTTTTTCATGACGCGCTCCATCGCGTCCCTGCAGGTCGCCGACGTTGAACAGTGGCTTCTGTGGATGGAGCAGGACCGAAAGCTGTCCGCTCGCACCCGGCGTCAGCGCTTTTCTTTCTTCTCCGGAATGATGGACTGGGCCGTCGCCAATGAGATCGTCAGCCGTAACCCGTGCAAGAACGTGGCAGGCGCGGGCAGCCGCGCCAGGGAGATCCGCGATCAGAAGAGCACCGCAACGCGCCTTACGACGCGGGAAGTCCTAGCGGTGCTGAACGGTGCGCCCCCTCGGTATCGCGCGATGCTGTGGCTCATGGCCGGATGCGGCCTGCGGCTCGGTGAGGCCATGGCTGTGTCCCGCGATCAGATCGACTTCGAGGAGGGCAGGCTCCGTGTCGACTTCCAGATCGCAGAGGACGGGGACACCGGTTCGGGGAAAAACAGCGCAATCCGGCGTCGGCACATCAAGGCTCGCGACGAAGGCGAGCCAGGACGTACCATCCCCCTCCCGCCAAATGTCGCCGCTGAACTCCGACGGCACATCAAGAACCATGGCGTCTGGGGGCCCGACCGGCTTCTCTTCCCCAACGTGACGCGAACCGGCTTCCTCTACGCGTCGTACTTCTACCCGAAGGTCTGGATGGAGGCTTTACGCAAAGGGCAGGTGAGGTATTGCAAGGCGCACGCGCTCCGGCATTACTACGGGTCCCGACTGCTGTACGCCGGAGTCCCCGAGAACGACGTGGCTGACTGGTTGGGCCACAGCAGCACGGAGGTGCTGAGGGAGCACTACCACTACATCTTCGAAGGGGCCGAGCAGCGCGGCCGGGCCGCCATCGCAACGATGCTGGTGCCCGGCGCGGACGATCCCACGGAGGCGTCAGAAATTGCCTGACCCGCGTGCAGAACGGCCCCCCGGCGCGACGCCGGGGGGCCGTTCCTGTCGGGCTAGGGAAGGTTCCTGGCCATCACGATCCGCTGGACTTGGTTCGTGCCCTCATATATCTGCGTGATCTTGGCGTCGCGCATCATGCGCTCGACCGGGTAGTCGCGGGTGTAGCCGTAGCCGCCGAGGAGCTGGACGGCGTCCGTGGTGACCTCCATGGCCACGTCCGAGGCGAAGCACTTGGCGGCGGCGCCCAGGTAGGTCAGGTCGGCGTCGCCGCGCTCGGAGGCGGCCGCGGCCTGGTAAGTGAGGGCGCGGGCGGCGGAGATCTTCATCGCCATGTCGGCCAGCATGAACTGGATGCCCTGGAAGTCGGCGATGGCCTTGCCGAACTGCTTGCGCTCCTGGACGTAGTTCTTGGCGTAGTCGAACGCGCCCTGGGCGACGCCGAGCGCCTGGGCGGCGATGGTGATGCGGGTGTGGTCCAGGGTCTTCATGGCCGTCAGGAAGCCGGTGCCCTCCTCGCCGATCATGCGGTCGGCGGGGATGCGGACGTTGTCGAAGTAGACCTCGCGGGTCGGGGAGCCCTTGATGCCCAGCTTCTTCTCCGGGGCGCCGAAGGAGACGCCCTCGTCGGACTTCTCCACGACGAAGGCGGAGATGCCCTTGGAGCGCTTGGCGGGGTCGGTGACCGCCATCACCGTGTAGTACTCGGAGACGCCCGCGTTGGTGATCCAGCGCTTGACGCCGTTGAGCACCCAGTGGTCGCCGTCGCGCACGGCGCGGGTCTTCATGCCGGCCGCGTCGGAGCCGGCCTCCGGCTCGGACAGGCAGTACGAGAACATCGCGTCGCCCTTGGCGAGCGGGCCCAGGTACTTCTTCTTCAGGTCCTCGGAGCCGGACAGGACGACCGGCAGCGAGCCCAGCTTGTTCACGGCGGGTATCAGCGAGGAGGACACGCAGACGCGGGCCACCTCCTCGATGACGATGACCGTGGCGAGCGCGTCGGCGCCCGCGCCGCCGTACTCCTCGGGCACGTGCACGGCGTGCAGGTCGCTCGCGACCAGGGCGTCGTGGGCCTCCTGCGGGAAGCGCGCCTCCTCGTCGACCGCCGTGGCGTACGGCGCGATCTTCGCCTCGGCCAGCGAGCGGATGGCGTCGCGGAGCATGTCGTGCTCCTCCGACGGTCGGTACAAGTCGAAGTCAGCCGATCCGGCCACGTTCCCTCACGCTCCAAAGACGCTCTGCTGCTGACGCTAACTACCGTTAAGTAACCCTGATTTTAGAGGCCGCCCGCCCGGCGTGAAGACGTGACCTTGACGACAAGCGGGAACGACGGGGAGAAACCCACGCACGGAACCCGCCGGTCCGCCCGGCTCAGGCTCGTGCCGCGCCCCGGATATGCTCGGGCGCGCAGCGAACGACGTCCACCCCAGGAGCATCCATGGCCGCCCTCAGGATCACCGTGATCGGCACCGGCTACCTCGGCGCCACCCACGCCGCCGCCATGGCCGAGCTGGGCTTCGAGGTGCTCGGGCTGGACGTCGTGCCGGAGAAGATCGCGCTGCTGGAGCGCGGTGAGACCCCGATGTACGAGCCGGGCCTCGACGAGCTGCTGCGCCGGCACGTGCCCGGGTTCGAGGGGTCCAGCGGGCGGCTGCGGTTCACCACCGACTGGGCGGAGGTGGGCGCGTTCGGCGATGTGCACTTCCTGTGCGTGAACACCCCGCAGAAGCACGGCGAGTACGCGTGCGACATGTCCTACGTCGACTCCGCAGTGGCCTCCCTCGCGCCGCACCTGACCCGGCCCGCGCTGATCGTCGGCAAGTCGACCGTGCCCGTCGGGTCCGCCGACCGGCTCGCCGCCTACCTCGCCGCGCACGCGCCCGCCGGGGAGGACGCCGAGCTGGCCTGGAACCCGGAGTTCCTGCGCGAGGGCTTCGCCGTGCAGGACACGCTGCACCCGGACCGGATCGTCGTCGGCGTGCGCAGCGAGCGCGCCGAGCGGACCCTGCGCCAGGTGTACGCCACCCCGATCGCCGAGGGCTCGCCCTTCGTGGTCACCGACTTCCCGACCGCCGAGCTGGTGAAGACCTCCGCCAACTCCTTCCTCGCCACCAAGATCTCCTTCATCAACGCGATGGCGGAGGTCTGTGAGGCGGCGGGCGGTGACGTGGCGAAGCTCGCCGAGGCCATCGGCCACGACGACCGGATCGGACGCAAGTTCCTGCGCGCCGGGATCGGTTTCGGCGGCGGCTGCCTGCCCAAGGACATCCGGGCCTTCATGGCGCGCGCGGGCGAGCTGGGCGCCGACCAGGCGCTGACCTTCCTGCGCGAGATCGACTCCATCAACATGCGCCAGCGCGGGCAGATGGTCGAGCTGGCCCGGCAGGCGCTGGGCGGCGGGCCCTTCCTGGGCCGGCGGGTCGCGGTGCTGGGCGCGACCTTCAAGCCCGACTCCGACGACGTGCGTGACTCGCCCGCGCTGAACGTGGCCGGGCAGATCCACCTGCAGGGCGGTCAGGTCACCGTGTACGACCCCAAGGGCATGGACAACGCCCGGCGGGTCTTCCCGACCCTCGGCTACGCGGCCACCGCGCTGGACGCGGTCCGCGGTGCGGACGTGGTGCTGCACCTGACGGAGTGGCGGGAGTTCCGCGAGCTGGACCCGGCGGCGCTGGGCGAGGTGGCCAAGGCCCGCGTCATCCTCGACGGCCGCAACGCCCTCGACCCGGAGCTGTGGCGCAAGGCGGGCTGGACCTACCGGGCGATGGGCCGCCCGACCGCCTGACGCCCGGCCGCCGACGCCCTGACCGCCGGCGGGCCGGCCGCCCGACCGCAGCGCCGGACGGCGCCGGTTCGGCCGAGGCTCAGTCGGCCGAACCGGTGCCTGGCTGCATTCTGCACCACCGCGCTGTGACTCAGCGCGCCTTCTCCCGGTACCGGCGCATCTTCGCGCGGGCCCCGCACACCTGCATCGAGCACCAGCGGCCGCGGCCGGCCGGGCTGCGGTCGTAGTACGCCCAGTGGCAGGTGTCCGCCTCGCACGCCTTGAGCCGGGTCCAGGTGCCCGCGACCAGGGCCTCGGCGACGGCGCCGGCCACCCGGGACAGCAGGGGGCCGTCGTCGGCCCGCAGCGCGGCGGAGCCGTCCCGTTCGTCCACGGCGAGGTACAGGGGCGCGGCGGCCAGCAGGTCGCCGAGCGGCGTCACCGGGCGGTGCGGCGGGTGGCCGGCGTGGGCGAGGAGGGTGGCGCGCAGCGACTCGCGCAGGGCGCGCGCCTCGGCGAGCCCGTCCGCGCCGATCCCGAAGCGCGCCCGGGCGTCCTCCGTGTCGAGGGCGTCGACGTCCGACTCGATGTCCAGGGTGTTGACCAGGGCCTCGACCAGCGCCAGCCCTCCCGGTGCGGGCGATCGCTCACTCATGGCTGCACGCTACCTTCCGCGTTTCCCCTTGCGACGTTACCTGCCATGGGCCAGCATGAGGTAACCGTTACCGGTTACCCGCCTTCATGGGTAACCCGCGACTCCGAGGAGGAAGTCATGGCTCTCGCCAAGCTGGGCGCCGTCGTCCTGGACTGTCCCGACCCGCGCGCGCTGGCCGGTTTCTACGCCGAGGTGCTGGGCGGCACGCCCGAGGGCGACGACACGTGGGTGGACCTGAAGGTGCCCGACGGGCCGACGCTGGCCTTCCAGGCGGCGCCCGGGTTCGTACCGCCGCGCTGGCCCTCGCCCGACCACTCCCAGCAGTTCCACCTGGACGTCACGGTGGAGGACCTGGACGCGGCGGAGAAGGCGGTGCTGGCGCTCGGCGCGAAGGCGCTGGACGCGGAGGACCGCTCGCGGACGTTCCGGGTTTACGCCGACCCGGCCGGGCACCCGTTCTGCCTGTGCGCCTGCTGACCGACCGACCTGGAGGTTGCTGAGATGCCGAGTGCGGTACGCCTGCGGAACGTCGTGATCGACTGCCCCGACCCGCTCGCCCTGGCCCGGTTCTACGCGGCCGTCGCCGGGGGCACGCCGGAGGCGGAGGACGACGAGTGGGTGACGCTGCGGGTCCCGGACGGCCCGCGGCTGGCCTTCCAGCGCGCCGAGGAGTTCGTGCCGCCGGAGTGGCCGCGCGGCGACCGCTCCCAGCAGTTCCACCTCGACTTCGACGCGGGCTCGACGTGGGAGGAGCTCGACGCGGCGCACGAGAGGGTCCTGGGGCTCGGGGCGCGTCCGCTGGACGTGGAGGACCGGGAGAAGAAGGACTTCATGGTGTACGCCGACCCGGCCGGCCACCCGTTCTGCCTGTGCCGGATCGAGGTGGAGAACCGCCTCTAGGGTCCGTGTCCGGGCCCGGGCCCAGGTCCTGAGCCGTCGGCCGCCGGGTCAGCCGTCCAGTTCCGCGATCGTCGCCGTGGACGGCTCGCGGCGCTCGCGGGCCGAGCGGGCGACGAAGTCGGCGGTGCGCAGCACGCGCTGGACGTTGCCCCAGGTGAGCAGGGCGATGTCGGACTCCGGCCAGCCGCGGCGCAGCAGTTCGGCGATCAGCCGCGGGTAGCCGGAGGCGTCGGCGAGTTCCTGGGGGTGGGCGACACCGGCGTCGTAGGTGCCGGACAGGCCCACGCAGTCCGGGCCGGCCAGGGCGCGCACGTGGTCGAGGTGGTCGGCGACGTCGCGGACGGTCGGGCCGGTCTGCTCGGCCGTCAGCGGTACCAGGCACAGCCCCTTGGCCGCGCCGAGCGCGGTGAGCAGGGCGTCGGGCAGGTTGTCGGGGTGGGGGCGCAGGGAGCGGGCGGCGGAGCGGGTGCACAGCACCGGGGTGCGGGACAGCGCGAGGACACGGGTGATGGTGGCCTCGGAGGCGCCGGAGAGGTCGGCGACCACGCCGAGCCGGTTCATCTCCCGCACGACCTCCTCGCCGAACCGGGTCAGCCCGGCCCCGCTGGCCCAGGAGGTGCCGGCCAGCGTCAGCACGCGCAGCCCGAGCGTGTGCAGGGCGCGCAGGATGCCGAGCGAGTCGTCCAGGGCGGCGGCGGTGGCCGGGCCCAGCAGGACGGCGATCCGGCCGCAGTTGCGGGCGTCGATGACGTGCCCGGCGGAGCGGGCCAGCCGCAGCCCCTCGGGGTGGGCCTGGATCACCGAGCGGACCAGGTCGAGCTGTTCCAGGGTGGCGCCGACGGCCCGGTCGGCGGCCAGCCCCTCGGGCAGGTGCAGCGACCAGAACAGCGCGCCGACGTGGCCCTCGCGCAGCCGGGGCACGTCGGTGTCGACGGCGCTCTCGCCCTCCTCCAGGTCGTACCAGGGCAGGTGGCGCAGCACCCAGGGCAGTCCGGTGTAGCCGTCGGCGACGGGGTGGTCGTTCAGGAGGGCGTGGGCGCGGTCCAGGGGGTCGCCGGAGGGACCGGAGGTGTCCAGGAGGTCCAGCGGGTCCGCGAAGGGGTCCTCCAGCGGCAGCGCCGCGACCTCGGTCGTGGGGTGCACTTCGTCCTGGAGGTCGGCCATGGCGGTCTCCGTACGTGTCGACCGGCGCCGCCCTCGGCGCCGTGATCAGCAGTACCGACACCGTCGCACGGGGGCCGGGCGGCTTCCTGGTGGGTGGAGCCGTTCGGGTGCTCCGCCTCCGCCCACCAGGCGGGCGGTCAGCCGTCCAGGGCCTCGAGGGTGGCGTGGGACGGGGCGCTCGTCTCCGCGAGCGCCCGGGACACGTCCTCCGCCGCGCCCAGCACCCGCACCGCGTTCTGCCAGGTCAGCTTGGCCAGATCGGCGTTGGACCAGCCGCGGTCCAGCAGTTCGGCGAGGAGGTTGGGGTAGCCGGAGACGTCGGCCAGGCCCTCGGGGGTGAAGGCCGTGCCGTCGTAGTCGCCGCCGATGCCGAGGTGGTCGACGCCCGCCACCTCGCGCATGTGGTCGAGGTGATCGGCGACCGTGGCGACGGTGGCGACCGGGCGCGGGTGGCGCTCCTCGAAGGCCTGGTGCACCTTCATCGCCTCGGCGGTGCCGTCGAGGTGGTGGAAGCCGTGGGCCCGCAGGTTGTCGTCCGCGGCGGCGGTCCAGTCGACGGCGGCCTGGAGCACGAACTTCGGCACGAACGTCACCATCGCCACACCGCCGTTGGCGGGCAGCCGCTCCAGGACGTCGTCGGGGATGTTGCGCGGGTGGTCGCACACGGCCCGCGCGGAGGAGTGGGAGAAGATCACCGGGGCGGTGGAGGTGTCCAGCGCGTCCCGCATGGTGGTCGGCGCCACGTGCGAGAGGTCGACGAGCATGCCGAGCCGGTTCATCTCCCGCACGACCTCGCGGCCGAACGCGGTCAGGCCGCCGGCCCTCGGCTCGTCGGTGGCCGAGTCCGCCCAGTCCACGTTGTCGTTGTGGGTGAGCGTCATGTAGCGCACGCCGAGCGCGTACAGCGCGCGCAGCACGCCCAGGGAGTTGGCGATGGAGTGGCCGCCCTCGGCGCCCATCAGGGAGGCGATGCGGCCCTCGGTGCGGGCCGCCTCCATGTCCGCGGCCGTGAGCGCGGCCCGCAGGTCCTGCGGGTGCCGGTCGATGAGCTGCCGTACGCAGTCGATCTGCTCCAGCGTGGCCGGCACCGCGTCGGGCAGGTCGGAGCGCACGTACACGGACCAGTACTGCGCGCCGACCCCGCCCTCGCGCAGCCGCGGCAGGTCGGTGTGCAGGTGCGCGTCCTGGCGTACGGCGATGTCGCGGGCGGCGAGGTCGTAGCGGACCTGCTCGCGCAGCGCCCAGGGCAGGTCGTTGTGGCCGTCGACGACGGGGAACTCGCGCAGCAGCTCGCGGGCCCGGTCCAGGGAGGTCATGGCGGTCACTTCCCGGTGCCGAAGCCGAAGCCGCCGGCGCCCTCGGCCTTGGCGCGCAGCCGCTTGCCCTTCTCGGTGGCCTGGTCGTTCAGGTCCTGCTGGAAGTCGCGCATCCGGTGCAGCAGGTCCTCGTCGTGGGTGGCGAGGATGCGGGCGGCGAGCAGGCCGGCGTTGCGGGCGCCGGCCACGGAGACGGTCGCGACGGGCACGCCCGCGGGCATCTGCACGATGGACAGCAGGGAGTCCATGCCGTCGAGGTACTTCAGCGGCACGGGCACGCCGATCACCGGCAGCGGGGTGACGGAGGCGAGCATGCCGGGCAGGTGGGCGGCGCCGCCCGCACCGGCGATGATCACCTTCAGGCCCCGGTCGGCGGCCTGCTCGCCGTAGGCGACCATCTCGCGCGGCATGCGGTGCGCGGAGACCACGTCGACCTCGTAGGCGATCTCGAACTCGTCGAGGGCCTTGGCGGCGGCCTCCATGACGGGCCAGTCCGAGTCCGACCCCATGACGATGCCAACAACAGGGCTCATTCGGTGATGGTGCCTCTCAGGTAGCCGGCAGCGTGACGGGCGCGCTCCAGCACGTCGTCGAGGTCGTCGCCGTAGATGTTGACGTGGCCCACCTTGCGGCCGGGCTTCACGTCCTTGCCGTACATGTGGATCTTGAGCTGGGGGTCGCGGGCCATGCAGTGCAGGTACGCGGAGTACATGTCGGGGAAGTCGCCGCCGAGGACGTTGACCATCACGGTCCACGGGGCGCGCGGGCGCGGGTCGCCGAGCGGCAGGTCGAGCACGGCGCGCACGTGGTTGGCGAACTGGCTGGTGATCGCGCCGTCCATGCTCCAGTGGCCGGAGTTGTGCGGGCGCATCGCCAGTTCGTTGACGAGGATGCGGCCGTCGCGGGTCTGGAACAGCTCGACGGCGAGGTGGCCGACGACGCCGAGTTCCTTGGCGATGGTCAGCGCCATCTCCTCGGCCTCCAGCGCGAGGGCCGGGTCCAGGCCGGGCGCGGGCGCGATGACCGTGTCGCAGACGCCGTTCACCTGCCGGGACTCGACCACCGGGTAGGCGACGGCCTGCCCGTGCGGGGAGCGCACCACGTTGGCGGCGAGTTCGCGGACGTAGTCGACCTTCTCCTCGGCGAGGACCGGGACGCCCGCCCTGAAGGGCTCCTCCGCCTCCTCGACGGTGTCGACGACCCACACGCCCTTGCCGTCGTAGCCGCCGCGGACGGTCTTCAGGACGACCGGGAACCCCGCGCCCTCCTGGGCGAAGGCGGCCACGTCCTGCGCGTCGCGCACGATGCGGTGCCGTGGGCACGGGATGCCGAGCGCGTCGAGCCGTGCGCGCATCACGCCCTTGTCCTGGGCGTGCACCAGCGCGTCCGGGCCGGGGCGGACGGGGATGCCGTCCGCCTCCAGGGCCCGCAGGTGCTCGGTGGGCACGTGCTCGTGGTCGAAGGTGATCACGTCACAGCCGCGCGCGAACGCGCGCAGCGTCTCCAGGTCGCGGTAGTCGCCCACGACGACGTCGTGGACGACCTGGGCCGCGGAATCCTGCGGAGTGTCACTGAGGAGCTTGAACCTGATGCCCAGCGGAATGCCCGCCTCGTGCGTCATACGCGCGAGCTGACCTCCGCCGACCATGCCGACTACCGGGAACGTCACACGCCTAGGGTATCGGCCACGCCGGACGGCCTGATTCAGTGCCTCCCGCACCGCGAGCACGGGTCACGGACACGCCCGGTGGTTAGCATGGCGGGGTCGACCCAATCGCTTACCCGGACGGGGGCCTGCACGACCATGGGACATGGTGCCTCGGGGCTCCGCCGGCTCGTCCGCGAGCTGGCCAAGTTCGGCGCGGTGGGCGGCGCGGGCCTCCTCGTGAACCTCGCCGTCTTCAACCTGGTCCGGCACGTCACCGACCTGCAGGTGGTGCGGGCGAGCGTGATCGCCACGGTGGTGTCGATCGTCTTCAACTACGTGGGCTTCCGGTACTTCACCTACCGGGACCGCGACAAGAGCGGCCGCACCAAGGAACTGACCCTGTTCCTGCTGTTCAGCGTGGTCGGCCTGGTCATCGAGAACGGCGTGCTCTACGCGGCGACGTACTGGTGCGGCTGGGACAGCCCGCTGCAGAGCAACGTCTTCAAGTTCGTCGGCATCGGCGTGGCGACCCTGTTCCGCTTCTGGTCCTACCGCACCTGGGTGTTCCGCGCCCTGCCCGCGCGGGACGCCGTGGCGAGCGCGGAGTCCTTCCTGGAGGCTGACATATCGACGCCCACGGCACAGCAGCAGATGAGCTGAACCGGGGTCCCGACGACGAAGGGCGGTGACGGGCGGCCGCGCCCGGCCCGCTGCTCACCTGACCGTCGGCTCCTGGTCCGGCGTCGACCTCTTCGCGGGCGGGGTGCGCGAGAGGAACAGCCCGAACACCGGCGGCTGCGCCTGGAGCATCTCCAGCCGCCCGCCGTCCGCCTCCGCCAGGTCCCGGGCCACCGCCAGGCCGATGCCGGTGGAGTTGCGGCCGCTGATGGTCCGCTCGAAGATGCGCGCGCCCAGGTCCGCCGGGACGCCCGGCCCCTCGTCCGTGACCTCGATCACCGCCTGGTTGCCGGTGACGCGGGTGCGCAGCGCCACCGTGCCGCCGCCGTGCATCAGGGAGTTCTCGATCAGGGCGGCGAGCACCTGGGCGACCGCCCCCGGCGTCCCCACGGCCCGCAGGTGCCGCTTGCCCGAGCTGACGATGGCCCGCCCGGCGCTGCGGTAGGCGGGCCGCCATTCGGCGAGCTGCTGCTGGATGACCTCGTCGAGGTCGAAGGAGACGGCCGAGCCGGTGCGCGGGTCGCGGGCGTTGGTCAGCAGCCGCTCCACGACGTCCGTGAGCCGCTCCACCTGGGTCAGCGCGATCGTCGCCTCCTCCTTCACCGTGTCCGGGTCGTCGGTGAGGGTGATCTCCTCCAGCCGCATGGACAGCGCGGTCAGCGGGGTGCGGAGCTGGTGGGAGGCGTCGGCGGCCAGGCGCCGCTCGGCGGTCAGCATCCGCCCGATGCGCTCGGCGGAGGCGTCGAGCACGTCGGCGACCCGGTCCAGCTCGGGGACGCCGTAGCGCTTGTGGCGCGGGCGGGGGTCGCCGGAGCCGAGGCGTTCGGCGGTCTCGGCGAGGTCGGTGAGCGGGGAGGCGAGCCGGTTGGCCTGGCGGATGGCGAGCAGGACGGCGGCGACCACCGCGAGCAGCGCCACCAGGCCGATGATCAGCAGGGTCCGGCCGACCTCGCGGGTCACGGTGGAGCGGGGCTCCTGCACGACGACGGTCTCGCCGCCCTCGCCCCTCTCCTTCGCGGTGATGACGTCGCCGTGCGGCGGGGTGCCGATCTCGATGGGCGCCCGGCCGGGCACGGTGATCACCGCGTGGCGGTCCTGGGTGACCTGGTCGCGCAGGATCTCCGTGGTGACGTCCTCGTGCCCGAGCAGCCGGCTGTCCACGATGCCGACCAGCCGCACGGCCTCGGAGTCCACCCGCTCCTGCGCGCTGTTGCTGATCGTGCGGCTCTCGACGAGGACGAGGGAGACGCCGAACACCGCGATGACGACGAGGACGACGGCGAGCGTGGACTGGATGAGACGGCGGCGCACGGGCTTCTCCGGACGGTGGCTTCGGGGCTGTCGTGTGGGTCAGGCCCCGGGAGGCGGCGGGGTGGGCCGGGCCGGCCCGCTCAGCTCTTCTCGAAGCGGAAGCCGACGCCGCGCACGGTCGCGATGTACCGGGGGTTGGCCGCGTCGTCGCCGAGCTTCTTGCGCAGCCAGGAGATGTGCATGTCGAGGGTCTTGGTCGACGACCACCAGGTGGTGTCCCAGACCTCGCGCATCAACTGGTCGCGGGTGACGACCCGTCCGGCGTCGCGCACCAGGACCCGCAGCAGGTCGAACTCCTTGGCGGTGAGCTGGAGTTCCTCGTCGCCCATCCACGCGCGGTGCGACTCGACGTCGATGCGCACGCCGTGGGTGGCGGGCGGCTGCTGCGGCTCGGCGGCGCCGCGCCGCAGCAGGGCCCGGACCCGGGCGAGCAGTTCGGCGAGCCGGAAGGGCTTGGTGACGTAGTCGTCGGCGCCCGCGTCCAGACCGACGACGGTGTCGACCTCGTCGGCCCGCGCGGTCAGGATCAGGATCGGCACGGCGTGCCCCTCGGCGCGCAGCCGGCGGGCGACCTCCAGGCCGTCCATGCCGGGCAGGCCGAGGTCCAGCACGACCAGGTCGACGCCGCCCTGCATTCCGGCGTCGAGCGCGGTCGGTCCGTCCTCACGCACCTCGACCTCGTACCCTTCCCGGCGCAGGGCGCGGGCCAGCGGCTCCGAGATGGACGCATCGTCCTCGGCGAGCAGTACACGGGTCATGAGCCGATGGTAGTCCGCCTGGCCAGGGCGCCGAGGTGTGATCGGCCCGGTGGTCTCTTACTCAGGACAAGCCGGACATCCGCCGCCCGGCACGGTCCCCCCACTTGGTACGGACCTGCGGTCGGGGGATGTCATCCTGGTGTCGACCTTCGGAACCATGCCCGTGGTTCCGGGTTCACCTGTGATCCGCGTCTCAAGTCCTTCCATATGCGGCAGTGTCCTGCCGTATGGTGAAGAAACGCCTGTAGTACGCGGGGACCTTCGGCGACGTCTGTGACGCTGAGGGTCTCTTTTGTGTGCGGGCTGGTTCTCCCCAGCCTTGAAAGGAATGACCTGTGGCCGGGCCTCGGCGCGACGCGCGCCAGGCGTGGATCCCGGTGGTCGCCGTCCTCCGCTCCGCGATCCGGAGCGGCTTCCCCCCGGGCGTGGGGCGGACGGACCGACCCGCCGGTGCCGGCCGCCCCACCGGGCGCGCAACGCTCCGCTCGCGCGTCCCGAACCAGCAAGGAACGACCATGGCGTCCAGCCTGACGAAGGACTCGGTCCGTCCGGACACCCCCGGAACCGGGAAGACCTTCTTCGGCCACCCCCGCGGACTGGCCACCCTCTTCATGACCGAGATGTGGGAGCGTTTCTCCTACTACGGCATGAGGGCTCTGCTCCCGCTGTACCTGGTGGCCCCCGGCGGCCTGCACCTGAGCGCGGGCACGGCGACGGCGATCTACTCCGTGTACGTGTCGCTCGTGTACCTGCTCGCCCTGCCGGGCGGCTGGGTCGCGGACCGCTTCCTCGGCCCCCGCAGGACCGTCGCCGTCGCGGGTCTGATCATCATGCTCGGCCACCTGGCGCTGGCGCTGCCGACCGCCGGGACCTTCTTCGTCGGCCTCGGCCTCGTCGCCATCGGCTCGGGCCTGCTGAAGGCCAACATCTCCACGATGGTCGGCCACCTCTACGACGGCCCGGACGACGCGCGCCGTGACGCCGGCTTCACGCTGTTCTACATCGGCATCAACCTGGGCGCCTTCGTCGCGCCGCTGGTCATCGGCACCGTCGGCGAGAACGTCAACTGGCACTTCGGCTTCGCGCTGGCCGCGCTCGGCATGGCGCTGGGCCTGGCCCAGTTCCTGCTGGGCAGCCGCCACCTGAGCGCGCGCAGCGACGTCGTCCCCACCCCGATGTCCCCGGCCGAGAAGTCCGCCACCCTGACCAAGGGCCTGGTGTGGCTGGCCATCGCCGCCGTCTTCTACGGCATCGTCGGCTTCACCGGCCACTTCACGCTGAACTGGGCGCTGGTCCCGCTCACCCTGATCGGCCTGATCGTCCCGATCGTGGTCATCGCCCGCATCCGGCGCGACAAGGACCTGGACACCGCCGAGCGCACCAAGGTGTCCGCGTACGTCTGGTTCTTCGTGGCCGCGGCCGTCTTCTGGATGATCTACGACCAGGGCGGCTCGACCCTGTCGCTGTTCGCGGACGCCAGCGCCGACAACACCGTCCTCGGCTGGAAGTTCCCGGTCTCCTGGTACCAGTCGGTCAACCCCGTCATGATCATGGCGCTGGCGCCGGTCTTCGCCTGGCTGTGGGTGTGGCTGAACCGGCGCGGCAAGGAGCCGAGCACGATCGTGAAGTTCGCCTCCGGCCTGGTGCTGGTGGGTGCGTCGTTCTTCCTGTTCCTGGCCCCGCTGTCGATCGCCGAGGGCGGTCACAAGGCCGCGGCGATGTGGCTGGTGGCGATCTACTTCGTGCAGACCGTCGGCGAGCTGACGCTGTCCCCGGTGGGCCTGTCGGTCACCACCAAGATGGCGCCGGCGAAGTACGCCTCGCAGATGATGGGCGTGTGGTTCCTCGCCGTCACCGCGGGCGACTCGGTCACCGCGCTGCTGTCCAACCCGGCCGTGGGCGGGGTGAACCTGGACCGCATGGGCTTCGTCGCCCTGGAGGCCGTGCTCGCCGTGGTCGCCGGCTTCGCGGTGTGGATGTACCGCCGGAAGGTCAACGCCCTCATGGGCGACGTGCGCTGAGCCGGTCCGGGCGGCCCTGCGCCGCCCGACCCGCGAACGGCCGGAGGGCCGCCGCATCCCTGGGGTGCGGCGGCCCTCCGGCCGTTTCGGGAAGCTCCTTCGTGCGACAGCTCTACGCCGGGGCGCCCAGTTCCGCCCAGACCGTCTTGCCGGCCACTCCGGGCGTGCGGACGACGCCCCAGTCCAGGCACAGGCGCTGCACGATGAACATGCCGTGGCCGCCGGGGCGGCCCGCGCGGTGCGGGGTGCGGGGTGCGGGCTGGCCGGTGCCGTGGTCGGCGACCTCGACGCGGATCACCTTGTTGTCACAGGCGAGGCGCATCTCCTCGGGGCCCTCGGCGTGCAGGCAGGCGTTGGTGACCAGTTCGGACACGACGAGCAGCACGTCCTCGGCCGCGGCCCGCTGGTCGGCGCCGTCGGCCGGCAGCCAGCCCCAGGCGTACAGCGCCTGCCGGGCGAAGTCACGGGCGAGCGGAACGACACCGCTCGCGCCGTCGAAACTCAGGCTGCGGACCTGACGGCCGGCCGACGCCCCGGAGGCGCCGCCGGGCTCAGGGGAGCCCGGCGGGACAGGCCGGGTGGTGCTCATCAGCGCTTCACCTCACCGATTCCCCAGTTCACGATGGCAACAGTCCCCGTAAGAGTCGTCGAAAGCGTTCACGTCAGCGTCCCCGGCAGTCGTCCCGCGACGGTCCACGCGCGGTCTCAGGAGCGTCACGGTCCGGGCGTCGCCGCCCGGGCCGCCGCGGCGGCCGGTCCTCGCGCCGCCGCCGCGCCGCACGGGAGCCGTCCCGTCCGTCCGCATGTCCTCCCCCTCGACTCGCCGCCGACCTCTACAGGTCTCTCCTGCCCGACGCGCCCGGCGGAACACCCCTCGCTTCCCGCCGGAGCGGGAGGCGCCACGCCGGCCGGCTGCGGCGTGCGCGGGCGGAGCGGTCAGCCGTCGTCGTCGGCGAGGGCGGCCTCGACCGAGTCGTGCACGGTGAAGACCGCTTCCGCGCCCGTGATCTCGAACACCCGCGCGACGACCGGCAGCATGCCGGCGAGGTGCACCCCGCCGCCCGCGGCCTCCGCCTTCAGGCGGGCGCCGAGCAGTACGTTGAGGCCCGTGGAGTCGCAGAACTCCAGCCGTGAGCAGTCGACGACCAGCCGGCTGAAGCCCTTGGCCAGGCACTCCTCCAGCGGTTCGCGGAGAAGATCGGCGGTGTGGTGGTCGAGTTCACCCGCCGGAGTCACGACGGCGCTGGTGCCGGCTTCCCGAACCTCCACCAGAAGCCGGCCCGACTGTGCGCTGCCGACCGTCCCGTGGTCCATGCCGTCATCTCTCCCGGTGTCACTCGCTGGTTCCTGACGCCCTCGCACACTACGCCTTCGTTCCGCACTGCGACAGCCGAACATCCACCCACAAACGGACATAAGCGCACAGAGTGTACTTGCGGCGGCCTCGGTGGAGCGGGTAGGGCTAGTAGGTACACGTTGACGACACGGCCGGCCCGGAGGCGCCGCACACCGCAGTGCACGTACTGGCTTCGGCAGCCTTATGCCGAGAACGATGGAGGACATCATGTCACCGCGGCTCGACGCACCGCACATCCAGGGTGCGACGTCGGCACCCACCCCGGCCGACGAGGCCGACCCCCTCGACGAGCTCCCGGAGATCCCCCCGTACGACGAGGTCGGTGCCGTGGACGCGCGGGCGTTGTCCCGGACCCTCTTCGAGCGTCTGGAGGCGCTCGAGGAAGGCACCCCCGAGTACTCCTACGTGCGGAACACCCTCGTCGAGCTGAACCTCGCACTGGTCAAGTTCGCCGCCTCCCGGTTCCGCTCGCGCAGCGAGCCCATGGAGGACATCATCCAGGTCGGCACGATCGGCCTGATCAAGGCGATCGACCGCTTCGAGCTGTCCCGCGGCGTCGAGTTCCCCACGTTCGCGATGCCCACCATCATCGGCGAGATCAAGCGCTTCTTCCGCGACACCTCGTGGTCCGTGCGCGTGCCGCGCCGCCTGCAGGAGCTGCGGCTGGACCTCGCCCGGGCCGGTGACGAGCTGGCGCAGGCGCTGGACCGCGCGCCCACCGTCGCGGAGCTGGCCGAGCGGCTCGGCCTCTCCCACGACGAGGTCGTCGAGGGCATGTCCGCCTCCAACGCGTACACCGCCGCCTCGCTGGACGCGCAGGCCGAGGAGAACGACACCGAGGGCACGCTGGCCGACCGCATCGGCTACGAGGACCACGGGCTGGAGGGCATCGAGTACGTCGAGTCCCTCAAGCCGCTCATCGCCGAGCTGACGCCCCGCGACCGCACGATCCTGTCGCTGCGCTTCGTCGCCAACATGACCCAGTCGGAGATCGGCGACGAGCTGGGCATCTCCCAGATGCACGTCTCGCGCCTGCTCACGCGCACCCTGGTGCGGCTGCGGCGGGGGCTGACGACCGAGGACTGACCCGCCCCCGGCGGCGCCGGCCCCCTCCGGCCGGACCGGACACCGAGCGGGAGCCGGAGCCCTGGTGCTCCGGCTCCCGCCGTTACCCCGGGAAACCTCCCCAGGCGCCCCCGCGGCCACTATGGTCACCCCCACTTCAGACTGACCAGTACGTCAGTGTCCGGTGAGGAGGGGCCCATGGCCCAGGGTGAGCGCGCCGGGGACGGCGTGCCCGCGGGCGGTTCCGACGCCCGGCTCGTCGCACTGCTCCGGGCCGCGCCGGCGACCGCGTACCCGGCGCTGCGGGAGCTGCGCGCCCGGCACGACGCGGCGGTGCTCGCCTACGCCCGCCTGTGCACGAGCGGCGACCCTGCCGCCCGCCGCCTCGCCGCGCAGGCCTTCACCCTGGCAGCGCGGGAGACCGCCCGCGGCACCGACCCGGGGCTGCCCTGGCGGCACCAGCTCCTGCTCCTGGCGGCCCGGGTCGCCGGCGAGTGGGCCGCCGACGAGCGGTCCGCCGGTCTCGACCCCGGCCTGCTGCTGGTCCTGAACACGGCCGGCCCGCGCGGCCCCGTCCCGCCGCTGCTCAGCGCCTTCCAGTCGCTCCCCTCCCGCGACCAGGGCCTGCTCTGGTACGGCGTGGTCGAGCGCGAGCCCGTGGAGCGCACCGCGGCCCTGCTGGGCCTGACCCCCGCGGACGTCTCCTACGGCATCGCGCCCGCCCTGCAGTCCCTGGCCGGCGCCGCGCTGCGGCACCGCCTCGCCGCCTCCGACGATCCCCGCTGCCCGGACTTCCGGCGGCTGATCGAGCAGTCCGTCCGCACCGACGCGCCGCGCCCGAGCCCGGACCTGGACGCCCACAAGGCCCACTGCCCGCACTGTGCCACCGCCCACGAGGAGCAACGCGCCCTGCGCGACGCCCCGCGCGGCACGCTCGCCGAGGGGCTGCTGCCGTGGGCCGGGACGGCGTACGCCGCCGAGGACCGCGACCGGCCCGCCCCGCACTCCGCCGGACCCGTCGGGGCCGCCGCCGTCCGGCCGCCCTCCCGCCGCCTGGTGCTCGTCTCGGCCGCGCTGGGGGTGGCGCTGGCCCCGGTGCTGGTGCTGCTGGTCGCCTCCGCCGACTCGCGGGACCGGCAGGGCGCGGGGGCCGCGAGCGGCGCGCCGCCGAGCGTCCCCCCGGTGACGGTGACCGCCACGGTGTCCGTGCCGGCGCCGGTCCCCAGCCCGAGCCGTCCCTCCGCCTCCCCCTCCCCCTCCCCCACGCGCACGACGCGCCCGCCCTCCCCGCGGCCCACGCCGAAGCCGACGCCCACCCCCTCGCCGACGCGGGCGCCGGGTGCGGCGTTCGCGCAGGTCGTGAACGTCGCCTCGGGCCGCTGCCTGGAGGTGGCCGGTGACTTCTCCGACGGCACGGACGTGCTCACGGTTGCGTGCTCGTCGTCGGTGAGCCAGCGCTGGCGGTTCGACGCCGGCCGGGGCGTGCTCCAGTCGGCCGCCGACCCCGACTTCTGCCTGGACAGCCGCGGCTCCGTCGACCGGGGCGTGGGCGTGTGGACGTGCTCGTCGGTGTACGGCGGCAACGGCGAGAACCTGACCTTCCTGGTCGACCCGGACGGCACGGTCCGCCCGGCGATCGCCCTGGAGACGGCCCTGGCCGAGGACGGCTACGGCGGCCTGACGTTCGCCCGCCTGGACGACGGCGCGGACCAGCGCTGGCGGGCCGGGGCGCGGTGAGCGCCGGCGCCCCGGCCGCCGGGCCCCGCGTTCACCTGGTGGAACGCGCTCGGCACGCGCGCGGGGCGCGGCTACGCTGAGCCGGCCTTCCGACCGCGCGGGGGCCCCGACCACCGAGGAGTGCGATGTCCGCCCCCGCCGCCCGCCCCGGCCGTCCCGCCGCCCCCGGCCGCCTCGCGGACCTGCCGGTCCTGCTGGTCGCGGTGGTGTGGGGCTCCAGCTATCTCGCCGCCAAGGGCGTGACCACCACCGACACCGTGCTCGCGGTCCTGGTGCTGCGGTTCGCCGTGGCGCTGCCGGTCCTGGTGGTGGCCGGCCGGCGCGGGCTGCGCGCGCTGAGCGCCGTGCAGCTGCGCGGGGCAGGGCTGCTGGGGCTGGTCCTCGCGGGCATCTTCCTGCTGGAGACGTACGGCCTGGTCCGCACGTCGGCCACGAACGCGGGCCTGATCATCAGCCTGACAATGGTGTTCACGCCGCTCGCCGAGAGCCGGGTGCGCCGGACCCGGCTGCCCGGGTCGTTCCTCGCGGCGGCGGCCCTGTCGGTGGTCGGCGTCGCGCTGCTGACGCAGGGCGCGGGCTTCACGGCGCCGTCGGGCGGTGACCTGCTGATGCTGGGCGCGGCGGTGGCCCGTACGGTGCACGTCCTCGCCATGGCCCGCATGGAGTCGGTGCGCGGCGCGGACGCGCTGTCGTTGACGACGGTCCAGCTGGGCGGCGCGGTCGCGGTGTTCGCGCTGCTGGTGGCGCTGCCGGGCACGGGCGCGTCGCCGTGGGCGGCGGCGTCCGCGTTCGACGGCGGCGACTGGCTGGGCCTTGTCTACCTCGCGGTCTTCTGCACGCTGTTCGCGTTCTTCGTGCAGATGTGGGCGGTGCGGCGCACCTCGCCGTCCCGGGTCAGCCTGCTGCTGGGCACCGAGCCGGTGTGGGCGGCGGCGGTCGGCATCGCGCTGGCCGGCGACCGGCCGGGGTGGCCGGGGTACGTCGGCGCGGTGCTGGTGCTGGCCGGCACCGCGTGGGGGCGGGCGGTGGCCGACCGGGAGCGGCGCCCGCCCGTGCCGCCCGCTCAGACCACCCGCTCGCCCCGCCGCCAGACCCCGGAGACCAGCGGGACGCCCGGCCGGTAGGCCAGGTGGACGTGGCTGGGCGCGTCCAGGAGGGTCAGGTCGGCGTACGCGCCGGGGGTGAGGCGGCCGATGTCGGTCCGGCGCAGGGCCGCGGCGCCGCCCGCGGTGGCCGACCACACGGCCTCGTCGGGGGTCATGCACATGTCCCGCACGGCGAGCGCGATGCAGAACGGCACCGACGAGGTGAACGACGAGCCCGGGTTGCAGTCGGTGGACAGGGCGACCGTGACACCCGCGTCCAGCAGCCGGCGGGCGTCCGGCCACTCGGCGCGGGTGGAGAACTCGGCGCCGGGGAGCAGGGTGGCGACGGTGCGGCTGTGGGCCAGCGCGTCCACGTCCGCGTCGGTGAGGTGGGTGCAGTGGTCGGCGCTGGCCGCGTCGAGCTCGACGGCGAGCTGGACGCCGGGGCCGTGGGAGAGCTGGTTGGCGTGGATGCGCGGGTGCAGGCCCTTGGCGCGCCCGGCGGTGAGGACCGCCCGGGCCTGGTCGCCGTCGAAGGCGCCCTTCTCGCAGAACACGTCGATCCAGCGGGCGTGCGGGGCGCAGGCGTCGAGCATCTCGCCGGTGACCAGGGCCACGTAGGCGGCCGGGTCGTCGGCGAACTCGGGGGCGACGATGTGGGCGCCGAGGTAGGTGACCTCGTCGGTGTGGGCGGCGGCGAGGCGCAGGGCCCGGGCCTCGTCGGCGGCCGTCAGGCCGTAGCCCGACTTGGTCTCCATGGTGGTCGTGCCCTGGCGGAGCGCCTCGCCGAGGTAGCGGGTCAGGGTGCGTCCGAGCTCCGCGTCGCTCGCGGCGCGGGTGGCGGCGACGGTGGTGCGGATGCCGCCGGCGGTGTACCCGCGGCCGGACATGCGGGCGTTGAACTCCTCGGTGCGGTCGCCCGCGAAGACCAGGTGGGAGTGGGAGTCCACGAAGCCGGGCAGCACCGTCCGGCCGGCGGCGTCGACCCGGTTGTCAGTGGCGGGTGCTTTCCTGGATTCACCGGTCCACGCGACGCGGTCGCCGTCGATGACGACGGCCGCGTCGCGGATCAGTCCGAGGGGGGATGTGTCGCCGAGGGAGGGGTCGTTGGTGACCAGCGTGGCGATGTTGGTGATGACGGTGCTGCTGCTCATGGTGTCCTCGGGGCGGGCGGCGGCGGTGGCTGCGGGCGGGGCGACGGCGGGGGCGGTGCGGGCGGGGGTCAGGCGCGGAGGACCTCGACGGCCTCGGCCAGGGCCCGCGGCACGTCGGGGACGCGCGTGTGCGCCCCGTCGCGCACCACGTGCCGGCCGGCCACGACCGTGTGCCGTATGTCGGCCGCCGACGCCGCGAATACGGCCGTCTCGGCGCCGAGCCGGGGCACCGGGCCCACGGTCCTGACCGAGTCCAGCGCGATCGTGGTGAAGTCGGCGAGCGCGCCCGGCTCCAGGGTGCCCGCGTCCGGCCAGGCGAGCGCCGCGTGGCCGTCGGCGGAGGCCGCGCGCAGCAGGGCGGCGGCGGTCCAGTGGCCCCGGGTGCGGGTGCGCAGCCGCTCGTTCAGCTCCATCGCCCGCGCCTCCTCGAGGAGGTCGATCACGGCGTGGCTGTCGGAGCCGAGGCTCAGCGGGGAGCCGGCGCGCTGCAGGGCGACGGCGGGGCCGATGCCGTCGGCGAGGTCGCGTTCGGTGGTCGGGCACATGCAGGTGCCGGTGCCCGAGTCGCCGAGCAGGGCGATGTCCTCGTCGGTGAGGTGGGTGCTGTGCACGCCGGTGGTGCGCGGGCCGAGGACGCCGTGGTCGGCGAGCAGCCGGGTGGGCGTGCGGCCGTGGGCGGCCAGGCAGGCGTCGTTCTCGGCGGTCTGCTCGGAGAGGTGGACGTGCAGCGGGGCCCGCCGCTCCTCGGCCCAGCGGGCCACGGTCGCCAGTTGCCCGGCGGGCACGGCCCGCACCGAGTGCACGGCGGCCCCGATCCGTGCGTGGTCCCGTTCCTTGAGAAGTGAACAGCGTGCGGCCCAGGCGTCCGCGGTGCCGTCGGAGAAGCGGCGCTGGTGGGCGTTCGGGGGTTCGCCGAAGCCGGAGGACAGGTAGCAGGTGTCGAGGAGGGTGATGCGGATGCCGGCGTCGGCGGCGGCCTCGATCAGCGCCTCGCCCATGGCGTTCGGGTCGGCGTAGGGGGTGCCGCCGGGGGTGTGGTGCACGTAGTGGAACTCGCCGACGGCGGTGACGCCGGCCAGGGCCATCTCGGCGTACACCGCGCGGGCGAGGGCGTGGTAGCGCTCCGGGGTGAGCCGGTCGGCGACGGAGTACATGACCTCGCGCCAGGTCCAGAAGGTGCCGGAGCCCACCTGGACGGTGCCGCGCAGGGCGCGGTGGAAGGCGTGGCTGTGGGCGTTGGCGAGGCCCGGCAGGGTCAGACCGCGCAGCACCTCGGCGCCCGGGGGCGGGGCGGGGGTGTCCGTGCGGACGGCGGTGATGCGCCCGTCCCGTACGTCGAGGGCGACGCCCGGCTCGACGGCGGGGTCGAGCCAGGCGTGCTCCAGCCAGTACGTCCGCTGCGGGGAGGTCACGTGCAGGCCAGTCCTTCCAGTACGTCGGCGAGGGCGCTCACCCCGGCCAGGCAGTCGTCCTCGGCCGCGTGCTCGGCCGGGGAGTGCGAGACCCCGGTGGGGTTGCGCACGAACAGCATGGCGGTCGGGACGCGGTCGGACAGGATCCCGGCGTCGTGTCCGGCGCCGGTGCCGAGGACGGGGACCGTCAGCTCGGCGTCCCGGCCCAGGATGCGGGCGAGTTCGTCGCGCAGGGCGTGGTCGAACTCGACGACGGGGGTGAAGGACTCCCGGACGACGTCGAGGTCGACGCCGTGCGTGTCGGCGTAGGCGCGGGCGGCCTTCTCGATGCCGGTGACCACCGTGTCCAGGGTGTCCTGGTCGGCGGCGCGGGAGTCGAGCCAGCCGCGCACCAGGGAGGGGATGGCGTTGACGCCGTTCGGCTCGACGGAGATCTTCCCGAACGTGGCGACGGCGCCGGCGAGTTCCGCCTCGCGGCGGGCGGCGAGCACGGTCTCGGCGTACGACAGCATCGGGTCCCGGCGGTCGGTGAGCCGGGTGGTGCCGGCGTGGTTGGCCTCGCCGCGGAAGTCGAACCGCCAGCGGCCGTGCGGCCAGATGGCGCTGGCCACGCCGACCCGGTCGCCGCTGAGGTCGAGGGCGCGGCCCTGCTCGACGTGCAGTTCGACGAACGCGCCGATGCGGGCGAGCCGTTCGGGGTCGGGGCCGATGGCGTCGGGATCGTGGCCCGCGGCCTCCATGGCCTGCGGCAGGGTGACGCCGTCGCCGTCGGTGAGCCGGTGCGCCTGCTCGACGGTGAGCCGTCCCGCGGTCAGCCGGGAGCCGACGCAGGCGAGCCCGAACCGCGCGCCCTCCTCGTCACCGAAGTTGACGACGGCGAGCGGCTTGGTGGGGCGGGCGCCCCGGGCGAGCAGTTCGTCGAGCGCGGCGAAGGACGACACGACGCCGAGGGGGCCGTCGAAGGCGCCGCCGTCGGGGACGGAGTCCAGGTGCGAGCCGGTGACGACCGCGTCCCCGGCCTGCGGGTCGCCGAGCCAGGCCCACTGGTTGCCGTTGCGGTCGAGCTCGTGGACCAGTCCGCGCGCCTCGGCCTGCGCGCGGAACCAGTCCCGGCACTCGGCGTCGGCGCCGGTCCAGGCGAACCGGCGGTAGCCGCGGGAGTCGGGGTGGCGGCCGACGGGGAGCAGGTCGCGCCACATCTCCTGGAAGCAGGCGCCCGCCCGCCACCCCGCCGGGCCGCTGCCGTGCTCAGTCACGCCGGGTCACCCTCGCGCATCGGCACCCGCACGCCGCGCTCCGCGGCGACCGACTCGGCGATGTCGTAGCCCGCGTCGACGTGGCGGATCACGCCCATGCCGGGGTCGTTGGTGAGCACCCGGCGGATCTTCTCGCCGGCCAGTGCCGTGCCGTCGGCGACGGTGACCTGTCCGGCGTGGATCGAGCGGCCCATGCCGACGCCGCCGCCGTGGTGGAGGGACACCCAGGAGGCGCCGGAGGCCACGTTGACCATGGCGTTCAGCAGCGGCCAGTCGGCGATGGCGTCGGAGCCGTCGAGCATGGCCTCGGTCTCGCGGTACGGGGAGGCCACGGAGCCGCAGTCGAGGTGGTCGCGGCCGATGACGATCGGCGCGGCCAGCTCGCCGGAGGCGACCATGTCGTTGAACCGCTCGCCGGCCTTGTCACGCTCGCCGTAGCCGAGCCAGCAGATGCGCGCGGGCAGGCCCTGGAAGTGGACGCGCTCGCCGGCCATCTTGATCCAGCGGGCCAGCGACTCGTTCTCCGGGAAGAGCTCCAGGATCGCCTTGTCGGTCTTCGCGATGTCGGCGGGGTCGCCGGACAGGGCGGCCCAGCGGAAGGGGCCCTTGCCCTCGCAGAACAGCGGCCGGATGTAGGCGGGGACGAAGCCGGGGAAGGCGAAGGCGCGGTCGTACCCGGCGAGCTGGGCCTCGCCGCGGATGGAGTTGCCGTAGTCGAAGACCTCGGCGCCGGCGTCCTGGAAGCCGACCATCGCCTCGACGTGCCGGGCCATGGACTCGCGGGCGCGGGTGGTGAAGCCGGCCGGGTCCTTGGCGGCGGCGTCGGCCATGTCCTCGAAGGCGGTGCCGACGGGCAGGTAGGCCAGCGGGTCGTGGGCGGAGGTCTGGTCGGTGACGATGTCGATGGGCGCGCCCATGGCCAGGAGCTGCGGCACCAGTTCGGCCGCGTTGCCGAGGACGCCGATGGACAGCGGGCGGCGGGCGTCGCGGGCCTCGACGGCCAGGTGCAGCGCGTGGTCGAGGGAGTCGGCCTTCACGTCGAGGTAGCGGTGCTCGATGCGGCGGTCGATGGCGCGCGGGTCGCAGTCGACGCAGATCGCGACGCCGTCGTTCATGGTGACCGCGAGGGGCTGGGCGCCGCCCATGCCGCCGAGGCCGGCGGTGAGGGTGATGGTCCCGGCGAGGGTGCCGCCGAACTTCTTCGCGGCGACGGCGGCGAAGGTCTCGTAGGTGCCCTGGAGGATGCCCTGGGTGCCGATGTAGATCCAGGAGCCCGCGGTCATCTGCCCGTACATGGTCAGGCCGAGGGCCTCCAGGCGGCGGAACTCCTCCCAGTTCGCCCAGTCGCCGACCAGGTTGGAGTTGGCGATGAGGACGCGCGGGGCCCACTCGTGGGTCTGCATGACGCCGACCGGGCGGCCGGACTGGACCAGCATGGTCTCGTCCTGCTTGAGGGTGCGCAGCGTGCGGACCATCGCGTCGAAGGAGCGCCAGTCGCGGGCCGCCTTGCCGGTGCCGCCGTACACGACGAGCTTGTCGGGGTGCTCGGCGACCTCGGGGTCGAGGTTGTTCTGGAGCATCCGCAGGGCGGCTTCCTGCTGCCAGCCCAGGGCGCTCGGCTCGGTGCCGCGCGGTGCTCGTACGGGGCGGGGTCCCGACATCGTCTGCCTCCTCCGGTTACTACTTCTATTCACATCCTGTCCTTGTGAATAGGGCTAGTCAATACCGGGCCCGGCCCGACACCTCCCCGGCACGGGTGTTTGGCTGGATGCCGGCACCGGCCCGGCCCGACGGGCGCGGGCCTCGGCGAGGGCGACGGGACGGGAGACGACGTGGGCGACCTGGACGACGGGCACGGGCACGACGCGCACGAGCACGAGCACGAGCACGAGCACCGGGACGGCGGCACAGGCGGCGGGCGGGAGCACGGCGACGACGGGGCCGGCGCGCGGGCGGCGCGGCGGGACGAGGCGGTGCGGGCCGCCGTGGAGCAGGGCCTGCTCGGTCCGGACGCCCCGCTCGTCGGGCTGCTGGACGTCACCGGCATCCGGCAGGCCGCGGCGGGGCTGCGCTCGGCGTTCGAGGCGGTCGTCGCGCCCGGCACGCCCGTGCTGCACGCCTTCGCCGTGAAGGCGGCCCCGCTGGTGCCGGTGCTGCGGCTGCTGTGCGAGGCCGGGCTGGGCGCGGAGGTGGCGAGCCCGGGCGAGCTGGCGCTGGCCACGGCGGCGGGCGTACCACCGGGGGCGACGGTGCTCGACTCGCCGGCGAAGACCCCGGCCGAGCTGCGCGAGGCGCTGGCGCTCGGCATCGCCGTCAACGCGGACAACCCGCAGGAGCTGGCCCGCCTGGACGCGCTGGTCGGCGCGGGCCCGGTCCGCTCGCCCGTCGGGCTGCGGGTGAACCCGCAGATCGGCGCCGGGTCCATCGAGGCGCTGTCGACGGCGACGGCCACCTCGAAGTTCGGGGTGGCGCTGCGCGACGAGGGGGCGCGCGAGTGGGTGCTGCGCGCGTACGAGGAGCGGCCGTGGCTGACGCGGCTGCACGCGCACACCGGGTCGCAGGGCGTGCCGCTGGCGCTGATGGTGCGGGGCGCGGCGGAGCTGTACGCGCTGGCCGAGGAGATCAACGCGCGTGTGGGGCGGCGGCAGGTCGACACGCTCGACATCGGCGGGGGGCTGCCGGTGAACTTCGCCTCGGAGGCGACGACGCCGACGTTCGCGCAGTACGCGCGACTGCTGCGCGAGGCGGTCCCGGGGCTGCTGGACGGGCGGTACGGGCTGGTCACCGAGTTCGGGCGGGCCCTGCTGGCCGAGCAGGGCACGCTGGTGGCGCGGGTGGAGTACGCCAAGGGCGCGGGCGGGCGGCCGGTGGCGGTGACGCACGCGGGCGTGCAGGTGGCGACGCGCACGGTGTACGACCCGGGCGCCTGGCCGCTGAGGATCCTCGCCTACGACGCGAAGGGGCGGCCGAAGGAGGGGCCCGCGGTCGTGCAGGACGTGGCGGGGCCCGCGTGCTTCGCGGGCGACCTGCTCGCCGAGGGGCGCGCGCTGCCGTTGCTCGAGCAGGGCGACCACGTGGCGGCGCCGGACACGGGCGCCTACTACTTCGCCCACCACTACGGGTACAACTCGCTGACCCGGCCGGGGATCTACGGCTTCGGGCCGGACGGCGCCGGGGGCGTGGCGTTCGCGACGGTGCGGGCGCCGCAGACGCTGCCGGAGCTGGTGGCCGAGGCGGGAGGGGCGCACGCGGACGCCCTCACCACCCTGCGCGCGCCCGGGAGCCGTTGACGCACTCCCCGGGCCGGGGTGTTCAACGGACAGATGCGCGGGGGTAGTTGACCCACCTTAGTGGCTCCGCGCATGTTCCACTGGAAAATGCCAGAAGACCCACCGTTCGTACGCACCGTGCGTAACCTCTTCCTCACTCAGCCGAACCGCAGGCGGGAGGGGAGCCACGGTGCCCGGAATCGACGAGTGCCTTTTGGAGGCCATGCGACTGCCCGGAGCCCGGGGGGCCGCGCTGGTGGACTGGACGAGCGGGCTGGCGCTGGGCACGGTCGGCGAGTTCCCCGGCGGGGACCACGAGGCGGCCGCCGCCGAGGCCGCCGAGATCGCCCGGCTGGCCGCGGAGCAGCGGGCGTTCGCGCCCGTCGACGACGCCGTGGCGGCCGACCCGCCGCTGGAAGACCTGATCATCAGCAACCGCGACAGCTACCACCTGCTGCGGTTCGTGCCCACCTCGTTCGACAGCAGCGTGTTCCTGCACGTGTGCCTCGGCCGCTCGGACGGCAACCTCGCGCTCGCGCGGATCCGGCTGGGCGAGATGGCCGGACGGCTGGTGCTGGGGTGATCATGACGCACGCGGTCCCGCCGCCCCGGCTGCCGGTGCGCGACCGGGCGGCGGCCCCCGACCCCGCGGGCGGCGGCGGGGTCTCCCCCATGCTGACCCGGCTGGCCGCCGAGCGGGCCACCGGCGTCCTGGAGCGCGAGCACGGCACGCTGCACCTCGCCGACGGCCACGTCGTGCACGCCGAGAGCCCCTTCGCCCCCGGCCTGGCCGACCTGCTGCTCGCCCACGGCACCCTCACCCCCGACGCCTGGCGGCAGGCGGTGGAGCGGGCCGACGAGGAGCGCGGCGCGGGCCGGCTGCTGGTCGAGGCCGGCCTGGTCGCGCGCGGCGCGCTGGAGATCTGCCACCTGGGCGCGGTGTACGACGCCGGCTACTTCGCGCTCGCCCCCAGCAGCACCCCGGGCCGCTTCCACTACGGCACCGGGCACCTGCTGGGCGCGGTGCGGCCGGTGACCGTCGCCGAACTGGAGCGCGAGACCCTGCGCCGCCGCGCGCTGCTGCACCGCCTCTGGCCGCAGCCGCTGGTGGACACCGCGCCCCTGCTGCGCACCGCGCCACCGGGGGCGCCGGGCCCGGCCACCGCGCCGGCCGCCCGGCAACGGGCGGTACTGGCCCTGGTGGACGGGGTGCGCACCGCCCCGGACATCGCCCGTGCGCTCGGCCGGCGGGCCTTCCCCACGCTGACCGACGTGCGGCGCCTGGCGGCCGCCGGACTGGTGGCCGCCAAGCCCCCGCCGGCCGCGCCCGACCCGCCGCCGGGCATCGCCCTGCCCCCCGTGACCGACCCCGACATCACCCTCCTGAAGAGGCTCAGGGATGCGCTGGAGGCCCTTTGAACGCCTACGACCCCTCGCCGAGAGGAGAGAGCTGATGGCGGACCAGCCCGCGGTACTCGACGAACTGCACCGGCTGCGCGCCCGCGTGCCGCAGTTGACCGGAGCGCTCGCGGCCAGCGTGGACGGCCTGGTGCTCGCCCACGACACCCCCGGCGTCGAACCGGAGGGACTGGCCGCGCTCACCGCCGCCGCCCTCGGCGTCGCGATCCGCACCACCGACGCCACCGGCCGGGGCGAGCTGCGCGAACTGCTGCTGCGCGGCCACCTCGGCTACGTCGCCACCTACGCGGCCGGTGCCCACGCCGTGCTGACGCTGCTCGCCGAGGACCGCGTCAACGTCGGCCGGCTGCACCTGGAGGGCCGGCGGGCCGGCGCCCGCATCGGGGAGCTGGTGGACACCACGCCCCCGGGCCCGGCACCGGTCCCGGCCCGGCCCGCCGTCCGGCCCGCGCCCCGGACCCGCACCGCCCGCACCGCGGCCGGTCCCGCCCCGGGGCCCACGACCACCACCACACCGCGCGGCACCACACCGCGGACCACCACGGAAAGTTGAGAGGACACCCCGTCATGGCCAACACCGAAACCGCCCTCAAGGAAGCACTCGCCTCCATCGAGGGCGCGACCGGAGCCGCGCTCGTCGACTACACCAGCGGGATGGCGCTGGGCACGATCGGCGGCAGCAAGACCTTCGACCTGAACGTCGCCGCGGCCGGCAACACCGACGTGATCCGCGCCAAGATGCGCACCATGGAGCACCTCGGCCTCAAGGCCGAGATCGAGGACATCCTGATCACGCTCACCGACCAGTACCACCTGATCCGGCTGCTCACCGGCCGCGGCGGCAACGGGCTCTTCCTCTACCTGGTGCTGGACGCCAAGCGGGCCAACCTGGCGATGGCCCGCCACCAGCTCAAGAGGATCGAGGAGGCCCTGGAGGTCTGACCCGGCCTCAGACCAGCGCCGCGGTGCGGCGGCGCGCCCCACCCGGGGCCGCGTCGCCCGCCGCGATGCCGGTGCTGCGGTAGCCCTTGACGGCCTTGCCCGCGGGGCGTCCGCCGCTCCGGTCCAGCCAGTCCACGCGCACCCACAGCAGCGCGTCCGCCTCCCGCTCGCGGCGGCCCAGCCAGGCCGACTTCAGCCACAGTCCCACCGCGCAGCCCGCGAGCAGCCCGCCGCCGGCCGCCGGGACCGCGAAGGACGAGCCGAGGGCGGCCACGAAGGCCGGCAGGAGCCACCAGCGGTGGCCGCGCCGCCAGTTCCGTACGGTCACGGCCCGGTCCTGGAGCACGTCGTGCCGGCCCGCGCGGGCGGCCCCGCGCGCCAGGGTCCGGTAGCGGCGCCGTCCCCGGCAGGCCACGACGGCCGCCGCCCCGAGGAACAGCGCCGCCCCGGCGAGCACCCCGATCCGCCGTCCCGTGATGCCCGGCACCAGTACGCCGACGCCCGCCGCGACCACCCCGCACCACCACAGGGGGGCCGCTCCCGCACGTACGACGACGGCCACCCGGGCCAGACCTTGCGTTCTGCGATCCGCGCGTGCCACGTTCCGCCTCCTCGCCGTCTCGGCACGAACACGTCAGCCGGGAGCGTAGCGAGCGAACGTGAGACGACTCTGAGAAGAACACCCCGGACCCGGCACCCGACCCCGGCGCCGGGTCCGCGCACCGGCCCGTGGCTCACTCCACGAACAGCCCCCGGGCCGCCGCCCGCGCGTCGAACTCCTCCAGCCGCGCCTGGGCGTCGGGCAGGTCGTCGCACATCGCCTCCAGCAGCACCCGCCCGAGCAGCATCGGCGCGCAGGCGGTGTCGAAGGCGAGCCCGGTGCCGACGGCGGCCGGCAGCAGCAGGTCGGACACCTTGGCGACCGGCGCGAACGCCGAGTCGGCCACGGTCACCACGGTCAGTCCGGCCTCCCGGGCGTGCCCGAGGGTGTCCACCACCTCGCGGGGGTGCCGGGGCAGCGCGAAGCACAGCAGCGCGGTGGCGCCCGCGCGGACGGCGGCGTCGATCCGGTCGTGGACCATGGAGCCGCCCTCGTGCAGCAGCCGTACGTCCGGGTGGACCTTGGCGGCGAAGTAGGCGAAGCCGTACGCCTGGGAGGCGGCGGCCCGCAGCCCGAGGACGGGCAGCGGCCGGGACGCGGCGAGCACCCGCCCGGCCCGGTGCACGGGCCCGGGGTCGGCGAGCGCCTCGGCGAGGTGGCGCAGGTTCTCGATCTCGGCCTCGACGGCCTGCTGGTACTCGTTGAAGGCGCCGCCGGCCGCGTCCTGCTCGGCCGGGGCGACCTCGCGCAGGTGCCGGCGCAGCGCCGGGTAGCCGTCGAAGCCGAGGGCGACCGCGAAGCGGGTGACCGAGGGCTGGCTGACGCCGGCCAGCTCGGCCAGCTCCACGCTGGACAGGAAGGGCACGTCGGCGGCCCGCCGGACCATGCTGTGCGCGATCCGCCGCTGGGTCGGCGTGAGCCGGTGCCCCTCGAAGAGCGCCTGCAGCCGCGCGGCCGGGCTGTCCGTCATGACCGTGCTCCCCCTCGGGTCGTATTCAGTGTCCCTGAACTCTGCATGAGGTCATACAGCGGAGCAAGGGAGCACGGACGGCACCGTCGGCAGGGGCGGTCACCGGAGGGCCGACAGGGGGGCTATCCCCAGTGCGGCGGGGAGCCGGGCTCCCTAGCGTGGACGCATGACCGGAACGGACGCGCGGGACACCGAGCTCAAGAAGGAACTGAACGCCACCCTGCAGGCCCGCAGGGAACTCGGCGAGGAGTACGACTCCGCGCTCGTCGAATCCTTCCTGGAGAAGGTCGACCAGCGCATAGACGGGGCGGTCGAGCGCCGGGTCCGCCGGCAGATGGCCGAGCAGCAGATGGTCGCGGCCCGCGACGCGCGCTCCCCGAAGGCGACCGACTCCTGGGGTGAGCGCTTCGGCTTCGGCATCGTCTCGCTGGTGCTGGCGGTCCCGCTGTCGGCGATCGGCGCCGGCACGGCGCACCTGCCCGGCCTGATCGTGTCGTGGTTCGGCATCGTCGGCGTCAACGCGGTCCAGGTGGCCCGCACCCACCCGGGCCTGTTCGGCGGCCGTCGCCGGAACAAGGACACCGGGGACGACTGGACGGACTGAGCCGGGACGCCCGCGCGGACGGAGCCGCGAGGAGTGCGCGGACCGGGGCCGGGGTGAGGCGGGACGGAGTGCCGGGCGGTTTGCGCGGGGACCGCCGCACCCCCGTGAACGGGGGGCGGGACGACGGCGGTCCCCGCGGAGGACGCGGGCCGGGTCAGGCCGGGCCGCGCGTCCGTGGCGTCCTTGGAGGTCCGGGAGCCGCTCCGGAGGTCCGTGACGCCGTTCGCCGCCGGCCAGGACGGGGAGCCGCTCCCGTCCCTGCCGACATCCACCAATCTGCCTGACCCGTGTTAAGCGTGTGCTGCGTACACGTGACGCCCTCGTACCAGTCGGGCGCCGTCGCGATCGGCCCCGGACACCGCACGTTCGCCGCGTTCGGGGCCCGTTCACCGCAGCTTCGCCGCTACTTCCCGGTCTTGGCCAGGAAGGCCAGCAGGTCCTGGCGGCTGACCACACCGGTCGGCTTGCCCTCCACCAGCACGATCGCCGCGTCCGCCGCGCCGAGCACGGACATCAGGTCGGCCACCGGCTCGCCGGAGCCGACCTGCGGCAGCGGGGCCGACATGTGCTTCTCCAGCGGGTCCTCCAGCGAGGCGCGCTTGGTGAACAGCGCGTCGAGCAGCTCGCGCTCGACGATGGAGCCGACGACCTCGGCCGCCATCACGTCCGGGTGACCGGCGCCCGGCTTGACCACGGGCATCTGGGACACGCCGTACTCGCGCAGCACCTCGATGGCCTCGCCGACGGTCTCGTCGGGGTGCATGTGGACGAGGGACGGGATCGCGCCGTGCACCTTGTCGCTCAGGACGTCGGCGACGCGGGCGCTCGGACCGTCGTCCTCGAGGAAGCCGTAGTCCGCCATCCACTCGTCGTTGAAGATCTTGCTGAGGTAGCCGCGCCCGCTGTCGGGCAGCAGGACGACCACGACGTCGTCCTCGGTGAGCCGCTCGGCGACGCGCAGCGCGGCGACCACGGCCATGCCGCAGGAGCCGCCGACGAGCAGGCCCTCCTCCTTGGCCAGCCGGCGGGTCATCTGGAAGGAGTCCTTGTCGGACACCGGGACGATCTCGTCCGCGAGGGTGCGGTCGTAGGCGGTCGGCCAGAAGTCCTCGCCGACGCCCTCGACGAGGTACGGGCGCCCGGAGCCGCCGGAGTACACCGAGCCCTCGGGGTCGGCGCCGATGACCTGGACCCGGCCCTCGCTGGCGTCCTTGAGGTAGCGGCCGGTGCCGGAGATGGTGCCGCCGGTGCCGACGCCGGTCACGAAGTGGGTGATCCGCCCCTCGGTCTGCTCCCACAGCTCGGGGCCGGTGGAGTGGTAGTGGGAGAGGGGGTTGTTGGGGTTGGAGTACTGGTCGGGCTTCCACGCGCCCGGCGTCTCACGGACGAGCCGGTCGGAGACGTTGTAGTACGAGTCCGGGTGCTCCGGGTCGACGGCGGTCGGGCAGACGACCACTTCGGCGCCGTAGGCACGCAGCACGTTGATCTTGTCGGTGCTCACCTTGTCCGGGCAGACGAAGATGCACTTGTAGCCCTTCTGCTGGGCCACGATGGCGAGTCCGACGCCCGTGTTGCCGCTGGTCGGCTCGACGATCGTGCCGCCCGGCTTGAGCTCGCCGCTCTGCTCGGCCGCCTCGATCATGCGCAGGGCGATGCGGTCCTTCACGGAGCCGCCCGGGTTGAAGTACTCGACCTTGGCCAGGACGGTCGCCTTGATGCCCTTGGTCACGTTGTTGAGCCGCACCAGCGGGGTGTTGCCGACGAGGCTGATCAGCGAGTCGTGGAAATGCACCGTTGTCTCCGGTTGCTTGCAAAAAAGAGTGGTCGTCGTGGTCCCGCCAGCCTAAAGCGTGGACGGGTCGTTCACTCCCCGTCGGGATTGGGCCACCGTGCGTGCGGGGCAAGGAGTGGGTGTACGGGTTCGAGGAGGTGGCGGCGACGCATGACGAGCATGGCGAGGGCGAGGGTGGCCCGCCGCATCGCGGCCGGCGCGGCCTACGGCGGCGGTGGCATCGGTCTGGCCGGGGCGGCGCTCATGGGGCTGCTGGTGGCGGAGGCGCAACTGGCGCGGCGCCAGGTGTACGGCAACGGCGCGCAGCCGCACGTGCCGCAGGCGGACGGGGTGTACGGCCGGTCCTACGCGGTGCCGGGCGAGGAGCCGCTGCTGCTGGTGCTGCTGGGCGATTCCACCGCGGCCGGCCAGGGGGTGCACCGCGCGGGCCAGACCCCGGGCGCGCTGCTGGCGTCGGGGCTCGCGGCGGTGGCCGAGCGGCCGGTGCGGCTGCGCAACGTCGCCCTGCCCGGCGCCCAGTCGGACGACCTGGACCGCCAGGTCGGCCTGGTGCTCGGCACCGGCGGCCCGGTGCCCGACGTGTGCGTGATCATGGTCGGCGCCAACGACGTGACCCACCGGATGCCCCCGACCCGCTCGGTGCGCCACCTGTCCTCGGCGGTACGGCGGCTGCGCACCGCGGGTGCCGAGGTGGTCGTCGGCACGTGTCCCGACCTGGGGACGATCGAGCCGGTGCAGCAGCCGCTGCGGTGGCTGGCGCGGCGGGCCTCGCGGCAGCTCGCGGCGGCGCAGACGATCGGCGTGGTGGAGCAGGGCGGGCGCACGGTGTCGCTGGGCGACCTGCTCGGACCGGAGTTCGAGGCGCACCCGCGCGAGCTGTTCGGGCCGGACCTGTACCACCCGTCGGCGGAGGGTTACGCGACGGCGGCGATGGCGGTGCTGCCGACGGTGTGCGCGGCGCTGGGCCTGTGGCCCGCGGAGGAGGAGCGGCCGGACAGCTTCCGGCGCGAGGGGTTCCTGCCGGTGGCCCGGGCGGCGGCGGAGGCCGTGGAGGAGGCCGGCACGGAGGTCACGGCGGCGATGCCGGCGGGCCCGCGCGGTCCGTGGGCGCTGCTCAAGCGCCGCCGGCGCCGGCGGGTGACGGAGGCCGAGCCGGCCCGTCCGACGGCGTGACGGAGACGGAGCCGGCCCGCCCGACGGCGTGACGGGGCGGCGGTACCCGGCCCGTCACCCGGGCTGGCGCCCGGCCGCCTCCCGGCCTGCCTCCGGCCGCGACAAAGCAAGCGCTTGGAAAGTGCGGCCAGGGTCACACGACCGCAGCCGTGACCCGGGCCATACGTCCGGGTAACTTCCCAACCAGCCCTCCCATCCTTCCGACGCACCGCCCTGGAGCCGTGATGCCCGAAGCCGTCATCGTCTCGACCGCCCGCTCCCCGATCGGCCGCGCCTTCAAGGGCTCCCTCAAGGACCTGCGCCCGGACGACCTCACCGCCACGATCATCCAGGCGGCCCTCGCCAAGGTCCCCGAGCTGGACCCGCGGGACATCGAGGACCTGATGCTCGGCTGCGGCCTGCCCGGCGGCGAGCAGGGCAACAACCTCGCCCGCGTCGTGGCCGTGCAGATGGGGATGGACCACCTCCCCGGCTGCACGATCACCCGCTACTGCTCGTCGTCCCTGCAGACCTCCCGCATGGCCCTGCACGCCATCAAGGCCGGCGAGGGCGACGTGTTCATCTCGGCGGGCGTGGAGATGGTCTCCCGCTTCGTGAAGGGCAACTCCGACAGCCTCCCCGACACGCACAACCCGCTGTTCGCCGAGGCCGAGGCCCGCACCGCCGAGGTCGCCCAGCAGGAGGGCACGAGCTGGCACGACCCGCGCGAGGACGGCCTGCTGCCCGACCCGTACATCGCCATGGGCCAGACCGCGGAGAACCTCGCCCGCCTCAAGGGCGTCACCCGCCAGGACATGGACGAGTTCGGCGTCCGCTCGCAGAACCTCGCCGAGGAGGCCATCAAGAACGGCTTCTGGGAGCGCGAGATCACCCCGGTGACCCTGCCCGACGGCTCGGTCGTCGCCAAGGACGACGGCCCCCGCGCCGGCGTCACCATGGAGGGCGTCGCCGGGCTGAAGCCGGTGTTCCGCCCCGACGGCCTGGTCACCGCCGGCAACTGCTGCCCGCTCAACGACGGCGCCGCCGCGGTCGTCATCATGTCCGACACCAAGGCCCGCGAGCTGGGCCTGACGCCGCTCGCCCGGATCGTCTCCACCGGCGTCTCCGGCCTCTCCCCCGAGATCATGGGCCTCGGCCCGGTCGAGGCGAGCAACCAGGCCCTGCGCCGGGCCGGCCTGACCATCGACGACATCGACCTGGTCGAGATCAACGAGGCGTTCGCGGCCCAGGTGATCCCCTCCTACCGCGACCTGGGCATCGACCTGGACAAGCTGAACGTCAACGGCGGCGCCATCGCCGTCGGCCACCCCTTCGGCATGACCGGCGCCCGCATCACCGGCACGCTGATCAACTCGCTCCAGTTCCACGACAAGCAGTTCGGCCTGGAGACGATGTGCGTCGGCGGCGGCCAGGGCATGGCCATGGTCATCGAGCGCCTGAGCTGAGGCCGTTGACCACCTGAGCGTGACCTTCACGGCACTCACCGTGATACATCGGCCCGGAGTTCGGGACACCACCGAACTCCGGGCCGATTTGTGATCCAATTTCCCCCAGGATGTGACCTATCTCGCTCGCATCAGGGAACGCGCAGTTCAGAGGCGCTGCATCACCGAACCCCAGGTCCAAAGTCCTGCCCGTTTCGTGACGTTACGCACTGACAGCTGGATAGTCCGCCCTTCAAGCTGATGTAGGAAGTCGGGGGTCGACTTTGAACCGGGAGTACGTCAGTGAGCGCCATGCCGATCGCCCTGCTGGTCACCACGGCCGCCACCGGTGCCGTGGGCGTCGCCGTCCTGCGCACCCTGCTGAAGCTGCGCCGGCAGGTCGCCGCCCTGCACGTCCAGCTCGCCGAGAACCACGCCGCGGCGGCCCGCGGCCTGGTGCCCGCCGCGCGGACCACGTCTGACGCCGCCGAGATACGGGCGGCGGTCGCCGAGGCGCTGGCCGAGGAGCGGGAGCGGGAGCTCGCCGAGGCGCGGGCGTTCTGGGCCGCCCAGGAGACGCGGGACGCCTCCGACGCACCCACGCTGCTCGGGCTGCCCGACAGCGAGCTGTTCCTGCCCCGGCAGGCCGACTTCGCGGGTCTGGAGCCGCTGGAGCCGGTGACCGAGCCGGACGAGTTCGCCGCGGACTCCCCCGAACTGGCCGCGGCCCGCCGCCGCCACCCCTCCCACCCGGACTTCGTGCCGGTGCAGTCACCGGTCGTCAACGACCACGAGCGCACCGTGGCGACGCTGGAGGAACTGGCCGCGTCCCGCGTGGAGCTGACCGACGTGCGCCCCGGTCCCCTCGGCACGCTGGACGTCTACGTCTTCGCCGACGGCACCACCCTGTGCATGACGCCAGGTCACCGCGAGACCGCCGAGCGCCTGGCGGCCGCCCTCACCGCGGGCGAGGCCCCGGTGCTCCTCGGCGGCTCGGGCATCTCGGGCGCGTACACCCTGACCTTCGCGTGCGGCGAGGAGAACGTCTACATCCTGGCCGACCGGGTCATCGCGTCCCTGTGAGCGGGGCGGGTGTCAGACACCCGCCCGCTTCTGCGCCTCCTCGATCACCCGCACCGCCCGCTCCACCTCGTCGTCGGCGGACAGCACGACCGCCAGGTCGTTCGCGGCGACGGAGAGTTGGTCGGCGGCGGCGAACATGCCCGCGTCCGGCATGATCCGCGGCTCCGATCCCGGCCGCTCCAGTTCCTGCGCCCACCGCGCCAGTTCCCTGGCCGCCTCGAGCGCCTCGGCCGCCGCCCCGCGCTGCAGGCGCGACTGCGGTGCCGCCCGCAACCGGTCGGCGAAGTGATCAACGGCTCGGCTCAACGGCGTCGTATCCACCACGGGCCCGAGCGTACGCGCCGCTGCCGCACTGTTGCCAACGGCCGAACGCTCAGGCACGGTGACCTGAAGGACCGGCTCACACCCAGCATCCGGAGGCGCCGATGTCCCAAGTCTTCTCCGAGGAGACCCATCGCAACATGCTCGCCCGCATCCCCCACTGCACCGGTCGTGAAGTCTCCGACTGGCTGCGCACCGTCGACGAAGGCCCGGCCCTCTTCCGCTTCGAGGAGAAGGTCAGCTGGCTGCGCCACGAGCACAACCTCGCGTACGGCCACGCCAAGGCGATCATCCACGAGTACGACCTGAGGAGGGCCGCGCGCAAGCTGCTCTAGGCGCGCACGACGACGGACGACGACTCAGGACGACGACGGGGGACGACGGGGGACGACGACGAAGGGCCCCGGGAGAACCCGGGGCCCTTTCGCCTGGCCGCGCGCGTGCGCGCGTGCGGCTCCTCGCTAGTCGTTGCTGTTCAGGATCGCGATGAGCCGCAGGAACTCGAGGTAGATCCACACCAGCGTCAGCGTGAGGCCGAAGGCCGCGAGCCAGGCCTCCTCGCGCGGGGCGCCGTAGGCCACGCCGTCCTCGACCTGCTTGAAGTCCAGGGCGAGGAAGAGCGCGCCGAGGATGACGCCGATGACACCGAAGACCACGCCGAGCGCGCCGCTGCGGAAGCCGAGGCCGTCACCGCCGCCGAAGACCGCGAACAGCAGGTTCACCGCCATCAGCAGCACGAAGCCGAGCGCCGCCGCCATCACGAAGCCGTAGAACCGCCGCGTGACGCGGATCCAGCCCGCCTTGTACGCCACCAGCACCGCGGCGAAGACCGCCATGGTGCCGATCACGGCCTGCATGGCCGCGCCGCTGGCGATGCGGTTGTCGACGACGCTGGAGACGACGCCGAGGAAGACGCCCTCCAGGGCGGCGTACGACAGGATCAGCGCGGGGGCCGGCCGGCGCTTGAAGGACTGGACGAACGCCAGCACCATCGCGACGAGCGCGGCACCGATGCCGATGCCGTAGGACCGGCCGATGTGGGCGTCGTCGACCGGCAGCAGCGCCCAGGCCAGGGCGGCCGTGACGACCAGGATGCCGAGCGTGGTCGCGGTGCGCGCGACGACGTCGTCCATCGTCATCCGGCCGGCGGTGGTCACCGGGGCGGGGGGCGCACCGGCGGCCTGCTGGGCGTAGGGGTCGGTGGCGTACGGGTTCTGCGCGTAGGGGTTGCCCGCCTGCTGTGCGTACGGGTTGCCCTGCGTGGCGACGGCGGGTCCCCCGGCCTGCGGCGCGGCGTCGAAGCCCGCGTAGCCGTTGTCGCGGCTGAACCCCCGTCGCGAGAAGACCGGGTTTCTGCTCCTCATTTCACTCCTCCATGGCCACCTCGCGCGGCCTTGGCTCAAGAGTAATGGAAAGGCAAAGGATTGACTCTAGTGCTTGAGGAGGATCTTTCCCTGCCCGTATCGCGGAACACGCTACGCGTCCGTGTGATTCCCGGCAGCGGGCGGGCGGCCGTCATGACCGAGCTGGGACACGTCCGGTACCGGCCGGAGACTTCTCCACCGGCTGTGGGGGGATGCGGTCGACGCCTGGAAGGAGGGCGCGGCCACCGCGCCGGTCGGAGGTGCCCAGAGCCGGACTTGAACCGGCACGCCCACGAAGGGGCAGCGAGGTTTAAGCTCGCCGTGTCTGCATTCCACCATCTGGGCAAGTCAAGGGCTCCGCGTCGAGGCCGAGACTATCGGGACCCGTCCTGCGAACAGGGGCCGGACGGCTCGATGTTGTCTTATTTTATTGACGTCTGAGGGTGCATCAGCACCGGGATCGCGCCATCCACACGTGCCAGAAGGCCTCCTGGCAGCGGTCAGCGGCACATGCGGAATGACGGGATTTCACCGCTTGAACCAAGGTGCCTCACCGGTTCTTCGCACAACCGCCCGTGCGGCGGCCCGGACGGGCGGTGCGCTCGTCTCCGGGGCGGGGGTCATCCCCAGGTATGACACACGGCCCGCCTGTCCGCCCGGAGTCTGCCCCCGATACCGGAACAGCGACTGACTCCACGGCGGCTTCCGGCCGTGAGGATGGTGGTGTCCCTCCCACCACCGTCCCGCGATCGGAGCATCACCCCGTGACCACCAGCCCTCTCGCCGCTTCCCGGACCACCGCCGTGGCCGCCCGCGCCACGGAGCTGTCGAAGATCTACGGACAGGGCGAGACCCAGGTGGTCGCCCTGGACCGGGTCTCCGTCGACTTCCACCAGGCCGAGTTCACCGCGATCATGGGGCCCTCCGGCTCCGGCAAGTCCACGCTGATGCACTGCGTGGCCGGGCTCGACACCTTCTCCTCCGGGTCCGTGCGCATCGGTGACACGGAGCTGGGCTCGCTGAAGGACAAGCAGCTCACGCGGTTGCGCCGGGACAAGATCGGGTTCATCTTCCAGGCGTTCAACCTGCTGCCGACGCTCACCGCGCTGGAGAACATCACGCTCCCCATGGACATCGCCGGCCGCAAGCCGGACCGGCAGTGGCTGGACACCGTCATCGAGATGGTCGGCCTGTCCGGGCGGCTCGGCCACCGGCCCGCGCAGCTCTCCGGCGGCCAGCAGCAGCGCGTCGCCGTCGCCCGCGCGCTCGCCTCCCGGCCCGACATCATCTTCGGCGACGAGCCCACCGGGAACCTCGACTCCCGCTCCGGCGCCGAGGTGCTGGGCTTCCTGCGCAACTCCGTGCGGGAGCTGGGCCAGACCGTCGTCATGGTGACCCACGACCCGGTCGCCGCGGCCTACGCGGACCGGGTCGTCTTCCTCGCGGACGGGCGGATCGTCGACGAGATGAACGCGCCCACGGCCGACTCCGTGCTCGACCGGATGAAGCGCTTCGACACCAAGGGCCGCACGAGCTGACCGCCGTCCCCGGCCCCCGCCCCGAGCCGTCGCTCCCGGCCCCGTCACCCACCCTGGACTGAGACCACCCATGTTCCGTACCGCCTTGCGCAACGTGCTCGCGCACAAGGCCAGGCTCCTCATGACCGTGCTCGCCGTGATGCTCGGCGTCGCATTCGTGTCGGGGACCCTGGTCTTCACCAACACCATCTCCGACGCCTACCAGCAGAGCTCCGCCAAGGGCTTCGACCAGGTCGACGTCGCCGTACGCCCCGAGAGCGGCGAGGACACCGGCGACACCGTCGGCCGCACCCCCGACCTGACCGAGGCGCAGCTCAGGACGAGCGCGAAGGTGCCGGGGGCCGCCTCCGCGATCGGCGTGGTCGACGGCTTCACCGCGCTCGCCGACAAGGACGGCAAGCTCATCGGCGGCGGCTTCCAGTCGCAGGGCGGCAACTACTGGGGCACCGACGACCCGCGCTACCCGCTGAAGGAGGGCCGGGCCCCGCACGGCGCGCGGGAGGTCGCCATCGACTCCCAGACCGCGCGGCGCGCGGGCTACGCGGTCGGCGACACCGTGCGGATGTCCGTCGACGGCCCCGTGCTGGAGCCGCGGATCACCGGCGTGTTCACCACCGACGACGGCAACGTCGCCGCCGGCGGCAGCCTCGCCCTGTTCGACACGCCGACCGCGCAGAAGCTGTTCGGCAAGGCGGGCACCTACGACGAGATCGACGTCAAGGCCGCGCCCGGCACCAGCCAGACCGCGCTGAAGGCCGCCCTGGACCGGGCGCTCCCCCGCGCCACCACCGAGACCACCACCGGCGAGCGCCTGGCCGACGACCAGGCCGAGCTGATCTCCTCGCAGATGAGCGGGCTGAAGCAGGGCCTGCTGGTGTTCGCCGGGATCGCCCTGTTCGTCAGCACGTTCATCATCGCCAACACCTTCACCATGCTGGTGGCCCAGCGCACCAAGGAGCTGGCGCTGCTGCGCGCGGTCGGCGCCTCGCGCCGCCAGGTGACCCGGTCGGTGCTGATCGAGGCGTTCGTGGTCGGCACGGTGGCCGGGGTGAGCGGCCTGGTGGCCGGCATCGGCATCGGGGCCGGACTGCGCTCGCTGATGGGCGGCCTCGGCGCCACCGTCCCGGACGGGCCGCTGGTGGTCTCGCCCGGCACGGTCGCCACCGCCCTGGTCGTCGGCGTGTTCGTCACCATGCTCGCGGCCTGGCTGCCGGGCCGGCGCGCCGCGAAGATCCCGCCGGTCGCCGCGATGAGCAGCGTGCACGCCAAGGCGACCACCAAGTCGCTGGTGCTGCGCAACACCCTGGGCGCCCTGTTCTCCGCGGCCGGCGTCACGGTCGTCCTGTACGCCACCACCCTGTCCGGCTCCGACGGGCAGGCCCCGATGGGCTTCGGCGCGGTGCTGCTCATCATCGGCGTGTTCATCCTGACACCGCTGCTGTCGCGTCCGCTGATCGCGGCCGCGGCGCCCCTGCTGCGCGCCTTCGGGGTCTCGGGCCGGCTGGCCCGGCAGAACTCCGTGCGCAACCCGCGCCGCACGGCGGCCACCGCGTCCGCGCTGATGATCGGCCTGACCCTGATCACCGGCATGACGGTGATGGCGGGCAGCCTGCAGAAGTCGATCGACAAGATGGCCTCGGCCGCGATCCGCGCCGACTACGTCGTGTCGATGGCCAACGGCAACGAACTGTCGCCCGGTGTCGAGCGGAAGCTGAAGGACACCGACGGGGTGACCACCACCAGCCCGCTGCGCAACGCCCCCTCCCGCATCGACGGGCGGACCGAGTACCTGACCGGTGTGAACGGCTCCGCCATCGGCGACCTGACCGACCTGAAGGTCGACGACGGCTCCTTCACGGTGGGCGGCGACCGGGTCGTCGTCGACCAGGACACCGCCGACTCCCACGGCTGGAAGGCCGGCTCGGCGTTCACCGTGCACTACGAGGACGGCAAGGCGCAGCGGCTGACGGTCGCCGGGGTCTACGAGGGCAACGAGCTGATCCAGGGCATCATGCTGGACACCGCCGCGCTCACCCCGCACCAGAGCGATCCGGCCGACATGCAGGTCATGGTGAAGACGTCGGGTGGCGCCTCCGGGGCGACGAAGGACCGGCTGGAGAAGGCCCTCGGCTCCAATCCGGCCATCCGGGTGCAGAGCAAGGAGGACCTGTCCGAGGAGATCGCCCAGATGTTCACGCTGATGCTGAACATGCTCTACGGCCTGCTCGCGATGGCGGTGATCGTGGCGGTGCTCGGCGTCATCAACACCCTCGCGATGTCGGTGTTCGAGCGGTCCCAGGAGATCGGCATGCTGCGCGCCATCGGGCTGGAGCGCCGGTCGGTGAAGCGGATGGTGCGGCTGGAGTCCCTGGTGATCTCGCTGTTCGGCGGCGTGCTCGGCATCGGTCTGGGCGTGTTCTTCGGCTGGGCGGCCGGTGAGTTGCTGGGCACCAGGATGGCGACGTACGAACTGGTGCTGCCGTGGGCGCGGATGGCCGCGTTCCTGGCGCTGGCGGCCGCGGTGGGCGTCCTGGCCGCGCTGTGGCCGGCCCGCAGGGCGGCGCGGCTGAACATGCTCCAGGCGATCAAGGCGGAGTAGCCGGGGCGCCGGTCGCGTGACGCACCGGGGGTCCTCGTCCGACGGGACGGGGACCCCCTTCGCGTGCCGCGGGGCGGTCAGTTCCAGGTGCGGGCCCGCAGCGGCATCCCCGAGGCGCCGGACTGCGGGGTCTTCACGGCGAGCACCTGGTTGACGCCGATGTGGTTGCGCTCGAAGGCGAGCGCGGAGGCCGCCATGTACAGGCGCCAGACCCGGGCCCGGCCGTAGCCGGCCAGCCCGACCGCCCGCTGCCAGTCCGCCTCCAGGTTGCTCACCCAGCGGCGCAGGGTCAGCGCGTAGTGCTCGCGGATCGCCTCCACGTCCCGCACCTCGAAGCCGGCGCGTTCGAGCTGGGTGACGGTGGTGCCGAGCGGCGCCAGCTCGCCGTCGGGGAAGACGTAGGCGTCGATGAACTCGTCGACCTCGTACGTCGACTCGTCCCGCTGGGGGCGGCGGGCGATCTGGTGGTTCAGGAGCCGTCCGCCCGGCGTGAGCAGGGCGTGGAGGTCCTGGGCGTACTCCAGGTAGCGCTCGGCGCCGACGTGTTCGGCCATGCCGATGGAGGAGATGGCGTCGAAGGGGCCGTCGGTGACGTCGCGGTAGTCCTGCACCCGGATCTCGACGCGGTCGGTCAGGCCCTCGTCGGCGACGCGCTTGCGGGCGTAGGCGGCCTGCTCCTGGGACAGGGTGATGCCGACGACGTGCACGCCGTGCTCGCGGGCCGCGTGGATCGCCATGGAGCCCCAGCCGCAGCCGACGTCCAGGAGGCGCTGACCGGGGGTGAGGGCGAGCTTGCGGCTGACCAGTTCGAGCTTGTCGTGCTGGGCCTGTTCGAGGGTGCCCCGGGGCTCGGGGGCCGTCCAGTAGGCGCAGGAGTACACCATGGACGGGCCGAGGACCAGTTCGTAGAAGTCGTTGCCGACGTCGTAGTGGTGGCTGATGGCGCGCCGGTCGGTGCGGCGGGTGTGCAGGTGGCGGGTGCGGCGGACCTCCTCCGCGGGCGGGGCGGGCGGCAGGGGCGGTCCGGCGAGCCGGAACAGGCCGCGGACCGCGGAGCGCACTTGGGGGTCGCGCAGCGACTGCGCAAGGGTGGGGGCGTCCTCGCCGCGCTCCCAGATCAGTCCGGAGAGCCGGCCGAGGGCGGTGTAGAGGTCGCCCTCCACGTCCAGATCGCCCGCCACCCAGGCGCGGGCCAGGCCCAGTTCGCCGGGTTTGAACAGCAGGCGGCGCAGGGCCCTGCGGTTGCGCACGACCAGCGCCGGGGCGTCGGGCGGACCCGCCTGCGAGCCGTCCCAGGCGTGGATGCGGAGCGGGAGCGGGGCTCCCAACAACTGTTCGAGCAGGCCCCTCAGCCGCGACGCGGCGTCAGCCATGGCGCACACCTCCGTGACGAACGATCCCGGATGTCAGTGACCACGTAAACACCAGGACGCCCGCTGCGCAGTCCCGCATTGGAGTTATGAGTGGGCAAAGAAGATGTAGGCGCCATCTTGTTGGGCGGCACGGGGCGTCGGGAACGCCGAAGGGGCCGCCCGCACCACGGATGGCGGGCGGCCCCTTCGAGGGGTCCGGTCGACGTCGAGGTCAGGAGGCCTTGGCGGCTTCCTCGGCCTTCTCGGTCTTCTCACCGGTGCGGGCGGCCGGGGCCGACGCGACCGGGGCGGGCTTGGCGGCCTCGTAGAACTCCTCGCGCGGCGTCTCCAGGGCGCCGAGCGAGACGACCTCGCGCTTGAGGAACATGCCCAGCGTCCAGTCGGCGAAGACCCGGATCTTGCGGTTCCAGGTCGGCATGGCCAGACCGTGGTAGCCGCGGTGCATGTACCAGGCGAGACGGCCCTTGAGCTTGATCTTCATCTTGCCCATGACGATCATCGCGACGCCCTTGTGCAGGCCGAGGCCCGCGACCGCGCCCTTGTTGGCGTGGCTGTACTCCTTCTGCGGGAAGCCCCGCATGCCGGAGATCACGTTGTCGCCGAGGACCTTGGCCTGGCGCAGCGCGTGCTGGGCGTTCGGCGGGCACCAGGCGTTCTCGTTGCCCGCCTTGCGGCCGACGAGGTCCGGGACCTGGGCGTTGTCGCCGGCGGCCCAGATGTAGTCGGTGCCCTGGACCTGGAGCGTCGCCGCGCAGTCGACGTGACCGCGGGGACCCAGCGGCAGGCCGTAGCGGGACAGGACCGGGTTGGGCTTGACGCCGGCGGTCCACACGATCGTGCTGGAGTCGACCTCGAGGCCGTTCTTCAGCACCACGTGGCCGTCGACGCAGGAGTCCATGGAGGTCGACAGGTAGATCTCGACCCCGCGGCTCTCCAGGTGGTCCTTGCCGTACTGGCCGAGCTTGGGACCGACCTCGGGGAGGATCTTGTCGGCGGCGTCGACGAGGATGAAGCGCATGTCCTCGCGGGACACGTTCTTGTAGTACTTGGCCGCGTCACGGGCCATGTCCTCGACCTCACCGACGGTCTCGGCGCCGGCGAAGCCGCCGCCGATGAAGACGAAGGTGAGCGCCTTGCGGCGGATCTCCTCGTCGGTCGTGGAGTCGGCCTTGTCGAGCTGCTCGAGGACGTGGTTGCGCAGGCCGATGGCCTCCTCGACGCCCTTCATGCCGATGCCCTGCTCGGCGAGGCCGGGGATCGGGAAGGTGCGGGAGACCGCGCCGAGCGCGACGACCAGGTAGTCGAAGGGCAGCTCGTACGCCTCGCCGACCAGCGGGGCGATCGTGGCGACCTTGCGGTCCTGGTCGATGGTGGTGACCCGGCCGGTGAGCACCTCCGCCTTCGGCAGCACGCGTCGCAGCGGGACGACGACGTGGCGCGGGGAGATGTTGCCGGCGGCGGTTTCGGGGAGGAAGGGCTGGTAGGTCATGTACGACCGGGGGTCGACGACCGTGACGGTCGCCTCGCCGTAGCGCATCTTCTTGAGGATGCGCCGAGCTGCGTACAGGCCTACGTACCCACCGCCTACTACGAGGATCCTGGGACGCTCCGTGGTGCTCATGGCATCGAGTATCCACCCGGATGGAGGGGGTACCTCGTGCGCCCCTTCACAAGCTTCCCCAGTGCCTGTGCTACACTCCGCGGCCCTTTTGGGCCGGGCCGGGACGGACGACGGGAACCGTTGTCCGTTACACCCCGTTGTCAATGCCGCGTGAGCTGCCTCTCTGGGTTTCCGAGGGCTCCGTGAGGGAGTGGAAACACCGCCTGGGGTGCGTGATGCGAAGAGGGCCGCACACCCCCTTCTGAACACGTTCAAAGGGGAGTTCGGGCTCTGGAGGGGTGATCCGAAGGCACCGAGGGGGTCGTCGCGACGGAATTCCTTGTGAAGAACTTCACGAACTTTCCCGACGGCATGTCGCCGGAGCCCCTCCGGACCCCTTCTCCACCCGCTCAGGCGTGGTCCGGTCTGCTCAACGGAGGCGGCTGACCAGGGGCTATCGAGGCCCCGGGAGGCCCGGTCGGCGTCCCGCGCGCGGGCCGGCCGGACGGCGCGGTCGAGATCCGGTGGAGCCCGGCTCGAGAGCGGCCGGGGCCGGCGGCGGACCGCCGGCCCCGGCCGCCCCGCTCCCGGCCGTGCGGCGCCCGCCTAGGTGTGCCCGTAGCCGCGGTCCTCGTCGGGGGCACGGTCCTCGGCGAAGCCGAGTTCCTCGTCGGCCTCCTCGGCGCTGCTCTCGATGCGCTCCTTGCGCACCGGGCCCCGTACGGTCTCCTGCTCGGTCAGCTCCTCGGTGGTCAGGCGCACGCGCTCCACGGGGACGGCCTCGGTCTCCACGACCGGCCGCTCCTCGTGCAGCACCACCTCGTGCTCGGCCTCGGCGATGTCCGGGCCGGACAGGGCGGCGTCGCGGTTCTCCTCGGTGATCGGCTCGCGGACGACGCGCACCTCCTCGTGGCGCACCGGCACCGTGTGCTCCTCCTCCTCGGTGACCACGTACTTGCGCAGCCGGGCGCGACCCGCCTCACGGCGCTCGACACCCACGTGCATCCGCTCCTCGGAGCGCGTCATGGCGTCGTCGGCGGTACCGATGTCCGGACGGACCCCGGCGTCGGCCCCGGCGGTCCCGGCGGCGTCCGCCGTGCCCGCGGCGCCGGCCGTCCCTGCCGTCCCGGCCATGCCGGCCGTCGTCCCCGCCGTGCCGGTCCTCCCGGCCGCACCCTCGGTGTCCACCAGGCCGGACGCGCCCGTGCTCGCGTCCATGCCCGGGTCCGCCGCCATGTCCGGGTCCGCGGCCATGTCCGGGTCCGCCGCCATGCCCTCGTCGTGGGTCCAGCCGCCCTCGCCGGTCCCGCCCGGCTCGTCGGCCCGGGCCCAGGACATGTCCCAGTCGATGCCGTAGTGGTCGTAGAGCCGGTGCTCCTCCTCCTCCGACAGGTGGCCGCCGTTGTCGACGTCGACGTGCGGTGCGTCCTTGACCATGCTCTTGGAGTACGGGACCTCCACGTGGTCCTCCACCACCCGGGCGTCGCGGATGGGGACGAAGGACTCGCTGGTGCCGAAGAGGCCGGTCTTCACCGACACCCACTCCGGTGCGCCGGTCATGTCGTCGAGGAAGACGTGCTTGGCGTCACCGATCTTCTTGCCGCCCTCGTCGAGGACCGGGTGGTCCAGGAGGGACGAGATCTGCTCTCTGCGGATCATGGTTCGCTCACCCTTCTCGCGGAGCTTCTCCCGGTCGGGTAGACAGCCGCGAAAAGGGTGAAACGAACCAATGGCCACATCGCGCACGTTCTTTCCGAAAGTGCGCCGGTGTCACCCGCGACGCATCAGGCCACGGGTGTCACGCCACCGACCACGCGATCCCGTCGAGACTGGTCGCGAACGCCACTCCCCAGATCAAAGGCACGTGTACACAGTAGTGCGTACACTGACCTCATGACTGAGAACACCGTGACCGTACGGGAAGCCCGCGCGCACCTCGCCGACCACATCAACCGGGCCGAGGAAGGCGTTCCGACCGTCATCACGCGCAACGGTGCTCCCGTGGCAGCCGTGGTCCCGATCGCGGACTTCGAGGCGCTGGAGGAAGCGGCCGACGTCATGCTGGCCCGTGAAGCCGAAGCGGTCCTGGCCGAAGGCGGTCCGACCGTGACGATGGCGGAACTGCTGGCAGACCTGTTCACCGAACAGGACGGCGAGGCGGCGTGAAGTACGCCTTCCGGTTCACCGCGGCGGCGCAACGGCAGCTCCGGGCCATCAGCCGGCCCGACGCCATGCGCATCCTGACCGCGCTGACCGCACTCGGTGACGACCCTTACCGCCAGGACGCCGACGTCAAGAAGCTCACCGGCCCGTCCGGGCTCTACCGGCTCCGGGTCGGAAGCTACCGGGTCGCCTACCAGATCAACGACGGGGAACTCGTCGTTCTCGTCGTCAAGGTGGGCGACCGGCGGGACGTGTACCGCAACCTGTAGGCGGTCAGGCCAGGGACCAGCCGATCCCGTCGAGGATGTCGTGCTCGCTCACCACGACCTCCTCCGCGCCGATCCGGTCCATGATCGACAGCAGGACCAGGGCGCCGGCGCCGATGACGTCGACGCGGCCGGGGTGCATGGAGGGGACGGCCGCGCGCTCGGCATGGGTGGAGCGCAGCAGCCACTCGGTGATCTCGCGGACCCGGTCGCGGGAGACGCGGGAGTGGTGGATGCGGGCGGAGTCGTACGCGGGCAGGTCCTGGGCGATGGCCGAGACCGTGGTCACCGAGCCCGCCAGGCCCACCAGCGTGCGGGCCTCGTGCAGCGGGACGGTCCGCTCGGCGAGGTCCAGGGCCGCCTCGATGTCGGCGCGCATCGCCGCGATCCGGTCCTCGGTCGGCGGGTCGGTCACCGTCCCGTCCGTCACCAGGTGGCGCTCGGTCATCCGGACGCAGCCGACGTCCACGGAGCGGGCGGCCCGCACCCGCTCCTCGCCGACGACGAACTCGGTGGACCCGCCGCCGATGTCCACCACCAGGTAGGGCCTGGCCAGGTCGTCCCGCCCGGTCAGCTCCTTGGTGGCGCCCGTGAAGGAGAACTCGGCCTCCTGGTCGCCGGTGATGACCTCGGGCTCGACGCCCAGGATGTCCAGGACGCCCCGTACGAACGCGTCACGGTTCTCGGCGTCCCGGGAGGCGGAGGTGGCCACGAAGCGCAGGCGCTCCGCCCCGTGCTCCTTGATCACCGCCGCGTACTCGCGGCACGCGGCGAAGGTGCGCTCCAGCGCCTCGGGGGCGAGGCGGCCGGTCCGGTCGACGCCCTGGCCGAGCCGCACGATCGTCATGCGGCGGTCCAGGTCGGTCAGTTCGCCGGTCTCCGGGTGCGCGTCGGCGACGAGCAGCCGGATGGAGTTCGTACCGCAGTCGACGGCGGCTACGCGGGTCACCGGGCCTCCCCCTGGGTGGTGGTCTGTCGGTCGGGCACCACGCAACTCCCCTTGCGCCACCACTCGGGCAGCATCGCCAGCGCCTCGTCGCCCAGCGGGTTCACCCCGGGGCCGGCGGCCAGCGCGTGCGCGACCAGGACGTGCAGGCACTTCACCCGGTCCGGCATGCCGCCGGCGCTCGGGAAGCCCTTGAGCTCCTCGATCTCGTCACGGCGCCGGACGTAGTCCTCGTGCGCGGCGCGGTAGGCGGCGGCCAGCTCGGGGTCGGTGGCGAGCCGCTCGGTCATCTCCTTCATCACGCCGTTGGCCTCCAGCGTGCCGATGGCGGAGTTCGCCCGGGGGCACGTCAGGTAGTACAGCGTGGGGAAGGGCGTGCCGTCGGGCAGGCGGGGCGCCGTCTCCACGACGTCCGGACTGCCGCACGGGCAGCGGTGCGCGATGGCGCGCAGCCCGCGCGGCGGACGCCCGAGCTGCTGCTTGAAGGCCTCGACGTCCGCGTCGGTGGGCTCGGTGCGCGGCGTGGTCGGCGGGGGCGTTTCCATGCTTCGGGGTGTGTCTCTCTGTCAGTTCTTCTGGCCGGAGGCGTCGGACTTGTCGACCCCGTCCCAGACGTTGGAGTACCAGGGCCGGTCGGCGGCCCCGAGGTCGGCGCGGGACTGCCGGGCCGCCTCCGGGTCGACCACCACGAACCCGGTCTCGCCGGGCATCACGTAGTGCAGCCGCAGCCGGATCTGCTGCTCGGCGTACGCGTCGTCCTGCCAGCGTGCCTTGAGGTCGCGCAGTTGTTCCACCCGCTGGCGGGCCTGCTGCTTCTCCCGCTTCAGGTCGGCGATGTCGGCGCGCTGGGAGACGTACTGGCGCATCGGGTACGCCAGGGCGACCACCAGCGAGCACAGCACGAGCGCCAGCAGCGCGGCGCGGCTCGTGAGCCGGGAGCGGCGGGCCTGCCGCCTGGTCTGCGAGCGGTAGACCCGGGCCGCCGTCTGCTCGCCGAGCAGCCGCAGCCGGGTCGCGGTGGAGAACCGGTCGCGGTCCTTCACGGCCATGTCGCCGACCTCCCGTTCACACGCGCGTACGTCCCCGCACACGGTACGGGACCGGTACGGGGACGTACGTACGACTGGCGCAGCCTTGACCCTTAGGGCTCAGTGCCGGGCCGTTCAGCCCTTGAAGCGCGGGAAGGCGCTGCGGCCGGCGTACACGGCGGCGTCGTCGAGGATCTCCTCGATGCGCAGCAGCTGGTTGTACTTGGCGACGCGCTCGGAGCGGGCCGGGGCGCCGGTCTTGATCTGGCCGCAGTTGGTCGCGACGGCGAGGTCGGCGATGGTGACGTCCTCGGTCTCGCCGGAGCGGTGGGACATCATGCACTTGTAGCCGCTGCGCTGGGCCAGCTCGACGGCGTCCAGGGTCTCGGTGAGCGAACCGATCTGGTTCACCTTCACCAGCAGGGCGTTGGCGGCGCCCTCCTCGATGCCGCGGGCCAGGCGCTCGGGGTTGGTGACGAACAGGTCGTCGCCGACGAGCTGCACCTTGTCGCCCAGCTTGTCGGTGATGACCTTCCAGCCGGCCCAGTCGTCCTCGAACAGCGGGTCCTCGATGGAGACCAGCGGGTACGCCGCCACGAGCTCCTCGTAGTACTCCGTCATCTCGGCGGCGGAGCGCTCCTTGCCCTCGAAGAGGTACTTGCCCTCCTTGTAGAACTCGGAGGCGGCGACGTCGAGCGCCAGCGCGATCTGCTCACCGGGGACGTACCCGGCCTGCTTGACGGCCTCGAGGATGAGGTCGAGGGCCTCGCGGTTGGAGCCGAGGTTCGGCGCGAAGCCGCCCTCGTCGCCGAGGCCGGTGGACAGGCCCTTGGACTTCAGGACGGCCTTGAGGGTGTGGTAGACCTCGGTGCCCCAGCGCAGCGCCTCGGAGAAGGACTCCGCGCCCACCGGAGCGATCATGAACTCCTGGATGTCCACGTTGGAGTCGGCGTGCGAGCCGCCGTTCAGGATGTTCATCATCGGCACCGGCAGCAGGTGCGCGTTCGGGCCGCCCAGGTAGCGGAACAGCGGCAGGTCGCTGGCCTCGGAGGCGGCGTGGGCGACGGCGAGCGAGACGCCGAGGATGGCGTTGGCGCCCAGCGAGCCCTTGTTGTCGGTGGCGTCCAGGTCGAACATGGCCTGGTCGATCAGGCGCTGCTCGGTGGCGTCGTAGCCGACGAGCTCCGGGCCGATCTGCTCGATGACGGCGAGGACGGCCTTCTCGACACCCTTGCCCTGGTAGCGGTTCTGGTCGCCGTCGCGGAGCTCGATGGCCTCGAAGGCGCCCGTGGAGGCGCCGGACGGGACGGCGGCACGGCCGGTGCTGCCGTCGTCGAGGCCGACCTCGACCTCGACCGTGGGGTTGCCTCGGGAGTCCAGGATTTCCCGGGCTACGACGACGTCGATGGACGGCACGAGCATCTCCTTCGTGGATGTGACGCGGGTACACGCAGTACCGCAGTGGCTCTGCGAGATGAGCCTAACCGGCTCCGGCGCTTCGGCCAGCCGATCGGCCACCTCGTGGACAGAACCGAGAGTAAATTGTTCCTGAACTGAACAAAACCCCGGTGCGGCGATCGGGGCACGAAAAACCCCGCCCCGGTGCGTACGGGGGAGAACGCACCGGGGCGGGGTGCCCGTGGGAACGGGGGACCCTCACGGGCCTTCAGTGTGACGGCCGCGGATGTGAGGGCGCTGTGCTTCGGTCACGAGCCGCGTGTCACTTCAGGTGGAGCTGCTGGCCCGGGTAGATGAGGTCGGCGTCCTCGACGATGTCCTTGTTGAGCTGGAACAGCTTCTCCCAGCCGCCCTGGACGTGGTGCTTCGCGGCGATGGTGCTGAGCGTGTCGCCCTTGACCACCTTGTACTCGCCGTCACCCTTCTTGACCTTCTTGCCGGTCGGGGTGGTGACGGTCTTCTGCGACTTCTGCGACTTCGGCGCCGAGGCGGCCGGGCGGTCGCTGGAACGGGAGGCGGCCTGGTCCTCGCCGGAGCGGGTCGTGGCGGAGGCCGAGCCGCTGCCGCTGCCGCTGTTCGTGGAGCCGGAGTTCGAGGAACCGGAGTTCGAGGAGCTGGAGGAGCCGCCGGTGGAGGCGCCCGACAGGCCCTTGCCGCAGACCGGCCAGGCGCCCTTGCCCTGGGAGGCGAGGACCTTCTCGGCGATCTCGATCTGCTGCGACTTGCTGGCCTTGTCGGCGGTGGAGGCGTAGGCGGTGCCGCCGTACGCGGCCCAGGTGGAGGCCGAGAACTGCAGGCCGCCGTAGTAGCCGTTGCCGGTGTTGATGGACCAGTTGCCGCCGGACTCGCACTGGGCGACGGCGTCCCACTCGGAGGTGGTGGCGGCGGAGGCGTTGCCGGCCGCCATCAGCGGGGCGGCGATGGCGACACCGGTGACGCCGGCGAGCGCGGCGGCGCGGGTGGCCTTGGACGGACGACGGTGCTTGCCCTTGCCGGAAAACAGCATGGATCGATCCCCTCACCGACGCCTGCGAGGTGAGCTGTCGGGTTCGGGCCGGTTGAGTTGCCCGGCCACGCCCCCCTTCACGGGCGGCGCGGCTTCACCCCAAGCCGGTCCCGGCGTCGGCGGCCCCGAAGGCCTCTCAACTGCCGGACCCGGCGCTTACCTTGGGTCCCCCGCTCCTGCCTACGGCGCTTGACGCGACGACTGTTCCCGGGCTGCCGCTGGCAGGATTCGGCGTTGCGACGGCCGGGGCTCGGGTTGCCGAGCGATCACGACCGTAGACAGGTGATCGGCGGAATTTCAAAGACGATCAGGGCTTCTGAGACTCATCCCACACTTTCGCCAAACCGGACATTCCGCAGCGAAGCAGGGCGTGAACTCCCGGCCGTTTTCGCCCTATTCAGCCCCTAGAGACAGGGTCTGACCGGGGACGATGCTGCTCGGGTCGGCACCGATGACGTCCTTGTTCGCCTCGTACAGCGCACGCCATCCCCCGGCGAGGTGGAGGGAGTCGGCGATGGACTCCAGGGAGTCGCCCGCATGGACGAGGTAGCCCTCGCCGGCGGGGGACGCGTGCCGGCCGGCGGAGGCGGTGCTGGTGCCGTCCTCGGCCGGGCTCTCCTCGGCGCTGCCGCCCCGGTGCTTGCCGGTGCCGGTCGCCGCGGCGGGCGCGCTGTCGGTCGTGTCGGCCGCGGCGCCGGTGTCGACGAGGCTCCAAGAGCCCGCGCTCTGCTCGGACTTGTCCGTGTCGTCCGCATACGGGCTGCCCGTGGGCGAGCCGCCGGGCGTCTGCGCGGCGACGTCGCCGGCACCGGCGCCGGTGGACTTCCCCGGCGTCATGGACTTGTCGGACGGAACGGACGAAGCGGGCGAAGAGGGGTCGCTGGAGGCGGAGTCGGACGGCGTGGCGCCCGTGCTGCCGGCCGGGGTGGAGGACGCCGAGCCGGAGGAGTCGGACGAATCACCCGAACCGGTGGAACCCGTGGTCTCCTTGGAGGAGTCGGACAGTCCGCCGGGAAGCGGTGCCTGCGACGCGTCGCCGGCCACGCCGGTGTCCACGCCCAGCGCGCCGTTCTGCTGGGTGAGCCCGGACGTCAGTCCGCAGGTGCCCCAGGCGCCGACGCCCTGGTCGGCGAGGACCTTCTGGGCCACGGCGATCTGCTGGTTGCGGCTGGCCTGGTCGGCGCTCGGGGCGTAGGAGAGTCCGCCGTACGCCTCCCAGTCGGCCTGGGTGAGACTCAGGCCGCCGTACTCGCCGTTGCCGGTGTCGGCGCTCCAGGAGCCCCCGGACTCGCACTCGGCGACCCTGTCCCAGACCGTGCCGTCGGCCGCGCTGGCGCCGGAGGCGGCGAGCAGCGGGATGGCGATGGCCGAGCCGGTGACGCCGGCCGCGACGAGGAGGGCCGGGGCCTGACGGGGGCGACGGTGACGACCGTTCCCGGAGAGCATGCGGGGGCCTTTCTCGAGACAGCACTGACCGGCGCGGCGGGTGCCGTGGGCACGTGCGGGTCGCCGCGCTGAGGGGTGAACGTATCGGCAGACGATCACTTGTCACAAGTTCATGCCGCGCAGATCACGTGAAGATCACAAAGTTGAACGCGTGTCATCTTTGCGTCCGCCCGGTGACGCCCCCGCTCCGCACCCCGGTTGATTACGGGTCAGGTGTGAACGTGACGGGCAACGCGCGCAGACCGCGCATGATGAGCCCGCCCCGCCACCTCAACTCGGCGGGATCTACGGCGAGTTGCAGGTCAGGGAGGCGGGTGAGCAGGGTGGCCAGCGCGGTCTGGCCCTCCAGCCGGGCCAGCGGGGCGCCGAGGCAGTAGTGGATGCCGTGCCCGTAGCCGAGGTGCTGGTTGTCGCGGCGCGCGAGGTCCAGCACGTCCGGGTCGGCGAAGCGCGCCGGGTCGCGGTCGGCGGCGGCCAGCACGACGAGCACCGGGTCGCCGGGGGCGATGTCCTGGCCGCCGAGGGTCAGCGGCCGGGTGGCGAAACGCCAGGTGGCCAGCTCCACCGGCCCGTCGAAGCGCAGGAGTTCCTCCACGCCCGTCTCCAGCAGGCCGCGCTCGCCGCGGGCCAGGGACTCCTGGAGCCGGTGGCGCTGCCCGGGGTGGGTGAGCAGGGCGTAGGTGCCGTTGCCGATGAGGTTGACCGTGGTCTCGAAACCGGCGAACAGCAGGATGAAGGCCATCGCCGCCGCCTCGTTCTCCGTGAGGTGCTCGCCGTGGTCGGAGGCGCGGATGAGCCCGGAGATGAGGTCCTCGCCGGGCACCGGGTCGGCGGGCAGCGCCTCGCGCTTGCGGTGGATCAGCTCGGAGAGGTACCCCCGCATCTTCTTCACGGACCGCGCGACCCCGCCCCGGGGACCGCCGCCGTGCCGGATCATCATCCCGGCCCAGTCACGGAAGTCGTCCTGGTCCTCGCGCGGGACGCCCAGCAGGTCGCAGATGGCGTAGATGGGCAGCGGGAAGGCGAAGTCGTGGATGAGGTCCGCCGAGCCCGTCCGCGCGAACCGGTCGATGAGGTCGTCCGTCAGCTCCTGCACCCGCGGCGCGAACTCGGCCACCCGGCGCGGGGTGAACGCCTTGCTGACGAGCCGCCGCAGCCGGGTGTGGTCCGGCGGGTCGATGTTCAGCAGATGGGTCATCAGCTCGGCCTTGCGCTCACCCGGGATGCCGGTCTTGCCCTTCGCGTGCGCGGGCTCGTCGTGGTGCGCGGGGTTCTTGCTCAGCCGCGGGTCGGCCAGCGCCTGCTTGGCGTCCCCGTACCGCGTGACCAGCCATGCCTCCACCCCGCTCGGCAACCGCGTCCACCGCACGGGCGCGTGCTCCCGCAGCCAGGCGTAGGCGGGGTAGGGGTCGGCGGCGAACTCCCAGGTGAAGAGTTCGGGGGCGGGGGCCGCGTCGGTGACCGGGACGGGTGCCGGGCCGGTCGCCTCGGTGGCCTCGGGCGCGTCCGGGGTCGCGGGGCAGGACGCCGGGCCGGCCGGCGGGGTCGGGGGGTGGGGCTGGTCTGTCACCGGTCGACGGTATCCGTGGGGTGGGCGGGGAGGCCCTCCGCCTCCCTGATCGCGTCCCGGTACGCGCGGGCCGCCGCGCGCAGGGCCGCCTCCGGGTCGACGCCCTCCTGTTCGGCGCGGGCCGCCAGGGCGAGGAGGTCGTAGCCGATGCCGGCGCCGGCGGGCAGGGGCACGTCCAGGTCGGCGGTGCGCACCCGGGACGCCAGCTTGGCGGCGAGGGCCAGGCCCGGCTGGTGCAGCGGCACGCCGTCGGTGACGGACTCGCGCCGCTTCTCCGCCGCCTTGGTGCGCAGCCAGTGCTCCTTGACCTCCTCGGGGGTGGTCGCGGTCGCGTCGCCGAAGACGTGGGGGTGGCGGTGGATCAGCTTGGCCACGATCGTGGCGGCGACGTCGTCGACGGAGAAGGGCGCCTCCTCGTCCTCCTGCGCTATCCGGGCGTGGAAGACCACCTGGAGCAGGACGTCGCCCAGTTCCTCGCGGAGTTCGTCGCGGTCGCCGTCCTCGATGGCCTCGACCAGTTCGTAGGACTCCTCCACCGCGTACTTGGCGAGGCCGCGGTGGGTCTGCCGCGACGACCAGGGGCACTCGGCGCGGATCCGGTCCATGACCTGCACGAGGTCGAGCAGGCGTGCGCCGGGCAGGTCGTAGGAGGCGGGGAGCAGTTCCAGCTCGGGCAGGGCGACGCGGCCGGAGCCGGCCAGCCGGGCCAGGCCGTCGGTGAGGGCCGGCTCGCCCTCGCCCGTGGCCACGACCACCGCGGTGCGGCCGTCGGCGCAGGCCGCGACCAGCTCCTCGGCCGTGGGGGCCGCCTCCTCGACGGTGATCCCGGCCTCGCGCAGGTACGGGAGCTGGGGGTGGGCGCCGTCCGCGCACAGCACGCGGTCCGCCGTGCGCAGCGCCTCCCAGGCGGGCCAGGACAGCAGGCCGGGGGCGACGCGGTGGCTGGTGGTGAGCAGGACGACCCGGCCGGTGACGGTGCCGGTGGGGTCGGCGGGGCGGCGGTCGTCCGGGGAGCCGGAGGCGGCGGAGGCGGACGAGGCGGAGGCGGAGGCGGAGGCGGAGGAGGCGGTCACATCGTTCACACTTCGAACGTAACCCACACCGCCGACGGCCTCCCGGCGTTGTCCACAGGCAGCACGGTGCGGTCCTACGATCACACCGGCCGGGGCTTCCGTACGCACCTCAGACGTGGACGCCGGAGGCGGGAGTCCGGACGCCGGACGCCTGATCCCGGACCCCGGCCCCCGGTCGCGATCAGGCCGACTGCTTCGGCCCGGCCGTCGTCACCTCGCGCACCCACGGCGTGTCGGCGTCCACCCGGCTGACCTTTTGCACGTCCCAGGTGCCGTAGCGCGGGTTGAGGTCGACGCCGAGGTCCTTCGACGCCTTCGACAGGGCGCTCCAGAACTCGGGCCGGCTGGTGTCGGTGCCCAGTTTCTGCGCGAGCTTCTGCGCCTGGAGCTGGAGGCGGAGGTTGTCGTCGAGGCGCTGCGGCGGGACGCCGTACTGCTGGAGCCAGGCCGTCTCCAGCGCCTTCGCGCCGCCCGCCTGCTGCTCCAGGCCGGACCGCATCCTCTGCACCTCGCCCCGGCTGACCGTCACGCCCGCGTCGCGCGCGGCGCGCTCCAGCACGCGGTCCAGGACCATGCCGTGCAGGGTGTCCCGGGCGAGGGTGCCGGTCTGGGCGACGGCCTGCGCGTACTGGGTGTCGTCCCGGACGGCCGCGCGCTGGGCCTCGCGCACCTCGTCCACCCGGCCCTGGAGCTGGGAGACGGTGATCCGCTGGTCGCCGACCACCGCCGCGGCGCCCGGGTGCGCGTCGTTCCCGCAGGCGGTGAGGAGGGGGCCGGCCGCGATGAGCGCGGCGGACAGCAGGAGCGCGGTGCGGCGACGGCGGTGCAAGGAAACCTCCCGAGGAGATTGTGCGACGGTGCACAAAGTCTTGCGGTGATCGATGGTAGGCAGTGGGACGGCTGGGGCCAACCCATTGGACCAACGATTCACCGGAACATCAGGCACCGCCGCACCGCCGCACCGCCCGCGGTGGCCGGGGCCGCGCCCGGCGGTCAGCCGACGAGGGCGACCGGTGCGTCCCAAGCGTCGCGGTCGACGGTGAGCGTGTGACCGCCGCGCGTCTCCTTGCTGTTCACCAGGTACTGGTGGCCGCGGCTGTGGTTGGTGAACTGCGTGGCCCCCCACGGCCAGTCGGCGGTGGTCGTCTGCTGCTTGTCCCACAGCGCGTACCAGAGGTTGCCCGGCAGGTCCGTCTTGTTCGTGGCCGTGGCGATCGCCTTGGCGCTGGAGCTGCTGAAGCCGTAGTAGCCGCCGCGGTAGACCTTGCCCCGCAGGGTCTTCGTGAACGAGCGCACATACGTCAGCACCGCGTCGTTGCACGCCTTGTTCGTGATGTCGTACGGCTCCATGTCGAGGTAGACCGGGCTGCCGGCCTTCATGCCGAGCGCCGACGCCTTGGCGACCGCGTCGGCCGCGTCCTTCACGCCGAGGGAGGCGGCCGTGGCGGCGGTCAGCTTCTCCGGGCTGGAGCCGGTCTGGCAGGGCGGCTGGGCGCCGACGTAGAGCGGGATGAGCTTCCAGCCCGCGGAGTTGACCGACTTCACCCAGGACGCGGTGAGGTTGGGCTGGGCGCAGCCGCGGTTCTTGCCGCCGATGTAGACGGCGGCGGCGCCGTAGTAGCCGTCGGTCTTCCACGCCTTCATCGCGCTCAGCGAGGGCGCGGTGCAGGTGTCGAAGGCGCGGCCGGTGTAGGTCTTCTGGGCCGGCCAGGTGGTGGCGGCCATGGACTGCTGCGCGGCGATCCCGCCCCCGGCGACCACGGCGGCCCCGGCCGCGGCCCAGGCGATGTATCGGCGCTTCCTGGACTGCCGGTGCTCGGCCATCCCCCACCCCATTCGTGTTCACGGCGCACGCGTGCGCGTGCGCGCCCCGCCCGTCACTCTATTCACCCGCTGTCCAGTGACTCCGCGGGCCTCCCCTTGCCCGCGTCAGCCGCGCACCTGCCCCAGCCACTGGAGGGTGCGGTGGACCTCGGCGGCGAGCGGGTGGCCGGGGCCGCGCAGGCGTTCCACGTCGTGCAGCAGCCGGATCAGCGTGTCGTGCGCGGCGCCCCGGTCGCCGAGCGCGAGGAGGAGCTGGCCGATGCGGCGGCGGACGTCGTGGGCGAGTTCGGGGTCGGTGAAGACGTACTGGTTCTCGTAGTACGGCAGCAGCGTGCGGTACTCGGCGAGCGCGGCCGCGGGGTCGCCGAGCTGTTCCAGGCACTGGGCCACGTCGAAGCGGAAGCGCAGCGCCTGCGGGTCGGCCTGGCCGGCCTCGGCGGCGCGTTCGGCGGCCAGGCGGCGCAGTTCGGGCAGCGCGCGCCGGTACTGGCCGTCGTCCATGAGGGTGGCCGCGTACTGCTTGCGCAGGGTGCGCACCACCGGGGAGTGCTCGCCGTGCTGTTCGGCGGCGGCCGGGAGGATCGCGCTGAGGATGTCGACGGCCTGGGTGATCCGGCCCTCCCCCAGCAGGCGCTTGACCTCGTCCACGGCGTCCGCCACGTCGGGCTTGCCGGGCGCGACGGGCACCGGGGTCGCGGGGGCGGGCTGCGGCGCGGGCGTGCGCGCGCGGTCCGGCCAGGGGGCGTGCGGGCGCAGGAAGGGCCGCGTCGGGTCCAGCGGCGCCCCGGTGGGCATCCCGCGCGCGGGGAGCAGCAGCGCCAGGTCCTCGTAGACCTCCTGCGCGGAGGCCGGCCGGTGCTGCGGGTCCTTCGCCAGCAGCCGCAGCACGAGGTTCTCCAGGGCCTCCGGCACCTCGGGGCGCAGCCGGCGCACGGGGACCGGCGGCTCGTACAGGTGCCGGTGCAGCACGCCGAGCGCGGTGGAGCCGGCGAACGGCACGTCACCGCTGAGCAGTTCGTGCAGCAGCACGCCGAGCGCGTACAGGTCGGTGTACGGGCCCACCGCGCCGCCCATGGCCTGCTCCGGCGCCATGTACGCGGGCGAGCCGATCGGCGAACCGGTGTGTGTCAGGCGGGTGGTGTCGCTGTCCATCACGGACGCGACGCCCAGGTCCAGGACGGTGACCGTGCCGTCCTGCTTCACCATCACGTTGCGCGGCTTGAGGTCGCGGTGCACGATCGGCACCGCGTGCACCGCGCTGAGCACGGCGCACAGTTGCGCGGCCACCGCGACCGCCCACGGCCACGGGTACGGGTCGTGCTCGGCCAGGTGGTCGGAGAGGTCGGCGCCGTCGACGTACTGCATGACGAGGAACAGCTCCTCGCCCTCGCTGCCCGCGTCGTGCACCGTGACCAGGCCGGGGTGGTCGACCTGCGCGGTCACCCGGCACTCGCGCAGGAACCGGCGGCGCAGCTCGGCGGCCTCGGCGCCGGCCACCTTGTCGGGGCGCAGCAGCTTCACCGCGACGCGCCGGTCCAGGCGCCGGTCGTAGGCCGTCCAGACCTGGCCCATGCCGCCCTGCCCGAGGAGCGTGGCCAGTTCGTACCGGTCGCCGACGACGCGTCCTGCCGTCCCGGTCACCGGCCGCCCTCGTGGTCACCGCCGGGCCGGCCCTCCTGCTTGCGCAGGAAGTCGCTGAGCTCGTCCAGCTCCGCGCGCACCTGGTCGATGCGGGCGGGCGCGGGGCGCTGCGGCGGCGGGACGGGACCCGGGGCCGTGGAGCTGTGGGCGGGCGGCGGCTGGGGTATCGGCGTGTGCGGCTGGGGTATCGGCGTGTGCGGCCCGGGCACCGGCGTGACGGGCGGCTGCTGCGGCACGTGCGTGGTCGCGTACGGCGGGACCGGCGGCGCGGGCCGGGCGTAGCCGAAGACCGTGGGGGCGGCGGGGCCGGGTCCCTGCGGCCCGGGGCCGAACCGCTGCCGGTTGCGCTCCAGCTGGACGTCGACCATCACGAAGTAGGCCGCCGCCGCGGCGCCCAGGATCAGCGCGGTCGCGAGCGCGATGTCGCTGCGCACGTCCGTCTCGGGGACCGAACCGACCACCGCCAGCGCGCCGATGGACAGCGGCAGGCTCACCCAGGCGGCCGTCCAGTCGTACCACCGGCCGCGCAGCGCGGCGACGCGGAACAGCGGCATGCACGCGAGCAGGCCGCACGACAGGAAGCCGGCGGCGGCGAACAGCACGCGCAGGGTGATGACGGTTCCCGCGCTGCGTGAGGGCGGCACCGCGCCGTGGCCGTACATGGCTGCTCCTGAACCGGTGGTGGCTGGACGTCGACGTGAGGCCTTGAGCGTATAGGCCGACACGGACAACGGGTCCCGGGATGTACCGAACCGTTGCCGCACTGATCACTTCCGGTGAGGCGGGGACGGGCGCGCGGGAGGCCCGGTCCGGGCTCAGTCCGGGGCGACCGAGCCGTCCGTGAGACCGTCGTACATGCCGCGCACCAACTGGTCCCCGAGCCGGCCCGCATGTCGCAGCGCGCGCTCGAACTCGTCCAGCGCGCTGAACCGGGCGCCGTAGCGCCGCTGTTCGTCCAGCGGAAGCCGGGGGAGCTGCAGCCGCCGCACGTCCAGCCGGGTCGCCGTGGAGGCGTAGCTGCTGGCCTGGCGGTGGTTGGCGGTGCCGCGCAGGAACCCGGCGAGGAACCAGGAGTCGAGCGCTGCCGGGTCGGGGCGCAGCAGCACGAGGTTGCGCCCGAGGGCGGCGCCCGCGGTCGACTCGTCGATGACGCGCGCCACCGCGCCGCCGCCGAGCACCGGGACGACGACGTCGCCGGGCCGGGTGAGCACCGCCTCCCCGTCGCTCTCGGGGAGCGTGCCGGAGGGGGCGGTCCCGGCGAGCACGTCGTGGTCGGTGAGGACGGGTACGCGCGCGTGGCCGCCGCTGCCGCCGGTGCTCATCGTCAGGGCTCCGCCGCGCGCGAGTTCACCGACGGTGGTGAGCGGCCAGTGCGCGGGCCGCCCCGTGTCGGCGGGCGGCGGGGTGAGGTCGGCCGTCAGCCGCAGCGTCTCCCCCAGCCGCTCGCGCACGGCGGTCAGGGCCGCCGCTCCGTCGGCCACGGGGGGCGGCGGCAGGTGCCGGGCCGGGGCGAGGTCGACGTCGTCGTCGAGCAGGTCGATGACCGGCACGGTCCGGGCCAGGCCCGGCCGTTCGTCCAGGTCGCCCGTGCGGTCGGTGGTCCGCCAGGCGTCGAGGACGGCGCCGCGCACGGCGTCCCAGTCGGGGCCGGCGCGCCCCTCGCCGGTGAACCGTCCCGCGTCCACCAGCAGCACCCGCGGCTGCGCGGGCACCTGTTCGGGCCGGCGCAGCACCCACAGGTGCAGCGGCAGGTTGTACGGCGGTGCCGCGCCGGTCGGCAGCGCGACGACCGCGCGCAGCGCCCCCCGGCGCAGCAGGTCGGCGCGGATGCGGCGGCCGGAACGGCGGGAGGCGGAGGCGGGCGGCATCAGCAGCACGGCGGTGCCGCCCGCGCGCAGCCGGGCCAGCGCGTGCTGCACCCAGGCCAGCTCCGACTCGGTGCGGGCCGGGAAGCCGTACTCCCAGCGGGCGTCGTAGGCGAGTTCGTCGTGGCCCCAGTTGCGCTCGTTGAACGGCGGGTGGCACAGCACCGCGTCGGCCCGCAGGTCCGGGTGGGCGTCGGCGCGCAGGGTGTCGCCGACGGCCGCGTGCACGGTGGCGCGGGTGCCGAGCGCGAGGCGCAGGGCGGTGAGCGCGGCGAGGTCGGGCGCGCTGTCCTGGGCGTACAGCTCCTGGCCGGGGCACGGGTCGACGGCCCGCAGCAGGGCGCCGGTGCCGCAGGCGGGGTCGAGGACGGTGCGGGCGGGGCCGGCGAGGTCGGCCATCAGGCGGGCGAGTTCGGCGGGGGTCAGCGTGTACTGGCGCGGGTTGGCGTCCAGGTGGCGGCCGACCAGGAACTCGAAGGCCCGGCGCGCGCCGAGTTCGGCGGCCAGGTCGCCCACGCCGCGCAGCAGCGGGACCGAGGGCAGCAGGCGGGGGCCGGTGGGGGGCCGCAGGGCCGGTCGGACGGCGGGCCCTGCGGGGAGCACCTGCTGGAGCGCCTCGGGCAGCAGGGCGGCGAGGCGTTCGTCCCCGCCGGAGCTCACCTCCAGCCAGACCGTCGGGCGGGCGTGGACGAGCAGCAGGACGCAGCCGGCGTGGATGAGGCCGGTGACCGGGCCCTCGGGGTGGCCGGCGAGCTGCTGCCAGACGCGTTCACGCAAGGGGACCTCGGCGAGCTTGCCCTGGCGGCGCAGCCAGTCCTCGACCTCGGCGAGGGCGAAGGAGGGGCTGGTCTCGCTGCCGCCCACGGGCTTGGGGAAGTCGGTGTGCCGGCGGCGCCAGTTGCTGACGGCGGCACGGCCGACGCCCGCGAGCCGTGCGATCCCGGCCGCGGTCACCTCTGTCGCGTTGTCCTGCACCCGTCCGGCTCCCCTCGTCGCCCTGTGACCGCCGAGCATACCGACGCACGTGACACCGACCCCTTCACGGCGTGTATCGAGTCGAAGCTGTGAACTGTGTTGACTCGGTTCACAGCGCATGGTGTCATTGACCCCGCGAACGGTGCCCCGGGCGCACAGGGGACGTCCGGGGCACGTCTCGCCCACCACGTCGAACACGCCAAGGAATCGCCATGCGCCGCACCACACTCGCCGCCCTCTGCATCGCCGCCGCGACGGCCACCGTCCTCACCGGCTGCCGGTCGGGGTCGTCGGACTCGTCCGACGGCGCCTCCCGCACCGCCGGCACGAACGCCTCGCCGGCGGCCAAGGAGAAGGAGAAGAAGGAAAAGGAGCCCTTCGCCGGGCTGACCGGCGGCCAGATCGCCGACCGGGCCCTGACCGCCACCACGGGCGCCTCGTCGCTGCGGCTGAAGGGTGACGTCCCCGACGACGAGAGCGATGGCACGATCACCCTGGACGTCGCCCTCGACAAGAAGGGCGAGTGCGCCGGTTCGCTGAGCATGAACGGCCAGGGCAGGGCCGACCTGATCAAGACCGGCGACACCATCTACATGAAGTACGACGAGGCGTTCCTGCGTGCGCAGAGCAAGGGCGAGTCGAAGGACACCGCGGACGCCGTGGTGACCATGCTCGCCGGGAAGTGGACCAAGACGTCCGCCACCGGCAAGGACGCCATGGACATCTCCGGCTTCTGCGACCTGGACACCGTGCTCGGCGGCGCGGACGAGGGTTCCTCGGCGGCGACGCGCGGCAGGACGACCACGGTCGACGGCACGCCCGCGATCGTGCTCACCGAGCAGGACGGCAAGGACCGGTACACGGTGTACGTCGCGACCCAGGGTGAGCCGTACCTGCTGCGCATCGACAGCGCGTCGGCGGGCGACCCCGGCACGCTCGCCTTCAGCGACTACGAGAAGCCCGTCCCGGCGCAGAAGCCGAGCGGCAAGATCCTCGACCTGGACGAGCTGGGCTGACCCGCACGACCCCACGACCGGCGCGGCAGCACACGGTCACCGGCCCACTGAGCCCGTCCGGCCCGCTCAGCCCGCCCGGAAGCGTTCCGGAGCGTTCGTCGGGTTGCCGCCGGTGGGGAGTTTCTGGGCGGGGCAGGTGGCGAGGACCTTCTTCATCGCGGACTTCTCCGCGCCCGTGACCCACAGGCCGTACTTCCTCTTCACCGCGACCTGCGCGGCGACGTAGGTGCAGCGGTACGCCTTGTTCGGCGGGAGCCAGGTCGCCGTGTCGCCGTCGCCCTTGGAGCGGTTGGTGCTCGCGTCGACGGCGACCAGGTTCAGGGGGTCGTTGGCGAGGGCGATGCGCTTGCTCGCGCCCCAGTACTTGGCGCCCTTCTGCCAGGCGTCGGAGAGGGCGACGACGTGGTCGATGTCGACCTGGCTGCGGCCGCGCCGGTAGGTGACGGACTTGCCCGAGTAGGGGTCCGACTCCAGTACGCCGTACGACACCTTGCACTTGCCGCCGGTGAACCGGACCTCCTCCAGGTCCCGCTTCAGTATGTCGTCGCGGGTGTCGCAGTCGTTGGAGTCGGTGTCCGCCCAGGCGGTGCCGAACTTCTCGCGCGTGTAACCGGTCTTGGGCGCCCTGCCCTTCACCGGCAGGGCCTCGGCCGCCGCCAGCGCCGCACCGCCGGTCGCGGCCGGGGTGCCGCCGGGGCCGCCCGTGGTGCCGCTCCCGGCGAGGTCGTCCTTGCAGCCCGTGAGCGTGCACAGCAGCACCGCGGCGATCGCCGCCCCACCCCTCAGACGCTTCACGCGCCCCTCCCCTTCCCGCCTGTTACCGCCTGCCCGGCCCTACGGCCCGCCCGCCACAGGGCGGATTCCCCGGGTGACGGCCCGTACACCGTAGCGAGCGCGGGCGCGGGGGCCGGCGGGAGGTCTGGACCACATCCGCCCACAAGTGGTCATGTCCGGCAAGCCGTGCATATGGTCGAGTGTGGAGTCACCCCCCGGAAGGAGCTCTGGATGGGCATCTTCGACAGGTTCAAGAGCAACCGCCAGGCGCAGGACAAGGCGGGGTCCCTGTCCGACGCCGCCGAGAAGAAGGTGAACGAGAGGACGGGCGGCAAGTACGAGAGCCAGGTCGACGACGCGCAGCACAAGGCGGAGGGCGCGCTCGGCATGGACCGCGACCGGCCCGAACAGCCGTAGGCCCCGAGGGCCCAGGCACTCTCCCGGTCCACGCGGGACCCCGGGGCCGGGCAGGGCGGCGTCCAGCCGACCGCCCCCTGCCGGGCCCCCTCAGGTGTGCGCCGAGGACGTCACGAGCCCAGCACCGACGCCAGGAACTCGCCCACCCAGCCCAACAGTTCGCGGCCGACCAGCGGCTTGCCGCCGACCTTCGCGGTCTTCGGGCGCGGTACGAGGACCTGCCGCGCCGCCGGCTTGATGACGGAGCCGGGGTACAGGCGCTTCAGGCGCAGCTCCTGCGACTCGCGCAACTCCACCGGAGCGAAGCGGATGTTGGTGCCCTGCAGGACGATCTCGCCGACGCCGCACGCCCGGGCGAGCATCCGCAGCCCGGCCACCAGCAGCAGGTTCTCCACCGGCTCGGGCAACTTGCCGTAGCGGTCGGCGAGTTCCTCGCGGACGGCCTTGATGTCCTCCTCGGAGTTGGCGGCGGCGATCGCCCGGTACGCCTGCAGGCGCAGCCGCTCGCCGGGCGCGTACTCGTGCGGGACGTGCGCGTCGACCGGCAGCTCGATCTTGACCTCGAGCGGGGCCTCCTCCTCGATCTCGCCGGTCTCGAGCTGCCGCCGGTAGTCGGCCACCGCCTCGCCGACCATCCGCACGTACAGGTCGAAACCGACGCCCGCGATGTGGCCGGACTGCTCGCCGCCCAGGAGGTTGCCCGCGCCGCGGATCTCCAGGTCCTTCATCGCCACGTACATGCCGGCGCCCATCTCGGTGTGCTGGGCGATGGTCGCCAGGCGCTCGTGCGCGGTCTCCGTCAGCGGCTTCTCCGGCGGGTACAGGAAGTAGGCGTAGCCGCGCTCGCGGCCGCGCCCCACCCGGCCGCGGAGCTGGTGGAGCTGGGAGAGGCCGAAGTTGTCGCCGCGCTCGACGATGAGGGTGTTGGCGTTGGAGATGTCGATGCCGGACTCGACGATCGTCGTCGACACCAGCACGTCGAACCGCTTCTCCCAGAAGTCGACGACGACCTGCTCCAGCGCCGCCTCCGACATCTGGCCGTGGGCGGTGGCGATGCGCGCCTCGGGGACGATCTCGCGCAGCTTGGCCGCCGCCCGGTCGATGGACTCGACCCGGTTGTGGATGTAGAAGACCTGGCCCTCGCGAAGCAGTTCGCGCCGGATCGCCGCACCGATCTGCCGCTCCTCGTACGGCCCGACGAACGTCAGCACCGGGTGGCGCTCCTCCGGCGGGGTGGTGATCGTGGACATCTCGCGGATGCCGGTGACCGCCATCTCCAGGGTGCGCGGGATCGGCGTCGCGGACATGGTCAGCACGTCGACGTTGGCGCGCAGCTTCTTGAGCTGCTCCTTGTGCTCGACGCCGAAGCGCTGCTCCTCGTCGACGATGACCAGGCCCAGGTCCTTGAACTTGGTCTCCGAGGAGAACAGCCGGTGGGTGCCGATGACGACGTCCACCGAGCCTTCGCGCAGCCCCTCCAGGACGGCCTTGGCCTCGGTGTCGGTCTGGAAGCGGCTGAGCGCGCGCACGTTCACGGGGAACTGCGCGTACCGCTCGGAGAACGTGCCGAAGTGCTGCTGCACCAGCAGGGTCGTCGGCACCAGCACGGCCACCTGCTTGCCGTCCTGGACGGACTTGAACGCGGCGCGCACCGCGATCTCGGTCTTGCCGTAGCCGACGTCGCCGCAGATCAGCCGGTCCATCGGGACCGACTTCTCCATGTCCTCCTTGACCTCGGCGATGGTGGTGAGCTGGTCGGGGGTCTCCGCGTACGGGAAGGCGTCCTCCAGCTCGCGCTGCCAGGGGGTGTCCGGGCCGAAGGCGTGGCCGGGCGCGGCCATGCGGGCGCTGTACAGCTTGATCAGGTCGGCGGCGATCTCCTTGACCGCCTTCTTCGCGCGGGCCTTGGTCTTGGTCCAGTCGGCGCCGCCGAGCCGGTGCAGCGTGGGGGCCTCGCCGCCGACGTACTTGGTGATCTGCTCCAGCTGGTCGGTGGGGATGTACAGGCGGTCGCCGGGCTGGCCCCGCTTGGCGGGGGCGTACTCGACGACGAGGTACTCGCGGGTGGCGCCCTGCACGGTGCGCTGCACCATCTCGATGTAGCGGCCCACGCCGTGCTGCTCGTGGACGATGTAGTCGCCCGCCTCCAGGGTGAGCGGGTCGATGGTCTTGCGGCGGCGGGCCGGCATCCGGGCGCCGTCGCGGCCGGCGGTGCGCTGGCCGGTCAGGTCGGTCTCGGTGAGGACGGCCAGCTTCAGCGCCGGGTCGACGAAGCCGTACTCGATGCAGCCGCAGGAGACGTGCACCACGGACGGGCTGATCTCGCCGAGGTCGTTGTCGAGGCGGGCGGCGATGCCCTCGCCGCCGAGGACCTCCACGGTGCGGGCGGCCGGGCCGTGGCCCTCGGTGACGAACACCGTGCGCCAGCCGTCGGCGAGCCAGCCCTTGGTGTCGGCGAGCGCCTTCGCGGTGTCCCCGCGGTAGGTCTCCGGGGCGTGCATGCCGAGCTTGAGGGTGTCGGTGTCGGTGTACTCGTCGGCCGCGAACGGCGACACCGACCACCACATCATGTCCAGCTCGCGCGCCCGGTCGCGGACGTCGGCGATGGACCACAGGGAGGCCGCGCCGACGTCGATCGGGGCCTCGCCGCCGCCGGCGGTGGCCGCCCAGGACGCCTGCAGGAACTCCTGGGAGGTGGCGACCAGGTCGGCGGCGCGCGTGCGCACCCGCTCGGGGTCGCAGACGACGGCCATGGCGCCGCCGGGCAGGACGTCGAGCAGCAGCTCCATGTCGTCGACCAGCACCGGGGCCAGCGACTCCATGCCCTCGACCGCGATGCCCTCGGCGATCTTCCCGAGCAGTTCGCCCAGCTCGGGGTGTTCCTCGGCGAGGGCACGGGCGCGGGCGCGCACCTCGTCGGTGAGCAGCAGCTCGCGGCACGGGGGTGCCCACAGGCCGTGCTCGGCGATCTCCAGGGAGCGCTGGTCGGCGACCTTGAAGTAGCGGATCTCCTCGACGTCGTCGCCCCAGAACTCGATGCGCAGGGGGTGTTCCTCGGTGGGCGGGAACACGTCCAGGATGCCGCCGCGCACGGCGAACTCGCCGCGCTTCTCGACGAGCTCCACGCGGGCGTACGCCGCTGCCGCCAGCGCCTGGACGACGTCGTCCAGGTCGGCGGTCTGCCCGCTGCGCAGGGCGACCGGCTCCAGGTCGCCGAGGCCCTTGACCTGCGGCTGGAGCACCGAGCGGACGGGGGCGACGACCACCGAGACGGGGCCGGTCTCCGGGTCGTCGGCGCGCGGGTGGGCCAGGCGGCGCAGGACGGCCAGGCGCCGGCCGACGGTGTCGCTGCGGGGGCTCAGGCGCTCGTGCGGGAGGGTCTCCCACGAGGGGTACTCCACGACGCCCTCGGGCGGGAGCAGCGAGCGCAGGGCCGCGGCCAGGTCCTCCGCCTCGCGGCCGGTCGCCGTCACCGCGAGGACGGTGCGGGCCGAGTCCCGGGCCAGGGCGGCCACCGCGAAGGGGCGGGCCGCCGGGGGGCCGACGAGGTCGACGTGCGGGCGGTTGCCGTCGCGGGCCGCCGTGATCGCTTCCGCGAGGGCGGTGTCCTTGGCTACGGCGTCGAGCAGACCGTGCAGGCTCATGGAGGGGCTTTCTCCAGGGGGGTGGGCAACACGACGGGCCCGACGCGTGTCACGGGCCGGGGGTCTGGGTGTCCAGCGTACGACGGTGGGCGGGCCGGTGCCGGATCCCTCCGGGCGGTGGGGAAAAGGCGACGGGCCCGGTGCCGTGAGTCCCCCAAGACTCCCGGCACCGGGCCCGTTCCCCCGTGTCCCCCGCTCCCCCGTGCTCCGTGGCCGCGGGTGCGGCGGGCGTTACTCGGTCGCGATGGCGTTCAGGATGTTCATGCGGCCCGCGCGGAACGCCGGGATCAGCGCGGCGAACAGGCCCACGAAGGCGGAGCCGATGAAGACGCCGATGATCGTCGGCCAGGGGATGTCGAGGACCTGCAGGCCCTCCAGGGCGAGGAGCTGCTGGGCGGTGGCGCCCCAGCCCATGCCCAGGCCGAGGCCGAGCAGCGCGCCGAACAGGGCGATCACCACCGACTCCAGGCGGATCATCCTGCGGAGCTGGCGGCGGGAGAGGCCGATGGCCCGCATCAGGCCGATCTCCCGGGTGCGCTCGACCACCGACAGGGCGAGGGTGTTCACCACACCGAGGACGGCGACGATGATCGCGAGGGCGAGCAGGCCGTAGATCAGGTTGAGGAGCTGCCCGATCTGGTCCTTCAGCGCCTGCTTGTAGTCGGTCTGGTCGCGCACGGTGTACTGCGGGTAGTCGTGCAGCGCCGACTTCAGCGAGGTGTAGGCGGCGTCCTGCTGCCCCTCCTTCGCCGTGGCGAAGACGAGCTGGTCCAGCGGCAATCTGTCGGCCGGGACGTACCTGGCGGCGGTGGCGATCGACGCGTACATCGCGCCCTTGTCGATCACGACGTCGTCGCTGGTGATCGCGCGGACCGTGAGCTTCGCCGTCCTGCCGTCCTTGAAGGCGACCGAGACGGTGGAGCCGAGCTTGACGCCGTGGTCCTTCGCGAAGCCCTCGAAGACGGACATCGAGTCGGGCCGGTAGGCGTCGGCCAGGTCGCCGGCGACGGTCTTGGTACGCAGGTCCTTCGCGTACGTCGGGTCGGCCGCGTTGATCGTCTCGTCCTTGGAGACCTTGCCGTCGGGCGTGGTCAGGTTCACGTCGAGCGTCTTGTACTCGGTGACCCGCTCCAGGCCGCGGGTGTTCTTGATCGCCTGGACGGCCTGCGGGGTGATGACCTGCCCGCTGTCGGACTGGATGATGAAGTCGGTGCCGACGGTCTTGTCGAGCTGGTCGCTCGCGGAGGCGACCATGGAGGAGCCGACCACCGACAGGCAGGCCACGAGCGCCAGGCCGATCATCAGTGCGGCGCCGGTGGCGCCGGTGCGGCGCGGGTTGCGCAGGGCGTTGCGCTCGGCCATGCGGCCGACGGGGCCGAAGACCCTCAGCAGCACCGCGCCCAGGACCCGGACGACGCCGCCCGCGAGGAGTGGGCCGATGACGACGAAGCCGATCAGGGAGGCCACGACGCCGAGGCCGAGCCACAGCGAGCCGTCGCTGGCCTTGTCGGCGTTCGCGGCCACGTAGAGGGCGTAGCCGCCGGCGCCGGTGAGCACCAGGCCGATCACGGCGCGGACCAGGCCGGCCCGGGCGTCGGCGGGGGCGTGGGCGTCGCGCAGCGCGGCCATCGGGGAGACCTTGCCGGCGCGGCGGGCCGGGAGGTAGGCGGCCAGGACGGTGACGACGACGCCCAGGACCAGGCCGAGGACCGGGGTGCTCCAGGCGACGGTCAGGTCGTCGGTGGACAGGTGCATGCCCATCTGGCCCATGAGCTTCATCAGGCCGACCGCGATGCCGACGCCCGCGCCGACCCCGAGGACCGAGCCGACGACGCCCAGCAGCAGGGCCTCCACCAGCACCGACCGGTTGACCTGCTTGCGGGAGGAGCCGATGGCCCGCATCAGGCCGATCTCGCGGGTGCGCTGGGCGACCAGCATCGAGAAGGTGTTGATGATCAGGAAGATGCCGACCAGGAAGGCGATCCCGGCGAAGCCGAGCATCGCGTACTTCATCACGTTCAGGAAGTCCCCGACGCTCTTCTGGTTGGCGTCGGCGGTCTCCTTGGCGGTCTGCACCTTGTAGTCGCCGCCGAGCGCGGCGGTGACGTTCTTCTTGAGCTGGGCGTCGCTCACCCCGGCCGCGGCGGTGACGTTGACGTTGGTGAAGACGTCCGTCGCGCCGACGAGGGTGCGCTGCGCGGTCGGCGTGTCCAGGTAGAAGATCGCGGCGCCGGGGTTGGTGACCTGGAAGGCGGCGATGCCGGAGATCTTCGCGGTGTGCGTGCCGAGGGCGCTGATCACGGCGATCTCGTCGCCGAGCCGCAGGTGGTGCTTGTCGGCGGTGTCCTCGTCGACCATGACCTGGCCGGAGCCGTGCGGCGCCGCGCCGGAGGTGATCTTCATGGTGCGGGCGTCGTTGGCGTTCCAGCTCCCGACGATGGTCGGGGCGCCGCTGGACGGCGACAGGCTGTCCTTGTCGGCGTCGACGACGGTCACCGAGGTGGAGAAGACGGTGCCCTCCGCCGCCTTCACGCCCTGCGCGGAGCGGACCGTGCCGAGCGCGGCGGCCGGTATGACCGGCGGCTTGCCGGTGTCGGAGGTCGTCTCGCCGGTGTCGGAGGCCTCCTTGGCGCTGACCGTCACGTCGGAGGAGGTCGCGGCGAAGAGCTTGTCGAAGGTGGTGTTCATCGTGTCGGTGAACACGAGGGTGCCGCAGACGAAGGCCACCGACAGCAGGACGGCCACCGCCGACAGGGCCATGCGGCCCTTGTGCGCGAAGAAGTTGCGCATCGAGGTCTTCAGCACGGTCATGACGTGCGCCCCCGGGCGTCGAAGTCCTTCATGCGGTCCAGGACCTGCTCGGCGGTCGGGTTGAACATCTCGTCGACGATGCGGCCGTCGGCGAGGTACAGCACGCGGTCGGCGTAGGAGGCGGCCACCGGGTCGTGGGTGACGATCACGATGGTCTGGCCCAGTTCGTCGACCGATCTGCGCAGGAAGCCGAGGACTTCGGCGCCGGCCCGCGAGTCGAGGTTGCCGGTCGGCTCGTCGCCGAAGATGATCTCGGGGCGCGCGGCGAGGGCGCGGGCCACCGCGACGCGCTGCTGCTGGCCGCCGGAGAGCTGGGTCGGGCGGTGCTTGAGCCGGCCGGCCAGGCCGACGGTCTCCACGACCCGGTCCAGCCAGGCCCGGTCGGGCTTGCGGCCGGCGATGTCCATGGGCAGCGTGATGTTCTCCAGCGCGTTCAGCGTGGGCAGCAGGTTGAACGCCTGGAAGATGAACCCGACGCGGTCGCGCCGCAGTTGGGTGAGCTTCTTGTCCTTCAGGCCGGTGATCTCGGTCTCGTCCAGGTAGATCTGCCCGGACGTGACGGTGTCGAGACCGGCGAGGCAGTGCATCAGGGTGGACTTGCCGGACCCCGAGGGGCCCATGATCGCGGTGAACTGGCCGCGGGCGATGTCCACGTCGACGTGGTCGAGCGCGACGACCCGGGTCTCCCCCGACCCGTACGCCTTGACGACCTGCCGCGCCCGCGCGGCAACGGCCGTACGCCCTCCACTGCCCCCGTGCCTGGGAATGGTCACAGCCGATGTCACGGTAAGTCTCCTATGTCGGTCATCACATGGCCGCACCGGTGCGCGGTGCGGGTCGTACGGGTGCCGCAGTGCGGGTGGTGCCGCGTGCGGCCGGTGCCGTCGTGCCGGTGGTGCCCGGTCTCCCGGGCCCCTCGGCCTGTCCCAGAGTCTGGCGGTCGGCGGTGGTCCGGCGCGCTGGTGCCCGGACCCGTCTTCGTGGGGGGTTATCCCCACCACCGGCCGGTGGTGCTTGCCCGCCCCCTCGGCGTAAAGCCAGGTTAAGGACGGCCGGGCCCCGCTCTCGTCCTCCGTCGGGACGAGCCCTCCCCGACCCCTGATGCGGAGGAACCCCTAGGGGCCCTCCACCGACGGGTGGAGACCCCCTCGGGGGCCGCTCCACCTCCCGCGACCGGCCGCCCTGGTGGGAAGCTGTGTCCCGCACATAGATGCAAGGGGCACCGGAAAACGAGGAGGGGGTCCGGTGGGGACCACGAAACCGGCGGCGCCGCACACCGCGCGACGAACCGAACCCGGCCGGCGGGGCGCCGTGGTCGCCGCGCTGATGCTGGCGATGGCGCTGGCCGCGCTCGACTCGACGATCGCCTCCACCGCCGTCCCGCAGATCGTCGGCGACCTGGGCGGCTTCTCGGTGTTCTCCTGGCTGTTCTCCGGCTACCTGCTGGCGGTGACGGTGACCCTGCCGGTCTACGGCAAGCTGTCCGACACCTTCGGCCGCAAGCCGGTGCTGGTGGCGGGCGCGGCGGTGTTCCTGCTGGGTTCGCTGCTGTGCGCGCTGGCGTGGGACATGGGCGCGCTGATCGCGTTCCGGGTCGTGCAGGGGCTGGGCGGCGGGGCGCTGCAGGGCACGGTGCAGACGCTGGCCGCCGACCTGTACCCGCTGCGGGAACGGCCGAAGATCCAGGCGAAGCTGTCCACGGTGTGGGCGGTCTCGGCGGTCGCCGGGCCGGGTCTGGGCGGGGTGCTCGCGGCGTACGCGGACTGGCGGTGGATCTTCCTGGTCAACCTGCCCATCGGCGCGGTGGCGTTGTGGCTGATCGTCCGTCACCTGCACGAGCCGCAGCGCGAGTCGGCGGACCGTGCGCGGGTCGACTGGGCGGGGGCGCTGGCGGTGTTCGCCTGCGGGGGCGTGCTGTTGACCGCGCTGGTGCAGGGCGGGGTGGCGTGGGCGTGGCTGTCGGCGCCGTCCCTCGCCCTGTTCGGCCTGGGCCTCGCCCTGGTGGCGGTGGTGGTGCTGGTGGAGCGGCGGGCGGCCGAGCCGATCATCCCGGGGTGGGTGTGGCGGCGCCGCACGATCGCCGCGGTCAACCTCGCGCTCGGCGCGCTGGGGCTGCTGATGGTGGCGCCGACGGTGTTCCTGCCGACGTACGCCCAGGCGGTGCTGGGACTCGCGCCGGTGGCCGCCGGGTTCGTGCTGTCGGTGTGGACGGTGAGCTGGCCGGTGTCGGCGGCGCTGAGCCAGCACGTGTACCGGCGGATCGGCTTCCGCAACACCGCGCTGCTCGGCATCGGCGCGGCCGCCCTGGTCCTGCTGGCGTTCCCGTTCCTGCCGTACCCGGGCGCGGCCTGGCAGCCGACGCTGCTGATGCTGCTGCTCGGGGCGGCGCTCGGGCTGTTCCAGCTGCCGCTGATCGTCGGGGTGCAGTCCACGGTGGCCTGGTCGGAGCGGGGCACCACGACCGCGTCGGTGCTGTTCTGCCGGCAGACCGGCCAGACGGTGGGCGCTGCGCTGTTCGGCGCGGTGGCCAACGGGGTGCTGGCCGCGCGGCTGGGCGGCGCGGGCGACCTGGACGCGGTCGCGCGCGGGCTGGACGACGGGGCCGTGGCGGAGGCCACGCGGCGGGCGGTCGCGGACGCGGTGCACGCGGTCTACCTGGGCGCCGCCTGCGCCGCCGCGCTGGCCTTCCTGGTCCTGCTGCTGGTGGCCCCGCGGCGCTTCCCGGTGCTGACGGAGCCCGACGACTGAGGGCACCGGGTCCCGGAACGGCGGCAGTTGCGGCGTAACCTTCGGTAACACCCGCAGGTCAGCCCGGTCGTCGCGCAGTAAGCGCATACCGACCACCCAGTTTGCTGAAAACCCCGCGCGGCGGGTGACCGGCGAGTAGCGTGCGTGGCCCGCACCCCCCACCTCCCTGCGGTCCGCCGCCACGGACCCGAGCCGCGCAAGGAGTCCGGGATGTCCCACGACCCGTATCCCCCGCCCCACCGCACCCCACCGCCGTACGCCGCCTCCCCGCCGAGCCCCTCGCCACAGCCACAGCCACAGCCACACCCGCAGCCGCACCGGCAGCCGCACCTCACCTACCCCTGGCAGCCCGCCCCCGCCCCCGCCCCGCCTCCGCCCGGGCCCGCGCCGCGCCGGCAGCCGCAGCACGCCCCGCTCGGGCACCACAGCGACCTGCGGGTCCTGCGCACCGCCTACCGGTGGCAGCGGCGCGTGGCCACGCTCACCGCGCTCGGCTACTTCCTCGTCTTCCTCGTCCTGTCGGCGTGCGCACCGTCGGTGACGACCGCCCGCGTCGCCGACGGCCTGCCCGCCGGACTGCTGCTCGCCCTGGCCCAACTCCCCGTCACCCTGCTGGCGATCGCCCTCTACGAGCACACCGCGCGCCGCCACGTCGACCCCCTGGCCCGGCGCATCCGCCACCAGGCCGAGGTGGACGCCCGGCGGGAGGCACGGCGATGACCGCGCCCCGCCCCGCCGCGCCCGCCGAACTCGCCTCCGCCGTCACCGACTTCGGCGGCGGAGCGCAGACCATGTCCCTCGTCGCCTTCACCGCCGTCGCCACCGTCACCCTGCTGCTGTGCGTGATGACCGGCCCGGACCGCGACGACCTCGACGAGTTCTACACCGGCTACCGCTCCCTGTCCCCGCTGCGCAACGGCCTGGCCATCGCCGGCGACTACATCTCCGCGGCCACCGTGCTGGGCACCGGCGGAGTGATCGCGCTGGCCGGCTACGACGGGGTCGTCCTCGCCCTCAGCACGGCGCTGTCGCTGATGCTGCTGATGTTCCTGCTGGCCGAACCCCTGCGCAACGCGGGCCGGTTCACCATGGGCGACGTGCTGGCCCGCCGGATGCCCGGGCGGGCGGTGCGCATCACGGCCTGCCTGGTCACGCTCGCCGCGCTGCTGCCGATGATGCTGGTGCAGCTCGCCGGCACCGGCCAACTGCTCGCCTTCATCCTGGGCTTCTCCGGCGACTCCCTGCAGACCGGCTGTGTCCTCTGCATGGGCGTGCTGATGATCAGCTACGCGGCGATCGGCGGGATGAAGGGCACCGCCCTCATCCAGATGGTGAAGATCGTGATGCTGCTGGGCTCCGGTGCCGCCGTCGCGCTGCTGATCCTCGCCCGGTTCGACTGGCAGCCCGGCGCCCTGTTCGAGGCGGCTGCCCGCGGCAGCGGGGTCGGCGACGCGTTCCTGCGCTCCGGCCTGCAGTTCGGCGGCGGGCCGTACGCCGACCTCGACATGATCAGCGCCGAGCTGTCGGTGGTCCTCGGCGGCGCCTGCCTGCCCCACATCACCATGCGCACGTACACCGCCTCCACCGCCCGCCAGGTGCGCCGCTCGCTGTCCTGGGCGGTGTCCTGCGTGGTGCTGTTCGTGCTGGTGATCACCGTCGTCGGGTTCGGTGCGACGGCCCTGGTCGGGCGGGCCGTGATCGCCGGCGCCGACCCGCAGGGCAACACCGCCTACCTGCTGGGCTCGCGCGCGGCCCTCGGCGTGGACGTCTCCACCGGGGAGACGCTGCTGTTCACCACGGTCACCACCGCGATCTTCCTGACCGTCCTCGCCTCCGTCGCCGGGATGATCCTCGCCTGCGCCAACTCCCTGGCCCACGACGTGTTCGCCTCCCGGCGGCACGAGGCGTCCCCGCGCCGCGAGATGCTGCTGGCCCGGTTGTCCGCGCTGACGGTCGGCGTCCCGACGGTGCTGCTGGCCGCGCAGATCCAGCACCGCAGCCTCCAGCCGCTGGTGACCCTCAGCTTCTGCATCGGCGCCTCGGCCCTCGCCCCGGCCCTGGTCTACAGCCTCTTCTGGCGCCGCTACACCCGCACCGGCCTGCTCGCCACGCTGATCGGCGGCACGCTGGCGATGCTGGCGGTGATGCCGGGCACCCGGCTGGTCTCCGGCGCGCCGGGATCGGCTTTCCCCGAGGCCGACTTCACCTGGTTCCCGTTCACCACCACCGGCCTCCTCACCATCCCGCTCGGCTTCGCCCTCGGCTGGCTCGGCACCCTCGCCTCGGGCCGCGCGAAGGCGGAGGAACAGCGCCGCCAGTACGAAGCGGTGGAGAGCTGGATCCTGGCGGGCGCGGTGCGCGGGGGCGGGGGCGGACGGGGAGCGTGAGGGCGGGGGCGGGCGGGGCCTGAGGGCGGGGCGGGAGCGGGCCCCGGGCTCCCCGCTCCCGCATTCCCGCTCCCTGCTTCCGGCTCCGGCTCCGCCTCAGTCGCGGTCGCGGTCGCGGTCGCGGTCGCGGTCAGTCGACCGTGCGCCCCGTCAGCGCCGTCAGGCTGGTGCGCATGTGGTCCATGTGGGCGCACACGTCGTCCCACACCGCCCCGTGCTCGCGCAGGATCCGCTCCGTCTCCTGGGCGACGCTCTCCTCGTGCTGCCGGGCCGCGGCCAGGATCCCGGCGGCCCGCGCGTCGGCCTCCTCCTGCCCGCGCCGGTCCGCCTCCTCGGCGTCGGCCAACTCCTGCTCCGCGCGGGCCAGTGCGGCCTCGGCGAGCGCGGCCCGCCGGGCGTGCTCGGCGTCGAGGGCGGCGGCCCGCTCGGCCTCCTCGCGTTCGACCGCGGCCCACCGCTCGGCCTGCTCCTTCTCCTGCTCGGCGAGCAGTGCCTCGGTGCGGCGCCGCAGCTCGCGCAGCCCCTCGAGGGCCTCGGCCCGGCTCTCCTTGACCTCCGCACGGGCCGTGACACGGATCGCGTCCGCCTCCGTCTGCGCGGCGAGCAGCCGGGCGCGGGCGCGTTCCTCGGTCTGGGCACGCAGTGCGTCCGCCCGTTCCTGCGCCGCCCCGCGCACCGCCCGGGCGCGCTCCTCGGCCCGGGCGACCCGCTCGTCCGCCTCCTGCCGGGCGCGTTCCCGCACGGCCGCGGCCTCCTCCTGCGCGAGCCGGAACAGGTGCCGCGCCGACTCCCCGAGCGCGTCGTAGGTCTGCGGCGCGAGCCGCCCGACGGCCTCGCGCAACCGCTCCACCTCGGACTCCATCTCCCGGGCGAGCACCGTCAGCCGGGCGGCGCGCTCCCACGCCGCGTCCCGCTCGGCGCAGATCCCGGCGGCGTGCGCCTCCACCTGCGCGGGCCGGTACCCCCGCCCGCGGACGGCCACGAACCCGTACGGCGACACCGGTGCGCTGCTCATCCTGGAACCCCAAACGATGTCCGAACGACGTTCCGCACATCTTGAGGTATCGGACATAAGTGTTCTAACCCGACACTCCGAGCACCGGACACGCACCACCCCGGACACAGCGGAGGGCCGGGCCCCGTCGTACGACCGGGCCCGGCCCCCACCGCACCGCGCAGGGCGGGACGTTCACCTCACAGCAGGCCGTCCCACATCTGCTCCAGCAGCACCGACCACCAGCTCTCCGGCGAGCCCAGCGCCGCCGGGTCCAGCGCGGCGAGCTGCGCCTGGAAGTCCACGGTCCAGCGGCCCGCCTGCTCCTGGTTCAGCCCGAACCGCAGCCGCCACATCCGCCCGAGCAGGGCCAGGCACCGCTGGAACTCCACGAGCCCGGTGTTCACGAACTGCGGCGGCACCGGCGCCCCGCCCGGACCGGCCTCCACCGGCACCGCGACGATGTTCGCCGTCCCGTACTGCACACACAGCGCCTTGCCGAAGTCGCTGCCCATCACCAGGTACGACCCGGCGTCCGGCGCCGGCTGCACCCCGCGCTCCTGCGCCAGCTCCGCCAGCGTCGGCACCGGGCGGCCCGGCTGGGCCTGCGCCCAGAAGAACGGCCCCACGTCCACCGGCAGGCCCGCCACCACCAGCGCGTGCGCGACGATCGGCGGCACGCCCTGCCGGGACACCGCCGCCTGCTCGAACCGGAAGATCCCCGGCCCGAACGCCGCCCCCAACTCCTGCGCCACCGCCTCCGGCGGCAGCGGCGGCGCCGGGTGCACCGGCGGCAGCGGCGCCCGCACCGGCGCGGGCCGCGCGGGACCATCCGCCACCTGGTGCAACTCGCCCTGATGGGCCAGCAGTTGCTGCATCCCCTGCTGCCGGCTCGCGTGGTCCGTGCCGTACGGCGCGATGCTCGTGATCCGCGCCTGCGGCCACTGCTCCCGGATCATCCGCGCGCAGTACGCGCCCGGCAGCTCGCACGACTCCAGCTCGGTGTGCAGCTCCAGCACCTGGTCCGGCGGCACGTTCATCGCCCGCAGCTCGTGGAAGATCTGCCACTCCGGGTGCGGCGTCCCCGGCGCCGAACGCCGGATGAGCTGCTGTTCCGAGCCGTCCTGCGCGCGGTAGCGCAGCACCGCCTGGTAGCCGGGGCCCACCGTCGGCTGCCCGGGCGGCTGCTGCGGGTACCCGTACGCCGGCGGCTGCCCCGGCACCGGCACGCCCGGCGGCGGCACGGCGCCCGGGGGCACCGGACCGGGGGCGCCCGGAGGCATCCCGGGAGCGCCGGGGGCGTGCGGCGGCGGGGGCGCGCCCGGACCGCCCACCGGGGGTGCGGCCAGGACGGTCTCCGCGTGGTGCACGGCCCCGCGGGGCCCGCCGGGCCGACCGGGAGCACCCGGCCCACCGGGCGCACCGGGCGCACCGGGCACCTGCGGGGCGCCGGGTGCGGCCGGGGGCTGCTGCGGCGCGGGGGCGGAGGGGCCCTGCGGGGCTCCCGGCACACCCGGCATGCCCGGCGGAGGCGGAGGCACCGGCCCGGCACCCGGCCGGTTCGGGTCGGCGAACATCGTCTCCGCATGGTGCACACCGCCCGGCGGCGTGCCGACCGGCGCGCCCGGCGGCGGGGGCGGGGCCGGCGCACCCGGAGCGCCCGGAGCACCCTCGGGGCCGTCGGGGCCCAGCGACGACACGAACTGCGTCGCCACGTACCCGCCCCCACCCGGCGCCGACGGCGGCGGAGGCGTACCGCCCGCCCGCGCGCCCGGCGCACCCGGCACTCCCGGCGGGGGCGGAGGCGTGGCGCCGCCCCCGCGCCGCGGCGGCGGGGCCGCCTTGCTGGTGGCCGCGTCGGCGATGTCACCGGCGTGGGGCGCGAGCGGGCGTCCGGGCGCGCCCGGGCCGTCCTGGGGCGCGCCCGCGGGACCCGCTCCGGCACCGGGGCCCTGCGGGTAGCCGTACGAGGGACCGGACGGCGGGGCGGGCGGCGTGGGCGGCGTGCCCTGCGCGTCCGGCGCGTGCGGGTCGTCCAGCGCCGGCGCGAACGCCGTCGGCGGGAGCTGGCTGCCGCCCGAGATCAGGGCCGTCTTGGCGTCCGGCGGCGCGACCGGCGGCCGGGGCTCGTCGTCCGAGCCGCTCAGCGGCGGCGCGAACACGGTCGCGGGCAGCGGCACGGAACGGTCGTCGCCGGCATCGGCGTTGGTGTCCGTCCCCGCCCAGGGCGTCGCCCCGACGGGAGCGGCGGGCGCAGCGGACGCGCCGGACACGGAAGCGGCAGGCACACCGGCACCGGGCTCCGCTCCGGCGCCCTCCCCGCCCGGCACCCCCGCCTGCGTCCGCGGCAGCGAGGGATCCGGCGTCACCGCACCCCCGGCAGCAGAAGCGGCCGCGGCCCCGGCGCCCGTACCGGCGCCGTCCGTCCCCGACGCGGCGGCCGCCGACGGCGAACTCCCCGACGGCTCCCGCCGGTCCGGGATGCCCAGCTTGTCCGCCGCCTCCTGCAGCCACTCCGGCGGCGACAGCAGGAACGACGTCTGGTTCAGGTCCACCCGCGCCGCGGCCGGCGCCGGCTGCGGCGCGTCCTCGGGACGGCCGTACTCCTCCTCGTACCGGCGGATCACCTCGCCCACCGGCAGCGCCGGCCACAGCGTGGCCTCCCCGCTGTCCCGGGCGATCACCAGCCGCTGACCGCCCGCGTCCGACCGCGGCCCGTCCGCCCGGTCCTCGCCCCAGACGACGAAGCCCAGCTCGAACTCCCGCACCCGCACCTCCCGGTGCTGGTACGCGGGCACGTCCCCGTTGATCCACTCCTCGGCGCGCTCCTGCGCCTGCGCGAACGTCACCATGGCCCGGCTCACTCCCCCGCCGCAGACACCGAGGACACCGGCACCGCACGCGCGAAGCCGCCGTCCACCATCAGATTCGCCACCGTCTCCAACTCCGGCGGATCGCCCGCCAGCCGGGACAGGAACGCGTCGAAGTCCTCACCGGCGGGCAGCAGCAACCGCTCCACCCGCTCCGCCGGCGACCACCCCGGATCCACGTCCCGCACGTCGTCGTACGCGCAGAACCACACCGAACCGGCCCGCTCGCCCTTCACCTTCACCGCCAGCAGACCGCCCTGCACGAACCCCACCCCCAGGTAGTCCTTCGTCAGGTGGTCGCGCAGGCACTTGTTCACGTACACCAGGTCGTTGACCGCCGCCTCGTCCCGCACCGTGAAGAACGGCTGGTCCAGCAGCAGCCCCAACTCCGCGTCCAGCGCCGCCCCCACCGGCGCACACCCGCCCGCCGCCTTCAGGAACGACCGGTAGGCGCCCGGCAGCCGGTAGCCGAGGTCCTCCTCGACGCCCTGCACCTGCGCCTCCGTCACCGCCACACCCGACTTCGGCAGCCGGAAGTGCGCCGGGCGCGTCTCCTGCAGCGGACGCGTCCCGCGCTTGCCCTGGTCGACGTGGGCGGTCGCGACGCCACCGTGGTGCCGCAGCAGCGCCTTCACCTCCACCGGCACCAGCTCCAGCCGCCGCGTGCCCACCACGTGGTGCCACGTCCAGCCGTGCGGCGTCGCCACGTTCGGCAGCGTGTCCCACAACTCGTGCCCCGCCGCGGCCGACGCCGCGTTCGCCGACACGCAGTCCGTCAACCGCAGTTCGTCGACGCCGAACCCCTCCGGCGGGTCCGCGATCTCCGCGGCCGCCCGCGCGTACGGCGAGAAGTCGGGGTAACCGTGCTCGTCCACCCGCACTCCCCTCGGATGGCGCGCGGCCCGCACCGGGTCCGGGAAGTGCACGACCTGCCCGGCATAGGCCGCGTTCGGCGGCGCGGCGTGTCCCTGGGCCTGGCGGCCGGGAGGTACCCCCAGCCCGAGCCGACCTGTCGTCATGGCGGTTGCCCCCTGCGGCATTCCGTGACGGCCCCCGGCCACCGGCTCCACACCCGGAACCGGCACACCACGGACCGTATTCGACTGTCTCAACGGCACCGACGCGCGTTGACCGCGCCTGTCGCGGTGCCGACAGCCTATGCGGTACGGCGACCCCGGTCACCGGCCCTCCGTTCGAACCCCGCACCCCCGCACCACCCCCGTCACCCCCGCACCCGCCCCACCCCCTCCCCCAGCGTGACCAGCCGTCACCCCCACGTGACCACCCACCCCGCCGCTGGCGTGTCGCAGCGCCCCAGCTTCCCCACCAGCCACGCGATTTGGCACCCTGGGTCCGCCCGGGGGATGCTCAGGAGGGGATGACGATCATGAGCGCGACACAGACGGGACCGCACCGCGGCCCCCAGACGGAGCCACCCGCACCACCGCACACGGCACCGCACGACGGACCGCGCACCCCCACCGCCCCCGTCCCCGCACCCGCCGCCGCCCCGGCCACCGGCGTCCCGGCCACCGGCGACCCCCGCGTCGGCTGGAGCACCGCCGACACCCCCCACGCACCCACCCTGCGCCACCGCCGCGACGGCATCCTGCCCACCGTCGGCGCCGCCCTCTCCGTCCGCGGCGCCACCCTCACCTGCACCGCCGCCCGCGGCGAGGAACCCCCCGCCCTGCACCCCCTCGTCCAGGACTTCCTCGACACCCTCACCAGCGGCCAGCGCGACCGCTTCACCGGCCGCTGCGCCGAGACCCTCCTCATCTCCCGCCACATCGCCGCCGCCGACGCCGCCCGCAGCAAACGCGCCGCCCGCAGACCCATGACCAACGGCGAAGCCCGCAAAGCCCTCAAACAGGCCAAACTCACCGCCCGCCACATCCGCGAGGACGGCGACCCCCTGCACGGCACCTTCGCCACCCCCTGCCGCGCCTGCACCGCCCTCAGCGCCCACTTCGGCGTCCGCATCGTCGACCCCACCCCGACCCACCACTGACCCCACCACCGCAAGGAAGACCGCACCACGGCGGCCCCACCGCGCCCCGCCGCCGGTCCACCACCTCGACGAACGAAGGGCAGATGCACACCGACCGCACCTCGACCACCCGCTTCCCCGTCCCCGTCGACGCCGCCCTGCGCGACGCCGGCTGGCAACCAGGACGCTGGGACATCAGACAAGCGGAGATCTGGGCCGACACCCTGCGCGACCACACCTCACCCGCCGGCCACCGCCACGCCGTCTTCCCCGCCGCCGTCGAGGCCTGGGCCGAATTCGGCGGACTCCACATCACCCCCACCGGACCCGGCCGCCAACTCGCCCCCGCCACCTTCCACCTCGACCCCCTGCACGGCCTCCACCAGGCCCGCACCCTCGGCGACCTCGGCCGCGCCCTCGACACCGGGATCAGCCCCCTCGGCACCGAGACCGACACCGCCGCCCTCCTCGCCATCGACACCGAAGGCCGCGTCTACGCCCTCGACCACACCGGCGACTGGTACCTCGGCCCCGACATCGACCACGCCCTCGGCACCCTCATCGCCGGCACCCGCCCCACCCGCCTCACCACCGGCTGATCAGGCTGACCCACCACCCCACCGGCCCACGACCCGCCTACGACGCCGGAATCACCGCCGACACCCGGAAACCCCCCGCCTCCGTCGGCCCCGACACGAACACCCCGCCCAGCGCCACCACCCGCTCCTTCATCCCCACCAGACCGTTCCCCCCCGACGGCAACCGCGCCGACGACGCCGACCCCGCCTCCGGCGGCGGCTCGTTCTCCACCTGCATCGCGATCTCCGACACCCGGTGCGCCAACCGCACGTACGTCTTCGCACCCGCCGCATGCTTGTGGACGTTCGTCAACGCCTCCTGCACCACCCGGAACGCCGTCTGCTCGACCTCCGCCGCGTACGACCGCGCCTCCCCCTCCACCGACAGGTCCACCACCATCCCCGCGGCCGCCGACTGCCCCACCAACTCCTCCACGTCCGACAGACACGGCCCCTCCACCGCGGCCTCCTCCGCCACCGCACGCGACACCGCCACCGCCGCGGCCACCTCCACCGCCGCCGGCACCGCCGACGACGACCCCCCGCGCACCCCGTCCCCGCTGCGCAGCACGCCCAGCATCTCCCGCAGCTCCGTCAACGCCTGCCGGCCCATGTCCCCCACCAGCGCCGCGTTGCGCACCGCCTTCTCCGGATCCTTCCGCGCGACCGCCTGCAACGCCGCCGCGTGCACCACCATCAGACTCACCCGGTGCGCCACCACGTCGTGCATCTCCCGCGCGATCCGCGTCCGCTCCTCACCCCGCGCCCACTCGGCCCGCTCCTCCGCACGCTCGGCCAGCAACTGCAGCTCCCGCTCCAGACTGTCCGCACGCTCCCGCAGACTCTCCATCAACCGCCGCCGCGCCCCCACGTACAGACCCAGCAGCACCGGCGGCGCCGTCATCCCGATCGCCGTCGTGATCGACGCGAACGGCACGAACCAGTCACCCAGCGTCAGATCACCCCGCGCCATGTCCTGCCGCACCCGCACGAACGTCACGATCAACGTCCCCACCAGCGACATCCCCGCCAGCGAACCGATCATCCGGCGCGGCAGCTCCGACGCCGCCAGCGTGTACAGGCCGACGACCCCCATCAGGAAGCCCATCTCGGCCGGCGTGATCGCGATCGCCACCAGCACCACCGCGATCGGCCACCGCCGGCGCACCACCAGCACCGAACCCGCCAGCAGCCCGAACACCACCCCCACCACCGGCGCGATCCCCGCGTCCCGCGCGAACGGAACCCCCTCCACCGCGCACTCCACCGCCGACACCGCGGCCAGCGCCCCGTCCAGCACGGCGCTGCGCCACCTGGCCCACCACCACGGCCCTCCCCGGGCCGCCTCGTGCTCTTCCCCCGTCGTGGTCATGCCTCCAGCCTACGGAAGCCGACCCCGCCTTTTCCGGCGAGTTTCTCCGACTGGCCTACACCACACTCCGTAATCGAATAACTCCGAAACCCCCCGCTTTCACTCGAACTACTGAACCACCCCTGTTCGACCACGGAACGCTACATTCCGCCCGGACGGTATGCCCATGACCACCAAGTACGCCGACTTCGAGGGCCTGCGGACACAGGCACTGGCGCTGCGGCGGGCCGGCCTCAGCCGCCGCCAGATCCGCGACCGCCTGCACGTCGACAACAACGACCTCCTCAACCGCCTCCTCGAAGGCGAACCACCCCCCGACTGGACGAAGCGCCCCCGCGCCAAGGACGACCTCCGCGCCCGGGCGCGGGAGCTGCGCCTCCAGGGCCGCACGTACGACCAGATCCAAGTGGAACTGGGCGTCTCCAAGAGCTCGATCTCCCTGTGGGTACGCGACTTGCCGAAGCCGGAACGCAAGCGCAGCACCGAACAGGCGTCGGCCATCGCCAAGCGCGGCTGGGAAGCCAGGCTGCGGCGGCGCGAGGAAGAACGCCGGCACGCGAAGGCCGCCGCCCGGCAAGCCGTCGGGGAGCTGTCCGACAGCGAGGTGTTCCTGACGGGTGTGGCCCTCTACTGGGCGGAGGGGGCGAAAGACAAGTCGTACGCGCGCCGTGAGCGGCTGCACTTCATCAACAGCGACCCGAACGTGATCAGGTTCTTCCTGAGATGGCTCGACGCCCTGGGAGTGGACCGTGAGCGCCTGCGCTACCGGGTCAGCATCCACGAATCAGCCGACGTGACCGGGGCGGAACAGTTCTGGGCCGACGTGGTCGGCGTGGAGCGGTCCGTCCTCCAGAAGGTCATCCTCAAGAAGCACAACCCGAAGACGGTGCGGAAGAACACCTCGGAGAACTACCGCGGCTGTCTGATCATCTACGTGTTGCAGAGCGCCGACTTGTACCGTCGCATGGAGGGCGCCTGGTACGGCATAGTAGGGGCTGTCGCCGCACGCGATCATCAAAATCGGACATAGCGGCTCAACCATCCCGGATCGTCTAAGGGTAGGACAAACGGTTTTGGTCCGTTGAATGAGGGTTCGAATCCTTCTCCGGGAGCTCACAGCGCACCCAAGCGCAGTTCGGGTCCTGACCTCCAGGTCGGGGCCCGCTCCCATGTCCCCCCGTCAACGCCCCGGTATCCTTCGGGTGTCCCCACCCCTACACAGCCGAAGGGCAACTCCGTGAGCGCCATTCGCCCGGCAGCCGTCGTCGTTCTCGCAGCGGGTGAGGGCACCCGTATGAAGTCGGCCACACCCAAGGTCCTGCACGAAATCTGCGGTCGCAGCCTCGTCGGTCATGTCCTCGCCGCCTCCCGCGAGTTGGACCCCGAGCACCTCGTGGTCGTCGTCGGGCACGCGCGCGAGCAGGTCACCGCGCACCTCGCCGAGATCGACCCGGGCGTGCGCACGGCCGTCCAGGAGGAGCAGAACGGCACGGGGCATGCGGTCCGGATGGGCCTGGAGCAGCTCGGTGGTGCGGTGGAGGGGACGGTGGTCGTGGTGTGCGGGGACACCCCGCTGCTGACGGCGGCCACGCTCCGGCAGCTGGCGGAGACGCACGGCGCGGACGGCAACGCGGTGACGGTGCTGACGGCGGAGGTCCCGGACGCGACGGGGTACGGCCGGATCGTGCGGGACGCGACGGGCGCGGTGACGGCGATCGTGGAGCACAAGGACGCGTCGGAGGAGCAGCGGGCGGTCCGGGAGATCAACTCGGGTGTGTTCGCGTTCGACGGTGCGTTGCTGGCGGGTGCGCTGAAGCAGGTGCGGACGGACAACAGTCAGGGTGAGGAGTACCTGACGGACGTGCTGGGGATCCTGCGGGAGGCGGGGCACCGGGTGGGGGCGTCGGTGGCGGCGGACCACCGGGAGATCGCGGGGATCAACAACCGGGTGCAGTTGAGTGAGGCGCGGCGGATCCTGAACGACCGGTTGCTGGCCGAGGCGATGCTGGCGGGTGTGACGGTGGTGGATCCGGCGACGACGTGGGTGGATGTGACGGTGTCGTTCGAGCGGGATGTGGTGGTGCATCCGGGGACGCAGTTGCACGGTGCGACCCGGTTGGCGGAGGGGGCCGAGGTGGGTCCGAACTGCCGGCTGACGGACACGGTGGTGGGTGCGGGGGCGCGGGTGGACAACGCGGTGTCGTACGGGTCGGAGATCGGTGCGGGGGCGTCGGTGGGGCCGTTCGCGTATCTGCGGCCGGGGACGCGGCTGGGGGTGAAGGGGAAGATCGGGACGTACGTGGAGACGAAGAACGCGTCGATCGGTGAGGGGACGAAGGTGCCGCACCTGTCGTATGTGGGGGACGCGACGATCGGTGAGTACTCGAACATCGGTGCGGCGAGCGTGTTTGTGAACTACGACGGTGAGGCCAAGCACCACACGACGGTGGGGTCGCACTGCAAGACGGGTTCGGACAACATGTTTGTGGCTCCTGTCACGATCGGGGACGGCGCGTACACCGCGGCGGGCTCCGTGATCACCAAGGATGTGCCGCCCGGTTCGCTGGCCGTGGCCCGTGGCCAGCAGCGGAATATCGAGGGCTGGGTGGCCCGTAAGCGTCCGGGCAGTGCGGCGGCGCGGGCTGCCGAGGCGGCGGCCCGTGAGGGCGGGCGCGAGGACTGACCGGAAACGCGTGCGTCGAACACGGCGTACCGTGATAAGTGCACACCCGCACCCCACCAGCTGAGACGGCTCGCCGCGCCCAGCGGCGCGGCCTGTCGTGAGCCGGCTGAGACACCTCTGAGGAGACAGTGCTGTGACCGGGATCAAGACGACCGGCGAGAAGAAGTTGATGTTCTTCTCCGGCCGCGCCCACCCCGAGCTTGCCGAGGAGGTCGCCCACCAGCTGGGTGTCGGGGTCGTCCCGACGAAGGCCTTCGACTTCGCCAATGGCGAGATCTACGTCCGTTACCAGGAGTCGGCGCGTGGTGCGGACTGCTTCCTGATCCAGAGCCACACGGCTCCGATCAACAAGTGGATCATGGAGCAGCTGATCATGATCGACGCGCTGAAGCGTGCGTCGGCGCGGTCGATCACGGTGATCGTGCCGTTCTACGGTTATGCGCGGCAGGACAAGAAGCACCGTGGCCGTGAGCCGATCTCGGCGCGGCTGATCGCGGACATGATGAAGACGGCCGGTGCGGACCGGCTGCTGACCGTGGATCTGCACACGGATCAGATCCAGGGTTTCTTCGACGGTCCGGTGGATCACTTGTTCGCGTTGCCGCTGCTGGCGGACTACGTGGGCGAGAAGGTGGACCGCGCCAAGCTGACGGTGGTGTCGCCGGACGCGGGCCGGGTGCGGGTCGCGGACCGCTGGTGCGACCGGCTGGGTGCGCCGCTGGCGATCGTGCACAAGCGGCGTGACAAGGACGTGGCGAACCAGGTGACCGTCCACGAGGTCGTGGGTGAGGTCGAGGGCCGGGTGTGCGTCCTGGTGGATGACATGATCGACACGGGTGGCACGATCTGTGCGGCGGCGGACGCCCTGTTCGCGCACGGTGCGGAGGACGTCATCGTGACGGCGACGCACGGGGTGCTGTCGGGTCCGGCGGCGGACCGGCTGAAGAACTCGCGGGTGAGTGAGTTCGTGTTCACGAACACGCTGCCGACGCCGGGTGAGCTGAGTGACGCGCTGGACAAGATCAAGGTGCTGTCGATCGCTCCGACGATCGCGAGTGCGGTGCGTGAGGTGTTCGAGGATGGTTCGGTGACGAGCCTGTTCGACGAGCAGTGAGGTTTCTGCACCGGCTGCGCTGACCGCGGCCGGTGATCGTTTTGGGGTGCGGCCTCCCCGCCGGGTAAGCTTCTCGAGTTGCTCGGCGAGGGAGGCCGTACTCATGTACGGCGATCCGTTATCGACGCGCTCTTCGTAGCAGGCCGTTCGTTGGCCGGGTGACCCCGTCCGTTCCGCTTCCTACGAGGAGTGATCATCATGTCCGAGATCAAGCTCGCCGCCGAGACGCGCACCGAGTTCGGCAAGGGTGCCGCCCGCCGCATCCGCCGTGACAACAAGGTTCCGGGTGTCCTGTACGGGCACGGCACCGAGCCGGTCCACCTGACCTTCCCGGGTCACGACCTGCTGCTGGCGCTGCGCACGCCGAACGTCCTGATCGCCCTGGACCTCGGCGGCGAGACCGCGCTGGCGATCCCGAAGTCCGTGCAGCGCGACCCGCTGAAGGGCTTCCTGGAGCACGTGGACCTGCTGCTGGTCAAGCGCGGCGAGAAGGTCACGGTCGAGATCCCGGTGCAGACCGAGGGTGAGCTGGCCCCGGGTGCCTACCTGCTCGAGCACGTGCTGAACGCGCTGCCGGTCGAGGCCGAGGCCACGCACATCCCCGAGGGCGTCACCGTCTCCATCGCGGGCCTGGCCGCCGGTGACTCCGTGCTCGCCAAGGACATCGAGCTGCCCAAGGGCACCACGCTGGCCGTCGAGGACGACGCGGTCGTCCTGCAGGTCCTCGCCGCGCAGGCGGAGGAGTCCGAGGGCGAGGGGTCCGAGGGCGACGAGGCCGCCGCCGAGGCCTGATCCTCACGATCACCCACTGGTCAGCCGCTGTTCCTCCCGGGGGGCAGCGGCTGGCGCGTATCAAGGAGACCTGGACGTGACCACCCCCGCCACCGCCCCCTGGCTGATCGTCGGCCTGGGCAATCCCGGGCCCGAGTACGCCATGAACCGGCACAACGTCGGGTTCATGGTGGCCGACCTGCTGGCCGAGCGGATCGGGGGGAGGTTCAAGCGGGCCGGGAAGGCGCAGGCGCAGGTCGTGGAGGGGCGCATCGGTCCGGTGGGGCCGGCCGGCCGCCGGGTGGTGCTGGTGAAGCCGATGTCGTACATGAACCTGTCCGGGGGGCCGGTGAACGCCCTGCGGGACTTCTACAAGGTGCCGGCGGCGCAGATCGTGGCGGTGCACGACGAACTGGACATCGACTACGGCACGCTGCGGCTGAAGCTGGGCGGCGGGGACAACGGGCACAACGGGCTGAAGTCGATGACGAAGGCGATGGGGCCGGACTACCACCGGGTGCGGTGCGGGATCGGGCGGCCTCCGGGGCGGATGCAGGTCGCGGACTTCGTGCTGAAGGACTTCTCGTCGGCGGAGCGCAAGGAGCTGGACTGGTTCGTGGACCGGGCGGCGGACGCGGTGGAGTGCCTGGTGACGGAGGGGCTGGAGCGGGCGCAGGGGTCGTACAACTCCTGATCCGTCCCCAGCGGAGTTGACCCGGCGCAGGGCCATGGCCAATGATCCCGGCCATGTCTGCCACCCCCCGCCGTTCCCGTCGCGCCTCCGGCGCCGCGCTGCGCCTCGGGCGGGCCGCGGCGATGGGGGCGGTCGCCGTGCTGGTGCTGATCGCGGGGGTGTGGGCGTCGTGGGGCACGGCGCAGCACGTGATGCTGACCAAGGGGCGGGAGCGGGGCACCGTGACGGTGACCCGGTGCGGGGAGGACACCTGCTCGGGTCCGTACGCGCCGGTGTCGGCGGGGTCGACGGCGCGGGCGCGGGTGGTGATGGACCGGTCGGTGGGCGTGCGCGCGGGGCGCATGTACGCCGTGGTGGTGAAGCCGGACAGCGACCGGGTGGTGCGTTCGGGTGCGGCCGGGGTGCTGTACGCGTGGGTGCCGCTCGGGGGTGCGCTGCTGCTGGCGTCGGTGGTGGTCGCGGGCGGGCTGCGGCGGCCGCGGGCGGGGTGGCTGCTGGCGGGGTCGGGCGTCGCGCTGCTGACGGCGGCCTTTCTCGCCGTATGAACGGGTTTGACCGCATGTCAAGGTCAGGAACCGGCCAGGTGTTGTCCGTTCGTGATTGACGCGCGCTCCGCGGGGGGAACAGGCTGGGCCGCCCCCTCCACATCTTCCCTGTCACCACACGAAGATGGACTGCCCCATGCGCCCCTTGCGTTCCCTCTCCCGCGCCGGTGTCGTCACCGTCGCGTCGTGCGCCGCGCTGCTGGTTCCCGCGGCCGGCGCCTTCGCCGGCGGCGACAACGGCGACGTGAAGACCCACCGCTCCACGACCGGCGAGTTCGACCAGCGCGACGAGCCGAAGGTCTGCTCGTTCTACCTGGACGCCTTCCACTTCGACGGGCTGCAGAAGGTCGACTGGCACATCGAGGCCTGGGCGGTGAACGCCACCCCCAAGGGCGAGACCGTCAAGACCGGCTCGATCACCCTCGACGGCAAGGGCCACGGCCGCACCCAGGACCTGTCGCTGCCGGACGGCCAGTACAAGCTGTTCTGGACCTTCGAGGGCGAGAAGGGCGCCGCCAAGCACAAGGTGTTCAAGGTGGACTGCGGGGACGGGGGCGGCACCGGCGGCTCCCCGTCGGCGTCGGCCTCGTCGTCGGCGACGTCGTCCGCCTCGTCGTCGGCGACGTCGTCCGCCTCCTCGTCGGCCACGTCGTCGCCGTCCGGCTCGGCGAGCGCCTCCCGGCCGGGCTCCTCGTCGAGCTCCCCGGGTGCGTCCGGGTCCGGTACGTCGACGGCCGCGCCCACCTCCGCGCCGTCCGGGCAGGGAGGCGGTGGCGACCTGGCCGAGACGGGCAACGGCGCCCCGGTGGGCGTGCTGTCGGCGGCCGCGGCGGCGCTGGTGGCCGGCGGGGCGTTCCTGGTGCTGCGCCGGCGCCGGGGGCAGCACCGCTGACGGCGGGCACTGCCCCGCGCGACGGGACGGCGAAGGGCGCCCCCGGGATCCTGGGATTCCGGGGGCGCCCTCGTGTGCCGGTGGGCGGGGCGGGGGTCAGCCGGTGTTGCGCAGGCCCGCGGCGACGCCGTTGACGGTCAGCAGCAGGGCGCGGGAGAGCAGCGGGTCGGGCTGCTCGCCGGCGGCCGCGGCGTCGCGCTGGCGCTTGAGCAGGGTCACCTGGAGGTAGGAGATCGGGTCCAGGTAGGCGTCGCGGATGGCGAACGTCTGCTTCAGCACCGGCTGGGCGTCGAGGAGTTCCCGCTCGCCGGTGACCTTGAGGACCTCGGTGACGGTGAGGTCGTGCTCGGCGCGGATGGCGTCGAAGACGTGCCGCAGCTCGTCGGGGACGAGCGTGTCGACGTAGTGCTGGGCGATGCGCAGGTCGGTCTTGGCGAGCGTCATCTCGACGTTGGAGATGAAGTTGCGGAAGAAGTGCCACTGTTCGTGCATCTCGTCCAGCACGCTGTCCAGTCCCGCCTCGCGCAGCGCCTTGAGGCCGGAGCCGACGCCGAACCAGCCGGGGACGATCTGGCGGGACTGGGTCCAGCCGAACACCCAGGGGATGGCGCGCAGTCCGTCGAGGGAGACGCCGGAGCCGGGGCGGCGCGAGGGCCGCGAGCCCAGGTGCAGGTCGGCGAGCTGGTCCACCGGCGTCGACGCGAGGAAGTACGTCGGCAGGTCGGGGTCCTCGACGAGACGGCGGTAGGCGGCGTGGGCGGCGTCGGAGACGACGTCCATCGCGGCGTCCCAGCGGGCGAGGGCCTCGGTGGACTGGCGGGGCGCGGTGTGCAGGGCGGAGGCCTGCAGGGTGGCGGCGACGGTCAGTTCGAGGTTCTCGCGGGCCAGCGACGGGATGAGGTACTTGTCGGAGATGACCTCGCCCTGCTCGGTGACCTTGATCTCGCCCTCCAGGGTGCCCCAGGGCTGGGCGAGGATCGCGTCGTGGGAGGGGCCGCCGCCGCGGCCGACGGTGCCGCCGCGGCCGTGGAAGAGGCGCAGGCGCACGCCGTAGCGGTGGGCGACGTCGCGCAGGCGGCGCTGGGCGCGGTGGATCTCCCACTGGCTGGTGGTGATGCCGCCGAACTTGGAGGAGTCGGAGTAGCCGAGCATGACCTCCTGGACGTCGCCGCGCAGGGCGACCAGCCGCCGGTAGGACGGGTCGGAGAGCATGTCCTCCAGGATCGTGTCGGCGGCCTTCAGCTCGTCGGTGGTCTCCAGCAGCGGCACGATGCCGATCTTCGCCCAGCCGGCGTGCAGGTCGATCAGGCCGGCCTCGCGAGCGAGGACGGCGGCGGCGAAGACGTCGTCGGCGCCCTGGCACATGGAGATGATGTACGACTCGACGACCTCGGGCCCGAAGACCTCCAGGGCGCGCTTGACGGTCCGGAAGACGCCGAGGGTCTTCTCGCCGGCCGCGTCGACCGGCGCCGGGGTGGGCGCCAGGGGGCGGCGCGAGCGCAGTTCCTTGGCGAGCAGCCGGGCGCGGTAGTCGCGGGGCATGTCGGCGTAGCGCCAGGACTCCTCGCCGAGCCGGTCGAAGAGCTGGCCGAGGGCGTGGTGGTGGGCGTCGGCGTGCTCGCGGACGTCCATGGTGGCGAGCTGGAGGCCGAAGGCGGCGAGGGTGCGGATGGTGCGGCTCATGCGGCCGTCGGCGAACAGGCCGCCGCGGTGGGCACGCAGCGAGGTCTGGATGAGGACCAGGTCCTCGAGCAGCTCGCCGGTGCCGAGGTAGTCGCGGCCCGGCTCGTGCGGGGTGCCCTTGGCGAGGCGCTGCTTGGTGTTCTCCAGCTTCTGGCGCATGCAGGTGGCCTTGAGCCGGTAGGGCTCCTCGGCGTTGAGGCGCTTGTAACGCGGGCTGATCTCGGGCAGCCGTTCGAGGTCGGCCTGCAGGGAGGTGAGGAGTTCCTCGGTGGCGCCGGAGTAGCGGATGGAGTTCGACAGGAAGCCGCGCAGCTCGTCGATCATCTCCAGGGCGTCGTTGATGCCGTGCTCGTGCTGGAGGATGAGGACGTCCCAGGTCACCTCGGGGGTGACGTTGGGGTTGCCGTCGCGGTCGCCGCCGATCCAGGTGCCGAAGGTGAGGGGGCGGGTCTCCTCGGGGAGGTGGACGCCGACGCGCTCCAGTTCGGCGGTCAGGTCCTCCAGGACGTCTCCGACGGCGCCGGCGTGCAGCTCGTCGAGGTAGTAGATGGCGTTGCGGGCCTCGTCGGCGGGCTCGGGGCGCACCACGCGCAGTTCGTCGGTCTGCCAGACGAGGTCGATGTTCTCGGCGAGCCGGATGTCCTGGCGGCGGCGGTCGGTGTCGACGACCGGGGTCTCCAGGAGCGCGGCGATGCGCCGGAGCTTGTTCAGGACCGAGCGGCGGGCGGCCTCGGTGGGGTGGGCCGTGAACACGGGGCGCACGTTGAGGTTGCGGACCGTCTCGCGGACGTGCTCGGGGTCGGCGTCCTTGAGGCGGTCGGCGGTGCGGGCGAGCAGGCCGCCCTCGGCGGCGCGGCGGGCGCGCAGCTCGCGGCCGCGGTGGACCTGCTCGGTGACGTTGGCCAGGTGGAAGTAGGTGGAGAAGGCGCGCACCAGCTTGGCCGCGGTCTCCAGTTCGATGCCGCGCAGCAGCTCGGCGGCAGCTTCGCCGTCCTCGCGGGTGAGGCGGCGGACCTTCTCCACCAGGTCGAGCAGCTCGGGGCCCTCCTGGCGGACGAGGGTCTCGCCCAGCAGGTCGCCCAGTCGGCGGATGTCGGCGCGCAGCTCGGTGCTGGTGGTCTCCTGGGACACGGTCTGGTCCTCGGCACTGCTCACAGGTGCGGCTCCTTGCAGTGTTGAAGCTCGTCTGGGAGGGGAACCCGGGCTTCGCCCCGGGCGGCGGCGCCGCTTACGGGGAGGAAGCTCCGGGAAGAAATCAGAGCGGACCGCGCTGTCCGACCGACACAAGGATAGGTGTCCATGCGCAGGCGCAGGCCGTCGGGCTCTTGCCGCCGCGCATCACCCTGCCATACTTACGATGCCGTAGGTTACGGAACCGTAGGAAGCACTGGTACGGCTTCCGCCCACGGCATCGCCTGATTCCAAGACCCCCCGAGGGACGCGCATGACCTCAAGCTCCGACGTGATCGCAGACACGGCGAAGACGACCGCCACAACCGATCCGACCCCCGCCACGCTGGGCGGGGAGCAGAAGCGCTCGATCGAGCAGATCGCGCTGCTGCTCTTCATCACCGTTCCGTTCCTCGCGCTGGTGGCCGCGGTGCCGCTGGCCTGGGGATGGGGAGTGAGCTGGCTGGACCTCGGTCTGCTGGTGTTCTTCTACTTCCTCGGCTGCCACGGCATCACGATCGGCTTCCACCGCTACTTCACCCACGGCTCCTTCAAGGCCAAGCGGCCCCTGCGGATCGCGCTGGCGATCATGGGGTCGATGGCGGTCGAGGGGCCACTGGTCCGCTGGGTGGCGGACCACCGCAGGCACCACAAGTTCTCCGACGCGGAGGGCGACCCGCACTCCCCGTGGCGTTTCGGCGAGACCCTGCCTGCCCTGATGAAGGGCCTGTGGTGGGCGCACATCGCCTGGATGTTCGACGAGGAGCAGACGCCGCAGGACAAGTACGCGCCGGACTTGATCAAGGACCCCGCGATGCGGGCGATCTCCCGCCAGTTCGTGCTGTGGACGGCCGTGTCGCTGCTGCTGCCGCCGCTGATCGGCGGCCTGGTCACCATGTCCTGGTGGGGCGCGTTCACCGCCTTCTTCTGGGGCTCACTCGTCCGGGTGGCGCTGCTGCACCACGTGACCTGGTCGATCAACTCCATCTGCCACGCGGTCGGCAAGCGCCCGTTCAAGTCGCGCGACCGCTCGGGCAACGTGTGGTGGCTGGCCGTCCTGTCGTGCGGCGAGTCCTGGCACAACCTGCACCACGCCGACCCGACCGCGGCGCGGCACGGTGTGATGCGCGGCCAGATCGACTCCTCGGCGCGGTTCATCCGCTGGTTCGAGATGCTCGGCTGGGCCTATGACGTGCGCTGGCCGTCACGCTCGCGCATCGATGCGCGTCGCACCGACGAGGAGGGCGGCTCCCGGCGCCGGAAGGTCACGGCCGACGCGGCATGATGGACGCCGTGGCGACCGATCCCAGCAGTACCCCCAGCAACGACAAGCCGCGGCGCGCGCGCCGCACCCGGATGACCGGTGCGGAACGCCGCCAGCAGCTCCTGGAGATCGGTCGCACCCTCTTCGCCGCCAAGGGCTTCGAGGGCACCAGCGTGGAGGAGATCGCGGCGAAGGCCGGGGTGTCCAAGCCGGTGGTGTACGAGCACTTCGGCGGCAAGGAGGGCCTGTACGCGGTCGTCGTGGACCGGGAGATGCGCCGTCTGCTCGACATGGTGACCAGCTCGCTGACCGCGGGGCACCCGCGTGAGCTGTGTGAGCAGGCGGCGTTCGCCCTGCTGGACTACATCGAGGAGTACACGGACGGGTTCCGCATCCTGGTGCGCGACTCGCCGATCCCCCAGTCCACGGGTTCCTTCGCCTCGCTGATCTCGGACATCGCCACGCAGGTGGAGGACATCCTGGGCCGCGAGTTCAAGAGCCGCGGCTTCGACCCGAAGCTGGCGCCGCTGTACGCGCAGGCGCTGGTCGGCATGGTGGCCCTGACCGGCCAGTGGTGGCTGGACGTGCGCCGCCCGAAGAAGGCGGAGGTCGCGGCGCACCTGGTCAACCTGGCCTGGCACGGCCTGGACGGCCTGGAGCCCAAGCCCCGGCTGATCGGCCACCGCAAGAGCTGACGGCGCCCCGCGCCGCCGCACCACCGCGCGCGCGCCGGAGGCCCCCCTGCTGCAGGGGGGCCTCCGGCGCGTGTACGGGCCTGTGACGACCCGGTCAGCATCTAGTGCTTGAAGACGTCCTTCGCCTTCTCCTTGGCCTGGCGGGCGTCGCCCTTCATCTGGTCGGCCTCGCCCTCGGCGGTCATCCGCTCGTTGCCCACGGCACGGCCCACGGTCTCCTTGGCCTTGCCCTTGAGCTCTTCGGTCTTGCCCTTGGCCTTCTGCTCGCCTGCCACGGTTGATCACTCCCAGTCAGGTTCGGGGGGCGTCTCATCGCTACGGGTGACCGCGACGGGCCGTCTCAAACCTCGGGTTCGAGGAACTCCAGCCGGTTGCCGACCGGGTCCTCGGCGTAGAACCTGCGGTGACCGGGCAGGTTCCCGTCCCATTCGACGGTGACGCCGTGGCGCGCGAGCCGGTCGGCGTACGCGGCGATGTCCGTGACCCGCAGCCCCGGGTGGGCCTTGCGCGCGGGGCGGAAGTCCGTCTCGACACCCAGGTGCAGCCGGACGTCGCCGGCCTCGAACCAGCAGCCGCCGCGGGCCGCCAGCACGGGCGGCTTGGCGACCTCCGTCATCCCGAGGGCGCCGGCATAGAAGGCCCGTAGGAGCTCCTCGCTGCCGGGCGGGGCGGCGAGCTGGACGTGGTCCACGGCCCGGAGCATCACGCCTCCTTGCGGGCCACCGCGAACAGGCGGCGGAAGGGCAGGACGGTGCCGTAGGGGCTGCTCGGGTAGGCCGCGCGCAGCAGGTCGCGGTACTCGGCGACGAAGGCGTCCCGGGCCGCGGGGTCGTCGGCGAGGGCGGTCAGGGCGGGGCGCAGGCCGGTGCCCTTGACCCAGTCAAGGACGGGGTCCTCACCGGTCAGCACGTGGTGGTACGTGGTCTCCCAGACGTCGGTGGCGCAGCCCAGCCGGGCCAGCCGGTCCAGGTAGACGCCGGGCGCGTGCACCGAGTCGCCGGGGCGCAGGACGTGCCCGAGGCGGTCCTTCCAGCGGGGCGTGGCCGCCAGCTCGCGCATCAAGGCGTGCAGGGGTGCGTCGAGGTTGTGCGGGACCTGGAAGGCGAAGGTGCCGCCGGGGGCGAGGCCGGCCAGCCAGGCGGGGAAGGCGTCGAGGTGGCCCGGCACCCACTGCAGCGCCGCGTTGGACACGATCAGGTCGTACGGCTCGGCCGGCGTCCAGGAGGCGGCGTCGGCGGCCGCGAAGTCGAGGCGGCCGCCGCCCGGCGTGGGACCGACGTGCGCCCGCGCCTGCTCCAGCATGGCGGGCGAGTTGTCGTAGCCGGTGATGTGCGCGGTGGGCCAGCGGTCGGCGAGCAGGGCGGTGACGTTGCCGGGGCCGCAGCCGAGGTCCGCGATGCGCGGCGGGTTCCCGGGCAGGCCGGGGACGCGGGCCAGGAGGTCGGTGAAGGGGCGGGCGCGGTGGCCGGCGTGGCGCAGGTACTGGGCGGGGTCCCAGGTGGGCTCAGTCATGCCTCCACTGTCCCCGCGCATTTCTCTTGATGTCAAGAGACTTCACATCAAGAGACTTCATGTCGACACAACCACTACACTGATCGCCATGGAGGACGAGGTCGATCGGCTGGTCGCAGCGTGGCGCCGGGAGCGCCCGGACCTCGACGTGGAACCGCTCGAGGTGCTCAGCCGCGTCAGCAGGCTCGCCCGGCACCTGGACCGCGCCCGTCGGCTGGCGTTCTCCGAGCACCAGCTCGAGCCCTGGGAGTTCGACGTCCTCACCGCGCTGCGGCGGGCCGGGGCGCCCTACCAGCTCTCCCCCGGCCAGCTCCTGACCCAGACGCTCGTCACGTCGGGCACGATGACCAACCGCATCGACCGGCTGGCCAAGAAGGGCCTCGTGGAGCGGCTCCCCGACCCCAGCGACCGGCGCGGGGTGCTGGTGCGGCTGACGGACGAGGGCCGCGACCGCGCCGACCAGGCACTGGCCGGCCTGCTCGCGCAGGAACGCGCGATCCTCGGTGAGCTGTCGCACGCGCAGCGGATCGAACTGGCGGGGCTGCTGCGGCAGTTGACGGCACCGTTCGACAACATCCCGGGCTGAGCGGGACCTCAGGCGCTGCTGCTCTCCTCCGGGACCATGCGGGGCGGGGTGCCCAGGTCGACCGGGCCGACGCCCGCCCGGCGGGCCAGGGCCACCGCGGCCAGGGTGGAGTGCACGCCCAGCTTGCCGAGGACGTTCTGCATGTGGGTGCGCACGGTGTGCGGGGAGAGGAACAGCCGCTCGGCGACGGCCTTGCGGCCGAGCCCGGCGACCATGCAGCGCAGCACCTCCCGCTCGCGCGGCGTCAGCGACTCCACCAGCCGCTCGCTCTCGGTGCGGTGCTTGCGGGCCGCGGTCAGCTCGCGCAGCACCCCGGTCAGCAGCGCGGGCGGCAGGTGCGTCTCCTCGCGCAGCACCCCCCGGATGACGGTGAGCAGCCGGGACAGCGAGCAGTCCTTGGCGACCCAGCCGGACGCGCCGGCCTGCAGGGCCAGGGCCGCGCGGCGCGGGTCGTCCTTCTCGGCCAGGACCACCACCCGCACATGGGGCTGCGCCGCACGCACCCCGGCGACCAGGGAGATCCCGTCGACCAGGCCGTCCTCGCCCACCTCCTGCACGGCCACCGCGGGCCGCGGCCCGGGCCGCACACCGCCGAGGTCGGCGTCGACCAGCAGCACGTCGTAGCGGCGCCCCTCGGCGGCCGCGCGCTCCAGGCAGCGCAGTGCCGCCGGGCCGCTGCCGGCCGCGGACACGTCGACGTCGGGCTCGGCGGCCAGCGCGGCGGCGAGCGACTCGGCGAAGATGCGGTGGTCGTCGACGACCAGGACTCGGATGCGAACCACGAAACCCCCTTCCCCGAGCTCCACGAGGAGCAGGGGATAGCCCAGGTCCGGAGAGTGACGGCCGGCGCGGACGCGCCGCCCGGGCAGGGCACGCGCCGCACGGCCGCCGCCGTGCAGTAACCGCTACCCCCGCCGCGGGCGTCGTACCCGGCTGTCCCGCCCCCTGATCGGCGCCGGCCCCCACCGGTGCTGTTCACAGGGTAGGGCTGCGGGCCGGGAGCGGAAGGGGATTTGCAGAACTGTTCCCCCGGCGCGTTTATGGTGTGCCGCATGTTCCGTCTTGAGACACAAGTCGACAAGGACCGTCGCGCGGTGCTCCGTTCGCGCCTGCTCGACACCAACACGGCGGCCTCGCCGGTCCTGCGCGCCCTGCGGGGCACCCCGGCGGAGCGCGAGACGCCGCTGCACGTCTGGGCGCTGGACCGGGCGGGCGAGCTGGCCGGCGGCCTGGTCGGGCACACCTGGACGGCCTGGCTGCACGTCACCCACCTGTGGGTCGACGAGCGGCACCGCGGCGCGGGCCTGGGCTCCCGGCTGCTCACGGAGGCGGAACGGGTCGCCCGCGAGGAGCGCGGTTGCACCCGCGTACGCCTGGAGACGTGGGACTTCCAGGCGCCGGGGTTCTACCGGCGCCTGGGCTACGAGGTGGTCTGCGCGATCGAGGACTACCCGCCGGGCTGCACCGAGTACACGCTGACCAAGCGGCTCGGATAGCGGCCCGGCTGCGGGGTCAGGCCAGGCGGCGGGCCCCCGCCGCGGGGACCGCCTCGAACACGCGCGGGGCGGTGAACCCGGCCCCCGCGAACGCCTCTTCGACCGCCTTGCCGATGGTGTCCACGTCGGACGCCTCGGCGAGGACGATCGCCGAGCCGCCGAAGCCGCCGCCGGTCATCCGGGCGCCGAGCGCGCCCGCCGCCAGCGCCGTGTCCACGACCAGGTCCAGCTCGGGGCAGGAGACGCGGAAGTCGTCCCGCAGCGAGGCGTGCCCCTCGGTCAGGACCGGTCCGATGGCCCGCGTCTCGCCCGACGTGAGCAGCGAGACGACGCGTTCGACCCGGTGGTCCTCGGTGACCACGTGCCGCACCAGCCGCACGATCTCCTCGGCCTCCGGCGCGTCCGCGGCCTCGGTGCGCAGCCGGGCCAGGGCCGCGTCCAGCCCCTCGAAGGGGACGTCCCGCAGCGCGTCGACGCCGAGCAGCGCGGCGCCCTGCTCGCAGCCGGAACGGCGCTTGCCGTACTCGCCCTCGTTGTGCGCGTGCTTGACGCGGGTGTCGACGACCAGCAGCCGCATGCCCTCGGCGGCCAGGTCGAAGGGGATCTGCCGCTGGGACAGGTCGCGGGTGTCGAGGAAGAGCGCGTGGCCCTCCTCGCAGCACGCGGACGCCGTCTGGTCCATGATCCCGGTGGGCGCGCCGACGTAGACGTTCTCGGCGCGCTGGCACAGCCGGGCCAGCTGCCAGCGCTGCAGGCCCAGTTCGTACAGGTCGTTCAGCGCGAGGGCGACCACGACCTCCAGGGCCGCCGACGAGGACAGGCCGGCGCCCGCCGGGACGGTCGAGGCGAGGTGGACGTCGGCGCCGGCCACCGCGTGGCCCGCCTCGCGCAGTGCCCACACCACGCCCGCCGGGTACGCCGTCCAGTCGCGGTCGGTCCCGGGCGCCAGGCCGTCGAGCGCCAGCTCGGCGACGCCGCCCTCGACGTCCTCGGAGTGCAGGCGCAGCACGCCGTCGTCGCGGCGCGCGACCGCGGCGACGGCGGTGTGCGGCAGCGCGAAGGGCATCACGAAGCCGTCGTTGTAGTCGGTGTGCTCACCGATGAGGTTGACGCGGCCCGGCGCCGACCACACGCCCTCGGGTGCGGTGCCGTAGAGCTCGGTGAACCGGGCGCGTACCTGCTGTGCCGCCACTACTGCTCCTCCGTGATCCGCTGGGCGAACTCCCACGCGTCCGCGACGATGCCCGCGAGGTCCGCGCGGGACGGGTTCCAGCCCAGCTTCTCGCGGGCGGTGGCCGCCGAGGCGACCAGGACGGCCGGGTCGCCGCCGCGGCGGGGCGCCACCACCTCGGGGATCGGGTGGCCGGTGACCCGGCGGACGGTCTCGACGACCTCGCGGACCGAGAAGCCGTTGCCGTTGCCGAGGTTGCAGATGAGGTGCTCGCCGGGCCGGGCGGCCCGCAGCGCGAGCAGGTGGGCCTCGGCCAGGTCGGCGACGTGGATGTAGTCGCGCACGCAGGTGCCGTCGGGGGTCGGGTAGTCGTCGCCGTAGACGGAGATGGCGTCCCGGCGGCCCTGGGCGACCTGGAGGACCAGGGGGATCAGGTGCGACTCGGGCTGGTGGCGCTCGCCGTACGCGCCGTAGGCGCCGGCCACGTTGAAGTAGCGCAGCGAGACCGCGCCCAGGCCGTGGGCGGCCGCCTCGCCGGTGATCATGTGGTCGACGGCGAGCTTGGAGGCGCCGTAGGGGTTGGTCGGCTGCGTGCGGGCGCTCTCGACGATCGGGACCTCGTCGGGCTCGCCGTAGGTGGCGGCGGTGGAGGAGAACACCAGGGTGCGCACGCCGGCCTCGCGCATGGCGGTGAGCAGCGCCATGGTGCCGCCGACGTTGTTGTCCCAGTACTTCTCCGGCTTGACGACGGACTCGCCGACCTGGGAGGAGGCGGCGAAGTGCAGCACGGCGTCGAAGGAGGCGTCGAGCCACTTCGCGGCGTCGCGGATGTCGCCCTCGATGAAGGAGGCGCCGGCCGGAACGCCCTCGCGGAAGCCCGTGGAGAGGTTGTCGAGGACCGTCACCTCGTGGCCGGCCTCCAGCAGGTGCTGGGCTACCACGCTCCCGACGTATCCCGCACCACCCGTGACCAGGTACTTACCGCTCATGAACTCGCTACCTCTCGCAGTCGCTCGGCCGCGGCCTCCGGCCGGATGTCGTTGATGAACACGTTCATGCCGGACTCGGAACCCGCGAGGAACTTCAGCTTGCCGGAAGTGCGGCGGATGGTGAAAAGCTCGAGGTGCAGCGCGAAGTCGTCGCGGTTGACGCCCTCGAACTCCTCCAGCCGGCCGAACGGCGCCTGGTGCCAGGCGGCGATGTACGGCGTCGGCGGCTCACCCTCGCCGAAGATCCGGTCGAAGCGCCTCAAGAGTTCCAGGTAGACCTGGGGGAACTCTGTGCGCGCCGCCTCGTCCAGCGCGAGCAGGTCGGGCACCCGCCGCTTGGGGTAGAGGTGCACCTCGTACGGCCAGTGCGCGGCGTACGGCACGAAGGCCACCCAGTGTTCACCCTCCAGGACGACCCGCTCGTCGGCGCGTTCGCGCTCCACGACGGCGTCGAACAGGTTCTCCCCGCCGGTGGCCTCCTTGTGCGCGGCCACCTGGCGCAGCATCAGCGCGGTGCGGGGCGTGGTGAAGGGGTAGGCGTAGATCTGCCCGTGCGGGTGACCGAGCGTCACCCCGATCTCGGCGCCGCGGTTCTCGAAGCAGAACACCTGTTCCACGGAGGGCAGATGCGACAGCTCGGACGTCCGGTCGGTCCACGCGTCCAGGACGAGTCGCGCCTGTTCCTCGGTGAGGTCGGCGAAGGACGCCTGGTGGTCCTCGGTGAAGCAGACCACCTCGCAGCGGCCGGAGTCGCCGGCGAGGGAGGGGAAGCGGTTCTCGAAGACCACGACGTCGTACGTCGAGTCCGGGATCTCGCTCAGCCGCCCGTCCCGGGACGGGCACAGGGGGCATTCGTCGGCCGGGGGGTGGTAGGTGCGGCCCTGCCGGTGGGAGGCGACGGCGATCGAGTCGCCGAGCAGGGGGTCGCGCCGGACCTCCGAGGTCGTCCGCGTCGGCTCCAGCGGCCGGCGGTCGACGGCGTCACGCACCCGGTCGTCGCGCAGGTCGAAGTAGATCAGTTCGCGACCGTCGGCCAGCCGGGTCGAAGTCTTCTTCACGTCGGACTCCTCACTCAACATAATCAAACATAACACATCACAACCCACCACCGGGAGTCAACGTCACGATCAAACAAAAACGAGCACCTGAAGTGTTCAATTGCTGAACGCAAAGGCGTAGGTTCCGCTCTGGATCTGTTCACGCAACGAAGCGAGATTCCATGCAAACCCCCACGGACACCCCTGTACTCCATCTGGCGGCCGAGCTCCGACTCCCCACGAACGCACTCGACTACACGATTCTCGCCATCTACTTCGTCGTGGTCCTCGGCATCGGCTTCGCCGCCCGCAGATCGGTGAAGACCAGCCTGGACTTCTTCCTGTCCGGGCGGTCGCTGCCCGCCTGGATCACCGGCCTCGCCTTCATCTCGGCGAACCTCGCCGCCACCGAGATCCTCGGCATGGCGGCCAACAGCGCCCAGTACGGCGCCTACACGGTGCACTGGTACTGGATCGGCGCCATCCCGGCCATGGTCTTCCTCGGCCTGGTGATGATGCCCTTCTACTACGGCAGCAAGGTCCGCTCGGTCCCCGAGATGCTCCTGCTGCGCTTCGACAAGTGGGCGCACCTGCTCAGTGCGGCCCTGTTCGCCTTCGCCGCCATCCTGATCGCCGGCGTCAACCTCTACGCCCTGGCGATCGTCGTCGAGGCGCTGCTGGGCTGGCCGCAGTGGGTGGCCATCGTGGTCGCGGGCGCCTTCGTCCTCGGGTACATCACCCTCGGCGGTCTGTCCTCCGCCATCTACAACGAGGTCCTGCAGTTCTTCGTGATCCTGGCGGCCCTCATCCCGCTGGTCGTGCTGGGCCTGAAGAAGGTCGGCGGCTGGGACGGCCTGACCCACAAGCTGACCGCCACCCACGGCGAGAACTTCACCACCGCCTGGGGCGGCACCGGCATCGGCAGCGCCAACCCGCTGGGCGCCAACTGGCTCACCATCGTCCTGGGCCTCGGCTTCGTCCTGTCCTTCGGCTACTGGACGACCAACTTCGCCGAGGTGCAGCGCGCCCTGTCCGCGAAGAACCTCTCCGCGGCCCAGCGCACGCCCCTGATCGCCGCGTTCCCGAAGATCTTCATCGTGTTCCTGGTGATGATCCCGGGCCTGACCGCCGCCGCCCTCATCCCCGGCTTCGGCACCGCCGACTCCGGCTACCAGTACAACGACGCCATCCCGTACCTGATGGAGCAGTTGCTGCCCAACGGCGTGCTCGGCATCGCGGTCACCGGCCTGCTGGCCGCCTTCATGGCGGGCATGGCGGCGAACGTGTCGTCCTTCAACACGGTGTTCACCAACGACATCTGGGCCCGCTACGTCGTCCGGGGCCGCGAGGACGGCTACTACGTGCGGTTCGGCCGCCTCATCACCGTGATCGGCGTCGCCGCCTCCGTCGGCACGGCGTTCCTCGCGTCGTCGTTCTCGAACATCATGAGCTACCTGCAGACGCTGTTCTCCTTCTTCAACGTGCCGATGTTCGTCGTGTTCATCGTCGGCATGTTCTGGAAGCGCGCGTCCGCGAAGTCCGGCTTCTGGGGCCTGCTCGCGGGCACCGTCGCCGCGATGGTGAACTACTTCTGGATCTACAAGCACGGCATCGTCGACATCCCCTCCGACCAGGGCGCCAACTTCGTCTCCGCGATCGTCGGCTTCGTCGCCGGCGCCGTCGTGATGGTCGCCGTCTCGCTGTTCACCGCGCCGAAGCCGGCCGCCGAGCTCCAGGGCCTGGTCTACGGCACCCGCTCGCCCGGCATGCAGGAGCCGCCCGCCGCGGGCGACGACGCCTGGTACCGCAGGCCGGCCCTGCTGGGCTGGGGCGCGATCGTCCTCGCCGCCGCCTGCTACATCCCGTTCTCGTTCTGATCGCGGGAGGATTGAGGAACCATGTCCGAGCACCACGGGTACTCCGAGCACGACGTCCAGCGCGAGGTCACCGACCTCGAGAGCAAGTCCGCGACGGCCGCGCGCCTCTTCGACATCCGCCGCATCATCGGCGGCCTGTTCGTCCTCTACGGCGTCATCGTCATGATCGCCGGCTTCACCGTGTCCGACGCCGACCTCGACAAGGCCGAGGGCGTCAACATCAACCTCTGGACCGGGCTGGGCATGCTGCTGCTCGGCCTCTTCTTCCTGGTCTGGCTGAAGCTGCGGCCCACCGCCGCCCCCACGCCCCCGCCGCTTCCCGAGGACGGGGAAGCGGGCGAGCCGAGCCGGCCCACGCCGTAGCCGCGCCGGGTACGCAGACACGGACGGGGCCGGGGTCCACGGGCACTCCGGCCCCGTCCGTGCGGGGCGGGCCGTACGTCCGCGTCAGCCGCATCTCACAGCACCGGGCCGCCGTCGGCCGCGCCCCGCGCGCCCGCCCGGTCCAGCAGGCCGGTGCGCGCCGCGAGGGCCGCGGCCTCCAGGCGGGAGCCGACGCCCAGCTTCATCAGCACCCGCTGCACATGGGTGCGGGCCGTGGACGGCGCGATGCCCATGCCCGCCGCGATCACCCGGGTGTCCTCTCCGTCCGCGACCCGGACCAGGACCTCCACCTCGCGCGGGGTGAGCATCTGCAGCAGCCGCTGGCCCTCGTCGTCGGGCTGCGCGGCGGGGTTCAGCAGCTCGCTGAACGCCCCCTGCAAGAGCTGCGGCGCCACGGCGGCCTCCCCCGCCCGCGCCTTCATGATCGCCCGCTCGACCCCCTCGATGCGCTCGTCGTGCCGCACGTAGCCGCAGGCGCCCGCCGCGAACGCCGCCGCGATGCCCCGGGGATCGGGCACCGGTCCCAGGACCAGCACCGCCACCTGCGGCCGCTCCCGCTTGATGCGGACCACCGGGTCGAAGGTGCCCGGTGCGGCCGGGGCGGCCGTGCCCAGCAGGCACACCTCCGGCGCCCGGCTGATCACCAGCTCCGCCGCCCCCGCGGCCGGCGCGGCCGCCGCCAGCACCCGGTGCCCGCGCAGTTTCAGTGCCGAGGCCAGCGCCTCCGCGAGCAGTCGGTGGTCGTCGACCACCATGAGCCGCACTCCCATCGAGCAACCCCCCAGTCCCCCCATGGATGCCCACCACGGTGCCGGTCGGACGCGGCGCCCCCCGGCTCCCCCGTCCGTTTCATGCCCCCGGAAGCTACACGCTTGTTCGACATCGCGCTGCCCCTACCGGCGAGAACCGACCCGGATCGGAGGACTTTCCGGGCTCTTCACAAACGAGGGTGTAGTTGCGGCCTGAAGCCTCCGGTCTCGAGCAGCGATCTGGCGATGTAGTTGGTCAGGTTGCGGAACCCGAGGGCGCTGCCGCGCAGGTGCTCGAGCCTGCCGTTGATCGCCTCGGTCGGTCCGTTGCTGGTGCCGGGCCGGTCGAAGTAGGCCAGGACGTCCTCGGCGCGCTTCTTCAACGTCCGGCCGAGCTTCGTGATCTCGACCAGCACTTTCGGTACGTCGGTGCCGATGTCAGCGATCAGCTTGGCCATCAGCTCACGTCCCTGGCCGCGGTCCTCGTGCCGGTAGGCGGCGATCATCCGCTGATAGATGCCCCACATGGCTTCGACCTCGACATGGTCGTCGTCGGCGAACAGTGCACGGAGCCGGTCGGTCTGCTTCTCGGTGAGCAGGTCCGCGCCGGTGCACAGGGTCCGCCGAGCGGAGTAGAGCGGGTCGCCCTTCATCCCGCGGTGGCCGTGGATGGTTTGTTGAACCCGGCGTCGGCACACGTCGAGGGCCTCGCCGGCCAGCCGGGTGACGTGGAAAGGGTCCATCACGGTCACGACATCAGGCAGCTCCTCGACCGCTGCGGTCTTGAAGCCGGTGAACCCGTCCATCGCGACGACCTCCACGGCGTTGCGCCACGCCTGCGGTCGCTCGTTGAGCCAGGTCTTGAACGCCTGCTTGGAACGGCCCTCGACCATGTCGAGCAGCCGCGCGGGACCGGTCCCGTCACGCACCGGGGTGAGGTCGATGATCACCGTGACGTACTTGTCGCCGCGTCGCGTGTGGCGCCACACGTGCTCATCGACCCCGACGACCTTCACGCCGTCGAACCTGGTCGGGTCGTCGATCAGGAGCCGCTTGCCTTCGGCCAGGACGGCGTCGTTGGCGGTGTTCCACGCGACGCCGAGGCCTTCGGCGACCCGCGCCACGGTCAGGTGCTGGACCACGATCCCTTCCAGCGCCCACCGCAACCCGGTTCGCGACACCTTCGCTCGCGGTTCGGCCGCCCGGCTGGTGTCCTGACGCCACACGTGTCCGCAGCCGGTACACCGGTAGCGGCGGACCGTGACCAGCAGCTTCGTCGGCCGCCAACCCTGCGGGGCGTGGGCGAGTTCACGAGTGATCGAATCGCGCGGGGTGCCCTCGCACCCGCACTCGCGGCACCAGCGGTCGTCATCGACGACCCTGCAGGCGAGCACCGAGCCGTCAGGCTCGATCCGTTGGCCGGTGACGACCAGACCGAGGTCGTCGAGTCGGCAGAACTTGGTCACGTCAGGGCGGTCGAAGGTAGCGTCAGGCACGTGGAGGTCTTCTGGATGGGCGGCATAGTCACCTCCATCCTCGGGAGGCCTCGACCCCTACCCGGCCACGGATGCGCCGACCGGACTACACCCTCAACTGCGACTGCGAAAAGCCCAAATAGCCCCCGGTGCGGGGTCGGCCCGCGTGCTACGTTCGGGCCATGACTCGACCCGGTGAGATCCTCGGCAGCGTGGTCGCCGCCAGCGAGCGCGAGCAGCTCGAGACGTTCCTGGATTACCTGCGCGACGCCGTCGTGCGCAAGGCCCGCGGGGTGTCGGAGGAGGACGCCCGGCGCAGCCCGGTGCCGACCGGCACCAACCTCGGCGGCCTGATCAAACACCTGCGGTGGGTGGAACTGGGCGGGTTCGCCGAGCAGATCGGGCAGATCCCCGCCGCGGAGCTGCCCACGCCGCCGTGGACCGACGCAGACCCGGAGGCCGACCTGCGGCTGGAGCCGAACGAGAAGCTCGACGACATCATCGGCGCCTACCAGGCGGAGTGCGACCGCTCCCGCGGGATCGCCGCCCAGCACAGCCTCGACTACGCACCGCCGGGCAGGGAGCTGACGTTGCGGTGGGTGTACCTGCACGTGATCCTGGAGACCGCCCGGCACGCGGGCCACGCGGACATCCTGCGCGAGATGATCGACGGCAGCGTCGGCGACTGACGGCTCGCGGCGCGTCGACGGTCCGTGTTCCGGTCGTCGGAGGCGGCGTTACACCGATATCAACGGAGGGTGACCTCCAACACCGTGGGCCGCCACCCGAACGGCTCGTGCGCCAACCGCCGGACCACCGTGTCCCTGGCCGCGCCCTGGCATCCGCAGCGACGACACCATCTGTCGGGCTCGACAACCCGGCACCAGAGAATCGCCCGATCGAGCTCCAACCGCTGCCCGAGCACTTCGAGCCCGAGATCATAGTCGCCTCCATCCTCGGGAGACCTCGACCCCTACCCGGCCACCGACGCGCCGACCGGACTACACCCTCGACTGCGAAGAGCCACTTTCCGGCGTTCCGCGCGCACGCGGGCGCACCACGGGGCAGCCCCCGCGCCCGGCACACCACGGACACGGGCACGGCCCCGCCCCCGGAAGGAGGGGACGGGGCCGCGGCGGGAGCGGGGACGGGGGCGGCGGTGCTCAGCCCCCGGTGCCGAACCCGATCGCCAGGTACTCCTTGTCGCCGGTGCTGGAGACGTCGGCGTACACCCCGGCCATGTAGAGCCGCCCCTCGGAGTAGAGGATCTCCGAGTACTGGGGCAGGTAGTTGCTCTCCAGGTCGCGCACCGACTCGGTGCCCGGGTTCTGCATCAGCGTCGTCTGCTTGAACGTGGCGCCGTCGATGCTGACGATCTGCCCGCCCTTGTCGTACGGCGGCCGCTTGTACGCGATCACGTCGGTGCCGTCCATGCGCAGCGGCACGATCGTGTAGCCGTCGCCCGCGTCCGCGCGCTGGCCGGTCTGCTTGCCGGTGGCCAGGTCGAAGGCGACGACCTCGTTGGTGCGGCTGTAGGCGCCGGTGCCGTCGTGCTCCTCGGTCGGCACGTACAGGCGGCCCGCTCCGACCGCGAGGCCGGTGCAGGCCTCGATGCGGGTGATGCCCTCGCAGTCCGCCGCGTACTGGTCGCCCGGCGCGGAGATACGGGTGATCAGCTTGCCGGTCTTGTTGTCGACGGAGAAGAAGTCCGAGATGCCGCTGCCGTCGCCGGCGCTGTCGCCGACGTCGGCGGCCACCACCAGCGGGTCGGTGGAGACGATCGAGGCGTACTCGATGCCCGCGGTCATCTTGTACTCCGACAGCACCTTCCCGGAGACCGGGTCGATGGTCTGGACGTGCAGCTCCGGGTTGTCGTACGAGCCGCACTTGCGCAGCGCGACCAGCTTCGGGCCGCCGCCGTAGCCGGCGTCGTAGCAGCTGTCGGACGTCTTGGGCGACCACAGCACCTTGCCGGTGGCGATGTCGAAGGCCGCGCCGCCGTCGGTGCTGCCCGCGGCGACGGTGTTCGCGCTGACGGTGACGTTGTCGAAGGTGACCGGGTAGTCGCCGGAGGAGACCGTCTTGCGCCAGAGCTGCTTGCCGGCCGCGAGGTCCAGCGCCGCGACCTCGCTGCACCCGGCCGAGGAGTTCTTGGCGGGCATCTTGGGCTGGAACAGGATGGCGGTGCGGTAGTCCTTGGTCATGTGCCGGCTCGCCTCGCACACCGGGCCGGGCAGCTTGACCGTCCACAGCTTTGCGCCGGTGTTCTTGTCGTAGCCGGAGACCTCGGCGACGCCGCTCTTCACGTACGCCTTGTCGGTGAGCCAGGAGCCGTCCACGGCGACACTGTCGCCCTTGGCGACGACCGGCATCGGCACCTGGAAGAGCAGCTTGGAGGCCGGGTCGGCGGGCGCCTTCTCGGAGCCGCCGGTGGTGCCGCCGGTGCCCTTGTCGTCCTGGCCGCCGCCGGTGCCGCCGCCGGAGGTGCCGGCGGTCGCCTTGTCGTCCTTCTTCGCCTCGTTGTCGTCGGAGGACGCCTTGGAGTACCAGATGCCGCCGCCGACGATCAGCGCGATGGCGACGACCGCCGCCACGATGATCAGGAGCTGCGCGTTCACCTTCCGGCCGCCGCCGGCGGGCACGGCCTGCGGCTGGAGCGGCACGGTCGGCTGACCGGGATACCCGTACCCGGGCCGGCCGGGCTGCCCCGGGTAGCCGTAGCCGGGCTGGGCGGCGTACGGCGAGGGCTGCCCGTAGGGGCCGGGCTGCTGGGGGGCGGCGTACGGGCCCTGCGCCTGCGGGGGCGTCGGGTAGCCGTAGCCCTGGGGCGGCTGCGCGGGCGGGGCCTGCTGCGGGTAGCCGTAGCCGGGCGGCGCCGGGGGCGGGCCCGCGGGCGGGGCCTGCGGGGGCTGGGCCTGCGGGGCCGTGGGCGCCGGTGAGCCCGGTGCGGGGGGCTGCTGGGGGGCCTGCGGTGCCTGCGGTGCCTGCGGTGCCTGCGGGTAGCCGTAGCCCGGCTGCGGGGCCTTGGACAGGCTCGGCGGGGTCTGCGGGGCCGCCGGTGGCGCGGGCGGGGTCTGCGGGGCGCCGAAGCCGGGCGGCTGCTGTGCGGGGGTCTCCTTGGACCCGCCCGGCTGGTCCTGCGGCTGGTCCTCGGGGGTGCCGGGGCCTGGTCCCTGCGGGGGCTGCTGGGGCGGCGGGGGCGGCGGCGTGGTCATGGTGTGGGTACCTCGTCGGGAGGGAGCTCGGGGGACGGACCGTGGGGAGGTGTCACTTGCCGTAGGCGAGCATCAGCTTCTCCTTCGCGTCGTCCGCCCCGTTCAGCCGGGTGCTGGAGAGGTAGAACCGCCCGTCCACCCAGGCGAGGTCGCGGGCGTAGAAGCTGCTTTCGAGAGCGGTCGTGCTCGCCGGGAGCTGGAGCAGCTTCGCCGGGGTGTGCGCGGTTCCCGCGGTGGGGATCGACACCACCTGGCCGGCCGCGTCGTACGACGGCTCGACGTAGGCCACGAGGGCGCCGCCGTCGAGGCGGACCGGGAGCATCGTCTCGTCCGCGGGCGACTTCACGCGCCACTTCGGCTTGCCGGAGGAGAGGTCGATCGCGACGATCTCGTTGGGGCCGCTCTTGGCGTCGGTCGGCAGGTAGAGGGTGTTCGCGTCGGCCACCACGCCCTGGCAGCCCGTCAGGTCGCGCTGGAGGATCGCCGACTGGCACTCGGGGGCGAAGTTCCCGTCGAAGGCGACCTGGGAGCGGGCGGTGCCGTCGGCCTTGAACGTCGAGATGTTCCAGGCGTTCTTGTCCTCGTTGGTGCTGTAGACGACCAGCGGGTCCAACGAGAAGGTCCGCGCGACCCGCCAGCCCTTGGCGAACTGCCGGGTCCACCTGGCCTTGCCGGTCGCGGGGTCCAGCTCCTGGACCTCCTCGTGCTCCTTCGCGCCGGTCGCGTCGCAGGACGCCACGGACACCAGCCGGGCGCCGCTGCCCGCGAACGCGGTCGGGAAGCAGGAGTCGCCGTAACTCTTCTTGTCCCACAGCTTCTTGCCGGTGCGCACGTCGTAGGCCGTGCCGGACTGGGAGCGGCCCACCACCAGCGTGTTGCCGGCGAGGGACAGCTCGATGTCGAGCGCGCTGTCGAACAGGGCGCCGTCGGCGACGACGGCCGTCCAGCCCTTGGCGCCGGTGTTCAGGTCGAGCTGCTGGAGCTGGTTGCACTTGGCGCGGTCGCTGGTGCCGCTCATGTACGCCACGACGACCTTGTCGTCGGCCGTCTTCTGCCGGGTGACGGCGCAGACCTTCTGCGGGAGCGTGACGGTGGTCCACGCGGGCGTGCCGTCGGCGACCTTGTAGCCGACGACCTCCGTGTACGCCGCCTTCACGGCCGTGGTGCCGGTGATCCACATGCCGGGGGCCTCGGCGCCGGAGGCGGGCGCGTCGGGGGCCTCCTTGTACCAGAGGACCTTGGCCTCGCCGGCCTTGCGGCCCGCGTTGAAGTCCTGTTGGCCGGTGCCGCCGTCGCCGCTGCCGTCGCCGGGGTCGACCGGGCTTTCGGAGGCGGACGGCTTGTCGTCGTCGCTGTGCGCGGCGACCGGCTTCTCGTCCTTGTCGTCGCCGCCGCGCGTCACCGCGAACACCGTGCCGCCGACGACCAGCAGGGCGGCCACGGCGGCGGCGACGGCGACCGCGGGCCGGCCCTTGAACGGGTTGTGCGAGCCGGACGGCGGGGTGCCGGGGGCTCCGGGCGCGCCGGGGAACTGCGGCGGCTGCGGGTAGCCGTACCCGGGCTGCTGGCCGTACGGCCCCGGCTGCGGGGCGGGTGCGTAGGGCCCGGGCTGGGGCGCCCCGTAGGGGCCCGGCTGCTGGGGCGGTCCGTACGGTCCCGGCTGCTGGGGCGCGCCGTACGGTCCCGGGGCCTGCTGCGGGTAGCCGTAGCCGGGCTGCGGCGGCGCGGGTGCCTGCGGCGGCTGGGCGGGCGGCTGGTGCGCGGGCGGTCCGAACCCACCCTGCTGCGACGGCTGATCGGGCGGCTGAGCCATCAGCGTCTTCCCCCTCGTTCACTGATTTTCGGCCACGCCCTGAGGTTCGCTCGGGACCCGGAGTCGTACTCAGACAGTTCTCGGACGGCTCTTTCTATCACCCGGCACCGACGGTCGACCGGCGCCCGCCCGCCGCTGTTCCCAAGGGAGAACCCGCCTGTGATGCCCTCGTTACGCGCCTCCACGCGCCCTTCACACGGCGCGTGCGCCGCCGGCGCGCGCCGGGGCGGACCACCCGCGCCCGGCGCGTGGTCGCGGGCCCGCCGAACCCTCAGGCGTCCTCGGCCAGTTCCAGCCAGCGCGTCTCCAGCTCCTCGCGCTCACCGGTCAACTCGCGCAGTTCGGCGTCCAGCCGGGCGACCTTCTCGAAGTCCGTGGCGTTGTCGGCGATCTGCGCGTGCAGCTTGGACTCGCGCTCGGAGAGCTTGTCCAACTGCCGCTCGATGCGCTGCAGTTCCTTCTTCGCGGCGCGCTGGTCGGCGGCGCTGCGCTCGGTGCGCTCGGCGGCCGGCGCGGCCGCCGCGGGGGCCGCCGCCACGGCGGCCTCCTCCATGCGCCGGCGGCGCTCCAGGTACTCGTCGATGCCGCGCGGCAGCATCCGCAGGGCGCCGTCGCCGAGGAGGGCGAAGACCCGGTCGGTGGTGCGCTCGACGAAGAACCGGTCGTGGGAGATCACGATCATCGAGCCGGGCCAGCCGTCGAGGACGTCCTCGAGCTGGGTCAGGGTCTCGATGTCCAGGTCGTTGGTGGGCTCGTCGAGGAAGAGGACGTTGGGCTCGTCCATGAGCAGCCGCAGGAGCTGGAGCCGGCGCCGCTCACCGCCGGAGAGGTCCCCCACCGGCGTCCACTGCTTCTCCTTGCCGAAGCCGAACGTCTCACAGAGCTGCCCGGCGGTCATCTCCCGGCCCTTGCCGAGGTCGACCCGCTCGCGGACGCGCTGCACGGCCTCCAGGACCCGCCAGGTGGGGTCGAGTTCGGCGACCTCCTGGGAGAGGTAGGCGAGCTTGACCGTGCGGCCCACGGCGATCCGCCCGCCGGCCGGCTGGGTCTCGCCCTGGGTGCGCGCCGCCTCGGTCATGGCCCGCAGCAGGGAGGTCTTGCCGGCGCCGTTGACGCCGACCAGGCCGATGCGGTCGCCGGGGCCGAGCTGCCAGGTGACGTGCTTGAGCAGCACCTTGGGCCCGGCCTGGACCGTGACGTCCTCCAGGTCGAACACGGTCCTGCCCAGCCGCGAGGACGCGAACTTCATCAGCTCGCTGGTGTCGCGCGGCGGCGGCACGTCCGCGATGAGCTCGTTGGCCGCCTCGATCCGGAAGCGCGGCTTGGAGGTCCGCGCGGGCGCCCCGCGACGCAGCCAGGCCAGCTCCTTGCGGACCAGGTTCTGCCGCTTGGCCTCCTCGGTCGCGGCGATGCGCTCGCGCTCGGCGCGGGCGAAGACGTAGTCGGAGTAGCCGCCCTCGTACTCGTGCACCTCGCCGCGCTGCACGTCCCACATGCGCGTGCAGACCTGGTCGAGGAACCAGCGGTCGTGCGTGACGCAGACCAGGGCCGAGCGGCGGGCCTGCAGGTGCTGGGCCAGCCAGGCGATGCCCTCGACGTCGAGGTGGTTGGTCGGCTCGTCCAGGACGATCAGGTCCTGCTCCTCGATGAGCAGCTTGGCCAGCGCGATGCGGCGCCGCTCGCCACCGGACAGCGGGCCGATCACGGTGTCCAGGCCCTGCGGGAAGCCGGGCAGGTCGAGCCCGCCGAACAGGCCGGTGAGCACGTCGCGGACCTTGGCGTTGCCGGCCCACTCGTGGTCGGCCATGTCGCCGATGACCTCATGGCGGACGGTGGCCTCGGGGTCGAGGGAGTCGTGCTGGGTGAGCACGCCCAGGCGCAGCCCGCCGGAGTGGGTGACCCGGCCCGAGTCGGCCTCCTCCAGCTTGGCGAGCATCCGGATCAGGGTGGTCTTGCCGTCGCCGTTGCGGCCGACGACGCCGATCCGGTCCCCTTCGGACACGCCGAGCGAGATGCCGTCGAGGAGCGCACGGGTGCCGTACACCTTGCTGACGTTCTCGACATTGACCAGGTTGACGGCCATTTCTCTCCTGCCCGGGGGGATCGCTCGACCCTCCAGGGTAGTCGGGCGGCGGGGGGCTCCCGTCACGTCGGGCGGGCCGGGGGCGGACGCCTCACCCGGCGCCGGCCGCCCGGCGCCGCCGCTCCTGGTACCGCCACACGTCGAACAGCACCTCGTCGCCGCTCAGGTCCTCGCCGACGGGCCCGATCCGCTGCTTCGCCGCCACGCAGCGCGGGTCGTCGCGCAGGGCCAGGCCGGAGACGGCGTGGGCCCGGATCCGCTGCCGCGGGTCGTGGGTGAGGGCGAGCAGCGCGTCCCCGGCCTCGGGTTCGGGGCCCCGGTAGTGGCGCAGCCAGTGGCACAGCCACGTACGGACGTCCGGGTCGGGGTCGTCGACCAGGGTGAGGACGACGGCCAGGCTCCCGCGACGGACCACGGACCGGCCGTCCCCGGAGACCTGCAGGCAGCTCGGGACGAGCGACCGCACCCGCGGGTCGGGGTGCGTGACGTACGACAGGCCGAGGGCCTCGATCTCCGCGCCATCGGCGTGGGTGAGCGCGTGCAGGAGGACCGCGAGCACCTCCGGGTCCTCCTCCTGCTGCGCCCACGGCAGCAGCTGGTCCGCCCGGTCCGAGAAGGGGTCACGGCCTGTCAGGAAGTCCCCGAGCACCATCCCCAGCAGCACGTCGGCGCCGAGGAGGCGGTGGTGCCGGTCGGGGTGGTTGAGCAGGTCCGTGGACCACTGCCAGGTCTCCTCGTCGAGCCGGTGGGCGAGCGTGAGCACCACCTTGAACCAGACGATGTGGTCGCGGTCGGGGTGGGCGAGGGCACGCTCCACCAGTGTGTCGAAGGGCGTACGCCGGCCGTAGCGGGCCTCCAGTTCGGTGATGACCGCCGCGTGCGCGTCGTGCAGGGTCAGCCCGCCGAGCGACACCGCGTCCCACCACCAGCCGATCTCCGGGTCCTCCACCCGGGTCCGGGTGACGGGTCCGGTGAGACCGGTCAGCCGGCGCAGCCCCGCCTCGGCGCCCGTGTCCGCCCAGTGACCAGCGTGCGCCAGCAGCTCCTCCCGGTCCGGGAACGGCAGGGGGACGCGGCCGAGGGCCAGGGTGTCGGTCAGCCGCCACGACCCGGCCGCCACCGCCCGCAGCAGCGGGGTGGTCCCGTCGGGCAGGCGGCGCAGCGGATCGGCCCCGGCCTCCAGCAGCGCCTCGACGACCGCTTCGTCGTGCGCCGCCACGGCCAGGCACAGCACCGGCACCCCCTCGACGTCGTCGTGGGCGTCCGGGTCGACGCCCCGCGCGAGCAGCGCCCGCACCTCAGCAACATCCCCCCGCCGCACAGCACCGGCCAACGCCCGCTGTCCCACGCGCACCCCTTCCCCCGGCGAACGCCGACGAGCGTAGGCGCCCACGGCAGGACGGGGCACGTGGTTATCGGCCCCCACCGCCTCTACCCCAGGGGCGCGGGGAACTGCGCGACCAGCCACAACGGCGCCGCACCCACCCGACGGGCAGGACGCGGAGCGCCGCCGCTCAGCCGGACGCCGCCGGCTGCAGAACCGTCGCTCCCGCCACCGGCCCCACCGCCGTGCGGACCGTCCGGCACGTGCCGGACGCCCGCAGGGCCTCCGCCACCGCCTCCGCCGACGCGAGGTCACCCGTGAGGAAGGCGGTGGTCGGGCCGGAGCCCGAGACCAGCGCGGCCAGGGCACCGGCCGCGCGCCCCGCGGCCAGCGTGTCGGCCAGTTCGGGGAAGAGGGACAGCGTGGCCGGCTGGAGGTCGTTGGAGACGGCGGCGGCGAGCGCGTCGGCGTCGCCCGCGGCGAGCGCGTCGAGCAGCGGCCGGGACGCGACGGGCTCCGGGACGGCGCGCCCCTCGGCGAGCCGGTCGAACTCGCGGAACACGGCCGGCGTGGACAGCCCGCGCGCGGCCATCGCGAACACCCAGTGGAACGTGCCGCCGGCCTCCAGCGGGGTCAGCCGCTCGCCGCGCCCGGTGCCCAGCGCGGCCCCGCCGACCAGGCTGAACGGCACGTCGCTGCCCAGCTCGGCGCAGATCTCCAGCAGCTCCGCGCGGGAGGCGCCCGTGCCCCACAGGGCGTCGCAGGCGAGCAGCGCGCCCGCGCCGTCCGCGCTGCCGCCCGCCATGCCGCCGGCCACGGGGATGTCCTTGGCGATGTGGACGTGCACGTCGGGGCTGCGGCCGTACCGCTCGGCCAGGGCGACCGCCGCGCGCGCGGCGAGGTTGGTGCGATCCAGCGGGACCTGGCCGACGTCGGGCCCGGTGCAGGTGACCCGGAGCTCGTCGGCCGGGGTGACCGTGACCTCGTCGTACAGGCCGACCGCGAGGAACACGTTCGCCAGGTCGTGGAAGCCGTCCGGGCGGGCGGCGCCGACGGCGAGCTGGACGTTGACCTTCGCGGGCACGCGTACGGTGACGCTCACGCGCTCTCCTCGTGCTGGGCGGTGCGGTGCTCGGCGATGCGGGCGAACTCCTCGACGGTGAGGGCCTCGCCGCGCGCCTGCGGGGACACCCCGGCGGCGACGAGGGCGGCCTCGGCGGCGGCCGCGGAGCCGGCCCACCCGGCGAGGGCGGCGCGCAGCGTCTTGCGCCGCTGGGCGAACGCGGCGTCGACGACCGCGAACACCTCCTTCTTGGAGGCGGAGGTCTTGACCGGCTCCCGGCGGCGGACCAGGGACACCAGGCCGCTGTCGACGTTGGGCGCGGGCCAGAAGACGGTGCGGCCGATGGCGCCGGCGCGCTTGACGTCCGCATACCAGTTGGCCTTCACCGAGGGCACGCCGTACACCTTCGAGCCGGGCGCGGCGGCGAGCCGGTCGGCCACCTCGGACTGCACCATCACGAGGGTGCGCTCGATGCCCGGGAAGGTGTCGAGCATGTGCAGCAGCACCGGCACGGCCACGTTGTACGGCAGGTTGGCGACCAGGGCCGTCGGGGCGGGGCCGGGCAGCTCGGTGACGTGCAGCGCGTCGGAGTGCACCAGCGCGAAGCGGTCGGCCCGCTCCGGCATGCGCGCGGCGACCGTCGCGGGCAGCGCGGCGGCCAGCACGTCGTCGATCTCGACGGCGGTGACCCGGTCGGCGACCTCCAGCAGGGCGAGCGTGAGGGAGCCGAGCCCCGGCCCGACCTCGACGACCACGTCGTCGGGCCGGACGTCGGCGGTGCGGACGATACGGCGGACGGTGTTCGCGTCGATCACGAAGTTCTGGCCGCGCTGCTTGGTGGGACGCACACCGAGGGCCGCCGCCAGTTCACGGACGTCGGCGGGGCCCAGGAGGGCGTCGGGGGTGGGGCTGCTGCTCACGGGACAAGACTACGGGGGCCCGCCGACAGCCCCGGACCACCTCGCGGCCCGGCCCCGGGGCGTCCGCTCAGCCGTGCAGCCGGGCCCCGCAGTGCGGCCAGGGGCTCGCACCGCGCCGTGTGTACAGCTTCTTCGCGCGGTAGGTCTGTTCCGCCGCGGGCGCGTCCTGCGGCCGTCCGCTGCCGCCGAGGCTGTGCCACGTGCGCGTGTCGAACTGGTACAGGCCGCCGTAGGTGCCGGACGGGTCGACCGCGTCGGGCCGGCCGCCGGACTCGCAGGCGGCGAGGCCCTGCCAGTCGAGCCCGTCGGCGCCGTGCCCGGAGGCCGGCAGCGGCCGGGTGCCCACCTTCACCACCTGCGCGCGGGGCGCCCGCACCACTTCGGCGCGCACCCGGCGGGGCTTGAGCCGCACGCCGTTGACGGTGCGCAGGGAGTAGGTGACCCGCCGCAGTCCGGGCTGCCCGGTCTGCTCGACGACCTCGGTGCCCTTGAACTGCGTGGGGTCGGCGACGCGCCGGACGACGAACGGGACGGGCTCCTCGCGGACCTCCCTGCCCCCGGTGATGCGCAGCACGGTCACGGTCTGCCCGTCGCGCGGGAAGCTGTCCGGCGGCACCGAGGTGGTGTCCTGGCCGCGCAGGGTGATGCCGGCCTCCTCGACGGCCTCGCGCACGGTGGCCGCGTTGGTCCGCACGGTGCGGGCCCGGCCGTCCGCCATGACTGTCACCGAGCGCTCGGTGCGCACGTCCAGCGCGAGCCCCTCGCGCCCGATGCGCCGGGAGCGCGCGGCGGACAGGTACGCGCCCTCGGCGCGCACGCCGAGCTGTCTGAGCGCCCCCTCGACGGTGCGCTCGGTCGTCCACACCTCGTGGCGCTCGCCGTCCAGGGTCAGCCGCAGGGGGCGGCCGTAGCGCACCTCGATCTCCTCGCCGTCGCCCAGGCCGGTGCCGGGGCCGGGCACGACCACGTCGTGCGCGCCCACCTCCACGCCCTCCTCGGCGAGCAGTTCGGTCACGTCGTCGGCGAAGGTGTGCAGGGTGCGCGGGGTGCCGTCGACGGTCAGCTCGACGGCCTTGTCCTCGGCGACGAACGCGGTGGTGCCGCCGGCCAGGAAGGCGACGACCAGCGCCTGCGGCAGCAGCCGGCGCACCGGCGAGTCGGGGCGCTCGGCGTACCGCGCCCTGCGCCGCCGCCCGGCCCGGTGCCCCGCCCCGGCGCGCGGCGCGGCCGGGACGTCGACGAGGGTGGCGGTCGGCAGGTCTGCGAGGACGGCCGGCGGCGGCGCGACGAGGGTCGCGGTTCCCGTCTGCCGGGGCAGCACGGGCTCGTGCGCCTCGGGGGGACACCCGTCCGCGTAGGGGTGGGGGTACGGCAGGTCGTAGGGGTGCGCGTACGGGTTGACGTACGGGTTGACGTGAGCGTCGACGTACGGCTGGGCGTACGGGTACGGGTCGCCGCCGTACGCCTCGGGCGGCCCGTACACCCCCTGCGGGACGGTCTCGGCGGTGTGCAGGCCGGGGTACTGCGGGTGGTGCGCGTTGCGCGCGTACTGCGGGTCGCTCACGCCGACACGCTCCAGGGGGCCGTGGGTCCAGCGGGGTCGGGATCGGGCCACCAGAACCTAGCGGCTCACCCGTCACTCACCAAAGCGACGCGACCACGTACCGTAGCGGGCGGCCGACGAGCGCGCCCCCGGCCGTTATCGGCCGGTGACGAACGGCATACGGTCAGTAGCCGAAGGCGCGCGCGGTGTTCGCGCCCAGCGCCGTCGCCAGGGCGTCCTCGTCGATGCCCCGGACGGCGGCCATGGCGCGCACCGTGACCGGAATGAGATACGGCGCGTTGGGCCGTCCGCGGTACGGCGCCGGGGTCAGGAAGGGCGCGTCGGTCTCCACCAGCAGCAGCTCCAGCGGGGCGACGGCCACGGCGTCGCGCAGGTTCTGGGCGTTCTTGAAGGTGACGTTGCCGGCGAAGGAGAGGAAGTATCCGGCCCGGGCACAGATCTCGGCCATCTCGGCGTCACCGGAGTAGCAGTGGAAGACGGTCCGCTCGGGGGCGCCCTCCTCCTTCAGCACGCGCAGCACGTCCGCGTGGGCGTCGCGGTCGTGGATGACGAGGGCCTTGCCGTGCCGCTTGGCCATCTCGATGTGGGCGCGGAACGACGCCTCCTGCGCCTCCTTGCCGTCCTCGCCGGTGCGGAAGTGGTCCAGGCCGGTCTCGCCGACGGCCTTCACGTGCGGCAGCGCGGCCAGCCGGTCGATCTCGGCGAGCGCCTCGTCGAGGGCCGCCGTGCCGCCCGGCTCGCGCGCGCCCTGCCGTGACCACCCGTCGGGGTCGCCGTGGACGATGCGCGGGGCCTCGTTGGGGTGCAGGGCGACGGCCGCGTGGACGGTGTCGTACGCGGCCGCCGTCTCGGCCGCCCAGCGTGAGCCGCGGACGTCGCAGCCCACCTGGACCACCGTGGTCACGCCGACCGACGCGGCCTTCGCCAGGCCCTCCTCGACGGTGCCGGACTGCATGTCGAGGTGGGTGTGGGAGTCGGCCACCGGCACCCGCAGGGGCTGCGGGAGCGGCGGTGCGGTGTTCTTGTCGGCCCGGTCGGCGTTCGAAGGCATGCTCCGATCCTACGGAAGGCGGCCCGGCCGCCCGGGCCGTCCGGGGCTGTCCCGGACCGCTAGCTGGCCCGGCGCTGGAAGGGGTGCAGCAGGTCGGACAGGTGCCAGTGGTGCTGCCCGTCCGGCCCCCCGGCGGACGGCCCGGGCACCTCGACCGGTCCGGCCGGGGACACCTGCTGCGGACGGTGCGCCGCGTCGCGCACCGACGAGACCTGGCCGGCCCGCATGATGCGCACGACGGTGCCGTCGCAGTTGACGCAGGCCGGGCGGCTCAGCGGGGACGGCACGACGCGGCCGTCGGCCACGTACCGCACGAACTCGTGGCCGTCGCCGTCCCGGTGGTGCTCTATCTCGTACGACTGCTCCCAGCCGTGCCCGCAGCGCATGCAGGCGAAGGAGTACGACTCGTTGACGACGGCGGTGGCACCGGCGCGCAGGCCGGTCTGCCCTGTGGTCTCACTCATGCCAGCTCCTGGTGGGTGCGTCCCTGGGGTCCAGTGGACTGCTCCGCCGACGCGAGCGCAGCCGACCTGTCCACTGTTGGACCCGTTTTGGGCGTTCCTTGTCGAAACGGGTCCCACGACAGGCCCGGCTTTGCCTGGGGCGGCCGGGCTTTTGCCCTGCCATGGGGCGTGCGCTCAGGAGAGATGCGCCCTGCTCAGAGGGCATGTGCGCCGTCCTCAGGCCGGCTGCGCCCCGCCGTGCTTGGCCGCCACCACCGCGTCGAACACCTCGCGCTTGGGCAGTCCCGCCTCCGCCGCCACCGCCGCGATCGCCTCCTTGCGGCGCTCGCCGGCCTCCTCGCGCACCCGCACGCGCCGCACCAGCTCCTCGGGGCCGATCTCCTCCGGGCCGCGCTCGGGGGCCCCGCTCACCACCACGGTGATCTCGCCGCGCACCCCCTCGGCCGCCCACCGCGCGAGCTCGTCCAGCGGGCCGCGCCGCACCTCCTCGTACGTCTTGGTCAGCTCCCGGCACACCGCCGCGCGCCGCTCGCCGCCGAACACCTCGGCCATCGCGGCGAGCGTGTCGTCGAGCCGGTGGGGGGCCTCGAAGTAGACGAGGGTGCGCCGCTCCTCGGCGACCTCCCGCAGCCGCGACAGCCGCTCCCCGGCCTTGCGCGGCAGGAAGCCCTCGAAGCAGAACCGGTCCACGGGCAGCCCGGACAGCGCGAGCGCGGTCAGCACCGCCGACGGCCCCGGCACCGCCGTGACCCGGACGTCCTTCTCGACGGCCGCGGCGACCAGCCGGTACCCGGGGTCGGACACCGACGGCATCCCCGCGTCGGTGACGAGCAGCACGCGCGCGCCGCCGAGCAGCTCGTCGACCAGCTCGGGCGTACGGGCCGCCTCGTTGCCCTCGAAGTAGGACACGACGCGGCCCCGGGGGGTCACGCCCAGCGCCTGGGTGAGCCGGCGCAGCCGGCGGGTGTCCTCGGCGGCGACGATGTCCGCGTCGGCGAGTTCCGCCGCGAGGCGGGGCGGGGCGTCCGCGACGTCCCCGATGGGGGTGCCGGCGAGGACGAGGGTTCCGGGCGCGCTGTCGGGCGTAACTGTCACGTTTCCATCCTCGCAGGGGCGAGGCACGGGACTCACACAGGCGGGTTCCCTACGATGGCGCGGTGACCAGTACTGCGTCCTCCACGGACTCCACGGACCACCGGCTGGCCCAGGCACCGCACGACGAGCGGCCCCCGTGGCAGCAACGGCTGCGCCGTTTCGGGTATGCGGCGGAGCCGGCCGGCGACGTCCGGGAGCGGCTGGTGCCGCCGTACGCGCAGCCCAGCCCCCGGCTGTGGGACGCGCTGGGCGCGCGCCCCGCACTCGCGGAGTGGATCACGCGCTGGTCGGGGTGGCTCGGCCCGCTGCTGGTGACGCTGCTGGCGGGCGTCATCCGCTTCTGGAACCTGGGCAGCCCCAAGGCGGTGATATTCGACGAGACGTACTACGCGAAGGACGCGTGGGCCCTGGTCCACCGCGGCTTCGAGGTCAACTGGGACAAGAACGCCAACGACCTGGTCCTCAGCAGCGGCGGCCACGTCACGATCCCCTCCGACGCGGCGTACGTGGTGCACCCGCCGGTCGGCAAGTACGTCATCGGGCTCGGCGAACTGCTCTTCGGGTTCGACCCGTTCGGCTGGCGGTTCATGACGGCGCTGCTCGGGACGCTGTCGGTGCTGCTGCTGTGCCGGATCGGCCGGCGCCTGTTCCGCTCGACCTTCCTCGGCTGCCTCGCGGGTGGGCTGATGGCGGTCGACGGGCTGCACTTCGTGATGAGCCGCACCTCGCTGCTCGACGGGGTGCTGATGTTCTTCGTGCTGGCGGCGTTCGGCTGCCTGGTGGTCGACCGGGACCGGGCGCGGGAGCGGCTGGCGGCGGCGCTGCCCGCCGACGCGGACGGCCGGACCCGCCCGGACCCGTCCGTCGGCGACCGGCTGCGCCTGGGGTGGCGCCCCTGGCGCTGGGCGGCCGGGCTGATGTTCGGCCTGGCGATCGGCACGAAGTGGAACGGGCTGTACATCATGGTCGCGTTCTGCGTGATGACCCTGCTGTGGGACGCCGGGTCGCGGAAGGTCGCCGGCGCGCGTCACCCGTACCTGGCCGTCCTGAAGTACGACACGGGCCTGGCGTTCCTCGCGACGGTGCCGGTCGCGGTGGCCGTCTACCTCGCGTCCTGGACGGGCTGGATCCTGTCCCCCGCCGACGGCAAGGGCGGCTACTACCGCAACTGGGCGGCCACCGACGGCAAGGGCGGCGACTGGACGTGGCTGTTCCCCGACTGGGCGCGCAGCCTGTGGCACTACGAGCACGAGGTCTACGAGTTCCACACCCACCTGACCTCGCCGCACACCTACCAGTCCAACCCCTGGAGCTGGCTGGTCCTCGGCCGCCCGGTGTCGTACTTCTACGAGTCCCCCTCCCCCGGCTCCGACGGCTGCCCGGCGGACGCGGGCGAGAAGTGCGCGCGCGAGGTCCTGGCGCTCGGCACGCCGCTGCTGTGGTGGGCGGGCTGCTTCGCGCTGCTGTACGTCCTGTGGCGGTGGGCGTTCCGCCGCGACTGGCGCGCGGGCGCGATCGCCTGCGGCATCGCGGCGGGCTACCTGCCGTGGTTCCTGTACCAGGAGCGCACGATCTTCCTGTTCTACGCGGTCGTGTTCCTGCCGTTCCTGTGCCTGGCGGTGGCCATGATGATCGGCGCGATCGTCGGCCCGCCGGGCTCCTCGGACACCCGCCGCGTGGCGGGCGCGACAGGGGCGGGCGTCCTGGTCCTCCTGATCGCGTGGAACTTCATCTACTTCTGGCCCCTGTACACGGGGCAGGCGATCCCGATCGACTCCTGGCGGTCGCGGATGTGGCTGGACACGTGGGTATAGACGCGCACCCGCGCCTGCAGCGCGTCCTGGTCGTAGGCGTGACCGGTGCCGGGAAGTCCACGCTCGCGCGGGTGCTCGGGGAGCGGCTCGGGCTGGTGTACCTCGAGATGGACGCGCTGTACTTCGCCGGGCCCGGGTGGGCCGTGAACGAGCGGCTGGTGGAGGACGTGGCCGGGCTGGCGGACGGGCCCCGCTGGGTCGTCGACTCGCTCGGGTACCCGCAGGTCCGCGACCTGCTGTGGGAGCGGGCCGACACCGTGGTCTGGCTGGACTATCCCCGGCGCGTGGTCATGCCCCGGGTGCTGCGCCGCTCGCTGCGGCGGACCGTCACCCGTGAGGAGCTCTTCGGCGGCAACCGGGAGACCTGGCGGGACTGGCTGAGTCGGGAGCACCCCGCCTGGTGGGCCTGGGCCCAGTTCGCGGCGCGGCGGCGGGAGATCGAGCGCCGGCTGCGCGACCCGCGGTTCGCCCCGCTCCACACCGTCCGCCTCGGCCGCCCCCGGGACGCCGCCGCCTGGCTGGCGTCCCTCTGAGCCACGCCGCGGACGTTGGAGCCGTTCACGTACGTGACCCCGCCCCGGTGTCCGATTCACGTGCCTGATTCACGCCGGTGACCCCGGTTTGCCGACCGCCTTCGGACAAGTTCGCCGGAACAGGGGTCACAACCGGCCCTCCCTCCGCATACAGTGCGACCACGGCCGCCGTTTCTGAACACGTTCAGAAAGCTCACGCGCGGCGGCTCGAACGGGGACAACGGGGAAACGGGGAAGGGGCACGGCATGCGCAAGGGGGCCAAGGCGGCCATCGTCGGTTCGGTGCTCGCCGTCATGGTGGGCGGGGCCGGCTACGGCGGCTACAACGTGCTGTCCGCGCTGAGCGCGGACAGCGGCCCGGCGGTGGGCGGGCCCGCGCCCGTGCGGACCGGGCCACCGAGCAGCGGCGAGGTCGAGGACACCACGCGCGCGTTCTTCGCCGCCTGGACCAAGGGCGACGCGGCCGCGGCGGCGGCGCTCACCAACAACGCCGAACGCGCCGCGGCGCTGTTCACCGCCTACGCCGGGGAGGCCCACATCACGGGCGTCCGCATCACCCCCGGCCCGGCGACGGGGGCCACCGTCCCGTACAGCGTCAAGGCGACGGTGTCGTACGGCGGGAGGTCAGCGCCGCTGGCCTACCGGACCAGGCTGACGGTGGTCCGGGGCGTCACCACCGGCAAGGCGCTCGTCGACTGGCAGCCCGCGGTCGTCCACCCGGCGCTGAAGAGCATGGACGACACCCTGGTGACCGGCGCGTCCGCGGCGGCGCCGATCGAGGCCGTGGACCGCCACGGCACGGTCCTGACGAAGGAGCAGTATCCGTCCCTGGGCCCGATCCTGGACGAGCTGCGCGACAAGTACGGCGACCGGGCGGGCGGTTCGGCCGGCGTGGAGCTGGCGGTGCGGCACGCCGAAGCGAGCACCGCCGACACCCCCGTCGTCACCCTCGCCGAGGGCCGCGCCGGGAAGCTGCGGACCACGCTGGACGCCGGGCTGCAGGCGGCGGCCGAGCGGGCGGTGCAGTCGTACGCCGAGTCCTCCGTGGTCGCCGTCCAGCCCAGCAGCGGCGACGTGCTGGCCGTCGCCAACCACCGCACCGACGGCTTCAACGCCGCGTTCCTGGGCCGGGTCGCCCCGGGGTCCACCCTGAAGATCCTCAGTGCGGCCACCCTCATCGACAACGGCATCACCAGCGCGAACGGCCCGGCGCCCTGCCCCGACGAGGCCGTGTGGCAGAGCCAGACCTTCCACAACCTCAAGGGCCTGAGGCCCGACGAGGGCGCCACCCTCTCCGACAGCTTCGCCCGCTCCTGCAACACGGCCTTCGTGAAGTTCGCCGACGAGGTGCGGGTCGACTCCCTCACGAACGAGGCCGCGAACCGCTTCGGGATCGGCCTGGACTGGAAGACCGGCATCCCGTCCTTCGACGGCTCGGTGCCCGCCGCCGGCGGCCCGGACACGGCGGCCGCCATGATCGGGCAGGGCCAGGTGCAGATGAACCCGCTGAACCTGGCCTCGATCACGGCGACCGCGATGACGGGCAGCTTCCGCCAGCCGGTCGTCGTCCCGCGCGCCCTGGACGACCGCCCGCTCGCCCGCGCCCGCGGCCTGTCGTCCGGCACCGTCCAGCAGTTGCGCGGCATGATGCGGCGCACCGCGACCAGCGGCACCGGGGCCGGCGTGATGTCCGGGCTGAGCGGCAGCATCGGCGCCAAGACCGGCTCCGCGGAGGTCGACGGGCAGGCCCGCTCCGACAGTTGGTTCACCGGGTACCGCAATGATGTCGCCGCCGCGGCCATGGCCCAGGACGCCGGGCACGGCGTCGACGCGGCCGGCCCCATCGTCGCGTCGGTCCTGCGCGCCGGCTGAGCACCGCCGGGCGCCGGGCGCGCGGCCCGCACCCCGCCGCGCTCCCGGCGCCCCCGCCTCGTGTCACAACCCCGCTACGAGCCGGTGGCCCACGTCACGGACCGGTCACCCGCGCGGCACGGGACCCTAGGCTGGTCGCCGTCGTTGGGGTGCACGAGGGCAGCGAGGGTACCGGGGCACGGGGAACCCCCCGGGGAGCGCGGAGGAACACGGGTCGTGGGCAAGAGAAGGCGCGTCGCCGAGCGACGGACGAAGAACCCCGCCGTCATCGGGGGGATGGCCGCCGTGGTCGTCGTCGGCGCCGGTTTCGGCGTCTACGCGCTGTACGGCGGTGGTGCCTCCGCCGACAGCGGGTCCACCGCCACGGCCGCCGCGAAGCCGAAGATCAAGACGGGCCCCCTGTCGGCGGCGGAGGTCACCACGACCGCCACCACGTTCCTCACCTCCTGGCAGCAGGGCGGCGTCGCCCGGGCCGCCGCCGTCACCGACGACACCGCCGCGGCCACCGCCCTGCTCACCGGCTGGACCAAGGACGCCCACATCACCGGCGCCACCCTCACCCCCGGCACCCCCACCGGCGCCAGGGTCCCCTTCTCCGTGAAGGGCACGGTGACGTACAAGGGCGTCAGCAAGCCGCTGGCCTACGACAGCGCCCTGACCGTCGTCCGCGACACCACCGACGGCGAGCCGCGCGTCGACTGGCACGCCTCGGTCGTGCACCCCGACCTCGCCGACGGCGACACCCTGGTGACCGGCGAGTCCGGCACCCCGCCGGTCCGGGCACTCGACCGCCAGGGCGGCGAGATCACCGAGGCGAAGTACCCCTCCCTCGGCACGGTCCTGGACGGGCTGCGCGAGAAGTACGGCAAGGAGGCCGGCGGCAAGGCGGGCGTCGAGCTGCGCGTGGTCCGGGGCAAGGAGTCGAAGGCGAAGAAGTCCTCCGACAAGACGCTGCTGGAACTCAGCAAGGGCACGCCGGGCACCGTGAAGACGACGCTCAGCCCCACGCTGCAGGCGGCCGCCGAGCGCCAGGTGGCCAAGCGCCCGCGCGCCTCGGTCGTCGTCACGCGCGCGTCGACCGGCGAGATCCTCGCGGTCGCCAACAGCGGCCACGGCTTCAACACCGCCTTCCAGGGCTCCCTGGCGCCCGGCTCCACGATGAAGGTCATCACCTCGTCGCTGCTCATCGAGAAGGACCTCGCGTCGGCGGACAAGGTCCACCCGTGCCCGAAGACGTTCCGCTACGGCGGCTGGACGTTCCACAACGACGACGACTTCGAGATCAAGAACGGCACCTTCAAGGCGAGCTTCGCGCGCTCCTGCAACACCGCCTTCATCAGCCAGGCGGGCAAGCTCGACGACGACAGCCTGACCCGGCAGGCCCAGCAGGTCTTCGGCCTGTCGTCGAACAGCTGGTCCGTCGGTGTGCCCACCTTCGACGGCTCGGTGCCGGTGCAGTCGGCGGCCCAGAAGGCGGCCTCGCTGATCGGTCAGGGCGGGGTGCGGATGAACCCGCTGAACATGGCGTCCGTGGCCGCGACGGTCAAGTCCGGCTCGTTCCACCAGCCCTACCTGGTCTCCCCCGAGGTCGACGGCCGCACCCTGGCCAGGGCCCCGCGCACGATGTCCTCGGCCACGCTGAGGCAGTTGCGCGAGCTGATGAACTACACGGCCGCGTACGGCACGGCGGCGCAGGCCATGTCGGGGCTCGGTCCGGACTTCGGCGCGAAGACGGGCTCGGCGGAGGTCGACGGGCAGAAGCAGCCCAACGGCTGGTTCACCGCGTACCGGGGCGACCTGGCGGCCGCGGGCGTCGTCCAGGCGGGCGGCCACGGCGGCGACACGGCGGGCCCGATCGTCGCGTCCCTGCTGCGGCTGGGCGGCTGAACCGCGCCGCTCAGCCCGCGACGGGCTCGGCGGTGTAGGTGCGGCGCAGGAAGCGCGTCAGCGCCTTGGTCTCGAACTGCACGACCGAGACGCCCTGCGTGGAGTGGAACTCCACGATCGCCTGCACCCGGCCGCACGGCCACACCCGTACCTGGCCGCTGCGGACCGGGGCGCGCAGGCCCTGTTCGAGCAGGGCGCGGGAGAGGGTCCACTCGTGCGGTCCGGGCAGGCCGACCCGGACCGAGCGCGGGTCGGCGTCGGGGTCGTAGCGCAGGACGACCGGGACGGCCCCGAGGTCCTCTTCGAGCCGGTCGGCGTCCGTGAGGATGTGGGCTCGTGCGTACTGTTCGACTACGGACATCGGACGGCCCCTTCACGCTCGGTGACCTGTGTGGAAGCTGTGCGTCCACCCCCTCACCAATGTCTCATATTTTCCGTTTTGCGCCTCCGGGCGATGAGATCGCTCTTGCAAGGGGTTTGCAACAAGGCTCTATCATCGAACAGTGCACGTACCCGACGGATTCATCAACGCCCCGACGTCCGCCGTGACCGCCGTGGTCGCCGCCGGCGCCATCGCCGTGAGCCTGCGCGGTGCCCGCCGCGAACTCGACGAGCGGACCGCGCCGTTGGCCGGCCTGGTGGCCGCGTTCATCTTCGCCGTGCAGATGCTGAACTTCCCCGTCGCGGCGGGGACCAGCGGCCATCTGCTCGGCGGCGCGCTCGCCGCGATCCTCGTGGGTCCCTGTACCGGGGTCCTGTGCGTCTCCGTCGTCCTGCTGATGCAGGGCATCCTGTTCGCCGACGGCGGGCTGACCGCGCTCGGCGTGAACATCACCGACATGGCGATCGTGACCACGGTCGTCTCCTACGCCCTCTTCCGCGCCCTGGTGAAGGTCCTGCCGCGCAGCCGCCGTTCGGTCACCGTGGCGTCGTTCGTGGCCGCGCTGGTCTCCGTGCCGGCCGCGGCGGTCGCGTTCACCGTGATCTACGCGATCGGCGGCACCACCGACGTCTCGATCGGCAAGGTCGCCACCGCGATGATCGGCGTGCACGTGCTGATCGGGATCGGCGAGGCCGTCATCACCGCGCTGACCGTGGGCGCCGTGATCGCCGTGCGCCCCGACCTGGTGCACGGCGCGCGCGGGCTGGAGCAGCGGCTGAAGCTGCGGGTGAACGGCGAGCTCGTCGACGCGCCGTCGGCCCCGGCCGCGGCGCCCGTCGCCGCGCGCACCTCGCGGCGCGCGCTGTGGGTGTCGGGCCTGGTCACCTCGCTCGTGCTGGCCGGCTTCGTCAGCTACTACGCCTCCTCCTCCCCCGACGGGCTGGAGAAGGTCGCCGCCGACCACGGCATCGACCGCAAGGCCGAGCAGCACGCCGGCGCCGGCTCCCCGCTCGCCGACTACGGCGTCAAGGACGTCAAGGACGCCCGCCTGTCCGGGGGGCTGGCGGGCGTCATCGGAGTCGGGGTGACCGTCGTGGCCGGCAGCGCCGTCTTCTGGACCCTGCGCCGGCGCCGTACGGCCGACGACGTGTCGCCCGTCTCGACGACCGGAACCACCGTGGAGAACGTCTGACATGGGCGCCGGGCACGCGCACCGGCTGTACCGGCACGGGCACTCGCCCGTGCACGCCCTGCCGCCGCACACCAAGCTCGCCGCCGCGTTCGCCTTCGTGGTGGTCGTGGTGTCGACGCCGCGCGAGGCGATGTGGGCGTTCGCCCTGTACGCCGTGCTGCTGGCCCTCGTCGCCCACCGCGCGCGCGTGCCCGCCGGGTTCCTGCTGCGGCGGCTGCTGATCGAGGTGCCGTTCGTCGCGTTCGCGGTGCTCATGCCGTTCGTGGCGGAGGGCGAGCGGGTCGACGTCCTCGGGCTGTCGCTGAGCGTGAACGGCCTGTGGGGCGCCTGGAACGTGCTCGCCAAGGGCACCCTGGGCGTCGCCGCGTCGGTACTGCTGGCGGCCACCACCGAACTGCGCGAACTGCTGCTCGGGCTGCAGCGGCTGAAGCTGCCGCCGCTGCTCGTGCAGATCGCCTCCTTCATGATCCGCTACGGCGACGTGATCACCGACGAGATGCGGCGCATGCGGATCGCGCGCGAGTCCCGCGGCTTCGAGGCGCGGGGCGTGCGGCACTGGGGCGTGCTCGCCAAGTCGGCGGGCGCGCTGTTCATCCGCTCCTACGAACGCGGCGAGCGCGTGCACCTGGCCATGGTCAGCCGCGGCTACGCCGGATCCATGCCGGTGATCGACGAGGTGACCGCGTCCCGGGCGCAGTGGTCGTACGCCCTCGCCCTGCCGTGCGCCGCCCTCGTCGTGTGTCTGCTGGGATGGACCCTGTGACTGCTTCCCTGGAGGTCTCCGGCCTCGCCTTCGCCTACCCGGACGGCCACCAGGCCCTGTTCGGCGTCGACTTCTCCATCGCGCGCGGCGAGCGGGTCGCGCTGCTCGGCCCGAACGGCGCCGGCAAGACGACCCTCGTGCTGCACCTCAACGGCATCCTCTCCGGCGGCACCGGCTCGGTGACCGTCGCCGGACTGCCCGTCGGCAAGCAGCACATGGCCGAGATCCGCCGCAAGGTCGGCATCGTCTTCCAGGACCCGGACGACCAGCTCTTCATGCCGACGGTGCGCGAGGACGTCGCGTTCGGGCCCGCGGCCGCCGGGATCAAGGGCGCGGCGCTGGAGGAGCGGGTCGACCGGGCGCTCGCGCAGGTCGGCATGGCGGAGTTCAAGGAGCGTCCGCCGCACCACCTGTCCTTCGGACAGCGGCGCCGGGTCGCCGTCGCGACCGTGCTGGCGATGGAGCCGGAGATCCTGGTCCTGGACGAGCCCTCGTCCAACCTCGACCCGGCCTCCCGGCGCGAACTCGCCGACATCCTGCGCGCGCTGGACGTGACCGTGCTGATGGTCACCCACGACCTGCCCTACGCGCTCGAACTGTGCCCGCGCGCCCTGGTCCTGAGCGACGGCGTGATCGCGGCCGACGGCCCGACCGCCGAACTCCTCGCCGACGACGCCCTGATGCGCGCCCACCGCCTGGAGCTGCCGTTCGGCTTCGACCCGCGGTCCGTCGCCACGGGCGCGTGACGCGCCGGACCCAGGAATCCCAGGGGCGTCGCACGCGTTGACCGCAGGTCGAAGGTGAGCGGAGAGGACGGTCGGGCGTGGACGTGCGGGTGAACGGTGCGGTGGCCGAGGGCTTCGAGCCGGTCGCGGAGGCGTTCGCCGCCGGCTTCCGCACCCTCGGGGAACGCGGCGCGGCGGTCGCCGTCTACCGGGACGGACACCGGGTCGTCGACCTGTGGGGCGGCACCCGCGACGTCGACGGCACGCTGCCGTGGGAGCGGGGCACCGCGCAGATGGTGCGCTCCGCGACCAAGGGCGTGGTCTCCGCCGCCCTCCTGCTGCTGCACCAGCGCGGCGAGCTGGACCTGGACGCCCCGGTGCGGACGTACTGGCCCGAGTACAAGGCCGCCGGCAAGGAGCACACGCGCGTGCGGGACCTGCTCGCCCACCGGGCGGGCGTGCCCGTGCTGGACCGGCCGCTGACCCCCGCCGAGGCCGCCGACCCGGACCTCGCGGCCGCCGCCGTCGCAGCCCAGGCGCCCGTCTGGGAGCCCGGCACCGCGCACGGCTACCACGCCCATACCTTCGGCTGGCTCACCGGCGAACTGGTGCGGCGCGTCACCGGGCGCTCGGCCGGCGACTGGATCGCCGAGCACGTCGCCGGGCCGGCCGCCGCCGACTTCTGGCTGGGGCTGCCCGCCGCCGAGGCACACCGCGTGGGCCGGGTCGGCCGGCTGCAGGCGCCCGAGCCGTCCGGCGCCCTGCGCGTCCGCCCCAAGCGGGCCGTCGCCGACGCCTACGCCGACCCCGCCTCCCTCACCCGGCGCGCCTTCGCCGCGATCACCCCGGTGCCCGACGAGAACGACCCCGTCTACCGCGCGGCCGTCCTGCCCGCCTCCAACGGCATCGCCACCGCCGACGGCCTGGCCCGCGTCTACGCCGCGCTGATCGGCGAGGTGGACGGCGGGACGCGGCTGTTCACGCCGGACACCGTGGAGCTGGCACGCGGCGAGCGGTCGGCCGGGCCCGACCGGGTGCTCGTGGTGCCGACCCGCTTCGGCCTCGGGCCGATGCTGCACGGCAGCGCCTCGCCGCTGCTGTCCCCCGGCTCCTTCGGCCACCCCGGCCGCGGCGGCGCCCTCGGCTTCGCCGACCCCGGGTCGGGCATCGCCTTCGGCTACGTCACCAACGGCTTCCGCTCCAGCGTGACGGCGGACCCCCGGGCCCAGGCGCTGGTCCGCGCGGTGCGCGAGGCGCTCGCCGGCTGACCCGGGCCGGGGCCGCGGACCCGCCCCGCGCGCCTCAGACGTTGATCGGGTGCGAGGTGCGGCCCGACGCCGAGTCGATCTCGTCGTGCGCCTTGGTCAGCAGCCGCATGGCGATCTCGTTGAGCGCCCGGGCGCCCGCGATCTCCTCGCCCGTGCGCGGCTGGTCGGCGTCGGTGTCGTGGCGGGTGGCGTGCCCGTGGGCGCGGACCTCGGTGCCGTCGGGCAATCGCACCAGCGCCACCGCGCGCGTGTGCCGGCCGTCCTCCAGGAACTCCAGCTCGACGTGCCATCCCACTGCGGTGTGCATCATGACGACCACCTCCACGAGACCTGCTTCCAGGGTGCTCCTCGGGACCTGCCGACGCACGCGTCCGCCGGGCCGCTATGTTGATGCGGCCATGCACAGCACAGACCAGCTCCCGCAGCAGCAGCCGGACACCGCCCCGGACGAGGACGCCGTCCGCGCGCGGGAGTGGCCACGGCACTGGCCGCTCCTGCTGCTGGGCGCCGCCCTGCTGCCGGGGACCGCGCTGGTCGTCCTGGGCCGGTGGACGGACGCGCCCGCCGTGCTGGCGTGGCGGACGGTGTGCCTCGCGGTCTGCGTGCAGGCGCTGCCCTTCCTGCTGCTGGGCACCGCGCTCTCGGGCGCGATCAACGCCTTCGTGCCCGCCTCGGTGTTCCAGCGGGTGCTGCCCCGGCGCCGGGCGCTCGCCGTGCCCGTCGCCGGGGTGGCCGGGGTGGTGCTGCCGGGGTGCGAGTGCGCGTCGGTGCCGGTCGCCAGGAGCCTGATCGGCCGCGGGGTGACCCCGGCGGCCGCGTTCGCGTTCCTGCTGTCCGCCCCGGCCGTCAACCCGATCGTGCTCACCGCCACCGCCGTCGCCTTCCCGGGCCGCCCGGAGATGGTGCTGGCCCGGCTGGTGGCCTCCCTGGCCGCCGCCTGCGCCATGGGCTGGCTGTGGCTGTGGCTCGGCAAGGAGGAGTGGCTGCGCCCGGCCGTACGGCACACCGGGCACCGGCCGGGGCACAGCCGCTGGGCGGAGTTCCGGGCCGGCTTCCAGCACGACCTGCTGCACGCCGGCGGGTTCCTGGTGGTCGGCGCGATGGCCGCGGCCACCTTCAACGTCGCCGTCCCGCGGTCCGTGCTCGACACGTTCGCCGGGTCGGCCTGGCTGTCGGTGCTGTTCCTGGCGGCGCTCGCCGTGCTGCTGGCGGTGTGCTCGGAGGCGGACGCCTTCGTGGCGGCCTCGCTGTCCGGTTTCTCGCCGGTGGCGCGGCTGACGTTCATGGTGGTCGGCCCGATGGTCGACCTGAAGCTGATCGCGTTGCAGACGGGCACCTTCGGGCGGGCCTTCGCGGTCCGCTTCTCCACGGCCACGGCGGTGGTCGCGGTGGCGTGCAGCGCGCTCGTCGGGGGGATCCTGCTGTGAGACGTCCCGTCCAGGCACTCCTGCTCGTCCTCAGCGGCCTCGGCCTGCTGCAGGCGACGCTCTTCTCCGACCTGTTCCTGCGCTACGTCAAGGAGGGCATGCGCCCGCTGCTGGTGGCGTCCGGCGTGGTGCTGCTGGCCCTCGGGGCGGCGGAGGGCTGGTCGTCCGCGGCCCGGCTGCGGCGGGCCCCGGCGGCCGACGGTGCCTCCGCCAGGGACCCCCACGGGCACGACCACGGCCACGGCCCGCCGTGGGTGGCCTGGCTGCTGTTCCTGCCCGCGCTCAGCCTGCTGTTCTGGGCCCCGCCCGCCCTCGGCGCCTACACCGCCTCCCGTGAGACGCCCCAGGCCGTCACCGTCACCGGCCAGGACGACTTCGACCCGCTGCCCGCCGTCTCGCCGCTGCCGCTCACGCTCGGCGACTTCACGCGCCGGGTGCAGCAGGACCGGTCGCGGGCGGTCCAGGGACGTACGGTGCTGCTGGCCGGGTTCGTCACGCCCGACGGCAGCGGCGACGGCTGGTACCTGACCCGGCTGATCCTCAACTGCTGCGCCGCCGACGCCCAGTCGGTGAAGGTGCACGTCCACGGCGTCGCGGCGCCGAAGGCCGACACCTGGGTCGCGGTCACCGGGACCTGGCACCCGTCCGGCACCCTGGGCACCCCCTCGGCGGAGGCGGGCCTGGACGCCCGTACGGTCGAGCGCATCGCCCGCCCGTCCAACGGCTACACCGACGGCCCGCCACTCGTCACCCGCTGACCGGCGGCCCCGGCGTCACCCGGTGTGCAGCATCAGCCCGATGCCCACGACGAGGAGGCCCGCCGCGGCGATCCGGGGCGCGCCGAAACGCTCCTTGAAGAACAGCGCCCCGATGGCCGCGCCGACCAGGATCGACGACTCGCGCAGCGCGGAGACCGGGGCCAGGTCGGCGCGGGTCTGCGCCCACAGGACCAGGCCGTAGGCGCCCACCGACAGCGCGGCGCCGAGCAGTCCGAGCGCGGCGAAGGGACGCAGCCGCGCGGCCGTCCCCCCGCGCCAGCGCGACCACGCCCAGGCCGGCAGCACCACGCCCTGGATCGCCATGAGCCAGGCGATGTACCCGAGGGAGGAGCCGGAGGCGCGCACGCCCAGCCCGTCGACGACGGTGTACGCGGCGATGGTGAGGCCGGTCGCCAGGGCCGCGCCGACCGCGGCCCCGTCCGGCCGGCGCCCGCGCAGCCCCCACAGGGCCACGCCGGTCAGCCCCAGGCAGCACAGGGCGATGCCGGCGGCCCCCCAGGCGTCCGGGACCTCGTGCGCGACGAGCGCGGCCAGCACGGTCACGAGCAGCGGCGCGGAGCCGCGGGCGAGGGGGTAGGCCTGCCCGAAGTCGCCGAGCCGGAACGACCGCATGAGCAGCAGGTAGTAGGCGACGTGGATGCCCGCCGAGCCGAGCAGGTACGGCCAGGCCCCGGCCGCCGGGACCGCGGTGAACGGTGCGAGGGCGAACCCGATGAGGGCGCCGCCGCCCGCGATCAGGGTGAAGCCGACGAGTTTGTCGGTGATGCGGTGGGCGATCGCGTTCCACAGCGCGTGGGTGACCGCCGCGAGCAGGACCGCGCTGGTGACCAGCGGCGTCACGCGGTCCGCTCGCGCACGTCCGCGAGCGTGGCCCCGGCGTGCGCGACGAGGTCCCGCGGGGCCAGGGGGAACACGGTGTGCGGGTCGCCGGCGGCGGCCCAGACGACGTCGTGCGCGAGCAGGCCGCGGTCGGCCAGGACCCGGGTCGCCGTGCGGTGCCCGAAGGGCGGCACCCCGCCGATGGCGTACCCGGTGGTCTCCCGGACGAGGGCCGCGTCGGCGCGGGTGACGGCGTCGGCGCCGAGTTCCTCGCGGACGAGGCCGACGTCGACGCGGGAGGCGCCGTCCATGAGGACCAGGACGGGCACCCCGTCGGCGGCGAAGACCAGCGACTTGCAGATCTGGCTCAGCTCGCACCCGATCGCGGCGGCGGCCTCGGCGGCGGTGCGCGTGGCGTCGGGGAAGCGGCGGACCTGGGCGTTCAGCGCGTCGAGCCCCATCCGGCGCAGGGCCTCGGCGAAGAGGGGGTGTGCTGCGTCTGGCGTCGTCATGGACGGCACGCTAGCGGCAGGCGCGGGCGAACGGGTTGACCCGGTCCGCTCCGCACGTGCGGAGGGGGCCGGCCCCGGGAGGCCGGCCCCCGTCCTGCGGGCCGGTGAGGACGCCCCGTCCCCACGGATCCCTCACCGGCCGTTCCGGTCGGAGCGGTGCGTCAGGCGCGCACCAACTCCTTGTCGTCGTCGTCCCGGCTGGGGGCGCCGGTGGCGGTGCGCAGGCCCTCGCCCTCGACGTCCACGTTGGGCAGCGCGCGGTCCAGCCACTTCGGCAGCCACCAGGCGCGGCGGCCGAGCAGCGCGAGGACGGCCGGGACCAGGGCCATGCGGACGAGGAAGGCGTCGAAGAAGACGGCGATGGCGAGGCCGAAGCCGATCATCTTCACCATCGACTCGCTGGAGCCGATGAAGCCGGCGAACACCGCCATCATGATCACCGCGGCGGCGGTGACGACCCGGGCGCCGTGCTTGAAGCCGGTGACCACGGCCTGGCTCGGCTTCTCGCCGTGGACGTACGCCTCCCGCATCCGGGTCACGAGGAACACCTCGTAGTCCATGGCGAGGCCGAAGACCACGCCGACCATGAAGATCGGCATCATCGACATCACCGGGCCGGTCTCCTCGACGCCCATCAGGCCGGACAGCCAGCCCCACTGGAAGACCGCGACCACCGCGCCGAGCGCCGCCAGCACGCTCAGCAGGAAGCCCAGGGCCGCCTTCAGCGGGACCAGGACGGAGCGGAACACCACGATCAGCAGCAGGAAGGCCAGGCCGACGACCAGCGCCAGGTAGGGCACGAGCGCGTCGTTGAGCTTCTGGGAGACGTCGATGTTCATCGCGGTCGAGCCGGTGACCAGCACGCTCGCGTCGGAGTCGGCCTTGACGTCCGCGCCCTTGTCGCGGATCGCGTGGACCAGGTCCTCGGTGGTCGCCGAGGACGGCTTGGAGCCGGGGATCACGGTGATGGTGGCGGTGTCGCCCGCCTTGTTGGCCGCGGCCGGGGTGACGGTGACGACGTCGTCCAGGCGCTTGATCTCGTTGCCGACGTCCCGGAAGACGGCCTGCGGGTCGGTGCTGTCCTTGGCGTCCACCACGACCATCAGCGGGCCGTTGAAGCCGGGGCCGAAGCCCTCGGAGAGCAGGTCGTAGGCGCGGCGCTGGGTGGTGGACGTCGGCTGGGAGCCGTCGTCGGGCAGGCCAAGTTCCAGGGAGGCCGCCGGGACCGCCGCCGCGCCGAGGCCGACGACGCCGAGCAGCAGGACGGCGACGGGGCGCCGTACGACGAAGGAGGCCCAGCGGGTGCCCAGGTTGGGCTTGGCCGCGCGGTCGGCCGCGCGGGCCCGGCCGCCGCCCAGGAGCTTGCTCTTCTCGCCCATCGGGCGCACCTTGCGGCCCGCGTAGCCGAGCAGGGCCGGGATCATCGTCAGCGCGATGAGCACGGCGATGGCGACCGTGCCGGCGGCGGCGACGCCCATCTTGGTCAGCATCGGGATGTTGACGACGGACAGGCCCACCAGGGCGATGACGACGGTGAGACCGGCGAAGACCACCGCGGAGCCGGCGGTGCCGACGGCGCGGCCGGCGGCCTCCTCGCGGTCGCGGCCCTCGGCGAGTTCGGCGCGGTAGCGGGAGACGATGAACAGCGCGTAGTCGATGCCGACGGCCAGGCCGATCATCGTGGCCAGCGTGGAGGTGGTCGAGCCGAGGTCCAGGGTGCTGGCCAGCGCGGTGATGGCGGAGACGCCGATGCCGACGCCGATGAGCGCGGTCAGCAGCGGCAGCCCGGCCGCGAGCAGCGAGCCGAAGGTGATGACCAGGACGACGGCCGCGATACCGATGCCGATGACCTCGGTGGCGCCGGTCTCGGGGGCGGCGTTCAGCGCGTCGCCGCCGACCTCGACGGTCAGTCCGGCGTCCCGCGCGTCCTGCGCGGCCTCCTTCAGCGCGTCGCGTGAGGAGTCCGCCAGCTCCATGCCGGAGACGTCGTACTTCACGGAGGCGTACGCGATCGTGCCGTCCTTGCTGACGGCCTTGCCGGTGTAGGGGTCGGCTACGGAGGCGACCTCGGAGCCGTCGGACAGGGTGCCGACGGTCTTCTCGACGGCGGCCTTGTTGCCGGCGTCCGTGATCTTCTCGCCGGCCGGGGCCTTGAAGACGACCCGGGCGGTGGCGCCGTCGGCGCTCGTCCCGGGGAAGCGCTGTTCGAGCAGGTCGAAGGCCTTCTGGGCCTCGGTGCCCGGGATGGAGAAGGAGGTGCTGCCGGCGGCGGGCGCGTTGGCCGCGCCGACCCCGGCGAGGGTCAGCAGCGCCACCCAGATCAGGGCGACGAAGTGTCGTCGGCGGAAGGCGAACCGGCCGAGCCGGTACAGGAACGTGGCCACGGAGGCGTACTCCCGGTCAGTCGTGGGGTGGTCAGGGCAGGGGTGATCGACCCGTGGTGGGGACAGGGGTGATCGGCCCGACGACGTGAGCGGTGACGTCAGGTGGTGTCCGGGTCGCGGGACCCGGTCAGGTGGTGGGGACGCCGAGGGCGGGGAGGACCACGGCGTCGATGTACGAGGTGAGGAACGCCTGCGTCGGCGGCTGGTCGTCGAGCAGGGCCCGGGTGGCGAAGCCGCCCACCATCATGTGGAGCAGGAAGTCCAGTGCGGGGCAGTCGGGGCGGACCTCGCCCCGGTCGACCGCGCGCTGGATCACCTCGTGGAAGGAGGACATCTCCGGTTCGACGAGCTGCGAGCGGAAGGCCGCGCGCAGATCGGCGTTGTTGTGCATCGCCATCGCGACGCCCCGCATGAGCGCGGAGTTCCGCTCGATGGTGCAGTCGTCCTCCAGCCGGACCAGGGCGTGCAGGTCGCCCCGGAGGCTGCCGGTGTCGATCTCGTCGATGCGACCCGGCTTGCTGTGCCGGATGGCCCGGACGACCAGGTCGGCCTTGCCGCCCCACTGGCGGTAGAGCGTGGCCTTGCTGGAGCGGGTGCGGGCGGCGACGGCGTCCATGGTCAGGGCGTCGTAGCCGACCTCGCGGAGCAGGTCGAGGACCGCCCCGTACAGCTCGGCCTCGCGCTCGGGCGTGATGCGACTGCGGCGCGCCGTCGCGGTGTCCGTCATACCGTGCGCCCCTCTCCGCTCCCGCGGGTCTCCGGCCCGGGCGGGGCCCGGGTGTCCTTACGCAGACGAACATACCCTGCCTGTCAACGAAACGAAACCGTTTCGTACGTGTGCTGGCTCACGTGTGTAGGAGCCGGGTAAGAGCGCCGCCCCCGCGGGCGCGGGGAGGGTGCACGGTCCGCCCGAGTTGCCCGGCCCCCCGCACCGGAAAAGCATGGGGAGGTGAGCTATCTGCGCCTGCCGCACCTGCGCGGTGACCTGCTGTGCTGCGTGGCCGAGGACGACCTGTGGCTGGCGCCGCTCGACGGGCCCGGCCGCGCCTGGCGCCTGACCGCCGACCGCACCAGGACCGGCCACCCCCGCCTCTCGCCCGACGGCACGCACGTGGCCTGCACGAGCTGGCGCAGCCTCGACCCGGAGATCCACCTCGTGCCGGTGGACGGCGGCCCCGGCCGACAGCTCTCGCACTGGGGCAGCTCCGACACGCGCGTGTGCGGCTGGACCCCCGAGGGCGACATCCTGGCCGTCACCTCCCAGGGCGAGCCGTTCTCCTACTTCACCTGGGCCTACAAGGTCGGCCTGGACGGCGCCCCCGGCCGCAAGCTCCCCTGGGGCCCGGTCTCCGACATCCAGGTCGCCGACCTCGACGGGGAGCGCCGCAGCCTGCTGCTCACCGGCACCCCGCCGCACGAGCCCGCCGCCTGGAAGCGGTACCGGGGCGGCGCCACGGGCCGGCTCTGGCTGCACGGACAGCGGCTGCTGCCGGACCTCGGCGGCCACCTGCACTCCCCGATGTTCGTCGGCGACCGCATCGCCTTCCTCTCCGACCACGAGGGCGTCGGCAACCTCTACTCGTGCGCCCACGACGGCACCGGCCTGCGCCGCCACACCGACCACGACGCCTTCTACGCCCGGCACGCGTCGAGCGACGGCACGCGCGTGGTCTACCAGTGCGCCGGCGACCTGTGGATCGTCGACGACCTCGCCGCAGGCTCCGCGCCCCGCCGGATCGACGTCCGCCTGAACGGGCCGCGCCCCGGACGCCGGCCCCACCAGATCCCGGCCGCCCAGCACGTCGACGGGCTCTCCGTGGACGACACCGGCCGGGCGAGCGCGGTCGTCGTGCGCGGCAGCCTGTACTGGCTGACGCACCGCGACGGCCCCGCCCGCACCCTCACCGACACCCCGGGCGTGCGCGTCCGGCTGCCCGCGATGCTGGGCCCCGGCGGACAGGTCGCCTACGTCACCGACGCGCAGGGCGAGGACGCCGTCGAGATCGCCCACCTGCCGCGCGCCTCCGGCGACCGCGCACCGCGCCGGCTCGCCCAGGGGGAACTGGGCCGCGTCCTGGAACTGGTCTGTGACCCGCAGGGCGAACGGCTCGCCCTCGCCGCGCACGACGGGCGGCTGCTGCTCGTCGACGCCTCGGAGGGCTCCGACGGCGAGGTCACCGAGCTGGTCCGGTCGGACAACGGGCCCGTGCGCGACCTGGCCTTCTCACCCGACGGGGCCTGGCTGACCTGGTCGCACCCGGGCATCGGGCGCTCCCTGCGGCAGATCAAGGTCGCCCGCATCACCGGCACCGGCGACCGGCCGGTCGTCGACGTGACCGACGGGCGCTTCGAGGACGAGAACCCGGTCTTCACCCGGGACGGGCGCTACCTGGCCTTCCTGTCCTGGCGCGGCTTCGACCCGGTCTACGACGTCCACACCGGTGACCTGTCCTTCCCGCTCGGCTGCCGCCCCTACCTGGTGCCGCTGTCGTCGGCGACCCCCTCCCCCTTCGCCCTCAGCCCCGAGGGACGCCCGGCGGCGGGCGGCCTGGACCCGGTCGAGGACGAGGGCGCCGGGGACGGCACCGTGACCGTCGAGGTCGAGGGCCTGGCCAGCCGGGTGACGCCCTTCCCGGTCACCGCCTCCAAGTACTCCGCGCTGCGCCCCGTCGCGGGCGGCGGCCTGGTGTGGCTGCGCTGGCCCATCTCCGGGGCGCTCGGCGAGACGTTCGCCAACCCGGACGACACCAGCGGGCGGCCGACGCTCGAGCACTTCGCCGTCACCAGGGCCAGGAAGTCCGAACTCGTGGGCCACCTCGACTGGTTCCAGGTCAGCGGCGACGGCACCCGGCTGGTCGTGGTCGACGAGGGCGACCTGCGCGCGGTCCCCTCCACCGAGACCGGCGACGGCGACTCGACCGTCTGGATCGACCTCAGGCGCATCCTGCACGAGGTGGACCCGGGCGCCGAGTGGCGCCAGTCCTACGAGGAGGCCGGCCGGCTCATCCGGGCGTACTTCTGGGACCCGGGGATGTGCGGCATCGACTGGGAGGCGGTGCTGGACCAGTACCGGCCGCTCGTCGAACGCGTCGCCTCCCCCGACGAGTTCGCCGACCTGCTGCGCGAGGTCCTCGGCGAACTGGGCACGTCGCACGCGTACGTCACCGCCTCCCGCCGCAACGAGGGTCCCGCCCACTACCAGCGCTGGCAGGGCCTGCTGGGCGCCGACCTGGTGTGCCGGGACGGCGACTGGACGGCCCGCCGCATCCTGCCCGGCGACTCCTCCGACTCCAAGGCCCGCTCACCGCTCGCCGGCACCGGCATCCGCGAGGGCGCCGTGCTCACCCACGTCGACGGCCGCCCGGTCGACCCGGTGACCGGCCCGTACCCGCTGCTCGCCGGCGCGGGCGGCACCACCGTGGAGCTCACCTTCACCCCCGCCGAGGGCGAGGCGGGCCGCGCCCGGCGCGTCGCCGTGGTCCCGCTGATCGACGAACGGCCGCTGCGCTACCAGGACTGGGTCGCCAAACGGCGGGCGGTGGTAAGGGAGTTGAGCGGTGGCCGGTGCGGCTACCTGCACATCCCCGACATGGGCGGCTCGGGCTGGGCCCAGTTCAACCGCGACCTGCGCGGCGAGGTCTCCCGGCCCGCGCTCATCGTCGACGTGCGCGGCAACGCGGGCGGGCACATCAGCGAACTCGTGGTGGAGAAGCTGACCCGCAGGATCCTCGGCTGGGACCTGACCCGCGACGCCCAGCCCGTGTCGTACGCCTCCAACGCGCCGCGCGGACCGGTGGTGGCGCTGGCCGACGAGGCGACCTCCTCCGACGGCGACATGATCACCGCCGCGTTCAGACTGCTGGGCCTCGGACCGGTGGTGGGACAGCGCACCTGGGGCGGCGTGGTCGGGATGACGGGGCGTCACCGGCTCGGTGACGGCACGGTCATCACGGTGCCGATGAACGCGGCCTGGTTCGACGCCTACGGCTGGTCCGTCGAGAACCACGGTGTCGCCCCCGACCTGGAGGCCCTGCGCACCCCGCTGGACTGGGCGGAGGGGCGCTACGCCCAACTCGACGACGCCGTACGGCTGGCGCTGGAACTGCTGGAGACCCACCCGCCCGCCTCCCCGCCCGACCGCCGGGACGTGCCGGACCGGTCACGGCCGAAGCTCCCGCCGCGGGAGGCGTGAACCCGCGGCGGGCCGGCCGCCCCCGGAACGGGGCGTGGGGTGCCCCGCCGAAGCGGAGCACCCCACGGAAGTCGGCCAGGGCCGCAGGACGAGGGTCAGGCCTCGTAGTCCTGGTCGAAGCGCTCCTCCGGCTCGCGGCGGCCGCGCTCGGACTCCTCGTCCTGCGGCGACCTGCGGCCACGCTGCGGCATGCGCTCCTTGGCCTCGTCCACCTTCTGCCGAGCCTGGTCCTGCCACTGCTCGGTCCGGTCCTGGAACTTGTCCTTCATACCCATGTGGGTTCACTCCTGTGTGAGTGGGGGATCGGGGCCCCTCGCGGGGCCACGACCAGATTCACACGGGCCGACACGCTCCGCATGTCGATCACTTACAGGGCGTAGCCGCAAGGGTGTTGACCAGCACGGACGTCACCGTCGACCGGCCGCGCGCGCCTGCTCGTCGGCCGCTCCGCCGGCCCCGACCAGCCCCGTGCTCATCCCCTGCAGCCGGGGCGCGAACCGCTTCATCTCCCGTTGCCCCACCGTCCCGATGAGCCCCGGCAGATAGCCGCGCACCCCCTGCATCCCGCGCAGCCACCACTGCCCGTACACATGGCTCGACCGCCGCTCGATCCCCGCCACGAGCCGGTCCACCGCCGGGCCGAGCGGATACGTCTTGTTGGACGGCCAGGGCAGCCGCTGCCGCAACTCCCGCATGACGTCCTCCTGGTCGGCGCCGCGCACCATGTCGGTGTCGGTCCAGGACAGGTAGCCCACCCCGACCCGCACGCCCCGGTGGCCGACCTCGGCGCGCAGGCTGTGCGCGTACGCCTCCACGCCCGACTTGGACGCGCAGTACGCCGTCATCATCGGCGCCGGGGTGATCGCCGCGAGGGAGGCGATCTGCAGCAGGTAGCCGCGGCTCTCCATCAGCACCGGCAGGAACGCCCGCCCGGTGACCGCCGATCCGATGAGGTTGACCTCGATCACCCGGCGCCAGGAGTCCGGGTCGGAGTCGACGAACGGCCCGCCGGTGGCCACCCCGGCGTTGGCCACCACGATGTCGACCTTCCCGAACCGCTCCTTGACCTCGCGCGCCACCCGGGCCATCGCCTCGTGGTCGGTGACGTCGGCATGCCAGTGGTCGCTGTCGCCGTGCAGCCGCTCCCCCACCTGCTTGAGCAGGTCGGGCTCCAGGCCCACCAGTGCGACGCTCGCCCCGCGCGCCGACAGCTTGCGGGCGAGCAACTCGCCCACGCCGCGCGCCGCTCCGGTGACCACGGCGACCTGGCCCTCCAGGCTCACCTTGCTCATGCGCCCTCCTTGATCTGTGCGGTCTGTGGGGTGTGTGCGGTGCGTGCGGCCGGTGGCGTTGCCGAGACCCCGGCCGGGCCCTCCGCGGTGTGGGGACCGACGTACGTCGCGACCAGCTCCCGGATCCGGGCGGTGACCAGCTCCGGCGCCTCGACGGGCGTCATGTGGCCCATGCCCGGCAGCTCGGTCAGGCCGACGCACCGCGGCAGGGCGGCCACCAGCGAACGGGCGTGCCGCGGGGGCGTCAGCCGGTCCGCGGTCCCGACGACCACCGCGGTCGGCACGTCCAACTCCCGTACGGCGTCGTCCAGGTCGAGCACGTACAGCACCTGCGACCAGGCGTGCCGCGCCCCGCGCGGACAGGCGTGCACGATCCGGGCGCACGCCTCCACCATGTGCGGGCTCGAACCGGCGCCCATGGTCGCGTACTTCAGGATCCGCAGCGCGGCCGGCGTGACCGGGCCCAGCGGCGCGCGCGAGCCGAGGACGTGCCGGGTCAGCCACGTCCGGAGCCGGCCGGGCCGCAGCGGCAGCACCGTCGACTCGGCGACCAGTCGCGAACTGCCCGTGCTGCACAGCAGGACCGCCGCCGCGTGCGCGCGGAACGCCGGGCGCGCCGAGGCGGCCATCACGGTCATCCCGCCCATCGAGTGCCCGGCGACGACCGCCTTCTCGCCCGGTGCGAGGGTGGCGAGCAGGACCGCCTCGAGGTCGTCGGCGAGGGCGTCGGTGCCGCAGGCGGTGCTCGCGGGACTGCGCCCGTGGCCGCGCTGGTCGTAGGCGATGACCCGGTGGTCGGCCGCCAGCGCGTGGATCTGCGCCGCCCAGAAGGCGGTCGAGCAGGTCCAGCCGTGCGCCAGCACGACCGCCGGGGCGCCGTCCGGCCCGTGCACCTCGACGTGCAGCCGTGCGCCGTCGGCCGAGACGACGCTCAGCTCCCGCGCGGGCACGGGCGGCGCGTAGGGCCCGGAGGTGACGTGCGCGGGGCGCCGGCTCACGAGGCCACCTCCGCGGAGGCGGTGCCCGCCGCGGCCGTCGCGTCCGCGGTACCCGCGGAGCCCGGGCCGTCCTGGCCGTCCCGGGGCCGGACCACCTGGTACTCGGCGAGGTCCACCCGCCGTGTCGCGCGGCGGAACTCGGCCGTGGTGCCGGGCCAGATGGTGGTGTTGCGCCCGTTGGCGTCGAGGTACCAGCTCGTGCAGCCGCCGGTGTTCCACACGGTGCGCCGCATCCGCTCCTGCACGCGCCGGTTCCAGGCAAGCACGGCAGCGGGCCGGGCGTCGAGGGCCGCACGGCCGCCGAGGACGGTCAACTGGCGCAGGTAGTCGGCCAGGTAGTTGAGCTGGGACTCGATCATCAGGATCATCGAGGAGTTCCCCAGGCCGGTGTTGGGCCCGATGATCGTCATGAAGTTCGGGAAGCCCGCGGCGGTCGCGCCGCGCAGGGATTCCATGCCGTCCTTCCACACCTCGGCGAGGGTGCGGCCCTCCGCCCCGACGACCCGCTCGGCGATCGGCATGTCGGTGACGTGGAAGCCGGTGCCGAAGACGATCGCGTCGACCTCGGCCTCGGTGCCGTCGGCGGCCACCAGGGTCGAGCCCCGCACCTCGCGCAGCCCGCTGGCGACCAGGTCCACGTTGGGCCGGGCGAGCGCCGGGTAGTACGTGCTGGACAGCAGGATCCGCTTGCAGCCGATGCGGTAGTCGGGCGTGAGCTTGGCCCGCAGCGCCGGGTCCTTGATGGCGCGGGCCATGTTGCGCTTGGCCAGCTTCTCCACGAAGCCCAGTTCGTCGGGCCGCTTGGTGAACGCCTGTACCTGCAGCTCCCGGATGCCCCACAGCAGCCCGCGGCGCACCTGGGTGGTGACCGGCAGCGCCCGGTGCAGGGACCGCTCGGCGCCGCTGATGGCGCGGTCGACGCGGGGCATCACCCACGGCGGGGTCCGCTGGAAGAGGGTGAGGCGGCCGACCTTCGGCTGGATGGCGGGCACGATCTGGATGGCGGACGCGCCCGTGCCGACGACGGCGACCCGCTTGCCGGTGAGGTCGTAGTCGTGGTCCCAGCGGGCGGAGTGGAAGACCTTGCCCGGGAAGGACGCGAGGCCCGGGAACTCGGGGATCTTCGGGTCGGACAGCGGTCCGGTGGCGGAGACCACGACGTCCGCCGACAGGGCGCCGCTCGCCGTCTCGATGTCCCAGCACAGCCGCTCGGCGTTCCAGGTCATCCGCCGCACCTCGGAGTCGAAGCGCAGGTGCGGGCGCAGGTGGAAGACGTCGGCGACGTGCTCCAGGTAGGCGCGGATGTGCTCCTGCCCGGAGAAGGTGCGCGGCCAGTCGGGGTTGGGCGCGAAGGAGAAGGAGTAGAGGTGGGAGGGCACGTCGCACGCGCACCCGGGATAGCTGTTGTCCCGCCAGGTGCCGCCGACGCTGCTCGCCCGCTCCAGGACGACGAAGTCGGTGATCCCCTCGCGGCGCAGCCGCACGGCCGCGCCGAGCCCGCCGAAGCCGGACCCGATCACCGCCACCCGTACCCGCTCCTGCTCGGCCATCCGAGACCCTCCTCGCGCGACTCTGCCAGTGAACACTGGCGCAATGGGAGAGTAGAGGAGCGGCGTACTCATGGGTAGGGGGTCGGCCGGAGAAAGTTACCGACGGTACGAACTAAGGTGCGGACGTGGCAGACAAGCGGGAGTACCGCATGGCGGAGCTGGCCGAGCGGGCCGGCATCACGGTGCGCACCCTGCGCTTCTACCGGGAGCGCGGCCTGCTGTCCCCGCCCCGCCGCGAGGGCCGGATCGCCTGGTACGACGACCACCACCTGGCCCGGCTGCGCACGATCGCGGCGCTGCTGGAGCGCGGCCACACCCTCAGCGGCATCGCCGAACTGGCCGAGGCCCTGGACCACGGCCGGGACGTCGCCGACCTCCTCGGCGTCGCCCCGCCCACCGAGGAGGAACCGGTCCGCCTCACCCCCGAGGAACTCGCCGCCCGCTTCGAGGGCGAGGTCACCCCCGAGAACCTGGCCGCCGCCCTCGACCTCGGCTACCTGGGCACCGACGGCGACGAGATCGTCCACATCAGCCGCCGCCTGCTGGACGTCTCCTCCGCCCTGGTCCGCGAGGGCATCCCGCTCGCCGAGGTCCTCTCCGCGGGCGCCCGGGTCCGCAAGCACGCCGACGCCCTGGCCGACCTCTTCACCGACCTGATCCTGCGCCACGGCCCCGAGGAGAACCTCCACCGCCTGCGCCCCCTGGCCCGCAGCGTGGTCGAGGCGGAACTCTCCCTGGCACTGGACCGACGGGTGCGGGAGCGGAGGGGGAAGCGGGGGGAAGGGGACGGCGAAGGGGACGGGGAACGGGCCTGACGACCCGCCGGAGGGTGCCCGGGGGGGGGCCGCCGGGTCAGAGGTCGTAGACGACCGTCACCGGCGCGTGGTCCGACCAGCGCTCCGCGTGCGTGGCCGCGCGCTCCACGTACCCCTTGACCGCCTTCCCGGCCAGGCCGGGCGTGCAGACGTGGAGGTCGATGCGCCATCCGCTGTCGTTGTCGAAGGCCCGTCCCCGGTACGACCACCAGCTGTACGGGCCCTCGAGACCCGGGTGCAGTGCCCGCACGACGTCCACGTAGCCGCCCTCCTCCGGGGTGAGGACCCGGGTCAGCCAGGCGCGCTCCTCGGGCAGGAAGCCGGAGTTCTTGGTGTTGCCGCGCCAGTTCTTCAGGTCGGCCGGCTCGTGGGCGATGTTCCAGTCGCCGCAGACCAGCACCTCGCGGCCGTCCGCCGCGGCGCGCTCGCGCAGCTCCTTGAGGTGGGCGAGGAAGGCGTCCATGAAGCGGACCTTCTCGTCCTGGCGCTCGGTGCCGACCTCGCCGGACGGCAGGTAGAGGGAGGCCACCGTGACACCGGGCAGGTCGGCCTCGACGTAGCGGCCGGAGGTGTCGAACTCGGCCGAGCCGAAGCCGACGCGCACGGCGTCCGGCTCGCGGCGGCTGTAGAGGGAGACGCCCGCCCGGCCCTTCGCGGCGGCGGGCGCGTGCACGACGAACCAGCCCTCCGGCGCACCGGCCGCGGCGGGAAGCTGCCCGGGCTCGGCGCGCACCTCCTGCAGGCAGAGCACGTCGGCGGAGGTGTCGGCGAGCCATTCCACGAAGCCCTTCTTCGCGGCGGCGCGCAGCCCATTCACGTTCACGGAGGTCACGGTCAGCACCCGGGCACGATACCGGCACACTGGAGGGCGACCCGTTCGCCCCGCACCCCATGCGTGCGCATATAAGTACAGTGAGCAGCATGAACATACGCCCCGTGCCTTTCGACCACCCCGACGCCGTCAAGCTCAACGACGAGGTCCAGGCCGAATACCACGTGCGCTACGGCGACGGGGGCGACGCCACCGTGCTCGCGCCGTCGGACTTCCAGCCGCCGCGCGGCGTGTACCTCATCGCCTACGACGAGCTGGACCGTCCGGTCGCGACGGGCGGCTGGCGCAGTCAGGACCGCAACGACGAGGGCAACGAGGACGGCGACGCGGAGCTGAAGCGCATGTACGTGGTGCCCGAGATGCGCGGCCTCGGGCTGGCCCGGCGGATGCTCGCGGCGCTGGAGGAGGACGCGCGGGCGGCGGGCCGGGTGCGGATGGTGCTGGAGACGGGCACCCAGCAGCCGGAGGCCGTCGCCCTGTACACCTCCAGCGGCTACGAGCCGTGCGCCAAGTTCGGCTACTACCGCCACCACGAGGCGAGCCTGTGCTACGCCAAGCCGCTGCGCGAGAGCCGGTGACCCCCTCCCGCACAGGCTGACGGCCCGGCGTCACTCCCGCAGGTACGCCAGTACCGCCAGCACCCGGCGGTGCACGTCGTCCGCGGGCGGCAGGTCGAGCTTGGTGAGGATGGAGCCGATGTGCTTGCCGACGGCCGCCTCGGAGACGACCAGCGCGCGGGCGACGGCCCCGTTGGAGCGGCCCTCGGCCACCAGCGCGAGCACCTCCCGTTCGCGCGGGGTGAGCCGCTCCAGCGGATCGCGGCGCCGGCGCAGCAACTGCCGTACGACCTCCGGGTCGACGACCGTGCCGCCCGCCGCGACCTCGTCGAGGGCGGCCACGAACTCCTCGACCTGTCCGACGCGGTCCTTGAGCAGGTAGCCGACCGCGGTGCCGTCCCCGGAGTCGAGCAGCTCGCCCGCGTACGTCCGCTGCACGTACTGGCTGAGCACCAGCACCGGCAGCCCGGGCCGCTCGGCGCGCAGCCGCACGGCCGCGTGCAGCCCCTCGTCCGTGAACCCGGGCGGCATCCGTACGTCGGTGACGACCACGTCCGGGTCGTGCGCCCGGACCGCTTCGAGCAGGGCGGCGGCGTCCCCGACGGCCGCGACGACCCGGTGCCCGAACCGCTCCAGCAGGGCCGTCAGGCCGTCGCGCAGCAGCACGCCGTCCTCGGCGAGGACTACGCGCAGGGGCCGTCGGCCGTGGGCTGCGTCGCGCACGGGATCTCCACTCGCACCAGGGTGGGCCCGCCCGGCGGGCTGGTCACGCTCAGTCTCCCATCGAGCACCGACACCCGGTCCCCGAGTCCGGTCAGCCCGGAGCCGGCGGCCGGGTCGGCGCCGCCCCGCCCGTCGTCCTCGACCTCCAGGACGAGCCGCCCCCGCCGGTGGCCGCCCCGCACACGTGCGCGTCGCGCCCCGCTGTGCCGGGCGACGTTGGCCAGTGCCTCGCGCACCACGAAGTACGCGGCGGCCTCCACCGCCCCGGGGAGCCGGCCCGGCAGGTCGACGTCCGTCTCGACCGGGACGGGCGAGCGGTCGGCCGCGTCCGCCACGGCCGCCGCGAGCCCGTGGTCGGCGAGCACCTGGGGGTGGATGCCGTGGATCAGCTCGCGCAGCTCCGCCAGCACCGCGTCCGCCTGGGCGTGCGCCCCGGCCAGTTGTGCGGCGAGCGGCCCGCCGGGCGGTGCGTCGAGCCGGGCCAGGCCGAGGGCCATGGTGAGGGCGACGAGCCGCTGTTGCGCCCCGTCGTGCAGGTCGCGCTCGATCCGCCGCCGCTCCGCCTCGAACGCGTCCACCAACCGCACGCGGGAGCGAGCCAGTTCACGCACCCTGGCCTCGGCCTCGCCGGCGCGCGGCAGCACGAGCAGGCGGGTGAGCCCGGCCCGCGCGCCGGCGGCCACGCCGACGCCGTACAGCCCGGTGGCGAGCGCCGCCAGCCCGAGCGCGGCGAGTCCGCCGGCCTGCGCCTGCCCGGTGACGGTCACCGCCTTGAGCACCTTCAGCTCCCGCCCCTCCCCCGCGGTCGCCAGCAGCAGCGGTGTCGCGGCCAGCGCCGCCGGGCACACCAGGGCGACGGTCACGACGAGCGCCTCGACCGGCCACAGCAGGAACCCGGTCAGCAGCGCCTGTCCCAACTCCCGCCAGGTGGCGGCCTCCCGGAGCCGGGTGCCGAGCCAGCTGCGCAGTCCGGGGGCGGGGGGATCGACGTGTGCGGGCGCGGGGAGGCGGGCCGCTTCGGTGCCTCCGCCGTCGTCGGGCCCCTTGCGGAGCCACCCGAGCCGCCACCGCTCCACGGCCGCGACGGGCAGGCCCGCGAGCGCCGCCAGTCCCAGCAGCGGCAGTCCGACGAGCACCACCGCGAGGAGCCCGCCGGCCGCGACGAGCCCCACCAGCCCGGCCAGGACGACGACTCCGAGCACCACTCCCGTCAGCAGGTAGCCCGCGGCCCGCCAGGGCCACGAGGACAGCAGGTAGTCCGGGCGGGCCAGGGCCTGCCACACCGTACGAGGACGCATGCGGATCACCGTAGGAGCGCCGCCCCCGGCCGGGCCATCCGTCCAGCCGGAGCACGGGGGGTATGCCTGGCCCCACCCCGGCTGTCACCCCTGCCCGACCGACACGGGCCCCTCGCGCGGGGTTTCGTGGGGTCATGACCACACACGCCGTCCAACTGACCTCCGTGAGCAGGCGATACGGTGCCGAGGGCACCGGGGTGACCGCGCTCGACGACGTCACGCTCGCCTTCCCGCGGGGCTCCTTCACCGCCGTGACGGGCCCGTCCGGCTCGGGCAAGTCGACGCTCCTGCAGTGCGCCGCGGGTCTGGACCGGCCGACGTCGGGCTCCGTGCGGATCGGCGGCACCGAGCTGACGGGGCTGGGCGAGCGCCGGCTCACGCTGCTGCGGCGGGCCCGGATCGGGTTCGTCTTCCAGTCGTACAACCTGCTGCCGGCGCTGACCGCCGAGCAGAACGTCGCCCTGCCGCTGCGTCTGGCCGGCCGCCGTCCGTCCCGCGCACGCGTGCGTGCCGCGCTCGCCCAGGTCGGTCTCGCCGACCGCGCGGACCACCACCCGGCCCGGCTCTCCGGTGGCCAGCAGCAGCGCGTCGCGGTGGCCCGCGCGCTGATCACCCGACCCGAGGTGCTGTTCGGCGACGAGCCGACGGGCGCGCTGGACTCCACGACGGCGCGCGAGGTGCTGACGCTGCTGCGCGCCCTGGTGGACGACGAGGGGCAGACGGTCGTGATGGTCACGCACGACCCGGTGGCCGCGGCGGCGGCGGCGGACCGGGTGGTGTTCCTGGTCGACGGCCGGGTGCACGACGAGCTCGCGGCGGCGGACGCGGAGACGGTCGCGGCCCGGATGGCGTCCCTGGAGAGCCGTACGGCGGCGGGGGCGGCGGCGTGCTGACCACCGCCCTGCGCACCCTGTACGCCCGCCGGACGTCCTTCGCCGGCAGCTTCGTCGCGCTGGCGCTGGGCGTCGCCCTGCTGACCGTGATGGGGCAGGCCCTCGCGGCGTCGCTGCACGCGCCGGACCGCTCCCCGGAGCGGTTCGCCGCCGCACCGGTCGTGGTCCGGGCCGACGACACGCTCCAGGTGCCGACCCCGGCGGGCCCCCGCACGGCCCGCCTCCCCCACGCCCCGCCGCTGCGGCCCGCCACGCTGGCCGCGCTCGCGGCGCTCGGGCGCGTCACCCCGGACCGCTCCTTCCCGGTCCGCCTGCCCGGCGGCCCCGACGGCCTCGTGGGCCACCCCTGGTCGACGGCGCGCTTCGCCCCGTACGCGCTCACCGCCGGGCGGGCCCCCGCGGCGCCGGACGAGGTGGTGACGGCCGGCGGCCGGACGCGTCCCGGCGCACGCCTGCGCACCTCCCACGGCACGGTGACCGTCGTGGGCACGGTCCGCGCCGTCGGCCCCGAGCGTCCGGTCTTCTACACGGACGCCCGCGCGGCGGCCCTCGCCCCCGAGGTGCGGCAGGCGGTGGTGGAGGCGGACGCCACCGCCGTCCGGGCGGCGCTGCGCGGCGACGCACGCGTGCGGGTCCTGACCGGCGCGGCGCGGCGCCTGGCGGACGCCGACCCGGACCGCGACGCGGAGGCGCTGACCGCGCTGAACGCCCTGTTCGGCACGGCCGGCGGGGTCAGCGGGTTCGTGTCGGTGTTCGTGGTGTCCTCGACGTTCGCCTTCGCGGTGGCGCAGCGCCGCCGGGAGTTCGCCCTGTTGCGCACGGCGGGCGCGACCCCCGGTCAGCTCCGGCGCGCGGTGCTGGTGGAGGCGCTGCTGGTCGGCGCGCTCGCCTCGGCGGCCGGCTGCGCGCTGGGGGCGTACGCCGCCCCGCACCTGGCCGCGCTGGTGGTCGACGGTGGTCTGGCCCCGGCCTGGTACCGGGTCGGCGGCGCGGTGTGGCCGTACCACGTGGCGTTCTGGACGGGTCTGTCGGTCGCCCTGGCGGGCGCGAGCAGCGCCGCGTGGCGGGCGGGGCGCACGCCTGCCGTGGACGCGCTGCGGGAGGTCTCCGTGGACCCGGCCCGGCTGCCCCGCGCGCGGTGGGTGTGCGGGGCGGTCCTGCTGCTGACGGCGGCCGCGACCCTGGCGTACACGCTGCTGACCGACCCGGGTGACCTGCTGCACCGCAAGACCTGGGTCAGCCGTCCCCTGCTGCTGATCAGCGGGGTGGCGGTCCTCTCCCCGGCACTGGTGCGCCCCTTGGCGCGGCTGCTGGTGCGGCTGCCGGGGGTGCTCGGCCTGCTGGTGCGGCAGAACGTCCTCACGGGCGCCCGGCGCACCGCGTCGCTGGCGGCGCCCGTCCTGGTGACCGTGGCGCTCGCGGGCTCGCTGCTGGGTGCCACGGCGACGCTGGGCGGGGCGCGCGCGGCGGAGGTGGACCGGCAGACGGCCGCGGACTTCGTGGTGACGCCGGCGGACGGCACGACGTTCGCCCCGGCGGCGCTGGCCCGGCTGCGGCGGGTGCCGGGCGCCGAGGTGTCCGCGACGGCCACGACCGCCGTGCAGACCCTGGAGGACGGTGTCGCCCTGGTGGCCTTCCCGGCCCGCGCGGCCGAACCGGGCCCGCTGGCCCGCACGGTGCGCCTGCCGGTGACGGCCGGGCACCTCGCCGACCTGGACGACGACGCGATCGTGGTGACCCGGGAGTGGGCCCGGCACCGGGTGGGCGAGCGGGTACGAATCTGGCGCGGCGACGGCACCCCGCGCACCCTGCGCGTCGTGGCGGTCCTGGCCACGGGCACGGGCGGCACCGGGGCCTACGTCACCCCCGCGAACGCTCCGGGAGCGGGCGTCGACCGGGTCGACGTGCGGGTGCGCGCGGGGGCGTCGGCCGCGGCGGTGGCCCGGCACCTGAGGGCGGTCGAAGGGGTGAGGCTGCGGACCAAGGCGCAGTGGGTCCGGGCGAGTTGGCCGGCCCCGAACCGCACCACGCGCCTGGGCGTCCTGTTGGTGCTCGGCATCGCCCTGCTCTACACGGGCCTGTCGGTCGCCAACACGGCGCTGATGGCGACGGCGGCCCGCCGCACGGAGCTGACCACCCTCCGCCTGACCGGCCTCACCCGTGCCCAGATCCTGCGCCTGACGGCCCTGGAGACGTTGACGGCGGTGGCCCTGGGCGCCGCCCTGGGCGTCCTGGTGACGCTGACCGGCCTCTCGGGCCTGACAGCGGCCCTGCACCTGCTCGGCTCCCCGCCCACCCTGACCGTCCCGTGGCGCCCGATCGCCTGGACGACGACCGCCTGCGCCCTGCTGTCCCTGACCGCGACCTCGACCGCGACGGCCAGGTCCCTCTCGGGGGCCGGTGTCGGTGGGGGGAACTAGCCTGTCGTGCGCCGGCCCGCCCCGGCCGCCGAGAACGGCGCCGAGAACGAGGGAACATGACGGGCCAGGAAGCCGTGGACCTGATACGCCTCGCCGACGACGAGGGCAACAGCGTCGTCGTGCGGGTGACCGGACGGGACATGCCGGGGGTGCTGACGCGCCATGACACCCTGACCGCGGACGTCCTGGTGACGACCGGGTTCGTCAGCGGGCACCTGGAGCTCTGGCTCCTGCCCGGCGATCTGGCCGAATGGGAGGCGGCACTCGACTCGTTGGCGGCGGGGCAGGACATCACCTGGCTGGGAGACCGTGCGCCCGAGATCAGGGTCCGGCTCGCAGGAGAACGGGGCTGTCCCGAGGTCGTCGTCGAGGACGTCCCGGGTTCCATGGCGACGGTGACGGTGCCCGTGGCCCTCGAAAAAGGCTGGACAGACGATCAGCGCCGCCGTCTGGACGAGGTCCGACGACGCTCGCTGGCCCCGCGAGGTCGTGGAACCCTCCTCCGGCGTCTTCGAGTGGAGCCCGCACCGGAAGCGTCAGCCCTGACGGACCTTCAGCCCATGCCAAAGCCCCGGTCGGGAAACCCGACCGGGGCTTTGAGCTGCGTGGACCTGAGGGGATTTGAACCCCTGGCCCCCTCGATGCGAACGAGGTGCGCTACCGGACTGCGCCACAGGCCCTTGCAACGAGTGAAACTCTAGCATCCCCGTCGGCCTGCTCAAAAATCCGTTGTCGGGCGGCCGGGCGGACGGCGCAGAGGGGCGAGCGGGGCGTCCGGTGCAGGTCATCCGGGGCGTGCCGGGCGCCGTCGGGCGTCACTCGTTGGCGGCGCGGGGCCGCTCGCCGTCCTCGTACTGGTCGAACAGCGGGGTGCGGCCCCGCTCGCGGGAGCGGCGGGCCGAGGCGGCGCGCCGGGCGTCGGAGCGGCCCTCGCCCTCGGGCCGGTCCTCGGCGGAGGCGGCGTCCGCCCCGGCGTCGGCCTCGGGCTCCGCCTGGTCCGGGGTGACCGCGCTGGAGCGGGCCGAGCTCCAGGTGTCCGGGGCGCCGAGGTCGACGTCGGACGTGGCGCGCGGGGCGACCGGTGCCGTCACGTACGTCGGCAGGGGCACCGGTACCGGGTCCCAGCTCTCGCCCGGGCCCGGGTGCCGCTGCCGTTCGCGCTGCTGGTCGACCCACTCCGCGTGGTCGGTCTGCTCGACGAGGGCCCGGCGGTCCGCGGCCAGCGCGAGCAGCCCGGGGTCGGTGTGCGGCTCGGCCGCCGTGTCGGGCTCCTCTGCGGCGGCGTCGGCCTCCGGGGCCGGCGCGGACGCCGAGGCCCGGCGGCGCGGCTGGCGCTCACGCAGGCGCTGCGCGGCGGCCTCGGCCTGGCGCCGGTCCATCTGGTAGGTGAAGCGGCGGCGCTCCTGGGCGCGCAGGTAGGCGATGTACCCGCTGAGCAGGACGGCGGGCACACCGGGCGCCCACAGGAACGCCAGGCCGCCGACGGCCGCGACGACGGCCCCCAGGGTGAAGGCGAGGAAGAGCATCACGGTGGTGCGCCGGCGGCGCGCGAGCACCTTCGAGCGCTGGGCCCGCGCCGTGGCCGCCTGCGCGGAGGGGCTCGGCGCGCGCCGGGCCCGGGGCACGCGCCGGGTGGCGTCGGGCGCGACGGACGGCGCCGAGGACCCGGAGGGCGGGGACGGCTGGGGAAGCGGGGCGGGCACCGACGCGGCGTGGCTCTCGGCGGCGGGCTCGCCCACCCGCTCGCGCTCGGCGCGCTCCACGCGCTCGTGCCGGTCCGCGCCGGGCTGCCCGGTCTCGCGCTCCGGGAGCGTGACGCGGGTCTGCGGGCGGGTCGGGGGCACGGCGAAGGCCCGGACGTCCACCGAGTCGGTGACCGCGTCCGGGTCGGCGTCGGGCTCCGCCTCGTCGGTGGAGCGCGCCTGCAGGTCCTTGGCGTAACGACGCTCCATGGCCGCCCGTCCGGACAGCAACCGGATGGCGGTGCTGAAGCGTTCGGTCGGACGGGCCTCGTTCAGCTCGTCCTGCCTACGGAGCCACATCGGCACCAAGTAGGCGGCCCAGGCCCCGACAATGACTGCGTAGATGAGGCCGCTGCTGCTCACGCCTCACACGGTAGAGGGGATTGCGTGAGGCCATCCGCCAATTGGGCCGGTGTGTCGCACGATCTGGCTGATATTTCGAACTTTTTTTGTGACCGATGCGATCAGCGGCCCACTCGGTCCGGGAATTCATTGCTCCGGGAGTGCCGGACACCGATCAATTTCGAACATATTTTCAATTTCCGGGGTTGCCGGCATTCCCCGGTGTGTTCTGGTGGTCACGGGGCGCGGTGCGGGCCCGCGACCTCCGCCAGCGCGCCAGCAGGCCCTCGGGGACTTCCTCGGCGGTCAGGGCGTAGACCAGGTGGTCCCGCCAGGCCCCGTCGATGTGGAGATAACGGGGCCGCAGCCCCTCCTCCCGGAATCCGAGTTTCTCCACCACGCGCCGGCTGGGGCCGTTCTCGGGGCGAATGCAGACCTCGATGCGGTGCAGACCGACCGCGCGGAAACAGTGGTCGACGGCGAGCGCCACCGCCGTCGGCATCACGCCGCGGCCGGCGACGGCCTGGTCCACCCAGTAACCGACGTGCCCGGAACACATCGAGCCCCAGGTGATCCCGGCGACCGTCAACTGACCGACGAGCTGGCCCTGGTACTCGATGACGAACGGCAGCATCCGGCCGGCGTTGGCCTCCGAGCGCAGGTGCCGGACCATCTGCCGGTACGTCGGCCGGTGCGCGATCGGCCCGCTGGGCGCGGGCGGCGGGATGGTCGCCTCCCAGGGGCGCAGCCAGTCCCGGTTGCGCCGGTTGACCTCGCGCCACGCGCGCTGGTCGCGCAGCTTTATCGGCCGGAGGACGACATCGCCCTCCGTGAGCTGGACGGGCCAGGACGGGCTGTTCAGCGCGCACCCCCGGACGGTCCGGGACGGCCCTCACCGGCCGGGGCCTCGGCAGGGCCGTCATGGGCGTCGTGGCCGCCGTGAGCGTCGTGGGCGTCGTGGGCGTCGGTACGGCGGTGGTCGCCGCCGCGGAGCTGGTCGACGGCGTGCACGAGCAGCGGCTCCAGGACCGCCAGCCCGTCCTTCACGCCGCCCGAGGAGCCCGGCAGGTTGACGATCAGGGTCCGCCCGGCCACCCCGGCCAGCCCGCGCGAGAGGGCCGCGGTCGGCACCTTGTCCCGGCCGAAGGCCCGGATCGCCTCCGCGATGCCGGGCACCTCGTGGTCCAGCACCGCGCGCGTGGCCTCGGGGGTGCGGTCGGTCGGCGAGATGCCGGTGCCGCCGGTGGTGACGATCACGTCGTAGCCGCTCTCGACCCCGGCGCGCAGGGCCGCCTCCACGGGGTCGCCGTCGGGGACGACGCGGGGGCCGTCGACGGTGAACCCGAAGCCGGTCAGGCCCGCGGCGATCAGGGGGCCGCCGGTGTCCTCGTAGACCCCGGCCGCGGCCCGGTTGGAAGCGGTGACGACCAGCGCGCGGTACGGCGCACCGCCGGCGGGCGGCGCGGCGTTCACGGCCGGCTCCAGTCGCCGGACTTGCCGCCCGTCTTCTCCTCCACGCGCACGTCCGTGATGACCGCTCCCTTGTCGACCGCCTTGACCATGTCGATCACGGTGAGCGCGGCGACGGACACCGCGGTGAGGGCCTCCATCTCGACGCCCGTGCGGTCCGTCGTGCGCACCGTCGCGGCGATCTCCACGGCGTCGTCCGCGACCGACAGGTCCAGTGTCACACCGGACAGGGCCAGGGGGTGGCACAGCGGGATCAGGTCGGGCGTGCGCTTGGCGCCCATGATGCCGGCGATGCGCGCGGTGGCCAGGGCGTCGCCCTTGGGCATGCCCCCGCCGCGCAGCAGCTCGACCACGCGGGGCGAGACGAGGACGCGGCCGCTGGCGCGGGCGGTGCGCGCGGTCACGTCCTTGCCGGACACGTCGACCATGCGGGCGGCACCCGCCTCGTCGAGGTGCGTCAGTCGGTCCTGTGCGGGGGGTCCGGGGGTTTCCCCCCGGGATGGCACGGTCATGGTGTGTGGCGCTCCCGGTCCGGGCCCGTGCGGTGCGGCGCACGGGCCTGCTGTGCGCGACACGGTACCCCCAAGTCCCGGTGCGCAACCGTCCAGGACCGCCCCGCGGACCGGTCCGCGCGGGGCTCAGCCGAGCAGGACGACCTCGACCTCGGCGCCCGGCTCGACGGAGTCGGCGTCCTCGGGGACGACGATCAGCGCGTCGGCGTGCGCGAGGGCCGCGACCAGGTGCGAGCCGGCGCCGCCGACCGGGCGGACGGTGCCGTCGGCGTAGCTGCCGCGCAGGAACTGGCGGCGGCCCCGCGGTGAGGACAGCGGGCGGTCCGCGGTGAGCGTCGCGCGCGTGGTGGGCCGGTGGACGTCGGTGAGACCCATCAGGGTGCGGATGGCGGGGCGGACGAACAGCTCGAAGGAGACGTACGACGACACCGGGTTGCCCGGGAGCGCCAGCAGCGGGATGTGGTCGGGGCCGACGGTGCCGAAGCCCTGCGGTTTGCCGGGCTGCATGGCGAGCTTGCGGAACTCGACGCCGCTGCCGGGCTCGTCCTCGTCGCCTGCGTGCGCGAGGGCCTCCTTGACGACGTCGTAGGCGCCGACGCTGACGCCGCCCGTGGTGACCATGAGGTCGGCGCGGACGAGCTGGTCCTCGACGGTGGAGCGCAGGGTGTCCGCGTCGTCGGCGACGGCGCCGACACGGTAGGCGATGGCACCGGCGTCGCGCGCGGCCGCGGTGAGGGCGAAGCTGTTGGAGTCGTAGATCTGTCCGTCGGCGAGTGCCTCGCCGGGCTGGACGAGTTCACTGCCGGTGGACAGCACCACCACGCGCGGGCGCGGGCGCACGCGGACCGTGCCGCGGCCGATCGCGGCCAGCAGGGCGATCTGCGGCGGGCCGAGGACGGTGCCGGCCTCCAGCGCGCGGTCCCCGGCGCGGACGTCGCTGCCCTGCGCGCGTACGTGGGCGCGTGCTGCGGCGGGCCGGTGCACGCGCACGTGTCCGGTGGCGCCCTCGGGGGCGAGGCTGCGGGCGCGCATGGCGTCCACGGGGCCCTCGCCGAGCCCGCCGTCGGTCCACTCCACGGGGACGACGGCCTCGGCGCCCGGCGGCAGCGGGGCGCCGGTCATGATCCGGGCGGCCTGGCCCGGTCCCACGTGGAGCAGGCCGGTCTGCCCGGCCGCCACGTCCCCGACGACCTCCAGGGCCGCCGGGAACTCCTCGCTCGCGCCCGCGACGTCGGCGACCCGGACCGCGTACCCGTCCATGGAGCTGTTGTCGAACGGCGGCAGGGACACCGGCACCGTGACGTCCTCGACCAGGACGCAGCCCTGGGCGTCGAGGAGGTGCAGCTCGATGGGCTCCAGCGGGCGGATCGCGGTGAGGACGTCCTCCAGGTGCTCGTCCACCGACCACAGGCGGTCGCGGCCGGTGGAGTGGGGCGCGGCGGTGCTCAACGTGGTTACAACTCCTCGGTGACGTAACTGCGAAGCCAGGACCGGAAGTCCGGACCCAGATCTTCACGTTCGCACGCGAGTCTGACAATGGCACGCAGATAGTCGCCGCGGTCACCGGTGTCGTAGCGGCGGCCCTTGAAGACGACGCCGTGCACCGGGCCGCCGACCTTCTCGTCCGCGGCGAGCTGCTGGAGGGCGTCGGTGAGCTGGATCTCGCCGCCGCGGCCGGGCTCGGTCGTGCGCAGTATGCCGAAGATGCTGGGGCCGAGGACGTACCGGCCGATGATGGCGTAGCTGGAGGGCGCGTCCGCCCGGTCCGGCTTCTCGACCAGGCCGGTCACCTTGACGACGTCGGCCTCGCCGGTGCCCTCCACCGCCGCGCACCCGTAGAGGTGGATCTGCTCGGGGGCGACCTCCATGAGGGCGACGACGCTGCCGCCGTGCTGCTCCTGCACCTCGATCATCCGCTTCAGCAGCGGGTCGCGGGGGTCGATCAGGTCGTCGCCGAGCAGGACGGCGAAGGGCTCCTGGCCGACGTGCGGGGCCGCGCAGAGCACCGCGTGGCCGAGGCCCTTGGGGTCGCCCTGGCGCACGTAGTGCATGGTCGCGAGGTCACTGGACTGACGAACCTTGGCGAGCCGGTCGACGTCGCCCTTCTTCTCCAGAGCCGACTCGAGCTCGTAGTTGCGGTCGAAGTGGTCCTCCAGGGGGCGCTTGTTGCGTCCCGTGACCATGAGCACGTCGTCGAGGCCGGCGGCGACGGCCTCCTCGACCACGTACTGGATCGCCGGCTTGTCGACGACCGGCAGCATTTCCTTGGGGGTGGCCTTGGTCGCCGGCAGGAACCGGGTGCCGAGGCCTGCTGCGGGGATGACAGCCTTGCTGATCCGTGGGTGCGACTGAGTCATGTGCGCCACCATATCCGGTGCCTTTGAGAGGAATCTGTAGCTCCGGTTAATAAATGTTCATATGAACTGATTCGAACAGAACGGGAGCGTACGCGTGCATCATCACGGCACAGGCGGGGCCGAGTCTGACAAGCGGACGTTGCGGCGGGAGTTCCTCGCGGTGAGGAACATGTTGACGGCCGATGACGTGCGTGAGTCAGCCCTGGCGCTCGCCGAGCACGCCCTGGAACTACCCGAGTTGGCGCACGCGCACACGGTGGCGGCGTACGTCTCCGTGGGCACCGAGCCCGGCACGCTCGCGCTGCTGGACGCGCTGCGCGCGCGGGGCGCACGCGTGCTGCTGCCCGCCCTGCTGCCCGACAACGACCTCGACTGGGGCGCCTACGCGGGCGAGGGCTCCCTCGCGCGCGTGCAACACGGCGGCAGGATGGCCCTCTTCGAGCCCGTCGGGGCCCGGCTCGGCCCGGACGCCGTGACGGGGGCCGACGTGGTGCTGCTGCCGGGCCTGGCGGTCGACGCGCGCGGCATGCGACTGGGGCGCGGCGGGGGGTCGTACGACCGGGTGCTGGCCCGCCTGGAGCGGGCGGGCGCCCGTCCCGCGCTGGTGGTCCTGCTGTACGACTCCGAGGTCGTCGAGCACGTCCCGGCCGAGCCGCACGACCGGCCGGTGCACGCGGTGGTGACCCCCTCGGGCGTCCGCCGCTTCGCCGGCCGCCCCTGAGACACCCGCGCGGCGACACCACGAAGGGGCCCTCCACGCGCGCGTGGAGGGCCCCTTCACTCAGCTTCCGCCGCGGCTCACGGCTTGAGGACGAGGGTGTCCCTGGTGCTCTTGCCGACGGCCTCCTCGCCGAAGGACCAGTCGAGCAGCTCGCCGTCGGCCCACTTGCCCGTCTGGTCGGTGTAGTGGGCGCTGAAGGCGTGCCCGGACGCGCCGGTGAGGTTGATCCACTTCGACTTGTCCAGGTCCTTGAGGTTGACGACCATCCGCATCGACGGCACCCAGACGACGCCGTAGCCGCCCGCCGCGTTCCAGCCGGTCGCGTCGACCGCGGCCTCGCCGCCGCCGAGCTTCCAGGGGCCGCGGTTGAGGATGCGCTGGACGAAGCCCGGACCGCTGGTGCCCAGGGTCTGGTTCTTCAGGAACAGGCGGTGCAGCCGGCCCCAGCTCCAGGTGTCGATGTCCTTGCCGAGCTTGGCGGTCAGCTCCCAGCGGGCGTCGATCATGGCGCGCTCGAACAGGTCGTCCATGTTCTTTGTCGCCCCCAGCCGCGCGCCCGCCCTCGGTGTCGTCCACCAGTCGCTGTCCGGCTTGCTCATCAGCGTGTGGACCACCTGGAACCAGCGGTCGCCGCCGTCCGGCTGCGCCTGGTCGGCGGCGCGCTGGCCGCACTCGCGCACCTTCTGGGTGCGGTCGACCGGACCGGTGCTGTTGACCGGGTCGACCCACAGGCACTGGCCCTCCACCCGCAGCTCCTTGGGCAGCTTGTTGCCGAAGGCGAGCTTGAGGATGTTGCGCCAGACCGCGTTGAAGTAGGCGGCGGCCGTCGAGTCGGCGTCCTGGGTGAAGTCCCAGCCCTGGAGCAGCTTCTGCGCCTCGCGGACGTCCGGGTCGTCGATGTCGATCTTCAGCAGGACGGGCACCAGCGACTTGGCCATCTCGCTGGCGTTGTCCGTCTGCATCTGGCGCATGTCGTCGGTGGAGATCTTGCCGCCGCCCTTGATCTTGGACTTGATCAGGTCGGTGATGCGCTGGCTGCGGGTGCCGTAGCCCCAGTCCGTGGTGAGGGTGTAGGGGTACTCGTCCTCGTCCACGACGGCCTGGTTGGCGGTCACGATGTAGCCGCGGTCGGGGTTGTACTCGTAGGGCAGCTCGTCGAACTCGATGAAGCCGGTCCAGCGGTCCTTCGACTTCCAGCCCGGCGCCGGGACGGAGCCGTCGTCGCCCTTCGCGCGCGTGGGGATCTTGCCGGGCAGCTGGTAGCCGATGTTGCCGTCGGTGTCGGCGTAGACCAGGTTCTGCGAGGGGACGTCGAACTTCTTGGCCGCGGCCCGGAAGTCCTCCCAGTCCTTCGCCTTGTCCATGGCGAAGACGGCGTCCATGGTGGTGCCCGGCTCCAGGGCGGTCCACTTCAGGGCCACCGCGTAGCCGTCGCCGCGGTCGGGGGCGGCCGTGTCGACGCCGGCCTTCTTGCCGACCTTCACCAGCTCGTCGTCGCGGTCGGACAGCAGCGGCATTCCGTCGTCGGTCTCGCGCACGACGATCTTCCTGGCCTCGCCGCCGGCGACCTTGATGGTCTCCTCGCGCGTGGTGAAGGGCCGGACCTTGTCGTCGTACAGGTAGCCGTCGCCCGACAGCTTCTCCAGGTACAGGTCGGTGACGTCCACGCCGGAGTTGGTCATGCCCCAGGCGATGTCCTCGTTGTGGCCGATGACCACACCGGGCATGCCGGCGAAGGTGTAGCCGGTGACGTCGTACTGGCACTTGCTGGAGACGTTGCGGCAGTGCAGGCCCATCTGGTACCAGACGGACGGCAACGAGGCCGACAGGTGCGGGTCGTTGGCCAGCAGCGGCTTGCCGGTGATCGTGTGCTCCCCGGAGACGACCCAGGAGTTGGAGCCGATGCCGTTGCCGTTCACGCCGACCGCGGTCGGCAGGTCGTCCAGGACCTCGGACAGTCCCGAGAGCTGGCTCTGCAGGGCCGAGCCCCCGGTGCCGCTCGAGGAGCCCGAGCCGCCGGACGCGCCGGTGCCGTCACCGGAGCCCGTGCCGCCCGACGAGGTGCCGTCACCGGAACCCGTGCCCCCCGACGAGGTACCGCCGGACGAGCCCGTACCGCCCGTGGAGGTGCCGCCGGACGAGCCCGAGCCGTTCTTCGGCTCGAACGTCCCGGTCAGCTCGTCGTACCGGCCGTCCTGGACGATGGCCCGGTTGCGCTTGTACGGGTACTCCGGGTAGAGGTCGGCGATCTGCTGCGGGCCGAGGCGGCTGGTCATCAGCGCGCGGTCGATCTCGTCCTGCATGTTCCCGCGCAGGTCCCAGGCCATCGCCTTCAGCCAGGAGACCGAGTCGACCGGCGTCCACTTCGACGGCTTGTAGTCGTTGGTGAAGCCGAGCGCCGCGTACTCCAGGGAGATGTCCTTGCCGTCCTTGCCGTCGAGGTAGGCGTTGACGCCCTCCGCGTAGGCCCGCAGGTACTTCTTCGTGGAGTCCGACAACTTGTCGTCGTACTCCTGCCGGGCGACGCGGTCCCAGCCGAGGGTGCGCAGGAACTCGTCGTTCTTCACCTGGCTCTTGCCGAACATCTCCGACAGGCGCCCGGAGGTCATGTGGCGGCGGACGTCCATCTCGTAGAACCGGTCCTGCGCCTGGACGTAGCCCTGCGCCTTGAACAGGTCCTCGTCGGAGGAGGCGTAGATCTGCGGGATGCCGTAGCCGTCCCGCTTGACCTCGACCGGGCCGGACAGGCCGGAGAGTGTGATCGAACCCTTGGTCTGGGGGAAGGAGGCGCGCACGGTGCTGATGGACCAGTAGGCACCGAAAGCGATGCCGCCGACGAGGGCCAGCACCAGCACAAGCACGATCAAACGGGCTTTGCGCCCCTTCTTCCTGCCGGACTTGCCGGGCTTGTCACCCGTTGTGGCGGTGGTGTTGGGGGGCATCGCTGTCCTTGCTGTCCTAACGCGAGCGGCAGGTCGGGCTGTGACTTCGAATGAGCGCTGGAGCAACCATAGGCGCAGGGCCCCGTGGCACTTGACGCGGAGTCGGCAACCAGCGCGCAAGGACGTTCGATCATGCCTCGGCGAGCGTCAAGAAATCGTCAAGAGTTAGGTAAGGTAATGAAGTAGTCGGGTGCGGGGCCGGGTCGCTTCGTGTCCGATGGACGGGTGCGCCGGCGTTCACGCGCGTGCGCCAGGGAAAGGGAACCGCCGCTGACTGTTCACCACCTCAACCAGCTCCTGCTCGTCTGCTCGATCGTCCTGCTCGTCGCCGTCGCAGCGGTCCGGATCTCCTCGCGCAGCGGGCTCCCCAGCCTGCTCGTGTACCTGGCCATCGGCGTCCTCATGGGCCAGGACGGCATCGGCGACATCCGCTTCGACAACGCCGAGCTCACCCAGGTCATCGGCTACGCCGCCCTGGTCGTGATCCTCGCCGAGGGCGGCCTCGGCACGAAGTGGACGCAGATCCGGCCGGCGCTCCCGGCCGCCTCCGCGCTGGCGACGGTGGGGGTCGCGGTGAGCGTCGGGGTCACCGCGGCCAGCGCGCACTACCTGGTGGGGCTCGAATGGCGGCAGGCGCTCATCATCGGCGCCGTGGTCTCCTCCACGGACGCGGCGGCCGTCTTCTCCGTCCTGCGCCGGATCCCCCTCCCCGCGCGCGTGACGGGCACGCTGGAGGCCGAGTCCGGCTTCAACGACGCCCCCGTGGTCATCCTGGTCGTCGCCTTCTCCCAGGCCGGGCCCGTCGAGCACTGGTACGTGCTGATCGGCGAGATAGCGCTGGAGCTGGCCATCGGCGCCGCCATCGGGCTCGCCGTCGGCTGGGCGGGCGCCTGGGGCCTGCGGCACGTCGCCCTGCCCGCCTCCGGCCTCTACCCCATCGCCGTCCTGGCCATCGCGGTCGCCGCCTACGCCGGGGGCGCGCTGGCCCACGGCAGCGGCTTCCTCGGCGTGTACCTGGCGTCGATGGTGCTGGGCAACGCGAAGCTGCCGCACTGGCCGGCCACGCGCGGGTTCGCCGACGGCCTCGGCTGGATCGCCCAGATCGGCATGTTCGTGCTGCTCGGCCTGCTGGTCACCCCGCACGAACTGGGCGACGACGTGGTGCCCGCGCTCGTCATCGGGCTGGTGCTCACCATGGTCGCGCGGCCGCTGAGCGTCGTGCTGTGCCTGACCCCGTTCCGGCTGCCCTGGCAGGAGCAGGCGCTGATGTCGTGGGCCGGGCTGCGCGGCGCCGTGCCCATCATCCTGGCGACCATCCCCATGGTCAGCGGAATCGACGGCAGCCGCCGCATCTTCAACATCGTCTTCGTCCTGGTCGTCGTCTACACCCTCGTCCAGGGGCCGACGCTGCCCTGGCTCGCCCGCACGCTGCGGCTGGGCAACGCCTCGGAGGCCACCGACCTGGGCATCGAGTCGGCGCCGCTCGAGCGGCTGCGCGGGCACCTGCTGTCCGTCGTGATCCCCGAGGGGTCCCGGATGCACGGCGTCGAGATCAACGAGCTGCGGCTGCCGGCCGGGGCCGCGGTCACCCTCGTCGTGCGCGAGGGCACGTCGTTCGTGCCGAGCCCCACGACCGTGCTGCGACGCGGCGACGAACTGCTCGTGGTGGCCACCGACCCGGTGCGCGACGCGGCCGAGGCGCGCCTGCGCGCGGTGGGCCGCGGCGGCAAGCTGGCCGGCTGGCTGGGCACGGGCGGCGGGGGCGGCGGTCGCGGTGGGACCGCGCACGACTGACGCGTACTGACGCGTACTGGCGCTTACTGACGTCTACTGACGTGTTTCATGGGCGTTTCGTCCTGTTCACCGCTCTGCAATCACAGGTGAACATGCGCGCGGTGCTCGTTTTCACAGCCTTGACCGCCCGCTGCCCCGGTATCATGAAGGCGCACCTTGATCGGACCAACTCTGCCTGACGCAGAGCTGGCGCGACCGTATGGCGGCCGGACAGCCCTTCCGCGGCGACCACCGGTATCTACCGCAGTACGCGCAAGAGGACAGCTCTCGGCGCGCCCTGGTGGCAGGGGCGGCGCTACCAGGCGGCAGAAAGGCACGGGCCGTGGCATCCACGGTCACCTCCGAGCCGTCGACGAACTCGCCGGCCGCGTCCCGCCCGGGATACGGACAGCTGCTGCGCACCCGCGGCGCCTGGACGTTCCTGCTGCCGGGCTTCGCGGCACGCCAGCCGTTCGCGATGCTCACCCTCTCCATCGTGCTGCTCGTGCAGCACACCACCGGCTCGTACGGCGCCGCCGGCGCCGCCGCGGCCGTCACCGGCGTCTCCATGGCGCTGTTCGCCCCCTACAGCGGCCGCCTGGCCGACCGCCACGGGCAGCGCGCCGTGCTGATCCCCGGCGTCCTCCTGCACACCGCGTCCGGCGTCGCCCTGACCGCCCTCGCGCTGGCGCACGCGCCGCTGTGGGCGCTGTTCGCCGCGGCCGTGCCGACCGGCGCCTCCGTCCCGCAGGTCGGGCCCATGGTGCGGGCCCGCTGGGGCGTGACGCTGAAGGGCTCGCCCCTGATGACGACCGCGGCGGCCTTCGAGTCCGTCACCGACGAGCTGACGTTCGTCGTCGGCCCGCTGCTGGCCACCGCCCTGTGCACCGCGGTCCACCCGGCCGGCGGCCTGCTCACCGAGGCGACGCTGACCCTGGTCGGCGGCCTGCTGTTCGCGGCGCAGCGCGGCACCCAGCCGCCGGTCACCCCGGCCGGCCACGCACGCGTGGAGCAGGCCTCCGCCCTGCGCGTGCCCGGCGTGCGCGTGCTGATCGTGACGTTCCTCGGCATCGGGTCGGTGTTCGGCGGCATGCAGGTGTCGCTCGCCGCGTTCACCGAGTCGATCGGCGCGCCCGGCCTGAACGGCGTCCTGTACGGCGTCTTCGCCGCCGGCAACATGCTCTCCGGCATCGTCTGCGGCGCCGTCGCCTGGAAGGTGGCCCCGCAGCGTCGCCTGCTCGTCGGGTACGCCGCGCTCGCGCTGGCCGCGTCCGGGCTCTGGGCCGCGCACTCCGTGCTGCTGCTCGCCGGCCTGGGCCTGCTGGTCGGCATGTGCATCGCGCCCGCGCTGATCACCGGCTACACCCTGGTCGAGGGGCTGGTCCCGGCCGGGGCCCGCACCGAGGCGTTCACCTGGCTGACCGGCGCGGTCGCGCTGGGGCAGGCGGCCGCCGTGACGGTCGCCGGGCAGCTCGAGGACCGGGTCGGCGGCGGCGCCGGGTTCCTGGTCCCGATGGGTGGCACGGTGCTGGCGCTGGTGACCCTGGTGGCGCTGCGTTCGCGGCTGGTGGCACCGGTCCGCGAGCGCACCGTCGCGCGTGGCGTGGGTCACCGCGAGCCGGTGGCAGTGGACTGATCCCGGGGAATGCGTCACTATGGACCGTCGTTAGCACTCATTGAGTGAGAGTGCCAGGAGGAAGACAGTGCCGACCTACCAGTACCAGTGCACCGAGTGCGGCGAGGGCCTCGAGGCGGTGCAGAAGTTCACCGACGACGCCCTGACCGAGTGCCCCAACTGCGGTGGCCGCCTCAAGAAGGTGTTCTCCGCGGTCGGCATCGTCTTCAAGGGCTCCGGCTTCTACCGCAACGACAGTCGCGGCTCCTCGTCGAGCAGCGCGCCGGCGTCCTCGAAGTCGTCGTCGTCCTCGACGTCTTCTTCGTCGTCCTCGTCGTCCGACTCGTCGAGCTCCTCCGGGTCGTCGTCGAGCTCGTCGTCGAGCTCGTCGTCGAGCTCCAGCAGCTCCTCCGCCGCGTAAGGCGTCGTCGAGCCACCACGCGTACCGCGTCCGGGCCCTGCCGTCGGTGACGGTGGGGCCCTCGGCATGCCGTGGGGCCTGCGCGTCCGGCTAGTGTGCTGGTCATGGCGAACGCAGAGATCGGCGTAATCGGCGGCTCGGGCTTCTACTCGTTCCTCGAGGACGTGACCGAGATCCAGGTGGACACCCCGTACGGGGCGCCCAGCGACTCCCTCTTCCTCGGCGAGGTCGCCGGCCGGCGGGTGGCCTTCCTGCCCCGGCACGGACGCGGCCACCACCTGCCGCCCCACCGGATCAACTACCGGGCCAACCTGTGGGCGCTGCGCTCCGTGGGCGTGCGCCAGGTGCTCGGCCCGTGCGCGGTGGGCGGGCTGCGGCCCGAGTACGGTCCCGGCACGCTCCTCGTCCCCGACCAGCTCGTCGACCGGACGAAGTCCCGGGTGAACACCTACTTCGACGGTCTCCCGCTGCCCGACGGCGGCGTGCCGAACGTGGTGCACGTGTCGCTGGCCGACCCCTACTGCCCGACGGGCCGGGCGGCGGCGCTCAAGGCGGCGCGGGGCCGGGACTGGGAGCCGGTCGACGGCGGCACGCTGGTGGTCGTCGAGGGACCGCGCTTCTCGACCCGCGCCGAGTCGCTGTGGCACCAGGCTCAGGGCTGGTCGGTGGTGGGCATGACGGGCCACCCCGAGGCGGCGCTGGCCCGGGAACTCGAGCTCTGCTACACGTCCTTGACCCTGGTCACCGACCTCGACGCGGGCGCCGAGACCGGCGAGGGCGTCTCCCACGACGAGGTGCTGCGGGTCTTCGCGGCGAACGTGGACCGCCTGCGGGGCGTGCTGTTCGACGCGGTGGCCGCCCTGCCGGAGACGGAGGGGCGGGACTGCCTGTGCGCGAACGCGCTGGGCGGGATGGACCCGGGGTTCGAGCTGCCGTGAGCCGGTGCCCGCTCGGGTGAGGAGGTTGTCCACAACCGGCGGGTAGTGCACCGGCCCCGGCGGGCTTCGGCGCCCGGCCCCATCGTGGGACTCGCAAGCCGATCCCTCGCCGCAGGTGGTGATCCCGTGCCGTTCCCGCAGCCCGCCCCCACGCCTCCCGTATGTCCCGCGCCGCTCGGTGCCGACGCGCCGCCGCCCTGCGAGGTGCCGCACTTCCCGCCGGTGCGGGTGCGCGGCGGACGGTATCCCTTCCGACGGCTCGTAGGGTCCCGGAGGCGGGCCGTGGCGCTGGGACTCGCCGTCACCGCGGCCGCGCTCGTGGCGGCGGGCCCGGTGGACGAGGCCGGCCGGTCCCGCGGTCACCCGGCCGACGGCCCGCCCGCCCCCTCACCGACGGCGCCCACCGGTCCGGTACGACGGGGCCCGCCCGCCGCGTCGGTGTCGGCGCCGGTGCGGATCACCGACGCGGCGACGGTACGGCTGCTGCGCCCCGGTGACCGGGTCGACGTGATCGCCGCCGGGCAGACGGCGACGGGAACGGACGCACAGGTCGTGGCGCGCGGGGCGTTGGTGACGCGGATCCCGGAACCCGGCGACGTCGGCGAAGGCGCGCTGGTCGTCCTGACCGTGCCCCGGTCCACGGCGGTGCGCCTGGCGGGCGCGGGGGCGACGGCACGGCTGGCGGTGGCCCTGTGGTGAGCCGCGCGGTGCGCCGGGCCGTGTCCCGGGGCGTCCGTCTTCTGCGGGGCCTGCTGTCAAGTACCACGATCGTGCTATGCGATTGGACAGGTGGAGGTGACGCTGCCGTAGGTTGCAGGACTGTTTGTTCCGCAACCCGTGAAGACGAGGAGAGTCACCGAGGTGAAGGAAAAGAAGGAACCCACCGTCTGGCAGGGCTTCAAGTCCTTCCTGATGCGCGGGAACGTCGTCGACCTGGCAGTCGCGGTGGTCATCGGCGCCGCCTTCACGAACATCGTCAACTCGGTGGTGAAGGGTGTGATCAACCCGCTGGTCGGCGCGATCGGCACCCAGAACCTCGACAGCTACAGCTCGTGCCTCAAGGACCCCTGCGCGAAGGCAGCGGACGGCTCGGTCTCCCGCGGCGTGATGATCCTGTGGGGTTCCGTCCTCGGCGCGACGCTCACCTTCGTGATCACCGCGGCCGTCGTCTACTTCCTGATGGTCCTGCCGATGTCGAAGTACCTGGCCCGCGCCGAGGCCCGCAAGAGGGCGCGCGAGGGAACGCACGAGGTCATCGAGGTGACCGAGCTGGAGGTCCTGAAGGAGATCCGCGACGCCCTCGTCTCCCAGCGGGGGTCGGGCCACAGCCGGGAGTAGGCGCGGCCGTCCGGACGCCGTGCTCCGGCCAAGCGCCGGCTCCGCGTCCCGCCCCGGGTCCTCAGATGTGGTGGGGCGGCTTCTCGTCGAGGAAGCGTCTGAGGTCGGCTGCGCTGTCGGTGCCGGTCGGGCGTTCGCCCCAGCCGTTGTCCGTGTCGTCGGAGGACTGCTGGTCCAGCGGGTCGTCGAAGACGAGCGCGGGCCTGGGCTCGCGCGGCTCGGGGGCGGGAGGGGTGCTCATACGTCCAGGGTACGGGCCGGGAAGGACACGGGTCCGTGGGCCGTTGCGCGGGCTCTCCGGGCGGTCGTCTGCTGTGCTGGGACCCATGACGACCGGTTCGACTTCGCCGCACTCCCCCTCCCCCTCCCCGTCCCCTTCCCCCACCTCCTCGGCCGCCTCCTCCTCCGCCGCTCGGGCCCGGCCGGTGCGCAGGCTCGTCGCGCGGGGGCGGGGCGAGGCGCACCGGGTGGCCTCACCGCTGGAGCTGTTCTTCGACCTGTGCTTCGTGGTCGCGATCTCGCAGGCCGGGGTGGCGCTGGTGCACGCGGTCGCCGAGGGGCACGCGGGGCGGGGCGTCCTCGACTACGCGATGGTGTTCTTCGCCATCTGGTGGGCGTGGATGAACTTCACCTGGTTCGCCTCGGCCTACGACAACGACGACGTGCTGTACCGGGTCGTCACGCTCGTGCAGATCGCCGGGGTGCTGGTGCTGGCCGCCGGGGTGTCGCGGGCCTTCGACGGGCACGACTTCGTGGCCGTGTGGCTCGGGTACCTGATCATGCGGCTGGCGCTCGCCGCCCAGTGGCTGCGCGCCGCCCGCGGAGCCGAGGGCGCCGAGCGGACCACGGCGCTGCGCTACGCCTTCGGCGTGCTGCTGTGCATGGTCGGCTGGCTGGGGTTGGTGGTGCTGCCGGAGCCGGCCCGGCCGTGGGTGTTCCTGGTGATGGTGGTCGCCGAGCTGAGCGTGCCCGTGATCGCGGAGCGGGACTTCGCGACGTCCTGGCACCCGCACCACATCGCCGAGCGGTACGGCCTGTTCACGATCATCGTGCTCGGCGAGACGATCGCCGCGGCCACGGTCGCCGTGAAGTCGGCGGTGGACGAGCACGACGCGCTGGGCGAGCTGGTGCCGATCGCGGTGGGCGGTCTGCTGATCGTGTTCGCGGCCTGGTGGATCTACTTCGTGGTGCCGATCCACGGGCACCTGCGCTCCAACGCACAGGCGTTCCTGTGGGGGTACGGCCACTACCTGATCTTCGCGTCGGCGGCGGCGATCGGCGCCGGCCTGGAGGTGGCGGTCGAGGAGGCGGTCGGCACGGCCCACCTGTCGGCGACGGCCGCGTCCGCCGCCGTGACGGTGCCGACCGCGCTGTTCCTGCTCACGGTGTGGGCGCTGCACGCGCGGTACTTCAAGGTCGGCCCGGCGCAGCAACTGGTGCTGCCGGTCACCGCGCTGCTGGTCGTCGGCTGCACGTTCCTCGGTGACCGGGCGGTGCCGGCGGCGGGCCTGGTGTGCGCGCTCGCGGTGGCCGCGGGCACCACGCTGACGGCGCGGGCGGAAGCGCGGCAGGAAGCACGGGGGGCAGGGGCCGGGCGGGCCCCGGACGCCCGGGCCTGACGTCGCGTCCGGTGCCGGTGGCCGGGGGTGGGTGACACTGGCTGCCATGACAGTCGACGCGGTGACGGACGTGGCCGGGGTGCGGGTGGGGCACGCGACACGGGTGGGCGGCGGGTGGCTGACCGGCACCACGGTCGTCCTCGCCCCGGAGGGCGGCGCGGTGGCCGCCGTGGACGTGCGCGGGGGCGGACCCGGGACGAAGGAGACCGACGCGCTCGACCCGCGCAACCTCGTGCAGCGGGTCGAGGCGGTCGTCCTGACCGGCGGCAGCGCCTACGGGCTGGACGCGGCCTCCGGAGTGATGGCCTGGCTGGAGGAGCAGGGGCGCGGCGTGCGCGTCGGGCCGCAGCCCACGCACGTCGTGCCCGTCGTGCCGGCCGCCTGTGTCTTCGACCTGGGGCGCGGCGGTGACTTCCGGGCCAGGCCGGACGCGGCCACCGGGCGGGCCGCGGTGGAGGCCGCCGCGGCGACCCCGGCGGGCGCGCCGGTGGCGCAGGGCGGTGTGGGCGCCGGCACGGGTGCGGTGATCGGCGCGCTGAAGGGCGGGGTCGGCACGGCGAGCGTCGTCCTCGACTCGGGGATCACGGTGGGCGCGCTGGTGGTGGCCAACGCCGTCGGTTCGCCGCTGGACCCGGCGACGGGCGCGCTGTACGGGGAGTGGTACGAGGGGCGGCGCCTGCGGCTTCCCGACGAGGACGTGCACGAGGCCGCGCTGCGGCGGCTCGCGGAGTGCGCCGCCCGGAACGCTCCCCCGCCGCTGAACACCACCCTCGCGGTGGTCGCCACCGACGCCCGCCTGTCCAAGGCGCAGGCGCAGAAGCTCGCGGGCACGGCGCACGACGGCATCGCCCGCGCCGTACGGCCGGTGCACCTGCTGCACGACGGGGACACGGTGTTCGCCCTCGCGACGGGCACCCGGCCCCTCGCGCGTGCGACCGACGACGGGCGTCTCGCCGAGGACCCGGCGGCCGCCGACGACCCCCTCGCGCTGAACGACGTGCTGGCCGTGGGCGCGGACATGGTGACGCGGGCCGTCGTGCGGGCGGTGCGCGCCGCGGAGCCGGTCGAGTCGGCGGGCGGTGTGTGGCCGTCGTACACGCAGCTCTACGGGGACGGCCAGGCGTAGGCGGACCCGGCGGGGTCCGTGATTGTCCCGGTTGTGTCACGTGATGGTGTCCGGCCCGGTGCGGGCGGAACCCCGCACCGCGTTCTGCCCCTCTTCCCGGTCGTACTGGAGCGGACACCCGCACATCACCTGAAGCTGGAGCAGCCCGTGACAACGCCGGACATTGCAGCGCGGCGCGTACTGGGGGCCGCGGCCGCCCTCGTGGTCGGCGCCCTGACCCTGACCGCCTGCGGAGGCGACGCCAACGCCGACGGCGACGCCAAGGGCGGCAGCGGCGGCGCGAAGACGTCCACCGCGCAGATAGCCATCTCGGCCAAGGACGGTTCGACGGGGGCGTCGATCAACACGACCGGCGTCCGCGTGACGGACGGCCGGCTGGCCACCGTACGGATGACCGTGGCCGGCTCGGGCGAGGAGGTGCCCGGCGCGCTGGCGGCGGACGGGAGGAGCTGGAAGCCCAAGGACCAGCTCGAGCGGGGCACGAAGTACCAGATATCGGCGACGGCCAAGGACGGCCAGGGGCGCACCTCGGCCGCCAACTCGATCTTCACGACGGTCAGTTCGGACAACAGCTTCATCGGCACGTACACGCCGGACGCGGGCGGCACCGTCGGGGTCGGCATGCCGGTGTCGTTCACCTTCGACAAGGCGATCAGCGACCGCAAGGCGGTGCAGTCGCACATCACGGTCTCCTCCAGCAGCGGGCAGCAGGTCGTCGGGCACTGGTTCGGGGCGCAGCGCCTGGACTTCCGGCCGCAGGAGTACTGGAAGGCCGGCTCCAAGGTCACCATGAAGATCGACCTGGACGGGGTGGAGGGCGCCAACGGCGTGTTCGGGGTGCAGAAGAAGACGGTGACCTTCACGGTCGGGCGCTCGCAGGTGTCCACCGTCGACGTCGACACGCAGACCATGACGGTCGTGCGGGACGGCCAGGTGCTCAAGTCGGTGCCGATCTCGTCGGGCAGCCCGGAGCACACCACGTACAACGGGCAGATGGTGATCTCCGAGAAGTTCGTGCAGACCCGCATGAACAGCCGGACGGTCGGACTGGGCGGGGAGTACGACATCCCGGACGTGCCGCACGCGATGCGGCTGACGCAGTCGGGCACGTTCATCCACGGCAACTACTGGTACAACCGCGGCAATCCGCCCTTCGGCCGGGAGGGCACCAGCCACGGCTGCGTGGGACTGGCCGACGTGCAGGGCGCGCAGGGCGCCAGCTCCGCCCAGTGGTTCTACGACAACTCGCTCGTCGGCGACGTGGTCGTCGTGAAGAACTCCCCCGACAAGACGGTCGCACCGGACAACGGACTCAACGGCTGGAACCTGTCGTGGAGCGAGTGGCAGGCGGGGAGCGCGGTGTGAACGCGCCCGCTTCTGCCCCAACACGCCCCTGACCGGCGATTTCTGACGGAAACCCGGGCCGCGCGGGAACATCTCGCGCGGCCCGCGCGTTTTCCCGGCGTACGTTTTCTCGGTTCCCGGACATGATGTCCGGCCGAGGGGCTACGGTATGCACCCACAAGGTGACATGCAGCAACGCCGGGAGAAACCTTGAGCGTTCCGTACGAGACGACAGCGTACGAACCAGCCGAGTCGCCCGAGTCTCCGGAGGAGCACCTCGCGCGGCTTCTCGGCCGCGCCCTGAACTCCTTCGAGCTGCCCGACGACACGATACGGCAGCTCGACTGCGCGCTGGCGCACGACAGCTCGCTGCACTCGGCGCACCACAGCGCGGGCCTGCACCGGGAGACGTACCGGCACACCTGGCTGCTGGCCGACGGCTCGGCGCTGACCCTGTGGGAGCTCGTCCACAACACCGCGCCGGGCAGCGAGCCGCAGCACGAGGTGTACGTCGACGAGGAGGAGCTGCGCGCCGCCACCGGCCGCCTGCCCCTGCCGCCGGACACCCCGGACTTCGAACTGCCGGTGCTGGTGCAGCTCTCCCCGATCCCCACGCCCCGCCCCGAGTACGTGCCGGACGACTCGGCCGACCACGCCCGCCGCCTGCTGCGCCGTGCGGAGAACGCCGACCGGCCGGGGCCCGACCTGGCCGACCTGCTGAGCACGGCGTGCGCGCACCAGATCACCCAGGCGTTCGGCCGTCCCTGCCGGGCGGGCCGGATCGGGCTCGGGTACGCGCTGTACGAGCACGCGTTCCTGCTGCGCGACGGCCGGGAGGTCTCCCTGTGGGAGGTCGAGCACACCGCCACGCCCGACGGCCGGCACATGTGCGAGGTGTACCCGTCGGAGGCGGAGGCCCGCGAGGCGATGGAGCGCCGAGCGGCGCAGGTGGGCTGACCCGGCCCCCCACACACGAGCGGCCGACCACGGAGCCCGGGGGGTTCCGTGGTCGGCCGTCTTCGTACCGTCCCGGCCGGGTGCCGGCCCTCGTCCGTCCGCCTACGCCGCGACCGGCTGCTTGTGCTCCGGCGCCGTCGGCGCGGTGCCGCCGTCCGCCGTCTCCGTGGGCGCGGTGCCCGGGGCGGGCTTGCGCAGCCCCTTGAGCAGGACGACCAGGGCGGTGGTGACGCACACGCCGGCCGCGATGGCGACCAGGTAGAGGAACGGGTTGCCGATCAGCGGGACCACGAAGATGCCGCCGTGCGGGGCGCGCAGGGTGGCGCCGAACGCCATCGACAGGGCGCCGGTGAGCGCGCCGCCCACCATCGAGGAGGGGATCACGCGCAGCGGGTCCGCCGCGGCGAACGGGATCGCGCCCTCGGAGATGAACGAGGCACCGAGCACCCAGGCCGCCTTGCCGTTCTCGCGCTCGGTCGGGGTGAACAGCTTGCCGCGCACGGTCGTGGCCAGGGCCATCGCCAGCGGCGGGACCATGCCGGCGGCCATCACCGCGGCCATGATCTTCATCGCCGAGTCGCCCGGGTCGGAGACCGCGATACCGGCGGTGGCGAAGGTGTAGGCGACCTTGTTGACCGGGCCACCGAGGTCGAAGCACATCATCAGGCCGAGCAGGGCGCCGAGCAGGACGGCGTTGGTGCCGGTGAGGCCGTTGAGCCAGTCGGTCATGCCCTTCTGCGCGGAGGCGATGGGCTTGCCGATCACGACGAACATCAGGAACCCGACGATCGCCGAGGAGATCAGCGGGATCACCACCACCGGCATGATGCCGCGCAGGGCCGCCGGGATGCGGACCCGCTGGACGGCCATCACCACGCCACCGGCGATCAGACCGGCGGCCAGACCGCCGAGGAAGCCCGCGTTGATGGTGAGCGAGATCGCGCCGCCCACGAAGCCGGGCACCAGGCCCGGCCGGTCGGCCATGCCGTACGCGATGTAGCCGGCCAGGACCGGGACCAGGAAGCCGAAGGCCACGCCGCCGATCTGGAAGAGCAGCGCGCCCCAGCTGTCGGCCTGGGTCCAGACGAAGTGGTCCATCACCGACGGCGCCTTGTTGATCTTGTAGCCGCCGATCGCGAAGCCGAGGGCGATCAGCAGACCGCCCGCCGCGACGAACGGGACCATGTAACTCACGCCGGACATGAGCCACTTGCGCAGCTTCGTGCCGTAGCCCTCGGCGGAGTCGCCGGCCCGCTCCACCGGCGTGCCCGCGTCCGCGCCCGCGGCCGCCGGTGCCGTGGCCTCGCCGCGGGCCGCCTTCTCACGGACCTCGGCGATCAGTTCGGCGGGGCGGTTGATGCCCGCCTTGACGCCGACGTCCACGGTCGGCTTGCCGGCGAAGCGGTCCTTCTCCCGGACCGGCACGTCGTGCGCGAAGATCACGGCGTCCGCCGCGGCGATCACCGCCGGGTCGAGCCGGGTGAAGCCCGCCGAGCCCTGCGGCTCGACGACGATCTCGACACCCGCCTCACGGCCCGCGTTCTCCAGGGACTCGGCCGCCATGTACGTGTGGGCGATGCCGGTCGGGCAGGAGGTGACGGCGACGATGCGGAAGGGGCCCGCCGGGGCGGAGTCAGCAGGGGCCGCGGTCGGGGCCGGGGCCGAACTGCCCGCCGTGGCGCCGGCGGAGGCCGCCCCCGGCGCCACGGCGGAGTCATAGGAAGCCGAGGACGAGGCGGAATCGTCGGAGGCCGGGGCAGCACTCACCGCGCCGGTCCCACCGGCCGCCTGCGGCGCCTCGTCCCCCCGGATCAGCGCCGCCGCGCCCTCCGCGTCCGGCACCGACCGCAGCGCGGCGGTGAAGTCGGCGTTCATGAGCTGGCGGGCCAGGGACGACAGGATCGTCAGGTGGGCGTCGTCCGCACCGGCCGGCGCGGCGATGAGGAAGATCAGGTCGGCCGGGCCGTCCGGCGCGCCGAAGTCGATGCCGGCGGCGCTGCGCCCGAAGGCCAGGGTCGGCTCGGTCACGTGCGCGCTGCGGCAGTGCGGGATGCCGATGCCGCCGTCCAGGCCGGTCGGCATCTGGGCCTCGCGGGCGGCCACGTCGGCCAGGAAGCCGTCGAGGTCGGTCACCCGGCCCCGGGCGACCATGCGGGCGGCGAGGGATCGCGCCGCCGCTTCCTTGGTGTCGGCGGACAGGTCGAGATCGACCAGGTCCGCGGTGATCATGTCGCTCATCGCGGGCTCCTTCGCACGCGTATCGCCCGGGTGGTCGTGAGGTGGGCGTGACGGGGGACGGGGGTGCTGCCGGGGGCTGCCGGAGGCAGGGGGAGGAGCAGGTGCAGGTGCAGGTGTTCGGGACGGGGCCGGGGGCAGGGGCGGGGGCGGACAGAGGCGAGGAACGGGGAGGTTCGCCGCTCCGGTGCCGCGAGAGGGGACGAGGCCGGGGCCGTCGGCTTCATGACGCCGGCTCCGTCAGCTCGCGGTCCACCGGGACGTCCGCCGTGACCGTCACCGCGGCCGGGTCGAGGTCGGCGGGGGTCGGCATCACGCTGCCGGGCAGCCGGACGGCGGCCGCGCCGTGCGCGACGGCGGAGGCCAGAGCCTCCGGACCACTGCCGCCCGCGACGAGGAAACCGGCGAGGGAGGCGTCACCCGCGCCGACGTTGCTGCGCACGCTGTCCACGCGCGCGGCGGCGAACCAGGTGCCGGCGTCCTCCACCAGCAACTGACCGTCCGCGCCCAGGCTCGCGAGCACGGCGCGCGCGCCCATGCCCCGCAGTTCCTCGGCCGCCTTGACCGCGTCGCCCACGGTCGTCAGGGGGCGCCCGACGGCCTGCGCGAGTTCCTCGGCGTTGGGCTTCACCACGTCGGGCGCCGCGCGCAGCGCCTCCAGCAGCGCGCGCCCCGAGGTGTCGAGCGCGATGCGCGCGCCCGAGGCGTGCGCCCGGGTGACGACATCGGCGTACCAGGACGGGGCGAGGCCGCGCGGGAGGCTGCCGCAGCAGGCGATCCACGCGGCGTCGCGGGACTGCTCGCGCACCGTCTCGAGCAGCAGTTCCTGCTCGGCGGCGGACAGTTCCGGGCCCGGCGCGTTGATCTTCGTGAGGACACCGTCGGACTCGGCGAGCGCGATGTTGGACCGGGTGGCGCCGGTCACCGGGACCGGGGCGACCTCGATGCCCTGTGCGTCGAGCAGGTCGGCCACGAGGGCGCCCGGCGCACCGCCCAGGGGCAGGACGGCGACCGTGCGCCGGCCGGCGGCGGCGACGGCCCGGGAGACGTTCACGCCCTTGCCGCCCGGGTCCATGCGCTCGCCGGTGGCGCGGACGACCTCGCCGCGGTCGAGGGAGGGGACCTCGTAGGTGCGGTCCAGGGACGGGTTCGGGGTGACGGTGAGGATCATGCGCGCACCACTTCCGTGCCGCCGCGCTCGATCGCGGCCGCGTCGTCGGGGCTCAGCCCGCTGTCCGTGATCAGCAGGTCGACGTCGCCCAGGCCGCCGAAGCGGGCGAAGTGCTCCTGGCCGTGCTTGGCGGAGTCGGCGAGCAGGACGACCCGGCGGGCGGCCGCCATCGCCGCCCGCTTGACCGCGGCCTCGGCGAGGTCGGGGGTGGTCAGCCCGTGCTCGGCGGAGAAGCCGTTGGCGGCGACGAACAGCACGTCGGCCCGGATCTCGCCGTACGCCCGCAGCGCCCAGGCGTCCACGGCGGCACGGGTACGGTGCCGTACGCGCCCCCCGATCAGGTGGAGCTGCATCCCCGGGTGGTCCGCGAGGCGGGCCGCGATGGGCAGGGAGTGCGTGACGACGGTGAGGTCGGCCTCCAGGGGCAGGGCGGCGGCGAGGCGGGCGACCGTCGTGCCGGCGTCGAGGATCATCGTGCCCCCGGCCGGCAGCTCGGCGAGGGCCGCCTTGGCGATGCGGTCCTTCTCGTCGGCGGCGGTGCCCTCGCGCTCGGCGAGGTCCGGCTCGAAGTCGAGGCGCCCGGCCGGGATGGCCCCGCCGTGCACCCGGCGGACGAGGCCGGCGCGGTCCAGGGCCTTCAGGTCCCGGCGGATGGTCTCCGCGGTCACCTGGAACTCCTCGGCCAGCGAGAGCACGTCCACCCGGCCGCCGTCGCGCGCGAGCCGCAGGATCTCCTGCTGCCGCTCCGGTGCGTACATGTCCGTTCGCCTCCGCGTCATGCCCGAACGTGTGGTTTCGCCGCGAGGCTACGCCCGGATGTCCGGAAAGTAAACAGGTACGGACCCAGCCCGGACACAAACGGGCGTCCGCCCGTGGACGCTCGGACACGCGAACGGACCCGGCAACCGTCCCGGACGCTCGGGCACGCGAACGGGCCCGGCACCCCCTCACGGAGTGCCGGGCCCGGCGGGGCCGGAGACTCGGGATCAGGGCACCAGCGCAGGCGCCGTGGGCTGCCCGTCCCGCTCCCCGTCGTGCTCCCCCGCGGCAGACGGCGCCGCGGCCTCGGCCCCCTCGACGTGCTGCGCCGGACGCCGGGGCAGGGCGAACATCAGCAGGAAGATCGCGCCCATCACCACGGCCACCCAGACCAGCGCGTGCTGGAAGGCGTTCACGAAGGCGGGGCCGACCCGGTCCGGGCCGAGGTGGTCGGAGATCTGCCCGAAGAAGACGACGGACACCAGACCGAGGCCGAGCGCGTTGCCCATCTGCTGCACGGTGTTGATCAGACCGGACGCAGAACCGGCGTGCTCGCGCGGCACCCCGGAGAGGATCGCGTCCGTCAGCGGGGCGACGATCAGGCCCATGCCGAGGCCCATCACGACCAGCGGGAGCGCCATCTGCCAGGGGGCGATGCCGAGGCCGTAGCGGTCGGACTCCGCGATGTAGAGCAGCACGCCGAGGGCCATCGTCAGGGCCCCCGCCTGGAGGACCTTGCGGCCGAAGCGCGGGACGAGCTGCTGCACGGACAGTCCGGCCGCGGTGGACACCGCGATCGAGAAGGGCACGCCCGTCAGACCGGCCCGCAGCGGGCTCCAGCCCAGCCCGATCTGCATGTACAGCGTCCAGACCAGGAAGAACACACCGAGCGCGACACCGAAGACGGTCTGCACGGCGATGCCCGCGGCGAAGGACTTCACCCGGAACAGGGACAGCTCGATCAGCGGGGAGCCGTCGCGGGCGGCCTTGCGCCGCTCGTAGGCGATCAGCACGCCGAACACCACGAGCGCGCCGGCCATCGACCCGTACCCCCACAGCGGCCAGCCCAGCTCGCGGCCGCGGGTCAGCGGGTAGAGCAGCATCAGCAGGCCGAGGCTGACCAGGGCGACGCCGACCAGGTCGAGCTTGAGGGCGTGCGGGGCGCGCGACTCGGTGATGAAGCGGCGGCCGAGGAACAGGGCCGCGATGCCGACCGGCAGGTTGATCAGGAAGATCGGGCGCCATTCGAGGCCGAACAGGTTCCACTCGGTGAGCAGGGCGCCGAGCAGCGGGCCCGACACCGCGCCGAGTCCGACGATCGCGCCGAACAGCCCGAACACCTTGCCCCGCTCGTGAGCCGGGAAGGTGGCGTGCACGATCGACAGCACCTGCGGGACCATCATCGCCGCCATCGCGCCCTGCAGGATGCGGGAGGCGACCAGCATCTCGGGGTTCACGGCGAAGCCGCACAGGGCCGAGGCGACGGTGAACCCGGCGATGCCGAGCAGGAACAGCCGCTTGCGGCCGTGGATGTCGCCGAGCCGCCCGCCGGTGATCAGGCCCGCGGCGAAGGCGAGCGCGTAGCCCGCGGTGATCCATTGGATCTGGCTGAAGGAGGCGCCGGCGTCGCGCTGGATCGACGGGATGGCGATGTTGACGATCGTGACGTCGACGAGGTCCATGAAGGCCGCCGTCATCACGATGGCCAGCGCGAACCATCGCGTCCGGTCGGGAGGCGCCGCGCCGGTCGGTCCGTCGGATCGGGTACGGGTCCGGGTGCCCGGGGTGGTCTCGTTCGAGGTCATGCCGTCACCGTAGGACCGCAATAGGTCAGATCGTGTCCTAGTTCTGCGGCATCCTCGGACGCATGACGACGGACACCCCGGCCCGGCTCCTCCAGCTCCTGTCCCTCCTGCAGACGCCCCGCGAGTGGCCCGGCGGCGAGCTCGCCGACCGGCTCGGGGTGTCCCGGCGCACGGTCCGCCGGGACATCGACCGGCTGCGCGAGCTCGGCTATCCCGTCCAGGCCACCCACGGCGCCGACGGCGGCTACCGGCTGGTGGCGGGCAAGGCCATGCCGCCGCTCGTGCTCGACGACGAGGAGGCGGTGGCGATCGTGGTGGGCCTGCGCGCGGGCGCCGGGCACGCCCTGGAGGGCGTGGACGAGGCGTCGGTGCGCGCGCTGGCGAAGCTGGAGCAGGTGCTGCCCGCGCGGCTGCGCCACCGGGTGAGCACGCTGCAGGCCGCCACCACCCCGCTGATCAACGGTGACGCGGCGAGCATCGCCCCGGAGACGCTGACCGTGATGGCGTCCGCGGTGGCCGGCCAGGAGCGGCTGCGGTTCGCGTACCGCGCCAAGGACGGCACCGAGTCGCGCCGCCTGACCGAGCCGTACCGGCTCGTCTCGACCGGCCGCCGCTGGTACCTCGTCGCCTACGACCTCGGGCGCGAGGACTGGCGGACGTTCCGGGTGGACCGGGTGCGCGAGCCGTTCGCCACGGGGGCGCGGTTCGCGCCGCGCGAGCTGCCGGAGGGGGACGCGGCGGAGTACCTGCGGCGGTCGATCCGGCGGGGGCACGAGGGCGGGGAGTACACCTTCGACGTGCTCTTCGAGGCGGACGCGGAGTTCGTGGCCGCCCGGCTGCCGGCCTGGCTGGGCCGGCCGGAGCCCGAGACCGGCGGTGACGACGGTGACGGTGAGCCGCGGCGGTGCCGGGTGCGCGGGACGACCGGCGACCCGGTGCAGTGGCTGGCGGTACGGCTGCTGATGGTCGGCTGCGACTTCCGGGTGCGCGCTCCCGGGGACCTGGTGACGTCGGTACGGGAGCTGGGCGTACGGCTCACCCGCGCGGCGAGCTGACCACCCGGCGCGGGGCCCGGCGCGCCGGGATACCGGGCGGTCGCACCGGGACCCGACCGCCGCACCGGACCCCTGCGCTCGGACCGGACGTGCGCGGTCGCACCGCATGCCCCGGCGGTCGCCCCCACCCCCGCCTCAGCCTCCGATCGCTCCCCCGGCCACCCCGCCCCAGAACCCCCGCAGCCCCCGCAGGTTGGCCAGCGCCAGCTCCGCCGGGCCGTCCGGTCCCGTCGGTGCCGCGGTGCCCTGGGCCCACGTCTCCACGGCCACCCGTACGGCCGCTCCGGCCACCGCCGCCGCGAAGCGCAGGTCGGGTGCGGCAACGTTGTCGCGGTGCAGGCGGGCGGCGAGGATCTCGGCCAGGGCGTCCTCGGAGGTGAGGCAGACCTCGGCCCAGACCTTGCCCAGGGCGGGGTGGCCGGTGGCCAGGCGGATCAGGGTGCGCACCCACTCCCAGGAGGCCGCGGAGACACCGGCGCCGGGGGTCAGCGTGTGCCGCACCCCGTGTTCGAGCGCCTCCGGGACGGACAGGTGGGCCGGGGCGTCGCGGACCGCCTCGGCCCAGCGCTCGGCGCCCGCCGCGTACAGCGGGGCGACGGCCTCCTCCTTGGTCGCGAAGTACCGGTAGAAGGTGCGCGGTGCGATGCCGGCCGCCTGGGCGATGTCCTCGGCGCGGGTGGTGCGCAGTCCCTGGGTCACGAAGAGCCGGGCCGCCGCCCTCGCGATCTCCCACCTGGTCTCCGCCTTGCGCCGTTCCGTGAGCGAGGCCGGGACGGCGGGGGAAGGGGAGGACGACGAGGAGGAGGGGGTTCTGCGCGGTGCGGGGGTGGAGCTGATCACGTCGGCAGGCTATGCCGCTGTGGCACAATCTGCCACCGGCGGGCCACCCCGGGGTTCAGGTACGGGGTGCCCCGCCTTTCCAGCGTTGCCGCCGCTCCCCTGTGCGACGCGCGGGCACAAGAGGAGCCGGGCTCCGGCGCCCGGGGGGACAGGCGCCGGAGCCCGGCTCTGGGAGAGTCCCGGCGCCGGGGGGGATTGCGTCGGGACGTGGTCGTGGGTGGCCGCTCGGATCGTCGCTCGGGAAGTGAGCTCCAGGGTCCGCAGCTCGAACTCCCGTGCTCAACAGGGTTGTTCCCCGCACCGGCGGGTTGAAGCGACGTCCCCCCGCCATGTTTGCGCGGGCTTCGGCCACCCGGCGTACGCCGGACGGCCGGGACCCGCGCCGGTCACGCCGGTCACGCCGGCTACGCCGCCGCTTCGAAGCCGGTGTCGCGGGCGAGCTTCTTCAGCTCCAGCAGGGCGTGCTTCTCGATCTGACGGATCCGCTCACGGGTCAGACCGTGCTCCTTGCCGACCTCGGTCAGGGTGCGCTCGCGGCCGTCGTCGATGCCGTAGCGCATCTTGATGATGGAGGCCGTGCGCGGGTCGAGGCGGTCGATCAGGCCGTCCAGTTCCTCGCTGCGCAGCAGGGTGAGCACCGACTGCTCCGGGGAGACCGCGCTGGTGTCCTCCAGCAGGTCGCCGAACTGGGTCTCGCCCTCGTCGTCCACCGCCATGTTCAGCGAGACCGGGTCGCGGGCCCAGTCGAGGACGTCGGTGACGCGCTCCGGCGTCGAGCCGAGCTCGGCCGCGATCTCGGCGGGCTCGGGGTCCCGGCCGTTCTCCCGGTTGAATTCGCGCTGCACGCGGCGGATGCGGCCCAGCTCCTCCACCAGGTGGACGGGCAGGCGGATGGTGCGGGACTGGTCGGCTATCGACCGGGTGATCGCCTGACGGATCCACCAGGTGGCGTACGTCGAGAACTTGAAGCCCTTGCGGTAGTCGAACTTCTCGACCGCGCGCACCAGGCCGGCGTTGCCCTCCTGGATCAGGTCGAGCAGGGGCAGGCCGCTGCGCGGGTAGCGCCGGGCGACCGCCACGACCAGCCGGAGGTTGGAGCGGATGAAGACGTCCTTGGCCCGCTCACCCGCGGCGACCAGGGCCTCCAGCTCCTCCCGGGAGGCGTCGGCCCGCGACTCCTCGTAGCCGTCCAGGACCTGCCGCGCGAACACACCCGCTTCGATGATCTGCGACAGCTCGACCTCCCTGGCGGCGTCGAGCAGCGGTGTGCGCGCGATCTCGTCCAGGTACATGCCGACCAGATCGCGGTCGGCGATCTCGCCGCCGGTGGCGCGAACACTGCTTGCCGCGTCGGCCGTCTCGCCGGTGGCGGACTGACGACGGGCGACGGCACGGGTTGCCATGCGTGCTCCCTTGCGATGGTGGGTCAGCGGGTGGTCCTTCGGCTGCCGGCCACGGGACCACTCCCTTGCGGGATTCGGTCCGGTCCTCTAGGGGGACTCTCCACGGGTGCCCGGCTTCCGACGGATACAACGACTGGAATCAGGACAGAATTCCCCTGGCGTCCCCCGGATTGCGTGATCATGCAGTATCCTGCCCGGCCACACGGGGAGCCGGGATGCCGCCGGAACCGGCAAGGGTGCAGGTCAGGCGGGGTGCGAGGAGACCTCGACCCCCTCACGGGCCTCCCTCACCACTCCGCCCGTGAGACGCCCGTCACATTCGACACCGTCGTCTTCACCCCTGGGGAGCGCCGTCCGCGACCGCCCTCCCACCGTGAAGACGGGCCATGGCGCCCGATGGTTGCCACGGACGGGGCCTCAGGGCCTCCCCCGGTCGCACTCCACCCGTTCAGCCGAACTGCACCGACCGCTTCGCCATTCCCAGCCAGAACCCGTCGATCACGGACTTCTGCGCGTCGAGCTCGCCGTCCGCCTCCGCCGCGCCCATGGTCACGAACAGCGGGGCGAAGTGCTCGGTGCGCGGGTGGGCGTACCGGCCGGCCGGGGCCTTGTTCAGGAAGTCCAGGAGGGCGTCCCAGTCCCGGCCCTCCAGGGCGCGCCGTCCCCAGTCGTCGAACTCGGAGGACCAGCTCGGCACTCCGGGGCCGGTGTGGCGCAGCGCGGCGAGGTTGTGGGTGAAGAACCCGGAGCCGACGATCAGCACGCCCTCGTCGCGCAGCGGGGCCAGGCGGCGGCCGATCTCCATGAGGCGCACGGGGTCGAGGGTCGGCATGGACACCTGCAGCACGGGGACGTCGGCCCGCGGGAACATCTCGACCAGGGGCACGTAGGCGCCGTGGTCGAGGCCCCGGTCGGGGATGTCCTGCACGGGGGTGCCGGGGGCGCGCAGCAGCTTGCGGACGGATTCGGCGAGCGCCGGCGCGCCGGGGGCGGGGTAGGTCACCCGGTAGTAGTGCTCGGGGAAGCCCCAGAAGTCGTAGACCAGGGGGACCGTCTCGACCGCGCCGAGGGCGAGGGGGGCCTCCTCCCAGTGGGCGGAGACGATGAGGACGGCCTTCGGGCGGGGCAGCGCGGCGGACCAGGCGGCGAGCTCGCCGGGCCAGACGGGGTCGTCGGCGAGCGGCGGGGCGCCGTGGCTGAGGTACAGGGCGGGCATGCGCTCCTGCGCGGCGGCGGCGGTCATGGCGGCGGCTCCCTCACCACTCGGGATAATGCTTAAAAGTTAAAGCACCTGGGCAGAGCCCACCCTACGACCTATTTGTTCAAGTTTCAAGGACAGGCGCCGTACGATGGAGACCATGAACACGGCATCCGCACCCGCCGACGAGCCGCAGTGGCTCACCGCCGAGGAACAGCGCGTCTGGCGCGCCTACCTGCACGCCACCACCCTCCTCGAGGACCACCTCGACCGACAGCTCCAGCGCGACGCGGGCATGCCGCACATCTACTACGGCCTGCTGGTCGGCCTCGCCGAGGCACCGCACCGGCGGCTGCGCATGACCGAGTTGGCCATGCAGGCGAAGATCACCCGCTCCCGGCTGTCGCACGCCGTCGCCCGGCTGGAGAAGAGCGGCTGGGTGCGCCGTGAGGACTGCCCCTCGGACAAGCGCGGCCAGTTCGCCGTGCTGACCGACGCCGGCCTGGAGGTGCTGCGCCGCACCGCGCCGGGCCACGTCACCGCCGTACGCCAGGCGCTGTTCGACCGGCTGACCCCGGAACAGCAGAAGTCCCTCGGCGAGATCATGCAGATCGTCGCCGAGGGACTCCAGCCGAACGAGGCAGGTGCGGACCTGCCCTGGCTCCGCTGACCGCCTGAGCGGCACCGCGCAGCCGGGGCAGGGTTCCCGCGGGGGGTGGTGTACGGGCGGGGCGTCCCCTTCCCCGCCGTACACCGGGGGTGGAACCGGAGGGGTACCTCTGACAGCCGGGTTCAGCCGGTCAGTGGGCCACCACCGGCACCGCGATCTCGTCCTCGACCCCGTCGCCCGACCCGGAACCGGCGATCGGTCCCATGTTCGGACGGCCGGCGTTGATGAGCGTCACGGCGATCGCGGCGGCCGCGACCAGGATGCCCACGGCGAACCAGATGGCGCTGGTGTAGCCGTGCACCATGCCCTCGAGCTGGACGAGCTGCTGCTGCGGCCGGGACCCGGCGGAGGCGATGTGGTCCTTGATGTACGACGTCGTCGCGGACGCGGCGATCGTGTTCAGCAGCGCCGTACCGATGGCACCGCCCACCTGCTGCGAGGTGTTGACCATCGCGGAGGCGACACCGGCGTCCCGCGGCTCGACGCCCAGCGTGGCCAGGGACATCGCCGGCATGAACGCCGTACCCATGCCGAGGCCCAGCAGGATCATCGCGGGCAGCAGCACGGCCGCGTACGAGGAGCCGATCTCCAGCCGCGTCAGCAGCAGCATGCCGAGCGCGGCGACCAGGAAGCCCGGGCCCATCAGCAGCCGCGGCGCGACCCGGGTCATCAGCCGGGTGCCGATCTGGGTGGAGCCGGTGATCATGCCCGCGATCATCGGCAGGAACGCGAAGCCGGTCTTCACGGGCGTGTAGCCCTTGACGACCTGCAGGTAGTAGGTGAGGAAGAGGAACAGGCCGAACATCGCGATGATCGCGAGACCCAGCGAGAGGTAGACACCGCCGCGGTTGCGCTCGGTGACCACGCGCAGCGGCAGCAGCGGGGCCTTGACCCGGGACTCGACCAGCACGAAGGCGACCAGCAGCACGCCGGACGCGACGAACATGCCGATGGTCAGCGAGTCGCTCCAGCCCTCGGACTCGGCGCGGGTGAAGCCGTAGACCAGGGCCACCAGGCCGAGGGTGGAGAGCAGGACGCCGGGGATGTCGAGCGGGTTGCGGTTGCGGCCGCCCGCCGGCTCGCGGATGACGAAGTACGCGCCGAGCGCGGCGACGATGGCGAACGGGATGTTCACGAAGAACGTCCAGCGCCAGTCCAGGTACTCGGTGAGGAAGCCGCCGAGGATCAGGCCGACGGCGCCGCCGCCACCGGCGATCGCGCCGTAGATGCCGAACGCCTTGGCGCGCTCCTTGGCGTCGGTGAACATCACGGCCAGCAGCGACAGCGCGGCCGGGGCGAGCAGCGCGCCGAACACGCCCTGCAGGGCGCGGGCGCCGAACATCATGGCCTCGTTGGCGGCGGCACCGCCGAGCGCGGAGGCCACGGCGAAGCCGGCCAGACCGGTGACGAAGGCGCGCTTGCGGCCCCACAGGTCCGCTATGCGGCCGCCGAACAGGAGCAGACCGCCGAAGGCCAGCGCGTAGGCCGTCACGACCCACTGCCGGTTGCCGTCGGAGATGCCCAGGTCCTGCTGGGCGGAGGGCAGCGCGATGTTCACGATGGTGGCGTCGAGGACGACCATCAGCTGGGCGAGCGCGATGAACGCGAGCGCCTTCCAGCGGTTGGCGTCGGCCTCTGGGGCGGCGCCGGGAGCCTTCACGGCTGTTTCAGACATGGGGGTACCCACTTCGGGACTTCGGGACGTCGAAAAACGTGTGTGAGAACAGAACGTCGGAACGAAACGTCGGAACGGTGGAATCGAAGGAACGGCGAAGGAAGCAGAAGAGAGCAGGTCTCGTGTCAGGTCGGGTCAGGCCTGCCGGAGGTCCTCCAGGGTGACGGGCGTTCCGGGCAGGGCGGACGGGGCCGGGGCCCGCAGTCCGTCCAGGAACACCTGGAGATGGCGGTGGACGAACCGGTCCGCGCTCAGGCACCCCGTCCCCGCCGGCGGGCGGCTGAGCTGGGCCACCACGACCATGAGGTCGCCGGGCCCGACGTCCTCGCGGAGCTGTCCGGCCAGCCGGGCGCGCTCCATGAGCTGCTCGATGAGCTGCTCGACGCGGACCCGGGAGGCCTCCAGGTCGGGGTGGTTGACGTCGAAGGTGCTGGAGATCATCGGGCACAGCGCGGCGACTCGCTCGTCCGCGGACACGTGCACGAAGCGCTCCAGCGCCTCGAAGGCGTCCCCGGTCTCCTCGAGCGCCTGCCGGGCCGCCTGCGCCGTACGGTCCATGACCTGGCAGACGACCTCGCGCACCAGCGCGTCGCGGTCGGGGAAGTTGCGGTACACCGTGGCGTTGCCGACGCCGGCCCGGCGGGCGACCTCGTCGAGCGGGACGTAGGGCCCGAACTCGACGAACATCTCGCGGGCGGCGGTGACGATGCGCTCCCGGTTGCGCAGGGCGTCGGCGCGCGGCCGGGGTGCCTTGCGCTGGACGGGGGCGGTGGTCGTCACGGTGCACTCCTTGGTCGGTCGGTCGTGAGGTCTGCGTGATGCGTGTGTGAGGCCGGGTGACCTCTGTGGTGCCGCTGCGCCGGCGATCCGGGGAAGCCGTCCCCGTTTCGCGCGGACACAGGGCTAAACGGGGAAGGGGTCCCCGGTTATTTCCCGTCCGGGGACTTTTTTCGAATGTGATGCGGGTCACTCCCCGAACGCATGGCCGTGCATGGCCCGTGCAGGGGCCGCGCAGGACCCGGACCTCCGCCCGCTCCCCGCATACCGCCCGGTAACCCACGATCGGCTGCTCCAGCGCGCGTCCCGGCGTGTCGCGGCACAGGGTGATCGCAGGGGTGCAGCCGGTGACGGTGGCTGCCTGGAGCGAAGGGCACCTGCATGCAGCCGCAGCCGAGCAGCCGCCGCATACGCTCCCGGCGCGCCGCCGCGCTCGCCTCGGTGACACTGCTGACGCTGGCGGTCAGCACCGCCGCGGGCTCCGGCCGGCCGCCGACCGCGGGCCCCTCCGGCGCGGGCGCGGGCCCGGCGGTCTCCCCCGCCCGCGCCACCACCCTCGCCCCCTGCATGATCACGGGCGGCCCGGCCGTCCAGATGTCCGAGGGCGTCCCCACACCCGGCGGCTACGCACGCTCCACCGGCCGCGTGCGCGCCCTCAGCCTGATAATCGACTTCCCGGACGCGCCGGGCCAGGGGAACGCGCTGAACCGCTTCCACGAGTTCTTCCCCCAGACCCGGGAGTGGTTCCGCACGGCGTCGTACGGCCGCCTCGACTACGTCCCCGAGACACCGGTCCGCCACTGGCTGCGCATGCCGAAGCCGTTCCGCGCGTACGGCATAGAACGCGGCGCACCCTTCGAACCCGGCTACCGGCAACTCGTCCAGGACATCGTGGCCGCCGCGGACAGCGAGGTCGACTTCGCCTCGTACGACCTGCTGAACGTCCTGGTCACCCCCAACGCCGGCCCCTCCGCGCTGGACACCGTCCTGTCGGTGACGTTCGCCGGCAACGCGGACGCCCCCACCGCCGACGGGGTCCCGGTGGCGAACGCGTCCTTCGTCTACTCCCGCCAGGACGACGGCTCCGGCTCGTACGACAAGACCGGCTACCGCGTCCTCCCCCACGAGAACGGGCACGTCTTCGGCCTGCCCGACCTCTACACCCAGGAGGGCGGGGGCTCGGTCGGCCACTGGGACATCATGAGCGAGGACTGGGGGGCCGACAACGACCTGCTCGGCTGGCACAAGTGGAAGCTGGGCTGGCTGGACGACTCCCAGATCGGCTGCGCGGCGCACCCCGGGACGAGCGAGTACCGGCTGACCCCGCTCGCGGTGACCGGCGGCCCGAAGCTGGTGTTCGTCCCGCTGAGCGCCCGCAGCGGCTACGCGGTCGAGGTGCGCACCCACGCCGGCAACGACGAGGCGGTGTGCCGCCCGGGAGTCCTCATCTACCGCGTCGACGCCGACGTCGACACCGGCATGGGCCCGGTCACGGTCTACGACGCCCACCGCGACAGCGGCGGCTGCACCCGCAGCCCGAACGTCCACGCGGAGCTGTCGGACGCGCCGTTCGTCCCCGGCGAGACCTTCAAGGACCCGAAGGCCAAGGTGCGGATCGTGGTGGAGGGGGTGGAGGGGGACGGGGACTACCGGGTGCGGGTGGTTCGGGGCGGGGGGAGGTGAGGGGGGCCTGGGCGGGTGGTGGACGAGGACCGGAGGTCCTGGCACGTCCGCCGAGCGACGGATCGCCCGGACGGGGGCTTCACGGCGGTACCACGCCCCGAAGACGACTGGCCGGAGGGCGACTTCAAGGCCCGCGTGGAGGCCGGTGCTCCCTGGCCGTCCCGATCCGTGACCGCATGGGGAGGGCGGTGGCGTCCCTCGACACGGCGACCCACGTGGCACGCCGGTCGCGGCCGCTCCACCTGGGTCGCCCTGTCCTGACGCTCGCTGCACAGGGGTTCCCCTGCCCTGACCGCACCCCTGCCTCCGCCACTGATCCGGTACGCTGTGGACGTCACGCCCACACGCGCGACGCCTACGCCTTCGTAGCTCAGGGGATAGAGCACCGCTCTCCTAAAGCGGGTGTCGCAGGTTCGAATCCTGCCGGGGGCACCAGCGCAGAGGCCCCGGACCGATCATGGTCCGGGGCCTTTGACATCCACTTCTGACATCAACGCGGGCGGGACGGGGTGCATCCGGCGTGACGAGAGACGAGGGCCTCGACCGGTTGAGGCACCTGGCACGAACTCGGGCATTCGGACGCCACGTCGGCTCCGACCGCCTGATCCAGGCCGGCCTGGACGCTCTCCTGGCCGACGTCGATTCCCCGTCGCTTGCCCTCCTGGCCGGCCTGGGCCGCCGTGAGGAGCATGAGGCACAGGAGCTCTTCGACCACGTCGTGGACGAGCTGGGGTTGGGATTCGAGGTACCCGCGGATCCGATCGCCGCCAAGTGGGCCCTGGCCTACTGGCTGGCCGCTCAGATCGTTGACGGTTCCCTGGACCCGGCGACCGGTGCCGACCTCATATGGGCCGAAGCAGCGATGGAACTCGACTACCCCGACCGCCTGCAGCCGATCGTCGAATGTGCCATCCAGCTGGCCGACTGGAACGCCGATCGGAGCACTCCGCTGGAACAGCTCAAGGAAGAGGTCCTTGTCGCCGCCCGCACGCTCGTTGAGCACGGAGGGCCCGAGACCGACCTCTGAAAGGCCACGGAACCCCGGACTGTGGTCGGAGTGCCGTCGGCCGCCTGGCAGCGGAAGACCAGCGAGGCGATCAGGCCCGTCATGTTCTTCCGCGTCCTCGACGCACTCGACGCGGCGTCCCCGCCGGCCGTCCGCGCCCACGGTCGCTGGACCCGAGGCATCAAGACAGGAGGCAGGCCGCGCCGTAGAGGCGGCTCGCGCCGCGCCGTGCGCGGGCCTTGAACCAGCTGGCAGCACGGGCGCACGCGGACTGACCAGCCCCCACGGCGGAAAAGTCAGGAGCCCGATGTCACAGCCGTGCGGTAGAAAAGCCTTTCGGCCGCGGCGTCCACCACAGACACGTGGAGGCATCACAGCGCGGTTCTCGACACGTGCTTGGGGGGATCAATGTTCAGAAGACGGGCGGCCTGGGCCGCCATCGGCACCGTTGCAGTCCTATTGGCCGGCATCCCGGCGGCGAACGCCGCAGAGGGACAGGCTCCTGACGTCCGATGGGCGCACAGCGTCTCGGACGACCTCGGCACGCTGGCCGTCGGTATCAGCTCCGACAGCGCCATCACGGAGATCAGGGCCCACATCGTCTCCGATGCCACAGCCCAGGAGGTTGCCGTCGTGGAGAACGACGCGTTCGACCTCGTCTCCGGTACGCCCGACGACGGCGTGTGGCACACGAAGCAGCCTCTGGACCTTGCCGACCTGGGCAGCTACACCGTCCGGGTCGAGGCCACGGACAGTGACGGTGACCGCACCACCGACAACTCCGCGGGCAGTCTCACCTACTTCGTCACGCCGGTGTTCGAGGACGTGCGCACCGACCGCACGGAGGTCGACATCGACCACCGCCAGGTGCGTGTCGACGGCGTTCTGAGGGGCCGCTGGCCGGCGACCCGCGAGCTGAAGCCCCTGGCAGACCACCGGGTGGACCTCGACGTGGACTACTGGACGGAGAACACCGTCCGCACCGACGCGGAGGGACGCTTCTCCGGCACGGTCACCGTGAACGACGCGGTGCCGGTCCAAGCCGTCTACCGGCACGACAAACCCTACGTCCTGTACGGCGAGTCCCCGTTGCTCCAGATCGGCGTCCGGCAGGTAGCCACACGCTGGACCGTTCAGGCCCCGGCGCAGGCCCAGACGATCGACTACGGGCAACAGGTCACTTTCACGGCGACGTTGGAGCGCGAGACCCCGCAGGGGTGGCTGCCCTTCGAGGGCCAGAGCGGTGGAGTGCTCTTCGAACCCTCCGCAGAGGGCAGTCAGTTCGAGAGCGTCGGCTACTTCACGACGGGCGAGGACGGCAAGGTCACCTTCACCCACGCCCCGTGGCAGACCGGCAGCTTCCACGTGGCGTCGCACAGTGACGACCCCTTCATCGCCTCCGCCTCCGCGAACAGTGCCAAGATCACCGTTCTGCGTGCCTCGGTCTTCACCTCCTTCTCGGCCGCCCGTACACAGAGCCACGGCGTGCACGTCGAGGGCGCGATGGACTTCCCCGACGGTTGGACACCCGCCACCATCCTGGTGCACGTCCAGTACTCGCCCAACGGCAAGCAGTGGACGGACGTACGCACGGCGGAGGCCTACTGGAGCGGTGACGGTTACGCCTTCTCGGCCGACATCCCCCATGCGAGGAACGGCACCTATCGCGCGCACTTCGAGGCGACCGATTCGTTCCGTGCAGCGACGTCGGAGACCGTGAAGGTGACGGGCTGACGGGCTGACGGGCTGACGGGCTGACGGGCTGACGGGCTGACGGCAACGACGCCGGACGGGGGCGTGCACCTGCGCCTCCGTCCGGCCGCCGCACCAGTCGGAGCGGACTCGGAACGTACTTCTGAGGCGGGTGTCGCAGGTTATCTAACGCGTCGGTACCGGCGCGACCGGGCGGACCGCGGTGAAGTCCGGGTGCTCGTAGCGGGTGGCCGACAGCAACAGCAGCCACTCGTCGCAGCCCTGCCACGGGGACAGATCGCCGGCGCCTCCGCGCACCACCCGCCGCCCGTCCCCGGTGCGGGGGCGGGCGTCCGTGGGGGCGTTCGTGTAGCCGGGGATCCACACGTCGGCGCAGATCTCGTTCGACGACCCCATCGCCGCCAGTCCGAAGGCGTTCTCAGCCGCGGCGGTGCGTGCCTCGTCGGCGAAGTCGTCCAGCACCTGGTCCTCGTCGGGCTTCTTGTTTCCGCGGAAGGTCAGGGTGGTCGTGCCGGCCCGAGCCGCGTACTCCCACTCCGCCTCGCTGGGCAGCCGGAAGGGCAACGCGGCCAGCAGGTCGTCCAACTCGTCCTCGATCCGGGCCGTGCCCGTGTCCGAGTCGGCGAAGCTGTCCTCGTACTCGGGCAGCCAGTGCCGTACCTGTGCCACCGTGAGCGGGTGTCGGGCGATCAGGAACGGTGCGACCACCACCTCCCGCACCGGCTGGGCCTGGACAGCGCCGGCGTAGAACGTCCGGAGGTCGTCTTCGGCCCCGCCGGACCGCTCGATGGCACGCACCGCGTCCAGTTCCCCGTCGGACAGGCCCATCCGGAACGTCCCACCGGGAACGGCGCGGAAGACCACCCCGGAGGAGGTGTGCCGCCATGCCGGCCGTCCGGCCACTGTCTCCTGATCCCACATGGTGCCGGACGCTAGCAGCGGGGCGTCCCCGTGACGCAGTCGGCCGGGGCGTTGACGGGCCGTGGTGCGCTGCTGCGCCTCGTTGACAGACTGTGCTGCATGACGCAGTCCGTGGATCAGCCTCTCACCCCTCGCCCCATGCGTCCGCTCAGCGGGGACGAGTCAGTGGTCGGCGTCCCGGGGGCGACCGTGCTCGACTTCTGGCGGTTCGCCATGCCGGACCTCCGCATGAACAACACACGCGGTCTGTTCGCCGAGTTCCTCGTCCACCAGGCGATCGGGTCCCACCGACCCCGCCTGGAATGGGCCAGTCACGACGTCGAGACCGACGACGGACTGCGCATCGAAGTCAAGGCCGCCGCCTACCTGCAAGCCTGGGAGCAGCGCACACCTTCCCCGATCCGCTTCACCGGCCTGCGCGCTCGCACGTGGTCGCCCGAGGGCGGCTACTCGGAAGTGAAGTCCTACAACGCCGACGTCTACGTGTTCGCCGTCCAGACCGCTCGTGAGCACGCTGCCTACGACCCCCTCGACACCGCCCAGTGGGAGTTCTACGTCCTCCCCCGTCCGGCCCTCGTCGAACTGGGCTCGGACAGCATCGGTCTGGGCGCGGTCCGTGCGGCTGCCGGTCCGCCGGTGTCCTTCGCGCAGTTGCACGGCTCCATCCGGTCGGCCGACCCCCGCCGCGACGGCGACGTCGCCGACGGTTGACGGGCGCCGCCGTGCCCCGGCCCCGCCTCGCCCGGCTGAGCCGACGGCTGCGCGCCCCGGGGCTCACGGGGTTCGGGGCGCGCCTTCGTGGAGGGTCAGGAGACGTTCGCTCGGTACGAGTCGCCCACGAAGCCGTCCGTGTAGGTGACGTACTTCGGGGTGAAGGTGGTCCTGCCCGTGACCGTGCCGGAGATGTTCTCGCCCGGGGCCAGCTTCACCGTGTCGATCTGGCGGTCGTCCGCGGCCAGTTCGTGCGTGTGCTTCGTGCCGTCGGTGTCCGTGATGGTGAAGAAGAGGGGGTTCACGTCGAGGGGCTCGTCGCCCTTGTTGGTGAGGGTGACCAGCACGCTGGTGTAGTCGCCGTCGCTCGCCAGGATGCTCTTCGAGAAGGCCGTCTTCCGCGCTTTCAGCGTCACCGATGACGTCGCCTCGGCGTCGTCCTGCTTCGGCACGTCGTCCGCCGTCCTGCCGGCGTCCGGAACCGTGGCTGGGGCACTGCTGCTCGTCTTGTCGTCCTTGCCGCCGCCTCCGCCCGCGGCCACTCCGATGACGCCGATGAGCACGACCAGACCGATCACGCCCGCGCAGCCCAGGCCGATGACCTTGCCGGCGTTGGTCTTCTTCGGCGGTTGGGAAGGGGGGCCGTAGCCGCCCGGCGGCCAGGCGGGCTGGTTCGGGTCGTGCGGGTGGTGCGGGTGCTGCTGGTTCATGTGCTGTCCCCCGTGGGGTCGGTCGAAGCTTGCCGTGTACGACCCGTGCCGAAGGGGCGGCAGTTGCAGTACGGGGTTGGGTTCACCCGATCGGGGAGCCGCGGGCCCACATGCGAGGGGCCCCTCCCGCTCGTTGGCTGGAGGGGCCCCGGACGACTGGGCTCAGGGCGTGGCTACTTGAGGTAGACCAAGCCGTCCGTCGTGATCGTCGGGCGGCCGGCCGTCGCTGCCACCACGATCTTGATCGTGTGCTTCGCGCTCATCGACCAGGTCTTCGTCCAGATCGCCTGGCGGTAGAGCGTGGTCGTCGACTTGAGGTCGACCGTGGAGGTCTTCACGCCGTCCACGTAGACGTACGCCTGGCCGCAGGTCGAGGCGCGGGAGACCACCCAGGAGGCCGAGCGGCCCGTGAACGTCCAGCTCAGGGTGGCGTTCTTGGTGGCGCTGGAGTACGACTTGCCGCCCAGGTAGCTGGTGGAGCTGCGCGCCGTCCACGTGCCCGTCTTCGTCGCCGACGTCTCCTGGAGGATCAGCGGGGTGTAGGAGGGCGAGGAGGTGGCGTAGTTGCCGGCGTAGTCGTAGGCGCGCATCGACCAGACCGACGCCGCGCCGGGCTTGGCGGTGCGGCTGGAGCTGGTGACCGTCGGGCCGAAGGTGGCCGCCGTCGGGGTCAGCAGACGCACCGAGCTGAGCGCGGCGTTGTCGGTGGCCTTCCAGGACAGGGTGACCGGGACCGCCGTCGTGCTGACCGTGCCCGTGCGCAGCGCGAGCTTCGGGGTGGTGGAGAAGGTTGGGACGGTGGTCTCCGCCACCACCTTCAGCGCGGCCGTCACCGTCGTCTTGCCGGAGATGTGCACCGCCCGTACCGCCACGGAGTGCGTGCCAAGCGGCAGGGTGGCCGGGACGGACGTGGCCGTGCCGGGGGCCGTCGCCGTGACCTTGCCGTCGACCAGCAGCTCGATCCGGGAGATCAGCGCGCCCGGCGTGGTCGTCGTCCAGCCGACCTTCACGGCGCCCTTGGTGTAGTACGTCGTGCCCGACAGGGTCGCGCTGCCGACCGAGGTGACCTTCAGGCCCTGCACCGGGCCGGACGCCAAGCTGCGGATCCTGGGCAGCTGGTCGTAGAGGAGGCCGCCCGGGCACAGGGTGTTGTAGCCGTCGCGGTGGCCGGAGATCCGCTGGAACGTGTATGACGTACCCGCGGTGAAGTCGGTGCCGCCGAGGTTCTTCTGCGTGGCGCCCGCGACGAGCTGGGTCGTGCCGGCCGGGTCGGCGCCGTACTGGCCGAGCTTCCAGGCCGCCAGGCGGGCGATGGAGGTCAGCGCGGCGTCGGTCGCGGAGGTCTGGGTGTAGTCGCCGATGACGGCGACGGCCGTGGCCTCACGGTTCCAGCCGTAGGTGTGCGCGCCGAGCACCGGGAGGTCGACGCCGCCCTTGCGGCCCTCGAAGAGGGTGCCGCACTTGTCGACGAGGAAGTTGTAGCCGAGGTCCTTCCAGCCGCTGACCTGCACGTGGTACGCGTAGATGCTGCGCACGATCGCGGGTGACTGGTCGCAGGTGTAGTCGTTGGTGCCGTCCGTGTGGTGGACGAACAGCGCCTTGACGTCCGCGTTGTACTCCGGCGCCTCCGGGCTGATCGACTCGTCGGCGCCCCAGCCGGTCCGCGAGACGATCTCCGGCCTCGGGGCGGTGGACGGCGGTGCGGTCGGAACCGTGGCGGTGGGGCTGGGGGTGGCGCCCGGGGACGCGGACGTGCCGGCCGAGGAACCCGGGGTCTCCTCCGGCGAGCTCTCCGACGGGCTCGGGGACGTCGACTGGCCGTCCGTCGGGGAGGGGGACGTGGTGGTCCCGGGGTCCGTGGAAGGATCCGTCGACGGGTCCGTGGGCGTCGAGGGGGACGGGTCCGTGCCGTCCAGGGCGAAGCCGGCCGGCTCGGTGCCAGTGTCGGTGGCTGTGCCTGTGTCGTCCGGCTCGGTCTCGGCGTCGGTCACCACGCCCGGGTCGACCAGGTTGACCTCGATGCCCCGCGGGAGGGGGGTGGTGGTGCCGTTCTTGCGCACCACCTGGACCTGGACCCCGTCGGACGGGCCGACCCAGACCGGCTCGGAGGCGCCGCGCACCCTCGGGCCCGGCTTCTCCAGCGGGTCCGCGTTCAGGTCGAGGTCGTGCCAGGCGGACCAGTCGCCGGTCTCCACGCTGCGGGTGCGCACCTGCGCGGTGCCGTGCAGGCGCTTGGCCGCGCCGGCCCAGGTGACGCCCAGCAGGGAGAACTGCTTGGTGCCCGTGCGGGTCAGGTCGCGGCGGTCGCCGCCGGTGCCCTGGAGCGCCAGGTCGTAGACCTTCACCGGCCGCTTCGGCAGCGCCCCGTCGTCATGGCCGGAGGGGCTCGCCACGGCGTACGTCACCGCTCCCCCGCCGCCCAGCACCACCGCCCCCAGCGTCAGCCAGGCCCGTTTCCTCAGGCTCAGCGGTCTACGCGGGCAGGTGTCTCACCGCTCCGTGTGCGGTGCCAACTACCTCGCGGGCGACGCCTCGTTGAGCCCCTGCGAGTCCTACGGCACGGAGGAGTTCTTGATGATCGAGCAGCGGACGCAGGAGTCGTCGGGGGCGGAGGGGCGAGCCGCGTCGGTGGCGGGCGGCATGGGATTCCTCGGAGGGTTCGCCACTGGGATCGGCTTCTTCGCGTTCTTCCCCGGGTTGCCCCATGTCGTCGACTGGGGGGCGATCCTCGTGGCGGTCGGGGTGGGGGGGCTCGTGCGGTGGGGGGTGCGGTGGTGGGTCGGGCGGTGAGGGGTCAGGTGCGGGTCCTCAGGGCCAGGGTCGTGGTCGCTGCCATCGAGGCGAGGGCCAGGAGGGTCATCGCCGTGGCGGGGGACGTGAGTTGGGCTGTTGCTCCCGCTGCCGTCGCGCTCAGGCCCTGGCAGGTGAGCATGCCCGCCGAGTGCAGGCCCAGGGCGTGGCCGCCGAGTTCGGGTGGGGTGAGGGCCATGAGGCGTTCCTGCTGGACCAGGCTCGCGCCGAAGCCGATCGAGGCGAGGCCCGCGCACAGGGCGGCCAGGGGCAGGGGTGGGTGCAGGGCGAAGAGGGTGTAGGGGGTGGCGAGGAGCAGGAGCAGGGGGGTGGCGAGGCGGCGGCGGGTCGTCGGGGGCAGGAGGCGGCCCACGGTGAGGTCGCCGGCCAGCATGCCGAGTGCCGCGCAGGCGAACAGCGTGCCCGCGGCGCCGGGTTCGTACGACACGAAGAGCGATTCGCAGCCGACGACCAGACCGTTGGGGAGCCACAGGCCGAGGTAGGTGAGGCGGCGGGGCCGGGACGACCACAGGACGCGATTGGTGCGCCAGGTCTCGGCGGGGGTGGGGCGGCCCTCGGTGCGCGGCGGGCGCGGGGTGAGGCCCAGGCGGGTCACCGCGGCTGCGACGAGGTAGAGGACGGCGCCCAGGAGGAGGGTCGGACGGGGGGCGAGGGTGGTGAGGAGAGCGCCGCCGGCGGCGTAGCCGGCGATCTGGGTGAGGCCGGACATCATGTTGAAGACCGAACGGCCGGGCAGATAGCCGTCGTCGGGCAGGAGCTCGTGGAGCAGGCCCCAGCGGACGCCGCCGCCCAGCGCCGCGACGAGGCCCTGGACGAGGACGACCAGGAACAGCGACCACAGCGGGAGACCCGGGGCCGCGAGGACCGTCGTGCCGAGGGCGAAGGTCGCCGAGATGCCGGTCAGCGTGGCCCGCGGGGAGAGGCGGTCGGCGCCCGACAGGAGGACCGTGGCGCCGAGCACCTGGGCGAGGGACGGACCGAACATGCTCAGCGCCGACAGCAGCGGGGAGTCGGTGGCGTCGTAGACGAGGGTGCCGAGTGCCAGGCCGGTGAGGGTCTGGGCGGCGGTGTGGGCCGCGGAGGAGAGGAAGAGGGGGGTGAACTCGGGGGTGCGGAACAGGTCCGCGTAGCGGGGGCGGTGGTCGGTGGGGGCGCTGGAGTCGGGGGTGCGGGGGGCGGTGGGGGTCGGCTTCTGCGTGGGCATGGTCGGAGTGTGGGTGGGGGGTGCGGGGGGTCGTTAACGTTTCGCGTGGGGGCGAAAGGTCGGATCCTCCGAATCATGTCGGTCGCGCCGGTCGCGCCGGTCACGTGCGGTGGGGGTTCTCGTGGGGTGGTGGCAGGTCGACGCGGACACCGTGGCGCGCAGCCGGTTCGTGGTGTCGTCGTACGCGGAGGTCTTCGCGAGCCTGAAGCTGCTCCACTCGGGGGTGGGGGCGCACCCCGGGGAGGTGGGGTGGCTGCGGGCGCACCTGCCGGACTTCCGGGCGTTGCTCGCGGCGGATCCCGTGGGCCGGGAGCTGGTGCGGGTAGGGCTCGGGCGGGACTGGATCGCGGACTTCCTGACGCCCACGCCCCGGGACGGGGAGCCGTGCGAGGAGGCGCTGGAGCGGGTGCGGGGGGTGTCAGGGGAGGCTGCCCGGGCCCATCTGCGTACGGCTGCGCGCGGTGGGGAGCTGCCGGGGATGCTCGAACGTGACGATCTCGGCGAGCGGGCCGCTCGGGTGCTGGAGTGGGTGTGGGAGGAGACCGTACGGCCGTACTGGGGGCGGCGCCGGCGGGTGCTGGAGGCCGACGTGGCCGCGCGGACGGCGCAGGTGAGCCGGGGCGGGTGGGCGGAGGTGCTGGACTCGTTGCGGCCGGGGACGCGGTGGCTCGGGGAGAGCCGGTTCCAGGTGAACCTGCACGAGTACCCGCCCCGCGACGTCTGCGGGGCGGAGCTGGTGTTCGTGCCGGTGACCGCCCGGGCGGGGTGGGTGTCCTGGGAGGAGCCGGAGCGGGAGGGCGAACGGGCGCGGTTCGCCGTGGTGTACCCGTGCGTGGGGGCGCTGGCCGGGGTGGAGCAGGGCGCCGGGACCGTCGGGGCGGGGCTGGAGGCGCTGATGGGGGCGGGGCGGGCGCGGGTGCTGGTGCTGCTGGGGGTTCCGCTGACGACGACGCAGCTCGTGGCGGTGACGGGGATGGCGCTCGGGTCGGTGGGGCGGCACCTGCGGGTGCTGCTGGACGCGGGGCTGGTGGAGCGGCGGCGGGTGGGGCGGGCGGTGCGGTATTCGCGGACGGGGGTGGGGGATGCGGTGGTGGGGGCGGGGGCCGGGGAACGGGGGTGAGGGTGGCTGGCCGTCGGCGTCGTGGTCGTCCGGGGGTGGGTCGCGCGGCCCGGCGCTGACGGGGTGCCGCCGCGCCCGCCCGTGCCGCCCTGCGGCACGACTGTCCGCGGGTACGGGAGCGGGACGGCCCGTGTGCGGCCCTCGGGCTAGCATCCGCGCATGACTACTGATGCTTCCTCCTCCCCCCTCGACGTGCGGATCGGTGCTCTGAAGGGCGGGGACGCCGAGCTGTCGCAGTACGACGGGAAGGTCGTCCTCGTCGTGAACGTCGCGTCCAAGTGCGGGCTCACCCCCCAGTACACGGCGCTGGAGCGGATCCACGAGCAGTACGCCGACCGTGGCTTCACCGTGCTCGGGGTGCCGTGCAACCAGTTCCTCGGGCAGGAGCCCGGTTCCGCCGAGGAGATCGCCGAGTTCTGCTCGGCCACTTACGGCGTGACCTTCCCGCTGACCGAGAAGGTCGACGTGAACGGCGACGGCCGGCACCCGCTCTACGCCCGCCTCGTCGACGTCGCCGACGCCGAGGGGCACACCGGTGACATCCGCTGGAACTTCGAGAAGTTCCTCGTCGGCCGGGACGGCAGCGTCGTCGCGCGCTTCGCCCCGCGGACCGAGCCCGACGCCCCCGAGGTGCTGGCCGCGATCGAGGCGCAGCTCGGCTGAGTCGGGTCCGGGCACAAGCCGAGCCCTCTCGGCAAGGACGGCGAACTGGTCGAGAGGGCTCCGGGTGATGCTTGTGCAGTTGTGCGTGCAGTTGTGCGTGCATGCAATGGTGCGTACGGCGGTGCGTGCACGTGTCGTGCGGTGGTGCGCGCAGGGAGACCCGCTACGCCTTGACCGAGGCCACGAACTTGTTCCACGCGGCGGCCGGGAAGCCGAGGGTGGGGCCCTCGGTGACCTTGGAGTCACGGACGGCCATGGCCCCGACGACCGGCGACTTGATCTCGACGCAGGCGCCGTTGCCGGTGGAGTACGAGGACTTGGTCCACGTGTCCGTGCTGCCCTGACGAATTGCCATTTCTGCTCCGTATTGCCTGTGAGGGGAGTTGCTCGGTTCGCGCCAACCCTGTTGCTTCGGTGGCGTGATCGACGCTACTCGCCCGCCCTCCCGGACGGAGCAGTGATTCACTCGACTGGATGGCATATTCCAGTGGAGCCTTCCGCCGCGGACTGGAGAGGGTGTACGGTTCGCCGCCCTCCGACTTGATCCGCTCGGGGCGCCCTAGCGCGCGTACTGCTTGGCGGCGTCCGCGATGAACTGGCGGGACTGCTCCACGTTCAGCGCCTGGGCACGCAGGTGCTCGTACATCACGCTGTACTTCTGCACGTCGTTCGGCTTCTCCAGGTACAGGTCGCTGGTGACGCCCTCGATGTAGACGACGCTGGAGTCGGACGCGTCCGGGAACTCCAGGATCGCGTACTGGCCGTTGAGGCCGGGGTGCGCGCCCATCTCGAACGGGATGACCTGCACGGTGACGTGCGGCAGTTGCGACTGCTCGACCAGGAACTCGAGCTGCTCGCGCATCAGTTCCCTGTTCCCGACCACCCGGCGCAGCGCCGCCTCGTCGAGGACCGTCCACAGGCGCAGCGGGTTGTCGGGGCTGGAGATGCGTTCCTGCCGGCGCATCCGCACCTGCACCCGCTTCTCCACCTCGGCCTGCGCGGTCTCCGGCAGGGCGCCCGCGATCAGCGCCTCCGCGTACTGCCGGGTCTGCAGGAGGCCGGGCACGACCTGGGGGTCGTAGACGCGCAGGCTCGCCGCGTCGGTCTCCAGGCCGATGTAGACGCTGTAGGGGACGTCGCCGAAGGCGTGCCACCAGCCCTGCTGGCGGGAGTCCTTGGCCATCTGCATCAGCGAGTCGACGATGCGCTGGTCCTCGACCTCGTACACCCCGCACAGGTCGCGCACGTCGCGCTGGCTGATGCTGCGCCGGCCGTTCTCCAGGCGGCTGATCTTCGACTGCGACACCAGGAGGCGCTCGGCGACCTCCTCGGCCGTCATGCCCTTGAGTTCGCGGAGCCGGCGCAGCTCCTGGCCCAACCGGCGTCGCCGGACGGTGGGGTTGACACTGGACGCCACGGGACGTGCACCTCCGCTGTGTACCTGACGTGACACTTTGCGTATCTGCTGTTGAGCAGACTGCCACCAAGGTCCGCGCCAGCGCTGGAAAATGGTGGATATGCGGTCGGTACGCGCCGGTTCGGGCAGGAGAAACCCTTCTTCCCCCACCTGCGGCCGCCCCTACATGCCTCCGCGCGGGACGCCGTCGCCGTTCGCGGTGCGAACGGTTCCGGCGCCCCGCGCGGACGCGGCGGCTCCCGAACGGGTCCTCAGGTGTCGCGGCTGCGGCTCAGTGCGCCACGACGCGTGCCATGGAGCCGCGGAGCGGTTGCGTCGGGACGCCCCGCGCCGGTTCCGGCACCGCCCTGCCTCCGGCACCGGCGGGCTGCCGGCCGGCGGGTGCCGGCGGGGCACCCCGGCGCGGCTGTGCCACGGCGCCGTTCTGGACGTCCATCACGGCGTGCGCCACGAGTCCGCCCATCGGGTCGTGCCGGATCAGGTCCCGCAGCCGGGAGCGGGACGAGCGTCCCTCGTTGCCCGGATACAGGTGCTTGCCGAGACCGACCGCGTGGGCCAGGGCGGCGAGTGCCGCCGTCCTCGGGTCCGGCGGCACGCCGGTGCGGATCGCCGAGTCCAGCCGGGCCCTGATCTCCCGGCTGATCGCGGTGTCCGTCGCCTGGTAGCGCGTCGTCGGCAACACCCCGCACATCTGGCCCTCGACGGCATGCACCATGCCGCACCGTTCCAGGTGTGAGAGGTAGATCTGGCGGAGGCCCAGTCGTGGTCCTCCGATCCAGTGGACCGCCCGCACCGGAGCGCCGCGCCTTCGCAGCAACTCCAACGCGCAGTCCAAGGTCGGATCTCCTGTCGGCCGTGGCACTACCACGGCGATACGATCCCCGTCTGGGGCTATCCGTCCGGCCAGCGCCAGCTCCACTAGCTGTGCTCCGGCCAGACCGAGGTCGAGCGACTGCGGCTGTGCAGTGGTACCCGTGGCCGGGTCCAGTGCCAGCAACAGAAGCTCCTCCGGAAGTGTTCTGCGGCTCCTGCCCATCCATGCCTCCCCGCGTGGATGAATGACAGGGTGACCCCTCTCACATTGGTCTGTCGAGGGTGCGTGACCTGTTTGTGAGGGAACCGGCAGGTATGTCGTTCTCGTCTACCGCTTGAGTCAGGCGCGCACACAGGACACTGGTACACGGTTCGGACAGCTCGGTGGAGCAGTGGTCCGGCAGGCGGTACACCCTACGAAGCGGCCGTTGTGCGGGTCGTACGGGAACGTAATCGAGGAGGCATCGGTGGCGGGCGAGTCCCCCGACAGGTCGAAGCAGCGCGAGTCGTCGGCAGAACCGACGTCGGGGAGTGCGGGGCCGGTTCCCGAGGCGCGGGAAGCGCGGGATCCGCGGATGGCTGTGGCCCGGGAGTCCGCCGGGGCGCGCGGCGGTGTGGACACGGCCACCCGGGTGTTCTCGGTGCGGGACGTGACCGAGGAGGAGACGGGGGCGTCCGAGGACGCGGAGACGGTGGAGGCGGTGGAGACGGTGGACGCCCCGGACGCCGGCGAGGCGGCCGGGTCCGCCGCGTCCGCCGCGTCCACGGGCCCCGACGGGGCCGGGAGCGCCGGGCGGGACGTCGAGGGCGCCTCCGGCCGCTCGGACGGCACCGAGGAGGGCCCGGGGGGCACTGAGGGCCCCGAGGGGGCGCAGGACGCCACCGAGGGCGCTGAGGGACGGCCGGAGGACGGCGACGGGGCCGCCGGGACGGACGCCGAGGGAGAGACCGACGCGGAAGCGGCCCCCGAGGGCGACACGGCGGGCGACCAGGCGAGCGACGCGACGAGCGACGC
>NZ_SZPR01000019.1:0-268510 GCF_005280195.1 Streptomyces galbus | reverse complement strand
CGAGCGACGCGACGAGCGACGCAGCGAAAAAGGCGGATAAGACGGGCAAGGCAGGCGACACCCACGAGGGCGCCGCCGGCAAGGTCGTCGACGACAAGGCCGACGAGGCCGGTAAGGGCGGCAAGGGCGACGAGACCGACGAGACCGACAAGGGCACCGCCGCCGACGCCCCGGTCGACCAGCCCACCGCCATCTTCAAGACCCCGCGTTCCGGGCCCGCCGTCGACCAGCCGACCACCATGCTGAAGCTGGGCGACGCCTCCCGGGCCCCCAAGGGCGCGGCCGCCTCCACGGACAAGGCCGACGCCGCCACGACCCCGGAGGGCGAGCCCGCCGACGCGGAGCCCACCCCCGCCGCCGAGCCCGGCACCGGCACCGGCAAGACGACCGAAGGCAAGACCGCACCCGGCCCCGGCGGGACCACCGAGGGCAAGACCGCCGCGGCTGCCCCCGAGGACGCCGAACCCACCGCAGCCGAGCCCGAGGACGCCACCCCGAAGGACGCCGAGCCCGAGGACGCCGCCCCGAAGGACGCCGCTCCCGAGGACGCCGGGCCCGAGGGGACGGCCTCCGAGTCCCCGCAGCGCCCTGCCCCCGAGTCCGACGCCGAGCGCACCAGCAAGTTCGTCGCGCTGAAGTCGCTCGACGACCCCGACGTGCGCAAGCCCAAGCCGGCCGAGTCGACGACCGTGCTGCGCAAGGTCACGCCCCCGGCGGCCCCGGCGGCCACCACCAAGACCCCCACGGCCCCCAAGACCCCCGCCTCCGCCTCACCGGCCGCCCGCGCCGAGGCGACCACCGCGCCGCCCGCCGTGAAGCCCGCCGAGGCGACGGCGGTCGTGCCGCAGGTCGGTCCCGAGCGGACGCAGCAGCAGCCCGTGCCGCCGAAGCCGCCGCTGGACCTGCTGGCCGAGCTGACGAACACCCCGCCGCCCCCGCCCACGCCCCTGCGCACGCTGGCCCGGCGGATCAAGATCTGGACGCCGCTGGTCATCCTGCTGGTGATCGTCTTTGCGATCGTGCAGGCCGTGCGGCCGCTGCCGAAGCCCGAGCTGACCCTGACGGCGAAGGACTCCTACACCTTCGAGGGCGGCAAGGTGCAGCTTCCCTGGCCGGGCGAGGGCCAGGGCTGGATGGACGTCGACGACGTCGGCACCGTGGACTCCTTCGGGAAGCAGACGCCCGTGCCGATCGGGTCCGTCGCCAAGTCCATGACGGCGTACATCGTGCTCAAGGACCACCCCCTGAAGGCGGGCGAGGAGGGGCCGGCCATCACGGTCGACGCGACCGCCGAGAAGGAGGGCGGCTACGACGCCGACGGCGAGTCCACGCTGAACACCGTCAAGGCGGGCGACAAGCTCACCGAGAAGCAGGCACTGTCGGCGATCATGATTCCGTCGGCCAACAACATCGCCCGGCTGCTGGCCCGCTGGGACGCCGGTTCCGAGGCCGCGTTCATCAAGAAGATGAACGACACCGCCAAGGCGCTCGGCATGACCGACACCACGTACACCGACGCCTCGGGCCTGAAGGAGACCACCGTCTCCACCGCCGAGGACCAGGTGAAGCTCGGCAACGAGCTGGTCAAGATCAAGGCGCTGACGGACATCACCCGGCTGCCCGAGTGGACCGACCCGTCGGGGCAGAAGTGGCGCAACTACAACACCCTGGTGCCGTACAACCACGCGATCGGCCTGAAGACGGGCAGCACCACCAAGGCCGGCGGCAACCTGCTGTTCGCCGCGACCGAGGAGGTCGGCGGGGAGACGGTGACCCTGGTGGGCGCCGTCCTCGGCCAGCACAAGGCGCCGATCATCGACACGGTGAACGCGGTCAGCAAGACCGCGATGCTGGCCGCCCAGGAGTCGATGACCGCGTCGAAGATCCTCAAGAAGGGCGACGTCGTCGGGTACGTCGACGACAGCATGGGGCACCACACGCCGGTCGTGGTGACCGAGGACGTCCCGGCGGTCGGCTGGGCGGGCCTCACCGTGAAGCTGTCGTTCGCCCCGGCCGACGACCTGCCGCACTCCGCGAAGGCGGGCACCCAGGTCGGCACGCTGACCGTCGGCGACGGCGACAGCGGCGCCGTGAAGGTGCCGGTGGCCCTGCAGAAGGACCTCACCGAGCCCGGCTTCACGGACAAGCTGACCCGGATCGGCTGACCCGGACCGCTGACCCGGAGCGCTGTCCGCCGTATCGGCCGACCAGCAGACGCGGCCCGTATCGGGCGGCCGCCGGGCCGGTCCTCCCGCACCCCGTCGGGGCGCCCCCACCGGGGGGCTGCCCGGCGGGGTGCGTGCTAGCGTCACGAAACGGGACAGGCCGGCGTGCGGGACGCCGCCGAACGCACAGGTCGACAGAAGAGAAGACGGGACGGGGAGTGCCTTCAGGTGGCCACTGCGGAGCCGACACGCGCCGACGACACCGGTCCGGGCCCGGGCACCGGCCCGCGAATACGGGTGCCCGCGGACGCTCCCGCACCGCCTGAGCCCGGGCGGCCCGCCACGGCCGCGCCGCCCGGCCGGTCCGGTTTCCGGGGCCGGCTGGACGCAGCGGCCGGGCTGGTCCGGCGCCACCCGGTGCTGTCGGTCACCGCGCTGTCCGGGGTGCTGCACCTCGTCTGGTTCTTCACGTTCGCGAACAGTGGCGGCGACCTCGCCGCGCAGGACGCGTGGGCCGAGTTCGTCGGCCGCCACCCCGACTCCGCGTACAACCTCGCCTGGTACGGCGGCATGCACCCGGTGTCGTACAGCGTGGTCTCGCCGTACCTGATGTCCGTCCTCGGGGTGCGGACCACGATGATGATCGCGGGGACGCTGTCGGCGGCCCTGCTGACGCTGATCCTGCTGCGCTGCCGGCCGGTCAGGAACCCGGTGTGGCCGGCCGTGGCCGGGGTGTTCGCCTTCCTGTGCAACGCCGCGTCGGGCCGGGTGACGTTCGGGCTCGGCACGGTGTTCGCGCTGGGCGCGGTGGCCGTCGTCTTCTGCTGGCCGCACCGCTGGCGCTACAAGCGGTGGGCGAAGGCGCTGTGCGCGGCGCCGCTCGCCGCGCTCGCCACCATGGCGTCGCCGGTCGCGGGCCTGTTCGTGGGCCTGATCGCGGTGGCGTTGTTCCTGCAGAAGCGGCGGCCCGGCGCGTGGGCGCTGGGGCTGGCGCCGGCCGCGGTGGTCGCGGTGTCCGCGTGGCTGTTCCCGTTCTCCGGCACCCAGCCGATGTCGTTCGGGTCGGCGTCGCTGCCGTTCGCCTACGCGGCGATCGTGTTCCTGGTGGTCCCGCGCGACTGGAAGACCGTGCGGATCACGGCGGCCGTGTACGGGCTCGCGGTGCTCGGGGTGTGGATCGTCAGCTCGCAGATCGGGTCGAACATCACCCGGCTGGCGATGCTGTTCGCGGGGGTGGTGCTGGTGTGCGCGCTGCCGTTCGCGGTGCCGCGCAGCCGCAAGTGGTACGTGATCGTGGTGGCGATCGCCGGGTTCGTCACCTGGATCGGCTTCAAGTCGGTCGACGACGTGGTGCGCACGACGCCGGCCGCGTCCTGGGCGCGGGAGCTGGCCCCGCTGGTCAACCAGCTCCAGGGGGTCGGCGCGGAGAAGGGCCGGGTGGAGGTCGTGCCGGCCCGCTCGCACCGCGAGGCGTCCGCGCTGGCGCCGTACGTGAACCTGGCGCGCGGCTGGAACCGGCAGGCCGACATGGAGCGCAACCCGCTCTTCTACGACGACACCCTGAACTCCGCCAACTACCACGAGTGGCTCCAGCGGTGGGCCGTGCACTTCGTGGTGGTGCCGAAGGACGAGCCGGACGGGGACGGCGGCGAGCGGGAGCGCGAGCTGGTGCAGCGGGGGCTGCCCTACCTGACGCAGATCTGGGGCGACGCCAACTGGCAGCTCTTCCGGGTGACCGACCCGGCGCCGCTCGCGGAGCCGCACGCGGTGGTGCAGCGGGCCGAGCAGGGCGAGTGGACGATCGACGTGCAGCGGGCGGGGCGGGTGCTCATCCGCATCCCCTACTCGCCGTGGCTGAGCATCGTCGACGCGCAGGGCAAGAGCCTGAAGGCGCCGGAGGAGACCGAGGCGTCCAAGCACCGCGAGGAGGGCGAGCCGAAGGCGTTCGCCAACCTGAACGGGTGTCTGTACGAGACGGACGAGGACGCCCAGGGCGACAAGTGGACGGTGCTGCTCGCGCCGAAGGCCGGGACGTACCGGCTGGCGGCGCCGTACCAGCTCCCGCGCGGCACTCCGTGCCCGGACGAACTGAAGGACGACGCCTCGCGGTAGGTCCTCCCCCGCCTCCCCCCAGGGTTCCTCACCTGTGCCTGACTTGTTCACACTGATGAACCGAGGACAGCGTGCCGAACATTTTTGCCTTCCCTTGACCTTCCGCTTACTTGTCGTGTTCACGCGGCCGCACCCACGATGAGCGCCGGGCTGAACCCTGGGAGGGCGCACATGAACGGTCTCGACTGGGCCGTGCTCATCGGCTATTTCGGCGTGATGGTCGCCATCGGCGTGTGGTCGCACAAGCGCGTCGACAACGTCAGCGACTTCTTCACCGCGGGCGGCAAGATGCCGTGGTGGCTGTCCGGCATCTCGCACCACATGTCGGGCTACAGCGCGGTGATGTTCACCGGCTACGCCGGCATCGCCTACACCTACGGGGTCACCTCGTTCGTCACGTGGTCCTTCCCCATCGCGCTCGGCATCGCCATCGGCTCCAAGCTGTTCGCGCCGCGCATCAACCGGCTGCGCTCCCGGCTCCACGTGGCCTCCCCGCTGGAGTACCTGAAGAACCGCTACGACCTGAGGACCCAGCAGGCGCTGGCCTGGTCCGGCATGCTGCTGAAGATCGTGGACGTGGGCGCCAAGTGGGCCGCGATCGCCACCCTGTTGTCGGTGTTCACCGGGGTGTCCCTCAACCAGGGCATCCTCATCACCGGCTGCATCACGGCCGTCTACTGCACGATCGGCGGCCTGTGGGCGGACGCGCTGACCGAGCTGGGCCAGTTCGTCATCCAGCTCCTGGCCGGCGTCGCGATGTTCGTCGCCGTGGTGCTGAAGCTGGACGACAAGGGCATCGGCTTCCTGGAGGCGTGGGACCAGCCGGCGCTGCACGGCCACGACAAGCCGCTGGTGGGGCCGTACGGGACGGTGTTCCTGCTGGCGTTCCTGTTCATCAAGCTGTTCGAGTACAACGGCGGCATGCTCAACCAGGCCCAGCGGTACATGGCCACGGGCAGCGCGCACGAGGCCGAGCGCTCCGCGCGGCTGTCGGCGGCACTGTGGCTGGTCTGGCCGGTGGTGCTGTTCTTCCCGATGTGGATGTCGCCGCTGCTGGTCGACGCGCAGAAGCCGGACGGCTCCGACTCCTACGGCCTGATGACCGAACAGCTCCTGCCGCACGGCCTGCTGGGCCTGGTGATCGTCGGGTTCTTCTCCCACACGATGGCCATGTGCTCCTCCGACGCCAACGCGATCGCGGCCGTCTTCACCCGGGACGTGGCGCCGGTGCTGTCGAAGCAGGCGCGGGCCTGGGGCGAGCGCAAGGGGCTGATCGCGGCCCGCGTCACCACGGTGGTCTTCCTTGGCCTGTCGATGGCGGTGGCGACGCAGGTCAACTCGCCCACGTTCAAGGACATCATCACCGTCGTCATCAAGTGGGTGGCCGGCCTGATGGGCCCGATCGCGATCCCGATGATGCTGGGCCTGCTGCGCCCGTTCCGCCGCTCGGGGCCGACCGCGGCGCTGACCAGCTGGTCGCTGGGCCTGCTGGTCTTCTGGCTGGTCAACTACCCGATCAACTGGAACGTCGACGGCGGGGTCCCGCTGCAGTACCAGGTCTCCGTGCCGCTCGCGGTCTCCCTGGTGCTGTACGTCCTGGTCGGCTACCTCAAGCCGGAGGACACCCCGGAGCGGCTGGCGGTCATCGAGCGCATCAACGGCGGCGGCGAGGGGGCGTCCGCGGCGGTCCCGGAGCCCCGGGAGGCCGTCCCGGCCCCGGTGAAGGACTGACGGCGCGGCACCCGGCCCGCTACACCGCCCTCGGGTAGCGGGCCAGCCAGCCCGGGGACGCGCCGGCGGGGCCGTGCAGGGCCGGGCCCTGGGTCATCTCCATCGCGAAGTCGTCGGCCAGCTCCAGGATCGTCGGACGGCCCTCCAGCTCGGCCAGCCAGGCCGGCGGGAGGGCCGTCTCGCCGTGCAGGGCGCCGAGCAGTCCGCCGGTGAGCGCGCCGACGGCGGCGGAGGCGGCGCCGTGGCCGACCGCGAGGCGCAGCCCGTGCCGTACGTCCTCGGCGACCAGGGCGCAGTACACGGCGGCGGCGAGCGCGCCGGGGGCGCGGCGGTCGGCGCCGGCCAGTTCCTCGACCCGGACCGGGGTGGGCAGGCCCTGGCGGACGGTGCCGAGGCCGCGCTGGAGGGCGTCGGTCACCGGCTCGTGGCCGGGCCGGGCCGCCATCAGGGCGAGGGCGCGCTGCACGGCCCCGTCGAGACTGTCGCCGCGCGCCAGGGCGTGGACGACCAGGGCGTACGCGCCCGCCGTGAGGCAGGCCGCCGGGTGGCCGTGGGTCTGCGCGGCGCACTCGACGGCGAGCTGGGCGACGAGCTGGGGCTCCCAGCCGACGAGCAGCCCGAAGGGAGCGGAGCGCGGGACGACCTCGGGGCCGGCGTCGGCGGGGTTCTTGGGGGCGTCGAGAGTGCCCATGGTGGTGTCGCCGAGGCCGAGGAGCAGGGCCCGGGTGGGCTCGCGGCGGGCGTACAGCCACTCCTCGCGGGCCAGCCAGCCGTCCTCGGCGCGGCGCTCGTCGGGGCCCCAGTCGCGCTGGGTGGCGGCCCAGCGCAGGTAGGCGCGGTGCAGGTCGGTCGGCGGGTGCCAGGCGCCGGTGTCGCGGCGGACCTGGGCGCGGATCAGGCCGTCGACGGTGAACAGGGTGAGCTGGGTGAGGTGGGTGATCGCGCCGCGCCGCCCGTGGGAGGGGAGCAGGTCGGTGACGCCCTCGGGGCCGTGCGCGGTCCGGATCTCCTCGGCCGACAGGGCGTCGACGGGTGCGCCGAGCGCGTCGCCGACGGCCGCGCCCAGCAGCGTGCCGCGCACCCGGCTGCGGAAGTCCTGCTGCTCGCTGCGGCCCCAGACGGGACCCGCTGTCGCACTCACCACGTCCTCCCGGGCCCCGTTCGCACGTACGACGGTTCGCCACTGTAATCGACCGCGAACGCGGAGTTGAGGTGCACCCGACATGGATCTGGCTCAATCCGTACGGGAGACGGCCGTACGGGCTGGGAATGACCTCTTCATGATCAGATCCAGCGCACCCGCCGCGCGCGGCGCACGCCCCCTGACCGTCACCGCCACCGCGCTCACGGCCACGGTCGCCCTCTACATGGCGCTGGTCGCCTTCGGGAACATCACCGACTTCGGCACCAACCAGCAGTTCGTCCGGCACGTCCTGGCCATGGACACCACGTTCAAGGACGACGACCTGATGTGGCGGGCGATCACCGGCAAGGCGCTCCAGGACACCGCCTACATGCTGATCATCGCCTGGGAGACGGCCGCCGCGCTGGTGCTGCTGGCCGGCACCTGGCTGTGGATCCGCCGCGACACCCCGCGCGCCCGCACCCTCTCCACGTACGGCCTGCTGATGGTGATGCTGCTGTTCGGGGCCGGGTTCATAGCCGTCGGCGGCGAGTGGTTCGCCATGTGGCAGTCCAAGGACTGGAACGGCCTGGACGCGGCGACCCGGGTGTTCACGCTGAGCGGTGTGGTGCTCCTCGTCGTGCAGCTCACGACGCGCGAGGAGCCGGCTACGGCACGACCCTGACGTTCGTCCCCGTCGCGCCGAAGGCCCACAGGGCGGTGCCGTCCGCCTTGTGCAGGCGGATGCCGCCCGTGGGGGTGCCGGAGGCGGGCGGCGGGGAGGAGCCGTCGACCGCGTTGGAGAAGGCGATGTTCACGCCCGAGGCCACCGTGAAGTAGACGATGTGCTCGATGTCCACGCCGTCGGAGCCGGTGGTGGCGTCCTTGCGCAGGGAGATCGTGTAGCTGCCGGGCTTGGGGTCGACCGTGCCCGGCCACACCGTGAAGGTGCGCCGGGCCTGGTCGTCGGCGTCCACCAGCCAGACCCGGTCCTGGTCCAGCGAGTAGACGATGCGGCGGCCCGTGCCCGAGCCGTCCGGGACCTCAGCCGCGGTGATCGCGGTCGGGGTGGGCTTCGGCTTCGGGGTGGCCGACGCCGAGGCGTGCGGGCGGGCGCCCGCCGCGGCCGACGGGTGCGTGCCCCCGTCGGCCTGTACCGCCAGGGCCACGACCGCGACGATCGCGCCGGTCGTCAGGCCGGTCACCCAGGCCCACGAGGGAAGCCGTCGGGCAGGCACGGGCACCCATCTCCTCAGTCTCCAGCCCCCGATGCCGGGGGTCGGATCATCGTACTCAGTCCAGGACCGGCAACAGGTCCGGCAGGTGCCCGTCGGACGCCTCGGCCGCCCGTACGCGCTCCTCGGGCACCTCCCCGTAGACCGTCGTGCGGGGCCGGGCCGGGCGGCCGGCCGCCTCGGCGACCGCGATCAGGTCCTTGACCGACTTGTAGGAGCCGTAGGAGGAGCCCGCCATGCGGGAGATCGTCTCCTCCATGAGGGTGCCGCCCAGGTCGTTCGCGCCCGAGCGCAGCATCTCCGCCGCGCCCTCGGTGCCCAGCTTCACCCAGCTCGTCTGGATGTTGGGGATCCAGGGGTGCAGCAGCAGCCGGGCCATCGCCGTGACCGCCCGGTTGTCGCGCATCGACGGGCCGGGGCGGGCGATGCCGGCCAGGTAGACCGGGGCGTTGGTGTGGATGAACGGCAGTGTCACGAACTCCGTGAAACCGCCCGTGCGCTGCTGGAGGGAGGCGAGGGTGCGCAGGTGGCCGAGCCAGTGGCGGGGCTGGTCGACGTGGCCGTACATCATCGTCGACGACGAGCGGATGCCCAGCTCGTGCGCCGTCTCCACCACCTCGATCCAGGTGGCCGCCGGCAGCTTGCCCTTGGTGAGGACCCAGCGGACCTCGTCGTCGAGGATCTCCGCCGCCGTGCCCGGGATGGTGTCCAGGCCGGCCTCCTTGGCGGCGGTCAGCCACTCGCGGATCGACAGGCCGGTGCGGGTCGCGCCGTTGACCACCTCCATCGGCGAGAAGGCGTGCACGTGCATCCCGGGGACGCGCTCCTTGACCGCCCTGGCGATGTCGAAGTACGCCGTGCCGGGCAGGTCGGGGTGGATGCCGCCCTGCATGCACACCTCCACCGCGCCCACCTCCCACGCCTGCTGGGCGCGGTCGGCGACCTGCTCCAGCGACAGCGTGTAGGCGTCGGCGTCGGTGCGGCGCTGCGCGAAGGCGCAGAAACGGCAGCCGGTGTAGCAGACGTTGGTGAAGTTGATGTTCCGGGTGACGATGTACGTCACCTCGTCCCCGACCGCGGACCGGCGGACGTCGTCGGCGACGCGGGCGAGGGCGTCCAGGGCCGGGCCGTCGGCGTGCAGCAGCGCCAGCGCCTCGGCGTCGGTGAGCTTCGTCGGGTCGTCGGCCGCCGTCGCCAGGGCCTGGCGCACGTCGGTGTCGATGCGCTCGGGGACCATCCCGGGCGCGGCCGCCTCGCGCAGCGCCTCCCAGTCGCCGTACACCTCGTCGAAGTCCTCACGCCGGTCGGAGGTGCGGCCCTCGGTGTCGATGGACGTGTGCAGGTCGGTGCGGCCGGTGGGGGTGAAGACCTCCTCCGGCTCCTGCCACGGGCGGCCCTCCACGACCGCGTCCTCCCGGGCGAGCCCGGTCTCCGGGTCGGCGAGCGCCCGCACGTGCGGCAGCAGCCGCGGGTCCAGCCAGGGCTCGCCGCGGCGTACGAACTCCGGGTACACGCAGAGCCGTTCGCGCAGCTCGAAGCCGGCCGCGCGGGAGCGCTCGGTGAGTTCCTCGATCTGCGGCCAGGGGCGCTCGGGGTTGACGTGGTCGATGGTCAGCGGGGACACCCCGCCCCAGTCGTCGATGCCCGCGCCGATCAGCCGCCCGTACTCGCCGTCGACCAGGTTCGGCGGGGCCTGCAGGCAGGCGCTCGGGCCCATGATGTGCCGGGCCACCGCGACCGTGGCGACCAGCTCGTCCAGTTCGGCGTCCGGCATCCCGCGCATCGCCGTGTCCGGCTTGGCGCGGAAGTTCTGGATGATCAGCTCCTGGATGCCGTGGTGCGCGCGGGCGACCTTGCGCAGCGCGAACAGCGACTCCGCCCGCTCCTCGTAGGTCTCGCCGATGCCGATGAGCAGGCCCGAGGTGAAGGGCACCGAGGAGCGGCCCGCGTCCTCCAGCACCCGCAGCCGTACGGCGGGTTCCTTGTCCGGGGAGCCGTAGTGGGGGCCGCCGGGCTCGGACCACAGGCGGGTGGCGGTGGTCTCCAGCATCATGCCCATCGACGGCGCGACCGGCTTGAGCCGCTGGAAGTCCGTCCAGCTCAGCACGCCCGGGTTGAGGTGGGGCAGCAGGCCCGTCTCCTCCAGGATGCGGACGGAGACGGCGCGTACGTAGGCGATCGTGTCGTCGTAGCCGTGCGCGTCGAGCCACTCGCGCGCCTCCGGCCAGCGGTCCTCGGGCTTGTCGCCGAGGGTGATGAGGGCTTCCTTGCAGCCGAGGGCGGCGCCCTTGCGGGCGATGTCCAGCACCTCGTCCGGGGACAGGAACATGCCGTGCCCGGCGCGGCGCAGCTTGCCGGGGACGGTGACGAACGTGCAGTAGTGGCACTTGTCCCGGCACAGCCGGGTGAGCGGCACGAACACGCTCTTGGAGTAGGTGATGACGCCGGGCCGGCCGGCCGCGTCCAGGCCGGCGTCGCGCACGCGGGCGGCGGACGCGGCCAGGTCCTCCAGGTGCTCACCGCGGGCCTGGAGCAGGACGGCGGCCTCGGAGACGTCGAGGGCGACGCCGTCCCGGGCACGTTTGAGAGCGCGACGCAGGGAGTTCTCGGTGGGGCCGGTTCCGGGGGTCGCGGGATTCGTCATCCTTCGAGCATACGGAGGGCTCCGCGGGGTCAGCCGGGAACGGGGTGGGCGGGGTGGGGGTGCGTGGTGGGGTGCGGGTGCGTGGTGGCTTTCGCGCAGTTCCCCGCGCCCCTTGAGGGGTGGGCTGGTGTGCGTTGTCCGGTGCCGGTCGTCGTCGTTTCTTGCGCAGTTCCCCGCGCCCCTTGGTCGGCTGCGTGCAGGTCCGCTCAGACGTACTCGGTGTACTCGTCCAGCTTGTGCAGGACCTCCCTCTCTCCCTCCGGCGGGAGCTGGACGACGACCTCCTCGATGCCCAGGTCCGCGTAGTGGGTCAGTTTGCCGGGGGTGGGGGTGACCGCGTAGGGGACGATCTGCAGGGCGGACGGGTCGCGGCCCGCCTCCGTCCAGGTCTCGCGCAGGCGCGGGACCGACTCGGTCAGGCCGCGGCCGCCGATCGGGAGCCAGCCGTCGGCGTACTCGGCGATGTGCGCGAACAGCTTGGGGCCCGCCGCGCCGCCGACCAGGGTGCGCGGCCCGGTCACCGGGCCGCGGGGCTCCTGTACGGGCTTGGGGTGGGCGAAGGAGGCCCGTACCGCGCCGAACTCACCCTGGTGGGCCGTCGGTTCTTGCGACCACAGGGCACGCATGAGGGCCATCCGGTCCCGGACCAGCTCGCGGCGCGTCCGCCACCGCACGCCGTGGTCGTCGGCCTCCTCGACGTTCCAGCCGAAGCCGAGGCCGAGGGTGAACCGGCCGCCGGAGAGGTGGTCCAGGGTGGCGATCTGCTTGGCGAGGTCGATCGGGTCGTGCTGGGCGACCAGGGTGATGCCGGTGCCGAGGCCGAGCCGCTCGGTGACGGCGGCGGCCTGGCCGAGGGCGACGAACGGGTCGAGGGTGCGGCCGTACTCGCGGGGCAGGTCGCCGCCCGCCGGGTAGGGCGTGGTGCGTTCGACGGGGATGTGGGTGTGCTCGGGCAGGTACAGCCCGGCGAACCCGCGCTGCTCCAGCTCACGGGCGAGGCGGACGGGGGTGATCGTCTCGTCGGTGAGGAAGATCGTGACGGCGATGCGCATACGGCTCTGCCTTTCGTGGGCCCTCGGTGGCCTGCCTGTCGGGTTCATCTGTACCGGTGAGGCGGACGCCTGTCCATACCGACCGGTCGGCATCCGTCGGTGGCGTCGTCGGCGTGGGCTGGGGCAGAGCCTTCCGCCCTGCGTCGATTCCCTTGCGGCCCACCGCAGTTCACGTCCGTCCGCCACACTGCCGGGCATGTGCGAGGACGCTCGGGACATCGGCAGGCGTGGGCTGTTCGTGGCGGGGGCCGCCGCCGCGGTCACGGTGGCGGGGGTGGGCTTCGCCGCCGCCGACGGCGCGGACCGGGAGACGAGGACCGTGCGGGGCACGCTCCCCACCGGCTCCCCCGACTTCGTGTACGTGCCCGTGGAGGTGCCCCGGGGCGTGCGGGAGCTGCGGGTGTCGTACACCTACGACCGGCCCGCCGTCCCGGCCGGCACCGCGGGCAACGCCCTCGACATCGGCCTCTTCGACGAGCGCGGCACCGGCCTGGGCGGCCGGGGCTTTCGCGGCTGGTCGGGCGGGGCGCGTGGCGAGTTCTTCGTCCGCGCCGACGACGCCACCCCCGGCTACCTCCCGGGACCGGTGCGGCCCGGCACCTGGCACGTCGCCCTCGGCCCGTACACGGTGGCCCCGCAGGGGCTGGCGTACGAGCTGACCGTCACGCTCTCCTACGGCGAACCCGGCGCCGCCGTGCGCCCGGTGTACCCGCCGGAGCGGGCCCGGGGGCGGGGGCGGGCCTGGTACCGGGGCGACTGCTACCTGCACTCCTGGCACAGCGACGGGCGCCGCACTCCGGCCGGGATCGGGGCGCTGGCGCGGGCCGCGGGGCTGGACTTCGTCAACACCTCCGAGCACAACACGACGTCCGGGCACGCCCACTGGGCGGACGTCGCCGGTGACGACCTGCTCGTGCTGCTCGGCGAGGAGGTCACCACCCGCAACGGCCACGTGGTCGCCCTCGGCACGGACCCGGGCACCTTCGTCGACTGGCGCTACCGGGCCCGCGACGACCGCTTCGGCCGGTTCGCGCGGCGGATCCGGCGGGCCGGCGGCCTGGTCGTCCCGGCGCACCCGCACGCCACCTGCATCGGCTGCGCCTGGAAGTTCGGGTTCGGCGAGGCCGACGCGGTGGAGGTGTGGAACGGCCCCTGGACGGCCGACGACGAGGTGGCCCTGGCCGCCTGGGACGCCACGCTGGTCGCGTCGGTGCGGACCGGGCGCGGCTGGCTGCCGGCGATGGGCAGCAGCGACGCCCACCGCGACCCGGACGTGGTCGGCCTGCCCCAGACCGTGGTCCTCGCCGACGACCTGACCCGTGGGGCGGTCCTCGCGGGCCTGCGCGCCGGGCGGTCCTACGTCGCCGAGTCCAAGGACGTCTCGCTGGTCTTCGGGGTGAGCGGCGGACGCGGTGAGCACGCCGGGATCGGCGAGCGCCTCGCGGTCGGCCGGGACACCCCGGTGACCGTCCGCCTGGAGGTGTCCGGCGCCCCGGGCTGCACCGTGCGGCTGGTCACCGACCAGGGCGTGCTGTTCACCGGCGGTCCCCTGCCCGCCTCGGGGACGGGCACCGTCGAGTGGCGGACGACGCCGGCGTACGCGGCCTACGTCCGCGCCGAGGTCCGCCACGGGACGACGGCCTCCGGCGCGCCGGGCGCCCTCGCCGCGTTCACCAACCCCGTTTTCCTGGGGCATGCTTGACGAGCCGTCAGATCCCGGTGGGGAACGCGAGGTCGGCGACGACCGCTGCGTGGTCGGAGGGCCACACGCCCTCCACGGGGCCGTCGCCCGCGCGCCGCACCGCCCGGACGTCCCCCAGGCCGTCCGGGCCGGGCGGGCCGACGTGGATGTAGTCGATGCGCACCCCGCGCTTGAGCAGGCTCGCGGTGTACGGGTTGGCCGGGTCCCAGGTCGCGGCGGGCGCCGTCGGGTCGGCGTACTCCCAGGCGTCGACCAGGACCTGGCCCGGCACGGCGGGCGCGGTCTTGTAGCCGCCGTGCAGGCGGATCTCGTCGGAGTCGGGCCAGGCGTTGAAGTCGCCGGTGACGACGGGCGGGAACGGGGTGCCGCCGCGGTGCTCGTGGACGAACTCCCCGAGCGCCCTGACCTGGTCGCAGCGCACCGCCGAGGCGTGCAGCGCGGAGGTCAGGTGGGTGGTGAAGAACGGCACGTCGTGACCGGGGGCGGCGAGCCGGGCGTGGAGCGCGAGGCGGCCGTCGTCGAGGTCGTCCGGGGCCGGCAGGCGCAGCACCCGCTGTTCGGTGACGGGCCAGCGGCTGAGGACGGCGTTGCCGATGTCCACGCCGGGGTCGCCGATGCGGCGCCGCCAGCGCTCGGGGGCCGGTGAGGGCGCCCAGGCGCAGTGCAGGCCCAGTTCGTCGGCCAGCCAGGCGGCGAGGTTCTCCGCGTCGGCGGCCCACACCTCCTGCAGGCCGACCACGTCGGGCCGCAGCTCGCGCAGCACCGCGAGGATCGCCTTCTGGCGCTCCTGCCACGGGCCGAACCGCCACCACAGGTTCCACGTCACGACCCGCATCCGAAGCCACCCGCTCTCGCCGCGCCCTGTCCGGTCACATTGAACCAACCGACCGCCCCGGGTGCCCCGCCGGGCCGTGCGGGAACGTCCGGGATCTTCGCCGGGGCGCGGGGGCTCAGCCCTGGGCCGGGTCGGGGGCGCAGCCGCGCAGGGTGGAGGCGATGACGTCGGTGAGGCCGTCCGCCATGGCCTCCGGGGGGAGGAAACCGCTGACGGCGAGGCCGGCGTAGCCGTGCAGGGCGGCGAAGACGGGGAGGGCGACCCGCTCCATCGGGCCCGAGCGGACCTGGCCCTCGCGCTGGCCCTCGGCGATCACGCCCAGGAGCAGGTCGGACCAGCGGTGCACGGCGCCGCCCAGGACCTCGGCCGCGTCGGCGCTGTGCTTGACCGAGAACATCAGGTCCAGGAGCGCGGCGTTGGTCATGGCGAAGTCGACGTAGGCGCGGGCGGCGGCGTCCAGCCGCTCGGGGAACGAGGCGCCGGCGCCCTGCTGCGAGCCCGCGATGACGTCCGCGAGCCGCTCGAACCCGGTCAGCGCCAGTGCGTCCAGGAGGGCCTGCTTGGTGCGGAAGTGCCGGCTGGGCGCGGCCGGGCTGACACCGATGTCACGGGCCAGCTCCCGCAGCGACAGCGCGCCCGCCCCCCGTTCGCGCAGGGTCTCCTCGGCGCGGGAGAGCAGCTCGGCGCGCAGGTCTCCGTGGTGGTAGGGGCGGCGGCTCGTCATGGGCCCAGCTTAGTGGCGGCGGAGAGCACCGATGTGAACGGTGCCGACATTGTGTGCAGCATTTACATTGTAGGCGTTGCATACATTGTGATCACCGCCTACATTGAAGCCATGGCCACTCACACGCCCCAGACCGCAGCCCGTCCCTGGACCGCCCAGGACATCCCCGACCAGACCGGCCGCACCGCCGTCGTCACCGGCGGCAACAGCGGCATCGGCCTCGCCACCGCCCAGGCCCTGGCCGGTGCGGGCGCCCACGTCGTCCTCGCCGTCCGCGACCCGCGCCGCGGGGAGGCCGCCGCCCGGCGCGTCGACGGCAGCGTGGAGGTCCGCCGGCTCGACCTGGCCGACCTCTCCTCCGTGCGCGCCTTCGCCGCCGCCTGGCACGGCGACCTGGACCTGCTGATCAACAACGCCGGCGTCATGAACATCCCCGAGGCCCGCACCAAGGACGGCTTCGAGATGCAGTTCGGCACCAACCACCTCGGGCACTTCGCCCTCACCAACCTCCTGCTGCCGCACCTCACGGACCGCGTGGTGACGGTGTCGTCCAGCGCGCACCGGATGCCCGGCAGCCCCCGCATCCACTTCGACGACCTCGACCTGGCCGGCGCCTACCGGCCGATGACCGCCTACAGCCAGTCCAAGCTCGCCAACCTGCTCTTCACCCTGGAACTCCAGCGCCGCCTCACCGCCGAGGGCTCCCCCGTGCGGGCGCTCGCCGCGCACCCCGGCTGGGCGGCCACCAACCTGCAGGGGCACGACGCCAGCCCGCTGCGCCGCCTGGCGCTGCTCGCGGGCAACCGGTTCCTCGCCCAGGACGAGGCGGCCGGCGCGCTGCCCACCCTGTACGCCGCCGTGCAGGACCTGCCGGGCGCGAGCTACACCGGGCCCGACGGCGCCTTCGAGATGCGCGGCGCGCCCACCCTGGTCGGCCGCTCCCGCGCCGCCTCGGACCCGGTGACCGCCCGCCGGCTGTGGACCGTCTCCGAGGAGCTGACCGGCGTGACCTTCCCGCGGCTCACGGTGGCGGCGGGCGCCTGACCCACGGCGCTCCCGCCCCGCACGGGGCGGACCGCCGCCCGCCGCACGGCGGGCGCGGCCGTGCGGAGAGGGTGTGGCGGATGTGTGAACTCCCGTCAGGCGTCCGGGCATCGGCCCGGGCCGGCCTGTGATCGGCGTCTCGCCCGGCTGCCGTTTCCGGCATGGACAGGGCAAACTGACCCCGATAGTCAGGACGCCGAGGGGGATCCGATGGACGACCACCGTGTACCGCGTGACGCGCGCGTGCCGGAGCAGCGGCGTCCCGCGTCCGCGGCGGCCCCGCGCTTCGGCGTGCTCGGCCCGGTGCGCGCCTGGCGCGGCGAGGAGCCCCTGCCCACCGGCTCCCCGCAGCAACGCGCCCTGCTCGCCGCCCTGTTGCTGCGCGAGGGCCGCACCGCGACGGCCGCCGAGCTGATCGACGCGCTGTGGGGCGAGGAGCCTCCGCAGCAGGCGCTGGCCGCGGTACGGACGTACGCCTCGCGGCTGCGCAAGGTCCTGGACGCGGGCGTGCTGGTCAGCGAGTCCGGCGGCTACGCGATCCGCGGCCTGCCCGACGGCGCGCTGGACCTGGCCCGGGCGCACCGGCTGGTGGCCGACGCGGAGAAGGCACGGGCGGCCGGGGAGCCGGGGCGGGCGCGCGAGGCACTGAACCGGGCGCTGGAGCTGTGGGACGGCGAGACCCTGGCCGGGGTGCCCGGGCCGTACGCGCAGGCCCAGCGGGTGCGCCTGGAGGAGTGGCGGCTCGGGCTGCTGGAGACGCGGCTGGACCTGGACCTGGAGCAGGGCTGCCACGCCGAGGCGGTCTCCGAGCTGACCGCGCTGACCGCCGCGCACCCGCTGCGGGAACGGCTGCGCGAGCTGCTGATGCTCGCGCTGTACCGCAGCGGCCGGCAGGGCGAGGCGCTCGCCGTGTACGCCGACACCCGGCGCCTGCTGGCCGAGGAGCTGGGCGTCGACCCGCGCCCGGACCTGCGCGAGCTGCAGGAGCGGATCCTGCGGGCCGACCCCGGCCTGTCCGAGCCGGCGCCCGCGGCCGACCCGGGGGTGCTCCGCGTCCGGCCCGCGCAGCTCCCGGCGACGGTCCCCGACTTCACCGGCCGGTCGGCGTTCGTGAAGGAACTCGGCGAGGTCCTGGCGGCCGCCTCCGGCGACGAGGGCAGCGTCATGGCCGTCTCCGCGCTCGCGGGCATCGGCGGCGTGGGCAAGACCACCCTGGCGGTGCACGTCGCCCACCAGGCCCGGCCGGCCTTCCCCGACGGGCAGTTGTACGTCGACCTGCAGGGCGCGGGCCAGCGGGCGGCCGAGCCGGAGACGGTGCTCGGCGCGTTCCTGCGGGCGCTCGGCACGGCCGACTCGGCGATCCCCGACTCGCTCCAGGAGCGGGCGGCGCTGTACCGCTCGGTGCTGGACGGCCGGCGGGTCCTGGTGCTGCTGGACAACGCCAAGGACGCGGCCCAGGTCAGGCCGCTGCTGCCGGGCACCGCGGGCTGTGCGGCGCTGGTGACGTCCCGGGTGCGGATGCTGGACCTGGCGGGCGCGCACCTGGTCGACCTCGACGTGATGTCCCCGGACGAGGCGCTGGCGCTGTTCACCAGGATCGTCGGCGAGGAGCGGGTCGCCTCGGAGCGCGAGGCGGCGCTGGACGTCGTGGCGGCGTGCGGCTTCCTGCCCCTGGCGATCCGCATCGCGGCGTCCCGGCTCGCGGCGCGGCGCACCTGGACGGTGTCGGTGCTCGCGGCGAAGCTCGCCGACGAGCGCCGCCGGCTGGACGAGCTCCAGGCCGGAGACCTGGCGGTCAAAGCCACGTTCGAACTGGGCTACGGCCAGCTCGAGCCGGCCCAGGCCCGCGCGTTCCGCCTGCTGGGGCTGGCGGACGGCCCGGACATCTCCCTCGCGGCGGCCGCGGCGGTCCTGGACCTGCCGCTGCCCGACACGGAGGACCTGCTGGAGTCCCTGGTCGACACGTCCCTGCTGGAGTCGGCGGCCCCCGGCCGCTACCGCTTCCACGACCTGGTCCGGCTCTACGCGCGTGCCTGCGCGGAGCGGGACGAATGGCCGCCCACGGAACGGGAGTCGGCGCTGTCACGGCTGCTGGACTTCTACCTGGCGACGGCGGCCGGGGTGTTCGCGCTGGAACGGCCCGGGGACCGGCTGGTGGACCACCTGGAGCCCACCCGCCACCCGGGTCTGACCTTCACCGACCGCCAGCGGGCCCTGGACTGGCTCTACTCCGAGGCCAACTGCCTGCTGTCGTGCGCCCGCCAGGCCCTCACCGGCGGACGGCTGCGCCGCGGCGTGGACCTGCTGTGGGCCGCGAAGGACCTGAGCGAGTCGGGCGCCAACTCCAAGCAGTACGAGTCCGCCGCGCTGGCCGCCCGGGACGCCGCGGTCACGGCCGGCGACCGGCGCGCGGAGGGCCGGGCCCGGACCGCGCTGACCAACGTGCACCTGGTCGCGGGCCGTTACGACGACGCCGAGGACGAGGCGTGCCGCGCCGTGGCCCTCGCGGGTTCGGTCGGCGACCTCATCCCGCTGTACTGGGCCAGCAACGACCGGGGCATCATCGCCCTGATCCAGGGCCGCAACGAGGACGCCGAGGGCCACCTGCTGTCGGCCATCGAGGGGTCGCGGGCCGACGGCAACCTCCCGCTCGAGGCGAGCGCCCTGTGCAACCTGTCCCGCGTCCACCTCGCCCTGGGCCGCACGGCGGAGGCGATCGCCCTGGCCCAGCAGGGCATCGACCTCTACGACCGCCTCGGGCTGACCCTCCGGCTGGCCAATGCCCGCTACGCGCTGGGACTGGCCCTCACGGAGGCCGGGCGGACGGCTGACGCGCTGGCCGAACTGACCGGGGCCCTGGAGATGTTCCGCACGGACCGCCAGCGCCTGTGGGAGGGGACCACCCACTTCCGCATCGCGCAGGCCCACTTCACCGGGCGGCAGCCCGCGAAGGCGGCCCAGCACGCCGAACAGGCCCTCGCCATCGGGTGCATCGGCGGCGACCGCATGCGGGCCAACGTCCTGACCGCGCTCGGGCGTTCACTGGAGGCGCTCGGCCAGGCCGACCGGGCCCGGGCCTGCTGGCGGGAGGCGCTCGCCCTCTACGAGCAGGTCGGCGCCGCCGAGGCGGACGAGGTGCGCGGGCTCCTCTCCCCCGCCCCGGCCGTCTGACAGCGGACCGACGGGGCGTTCATCGAACGTTTATGACCCGCTGTCATGCTCGGCGCACCGATCCGTCGCGTCGGGGGGCAGACGGGTCGCCGGGGCTCGGCCGCATAGGGTGAGCTCCCGAACGGCCCTTGTCCGGCAGCCCTCGGGGGAGCTGCCGGGCAAGGGCCCCACTGATCCACGGGACCCGGGGAGGGGCTCATGAGCGAAGACAAGAAGATCCAGGACGAGGAGATCGTCACCCTGGACAACCACGCGCCCGCGCCGCCGAAGGACGGCCCGGTCGTCGCCCTCGACAACCACGCGCCCGCGCCGTCCGCCGACACGGCCCTCACCACCATGGACAACCACGCACCGGCCCCGCCGGCCCTGGACCTCGGCGGCAAGTAGACCTGAATCGAGGGGGGAACGGCCGCGGTGGCGCCGAGGGGGAGCCACCGCGGCCGTGGCATGTCCGCAGCCGGGACCGGCAGGACCGCGGGCGTCAGCCCGCCGTGGCGTGCAGGCCGGCCAGGCAGTGGTCGGCCCGGGCCGCCGCACCCGGGCCGGACAGGCCCACCCGGACCGTCGCCGTGCCGTTCGCGGCGACGAACGCGTGGGCGGTGCGCCGCTCCACCCGGTTCGAGGCGGCGTCGAGGAAGTCGACCGTCACGGTGAAGGAGCCGCCCCGGCCGTTGGGGTTGGTGACCCGGACGGTCGCGTACGGCGTCTTCTCCGTGGCGCAGTCGAGGAGTTCGACGTCGGCGTCCCGCAGGGTGCCCGTCGTGGCCGTCGGCTGCGAGGAGCCGCCGGAGCCGCCGCCCGTGCCGCTGGCGTAGTAGTCGTCGTCATCGTCGTCGTGGTCGTAGTCGTGGTAGCGCGACCCGGACGTGCCGCCGGTGGACGAGCTGTCGTGGTCCTGGTGCGAACTGCTGCACCCGCCGCCCCCGCCGCCGTGGTGGCCGCCGTGGCCGCGGCCGGTGGAGAAGCCCGTGAGGGCCAGGACGACCAGTGCCGCCACCGCCGTGAGTCTGAGTGTGTGCCCTCGTCGTTCCATGACCCCCACCCTAGGCACACGCTGTCACGGTCATGTCACCGCGTGGCGACCGGCCCGTACCCGGCGTAGCGTCGGGGTGGAGAGCGGCCCGCCCGCCGCTCCCCCGCAGCGACGGCCGCCGTCCGGACCCCTTCCGTGCCCGGTGCGACGGCCGTCCCCCGCGTCCCCCCCGCGGTGTGCGTCAGGTGCTGCGCGCCGTCCCGGTGCCCTTCTCCGCGTCCAGCGCGTACACGCACCGGTCCTTGCTGCACGCGTACACCACCCCGTCCCTGACCACCGGGGAACCGGTGATCTCGCCGCCGGTGGCGAGCTTCCAGCGCAGCCGGCCGTCGTCGGCCTTCAGGGTGTAGAGCAGGTGGTCGGTGGAGCCGAAGTGGATGCGGCCCTCGGCGACGGCCGGGGCGCCCACGATGTCGCCGCCGGACTGGAAACGCCACTTGGGCGTGCCGGTGACCGCGTCCAGGGTGTACAGGCCCTTGCCGCTGCCCACGTGCACGTGCCCGGCGGTGACGAGCACCGGCTCGACGGAGGAGCGGGCCTCCGTCGCGATGCGCCAGCGGTCGCGGCCGTCGGTGGCGTCGAGGGCGTAGACGGTGCCGAGGTAGTCGGCGAGGTAGACCCCGCCGCCGGTGACGGCCGGGCCGGGCACGAAGGCGGGCGGGGACAGGAAGACCGCCGGCGCCTCGAAGTGCCAGCGCACCCTGCCGTTCCCCGCGTCCACGGCGAGCACGCGGGTGCCGGCGCTGACGTAGACGTGGCCGTCCGGGGCCGGGGTCACGCGCACCGGGACACCGCCGCAGGAGGCGGTGTCACCGATGGGGTACGACCAGCGTTCCTCGCCGCTGCGGGCGTCCAGGGCGCGCAGGCGGGCGTCCTGCCAGACGTAGACCGTGCCGTCGTGCAGCGTCGGTCCGGCCTCGGGGGACTCGAAGTCGGTCTGGCAGCCGGTGATCTCCCACAGCTTCTGGCCGCCGGACGCCTCCCATGCCTGGACGCCGCCGCCGCGGGTGCCGGTGACGAGCGTGCCCCGGTCGGCCTGGAGCGCGTACACCCAGGCGTCCGTCTGCAGGCGCCACAGGTCCCGCCCCTCGCGGGCGTCCAGCGCGAACAGCGTGGGTCCGTCCGAGGCGTGGATGCGGCCGTCCGCGACCGCCATGGACCAGGCCACGTCCCGGGTCTTGAAGCGGCGCCTGCCGGTGGCCACGTCGAGCGCGTGCACCTCGAAGGAGGTGACGTAGACCAGGTCGTCGGCGACGGCCGGGGTGCCCCACACGTCGTTGGACATCCGGAACCGCCAGGGGCGCCAGCCCGCGGTGGTCTCCGGGGGCGCGGCCGGCACGGCGGGTCCGACGGCGGAGTCGGCGCCGTTGACGCCGGGGCGCGGGCGGGTCCAGGTGGCGACCAGGCCGGGGTCGGGCGCGGGTGCCCTGACGGCGGCCGAGGCGCGCAGGTCGGCGACGCGCGGGCCGGGGCCGATCGGCACGGCCGCGCCGGCCAGCCGGACGGGGCCGGTGTCGGGGGCGCCGACGGGCACGGGGACGTGCGGCGCCGGGACGACCGGGTCGTGCGAGGGCGGCGGCGGGACCGCCGGGCGGTGGCCGGCGCCGCTGCGGCCCGCGGTGGGCGCCGGCTTGACGGCCGGGCGGCCGCCGCGGCGGGTCTCGATCAGGGTGACGGCCTTCTCGGGCAGCCACGCCGACGCCGTACCGCTGTCGTCGGAGCCGGACCCGAACAGGTGCGGGGCGAGCTGGGCCTGGAGGTCGGCCGGGTTGGGCCGGGCCGTGGGGTCCATCTGCATGCAGGACTCGATGAGCGGGCGCAGCTCCTGCGGCAGGCCCTCCAGGTCGGGGCCCTCGCGCAGCAGCATGAAGACCGTCTCGACCGGGTTGGCCCCGTGGAAGGGCGGGTGCCCGGTGGCGGCGAAGACGAGCATCGAGCCGAGCGAGAACACGTCGCTCGCGCCGGTCACGCTGCGGGAGTCCTTGGCCTGCTCCGGGGACATGTAGGCGGGGGTGCCGACGGCGACGTTCGTCATCGTCAGACGGGTGTTCGACACACCGGAGGCGATGCCGAAGTCGATCACCCGGGGGCCGTCCTCCACCACCAGCACGTTGGAGGGCTTGAGGTCGCGGTGGACCAGCCCGGCGCCGTGGATGGACTGCAGCGCCTCGGCGACGCCCGCCGCGAGCCAGCGCACCGCCTGCGCGGGCAGCGGGCCGCACTCGTTCACTATCTCCTCGAGGGAGGGGGCGGGCACGTACGCGGTGGCCAGCCACGGCACGGCGGCGCGGGGGTCGGCGTCGACGACGGCCGCCGTGTAGAAGCCGGACACCGCCCGGGCGGCCTCCACCTCGCGCGTGAAGCGCACGCGGAAGAGCTGGTCCTCGGCCAGCTCGGTGCGGACCGTCTTGATCGCGACCCGCCGGCCGGACGCCGAGCGCGCGAGATAGACCAGCCCCATGCCGCCGGCCCCCAGCCGTCCCAGCACCTCGAACGGCCCGATCCGGCGCGGATCGTGCTGCGTCAGCTGATCCACCACTTGCCTGCCACCTCCCCGTACGAGCCGCGTCACCCACTATGTGTACGCGACCGAAGTGCAGCGTCTCACCACCGCACCGCCGCGGCGGCACGCACCCCGATTCTTCCTGGCCGGGCCACCGGTTGCGAACCCGGGGAGAAACGGGGTGTCACCACACCTACCGGGACAATGCGCTCGACCGGGACACCGTCACCGCTCCAGCAGGGCGAACGACGCCCCCTGGTCGTCGGTGACGACGGCGACGGTCCCGTAGGAGGCGGTGAACGGCCCGGCCTGCACCCGCCCGCCGAGCCGGCCCACCGTGCCGAGCGCCGCCTCGCAGTCCTCGACGCCGAAGTGGACGACGAAGTGCGGCGGCATCTGCGCCGGGAAGACGTCGGTGACCGGGGCGCGGCCGAAGTCCGGCTCGGCGTCCGGCCCGAACAGGGCGTCGTGGAAGAGACCGCCGTAGAAGCCGTTGGCCCGCTCGGTGTCCCGGGCGTAGAGCTGGGCCCAGGCGAAGGCGCCGGGCCGGTGCCGGGCGCCGAAGCCCGGGTGGCGGCCGGCCTGCCACAGCCCGAAGACGGCGCCCTCGGGGTCGGTGACCAGCGCGGCCGTGCCCAGCTCGCCGACCGGGAAGGGGGCCAGGACGACCTGGCCGCCGGCCGCGTCGATCCGGCGGGCGGTGGCGGTCGCGTCGGGGGCCGCGAAGTACACCGTCCACACGGTGGGCATCCGGCCGTCCGCCTTGCGGGCGAGCGCGGCCACGGGCTCCCCGCCGAGGCGGGCCCACACCGAGCCGCCGTACGCGTCCTCGAAGGACCACCCGAAGAGCTCACCGTAGAACCGCTTGCCCGCGTCCACGTCGGGAAGCTGGGCGTCCACCCAGCAGGGGACGCCCTCTCCGTACACCGATGCCCTGTTTTCGGCCATGCGCCCAACGTAACGGCGACGGGCGCACCGCGCAGACCAGCGCAAGCGCCGCCACCGGCCCCCGCACCCCATTTGCAGTCGGCCGAATCGCGCTCCGATCACCCCTCGGTAAGCTGACGGCATGACAGGACAAGTGCGTACCGTCGACGGCCGCGTGGCCGGCCGGCGTGGGCAGGCGACCCGGCAGAAGCTGCTCGACTGCCTCAGCGAGATGCTCAGCTCCTCGCCCTACCGGGACGTGAAGGTCATCGACGTCGCCCGGAAGGCCGGTACTTCGCCCGCGACCTTCTACCAGTACTTCCCGGACGTCGAGGGCGCCGTCCTGGAGATCGCCGACCAAATGGCCGCCGAGGGCGCCGCGTTGGCCGGGCTCCTGGAGGGCCGGTCCTGGGTCGGCAAGGCCGGCTGGCAGACCGCGCAGGAACTCGTCGACGGATTCCTGGAGTTCTGGCGCAAGCACGACGCGATCCTGCGCGTGGTGGACCTCGGCGCCGCCGAGGGCGACAAGCGCTTCTACAAGCTCCGCATGAAGATCCTGAACTCGGTGAACTCCTCCCTGGCCGACGCGGTCGCCGAGTTGCAGTCCAGGGGCAAGGTCGACAAGGACGTGAACCCGGCCGCGATCGCCGGTTCGCTCGTCACGATGCTCGCGGCGGTCGCCTCGCACCAGAAAGGCTTCTCGGCCTGGGGCGTCAAGCCGCCCGAACTGCGCCCGAACCTGGCGCTGTTGGTGCACCTGGGCGTCACCGGCAAGAAGCCGTCGAGGTAGCCCCGGCGCGCACGCGCTTTCCGGGACGGTCGTCCCGGGTCCCAAGTCCTGTCCGGCCAGCGGCGGTCCACACGAGTGGGCCGCCGCTCGCCGTCTCACGCGGTCACGGCGCGACCCGCTCCGCCGGCAGCGGCCGGTCCTTGACCACGTGCTTCATCACCAGCGTGGACGTCAGCCGCTGTACGCCCGGCAGGGTGGCCAGCCGCTCGTCGTACAGGCGCTGGAAGGCCGCGAGGTCGGCGGTCGCCACCCGCAGCAGGTAGTCCGGTTCGCCGAACAGCCGCTCCGCCTCCAGCACGTGCGGGATGCCGGCCAGCGCGGTCTCGAACTCGGCGACCGTGTCCCGGTCCTCCTGCCGCATCGACACGAAGACCAGCGCCTCGAAGGTCAGCCCGACGGCGGCCGGCTCCACCACCGCCCGGTACCCGCTGATCGCGCCCGAGCGCTCCAGCTCCCGCAGCCGCCGGTGGCACGGCGAGACGCTCAGCCGCACCCGGGCGGCCAGTTCGGTCACGGTCAGCCGCCCGTCCTGCTGGAGCTCGGCAAGGATTTTCCGGTCCACGTCGTCCATGGGGGAAATCTTGCCCCGAACAGGGGGTGTACGGGCAAACTTCGGAAGCACTTTCGGGCCCTTCGCGCCTAATGTCACCTCCATGGACAGCACCACCCTCTTCTCCTTCCTCGCGCTCGACCTGCTGCTGGTGTGCGTGCCGGGCGCCGACTGGGCGTACACGATCGCGGCGGGCGTGCGCGGCCGTTCGGTGGCGGCCGCGGTCGGCGGGCTGGTCACCGGGTACGCCGTGCACACCGTGCTGGCCGTCGCGGGGCTCGCGGTCCTGGTGGCGGGCTCGCCGGCACTGCTCACGGCGCTGACCGTGGCGGGCGCCGGGTACCTGGTGTGGCTGGGCTGGAGCGTGCTGCGGCGGCCGGGGGTGCCGTCCGGGGAGCCCGGCGGCTCCGGCCCGGACGTGCTGCCCGGCGAGAGCGGGGGCCGGGTGTTCCTGCGCGGGGCGGCGATCAGCGGGCTGAACCCCAAGGGGCTGCTGCTGTACCTGTCGGTGCTGCCGCAGTTCCTGGTGACCGGCCGAACGGGGGGTGGCGGCGGTGCCCACCTGCCGGTGGCGGCGCAGACGGCCGTCCTGGGGCTGCTGCACATGGCGTGCTGTGCCGCCGTGTACGCCACGGTCGGCGTCCTGGCCCGCGCGGTGCTCGGCGCCCGGCCGGCGGCGGCGCGGGCGGTGACCCGCACGTCCGGGGCGGCGATGCTGGGCATCGGGACGTTGCTGCTGGTGCAGCACGCGCTGTGAGGGCCGGCGGCGGGTGCCGGGCGGCCGGGTGGTTCCGCTCGCCCGGGCCGGTGGTGCTTGGCCGGGACTGATCGGTCCGGCGGGGGCGGGGGAAGGGGCGTCTCGGTGGGCGGCGTTGCCCCAGAGACGCACGGACGCGCGCGGACGGGCAGGCGCTTGGGTGCGCGCGGACGACGACCGCTCGACGAACCCCTTGGAGGAGAACGAGATGGCACTGACCCGCGAAGAGCGTGAGGCGTTCCTGGCGGAGCCGCACATCGCGGCGCTGGCGGTCGACGGCGGGACCGGACGGGGGCCGCTGACGGTACCGATCTGGTACTGGTACGAGCCCGGCGGCGACGTGTGGATCATGACGGGGCGCACCTCGCGCAAGTACGAGCGCATCCAGGCGGCGGGGCGCTTCTCGCTGATGGTGGACCGGCTGGAGCCGACGATCCGGTACGTGTCGGTGGAGGGGCCGGTGCTGCGCACGGACCCGGCGACCCTCGAGGACCTGCGGCGGATGTCGGCGCGCTACCTGCCGGCGGACAAGGTGGACGGGTACGTGGAGTTCGCCTGGAAGAACCACGGCGAGCAGGTGGTGGTGCACCTGCGTCCGGAGCGGTGGGTGTCCTCGGACCTGGGCCAGGTGTGAGCGGCCCCGGGGCCCGGGTGTGACGATGAGGGCATGGCTGAGGACGGCAAGGCGGAGGAACGGGACCTGGACGACCTGCTGAGGTCGGTGCGCGTGTGGGCGCCGGGGGTGACGAGCCTGCCGGCGTTCGACGTGGGGGCGGCGCCCGGGGACCCGTCGGCGCTGTTCACGGCGTGGTTCGCGCAGGCCGTGGCGGCGGGTGAACGGGAGCCGCACACCGTGTCCCTGGCGACGGCGGACGAGGAGGGCCGACCGGACGTGCGGATCGTGGTGCTGCACGGCGCGGACGAGCACGGCTGGTCCTTCGCGACCCACCGCACGAGCAGGAAGGGCGGGCACCTGGCGGCCCGCCCGTACGCGGCGCTGGCCTTCTACTGGCCGGCGCTCGGCCGCCAGGTGCGGGTGCGGGGCCCGGTCACCGCGGCCCCGGCCGCCGAGGCCCGCTCCGATCTGCACGCCCGCTCCACCGGCGCCCTGGCCGCGGCCCTGACCGGCCACCAGAGCGAACCCCTCGCCTCCCTGGAGGACCTGCGCGCCGCGTCGGAGGCCGCCTGGGACCGCGCCCGCACCCACCCGGAGACCGAGTCCCCCACCTGGACCCTGTACCGCCTCACCCCGGAGGAGGTGGAGTTCTTCCAGGGCGAGGAACACCGCCGCCACGTCCGCCTGCGCTACTGGCGCGAGGCGGAGGGGACTTGGCGGCGGGGGTTGTTGTGGCCGTGAGGGGGGCGGGGCGCGCGCGGTGTCGCCGCCTGCGGGTATGGACACCGATCAGGCGGCGTGCTCCTCGAACACGACCGTGGGGTGTCCGTCGGCGACCACGTGGAGGTCCACCGTGACGCCCAGGGCGGTCGCGAGCCGGACGAGCAGATCCGCGGTGAGGGGAAGCATGCCGCCGAGTTCGACCGCCTCCACGTCGTCCACCGTCATGCCCAGCCGCTCCGCGAGGGCCGCCTGAGTGAGGTCGAGCGCGACGCGGCGGTCGTACACCAGTTGTCCCAGGGCGAGCGCCAACCGGATCTGCTCACGCTCGGCGACGACTTCCGCGGGCTCGACGTGGCTCACGCCACTGCTGCGGTCCCGCGACAGCTTCCAGCGGGTGTGGCTCACATGTCCTCCCGGAACTCACGAGTGAACTCGTAATGCGCGGGCCCGTGCTCGCCCTCACACACGTGCTTCGCCGACTGGGCGCGCTTGACCTCTGCCTCTTCTCTCATCCTCGTCTTCCGGAAGACGGTGAGCAGCACGATCCGCCGACCGGGCGCCAGCCAGTAGGTCACGCGCGTCGCGCTGCCACCCAGAACGAAGCGCAGCTCCCGCACTCCCTCCCCCAGGTTACGAGAGTGCGGCTCGCCCAGGGTCGTCGGCGACTGGGCCAGTAGGTCTGCCTTCTCCTCCACCTGTCGGTAGTGCTGCGGCGACAAGCCCTCCAGCCAGACGCGCACCTCTGGCTCGAGCTCGATCACATAGAGGTTGGTCACCGGACGAACGTTTGCCGGTGCCCCGGGCGCCTGGGCCCGGTTCCCTGCCGCGTTCACTCGTCCAAGGGCGGGTGCGGCGGTACCGCGGGACCCCCTCCCCGGCCGCCCGCGGTCACGGCTGGTCCGGGTCGCCCGACAGGCGGGCGTGGAGGTGCACGTCGCGGAACGTGTCCTGGCTGCCCGCCTCGAACATCGCCCCGCGCAGCGTCCCCTCGTACCGGAAGCCGCAGCGCTCCGCGACCCGGCAGGACGCCTCGTGGCCCAGGGCGTGGCCCAGTTCCAGCCGGTGCAGGCCGCCCTCGCCGAGCGCCCAGCGGGCCGCCAGGGTCAGGGCGCGGCTCGCCACGCCCCGGCCGCGCGCCTCGGGCAGGACCCAGTAGCCGACCCGTCCGCTGCGCGTCACCCGGTCGATCATGTTGACACCGAGGTGGCCCAGCACCGTCCCGTCCTCCGCGTCGGCGATCCGGAACGACACGGAGGTGCCCTCGGCCGTCTGCCACGCCTTGGCCCGCAGGGACTCCCGGGAGGTCGCGAGGTCCGTCACGGGCCTCAACGGCGTGTTCCACCGCAGGAACTCGTCGTCGGCCTGACCCCGCCACCACACCTCCGCGTCGGCGTCCGACTCCGCGTCCCAGGCGCCGAGCACCAGGCCCTTCCCGCGCAGGACGGGGGGTGCGCCGCCTTCATGGATCGTGTTCATCGGGCCATTCAAACGCCCGGCGCGGCACCGGGGTCAGCCGGGCCTCTCCCCACGTGTGATCAATCCGCAACCAATTGTGGTCTTGACCGAGACCCATCAATCCGGGGCGTGATTACGCTCGCGCTCATGGCCGACGACACGACTCCCGAGGACACCGCTTCCGACGGGCCCGCTCCCGCTCCGCAGCCCGCCGACCGCCCCGTCTACGTCATCGGCGGCGGGCCGGGCGGACTCGCCGCCGCGTACGCCCTGCGCGCACAGGGCGTTCGGGCCGTGGTGCTGGAGAAGTCCGACCGGGTGGGCGCGTCCTGGCGGGGCCACTACGACCGGCTGCACCTGCACACCACCCGCCGCCTGTCGGCGCTGCCGGGGCTGGCGATGCCGCGCCGCTTCGGCCGCTGGGTGTCCCGCGACGACGTGGTGCGCTACCTGGAGAAGTACGCCGAGCACCACGAGCTGGAGATCGTCACCGGCGTCGAGGTCTCGCGCGTCGAGCGCTCCCCCGACGGCACCGGCTGGCTGCTGCACGCGACCGGCGGCCGGCGGCTGACCGGCGCCGCGGTGGTCGTCGCCACCGGCTTCAACCACACCCCGCGCGTGCCCGACTGGCCCGGCCGGGACACGTACACCGGGGAGTTCCTGCACGCCTGCGCCTACCGCAACGGCACCCCCTACGCGGGCCGGGACGTGCTGGTCGTCGGCGTCGGCAACACCGGCGCGGAGATCGCCGTGGACCTGGTCGAGAGCGGGGCGCGGCGGGTGCGGCTCGCGGTGCGCACGGCGCCGCACATCGTGCGCCGCTCCACCGCCGGCTGGGCCGCCCAGTACACCGGCGTCCTGGTACGGCGCCTGCCCGTCGGCCTCGTGGACCGGCTGGCGCGGCCGATGGCACGGCTCAGCGTGCCCGACCTGTCGGCGCACGGGCTGCCCCGCCCCGGCACCGGGCTCTACAGCCGGGTCACCGAAGGGGCGATCCCCGTGCAGGACGTCGGCCTGATCGACGCGGTCCGCACGGGCCGGGTCGAGGTCGTGGCCGCCGTCGAGGGGTTCGAGGACGGCAAGGTGCTGCTCGCCGACGGCAGCCGGATCTCCCCGGACGCGGTGGTCGCGGCGACCGGGTACGTCCGCGCGCTGGAGGGCCTGGTCGGCCACCTCGGCGTCCTCGACGGCCGGGGCAGACCGGTCGTGCACGGGGCCCGCACCCCCTCGGGCGCCCCCGGCCTGTACTTCACCGGCTTCACCAACCCGATCAGCGGCATGCTCCGCGAGCTGGCGATCGACGCGCAGCGCATCGCGAAGGCCGTCGCCCGCGAGGGCGGCGCGAGCCTGTCCCGCCTGCCCGCGCAGGGCCGGCGGGAGCGCCCTAAGCGGTCGCCGGCACCGTGAGCGGCGGCGCCGGGCGGCGCCGGATCACCAGCGCCATCAGGGCCGCCGCGGCGCACAGGGCACCGGAGGCGTACCAGACGACGTCGTAGGAGCCGAAGACGTCGCGGGCGACGCCGCCGAGGAAGGCGACCAGGGCCGCGCCGACCTGGTGGGAGGCCAGCACCCAGCCGAAGACGATGGCGCTGTCCTCGCCGTACCGCTCACGGCACAGGGCGAGGGTCGGGGGCACCGTGGCGACCCAGTCGAGGCCGTAGAAGACGATGAAGAACAGCATCGGCGGGTGGACGGTGGGCGCCAGGAGCATCGGCAGGAAGAGCAGGGAGACGCCGCGCAGGGCGTAGTAGACGGCGAGCAGGCGGCGCGGCTCGAACCGGTCGGTGAACCAGCCGGAGGCGATCGTGCCGACCACGTCGAACACGCCGATCACCGCCAGCAGCGAGGCCGCCGCCGTCACCGGCATGCCGTGGTCGTGGGCGGCGGGCACGAAGTGGGTCTGCACCAGGCCGTTGGTGGAGGCGCCGCAGATCGCGAAGGTGCCGGCCAGCAGCCAGAACGGGCCGGTGCGCGCCGCCGACAGCAGCACCCGCACCGCGCGGCCCGCGGCGCCCCGCACCGGGGCCGGCTTGGGCACGAACTCCGTGGCGCCGTACGGCGTGAGACCCACGTCGGCCGGGTGGTCGCGCAGCAGCAGCCAGACGAAGGGGACGACGGCGAGGGCCGCGAGGGAGACGGTGACCGCGGCCGGGCGCCAGTCGTGGTGGGTGATCATCCAGGACAGCAGCGGCAGGAAGACGAGCTGGCCGGAGGCGGAGGCGGCGGTGAGGATGCCGCTGACCAGGCCCCGGCGCTCGGTGAACCAGCGGTTGGTCACCGTGGCCGCGAAGGCCAGCGCCATGGAGCCCGAGCCGAGGCCCACCAGCAGGCCCCAGCACAGCAGGAGCTGCCAGGCGGCCGTCATCCACACGGTCAGGCCCGAGCCGAGGGCGATCACGGTGAGGGCCACGGCGACCACCCGGCGGATGCCGAAGCGGTCCATCAGCGCGGCGGCGAACGGCGCGGTCAGCCCGTACAGCGCGAGGTTGACCGAGACGGCCGCGCCGATGGTGCCGCGCGACCAGCCGAAGTCCTCGTGCAGCGGGTCGATGAGCAGGCCGGGCAGGGAGCGGAAGGCGGCCGCGCCGATGATCGTGACGAAGGTGACGGCGGCGACGAACCACGCCCGGTGCACTCGGGTGCGGCGGGGTCCGGGGAGGGGGCCGGTGGCTCCGGCCGGCGGGGACACGTCGGTTGTCTGGGTCACGGCACGAGCTTGCGCTGTCCGCGCTCCGTCAACGAGTGGCCCGAGGGACAGTGTTCGTTAGGATCGGGCCATGAGCCGTGGCCCGCAGTCCCCGCCGCCGTTGCGGCCGCACCGCGTCGTCGTCCTCGCGCTGGACGGCCTGCTGCCCTTCGAACTGGGCATCCCGCACCGTATCTTCGGCCGCCCGAAGGACGCGCACGGCCGGCACCTGTACGAGGTCGTGACCTGCTCGGTCCGTCCGCCGGGCCCGGTCGAGACGGACGCCGACTTCGCGGTGCACGTCCCGCACGGGCCGGAGGCCCTGGCCACCGCGGACACGGTGATCGTCCCGGCGTCGTACGAGCTGGGCCCGGTGCACGACGAGGGGGTGCTCACCGAGGAGCTGGCCGCCGCCCTGGCCCGCATCCGGCCGGGCACGCGGCTCGCGTCGATCTGCACCGGCGTCTACGTCCTGGCCGCCGCCGGTGTCCTCGACGGACGCCCGGCGACCACGCACTGGGCGGACGCCGACCGGCTGCAGCGGATGTTCCCGCGGATCAGGGTGGACCCGGACGTGCTGTTCATCGACGACGGCGACGTGCTGACCTCGGCGGGCGTCGCGGCCGGGATCGACCTGTGCCTGCACATGGTGCGCCGCGACCACGGCACGGCGGTCGCCAACGAGGTGGCCCGCCGCACGGTCGTCCCGCCGCACCGGGACGGCGGGCAGGCGCAGTACATCGAGCGGCCGGTGCCCGATCCGCAGCAGGCGACGACCACGGCGGCGCGTGCCTGGGCGCTGGGCCGGCTGCACGAGCCGATCCAGTTGCGCGACATGGCCGCGCAGGAGGCGATGTCGGTGCGGACGTTCACCCGCCGCTTCCGTGAGGAGGTCGGGGTGAGTCCCGGCCAGTGGCTCACCCAGCAGCGCGTCGAGCGCGCCCGGCACCTGCTGGAGTGCTCCGACCTGTCCGTGGACCAGGTGGCCCGGGACGCCGGTTTCGGCACGGCCCAGTCCATGCGCCAGCACCTGCAGGCGGCGCTGGGGGTGACGCCGACGGCCTACCGGCGGACGTTCCGGGCGGCCGCGGTGGGGGCGTGAGCGCGGGGCTTCAGGCGACCCTGGAGCGCGCCGATCGCGCGCCCGGGCCGGGTTCCGGGACCTCGTCCTCGGTCAGGAACAGGTCCTCCTCCCCGAAGTCCGGGGCCTGGAAGGGGTTCGTCGCGGGACGGGGTGAGGCCGCCGCGGCGGAACGGCGGGGCTGCCCTTCCGGAGCGGAGAACAACGAGGTGGGTTCGATGAGAGGTCTCTCTTTCGGTACGGGCCCCTCGGGGGAGCCCGGTGGGCCGTGACCGGGCCCTGCGGGTGCTACAGCTTGGTCATCTTGGCGTACGGGCTCAGGATCCGCATCTGCGTCGATCCGAAGTCGACGAGCGCGGCGATGCCCTCCTCGACCCCGATCACCCGGCCGAGGCCGTGCGCGTCGTGGGTGACCTGGTCCCCCACGGCGAAGAACTTGGGAACGGGCACGACGGGCGCCTTGAAGGGGCTGGTCGGCAAATGACGCTTCGATGCAGCGGGTTTGGTCATCCCTCAGTATGAGCCCACCCGCACCCGCTGCGCTGTGGCCGTCGGCACAACAATGCCGGAGGCGACCGGGGACACACCGCTGACCTGGCCTTTCGCCGAGCCGACGCGGAGAAATTGCCCGGGCTCGACGGCCTTCCGTCCGGCAGGCGAAAGGTTGTCCACAGGCTGTGGACGACATGGTGGGCTTCCCGGCGCCACCCGTGCGCGGCGGAAGGGGCCGTTCGGCTGGCGGCGCGCCGGTGCTCGCCCCGAGCACGGCACCGCGCGCCGCCATCCGGCTCCGGCGTCCTCACCCCCGCTTCCGGCACCGCCGGAGCGGGAGCACCCCCCACCGGTTCCCGTGGACCCCGAGGGAACCTCCGCCGAATCCGCGATCCGCACTCGACGAGGGCTCCCGTCACCGAGCCCCTCGCCGTCCCCTCGCGGCGCATCGCAGACCACAAGCGTGATCAAACGGACACCTGTCCGTCAACACCCGATTGAAGGTTTGTTACCTTTTGCCGCTTTCGCCGGGCCCGCGCACGGAAGCACGCCCGGGCGCACGGCCCCGGCCGCCTGACGGGGTGTCGGCGCCCGCTGCACCGGCCCGCGCGCCCCCTCCCGCACGCCACCGCCCGCGCTACACCGCCTCGTAGGCGAACCCCTCGAAGCCGCCGTACGCGCCGTACGACCCGTAGGTCTCGAAGGCCGGCTCGGGGCACCGCGCGCCGTCCTGGTCCGCGCCCGCGTCCTCGGACGGGTCGCTGCGGTCCAGTTCGCACCAGATCCGCTTGCCCGCGCCCTCCACGCTCCAGCCCCAGCGGTCGGCCAGCCCGTCGACGAGCGCGAGGCCCCGGCCGCCCGTCGCCTCCCCGCCGGCACACCGGGGCACGGGTGCGCGGGAACAGGCGTCGGCCACCTCCAGGCGGACCGTCGCCCCCCCGGCCGTCTCCGGCTCCGGCAGCGACAGCCGCACCACCGCAGGGCACCCGGTGTGCACCACGGCGTTGGTGACGAGTTCCGAGACGAGCAGGACCAGCGTCTCGGCGATCGGCTCGTCGGCCCCTATGCCGGACCCGGCCAGGCGCGAACGGGCCCACTTCCGGGCGCGCCCCACCTCAGCGGGGTCGGGCCGGATCTCCAGCTGCACTTGAAGCACCTGCACCGCTACACCATCCGAACCGGCGGACACACGGCCGCACGGCACGCGAAGAACACGCGACGCACGGGCACCACGACGACGAGGGCCACGATCGTAGCCATTTTCCGCATGGCCAGGACAACGGCCACGGGGAGAGTGACGGACGGTGACTCCCGTACGGGACAGCTTGGTTGACGTTCCGTCACCCCAACAAGGGCTTCGGGCATATTCCCGCGCGAAGGAGTACCCGTGCGGCATACTGTGCGACGCTCACCGAGGGGAGTCGAACAGGCACCACCGGCGGGCTGCGCACCGGGAACCACTCGCATGGCGCCGACGGTACCCGAGCGCTCACCGACTGCGGGCCGTGACGGGAGGCGGGGACGTCTTCACCCGCCCCCGCCACACCTTCACGCTCCGTGACCGTCAACTGCCACGATCGGCGACATCGTTGACGCCCGCCGGTCCACCGCGCGCGGCGCGGCCCGCCCCCACGGCCCGCGAACTGCTGCGGCGCCCGGGCGTGTTGCGCCCGCGATCAGGCCGGGACCGTGAAGTAGCGGGCGAAGGCCGGGACGACGTCCGGCTCGCCGACCTTGCCGTCGCCGTCCGCGTCCAGCGCGCGGGCCGCCGCACGGGCCACGTTCTCGGGGACGCCGAGGGCCCGCAGGGCGCGCACGGTGTCGTCGACCGTGGCGGCCCCGTCGCCGTCGGTGTCGGTGACCGCGAGCGCGGCGTGCAGGAAGGGCCGGGCGATCTCGGCGAACCGGTCCGGGTTGTCGCTCAGGCGCTTGACCGCGCCGTTCACGAACTCCTCCCGGGTGATGCGCTGGTCGCCGTCGCGGTCCGCTATTCCGGCCATGCCCTGCCAGAACGCCTCGGCGCCGGCGTACAGCGCCTGCCCCCGGTCGGACCGGGCCGCCGTGGCGAACTCGGCGAGCAGCGCCTTGGCCGCGCCGCTGAAGTCCTCCCGGTCGATCCAGCCGTTGCCGTCCTGGTCGAAGGTGGCGAACCGGGCGGCGATCCTTCGCTCGTACTCGCTGCTGACCATGTCTTGGGCCGCCTTACGTCGTCACGTGGGGTTCCTCTGGCAGGGAGCGTACGTCGCGCGCGGCGCCCCGGGGGCCGTGGGGCGACGTCTGTGCCAGGACCGGGGGAATCCCGCGACGACGGCGTGGCACGGGGAGCCGTGCGTCCGCCCGGCTCAGGCCGACAGCGGCTCGGTGTCGTCGACCACCGCGTCCTCGATGCAGAGGTAGACGTCGAAGAGACGCCGTACGCCGAGCGCGCCGAAGACCCGGTTCACGTGGGAACCCTCGACGGCCCCGGCGGCCGGCAGGATCAGGCGCAGGCTGCCCTGGCAACTGCGCAGCAGACGGCGGGCGGAGATCAGTACACCGACCCCGCTGGAGTCGCAGAACCGCACGTCGGAGAGGTCGAGGACGAGGCTGTGCCGGCCGTCGGCCACCTCGTCGTGCACCCGCTGCCGCAGCCCGGGTGACGTCACCAGATCCAGCTCGCCCGACACGTGGAGCACGACCCATCCGCCCTGCTCGCCGCCGGTCACTTTGAACGCCACCACCACACCCTTCGCTCGCCGGGGAGGAAGCGGTGAGCGGAACCGGAAGCGGTGCTTACGCTTCCCTTCGCCTCCTTGCAGCGCCGCTGCCCAGCGGCCGTTCCCGGAAACGCCGATCCAGAAACGGGAAGGAAAAGAAGGAGGCTTGTTTCAGTCGTGACCGGTCCTGTTCGATCGGAAGCGGACACAATCGGGCACGCCAAAGAGCGGACGGAGGAGCGGACAAGGCCCTTACCATCCCTCACCACGCGAGGGGCGCACATTGCCACAAAGGGGCGTGCGTTCTTCGACGTGCCGACTACATTCGAGGTGACCGTGGGCGCAGGCTGGACGCGAAGAGACGGGTGAGGGGGCCGCATGGCGAAGAAGGACGCACCGCCCCGCTGGGACCGCAAGATGCAGCAGCGGCTCGCCCGCGGCGAGGCGGCGGCCCTCGGCGAGCTCTACGACCGGTTCGCCTCGCTCGTGCACGGGCTCGCCCACCGCGTGCTCGGCGACGAACGCGCCGCCGACGGCATCACCCGCGAGGTCTTCGTCCACGTCTGGGAACACCCCGAGTCCTACGACCCGAACCAGGGCCCGCTGCGCACCTGGGTCGCCGGCCTCACCCACCGCCTCGCCGTGCAGCGGCTGCGCGACACCGGCGCCGCCGCCCTGGCCCGCGGCGGCCCCGGCACCGCCGAGGAACTGGAGCACCGGGTCCGCCACGCCTCCGTCGCGGCCCGCGCCGACTACATCGTCCAGTCCATGCCGGCCCCGCTGCGCGCCGCGCTCGAACTGGCCTACTTCCAGCGGCGCGACTACCGGCAGGCCGCCGCCGACATCGGCATCACCGAGGAGGAGGCCCGCCGCCGGCTCCGCCTCGGCCTGCAACTGCTGTCCACGGCCCACGACGCCGCCTCCCCCGGCGCGCCGCCCGGGTACGGGGGTGCGGCGTGAGCGGGACCGACGGCTCCGAGGCGTACGACGGCGACGACGCGCACGACGACCACGCAGGGCGGGCCCCCGAAGGCCCGCGCGCGAACGGCGGCGGCGGGCCCGACCACCCGCACCGGCCGCCGCGCATACCGACGCCGCGCACCTCGGTGGAGGACGGCGGACTGCCGCTGCCCGCGGTGCCGGACAGGGAACAGGGGGAGGACGTGCAGGGCATGCGGGAGAATCTCCGGGAGAGCCTGCGGCAGGACCTGGACCGGCTCGGCGAGCTCGCCGGGACCGTGAGCCCGGCGCCGGAGCCGGCGCACCCGGTGCTCAAGTCGCTGCTGGGAGCGTGGGCGCTGGCCGCCTGCTCGGCCGAGGAGACGGCCGCCGTGGAGGCCCACCTCGGCGCGTGCGGCACCTGCGCCGACGAGGCGCGCCGGCTGCGCGAGGCGGTCGGGCTGCTCCAGCGCCCGGACAGCCTCGACCTCGACCCCGGGCTGCGCACCCGCGTCCTCGAACGCTGCCTGGAACGGCGCCCGCCGCGCATCCCGGTGCCCGAGTGGGCGCTGGCCTACGACGCGGAGACCGCGCGACTGGACGCGCTGCTGCAGGACTTCGGGGACTCCGAGTGGCACGCGCCCGTGCGGCTGCGGTGGTTCGGCGACGAGGGGGCGCGCAACCGCCGTACGACGGTCGCCGGGGTCATCGCACACCTGCTCGCGGTGGACGGGCTGGTCGCGGCGGCGCTCGGCCTCGACGACCCGCTGGAGGAGGGCGACGCCCCCGCACCACCGCAGGAGCGCACCGAACGGTACTGGCGCGACGCCCACTTCCCGCCCACACGGTCGGTGCGCGGACCGTGGCGCGAGCAGACGCACGCGGTGGTGCGGACGGTGTCGTTCACCCAGGGCACGGGGCTGCTCGGGGTGTCGTACGGCGGGTTCGAACTGCCCTTGCGGGACGCCCTGGTGGACCGGGCGTTCGAGTGCTGGGTGCACGCCGAGGACATCGCGGACGCGGTGGACTACCCGTACGAGCCGCCCGCGCCGCGGCACCTGCGCGGGATGATCGAGCTGGCGGTACGGATGCTGCCGGGCGCGCTCGCGCAGCGGCGGCGGGCAGGGCTTGCGGCGCCCGGCGGCGAGAGCCGGCACCTGGTGGCCGCGGGCCGGCCCGGGCGCAGCGTCCGCCTGGAGATCGAGGGGCGCGGCGGCGGCGAGTGGCTGGTGCCGCTGGACTCACCGGCCGCGGTGGGCTCCGCGGAGCACCAGGTGGCCCATGTGGCGCTGGACGACGTGGAGTTCTGCCGGCTGGCCGCGGGGCACGTGTCTCCGCGGGAGGCGGCGGCCGGGCAGGCGGGCGATCAGGGGGCCATCGGGGACGTGCTGTCCGCGGTGGCGTCGTTGAGCCGGTTGTAGGGGGTGGCGGGGCGCGTCGGCGGCTGCGGCCGGCCACGGACCACCCGCAGCCGCCGTCGCGACCGCACCCCCGCTCCCCTCAGGCGAACACCACCGTCCGGCGCCCGTTGAGAAGAATCCTCCGCTCCGCGTGCCACTTCACGGCCCGCGCCAGCGCCTGGCACTCCACGTCCCGCCCGACCGCCACGAGCTGGTCCGGCGTCACGTCGTGGCCGACGCGCTCGACCTCCTGCTCGATGATCGGCCCCTCGTCGAGGTCCGCGGTCACGTAGTGCGCGGTCGCCCCGATGAGCTTCACGCCCCGCGCGTGCGCCTGGTGGTACGGCTTGGCACCCTTGAAGCTCGGCAGGAACGAGTGGTGGATGTTGATGATCCGGCCGCTCAGCTCCTTGCACAGGTCGTCCGAGAGCACCTGCATGTACCGGGCGAGGACGACCAGCTCGACGCGCTCCTCGCGGACCAGCTCCAGCAGCCGCGCCTCGGCCTCCGGCTTGGTCTCCCGCGTCACCGGGATGTGGTGGAAGGGGAGGTTGTACGAGGACACCAGTTCCTGGAAGTCCGTGTGGTTGGAGACCACCGCCGCGATCTCCACGGGCAGCGCCCCGATGCTGGCCCGGAACAGCAGGTCGTTCAGGCAGTGCCCGAACCTGCTCACCATCAGCACGACGCGCATCTTCTCGTCGGCCCGGTGGATCTGCCAGTCCATGTGGAATGAGTCACCGATCGCCGCGAAGCTCGCCCGCAGCTTGTCCACGGTCACCGGGGACTCCGCCGAGAAGTGCACCCGCATGAAGAACAGTCCCGTGTCGTGGTCGCCGAACTGCTGGCTGTCCTCGATGTTGCAGCCGGTCATGAACAGGTAGCTCGACACGGCGTGCACGATGCCCTGCTTGTCGGGGCAGGACAGGGTCAGGACGTACTGGTCGGCGGGGGCCGCCGCGGCTCGGGTGGACTGCTCGTTCATGCAGCACAGGGTCCCACACACGGGCCCCGCGCCCCACCGTCGTCCCGCTACGCGGACCGGGTCATGATCTGCAGCACCTCGAGGGTGCGCGGCGGCTGGTCGGGGTCCTCGCCGTCGCTCACCGACATCCGCACGTGCGCGTCACGCGCCGCCCGGACCGCCTCCGGCCAGCCCGCGTGCTCCAGGTAGGCGGACACGGGCGCGTCCGGGCCGACCTGGTGCATGATCCGCAGCACCCGCAGCACCGCCGTGTCGACGAGCGCCGCCTCCTGGGAGTCCCGGAAGATCGTGCCGACGTACTTCTCCGCCGACCAGTTGTCCAGCCAGGTGTCCTCGACCAGGCGGTACACGGCGTCGGTGACGTCGCCGTACCCGTCGACGCCCGCCAGCCAGACGTTCCGCTGGAACACCGGGTCGGAGAGCATGTGCAGCGCCGAGCGCACGTTGCTGCGCCAGCGCCACCACGGCATGTCGTTCAGGGGCATGCCGCCCATGGTGGAGGAGCGACGGCCGCGACGGGAAGAGTTCTCCGAACCTTGCACGGTCATCGATCGTACGTTCCGCCCCGCACCCGCCTCACCGGCCCCCGCAATTCACCTGTGCGTCACCATCCGTCGACCCGCGGTCACTGCGGGGTTAGGGATGTGGCGGAAGCGTGTGGGGACATGACCGGCAGGCGACGTACGCGAAGCACCTTCCTCCCCTGGCACCACCGCTTCACCCGGCACGTCAGACCGTCCGCCCTGATCGCGGGTGCCCTGACCGCCAGTGCGTCACTCCTCGCCGGCTGCGGGGTCATCCCCGGTACCACGGGGGGTTCCGGGGACACCTCGATCACGGTCATGACGTGGGCGCCGGAGGACACCAGCGCCACCAACAAGCCCGGCATGCCCGCCTTCGCCCGCGCCTACGCGCGCTGGGTCAACGCCCAGGGCGGCCTCGGCGGCCGCTCGCTGAAGGTCCTGACCTGCAACGACCGCAACGACTCGGTGGGCGCCGCGAAGTGCGCTCGGCGCGCCGTGAAGGAGGGCGCCGTCGCGGTCGTCGGCTCCTACAGCCAGTACTCCGACTCGTTCTTCCCCACGCTGCAGGGCGCCGGCATCCCGTACATCGGGGGCTACGGCGTCACCAACGCCGAGTTCACCAGTCCCCTGTCGTACCCGGTCAACGGCGGCCAGCCCGCGCTGCTGGCCGGGCTCGGCCGGGAACTCTCCGGTGTCTGCGGCCATATCGCGCTGGTGCGCCCGGACACCATCGCCGGCGACGCCCTGCCCAGTCTGCTGGACTCCGGCCTGCACGCGGGCGGCCACGCCGACGCCACGGACCAGCCGGCGGCCGAGGACGCCACCGAGTACTCCGCCCAGGCCCGGCAGGCCCTCGCCGAGGCCGCCCGCGGCGGCGGCAAGGGCTGCGTGGTCCCGGCGCTCGGCGACCGCACCAGCACCTTCATGGACTCCTTCCGCCGCGACGGCGACGCGTCCTCGGTGCGCACCGCGACCGTCCTCGGCAGCGTCGACCAGACGGTGATCGACGCGACGGGCGGCGCGTCCGGCCCGTACGAGGGCGCGTACGTGACCGGCTGGTACCCGGTCGCGGGCGACCCGCGCTGGAACGGGATGAAGAAGATCATCAACGACGAGGCGTTCACCGACAACCGCATCGACGCCGACGACACCGGGGTGCAGACGACGTACATCGCCTACACCGTGTTCAAGAAGGTCGTGGAGTCGCTCGGGACCGGCCGGGTCACCGCGGACACCGTCCGCAGCGCCCTCGACGACGGGCTGAGGATCGAGACCGGCGGGCTCACGCCGGCGCTGCGCTGGCAGTTCGCCGACCGGCTCGGCTCGGTCGGCCTGCCGCGCCTGGTCAACGCCGACGTGAGCCTCCAGGTGGTGCGCAAGGGCCGGCTGGTGGCCGCCAAGAGCGGCTCCGTCGACGTGACCGCGACGCTGGAGTCCGCCAACCTCGATTGAACCGCCTGAACCGCCTGACCCGGCTGAGCCGCGCCCGCGCGGGGCGCGGCCCGGCCGGGTCAGAGCTGGGTCGGCTGACGCTGGGTCAGCCCGTACTTCTGCGCGATGCCGTTCCAGAGCTGCGCGGCCTTGGTCTTCTGGGCGCTGGCGGTGCCGCTCGCCCGGTTGCCGGCCTGGGTCTCCGGGGTCGTGCGGGCCTGGCCCTTCTTGCACGCCTTCTTGTTGCCGGCGATCTGGTCGGCCCAGGCCGCGTAGTGGTTGTCGGCCTCGGCGGACGCCTGCCACGCCTTGGTGAGCGCGGAGGTCAGCGCCGCGTGGTCGGGCAACCGGTCCACGGTCAGGCCGTCCAGCCGGGTCACCAGGTCGGTGCGCTGGCCGGCCGCGGCCCGCAGGTCGGTGGCGGCCTGCTGGAGGTTGGTGCACGCCTTGACGTCCGCCACCGCGCCGATCACGCTGGCCCGGCTGCTGCCGCTGTCCGCCAGCAGCTTGTCCAGCGCGACCGCCTGGTCCTTAGCCGGATCGGCGGCCGCCGACGCGGACCCCGACTGCGCGGGCGCCGACGCGGACGTGGGCGCGCTGTCGTCGCCGTCGTCGCCGCCGCCCCCGCCGGCCATCAGGGCGCCCGCGCCGATGCCGACGACCACGATGCCCACGCCGATCGCCGCGATCAGCGGCCACCGGGAGCCGGTCCGGCCGTTGCCGCGCCGGCCGCCGTGGTCGTCGGCGTCCTCGTGGACGGCGCGCCGGCCGCCGGGCGGGAGGAACGAGGGCGGCGCGGAGCGGGCCGCGCCGGCACCCGCGGGACCGCCCGGTCCGGGCTCGGTGAAGCGGGGAAGCTGCTGGGTGGAGCCGGCCGGGGACTCGCCCCGGAACAGGTTCGCGAACTCGGCGGGCGGCTGCCGGTCGCCCTCGGCGCCGCCGTACGGCGCCTGGCCCGGCTGTCCGGCGACGGGCGGTATGTACTGCGTGGCCTCGGCGTCGGAGCCGCCGGGCTGCCGCTGGTGGTGCGGCGCCGTGCCCAGGTAGTGGGTCGCCTCGGAGGGCGTCTCCGGCGGCAGCGCGCCCCCGCCGACCGGCGGCAGGTACTGGGTCGCGCCCTCGTCCGCGCGGCCGCCGCCGGGGGGTGGGTACGGCGTGCCCTGGTTCCCGTGCGCCCCGGCGACCGGAGGTATGTACTGCGTGGCGCCGTCGTCCGCCGCGGCGGGCGGCACCGGCGGGAGGTACTGGGTGGCGCCCTCGTCGGCGGGCGGCAGCGGCGCGCCGGGCACGCCGTGGCCGTACGACGGCGGCTGCGCGCCCTCGGGGGGCAGCGGGCCCGGGCCCTGCTGGGGCGCCGGGTGCCACTGGCCGGGGTCGGCGGGCTGGGCGCCGCCCCACTGCTGCTGCTGGTCGGCGGGCAGCGGCCAGGCGCTGCGGCCGGACGGGTCGGCGGGCGGCTGCGCGGCCGGCTCGTGCCGGTCGGGGCCCCATGGCCGGCCCCAGGTCTGGCCGGGGGCGGGCTGCGGGTCGCCGTAGGACGCCTGCTGCCGGTCGCCGTAAGGGGCCTGCTGCGGGGCGCCGTAGGAGCCGTGGCCCGGCTGGTGGGGGTCGGCGTAGGAGCCGTGCCCGGGCTGCGGGCCGGCGCCGTAGCCGCCATGGCCGTCGTCGCCCGGGTGGGCGGGGCCGGCGTGCCGGCCGCCGTACGGGTCGTGCTCGGGGTGTCTGTCCTCGCCGCTCGTCGTGCCCGGCAGCAGAGGCGCGCCGCCGTCCGAGGGCAGCACGATGCCTTCGCGCGGGGACCGCGCCGAGGGCTCCTCGCCCTGTCCACTCTGCGTCACCGGGACTCCTGTGAATGGGGGACCTTCGGAATCGTCGGCTCACGCTACCGGCTCCACGGAACCCCGTGCCACGCAGCTCAGGACGTGACCTCCTTCCCTGTGACGTCGCTAACAGACGCGTGACACAACGGGGGCGCCGTGCGCTGTAGTTGGCCCGCCCGCGAGCCCTTCCCGGGACCCTCCCGCGCGGGCCCCGTGCGGGCCCCCGGCGGCACGCACGGCGCTCCGTCCGGCTACGCGGCGGCGGGCAGGTCCAGGCGGGCCCCGAACTCCCTGACGACCGGCTCCTCGCGGTACGGCTCCAGCCGCTGCTGGAGGTCCTCCAGGTACTCGGCGCCCCGGTTGGAGCGCAGCGTCTCCAGCAGCTCGACCGCCTTCAGGCCGGTGCTGCACGCCTGCTCGACCTCGCGCTGCTGCACCTGCGCGCTGGCCAGCAGCACGTAGCCGATGGCGCGGCGGCGGGCCCGGCCCTCCGGGTGCCCGGCGAGCGCCTGCTCCGCGCAGCGCGCCGCCGCCTCGGCCTGGCCGAGGTCGCGGTGGCAGTGCGCCAGTTCGTCCGCCAGGTACGCCTCGTCGAAGTGCGCGATCCACACCGGGTCGTCCCCGGCGGCCGGGTCGGCCGCCTCCAGCGCGGACACCGCGCGCCCGGCCGCGTCCTGCGCGGCGCGCGCGTCCCCCAGCAGGGCGTGGCCCCGGGCCTCGGCGGCGTGGAACATCGCCTCCGCGCGCGGGGTGACCCGCCCGCGTGCGCCCTCCTGGGCCGCCCGCGCCAACTGGGCGATCTCGCGCGGGTTCCCGAGCTGGGCGGCGAGGTGGCTCATGGACGCGGCGAGGACGTAGCCGCCGTAGCCGCGGTCCCCGGCCGCCTGGGCGAGGCGCAGCGCCTGGATGTAGTACCGCTGGGCCAGGCCCGGTTGGCCGGTGTCCACGGCCATGTACCCGGCCAGCTCGGTGAGTCGGGCCACGGCGGCGAACAGGTCGCGGCCGACGGCCTCCCGGTAGGAGCCGGCGAGCAGCCCGGAGACGACGCTGTTGAGGTAGTGCACGACGACCGGGCGCACGTGCCCGCTGCCGTACTGGTGGTCCAGGTCGACCAGCGCCTGTGTCATCGCCCGCACGGCCGCGACGTCGGACTGCCCGACCCGCGGCCCCGCCGACCGCGCCACCTGGGCGTCGGGCGCGGAGATCAGCCAGTCGCGGCTGGGCTCGACGAGCGCGGAGGCGGCCACCGAGGACCCGGACAGGAAGTCCCGCCGGCCCACGTCGCTGCGCCACAGCTCGCAGACCTGCTCGATGGCCCCCAGTACCGTCGGCGAGAACTGGAGGCCCACGCCCGAGGCGAGGTTCTTGCCGTTGGCCATGCCGATCTCGTCGATCGTGACCGTCCGGCCGAGCTTGCGGCCGAGCGCCTCGGCGATGACCGCCGGGGCGCGGCCCCGGGGCTGCTGGCCGCGCAGCCAGCGGGCCACGGACGTCTTGTCGTAGCGCAGGTCGAGGCCGTGTTCGGCGCCGCACATGTTGACGCGGCGCGCGAGCCCGGCGTTGGAGCATCCGGCTTCCTGGATGAGCGCCTGCAGCCGTTCGTTCGGCTGCCGCGCGACAAGCGGCCTTGCGGCCATGGCATAACCCCCTGCGAACCCCTTGGAACGAAAAAGATCCGGCCGTGAAGATCGATGCCCCACGGACATACCGAAAATGCGGGACATGCGAGGATTGCCGGGGTAAGCCACCAGCCGACCCCTTCCGGTGCCTACCCGCTCCCCCTCGCGTTCCTGCCGCGCGCCCCCGCGTGTGCACCTGTGCGCCCCGGAGCCCGCGACGGTGCTCCTCCCCCGCGCACAGGGCACGGCGTAACCCCTGGTGACGGCTGGAGTTGTGTTCATCGTGGAAGAGACCATCCCGGAGACCGAAGCCGCCCAGATCCCGGAGCAGCGCGGGGAATCGCTGCTGGAGACCGCCGTCCGCTACGCCGGGGAACGGCACTGGGACGTGTTCCCCGGCACCTGGCTGGAGGCGGTCGACGGGGTGCAGCGCTGCTCGTGCGGCGACCCCGCGTGCGAGGCGCCGGGGGCCCATCCCGCGCGGGCCGACTGGGCGACCCGGGCGACGGGCAGCGCGACCGTCGCCCGCCGGATGTGGCAGAAGCAGCCGGCGGCCTCGATCCTGCTGCCCACGGGGCGGACGTTCGACGCGGTCCGCGTGCCGGAGACGGCCGGGTTCCACGCCCTCGCGCGCATGGAGCGCATGGAGGTGACGCCGGGACCGGTGACGCTCGCGCCCGACCGGCGGATGTACTTCTTCGTGCTGCCGGGGGCCGCCGCGAAGGTCCCGGACCTGGTGCGCGCGCTCGGCTGGGCGCCCGCGTCGCTGGACCTGGCGGCGCTCGGCGAGGGCGCGTACGTGGCCGCGCCGCCCACCCGGTTCGGGTCGCGCGGGGCCGTGCAGTGGGCGTGCCGGCCGACGCAGGCGAACCGGTGGCTGCCGGACGCCGAGGAGTTGGTCCCCCCGCTCGCCTACGCGTGCGGCCGGGACCGGTAGCCCCGTCCGCACGTCCGCGCGCGTCCCGGTGCGCCGTGCGGCCCTCCGCGCCTCCGGCTCCGTGCGCCTAAGGTGCCTGCATGAGTTCTGCCGTACGTGTACGCGACCTCCACAAGCGGTTCGGGCAGCAGGTCGCCGTGGCCGGGATCGATCTCGACCTGCCCGCGGGGCGGTTCATCGGGCTGGTCGGACCCAACGGTGCGGGCAAGACCACCACCCTGTCGATGGTGACCGGGCTGCTGCGGCCCGACGGCGGGACCGTGGAGGTCGTGGGGCACGACGTGTGGCGGGACCCGGTCGCGGTGAAGGCCCGGATCGGGGTGCTGCCGGAGGGACTGCGCCTGTTCGAGCGGCTGTCGGGCCGCGAACTCCTCGGCTACACCGGGCGGTTGCGGGGCCTGCCGGGGGCCGAGGCCGACAAGCGGGCCACCCAGCTCCTCGACGTCCTCGACCTCGCCGGCGCCCAGCACAAGCTCGTCGTCGACTACTCCACCGGGATGCGCAAGAAGATCGGCCTCGCGGCGGCGCTGCTGCACAATCCCGAAGTGCTCTTCCTGGACGAGCCGTTCGAGGGCGTGGACCCGGTGTCGGCGCAGACCATCCGGGGCGTGCTGGAGCGGTACACCGCCTCCGGCGCCACCGTCGTCTTCTCCTCCCACGTCATGGAGCTCGTCGAGTCGCTGTGCGACTGGGTGGCCGTGCTGGCCGCCGGGCGGATCCGCGCCCACGGCCCGCTGGAAGAGGTGCGCGGGTCCGCGCCGTCGCTGCAGAAGGCGTTCCTGGAGCTCGTCGGCGCCCGGGAGCGGGACGCCGGCTCCGACCTCGACTGGCTGGGCGGCGGGTCGCGGTGAGCGCGCCGACCGCCGTCGTCGTACGGCTGAAGCTGTCGCTGCTGCGCAACGGGCTGCGGCAGTCCGCGGGCCGGCGGGCCGCCTACGTCGCCTCCGCCGTCGTCGTCCTGCTGTTCGCCGCGCTGCAACTGGTGGGGCTCATCGCCCTGCGCGGGCACGCGCACGCCGCGTCCCTGGTGGTGCTGCTGGTGGCGGTGCTGGGGCTCGGCTGGGCGGTGATGCCGCTGTTCTTCCCCAGCGGGGACGAGACGCTGGACCCGACCCGGCTGGTGATGCTGCCGCTGCGGCCCCGGCCCCTGGTGCGGGCGCTGCTGGCCGCCTCGCTGGTCGGCATCGGACCGCTGTTCACCGTGCTGATGCTCGCGGGCTCCGTGGTGGCGGTCGCGCACGGGGCGGTGGCGTACGGCGTCGGCGTCCTCGGTGCCGTTCTGGGGCTGCTGATGTGCGTGACGCTCGCGCGGGCCGTGGCCGCCGCCAACATCCGCCTGCTGACCAGCCGTCGGGGGCGCGACCTGGCCGTGCTGAGCGGGCTGGTCGTCGCGGTGGGCGCACAGGTGGTCAACTTCGGTGCCCAGCGCCTGGGTTCCTCGGGCCTCGGCCAGCTCGACCCGGCCGCCGACGTGCTGCGGTGGGTGCCGCCCGCCGCCGCGATCGGCGCCGCGGACTCCGCGAGCGCGGGGTCGTACGGGACGGCGGCCGCCCAACTGCTGCTCACGGCTGCCGCCTCGGTGGCCCTGCTGGTGCTGTGGGAGCGCAGCCTGACCCGGCTGATGACCGCGCCCGACGGGTCCACCCTCCAGGCCGCCGGGGAAGGGACGCGGGGTCGGCGCGGGTCGTCCGGGCTCACGCGGCTGCTGCCCGCCGGCCGCACCGGGACCGTCATGGAACGCAGCCTGCGCTACGTGTGGCGGGACCCCAAGACGAAGGCGGCCTGGGTGACGTCCCTGGCGATCGGCCTGATCGTGCCGGTGTTCAACGCCCTGCAGGGCACCGGCTCGCCGTACTTCGCGTGCTTCGCCGCCGGGATGCTCGGCATCCAGATGTACAACCAGTTCGGGCAGGACACCTCCGCCTTCTGGATCGTCGCCCTGAGCATTTCCTCCGCGCAGGACGCCTACGCCGAACTGCGGGCGCGGGCGCTGGCGCTGCTGGTGATCACCCTGCCGTACGCCACCCTCGTCACCGTGCTGACCACCGGGCTGCTCGACGACTGGCCCCGGCTGCCGGAGGTGCTCGGGCTGTCCTTCGCGCTGCTCGGCGCGATGCTCGCGACCGGCGCCTGGACCTCGGCCCGCTTCCCCTACTCGATCCCGCAGGAGGGCTACAAGAACGTGGCCCCCGGGCAGGCGGGCCTCGCCTGGATCGCGATCTTCGGCGGCATGGTGGCGGCCGCCCTGCTGTGCGCCCCGGTGATCGCCGCGGCGATCTGGCTGAACGTCAGCGCGGGCGGGGCGGCGTGGAGCTGGGTGCTGCTGCCGGCGGGCGCGGCCTACGGCGCGACGGTGACCTGGCTGGGCCTGCGCCTCGCGGCTCCCCGCACGGCGGCCCGCCTGCCGGAGATCCTCGCCGCGGTGAGCAAGGGGTAGGGGCTGCCTCAGCCGGTGAGGACGCCGTCCAGGAACGGCTCGACGGCCTCCCGCCACCCCTCCGGCTGGTCGTAGTGCACCAGGTGTCCCGCGTCGGCCACCTCCGCGTACTCGCCCCGGGGCAGCACCCGCACCATCTCCTGTGCCTCCGCCCGTCCCAGCTCGCCGTCCAGGCCGCGCACGACCAGCGCGGGGCACCGCACCTGCGCCAGTTCCTCCCAGTGGGCGTCGTAGACCCAGGTCTCGCGGGAGCGCAGCATCTGCTCGGGCTCGAAGACGGGCCGCCAGCCGTCGGCGGCCTCCTGCATGACCTCGGCGTAGAACGCGCCGCGGGAGGGGTTGGGCCGCTCCACCCAGGGGTCGTCCTCGCCGAACCACTTGCGGACGTCGGCCAGGGTGGCGAAGGGCAGGGGCCAGGAGCGGAACCAGTCGGCCCACTCGCGCTGCGAGGCCGCGCCGATCGCGGAGGCCCGCATGTCGCAGATGACGAGGCCGCGGACGAGGTCGGGGCGCTTGGCGGCGAGCTGCCAGGCGGTGAGGGCGCCCATGGCGTGGCCGATGACGACGGCGGGGGCGAGGCCGAGCTGTTCGAGGGCGGCCTCGGCGTCCTCGACGTACGCCTCGCGGGTGTACGACGCGACCTCGGGCGGCTTCTCGCTGCGGCCGTGGCCGCGCTGGTCGAGGGCGACGGCGCGGTGCCGCTCGGAGAGCCAGCGGGCGGTGGGGGCCCAGTGGGAGGCGCGGCCCATCAGGCCGTGCAGTAACAGGACGCCGGGGCCGCGGTCCCCCTGCGGGCCGCTGCCGTCGGCGGCCGCGCCGGGCCGGCCGCCGAGGGGGCCGTCGACCGGGCCGGGGGCCTCCTTGGGCGGGTCGCCGAACTCCCAGGCCGCCAGGCGCACGCCCCCCGCCCCGGTCACGTCGATGCGTCGCGCCATCGGAACTGGCACCCCCTGGCTTGGCTCGCCGGCTTCCCACACTCACATGGCTCAGCGCACGCGGTGTTGCTCGCGTGTCACACGCAGACTATCGAACTTGCATTCGAAAAACGCCTGCGTGCCAGGCAACACCCCTCGTTCGAGTGACCCCCCTCAAGGAATGATCGCCGCTGCCGAGGGGAGACCTTCTGCGGGGGGCGGACCGCTCGGGGAAATCGGTCCGAGGGGCACGACCCTGAGAGCTCGGGGCTCCGGGTCGACCCAGGGGAGGACAGGCCCCGGTGCCGTACGGCACCGGGGCCCTCCTCTCGTCTGCGGCACATCGTCCCGCCCCCTCCGGTCATATGCCTCACGCGACAGCCTGGCACGAGACGCGGTGCGGCGCTGCCGTTTTTCGCCCGGCTCCCTCCTCGGGCGCGCGGCACGGGGCCGGCTCAGCGCTTGGCGACGAAGACGTGGGAGGCGACGTCCGACGCGAGCTCGGCGGCCTCGCCCCCGCTGCCGACCAGCACCCCGCCGGCCGACTCGGTGACGCTCACCACGGAGCCGGGCTGCACCCCGGCGCGGCGCAGGGTGTACATGAGCTGGGCGTCGGTCTGGATGGGCTCGCCGATCCGGCGCACGACCACCGTCTTGCCCTCCAGGCCCGGGTGGAGCTCGGCCAGCGAGACCATGCCCTCGTCCAGGAACGGGTCGGCGCCGTCCTTCTCGCCCAGCTCCTCCAGGCCCGGGATCGGGTTGCCGTACGGCGACTCGGTGGGGTGGCGCAGCAGCTCCAGCACGCGCCGCTCGACGGCCTCGCTCATCACGTGCTCCCAGCGGCAGGCCTCGGCGTGCACCTGCTCCCACTCCAGGCCGATCACGTCGACGAGGAGGCACTCGGCGAGGCGGTGCTTGCGCATCACGCGCGTGGCGAGGCGGCGGCCCTCGTCGGTCAGCTCCAGGTGCCGGTCGCTGGCGACGGACACCAGGCCGTCGCGCTCCATGCGCGCGACCGTCTGGCTGACCGTCGGACCACTCTGGTCGAGCCGCTCGGCGATGCGGGCGCGCATGGGGACGACACCCTCCTCCTCCAGCTCGAGGATGGTGCGGAGATACATCTCCGTGGTGTCGATGAGTCCGGACATACGTGCCCCTCGATGAGTGTCCCGGAGGCTGGACGGCTCTCCGGCGCGTGCGCTGGCCCTGACCTCAATTCTGCCGGATCCCACTGACAACCGTGCCGTGCCGAGGAAAGGGGGACCCCGCCGCGCGGGCCCGCGCCCGGCCGCCCGCCGTATTGACATCCCACTGGTCCAGACCGCACGGTGATCCGCGACACGGACACCCGACTCGGCAAAGGGGCCCCTCGGATGAGCGACCGCAGGCTCGGTGGGCAGTTCTTCGACGCGGCGATCGGGCTCCTGCAGCGGGTCCGCGACGAGGAGGCCGAGGCCGTCGAGGCCGCCGGGAAGCTCCTCGCGGACACCGTGGCCGACGGCGGCCGGCTCTTCGCCTTCGGCGCCGGTCACTCCTCCCTCGCCGCGCAGGACGTCGTCTACCGGGCCGGCGGACTGGCGCTGATGAACCTGCTCGCCGTGCCGGGCACCGTCGGCGTCGACGTCACCCCGGCCACCCTCGGCTCCGCCCTGGAGCGGGTCGACGGCCTCGCGAGCGCCGTGCTGGACACCTCCCCGATCGGCGCCGGCGACGCCCTGGTGATCATCTCGCTGTCCGGCCGCAACGCCCTGCCCGTGGAGATGGCCCTCAACGCCCGCGCCCTCGGCGTCCGGGTCATCGGCGTGACGTCGGTGGCGTACGCGACGGAGACCAAGTCCCGGCACTCCTCCGGCACCTTCCTGAAGGACCACTGCGACGTCGTCCTGGACTCGAAGATCGCGGTGGGGGACGCCGAGCTGACCCTGGACTCGGTGCCCGCGCCGTTCGCGCCCGCCTCCACCGTGGTCACCACCGCGCTGCTCCAGGCGGTCATGGCCACCGCGGCCGGCTCCCTGGCCGAGCGGGGCGTCGAGCCGCCGCTGCTGCGCTCGGGCAACGTCGACGGCGGCCACGAGTGGAACGGGCGGATCATGGACGAGTACGGGGCGCGCATCTTCTACCGGCACTGACGCCGGGGCGGACGACCGCGGCGATCGCGGCGATCGCGGCGGCGAACCGTCAGGTGTCCCGGCCCCGGTCGCCCACCGCCTCCGCGAGGTCCAGGGCCGCCGCGATCCGCACGGCCACGTCCTCCGCGTAGGCCGTGTCGGAACGCTCGAAGGGGCTGCGGCCGCGCCCGCGCAGGAACGTCACGACGCCGAGCGTGCGGCCCCGGCTGCGCAGCGCCGCGCACAGGGCGTGCACCGTGTCCTCGGGCCACTGGCGGGCGCGCGCCCACTCGCGGGCCTGGTCGGGCGGCACGCTGCCGGCGCCGGCCCGCACGGACCCGGCGCGGGCCACGCACTGCAGCGCCGGGTGGCCCTCGGCGTAGCGCGCGGGCAGCCCCGCGCGGCCGGTGAGCGTGCTGGGGCCCGGGCCGCCGCCGGAGGGGGTCTCGACGATGCGGACCAGCCGCAGCGGAGCCCCGGGCGGGCGCCCCCCGCCCGCGCCCGTCGCGCCGCCCTCCGACGGCGCCGTACCGCCGGTGACGCGGTCGATCAGCGCGTGGTCGGCGAATCCGGCGAGGGCGAAGTCGAGGTGGACGGTGACCGCCTCGGCGGGGTCCTCGCACTCGGCGGCCGCGCGGGCGGCCCGGTGGAGCTGGTTGCCGCGGAAGCGCAGCACGGACGCCTCCTGCTCGCCCTGCTTGGCCTCGGTGACGTCCTGGAACACCCAGCCCACGCCGAGCGGCACGGGTTCCTCCGCGAGCGGGGAGGCCAGGCGCAGGAAGCCGCTGCGCCAGCAGCGCCGCTTCTCGCCGTCCGGGGTGCGCACCCCGACCCACATCTCGGCGAGCGCCGGCGGGGCGCCCTCGGCGAGGACGTGCGTGAGGGCGTTCTCCACCTCCTCCACGCCGTGGGTGAGCAGCTCGCCCAGCGGGCGGCCCAGCGCGGCCGTGCGGCCGGTGCCCAGCGCGCGCGCCGCGTGCGCGTTGACGACGGCGGGCCGCAGGTCGGCGTCGACCAGGACCACGCCCCAGGAGGCGTCCTCCAGCAGTGCCTCGCTCAGCGCGATGGACCGCTCCAGGTCGATCTGGGCGTGCACCTCGCTGAACGCGCAGTACAGGCCGGCGGGCGTGCCGTCGGGGCCGCGCACCGCGGCGGACTGGGTGCGCACCAGGACCCGGCCGCCGTCCTTGGTGACCAGCGCGAACTCGTGCACCTGGCGGCCCGGGGCGCGCATGGCCGCCCGCAGCCGGCCCTCGACCTCCTCGGCGTCCGCCTCGCGCACCGCCCAGCCGGCGAACCCGTGCCGGCCGACGGCCTCCGCGGCCGTCCAGCCGAGGATGCGCTCGGCCTCCCGGTTCCAGTGGGTGACGACGCCGTCCGCGTCGAAGGCGCACAGCGCCGCGTCCATGCCGTCCAGGAGCGCGGCGAGCAGGTCGGCGCCGTCGGGGTGATCGGGGTGGCCGGGACCGCCGGGCGGCGGGGTGCCGGAGCCGGAACCGCCCCGGTCGGGCGGCTCGGGGCCGTCGTCCGGCCCCAGCTCGTCCGTGGTCCCACTACGCCGGGAAGCACTCACCTGGACCCCCATGCCGGCCGCGTCGGCAGCGACGGCGCGCCGGTTCGCTCACGGGCCGCCACCGGCCCTTTCCCTGGCCTTCATTCAACTCGAACGTGATGGAGCACACACAGGGTTCCTGCAATATTGCAGAGCAATCGTTAAAGAGCGGAGCGGCCCCGGCGCGCTCCCGCCGCGGGCCCGTCAACGGTGTCTCGGGACGGTCCGGCGGGGCCCGCAGCGGGTTCGTGGAAAAAAACGGTTGATCCGGCGGCGAACGGTTCCTAGGGTGGCTAGCACTTCGGAAAGGAGGTGGTTCGGCAGATGTATGCATACCGGACGGAAGAGGTGACTGCGGGCTAGCGGTCCGCCGTCAGACTCGGTTCGGCGCCGGACCAGCGTGTGCGCGACACACGCAGCCGGCCAGTTCCACGCAGTCACCCGACCCGCGAGTCGCCGGTACGTCCGGCCGGCTCCTCCCCCGGGAGGAACCAGACTCGCGGGTCGCTGCATGTCCGGAAGATCTTCCGGTTCCGGTCCGCGCGCTGTACGGGTCTTCCGGGCGAGCGGTACCCTGACGCCATGCTTTCGCTCGTTCGACGCCGCCACGTGGACTTCGTCCGCGTCACGAGCATGGGCTGTCGACGCTCCCTCTGAGCCGCCCCGGCTCCCGCCGAGCCGTCCGGCCCCCAGTGGTCCGAGCTTCTCCCCGCGCCTCGCCGGCGCCCCTCTCGCGGTCACCGCCGCCTCCCCTCCCCCGCTCCACCCGAGCGGCTTTCCGTCAGCTCTCGCCGAGCCCGTACACCCCGCGGACACCTCATGACGCACGCACCCACCCCCGTAGCGACGCACCCCGCCCAGCGGCAGCTCCCGATCATCGACCTGTCCGCCGCCGACCGCGGACCCCGCGCGCGGGCCCTGCTGCGCGCCCAGTTGCACAGCGCCGCCCACGACGTGGGCTTCTTCCAGCTCATCGGGCACGGCGTGACCCGGCAGGAGACCGACGGGCTGCTGACCGCCATGCGCCGGTTCTTCGCCCTGCCGGAGGCCGAGCGGCTCGCCCTCGACAACGTCCGCTCCCCCCACTTCCGCGGCTACACCCGCACCGGCGACGAGCGCACCGGCGGCCGGCGCGACTGGCGCGACCAGCTCGACATCGGCGCCGAACGGCCGGCCCGGGTGCCGGGCCCCGGGGAGCCGGCGTACTGGTGGCTGCAGGGGCCCAACCAGTGGCCCGCGTCGCTGCCGGAGCTGCGCGCTGCCGCGCTGCACTGGATCGAGCGGCTGAGCGCGGTCGCCGAGCGGCTGCTGCACGAGCTGCTCGCCTCGATCGGCGCGCCCGCCGACTTCTACGACCCCGTCTTCGGCGACCGGGCCCACCCGCAGCTCAAGCTGGTGCGCTACCCCGGCAGCGCCGGGGACGGCGCCGACCAGGGCGTCGGCGCGCACAAGGACTACGGCTTCCTGACCCTGCTGCTGCAGGACGAGGTGGGCGGGCTGCAGGTGCAGCGCGAGGACGGGCAGTTCCACGACGTCCCGCCGATCGACGGGGCGTTCGTGGTGAACCTCGGCGAACTCCTGGAGGTCGCCACCGACGGCTACCTGCTCGCCACCAACCACCGCGTGGTCTCGCCGCCCGGGGCGGTGGAGCGCTACTCGGTGCCGTTCTTCTACAACCCGCGCCTGGACGCGCGCGTGGAGCCGCTGCCGTTCCCGCACGCCCAGGCGGCGCCCGGCGCCACGGACGACCCGGCCAACCCGCTGTTCGCCGAGTACGGCTACAACGAGCTCAAGGGCAAGCTGCGCGCGCACCCGCTGGTCGCCCGGCGGCACCACGCGGGACTGCTGACCCCGGCGTGAGCCGGCCGCCGGGCCGGCACCGCTGACCGGCTGCCGGCCCGGGCGGGGATCACTCACCCCCGGGCGTCCTCCCCTGTACCGCGCCCTCAAGGGGTGTCGGGCACGTCGCCGAGCGTGTCGCCGTAGAGCCGGAACAGGCGCAGCCCGGCCGGCCCGCCGGTGTCCGTCCCGCGCAGGTGGTGCCAGCAGTCGGCGGTGAGGCGCCGCGCCTCGGTGCCGGGCCACGGCTGGGGCAGCAGCTCCGGCGGGAGCAGCGGGTCGGGGTCCATCGCCCTGGTGAACTCCGCCGCGAGTTCCACGGCCGTCGCCAGCCGCCCGGCGGCCACGCTCGCGGTGCCGTCGCCCCCTGCCGGCGCGTCCAGCCGGGTCAGGCAGTGCCGCGCGAAGGCGGTGAGCCGTTCGTAGCGGGCGGCGACCTCGTCCAGGGGCCACAGTCCGGCGGCCAGGGCGGCGGGGTCGGTGAGGGCGCCCACGCGCAGGTCGGTGCTGGTCAGGAAGGTCAAGGAGTCCAGGACGCCCAGGTGGCGGGCGTGCGCCTCGACGATGGCGGCGACGGGGTTGGCGGTGACGTAGAGGCCGCCCTGGAGGGGGGCCGCACCGAGGTGGAGGAGGGTGTCCCGCAGGGCGTCGCGGAGGGTGCGCCGGGATTCGGGGACGGCGAACGCGAACAGGTGCCAGACACCGTTCCAGGGGGCCTGCCCGGCGTCCTGCCGGTAGGCGTGGCGGACGTACTCCGCGTCCGGTGCGAGGGCGCCGGTGGGGTCGGCGACGGCCCGCAGGACGGCCTTGCGCCCGCGGCCCTCCTGGGTGAACCGCCCGTCGGCGACGAGGCGTCTGACGCACAGGCGCAGCTGTTGGTCGGTCATGCCGAGCAGGCCCGCGACGTCGTACAGCTCGGCGGCGTCGACGGTGCCGTCCTCCCGCACGAGGGCGTGCACGAGCAGCCGGGTGGGCACCTCCGGCCGGGGAGGGCCTTCCGCCCCCGTACCGGTGACGGGTGTGGCGGCGGCCGTCACCGCCCGTCCCCCGCGATGCGGTCCGCCCCGGTGACGGGTCGGTACATGGTCGTCACCGCGCCGAAGCCCAGCAGCCGGCGCAGCCAGGGCGTCCGCTCGGTGCGCCGGGCGACGTAACCGTGCCGTTCGTACAGGGCGCGCGCCCGGGGGTTGGTGTCGATGACGTCCAGCCGGATGCGCCGGCATCCGTTCTCGGCGGCGACGGCGGCGACCTGCCCCAGCAGGAGGCTGCCGATCCCGCCGCCCCGGTGGCGCGCGTCCACGGCGATGCCGTCCATGACGAGTTCCGCCTCCTCGGGGATGCGTTCGAACAGGGCGAGCACGGCGAGCCGGGGCAGGCCGCGAAGGACGCCGTAGGCGGACAGGACGTCCGGCACGCCACCGCCGGTCAGCGCGCGCCCGCCGAGATGGTAGCCCGCAATGCCGACCACCTTGCCGTCGACGAGGGCGGTCACGCCCCGGTCGTGGTTGAGGTGCGCGGCGATGAAGGCCCGCCCGGTCTCAGGGGGGTCGAGGGCGGGGCCGAGCTTGCGGCCGAACGCTTCCCAGTACAGCGCGGCCACCTCCGCCTCGGCCCCCTCGGGCACCCCTCGTCGGCACGTGACGGCCTCGGTCCTCGGGTCCGTGGGCTCCATGTCCTGCTCCCCCTGCCTTTTCGATCACCTTGCACTATCGATTCTAATACGTTCATTCTTAGCACGAGCGTTTTATAGACGAACGATAGATCGGAGCGGTCCGGTGCTGGGACGACGGAGGACGGTCCGCGCGAGGCGTGGCCGGCGGTACCTGCTGTGGGCCCTGGTGGGCGCCCTGCTCGTGGCGGGCGGGCTCGGCGGGGTCGTGGTGTGGCAGAACACCTACGACCTCCGCGAGGAGCGCGTGGTGCTGCGGCACCACGGTCACCGCCTGGAGGGGGTGCTGGCCCGCCCGCCGGCGGGCGAGGGGCCGTTCGGGCTGGTGGTCTTCGTGCACGGCGACGGGCCCGTGGACGCGACCCACGACACCTTCTACCGGCCCCTGTGGGAGGCGTTCGCGCGGGCGGGTTACGCCTCGCTGTCCTTCAGCAAACCGGGGGTGGCCGGCTCGGAGGGCGACTGGCTCGACCAGAGCATGGACGACCGCGCCGAGGAGACACTCGCCGCGGTCGCCTGGGCCCGCGGACGCCCCGGGATCGACGGCCGTCGCATCGGGCTGTGGGGCGCCAGCCAGGCCGGATGGGTCCTGCCCAAGGTCGCCGCGAAGGACCGGCGCCTGCGTTTCGTCATCGCCGTCTCGCCGGCCGTCAACTGGCTGCGGCAGGGCCGCTACAACCTGCTCGCCGAACTCCACCGGGAAGGCGCCGACGAGCGGCGCGTCGCGGCCGCGCTGCGCCGCCGCGAGACGACCGTGCGCCTGCTGAGGAGGGGCGCGACCTACGACGAGTACCGCGCGGCGGTCGGTGACACGGGCGGCATCACCGCGGCCCGTTGGCGCTTCATCTCGGCGAACTACACCTCCGACGCGGTCGCCGACCTGCGCGCCGTGCGGGGAACGCCCGTCCTGCTCGTGCTGGCCGGCCACGACGTGAACGTGGACGTCAGGGAGACGGAGACCGTGTACCGCGCGGTCCTTCCCCCCGCCGCGCTGAGCGTCGCGCACTACCCCGACGCCACCCACTCGCTGGTGGACCACGCCACCGAACGCTCGTCGCTGCGGCTGACCATGACCGCCGTCCTCGCACCACGGAAGCTGTACGCGGCGGGATTCCTCGACCGCCAGGCCCGCTTCCTGCGGGAGACCGGCGCGAGCGACGGCGGCGTGGCGACGTCTCCCGCTCCCTGACCCCGGACCGGCGGTGCCACGGACCCGCACCGCCGGTCACGGCAGCCGCTCGGCGACAGCCCCGGCAATTGGCTGACCGCCTCAGGAAGCGGGTGACCGCCTCAGGAAGCGGGTGACCGCCTCAGGAGGCGATGTCCGCGTACCCCTCGATCTCGCGCGGGTCGCGCGGGCCGGGGCCGATGTAGCGGGCGGACGGGCGCACCAGGCGGCCGGTGCGCTTCTGCTCCAGGATGTGCGCCGACCAGCCCGCGGTGCGGGCGCAGGTGAACATCGAGGTGAACATGTGCGCCGGGACCTCGGCGAAGTCCAGGACGATGGCGGCCCAGAACTCGACGTTCGTGGCGAGGACGCGGTCGGGGCGGCGGTTGTGCAGCTCCTCCAGCGCGGCCTTCTCCAGCGCCTCGGCGATCTCGAAGCGGGGGGCGCCCAGCTCGCGCGCAGTGCGGCGCAGGACGCGGGCGCGGGGGTCCTCGGCGCGGTAGACGCGGTGCCCGAAGCCCATCAGGCGCTCGCCCCGGTCGAGGGCCTGCTTGACGTACGCCTCGGCGTCGCCGGTGCGCTCGATCTCCTCGATCATCCCGAGCACGCGCGAGGGGGCGCCGCCGTGCAGCGGGCCGGACATGGCGCCCACGGCGCCCGAGAGGGCCGCGGCGACGTCGGCGCCGGTGGAGGCGATGACGCGGGCGGTGAAGGTGGAGGCGTTCATGCCGTGCTCGGCGGCGGACGTCCAGTAGGCGTCCACGGCGGCCACGTGCTTGGGGTCGGGCTCGCCCCGCCAGCGGATCATGAACCGCTCGACGACGGACTGCGCCTGGTCTATCTCGCTCTGCGGGACCATGGGCAGGCCCTGGCCGCGGGCGGACTGGGCGACGTAGGACAGGGCCATGACGGCGGCACGCGCGAGGTCGTCACGGGCCTGGTCGGCGTCGATGTCGAGGAGCGGTTTCAGGCCCCAGACGGGGGCGAGCATGGCCAGCGCGGACTGCACGTCCACGCGGATGTCGCCGGAGTGGACGGGGATGGGGAACGGCTCGGCGGGCGGCAGGCCGGGGTTGAAGGCGCCGTCCACGAGCAGGCCCCAGACGTTGCCGAAGGAGACGTGACCGACCAGGTCCTCGATGTCGACGCCCCGGTACCGCAGGGCGCCGCCCTCCTTGTCCGGTTCGGCGATCTCGGTCTCGAATGCGACGACTCCCTCGAGCCCGGGTACGAAGTCGGACATCAGGCGGCTCCTCGTGAGGTGAGTGACAGGTGGTGCGTCCGGGGGGACGACCAGGTGTCGGGCGGCTGGGGAGGGTGAGGGGCCCGTGGATCCGCGGTCGTGTCCCGGCTCGCGGTCCTGGGCGCTCACCCCTGTGATGCCCCGTGCGGTCGGCGGTCACCCCACCGGCACGGCACCAGCACGATATCCCCGGAGTGCCACCTTTGGGGAGCCCCCGCGGCACTCAGTGCCATCTCGGTCGGCCGGGGGGCTTCCGGTCCGCGGGCCGGGCGGTGCGGGCGGACCATGCGGCAAGATGACCATGTGAGCGACCGAGACGCCGTCCCGTACGATCCCGCCGCCGAACCCGCGCCCGATCCCGCGTCGATGCGCAAGCAGTACCGGGCCGAGGGCCTCGACGTGTCCGACCTGGCCGCGACGCCGGTGGAGCAGTTCGCCCGCTGGTTCCGGGACGCGGCCCTGGAGGCCCACCTCTTCGAGCCGAACGCGATGGTCGTCTCCACGGCCGACGCCGAGGGCCGGCCCAGCTCGCGCACGGTGCTGCTGAAGCAGTTCGACGAGCGGGGCTTCGTCTTCTACACCAACTACGACTCCCGCAAGGGCCGCGACCTCGCCGAGAACCCCCACGTCTCGCTGCTGTTCCCCTGGCACCCGATGGCCCGGCAGGTCGTCGTGCGGGGCGTGGCCCGACGCACCGGGCGCGACGAGACCGCCGCGTACTTCCGGACCCGGCCGCACGGCTCCCAGCTCGGCGCCTGGGCGAGCGCCCAGTCCACGGTGATCGCCTCACGCGACGGGCTGGACGCGGCGTACGCCGAGCTGGAGGCCCGCTACCCGGAGGGCGAGCAGGTGCCCGTGCCGCCGCACTGGGGCGGCTTCCGGGTCACGCCCGAACGCGTGGAGTTCTGGCAGGGCCGGCTGAACCGCCTGCACGACCGCCTGGCCTACGTCGCCGAGCCGGCCGGCGGCTGGCGCGTGGAGCGGCTGAGCCCCTGAGGGGGCCGTCGACATCGGCGACGTCCGGCCCGGCGGCGGCTCAAGCTCAGGCTCAGGCGAGGGCCGTGTCCAGGAGGGCCGCCCATTGCGCCACCACGCGGGTGCGGCGGGTCGTGTCGTCGGTGAGGAGGTTGGCGAGGCCCAGGCCGCGGGCCATGTCCAGCAGCCCCTGGACGGTCTCGCGGACGCCGGGGCGGGACTCGTCGGCGCCGAGCAGCTCGACGGCTATGCGGTGGGTCTCCCGGCCGACGCGGGCCTCCAGCTCGGTGACCCTCGGGCGGAGCTGCTCCTCGTCGGAGGCGGCGACCCACAGGTGCAGGGCGGCCCGGAACAGCGGGCCGGTGTACAGGTCCACCAGGGCGGCGACGACGGCGCGCCGGTCGCCGGCCGCGCCCTGCGGGAAGAGGGCGCGCAGGGCCGTGGAGCGCTCCTCGGCGACGTACTCGACGGCTGCGGTGAACAGGTCCTCACGGGTGCGGAAGTGGTGCTGGGCGGCGCCCCGGGAGACACCGGCGCGCTCGGCGACGACGGAGACCGTGGAGCCCGCCCAGCCGCGCTCGGCGAGGCAGGCCACGGCGGCCTCCAGGAGCCGCTGCCGGGTCGCGCGGCTGCGGTCCTGCTTGGGGAGGCGCTCCGCGCGCTGGTCCGCCGTCGCGGCACCGGCCGAGGCACCGGTCACAGCACCCATGAGGGATCCCGTCGTTCGAGGAAGGCCGTCATCCCCTCGCGGGCCGGCGGGGAGGCGAACAGCCGGCCCGAGAGCGCGGTCAGGGTGGCCGCGTCCCGGTCGAAGGTCTCCAGCACCCTAGCCGTGAGCAGCCGCTTCGTCTCGGCCAGGGCCTCGGGCGCGGATCGCCGCAGCCCGTCGAGGACCGGGTCGAGGACGGCCTCCACCTCCTCGCCGTCGCCCGCGGCCGCGGTGAGCAGGCCGGTGCGGGCCGCCTCGACGGCGTCGAAGCGCTCGCCGGTGAGGTAGTAACGGGCCAGGGCGCGCGGGTCGGCGCGGTCCAGGAGGGTCAGCGAGATGACGGCGGGGGCCACGCCGATGCGCACCTCGGTGAACGCGAAGGTCGCCGCGCGGGACGCGACCGCGATGTCGCAGGCGGCCAGGAGGCCGAGGCCGCCCGCGCGGACGTGGCCGGTGACCCGCGCGACCACCGGGCGGGGCAGCTCCACGATCCGGCGGAGCAGGTCCACGAGCGCGTCCGGGTGCGGCGGGTCCCGCAGGTCGGCGCCGGCGCTGAACGTGCCCCCGGTGTGGGTGAGCACGACGGCGCGGACACCGGGGTCCTCGGCGCAGTCCGCGAGCGCCCCCGCGAGTTCGGCGACCAGCGCCGCCGAGAGGGCGTTGCGGTTGTCCGGGGAGTCGAGCGCGAGGGTCTCCACGCCCCGCGCGCGGGTACGGCCGATCAGTGTCATGTGCGCTCCCTGAGCTGCCGGCGCAGGATCTTCCCGGACACGGCGCGCGGCACGGCGTCGATGAAGGTGACGCGGCGCACGCGCTTGTACGGGGCGACCCGCTCGGCGACGTACATCATGACCTCGCCCGCGGAGAGGTCGGCGGCGGTGGGCTGGCGGACCACGTAGGCGTGCGGCACCTCGTTGCGGTCGTCGTCGCGGGCGCCGACGACGGCCGCGTCCGCGATGCCCGGGTGGGTGAGCAGCAGCGCCTCCAGCTCGGCCGGGGCGACCTGGAAGCCCTTGTACTTGATGAGTTCCTTGACCCGGTCGACGACGAACAGCCAGCCGTCCCGGTCGACGTGGCCGACGTCGCCGGTGTGCAGCCAGCCGTCGGCGTCGATCATCGCCCCGGTGGCGTCGGGGCGCCCCAGGTAGCCCTTCATGACCTGCGGGCCGCGGATCAGGATCTCGCCCGCCTCGCCGACGCCGAGGTCCTTGCCGGGGTCGTCGAGGGAGACCACGCGCATCTCGGTCCCGGCGATGAGCTTGCCGACGGTGCCGGGCGGGGCCTCCTCCATGGCGTCCAGCGGGACCACGTGCGTGCCCGGGGACAGCTCGGTCATGCCGTACGCCTGGCCGACCGGCGGCAGGCCCAGCCGCTGCGCGCACGCGGCGGCGAGGTCGGCGTCCAGGGGCGCGGCGGCGCTGATGACGTACCGCAGGGACGACAGGTCGTACTGCGCGACCGCCGGGTGCTTGGCGAGGGCCAGCACGATCGGCGGCGCCACGTACAGCCCGGTGATGCGGTGGGTCTGGATCGCGGCGAGGAACGCCTCCAGCTCGAAGCGGGGCAGCACGACGACCGTGGCGCCCTTGCGCAGGGGGGCGTTCATCAGGGCGGTCAGCCCGTAGATGTGGAAGAACGGCAGCACGGCGAGGATGCGGTCGTCCGGTCCCGCCGGGATCGCGGGCTCGAGCTGGGCGAGGTTGGTGGCGATCTGGCGGTGGGTGAGCATCACGCCCTTGGGGACGCCGGTCGTGCCCGAGGAGTACGGCAGGGCCGCCACGTCCTCGGCGGGGTCGATGTCGGGCCGGGGCTCGGGGGCGCGGGAGGCGAGCATGTCGATCAGCGAACGGTGGCCGGGCGCGCTGTCGCAGACGAAGACCTCCTCGACGCCGCCCGCGAGTTCGGCCGCGCGTCGGGCCGTCGCCAGCAGCGGGGAGACGGTGACGATCCAGCGGGCCCCCGAGTCGCCGAGCTGCTTGGCGAACTCCTCGGGCGTGCACAGCGGGTGCACGGTGGTGACCGAGGCGCCCGCGCGCGTGGCCGCGTAGAACGCGAGCGGGAAGGCGACCGTGTTGGGGCTGTGCAGGGCCAGCACGTCGCCCTTGCGCACCCCGGCCTCGGCGAGCGCGGCGGCCACCCGGCGGTGGAAGCGGTCGACCTGTTCGTACGTGAGCGTGGTGCCGTCCGTGCCGTCGATCAGCGCCGGCCGGTCGCCGAACTCGGCGGCACCGCCCAGCACGGCCTCGTGGATGGGCAGGTCGACGGGCGGAACGTCTGCGTACTCGCTGCGGAACACGGTTCCTCCTCACGCACGCCGGCGTGCGTCGTCAGTACGACTTGGGCAGACCGAGGGTCTGGTGGGAGACGTAGTTGAGAATCATCTCCCGGCTCACCGGGGCGATACGAGCCACGCGCGCGGCCGTGATCAGCCGGGCCAAGCCGAACTCACGCGTCAGGCCGTTCCCGCCGAGGGTGTGCACCGCCTGGTCGACCGCCTTCACGCAGGCCTCCCCCGCCGCGTACTTCGCCATGTTCGCCGCCTCGCCCGCGCCGACGTCGTCCCCCGCGTCGTAGAGGTGGGCCGCCTTCTGCATCATCAGGCGGGCCAGCTCCAGCTCGATGTGGGCCTGGGCGAGCGGGTGGGCGACGGCCTGGTGGGCGCCGATGGGGACCTTCCACACGGTGCGCTCGCGCGCGTACTCCACCGCGCGGGCCAGGGCGTGGCGCCCCATGCCGATCGCGAAGGCCGCCGTCATGATGCGCTCGGGGTTGAGCCCGGCGAACAGCTGGAGCAGACCGGCGTCCTCGTCGCCCACCAACGCGTCGGCGGGCAGCCGCACGTCGTCCAGGACCAGCTCGAACTGCTTCTCCTCGCTGTGCAGTTCCATGTCGATCCGGCGGCGGGTGAAGCCGGGCGCGTCCCGCGGGACGATGAACAGGCAGGGCTTGAGGCGTCCGGTGCGGGCGTCCTCGGTGCGGCCGACGATCAGGGTGGCGTCCGCGATGTCCACGCCGGAGACGAAGACCTTGCGGCCGGTGAGCAGCCAGTCGGCGCCGTCGCGGCGGGCCGTGGTGGTGATGCGGTGGCTGTTGGAGCCGGCGTCGGGCTCGGTGATGCCGAACGCCATCAGGCGGGAGCCGTCGGCGAGGGCGGGCAGCCACTCGCGCTTCTGGGCCTCGGTGCCGAAGCGGGCGATCACGGTGCCGCAGATCGCCGGGGAGACGATCATCATGAGCAGGGGGTTGCCCGCGGTGCCGAGCTCTTCGAGGACGAGGGAGAGTTCGGCGATGCCGCCGCCTCCCCCGCCGTATGCCTCCGGCAGGTTGACGCCGATGTAGCCCAGCTCGGCAGCCTGCCGCCACAGGTCGCGGTGGGCGACGTCCCGGTGGCTTTGGGCGAAGGCCGCTACCGCCTTGCGGAGGGCCTGGTGCTCTTCGGGTTCGATGAGGGTGGTCACTGTCGTCCTCCGGGTGGCTGTCGTCGGTGGCCGGGCGCGCAGTTCCCCGCGCCCCTAAGGTTGGTTGCTCTCGACGACCGCCAAGAGCGTGCCCACCTCCACTTGCTGTCCTTCCGTCACCTGCACCGCCGTCACCGTCCCTGTCACCGGTGCGGAGATGCGGTGTTGCATCTTCATCGCTTCGAGCCACAGCAGCGGTTCACCGGCCCGGACACCCGATCCGGTGACGAGGCCGTCCGCGATCTTGACGACCGTGCCCGGCATCGGTGCGAGCAGGGAGCCGGGGGCCTGCTGGGCCGTCGGGTCGGGGAAGCGGGGCAGGGCGGTGAGCGCGGTGCCGTTCACCCAGACCCGGTCGCCGTGGCGGGCCACCTCGAAGCGGCGGCGCACACCGTCCGTCTCCAGGACGACGGCCGAGGCGTCCACGTGGATCACCTGGACGTCGTCCGCCGCGAGGCCGTCGCGGGTGTGCCGGTAGCGCACCTCGTGCTCGCGGCCCGCCATCACGTACCGCTTCACCTGCGGCTGCGAGGGCAGGTTGCGCCAGCCGCCGAAGCGGGAGCGGCCGTGGGTGTCGGCGAGGGCCGCGGCGAGGGGGGCGAGCGGGTCGGCGGCGGGCTCGGTGAGGGCGGCCAGGTGGCGGTCGTAGAAGCCGGTGTCCATGCGCGCGGAGGTGAACTCCTCGTGGCGCAGGGAGCGCACGAGCAGGTCCCGGTTGGTGACGGGGCCGTGGATCGCCGTGCGCTCCAGCGCGCCGGCCAGTCTCCGCACCGCCTCCGCGCGCGTGGGGGCGTGCGCGATCACCTTGGCGATCATCGGGTCGTAGTGGACGCCGATCTCGTCGCCGTCGGCACAGCCGGTGTCGAGGCGGACGCCGTCGGGGACGGCGAGGTGGTGCAGGGTGCCGGTCTGCGGGGCCCAGTCGGCGGCCGGGTCCTCGGCGTACAGGCGGGCCTCGACGGCGTGCCCGCGCGCGGGGGGCGGCTCGGCGGCCAGGGGGGCGCCCTCGGCGATCCGGATCTGCTCGGCGACCAGGTCGAGGCCGAAGACCTCCTCGGTGACCGGGTGCTCGACCTGGAGGCGGGTGTTCATCTCCAGGAAGTGCGCGGTGCCGTCGGCGACCAGGAACTCGACGGTGCCGGCGCCCACGTAGTCCACGGCGCGTGCGGCGCGGACGGCGAGGGTGCGCAGCTCCTCGTCGAGCGCCGGGGTGAGCCCGGGGGCGGGCGCCTCCTCGATCACCTTCTGGTGGCGGCGCTGCAGGGAGCAGTCGCGCGTGCCGAGCGCCCACACCGTGCCGTGGGTGTCGGCGAGGACCTGCACCTCGACGTGGCGGCCGTGTTCCAGGTAGGGCTCGACGAAGACCTCGCCGTCGCCGAAGGCGCTCGCGGCCTCGGCGCGCGCGGCCCGCAGGGCGGGGTCCAGCTCGTCCAGGCGGCGCACGACGCGCATGCCGCGCCCGCCGCCGCCCGCGGCGGCCTTCACCAGCACGGGCAGGTCGGCCTCGGTGACGTGCGCCGCGTCGAGCGGTGCGATGCCCATGAGCGCCTTGGCGCGGGTCTTGGACGCCATGGCCTCGATGGCCTGCGGCGGCGGCCCGATCCACACCAGGCCCGCGTCGAGGACGGCGCGCGCGAAGCCGGGGTTCTCGGACAGGAAGCCGTAGCCGGGGTGCACGGCGTCGGCGCCGGCCGCGACGGCCGCCTTCACGATCAGGTCGCCGCGCAGGTACGTCTCGGCGGGTGCCGCGCCCGGCAGGCGTACGGCGCTGTCGGCCACGCGCGTGTGCAGGGCGTGCGCGTCGGCGTCGGAGTGCACGGCGACGGTGCGGATGCCCAGTGCGGCGCAGGTGCGGAAGACGCGGCGGGCGATCTCGCCCCGGTTGGCCACGAGGACAGAAGTGATCACGTCAGGTCCCTCACATCCGGAAGACGCCGAAGCCGCCCCGCGCGCCTTCGTAGGGCGCGGTGTGGATCGCGGACAGGCACAGGCCGAGGACGGTGCGGGTGTCGCGCGGGTCGATGACGCCGTCGTCGTACAGCCGCCCGGACAGGAACATCGGGAGCGACTCGGACTCGATCTGCTGCTCCACCAGGGCGCGCAGGCCCGCGTCGGCCTCCTCGTCGTAGGGCGCGCCCTTCGCGGCGGCCGACTGGCGGGCGACGATGGAGAGCACGCCGGCGAGCTGCTGCGGGCCCATCACCGCGGACTTGGCGCTGGGCCAGGCGAACAGGAAACGGGGGTCGTACGCGCGCCCGCACATGCCGTAGTGCCCGGCGCCGTAGGAGGCGCCCAGCAGCACCGACAGGTGGGGGACGCGGGAGTTGGACACCGCGTTGATCATCATGGCGCCGTGCTTGATGATGCCGCCCTGCTCGTACTCGCGGCCGACCATGTAGCCGGTGGTGTTGTGCAGGAAGAGCAGCGGGACGTCGCGCTGGTTGGCGAGCTGGATGAACTGGGCGGCCTTCTGCGACTCGGCGCTGAAGAGGACGCCCTGGGCGTTGGCCAGGACGCCGACCGGGTAGCCGTGCAGCCGGGCCCAGCCGGTGACCAGGCTGGTGCCGTACAGCGGCTTGAACTCGTCGAAGTCGGAGGCGTCGACGATCCGGGCGATCACCTCGCGCGGGTCGAAGGGGACCTTGAGGTCGTCGGGGACGACGCCGAGCAGCTCCTCCGGGTCGTACTTCGGCGGCTCGGCCGGGCCCGGGTCGGGGTACGCCTTGCGGTGGTTGAGGCGGGCGACCACGCGGCGGGCCTGCCGCAGCGCGTCCGGCTCGTCGACGGCGAAGTGGTCGGCGAGGCCCGACACGCGCGCGTGCATCTCCGCGCCGCCGAGGGACTCGTCGTCGCTCTCCTCGCCGGTGGCCATCTTCACCAGCGGCGGGCCGCCGAGGAACACCTTGGCCCGCTCCTTGACCATGATCACGTGGTCGGACATGCCGGGGACGTAGGCGCCGCCGGCGGTGGAGTTGCCGAAGACGACGGCGACCGTGGGGATGCCGGCCGCGGACAGCCGGGTGAGGTCGCGGAAGATGGCCCCGCCCGGAATGAAGATCTCCTTCTGGGAGGGCAGGTCGGCGCCCCCGGACTCCACCAGGCTGATCACGGGCAGCCGGTTGGCGAGCGCGACCTCGTGGGCGCGCAGCGCCTTCTTCAGCGACCAGGGGTTGGAGGCGCCGCCGCGCACGGTCGGGTCGTTGGCGGTGATCAGGCACTCCACGCCCTCGACCACGCCGATGCCGGTGACCAGGGAGGCGCCGACCGTGTAGTCGCTGCCCCAGGCGGCGAGCGGGGACAGTTCCAGGAACGGCGTGTCCGGGTCGAGCAGCAGCTCGACGCGCTCACGGGCGAGGAGCTTGCCCCGCGCGCGGTGCCGCTGCACGTACTTCTCGCCGCCGCCCGCGAGGGCCTTGGCGTGCTCGGCGTCGAGGTCGGCCAGCTTGGCGAGCATGGCCGCCCGGTGGGCCGCGTGGTCGGGGCCCCGGGTGTCCAGGGCGGACGGCAGGACGGTCACAGCAGGGCCTCCGGGATGTCCAGGTGGCGGGAGCGCAGCCATTCGCCGAGGGCCTTGGCCTGCGGGTCGAAGCGGGCCTGCGCGGCGACGCCCTCGCCGAGGATGCCCTCGACGACGAAATTCAGGGCGCGCAGCCGGGGCAGGACGTGCCGGGTCACCGGCAGCGGGGCGGTCTCCGGCAGGAGCGCGCGGAAGCGGTCGACGGTCAGGGTGTGGGCGAGCCAGGACCAGGCCGCGTCCGTGCGGGCCCACACGCCCACGTTGGCGTGGCCGCCCTTGTCACCGCTGCGGGCGCCGGCGACCAGCCCGAGGGGCGCCCGCCGGGTGGGCCCGTCCGGCGGCGGACCGGGCAGCGGCGGCTCGGGCACGTCGTCCAGAACGGTGCTGTCCGGGGCCGGTGCCACGGGGACGCGGCGCCCGTCGGGCAGGACGGCCACGTGCTCGACGGCGTCCTGCGGGACGCGGGCGTCCTCGAAGACGCCGTACGGCGCGCCCTTCCCGGACGGGGCCAGCACGTGGAAGCCGGGGTAGCTGCCGAGGGCGAGTTCCACCGCGGCCCCGCTCAGCGCCCGGCCCACGGCCTGCTGGTCGGCGTCGCGCACGACGAGCCGCAGCAGCGCGCTCGCCGTCTCCTCGGTGGCGGCGTCGGGCCGGTCGGTGCGCACCAGCTCCCACCGGGCGTCGGCGACCTTGCCGAGCGCGGGCGCGAGCTGGCGCCGGACGAGGGCGGCCTTGGCCTCGACGTCGAGGCCGGTCAGCACGAAGACGACCTCGTTGCGGAAGCCGCCGAGCCGGTTGCGGCCGACCTTGAGCGTGGGCGGCGGCGCCTCCCCGCGCACGCCCTCGATCCGCACCCGGTCCGGCCCGTCCTGGCGGAGCCGTACGGTGTCCAGCCGGGCGGTGACGTCGGGGCCCGCGTACCGGGCGCCCGCCGTCTCGTAGAGCAGTTGCGCGGTGACCGTGCCGACGTCGACGAAGCCGCCGGTGCCGGGGTGCTTGGTGATGACGGCGGTGCCGTCCTCGTGCAGCTCGGCCAGCGGGAAGCCCGGGTGGCCGACGTCGCCGGGTCCTTCGGTGAAGAAGGCGTAGTTGCCGCCGGTGGCCTGGGTGCCGCACTCCAGGACGTGCCCGGCGACGACGGCCCCGGCGAGCCGGTCGTAGGCGTCGGGCGGCCAGTCGAAGTGGGCGGCGGCGGGCCCGGTGACCAGGGCGGCGTCCGTGACCCGGCCGGTGACCACGACGTCGGCGCCCGCGCGCAGACAGGCCGCGATGCCGAAGCCGCCGAGGTAGGCGTGGGCGGCGAGGCTGCCGGGGTGGGCGGCGGTGAGGTCGTCGCCCTCGACGTGGGCGACCCGCAGCGGCACGCCGAGCCGCTCGGCCAGCTCCCGGACGCGGGCGGCGAGCCCGGCCGGGTTCAGGCCGCCCGCGTTGGTGACGATCTTCACCCGCTTGTCGTGGACCAGCGCGAGGCACTCCTCGAGCTGCCGCAGGAAGGTGCGGGCGTACCCGGCGCCGGGGTCCTTCAGCCGGTCCCGGCCGAGGATGAGCATGGTCAGCTCGGCGAGGTAGTCGCCGGTGAGGACGTCGACCTCGCCGCCGGTGAGCATCTCGCGCAGGGCGTCGGAGCGGTCGCCGTAGAAGCCGGAGAAGTTGCCGATGCGCAGGGTCACGCGCCGGCTCCCTTCGGCGGCCGGCCGGCGCCGGGCGGGCCGGCGAACGCCTGGGCCAGGTCCAGCCAGCGGTCGGCGTCCGGGCCCTCGGCGCGCAGCGCCAGGTCGGCGCGGTGGGCCCGCCGGGTGACCAGGAGGCAGAAGTCGAGGGCGCTCCCGGTGACGCGCTGCGGGGCGTCCCCGGGGCCGTAGGTCCAGACGTCGCCGCCGGGGCCGGTCAGGTCGAGCCGGAACGGGTCGGCGGGGACGGGCAGGCCGTGCACGGTGTACGCGAAGTCGCGGGTGCGGTGGCCGAGCCGGGCGATGTGGCGCAGCCGGTCGGTGGGGGGCCGGGTGACCCCGAGGGCGTCGGCGACGTCCAGGCCGTGGGCCCAGGTCTCCATCAGGCGGGCGGTGGCCATGGAGGCGGCCGACATCGGGGGCCCGTACCAGGGGAAGCGGGCGCCGGGCGGGGCCGCGGCCAGGGCCCTGCTGAGGGCGGCGCGGCCCTCGCGCCAGCGGCCCAGCAGGTCGGCGGGCGCCAGGCGGGCGCCGTCCTCGGCGCCCTCGTCGACGAAGGTGTCGGGCGCGGCGAGGGCCTTCTCCACCAGCTCCCGGAACGCCTCCTCGTCGGTGACCGCGGTGAGCGCCGAACGGTCGGTCCAGGCGAGGTGGGCGATCTGGTGGGCGATCGTCCAGCCCGCGGCGGGGGTGGGCAGGGCCCACTGCTCGGGTTCCGACTCGGCGACGAGGCGGTCCAGTTCGTCGCTCTCGGCACGCAGGTCGTCGAAGACGGGCGTCGGGTCGGCCATGGGGGGAGCATGGCAGCGGGGCCAGAAACAAGCAAGCGTGCTTGCATGAATTCATGAGCCGGGTACCCCCGGGCCAGGGGGCCGGGAGGGCCCGCCGGGCTCACGCCTCCGGCGCCACCACCGGCTTGCGCCGCCCCACCTGGGTGCGCACCGCGCCCATGCTGGCCGCGATGACCAGGCCGATGGCCAGGGTCTGGGGCAGGCTCAGGGACTGGCCGAGGACGAGGAAGCCGGCGGTGGCGGCGAGGGCCGGCTCCAGGCTCATCAGGACGGCGAAGGTGGAGGCGGGCAGGCGGCGCAGCGCGAGGAGTTCGAGCGTGTACGGCATGACCGAGGAGAGCATGGCCACCGCGGCGCCCAGCCCCAGTGTGACCGGGTCGAACAGCTTCGTGCCGGACTCGGCCAGGCCCAGCGGCAGGAAGACCACCGCGCCCACCGCCATCGCCAGCGCCAGGCCGTCCGCCTGCGGGAAGCGCCGGCCGGTACGCGCGCTGAAGACGATGTACGCCGCCCACATCGCGCCCGCCCCGAGCGCGAACGCCACGCCCGCCGGGTCCAGGTCGTCGAAGCCGCCGCCGCCCAGGAGGAAGACCCCGGCCAGCGCGAGCCCGGCCCACACCAGGTTGATCGCCCGGCGCGAGGCGAGGACGGACAGGGCGAGGGGGCCCAGGACCTCCAGGGTGACCGCGGGGCCCAGCGGGATGCGGTCCACGGCCTGGTAGAACAGCCCGTTCATGGCGGCCATCGCCAGGCCGAAAACCACCACCGTGCCCCAGTCGGCGCGCGAGTGGCCGCGCACCTTGGGGCGGCACACCAGCAGCAGCACCACCGCCGCCACCAGCAGCCGCAGCGCGACCACGCCGAGGGCGCCGGCCCGCGGCATCAGCGTCACCGCCAGGGCGCCGCCGAACTGCACGGACACCCCGCCGGCCAGCACCAGGCCGACGGGACCGAGGGACGAGCGGGGGCCCGGGGCGGCCGGGGCGTGCGCCGCCGTGGGTGCGGTGGAGGTGCTGGGCGTGGTCACGGGCGGTCCAGGTTCTAGGTTCTCGGCTCGGAGATTGTTCAGCGTGCTGCACTGCGAAGTCCAGGGTAGTGGACCTCGTCAGGCGTGTGAACCCGTTATGCAACTGTCCCGCATGATGGACGGACCCGCGCGTCGTGAGTCGGCTCAGCGGCGGCTCAGGTAGAGGCCGAGCGCCGTGTGCAGCAAGCGGTTGAGGGGGAGGTCCCACTCGCCCAGGTACTCCACCGCCTCGCCGCCCGTGCCGGCCTTGAAGCGCAGCAGGCCGAGGAGGGGGTCGGACTCCTCCAGGGTGTCGGTGATGCCCCGCAGGTCGTAGACGGCGGCGCCCTCCTCGTGGGCGTCGCAGAGCATCCGCCACTGCAGCGCGTTGCCGGGCTGCACCTCGCGCCTGCGGGCGGTGGAGGCGCCGTAGGAGTACCAGACGTGCTCGCCGACGGTGAGCAGCGTGGCGGCGGCCAGGACCTCGCCGTCGTGGTGGGCGAGGTAGAGCCGCATCCGGTCCGGGTGCTCGGCGGTCAGGGCGGTCCACATCCGCTCGAAGTACGGCAGCGGGCGGGGCAGGAAGCGGTCGCGCTCGGCGGTCTCCCGGTACAGCTCGTGGAACACGGGCAGGTCCTCCCGGCCGCCGCGGACCACCTTCACGCCGGCCTGCTCGGCCTTCTTGATGTTGCGCCGCCACTGCTGGTTCAGGCCGCGGTGGACGTCCTCCAGGGTGCGGCCGGCGAGGGGCACCTGGAAGACGTGGCGGGGCTGGCCGGCGGCGAAGCCGTCCTCGCCGCCCTGCCGCGAGGGCCGCCAGCCGGCCCGGCGCAGCCGCTCGGCCACCCCGGCCGCGCGCGGGTCGTACGACGTCGGCTCGACGTCGCCCAGCCGGCGGGCGTCCGGGTCGGCGACGGCCGCCTTGACCACGTCGGCGCTCCAGCGGCGCAGGACGACGGGCGGGCCCATCCGCACCGAGAAGGCGCCCAGCCCCTTCAGGTGGGCGAGCAGGGGCGTCAGCCAGCGGTCCAGGTCGGCGTCGAACCAGTCGATCACCGGGCCCTCGGGCAGGTAGGCGAGGTACCTGCGCAGCCCGGGCAACGGCCGCAGCAGGACCAGCCCGGCCCCGGCCAGGCGGCCGTCCGGCGTGCACCAGCCGAGGCTCTCCGCCCGCCACTCCCGCTTCACCTCGCCCCACGCGGGGACCTGCAGGTGACTCACGGAGGGCCGCTCCGCGACGAAGGCGAGGTGCTCGGCCCGGGACAGGGGCCGGACGGACAGGGGCGGGGCGGGCAGGGACATACCGGGATCTCCTTCGCGCAACGGTTGCGACCACCGTAGGAGCCGGGCGGGGCGGAGCGCGCGACGAGAGACCTCCTGGGGTCACTCCGGGGTCATGCCTCGTCCGGCAGGGCCCGGGCCAGCACCTCCGCCAGGTGCCTGGCCCGCGTTCCGGTCAACTGCTCCACCTGGGTGCGGCAGGAGTAGCCGTCCGCGAGGACCACCGCGTCCGGTGGCGCGTCCTTCAGCGCCGGCAGGAGCTGTTCGTCGGCGCAGGCGCGGGAGACCTCGAAGTGGCCGCGCTGGAAGCCGAAGTCGCCCGCCAGGCCGCAGCAGCCGCCGCTCAGCTCCCCGTCGAGGCCGGCGGCCGCGCGCAGCCGGCGGTCCGGGGCGTCGCCGAGCACCGCGTGCTGGTGGCAGTGGGTCTGGCCGACGGCCGGGCGGTCCACGCGGGGCGGCACCCAGGAGGGCGCGTACCGCTCCAGCACCTCCGCGAACGTCAGCACGCGCGTGGCGAGGCGGGCGGCCCGCGGGTCGTCGGGCAGCAGCCCGGGCAGGTCGCCGCGCAGCGCCGCCGCACAGCTCGGCTCCAGGACGACGACCGGGGCGGTGGTCTCCAGCACCGGTTCCATCAGGTCCAGGGTGCGGCGCAGCACCGTGCGCGCGTGGTCGAGCTGGCCGGTGGAGACGTACGTCAGGCCGCAGCACACGCGCGTGTGGCGGGCCGTCAGCAGCGCGAGCGGCAACCGGGAGCGGCCGTCGCCGACCGGGCGCCCGCGCATCCGCAGCGTCGGCGGCAGCGTCACCCGCAGCCCGGCCGCCTCCAGCACGCGGACCGCGGCCCGCCCCACCGACGGCGCCAGGTGCTCGGTGAAGGTGTCGGGCCACAGCACCACCAGCGGCCCGGCCCCGCCGCTCTCCCCGACACCCCCATGGCTCCCGCTCCCCCGCCCCGCCGAACGCCGCCACCACCGGCTGAACGTCTCCCCGGCCAGGCGCGGCACCGCCCGCTCGGGCGCCACGCCGGCCAGCCGCTTGCCCACGCGGGCCAGCGGGCGTACCGCCGCGAGCGCGTTGACGAGCCCCGCCAGCCGGGCGCGGGACGTCCACCGCAGCCACCGCGGGAGCCGGCCCAGGCTGTAGTGGGCGGCGGGGCGGCGCCGGCCGGCGTAGTGGTGGTGCAGGAACTCCGCCTTGTACGTGGCCATGTCCACCCCGACCGGACAGTCCGAGCGGCAGCCCTTGCAGGCCAGGCACAGGTCGAGGGCGTCGCGCACCTCCGGCGAGCGCCAGCCGTCCGTGACCAGCTCGCCGGCCAGCATCTCGTGCAGCAGCCGGGCCCGCCCGCGCGTGGAGTGGGCCTCCTCGCCGGTGACGCGGAAGGAGGGGCACATCACGGCCGGGCCGGCCGCCGACGTCGTACGGCACTTGGCGACGCCGACGCAGCGCCGCACCGCCGCCGTGAAGTCGCCGCCGTCGGCCGGGTAGCCGAAGACCACCGGGACCGGTCCGCGGGGCAGCGGCGCGAAACGGAGGTGGGAGTCGAGGGGGGCGGGGCGGACCAGCATGCCGGGGTTGAGCAGGTCGTCGGGGTCCCAGACGGCCTTGGCCCGCTCGAACAGGGCCACGAGTTCCGGGCCGTACATGCGCGGCAGCAGCTCGGCCCGTGCCTGTCCGTCGCCGTGCTCCCCGGACAGCGAGCCGCCGTGCGCGACGACCAGGTCCGCGAGGTCCTCGGAGAACCGGCGGAAGCGGCCCACGCCGGCCTCGCTCAGCAGGTCGAAGTCGATGCGGACGTGGATGCAGCCGTCCCCGAAGTGCCCGTACGGGGTGCCGCGCAGGCCGTGGGAGGCGAGCAGGGCGCGGAAGTCGCGCAGGTAGGCGCCGAGCCGGGCGGGCGGCACGGCGCAGTCCTCCCAGCCGGGCCACGCCTCGGTGCCGTCGGGCATCCGGGTGGCGGTGCCGCTCGCGTCCTCCCGGACGCGCCACAGGGCCCGCTGGGCGGCCGGGTCCGTCACCACCAGCGCGTCCAGGACGTCGGCCGCCCGCACGATCTCCTCCGCACGCGCGCGTGCCTCGGCGGCCGTCTCCCCGCCGGTCTCCACGAACAGCCACGCGCCGCCCCGCGGGAGGCCCGCCCCCGGCGGCACCAGGTCGGCCGCCATGCCCTCCACGGTCAGCGGTCGGTGGGGCAGCAGCCCGGCCGCCGCCTCCGCCGCGGCGCCCTCGTCCCCGTAGGCGAGCACCGCCAGGGCACGCGCGCGGGGCGCCTCGACGAGCCCGACGACCGCCTCGGTCAGGATGCCGAGGGTGCCCTCGGAGCCGCAGAAGGAGCGGGCGACGTCGGCGCCCCGCTCGGGCAGCAGGGCGTCCAGCGCGTACCCGGAGATGCGGCGGGGCAGCTCGGGGAAGCCGGTGCGCAGCCGGGACAGCTCACCGTCCACCAGCGCCCGCAGGCCCTGCGGGGCCCCGGCCCAGTCCCGGCCGGGCCGCAGCCGCTCGCCGCGCGCGGTGAGCACGTCCAGCTCCCGCACGCTGTCCGCGGTGGTGCCCCAGGCCACCGAGTGCGAGCCGCAGGAGTTGTTGCCGATCATCCCGCCGAGCGTGCACCTGCTGTGCGTGGAGGGGTCGGGTCCGAAGCGCAGGCCGTGCGGGGCGGCGGCCTCCTGGAGCCGGTCCAGGACCAGGCCGGGCTGGACCACGGCGGTGCGGGTGTCCGGGTCCAGCGCCACCAGGCGGTTCATGTGGCGGGTGAAGTCCAGCACCACGCCCGTGCCGGTCGCCTGCCCGGCGATCGAGGTACCGCCGCCGCGCGCCACCACCGGCACGCCGTGCTCGCGGCACACCGCCAGTACGGCCGCCACGTCGTCGGCGTCCCGGGGCGCGACGACGCCCCGCGGGACCCGCCGGTAGTTGGACGCGTCCATGGTGACCAGCGCCCGGGCGGTCACCCCGAAGTCCACGTCCCCGCGCACGCCCCGGCGCAGCGCCGCCTCCAGCTCCGCGTGATCCGTCATGGGTCCAGCATGCCCACGGGCGGGCGTCCGTCCCCCCGGAGGCGGCCCGGCCGGCCGTGCCCGCAACCGGGGGCCGCGCCGCCCCGTCCTACCGGACACCATGCTCACGACACCCCTCACCGCCCCGCTCTCCGCCGCCCTGCGCCACCTGCTCGACTTCGCCTGGACGCAGACCCGGGCGTGCGCGTTCGCGATCTGCCTGCTCTCCGGGGTGGCGGCGTCCACGCTGCTGCCGCGGCTGCCGGTGGCGCGCTACGACCTCCTCGTGGTCTACGGCGTGCTGTTGACGGCGCTGTTCTGGCGGCGGGGCTGGGAGACCGGGCGGGACGTGGTCGTGATCGCCGCCTGCCACGTCATCGGGCTCGCCTTCGAGCTGGTGAAGGTGTCCCTGGGGTCGTGGAGCTACCCCGAGCCGGCCGTGCTGAAGTTCGCGGGCGTCCCGCTGTACGGGGGGTTCCTGTACGCGGCGGTCGGCAGCTACGTGTGCCGTGCCTGGCACCTGTTCGGCCTGGAACTGGTCCGCTACCGCCCGCGGGCCACGGCGGTGGTGGCCGCGGCCGTGTACGTCAACTTCTTCACCCACCACTGGCTGCCCGACGTACGGCTGCCGCTGGCCGCGCTGCTGCTGGTGGTGACCGCGGGCACGTGGGTGCGGTTCACGGTGCGCGGGGTGCGCCGGCGGATGCCGCTGGCCCTGTCGTTCGTGCTGATCGGGTTCTTCCTGTGGGTGGCGGAGAACCTCGCCACGTACGTCGGGGCCTGGCGCTACCCGTACCAGCTCCACGGCTGGGAGCCGGTCGGGGTGGACAAGTTCGGCGCCTGGTCCCTGCTGATCAGCATCACGTTCGTGCTGGCTGCGACCGGCGGACGGGGAACAGGGTCGGCACCGGGTCGTTCGTGAGGAAGTCCAGGATCAGCCGGTTGACCAGGTCGGGCTTCTCCATCGGCAGGGCGTGGGAGGTGCCGGGCACCACGGCCAGCTCGGCGCCGGGGACCGCGCGGAAGAGGGCGAGGGTGTGCTCCGGCGCGATCAGGTCGTCGTCGCCGACGAGGACGAGGGTGGGCGCGGTGATGCGGCCCAGGTCGGCGATCGGGATGTCGGGCTGGGTGCGGATCATCTCGACGACCTTGCCGGCGGCGACGGGCCAGTGGGCGGGGCCGTCCGGGGACACGGCCTCGTACATCGTGCGGAACATCGCCATGTCGGGGGCGTCGGGCGTGAGGTGCGCGAACATCTCGGGCGTCACGCTGCTGACGGGCCCGGGCCGGAAGTTGGCGGAGATGGCGACGACCTTGCGCACCAGATCGGGGCGGGCGATCGCGACGAGCAGCGCGACGATCGCGCCGTCGCTCCAGCCGACCAGGTGGGCGGGGCCGCCGACGACCCGGTCGAGGAAGGCGGCCGTGTCGTCGGCCATGTCCCGGTACGACAGCGGCCCCTCGACGTCGGGGGTGTGGCCGTGGGCGCGGCGCTCGGGCAGGTAGACCTGGAACCGGGCCGCGAGGTCGCCGCGCTGGGCGCCCCAGGTGTCGTTGGTGCACAGGCCGCCGTGCAGCAGGAGCAGCGGGTCGCCGGTGCCGTCGGTCTCGTACCAGGTCCGGACGGCGGGGAGTTCCACGTACGTGCCCATGGCGTGCGTCCTCCGTCGGGGCGGCCCCCTCCCTGTCAGTCTCCGCCGGGCCCGGAAGGCCCCGCAACACGACCGCGCGGGTGCCGGGGAGGGGCCGTCTCACCCGACGGACGACGTTTCGCCCAGGTTTCCCGGAACGGCTACCCTCCCCCTCGTGGCTGAGATCCGGATTCCCTCTGACATCAAGCCCGCGGACGGACGTTTCGGCGCGGGTCCCTCCAAGGTGCGGACGGAGGCGCTGGACGCCCTCGCCGCCACCGGCACGTCGCTCCTGGGCACCTCCCACCGCCAGGCCCCGGTCAAGAACCTGGTCGGCAAGGTGCGCGAGGGCATCTCGGAGCTGTTCTCCCTGCCCGAGGGTTACGAGGTGGTCCTCGGCAACGGCGGCTCGACGGCGTTCTGGGACATCGCGACCCACGGTCTGATCGAGAACAAGTCGCAGCACCTCAGCTTCGGCGAGTTCAGCTCGAAGTTCGCCAAGGCCGCCAAGCTGGCGCCGTGGCTGGCCGAGCCGACCGTGATCTCCGCCGACCCGGGCACGCACCCGCAGGCGCGGGCCGAGGAGGGCGTGGACGTGTACGCGTTCACGCACAACGAGACCTCGACCGGTGTCGCCATGCCGATCGAGCGGGTGGCCGGGGCCGACGAGGGCGCGCTGGTGCTGGTCGACGCCACGTCCGGCGCGGGCGGGCTGCCGGTGGACGTCTCCGAGACGGACGTCTACTACTTCGCCCCGCAGAAGTCCTTCGCCTCCGACGGCGGCCTGTGGATCGGCGTCTTCTCGCCGGCGGCGCTGGAGCGGGCCGAGCGGGTGCACGCGTCCGGCCGCCACGTGCCGGAGTTCTTCAGCCTGCCCACGGCGATCGACAACTCGCGCAAGAACCAGACGTACAACACCCCGGCGCTGTCCACCCTGTTCCTGCTCAACGAGCAGCTGGAGTGGCTCAACGGCCAGGGCGGCCTGGACTGGGCGGTCCGCCGCACGGCCACGTCGGCGCGCACGCTGTACGGCTGGGCGGAGGACGTGAAGTTCGCGACCCCGTTCGTCACCGACCCGGCGAAGCGGTCCCAGGTCATCGGCACGATCGACTTCTCGGAGGAGATCGACGCGGCCGCCGTCGCCAAGGTTCTGCGCGCCAACGGCATCGTCGACACCGAGCCCTACCGCAAGCTCGGCCGCAACCAGCTCCGCGTCGCCATGTTCCCGGCCGTCGACCCGACGGACGTCGAGACCCTGACGAAGTGCATCGACTACGTGATCGAGCACCTCTGACCCCACGGCACACGCGAAGGGGGCGCCCGTGACTGCGGGCGCCCCCTTCGCGCATCCCCGCCACGGCTCACGCCCCGGACGGCTCCTCGAACAAGTCGTCGGCCGAGCCGACGGTCACGGCCCGGTCGAGCCAGGTGCCGAGCACCTCGAGGTCATCGCAGGAACTGACCCGCTCCCGCACGGCATCAGGCACCTCGATACCCCGCACGCGCAGCACGCGGAGGATGTCCTCGACCCGAACCCGGATGCGGACCTCGTTACGGCCTTGTTCACGGCCCTTGAGGATGGCTTCCTCGATGATCGTGCCGCTGCCGGGGAAGCGAATCCGGTACGTCGACAACAGGTCCCTCCACAAGCCCTTTCGGACGACTCACGCCTCGGACGGCCCCTCGAACAACTCGTCGGCCGAGCCGACGGTCACTGCCCGGTCGAGCCAGGTGCCGAGCACCTCGAGGTCATCGCAGGAACTGACCCGCTCCCGCACGGCATCAGGCACCTCGATACCCCGCACGCGCAGCACGCGGAGGATGTCCTCACCCCGACCATCCTCCCGGCCCTTGAGGATGGCCTCCTCGATGATCGTGCCGCTCCCGGGGAAGCGCAGCGTGTACGTCGACAAGAGTTCCCTCCACAACGTCCGTGCCCGGGCGTCGCCCAGACCTGTTTCGGTGAATTCCGCCCAGCTGTAGGCCTGTTCCCTCTCGACGCCTGACAGCGCCGCCGCCAGTGCGTCCGGTATCGCAGGATGGCCCGGGTCCTTGGCGTGGGCGAGTGCGGAGAGGACGGCGAGGGCGAGGTCGCCGGCCGCCTCCTCCGGGTCGGTGATCGCGGGCAGGTTGCCGGGTCCCAGGACCAGCGGGAACACCACCATGCTGGTGTGGACGCGACGGCCGATGCGGATGGGCTCGGCTGCCCATGCGGCGGTCGCCTTGTCCCTGCACACGACCAGCAGGATGGGTGGCAACCGGTACTTGGCGTACAGGTGCGCCAGGTAGTACGTCCAACTGCCGGCCTTGTCCGCGTCCGGTCTGCCCTGCGCCTCGACGGCGAGCAGGAACCCGCCCTCCTCGCCCTCCGTGTGGACCCGGAACAAGCTGTCCACGCGGCGCTCCACAGGCCTGATCTCGGTGAGGTCCGTGTCCAACGGCTCGATCGAGGTGGCTTCGGGGAACGGGATGCCCGCGCGGGGCAGGACTCGGGCGAAGAGGTGCGGATCCTCGCGGAAGATCCGGTGCATCGCCTCGTGCGCTGTGCTGACCATGATTCGCAACGTAAGGGGACGACCACCTCTATCCGGGCGCGAACCCGATGACGTTCGCCCACACGGGTGATCAAGCCTGGGGTGCCCGGCGGAGGGCGCCCGGAGGCAGCGGGCGCCCTCGTGGTTCGGGGTGTGTCGTCAGGTCGCCGTGCAGGTCACCGTCGGGGACGTGCCCGCGGCCGGGGTCGCCCCGAAGCCCAGGGTGGCCGAGGCGCCCGTGCTCAGCGCTCCGTTGTGGGGGGCGTTGGTCGCGGTGACCGTGGCGCCGGTCTGGGTGTAGGTCGCGTTCCACATGTTCGTCACGTGCTGGGAACCCGACCAGGTCCAGGTGACCTTCCAGGACTTCAGGGCCGTGGTCGAGGTGTTGGTGACCTTCACCTCGGCGTTGAAGCCGGTGCCCCAGTCGCTGGTGACGGCGTAGGTGGCCGAGCAGGTCGGGGTCGTGCCGCCGCCCCCGCCCCCGCCGCCGCCCCCGCCGCCGCCGGTGCCGGGGAAGCCCGGTGCCTTGATGCTCGTCAGGTAGTTGTCCTTGGCGGTGTCGACGGTCGCCCAGTCGTCCTTGAGGATGCCGCCCGTGTCACCGGAGTTGGGGTTCCAGGCCCAGTAGGTCCAGCTGAAGCTGTCGGCGCCGTAGGTCGACGTGGGGCGCAGGTAGGACACCAGCGCCGCGAGCCACTTCTGGTCCACCGTGGACTGCAGGGTGGTACCGAACTCCCCCACCCACACGGGGGCGATGTTCTGCTTGAAGATGTAGCCCCAGTACTTGTCCCAGACGCCGGGCATGTTGGCGGGGAACGTCGGGTCGCTGAACCACGTCTGCTGGGCCACGCTGGTCGCGTAGTCGTGCGCCGAGTACACCACCCGGTTGGCGACGTCGAGCTGGACCGGGTACTGGGCGACGCCCATCAGGTTGCCGCCCCACCAGCCGGAGACGCCGTTGACCGTCTGCACGCCCTCCACGAAGATCAGCAGCTTGGGGTTGACCGACAGCACCGCGTTGCCCGCCCGCTGGGCCGCCAGGCGCCAGTCGGTGGCCGTGTCACCGCAGCCCCAACAGGCCGGGTCGTGCGGCTCGTTGTGCAGGTCGATGCCGACGACCGTGTCCTGCCCCTGGTAGCGCGTCGCCATCGCCTTGAGGTTGGCGATCCACGTCGACTCCGGCACGGCGGAGGTGTACCAGAGCGCCGACTGGCCCGAGGAGTCCGGACGGTGGCGGTCCAGGATGACCTTCAGGCCGTCCTGGCCGGCGTACGCCACGAGCTTGTCCAGGACCTGGAGGGAGCTGAGCCCCTGGAGGTCGGCGTTCTTGCCGCCGGAGAAGTCGATGCCGGTCGGCACCGTCCCGGGCTTGAAGATGTCGTCGCTGTACGGGACGCGGATCGTGTTGTAGCCCAGCGACTTCATCTGGTCGATCATGCTCTTGTAGTCGCGGGACCACAGGCCGTGGACGACGTAGTTGGCGGTCTCGAAGCCGAACCAGTTGATCCCGGCGATACGGACCGGCTGTCCGGCCTCGTCGAGGATCTGGCGGCCACTGGTGTGCCAGTACCCGGCGCCGGCGGCGGTGTCCGCCGCGTGGGCCGCGTGCGCGCCGGCCCCCAGCGGCAGCAGGAGCGCGGCGGCGACGGCGCACAGCGCTCTTCTCAAGGTGCGGAACATGCTCGCTGCATCCTTTCGGAAGGCGAGGGTCCGGAACCGATGGGAGCGCTCCCATCACCCTCGTCCCCTATGGAACCAGCTCCCATGCACACGTCAAGAGAGTGCGCACCGGTTCACAGCAACGGGCCGCGGAACGTGCCCCCTTGAGCACCCGTCGGACGACGGCCGCCGGACTACCGCCGCCGCACCAGCCGCCGCAGCCCGAACACCGCCGCGCCCACCACGACCACCGCGACGACGGCCGTGCGCGTGCCCCCGCTCAGCCCGCCGCCCGAGGACGTACCCGACGACCCGTTCCCCGACCCCGCCGACGACCCGCCGGACCCCGAGGACGACGAGGAGGACGCCCCGCCCCCCGGCGCGTCCTCCGGCACCACCTCGCTGCCGGTGCCCTCGCTGCCGTACATCAGCCTGCGGCCGTCGGCGGAGTAGGTGACGGACTCGCCCTGCCGTTGCAGGGGCACGTTCAGGCGCCCGGTCTTCTTCGGCTTCCCGTCGTTCCAGTCGTAGGCGATGCCGCCGAAGTACCCGCGCACGGCGAGCTGTTCGCCGTTCGGGGAGAAGGCCGCGTCGGTGGCCCACAGGTCGACGGGGGCGACGGGCCGGAAGACGTTGGAGCCGGGCCGCGCGGACGCCGTCAGCTTCGCGGGACCCTCGTAGAGGTGCCCGCCGTCCTCGTTCTTGTCGATGATGTAGACGCGCCCGGTCCTGGGGTGCACGACCAGGGACTCGGCGTCGCGGGGGCCGTCGGAGTAGGTGACGACGTACTGCGTGGCGCGCACCGTCCGGTCCTTGAGCTCCTTCGGCTCGGGCAGCCGGTAGATCCACACGTACGGCCAGCTCCCGCCGAGGTTGTCGCCGATGTCGCCGACGTAGATCTCGTTGTCGGGCCCGATGGAGATCGCCTCCACGTCCCGGGGCCGGCCGATGCCGGTGAGGGTGACGCGGGCGACCGTCCTGCCGGTCGCGCTGTCGACGGCGTAGAGGTAGGGGCCGTCGTCGCTGTCGTTGTGGGTCCAGTAGATCCCGGGGTGCAGCCGGGACGCGGCCAGCCCGCTGGACTCGGTGATGCGCGGGTCCTCGATGGTGAACCGCCCGTCGCCGTCCCCGGCAGCGGCGGCGGGCACGGCGAGGGCGCCGACGAGGAGGACCCCGAGGGCGGACACGTGGACGGACACGTGGGCGAGCAGTCGACGGCGCATGGGCCAAGCGTGCCATCCGGGGGCCGCCGTGAGCCGCGGTCCCCGGGCCGCGGCCGCCCCGGGGTGGTGACCCTCACATCCCACCGCGGACGCGGATCGTCCATGATGAGCGGATGCTCAGGTTCATGCCGGTCGGCGACTCCCAGACCATCGGCAGCGCGGGGGAACACACGTGGCGGTACCGGATGTGGCAGCACCTGTGCGCCACGTACGACGGCCCGTTCACCCTCGTCGGCCCGCGCGAGACGCTGTACGACCCGCGGACCGACGCGCCCACCTCGTACGCCTACGCCGAGCCGGACTTCCCACGCGCCCACCTGGCCGGCTGGGGCGAGGGTTGGCTGCACATGGCGCCGCTGGTCGAGGACGCGGTGCGGCGCGGCCGGGCCGACGTGCTGCTCGTCGCCCTCGGCCTGATCGACCTCGGCTTCTACACCGACCCGGAGCAGACGGCGGACAACGTCCGCGCGTTCGTGGCCGCCGCGCGCCGGGCCGACCCGCACGTCCGCATGGTCGTGCTGCCGGTCGTCCCCAACGTCCGCGCGGCCTCCGACGCGTCGTTCGGGGACCAGGTGACCGCCTTCAACGAGCTCCTCGCGAAGACCCTCGCCGACCTGGACGAGCCGGGCTCCCCCCTGCTGCTCGCGTCGCTGCCCGCGTCGTACGACCTGCACACGGACACGTACGACGGCACCCACCCGAACGCGAGCGGCGAACACAAACTCGCGGCGGCCTTCGCGGACGCCATGCACCAGGCGTGGGGGCTGGGAGCGCCGTACGCGGGGTGACGGGGGGCGCGGAGCCGGGCGTGCCCCGGTCACCGTGCGTATCGTTGTACCGCGCGGCCGTCCTTGTCGTGAGGCGGCCGGGGAGGAGCGCCACGATGACCGTCCTCGCAGACAGGACCGAGATGGCCGACGACAGCGGCGAGCTGACTCTGGACGAGCTGTTCGAGTCGATCGAGCGGACCACCCCTGAGGGTTACCGGGTCGAGATCGTCGAGGGGACCATCTTCATGGCGCCGCAGCGGGACATCCACTGGAAGATCATCCGTCGGATCGTCCGGGCGATCGAGGACCGGTTCGGGGTGGACGTGGCGGTCCTGTCCGACGTGCGGATCGACTTCCCGGGCAAGCTGAACGGCTACGCGCCGGACGTCGCCAAGCTGCGCGACGGTGCGCGCAAGGACGCGGACGGGCGCTGGCGGTGCACGGACGTCGAGTTCGTCGCCGAAGTCATCTCGCAGGGCACGGCCCAGAACGACTACGGCCCCAAGAAGACCGCCTACGCCCTCGCCGAGGTCCCCGCCTACCTGATCGCGGACCCCTACCAGGGCAGGTGCCACCTCTACACCCGGCCCAAGGACGGCGAGTACGTCAGCGAGCTCTCCGTGGCCTTCGGGGCCGACGTCGACCTGACGGACACGGTGCTCGGCCTGACCCTGGAGACCAAGGAGTTCCCCCGCGACTGACCGCGCGCCGGCTGTCAGAATCACGTCGTATGGCGATCATTCACCGGACCACGCTCGAACCCACCAAGCTGGAACTGCTCACCGGCTGGCTGCCCACGCGCCCCTGGTACGCCGGTGACGGCGCGCCCGAGCTGTCGCGGCCGGGCGGGTTCCGGCTGGACGACCCGGAGGGCGAGGTGGGCATCGAGTTCCTGGTCGCCCTCGACGCCTCCGGCCCCGCCCCCGTCGCCTACCACGTCCCCCTCACCTACCGCGGCGCCCCGCTCGCCGACGCCGACCACGCCCTCGTCGGCACGACGGAACACGGCGTCCTCGGCACCCGCTGGGTCTACGACGGCTGCCACGACCCCGTGTTCCAGGCGCAGTTGCTCGCCCTGTTCGCCGGCCGCGTCCAGGCCCAGGCGCAGAGCCTCACCGACACCCCCGACCACGAGGTGGCCCACGCCTGCACCGGCCCGGCCCCCACCGCCCCGACGTGGCCGGTCACCGTCACCGACACCGCCTCGGGCACGACCCTCCCGACGGCGGACGGCACGACCCTCCACATCCACCGCCGCCTCACCCCCGGCCCCCGTCCCGCCGACGCCCTGGGCCACGTCACCGGCGCCTGGCAGTCACCGGGGGGCGACCGCGTCCGAGCGGTGTTCGCGACGCTGCTGCCCGGGGACTGATCCCCGCCGGTGTGCACGTCCGCGACTCCGGGACCGCCTCCCCCGCCCTCCACGTCACCCCCACCCCCTGGACCGCCTTCCCCGCGTCGCTTGCCTAGAGCGCACTCCACGCCGTTGGCTGGGCGGTATGGAGTACACGCAGCTCGGACGCACCGGACTCAAGGTCAGCCGACTGGTCCTCGGCACGATGAACTTCGGACCGCAGACGAACGAGGCGGACAGCCACGCGATCATGGACGCGGCGCTGGACGCGGGCATCAACTTCTTCGACACCGCCAATGTGTATGGCTGGGGCGAGAACAAGGGCCGCACCGAGTCGATCATCGGCAACTGGTTCGCGCAGGGCGGCGGCCGCCGCGACAAGGTGGTCCTCGCCACCAAGGTGTACGGCAACATGGACGCCGACGGCGAGACGGTCTGGCCCAACCACGACAAGCTCTCCGCGCTGAACATCCGCCGCGCGGTGGACGCGTCGCTCAAGCGGCTCCAAACGGATTACATCGACGTCTACCAGTTCCACCACGTCGACCGGTCGACGCCGTTCGAGGAGATCTGGCAGGCCATCGACGTCCTGGTCCAGCAGGGCAAGATCCTGTACGTCGGCTCGTCCAACTTCCCCGGCTACAAGATCGCCCAGGCCAACGAGGTCGCCGCTCGCCGCGGCGGCACCATCGGCCTGGTCAGCGAGCAGTGCCTGTACAACCTCGCCGAGCGGCGCGCCGAGATGGAGGTCATTCCGGCGGCGCAGGACTACGGCCTCGGCGTGATCCCCTGGTCGCCGCTGCACGGCGGTCTGCTGGGCGGGGTCATCAAGAAGGAGGTCCAGGGCGGACGGCGGGCCTCCGGACGCGCCGCGGACACCCTGGCCGACCCGGCGGGCCGGGCGCAGATCCAGGCGTACGAGGACCTGCTGGACAAGCACGGCGTGGAGCCGGGCGAGGCCGCGCTGGCGTGGCTGCTGACGCGTCCCGGCGTGACGGGGCCGATCGTCGGTCCGCGCACGGCCGAGCAGTTGGAGTCCGCGCTGCGGGCGGTCGAGCTGGAGCTCGGCGAGGAGCTGCTGACCGGCCTGGACGAGATCTTCCCGGGTCCCGGTCCGTCGCCGGAGGCGTTCGCCTGGTAGGGCGGGGCCGGCGGTGGCCGGCGGCCGTCGGGCTACCTGCCGACGGCCGCCGCCACCGCCACCACGACGAACAACAACGCGAGCGCACCGGCCATGATCCGGTTCCGGGTCTTCGGGTCCACGGACCCGAGCCTAACCGGCCGCGCCGAGCGCCCAGCGGCCGACCGGCTCGTAGCGGGGCTGCCGACCCGGTACGCCCGAGGCGGGCAGGTGGCTGCGGACGAGCGTCAGCTCGGGGACGGTCCAGGTGCGGCCGGTGAAGCCGGCCAGGGCGTCGACCCAGGGCCGGGTGTCCACGGCGGTGCGGCCGCGGGCCAGCGTGAGGTGGGCCTTGTAGCGGCGGTGCTCGCCCAGGTCGATCCCGGCCTTGCGGCCGGCGGCCTCGGCGCGCTCGGCGAGCAGCCGCAGCGCGGGCAGGTCGCCGTGCGCGCCGGTCCACAGGGCGCGGCCGTGCCCGAACTGCCCGCCGCCGCGCAGGGCCAGCTCGAAGGGCGCACTGTGCTGCGCGGCCCGCTCCAGCCGCGCCGACAGCGCGGGCACGGTGGCGTCGTCGACCTCGCCGTAGAACGCGAGCGTGAAGTGCCACCCGGCCGGCTCGGTCCACCGCAGTCCCCCGGCCCCGGGCAGCCCGCGCAACGCGGCCACCTCGACGGCGAGCTCCCGGACGACGTCCTCGGGGGGCAGCACGGCGGCGAAGAGTCTCATGGGCCCAGCCTCTCGCGTCCGCCCCCTCGTTCGCCCGGCCGTGTCCCGGTCACCGTGCGTATCGTTGTACTGCGCGGTTGTCGTGAACGAAGCGGCAGCCGGTCAGGAGCGCCATGATGACCGTCCTTGACGACAGGATCGCGATGGCCGACAGCGGTGATGAGCTCACGCTCGACGTCATGTTCGAGTGGCTGGAGAAGATGCCGGTCCCCGAGGGCTACAAGACCGAGATCGTCGGGGGGCACATCTTCAGGGCGCCGCAGCGGGACACCCACTGGGACATCATCCTGGACCTCGTCGAGCAGCTGCGCGCCACGTACCCGCGCCGGCGCGTCAAGTCGGACGTCCGTATCGACTACCCCGGGCGTCTCAACGGGTTCGCCAGCGACGTGACGGCTCTCGCGGACGGCGCCGAGAAGGACGAGAAGGGCCGCTGGACGCACCAGGACGTCGAGTTCGTCGCCGAGGTCATCTCCAAGGACACCGCCGCCAACGACTACGGACCCAAGAAGACGGCCTACGCCCTCGCCGAGGTGCCGGTGTACCTGATCGTCGACCCGTACACCGCGCGCTGGCACCTGCACACCCTGCCGAAGGACGGCGAGTACCACGCCGAGGCCGCCTTCGGCTTCGGCCACGACATCGACCTCACCGGCACCCCCGTGGGCCTGGTCCTCCGCACCGGTGAGTTGCCCCGCGACCGCGACTGACCAGACCGCCCCCGCGCCTCCCCCACGGCCCGGCAAGATGGCCTCCGTGGAGATGACCATCAGAGAAGGCGGCACCCGCGACGTCCCCCTCGTACTCGGTCTGCTCGACCGGGCCGTGGTACCGAGGCTTCCGGGCCGAAGCCGCGGGGGAAGGGACAGTCGTGGCGCTTCCCTCACCCCCGTCCACCGCACCGGTTCCCGACGTCGCGCCGTGCGCGCGGGCCGCCGGGCGGGCGACGGCGTACGTGCACCGCGTGGTCGGAGCGGCGGGTGCGCCGCCGGCGGAGATGTCCCTGGGCCCCGGGTTCGGGCAGAGCTTCGACGGGGCGCGGGCGCGCGGGAGGCTCGTGGAGGTCTTGGGCGTGGACCCGGGCTTCGACCTGGGCGGTGAGGCGTTCTCCGCGATGGTGTCGCTGGTGCTGCTCGCGCCGGGCGGCGCACCGGAGCTGGTCCGGCGTCTGGCCCGTCAGGTGGAGGCGTGCCGGTGGCAGCGCAGGTACCGGTTCCTGCCGGGGCCCGGTGGTCTGCCCGCGGACACCGACAGCACCGCTCTGGCGCTCGGCGCCCTCTACGACGCCGGCCTGCTCCCCGCTGCCGCGCTGCGGGCGGGCGCGCGGGAACTCCTGCGGGCCGCGGCCCCGGCCGCCGGCCTTCCCCGTCAGCGGGCGGCGGACCGGGAGGGCGGTCGCGTCCGGCCGGGGGGTCTTCATGGTCTATTGGGAGGACGGGGAGGAGCCGGGGACGCTGCCGCGCGGGCCGAAGCAGGACCCCGTTGCCTGCGCCAACGCCCTCCACACCCTGCTCCTGGCCGACCTGACCGGGTCCTACGAGGCGCACTGGGCGGCCGACGCCACGGTCGGCTTCCTCGCCGAGCACCTGGCCTCGGGCCGCTTCCTGCGCGGCACCCGCTACTACCCCTCGCCGGACGCCTTCCTGTACGCCGTGGCCCGGCTGTGCGCCCGCTTCCCCGACGCGGCCCGTCCGCTGACCGCACCCGCCCGGCTCGCGCTGGAGCGGACCGGCACCGGCGCGTCGGCGACCACCGGCAGCGTCCTGGAGGTCGCGCTGCGGGTCCTGGCCGCCGACCACCTGGGCGTCACGGCCGGGCACGACGAGCGCCGCCTGCGGCTCGCCCGGGCCCAGCGACCGGACGGCTCCTGGCCCGCGGACGCCTACTACCGGATGGGCCGCTTCCCGGTGTACTTCGGCTCGCCCTACCTCACCACGGTGTTCGCGCTGAGCGCCCTGCGCCCGGCCCGCCCGGCGCCGGCGCCGGCTCCACCCCGTACGGGTGAGTGACAGGTGGTTCTCCCAGACGGAACACGGCCGGACGCCGAGCATGGGCGGCGGAAGTGTCCAGGCGTGGGGCCTGGCCCGGCACAGGAAGGCGCGAGGAATGTCAACAGGCCTGCCGCCCATCGGCTCCGAGATCCCCCGCTCGATGCTCGCCGTGGGAGCCACGCTGGAGATCGACGGTGCCACCGTGCAGGTGGACCTGCGCGGCGGCATCGAGCAGCGGGTCGACGTCGATCCGGACGCCCCGCACAACAGCGTGACGCTGCGCCCCGTCGGCTTCCAGGTCACCGGCGAGCTCCCCGACGGGCGCACGGTCACCCTGGCGCAGGCCGACGCCGGCGCCGACTCGGCCGGCGCGCTGCGGATCACCCAGCACCTGCCGCTGAAGTACGAGCTGCTCGACGTCGTGCCCGTCACCCTGACCCTCAGCGGCCCGGACCGTGAGGACGTCGTGGCGGCGGCGGAGCGACCGCTCGTCCTGGTGACCGAGGACGTCACGCAGTTCCCGACCCGCGGCGACCTCAGCTCCCTGGAGGCCCCGGTCGCCTTCGCCGCCACCGACGCCCCCGCCACGGTCGTCGCCCGGCTGGTGACGTTCCCCGTCCAGTCCGGCGGCGTCTGACCGGCGCCCGCGGCACCGGGCGGGCGCGCGGGCCGGCGCGGACCGCGAAGGTCCCCGCGCCGGTCCCCCGCCGGTGCTCACGCCGCCCGCGCCAGCTCCTTGCGGCGTTCACGCGGGACGAAGCGGAGCTTCGGGTGGCCGTGGTCCCAGGCCACCGTCAGGCGCAGGCCGCCCACACGGGCCAGGACCAGGCCGACGGTGACCGCTGCGGCGGCCGAGATCGCGCCGCCGGCCGCCAGGCCCGCGCGCACGCCGTACGCGTCCGTGACCCAGCCCGCGATCGGCGCGCCGACCGGGGAGCCGCCCAGGAAGACCATCATGTAGAGGGACATCACGCGGCCGCGCATGGCCGGGTCGGTGCCCATCTGGATGGCGGTGTTGGCGTTGACGTTGATCGTCATGCCGAACATCCCGATCGGGGCCATGAGCAGCGCGAACAGCCACAGCGAGGGCGCCGCCGCCGCGACCAGCTCCAGCGCGCCGAACAGCGCCGCCGCCGCGATCATCACCCGCAGCTTGGCCGTGCCGCGCCGGGCCGCGAGCAGGGCGCCGGCCAGCGAACCGACCGCCATCAGGGTGTTGAAGAGGCTGTAGGACCCGGCGCCCGCGTGGAAGACGTCGTCGGCGAAGGCCGACAGGTACACCGGGAAGTTGAAGCCGAACGTGCCGACGAACCCCACCAGGACGATCGTCCAGATGAGCTGCGGGCGCCCGGCGACGTAGTGCAGGCCCTCCCGCAGCTGCCCCTTGCCACGCGGCGCGCGCTCGACGACGTGCAGCTCGCGGGCGCGCATCAGCAGCAGCCCGGCGATGGGCGCGACGAACGACAGGCCGTTGAAGAGGAACGCCCAGCCGGTGCCGACGCCGGTGATCATCAGACCGGCGACGGCCGGTCCGACCAGCCGCGCGGACTGGAAGTTCGCGGAGTTCAGGCTGACCGCGTTCTGGAGCTGCTCGGGGCCGACCATCTCGGAGACGAACGACTGGCGGGCCGGGTTGTCGAGGACCGTGGCCAGACCGACCGCGAAGGCGGCGAGGTAGACGTGCCAGACCTGGACGTGGCCGCTGAGCGTGAGCACCGCGAGGACGACGCCGGTCACGGCCATCGCGGCCTGGGTGAACAGCAGGGTGGGGCGCTTGGGCAGCCGGTCGACGAGGACACCGCCGTAGAGGCCGAACAGGAGCATCGGCAGGAACTGCAGGGCCGTGGTGACACCGACGGCCGTGGCGGAACCGGTGAGGCTGAGGACCAGCCAGTCCTGGGCGATGCGCTGCATCCAGGTGCCGATGTTCGACACGACCTGGCCGAGGAAGAACAGGCGGTAGTTCCTGATCCTCAGGGAGCTGAACATCGAGGACCTGCGGGCGGGTCCCGGGGGCGGCGGGGAGTCGGGTCGGGTGTGCGGTGCGGGGGCGGAAGCTGCTCCGGATCCCGTACTCAAAAGGGTTCGCCTCCTCGGTGACGGTGACTGTGCTTACAGGTGTGCGAGCTTCTCCAGCACGGGGGCGGCAGCGCGCAGCTTGGCCCACTCGTCCTCGTCCAGGCCGTCCACCAGGTGCGCCAGGAAGGCGTTCCGCTTGGCGCGGCTCTCCTCGAGCATGCTCTCGGCCTGCTCGGTCCTGGTGACGACCTTCTGGCGGCGGTCCTCGGGGTGCGGCTCCAGCCGGACCAGGCCCTTGGCCTCCAGCAGCGCCACGATGCGGGTCATCGACGGCGGCTGGACGTGCTCCTTGCGGGCGAGTTCGCCCGGGGTGGCGCTGCCGCAGCGGGACAGCGTGCCGAGCACCGACATCTCGGTCGGGCTGAGCGACTCGTCGACCCGCTGGTGCTTCAGGCGGCGGGCGAGCCGCATCACGGCGGATCTGAGGGAGTTCACGGCGGCAGCGTCGTCGCCATGGGTGAGGTCCGGCATGTTCTTTAGCTTAACTCATTACTCTCGCTAAAGAACACCTGGAGAGCCGCCGGAGCGCCGTGATCCCCGCCACTGCGCCCCGAGATCACTCATACGGGTGATACGAGCGGGGAACGGCACGCATCACCCCGAACCGCCCCGCGACCCTCGTAGCCATGGGGACCAGCGTGCTCAGCCTGCGAATAGACCATGTCCTGCTGGAGCGGCTACGGCACCATGCCGCGAAAAGAGGAATGAGCGTCCAGGACTATGTCGTCCGGACGCTCATCCGCACCGACTTCGACGAGCGGTTCCAGGCCGCCGTCGAGGAGACGGAGAAGTTCTACGGGCTCACCTGAGGGCGGACCCGCGGGCCGGTCAGGGTCAGGTCAGACCCAGGGCCGGCATCAGGTAGTAGAAGCCGAAGACCGCGGCGACCACGTACATGGCCACCGGCACCTCCCGCCCGCGGCCGGCCGCCAGGCGCAGCACCGTGAAGGTGATGAAGCCCATCCCGATGCCGTTGGTGATCGAGTAGGTGAACGGCATCATCACCATGGTGACGAAGGCCGGGATCGCGATCGTGTGGTCGGCCCAGTCGATCTCCTTGACCGAACCCGCCAGGATCAGGAAGCCCACCGCGAGCAGCGCCGGGGTGGCCGCCTGGGACGGGACCATGGTCGCGACCGGGGTGAGGAACAGTGCCACGGCGAACAGCGCGCCGGTGACCACGTTGGCGAGGCCGGTGCGGGCGCCCTCGCCGACGCCGGCCGTGGACTCCACGAAGCAGGTGGTGGCCGAGGAGGAGCTGGCACCGCCGGCCGCGACGGCGATGCCGTCGACGAAGAGGACCTTGTTGATGCCGGGCATCTGGCCCTGGGCGTCGGTCAGCTTGGCCTCGTCGGAGACGCCCATGATCGTGCCCATCGCGTCGAAGAAGCACGACAGCAGCACGGTGAAGACGAACAGCACGCCGGTCAGCACGCCGACCTTGTCGAAGCCGCCGAACAGGCTGACCTTGCCGAGCAGGCCGAAGTCGGGGGCGCCGACCGGGTTGCCGGGCCACTTCGGGGTGGTCAGGCCCCAGGACGGCACCTTCGCGACCGCCTCGATGATCATGGCGAGCACGGTCATCGCCACGATCGAGATCAGGATCGCGCCGGGGACCTTGCGCACGATGAGCGCGAGGGTGAGCAGCGCGCCGAGCACGAAGATCAGCACGGGCCAGCCGTTGAGGTGGCCGTCGCCGCCGAGCTGGAGCGGGACGGTGGTGTGGGCGGCGTCGGGGATGCGGGAGACGAAGCCGGAGTCGACCAGACCGATCAGCATGATGAACAGGCCGATGCCGATGCTGATGGCCTTGCGCAGACCGAACGGCACGGCGTTCATGACCCGCTCGCGCAGCCCGGTGGCGACCAGCAGCATCACCACGAGACCGGCCAGCACGACCATGCCCATGGCGTCGGGCCAGGCCATGCGCGGGGCGAGCTGGAGCGCGACGACCGAGTTCACGCCGAGGCCGGCGGCGAGCGCGATGGGCACGTTGCCGACGACACCCATCAGCAGCGTCGTGAACGCCGCCGTCACGGCCGTCGCGGTGACGAGCTGGCCGTTGTCGAGCTGGTGGCCGTACATGTCCTTCGCGCTGCCGAGGATGATCGGGTTCAGCACGATGATGTAGGCCATCGCGAAGAAGGTGGCGAAACCACCACGGACCTCACGCGCCGGCGTGCTGCCCCGCTCCGAGATCTTGAAGAAGCGGTCGAGTGCGCCGTGGGCGGGCGTGCCGCCCGGCTGCTCGGACGCGGGGGCCTGGGAAGGGGCCGAGGTGGGGGCCATTGATACTTTCCTACGAACGGAACCGGTCATAGACAAACGGTTTCAGTATGAACATATGAAGCCGAGGTTGGCCATCTCCGCGCGTAGACCCCGGGCGGCCGCGGGGGACGGCGGCGGCCCGCCCCGGGCCTCGTAAGCTGTGCGGCATGGCCGGACTTTTCTCGGGATCCCCGAAGCACGAGGCGCCGGAGCCCCTGGAAGGGCCCGTGGTCGCGACCGTCGTCGGCGGCACGGTCGTCTGGTTCGTCCTCTTCCTGGTGCAGCTCCCTTTCTACGGCTGGTTCGACGACCACGGCCACCTGTGGTGGGTGTGGACCTGCCTGGCCGGGGGCGGCCTGGGCCTGATCGGCATCTGGTACGTCCGCAGGCGTGACGCGGCCCTCAAGCGCGCGGCCGCCGGGCAGGACGCGTAGGCCCTGCACGGGGCGACGAGACACCCCCTGGGGTGCGTCCTACCACCGCACGATCCGGCTCCTCCCCTGGTCTGATCTTCGGCGCCCCCGGCGGGTGGAGCCCCCCGTCCGCACGTACCGTCGAAGGCATGACCCACACCGACGCCGCCCCCGCGGTCCCGGCGCACCGGGCGACGGGGCTCACCGCCGCCGAGGTCGCCGAACGCGTCGAGCGCGGTCAGGTCAACGACGTGCCCGTGCGCAGCAGCCGCTCGCTCGGCGAGATCGTCCGGGCGAACGTCTTCACCCGGTTCAACGCGGTCATCGGCGTGCTCTGGCTGGTCATGCTGGCCGTCGCGCCCATCCAGGACAGCCTGTTCGGCTTCGTGATCCTCGCCAACACCGGCATCGGCATCGTCCAGGAGTGGCGCGCGAAGAAGACCCTCGACTCGCTCGCGGTGATCGGCGAGACCCGGCCCGTCGTGCGGCGCGAGGGCACCGCCGTGCCGGTCGCCACCTCGGACATCGTGCTGGACGACCTGCTGGAGATCGGCCCCGGCGACAAGATCGTGGTCGACGGGGAGTGCGCGGAGGCCGACGGGCTGGAGATCGACGAGTCACTGCTCACCGGCGAGGCCGACCCGGTCGTCAAACAGCCCGGCGACCCGGTCATGTCCGGCAGCTTCGTCGTCGCCGGCGCCGGCGCCTTCCGCGCCACCAAGGTCGGCCGCGAGGCCTACGCCGCCCAGCTCGCCGAGGAGGCGTCCCGCTTCACCCTGGTCCACTCCGAGCTGCGCACCGGCATCTCCACCATCCTCAAGTACGTCACCTGGATGATGGTCCCGACCGCGACCGGCCTGGTGGTCAGCCAGCTCTTCGTGAAGAACAACGACGTCAAGGACTCCATCGCCCGCACCGTCGGCGGCATCGTCCCGATGGTCCCGGAGGGGCTGGTGCTGCTCACCTCCGTGGCCTTCGCGATCGGCGTCGTGCGGCTCGGCCGCAAGCAGTGCCTCGTCCAGGAACTGCCCGCCATCGAGGGCCTGGCCCGCGTCGACACCGTCTGCCTCGACAAGACCGGCACGCTGACCGAGGGCGGCATGGACGTCACCGCGCTGCGCGCCCTCGACGGACACGACGAGGCGTCCCTGCGCCGGGTGCTCGGCGCCCTCGGCGCGTCCGACCCGCGCCCCAACGCCTCCCTGCAGGCGATCGTCGACGCCTACCCCGACACCGGGGAGTGGCGCCCCACCCGGGCACTGCCCTTCTCCTCCGCCCGCAAGTACAGCGGCGCCACCTTCGACGAGGGCGACGGCACGAGCAGCACCTGGCTGCTGGGCGCACCCGACGTGCTGCTGGACGACGGGAACCCCGCCCTGGCCGAAACCGAGCGGCTCAACGAGGACGGCCTGCGGGTGCTGCTGCTGGCCCGCGCCGGGCGCGCCCTCGACGACACCGACGTCACCGCGGGCGCCGAGCCGGCCGCGCTGGTCGTGCTGGAGCAGCGGCTGCGGCCCGACGCCGCCGACACCCTGCGCTACTTCGCCGAGCAGAACGTCCGCGCGAAGGTCGTCTCCGGCGACAACGCGGTGTCCGTGGGGGCGGTCGCCGCCAAGCTGGGGCTCAGCGGCAGCGCCGTCGACGCGCGGCGGCTGCCCGGGGAGCCGGACGCGATGGCCGAGGCGCTCGACGAGGGCACGGTGTTCGGACGGGTCACCCCGCAGCAGAAGCGGGACATGGTCGGCGCGCTCCAGTCGCGCGGCCACACCGTCGCGATGACCGGCGACGGTGTCAACGACGTGCTGGCGCTCAAGGACGCCGACATCGGCGTCGCGATGGGTGCCGGGTCCGAGGCCACCCGGTCCGTGGCGCAGATCGTGCTGCTCGACAACAGCTTCGCCACGCTGCCGTCGGTGGTGGCGGAGGGGCGGCGGGTCATCGGCAACATCACGCGGGTGGCGACGCTGTTCCTGGTGAAGACCGTCTACTCGGTGCTGCTGGCGCTGCTGGTGGTGTGCTGGCAGGTGGAGTACCCCTTCCTGCCCCGCCACCTGACCCTGCTGTCCACGCTCACCATCGGCGTGCCCGCGTTCTTCCTGGCCCTCGCCCCGAACCGGGAGCGGGCCCGGCCGCACTTCGTCCGGCGGGTCATGCGGTACTCCGTGCCGGGCGGTGTCGTCGCGGGGGTGGCCACCTTCGTGTCGTACCTGATCGCCCGGCACCACTACACGGGCCCCGGGTCGCTGGACGCCGAGACCAGCGCGGCGACCCTCACGCTGTTCCTGATCTCGCTGTGGATCCTGGCGATCATCGCCCGCCCGTACACCTGGTGGCGGGTGCTCCTGGTCGCCGCGATGGGCGTGGCGTTCCTGGTGGTGCTTCTCGTGCCGTGGCTCCAGCACTTCTTCGCGCTGAAGCTGGTCGGGGCGACGATGCCGTGGATCGCGGTGGGCATCGCGGCGGTGGCGTCGGCCGCCCTGGAGCTGGTGTGGCGGTGGGTCGGCCGACGCTTCCCCGTCCAGCGGGCTCGGCTGCGGACTAGCGCACGTCGATGAAGTCGCCGGTCGCGGAGACGGCCGGGGTCGTCGTGGTGCCCGCGAAGGTGTAGCGGAAGTAGCCGTCCGCGGTGGCCTTCACGGTGGTCTTCAGGGTGCCCGTCGACGAGGTCTTGATGGTCTTGACCGTCGTGTAGGTGCTGCTGCCCTTCTTGCGGAACTGGAGCTTCACCGGCTGGCTCGCGTAGCCCGCGTACTTGTTGGTGTCCCAGTTGGCGCGGGTCAGCTTGCCCGTCACGGTGATCGTGGCGCCCTTGCGGACCGGCTCGGGCGTGGCGTCGGCGGTCAGCTTGGACAGGCGCTGGATCGCGGCGGAGCCCAGGTCGCCCTTCCAGGTGGCGTGGTTGGCGGAGTCGACGGCGAGGGCGCCGACCTTCCAGGCGCCGGCCTCGTCGTTGATCAGGTCGCCGTGGGCGCTGTCCAGGACGATCGTGGCCTTGCAGTGCAGCACGGTCGAGGAGGCCGCCGTGCAGGTGCCCGGGTCGTCGCTGATGAACAGGTCGGACGGGGAGGTGATGGAGGCACCGCGGTACAGGACCGGGCCGGTCTGGAAGGAACTCGAGCTGAGGCCGGCCGGCTTGGTCACGGTGTAGGTGACCGGGGCGGAGACCTTCGCCGAGGCGCCGACCACGATGCTGCGGCCGCCGTTGACCTTGACGGCGGAGAAGGTCACGGCCGGGCCGGTGGAACCGGTCGCCTGCGCGGCGGGCGCGGCGAGGGCGGTGAGGGCCAGCGCGCCGAGCGAGGCGGCGACGGTGGCGGTGGCGCGTATGCGCATGTGCGTTCCCCAGTGGGAGGAGTGGATCGTGGAGTCTCGTGACTCACATGATCGGATTCGTCAGGTGCCTGCGGGGTTGCAGGGGTTGGTGAGGTCTTTGCGACCGGTTGGTGTGCCGTTGGCGTCCGGCCGGCGACGGGTCGGGCGGACGCGCGGGCGCCCGCCCCGGACGGCTTCCGGGGGCGGGCGCCCGCTGTGGTGTCGTAGTCCGCCGGCCGCGGGTCAGCGCACGTCGACGAAGTCACCGGCCGCGGAGACGGCCGGGGTGGTGCTGGTGCCCGCGAAGCTGTAGCGGAAGTAGCCGTCCGCGGTGGCCTTCACGGTGGTCTTCAGGGTGCCCGTCGACGAGGTCTTGATGGTCTTGACCGTCGTGTAGGTGCTGCTGCCCTTCTTACGGAACTGGAGCTTCACCGACTGGGTCGCGTAGCCCGCGTACTTGCCGGTCTCCCAGTTGGCGCGGCTCAGCTTGCCGGTGACCGTGATGGTCCGGCCCTTCTTGACCGGCTCCGGGGAGGCGTTGACCGTGAGCGCGGAGCGGCGCTGCAGCTTGACCGGGCCGAGGTTGTCGAACTCCGCGACGCCGACCTTGCTCCAGTCGATGTCGTCCGCGTACGGGTCGACGTCGTTCCAGTCGACGACGTAGCCGGACGCCTTCCAGGTGGTGGCGTCGGCGTTGTACAGGTCCTCGGCCGGGCGGACGTCGATGGTGCCCTTGCAGGTGTCGACCGTGGCGGACACCGCGGTGCACACCGGCCAGTTGTCGCCCTCCAGGAAGTTGACCGGATTGGAGTAGGAGCCGCGGTAGAGCGTGACGTCCACCAACGTGTCGCGGGCCCTGAGGTCGACGTCCGCCGAGTGGGTGACCTTGTAGGTGACGGGCGCGACGACGTGACCGGTGGGACCGGCCACGATCGGCTTGCCGTTGTTGACCTTGACGTTCGAGAAGGTCGCGTTGAGCTGGTACGGGGTGCCGGTGTCGGCCGAGCCGGTGTACGTGGTCCGGCCGTCGGCGGCCTTCAGGGCGGCGCGGACGACGTCCCGCTTGGCGGGCCCGCCGTCGGCGGCCGTCGCGGCCGGCACGGCGAGGGCGGACAGGACCAGGGCGCCGCTGAGGGCGGCCACGGTGGCGCGGATGCGCATGTTTCCCCCGGTGGGAAAAGGGGCCCCCGGCGAGTCGGTCCCGACGACGCGTCCTCGCGGGGGGCCCAAGTGATCATGGAGCCTGTTGGCTCACATGATCAGATCCACGACGGATGCGAATGGTTGTACGCCCGCGTGAAGATTCCGTGCCCGTCAGTCGAACCAGCGGTCCCGGGCCAACTCCTCGGTGCGGGAGGGGTCTTCGAGCAGGGCGGCCACCTCGAAGCGGCGCGGCCACTGGCGTGCCGCCCAGGCGAGGCCCGCGGCCACGCCTTCCAGGGTGGCGGCGTGCAGCACACCGTCCTGGGTCAGCCGCCAGTCGATCTCCACACCGTCCACGACGAGTTCCTCGTGCTCGACGTAGGTGCGCGGGGTGAGCGGGCCGAGCAGCACCCGCACCGGCTCCGGTACGTCGTGCTCGGCGCCCTCGGAGTCGATCCCGCCGGTCACCGACTCGCTCAGCCGTCGCACCTGGAACAGCTCCGCGAGTTCGGCCGCCAGGCCCGGGCGGACCGGCAGCAGCGGCACGCCCGCGGTGAAGGGCAGCAGGTCCGGGGAGTCCACGACCACCGCGTCGGCGGCGTCCACCACCTCCACCCGCCCGTCGACCACGGCCCGCAGCTCGTCCGGCAGGGTCACCCGCTCGGGCTCCAGCTCGGCCAAGGCCCCGTACAGCCCGTGCAGTTGAGCGGCGGTCACGGTCCGGTCCGGGTCGGCGAGACGGTCGAGCAGCTCGGCCGCGCCGCCCGGCTCGTCCAGCAGCGCCGCCACCGAGGTGCGGACCCCGAGCGCGCGCAGCACCTGCTCGTCGTCGAAGCCGGTCGCGTCGGCCTCGTCGTACAGGCCGCGCAGCAGCGGGTCGCCGCCGGCCGCGAGCAGCCCGGCCGGGCGCCGCCCGTCGAGCACCGGGTGCCCGCGCAACCACCAGGCGGTGTACGGCCGGACGAGCTCGTGGGTGCCGTCCGGCAGCAGGATGCGCACCGGCTGGGTCAGGGCGTCCCGCAGCGGCGGCCGGGCCAGCAGGGCGAGCGCCCGGGTCCACTGCCCGTCGTCGACGAGGTCGAGGTCGCGCACGGCGACCAGTTCGGTGGCCACCGGCGGGACCGGGCTGTCCGGGAACCGGTCGAGGACGTCCTCGCACCACACGTCGACGGCGTCCAGCAGTCCCGCGTCGTCCGGCTCCGCGAAGTCGCCCTCGCGGGGCTCCAGTTCGTCCGGGTCCAGCACGACGTCGGTGGCCCGCACGAGCGCGAAGTCCGCGAGCACGCCACAGGCGGCCAGCGGCTGTTCGCCCCACCGGGCGGCCAGCTCGGCGTCCACGAAGGGCAGTTCGCCCTCGCGGATCACCTCGGCGAACGGGCTGCCGGGCAGCACGAGTTCCCCGGCGGGCGCCGGCTCGCCGTCTTCGTCGGGCAGGGCGAGCGCGCCCAGCCAGGGCTCGTCGCCGGGTTCCAGGCCCGCGTCCCGCACCAGCGTCAGCACCGTGTCCGCCAGCTCCTCGGCGTCCGGGGTGTCCTCGTCCCAGGCGCCGGCGTCGTCGTCCAGCGAGGCGGCCACCGCGGCCCGCACCTGCGGGGTGGTCAGCACCGCCCGGGGCGTGGCGGGCAGCGCGCCGAGCTTCTCCAGCAGCGGGTGCGCGGCGTCCGCGTGGGCGACCTTGAGGCCGAGGCGGGCCAGCACGTCCGCGTCCACCCCGGCGGCCTCGGGCGTCGGCAGCAGCACCTGGCGCGGCCCGATCGTCGTCCGCCCGTCGGCCAGCGGCACCGGCAGCCCGGACAGCCGGTCGGGGTCCACCCCGGCGAGGCTGTCGTAGAGCCGGTACCACCAGCCGGGGTCCTTCTCCAGACCGGCCAGCCGGTCGACGGCGTCGGCGAGGGGGACCCGGGCGACGCCGAGGGTCCGCAGCTCCACGCGGCGCTCCAGGCCCGCCGGGAGCAGCGTCGGCAGCACCTCGGCCAGCACCCGCACGGTCTCGGCGCCGGCGCCCTCGACGACCTCGGCGTCCCGCGGCCGCAGCGCCTCGGGCAGGTCGTCGTCCCCGGGTCCGGGTTCGCCGGGTTCCCAGCGTTCCCCGTGTTCCCCGGGTTCCCCGGGCTCCCCGGACCTGCCGGGCGGGACGGCAGGCGGCAGGAACGCGGTGCGCGGGAGCCGCTCCAGGACCGCCCGGCGCAGCGCGCCGTCCAGCTCGCCCTTGCCGAGCGGGCCGGGCACCAGGTCGATGACGCCGGGGCCCACCGGCCGCCACCCGGCCAGCAGCTCGGCGTACGCGTCGGCGGCGCGCTCCACCAGGAAGTCGGTCAGCGGGCCGGGCGCGGCGTGCCGGCGCGTGGTGTCCAGCGGCAGGGACGCGATGAGCAGCGCGGGCACGCCGAGGGGCTCGTCGCTGGGGGTGGGCGCGTGCACGACGGGCGCGGTGCGCGGCCGGACCGGGGCGCCGTCCGCGTCGACGGGCACGGCCCAGGTGACGGACCAGTGGGGCCGCAGCCGCTCCTCGACGGGCCGGTCGGCCAGCAGCGCGGCCGCCAGCGGGCCGTGCGCGGCGACCGTGCGCCAGCGGGTGGTGCCGTCGCGCGAGTCGTCGACGACGACGGTCCCGGGCCCGTCGGTCCCCCGCCGCAGGGTGCGGGGGGCGTCCTGGCCCACCTCGACCACGACCTCCTCGAGGCCGGGCAGGGCGAGCAGCAGGGCGTCGTCCACGGCGTGCAGCAGCCGCTCGGCGAGGTCGGCGGCGGCGGTGTCGCGCAGCGGCAGGATCACGGCCGTGTCGTAGGGCGCGGGCGGCAGGCCCTCGGCGGCGAACGGCAGCCGCAGCAGCGGCACGTGCCCGTCACGGCGCCGGATCTCGTCCCCGAAACCCGGGCTGTGCCGGGCGGTCTCCCCGGCGAGGTCGCGGGCCTCGGCCAGCGACCAGCGCACGCCCCCGTGGCGGCTGACCACGGCCGGTTCGTCGGTGACGGCGAGCACGGCGGCGAAGCCGACGCCGAACCGCCCGACCGCCTCGCTGTCGCGCTTGGCGGACGCCCGCAGCGTGGCCAGGGACTCGACCCCGGCGGCGTCCAGCGGCGCGCCGGTGTTGGCGGCGACCAGCACCCCGTCGCGCAGGGTCAGCCGCAGCCGGCCGGCCACCCGGCCGCGGGCCGCGGCGTCGGCGGCGTTCTGGGCGAGCTCGACGACGAGCCGGTCCCGGTACCCGCCGAGGACCAGGTCCTCCTCGGCGTTGGCGTCCTCACGGAAGCGGGCGGGGCTGGTGGCCCAGGCGTCGAGGACGCCCCGGCGCAGACGGGCGGTCCCGAAGGGGTCGGCGCCCTCGGCCGCGGGCCGCACGAAGTTGCTCACGGTTCCTTCTCCTCGTCGATGTGAGGACGAAGGTACCGCTCGCCGACCCCGACCTGCGCCGCCCACCGGGGAGCGGGGCCCCTGCCGCCGCAGGGCCGGGCCCCTCCCGCCTCAGGAGTGACCGAGTTCCGCCGTCTCCTCGTCCGCGGTCACCGGGACCGAACCCGACTCCGGGGACGGGCGCAGCGGGAAGGGGTCGACGCGGGTCTCGTCGACGACCGGGTCGGCCGGGCGCGGCGGCTTGGGCATCACCGCGGCCTCGGAGTGGCCGCCGCAGCCGTACGTCAGGGACACCACACGGCCGTCGGCCGGGGAGAACTCGTTGGCGCACACGCCGAACGCCTGGCCCAGGGAGCCGCCGATCGGCACCAGGAAGCCACAGCTCAGACAAGCCGCGGGGGCCGCCTGCGCCATGGGCGTCTTCGCGCCGAACGCCTCCTCCCAGCGGTCGGCCGCGGTGTGCAGGCCGTAGCGGGAGAGCACCCGGGCGCGCCGCATGCCCAGCTCCTCGGCCACGGCGGCGATGGAGCCCCGCCGCGGCGCGGTGGGCAGCTCGGCCGGCGGTCCGGCCGTCACGTCGGCGTCCTCCGCCTCGGCGAGGTCGGCCATCTCCGCGGAGACGGCCGAGTTCGGCGGCGGCTCGTCCTCGCCCGTGTAGCCGGGCTCCAGGCGCAGGTCCTCCGCGTCCGTGGGGAGCAGGTCGCCCGGGCCCATGTCGCCGGGGCGCAGGCGCTCGCTCCACGGCACCCACTCCGGGGCCAGCACGGCGTCCGGGCCGGGCAGCAGCACCACCTCGTCGAGCGTGACGACCTTGGCGCGCGACGCGCGGGCCACGGTCACCGCCCAGCGCCAGCCGCGGTACCCCAGCTCGCGGCACTCGAAGAAGTGCGTGACGACGCGGTCGCCCTCGGAGACCGTCCCCACGTGCGCGCCGACCACCCCGGGCGCGGCCGCCTCCTCCGCTGCGGCGCGGGCGAGGTCGACGGCCTCGGCGCACAGACGGTCGGGGGTGCGGCTTCGCGTTGTCGCTGCGCTCACAGGTATCGCTTCTCTCCTACGCCGTCTCTCGGGTGCGGTTGCCTCCGGCGGTGGGGCGGACGGAGCGGACCGGGGGGCCGCGTCGACGTCCGCGTCCGAATCGCGCTCGGGCGCACCTGTGCCATCCATTGTGCGGGATGGCTGAGATACGCACGCTACCTGTTCGCAGGCGGTTGGCCTACACCGACGGTGATTCTTCGGCGCTCCGCGCCGCGTCCGGCGCGCCGGACGGGCCGTCGCGGGGGCCCCGCCGGGCGTGCCGAGGATCGCAACTCGCTTCCCTTCAAACCGCACTACCTCCCCCCGAGTCAGGGCACTATGACGTCGTGGCAGCCGCGAAGACACCTCCGGGCACGGCCGGAGTACGGCGGGGCGGTTCGGGCCGGTTCGGCGGGTCCGTCCGCGCGGTCGGGCGTGCCCTGCACTTCCCCGTGACCGGAACCGCCCGGGGAATCCGCAAGGCGACGCACGCGCACGGCGCGGGCGAGTCGGGACTCGGCAAGCTGATCGAGCTGCACGCGGTGAACGGCGCGGGCGACGTCATGATCACCGTCGCGCTCGCCTCCACCGTGTTCTTCTCGGTGCCGACCGACGAGGCCCGGGGCCGGGTCGCGCTGTACCTGGCGATCACCATGGCCCCGTTCACGCTCCTCGCCCCGGTCATCGGCCCCCTCCTGGACAAGCTGCCGCACGGCCGGCGCGCCGCGATGGCCGGGGCGATGCTGGCCCGGGCCCTGCTGGCGCTGGTGCTGTCCGGGGCGGTGGTCACCGGCAGCCTCGAGCTGTACCCGGCCGCGCTCGGGGTGCTGGTCGCCTCCAAGGCGTACGGCGTGGTCAGGAGCGCGGTCGTGCCGCGGCTGCTGCCACCCGGGTTCTCCCTGGTGAAGGCGAACTCACGGGTCACCCTGGGCGGGCTGCTCGCCACCGGCGTGGCCGCGCCGATCGGGGCGGGGCTCCAGGCGGTCGGGGCGCGCTGGCCGCTGTTCGGCGCGTTCGCGATCTTCGTGGCGGGCATGTTCCTGTCGTTCTCGCTGCCGGGGAAGGTCGACTCGGCCAAGGGCGAGGACACCGCCCTGCTCGCCTCGGACGAGCAGCACGTGCACGGCCCGCGGCGGCGGACCGCGAAGCGGCCGGGCCTGAGGACGGTCGGGATAGGCGTGACCCACGGCCTGGGCGCCAACGCGGCGCTGCGCTGGCTGTCCGGCTTCCTGACGTTCTTCCTGGCGTTCCTGCTGCGCGAGCACCCGCTGACCGGGCAGAGCGCGGCCGTGTCGCTGGGGATGGTGGCGGTCGCCGCGGGCCTCGGCAACGCGCTCGGCACGTCGGTGGGGGCGTGGCTGCGCTCCCGGGCCCCCGAGCTGATCATCGTGACGGTGGTCGCGGTGGTGCTGGGCGCGGCGGTCGTGGCGGCGGCGTTCTTCGGGGCGTTCCTGGTGGCCTGCCTCACCGCGGTCGCCGGGTTCTCGCAGGCACTGGCCAAGCTGTCCCTGGACGCGCTGCTCCAGCGGGACGTGCCGGAGCTGGTGCGCACGTCGGCGTTCGCCCGCTCCGAGACGCTGCTGCAGATGTCCTGGGTGTTCGGCGGCGCCGTCGGCATCGCCATGCCGCTGAACGGCGCGCTGGGCCTGTCGGTGGCCGCCGCGGTGCTCGCCCTCGGATGGGTGACGACGGTACGGGGCCTGCTGAGCTCGGCACGCCACGGCGGGGCGTCGCGGACCCGCGTGGCGTAACCCACAGCGACGCCGTACCCCTCGTAGGGGGAGCGCCGGGCGTGCCCGATAGCCTTCGGGCATGACCCTGCAATCCGCTGCTGTGCGACGCCGCCGCGCCGTCGCCGCCGCCGGCGCCGTTTCCGCCGGACTGCTCGTCCTGTCGGCCTGCGACAAGCCGACCCCGCTGTCCACGATCACCGTGGGCCGTTCCTCGGTCAGCGCTGAGGCCACCTGCGGTGGTCAGGGCGACACCCTGAAGGCCGCGGAGCTGACCAAGTGCCTGAAGGACACGGACATCAAGTCGATCTCCGTGGACCCGGACGCGACCGTGCGCTTCGGCGTCGACCCCGACATCGCCGACAAGCGCTGGACGATCCTGATGAACGGTCAGCCGCTGACCGACGAGAGCACCAAGACGTACCGCACCATCCCGGGCAGCGTCTTCTTCAACGCCCAGTACGGCGCCCAGGGCGACTCCACACTGGTCTCCATCAAGGCGTCCGACGGCAAGAAGGACAGCCAGTCCGTCACCGGGCTGTGGTCGTTCAAGCTGAAGAAGGAAGGCTGATCGTCGCGGCCGGGCCGGGCCGGGTCCTGGTGGCCACCGCCGTCCCCGTGGAGCGGGACGCGGTGGCCGCGGCGCTGGACGCCGTAGGGACCGGGCGCGGTGCGCCGGGCGGCCTCGTCGTCGACCCGGTGGCCGCCGGCGTGGGGTCCGCCCGCGCCGCCGCCACCACCGCCACCGCCCTGGCCGGTGCCGCCCGTGACGGCACCCCGTACGACCTCGTCGTCAGCGCCGGGATCGGCGGCGGCTTCCTGCCCGCCGCGCCGGTGGGCTCGCTCGTGGTCGCCGACGCGATCACCGTCGCCGACCTCGGCGCCGAGACCGCCGACGGTTTCCTCCCGGTCACCGAACTCGGCTTCGGGACCGTCACCCACCGCCCGCCCGCCGCGCTCGTGCGGCAGGCCGCGGCCGCCACGGGGGCGCGCGCCGGCACCCTGCTGACCGTGTCCACGGTCACCGGCACCGCCGACCGGGCCGCCGCCCTGCGGGCCCGCCACCCGGACGCGCTCGCCGAGGCCATGGAGGGCTTCGGCGTCGCCGAGGCCGCCGCCCTGCACGGCGTGCCCGTGCTGGAGGTCCGTGCGGTCTCCAACCCCGTGGGACCGCGCGACCGCGCCGCCTGGCGCATCGCCGACGCCCTCGCGGCTCTGACCGAGGGCTTCGGGAAGCTCGTGCCCGTCCTGGAGAGTTGGAGACACCATGACGACGACCGGTGACCCGCTGCGGATCGCCTACTCCCCCTGCCCCAACGACACCTTCGTCTTCGACGCCCTCGCCCACGGCCGCGTCCCCGGCGCGCCCGCGCTGGACGTGACGTTCGCCGACATCGACGTCACCAACGGCATGGCCGAGCGCGGCGAGTTCGACGTGCTGAAGGTGTCGTACGCCGTGCTGCCCTACGTCCTCGGCGAGTACGCCCTGCTGCCCTGCGGGGGCGCGCTGGGCCGGGGCTGCGGGCCGCTGGTGCTGACCCGGGAGGCGGGGACCGCCGGCGGGGCGGAGCTGACGGGCCGGACCGTCGCCGTGCCCTCGGAGCGGTCCACGGCGTACCTGCTGTTCCGGCTGTGGGCGGCGGACACCGTGCCCGGCGGGGTCGGCGAGATCGTCGTCATGCCGTTCCACGAGATCATGCCGGCCGTGCGGGACGGGAAGGTCGACGCGGGCCTGGTGATCCACGAGGCCCGCTTCACGTACCAGACCTACGGGTTGCACCGGCTCGCGGACCTGGGCGAGTACTGGGAGGACACCACCGGGCTGCCGATCCCGCTCGGCGCGATCATCGCCAAGCGGTCGCTGGGCGCGGACACCCTGACCCGGCTCGCCGACGCGGTGCGCGCCTCGGTCCGGGCCGCCTGGGACGACCCCGAGGTGTCCCGGCCCTACGTCATGGAGCACGCCCAGGAGATGGACCCGGCCGTCGCGGACCAGCACATCGGGCTGTACGTCAACGAGTTCACCGCCGACCTGGGCGACGACGGCCACGCGGCGATCCGCGGGCTGCTCACACGCGCGGCGGCCGAGGGACTGGTGCCGCCCCTCGGCCCGGACGCGCTGGAATTCCCCTGAGCGCAGCGCGTCAGACGTCGAGTTGGTCGGCGACCGCGCGCAGCAGACCGGCGATCTTCTTGCCGGAGACCCGGTCGGGATAACGGCCCTTCTCGAGCATCGGCGTGATGTTCTCGAGGAGGGTCGTCAAATCCTGGACGATGGAGGCCAACTCGTCGGGCTTCTTGCGCTGGGCCGCCGCGACCGACGGGGTCGGGTCGAGGATGGTCACCGAAAGGGCCTGGTCGCCGCGTTGTCCGGCGACGACGCCGAACTCCACGCGCTGTCCCGGCTTCAGTGCCTCCACGCCGGCGGGGAGGACCGAGGAATGGACGAAGACGTCACCGCCGTCGTCACGGGAGAGAAAGCCGAAGCCCTTCTCGCTGTTGAACCACTTGACCTTGCCGGTGGGCACGTCTGTCCTCGTCCTCGTACTCGTCGGAAAACTGCATCGGAAAACGGCTTTTGACAGCACTGCGGCGGGTCGCCCTCGACCCGCGAGGTACCAAGGCTAATGGTCTGGGAGCGGGTGACAAGACGTCGCCCGGTTGTTCCTTCGCGCTGGGAACTACCCTGGTCCGGTGCGTGACAAAACCCAAACGAATTCCGCCGGGCCCGGTGACCGACTGATCCGCGCCGGTGTCCTCGTGTTCTTCGCCGGTGCCGTGGCCACTCTCGTCACCGTGGCCCCGCTGTTCTTCGGTTCGCGGCCTTTTCCGACGTACATGTTCGGATTGAGCATGCTCATGGGCGTCGGCTTCCTGATCGCGGCCGCGGGAGTGCTGCGCGCGATCGCGGCGGGCCGCCGTCAGGCGCGGGGCGCCTCGCGGTAACCGGGGGCGCAGTTCCCGCCGTGGCCGCTCCGCCGGTATTCCGCCAGCCACTCCGGGAACCGGGTGAGGTCCGCCAGGACCACGTCCGCGCCCGCCGCGCGCAGCGCCGCCGCGTCGTACGGCCCGGTCGCCACGGTGACCGACAGCGCGCCGGCCGCGCGGGCGCCGCGGATGTCGCCGAGGTGGTCGCCGACGTAGACGCCCGCGCCGTGCTCGCGCAGCGCCTCGGCCTTCTGCTCGGCCCACAGGTCGCCCACGACGGCGTCCGGCTCGATGCCCAGGTGCGCCAGGTGCAGCTTGGCGTTCGGCTCGTACTTGGCGGTGACGACGAGCGCCCGCCCGCCGGCCGCACGCACGGCGTCGATCGCCTCGCGGGCGCCGGGCAGCGCGGGGGTGGCCTCGACGGCGTACGCCGGGTACATCTCCCGGTACAGCTCGGCCATGGCCTCCACCCGGTCCGCCGGGAACCAGTTGCGCAGCTCGTCCACGAGCGGCGGCCCGAGCCGGGTGACCGCCAGGTCGGCGTCGATGAACGTCCCCGTCCGCTCGGCCAGCGCCAGGTAACAGGCGCGGATGCCGGGCCGGGAGTCGATCAGCGTCATGTCGAGATCGAACCCGACGGTGGGCGCGGGCACGGACGAGGACGCGGACGCGGAGGGGAGGACCATGCCCGCCATTGTCCCCGGTGCGCAGGTGTGGCGGCTACGTGCGGCGTTGGGAGCGCCAGGTGAGGAACAGGGCCGAGGCGATGGCCGCGCCCCTGACCACCCAGGGCCAGGTCTCGGTGATCGCCTCGTTCAGGTGGCCGTCGGTGATGGGGGTGCCCCAGCGGCCCTCGCTGCGGCCCCACAGCCAGGCCAGTCCCGCGGCGACCGCGGTGGCCGGCAGCCAGATGACCGCGATCTTCGTCTCGGTGTCGGTCAGCCGGCGCGAGGCGTAGGCGATGAGCCAGCCGAGCAGCAGGGCGAACCAGTTGCCGAGCACCGCGCCGGCGACCAGGCACAGCGCGCCGAGCAGCAGCAGCGGGTTGCTCCAGCGGCGGGCGGGCAGGGGCAGCAGCCGGCGCCGGGGCCGTACGGCCGCCTCCTCCGCGGCGGGCGGCTCCGCCACCGGCTCCGGCCGTGGCTCGGCCACCGCGTCCGTCTCCTTGCGGGGCGGCGGCTTGAGCAGGTCCGGGATCTCCACCCCGCCGACGAAACCCGGCACGTGGTCGTCGAGTCCCGCCGGGCCGAAGGGGCCCCGCCGCCACCAGTCCGGCACGGAGGTGGTGTCGCCCAGCTCGTGGGTCCCGGCGCGGTGCGGCGGGGACGGCACGTCGGCGGGGGCGGCGGGCGCCGGGGCCGCGGGGCGCGGGCGGGGGACGACGCGGCGGAATCCCCTCGGCCGGTCCGGCTTCGGCGTCGCGTCCTCGGTCCCGTCCGCCGTGGCCGGCTCGGTCCGCCGGGGCTTCGTGGTCCTGCGGGGCCCCCGGGCCGGCTCCGTGCCGCCCTCGCGCTGGACCGGGACCGCCGGGCGCGGGGGCTCCGGCACGGCCGGGCCGCCGCCCTCGGCCGCGGCGGTGACGACGTCGTCGGGGCTGCCCAGACGGGCGATGATGCGGCGGACCGCGGCCGGGGAGTCCACGGTCGCCCGCGCGCGGCTGCGGTCGATCTCGTTGCGCAGGTCCGACACGAGCCGCATGCGCGTGGCCGACGACAACTGCCGCTGCTGCGCCACGTCGCCGACGCGGCTCAGGTACTCGTAGACGACCTGGTCGCTCTCGATCCCCAACGCAGTCCCCTCCGGCGTGGGTGGGCCGATACCCGGACGGGACGACGGTAGCGCAGCGCGCGGTGCGCGGTGCCGGTCGGACCGGGCGTCGGGGCGCGGGGGCGGTGGGGGCGGGCCGCCACCCGCTACCGTTGAGCGGATGAGCAGCGACGAGAAGCCGGACGGCCGGCCGGCGGCCCCGCGGTCCCTCGCGGAGGCGCTCCGCGCCCGGGACGACGCCTCCCTTGCGGCACTGCTGCGCGCCCGTCCCGACCTCGTCGCGCCGGTGCCGACCGACCTGACCCAGCTCGCCACCCGCGCGGGCACCCGCGCCTCCGTGGTGCGGGCGCTGGAGCGGCTGGACCGGTTCGCGCTGCAGACCGCCGAGGCGCTGGCCGTGGCCGGGGACCCGGCGCCCTACGACGAGCTGCTCGCCCTGATGGCGGGCGACGACGGCGACACGGCGGTGGCCGCCGCCCTCCCGCACGCCCTGGGGACCCTGCGCGAGCAGGCGCTGGTGTGGGGCGGCGACGACCGGCTGCGCCTGGTGCGCACGGCCCGCGAGCTGCTGTCGCCGTCCCCGCAGCACCCCTCGCCGACCGGGCTCGGCCCGACCGTGCAGGAGGCCACGGCGGGCATGTCGCCGGGCCGCATCCAGGAGCTGGTGACGGCGGCCGGGCTGCCGTCCACGCACGACGCGGTGTCGGCGGCGGCCGCGCTGACGGCGCTGTTCACCGACCGCGAGCGGATGGCGAAGCTGCTCGGCCAGGCGCCGGCCGAGGCCCGCGAGGTGCTGTCCCGGCTGGTGTGGGGTCCGCCGTACGGGCAGGTGACGCCCGATCCCGCGGCCCACCTGCGCTGGCTGCTCGACCGGGGGCTGCTGCTGCCGACCGCGCCGGGCACGGTGGTGCTGCCCCGCGAGGTCGCCCTGCACCTGCGCGGCGGGCGCGCGCACCGCGAGACGCAGCCCGTGCCGCCGCCGGTCGAGCCGGCCGGGACGCGGCAGAGTTCTCCCCAGGCTGTGGACGCGACGGCGGCGGGCCAGGCGTACACCGCGCTGGCGACCGTCGAGGAGCTGCTGAAGGACTGGGACGAGGGCGGCCCCGCGGTGCTGCGGGCCGGCGGCCTGAGCGTGCGCGACCTCAAGCGCACGGCCGTCGCCCTCGACGTGTCCGAGCCGGTCGCCGCGTTCTGGGTCGAGCTGGCGTACGCGGCCGGCCTGATCGCCTCCGACGGCGAGGCCGACGAGCGCTACGCCGCCACGCCCACCCACGACGAGTGGCGGGAGCGTCCCGCGGCCGACCGGTGGGCGGAGCTGGCCGGGGCCTGGCTGGCGGCGACCCGGACGGCCGGCCTGGTCGGCGGCCGCGACGCCAAGGACCGCACGCTGGCCGCGCTGGGCCCCGGCCTGGACCGCTCGGCGGCCCCCGAGGTGCGCCACCGGGTCCTGGCACTGCTGGCCGCGCTGCCCGCGGGCACCTCCCCCGACCCCGAGTCCGTGCTGGCGCGGCTGCGCTGGGAGCGTCCGCTGCGCGGGCCGCAGCAGGAGGACGACCTGCGGTCCCGGCTGGCCCGCTGGACGCTCCAGGAGGCCGAGCTGCTCGGCGTCACCGGCCGCGGCGCGCTGTCCTCGCACGGGCGGGCGCTGCTCGGCGCGCCGCAGCCGCAGGCGGCGGACGACGCCGCGCGGACCCCGGACTCCCCGGACGTCCCCGACACCCCGGGCGACAAGCTGCCGGTCCACCACCGGGCCGCGCCGGCCGGCACCCCCGGCGCCGGGCCCGTACCGCCGGGGCCCTCCGATCCGCAGGCCCGGGCCGCCGCCCGCGCCGCCGCGGCCCGGCTGCTCGCCCCGCTGCTGCCCGAACCGCTGGACCACGTGCTGCTCCAGGCCGACCTGACAGCGGTGGCCCCCGGCCCGCTCCAGCGGCCGCTCGCCGACGTGCTGGACGTCCTCGCCGACGTCGAGTCCAAGGGCGGCGCGACGGTCTACCGCTTCACGCCCGCCTCGGTGCGCCGCGCCCTGGACGCCGGCCGCAGCGCCTCCGACCTGCACGCCTTCCTCGCCGCCCACTCCCGCACCCCCGTGCCGCAGCCGCTGGCCTACCTCATCGACGACGTGGCCCGCCGCCACGGGCACCTGCGGGTGGGCGCGGCCTCGGCGTACGTGCGCTGCGACGACGACGCCGTGCTGAACGAGATCCTCGCCGACAAGCGCTCCGCCGCCCTGCGCCTGCGCCGGCTGGCGCCCACCGTGCTGGCCGCGCAGGCCGACCCGGCGGCGCTGCTGGAGGGCCTGCGCGCCCTCGGGTACGCGCCCGCCGCCGAGTCCGCCGAGGGCGACGTGCTGATCACCCGCGCCGACGCCCGGCGCACCCCGCCGCGCACGCCCCCCGCGCCGGTCCCCGAGGGCCCGCCCGTCCCGGACGCCACGCTGCTGAGCGCCGCGGTCCGCGCGATCCGGGCCGGCGACCTGGCCTCCACGGCCCCCCGCAAGACGCCGGGCACCCCGCCGGCCCCCGGCGAGCTGCCCCGCACCTCACCCGCCGAGACCCTCGCGACGGTGCAGGCCGCCGTCCTCACCGGCGAGGCCCTGTGGATCGGCTACGTCAACGCCGACGGCGCGGCCAGCCAGCGCGTCATCGCCCCGGTCCGGGTGGAGGGGGGCTTCGTCACGGCGTACGACCACACCGCGGACGAGGTGCGCACGTACCCCCTGCACCGCATCACGGGCGTGGCGGAACTGGCGGACGAGTGAGACGAACAACAGGGCCGGGCGCCGGCCGGTCCCGCTCACTCCCGCTCAGCAGTCCGTGACACGGGCGTCCGGCGGGAGGCCGAAGTGGGAGCGGGCCGCCGTCTCCAGGGCCGCCTGCGCCGAGGGGTCCGGGCGGTCGGGGTCCGCGAAGAGGCCGAAGTGGTCGCGGCGCCAGGCGGCGCTGCCCGCGCCGTCCGGGGCCTCCTCCAGGGCGACGACCCGGTAGCCGCCGTCCGCGGCGCGCCGCAGCCGGACCTCCTGCGGGACCTGGTCCCCGCTGCACGCGACCAGGGCGCCGTCGCGCACCCCGTACTCCACGCACAGCGTGGCGACGCCCGCGCGGACCACGCCGTCCCGCTCGTCGAGGTCCAGGGGCCGCGCCCGGCAGAACCACCGCGCCCCCAGCCCGGGCAGCGCCGACCCGTACCCGGTGCCCTGCTCCTGCGCCGCGAGGCGCGCCTCGATCACCGGGCGGACCTCCTCCCACAGGGGACCGTCCACGCCCGCCGCCCACCGCACCCACGCCCCGGTGGCCACCAGCACCCCCGTGGCCGCCACACCGGTCACCCACCTGCCCGCCGCCATCCCGCGCCTCCCCTCCGGGCGGCGCGCACCACGCCGCTGTGCCGGTCAAGACAGTCCAGGGCGGCCCGGGGTTGCCCGGGAGGCCGTGCGGCCGTGACCGGGGCCCGTGCGGCGCCGAGTGGCACACTGGACGTTTGGCCGCGTCCCCTGGCCTGACGGAAAGGTTCCGCGCGTGAACGGTCCACTCATCGTCCAGTCCGACAAGACCCTGCTCCTGGAGGTCGACCACGAGCAGGCCGACGACTGCCGGCGTGCCATCGCGCCGTTCGCCGAGCTGGAGCGGGCTCCGGAGCACATCCACACCTACCGGGTGACCCCGCTCGGCCTGTGGAACGCCCGCGCCGCGGGCCACGACGCCGAGCAGGTCGTGGACGCCCTCGTGCAGTACAGCCGCTACCCGGTGCCGCACGCCCTGCTGGTCGACATCGCCGAGACGATGGACCGCTACGGCCGCCTCACCCTGAGCAAGCACCCCGCGCACGGGCTGGTGCTCACCACCACCGACCGGCCGGTGCTGGAGGAGGTGCTGCGCTCCAAGCGGATCGCCCCGCTGGTCGGCGCCCGCATCGACCCCGACACGGTCGCCGTGCACCCCTCCGAGCGCGGGCAGATCAAGCAGACCCTGCTCAAGCTGGGCTGGCCCGCCGAGGACCTCGCCGGGTACGTCGACGGCGAGGCCCACCCGATCGCGCTGCGCGAGGACGGCTGGGCGCTGCGGCCGTACCAGCACCAGGCGGTGGAGAACTTCTGGCACGGCGGCTCCGGTGTCGTGGTGCTGCCGTGCGGCGCCGGCAAGACGCTGGTCGGCGCGGGCGCCATGGCCCAGGCCGCCTCGACCACGCTGATCCTGGTCACCAACACCGTCTCCGCCCGGCAGTGGAAGCACGAGCTGGTGAAGCGGACCACGCTGACCGAGGACGAGATCGGCGAGTACAGCGGGACGCGGAAGGAGATCCGGCCCGTCACCATCGCCACCTACCAGGTCCTGACGACCCGGCGGAAGGGCGTCTACCCGCACCTGGAGCTGTTCGACTCCCGCGACTGGGGCCTGATCGTCTACGACGAGGTGCACCTGCTCCCGGCGCCGGTCTTCAAGTTCACCGCCGACCTCCAGGCCCGGCGCCGGCTGGGGCTGACCGCCACCCTGGTCCGCGAGGACGGCCGGGAGTCCGACGTGTTCTCGCTGATCGGGCCGAAGCGGTTCGACGCGCCGTGGAAGGAGATCGAGGCGCAGGGGTACATCGCGCCCGCCGACTGCGTCGAGGTCCGCGTCAACCTCACCGACTCCGAACGCCTCGCCTACGCCACCGCCGAGGCCGAGGAGAAGTACCGCTTCTGCGCGACGACCGCGACCAAGCGGAAGGTGACCGAGGCGATCGTGCGGCGCTTCGCCGGACAGCAGGTCCTGGTCATCGGCCAGTACATCGACCAGCTCGACGAGCTGGGCGAGCACCTGGGCGCCCCGGTGATCAAGGGCGAGACGTCCAACGCCCAGCGCGAGAAGCTGTTCGACGCGTTCCGGCAGGGCGAGATCAGCGTGCTCGTGGTGTCGAAGGTCGCGAACTTCTCGATCGACCTGCCGGAGGCCACGGTCGCCATCCAGGTGTCGGGCACCTTCGGCTCACGCCAGGAGGAGGCCCAGCGCCTGGGACGGGTGCTGCGCCCGAAGGCGGACGGCCACCAGGCGCACTTCTACTCGGTGGTCGCCCGCGACACCATCGACCAGGACTTCGCCGCGCACCGCCAGCGGTTCCTGGCCGAGCAGGGGTACGCCTACCGGATCATGGACGCGGACGAACTGCTGGCGGAGAGCTAGGCCGTGTGCCGCGACACCGGGCGCCGCTCCCTCGTACGGGGAGCGGCGCCCGGCGCGGTTCACGCCGAGTGGACCTCCAGGGCGGCGCGCACGGCGGACTCCAGCGCTCCCTCGATCCACGCCGGTTTCACGGAGGTGTGGTCGCCCGCGAAGTGCAGCGGCCCCTCGGGGGCGGGGATGGACGTGAGCAGCTCCGTGTGCTGGCCGGGCAGCAGCACGGACGCCTCGCCGTAGGCGTACGGGTCGCGCATCCAGCTCTGGGTGCGGCCCGCGCCCGTGTAGAAGACCTCGATCCGCTGGCCGTAGACCTCCTGCAGGCCGCACAGGGCGTGCGGGTAGCGGGCCCCGTCATCGAGGGAGTCCCAGCGCAGGGCGTCGTCCGCCCAGCTGTAGGAGGCCAGGACCACCCCGCCGGCGCTGCCCGGGACCGGGTGGGACGGCTGGTACATGAACCGGTTGGCGTTGTCCGACACCGAGCCGCCGCCGGTGACGTCGGCCGCGGGCGGCTGGTCCCGGGTGACGGCGCGGTTCGCGGCGTAGTGGGTGCGCTGGCCGGCGGTGATGTGGCCGGACGGGACGGACGGGTGGGCGCCCAGCAGGCTGCCGTCGCCCGGGGTCCGCCCGGTGCGGTAGGCGTCGTACAGCCCGGGGTCGATGCGGCGCAGCTCCCGCTTCCAGTCGGCCTCGTCGAACTCCCACCAGCGGCGGCTGAACTCCAGCAGCACCTTGGTCGCGCAGTCGTAGTGCAGTTCGGTGACCGCCCGGCGCTTGGTGTACGACATCGGCGGGCTGATCTGCACGTGGCGCAGGCCGGAGAAGGGCACGGTCACCACGGCGGCGTCCGCCGTGAACTGCTCGCGCACGACCGGGCCGCCCCGCCCCTCGGAGACGGTGTCCACCCACACGTGGGGTCCCCGGGCGCGCACGTGCCCGGTGTCGCCGCCGGACCGGCCGGGGTCGGGGTCGTAGTACTCGATCCGGGTCACCCGGCGGTCGAACCGCACGCTGTCGCGGACCTTGGCCAGCAGGGCGTCCGGCAGGACGGCCGTGCCGCCCTCCAGCTCCCAGAACGCGGTGTCCGGGCTGATCAGGGAGGACCCGATGAAGCTGTGCACGAAGGACAGCGGCAGCCGTGAGGTGAGGTTCTCCACGGTGCCGATCAGGTCGACCGTCCGCTCGTCCAGGCCAGCGTGCTCGGTCAGGAAGCGGAACATCGACCAGTCGCCGAAGCGCTGGATCACCCGGGCCCAGCCCTGGATGCGTTCGGGCAGCGGCTTGTCGGTGCGCCTGCCGTCGGGTCCGAGCGTGCTGAACTCGTCGCGCACCGGGTCGAGGACCGAGCGCAGGATGGCCGCGGCCGGGGTGTCCCAGTGGGCGCGCGGCACGCCGAAGGAGCGGTTGATGCGCCGGGGGGCGCGGGCGTAGTCGGCGCGGCGCATGCGCACGCCGTTGACGTGGATCCAGGTGTGGGAGGCGGGCCGGCCCTGGGCGTCCACGTCGACGTAGTAGAACGGCCGCTTCTTGAGGCCCAGTTGGCCGATGAGGTCCATGACCAGCGGGTGGCTGCCGGGCAGCCGCATCGCGCCGGCCTCGGCGTACTGGCGGGGGTCGGCGAAGGGCTGCGCCGCCTTCTCGTGGCCGCCGCGGCGGAACGTCTTGATGCGTCCGCCCACCCGGTTGCCGTTGGCCTCCAGGACGGTCACGTGGTGCCCGGCGCGCCGGAGCAGCCACGCCGTGACGAGGCCGGCCGGGCCCGCGCCGATGACGAGGACCTTCTTGGCCCCGGTCCGGGTGCGGGGCAGGCCGTCCTTGAGCACGCGCCGGTAGCCGGGGACGAGGGGCCGGCCGTCGTCGTCGACGACGAGGAGGGCCCGGGCGACGGCGAGGCAGCGGTCGAAGTCCGCGCCGCGTGCCGCGGACGGGGCCGCCGCCGGGACGGGAGTGCGCGGGGGCGCCTGTGCGGGCAGCGCCGCCGCGCTGCCCGTGCCGCCCGCGGTGAGGAGGCCGGCCACGGCGGTCGTGCCCGCGGCGGTGGTGAGCGTACGTCTGGTCAGGCCGCCGTGATCGGCGTCAGCCTGGTGATGCTCGGTCATGGCGCTACTTCTACGGGTCCGCCGGACCGGTTCGCTCCGGGTTGTGGTGGATTGCCACGGACGAGCGAAGACTCCAATCCAAACCATGCGAACCGGGTGCGCGGAGGCACGCGGGGGCGGGCGCCTGCCCCCGATTACGGCGAAGGGATGAATCGCGCCCTCGTGCCGCCCGGCGCGCGAGGCCGGGTCAGGACACTGCCCCCTACAGACCTGCGCGCGGAGGGGGAACACAGTGGAACAGCGGCCCGGGGCGGGTGCCCGAGCGCGGTACTGGTTCGACACGACCCTGGCGCGCGGCACCTCGGCCCTGGTGGGCTGGCTGGTGCTGGTCTGCCTGGCCGTGGTCGTCCCCACGAGCGCGGCGCTGGTGTGGACGAGCGGGCACGCCCCCGCCACCTTCTCCGGGAAGGTGGCGGCGATCTGGCACCTGACCGGGGAGACGATGCGGCTGGGCGGCACCACGGGCAGCCCGGCCCGGGTGGCGCTGTCGGTGCTGCTGGCCCTGGTCGCCCTGGTGTACGTCTCGACCCTCGTCGGTCTCATCACGACCGGGCTCACCGAGCGGCTCATCGCCCTGCGCCGCGGCCGCTCGAAGTTACTGGAACGCGGTCACGTGGTGGTCCTGGGCTGGTCGGAGCAGGTCTTCACCGTGGTGAGCGAACTGGTCGCGGCCGGTGCCAACCAGCGGCGCTCGGCCGTGGCGATCCTGGCCGACCGGGACAAGACGGCGATGGAGGAGTCTCTGCAGAGCAAGGTCGGCCCGACCGGCCGGACCCGGCTGATCTGCCGCAGCGGACCGTCGGCGGACCCGGCCGTGCTGGCGCTGACCAGTCCGGCCACCGCCGACTCGGTGATCGTGCTCCCGCCCGACGCGTCCCGGGGCGACGCGGACGTCGTCAAGGCACTGCTGGCCCTGCGGGCGACGGCGCGCGGGGGCGACGTCCCGGTGCCCGTGGTGGCGGCGGTCCGCGACAGCGGCTACCTGCTCGCGGCCCGCCTGGCCGCCGGATCCCGGGGCGTCGTCCTGGAGAGCGACACCGTCACGGCCCGGCTCATCGCGCAGGCGGCGCGCCGCCCGGGACTGTCGCTGGTCCACCGCGACCTGCTCGACTTCGCCGGGAACGAGTTCTACCCGGCCGCCCACCCGTCCCTGGCGGGCCGGGAGTTCGGCGAGGCGCTGCTCTCCTACGGCAACGCCAGCGCGGTCGGGCTGATCCGCGGCGGGGTGCCCTGGCTGAACCCGCCCGCGCGGACGGTCCTCGAACCCGACGACCAGCTCCTCGTCATCGCCGCCGACGACGACACCGCCGAGCTCGCCGACTGCGCGCCGCTGGTCGACGAGCGGTCCGTGGCGAGCCCCCGGCCCGCGGACACCCGGCCGGAGCGGCTGCTGGTGCTGGGCTGGAACCGCCGCGCGCCCCTCGTCCTGCGGGAGTGGGGCCGCAACGCTCCCCCGGGGTCGGTCGCCGACGTGGTCGCGGACGAGGACGAGGCCACGGTGCGGGCCGCGTACGAAGCGGGCGGCGGCCACGGGGACGGCGGCGACGACAGCGGCGACGGCGACGGCTCCGACTGGACCTGCGTGGCCCTCAGGGGCGACACCACCCGGCCGGAGACCCTGGCCGGCCTGGACCTCGCCTCCTACGACAGCGTCGTCGTGCTCGGCCAGGAGCCACGGGCCGGTGAGCCCCCCGAGGAGCCGGACACCCGCACGCTCGTCACGCTGCTCGTCCTGCGCCACCTGGAACGGCGCACCGGCCGGGCGCTGCCGGTGGTCACCGAGCTCACCGACGACGGCAACCGGCCCCTCGCCCCGCTCGGCCCCGGAGCGGACGTGATCATCAGCGGCAAGCTCATCGGGCTGCTGATGGCGCAGATCTCCCAGAACCACCACCTGGCGGACGTGTTCGACGAGCTGTTCTCGGCGGGCGGCACCCAGATCCACCTGCGGTCGGCCGCCGACTACGTGGTGACCGGTCACGAGACGGCCTTCGCCACGGTCGTCGCGGCGGCACGCGACCGGGGCGAGTGCGCCATCGGCTACCGCAGCCACGCCGAGGCCCGCCGGGCCCCCGGCTACGGGCTGCGCCTCAATCCGCCCAAGGCGGACCGCCGGCGCTGGTCCGACGGCGACGAGGTGGTCGTCATCGCCGGGGAGGGCCGGCGGGGTGCCGTCAGGAGCGGCGGACTCCCGCTTCCTCGCCGTACTCCCCGAGGATGATCACGTCGAAGGCGGCGCCCGCGAAGACGCGTATCGCGCGCAGGGTGTCGCCGAGGCGGTGGTGGTGGCTGCCGGACACGGACAGGGACGTGGCGCCGGGCGGACGGCCCGGTGCCGGGGCGTGGGTGATGGTCGCTGCGCTCATGTCTCCATGGTGCGATAGCGGACATAAGGGCGGCATCGGTCTGGAGAGCCAGTTCGGGAGGTTCCTCGCTCCACCCCCGGGTGGACCGCCTCCCCCTACGGGCGGGGGACGCCTCCCCTAGGGGTCGGGACCTTCCGGGGCGCCCGGGCCGGGCGGATATCCATTGGCCCCCCGCCCGCCCGCGGTCCTAGAATCTCCGCTCTTGCCCGCCTCCCTCACGGAGCGCCGCCGACCGGACGGAAACCGGCCGGCCCACCGCCATGACGTCCCGCAGGCCCGGAGGCACCCCCTTGTCCACGCTCCTGTCCGCCGACGACCCCCTCTCCCGCGAACGCTCCCACCTGGCCGCCTCCCGTGCCGCGCTGCGCGCCATGCGCGAGGACGTCGAGTCGCTCGACATCCGCGACGTCACCGCCAACTGGGTCAACGCCGAGGTGCTGGCCCGCCAGATCGACGACCGCATCAAGGCGCTGGCCGACCTGAGCGACACCCCGCTGTTCTTCGGCCGGCTCGACTACCTGCACGCGCCCGGCGCCGAGCAGGCCGAGGGAGCCGGAGGGGAGCGCTTCTACATCGGGCGCCGGCACGTGCACGACGCCGACGGCGACCCGATGGTCATCGACTGGCGCGCGCCGGTCTCGCAGCCGTTCTACCGGGCGTCCAAGAAGGACCCCATGGACGTCGCGCTGCGCCGCCGCTTCGGCTACACGCGCGGGGACATCACCGCGTACGAGGACGAGCACCTCTCCGACCCCGGCGAGGCGGCCCGCACCAGCAAGCTGCTCCAGCAGGAGATCGAGCGGCCCCGCGTCGGCCCGATGCGCGACATCGTCGCCACCATCCAGCCCGAGCAGGACGAGATCGTCCGGTCGGGCCTCGGCGGCACCGTGTGCGTGCAGGGCGGCCCCGGCACCGGGAAGACGGCGGTCGGCCTGCACCGGGTGGCGTACCTGCTGTACGCGCACCGCGAGCGGCTGGCCCGCACCGGGACCCTGGTCATCGGGCCGAACCGGTCCTTCCTGCACTACATCGAGCAGGTGCTGCCCGCGCTCGGCGAGCTCACCGTGCGGCAGGCGACGGTCGACGACCTGGTGGCGCACGTGGAGGTGCGCGGCACCGACGACGCGGCCGCCGCCGTGGTCAAGGGCGACGCCCGGATGGCCGAGGTGCTGCGGCGGGCGGTGTACTCGCACGTGACGCCGCCGACCGAGCCGGTCGTGGTGGTGCGCGGCTCGCGGCGCTGGCGGGTGCCGGCGTACGAACTGGAGGACATCGTCCGGGAGTTGCTGGACCGCGACATCCGCTACGGCGCCGCCCGCGAGGCCCTGCCGCAGCGCATCGCGCACGCGGTGCTGGTGCAGATGGAGCGCTCGGGCGAGGCGCCGGACGACCGCGTGCAGGACGCCGTCGCCCGCAACAGCGCGGTGAAGGCGGCCGTGAAGGCGGTGTGGCCGCCGGTCGACCCGGCGAAGCTGGTCCTGCGGCTGCTGACCGACGCGGACTTCCTCGCCCGGCAGGCCGAGGGCGTGCTGAGCGAGGAGGAGCAGAAGACGATCCTGTGGCGGAAGCCGGTCCGCTCGGTGAAGTCCGCCCGGTGGTCACCCGCCGACGCCGTACTGGTCGACGAGGCCACCGACCTGATCGGGCGCACGCACTCGCTGGGCCACGTGGTGCTGGACGAGGCGCAGGACCTGTCGCCCATGCAGTACCGGGCGGTCGGGCGGCGCTGCACGACCGGTTCGGCGACGGTCCTCGGCGACCTCGCGCAGGGCACCACGCCCTGGGCGACCCGCAGTTGGGAGGAGGCCCTCGGGCACCTCGGCAAGCGGGACGCGGTGATCGAGGAGCTGACGGCCGGCTTCCGCGTCCCGACGGACGTGATCGCCTACGCCTCGCGGCTGCTCCCGCACATCGCGCCGGGGCTGACCCCGGTGGCGTCGGTGCGGGAGAACCCCGGCTCGTTCGAGGTCCGCGCGGTCGCCGGGGACGCGGACGTGGTGGCCGCGTGCGAGGAGGCGCTGCGGCACGAGGGGTCCATCGGCCTGATCGCGGCCGACGCGCGCGTCCCCGCGCTGGCGGACGCCCTCGCGGCCGCCGGGCTGCCCCACCTCGCGCCCGGCGAGGAGACGACCGCCGAGGCCCGCCTCACCCTGGTCCCGGCGTCCCTCGCCAAGGGCCTGGAGTACGACTACGTGGTCCTGGACGAGCCCCGGGCCGTGGTCGACGGCGAGCCGGACGAACGCACGGGCCTGCGGCGCCTGTACGTCGCCCTCACCCGGGCGGTGTCGGGCCTGACGGTGACCCACACGGGCCCCCTGCCGGAGCAACTGGCCCAGGGCGGGTCCTAGCGGGTGTCTTCGGCCTGTCGCAACGACGGCCCTAGAGCAGTTCGCCCACCTCCGCGGCCCGTATGTCCCCTGCCCCCTGGACAGCCGGGGTGCCGTCCACCGCGCGCCGCCACTCGGCGACCGCGTCCGCCGAGACCGGGCCGGTCCAGCCGTCCGGGCGGGCCGCGCCGCCGATGTGGAAGGCGTCGATGCCCGCCGTCCGCAGGGCCGGGACGTGGTCCAGGCGCAGGCCGCCGCCGACCAGGAGCTGCTGCCCGTAGCCCGGCCGGCCGCGCCGTTCGGCCTCGGCGACGAGCACGGACAGCCCCTCGTCGACGCCCGCCGCGGAACCGGCCGTCAGGTAGGTGTCCAGGCCCGGCAGGCCGTCGAGCCGCTTGCGCAGGGCGTCGCGGTCGGCGGCCCGGTCGATCGCGCGGTGGAAGGTCCACCGGCAGCCGTCCAGCGCCCCGACGACCCGCTCGACCGCGCCCAGGTCGACCTCGCCCGCGGCGTCGAGGAAGCCGAGCACGAACTGGTCGGCCCCGGCCGCCCGCAACTCGCCGGCCAGCGCGGTCAGCCGCGCCACGTCCCCCGCCGCGAACCCGTCCGCCAGCCGCAGCATCACGCGCAGGTCGAGGTCGACGGCGGCGCGGATCCCGGCGAAGGTCGCCACGGACGGGGTCAGCCCGTCGGCGGCCATGTCGGTGACGAGCTCGAGGCGGTCCGCGCCTCCGGCCTGGGCGGCGACCGCGTCCTCGGGGTCGAGGGCGATCACCTCCAGGACTGCACGCGTGCTCATAGGACCCCTTCCGTCGTGTTCCCCTGGAGCGGCTACAGGTCTAGTCCAATGCCAGGGTACGCCGGGAGGCCGGGCCCGGGGGCCACAAGGGAGTGTCTCGTCGGTCAGGCCGGATCAGGGCCGCGAGCCCGGCCTGACCGACGAGACATCCCCGGGGGGTCAGTCGAAGATGTTCAGCTCCCCCGGCTCCGCCCCGGCGAGTTCGTACGACACCCCGTCCGCGGGCCGGCGCCCCGCGTACAGCCGGACGAGGGTCGGGGCGTCGCCGATGAAGCGGGCCGGGGTCCGCCCGCCGTCGGCGGCGCCGAGCAGCAGCGGCTCGTCGAGGTGGTCGAGGTCGGCGTGCAGGGCGGGACGGCCCTTCTCCCGGGTCACCCGCGCCAGCAGGGCCAGCGCGTCGGGCAGGCCGGGACCGCCGTACGCCCCGGGCTCACCGAACACGTCCCGCACGTCGCCGCCGTGCACCCACTCCCCCAGGGCGACCAGGTCGAGCACGCCCCCCGCCTTCGCGATCGCCGGACCGGCCTCGGTCATCCCGCGCTCCAGCTCGTCGACGACGCGCTGGTTCGGCCAGTCGGCCCGCTCGGCGATGTCCCGGTCGTTCGACGCGGGCGAGAACACGCCCTTCTCGAAACGCCCCTCCACCACCCGCATCAGCGCGGACGAACAGTGCGCGACGACGTCCCGCACCGTCCATCCCGGACACGCGGGGGCCGGCCGCGCGAAGTCGTCGTCCCGGCGGGACCGCAGCAACGGCACCAGCCCGTCCCGCTCGGTGACGAGCAGCCGCCCGGGCAGCTCGGGGTCCCTCGGCTCGTACGCATCGGTACTCGTGGTCGTCATGGGCCCCACGCTAGGGGGTGTGCGTCCCGGACCGCCCCGCCTCGCGACAAGGCGGAGAATGGGGCCATGGTCGATCTCGACGCCCTGCGGTCCCGCTGGCTGCGCACCCTGCTGTCGGTCCGGGAGGGCACGCGCCACCCCGATCCCGACACGTACGCCGACGCCCTGCTGCGCCGCTGGCAGGAGCCGCAGCGGCACTACCACACGCTGACGCACCTCGCCGCGGTCCTCGACCACGTCGACACCCTGCAGGCGTACGCCGACGACCCGGACGCCGTGCGGCTGGCGGCCTGGTTCCACGACGCCGTGTACCTGCCGGACCGCTCCGAGAACGAGGAGCGCTCCGCCCGGCTCGCCGAGCGCGCCCTGCCCGAGGCGGGCGTCCCGGAGGGGACCACCGCGGAGGTCGCCCGGCTGGTGCGCCTCACCGTCACCCACGACCCGGCCGACGACGACCGCAACGGCCAGGTCCTGTGCGACGCGGACCTCGCGATCCTGGCCTCCGCGCCCTCGGCGTACGCCGCCTACACCGCGGCCGTCCGCGAGGAGTACCACTTCGTGCCGAACGACGCCTTCCGCGCGGGCCGCGCCGAGGTCCTGCGCCAACTGCTCGGCCTGCCCCGCCTGTTCCGCACCCCCTACGGCGCGGAGCACTGGGAGGCCACCGCCCGCTACAACCTCGGCGGCGAGCTGGAACTGCTGTCGAGCTGAGCGGGCGGTACGCCTACGCTTCCCCCATGCGGACTTGGGGCGGAGATCAGGTGGAGGCGGCCGTCGCGAGCAGCGTCGGGCTGCTGCGGTCGGTCACGGACCGGGACTGGGAGGGGGTGCCGGCCGGCCGGCTGGAGTGGAGCTGCCTGCGGACCGCCGAGCACCTGGCGGGCACGCTGCTCGCCTACGCGGGCCAGCTGGCGGGCCGTTCCGCCGACGCCTACGTCCCCTTCGAGCTCGCCCTCGGCGAGGGCACCGGCCCGGCGGGCGTGGCGGACGTGGTCGAGACGACCGGCACCCTGCTGGCGATGGCCGTGCGCACCACCCCGCGCGCGGTCCGCGCCTACCACCCGTACCCCTTCGGCAGCGCCGGCCGCGAGGGCTTCGCCGCGATGGCCGTGACCGAGCTGCTGCTGCACACCCATGACATCGCCGAGGGCCTGGGCGTGCCGTACGAGCCGCCGGCGGACCTGTGCGCGGGCGTGCTCACCCGGCTGTTCCCGCACGTGCGCCCGGACGCCGGCCCCTGGCCGACCCTGCGGTGGGCCACCGGCCGCGGCGAGCTGCCCGACCGCGCGCCGGTCACCGGCTGGCGCTGGGTCAACCCGCTCGTCCTGCCCGCCGAGCGGCTGACCCTGGAGGCGCTGACCCCGGCCGCCGCCCTCGACCTGCACACGGGCGGCGACGGCGGTTTCGCCTGGCTGGGCGGCGCACCCCTGCAAGGGGCCCGGGACGCCGCCGGGATGCTGGTCAAGGCGTACGAGAACGGCGTCCTGCACCCGGAGTTCGGTGTCTTCGTCGTCGTGCGGCGGGAGGACGACCGGGCGCTCGGGAGCATGGGCTTCCACGGTCCGCCCGACGACGAGGGGCGGACGGAGGTCGGCTACGACCTGGTGGAGGCGGCCCGCGGCCACGGTTACGCGACCGAGGCCCTGCGCACCCTGACGGCGCACGCCCTGACCCACGACGCGGTGCGCACGCTGTGCGCGGTCATCGACGAGGACAACCTGCCGTCGCAGGGCGTGGTGAGCCGAACCGGCTTCGTCCCGGTCCCGCTGGAGGCGGAGCGGACGGAGCCGGGGGCGCGGGCGATGCGGCTGTACGTGCGCGAACGGTAGGCCCGGGCCTCAGTGGGCCCGGCCCTTGGGGCGGCGCAGCCCCGCCGCCGTGAGCCGGCGCACGAGGTCCTTGGAGCCGATCTCCACCGCGCCCGCCGCCACCGCGTCGGCGTAGCGGTGGGAGGGCAGGTCGTAGTGGTCGCGCTCGAAGGCGCGCCGCGGTACGCCCAACCGCTCGGCGAAGGCGTGGAGTTCGGCGAACGAGACGTCGCTGACCAGGTGCGACCACAGACGGCCGTGCCCCGGCCAGGTCGGCGGGTCGATGTAGACGGTCATGAGGGGAGAAGCCCGCAGACAGTGCGGGCGGCGCAGCCGGTCATGACGGGCGCGTGCCCCCCGCCGCCGCGCCGAGCGAGCCGACGGCCGCGACCCGCACGCCCGCCTTGTGACACACCCAGTGCGGGTCCGGGCCGAGTTCGGGCTCGACGTCGAGGGCGTGCGGGTCGCCGGAGCCGCAGACCGGGCACAGCGGCCAGCGGCCGTACCGCTCCAGCAGCGCGTCCTGCACGTCCTGGGCCACCAGACCCGGCAGGTAGGCCGCGCCGTCGGGCCACTGCTCCACCCACCAGCGGCGCTCCACGACGGAGTTCTCCACCATCGACACCACGTCCGCCTCGGCCACCTCGCCCGCGACGAGGTCGGCCAGCACGCGGGCGCGGGCGGCGTGCAGCGCCTGTTCCAGGGGGCTCACGGGATCCATGGTCCCATTGTGCGCACTCTTGACCGGGCCACCGAACCGGAAATAACTTTCACCTGTGTCCGAGCACGTGAAGGAAACTTTCCCTCCGCCGGCCGCGCTCGCCGCCAAGGTGCGCACGCTCGCGCCCTCGATGACGCGCTCGATGCAGCGCGTCGCCGAGGCCGTCGCGGGTGATCCCGCCGGGTGCGCGGCCCTGACCGTCACCGGTCTCGCCGAACTCACCGGCACCAGCGAGGCGACCGTCGTGCGCACCGCCCGCCTCCTCGGCTACCCCGGCTACCGCGACCTGCGCCTCGCCCTCGCCGGGCTGGCCGCCCAGCAGCAGTCCGGGCGCTCCCCCGCGATCACCACGGACATCGACGTCGACGACCCGATCGCCGACGTCGTCGCCAAGCTCGCCTACGACGAGCAGCAGACCCTCGCCGACACCGCGGCCGGTCTGGACACCGCCCAACTGGGCGCCGCCGTGGCCGCGGTGGCCGCGGCCCGGCGCACCGACGTGTACGGGATCGGGGCGTCCGGGCTGGTCGCCCAGGACCTCACGCAGAAGCTGCTGCGGATAGGGCTGATGGCGCACGCCCCCGGCGACCCGCACCTCGCGGTCACCAACGCCGTGCAGCTCCGCGGCGGGGACGTCGCCATCGCCATCACGCACTCCGGGTCGACGGGCGACGTCATCGAGCCGCTGCGGGTCGCCTTCGAACGGGGCGCCACCACCGTGGCGATCACCGGGCGCCCGGACAGCGCCGTGACCTCCTACGCCGACCACGTGCTGACCACCTCGACGGCCCGGGAGAGCGAGCTGCGGCCGGCCGCGATGTCCTCGCGGACCGGTCAGCTCCTGGTGGTGGACTGCCTGTTCGTGGGGGTGGCACAGCGCACATACGAGTCGGCCGCGCCCGCGCTTGCCGCGTCGTACGAGGCCCTCGCGCACCGGCACCGGTAGACCGTAGGGGTCGTTGTCCGTGATCAGCCGAACGGGAAGAGCCGTCCGTCATGACCTCCCACACCCCCCGCAGCCCCCGCACCCCCCGTCCCGACCCCCTGCTCTCGCAGCTCTCCGCCCTGCCCACCGAGGCGTTCCGCGCCGACCTCGCCGAGATCGACCGCCTGCCCACGCTGGAGATCGCGCGGCTGATGAACGCCGAGGACGCCGGCGTCCCGGCCGCCGTCCGGACCCAGCTGCCACGGATCGCCGCCGTCATCGACGCCGTCGCCGCCCGGATGGGCCGGGGCGGGCGGCTCGTCTACGCCGGTGCCGGGACCGCCGGGCGGCTCGGGGTGCTGGACGCCTCCGAGTGCCCGCCCACCTTCAACACCGAACCCGGCGAGGTGGTCGGGCTCATCGCGGGCGGCCCCGACGCCCTGGTCAGCTCCGTCGAGGGCGCCGAGGACTCGCGCGAACTGGCCGTCGCCGACCTGGACGCCCTGCGCCTCACGCCCGACGACACCGTTGTCGGAGTCTCCGCCTCGGGCCGCACCCCCTACGCCCTCGGCGCCGTCGAACACGCCCGCGCCCTGGGCGCGCTGACCGTCGGGCTGGCCTGCAACCCGGGCAGCGCGCTCGCCTCGGCCGCCGAGCACGCCGTCGAGGTGGTCGTCGGACCGGAGCTGGTCACCGGCTCCACCCGGCTCAAGGCCGGCACCGCGCAGAAGCTGGTGCTCAACATGCTGTCGACGATCACCATGATCCGGCTGGGCAAGACCTACGGGAACCTGATGGTCGACGTGCGCGCCTCCAACGACAAGCTGCGCGCCCGCTCCCGGCGCATCGTCGCGCTCGCCACCGGTGCCGGGGACGAGGAGATCGAGGCGGCCCTCGCCGCCACCGGGGGCGAGGTGAAGCACGCGATCCTGGTGGTGCTCGCCGGGGTGGACGGGCCCACCGCCGCCCGCCTTCTGGAGGAGTCCGGCGGACATCTGCGTGCCGCGCTCGCCGCCACGCCGGGGTGACCCGCACGCTCTGCCCATGAGCACCGACCGCACCGACCCCACCGGCCCGCGCGCCACGGCCGCCGCCCTCCTGCCCCTGCTGGGCGGCCCCGCCAACGTCACGTCCGTCGCCCACTGCATGACCCGGCTGCGGGTGGGGCTGCTCGACCCGGCGCGGGTGCGGGAGGAGGCGGTGCGGGCCGTGCCCGGGGTGCTGGGGGTGGTGGCCGACGACGGGACGTACCAGGTGGTCCTCGGACCCGGCGCCGTGACCCGGGTGACGGCCGCCTTCGAGGAACTGCTCGGCTCCACCGTCGCCGGGGAACTCGCCGCCCGTGGCGCCGCGTTGCGCCAGGAGCGCGGGCGGCGCAACGCCACGCCCCTGAAGGCGGCCCTGCGCCGCGTCGCCGCCGTCTTCGTCCCGCTGATCCCCGCGCTCGTCGGCTGCGGGGTCCTCGCCGGGCTCGACGGCCTGCTGGTCAACGCCGGGTGGCTGCCGGGCGTCACGCCCGCCCTGAGCGTCGTGGCGTCCGCGTTCATGGCGCTCGTCGCGGTCTTCGTCGGCGTCAACACCGCCCGCGAGTTCGGCGGGACCCCCGTGCTGGGCGGCGCCGTCGCCGCCGTGGTGGTGTACCCGGGGGTGGCGAAGGTGACGGCGTTCGGGGCGGCACTGGCGCCCGGCCAGGGCGGGGTGCTCGGCGCGCTGGCCGCCGCGCTGCTCGCCACGTACGTCGAGAAGGCCTGCCGCGGGCGGGTGCCGGACGCGCTGGACGTCCTGGTGACCCCGACCGTGACCGTCCTGGTCGCCGGGCTCACCACGCTGTACGGCCTGATGTACGTGGCCGGCGCCGTCTCCTCGGCCGTCGGCACCGCAGCGACCTGGCTGCTCACCCACACCGGCGCGGTCGCCGGGCTGCTCCTCGGCGGCCTGTTCCTGCCGCTGGTCATGCTCGGTCTGCACCAGGCCCTCATCCCGCTGCACACCACCCTGATCGAACAGCAGGGCTCCACCCCGCTGCTGCCCGTCCTCGCCATGGCGGGCGCCGGCCAGGTCGGCGCGGCCTGCGCGGTGTACGTCCGCCTGCGCCACGACACGGCGCTGCGCGCCACGATCCGCTCGGCCCTCCCCGCCGGCCTGCTCGGCGTCGGCGAGCCCCTCATCTACGGCGTCTGCCTCCCGCTCGGCCGTCCCTTCCTCACCGCCTGCGCGGGCGGCGCGGCCGGCGGGGCGTTCGTCGGGTTCTTCGCGATGCTCGGCGACAGCGTCGGCGCCACGGCCATCGGCCCCTCCGGCTGGGCCCTGTTCCCGCTCCTGACCGGCTCCCACGGCCTGGCCGCGGCCGCGGCGGTCTACGCGGGCGGCCTGCTCACCGGCTACGGGGTGGGCTTCGCCGCGACCTGGGTCGCCGGCTTCCCCGACGGCCCGCCCCGCACCGCCCCGGGGGCGGGCGCCCCGGAACCGGTCCGGTCGTCCGGCTGAAACCGGCCTACCCTGGAGGCCGCTCCCCCTCGTCGAGACCGTGAGGCGTCGACCCACCATGAACCACGCGCAGCTCACCGCACTGGGCCGTGCCCTCCGCCTGCTCGGCGAGCACGGTGACGCCCTGACCACCGACACCCCGGACGCCCGGCTGCACGAGGTCAAGGCCGACCTGCGGCGGGCCCTGGACCTGCTGGAGGAGAGCGTCGGCGCCGCCGCGCCCGCCACCCGGTGCGCCGAGCACCCGAACGGGCCGGTCGACGAGAGCGCCCCCGACCTGTGCCTGCTGTGCGAGACCCGGCGCCGGGCCGCCCGCCGCTCCGAGTACAGCGGCCAGAACCCCTACGGTCCGTCCCGCCCGCACGGCGACCACCCCGGGTCGGCGCCCTCCCGGTACGGCGTCCGGGGCGACCGTCCCCAGCCCCAGCAGCGGTGGCTGCCGGAGCTGTGGAACGGGCAGGAGTGGCAGCTCTGCGGCACCCCGCGCCGCGACCGCCGCGAGGCCGAGCTGTACCTGGCCGCACTGCGCCGCGGGTCCCGGCCCGCCATGGCCTACCGGCTGGTCCACGAGTTCACCGACTACGAGGTGCTGCGCGTCTGGGGCACCCCGGTGAAGGTCGACATCGAGCCCATGGGCAACCTGTAGCACCCGCCGCGGCCGGCCCGGGGGTCAGAGGCCGGCCGAACCGGCCGAGGCCGAACCGCCGGAGGTCCACCCGGAGTTGGGCACCGGCCGAGAGCGGGTGCTGCGCTCGGTGCGCAGCTCCACCACCACCCCGGCCGGACCGAGCAGGCCCTCCAGCGCGTCGGCGAGCCGCTGCGGGTCACCGCCGAACGGGAGCGGGCCGATCCGCTCCGGGCCGTCCCGCAGGGCGAGTTCCAGCACGAGCGTGGAGACGGCCGGCCTGTGGTCCCCCTCGTACGGCTCCACCACCTCGTGCGTCAGCCGCACCTCGCGCAGGGTGTCGACGGGCAGCCGGTCGTCCGGCCCGGCGGTCCGGACCAGCCGCAGGGAGGCGGGCACCCCGGCCGGCGCGAACTCCACCCGCAGGATGTCCCGGGCCCGGGACAAGGCCAGCACCGGCCAGCCGAGCAGGTACTCCAGCCCGGCGATCACCGCCACCACCACGAACACGGTCGACGCCCGCGCCTCGGCCAGTGTCATCAGGAAGGCGACGACCGCGGTCGGCACGACCAGGGCGAGCGGAACGAACAGCGCCGGCCCCGCCGACGCCAGCGCGATGCGGACCGGCCCGGCCGGCGAGCCGCGGCGCAGGATCAGATCCGTCGAGTCGGGGCCTTGCCTGAGTAAGGGATCGGTGGCCATGCGTCCAGCGTAGGACCGGTCCGCAAGAGCGCCCCCGAGGTCCCGGCGGCGGACGCCGGACGGTCCGCCCGGCGTCCTGAAGCCGGGTCAGCTCAGGGTCTTCAGCGCCGCCGCGTCGTACGGCTTCAGCTCGTCGAGGCGGCCGGCGAGCACCTTCGCGGCCCACTCGGGGTCCTGGAGCAGCGCGCGGCCGACGGCGACCAGGTCGAACTCCTCGCGCTCCAGGCGGTCGAGGAGGTCGTCCAGGCCCTTGACCGGGGAGCCCTCGCCCGCGAAGCCGCGGATGAAGTCGCCGTCCAGGCCGACCGAGCCGACCGTGATGGTGGGCCGGCCGGTCAGCTTCTTCGTCCAGCCGGCCAGGTTCAGGTCCGAGCCGTCGAACTCGGGCAGCCAGTAGCGGCGCGTGGAGGCGTGGAAGGCGTCGACACCGGCCGCGGCGAGCGGGGCGAGGACGGCCTCCAGCTCCTCGGGGGTCTCGGCGAGCCGGGCGTCGTAGTTGTCCGACTTCCACTGCGAGTAGCGCAGGACGACCGGGAAGTCGGCCGACACGGAGGCGCGCACCGCGGCGACGATCTCGGCCGCGAACTTCGTCCGGGCGACCGGGTCACCGCCGTAGGCGTCGGTACGGCGGTTGGTGCCGGCCCACAGGAACTGGTCGATGAGGTAGCCGTGCGCGCCGTGCAGCTCGACCCCGTCGAACCCGATGCGCTCGGCGGCCGCGGCGGCCTGGGCGAAGGCGCCGATGACGTCGTCCAGGTCGCCGCGGGTCATGGCCTTGCCGTCCTGCGTGCCGTCCAGCCGGATGCCGGACGGGCCGACCGCGGGGGCCTGCTCGAACGGCGGCTTCCCCGGCCTGCGCACCATGCCGATGTGCCAGAGCTGCGGGAAGATCGTGCCGCCGGCCGCGTGCACCGCGTCGGCGACCTTCGCCCAGCCCGCGAGCTGCTCCTCGCCGTGGAACCGCGGCACCCGGTCGCTCTCGCCGGCCGACTCGTGGCCGACGTAGGTGCCCTCGGTGACGATGAGTCCGACCCCGGCGGCGGCGCGGCGGGCGTAGTACGACGCCACGTCCTCGCCCGGGACGCCGCCCGGCGAGAACATGCGGGTCATCGGCGCCATCGCGATGCGGTTCGGCACGGTCAGGCCGTTGATCGAGACCGGCCGGGCGAGGATCTGCGCCGCGCGGGAGGCGGACGACCCGGGAGTGGGCTCGGTGGACTCTGCGGTGGTCGCGGTCACGTGGGGGCTCCTTCGGGATATACCGGACGGTATGTGCACACGCATGCATGGCACGTCAACGTCAACCCGCGCCACGCGCCCGCTCATTCCGCGCCCGCTGCCCGATGGCTGTGATTCAGCCCACCCGGACGTCCGGTCCCGGCCCCGGGGAACGCCCGAGGGCGGCACCCCCCGTCGTACGGGGTGTGCCGCCCTCGGTCCGCAGGACGGTTGATCGACCGGGGTCGATCAGAAGTCCATGTCACCGCCCGGCATGCCGCCGCCGGCCGGGGCAGCGGCCTTCTCCGGCTTGTCGGCGATGACGGCCTCGGTGGTGAGGAACAGCGCGGCGATGGAGGCCGCGTTCTGCAGCGCGGAGCGGGTCACCTTGGCCGGGTCGATGATGCCCTCGGCGACCAGGTCGACGTACTCGCCGGTCGCGGCGTTCAGGCCGTGACCCGGGGTGAGGTTGCGGACCTTCTCCACCACGACGCCGCCCTCGAGGCCGGCGTTCACGGCGATCTGCTTCAGCGGGGCCTCCAGCGCGAGCTTGACGGCCTGGGCGCCCGTCGCCTCGTCGCCGTCGAGCTCCAGCTTCTCGAACACCTGGGAGGCCTGGAGCAGGGCCACGCCACCACCGGCGACGATGCCCTCCTCGACGGCCGCCTTGGCGTTGCGCACGGCGTCCTCGATGCGGTGCTTGCGCTCCTTGAGCTCCACCTCGGTGGCGGCACCGGCCTTGATGACCGCGACACCGCCGGCGAGCTTCGCCAGGCGCTCCTGCAGCTTTTCGCGGTCGTAGTCCGAGTCGCTGTTCTCGATCTCGGCGCGGATCTGGTTCACGCGGCCCGCGACCTGCTCCGAGGAGCCGGCGCCGTCGACGATCGTGGTCTCGTCCTTGGTGATGACGACCTTGCGGGCCTTGCCCAGCAGGTCCAGGGTCGTGTTCTCGAGCTTGAGACCGACCTCCTCGGAGATGACCTCGCCGCCGGTGAGGATGGCGATGTCGTTCAGCATCGCCTTGCGGCGGTCGCCGAAGCCCGGGGCCTTGACCGCGACGGACTTGAAGGTGCCGCGGATCTTGTTGACGACCAGGGTCGACAGGGCCTCGCCCTCGACGTCCTCGGCGATGATCAGCAGCGGCTTGCCCGACTGCATGACCTTCTCCAGGAGCGGGAGCAGGTCCTTGACGCTGGAGATCTTGGAGTTCGCGATCAGGATGTACGGGTCGTCGAGGACGGCCTCCATACGCTCCATGTCGGTCGCGAAGTAGGCGGAGATGTAGCCCTTGTCGAAGCGCATGCCCTCGGTGAGCTCGAGCTCCAGACCGAAGGTCTGCGACTCCTCGACGGTGATGACGCCTTCCTTGCCGACCTTGTCCATGGCCTCGGCGATGAGCTCGCCGATCTGGGTGTCGGCGGCGGAGATGGAGGCCGTGGAGGCGATCTGCTCCTTGGTCTCGACGTCCTTCGCCTGCTCCAGCAGGGCGGCGGAGACGGCCTCGACGGCCTTCTCGATACCGCGCTTGAGGGCCATCGGGTTGGCGCCGGCGGCGACGTTGCGCAGGCCTTCCTTGACCAGTGCCTGGGCCAGGACGGTGGCGGTCGTCGTGCCGTCACCGGCCACGTCGTCCGTCTTCTTCGCCACTTCCTTGACGAGCTCGGCACCGATCTTCTCGTACGGGTCCTCGAGCTCGATCTCCTTGGCGATGGAGACACCGTCGTTGGTGATCGTGGGGGCGCCCCACTTCTTCTCGAGGACGACGTTGCGGCCCTTGGGGCCGAGGGTGACCTTGACGGCGTCCGCGAGCTGGTTCATGCCGCGCTCGAGGCCGCGCCGCGCCTCCTCGTCGAACGCGATGATCTTGGCCATGTGAAGTGGTCCCTCCAGGACTGGGGGTGATTCCTTCGGACCGCGCCCGCGCCCGCGACGGACGGCTCGCCGGCCCGGTGGTTCCTTGCCCCACCCGGCCCGCGGGCCTCACCGACCCGGTCCTTCGCTGTCACTCTCACCTTCAGAGTGCTAACGCCAATGATTAGCACTCGGACTAGGAGAGTGCAAGACGCGCTCGCGGAGCGAGTGCTCCTCCAGGGGTGGTGGCCGGGCGACGGGCGGGCGCAAGCGGCTCTCGGGGACCGAGCCACGACTCAGCCGGGGGCGAACGGACGGGCGCCCCGCGCACACGGACGAGGGGCCCGCGCCCTGGGCGGGCGCGGACCCCTCGGTGAGTGACTGCGGAAGAACGTTCAGGCGGTGAACGTTCAGGCGGTGACACGAACCATGTCGGCCTGCGGGCCCTTCTGACCCTGCGAGATCTCGAACTCGACCCGCTGGCCTTCTTCAAGGGTGCGGTAGCCGTCCATCTGAATGGCGCTGTAGTGGACGAAGACGTCCGCACCACCGTCGACCGCGATGAAGCCGTACCCCTTCTCCGCGTTGAACCACTTGACGGTGCCCTGAGCCATGCCTAACTCCCCTATTACTGGCCCTTGCACAGATCCGCACTTCGCGGATCCGGGTCAGACCTCACCCCCCAGACTGGTTGGGGGCGTGCGCCGGAACGCGTCGACCGCGGCTGAATGTATCTGTCCAACTGCCGTCTGCAACAGGTCAATCGGACGAGAATTCTGGACGCCGACGATCCGGAATGTGGTCAGAATTCGTCCGAATTCAGGGCAAGTCGGGCCCCATAAAAGGAACATAAGCCGCGGCGGCAGCACACAGTTTGGCTACTTCTCATCGGGCACGCGGCAGGAAACAAGGCCCGCCGATTCCTGGATCCGGGGCGGGTTCCCCAACTCTACCGCGCTCAACCACATGGAATTGCCCCCTCCGCTTCTCTCACGGTGGGGGCAATTCGATGAACGCGCGGTAATCGCTATTACCGAGGGTTATTGACCGCCGGCGACGGCCGGGATGATGGAGATGCCGGCGCCGTCCGGGGTCGCCGTCTGCAGGCCCTGCTCGAAGCGCACGTCGTCGTCGTCGACGTAGACGTTCACGAACCGGCGCAGCTTGCCCTGGTCGTCGAGGACGCGGGCGGCGATGCCGGTGTGGTGCTTCTCCAGGTCCTCGATGACCTCGGCGAGGGTCGCGCCCTCGGCGGCGACCTCGGCCCGGCCGCCGGTGTAGGTGCGCAGGATGGTGGGGATGCGGACGGTCACGCTCATGCGAGGCCAGCCTCTCGGAAGGAGTCCAGGGTCGGGCGGATGGTGGCGGTCAGGCCGGTGCCGGCCACCGCGTCCAGGGTCTTCAGGCCGTCGCCGGTGTTGAGGACGACCGTGGTCAGCGACGGGTCGAGCACCCCGGCGCCGATCAGCTTGCGCGTCACGCCCACCGTCACCCCGCCCGCCGTCTCGGCGAAGATGCCCTCGGTGCGGGCCAGCAGCTTGATCGCGTCGACGACTTCCTCGTCCGTGACGTCCTCCACGGCACCGCCGGTGCGCCGGGCGATGTCCAGGACGTAGGGCCCGTCGGCCGGGTTGCCGATGGCCAGCGACTTGGCGATGGTGTTCGGCTTCTGCGGGCGGACCACGTCGTGACCGGCCTTGAAGGCGGCCGACACCGGGGAGCAGCCCTCGGCCTGGGCGCCGAAGATCTTGTACGGCCGGTCCTCGACGAGGCCCAGCTCGACCAGTTCCCGCAGCCCCTTGTCGATCTTGGTGAGCTGGGAGCCGGAGGCGATCGGCACGACGATCTGGTCCGGCAGCCGCCAGCCGAGCTGCTCGCAGATCTCGTACGCCAGCGTCTTGGAGCCCTCGGCGTAGTACGGCCGCAGGTTGACGTTGACGAAGCCCCAGCCCTCGCCCGCCGGGTCGCCGATCAGCTCGGAGCAGAAGCGGTTCACGTCGTCGTAGTTGCCCTCGATGCCGACCAGCTCGCCGCCGTAGACCGCGGCCATGACGACCTTGCCCTGCTCCAGGTCGTGCGGGATGAACACGCAGCTGCGGAAGCCGGCGCGGGCGGCGGCGGCGCCCACCGCGCCGGCCAGGTTGCCCGTCGAGGAGCAGGACAGCGTGGTGAAGCCGAAGGCGCGGGCGGCCTCCAGGGCCTGGGCGACGACGCGGTCCTTGAAGGAGTGCGTCGGGTTGCCGGAGTCGTCCTTGACGAACAGCCTGCCGGGCTCGACGCCCAGCTCGCGGGCCAGGTTGTCGGCCTGGACGAGCTTGGTCCAGCCGGGGTTGATGTTCGGCTTGTCGGCCACGTCCGCGGGGACGGGCAGCAGCGGGGCGTAGCGCCAGATGTTCGCCGGGCCCGACTCGATCCGCTTGCGCAGTTCCTCGGTGTCGTGGGCGGAGAAGTCGTAGGCGATCTCCAGCGGACCGAAACACTCCTCGCACGCGAAGACCGGCCCGAGCGGCACGCGGTGGCCGCACTCGCGGCAGCTCAGGGCGGCGGCGGGGCCGAGGTCGACGGTGGAGTCGGTCGTGCTTTCAACAGTCTGCGCAGCCATGTGAGGCGAGGCCCTTTCTCCTCATCTTCCTCACGACGCATCTCGCCGTGAGACGGATTTGGCACCTTCCCTAGCCGGGAGCCTCGCTGCACAGGTCAGGAGAACCGACTGGAGGGTTGCCGGGGCTTCATCGGGCCGTGTCCCTCTGCCCCTCTGGATGAGCTGTATGTGGTTGTGGACGCCGGCCGACCCCGACATGCGATGGTCACCAGCGTTGTCCAAGACTGTAACCGACGACCAGGACAGTTGAGATAGTCGTCCGAACCGCGAGACAACCGTGAGGAGCCGCTGACCGTGCTGGAAGAAGTCGAACGCTGGCTGGCCACCCGGTCCTGGTCCGTGGCCGACCGCCCCCTCCACCGGGTCCTGGCGGCCAAGCGCGCCGCGGGGCTGACCGTGTCCGTCGTCCTGCCCGCGCTGAACGAGGAGGAGACCGTCGGCGAGATCGTCGCCGTCATCCGGCACGACCTCGTGCAGCAGGCGCCGCTCGTCGACGAGATCGTGGTCGTGGACTCGGGGTCCACCGACCGCACCTCCGAGGTGGCCGCCGCCGCGGGCGCCCGGGTCGTCCACCGCGACACCATCCTGCCGCGCATACCCGCCGTGCCCGGCAAGGGCGAGGTGCTGTGGCGCTCCCTGCTGGTGACCGGCGGGGACATCGTCTGCTTCATCGACGCCGACCTCAGGGAGTTCACCTCCGACTTCGTCACCGGCCTCGTCGGCCCGCTGCTCACCGAGCCGGACGTCGACCTGGTCAAGGGCATGTACGACCGCCCCCTCGGCGGCACGGCCGGCCAGGGCGGCCGGGTGACGGAGCTGATGGCCCGCCCGCTGCTGAACATGCACTGGCCGCAGCTCGCCGGCTTCGTGCAGCCGCTCGGCGGCGAGTACGCGGCCCGCCGCTCCCTGCTGGAGCAGCTTCCGTTCCCCGTCGGCTACGGCGTGGAGCTAGGCATGCTGGTGGACGCGCTGCACCTGGTGGGCCTGGACGCCCTGGCCCAGGTCGACCTCGGGGTGCGCAAGCACCGCCACCAGGACGGCCAGGCCCTCGGCCGGATGGCCGCGGCGATCTACCGCACCGCCCAGCTCCGCCTGGCCCGCGGCCACCTGATCCGCCCGGCCCTCACCCAGTTCGAACGGGGCGAGTCCGGCTTCGAGCCCCGCACCTATTCGGTGGACACGGAGGAGCGCCCGCCGATGACCGAGATCGCCGAGTACACCACCCGCAAGGTGGCGTGAGGGCCCCGGACCCGACGGCCCGTATACGGTCGCTCGCCCAGGGGAACCGTACGTTTGAGCGTTTACGGGTCGGGCTAGGTTGAGGCGTATGGCTCTCACGCGCGGTGCTGATCAGAAGGCTCGGGTGCTGGTCGCGTCCAATCGCGGACCGGTGTCGTACACGGTGGGCGAGGACGGTTCGCTGACCGCGAAACGGGGCGGGGGCGGACTCGTCTCGGGGCTCTCCGCGATCGGCCCGGACGCGGACGCGCTGTGGGTGTGCTCGGCGCTGTCCGACGGTGACCGCGAGGCCGTGCGGCGCGGCGAGGGCGAGCCCGGCACCCGGATGCTGGACATCCCGGCCGACGTGCACGCGGACGCGTACAACGGCATCGCCAACTCGGTGCTGTGGTTCGTCCACCACATGATCTACCAGACGCCGCTGGAGCCGGTCTTCGACGCGGAGTTCCGGCGCCAGTGGGCGTCGTACGAGGCGTACAACCGCGCGTTCGCCGAGGCGCTCGCCGAGGAGGCGGCGCCGGGCGCGGCCGTGCTGGTGCAGGACTACCACCTGACCCTGGTCCCCGGGATGCTCCGCGAGCTGCGGCCCGACCTGCGGATCAGCCACTTCTCGCACACGCCGTGGGCACCGCCGGAGTACTTCCGGATGCTGCCGCGCGACATCGCCGGGCAGGTGCTGCGCGGCATGCTCGGCGCCGACCGGCTGGGTTTCCTGACCCGGCGCTGGGCGGACGCGTTCGCCGCGTGCTGCGAGCAGTTCGCGGGCGGCACCGGCGACACCCTGATCGGGGTGCACGGGCTCGGCGCGGACGGCGAGTTCCTGCGCGAGCGGGCCCACCGGCCCGACGTGGCCGAGCGGATGGCGGGGCTGCGCGAGGAGATCGGCGCGGGCCGCCGCACGATCGTGCGCGTGGACCGCACCGAGCTGTCGAAGAACATCGTGCGCGGCCTGCTGGCCTACGAGCAGCTGCTGGTGGACCACCCCGAGTGGCGCGAGCGCGTGGTGCACGTGGCGTTCGCCTACCCCTCGCGGCAGGACCTCGCGGTGTACCGGGACTACACGGCCGAGGTGCAGCGCACCGCGGAGCGGATCAACGAGCGGTTCGGCACCCCCGGCTGGACCCCGGTCGTGCTGCACGTCAAGGACGACTTCGCCCGCTCCCTGGCCGCCTACCGCCTCGCCGACGTGGCCCTGGTGAACCCCATCCGGGACGGCATGAACCTGGTCGCCAAGGAGATGCCCGTCCTGTCCGAGGAGGGCTGCGTGCTGGTGCTGTCCCGGGAGGCCGGGGCGTTCGAGGAGCTGGGCGAGGACGCCCTCGCCGTGAACCCGTACGACGTGGTCGACACCGCCCGCGCCCTGCACGAGGCGCTGACCATGCCCGCGGAGGAGCGGGCCGAGCGGACCAAGCGCCTGGCGGCAGCGGCGACCGCGCTGCCGCCGGCGCAGTGGTTCCTGGACCAGCTCAACGCCCTGACGGCTCAGCCGAGCTGAGTCGACAGCGCCCGCAGCAGCCGTACGACGCCCTCCGGGCCGTCCACCACCAGGTCGGCCCGGTCGGCGAGTTCGGTGACCTCGGCGCTGCCGCTGCACACCAGCAGCCCGGCGACGCCCTCACCGCGCAGCCGCTCCACGGCGGCGAACGCGGGCAGGTCGCCCAGGTCGTCCCCGGCGTACAGCACGGTCTCCGCGCCGGTCGCGCGGACGTACCCGGTCAGCGCGACGCCCTTGTCCACGCCCGCCGGACGCACCTCCAGGACCAGGCGCCCGGGTTCCAGGACGAGTCCGTGCCGCTCGGCCAGGTCCCGCAGCGGGTCGAGCAGGGCGCGGAAGGCGCCGTCGGGGTCGGTGGCCCGGCGGGTGTGCACGGCCACGGCCCTGCCCTTCTCCTCCACCCAGACGCCGTCCCAGTTCCCGGCCCGCTCCAGCACGGCCGGCAGCTCGTCGCGGACCCCGGCGAGACCGGGGTGCGGGGCGGGGGCGGTGACCTCGCCGGTGCGGGCGTCCCAGCGCTCGGCCCCGTAGTGCCCGAGCACGGTCAGGTGCTCCAGCCCGGCGGCCCCGGCGAAGGAGCCGTTGCGCACGGCGACCTCGGCGGGCCGCCCGGTGACGATGGCGACCCCGGCCAGCCGAGGCGCGAGGGCGGCGAGGGCCGGCAGGGCGTCGGGGTGGGCGCGGGCCTTCTCGGGGTCCTCGACGATGGGCGCGAGGGTGCCGTCGAAGTCGAGGCCGACGACGGCCCGCCCGGGCCGGGCGACCAGCGCCTCCAGCGCGTCCCTCCCGGCCTGGGTACGCGGCGTGGGCAGACTCTCGGCGGAATACGTCTCAGGGCTTCCCATGACACCGACCCTAATGGGGGCGCGTCCTGGACACCGCGAGCAGCACCCACCCCTCAGGGGCGCGGGGAACTGCGCGACCAGCCACGAACAGACCCGCACCCGGCGACGCACCGCACCCCCACGGCGCACGACCGCCGGCGAACACCCCGCACGGCTACCGCTCACCCCGCCGCGCGTCCCGCACCCGCCGCAGGCGGTTCACCGTCACCGGATCGTGCTCCAGCGCCCGCGGATCGTCCAGCAGGGCGTTGAGGAGCTGGTAGTAGCGCACCGGCGCCAGCCCCAACTCCTCCCGTACCGCCCGCTCCTTGGCCCCCGGTGACGAGAACCCGCGGCGCTCCATCGCGAGGATGTCCCGCTCCCGCTGCTCCATACCCCGCACGGTAACTCAGCCCGAGGTACTGGTGTCCGCCGTCATCGCCTTGGTCTGGAGCTCGCCGAGGACCAGCGCGGGGCTCGCGCCGGGCTGCACCGCGGTGCCGATCTGCTTCTTGACGGCCGCGCTGACCGTCGCCCAGGAGGTGCGGCCGACCGGGTACAGCTCGGCCAGCGGGAGTTCGTCCAGGAACGGCTTGAGGTCCTGGTCCCCGGCCGCCGTGGCCATCACCCCGCTCGCCGACGTGGTCACGGGCAGCAGGTCGTACTCGCGGGAGAAGGCGAGCACGTTCTTCTCGCTGTAGACGAAGTCGAGGAAGTCACCGATCTGCTCGCCGTGGCCGTTCTGCTTGAAGGCGGCCATCCAGTCGGCCACGCCCAGGGCGTTGCGGGCGGCGCCGTCCTTGCCGGGCATCGGCACCATGCCGAACTTCACGCCCTTCGCCGCGGCCGTCTTCATCAGCGAGGGGTGCCCGTTGAGCATGCCCACCCGGCCGTCGGCGAACGCCGCGAACGCGGCCGCCCGGTTCAGCTTGCCGGGTGCGACCGGCCCGGTCAGCCCCTTGCCGACCAGTTCGTCCTTCAGCCATGTGAACGTCTCGACGTTCTCGGCGGCGTCGAGGCTGTAGCCGCCGACGGTGGAGGTGTAGCCGCCCCCGCCGCTCAGCAGCCACTGCAGGGTCTCGGCCTGTGCCTCCTCCGGCCCGAGCGGCAGCGCGTACGGGTACGTCACCCCCTCGTCCTCGAGCGCGGCGGCGTCGGAGGCCAGCTCGGCCCACGTGGTGGGCGGCTTCAGGCCGGCCTTGTGGAAGAGGGTCTTGTTGTAGAACAGCAGCCGCGTGGAGGCCGCGAACGGCATGCCGTACTGGACGCCGTCGACCTCGCCGGCCCGGGCGAGCTGCGGGACGAAGTCGGCCTGCACGGGGATGGAGAGCACGTCGCCGGCCCGGTAGAGCCGGTCCTCGGCCGCGTAGTCGGCGTAGGCGCCGATCTGCGCCATGTCGGGCGCCTCGCCGGCGTCGACCATCCGGCGGACCTTGCGGTCGACCTCCGTCCAGGAGTAGACGCTCACCTCGACGTGGACGTCGGGGTGCCGCGCCTCGTACGCCTCGACGAGGTCCGCCCAGTACTTCTTCGAGCTGTTGGCCGCGCTGTCGCCGTAGTCGGCCGCGACCAGCTTCAGCGTCACCTCGCCCGAGCCGCCGCCGAGCCCGCAGCCGGAGAGGACTCCCGTCATCCCCAGCGCGGCCGCCGCCGCGATCGTCCCCGTACGCCAAGCGCGCCGCTGCACGTGTCATCCCCTTGACCGGTAGTGCGGGTGAACCATGGTGGATACACCCGGTCCGTATATCGGAATAAGGTCTACACCACGCAAGTGGACTAGACCTCTTGCGGGTCCTGGGGCCACACTGTCCCCCGTGAGACATGTCATCGCCCTCGACGTGGGCGGCACCGGGATGAAGGCCGCCCTGGTCGGAGCGGACGGCGCGCTGCTGCACCGGGCGCGCCGGGCCACCGGCCGCGAGCGCGGCCCCGACGCCGTCGTCGCCGGCATCCTGGACTTCGCCGCCGAGCTGCGCGCCCACGGGACCGAGCGGTTCGGCGAGGGCGCGGCCGCGGCCGGCGTCGCCGTCCCGGGCATCGTCGACGAGACCCACGGCGTGGCCGCCTACTCGGCCAACCTGGGCTGGCGGGACGTCCCGCTGCGCGCGCTGCTCGCCGAGCGGCTGGGCGCCCCGGTGGCCCTCGGCCACGACGTGCGCACCGGCGGCCTGGCGGAGGGCCGGCTCGGCGCGGGCCGGGGCGCCGACCGCTTCCTGTTCGTCGCGCTGGGCACCGGCATCGCCGGCGCCATCGGCATCGACGGCCGGGTGGAGGCGGGCGCCCACGGCTTCGCCGGCGAGATCGGCCACATCGTCGTACGGCCCGGCGGGCCGCCGTGTCCGTGCGGGCAGCGCGGCTGCCTGGAGCGGTTCGCGTCGGCGGCGGCCGTCAGCGAGGCGTGGGCACGGGCGAGCGGCACGCCGGACGCGGACGCGGCCGACTGCGCGAAGGCCGTCATGTCCGGCGACCCGAACGCCGTCCGGATCTGGCAGGAGGCGGTGGACGCCCTGGCCGACGGCCTGGTCACCGGCCTCACCCTGCTGGACCCGCGCACCCTCGTCATCGGTGGCGGCCTCGCCGAGGCGGGGGAAACCTTGTTCACACCACTGCGGGACGCCGTCCGCCGACGGGTCACCTTCCAGAAACTGCCGGAGATCGTCCCCGCGGCCCTGGGCGACACGGCGGGCTGCCTGGGCGCGGGCCTCCTGGCCTGGGATCTCCTCGACACCACCGACGGCAAGGAGGACACGCCGTAATGGCAACCCACCCAGGGGCGCGACACACCCCGACGAGCCCGCACCCCGTGACGAGCGGCACCCCCCTGGTGCTCTCCGGCGCCACGGTCGTCCTGCCCACCGGCGCCGTACCGGGCGGCCGGGTCGTGGTCGACGGCACCCGCATCGCCGCCGCCGCACCCGAGCACGCCCGAGTCCTCGACCTGAGCGGCCACTGGGTGGTCCCCGGCTTCGTCGACCTGCACAACCACGGCGGCGGCGGCGCCTCCTTCACCTCCGGCACCGTGGAGGACGTCCTCCAGGGCATCCACACCCACCGCCTGCACGGCACCACCACCCTCGTGGCCTCCACGGTCACCGGCGCCATGGACTTCCTGACGCAGCGCGCCGGGCTGCTGAGCGAGCTGGCCGAGCAGGGCGACATCGCCGGCGTCCACTTCGAGGGGCCGTTCATCTCGCCGTGCCGCAAGGGCGCGCACTCCGAGGAGCTGCTGCGCGACCCGGACCCGGCCGAGGTGCGCAAGCTGGTCGACGCGGCGCGCGGGCACGCGAAGATGGTCACGCTCGCCACCGAACTGCCGGGCGGCATCGACTCCGTGCGGCTGCTCGCCGAGCACGGGGTGATCGCGGCGATCGGGCACACGGACGCCACCTACGAGCAGACCGTCGAGGCGATCGACGCCGGCGCTACGGTCGCCACGCACCTGTTCAACGCGATGCCGCCGGTCGGCCACCGCGCCCCCGGGCCGATCACCGCGCTGCTGGAGGACGGGCGGGTCACCGTCGAGCTGATCAACGACGGCACGCACCTGCACCCGGCGGCGCTGCAACTGGCCTTCCACCACGCGGGCGCCGACCGGGTCGCGTTCATCACGGACGCGATGGACGCGGCCGGCTTCGGCGACGGCCGCTACATGCTCGGCCCGCTGGAGGTGGAGGTCGCGGACGGCGTGGCCCGGCTGGTGGAGGGCGGCTCCATCGCCGGCTCGACGCTCACCCTGGACCGGGCGTTCAAGCGGGCGGTGACGATCGACCGGGTGCCGGTGACGGACGCGGTGCGCGCCCTGTCCGCCAACCCGGCGCGGCTGCTCGGCCTGGACGACCGCATCGGCTCCCTGGAGCCGGGCAAGGACGCGGACCTGGTCGTCCTGGACGCGGACTTCGAGCTCAGGGGCGTGATGCGGCGGGGCGCGTGGGTGGTCGATCCCCAACTGGCCTGATACGTCCGCCCGTACGGTGACGGTGGTCGACCCGAGGTCTGGGCCGGCCGCCGTGCGTTTGGCATGATCGAGCCTCCGGACAGCAACGTCGCACGCGCACATCGGGGGAGGTCGGGCCAGGTGATCCTCACGGTCACGCTGAACACCGCTCTCGACATCACCTACCGGGTACGGTCCCTGCGGCCGCACGCCTCGCACCGGGTCGCGGAGGTCACCGAACGGCCCGGCGGCAAGGGGCTGAACGTGGCCCGGGTGCTCGCCGCCCTCGGGCACGAGGTGACCGTCACCGGCTTCGCGGGCGGGGCCACGGGGGACGCGGTGCGCGAACGGCTCACCGCGACGCCCCGGATCACCGACGCCCTGGTCCCGGTCGGCGGGCCCACCCGCCGCACGGTCGCGGTGGTCGACGAACTCACCGGCGACACCACCCAGTTCAACGAACCGGGGCCGGTCGTCGACCCGGTGCGGTGGGCGGCCTTCCAGGAGGCGTACGAGGGTCTCGTCGGGCGCGCCGACGCGGTGGCCCTGTGCGGCAGCCTGCCGCCGGGGGTGCCGGTCGGGGCGTACGCGGGGCTGGTGCGCACAGCGCGGGCGGCGGGGGTGCCGGTGCTGCTGGACACGGCCGGCGAGGCCCTGCGGCGCGGGGTGGCCGCCCGCCCGGACGTCATCACGCCCAACGCCGGCGAACTGGCCGAACTGACCGGCTCCCACGAGCCGTCGCGGGCCACGCAGGACGCCCGGCGGCGCGGGGCACGCGCGGTGGTGGCGACGCTCGGCCCGGACGGCCTGGTCGCGGTGACCCCGGAGGGGTGCTGGCGGGCGGCGGCGCCGGCCCGGGTGCGGGGCAACCCGACGGGCGCGGGCGACTCGGTCTCGGCGGCCCTGCTGGCGGGCCTGGTGGACCGCCTGCCGTGGCCGGACCGCCTGTCCCGCGCGGTCGCCCTGTCCGCGGCGACGGTCCTGGCCCCGGCGGCCGGCGAGTTCGACCCCGCGGCCTACCGGGACCTGCTGGACCGCGTGGCGGTGACCGGGGACGTCACCGCCGCCTGATCCGGGGCTACTGGGTGACCTGGCCCTTCTTCAGCCAGAGCTGGTCGAGCAGGACGTTGCACTTGTCGCCGTCCTGGCAGGACAGCGAGATGGTGTTGGTGCCCTTGGTCAGCGACGGGTAGGCGTACGTCGTGGTCCAGCCCTGGGCGAAGTCGCCCTGGGCGGCCTTGGCGTAGTTCTTCAGCGGCATCTTCGTGCCGAAGACCTTGCCGTTGACGGTGAGGGTCATGGACTGGTCCTCACCGGGCGTGCTGTAGCGCGCGAACAGCGTGTAGGCGCCGTCGTCGGGGATGCTGCTGACCGTCCAGGTGACCGAGGCGCCGACGTTGTTCAGGTTGCCGACGTAGACGCCGCCGCCCGCCCGGGCCCCCTCGACGTCCGAGGACGTCGCGGCGCCGCCGTCCAGCCGCAGCGCCTTGGCCTCGATGGCGGGCAGCTTGGTGTCGCTCGCCTCGCTGGTGCTCGACTCGCTGGGTGAGGCGCTCGCGGACGTGGTGGGTGTGGACGCCGCCTCGTTGCCGCCGCCCTTGTCGTCGTCGGTGTTGCCGTTGGCCATGGCCACCGCGATGCCGATGACGACCGCGGCGACCACGGCGACCGCGCCGATCAGCAGGCCCTTGGTGTTGGGCCCGCGGCCCCGGCCGCCGCCGGTGGACGCCGCCTGCTGGCGGGTCGTGGGGGCCCCGCCGGGCAGCGTCTCGGGCGCCGCGTAGTGGGCGTTCGGCCTGCCGTACGCCGCCTGCTGCTGCGGGGGCGCGCCGTGCTGTCCGTAGGACGGCTGCTGCCCGTACGGCTGGGTCTGCTGCTGGCCGTACTGGCGCTCGCCGACCGTGCGCACCCGGCCGACCGCGTTCGGGTAGCCGTAGCCGCTGTTGGAGGGCGGCTGCGCTCCGTTGGCCTGTCCGTCGGCGTAGAGGTAGCCGAACGGGTCGTCGTCCTCGGGTGTGCTCGCGCCGTTGTTGCCGGGCGTCATCCCTTCGTACTCCTCAACAGGTGCGGGGGGCGGATGCGGGGGCGACCCGGGACGCGGTGGGCGTCTCGCGGGGCGCGTCTGAATCATGTGGCGAAGTGCGAGCCTACCCGCTCCGCAAGGCCCGAACGGGTGACCCGGACCGCATCACCGCGCTGACCTGCACCTCATCCGGCACGCCGGTGCTGTTTGGGACGAGATCGTTTCTCGACGTACATCCGCTCGTCGGCGGACTTCAGCACCTCGTCGGCCGTCATGCCGCAGTGCGCCCAGCCGATGCCGAAGCTGGCGCCCACCCGCACGGCCCGCCCCTCGGCGCGGATCGGCTGGATGATCTCGTTGCGCAGCCGTACGGCGAGGTCCTGGGCGTCGGCCCGGCCCAGCCCGTCGGCGAGGATCACGAACTCGTCGCCGCCGAGCCGGGCCACGGTGTCGCCGTCGCGCACGCCCCGCGAGAGCCGGCGCGCGACCTCGATGAGGACGGCGTCGCCCGCGTTGTGCCCGAACCGGTCGTTGATCGACTTGAAGCCGTCGAGGTCGCAGAAGAGCACCGCGAGCCCCTTCGTGCCGTCGTCGCGGCCCTCCTCGGGGGCGACGGTGTGCACGTGGTGGTCGTAGCCGTCGAAGGCGTCCACCGGGTCGGGGCGGTAGTCGAAGCCGTGCCCGCTCAGGTCGGGCACCGCGTGGCCGAAGGCGGCGTCGTGGGAGTCGAAGGTCTCCTCCAGCGCCGCGTGGGCGGGCCGCCGGCACAGGCGGGAGGAGAGGCGCGAGCGCAGCTCGGCGGAGTTCGGCAGGCCGGTCAGGGAGTCGTGCGAGGCGCGGTGGGCGAGCTGGAGCTCGCGGCGCTTGCGCTCCTCTATGTCCTCGACGTGGGTGAGCAGGAAGCGCGGCCCGTCGGCGGCGTCGGCGACGACGCTGTTGCGCAGGCTGACCCAGACGTAGGTGCCGTCGCGCCGGCCGAGGCGCAGCTCCGCGCGGCCGCCCTCGGCGGAGGTGCGCAGCAGGGTGCCTATGTCCTCGGGGTGGACGAGGTCGGAGAAGGAGTAGCGGCGCATCGCGGAGGCGGGGCGGCCCAGCAGGCGGCACAGGGCGTCGTTGGTGCGCAGGATCCGGCCGTGCTGGTCGCCGCCCATCTCGGCGATGGCCATGCCGGAGGGGGCGTACTCGAAGGCCTGGCGGAAGGATTCCTCGCTGGCGCGCAGGGCCTGCTGCTCGCGCTCCAGACGGACCAGGGCGCGCTGCATGTTGGCCCGCAGCCGGGCGTTGCTGATGGCGATGGCGGCCTGGAAGGCGTACATCTGCAGCGCCTCGCGGCCCCAGGCGCCGGGCCGGCGGCCGTTGCGCGGGCGGTCCACGGACAGCACGCCGATCAGCTCGCCGCCGGAGCCGCCGGGCACGGAGGGCGTGTACATCGGCGCGAACAGCCGGTCGGAGGGGTGCCACTCGTCCTCGAAGCGCGGCGCGGGCCCGTCGGTGTACCACTGCGGGACGTCGTCGTCGTCGAGGATCCAGCCCTCGGTGTGCGGGATGAACACCAGGTCGCCCCAGTGCTCGCCCATGGTCAGCCGCCGCTCCCAGGACTCGCGGGAGCCGACCCGGCCGGTGATCAGCGCTTCGGCCGCCGGGTTGCCGGCGAAGGCGGCCACCACGAGGTCCCCGTCGGCGCGCACGAGGTTGACGCACGCCAGCTCGTAGCCGAGTGCGGTGACGACGCCGTCCGCGACCGTCTGCAGTGTGTCCGCCAGGCTGCGGGCCGTGTTCATGTCGGCCATGACCTGGTGCAGCTGTCGCAGGGAGGCAAGACGGACGTACGGCTCCGACTCGGTCTCCATGCTCGCCCTCCCCCCGAGACTTCGCAGCGAATCAAGGGTCTGTCGTCGGCGTACTGTTCTCCGCAGCTGTCGGGCTGCTGTCCTGCTGCTGTTCTTGAGCGGTCCCCGCCACTGAATCACAGCGCGAAGCCCGGTCGGTACACAGGGTCAACAATTCATGGCCCTTGTGACTCAAGTCACATAAGAACATGAACAATTGGGGGAGATTTCCGCGTTTCCCGGTGTTCGCGGCCTTTCCCGGGTTTGCCGCGCTTCCGGTGGTTCGGGACCCCGGGCGCCGCGGCACCTCACGGCCGGGACCGTGGTCCTAGGACCGGCTTCGGGCCGAGGTCCGATGCGGGGCGCGGAGAGGGAAGACTAGCGTCGGGAAGCGTGCCGAACACATCCCCCGCCGCCCCCGCCGCCCCCGTTGTGCATGCTGAGGGGGTGAGCAACGACGAGTTCCGCGCCGCCATGTCCCGGCTGGCCGGCGGCGTGGTCCTGGTGACCGCGCAGGAGCCCCCGCTGGACCCCGGCGACCCCTCGGCCCCCCGGGGCGAGGACGTCGGCATGACGGCCACCGCCTTCGTCTCCGTCTCCCTCGAACCGCCGCTGGTGATGGTCAGCCTGCGCGAGGGCTCGCGGATGGACGACCTGCTCGCCGAGCAGCCCCTGTGGGCGGTCTCCGTGCTCTCCGAGAGCCAGCGGCACATCGCCGGCCGGTTCGCCATGAAGGGCCGCATCAGCGACCGGCTGCTCTTCGAGGACATCCCCTACGTCCGCGGCGAGGCCACCGGCGCCCCGCTCGTCGGCGGCGCGCTGGCGACCCTGGAGTGCCGCACGGAGCAGGTCGTGGCGGCGGGCGACCACACGCTGGTGATCGGCCGCGTCCTGACCGCGGGGGTGCCGAGCGCGGAGGGCGGGCCCCTGCTGTACTTCCGGGGGCGCTACCGGCAACTTGACTGAGGCACCACTGGCGCCGTCGGCGCCGCGTCAGCCCCAGTCCCTCGCCGAGCGGCCGCGCTTGGTCTCCGAGCGCTGCTTCTTCTCCCGCAGCCGGCGCTCGTTGATGCCGCGCGGGACGCGGGTGGGACGGCGCGGCCTGGGCGGGGGCGCGGTGGCCTCCGCGAGCAGCGCCGCGAGGCGCACCGCGGCCGCCTCCCGGTTGCGCCACTGGGAACGGTGCTCGGAGGCGCGCACCGAGATCACCCCGTCGACGAGCCGGGACGCCAGCCGTTCCAGGGCGCGCCGCTTCCACACCTCGGGCAGGGCCTCGGTGCGGGCCAGGTCGAAGCGCAGCTCCACCTGGGAGTCGCTGGTGTTGACGTGCTGGCCGCCGGGCCCGGACGACCGCGAGAAACGCCACATGAGCTCGGCCTCCGGGAGGGAGACGGAGCCGCGGATCAGATGGGGACCGGACATGCCGTACATGTTCCCGGCTCTGACCCGTCCACGTCACGCGAATTAGAGAAGGGTAAAGAAAGTAAAGGGGGGCGGAACCTTCGCGCCCCCTGACGGCGTTCCTAGGGGTAGAGGTAGCTTCGTGCCCGTACGAAGCCCCGTAAGGCACCACCGCGCACGCGGAACGAGGGAAGGGACTCCCAACAATGGCTGTAAGCCTGTCCAAGGGTGGCAACGTCTCGCTCACCAAGGAGGCTCCGGGCCTGACCGCCGTCACCGTGGGCCTCGGCTGGGACGTCCGCACCACCACCGGCACGGACTTCGACCTCGACGCCTCCGCGATCGCGGTCAACACCCAGGGCAAGGTCTACTCCGACGCCCACTTCGTCTTCTTCAACAACAAGCAGACCCCGGACAACACCATCGTCCACACCGGTGACAACCGCACCGGCGAGGGCGAGGGCGACGACGAGGCGATCAACGTCAACCTCGCCGCCCTCCCGGCCGACATCGACAAGATCGTCTTCCCGGTGTCCATCTACGACGCCGAGAACCGCTCGCAGAACTTCGGCCAGGTCCGCAACGCCTACATCCGCATCGTCAACCAGGCCGGCGGCGCGGAGATCGCCCGCTACGACCTGTCGGAGGACGCGGCCACCGAGACCGCCATGGTCTTCGGCGAGCTCTACCGCAACGGCGCGGAGTGGAAGTTCCGCGCGGTCGGCCAGGGCTACGCCTCCGGCCTGGTCGGCATCGCCCAGGACTTCGGCGTCAACGTCTGAGCAGTCCGGCCGGCCGCTGCGGCCGGCCCGGCGGGAGCCCCCGGCCGCGGTGCGCCACGGCCGGGGGCTCCGCCTGTCCCCGCGAAAGGTCTCCCCGTGATCCTGGAGCCCCTGCCGCTCACCCCGGACCGGGACATCCCGCCCGCCGTCCTGACCGAGCTGACCGCGCTCTACGCCTCCGACCACGTCTTCCAGGCACTCAGCGGCGACTTCCCCGACCCGGACGACATCCGGCCGGAGCAGGTGGCGGCCGAGCTGGCCGACGAGCTGGCCACCCCGCACGGGGAGGTGCTGCTCGCCCGCTCCGAGGGACGGCTCGTCGGCGTCGCGGTCACCCTGGCCCACCACCCCGACCCGGCCGACCCGGACCCCTGGATCGGCCTGCTGCTGGTCGACGCGGCGGTGCAGGGCCGCGGCTTCGGCCGCCGGATCGCCGAGGCGGTGGAGGACCGTTTCCGCGCCGCGGGCCGCGACGCCGTGCGCCTGGCCGTCCTCGACGCCAACCCCAGGGGCCTGGCCTTCTGGACCGCCCTCGGCTACACACCCGTCGCCCACCGCCGCGACCTGCGGCGGAACCGCCCCTGCACGGTGCTCCGCAAGCGCTTGGCCGACCGAGCCGCGGACACGACCTAGGGCCGGGGTGGCTTGCCCTCGCCGTACAGCCAGGTCTTCCAGATCGGCGCCCAGTCCTCGTCCGGGGCCTGCCGCTCCACGTACGCCGTGAAGTCGGCCGTGCTCGCCGTGCCGTGGCGACGGGCGGCCGTCCAGCCCTGCACCAGGTCGTAGAAGGCGTCGTCGCCGACGGTCCGGCGGATCATGTGGACGACCATCGCGCCGCGCGCGTACACCGGCCGGCCGGAGAGGTGCGCGGCGCCCGGCGGCTTCGCGGGCGGGAAGTCCCACAGGTGCTCGTCGCCGTCCTCCCCCTCGTCGTAGAGGGTGTCGAAGGTCTCCTGCGCGCTGTCGCCACCGTGGTCCTCGTCCCACAGCCACTCGGCGTACGTCGCGAAACCCTCGTTGAGCCACATGTCCCGCCAGGTCCTCGGCGTGACCGAGTCCCCGAACCACTGGTGGGCCAGCTCGTGCACCAGGGTGCCGGTGTCCGGGGCGCCCGGGAAGACGGGCCGGTTCTGGGTCTCCAGGGCGTACCCGGCGTCCTCGGGGCGCTCCACGATCGCACCGGTGGAGGAGAAGGGGTACGGCCCGAAGTTGTACGTCGCCCAGTCCATGATCTCGGGCAGCCGGGCCAGCACCGCCCGGCTGTCGTCGGCCTGCCCGGGGTCGACGGCCGTGTACACCGGCACCCCGCCGCCGGTGGTGGCGCGCCGGACCTCGTACCGGCCGATCGCGAGGGTGGCCACGTAGCTCGCCATGGGTTCGGCGGTGTGCCAGGTGAAGGTGGTGCGCCCGCCGGCGGTCGTGGTGCGGGTGAGCTGCCCGTTGGACACCGCCGTGAGTCCCTCGGGGACGGTGACGGTGAGGTCGTAGGCCGCCTTGTCGGACGGGTGGTGGTCGCCCGGGAACCACGCCATGCCCCCGACCGGCTCGCCGAGGGCCAGGGCACCGTCCGCGGTGTGCAGCCAGCCCTCCTGCGAGCCGTCGGGGTCGGTGAGCGTGCGCGGGCGCCCGGAGTAGCGCACGACCGTCTCGAAGACCTCACCGGCGCCGAGGGCCTCGGCCGGCCGCACGACGAGCTCCTGTCCGCTCCGGCGGACCCCGGCGCGCCGCCCCTCGACGGTGACGTCCCGCACGTCCAGGCCGGCCAGGTCCAGGTCGAAGGCGGCGAGGTCCCGCGTGGCGCGGGCGGTGACGACGGCTCTCCCGGTGAGACGCCGGGACCCGGGGTCGTAGCTCAGGGTCAGGCCGTAGTGGGACACGTCGTAGCCGCCGTTCCCGGCCCGGGGGAAGTAGGGGTCGCCGACGCCGGGGGTGCCCGCGTCGCCGCGTCCGTCGTCGTCGCACCCGGCCAGGGGGAGCGCGCAGAGGACGAGGGCGGCGGCAACGGCCGGGCCGGGGCGGACAAGGCGCGTCAAAAAGGACACGACCGCGATCCTATGCGGGCATGACACCATCACTGGCGTGCTCGACATCGGCTACGCCCTCTCCAACCGCTTCCCCGACCCCCCGCAGACGGACTACCGGCGCGCGGACGTCCACGCGCTGCGGCACGACCTGTTCTGCGGCGACGTCTACCTCGCCGACACCACGTCGGACCGGGAACTGTCCACAGCCTGGGGATGGGTGCCGGTGCTGGACTTCGCGTGGGCGCTGTGCGACATCGCCGAGCGCCTCGACCGGGACCCGGCGGGCTCCCGCGCCTCCCGCCCCCAGCACGCCGAGCTGGACTTCACCGAGTCCACCGACCGCATGCTCTTCGAGCGCCGCTTCGGCTGGGTGGACATCGAGGCCGACTGGATGCCGGCCGAGGAGCCGCCGCTCACCTTCTCCCACGCCGAACTGCGCCGCGAGGCCCGCGACTTCCTCCACGACCTCCTCGCCGACCTGATCGACCTGCACGAGGACCTGGGCGAGAACCCGGCGATCTGGACGCTCCAGGCCAGGTTCCCGCGGGTGGGGTGAGCGCGGGGGCAGAGGGCCGAGCGCCTGCCGGAGAGGGCCGGTGACCCCGCAGGACGTCGGGCGCCGCCCGTCAGTCCTCCACCCTGACCCCCAGCGCCGCCGCGAACACCGGGGCCAGGTCCATCAGCTGACCCGTGCTGATCACCGCGCCCGACAGCCGGTCCACCCCGCCCGACACCGTCAGCTCGGTCGCGCCGCGCAGGTCCGTGTCCTTGAGCGTGGCGGCCGTGAAGTCGGCCGATCTCAGGACGCAGTCGACGAACTCGACACGCTCCAGACGGGCCCCGCCGAAGTCCGGCTCCACCAGGACGCAGCCCTCGAAGACGACGTCCTTCAGGCGGGCCTGGCGCAGGTTCAGGTAGTCGATCTTGCCGCCGCGCACCAGCACCCGCTCCAGGACCGCGCCGTAGAGCTGGGTGCCGCCCAGGCGGGCCTCCGTCAGCTCCACGTCGCGCAGCGTGGACTCCGCCAGGTCCGTGCCCACCCCGGTGACGCCCGCGAGCACCGAGTCCAGGAACCGGGCGTGCCGCAGCCCCGTCTCGTCCAGCGCGCACCCCCGCAGCGCGCAGTCCATGAAGCGGGCGCCCCCGCCCTCCTGCCCGGCCAGGTCCCGCTCCCGGAACTCCAGCCCGTCGTAGTCCCCGTCGGGCTCCAGTTCCGCTCCCCCGAACTCCTCCAGCGCGGGCAGCCGCACCTGGGGCCGCCGCGCCCCCTTCACCCCGCCGCGTCCGGGACCGGTCCTCGCGCTCGTCATGCGCCCATCCTGCACCGTGCCACCGACAGGGCCCCCGACCTGCGGACGTACCGCTCGATGTCACACACGGCGCCCGGGAACCGTCACAGGTGCGACAGGTGAACCCGACCGCAGGGAGACCCCTCATGCACCGCATCACCGTCATCGGCGGCGGCCTCGCCGGACTGACCGCGGCCATCGCCGCCGCCGAGGCGGGCGCCCGGGTCACCGTCCACGAGGCCCACCACACCCTGGGCGGGCGCGCACGGACAGCCGAGGGCTGGTACCGGACGAACGAGGGCCCGCACGCCCTGTACAACGGCGGCCCGCACTGGACCTGGCTGCGCCGGCGCGACCTCATCGGCCCGCTCGCCCCGGTCCCGCCCCTGGAGGGCGCCCGGCTGCGGCTGCGCCACCACGGCACCCTGCGCCGCACCCCGCCGTTCGCGATGCTCCGGCTGCTGCGCCGCACCGCCCGGCAGGCCCCCGTGGACGTCGACTTCCTCACCTGGGCCACCGGGCAGGCCGGGGAGGAGGGCGCCCGCGCCGCCGCCCACTACGCGGCCGTGGCCCTGTTCCACCACGACCCGGGCGCGCTGTCCGCCGCGTTCGTGCAGGAGCGGCTGCGCCGCGCCACCAGGCTGCCGCCCGAGGCCCACTACCCGCGCGGCGGCTGGGCGAGCGTCGTCGACCGGATGGCCGCCCGCGCCTGGAACCTCGGCGTCCGCGTGGAGACCGGGTCCCGCGTCGACACCCTCCCCGACGCCGACGGGCCGGTCATCGTCGCGACCTCCCTCGCCGCCGCCCGCCGGCTCCTCGGCGACCCCACGCTGACCTGGCCGAGCGGCCGCACCGTCCTGCTCGACCTGGCCCTGCGCACCCGGCGCGGCGACGCCTTCGTCGTCTCCGACCTCGACGCGCCCGGCTGGATCGAACGGTTCACCGCGCAGGACCGCACCCTCGCCCCGGCCGGCGAACAGCTCCTCCAGGCCCAGATCCCGGTGGCCCCGCACGCGCCCCGCCGGGACGGTATCGCCCGCGCGGAAACCCTCCTCGACCTCGGCTTCCCCGGGTGGCGCGAGCGCGTCACCTGGCGGCGCGAGGCCGTCGCCGACGGACGTACCGGCGCGGTGGACCTGCCCGGCACGCACTGGCGCGACCGGCCCGCCGTCGACCGCGGCGACGGCGTCTACCTGATCGGCGACCAGGTCGCGGCCCCCGGCGTCCTGTCCGAGGTCAGCTTCACCAGTGCCCTCATGGCCGTGTCCCTGGCCCTCGGCCTCGGCCACCGGGAGGGGCTTGACCTCAAGCGCGCTTGAGGCCGGAGGGTGGGCACCCGACGGCGGCCGGCACCCACCGCCACCGCCGCCATCCACCAGCCCACCGCCGGCGGACCGGCCACCGAGCCCGCCGGCCCGCCCAGGGGGACCCCATGCACGCCATCCGGCTCCACTCCTTCGGCCCCGCCGAGAACCTCCGGTACGAGGAGGTCGACGATCCGCGGCCCGCCCCCGGCCAGGTCCGCGTCGCCGTCGCCGCGGCCGGGGTGCACCTGCTCGACACGGCCCTCAGGGAAGGGGTGCGCGGCCCGGCCCCCGCGCTCCCGGAACTGCCCACGATTCCCGGCCGCGAGATCGCAGGCGTGGTCGACGCCCTCGGCGAGGGCACCGACGCCCGCTGGCTCGGCAAGCGCGTCGTCGCCCACCTCGGCTTCGCCCCCGGCGGCTACGCCGAGCTGGCCGTCACCGACGCCGGCCGCCTGCACGAGGTCCCCGAGCCCCTCGACCTCGCCGCCGCCGTCGCCATGATCGGCACGGGCCGTACGGCGCTGGGGATCGCCCGGTTCACCGACCTCGGCCCCGGCTCGGTGGTCCTGGTCCCCGCGGCCGCCGGCGGCATCGGCACCCTGCTCGTGCAGTACGCCAGGAACGCCGGCGCCACCGTGGTCGGCCTGGCCGGCGGAGCGGAGAAGGTCGCCCGGGTCCGCGCGGCCGGGGCCGACCTCGCCGTCGACTACACCGACCCCGGCTGGCCCGGCACGGTCCGCGCCGGGCTCGGCGGCCGGGTGCCGACCGTCGTCTTCGACGGGGTGGGCGGCGACGTGGCCCGCGAGGCCGTCGCCCTGCTCGGCCCGGGCGGGCGGCACCTGGTCTTCGGCTGGTCCGCCGAGGGGGTCGTCGACGGCCGCGGGTACGTCGTCGACGGCGTCTCCGAGCAGGTCCTGGGCCCCGCCATGCTGAGCTGGGTGGGCGGCCCCGACCCGCTGCGCACCCTGGAGGAACAGGCCCTGGCCGAGGCCGCCGCCGGCCGCCTCGTCCCCGCCGTGACCCGCTTCCCCCTCGCCCGGGCCGCCGCCGCGCACCGGGCCCTCCAAGGCCGGGGCACGGTCGGGAAGGTGGTCCTGGAGCCGTGACCTGCGCCGCCCGGGGCCGGGGCTCCGTCCCGAAGATGCAGCTCGTCCCGATACATGGTCTTCTGGGCGAATGAGTGTCACCCACACAGGTGAACCCCCGACGGATGCCGGAGCCGACCCCCGCCGCTGGTGGGGCCTGGTGGTCATCGCCCTGGCGCAGCTCATGGTCGTCCTCGACGCCACCATCGTGAACATCGCCCTGCCCTCCGCCCAGCAGGACCTGGGCATGAGCAACGGCAACCGCCAGTGGGTGATCACCGCCTACACCCTGGCCTTCGGCGGCCTGCTGCTGCTCGGCGGCCGCATCGCCGACCTGGCGGGCCGCAAGCGGACGTTCGTCATCGGGCTGATCGGCTTCGCCGTGGCCTCCGCGATCGGCGGCGCGGCGACCACCGACGGCATGCTCTTCGCCGCCCGGGCCCTGCAGGGCGTCTTCGCGGCCGTCCTGGCCCCCTCCGCGCTGTCCCTGCTCACCACGACCTTCACCGACCCGAGGGAGCGCGGCAAGGCGTTCGGCATCTACGGCGCCCTCGCCGGCTCCGGGTCCGCGATCGGCTTCATCGTCGGCGGCCTGCTCACCGAGTACCTGAACTGGCGCTGGTGCCTCTACGTCAACGTGCCGATCGCGGCCGTCGCGGTCTTCGGCGCGTTCGCCCTGCTGCACGACCGCCCCGGCCACGCCGACGCCCGCCTGGACGTGCCCGGCGTGCTGCTGGGCTGCGGCGGCCTCGTCGCGATCGTCTACGGCTTCAGCGAGGCCGAGCCCCGCGGCTGGTCGGACCCGCTGGTACTGGCGCTGCTGGCCGGGGGCGTGGCCCTGCTCGCGGTGTTCGTGTGGTGGCAGACCCGGGCGAAGTCCCCGCTGCTGCCGCTGCACATCGTCCGCGACCGCGACCGGGCCGGCTGCTTCCTCACCATGGGGCTGGCCACCATCGGCATGTTCGGCCTGTTCCTGTTCATGACCTACTACCTCCAGGTCATCCTGGCCTACTCGCCGGTCCGCACGGGCCTGGCCTTCCTGCCGCTGACCGTCGCCATCATCATCGGGTCCACGCAGATCTCCGCCCGGCTGCTGCCGCACGTGGCGCCGCGCGCCCTGATGGGGCCCGGCATGGTCCTGGCCGCGGGCGGCATGCTGATCCTGACCCGGATGACGGTCCACTCGTCCTACACCACGGAGATCCTGCCCGCCCTGCTGCTGATGGGCCTCGGCATGGGCCTGACCTTCATGCCGGTGTTCTCCACGGCCACCGCGGGCGTCGCGCCCCGCGACTCCGGCGTCACCTCCGCCACGGTCAACACCTCCCAGCAGGTCGGCGGCTCCATCGGCACGGCCCTGCTGAACACCATCGCCACCACCAGCGCCGCGAGCTACGTCGCCGCCCACCTGCGCGACCCCGCCCGGCGGGCGCGGGTCGTCGCCGAGGGCACCGTGCACGGCTACACGGTGGCCCTGTGGTGGGCCGCCGGCGTCATGCTCCTGGCCGGCCTGATCGCCGTGCTCCTGGTGACGGCCGGGCCGCCGAAGCACGGGGCACGGCAGCAGGAGGCGGTCCCGGAGCCGGTGGTCTGACCCTCCGTCCGGCCGGCCCGGCTCGACAGGTGCCGCGACCGCCCCCGGGACGATACTGACGGGGATGAAACGGCACACGCGTGTCCCCCGGGCCCTCGCGGCGGTGCGGTCGTACGTCCGCAGCGCGCCCGGCACGTACGCGTGGCTCGGCGTCCTGTTCGTCACCACGGTCGCCCTGCACCACATGTCGCCGGAGTTCGAGCAGGACTTCCTGCGCCAGCGGTCCACCAACCTGCACGAGCTGTCGCAGAACCCCGTACGGGTACTGGTCGCCAGCGCCATGTGGATCGACGGCGGCCGCTGGCTGCCGTACGCGGTGCTCTACACCGTCTTCCACGCGAGCGCCGAGCGCCGGCTCGGCACGGCCCGCTGGCTGCTGGTGTGCGTGCTCGCGCACGTCCTCGCCACGCTGATCAGCGAGGGCGCGCTGCTGTGGGCGATCGAGCAGGGCGTCGCACCGCACTCGGAGTACAACACCCTCGACATCGGCGTGAGCTACGCGCTGGCCGGGATCGTCGCGGTGCTCACGTACGAGATCCGCACCCCCTGGAGGTACGGCTACCTGGCCGCGGTGCTCCTCGTGTACACCCTGCCGCTGACGAGCGGACCCACCTTCACGGACGTCGGCCACTTCGTCGCCGCACTGGTCGGACTGGGCTGCTTGCCGCTGGTCAGAGGCCGTACGCAGGTACGGAATCCGAAGGAGACAGCCCCCGTCCCCAGGGGCTAACGTCCGCCCATGGACAGCTCGGCACGCGGCCCCGTGAACGGCGGCATCTCCTTCTGGTACGCCCACGACGGCCTGCCCGACCGGCGCCCGCCGCTGTCCGGGGACGCGGACGCCGACGTCGTGATCGTGGGCGGCGGCTACAGCGGCCTGTGGACCGCCTACTACCTCAAGAAGGCCGACCCCGCCCTGCGCGTCACCGTCCTGGAGCGCAGCTTCTGCGGTTACGGCGCCTCCGGGCGCAACGGCGGCTGGCTCTACAACGGCATCGCCGGCCGCGACCGCTACGCGAAACTGCACGGCCACGAGGCCGCCGTACGCCTGCAGCGGGCGATGAACGCCACCGTCGACGAGGTGATCGCGGTCGCCGCGGCCGAGGGCATCGACGCGGACCTGCACCGCGGCGGCGTCCTGGAGGTCGCCCGCACCCCCGCCCAGCTCGCCCGCCTGAAGTCCTTCCACGCCCACGAGCTGTCCTACGGCGAGGACGACCGCGAGCTGTACGACGCGACGGAGACCGCGGCCCGCATCCGCGTCGCCGACGCGGTGGGCTCGTCCTGGACGCCGCACGGCGCCCGGGTGCACCCGGTGAAGCTGGTGAAGGGCCTGGCGGCGGCCGTCGAGAAGCTCGGCGTGACGATCCACGAGTCGACCCCGGTCACGGAGATCCGCCCGCGCCACGCGGTCACCCCGTACGGCACCGTCCGCGCCCCCTACGTGCTGCGCTGCACCGAGGGCTTCACGGCGGGCCTGAAGGGCCAGCGCCGCACCTGGCTCCCGATGAACTCCTCGATGATCGTCACCGAGCCGCTCACCGACGACCAGTGGGCGGCGATCGGCTGGGAGGACCGCGCGACGCTGGGCGACATGGCGCACGCCTACATGTACGCCCAGCGCACGGCCGACGGCCGCATCGCGCTCGGCGGCCGGGGCGTGCCGTACCGCTTCGGCTCACGCACCGACAACGACGGCCGCACGCAGCCCGGGACGATCGAGGCACTGCGCGACATCCTCACCGCCTTCTTCCCCGCCCTGGCCGGCGTCCGCGTCGAGCACGCCTGGTCGGGCGTCCTGGGCGTCCCGCGCGACTGGTGCGCCACGGTCACCGTCGACCGCGCCTCGGGCCTCGGCTGGGCGGGCGGCTACGTCGGCTCGGGCGTGGCCACGGCCAACCTGGCCGCCCGCACCCTGCGCGACCTCGTCCTCACCGAGACCCCCACCGACCTCACGACCCTCCCCTGGGTCGCCCACAAGGTCCGCCGCTGGGAACCGGAACCCCTCCGCTGGCTGGCGGTCCACACCCTGTACGCGACGTACCGCACGGCGGACCACCGCGAGGAATCCCTCCGCACGACGAGAACGTCCCGCCTGGCCCAGGCAGCCAACCGCCTGGCGGGCCGCCACTGACCCGCAGCCCCGTGGGCCGATCAGCCGACCAGGCTCTTGTACAGGTGGACGTCCTCGGCGCCACCGGGGATGCCCAGAGTCCTGCCGGTCTCGACGTACCCATGGCCCCGGTAGAACGCCGGGGCCTGGAACGTGAACGAGGAGACGCAGGCACGATCGCAGCCCCGCTCCCTTGCCTCCTCTTCCGCGGCCAACAGAAGCCGGCTCCCCCAGCCGTCCCTCCGACTCCGTTCCCGCACCCAGAGCATCTCGATACCGAGCAGCCCGCCCCAGGTCCAGGCGGACAATCCGCCGATGAGCTCCCCTTCGTCGTCGACGGCCTTCACCGACAGCGCGCCCTGGTCGGCGGCGGTCGTCCCGGTCGCGGGGAAGTTGACCTCGTCCAGCCCGCGGGACAAACGCCGGTCCAGCTCGGTGTCCCGGTGCCCCACACGTATCGCCGCGTCCTCCGGGTCATGCCCCGCGACGGCCTGTGCAGCCTCGTGCGCGCCTCCGTACGCGTCCGCGCGACCACGCTCCTTGGCCGCTCCGAGGCGCGGTCCGTGGTCGGGCAACAGATCTCGCGTGATCGCTTCGTCATCCACCTGCCCAACCTATTCTGTGGCCCACCGCACGCCGCAGCCATGGTCGGGGGAAGCATGCTCAAGCAGTTGGACGAACTCGTCGGCCGGCACAGCGGCTGCGAGCAGCAGCCCGTGCGTTTCCGTCCACGAACGTGGCACCCGCGGCTGGAGCCGCACGAAGCGGCGCGCGTCCTCGACATCGGGGTCGCGTGCGTGAACGGACCGAGCGGTGACCGGCTCGTCAGCCGGGGCGATCTGTCCCACCTCCGTGATCGTGCCGGCGACGATGACGACAGCCTGCGTGACCTGTTCGTGGCCGTCATGATCTGGGGCTCGGGCACCACGAACGGACGCGGGCCGCGTTACACCGAAGCGGCCCTGTCAGACGCCCGCATGGCCACTGTCCTCCGCACCACGTCCGAAGCGGTCCGAGACGGCGACCTGAGCGGGGCTTACCGGCACTTCGTCCTCAAGGGTGTGGGACGGTCCTTCTTCACCAAGTGGTTCGCGGCCGTCGACGACCGGGACGGCACTCATGAGCGGGCCCTGATCCTCGATGACCGCGTCTTCCGTTCGCTGAACGCGCTGGGGTGGGTCAGTTGGAAGGCGGCCGGCACCCGGTACTGGCCCACCCGGTACGCCACCTACGTCAGCTCCCTGCACGAGTGGGCGTCGGCTCTGGGAGTCACGGCGGACCGGCTCGAATGGCTCCTCTTCCACGTGAACGGCCGCATCGACGAGGTCTCATGAGGTGCAAGGGCTTGATCGGAGCCGAGTCACCGCCTCCGGCGTCGCGCCCCGCGTCGTGATGGAGACCCTCGGGCACAGCCAGATCAGCATCACCATGGACGTCTACACGCACGTGACGTGGACACGCAGCGCGAGGCCATCAGTCACGTGGATCGGCTGCTCAGGCGGCGTGTCGACCGTGAGTGACCGCCCCGGTTGATGTCACCCGTGGATGTCGAACGCCCCGGACCGATCTTCGGCCGGGGCGTTCCCGCTGTTCAGCGTCAGAGCCCCCTGTCGGATTCGAACCGACGACCTTCGCTTTACAAGAGCGGTGCTCTACCAGCTGAGCTAAGGAGGCGTGCGCGGGTCCGTAGGACGTGCGCCCGTGCAGTGTACCCAGGTCGTCCCGAGGGCCCGGCGAGAATTTCCGCGAAGTTCACTGTCCTCCGGGTACTGACAGGGCGGGTGAATGGCAGGTACCGTCCTGACCCAGTTCACTCGTGTGGACTACACCAACCACCTTCCTACAACGGATCGTCCGGCACGTTCCTGCCGGTAGAAGGGGGCCCATTCACCATGGCCACTGTCACGTTCGACAAGGCGACCCGGATCTACCCGGGTTCCGACAAGCCCGCCGTCGACGCCCTGGACATCGAGATCGCCGACGGGGAGTTCCTCGTCCTGGTCGGTCCCTCCGGTTGCGGCAAGTCCACCTCCCTGCGCATGCTCGCCGGCCTGGAGGACGTCAACGGCGGCGCGATCCGCATCGGCGACCGCGACGTCACCCACCTGCCGCCGAAGGACCGGGACATCGCCATGGTGTTCCAGAACTACGCGCTCTACCCGCACATGACGGTCGCCGACAACATGGGCTTCGCGCTCAAGATCGCCGGCGTCAACAAGGCGGAGATCCGGCAGAAGGTCGAGGAGGCCGCCAAGATCCTCGACCTCACCCAGTACCTGGACCGCAAGCCGAAGGCCCTCTCCGGCGGTCAGCGCCAGCGTGTCGCCATGGGCCGCGCCATCGTGCGTGAGCCGCAGGTCTTCCTCATGGACGAGCCGCTGTCCAACCTGGACGCCAAGCTCCGCGTCTCGACCCGTACGCAGATCGCCTCCCTGCAGCGCCGCCTCGGCATCACCACGGTCTACGTCACCCACGACCAGGTCGAGGCCCTCACCATGGGCGACCGTGTCGCGGTCCTCAAGGACGGTCTGCTCCAGCAGGTCGACACCCCCCGCAACATGTACGACCGCCCGGCGAACCTCTTCGTCGCCGGTTTCATCGGATCCCCGGCGATGAACCTCGTCGAGGTCCCGATCACCGACGGCGGCGTGAAGTTCGGCAACTCGGTCGTGCCGGTCCAGCGCGAGGCCCTGTCCTCCGCCACCGACAAGACCGTCACCGTCGGCGTCCGCCCCGAGCACTTCGACGTCACCACCGACCCCGCCACGGGCGTCCCGGTCGTCGTCAACGTCGTCGAGGAGCTGGGCTCCGACGCGTTCGTCTACGGCACCGCGCAGGTCGGCGGCGAGGCCAAGGACCTGGTCGTCCGCGTCGGCGGCCGGGAGGTCCCGGAGAAGGGCAGCACGCTGAACGTCGTGCCGCGCTCCGGCGAGACCCACGTGTTCTCGACCTCCACGGGCGAGCGCCTCTCCGACTGACGTCCACCGGCGCCACACCTTCGGCCCGCCTCCCCGCGGGCAACCGGAAGGGCCCCGCAGCACCCGTGCTGCGGGGCCCTTCCGCTGGGTCCGTGCCGCCGCTCCGATACCCCGGCGAAACCGGCGTTTCGAGCGACACTCGTCAACCCACTACCCAAAAAGGTGCACGGGTTCATCCCCCGACCGGGTGACTAAATGTCGCCAAATCATTACCGGGCGCTACCCTCACTCGCGTGAAGCACTCCGTGAAGCACTCCAGCTCCTCCCCCAGCACGCGACGCGGCCAGGGCCCCGCCCGCCACATCGGCCGCACCCTCGCCCTCGTCCTGCCCGTCGTCCTGGTGCTCTCCGGGACCCTCGCGGTCACCCGGGTCAACTGGTCGGGGGACCCGGCCGACTCGGTGCTCGCCGCGTCCGACGTCGCCGCCGCGGGCGACGCCAAGCACACCGCCCCGCGCGCCCCGCAGGACGTCCTGCGCGACCGGCTGCTCACCGAGCTCCAGGAGAAGGACCCGGGCACCGCGCTCACCCACCTCCAGGAGGCGGTCAACGGCAGGCCGTCGCTCGCGCGCCACTGCTCCTCCATCGCCCGCGCCCTCGGCCGCGCCGCGGTCCGCGTCTACGGGCCCACCCGCGCGCAGTCATACGCCCGCCCCGTGTGCGACACCTCCTTCGCCTCGGGCGTCCTCGCCGCCCACAGCTGAGCGCACGGCTCAGGCGTACGGCCGTGGTCAGAGGCGAGGTGGCGTCCGTGCCGTGACCGCCGTCGCCACGGCGGTCACGGCCCCACGCCCCGGCAAGGCCACAGCAGGATCGAAGCGACGACAGCACCGGAGCAGACGGCACCGAAGCAGACAGCACCGAAACGGACAGCACCGAAGCGACACCGAACCACCGCAGCAAGGCCACCGCGCGCCCTCCGTGCGGTCCTCACGGCCCCGCGGCCGCCCTCACGGCGACGGCGGGTGAAGGACCCGGTTCCCGGCCTCCGGCGCCCGCGCGGCGCCACGTACAGTGCCGTCATGACCCATCCGCACGCCGCGTCCCGCCCGACACAAGCCGTCGTCCTGGCCGGTGGCCAGGGCTCCCGGCTGCGCCCTTACACCGACGACCGGCCCAAGCCGATGGTCGAGATCCCCGGCACGGGGACGCCGATCATAGGTCACCAGCTCGGCTGGCTCGCCGAGGAGGGCGTCACGGACGTCGTCGTCTCCTGCGGCCACCTCGCCGAGGTGCTGCAGCAGTGGCTGGCGACGGCCGACCTGCCGCTGAAGGTCACCACGGTCGTCGAGCACGAGCCGCTGGGCCGCGGCGGCGGCCTGAAGTACGCGGCCGCCCACCTGCCCCACCCCGACCGGCCCTGGTACGCCACCAACGGCGACATCTGGACCCGCTTCTCGCTGCGGGACATGGCCGACTTCCACACCGAGCGCGACGCGGTGGCCACCCTCGCCCTCGCCCGGCCCCGCATCCCCTGGGGCGCCGTCCAGACCGACGGGTTCGGCCACATCACGGACTTCATCGAGGCACCGCCGTCGACCTTCGAGATCAACGCGGGCGTCTACGTCTTCTCCCCGGCGTTCGCCGACCTGCTCCCGGAGCGCGGCGACCACGAGCGCACGACGTTCCCCCGCCTCGCCCGTGAACTGCGCCTGGCCGGCTTCCCGATCCCCCAGGGCGCCTACTGGCGGGCCATCGACACCGCCAAGGACCTGACCGAGGCGGCGAAGGAACTGGCCGCCCTCGGCCGCTGACGCCGACCACCGGGCGAGCACGCGGCTCCCGTACGCCCACGCGGAAGGGCCCCGCACCGGAAAGGTGCGGGGCCCTCTGTCGTGCGCCGCGGAGCGCGGGGCCGCCAGGCCCTGGCCGACAGCCCTAGCCCAGCAGGCCGCCCACCAGGCCCGGGCGGTCCGAGTGGGACGAGCCGCCGTCCGAGCCGCCGCCGCCCGTCGAGCCGCCACCGCCCGAGGTGCCGCCCGACGTGGGGCCGGAGGACGTGCTCGGCGCCTCCTGGACCGGCGCGGGCTGCTCGGGCGGGCTGTCGTTGCCGACGGCACCCTGCGTCTGGCTGGGCGCGCCGGTGCTGGAGGTGTCCTCGTCGCGCGGGGAGCCGGTGTCCTCGCGGTCCTCCCCGGCCGACGGCTCGGACGTGGCGCCCTGCGTCGGCGAGGTCGACGCGGCCGGCTTGCGGCTCGCCTTGTGCTTGCCGGACTCCCCGGGCAGCGGGGTCCCCGGCAGTTCGTTGCGCGGGGCCTCGCCGGGCCCGGGCACGACCACCCGGTCCGAGTCGCGCACGGCGCCGCCGAGCAGCGAGCCGACGAGCAGGGTGAGGCCGACGGTGACCGCCGTGACGAGGGCACCGCGCCGCAGCACGTACCGGCGCAGCTCCCACAGCTCGGAGCGCGGGCCGAGGCGCCGCCAGGCGCTGGCGGCGAGCCGGCCGTCGATGGAGTACACGGGCGCGCCGGCGATGATCAGCGGCGACCAGGCGGCGAGGTAGATGATGTCGGGCGCGTCGTAGACCGGGACGGTCTTCCAGCTGACGGTGACGATGAGCGCGGCGGAGAGCAGCGCCCCGACCACCGCCGCGACCCGCTGCCAGCAGCCGAGGACGGTGAGGACACCGACGACGACCTGCAGGAAGGCGATGACGAGCCCCGAGCCGACGGGGTGGTGCAGCGCGAACTGCCGCAGCGGCTCGGCGACTTCCCAGGGGTGCAGGGTGTTGAGCCACTTGACCATGGAGCCGCGCTTGCCGCCGTCGAAGTAGACGGGGTCGCACAGCTTGCCCATGCCGGCGTAGAGGGAGATGAATCCGAGGAAGACGCGCAGCGGGAGCAGGACGACGCCGAGGTTCATGCGGCGGCCGGGGTAGTAGGCGTGCCGCGCGGGGTCGTCGCCGTGCCGCCTGCCGCGCGCCGCCGCATCGGCGTCCGGGTCGTCGGGGTCGGCGTCCGCGCCGGCGTACGGGGCCCCGGGGAACGCCGCCGTCTCGGACAGCGCGCCGCCGTCGTAGGCGCCGCCGGTCCCGTCGTAGGCGCCGGTGTCGTCGTAGGCACTGCCGACCGTGCGCATCGGCGGCAGCAGCCGCTGCCCGCCGTCGCCGTGGCTGCGCTGGGCGCCGACGACCGGCGTCTCCAGGGTCTGGGCGGTGACGTCGTCGTAGCCGCCGACGTCGACGCGCGGGATGACCTGGGTGGCGCCCGCGTCGGCGCGGCCGTCCTCGCCGTGCCCGACGCTGCCCGCCCGCACCGCCTGGAGCAGCCGGTGGGCGCCGGTGTCGTCCGGGGCGGTCTGGCCGCTCCACACGACGGGCCGGCGCCGCGCGACGGCGACGCCCTCGGCGGCGGGAGTGCGCGCGGCGTCCTGGGCGGCGCTCACGGGCCGGGCGATCCGCGAGGAGGCGCCACGCCACGACGACGCGCCCAGCAGCACGCGGAAACTGGCGTGATTGACGATGATCTGCGCCGGATCGCTCGGCACCTTCACCATGCTCAGCGCGGGAGCGTCGTCGACATCCGACGAGCGGTCCCCCGTGGGTGTGCGGGGTGTTCTGGTGTCCACACTCATCTAACCGAGTGACGTGTGGTTAGGACACTGCTTTGACCGGTCCGATCTGTCCGGACCCCGTCAAGGTTGCCCTGCTCCCGCACTCCTCGCCGGAATCGACCCGCACGGGGGTACCGCCGGACAGGTGTTCAGGCGCGGCGGCGTGCCGCCTCGTAGAGCACGATGCCCGCCGCCACACCGGCGTTGAGGGACTCGGCGCCGCCCGGCATCGGGATGCGCACCCGGTAGTCGCAGGTCTCGCCGACGAGCCGGGACAGGCCCTTGCCCTCGCTGCCGACGACGATGACGACCGGGCCCCCGAGGGCTTCCAGTTCGCCGAGTTCGACCTCGCCGTCCGCGGCGAGCCCGACCACGACGACGCCCGCCTTCTTGTACGCCTCCAGCGCGCGCGTCAGGTTGGTGGCCCGCGCGACCGGCGTACGGGCGGCGGTGCCCGCGGACGTCTTCCAGGCGCCGGCGGTCATGCCGGCCGCGCGCCGCTCGGGCACGACCACGCCGTGGCCGCCGAACGCGGACACCGACCGGACGACGGCGCCGAGGTTGCGCGGGTCGGTCACCCCGTCGAGGGCCACGACCAGCGGGTCCTCGCCCGCCTCGGCGGCGGCGTCGGCCAGGTCCTCGGGGTGGGCGTACTCGTACGGCGGGACCTGGAGCACCAGGCCCTGGTGGTTGAGGCCGTTGGTCATGCGGTCCAGCTCGGGGCGGGGCGCCTCCATGAGGTTGATGCCGCCGCGCTCGGCCGCGAGCTGCAGCGCCTCGCGCACCCGCTCGTCGTTGTCGATGAACTGCTGGACGTACAGCGTCGTCGCGGGCACGCCCCCGCGCAGCGCCTCGACGACCGGGTTGCGGCCGACGACGAGCTCGGAGGCCGAGCGGCCGCCGCCGCGCCGCTGCGGCGCGCGGCCGCCCTGCGCGCGCTTGACCTTGGCCTGCGCGGCACGCTGCTTGACGTGGCCCTTGCGCATCTCGGCGGGGGGCGTCGGCCCCTTGCCCTCGAGGCCCCGGCGCCGCTGGCCGCCACTGCCGACCTGCGCGCCCTTCTTGCCGGACATGCGGCGGTTGTTCCCGGCCATGACCTACCTGTCTTCGTGATGCGGGTGAATGTACGTGAGTGCCAGTGTGCCGCCCGGGGGGCCGGGCGGCACATTCGTGTGCGGTGGCTACCGCGGGCCGAGGGTCCAGCGCGGACCCTGCGGGCTGTCCTCGATGGCGAGCCCGGCCTGCTGGAGCTGGTCGCGGATGGCGTCCGCGGTGGCCCAGTCCTTGCGGCCGCGCGCCGACTCGCGCTGGTCCAGCACGAGCCGTACGAGGCTGTCGACGACGCCGTGCAGGTCCTCGCCCGCGTCGGACTCGCCGGCCCAGTGCGGGTCGAGCGGGTCCAGGCCGAGGACGCCGAGCATGGCGCGGACCTCGGCGAGCCGGGCCACCGCCGCGTCCTTGTCGTCGGCGGCGAGGGCGCTGTTGCCCTGCCGGACGGTGGTGTGCACGACGGCGAGCGCCTGCGGGACGCCCAGGTCGTCGTCCATCGCCTCGGCGAAGGCGGGCGGGACCTCGGCGGCCGGCTCGACGGTCTCGCCGACGAGTTCGACGACCCGCTGGGCGAAGCCCTCGATGCGGCCGAAGGCGGCCTCGGCCTCGCGCAGCGACTCCTTGCTGTACTCGATCATCGAGCGGTAGTGCGGGGTGCCGAGGTAGTAGCGGAGCACGATCGGGCGCCACTGCTTGACCATCTCGGAGACCAGGACGCTGTTGCCCAGCGACTTGGACATCTTCTCGCCGCTCAGGGTCACCCAGGCGTTGTGCACCCAGTACTGGGCGAAGTCGTCGCCGAACGCCTTGGCCTGCGCGATCTCGTTCTCGTGGTGCGGGAAGATCAGGTCCAGGCCGCCGCCGTGGATGTCGAAGGCGCTGCCCAGGTACTTGTGGGCCATCGCCGAGCACTCCAGGTGCCAGCCGGGCCGGCCGCGGCCCCACGGCGTCTCCCAGTCGGGCTCACCGGGCTTGGTCGCCTTCCACAGCGCGAAGTCCCGGCGGTCGCGCTTGCCGGTGATGCCCTCCTCGGAGGGCTGACGCAGGTCGTCCAGGTCCTGCCGGGACAGCTCCAGGTACGCCGGCCACGACCGTACGTCGAAGTAGACGCTGCCGTCGGCCTCGTAGGCGTGGCCGCGCTCGATCAGGCCGCGCATCATCTCGACCATCTCGGTCACGTGGCCGGTGGCCCGCGGCTCGTAGGTGGGCGGGAGGCAGCCGAGGGCGGTGTAGCCGTCGGTGAAGGCCCGCTCGTTCTCGTAGCCGATGGCCCACCAGGGGCGGCCCTGGTCGGCGGACTTGGCGATGATCTTGTCGTCGATGTCGGTGACGTTGCGGACGAACGTGACGTCGTAGCCGCGGTAGGCGAACCAGCGGCGCATGATGTCGAAGTTCAGCCCCGAGCGGATGTGCCCGATGTGCGGGGCCGCCTGCACGGTGGCGCCACACAGGTAGATCGAGACGCAGCCCGGCACGAGCGGGGTGAAGTCACGGATCTGCCGGGCGCTGGTGTCGTACAGGCGAATAGTCACGGGTCCAGGGTAGTGGGCGCGGGCCGCTGCGCGTGCCGTGCCGGGCATCACGGCCCGCACCCCCGGGTCAGCGGCCCGGCGCGGCCTGCGCGACCAGCGCCGTCGCCACCGCCATCAGGCCCTCGTCCCGGCCCGGGAAGCCCAGTCCGTCGGTGGTGGCGCCCGACACGGTCACCGGGGCGCCGGCCGCGTCCGACAGGATCTTCTCCGCCTCGTCCCGGCGCTTGCCGATCTTCGGGCGGGGGCCGATCACCTGCACGGCGACGTTGCCGATGACCCAGCCGGCCGCGCGCACGATGCGGGCCGCCTCGGTCAGCAGGGTCACCCCGGACGCGCCGGACCACTCGGGCCGCCCGGTGCCGAAGTGCCGGCCCAGGTCACCGAGGCCGGCGGCGGAGAAGAGCGCGTTGCACGCGGCGTGGGCGACGACGTCGGCGTCGGAGTGCCCGGCCAGGCCCGGCCCCTCCCCCTCCCACTTCAGTCCCGCGCACCACAGCTCGCGGCCCTCCTCGAACGCGTGGATGTCGGTGCCGATGCCCACCCGGGGCAGCACGAGCTGCGGCTCAGAAGCCATCGTTGAGCCTCCTGCGGGCCAGGACCGCCTCGGCGAGGACCAGGTCCAGCGGGCGCGTCACCTTGAACGCCTCCTCGTGGCCCGGCACGACCACGACCCGCTCGCCGAGCTGTTCCAGCATGCTCGCGTCGTCGGTGACCTCGCCGGTCACCGTCTCGTGCGCGCGCACCAGCGCCGCCCGGTCGAACCCCTGGGGCGTCTGCACCGCGCGCAGCCGGGCCCGGGAGGGGGTGGAGAGCACCGGCTCGGGGTCGCCGGGCGTCCCGGCCGGTTCGACCTCCTTGACGGTGTCCGCGAGCGGCAGCGCCGGCACGACCGCCGGGGCGCCCTCGCGCACCGCCTCGATCACCGCGTCCACGGTGTCGACGGGCACCAGCGGCCGGGCGGCGTCGTGGACCAGGACGATCCGGTACTCGGGAGGCAGGGCCTGGAGCCCCAGGCGCACCGACTCCTGGCGGGTCTCCCCGCCGGGGACGACGACGAAGTCCGTGCGCTCGGGCAACGCGTGCGCGTCGAGGAGGGACTTCACCTCCGCCGCGCCGTCCGGCGGGGCCACGACCACCACGAGGGACACCGCGCGCGAGGCGGCCAGCGCGCGCACCGCGTGGATCAGCATGGGGGTGCCGTTGAGCGTGCGCAGCGCCTTGGGGGCGCCCGGACCGAGGCGGACTCCGCGGCCGGCGGCGGGAATCACGGCCGCCGTACGGGCCGGCGGGGGCGCGGGAAGCGAATCGTCAGACATCGGTTCCTGTCAGGTTTGTGTGCTCAGCCTACGTGGGTATGGCCTGGGGAGTGCCGGGCGCGACGCTTGACCAGACCCTTCCGTGACGCACCGGTCGAGCCGCTCGGCCCGGGCCCGGCACGCCAAGTATCGGGGGCTTCCCCGAGGTACCCGCCCCAGGTGCCCGTTCCCCGGGTGCCCGCCGTGGCGGCGCGAGTGACCCGCCGGAGCGCACCGGCACCCGAACGGCAGCCGGGTACGAACATGCCGCAGCGCCCGGCGACGAGGAATCCGTCATCGGGCACCGCGGCATTTCGATGTGCTGCTTGTGCTGCTGGATGCTGCTGTCTGGGCTGCGCCGGACCAGGGGGGCCTGACGTCAGGAGGCGAGAACCTCGTCGAGCAGCGCCTCGGCCTTGTCCTCGTTGGTGTTCTCCGCGAGGGCGAGTTCGCTCACCAGGATCTGGCGGGCCTTGGCGAGCATGCGCTTCTCACCGGCGGAGAGTCCGCGCTCGCGCTCGCGACGCCACAGGTCACGCACGACTTCCGCGACCTTGATGACATCGCCGGAGGCGAGCTTCTCCAGATTTGCCTTGTAGCGACGGGACCAGTTCGTGGGCTCCTCGGCGTACGGCGCGCGCAGCACCTCGAAGACCCGGTCCAGCCCGTCCTGACCGACCACATCACGCACGCCGACGAACTCCGCATTGTCCGCTGGCACACGCACCGTCAGGTCGCCCTGGGCGACCTTCAGCACCAAGTAGGTCTTGTCCACGCCTTTGATCTGGCGAGTTTCGATGGCCTCGATCAGCGCGGCCCCGTGATGGGGATAGACCACGGTGTCGCCAACCTTGAACGTCATGTGACAGGTACCCCTTCCGTGGCTATCCAGGGTAACACGGAAACCGGCGGTTCTGAATGGCGTTTTCGCAGGTCAGGGCATATCTCGGGGCTTGACAACAGCGACAGGAACGTGCTGCGCGGGGTGCCCGGAAGCAGGTATTCGCAGGTCGGAGCGGCTGTCCGCGCCGGGTGAAACGCGCACGTCACACTCATCCGGAGGCCCGCGAAGACGCCCGAAACTCCCCAAATGTCTGGTTCCAAGCGTGCGACTTCCGCTACTCCGTTCGGTGCGGGGAGTCGGATCCGCGTCGTTTCCGGAATTGATCACGACGGCGCCGAACGGGCGGTGATCAATTCCGGCGACGGCCGCGCCATTCGGGTACGGAAAATCGCCGGGCACGGCCGTCGACGCTTATGTGAATGGAGGACGTCCGGGTCTGTTGTGACTCCTGAGACGCATGTGACCTGTGTGACGCAGGTGACTCGTGGGCCTGCGCAACGGGTGCGGTGCCCGTTAGAGGCGGGTCGGGTGCGGCGCCCCGGGAACGGCTCGGTAACCTAAGGCCGCTGACTGACCCTTAGGGCGGCTTTGTCAAGGGAGCCGTCCGTGCGTTCAAGGAGTTGCCGCCGCCGTGAGCAGCAGCCTTCGACGCGGCGCCCTCGCCGCCTCCGCCCTCGCGTTCTCGATCGCCACGCTCGCCGCCTGCGCAGCCGGCAACAACGCCCAGACACTGGAGATCAAGCCGGACAACGCGGCCGTCCAGGTCGGCGACATCAAGATCCAGAACGCCACCGTCATCACCCAGCCCGACCGCGAGTCGACCGGCCCGGCCGTGGTCGCCGCCACCATCTTCAACGGCAGCGACACCGACCAGACCCTCGACTCGGTCACCGTCCAGGGCGCGGACAAGAGTGCCGCGCTCAACCCCGCCAAGGGCCAGAAGGGCAAGCTGGTCGTCCCGGCCGGCGGGTCCCTGGTGCTCGGCGGCAAGGACAACGCCTCCGCGGTGCTCTCCGGCAGCCCCGAGGCCGTCCAGGACGGCAACGCGCAGAAGGTGACCTTCACCTTCAGCAAGACGGGCGAGGTGAGCCTGCGCGCCTTCGTCGTGCCGGCCAAGAGCTACTTCTCCGGCTGGGGCCCGACCGACGTCCCCAGCGCCTCGCAGAGCCCGTCCGCCTCGCAGAGCGCGCCCGCGTCGGCGAACCCGAACACGGACGTCTCGGGCGCGAGCGAGTCCCCGGCCGCCGACGAGTCCTCCTCGCCGTCGGCGTCGGAGTCCGCGTCCCGGTGACCCGGTGACCCGGCTCCGGGCATGACGCCCGCGGAACCACGGAGAAGGGCGGCACCCCCTCGGGGGTGCCGCCCTTCTCGTCGTCATCGGGTGCGGGCGGTCTACGGCTCGAACTTGTAGCCGAGGCCGCGGACCGTCACCAGGTAGCGCGGGGCGCCCGGGTCCGGCTCGATCTTGGCGCGCAGGCGCTTGACGTGGACGTCGAGGGTCTTGGTGTCACCCACGTAGTCGGCGCCCCAGACACGGTCGATGAGCTGCATGCGGGTCAGCACGCGGCCCGCGTTGCGCAGCAGCATCTCCAGCAGGTCGAACTCCTTCAGCGGGAGGTCCACCTTCGAGCCGGACACCGTCACGACGTGGCGGTCCACGTCCATCCTCACCGGGCCGGCCTCCAGGGCGGCCGGGGTGACCTCCTCCGGCTCGCCCCGCCGGCGCAGGACGGCACGGATGCGGGCGACCAGCTCGCGCGAGGAGAACGGCTTGGTGACGTAGTCGTCGGCCCCTATCTCCAGGCCGACCACCTTGTCGATCTCGCTGTCCTTGGCGGTCACCATGATGACGGGGACGTTGGAGCGGCCGCGCAGCTGGCGGCAGACCTCCGTGCCGGGCAGCCCCGGCAGCATCAGGTCGAGGAGCACGAGGTCGGCGCCGTTGCGCTCGAACTCGTCGAGGCCGTCGGGGCCGGTCGCCGCCACGGCGACCTCGAAGCCCTCCTTGCGGAGCATGTACGACAGGGCGTCGGAGAAGGACTCCTCGTCCTCGACGACGAGCACACGGGTCACGGATGGACCTCCGGAGCGGAAAGCGTTTCGTACGCGGGGGATGCGGGGTGGGACGGGCCGGGAGAAGAGGGGTGGGACGGGCCGGCGGCGGAGCGCCGGTCCCCGTCTCGGACGTCGTCCTCGTCGTCGAGAGCGGGGTGCTGCTGGGCCCGGTCGCGGGCGGCGCCCGCCTCCGGGAGCCGCAGGGTGAACGTGGAGCCCTGACCCTCGGAGCTCCAGACCGTGACCTCCCCGCCGTGCGAGGCGACCACGTGCTTGACGATCGCCAGCCCGAGGCCCGTGCCGCCGGTGGCACGGGAGCGGGCCGGGTCGACGCGGTAGAAGCGCTCGAAGATGCGCTCCTTGTCCTTGTCGGAGATGCCGATGCCCTGGTCGGTCACGGCGATCTCGATGAGGTCCCCGCCGGGCGCGGTGATCCGGCGCACGGCGATGCCGACGCGGGTGCGGGCCGGGGAGTAGTTGACGGCGTTCTCGACCAGGTTGCCGAGGGCGGCGGCGAGCTGGCCGCGGTTGCCCCACACGTGCAGGTCGGCGGTGCCGCCGGCGGCCATGGTGATCTGCTTGGCGCCCGCCTGGTGCCGGCACCGGTCGATCGCCTCGGCGACCAGCTCGTCGATGCGGACGGGCTCGGCGTCCTCCAGCGGGTCGTCGTTCTGCACCCGGGAGAGGTCGATCAGCTCCTGCACCAGGTTGGTCAGCCGGGTCGCCTCGATCTGCATCCGGCCGGCGAAGCGCTGCACCGCCTCCGGGTCGTCCGAGGCGTCAAGGACGGCCTCCGACAGCAGGGAGAGCGCCCCGACCGGGGTCTTCAGCTCATGGCTGACGTTCGCCACGAAGTCGCGCCGGACCGCCTCGATGCGCCGGGCCTCGGTGAGGTCCTCGACGAGCAGCAGCACCAGCCGCGAGCCCAGCGGGGCCACGCGCGCGGAGACCGCGAGTGCGTCGCCGCGTCCGGTGCCGCGCCGCGGGAGGTCCAGCTCGACCTGGCGTATCTCGCCGTCGCGCCGGGTGTCCCGGGCCATCTGGAGCATCGGCTCCACGGCCAGCTTCCCGCCGCGGACCAGCCCGAGGGCGTACGCCGCGGAGCTCGCCTTGACGACGGCGTCGGCCTCGTCGAGGACCACCGCGGAGGACCGCAGTACGGAGAGCACGGTGTCGACGCCGGGCGGGAGCACCGGGTCGGTGTGCAGGGAGGTGCGGGTGGGACGGCTCTGGTCGCGCTCGCTCCAGCGGAACGCCAGCATGGCGATGACACCGGTGAGCACCCCGGCGATCGCTGCCGCTGCGGCGACCGCCGCGTTCACGTCCATGCGTCCAGGTTAGGCATGCCATCCGTGCTGGCCACAGCCATCGAGGTGCGACCTCGAACACTCGTCGCCCAGAGTTCACCTGGGAGCCAGGGGTGGTTCATTTGAGGGGACGGAAACCGACGCGTACGGGGCACACCGTGGGAACGTGGGGTTCGCACCGCCGGTTCCCGGCCCGGGACGTCCCCGGCACCCCCGAACCCGGAACCCCCTGGACCCCAGGAACACATACGAGAGGGAAGCCTGATGCGGGACGCGTACCACGAGGAACTTGACTCGATCGGCGACGGTCTGGTGGAGATGGCCCGGCTGGTCGGCTCGGCGATCGGACGCGCCACCACCGCGATCCTCGACACGGACCTGAAGCTGGCCGAGAGCGTCATCGAGGCCGACAAGCGGGTCGACGAACTGCAGCACGAACTGGAGGCGCGGGCGATAGCGCTGCTCGCCCGCCAGCAGCCGGTGGCGACGGACCTCCGTATCGTCGTGACGTCGCTGCGGATGTCCGCCGACCTGGAGCGCTCCGGCGACCTCGCCCAGCACGTGGCGAAGCTCGCGCGGCTGCGCTTCCCGGACCGCGCCGTCCCGCACGACCTGCACGCCACCATCCTGGAGATGGGGCAGCTCGCGCAGCGGCTGATGGCCAAGGCGGCCGAGGTGATCGTCACCAAGGACGTCGACCTGGCCATGCAGCTCGAGCAGGACGACGACGAGATGGACCTGCTGCACCGCACGCTGTTCCAGCACCTGATGGACGAGCGCTGGCGGCACGGCATCGAGACGGCCGTCGACGTCACCCTGCTCGGCCGCTACTACGAGCGCTACGCCGACCACGCGGTGGCGGTCGCCAAGCGCGTCGTCTTCCTGGTGACGGGCGAGCACGCGGACCTCCTGGGCCAGGACTACCAGCCCGAGATCCAGGCCGAGGCGTAGCCGGCCGCACCCTCCCCGTGCGAGGAGAGCCGGGAAGCCGGAGGGAAGCCGGGGGGCGGGCGGGTGCCCGGCGGGGCGTGGGCGAGCCACTGTGCGCCGTTGATGCGCCCAGCCCGGCGGGCATGCAATGGGCACAGGCACCAGCCTCGAGGAGGGTCCATGGCCGAATCCCCCAGCACCCCCGGTACGACACCCGACCCCACGCAGGAGCGTCCGACCGAGCAGCCCGCCGAGATCAGGAACCTCACCCTGATAGGCGCGTGCGGCTGCGGCTCGGGGTGCGGGTGCGGGTGCCAGTCGGGCAATCCGTGCCAGTGCGGGTGAGGTGAGCGCGCAGCTCAAGGAGCAGAACGCGCAGCGCAGAGCGCGGAGCGCGGACGCAGCAGGGCCCCGGCGGGCGATCGCCGGGGCCCTCGTCGTGCGGGGTGCTCGCCGCTCGGCCGGTGATCGTCTGCGGGTCGGCGCGGGGCGGCGCAGCATGGAGGGAGGGCGGGGCGGAAGAGAAGGAGGTGCGGGGACATGCCCAAGTTCATGGACGTCCACCACGGCATGGCGGGCATCACGGCGGAGCAGCTGATGGAGGCCCACAACGCCGATCTCGCCATCGAGAAGGACGAGAACGTCCACTTCGAGAGCGCCTGGGCGGACCCGGAGGCCGGCGTCGTCTACTGCCTGTCCGACGCCCCCTCGGCCGAGGCGGTCCAGCGCATCCACGAGCGCGCGGGACACAGGGCGGACGAGGTGCATCCGGTGCCGCTCAGCGTCTGAGGCGGGACTGTGCCGGGCGGGGTTCCGGGCGCTGGTGCCGGGGCCCCGCCCGGCTCGGCGCCCGGCCGCGGGCGTGGACCGGACCGGTTCAGCGGGCCGAGCGGCGGTAGCGCCCGGGGGTGACTCCCACCAGCTTGCGGAAGTGGCGGGTCAGGTGCGCCTGGTCGAAGAAGCCGGTGGTGGTGGCCACCTCGCCCGGCGGGAGCCCGTCGAGCAGGAGCCGGCGGGCCCGGCCGACCCGGCGGGACGTCAGGTACTGGTGCGGGGCGATGCCGTAGGCGCGGCTGAACGCCCGTACGAGATGGGCGGGATGGGCGTGCAGGAGGCGTGCGGCCTCCTCCAGCGTGACGCCGTCCGCCACGCGCGCGTCGAGGAGGTCGCGCAGCCGGCGCGCGAGGGCGGGGTCCCGCGCATCGCGCCCGGCGGGACCCGGTGCGGAACGGCCGGCGGGGCGCAGTCGTTCGTACAGCCGCTCGCGCAGGTGCTCGGCGACGAACGTCAGCCGGCTCTCCGCCTCCAGTTCGTCCCCGGGACGGGCCAGCGCGGTGTGCAGTTGCCCGACGCGGTGACGCAGGAGCGCGTCGCGCAGGTCGGGCCCGTCGACGGCCGCTCCGATCAGGTCCTCGCCGAGCACGCCGGCGTCGAGGTAGACGACGCGCTTGCGGAAGCCGTGCGGGGTGGCGGGGGCGCCGTTGTGGGGGACGTGCGGGGGCAGCAGGCTGACCGTGTCGTGCGGGGTGCCGTGCTCGTGCCGCTCCAGGTCGTACCGCACGGCGCCGTCGTCGACGATGAGCAGCGTCCACGCGTCGTGCACGTGCATCGGGTAGGCGTACTCGGTGAAGTGGGCGTGGAACACCTCGGTGACGCCCCGGACGCGGGGGCGCCAGGCGGTGACTTCCTGCCGGGCGGCCATGCAAAGAACGTACAAGACGGGGTCGTACGGGGCTCGGCAGTCTCGTCGTATGAGCACTGAACCCCTCCGTTTCGACACGAAGATCGCCGTGCTGCTGCGCGAGGACCTGGAGCCGTGGCAGCGGTTGAACGTCACCGCGTTCCTGGTCAGCGGGCTGGGCACGCAGGTCCCCGAGGTGATCGGGGAACCGTACGAGGACGCGGACGGCGTGGGCTACCTGCCGATGTTCCGCCAGCCCGTCCTGGTCTTCCAGGGCACGAAGGAGACCCTGACGGCGGCCCACGCGCGCGTGCTGTCCCGGGCGCTGCCCCGGGCCGTCTTCACGGGCGACCTCTTCACGACGGGCAACGACCGGGACAACCGGGCGGCGGTACGGGCCGTGCCGACGGCCGAGCTGGACCTGGTGGGGCTGTCGGTGTACGGGCCGCGGAACGCGGTGGACAAGGTGTTGAAGGGGACGCGGATGCATCCGTGAGGGACCGCGAATGCCTCCGGGAGAGGGTCGCACGGGTGGGTGAGGGGGCGCGCCCGCCGGGCGGTCGCTGCACGCCAGCGCGGGGCGCTGGATCAGGCGGGCTGGGCGGGCCGTCGGATCAGGCGGGCTGGGCGGGGCGGTCAGAGTCGGTGGGACGGTCGCTGACGCTGGGACCGTCGGAGACGCTGGGGATGGTGGGGGCGGTGGCCCGGGGTGTGAGGTCGGCGGCCCCCTCCGTGCCCTCGGGCAGGCGGCGCATGAGGGCGGCGTAACCGAGGCCCGCCACCGTGCCGACGACGGCGCACAGTCCCCACAGCCACTCCGCGCCGAACCGGTCGATGACGAAGCCGGACATCAGGGGGGCGACGAGGGCGGCGACGGCCCAGGAGAGGGTGTACATGCCCTGGTAGCGGCCGCGTCCGTGGACCGGGGAGAGGCGGACGACGAGCCCGGTCTGGGTGGGCGCGTTGACGATCTCGGCGAGCGTCCACACGCACACCGTGAGGGCGAAGGCGCCGACGGACCCGGCGAAGGCGGTGAGGCCGAAGCCGTACCCGGCGAGGACCGAGGAGACGACGAGCAGCCGGCGCGGGTCGCGGTGTTCGATGAAGCGGGTGACGGGGATCTGGAGGGCGACGATCAGGACGCCGTTGACGGCGACGGCCATGCCGTAGTCGGCCGGGGTGAACCCGGCGGCGCCCATGGCGACGGGCAGGCCGACCGAACCCTGCTGGAAGATCAGCGCGATGAGGAACGACAGCCCGACGACACCCATGAACCGGCCGTCGCGCAGGACGTCCCCGAGGCCGACGGCGGGTGCCGGGCCGGCGTCGGACTTCGGGGCGGGGGCGGGCCGGGACTCGGGCAGCTTGAGGAAGACGACGACCGCGCAGGCGAGGGTCATGCCGGCCTCGAGGAGGAAGCCGGCGCGGTAGCTGACCTCGGCGATGAAGCCGGCGGCCATGGAGGAGACGGCGAAACCGAGGTTGATGGCCCAGTAGTTGAGGGAGAAGGCGCGGACGCGGTCCTCGGGGCGGACGATGTCGGCCATCATCGCCTGCACCGCGGGCCGGGAGGCGTTGGAGGCCATGCCGACGAGGAAGGCGACACCGGCGATCGCGGCGGGGTGCTGGACGAAGCCGAGCAGGGCGACGAAGACGGCGGTGGCGGTCTGGGCGACGAGCAGGGTCGGGCGGCGGCCGAGCCGGTCGGCCATGACGCCGCCGCCGAGGGAGGACAGGACGCCGCCGAGGCCGTGCAGGGAGGCGACGAGGCCGGCGAAGGAGGCGGAGTAGCCGCGGTCGAGGGTCAGGTACAGCGCCATGAAGGTGGCCACGAAGGCGCCGAGCCGGTTGACGAGGGTGCTCGTCCACAGCCACCAGAAGGCGGGGGGCAGGCCGGAGACCGACTCGCGGGCGGCGCGTCTGAGACGGGCGACGGGCATGGCGGGACCCCCGGTGGTGTGCGGATGCCTGTGGACGGCCGCGCCTGTGAACGGCCGGCGGCCCGGCTCAGGTAAGCGGCTGGAACGGCAGGCACACCTTACGAACGCGCACGCCGGGCAGGCCACTCGATTAACAATCCCCGTCAACCGTCCGCCTGTCGGGCACGGCCGCCCCGCGCCCAAAACCTTGGATTACGCTCATACGCATGGCCGACGCACCGTACAAGCTGATCCTCCTCCGTCACGGCGAGAGCGAGTGGAACGCGAAGAACCTGTTCACCGGCTGGGTGGACGTCAACCTCAACGAGAAGGGCGAGAAGGAGGCAGTCCGCGGTGGCGAGCTCCTGAAGGACGCCGACCTGCTGCCCGACGTGGTCCACACGTCGCTCCAGAAGCGCGCCATCCGCACGGCCCAGCTCGCGCTGGAGGCTGCGGACCGCCACTGGATCCCGGTCCACCGCAGCTGGCGCCTGAACGAGCGCCACTACGGCGCCCTCCAGGGCAAGGACAAGGCGCAGACCCTCGCCGAGTTCGGCGAGGAGCAGTTCATGCTGTGGCGCCGTTCCTACGACACCCCGCCGCCCCCGCTCGAGGACGGCACGGAGTTCTCCCAGTCGGACGACCCGCGCTACGCCTCCATCCCGCCGGAGCTGCGCCCGCGCACGGAGTGCCTGAAGGACGTCGTCGTCCGCATGCTGCCGTACTGGTACGACGGCATCGTCCCCGACCTGCTGACCGGCCGCACGGTCCTGGTCGCGGCCCACGGCAACTCGCTGCGCGCCCTGGTCAAGCACCTCGACGGCATCTCGGACGCGGACATCGCGGGCCTGAACATCCCGACGGGCATCCCGCTCTACTACGAGCTCGACGCGGAGTTCAAGCCGGTGACCCCCGGCGGCAAGTACCTCGACCCGGAGGCGGCCGCGGCGGCGATCGAGGCGGTCAAGAACCAGGGCAAGAAGAAGTAATTCTCAGTTTCCAGGCCCCCTGCCTGCGACTTTCTCGTGGGTAGGGGGCCTGCTGCTGTGTCCGGGCCGCCTCTGGGCCGTCAGATGTGGGTGGGGCGGCGCGTCAGTTGGACCCGCACCCGGAACGCGACCAGGAAGCCCGTGACCCAAGCGGCGGCCTCCGGTACGGATGCCCAAAGGGGCAACGAGGCCACGAGGCCACCGAGCAGCGGCAGCGAGGCCGGGTTCGGGACGATGGTGATGGTGAGAAGCGGACGTGCGAGCATGGTTACTCCCGTTGCGTGCTGGCGAAACGCATCGATGGGATGGGCCGCTCCCCTGGCCGGGAGCGGCCCTCGAAATGCATGCGCACTTTATTGAGAGAAACATCCTCCGCGCAAATCGCCTTTTCAGAGAGGCCACGGAACCCCGAATTGCCCTCAGGGGTGCGTGAACTTCTCCCGGAAGCACCGTACGTGTGTCGGTCGGATGTGGGCTGCACGGCATCCCGCGGCAGTGGAGCGAGCGCGCAGCCCGCTTCCTTGAAGTAAGGGCCCTCTGTCGGGCTATGCTTGACCGCGTCGCGGTCAAGCATAGCCCGACAGAGGGCCCTTGATGCCCCATCAGCAATTTCTCCTGCGTGTTGCGGTCTCGGTGAGGGGCGGGCGGGTTGCACGAGAGGGATCCAAGTCCCGGGACACTCTACGTCTGCTAAATATTGGTTCGACCTAACGCGCCATCTAACGGTGAAGCTATTCGGCGCCACTATTCGGTCTTCTTATTCAGCATGCAGCTCTGCGTTAACTATCGCTCCTGCATCTACGGCGAAGGTTGCTACCGAACTCTTATTGAGTGCGCTTACGAGCGAACGCTGTAGCTACGGCTTTCCGAGTCCGCTCCTGGCTAGACGGCATCAGGTGGGCGTACACGCGGAGCGTCAGGCCCGGGTCCGAGTGCCCGAGGTACTCAGCGAGGGCCTTGATGTTCTCCCCCCGCGTCTAGGGCGTGTACTAGAAGCGGGCTTCGCTGCTCGCCCCGTGCCGTGATGATCGCGGTGTGGGGCGAGGGGATCTCTCTGACGAGCAGTGGGCCGTGCTGGAGCCGATGTCGCCGGTCGCGATGGGGGGCAGGCCGGCGGTGTCCGAGTACGGGCCGTGGCAGACGGTCTATGGTCTCTTCCGTCGGCGGCAGCGTGACGGCACCTGGCCCGAACTGCTGACCCGACTGCAGGCCCGGGCGGACGCGGCCGGGTTGATCATGTGGGAGGTCAACCTCGACTCCACGATCTGCCGGGCCCATCAACACGCCGCGGGTACCCGCCGCGACGGATGGGCTTACAAAGAACCGCCAGACGGCATCTTTGTCGAACCGGACGACCACGGCCTGCGGCCGGTCTCGAGGCGGTTCCACCACGAAGATCCACCTGGCCTGCGAACAAGGCCATCGGCCGCTGTCCCTGCTGGTCGCCGCAGGTCAGCGCGATGACAGTCCGCAGTTCGCCGCCGTCCTGGAAGGCATCCGAGTGCCTCGCACCGGCCCGGGCCGTCCTCGTGTCCGGCCCTTGCGGAATGCGATGCACGATCCCCGAACCGGCGGGCCAGGCCGCCAACCGCAAGCGACGCGGGAGGGCCGGCGGGCGGCCTCCGGCCTTCAACCCAGAGGACCACAAAGCCCGGCACGCGGTCGAGTGCGGAATCAACCGGCCCAAGCGCAACCGCGCGGTCGCCACCAGGTTCGACAAGCTTGCGGTCCGCTTCGAGGCCACCGTCCTGATTGCTGCGATCGGCGAATGGTTATGACCGGCCAGGACTGTCGGTTGCCATGCCATGCTGAACGACCAGGGTGAACAGGGCGAGGGAGAGGCAACGATGGGGGCTCAGTACTACGGTGCCGACAGCGAGAACGGCGACCGCATCGACGACCCCTCCGAGGATGCGCTGTTCATGATGATCAGCGACCTCAACGACTCCGACAACACCTTCCTCGTTGTCCAGCCTGACGACGACCCCGTGTGGTTCGCCTCAGTGGCCGTCCTGGACGAAGGCGGCTACGAGATCGTCCAGCGCGACACCGTCCGCAACGAGCACGAGGTCACCACGGCGACCAGCATCAACGACATCGCTCGCGACCTCACCATCTGGTTGGCCGGCCGCGACTTCCCCAAACGGCCAGCCAGACAAGTCAGCGAGTTCTGAAACACGACCTAGGAGGACCGAGGCGTAGAAGTGGCGGAGAGCGCGCATGCCGTTCTCGCGGGATCCGGCATGCGGCTGGCCCTGCTCGGGCGTGGGTATGACGCCAGCCGCCGCCAGCGCCCGCTTTCACTGTCAGGCAGACCCCAGATGTCGGACGTGATCTCCTCGTCCGGGGTGCTGGGGGCGATGCCCTGTCAGGCTTTGATCAGGTCGTTGAGGTGCAGCCGACTTGAGTCAACGGTGCACCGTGCGGTCCGGTTACGTGACGTCCCTACTGGGTGTGATTCTGCGATGTGGAAGGGGAATGCAGCCCTGTGGCGGAGTAAGGCCATGGGAGGGGCAAAGAGGTGGCGCAACGGGGCAGCAGCCGGGGCAACGACTATCAGCGGCAGCAGCAAGCCTTACGACGTGCCCAGGAGCAACGGGCGCGACAAGCTGAGCGGGAACGCAGGGCCGCTGAGACAGCCAGCAAGCGGCAGGAGCAACAACGGAAGGCCGCATATCAGGAGCAGCAGGCCGAGCAGGCGCGGGTTCGCACAATCGGGGTCGAGCACGAGGTCGAGCAACTCGGGCAGTTGCTCCGTGACGCGTTGGTCGGCGATCCGCCGACGACCTTTGAGCGCCGGCGGAGGACTCACACACCGATCGCGTTGGACGAGCGTCCCTGGTCTCGTCCGGAGCCTTCACCGCGCTGGGAGGAGTTCGTACCACCGGAACCAGGTGGTCTGGCTGCTGTCCTGGGTCTTGGCAGGAAGCGCTATGAGGCTGAGGTTGCCGAGGCGCGTGTGCGGTTCGGGGAGGCACAGGATCGCCACAGGCGGGCGGAAGAGAAGCGGCTGGCTATGCTGGAGCGCAAGCGTGCCGAGCACCGCCAGGCCGAAGCGAAGGCCCTTGATGAGGTGGCGGCCTTCAACGGGAAGTTGGATGAAGAGCGCGAGGCATACAGGGCAGGGGAGCCCGCAGCAGTCGAGGCTCATCTAGGGGCTGTTCTGGATGCGTCGGTGTATCCAGCGGGCTTCCCGCACGAGCATCGAATTGCCTTTCGCCCTGCCACCGGTGACGTACTCGTTGAGATCCATCTGCCTCCTGAGGCGATCGTTCCGACCGCGCGGGGCTACCGGTACGTGAAGAACCGAGACGAGATGACCGTGCTGCCTCGTCCGGAGAAGGAGCGCAAGGAGATCTACGCCTCCGTCCTGGCCCAAGTCGCTCTGAGGACAGTCCACGAGGTCCTGACGAGCGATCCAGACCGGATCGTCAGTGGCGTGATCCTGAACGGCCATGTGAGAACCATCGACCGGGCCACCGGTCAGGAGGTCTCACCCTGTCTGGTGACGCTCAGCGCCAGCAGGGAGCAGTTCGGAAAGCTCCGTCTCAGTCAGGTTGATCCAGCGCAGTGCCTGAGGGGACTGAACGCGCTGGTGTCTCCCAACCCCTACGATCTCGAACCGATCCGCCCCATCGTCGAGTTCGACCTGTCGAAGTACCGGCTCATGGACAGCATGGACGTGGTCGCCGGCCTGGACAGCAGGCCCGTGCTGGTGAAGCTGACGCCCACCGAGTTCGAGCACCTGATTCGGCAACTGTTCGAGGCGATCGGCATGGAGGCCTGGAACACCCAGACGTCCAAAGACGAGGGCGTTGACGCGGTGGCCGTCAGCAAGGACCCCGTCTTCAACGGTGAGTGCATTATTCAGGCGAAGCGCTACAGCAAGCTCGTGGGCGTTGAGTCCGTCCAGGCGCTCGCCGGAGTGGTCGAGCACAAGCGTGCCGCCAAGGGGGTCCTGATCACCACATCGTGGTTTGGCAGGGCCAGCCACGACTTTGCCCGCCAACATGGCCGGCTCCAGCTCATCGAAGGGCCGGAACTCAAGTATCTGATCAAGGAACACCTTGGCAAGGACGTGATCCCGGGCCCCGTCCCCCCGAAGAGGCGCCCCTCGCGCTGAGGTCGGAGGCCCGCCCAGTCAGACCGAGGGGCTGGGGCGCCCCTGGGCCGTCCGAGGCCGCGCAAAACGGCCAAGGGCCCAGCTCACTAAGATCCCCGGCAAGACTCAGGCCAAGAACAAGTAAGCGCCCACGAACAAGCCCCCTGCCTGCGGGTTCTCCGTGAGCAGGGGGCTTGTCGCTGTCTCTGGGCCGTCAGGGCTCTGGAGCCGTGCGCTGTCCGGGCCCCGGCGTGTCGTCCTCGGTGGACTCTTCGTCGGGCATCTCGCCCTCCTGGCTCAGCGAACGGGAGCGTACGCGCCACATCCACTTCGACGGATCCCAGGTCACGACGATCGCGGAGCGCTACGCTGTGGGCACCGAAGGTGGGGGGCGCCTTCAGGTGCGGCGCGCCCTTCGAGGGCCGAGGGGGACCGGTGTGAACACCATCGACATCGGGCGGGTACGCCGTCGCGTGGAAGCCGTGGAGGACTGGTTCCTGGCCGAAGACCAATGGCCGGTGGTCAGTTCAGCACTCACGGAGCTGGAGTCGGCTGTCGTGCGGCGCGACGACACAGCGGTCCGCGCCGTGTTCGACACACTGCAGTCCCTGGAGCAAGGCGCCCGGCGCGCCAACGCCCTGCCCGGTCCGGTGAAGACCCCCATCCCCCCGCATCAGCGGGAACAGCTGAACTACCTGGTCCGTCGCCTCACCCTCGATCTGGGGCAGCCACCGCCGGCGCCCGGCGGCACCGAGGGAAGGCCTCCGCGACACAGCGGCTGACCACGGCATCCGTCCGGCTCTCCGCACCGGGAAGCGAGTCACCGGCAATGCGCCCCTTCATCAGACCGGCCCTGCTCGTGACGTGTTTCGCGCCGCGCGCCAAGGAGGCCGGTGAACCCAACCACCCGTATCTGCAGGCGCTGTGGTCGGCGTGCCGTGCTCTTGGGATGACCTCACCGGTCGCCGGCGCCCCGGCACCCTCGGAGGTCCTGCCGTCCGGCCTCGACCATGACCAGGAGTTCACGTCGTTGGGCATCGCCGTCCGAGCGAGTGCGAGCGGGCTCTACTCCGCGTTCGCCTTCACCGAGCACGACGTGACCGGTCTCGTCGCGCTGCTCGCGCCCAACGAGACCCGAACGGGGCTGGAGGGCTGGAATCCACTGCTCCGGGAGTGGACGGACGCGCTCACGGCCGCGGGGCCGGTGCCCTCTTCCGAGGGCATCCTGCACGAGTTCCGCATCTTCGAGGCGCTGTACCGGGGTCGCGGCGCGAGCGGCAGACGTACCCACCCGGAGCACATCCGCAGCAACGCTCCGTCGGGCGGGAACGGTACGTGGTGGCAAGGGTTCGACGAGACGGATGAAGGCTTCCGTATATGGAACGCCGACGGGTACGACTCCCCGGACCCGCTCTCGGCTCTCTACGTCCTGGCACCGGTCCGGCATGAGGACACTCTGGACGCGTGGGCCTGGGCGCTGCCGGGGCAGCAGGGCCTCAGGCCGCTGACGCGCTACCTCATGCACGCGGCGAAAGTGCGCTACGAGGAACGGCTCTACGCATCCTCCGAGCTCGTGCACACGCGCGTGGACCGCAGCGACGCGGAGACCGAGGCCCTGCTCCGGGTCCTCGCGCCGACGTCGACGGGCCGCCCGGTGTCACTGGACCGCATCCGCACGGCGGCGGCGCTCCTGGACCGGGGTCAGTTCGGCCCCCAGGGACTGCTGTGGACGATCACGCAGCAGCGCCAGCTGGTGCGTACGGTCTCGATCGCCGTCGACAACCTGCGCCTTCACACGCCGGGCGTCCGGCGGCATGGTCCGGGCAGCACCTGGCCCGAGACCGAACTCGCCGTGGCACAGCGGGTGATCAGACAGGTCGAGGGTGATCAGGTCCAGCTGGAGGCCTGTCGCGAACGCGCCGACGCGGCTCGCACCGTGGCCGCCGGCATCACCGAACGGGCGCTCAACGAGCACCGGGTCTGGCTGACGCTCGTCCAGACCTCCGTCCTGGGCGCCATCCTCACGGCGCTCACCGTCGTCCAGGCCTTCCAGTACGAACCCCCGCTCTCCCGGCATCTGCAGTCCCCGGTGATCCTGCTGCTGGCATCACTCGCGCTCGCCCTGCCGCTGCTGGTACTGCGCTCGGCGCGAGCCGCCGTGTCCACGCCGTACCGGTGGCTGGATGCGAGCGCCGTGGTCCTGCTGGGAGTCGCCGCGGGCTGGACGGCGGTGGTGGCGTGGGGTGTGCACTACGGGCACGCGCCTGTTCCCTTCATGGTCACCGTGCCGTGCAGCGGGGCGGGCGGGCTGCTCGCCTACGGCGCGTACCACTGCTGGGACCGGCGAAGATCGCGGCCCGACTGACTCTCCGCACCGAGTCCGGGCGGGACTCGTGCGGCCCGTACGTGAGTTTCCCTGACCATTTCGGCGACCGGAGCGAGGTTCCCCATGGGCCGGAACGATGACGTACGTCAAGAACCGGAGGAGCCCCGGGAGCCGGATGAAGCCCAGGAGCCGGGCGTGCCCGGGGATGCGGACGTATCCGGGCGGCCTGAGACGTCGGGGGCGCGTCCGGAGCCGGACCCTGACTCGGCCATCGGTGACTTCGTCGAGGCGCTGGACGTCGAGGACCTCATCATGAGGTTCGACGTCGATTTCGACGTACCGATGCGGCAGTCCCGTGCGATCGGCATGCTGCGACTGGCCGAAGCGGACGAGCCGGGGCCCCGGGACGACGTCCGCCGCACCGCCCGCCGCGTCGGCGTGCACTGGTGCGAGACGGTCCGGGCCGACGTGGCCTACGAACTGCTCACCGGTCTGCGGCAGATCGAGGCATCCCGGTCCGACGCCGAGTACCTGCACGCACGACTGACGCGCGGCGAGCTGGACCCTGCGGACGCCTTCACCCGTTACGTGATCGCCCGGTGGTTCGACGGGGCGGGCCGGATCCAGTACCGGCTGGGCAGTTTCACCACCGCGCGGCTGTCCTTCGAGACCGCAGCCGCCGTGGCGGAGGCGTCGGACCTGTGGTGGGTCCTGCCCGACCTGCGGAGCAATCTCGCCCGTGCCCGCTACGAGGAACAGAACCAGACGGCACGCGCGGGGGACGGCGGTACGGGGGCTCCCTCGTTCATCGCCGGGCTGTACGAGCTGTGCGACACGATCGTCGACGCCGGCCGCGCGCACGGGGTGGACATGGAAGGGCAGCCGTCCCCGGAACTCCCCCGCGAGCACCGCGAGTTCCTGCGGGGATACTCCAATGCCCTGCACAACCTGGCGACCGCACTGGGCCAGTCCGGTGACAGCGCGCGTTCGCTGGAGGTCACCGCGCGGTCCCTGGCCATCTCGGAGGGACTGCGTGACGAGTACCGGATCGCCCAGTCGGTCACCAACCAAGGACTGCGGGACAAGGAACGGTCCGCGGAGCACTTCGCCAGGCTGCGCGGCATGGGATGGCGCCGGGGCCGGCTCATCGCCCGACAGAACCTCGCCATCGGCACGGGGGGCCTCGACGGTCTGAGGGAGCTGGGCCGGCTCCTGGACGAGCTCGGCCAGGACACACCCGGAGCGGGCCGCCAGACAGGCATGGACGTGGACTTCCACGCGTACACCGTGCAGGGGTACCGGCGGGTGGCCGAGACGCTTCCCGAGGAGAGCCGCCCGGACGACCTGCTCTCCCGCCGGCTCGACATGGCGAGGTCGGTCCGTGCCGCCATCGCCCTCCCCCTCTACAAACGCGCCTACGCCCGCCACGTACGACCGGCGTACCTGCAGGCGATCGCCCACCACGTCCGCTGCGGGGACGGCTCGCGGGAGAACGTGGAGAAGGTGGTGTCCCTGATCGAGGAATCGTCCGGACGGGAGCTGCTGGATCTGCTGGCGTCCTCCCGCCCCCAGACCCTCGGCCCTCCGACGCGCACCCTCACGCTGTCCACCCCCTCCGGCCCGCCGGCCGGCGACGAGAAGCGCCGGGGGGCACCGCAACCGGTCACCGGCGAGGAGGAGGCGGCTCTGCGGGAGCTGGTCGCCGAACGGGAACGCGCCTACGAGGACCGGTTCCTCCACGAGCCGCTCACCTCCGCGACCCACGACGAGGACATCGCTCACCGTCTCGCCCAGTACACGCTCAACCATCCCGGCTCCTGCGTGATCCGCTACTTCCGCTTCGCCGCTCCTGACGGCGTCAAGGGCACCGGAGGCGAGGCCGTGCCCGACTCCCTCGGCATGGTCGTCTGCAAGGAAGGGCAGCTGACGATGCTGCCCGCAGTGCCGTACGACCACGTGACCGAACTGGCCCGCCAGGTGTCGTCCGACCGCCAGGACAAGGCGCCCACCGAGCGGACCTGTCGCCGCGTCTGGGATCTGCTCATCGCTCCTGCCTGGGATTCGGTCTGCCGGGGTGGCATGCCCACCCATCTGACGCTGATCCCGACCGACGACGTGTTCGCCGTCCCGCTGCACGTCGCTCTGGCACCCGACGATCCACACCCCCTCGCCGCGCGCGTCCCGTTGTCCCACTCCGTGAGCGTGGCCGCGTTCGTGACCCACGGCCGGCACCTGCTCAAAAGACAACTCGTCGAAGCGAACGACGACTTGGCGGCCCTGCTCGTGACGGACGCCGCGGCCACGGGAGGCGAGGTGGTCAGAACAGGCTGGCCGCCCGAGCACATCGCCGTCGCGGGACGGGTGCCGGCGCAACTGACCGGTCCTGTCCGGAAGCTGCCGGGTGACTGGGACGGCATCGCGGAACTGACCGCGTCGAAACCGGAATTCTTCGTGTACGCCGGTCACGGCCGTTTCGTCGACACCTCCGAGGACTACGGTCCCCTCCTGCACTTGGGCGACGGCGACTGGGTCACCCAGTTCGACCTCGCGCTGCGTCTCAGTCTTCCCCGGAACAAGGTGGCGATCCTGGGGGCCTGCCTGGCAGGTCAGGGCATGCGGTCGGAAGGCGGCGACGTGCTCGGGTTCATGCGGTCGCTGATCATCAGCGGGGCCGGTGCCATCGGTGTCCCCCTGTGGAAGGTTCTGGACTCGGCGATGGTGGCCACGGTGCGGTCCGTACTGCGGCAGAGCAGGGAAGCGGTCGGGCCCTCGGGGGCGGGGATCTTCGACGTGGTCGAGGCCCTGCACGGTCACTACCGGCAGGTCGCCGAGGACTACGACGGCGCAGCCGGACGTATCGAGGCGATGCCGCTCGCCCTGTACCTATGATCGGGAGCACCGAGATCGCGGCGGACGAGGGGCAGACATGAACCGCAGTCACAGCCACGAGGGGCACGACGGGGCCGGCGGCGGGGAAACGGCCGGCGAGGCACGCAGGAGCGCCCGGCTCGCCGCGTACGACGCGCTCCGCGAGCAGCACCCGGACATGTTCGCGAACCCGCCGGGCGGGACGATCGACATCCTCCTCGACCCCTCGGATCAGGAGCGGGTGGCACGTGAGACATCGGAACTCGCTGTCGCTCTCGGGTTTCCCGAGGAGTCCGGAGACATCGGCATCGTCTACCGCGACCCCTACGTCAGGGTGCTCCGCGACGCCGTGCGGTTTCCCTCCGGCCGCACCGGCACCTACATCCGCATCGTCCCCGAGAGCGGAGCACCGGGTGCTGCCGTGCTCCCGGTGCTCAGCGACGGTCGGCTCGTCCTGCTGCACCACTTCCGTCACGCGACCCGCGGCTGGCACTGGGAGATCCCGCGCGGCTTCGGAGCCCCCGGGGAGGACGGCTCGGAAGCCGCCCGCCGGGAACTGCGCGAGGAACTGGGGTGTGACGCCGTGGACCTGACCTACCTGGGCCCGATGTCCCCGGACACGGGCCTGCGAGCCGGGCACGACGAGCTGTATCTCGGCCGCGTCGACGCGGCGGCCTTCCAGGACACCTCGAGCACGGACGCCCGGGAAGAGGGCATCGGCACCATCCGTCCCGTCTCCCTGGAGGAGTTCGAGAACATGCTCCTCAGCGGCAGGATCTCGGACGCGTACACCTTGGCCGCGTACGGTCTGGCACGCGCCCGCGGCCTGCTGCGCACCACGGCGTGATGATCAGTTCGGGCCCGCGGGCGTGGCTCGCCGCCGGTCGTCGTACTCTTCGCGGGCGGTGATGACTTCTTCGATGTGCAGCACGGACCACTCCGTGAGCGCCTTCAGCGGTTCCCGCAGCGTCTGGCCGAGCGCGGTCAGCTCATACTCCACGTGCGGCGGCACCTCCGGGTAGACGGTCCGGCTGACCAGCCCGTCGCGTTCGAGGGTGCGCAGCGTCTGGGTGAGCATCTTCTCGCTCACGCCCGCCAGCGCCTGCCGGAGCCGGCCGAACCGGGAGGTCCCGTTCCGGCCGAGTTCGCCCAGCACGAGGACCGCCCACTTGCTGCCGATCTGGTCGAGCAGGTCCCGCGACGGGCAGCCGCGCTCGTACGGATCGAATGACGGCATGGGCCCGGTCACGTTCTCGACAGCAGCCATACGGCTCACCTCAATGCTATCGGTCGGGTAAGTACCCTACCAAGAAGTGGTTACTCCCCAAAGGAGAGTGTGCAGGTCATTCTGTGTTCCATCCCGCCGCGGACGGACCGCGGCAGGCGTGCGAACAACGCGCGGAAGGAAGGAATGACCATCATGCCGATCGTCGTCACCGGAGCCACCGGCCAGCTGGGCAGGCTCACCGTCGAGGCACTGCTGCGGCGCGGGATCCCGGCCGCGGACATCATCGCGACCGGCCGGGACATCGCCGGGATCAAGGATCTGGCCGACCGAGGCATCACGGTACGCCGCGCCGACTTCGCGGACACGGACGGCCTGGCCGAGGCATTCGCGGGGGCGGACAGGCTGCTGCTGATCTCGGCCTCGGTCCCCGTGGGCGAGCGGGTCGCCAACCACCGCCGCGTGATCGACGCCGCGGCGTCCGCAGGCGTGTCGCTCGTGGCGTACACGAGCACGACGCACGCGGACACGGCCACCACCGTCATCGGTGCCACGCACCGCGAGACCGAGAGGTACCTGCGGGACCGCGGAATCCCCAGCGTGCTGCTGCGCAACGGCTGGTACCTGGAGAACTACACCAGCCAACTGCCGCAGATCCTGCAGAACGGCGCCGTCGCCGGCGCAGCGGGCGAGGGGCGGATCAGCGCCGCGTCCCGCGCCGACTACGCCGAGGCCGCAGCGGTCGTCCTCAGCGCTGAAGGCCACACCGGCGCCGTGTACGAGCTCGGCGGCGACGAATCCTTCACCCTCACCGAGCTCGCCGCCGCGATCTCCGCCGCGGCCGGGAAGCAGGTCACCTACGCCGACCTCCCGGTGGCCGACTTCGCCCGGGCACTGGCCGCCGCGGGCCTGCCCGCCGAGCTGGCGGAGGTCCTCGCCGACGCCGACCGCGGGATGACCCGCGGCGAGATGTACACCGACTCCGGCGACTTGCGCCGCCTGATCGGCCGCCCGCCCGTGACCCTGGCCGAGGCACTCCCGGCCGCCCTGCAGCACTGAGGTTCGAGGCGCGATGTGCCCGGGTTGCTCAGGTGGGCCCGCGGGCAACGGACCGGCGGCTGCGGGCACATGGTCAGCTAGAGGCGTGGAGTCCATCATCGCCAGTGCCATAGCCGTCCTCGGGACCCTGCTCGGGTCAGGGATCACCCTGGCCTTCCAGCAGCGCACCATCGACCGGAGTCATCACCTCGCCCGGCGCGAGACGTTGCGGCAGGAGCGGCTCGACGCCTATTCCGCCTACGCCGGCGCGTTGGTCAACTACCGGCGTTGCCTGATCCACCTCTGGTTCTGCGGGCAGGAGCAGCCGCCGCCCGAGGATCCCGACGCGGTGCGTATCCGTGCCTACGACCTGCGCTCCGCCGCTCAAGAGGCCCTGTTCCGGGTCCAGATGCTGACGGACGACGCGGGACTGGGCCGGGCGGCGGCAGACCTGCTCGACGGCGTGACGATGCTGCAGAAGGCCGAGACCAGGGCAGCGCTGGACCAGTTGAGGGTCCGCACCCGTGACGACATCGGGCGGCTCGTCAGTTCGGCGAAGCAGCACCTGTGAGGTGCAGCCCGCTTGGGCACGCGCGCAGGACGCCTAGGCCGCCTCCGCACCGCCCCTCCACGTCAGCACCGTCAAGCACGCCCCCACCGAGCCCACCCCCCACCACCCGACCCACGCCAGGTGTTCGCCCACGATCAGTACCGCCAGCACCGCCGCCACCGCCGGTTCCAGCAGGGTGAGGGTCGTCGCCGTGCTCGGCGGGACGTGGGTGAGGCCCCAGCCGAAGAGGACGTAGCCGGTGAACATCGGGATCAGGGCCATGTACGCGCCGACCGCCGCGTTCGTCCACGACTCCAGCAGGGGCGCGCCCGTCGCGAGCAGGACGGGCAGCAGCAGTACGCCGCCCAGGCCGAACACCGTGCCCATCGCCGCCCGCGAGGAGACACCCCGGGTGATCAGGCGGTGCGCCGCCCAGGAGTACAGGGCGTACGTCGTCGCCGCCAGCAGGCCCAGGCACACACCCAGCACCGTCTCCGCCACCGAGCCCGCCCGGCCCGCGGACTCCGCCCCCATCGTCTCCGCCGCGCACAGCAGCACCGTGCCCAGCACGCCCAGCGCCGCGCCCAGTTTCCAGCGGCGCGTCAGGCTCCCGCCGTCCAGCACCCGTTCGATCAGCGCCGACGCCAACGGAGCCGTGCCCAGGGACACCACCGTGCCCACGGCGACCCCGGCCAGGCGCATCGACGTGTAGAACGCCAACGGGTAGACCGCCACCGCCAGCGCACCCAGCGCCACCGTGCCCCCGGAACCACGCAGCGCCCGCCTCTCGCGCGCGATGTGCGCCGTCGCCGTCAGCGCCTGGAGCAGGCCGCCCAGGCCCATCGCCACCGCGCCGATCGCCAGCGGGCCCACCGCCGGCGCGAAGGTCGCCGCCGTCCCCGTCGTGCCCCACAGCACCGAGGCGGCCAGGACGCACAGGCTCCCCACGGCCGCCGAAGGACGGGTGTGCGACTGTCGTCGGTCCTCGTCCGCCGGTCGGGTCCCTGCGGCCGCGGCCACCACCGGCCACGTGCCCTCCCTCACGACCGGCCCAGCCCTTCCAGCACGCGCGCCGCCAGCTCCCGCGCGTGCCGTACGCGCGTGTCCTCGCCCTCCAGGCCCGCCCGGGCCATCGCGCCCTCCAGCAGGAACGACAGGTGCTCCGCCGTCGCCCGTACCTCGTCCGGACGGTCGGGCAGCAGGTCCCGCAGGTGGCCGGCGAGCAGGGCCTCGACCTGCTCCTTGTGCCGGCGGACGACCGCGCGCCCCTCGTCGCCGGCGGGCAGTTCCGCCGCCGCGTTCAGCAGGCCGCAGCCGCGGAAGCCGCGCTCGTAGGCGAACGCCGCGTGGTCGGCGTACGCGTCGAAGACGGCGAGGACGCCCTCGCGCGGGCCCTCGGCCCGGTCCAGGCGGGCGCGGTACAGGTCCAGCCACTCCTCGTGGCGGGCGTCGAGGTAGGCGCGGACCAGCTCGGACTTGGAGGAGAAGTTGTTGTACAGGCTCATCTTCGCCACGCCGGCGTCCGCCGTGATCGTGTCGATGCCGGTCGCCGCCACGCCGTCCGCGTAGAAACGGCGGGCCGCGGCGGCCAGCAGGCGTTCGCGGGCGGGGCGCCGGCGCCGGCTCGCGGTCCCGACGTCCGCCGCCGGCCCCTCGGTCTCCTTCATCGTTCACCCCGGGACATGACTAGGTAGGTCGGTCTACCTAGCGTAAACCACGGGTGGCCGGGCACGTCCAGTCCCACTTCCGTCCGCGACGAGGGAGCCTCATGGACTGGCACACTGGCACCGCGCCTACGACAGCCCCGACTCCTACCTCAGCCGCCGCCTGGCGCTCGTGGGGGCGCGGAGGATCGCCAAGGCCCTGGACGACGCGCCCGACGGGCCCGTTACGCGCGGTCAGTGTGTGCGCGGGGCAGGGGCGCGACCTGATCGGGGTGCTGGCCGGGCACCCGCGCCGGGACGACGTACGGGCCCGGCTCGTCGAGCTGGACGAGAAGGCGGAGGAGGGTGGCGATGCGGAGCATCGCCGGCCGACGACAACGCGGCGAGGCGCGGTGCCGGGCGCCGCGAGCGCGGCCTGACCGACGAGACACCCCCTAGCTCCGGTCGCCCTCCGGCCGGGTGAGGTGCGCGAACGCCTCCAGGTTGCGCGTGGACTCGCCGCGCGAGACCCGCCACTCGTACTCGCGCCGGATCGCCGACGCGAACCCCAGCTCCAGCAGGGTGTTGAAGGCGCCGTCGGCGGCCTCCAGGACCTGGCCGAGGAGGCGGTCGATCTCCTCCGGGGTGACCGCGGCCAGGGGCAGCTTGGCGGTGACGTAGACGTCGCCGAGGCGGTCGACGGCGTAACTCACGCCGTACAGCTTGAGGTTGCGCTCCAGGAGCCAGCGGTGGACGCCTGCCTCGTTCTCGTCGGGGTGGCGGACGACGAAGGCGTTCAGGGAGAGGGAGTGGCGGCCGAGGCGCAGGGAGACCGTCGTGGCGAGCTTGCGGGTGCCGGGGAGCTGCACGACGTACGTGCCGGGCTCGGCGCTCTCCCACTCCAGTTCGGCGTCGCGGAGGGCGCCCTCGACGGTGGTCTGCGCGGCCTGTTGCTGTGCGTCACCCATGGTGCGAGCGTACGCGACGGCGGTGGGCGTGCAGGGCGGCCGTGTACACCTCGGCGGTCGCCCCGGCGGCCGTGTCCCAGCCGAAGGACTGCGCGTGCCGGGCGGCGGCGGCGCCCATCCGGGGGGTGAGCGCGGGGTCGTCGGCGAAGCGGGCCAGGACGCGCGCGTAGGCGGCCGGGTCGTGGCCCTGGACCAGGAAGCCGGTCTCGCCGTCGCGCACCGCGACCGGCAGGCCGCCGACCGCAGCGGCCAGCACGGGCGTGCCGGTGGCCTGCGCCTCTATGGCGACCAGGCCGAACGACTCGCTGTAGGAGGGCACGACGAGCACGGACGCGGCGCGGAACCAGTCGGCGAGCTGCTCCTGGCCGACGGGCGGGCGGAACCGTACGACATCGGCGATGCCCAGCCGGGCCGCGAGCTTCTGCAGTCCCTCGGGCTTGGCGAGGCCGCTGCCGCTCGGGCCGCCGACGACGGGGACGACGATGCGCGAGCGCAGCTCGGGACGCCGGTCGAGGAGGGCCGCCACCGCGCGCAGCAGCACGTCGGGGGCCTTCAGGGGCTGGATGCGGCCGGCGAAGAGCGGGACGAGGGCGTCCTGCGGCAGGCCGAGGCGGGCGCGGGCGGCGGCGCGGCCGTCGGCGGTGCGGAAGCGGTCGAGGTTCACGCCGGGGTGGACGACGGCGACCTTGCCGGGGTCGGCCGCGTAGTGCCGGACGAGTTCGTCGGCCTCCTCGGCGGTGTTGGCGATGAGGCGGTCGGCGGCCTCGACGATCTGGGTCTCGCCGATGACGCGGGCCGGCGGCTCGGGGGTGTCGCCGGCCGCCAGGTTGGCGTTCTTGACCTTGGCCATGGTGTGCATGGCGTGCACCAGGGGGACGCCCCAGCGCTGGGCGGCGAGCCAGCCGACGTGGCCGGAGAGCCAGTAGTGGGAGTGGACCAGGTCGTAGTAGCCGGGGCGGTGGCCGGCCCACGCCTGCATCACGCCGTGCGTGAAGGCGCAGAGCTGGGCGGGCAGGTCCTCCTTGGCGAGGCCCTCGTAGGGGCCCGCGTCGACGTGCCGGACGAGGACGCCGGGGGCGAGCTGGACGGCCGGGGGGAGGGCCGCGGTGGTCGCGCGCGTGAAGACCTCGACCTCGATGTTGAGGGCGGCGAGGCGCTGCGCGAGCTCCACGATGTAGACGTTCATGCCGCCGGCGTCGCCGGTGCCGGGCTGGTGCAGCGGTGAGGTGTGCACGGAGAGCATGGCGACGCGGCGCGGCCTGCGGTGCGGCAGCCGGAGCCGTGAGGACGTGGCGGGAGAGCGACGCCCGAGCCTGCTGACGTACTGGCTCACGTGGCGTTCCTCCTTGCTGCGGGCATGCCGGACGGAGGGTGTGGGGTTCCCTCCGAGCTGGTGCAACGTCGGAGGGGCGGGGCCCATTCCGGTCGGGGCGGTTTTTGCCGAGGTATTACCGGGTTTCGCTCAACCGTTCGACGCGGCGCTGCGTCACGGGGATCGTGGGCGTCGGGGGGCCGCGTCAGGGACTGTCGGGGCCGGTCCCGGACGCGGTGTGCGGCAGAGGGTCCCTCCGCCGCACACCGTCGATCGACCGCCACCCCACGTGGTACGTCCCGGGTGCCCCGCATCCCACGCCGCATACCCTCGTACGCATGACCCCCCGCACCACACCCCGCTCCCCGGGCCCGGCCGCGCGCCGCCCCGTGGGCACGGTGACGCGCGGGACGACGAACCCCAACCGGCTGCGCCGCATGGACCGCTGGATCGCGGCGGCGCACGGCGCCGAGCTGCGCCGGGCCGCCGAGCCGGTGGCGGTCGACCTCGGCTACGGCGCCGCCCCCTGGACGGCCGTCGAGCTGCTCGCGCGGCTGCGGTCCGTCGCGCCGCACGCGCGCGTGGTGGGCGTCGAGATCGACCCCGCGCGCGTGGCGGCCGCCCGGCCCTACGAGCGGGACGGACTGGTCTTCCGGCACGGCGGCTTCGAGGTCCCGCTGGCCGGGCGCCCGTCGCTGATCCGGGCGGCGAACGTGCTGCGGCAGTACGACGAGGGCGAGGTCGCCGGCGTGTGGGAGCGGCTGTGCGCGCGGCTCGCGGCGGCCGACCCCGGGTCCGGGTCGCGGGGCGGGCTGCTGGTCGAGGGCACCTGCGACGAGATCGGCCGGCGGCACGTATGGGTGGCGCTCGGCCCCGAGGGGCCGCGGACGGTCACCTTCGCGACCCGGCTGGGCTCGCTGGAGCACCCCTCGGACCTGGCGGAACGGCTGCCGAAGGCGCTGATCCACCGCAACGTCCCGGGCGAGCCGGTGCACGCCTTCCTGCGCGACTTCGACCGCGCCTGGGCCGCCGCCGCGCCCTACGCCTCCTACGGCGCACGGCAGCGGTGGATGCGGGCGGTGCGGGACCTGACGGCCGACTGGCCGGTGGTGGACGGGCCGGTGCGCTGGCGGCAGGGCGAAGTGACAGTGGCCTGGGAGGCGTTGGCGCCGCGCGGGTGACGGCGCTTCCGCCCCCGACCCCGCCCCCGCCCCTGACTCCGACCTCCGGGTTCCCTGACCTTCCCCTGGTCGTCGCGCGGATCGTGCCCGCCCCGGAACGATCTCCGTGAGGTGTTCGTCACACAGGCGGGGATCGCGTCATGACCAGGCCGTCGTGGCGGGAAGTGACCGGACGTACTGCCTCTGTCGTTTTCGGCCGCGGCATGGCACGATCCCCCAGGCGACCGTAAGTTACTGACGGTAAATCAGTTTGGGGGTAGCGACATGGCGAGCGGCACGACACGCGGCGGCCTGATCGCGGCAGCCGTGACCGTGGTCTGCGCGGTCACCGTCCTGGCGGCACCCGGCATGGCCTGGGCCGGCCCGAACCCCGCGCCGTCGGCCTCCGCCACCCCGGCACCGGGCACGGCACCCGGTACGACGGCGGGTGCGGGCGCCGGTGCGACACCCGCGCCCAGCAAGGACCTGCAGGCCGTGCGGGCCCGGCTGGACACGCTGTACCACGACGCGGCGGTCGCCACCGACGCCTACAACGCGGCCGAGGAGGCCGCGAAGAAGCAGTCCGCGGCGCTCGTCGCACTGGCCAGGAAAATCGTCGAGGGCCGCGAGCGGCTGGCCGAGTTGAAGACCCGGGCCGGCGCCGCCGCGGCCGCCCAGTACCGCACGGGCGGGCTGCCCGACGAGGCGCAGTTGCTGCTGAGCGACGACCCTCAGGAGTTCCTGGACGGCACCGGCCGGGTGCTCCAGGGCCAGAAGGCGACCAAGGGCCTGCTCGCGGAACTGGCGCAGACCCAGCAGGACTTGGAGCAGTACGCCGCGGACGCCTCCGCGCAGTGGCAGAAGCTGGAGGCCAACCGCAAGGCGAAGGCGAAGGCCCAGAAGCGCATCGAGCAGCAGATCGCGGCGGCCGAGGAGCTCGAGTCGCAGCTGGAGAAGCAGGAGAAGGAGCGCCTGGCCCAGCTCGAGGAGGAGGCCGCGCGGCAGGCGCAGACCGCGTGGCTGGACACCGGTGTCCTCAAGGGCGCGCAGGGCAAGGCGACCACGCAGGGCGCGAAGGCGGTCCGGTTCGCCACCGCGCAGCTCGGCAAGCCGTACGAGTGGGGCGCCGAAGGGCCCAGGACCTTCGACTGCTCGGGCCTGACCTCGCAGGCGTGGGCGAACGCCGGGGCGCCCATCCCGCGGACCTCGCAGGAGCAGTGGAAGCGGTTGCCGCACGTCGCCGTGGCGGACATGCGCCCCGGCGACCTGATCATCTACTTCGAGGACGCCAGCCACGTGGCGCTGTACATCGGCAACGGCACCATCGTCCACGCCCCGCGGCCGGGACGGACGGTGACGCTGGCCGGGGCGGGTTCGATGCCGATCCTGGGGGTCGTACGACCGGGGGCGTGAGCCGGAGGCCGTGGGACGGGGCGTGAGACGAGGGCACGGTGAGCCGGAGGCCGTGGGCCGGGGGCGTGAGGCGCGGGCGCGTGATGTCGAACACGCGGGACCCGGATGCGACATGGGTCCGGCACGAGTCCGACATGACGGACCCGTGACCCGGGCCACGTGACCCACGGCACGTCAATCGGCGCCCAAACCGGGCGAAGACGTGACGTTCGTCATCCCCGCTGGTCGCGGGGGCCGTCCAACTGCGGTGCGAGGACCGGCACATGACGGCGGTCCGCGATCGGCCGGGGTGCCGTGGACCATTCCCCCGCGCCGCCCGTTGCGGCTATGGTCCCCGTCGGTGGGTCGAGGTCCCTCGCCCCGCCATGCCCTCGGGGGGAGGGAAGGAACCCAAGACGATGCCCGTACCCGTACCGCGGCAGAGAGCGATCCCGGCCGTGGAGAGCGGTCAGGCGCGGACCGCGTCACCGCAGGGCGGCGGCGCTCCCCTCGAGGAAGAGGCGAACAACGAAGCCGCGCGCCCCGACGGCCGCAAGGAAGCGGCGGTCCGGACCGCCGGCGCCGCTCCCGGCACCCCGGCCAACCTGAGCCTGCTGCTGATCCAGGACGACCCGGCGGCCGCCCTGGTCGTGCCCGGTCTGCTCGACCAGACCGGCAAGCCCATCCGGGTGCGCACCGCCCGCAACCTCACCGAGGCCGAGCGGCTGCTCACCGACGACGTCCACTGCATCCTGCTGGACCTCGCGCTGCCCGCGACCGGCCGCGCCCAGGAGGGCGACGACGAGCTCGCCGTGCTCAAGCAGGTCCTGCGGCTCGCGCCCCGGCACGCCGTGCTGGCGCTGACCGCGTCCGGCGACGCCGAGCGCGGCGCCGAGGCGGTGCGCGTGGGCGCCCAGGACTACCTGTTCCGTGAGGAGCTGGACGGGCGGCTGCTGAGCCGCGCGATCCGCTACGCCGTGGAGCGCAAGCGGTCCGACAGCGCGGAGCGCCGGCTCGCCGAGGGCAGGCTGCGCGCGCAGGAGAACGCCCGCCTGGAGCGGGGCCTGCTGCCCACGCCCCTGCTGGAGGGCTCCACGCTGCGCTTCGCCGCCCGCTACCGCCCCGGCCGCTCGCGCGCGCTGCTCGGCGGCGACTTCTACGACACCGTGCGCACGCCCGACGGCACCGTGCACGCCATGATCGGCGACGTCTGCGGGCACGGGCCCGACGAGGCGGCGCTCGGCGTGGAGCTGCGCATCGCCTGGCGCGCGCTGACGCTGGCGGGACTGTGCGGGGACGAACTGCTCGGCACGCTGCAGCAGGTGCTCGAGCACGAGCGGGACGACGACGAGATCTTCGCGACGCTGTGCACCGTGGACATCGCACCGGACGGCCGCCGGGCCGGCCTGTGCCTGGCCGGTCACCCGGCCCCGCTGATCGCGCGGCCCGACCGGCCCGCCCGCCTGCTGCCGTACGACAACAACGGCCCGGCGCTGGGGCTGCTGCCCGGCGCCCGCTGGCCGCGCACGCAGGTGGAGCTGGGCGCCGAGTGGAGCCTGATGCTCTACACCGACGGCCTGATCGAGGGCCGCGTCGGCACGGGGAGCCGGGAGCGGCTGGGGCAGGACGGCATGGTGGAGATGATCCGCCGGCTGCTCGGCGAGGGGCTGCGCGGCGAGGAGCTGCTGCGGTCGTCGGTGAACGAGGTGCGCGAGCTCAACGGCGGCGAGCTGACGGACGACGTGGCGCTGATGCTGCTGGAGCGGACGCGGGACTGAGGCGTCCGTCGGGCGCCCCCGGGCTGCCCACGACCGCCGTTGCGGGTGCCGACCCTGGCGCCGGCTGCTGTCAGCGGCCGCCGTTGTACGGGCCGTAGGGGCCGTCGCTGCTGGAGCCGCGGCCCCGGCCGCTGCGGCCGCCGCCCGGGAGGGTGCGCAGCGCGGGACGGACGTCGACCATGTACACGATGGTCGCGATCAGGCCGATGATCGGCAGGAACGACAGGATGTTGAAGATCAGGTTCACCACGAAGGCGAGCGCGAGGACGATCAGCCAGAAGGGCTTGGTCTGCTTGTCGGCCGCGCGGTAGGCGTCCTCGCGGCGCGTGGCGGCGTCGATCAGAGCGAAGCCGCTGAAAAGGATCAGCGCCATGCTCAGCAGCCACATGAAGCCTGCGAACCCCTGCATCAGCACTACGTCCACCACCCGACTCGGCGCGTCCTTACGCGGTCACCGTACCCGCAAACCATGTCACCGCCACCGCGATCGGGACGGTCCACCAGGAGAACGGGCCGGACGCTCCGGGAGTGCCCGGAGTGCCGGCCCGATCCGTGTGCCGCCCGCGTCGGGGTCACTTGGCGGGCGGGGGCGTCTTCTTGTCGGTGGTCGTCGTCCGGCGGGGCGCCGGGGTCTTCTTGGCGGCCGGGGTCTTCTTGGCCGAGGCGGACGCGGCGGTGGGCGTGGCGGTGGCCGGGCCGGCCGTGCCGCCCTCGTCCTGGACGGTGACGGGCTGCGGCTTGGGCTCGGCGTCCGACTCGACGGCGACGGCGAAGTTCTCCACGCCGTCGGCGACGCTCTCGATGCCCCCGGCGATGTTCTCGATGCCCTCGGCGGCCTCGCCGCGCCACTGCCGCACGGCCTGCTCGCCGTGCTCGGCGACCTTCTCGTAGGTCTCGCGGGCCTTGACGGCGTACTCGGCGGCGACGCCGACGCTGCGCAGGGCGAGGTCCTGGGCGGACTCGCCCAGCTTCTTCAGGTCGCCGTCGAGGGAGGAGAAGAACTCGGTGACCCTGCTCTGCAGGGTCTCCTGGGCCTCCTTGGCGCGGGCGGCGGCCTTCTCCTGGACGTCCTTGGGGTCGGTGTTGCGCACGGCCTCGAAGCGGGCCGGGGCCTCGACGCGGAGCTGCTCCACCAGGCCGGGCACCTTCTTGGCCTGCTGCAGCGCCAGATCGGCGGTGCCGGCGGCGAAGTAGAGCGGCGTGGGGTCGCTGAGGGTCTTGCGCAGGTCGTCGGTGATGGCCATGGTGAGGGTCCTCCCTTGGGCGCGTGACGCGCGGTCGTCGTGGTCGTCGTGGTCGGCTGGGGGTGGTGTCGTTCCGCGGCCGGGCGGTCGGTCCCCTGGACCGGTCAACCGGCCGTCCGCCGCGGATCGGCGTCGTCGCCGTAACCACCGTGCGGGCCGTGTTCGTCGTGCGTGTCGTGCGTGTCGTGCGTGTCGTGCTCGCCGTGCCCGTCGAGCCGGCCGCGTGGGCCGTCCTCGCCGACGGTACGACCGCGGTGCACGGCGGTGCCGTCGACGCGCCCGGGGGGCGGGGCGTCGGCGTGGCGCTCGCTGCGGGTGTCGATGTCGAAGCCGTTCTCCTTGCGGAACGACTCGTAGATCTGGAGCAGCGCCCGCTTCTGCTGCTCGGTGAGCGTCGGGTCGGCGAGGATTGCGGCGCGCGTCTCGACCTCGTCGCGGTCGCGCTCGGCGTCGAGGATCCCGGCCCGCACGTACAGCGTCTCGGCGGAGATCCGCAGCGCCTTGGCGACCTGCTGCAACACCTCCGCGCTCGGCTTGCGCAGCCCGCGCTCGATCTGGCTCAGGTACGGATTCGACACCCCGGCGGCGTCGGCGAGCTGCCTGAGCGAGAGCTGGGCGTTGCGCCGCTGCTCGCGCAGGTACTCACCGAGGTTGCCGACGTTGAGCGATGCCATGCCTCCAGCCTGCCCCAGCCCCGCTAACAATTGCAAGCATTCGCTAGCAAGAGTGTGTCACGCCACCCGGGAGGGCGAAGGAGCCCCCTCGGACTGGGCCCCGGCCCCGGCCCCGGGGTGGCCCGTATCCGCCCCCCCCACGACCAGCGCATCGGAAACGATGAGGCATGCGCGCCGATGACTCACGCCCCGTCGCCCCGGACCACTGGCACCTCGTGGACGACGTCGGGGAGTTCCTCCGGCGGGCCGGGGAGTTCCTGCGGGGGCGGCCCGGGGTGCACGTCATGCAGTCGACGTGGGCCGAGCGCGTACGGGTGCGCGGGGTGGGGGCGTTCGGGCCCGGGACTCCCTCCTTCGGCTTCCTGGAGCAGGGCGGGCAGGTGCGCGGGACCTTCTACCTGCTCCCGCCCGGCTCGCTCGGCCTCTCCCCGCTCACGCCCCCGCAGGCCGACGCCCTCGCCGCCCGGCTGGCCGCCCTCGGGCACGCGCCGCGCTCGGTCAGCGCGGACCAGGACACGGCCACCGCGTTCGCCGATGCCTGGCGGCGGCAGACCGGGACGAGGCCGGAGCCGCGGGACGTCCGGGTGCGGCTGTACCGGCTGGGCACCCTGACCCCGCCCGAGCCGATGCCGGCGGGCCGCGGCCGCGTGCTGGGCGAGCAGGACCTGGAAGAGGTCATGCACTGGTGCGGCGAGTTCGCCCGGGCGGTCGGCGAGGCCGCGCCGACCGACGCCGCGTCCTGGCCACGCACCCGCTTCGCCGACAAGCGCTACACCCTCTGGGAGACCCCGGACGGCACCCCGGTCTCCGTCGCCGGCATGAACCCCCTGATCGGCGGCCAGATCCAGGTGGACATCGTCTACACTCCGCCCCACCTGCGTGGACACGGCTACGCGGCCGCCGCGGTGACCGAGGTGACCCGGGCCGCCCTCGCGGCGGGCGCCCAGGACGTCGTCCTGTTCGCGGACCGCTCCAACCCGACGAGCAATGCCCTGTACCAGCGCCTGGGTTACCGCGCGGCCACCGACTGGGGGGCGTACGACTTCACGTAGACCCGCCGAACGGGATCAGCGTGCCGTCGATGTCCAGGAAGAGCAGTGTCGTCATCGGGTCCAGGGTCAGTCGTGGAAGCCTCCCTTCGCCAGGAGTGCGTCGATGCGGGTGCGGTGGGAGGTCTCCCAGTCGTCCAGGGTCTGGGTGGCCTCCTCGCGCAGGCGGGCCTCGGCCGCGGTGCGGACCGCTTCCGTGTCGGCGGACGGGACGACCACCACGCCCTCCTCGTCGGCGACCACCACGTCCCCCGGCTCCACGCGGACCCCGCCGCAGTGGACCGGCTCGTTCAGGGGGCGGACCTCCGCCTTCGCGCCGGGGATGGGGACGACGCCCCGGGCGTACACCGGGAAGCCGGCCTCCCGGGTCTCCGCCAGGTCGCGGATCAGCCCGTCCAGGACGAACCCGGCGATGCCCCGGCGCTGGGCGACCGCGCAGACGTTTCCGCCGGCCAGTGCGTACTCCAGGTCGCCCGACTCCACCACGACCACCGAGCCGGCCGGGGCGCGGTGGATCGCGGCGTGCAGCATCAGGTTGTCGCCGGGCGGGCAGCGCACGGTGAACGCCGGTCCGGCGAGCCGGGGGCCCGGACCCCACAGCGGACGGATGCCGGTGTCCATGACCCGCGCCCGGCCGAGGAGGTCGGCGAGCGTCGTGGTGGGGAGCCGGGTGAAGGGGTGGGCGTCGGGTTCCGCGGCAGGGGTCGTCATGGGGCGACCGTAGTGCGGTGTGCGGTCGTACAGTGATCGTTTTCTTCGCCCCTCGACCGGGTTTTGTCCTGTACGCCTCAGATGGGCAGCCCCTCCGCCTCCTCCCACGGCAGCCCCCGCGCGTACACCACGTCCAGCCGCGACACCGCGCGCGTGAGCACCACGTACAGCCGGTGCAGCCCACGGGGGCGGGTCTCCGCGATCGCCGCCGGCTCCACGGCGACGACGTGGTCGTACTCCAGGCCCTTCACCACGCTCGCGGGGACCACGGTCACCCGGTCCGCGGTGGTCTCCGGCCCGGACGTCGCGATGCCGGCCGCCGCGAGGGCGCGGCGGACCCCGTCCGTGTGGGCGTCCGCCGTGACGACGCCGACGGAGCCCTCGCGGCCCAGGGCCTCGCGCACCGCGTCGGTGACCGCGGTGAGCAAGTCGCCGTCCGCGCGGCGCAGGCGCAGTTCGCCGTCCGTGCGCAGGGACCGCGCGGGCGGTACGTCCACGTCGAGGTGGGCGAGGAGCCGGTTGGCGAGGCCTGCCACTGCGGCCGGCACCCGGAAGCCCGTGGTGAGGGGGACGACGGGCGCCCCGGGCCGGCCGAGGTGGGCCATCTGCACCGGCCAGGACCGCGCGGCCCACGGGGTCGTGCCCTGGGCCAGGTCGCCGAGGACGGTGAGGGAGCCGAAGCGGACCCGGCGGGCGATGGCCCGGCACTCCATCGGGGAGAGGTCCTGCGCCTCGTCGACCACGACATGGCCGTAGCCCTCCGGGTGGTCGATCAGTCCGGCGACCTCGTCGAGCAGCACCTGGTCGGCGGCCGTCCAGCGCACGGACTTCCAGGAGCGCGGGGGACGCGGCGGGCGCAGCGATGCCTGCTCGGCCGGGTCGAGCAGGCCCTCGGCCGCCGACGCCAACGCCTCGCGGTCGATGAACAGTTCGGCGACGATCTCCTCCGGCCGCACCTTCGGCCAGACGGCCTCCACGCAGGCGCTCACCACCCGTGCCCGCTCGACGCGCCGCACCCAGGAGGCGGGGCGCGGCCCGGCCCGGCGCTCGGCCTGGTCCTGGATCCGCCGCACGATCCGGGCCCGCACCCGCTCCCGCCCGATCGCGTACGGCGGCTCCTCGGCGCGCACCCCCGCGACGATCGCGGCGAGTTCGTCGCGTGTGACGCGCCACCGGTAGGAGTCCTCGGCGATGACGAGGCCGGTCGCGCGGTCGGCGCTCACGCGTGCGTGGAGCGCCCGGCGCAGCACCTCCGCCATCCGGGCGTCGTGCTTGACGCCCGCGGCCAGGTCGCTGTCGGTGCCGGTCACCGGGTGGCGGGCGATCTCGTCGTGCAGGGTCGACTGCCGTACGCCCGTCTCGCCGAGGGAGGGCAGGACCTCGGCGATGTAGGAGAGGAAGGCGCGGTGCGGGCCGAGGACGAGCAGGCCGCCGCGGTGGATGCGCTGGGGGTGGGTGTAGAGGAGGTAGGCGGCGCGGTGCAGGCCCACGGCGGTCTTGCCGGTGCCGGGGGCGCCCTGGACGCACACGGTGTCGCCGAGGCCGCCCCGCACGAGGTCGTCCTGCTCGGGCTGGATGGTGGCGGCGATGTCCCGCATGGGGCCGACGCGGGGGCGTTCGATCTCCTGGGCGAGCAGCGCGCTCGGGGCGGCGGCCGGCCGGGAGGTGGCCGGGCCCTCCCCCGCGCGTGCGCCCAGGTGCTCGTCCTCGAACCCGGTGAGGTCGGCTGAGTCACCCCGGCTGCCCGGCGCCCAGCCGAACCGGCGGCGGACGACGACGCCCTGCGGGTCACCGGCGCTCGCCTGGTAGAAGGCGCGGGAGACGGGGGCGCGCCAGTCGACGACGAGCGGCGGGGCGGCCGGGTGCTCCCCGATGCGCAGGCGCCCGATGTGCAGCCCGCCCAGACCGGCTCCCGGGCCCTCGTCGCCGAAGTCCAGCCGGCCGAAGAACAACGGGCCCTCGGGCAGTTCGCGCAGCGCTTTGGCGTGGCTGCGGAGGCGGCGGCCGAGGACCTCGGCGTCGGCACCGGAGGCGGAGACGTCCTCGCCGATGACGACCTGCTCCTGGGCGCCGGCGACCATGGCGGCGAGGGCGGCGCGGCAGCGGTCGTGGTGGGCGCGCTCACGGTGGAGCTGGGGGTGGAGGTCGTGATCGACGTGCCGGGCGGCCTCGTGTCGAGTGTCGTGGGAGGGGCTGGAGGCAGGGGCGGCGGAGTCGGTCATGCGCCGAGGATACGCCGGATTACGTTACCGAGTAACGTTTTTTACTGCGACTCACTGGGGCGTCCCCGTGACGGCGCCCGGCTCGACCCCCGCCCTGCCTGCCCCTACGCGGAGGCGAACCGCCGCAGCCCCTCCTCCAGCAGGCCGAAGGCCCGTTCCGCCGCTGCTACGGCGTCCGGCCGTACGGCGTCCACCGGCTCGCCCGCGGCGACGCGCCGGAAGTTCTCCTCGGCGAGGATGCGCTGCACCGCGACGACCTGCCCGGCCGCGAGCCGGGACTCCAGGTCGCCGCCGAGGGCCTCGGCCAGCGCGGCCTCGGAGCGTTCGAGGTGGCGGTACATGCGGGCGACCAGGGACGGGGTGCCGTAGACCAGGGAGTGGAAGGCGACGACCTGGGGGTGGTCGTTGAGGCCGGTGACGGGGTCGTCGGCGGCGAGCCGTTCGAGGAAGTGGCGGCGCAGGGCCCGCAGGGGCGGCACGTCCGGCGCGGCCTCGACGACCCGCGCCGCCTCCCGCTCGTGGTCGGCGATCCGGTACAGGACCAGGTCCTCCTTGGCCGGGAAGTACCGGAACAGCGTCGGCTTGGAGATCTCCGCCGCGGCGGCCACCTCGGCGACGGACACGGCGTCGAAACCGCGCTCCAGGAAGAGCCGGATGGCCGTCTCCGACACGGACGCGTACATCCGCTGCTTCTTGCGCTCCCGCAGGCCCGTGGCCCGCGTCGGGTCATCGCTCACGGGGGTGAGCCTACGCAGCGGGGCCCGGGAGCAGCCGTTCTGTCCTTCGCGCCGCCCGCGGTTCGGGGTTCAGCGGCGGGGTCCCCGCCAAGGCGGCGGCGAGGCGAGGGTCCACAGGTCGTCCAGGTGCTTGTTCCACGTGGCGACGACCGTCTTGGAGCCCTCGACGCCCTCCGGGGACCACACATTGAGGTCCGTGCGGTATCCCTTCGGGTCGTAGTGCTCGGAGCCGGCGCTGCGCAGGACGGTGCGGGCCGTCACGTCGTACAGCCCGTGCAGCACCATCTCCCGGTTGAAGACACAGATCTTGTCGCGCGGCACACCCGGATAGAGGCGGTACTCGCAGTGGGCGTTGACCCGTCCGACGGCCGTGAGCCGCTCGGCGAGACCGGACAGCGTCTCGTCGAACTCCTGGCACTTGCCTTCGAGGCGTTTGCGGAAGTCCGGGTCGTCGACCGGCCGACCGTCCTCGCCCACGCGTGACGGCACCGTCATCGGCCGACCGAAGTCCGGGACGAGCACGCGGATGGTGACGTGCCGTGTCGGCCCGGGGTCCTCCAGCAGCCCTTCGAGGCGGTGGTAGAGCTCGTTGTAGAGGGTCTCCCCCGTGTAGCCGAGGAACCTGATGTCCACGGTCCGCGCCCGGAACGCCTCGCTCACGAACAGCCCCAGCTCCCGGGAGTTGACCTGCCCCCGGCTGGGCAGTCGCAGGGAGACCGACAAGTCCTTGACCGTGTCGTAGAGGACGTATCCGACCAGGCTGAGCAGCGCGCCGCCGAGGTAGGCCTTGCCCTCCAGGGCGTCACCGACCGGCTTGATGAACTGGGCGGTCAGACCGGTGACGAAGATGCCGAGCAACAGGACGCGTGTGACCACTGGTTCCAGACGGTCCTGGTACCGGCGCAATCGGTCTCCCACGCCGGCATCGCCCGTCGCCACACTCCCCCGTACGGACATGCCGCCCCCCCTCGCGCCACGTCCTGCGGACGTCAAGCGCCCCTGGAAGAACCGGAGTCGAGCCCTGTCATGGTCCCCCTACGCGAGGGCGACGGCAAGATGGGGATTGGCCGTCCGTGGTACGGGCAAACCCAGGGCGGCGGTGGCGGCGGCGAGGGTCTGGGCGTACGAGTCCACCGCGCGCCGGACGTTCGGGGCGTCCATGCCGGACCCGGTGACCAGGCGGTCGAGGTCGATGTAGGCCGATCGGACGAGTTCGAACCAGCGGTAGACACGCCGGTCCCGGCGCCAGTCGCGGGTGCACTCGGGCGGCAGCCTGCTCTCCCACCGGCGGAACATGCGGTCCCTGATCTCGCGCCGGGTGGGGGTGAGGTGCATGTGCCTCACCAGGTCGTACAGGGGGTCGCCGACGATCGCCATCTCCCAGTCGATGATGGTGACGCCGAGGCGGTCGTCCCGGCGGACCAGGTTCCAGGGGTTGAGGTCGCCGTGCAGCAGGCTGGGGCGACGGCGGGCGACCTGATGGCGGGACAGCAGTTCGCGCAGCCGGTCGTGGTCCGGGAGACCGAGGGTGCGGGCCAGTTGGCTCGACTCGTTCGGCAACGTCCGTACCAGGTGGACGAGCTCGTCCACGAGCCACGGGTAGAAGCCGCCCTCTCCGGCGGTCGGGTCGACGCGCTTGTAGTCCACCCGCGTCAGGGCGCAGAGCTGGTCCACGAGCCCGTCCGCCTCGTGCGGGAGCAGGCCGTCGACCGGATGCCGAGGCCGCTGGTCGATGTCCGTACCGCCGACGTACGTCTGGATGGCGAAGGGATCGTCGCCATGGCTCTCGCCCAGGGCGAGGACGCGCGGTGCCGCGACCTCGGCACCGCACTCGTGGATCGCCTGCAACACCGCGTGCTCGCTGAGGTACTTGGGCTCCCTGCGGGAGACACCGGGGAGCTTGCGGCGTACGACCACGGGCGCGACGCCGGGCAGACGGACCACGGTGTTCAGGTGGGCCGTGCCCTTGAACACCCGGTCGGCCGGCGCGGCACCCTCGGCCAGCAGGGCTTCCCGCACGGCCCGCGCGGGGAAGCCCCGGTCCTCCGGGACGCGCGGGTCGGGCCGCCAGCCGAGGGCGTTGCGGATCCAGCCGTCTCCCCTCCCCTCGCCCTGGGAGGCCAGCCAGCGGACGAGTGCCCGCTCGATCTCGCTCTTGGCCGGGACACTGCTCAGGCGCAGCGGTCCGGCGGCCGTCTCGAGCGCCCGGTGCACCTCCGTCGTCGCCTCGTCCAGGCGCTTGCCGGTGCAGGACTCCAGGAGGGACGACGCGGCCCGCATGACGTCCGGGTACACGGACTGCGCCCACTCGAAGTCCAGGTAGTGCGGCAGGTCACGGGCCAGTCCGTTGACGGCCGCGGGGCGGGTTCTCTGCATGGCCGTCAGCCATGCCTGGATCACCTCGTCCCACTGATCGGCCGGGTAGTGCATACGCACCAGGTGGGTCGCCAGGTCGTGCAACGGGTCGCCGAAGGTGGCCAGCTCCCAGTCGACGCAGATGAGCGGAGGCTCACCGTCGTAGGCGAGTATCACGTTGGCGCGGTGCAGGTCCGTGTGGAGCAGGCTGTACGGCCGGCGGGCGAGGGACGGGACGCGGTCGGCCAGATCCGAAAGAGCGTCGTCGGGGATGCCGAGAGCCTTGAACAGACCGCCGAAGACCGGCCAGTTGGGCTTCCGGATCTGCCGGTCGGCGAGGTGGGCCAGCGTGCGGAGGAAGGCCTGGCTGTCGGTGTGGTTGGCGGGCCACTCGGGCGGCAGCGGGGGCAGCACCGCCCTGCGTACCTGGGTCATCCGTGCCAGCAGGTCGGCCAGCGCCTGGACGAGCAGGGTGTCGACGGGCTTGCCGTCTCCGTTGACGCTGGAGAGCGGCACGCCTTCCACATAGCTGTGGAGGGCGAACTCCGGTGTCCTCACCAGGCACTCGGGGGCGGGCAGGACGCTGCCGACGGCCCTGAGGACGGCTGCCTCGTCCTGCCAGGTCCTGATGACCACGGGCAGCACGTCAGGACGGCGGATCCGCACCGTGACCTGCGTCCCGGGCGGCCGGCCCACCAGCCGGGCCACGTCCTCGGTGAGCGGACGGACGTGGTTCAGGTTGTGGTGGCCGCTGCGCGCCGCAGTTCCTCGCGCGGCCCTGACGAACGACTCAAGGGCGGTCTGCGGTCGACCGACGGCCCGCTCCCCCTGGGTGCGACGGGGAACAAGAGGCTCGACCACTGGCCGCTCCGTGACTCGCATGCTGCTGAATGGGTAGGACGAACGGTAGACGCATGACCCCGCGTCAGCGACCGGAACGGCGGCGGGGTGGGCGCAACGGGTGGTCCGCCACTCTTCCGCGTCAGGCCGTACGACGGCGCTTCGTCCACCGTCTCCTCGGTACGGGCGGGAGCGGTTGCTCGCGCGTTGGGGGGATGCTAGCGCACCGACCGGGGCGCCCCTGTGAGATGAGTCGAGACCCGCTCGAACCAGGCTCTCCGGCCCCCACGCCCGGTCTCCACGCCCGCCGTCAGGGCTGCCCCCGGACCGCCCTCAGGACCTGTTCCAGCGACCCCACGATCGCCGTGGCACCCGCTTCCCGCAGCACCTTCTCCTTGCGCTCGTTGCGGGCGTAGCCGAGGAACGGCACTCCGGCGGCCCGCGCGGCCAGGAAGTCCGACGGGGTGTCCCCGATCATCAGGGCCGCGTGCGGAGCACAGCCCATCGCCGCCAGGGCCCGCTGCAGGCAGTGCGGGTGCGGCTTGAGGAGGTGGAGGTCCTGGGTGCGGCCGTAGACGTGCGGGGCGAAGCAGGGGGTGAGCCCGCGGCCCGCGAGGTACTTGGCCACCACCCGGGGCGAGTTGTTGGTGGTGATCGCCAGTCGGGAGCCGACCGCGGACCAGGTGCGGATCAGCGGGTCGGCCCAGGCCGTGGGCATCGCCGACGACGCGGCCTTGAGCTCCTCCTCGGTGAGGCGCTCCTCCAGCTCGGCCACCAGGTCGCTGCCGGGCCGCCGGCGGTCCACGGCGCGCAGGACCACGTGCGGGTCCAGGGACTCGACCTCGGCCTCCGTCAGCAGACCGTGCAGACCCCGGTTCCCGAGCCATTCCACCAGGCCTTCGGCCACGTGCTCCGCCGAGTGGCCGGCGAACAGCCGGCAGACCGGTCCGTCGAAGTCCCACAGCACGACCTGTGCACGAGTGATCAGCTCCCGCATCTCCGCGGTCCCGTTCCTGGTCTCGGATGCCACCTGTTCCGTCTGCGCCGTATCAGAAGTCACTAGGAGAGTGTCAGGTCCGTGGTGATGGTTTCCCAGAGGGCGTCGAACCACTTCTGGGATTCCTTGACGAACGCGGCGTCCCGTGCGCCGGACTGCTTCTCGAAGGAGAACAGGAGGGACTCCGAGCCGAGGGCGTCCCACATCTCCAGGGTCCGGCTGTCGTACTCCTCCTCCCGGCGTTCGAGCATGTAGTAGCCGAGCAGCGCTTCCTCGCCGTTGAGGAGGTACAGCTTGACCGGCGGGGTGAACGGCAGGGCGCGGAAGGTGACGCTCACGTCGATGTTGTGCACCGAGCGCAGGGCCAGCAGGTTGTGGCGCAGCACCTGGGCCTGGGCGTTGCGCATGGCCAGCCAGCGCTCGTGGACCGGGTCGTCGGCGGTGTGCCCGTCGACGAGGACCGGGAAGGCGAGGTTGATGTCCCGCGAAGGCAGCAGCACACGGAAGCGGATGCTCTGGGGGCGGCTGGAGCCGTCGTATATCCGGCGGACGGGCTCGCCGAGGGCCAGCATCAGGGTCTCGGAGGTGTGGCTGACCACGTCGACGCACACCTCGCGGGCGGCGAACGCCTTCGTGAGGCGGGGCGCGAGTCCGACCGTCGTCGGCAGCGGGGTGTCGCCGCCCGTCGGCTGCAGCTCCGCGATCCGCGGTGGGCTCCCCTTGCTCACATGGGTCAGCAGGCCGTCCTCCTGGAGGGCGCGCAGGGCCTGGCGGACGGTGCCCCGTTCCACGCCGAACTCCTCCGCGAGTTCGGCCTGGGTGGGCAGCCGGTCGCCCGCCCTGAGCTCGCCGACGCGGATGCGTTCGCGCAGGACGTCGGCGATCTCCTGGGGGGTGAGCCGCCTGCTGCCGTTCACTGCCACGTTCTCCTGGGTCACAACCAAACGCTACAACTCAGATCCATCTGCGGGGAGTTGCCGGAAAGCTGTTTGAGAGTTGGTACCAAGTGGGGACAACCTTAGTGAAGTTGGTTGCCAACTCGGAGCGAGTTGGCGGAAGGTTTGCCTCCCCTCCACCGGAGTGCGGGCCTTCGCGTCCCCGCCCCCGCACGACCGGACCCTCCGAAGGGAGGAAGACCGTGCCTGCCTACGCCCTCCTCTCCGCAGTCCTCGAACAGGCCGTCCAGTGGAAGTACGGCACCGCCGGCGCCGCCGGGCTGTTCCTGCTGACCGTCGGCCTGCGGGCCAGGATCCCCGCCGCCGTCTCCCTCGGTGCCGTGATCCTCGCGGTGCTGGTCACCGGGCCGGCGGTCAGTTCGTGAGCACGAGCGGCGAACTGATCGTCTCCCACAGCGCGTCGAACCACAGGTGGGACTGCTCCACGAACGTCGTGTCCCGCAGCCCGGCACCCTGCTCGAAGGCGAACAGCATCGAGCGGGTGCCCTCGGCGTCGTACATCTGCAACTGCTCCTGGTCGATGAGCTGCTCGCGCCGCTCCAGCGTGTAGTACGCGAAGAGCGCCTCCGTGCCGTTGAGGAGGTACAGCTTGACCGGCGGGGTGAACGGCAGCGCGCGGAAGGTGACGTCCACGTCGATGCGGTGCGTGCTGCGCAGCGCCAGCAGGTTGTGCCGCAGCACCTGCACCTGCGCGTTGCGGTGGGTGAGCCAGTGCCGGCGCAGCCGGGCGGCGGCCGAGCCGTCGGCCACCGGCGCCGGGAACGCCAGGTCGATGTCCCGCGACGGCAGCAGCACCCGCACGTCGACCTTGGCCGGATTCAGTCGGCCCGCGTGAATCTGCCGGAGGGGTTCGCCGATGGCAAGTGTGAGCGAGACGGAGGTCAGGCAGAGCGCGTCGATCTCCACGTGCTCCGCCGCGAACGCCTCCGCGATCCGCGGTGCCAGCGCCACCATCGTCGGCTGCGGCGCCGCCCCCGGGCCGGCGGGGATCCGGCTCAGCCCCAGGTCGGGGGCCACGGTGGCCGGTGCGCCCTTGGAGACGTTGGTGAGGAGGTGCTCCGCCTGGAGGATGCGCAGGGCCTGCCGTACGGCACCCCGTTCCACTCCGAACTCATCGGCCAGCTTGGCCTGGGTGGGCATGCGCTGCCCCGGCCGCAGCACCCCGGACCTGATCCTGGCGCGCAGCTCGTCGGCCACCTCGCGGTGTGATGTCTGTGGCCGCTGTTGCCTTTTCCGCCCACTGGCGGAGGCGTGCTCCGGCTCCACGTCCGAACAGTACAACTTCCCGCCATCTTCCGGCAGTTCACGGAGAGATGGTTATGAGACGCTTCCCGGAGGACATAAGTACAGTGAAGTTGGCTGCCAACTTCCCCGACATGGTCACGCTTCCTGGTGGTTGGTCGGGCTCCCTTCCGGAGGGGAGCCGGGAGTCCGGCACACGGCCACCGCGATCAGCACGGCCGCCACGAGCGCACAGCCACAACCGCACAGCGAGCACAGCCGGCACAGTCACAACCCAAGACCGGGCACAGCCACAACCGAACACCGAGCACGACCCGCACAGCCACAACTGAATGCCGGTGCGACGACACCGGCGCCGCACCGCCACAACCGAACAGCCACGGATACCGCACCACCACCGTCGCCGTCCGGGAGGAACCGCCCTCAGAAGATGTCCGGGCACCACGGTTGCCTGGGCGTACGCAGCAGGGCGTCGGCCTTCCGGGCGGCGCCCGTCCGTTCCTCCCGCACCCGGCCCGCCGCCGCGAGCCGCACCGCCGACTCGCCGCCCAGCCACAGCGACGCCAGGTCGGCCACGTCCAGCGTGAGGTCGGCGCTCCGCGAGCTCGGGACGCAGGAGCCCCCCTCGCGCGACGCCGTCAGCAGGTGCCGGCCCCCGGTCAGCCCCGCGCGGTCCACCACCTCCAGCACCAGCTCGCCCTCCCCCGCGTACGTCCGCGCCTCCAGGGCCCGTACGACGTCCAGGAGCCGCACCCACATCCAGTCCGCCCGCATCGTGATCCGGGCGGCGCGCGGGTCCGGCAGGAACAGCGGGAGCAGGTCGTCGGGCGCGCGGTCGCCGGAGGTGACCGTGGTGACCCAGTCGATCGAGCACAGGTAGTGCCACAGCGCCCGCTCGGCGGCGGGCGTGCTGCCCACCAGCCAGAGCACCGACGCGGTGTTCAGCGGCTGCTTGGCGTCGCCCCACCGGTCGTCCGTGCGGTACGCCACCATGCCCTCGACCTCGCCGGCCGGCGAGCGGTACACGGCGAAGAACGGCTCGGTCCACTCCCGGCGGGTCCGCAGCACCCCGGTGGCCACCTGCCACCAGCGCTCGGGCCGGTCGATCGCGCCGGGCAGCGCGCGGCGCACCCGGTCGTACAGCCCGGGGCCGAGCTTGCGGACCTCCGCGCCGTCGGCGAGGTCGATGCGGCCGCCGTCGTCGGGCACCGGGCGGCGCCGGTCGAGGCCGGTGCGCGGCACGTCGACGCTCCACTGCGCGGCCCAGGTGGCCGGTCCGAAGCCGAAGCGGCCGTAGATCGGGTACTCGGCGGCGATCAGGGTGGCGACGGTGTCCCCGCGCTCCTTCGCCGCGGCCAGGTCCCGGCTCATCATGCGGGTGAGCAGGCCCCGGCGGCGGTGGGTGGGGTGCACGGAGACGTTGGTGATCGCGTCGGCGGCGACGGCCGCGCCCCCGACGGCCGTCAGCTCCTGCGGGAACGACCGGAACGTCGCCACGCACCGGCCCGCGTCGAACGCCCCCAGGGTCCGCTCGGGGTCGATCCCCGTCGCCCGGTCGGCCAGCTCCCGCTCGGAGAGCCCGCCGCTGCGCAGGAAGCCGACGTCCAGGGCCCGGCTCCAGTCCGCCGTCCCGGCCTCGGTGACGGGACGTACGTCGAGGGCGTCGGCACGGGAGGCGGACTCGGCAGGGGTGGTCATGGGGCCACGGTAGGCACACGGCACGGCGGTGTCGCCCGGTTTTCCGCGCGCCGCCCCGCCCCTGCCCCCGCTACACCAGCAGGTCGTCCACCTGGGCCTCGCCCTCCCGGTAGCGGCGGGTGATCTCCGCGCCGCAGTCGTCGGCCGTGAGCTGGAGGACCTGGCGGCGGCGGGAGACCTGCTGCTCGTAGCGGACGAGGCGGGCCATCGCGTCGCGCAGCTCGGTGTCGGTGCGGGCGCCCAGGTCGGACAGCTCCACCTCGTCGAGCATGTCGGCGGCCAGCCGCCGGTACTCCTCGCTGTGCGGGACGCCGACCGTGACGTGCCGGGCGGAGGAGCGCTGGCGGGCCGGGGCGTCGGTCAGGATCTCCGGCAGCCGGGCCACCACGTCCCCGTCCCCGGGCGGCGTGGGACCGCGCCGGGTCAGCTCCGCGCGCAGGATGTCGATCCGGCCCTGCAGGAGCCGCCGCAGGTAGCTGAGGTCGGCCTCGTCGCGCTGGGCGTCCCGGCGCAGGGTGCGCAACTGCGGCAGGCTCAGCCGGGACAGGTCGTGCCCGGGCGCCGGGTCGGCCACCTCACGGGTGCCGGGCGCCTCGGACTGCGCTGCCGCGCCGGGCGCCTCGAACGCTTCCGCCGCGCCGGGTGGGTGCGCGGGCAGCCGCGGACTGTCGGTGCGTTGCACGGGCGTGCGCTGGGTGGCCGTGCCCGACCGCCCGGTACTCGGTGTGCTCATGTGCCTCTACCGTCCCCTCGACCGGCGTGTGGGAAGCATCGTGCCACCCCAAGTGGCCGCTATGTGACCGAGTGCCCCCGAACGGCCCCAGATGGGGGCTTAGGGACAAAAAGAAGGCCCGGTACGGGGGTTGCCGGGCACAGGGCATGATGGGCCGCATGCGAGCGGTGGTACAGCGGGTCGACGGCGCGAGCGTCGTCGTGGACGGCGAGACGGTGGGCGCGATCGAGGGCGAGGGACTGTGCGTCCTCGTCGGGGTCACGCACGAGGACACGAAGGAGAAGGCGGCCCAGCTCGCCCGCAAGCTGTGGTCGGTGCGCATGCTGCACGACGAGAAGTCGTGCAGCGACGTCGACGCGCCGCTCCTCGTCATCAGCCAGTTCACGCTCTACGGCGACGCCCGCAAGGGCCGCCGCCCCACCTGGAACGCGGCCGCCCCCGGCGACGTCGCCGAACCCCTCGTCGACGAGGTGGTCGCCCGGCTCCGCGCGCTGGGCGCGACGGTGGCGACGGGCCGCTTCGGGGCGCAGATGCGGGTGTCCCTGACGAACGACGGCCCGTTCACCGTCCTGCTGGAGATCTAGAAGGCGTCTCGGCCCGGCCCGTCCTACGGCTCGACGACGGCCTCCTGCGCCGCGGCCGTGTCGCCGGCGACGAGCCGGGCGTCCAGGGGGACGTTGCGCTTGACGAGGGCGAGGGCCACCGGGCCCAGCTCGAAGTGGCGCACCGACGACGTCACGAAGCCGACCTTGCGGCCGTCGGGGTCCTCCTCCGCGACGCGGATCTCGGTACCGGGCGCCGGCAGGTGCACCTCGCTGCCGTCCAGGTGCAGGAAGACCAGCCGGCGGGGCGGCTTGCCGAGGTTCTGGACCCGCGCGACGGTCTCCTGGCCGCGGTAGCAGCCCTTCTGCAGGTGCACGGCGGTGCCGATCCAGCCCAGCTCGTGGGGGATGGTCCGGTGGTCGGTCTCGAAGCCGAGGCGCGGCCGGTGCTGCTCCACGCGCAGCGCCTCGTACGCCAGGATGCCGGCCGGGGAGCCGACCTCGGCCGCGTAGGACTCCAGGTCGGCGCGCGGCAGGAACAGGTCACGGCCGTACGGCGTCTCGCGGACCACGACGCCCTCGGGGACCGGTGCGATGGAGCCGGCCGGCAGGTGCACGACGGCGGTGTCGGCGGTGCGGTCGGCGACCTCGACCCGGTAGAAGAACTTCATCGACTCCAGGTACGCGAGCAGCGCGTCCTGGGTGCCGGGCTCGACGTGGGCCCACACGGTGGTGCCGTCGTCGACGAGGTACAAGGCGTGTTCGATGTGGCCGTGGGCGGAGAGGATCAGCGCCTCGGTGGCCTGGCCGGCGGGCAGCTCGCTGACGTGCTGGGTGAGCAGCAGGTGCAGCCAGCTCAGCCGGTCCTCGCCGGAGACGGTGACGACGCCTCGGTGCGAGAGGTCGACGAAACCGGTGCCGTCGGCGAGGGTGCGCTGCTCACGGAACAGGTCGCCGTAGTGCGCGGCGACACCTTCGTCCACGCCCTCGGCGGGGACGGCGCCGGGCAGGGACAGCAGGGGGCTCTTCATACCTCAAGACTACGACCCGGTACTTGAACCCTTGAGCGAGCAGTCCCGGCAGCGGCCGAAGATCGCGAAGTGCTTCATGTCGGTGTCGAAGCCGAACTGCTCGCGCAGCTTCGCGGTGAAGTCCGCCGCCACGTCCACGTCCGCCTCGATGACGTTCTGGCAGTCCCGGCAGACCAGGTGGATGTGGTGGTGGCGGTCGGCCAGGTGGTACGTCGGCGCCCCGTGGCCCAGGTGGGCGTGGCTGACCAGCCCGAGCTCCTCCAGGAGCTCCAGGGTCCGGTACACCGTGGAGATGTTGACCCCGGACGCCGTCTTCCTCACCTCGCCGAGGATGGCGTCGGGGGTCGCGTGCTCCAGGGTGTCCACGGCTTCGAGCACGAGTTGCCGCTGCGGGGTCAGCCGGTAACCCCGCTCCCGCAGATCGCTCTTCCAGTCGGTGCTCACCACACGGGCCAGTCTAGGCCGTGTCGTGCGGATCACCCCGGGACGGCGGACCGCGGGCCGCCGCCGGGGCGGCGGCGGCCCGGGCGGCGCCCTACTTGAAGAAGGCGATCCCGTCGTCCGGGAGGTCGCCCGGCAGGGCCTTCGCCCAGCGCTCGACGTCCTCCGGGGTGACGACCTTCTTGAGCTGGGCCGACATGTAGGGGCGCAGCGCGACGTCGGGCGTCTGCTTCTCGCCCACCCACATCAGGTCGCTCTTGACGTAGCCGTACAGCCGCTTGCCGCCGCTGTAGGGCGGGGAGCCGGCGGTGCGGGCGACGGCGTCCGTGGCCAGGTCGATCTGGGGCTTCTTGTCGGCGAGGACGCCGTACCAGATCTCGACGACGCCGTCGTCACGGGTCATGGTCACCTCGACCCGGCGCTCGTCGTCGATCCGCCAGAAGCCGTGCTCGGACTCCAGCGGGCGCACCTTGTTGCCGTCCTCGTCCAGCACCCAGCTGTAGGAGTGGTATTCCAGGAAGTCCCGGCCGTCGTGCGTGAAGCTGACCTCCTGGCCGAAGTTGCACTTCTCGTCGCCGGGGAAGTCGTGCACGCCCGCGCCGGCCCAGTTGCCGAGCAGGAAGACGAGCGGGACCAGGTTCTTGTGGAGGTCGGACGGGATCTCGATCATGAGAGGCGGTTCCTGGATAGGGGTCAGCGCTGGCCCTGGTACAGCTTCTTCACGGTCAGACCGGCGAAGGCGAGGACGCCGACGCAGACCAGGACCAGCAGAATTTCGAAGAAGAGTTCCACGGGATGCTCCTTGAGCGAGGATCGGAGGGTCCCCCGGCGGGGGAGTACACAGAGCCGGGCCCCAGCTTACGCGGCCGGGACCCGGGGCTCCGTGCGAGGGACGCCCTTGCGGGCGGGGCCGGTCAGGCCAGCAGCTCGGACTGCAGGGTGACGGTCTGCTGGAACGGCACGGCCGCGGCGGTGCCCTTGCGGGACTGCACGACCAGCGCGACCACGTCACCCGCCTGGACGTACGCCTGCCGCACCTGTTCGGGGCCGTACGGCTCGGCCTCGTCGTAGGCGTAGCGCGTGACCTGGACGGGCACGGCCGACGCCGGGTAGGCCTCGTCGTTCGTCGTCTCGGCGGCGCCGCTGAGGGCGTACGCCGGGCTGTCGTACGTCACGAGGGTGCCGAACAGCTCGTCGACGACCTCCGCCGTGCCGAACTGCATCAGGTAGATCCGGGTCCGGGTGCCGTCGCCGGTGGTCCAGCCGCGGGCGGCGACGTGCCGCAGCCCGTAGTCGGTCAGGAGCTGCCCGAGTTCCTCCTGGTCCGCCTCCGCGGCGTACTGGGACAGCAGGTCCTTCGCCGGCAGCCAGCCGTCCGCGCCGTGCAGCGCCTTGTCGTCCCGCGCCCCGTCGGGGGCCGGCAGCAGCAGGGCGCGCAGGTCCGCGTAGTGGGCGTTGACCAGGTTGTCGCCGTCGAACGGCCGTGGCCTGCCCGGCGGCAGCGGCGGCCGCTCGATCCGCGGGTACGCCCAGCGCCCGTCCGACTCGGTCGCCAGGCCGGGCAGGTCCGTCCGGTCGGCCCGCGTGATCCCGTACGCCGAGCCGGCGCCGAGGGCCGCGAACACGGTGACGACGGCGGTCCAGCGCAGGGCGGCCCGCAGCACGCGCCGGTCCTTGCGGGGCGCGGGAGCCGGGGGCACGTCGGGGGCGGGTGCGGTGAGGGGCCCGGGCACGGTGAGGGGCCCGGGGGCGGGCTGCGTCTCGGGGGCCCGCTCCTCGGCGGCCCGCGCCGGGGCGTCCGTGGTCTGCGGTTGCTCGGTCATACGGCCTGTCCCGGGTTGTCGATGCGGTCGAGCTGGGCGGTGAAGAACGCGCCGACGTCCTCGCCGGACAGCGGGACGGGGCCGCTGGCATAGGCGCTGACCAGCACGTCGCCGACGTATCCGGAGCAGATCGCGCTCTCCAGCCCGTACTTCTTGCCCTTGGGGGTCAGGAAGCACCCCGCGTCCTTGTGCCCCTGGATCTTCGGCGCCTTGCGGAAGACGTCGGTGGCGCCGAGGAGCCCGGTGTACAGGGTCGACAGGTCGCGCACGGCGGTGCGGTTCGCCATGCGCTCGAGCGTGACGCTCACCGTGAAGGTGTTCCGGCTGCCGACGGCCTGCCCGTAGTTCACGAGGTAGCTGCGCATCGCCATGCCCTGGATGCGCTGCTTGTCGACCTGCTCCTGGAGCCTGCGGCGGGTGGGGCCGGGCAGGTCCCGCAGGGAGTCCTTCTGCAGTGCGGCGGCACGGGCGCCGCTGAGTTCCGTGTCGTTGCCGAACTCGCCGACGTCGGGGCCGACGGCGTGCCCGTCCTCGCCGAACGGCAGGAACAGCGCCTTCAGACCCTTGTCCCGGCCGGCGTCGTCCGCCTTGTGGTCCTCGGCCTCGGCGGGCAGCTTCCACGTCGGCCGCCCGGGGTCGCGGTCGGCGCCCCGCACGGCGACGACCGTGTACCCGGTGCCGCCGAGCACCGCGGCGGCGAGCAGCGCGGCACCGGTGACGGCGGCGACCCGGGCGGGCCGGTGGCGCCGGGCGGGCGGGGCGGCGGGCTCGGGGCCGGGCTCCGGGGCGGGGTGGGGCTCGGGGACTGTCTCGCTCACAGCTTGCCCACCTGCCGTTCCGCCAGGTCCATGATCTTCGCCTTGGGGATCGGCTCGGTGTCGTTCACGTAGATCTCCATGTAGACGTCCCCGCGCCAGGCGTGGGCCTCGGCCGTGTACAGCGGGAGGTAGCCGGCCTTGCGTTCGGGCTCGTCGTGCACGTAGACCATGCCGTTGTCCTCGCCGGTGCCGGGGAGGGGCCAGCTACGGGTGTGGTCCCGCTCCTCGGCCCAGTACTTGCCGTTGTCGGCCCACTCCGACGCGCCCATGGTGGTCTTCTGGCGGAACTGGACCAGGTGGATCACGACGCTGTACGTCTCGCCCACCCGCCACGAGGTGGCGACCGCGCGGCGGAAGCCGTCGCCGTTGGCGTCGACGAAGGCGACGGACGGTTTGTTGTAGGTGTCCGCGTAGTCGGCGAGGTCCAGCCAGCCCTCGCGCAGGGACGGGACGGCCCTGGTCCCCTTGGGCCGGTCGACCAGCAGCTTGCGCAGGTCGCCGTCGGTCGCCACCTGGCGGTCCTGGGCCGCGGACAGCGGCGCGACCTTGCCCTCGGCCTGTCCCACCACGGGCTGGGAGAGCGGCGGGAGCGGCGTGGGGTCGCGGTCGACCTGGACGAGGTAGCCGACGCAGGTGCCGGCCAGCGTGCCGAGGACGGCGGCCGCGGCGACCATCAGCGCGGTTCGGCCGCGCGGGCGTCCCGTCCGCCCGGCCGGGCCCTGTGGGCTTCCGGGACTTTCGGGTATTTCTGATCTTTCGGGTTCTTCCACCACGTCCCCCCTCAGAAGGAAAGCGCATGCCGTCGAGGCTGCGCACAGGAGACTCGTGGTCCCCACAAGTAGTTGCGGAGGAGTTGATTACGATTCCGTCATGGCGAAGAAGCTGGTGATCAAGGTGACGGCGGGGGCCGACGCGCCCGAGCGGTGCTCGCAGGCGTTCACGGTGGCGGCCGTGGCCGTCGCCAGCGGCGTCGAGGTGTCGCTGTGGCTGACCGGTGAATCGGCGTGGTTCGCGCTGCCGGGCCGGGCCGCGGAGTTCGAGCTGCCGCACGCGGCCCCGCTCCCCGAGCTCATCGACGCGGTCCTCGCGGGCGGCCGCCTCACCCTGTGCACCCAGTGCGCGGCCCGCCGGGACATCACGGAGAAGGACGTCATCGAGGGCGTGCGCATCGCGGGTGCCCAGGTGTTCGTCCAGGAGTCCCTGGCGGACGACACCCAGGCACTGGTGTACTGACGCGGCGCTGGACCCCGGCCGCGCCTACCGCGGGCGCTTGCGGCCGTCCAGTTCGTCCCACCACTCGTCGGACTTCGGGTCGCCGGACGGGTCGTCCCACCAGCGGTCCTCGGGCCCGCGGCGGTTGGCGACCATCGCGGCGAGGGGCGGGATGACCATGGCCACGACGCACATGCCGACGGCCGCGGGCACCGACCAGATGCGCACGACGCCCCAGGCCAGGACGAACAGGGCCACACAGGTCCCCATCATGGCGAAGTACACGTGCCGTCGCCTTGCGTACATGGGTCCAGGGTAGGCCGCGCGGGCCCAGTAGCCTGAGCGGTGTTCACAGCCGATTCCGCATGACCGACAGAGGGACGAGATGGCAGAGGTCACGGTGCGCTACTGGGCCGCCGCCAAGGCCGCCGCGGGCGTCGCCGAGGAGCCGTACGACGCGGTCACCCTGGCCGAGGCACTCGCCGCCGTGCGCGAGCGGCACCCCGGCGAGCTGACGCGCGTCCTGCTGCGCTGCTCGTTCCTGGTCGACGGCGACCCCGTGGGGACCCGCGCGCATGAGACGGTACGGCTGGCCGAGGGCGGCACGGTCGAGGTGCTTCCGCCGTTCGCAGGAGGGTGACGAGACACCGATGACCGATCAGCCGTACCAGCCGTACCAGCCGTACCCGGAGGGGCAGGACGGGCAGGATGCCCACGGGTCCCCTCAGCCCGCCGCCTGGCCGGGGCAGCAGCCGTACCCGCAGGAGCCGGGGTACGGGCGGTACGAGGAGCAGCCGTACGACGACCAGTACACCCAGCAGTGGCAGGGCCAGACCTGGGAGACCAGCACACAGCCGCCGGTGACGGCGGCCGGCCCGGCCGAGACGGCCTACCTGCCCCCGACCCCGGCGGCGGACGCCTGGCAGCAGCAGGCCCCCCAGGCTCCTTACGCCCCGCAGGCCCCGTCGGCGTACGGGCAGCAGCCCGCGCAGCAGTACCCCGACGCGCAGTCCCCCGCGCACGCCTACGCGTACGCCCCGCAGCAGGCCGCCCAGCCCGCTCCCCAGCCGTTCGACGCGGCGCTCCCCCCGGCCGCACCGGCCCCCGCCGCGCCCGCCGTCCCTCAGGCGGCGGCCCCGGGCCAGGAGCCCGAGTACGGTCCCGCCACGCTGGCCGGGAACGCCCGGATCACCGACGCCCAGCGGGCCCGCCTGGAGGGCCGTTCGCCGGTCATAGAGCCCGGCATGCAGCCGGCCCTGCTCACCGCGCTGCTCGGTCTGCTCCTGTCGGGCACGGCGGCGCTCGGGTCGTACGCGCTGCTCGTGCCGCTGGTCGTGCTGCAGGCGGTGACGGCGGCCGGCTGGTTCCGGCTGAACGGCATGTGGCCCGCCCGGCAGGGCATCGCGCTGGCGTTCCTCGGCGCGCTGGTCTCCGACGCCGCCCTGCTGGTGGCCGGCCGGGACGACGCGCCCACCGCGATCCTCGGGACGCTCGGCGTGTGGGTCCTGCTCTGCCTGGTGCTGCAGCTCCGTTCGCACGCCGACCCCGACGAGCGGATGTACGGGCTGATGGCGACGGTCGCCTCGGCGGCCCTGGCGATCCTGGCGACCGGCTGCCTGGCCGCCGAGCCGGACGCGGTGACGGTCGGCGCGGCCGCGGTGGCCGTCGCCCTGGTGGCCCGGGCGCTGCCGCTGCCGACACCGGTGTCCGTGGTGGTGGCGCTGCTCGCCGCCGCGGGCGCGGGCATCGCGGTCGGCGGGCTGACCGGCGTGGGCGCGCCGGGCGCGCTGATCGGCGCGGGGGCCGCGGTGTGCGCGCTGATCGGACACCGGGTCGCGAGCTACGACTACCCGTCCCGGTTCGTGCACTTCACGGCCGGCGTGGCGCTGCCCCTCGCGGCGGCGGCCCCGGCGTTCTACGTGCTGGGACGGGCGCTGGTGTGACGGCGTCCCTGTGTCACAGCTGATCGACAATCGACCGGCCGGTCCTGCCCTCAGGGTTACCGTGAGTGGTCACTGACCGTGAGGCCGACCGTCCCGGGTGGGGGAAGCAACTGCAATGCGTGCACTGCGAATACTGCTGATCGTCGTCGTGGTCCTGGGCGGCCTGTTCGTGCTGGCGGACCGGCTGGCCGTCCACTTCGCCGAGGGCGAGGCGGCCGACAAGCTGAGGACCAACGAGAACCTGGCCTCCACCCCGGACGTGTCCATCAAGGGCTTCCCGTTCCTCACCCAGGTGGCCGGCGGCTCCCTGGACGACGTCGAGGTGGGCATCAAGGACTACGAGGCGAAGACCGGCAACGGCGGTGAGACCCTCCGCATCGACGACCTCAAGGCGACGATGAAGGACGTGGAGTTCTCCTCCGACTTCGGCTCCGCCACCGCGTCCACGGCCCGCGGCACCGCGTCGATCACCTACGCCGAGCTGCTGAAGGCGGCCAAGTCGCAGCCCACCGACCTGGGCTTCGGTCTCACCGCGCGCGTGGTGAGCCTGGCCGACGGCGGCAACGGCAAGATCAAGGTGGGGGTCAGCGCGGCGGGCCTGCCGACGGTGTACGTGCTGAGTTCCGTGGCCGTCGAGGGCGACACCGTGCGGGTGCACGCCGACTCGCTGCCGAGCATCGGCGGGGTGAGGATCGGCGAGAACCGGGTCCGCTCGGTCACCGACTTCCAGCAGAAGATCGACGACCTGCCGGGCGGCATCCACCTGGACACGGTGGCGCCCGCGAAGAACGGCGTCGAGATCACGGTGAAGGGTTCCGGCGTCCGCCTGGCCGGGTAGGCACCCCTCTGGCCGGAACCCGCCGTACGGACGGTCCGGCGCGGAGGACGCGCCCGGACGGCCGCTGTCCGACTGGCGAGACGGTGCCGTCCGCACCGTAGCCGCCCGGGCCCGCGGGGCGCTCCGGGGCGCCCGCGGACGGCGTCCGGACAGCCTCCTCATCCCGCCATTCGGACGATCGTGTCTCGCCATATGACACGGCGGTGACACGCGTCCCGATCCGTCCCTACGATCGGGACCATGAAGCGACAGGCGGATCTCACGAAGCGGCGGGCAGTAGACCTGTGCCGCGTCGCCGCCATGCTCTGTCGCCCCTTCTGAGCGGACCCCGACCCGAGCGCCGGGCCTCCGTGTCCCCGCCGCCCTGCCCAGGGCCTCCGTGCGCCCCGCCCCTGCGCCCGCGCACGTCCCTCACCTGCACACCCCCGCCGCGACTGCCCCGGAGGAGAACGAGCATGAGCCGCAGCGACGTCCTGGTCGACGCCGACTGGCTCCAGGACCACCTGGACGACCCGACCATCGCCATCGTCGAGGTGGACGAGGACACGTCCGCCTACGAGAAGAACCACATCAAGAACGCGATCCGCATCGACTGGACCAAGGACCTCCAGGACCCGGTCCGCCGTGACTTCATCGACCAGGAGGGCTTCGAGAAGCTCCTGTCGGAGAAGGGCATCGCCAACGACACCACGGTGATCCTCTACGGCGGCAACAACAACTGGTTCGCGTCCTACGCCTACTGGTACTTCAAGCTCTACGGCCACGAGAGCGTCAAGCTCCTCGACGGCGGCCGCAAGAAGTGGGAGCTGGACGCCCGCGAGCTGGTCGCCGGCGACGAGGTCCCCGAGCGCCCGAAGACCGAGTACAAGGCCAAGCCGCAGGACACCTCGATCCGCGCCTTCCGCGACGACGTCGTCCAGGCCATCGGCGCGCAGAACCTGGTCGACGTGCGCTCGCCCGACGAGTTCTCCGGCAAGCTGCTCGCCCCGGCCCACCTGCCGCAGGAGCAGTCCCAGCGCCCCGGCCACGTGCCGTCCGCGAAGAACATCCCGTGGTCGAAGAACGCCAACGACGACGGCACGTTCAAGTCGGAGGAGGAGCTCAAGGAGCTCTACACCCAGGAGGACGTGGACCTCGCCAAGGACACGATCGCCTACTGCCGCATCGGTGAGCGCTCGGCCCTGACCTGGTTCGTGCTGCACGAGCTGCTGGGCGTGGAGAACGTCAAGAACTACGACGGCTCCTGGACCGAGTACGGCTCCCTCGTGGGCGTGCCGATCGAGCTCGGCGCCGGCAAGTAACCCACCCACCGACCGCATCCGACCTCTTCTTCAGGAGTACGACATGTGTGGAGCGAAGGCCGGCGGGCCGGACGCCTCGACGATCAAGCCCGGTGAGACCACCATCCAGGGCCAGGTGACCAAGGACGGCGAGCCGGTGCAGGGCTACGTGCGCCTGCTCGACTCGACCGGCGAGTTCACCGCGGAGGTCCCGACCTCCGCCACCGGGCAGTTCCGCTTCTACGCGGCCGAGGGGACCTGGACCGTCCGCGCCCTCGTGCCCGGCGCCAGCGCCGACCGCACGGTGGTCGCCCAGCAGGGCGGCCTCGCGGAGGTCGCGATCGCGGTCTGAGCCGGACCGCACCGCACGCAAGGGCCGCACCCCGCGGGTTGGACACCTGGGGTGCGGCCCTCGCGCGTGCCCGGGGTGCCGGCCCAGCCGGTCTCCGCGGGGCGTCAGCCGGTCTCGCGGAGCCGGGTCACCGTCCACTCGGCGATGCGGGTCAGCAGGGGGTCGGCGGCGGCGTGCTCGGCGTGGCCCATGCCCGGTTCTAGCCACAGCTCGGCGTGGCCGGCGGCGGCCTCGGCGAGCATCCGCGGGTGGTCGACGGGGAAGTAGCCGTCCTGGTCGCCGTGGACGACGAGCAGCGGGGTGGGAGCGATCCTCGGCACCGCCTCCACCGGGGACAGCGGCACCGGGTCCCAGTCGCGGTGGTGGATGCGGGTGCGGAAGCCGTAGCGGCCGACCAGGCGGCCGGCGGGCCGGGTCACCAGCCAGTGCAGCCGCCGCATGGGGGCCGTGCCCCGGTAGTACCAGCGGGCGGGGGCGCTGACCGAGACGACGGCGTCCGTGCCCTCGGCGTCCCGGTGCAGGGCCGCGTGCCGCAGCACCACCGAGCCGCCCATGGAGAAGCCGACCGTCGCCACGCGCGTGTGCCCGAGCGAGCGCGCCCAGCCGACCGCCGCCGCCAGGTCCAGCACCTCCCGGTCGCCGACCGTGGAGCGCCCGCCGGAGGCCCCGTGGCCGCGGAAGGAGAAGGTGACGACCGCGCCGTACCGCCCGAGGACCCGCACCACCCGGCGAACATGAGGACGATCCACGTCGCCCGTGAAGCCGTGCGCCACGACGAACACCGGGTGATCGGCCGGTGTCGCCGGGCCGTCGTATACAACGCGTCCCGGATCGTATACGGAATCGATCGATATCCCGTCTGCCGTGTGCAGGAACGTCCGCAATGGTGCCGGTCCGTTCGTCTCGCAATCCGGACGAACGCGGGAACGCGCCGCATGACCTGCCGAACCGTCGCTCATGTCGGCTATTGTGCTGGGAAGAGGACTCGGGCAGTGAAGCCCCCGGGTCCTTTCGTGCTTTCGGAAGCGTTGTATACGAGGCGGGAAACCCCTGGTGTACGGGCCCCCGGGATCGCAGAGCAGTGCCGCACCGCCCACGTCCTCGCAGGGACCGAGGAGGAACCAGACGTATGAGTTCTCTGCTGCTCCTGACCAACGCCCTCCAGCCGTCGACGGAGGTGCTCCCCGCCCTCGGACTGCTGCTGCACACCGTGCGGGTCGCCCCGGCGGAGGGACCCGCCCTCGTCGACACCCCGGGCGCCGACGTCATCCTGATCGACGGCCGCCGCGACCTGCCCCAGGTGCGCAGCCTCTGCCAGCTGCTGCGCTCCACCGGGCCCGGCTGTCCGCTCGTCCTGGTCGTCACCGAGGGCGGCCTCGCCGCCGTCACCGCCGACTGGGGCATCGACGACGTGCTCCTGGACACCGCCGGGCCGGCCGAGGTGGAGGCCCGGCTGCGGCTCGCCATGGGCCGGCAGCAGATCGTCAACGACGACTCCCCCATGGAGATCCGCAACGGCGACCTGTCGGTCGACGAGGCGACCTACTCGGCCAAGCTCAAGGGCCGGGTCCTCGACCTGACCTTCAAGGAGTTCGAGCTCCTGAAGTACCTCGCGCAGCACCCCGGCCGCGTCTTCACCCGCGCCCAGCTCCTGCAGGAGGTCTGGGGCTACGACTACTTCGGCGGCACCCGCACCGTCGACGTCCACGTACGGCGGCTGCGGGCCAAGCTCGGCCCCGAGCACGAGTCGCTGATCGGCACCGTCCGCAACGTCGGTTACCGATTCGTGACGCCGGAGAAGGGCGACCGCTCAGCGGACGAGGCGAAGGCCCCGGCGGACCGTGCAAAGCCGGGCGATGCGGACAAGGCGGCCCGGATCGGTGCCGAAGAGGTGGCGGCAGACGCGTAGGACCCCTGCCACCTGGGCATTGCCACCGCACGGGCGGCCCGGGGCAAGCCCCCGGACGCCCTGCCCAGGGCGGGTCTCTCCGCGTAGACTCCGCGCGTGGCCAAGGTGACTCGGGACGACGTGGCGCGGCTGGCGGGGACTTCGACCGCCGTCGTGAGCTACGTCATCAACAACGGACCCCGGCCGGTCGCCCCGGCCACGCGCGAGCGTGTCCTCGCCGCCATCAAGGAGCTGGGGTACCGGCCCGACCGGGTCGCCCAGGCCATGGCGTCGCGGCGCACCGACCTCATAGGCCTGATCGTCCCGGACGCCCGCCAGCCGTTCTTCGCGGAGATGGCGCACGCGGTCGAGCAGGCCGCCTCCGAGCGCGGGAAGATGGTCCTGGTCGGCAACTCCGACTACATCGGCGAGCGCGAGGTCCACTACCTGCGGGCGTTCCTCGGGATGCGCGTCTCGGGCCTGATCCTCGTCTCCCACGCGCTGAACGACTCCGCCGCCGCCGAGATCGACGCCTGGGACGCGCGCGTGGTGCTGCTGCACGAGCGGCCCGAGGCCATCGACGACGTGGCGGTCGTCCTCGACGACGTAAACGGCGCCCAGATGGCCGTCCGGCACCTGCTGGAGCACGGCTACGACTACGTCGCCTGCATGGGCGGCACCGCCGAGACGCCGGCCGTGGGCGACCCGGTCTCCGACCACGTCGAGGGCTGGAAGCGCGCCATGGAGGAGGCCGGCCTGTCCACCGAGGGCCGCGTCTTCGAGGCGCCGTACAACCGCTACGACGCCTACCGCGTGGCGCTCGACATCCTCTCCGGGCCCCGGCGGCCGCCCGCGGTCTTCTGCTCCACCGACGACCAGGCCATCGGCCTGCTGCGGGCCGCCCGCGAGCTGCGCATCGACGTGCCCGGCGAGCTGGGCGTGGCCGGTTTCGACGACATCAAGGAGGCGGCCCTCGCGGACCCGCCGCTGACGACGGTCGCCTCGGACCGCTCGGCGATGGCCCGCGCGGCGGTCGACCTGGTCCTCGACGACGGGCTGCGGATCGCGGGCTCGCGGCGGGAGCGGCTGAAGGTGTTCCCGTCGCGGCTGGTGGTACGGCGGTCCTGCGGCTGCGCGTGAGGCCGGCGTGAGACCCCGGGCGGCTTTCCTGAGAGCTTCCTGAACGACCCGCGCGAGCGCGCTGCACGGCCCTTATACCGGGCGAACACGCTTCTGCCGGGCTTCTCAGGGAGCACTCAGGGAGCTCTCATGGTCGGGCGGCAAGCTCGGTGACATGACCGAGAGCTTCCGCCGCGAAGGCGAGTACGACAGCGCGTACCCCTACCCTCACCAGGGCGCCCAGCAGCACGCCTCCACCCCCGCCGCCCCCTCGCCGGTCGACCCCGAGTGGCCGCCCCCGCCGGCGTACCGGCCCGGCCCGGCGCAGGGCGCCGGGGACGGCGACGGCGGCGGAACCGCTCTCCTCACCCCCGCCGCGGCCGAGCCCGCGCCGCACGCCCGCCGGCGGCGCTCCCGCGGCCCGCTCGGGCTGCTGGCCGCCGTCGCGATCGTGGCCGCGGCCATCGGCGGCGGCACCGCCTACGGCATCCAGGAGCTCACCGGCAAGAACGAGGCCGTCTCGTCCTCGACCACCACCAGCGTGGTGCCGACCGGCAAGACCGGCAGCGTCGCCGCGATCGCCGCCGCCGTCAGCCCGAGCGTCGTCGAGATCCAGGCGACGTCGAACTCCGGCCGGTCCACCGGCTCCGGCGTGATCATCACCAGCGGCGGCGAGGTCGTCACCAACAACCACGTCGTGGCCGGTGCCTCCTCGGTCAAGGTGACGACCAGCACCGGCAAGACCTACACCGCGCAGGTCGTGGGCACCGACAGCAAGAAGGACCTCGCGCTGCTCAAGGTGCAGGGAGCCACCGGGCTGAAGGCGGCCACGCTCGGCAACTCGGCCGGCGTGCGGGTCGGCGACACGGTCGTCGCGATCGGCTCCCCCGAGGGCCTCAGCGGCACCGTCACCAGCGGCATCGTCTCCGCCCTCGACCGGGACGTCACCGTCTCCACCGAAGAGGGCCAGCAGCAACAGCAGCAGGACGGCGGCTGGCCGTTCGAGTTCGGCGGCCGGCAGTTCAACGGCGACACCGGCTCCTCCACCACGACCTACAAGGCGATCCAGACCGACGCCTCGCTCAACCCTGGCAACTCCGGGGGCGCGCTGATCGACGCCGGCGGCAACATCATCGGCATCAACTCCGCGATGTACTCGGCGAGTTCCTCGTCCTCCTCGGACGCGGGAAGCATCGGCCTGGGCTTCGCCATCCCGATCAACACCGTGAAGTCCGACCTGGCCACGCTGCGGGCCGGCGGCGCGGACGACTAGGGCCTGTCGTTTGGATCAGCCCGGCCTGGACCTGCGACGCCTTGTCGCCGACCCGAGCGGGGTCTGGTGCGTGCAGCTGCAAGGCGGAGGAGGGCGGCGACGCGGTGGGGGTCCCCCCGCGCGAGCTCGGCCGAGCGTGGGGGAGTCGACAACCGACGACAACGCCGCAGATGCGCGTGCCAGACCCCGCGACGCCGGGATGATCCAAACGACAGGCCCTAGGGAGGACGTCATGATCCAGCAGGTGTCCCACGCGGCACCGGGCGCGGGTGCCGCCGACCTCGCCCTGGCACTGGGGGTGGCGTACGCGCTGCACGGCCCGGTGACGCGGGCCGCGGAAGTGGCCGGCGCCACCCCCGCACCGGACGCCGCCCGCCGCACGGCTCCGACCCGCACCGGTGCCTCCCGTACCGATGCGCCCCGTACCGCTGCGTCCCGCGGGGCCCGCCGCCGCACCCGCCCGGCCCGCCGGGCCGCCTGACGCCGGCTTTGCCCCCGAGGGCCTCCTCGAGTCGGCCGGGATTCGTGCGACGCTGAGAGGGCCCGTCCGTGTCCGTCAGCACATCGTCGTTCCCGCATCCGCATCCGTACCCGAGGAACCCACGCCCATGAGCCCCGCCGAAGGCGACCGTGACACCCAGCGCATCCTGATCGTCGACGACGAGCCGGCGGTGCGCGAAGCACTGCAGCGCAGCCTCGCCTTCGAGGGCTACGACACCGAGGTCGCCGTCGACGGCGCGGACGCCCTGGAGAAGGCGACCCGGTACCGGCCCGACCTCCTCGTCCTCGACATCCAGATGCCCCGCATGGACGGCCTGACCGCGGCCCGCCGCATCCGGGGCGCCGGCGACACCACGCCCATCCTCATGCTCACCGCCCGCGACACCGTCGGCGACCGGGTCACCGGGCTGGACGCCGGGGCCGACGACTACCTGGTCAAGCCGTTCGAGCTGGACGAGCTGTTCGCCCGCATCCGGGCCCTGCTGCGGCGCAGCTCCTACGCCGCCGCCGTGTCCGCCCAGGCCCAGGAGGACGAGGCGCTCACCTTCGCCGACCTGCGCATGGACCTCGCGACCCGGGAGGTCACGCGCGGCGGGCGGCCGGTGGAGCTGACCCGGACGGAGTTCACCCTGCTGGAGATGTTCATGGCGCACCCGCGCCAGGTGCTCACCCGGGAGCAGATCCTGAAGGCCGTGTGGGGCTTCGACTTCGAGCCGTCGTCGAACTCGCTGGACGTCTATGTGATGTACCTGCGGCGCAAGACCGAGGCAGGCGGCGAGCCGCGCCTCGTCCACACCGTGCGCGGCGTCGGCTACGTGCTGCGGCAGGGCGGCGCCGAGTGAACCGGCTCGTCCGCCGCTTCCGCACGCTCCCGATCCGGGCCCGGCTGTCCCTGCTGGTCGCGGCGGCGGTGGCGTTCGCGGTGGCGGCGGTGTCGGTGACGTGCTGGTTCATCGTGCAGGGGAAGCTGATCGACCAGGTCGACAACGACCTGCGCAAGCAGTACGACGCGCCGGCGCTGCAGCGGCAGGCCGAGGACGCGGTGAACAAGTGCAGCCAGCGGCCGGCGCAGGAGTCCGGCAGCGCGGCTCCCCGCAGCGTCTACTACCAGGTCCTCACGGAGAACGGCCAGGTCTGCGTGCTGCCGTTCACCGCCGGCACGGTCAAGGTCACCCGGGCCGACAAGGACCTGGTCAAGAACGGGACGCCCGGAGAAGGCGTCTACCACAACAGCACCGACACCAGCGGCAACGACGTGCGCGTCCTCGCGGTGCCCGGCTACACCATCAGCGACCCGGCCACGGGCACCACCACCGCCGCCGCCCTGCTGATCGCGCTCCCCCTGAAGAACACCCAGAACACCCTCAACGACCTGGCGCTGATCCTCCTGCTGGTCTCCGGCGTCGGCGTCATCGGTGCCGGTGTGGCCGGGCTCGCCGTCGCGCGCGCCGGGCTGCGGCCCGTGGACAAGCTGACCGAGGCCGTCGAGCACATCGCCCGGACCGAGGACCTCAGCGTCCGCATCCCCGTCGAGGACGACGCCGAGGACGAGATCGCCCGCCTGTCGCGGTCGTTCAACTCCATGACGAGTTCCCTCGCCGACTCCCACGAGCTGCAGCAGCAGCTCATCGCGGACGCCGGGCACGAACTGCGCACGCCGCTCACCTCGCTGCGCACCAACATCGAGCTCCTCACCCGCAGCGAGGAGACCGGCCGCCCCCTGCCGGAGGCCGACCGCAAGGCGCTGCTCGCGTCGGTGAAGGCGCAGATGACCGAACTGGCCGCGCTGATAGGGGACCTGCAGGAGCTGTCCCGCTCGGAGCGCCAGCGCGGGGAGCGGGTGCAGGTCGTGTCGCTGGAGGACACCGTGGAGTCGGCCCTGCGCCGGGCGCGGCTGCGCGGCCCGGAGCTGACCATCACCGCGTCGCTGGAGCCCTGGTACACCCGCGCCGAACCGGCCGCGCTGGAGCGGGCCGTGGTCAACGTCCTGGACAACGCGGTGAAGTTCAGCCCCGAGGGCGGCACCGTGGAGGTGCGGCTGGCCGACGGCGTGCTGACCGTGCGCGACCACGGTCCCGGTATCGCCGAGGACGAACTCCCGCACGTCTTCGACCGGTTCTGGCGCTCCCCGAGCGCCCGGGCACTGCCGGGCTCCGGCCTCGGCCTGTCCATCGTGGCCCGGACGGTGCAGCAGTCCGGCGGCCAGGTGACGCTGGCCCGCGCGGAGGGCGGCGGCACGGTGGCGACCGTACGGCTGCCGGGTGCGCCGACGCCGCCGCCGGAGATGCCGGGCATCGCGGGTACGCCGGGGACTTCACCGCCGTGACCCCGTGACGCGCCGACCGCCCGGGGGAGCGGCCGCCCGGGGACCCAGCCGTACGATCTCCCCGCCCGGGCGGAGGTGCCGCCGGGGCGGGGAGGGGACGCGCCGATGAACGCGGACGGACAGGACGAGCCGGAAAGACCGGAGGAACCTGAAGACCCGGAAGGACCGGAGGACTCGCAAGGCCCTCACGACGCACTGCGGCGCGAGTACCGGAAGGTGCGCCCGATACCCGCGCAGACCGTCCTGCTGATGGTCTCGGGAGCACTGATGGTCGCGAGCGCGCTGCTCAACGCGAGCGCGTCGGGGCCGACCGGCTGGGCCGCCGCGGCGATCGCGGCCTGGTCCGTCACGCTCGTCCTGCACGGCCTCGAGCTGTGGCGGGCCCGCACCCTGGTCACCTGCGCCGGCATCACCGCCCGCGGCCCCCTGCGCACCCGCGTGCGCGCCTGGCACGAGGTCTACGACATCCGTCTCGAACCCGGCAAGCGGCCCCAGGGCACCACCGCCGTCCGCTGGCCGGCCTACCTCTACGACACCGGCGGCCGCCGGGTCCGCCTCCCCCACCTCGACGAGCAGCAACTCCCGGACCCCGCGGCCGACATCGCCCACCTCCGGGCCACGGCCACCCGCCTGGGCCTCTACTCCTGGTCGCCCCGTCCGGACCTGGAGACCCGTATCGCCCGCGCCGCCCGCCGGCGCACGGCCTGGCACCGCGCCGTCATCACCGTCCTGGTCCTGACGGCGGCGGCCTTCGTCCTGGACACCGCCCTCCTCTTCACCGACCACCCCGCCCACGCCTACGCCCTGGTGCTGTGCGCCCCGCTGGCGGCCCTCCCGCCGGCCTTCCTCGCCTGGGACCGCGTGGGCGAGGGGATGTGGCGGAGGGCGCGGCGGGCCTGAGGCGGGCCGGTACGCACAAGGGCCCCATGCGTACGACACGCGTACGCACGGGGCCCTCTGCGGCCGGGGCCTACTTCACGATCGTGATCCGGTTCGGGACCGGCGGGGCGATCGGGCTGGTGGGCGAGGAACCGGCCGTCAGGTACTGCGCCAGCGCCGTCAGGTCGTCGGTGCCGACCAGGTCGTTGGTGCCCAGACCCAGCGTGGTGAAGCCGTCACCGCCGCCCGCCAGGAAGCTGTTCGTCGCGACCCGGTAGGTGGCCGCCGGGTCGATCGGGGCGCCGTTCAGCCGGATCGAGTCCGTGACCACGCGGTCCGCACCCGACTTGGTCAGGTCCAGGGTGTAGGTCAAGCCCGACGACGGCTGCAGGATCTTCGGCGCCGCCGCGTTCGAGCCGCTCACCTGCTCCTTGAGGGCCTGGATCACCTGGGCGCCCGTGAAGTCCTGCAGGTTCACCGTGTTGGCGAACGGCTGCACCGTGAAGCCCTCCGCGTACGTCACCACGCCGTCGCCCTCACCGGCCTTGGCCGCGTAGGTCAGGCCCGCGCGCACCCCGCCCGGGTTCATCAGCGCCAGGTCGGTCTCCGGGTCGAGCTGCTTGCCGTAGGCGAGCTGGGCGTCGGCGATCAGGTCGCCCATCGGGGACTCGGTGCCCGTGTTGGGGACGTCGGCCGCGATGTAGCCGATGGGACGGTTGCCGATCGGCGCGGCCAGCGTGTTCCACTTGCTGATGAGCTGGGTCATGTCGGGCGCCTTGGGGACGTCCCGGGTGACCACGCGGTTCGCCGACTTCACCGCCGTGCGCGCGATGTCACCGGTGAACCGGTCGTACGTCAGCGTGGTGTCCGTGTACAGGCGGCCGAAGCTCGACGCCGAGGTGACCATGCGGGGCCGGCCCGCCGGGTCGTTGATCGTGCACACGTACGCGTTGTGGGTGTGGCCGGTGACCAGCGCGTCCACCGCGGGCGTCACGTTCTTGGCGATGTCGACGATCGGGCCGGAGATCCCGGCGCCCGCACCCGGCGCGTCACAGTCGTAGTTGTACGACGCCGAGGCCGGGAAGCCGCCCTCGTGGATGAGCGCCACGATCGACTGGACGCCCTGGCGCTGCAGCACCTTGGCGTACTTGTTGATCGTCTCGACCTCGTCCTTGAACGCCAGGCCCTTGACGCCGTCCGCGGAGACGATGCCCGGCGTGCCCTCCAGGGTCACCCCGATGAAGCCGATCTTGACGTCCTTCTTCTTCCAGACCCAGTAGGGCTTCAGGATCGGCTTGCCGGTCTTCTCGTTCAGCACGTTCGCCGCGAGGTAGGGGAAGTCCGCGCCCTCGAACGGCTGGTCCGTGTAGCAGCCGTCGGTCGGGTGGCACCCGCCGTTCTGCAGCCGGCCCAGTTCCTTCGCGCCCTCGTCGAACTCGTGGTTGCCCACCGACGTGACGTCCAGGTCGAGCTTGTTCAGCGCCTCGATGGTGGGCTCGTCGTGGAACAGGCCCGAGATCAGCGGCGAGGCGCCGACCATGTCACCGCCGGCCGCGGTGACGGAGTACGGGTGCCCCTGACGGGCCTGGCGCAGGTGCGTGGCGAGGTACTCCACACCGCCCGCGTCGATCGTCTTCGTCGTGCCGTCCGCCTGCAGTTCGGTGACCCGGCCGGAGGAACCGGACGGCGGCTCCAGGTTGCCGTGCAGGTCGTTGAAGGACAGCAGCTGCACGTCCTGGTAGCGGCTCGGCAGCGGACGGGAGTGCTTGCTGTCGTGCGCGTCCGCCGGGAGCGCCGCGGCCAGCGCGCCCGCGCTGGCGAGCGTGACGGCCGCCGCGAGCATGCGGTACGTCCGGCGTCGGCGGCTCGGATACGACTGGGAAGTGGCTGGCATGCGCCCCCCTGTGCTTCAACGGTGGTGAGTGGTTCGCCCGGCGCAGCCTAAAGTCAACGCGCGTAGCGCGACAGGGGGTTCGTGGTTACATCATGGTTTCCCTTTGCCGACGTCTTTGCCGACGTCTTTGCCGAGCCCGCCCCGCTCGGCGCTGCCGCCACTTCGGCCGGGGCGAGCCTTACCCTCGTACGCATGACCAGCGACGACCCCGCACGGCTCCCCGTCTCCCGATCCATCGAGACCGCCTCGGCGCTCACCCCGGACCAGATCGACGCCGTCCTCGACCTGCTCGCCGAGGCCGCCCGCGCGGACGGCCAGCAGGCGGTGTCCGAGCAGGGCCGGCTGCACCTGCGCGGCGGCGCCCGCACGGGCGTGTCCCACCTGCTGCTCACCGTGGGCGACGAACTCGTCGGCTACGCCCAGCTCGAGGACACCGACCCCGTCGAGGCACCGGCCGCCGAACTCGTCGTCCACCCCGGTCACCGCGGTCACGGGCACGGCCGCGCGCTCGGGTCCGCGCTGCTCGCCGCATCCGGCAAACGGCTGCGGGTCTGGGCCCACGGCGGGCACCCCGCCGCCCGGCACCTGGCCCAGGTGCTCGGCCTGACCCTGTTCCGCGAACTGCGCCAGATGCGCCGCTCCTTGACCGACCTGGATCTGCCCGACCCCGTGCTGCCCGAGGGCGTCACCGTACGGGCCTTCGTGCCCGGCACCGACGACGCCGCCTGGCTCGCCGTCAACGCCGCCGCCTTCGCCCACCACCCCGAGCAGGGCTCCCTCACCCAGGTGGACCTCGACGCCCGCAAGGCCGAGCCGTGGTTCGACCCCACGGGCTTCTTCCTCGCCTTCCGCGGACAGCAGCTGGTCGGCTTCCACTGGACGAAGGTCCACGCGGAGGAACAGCTCGGCGAGGTCTACGTCGTCGGCGTCGCCCCCGGCGCCCAGGGCGGTGGCCTCGGCAAGTCCCTCACCACCATCGGTCTGCGGCACCTGGCGGCCCAGGGGATGCCCACGGCGATGCTGTACGTGGACGCCGACAACAAGGCCGCGGTGTCCGTGTACGAACGGCTGGGGTTCGTCACCTACGAGACGGACCTGATGTACCGCACGGAGACGTGACACCGGGGCTGGAAGGGCCGGGGTCAGCGCGCGGCTGACGTGCGCCCCGGCCGGTCGCCGGGCCGTCCGTGCCCCGGGCGCCACCGCCGCAGCGGCTCCGGTGTCGCCACCGCGCACCACAGCGCCGTCAGGCACAGGACCGACGCCCACCTCACCTGGGTGCCGGTCCACCACGGCTCCCCGGGCACTCCCAGCAGTCCCCAGCGGTCCGGGACCAGCGCCAAGGCCGGGGCGGCCAGGGCCAGCCGGGCCGCCGTCGTCCTGCCCGGCCGGGTGCCGTCCGTGCAGCGGATCACCGCCGTGGCGAGGGCGAGTGCGGTCGTCGCCATGGCCGCCGCCTCCACGGTGACCGGTCCGGCCGGGGGACGGGCGGGGCCCGGTATGAGGAGCAGGGCCGTCGTCCACCACACCGCCGCGACCGGGAGGGCCAGCGCCGTCCGCAGCCCGGCCCGGACCGCCCGGCCCACCGGTGCGGCGGCGGTGGTGTGCCGGGCGGGGTCGTCGAGGATGAACCCGAACGCCACCGCCCCGAGCAGCGCGACCAGCCGCAACACGGCCCATCCCGCGCCCTGGTCGGGCACCCGCTCCGGGAGTCTGGTGCTCCCGGCCAGCAGCAGGCCCCCCGCCCCGGCGAGCGCGGCCGCCCTCCAGGGCAGCGTCCGCCACACCGGCGGCACCAGCGCCCGCAACACCGCCCGAAACAGTGGGCACCTCCCCGTCCGCGACGGGGGACGGCTCTTCATCCGCTGCAGCGGGCCGCTCCTAGACCTCACAGGTCTCCTTCCCCTTCGGCACCGGCACGCCCAGCAGCCGGGCGGTCCGTGCCGTCGTCGTCCGGGGGGACGTCAGGTCCCGCCAGTGCGCCTTGACCCGGGCGGTCACCTCCGCGCGGGGCCGGTCCAGGAGGGCGCGCAGGACCTCGGTCTGCTGGGCCGTCAGGGACAGCGGGTCCGTCGGGGCCAGCACCACGCCCGAGCCGGTGACGTCGTCGTCGAGGCGGAGGTCGTGGAAGGTCGCCAGGGGGTGCGCGTCGCCGCCCAGGGCCAGCCACATGACGGTCACCATGCGGCCGTCGCACAGCGCGTCGGCCCTGGCCTCCGTGCCGGCCACGAGGACCGCGGCCACGCCCACCGCCAACTCGCCGACGCGGTTGCCGCCCCAGCGGGTGCCGACCGTGACCTCACCGGGCGTGGTGGAGGGGGACAGCGTGCTGTCGACCTCCAGGCCCCCGGTGAGGTCGATGCGCTGCCGGACCGTCAGGTGCAGGCCGGACGCCGGGGCGCCGGCCGCCGAGCGCACCCGGTCCACGACCTTCGCCCACTCCCCCCCGCACGCCGTTCCACTCGGGGAAGGCGCAGTACGTCGCCCCGCCACGGGTGGTGCAGGACTGGACCCGCTCCGGTGCCGTGGACGCCGTCCTCCGCGCCGCTTCCAGGGCCGCCGTGTCCCGTGGGAGCTGGCCGACGACGCCCGCCGCGGTGGCCGCGAGGGCGACCGCCGTCACCGCCTTCACCGTGCGCGTGCGGCCACCGGCGACGAGCAGCGCCGCGCAGGCCAGCAGGGCACACAGCCCGGCCAGGTACAGCGCGTGCCAGGAAGCCGGGCGGCCCAGCAGGTCCGACGGGACCGGGTCGCCCCCGCCGCCGCCCGCGTCGAGGACCGGGACGAGCCGCCGCACGCCCTCCGGCGCGCTGTCGGACGTCAGCACGATCACGATCAGGAGGTACGCGGCGACCGCGAACAGTATGGGCACGAAGGTCGAGGGGAGCAGCCGGGCCAGCAGCACGCCGGCCACGCCGGCCAGGAGCACCGTCAACGGCCCGACGGCCAGCTCGCCGAGCGAACCGTGGCCCACCGCACCGGGCTTGAGTGCCGACCAGCCGTAGTCGACGCCGACCAGCAGCGCGGTCAGCAGGACGAACGGCACCACCGACAGCAGGTGTGCCAGCGTGCGGCGCCAGGGCTCCATGGGCAGGACGCCGAACTGGTGGGCGGTGCCGTTCCTGCGGTCACGCAGCACCGCCACGTTGACGGAGAGCAGCAGGGCGATACAGGCGAGCAGCGGGGCGGTCTGGGTGCCCCGGTCCACCGTGTTGAGCACCGGGAAGGCGTCCATGCCCTCCTCGTCCCAGCACTTCCAGACGAGCAGACCGGCTTCGAGCAGGAAGAAGAACAGCACCGGGATCGTCATCACCAGCTCCCGCGCCTCCGCGCGGGCGAGGGCGAGGACGGCCGCCGTGCGCTGGGCGGTGCGGGTGGGGGCGGCGCCGGGCGGGGTGGGGGTGGGCTCCACCGTGGGCTCCTCGACCGTGGTGCTCATGCCGTCACTCCCGCGCTCTCGCCGTCCAGGGTGAGCAGGTAGCCGTCCTCCAGGGTGGGTTCGAGCAGGTCGGCGCCCTCGGGCGGGTCTCCGACGTTGCGGAACGTGCCCGTGCCGGTCCGCCAGCCCGCGCGTGCGGCCGGGTCGCGCCGGTCGCTGCTCCACACCCGGCCGGCCGCCCGCGCCGTCAGCTCGGCGGGGGTGCCCTCGAAGCGGACCCGGCCGTGGGCCAGGACCACCACCCGGTGGCAGAGCATCGCCACGTCCTCCGTCTGGTGGGTGGACAGCAGCACCGTGCGGCCCTCGCCCGCCTCGGCGATCAACTCCCTGAACCGCATCCGCTGTTCCGGATCCAGGCCGACGGTCGGCTCGTCCAGGACGAGGAAGCCGGGGTCGCCGACGAGGGCGGCGGCCAGGGCGACGCGCTGGCGCATACCGCCGGACAGCCGCTTGAGCCGCTTTCCGCGCACCTCGCCGAGGTCGACGGCGTCCAGGACGCGCCGCACCTCCCGGTGGCGTGCCCCGCGGTCGGTCAGCTCCTTGAGGATCGCCACGTAGTCGACGAACGCGAAGGCCGTGAAGTCCGGGTGGAAGCCGGGGGTCTGGGGCAGGTAGCCCAGTTCCCGGCGGAGCGCGAGCCGGCCCGCCGAGCCGCGCGGGTCGTGGCCCAGTGCCCTGAACTCGCCCCCGTCCGGCGGCACGGCCGTGGCCAGCACCCGCAGCAGGGTGGTCTTGCCCGCGCCGTTGGGCCCCAGGAGCCCCGTGACCCCTCGCGTCAGGCTCAGTGAGACGTCGTCGAGGGCGCGCGTGCCGCCGTAGCGGAGGGTGAGGCCGGAGGCCGTCAGCGTGGTGGGTGCGGCGGTCATGCGGTGCTCCCGGAAGGGCAGTGGCCTGCGCGGCCGTCGGGTGAGGGGCGGTGGGCGGAGGCACCGGCCGCTGGGCGGTCGTGGGGTGAGGTGCCGTCGGAGGGGCCGTCACCCGCCGCTCCACGGGGCGACGGGCAGTGGTGCGACGGGGCCCGGGCCGGCGCTGGGGGTGCCGTGCGGCGGTCGGCCGTCATGACAGGTCCCCTCCCGCGATACGGCCCGCCCGCCCGGTGTCGAAGCGGTCCCGGGACTGGACGAGCAGCACGGTCGCCAGGGCCGCCACCCCGGCCGCGGCCGTCTGCCCGGCCGCCGTGAACGGCACGGGCGTGTGGCCGTCGGCCCGCGTGGCGGCCACCAGCAGCAGCGTCAGCCACCCGCCCCCGACCAGGGTGGGCGCGAGCACCGGGCCCAGCCGGGCGCTGAGCGCGAGACCGGTCGCGGTGAGGGCGAGCGCGGGCAGCAGCCAGGCCAGGGCCGACAGGCCGTACCCCGGCAGGGCCAGGGTCGCCAGGCCGTTGCAGGCGAGGCCGGTGGCGAGGACCGCGACCGTGCGGATCATCAGCAGCCGGAAGCCGTGCAGCGGGGCCACGACCGCCATCTCGAAGGTGGGGTCGAGCGACGGGCCGAAGGACAGCGCCACCCCGGCCAGCGGCAGCAGCGGCGCCAGCGCCAGGAAGAGACCGGGGGTGTCCGCCACGCGGACCACCAGCACGGTCATCACCAGCAGCGACAGCACCGCCAGCAGCCAGGAGCGCCGCAGCACCGGCGTCGCCGTCAGCAGGCGCGCGGTGTGGTCGGCGACGCCGAGCCGCAGCAGCAGCCGCTCGAAGGGGCCCGGCCGGGGCGCGTCCAGCTCGGCGTCCAGCCGCTGCCAGCCGGCCTCCAGCACGGCCGGCTCGGTCACCTCCGCCAGCCGCGCCCGGCAGTGCGCGCACGCCGCGAGGTGCGTGTCGGCCGACCAGAGCGAGGGGGGCGCCAACGCGCCGCGGGCGTAGGCCCGTAGGTCCTCCTCGGTCACGTGCCACGTCATGCCGCCACCTCCTGCTGCCACCGCTCGACTCCCCTGCTGTGCGCCAGGGCTCCCCGACCGCGCCCGCGGGCTCTCCCGCCCCGCGGGGGAACACCGCGTCCGTCCACGGCCCCGCGTCCGTGCGCGACCCGCTTCCTTCCGTGCCTGACCCACTTCACGCCAGCGCCTCCCGCAGTTGCTTGCGGGCGCGCTGGGCCCGCGTCTTGACCGTGCCGGCCGGAATGCCGAGCAGGACCGCGGCCTCCCGCGTGCTCAGGCCGTCGATGACCGTCGCCTGGAGGACCGCCCGCAGCTCGGGGGACAGCCGTATGAGGGCCCCGGCGAGGTCCCCGTGCTCCACCCCCGCGAGCACGCGGTCCTCCGCCGACGCCTCGTCCCGGTGGCGCAGCCGTGCCAGCGTCTGACGCAGCCGGCCGCGCGCCCCGTCGTTGCGCAGTGCGTCGACCAGCCGGCGCGAGCCGATGCGCCACAGCCAGCCGGCCACGTCGCCCTCCTCGCGGTAGCGCGCGGTGCCGCGCCACACCGCGAGGAACGTCTCCTGCACGACGTCGTCGACTATCCCGGCGTCGGCGCAGCGGCTGCGCATGCGTGCGCTCAGCCACGGCGCATAGCGCCGGTACAGCTCCTCGAAGGCGTGACGGTCCCCGTGCGCCGCGATGGCCCGCAGCAGCTCCCCGTCGCTTCCCGTTTCGCTCACACCCCCTCATCGGACGAGCCCCGCCCATCGGTTCACGCTCCGCGGGCCGGATTTCCTCGACCCGTGCGCCCCCTCGGGCACCCCATCACGCAGCCGCCCCCCGGCTTGACTTCCGCCCCACCCCTGCACCACCCTTTCACTACTCAATTAGTGAAAGGGTGGTTGCCGTGGTCGAATACCGCATCGACCGCCACAGCGGCGTCGCCACCTACGTCCAGATCGTCCAGCAGACCAAGCAGGCCCTGCGCCTGGGCCTGCTGCGGCCCGGGGACCGGCTGCCGACCGCCCGTGAGGTCGTCGAGGCGACCGCCATCAACCCGAACACCGTCCTCAAGGCGTACCGCGAGCTGGAGCGCGAGGGCCTGGTCGAGGCCCGCCGGGGGCTCGGCACCTTCGTGCGGCGCTCCCTGGGCGCCGCCCCCGCCGACGACTCCCCGCTGCGCGCCGGACTGGGCGCCTGGGCGGCTCAGGCCCGCGAGGCGGGACTGGACCGGGAGGACGTGGCCGCGCTCTTCGCCGCCGTCCTCGACGACGTCTTCCCGGCCCCGGACAGCCCGTCCGGCCACGCCGACCACCCCACGAACCCGAGCAGCAAGCCTGCGCTCCAGGGGGGAGACCCTTCATGACCAGCCGCCCCACCCCGCCGTACGCCCTGCGGGCCGGTGCCCTCGGCAAGCGGTTCGGGCGCCGCGGCGCCTGGGCCCTGCGCGACTGCTCGTTCCGGCTGCCCGCCGGCCGGGTCTGCGCCGTAGTCGGCCCCAACGGCGCCGGGAAGTCCACCCTGCTCGCCCTCGCCGCCGGACTGACCGCACCGTCCGAGGGCGCGATCACCGTGCTGGGCACCGACCCGGCGTCGGCACGCGCGCGGGTCGGATACGTCGCCCAGGACAAGCCGCTCTACCCCCAGCTCACGGTCGCCGAGACGCTGCGCCTGGGCGCCGACCTCAACCCCGGACACTGGGAGCCTTCCGTCGCCGAGGCCGTCGTACGGGCCGGGGAGCTGGATCCCCGGGCGAGGGTCCGGTCGCTCTCCGGCGGTCAGCGCACCCGGGTCGCCCTGGCGCTCGCGCTGGGCAAGCGGCCCGACCTGCTGCTGCTGGACGAGCCGATGGCCGATCTGGACCCGCTGGCCCGGCACGAGCTGATGGGCACGCTGATGGCGCAGGCCGCGCAGTACGGCACCACGATCGCGATGTCCTCGCACGTCGTCGCCGAGCTAGAGGACTCCTGCGACCACCTGCTGCTCGTCGGAGGCGGCCGGGTGCGGCTGGCCGGCGAGATCGACGAGCTGATCGAGGCGCACGCGCGCGTGAGCGCGCCCGCCGAGTCGGCAGACCTGACGGGGCACACGGTGGTCGAGTCCCGCACCACGGGCCGCCAGCTCACGGCCCTGGTCCGGCCCGGCGGCCCGCTGCCCGCCGAGTGGCGGGCCACGCCGCCCGCCCTGGAGGAACTGGTCCTCGCGTACCTGCGCAATCCGCAGGCCGCGCCCCTCACCCCCGCGGAGCCCGCCGACGAGGCCGGCACCGCCGCGGACGCCACCGACCGGACCGGGAACGCCACGGAGGCCGCCGCATGAGCGCCCTCGCCTCCCCCCTGCCGACCGCCCCCGGCCCCCTGCCGGCCGCCCCGGCACGCTCCGCCGCGCTCACCCGCGACCTGCGCTGGCTGCTGCGCCTGCACCGTCCCGCGCTGTACATCTGGGCGGCCCTGGTGGTCGTCCTGGCCGCCGCGCTGCTCTGGCTCGCGGGCCCGTTGACGGACGCGTCCGCCGACGCCTGGCACGACTACGACGCGTGCCATGGCGAGGGGGCCTGCTCCTACTACCAGGACGCGATCCTGCGCTACAAGAACGTGTACGACTGCACGACGATCGCCCTGACCGCGCTGCCCTTCCTCGTCGCCGCCTGGTCCGGTGCCGCCCTGCTCGGTCGTGAGCTGGAGTCCGGCACCGCGCACCTCGCCTGGACGCAGGGCATTTCCCCGGTCCGCTGGCTCGCCGTCAAGCTCGCCGCACCGGCCGTGCTGGTCACCGCGGGGACAGGACTGTTGGTCTGGCTGCACCACCACGCGTGGTCGGCGGCGAACGGCCGCGTGGACACGGCGAAGTCCTGGTACGACGGCCTCACCCTGCACGCCAACGGCCCGACCACGGTCGGCTTCGCCCTCGCCGGGCTCGGCTGCGGGGCGCTGGCGGGCCTGCTGTGGCGCCGCGCGCTGCCCGCGCTGGCGACCGGGCTGGTCGCCACCGCGGCGGTCCGGGTCCTCGTGGACCGGCTGATGCCGCACCTGTGGCCCGCCGACACCTCGGTCACTTCCCTGAGACGGGGCATTCGGGGCGTGGGCATCACCGTCGACGAGGGCATCGTCACCTCCACCGGCGCACACCTCCCACGCCCGCACTGCCCGCCCGAGGACGCGGTGCACGGCTGCACGTCCACCTATGCCAAGGCGGACGCCGTCGGCTTCTTCCAGTCGTACCACCCCGTCTCGCACTTCTGGCCCCTGCACCTGGTCACCACAGCCGTCCTGCTGGCCCTGGTCGTCGTGCTCGGGACGACCGCGTTCGCGCTGGTCAGACGGTCGACCGGCGGAACCGCCCGGAACCGTCGGACAGGAGTCGCCGGATGACCGCGCTCACCGGTGGGCGGACCGTCACCGCGCCGTCCGCCGCCCCGCGCGCGTGGGGCACCGCCCGGACCGTCCTGCGGCTGCACCGCACCGCGCTGCTGCTGTGGGCCGCGGCCGTGGCGGGACTGTCGGGCTGGCTGGTGTGGCTGACGCTGGTCACGGCCCCCGCCGAGCGGGCGGCCGTCGATTGCGGCGGCGAGGACTTCTGCGACAGCACCGTGCCCGGCTTCGGCTTCGGCTTCGGCACCCCGGTCGGCTGGATCGGCACGCTCGTGGCCTACGCCTTCCTCGGCGTGGCCGCGTTCGCGGGCGGCGCGCTGATCGGCCGGGAGGTGGAGTCGGGCACCGCCCGCCTCGCGTGGACCCAGTCCGTCACGCCCACCCGCTGGCTGGCGGCCAAGCTCGCCGTGCCCGCCCTGGTGATCGCGGGCGGCGCGACCGTGCTGGTCCTGGTGTTCCGCTGGTCCTGGGACGCCCATCCCGATCTGGTGTTCCAGGAGTGGAGCGAGGCCGCGGCGTTCCTGGCGCGCGGCCCGGCCACCGTCGCGTACGCCCTGTGCGCCCTGGCCGTCGGCACGCTCACCGCGCTCCTGCTGCGCCGCGCCCTGCCCGCGCTCGGCGTCTCGGTGGCCGCCATGGCGTTGCTGAACCTGGCCCTCACCCGCCTGCGCCCCTCCCTGTGGCCGGAGGTCCACCGCACCTCGGCGACGCAGGTCGTCCCGCCGGAGCACGCGTGGGTGCTGGCCGAGGGCGCCCTGGTCCACGGCCGGCCCCGGACCGGCGTCCCGTACTGGAACTGCGGCGGCGTCCCCGCCGCGGTCCGGCGCTGCCTGGACGACCTGGGCGTCACCGGCTCCTACGCGTCGTACCACCCGCAGTCCCACTACTGGCCACTGCACCTGGTGGAGACGGCGATCGTGCTGACGGTGGCGGCGCTGGCGACCGCCGCGGCCTTCACCGTCGTACGCCACCGGAGGCACTGACGCGGGGACGCCGCGGCGGGGCACCGCCGCCGTCGTCCACGCCCAGCACCCCCCGCGCGTACGCATGCGTGACCCCCGGCCGGGCCACCACGCGTGCGTACGCGCACGGGCACACCCGCCCGCCCCACGACCCGCACCGGCCCCACCGACCCCCGCGGGACCCTCCCCGCTATCCCGCACGTCATGTCTCCGTAACCGGTGATTCAGACGGCCTTGCGACGCTCGGCCAATGAACGCCGCCGTGCCCGAGCCCTCGCCGCCCCCCGACGGGACCGCCGCCGTGCTCCCGCCCGCGCGTTCCGACGCGCCTGTCCCGCTCGTAGCGCGGAACAATGACTCCATGAGCCAGCAGAACTCCGAGGCGAAGATCCAGCACGCGCAGCCCTCCGTGGGCTCCATCGCCGCGCACCGCCCGCACACCGTGGCCGCCGTGGTCTCCGATCTGGAACCCGACCTCGACGCGGACCTCGACGCGTACGAGGACACCGCGGTGGACGGCGTCCAGTTGCCGCAGGGTCGTTTCCTCGACCGGGAGCGGAGCTGGCTCGCGTTCAACGAGCGGGTCCTGGAGCTCGCCGAGGACCCCGACACCCCCCTGCTGGAGCGGGCGAACTTCCTCGCCATCTTCGCCAGCAACCTCGACGAGTTCTTCATGGTCCGGGTGGCCGGTCTGAAGCGCCGCATCGCCACCGGCGTCGCCACCCGCTCCGCCTCCGGCCTCCAGCCGCGCGAGGTGCTGGAGATGATCTGGGCCCGCTCGCGCGAGCTGATGGCCCGGCACGCCGCGTGCTACCACGAGGACGTCGCCCCCGCACTCGCGGAGGAGGGCATCCACCTGGTCCGCTGGAGCGAGCTGGCCGAGAAGGAGCAGGCCCGGCTGTTCACGCTGTTCCGGCATCAGATCTTCCCGGTCCTGACCCCCCTCGCGGTCGACCCGGCGCACCCCTTCCCGTACATATCGGGCCTGTCGCTGAACCTCGCGGTCGTCGTGCGCAACCCGGTCAGCGGCCACAAGCACTTCGCGCGCGTGAAGGTGCCGCCGCTGCTGTCCCGCTTCCTGGAGAGCTCCCCGGGCCGCTACGTCCCCATCGAGGACGTCATCGGCGCGCACCTGGAGGAGCTGTTCCCGGGCATGGAGGTGCTGGAGCACCACGCGTTCCGGCTCACCCGCAACGAGGACCTCGAGGTCGAGGAGGACGACGCGGAGAACCTGCTCCAGGCGCTGGAGAAGGAACTCATGCGGCGCCGCTTCGGGCCGCCGGTGCGCCTGGAGGTCGAGGAGTCCATCGACCGCGAGGTGCTCGACCTGCTGGTGCGCGAGCTGAAGATCTCCGAGGCGGAGGTCTACCCGCTGCCCGGCCCGCTCGACCTGACCGGCCTGTTCCGCATCCACGGCCTGGACCGGCCCGAGCTGAAGTACCCCCGGTTCATCGCCGGCACCCACCGTGACCTGGCCGAGGTCGAGTCGGCGTCCGCGCCGGACATCTTCGCCGCGCTGCGCCAGCGGGACGTGCTGCTGCACCACCCGTACGACTCGTTCTCCACGTCCGTGCAGGCCTTCCTGGAGCAGGCGGCGGCCGACCCGGACGTGCTGGCCATCAAGCAGACCCTGTACCGCACCTCCGGCGACTCCCCGATCGTCGACGCGCTGATCGACGCGGCCGAGGCCGGCAAGCAGGTCCTGGTACTGGTGGAGATCAAGGCCCGCTTCGACGAGCACGCCAACATCAAGTGGGCGCGCAAGCTGGAGGAGGCCGGCTGCCACGTCGTCTACGGCCTGGTCGGGCTGAAGACGCACTGCAAGCTGTCCCTCGTGGTCCGCCAGGAGGGCGAGACGCTGCGCCGTTACTGCCACGTCGGCACCGGCAACTACCACCCCAAGACGGCCCGCCTCTACGAGGACCTCGGCCTGCTCACCGCCGACCCGCAGGTCGGCGCGGACCTGTCCGACCTGTTCAACCGGCTCTCCGGGTACTCGCGCCGTGAGACCTACCGCCGGCTGCTGGTCGCCCCCAAGTCCCTGCGCGACGGCCTGGTCTCGCGGATCAACGCCGAGGCGCAGCACCACCGCGCGGGCCGCCCGGCGTTCATCCGCATCAAGGTCAACTCGATGGTCGACGAGGCGGTCATCGACGCCCTGTACCGCGCGTCCCAGGCGGGCGTGCCGGTCGACGTCTGGGTGCGCGGCATCTGCGCGGTGCGCCCGGGGGTCGCGGGCCTGTCGGAGAACATCCGGGTCCGCTCGATCCTCGGCCGCTTCCTGGAGCACTCCCGGGTGTTCGCCTTCGGCAACGGCGGCGAGCCCGAGGTGTGGATCGGCAGCGCCGACATGATGCACCGCAACCTCGACCGCCGTATCGAGGCGCTCGTCCGGGTCGTGGACCCGGGCCACCGCGCCGCGCTCAACCGGCTGCTGGAGACCGGCATGTCCGACGCCACCGCGTCCTGGCACCTGGGCGCGGACGGCGAGTGGACCCGGCACGCGACCGATGCGGACGGCGCGCCCCTGCGCAACGTCCAGGAGATGCTCATAGACGCCCGGAGGCGCCGGCGTGGCACAGCGACACCATGACCTGACGGACTCCGCGGCCGGGGCCCCGGTGACGGGGGACGCCCTCGCGGGCTACCTCCGCGCCCGGGCCACGGAGTTCCTCCGCGCGCTGCGGCTGCAGCGCGAGGGCGGGTCCCACGGGGGGACCGGCGAGGCGGCCGACGCGGCGCGCGCCCTGCGCCGCTCGGCCCGCCGCATCAGCGGCAGCCTGCACACCTTCCGGGCCCTCCTGGACGCCGACTGGTCGGAGGAGATCCGCCCCGAACTGGCCTGGCTGTCGGGGACGCTGGCCCTGGAGCACGCGTACGAGGCCCGGCTGGAGCGGCTGCTGCTGGCGCTGCACCGGCTGTCGGGCGCGACGGCGCTCCCCGGGCAGGGAGCGGGCGGGGGCGCCCCCCTGCCCGGGACGGCCCACCTCGCCGACCCGGCCGACGCGTCCACCGCGCCCCGGGCCGCCCCGGGCCCGGCCCACCCCCCGGCCGCCACCCGCACCGCGGGCCCGTCCGCCGCCTCCCGCACCACCGCGAGCGCCTCCGCCGCGTCCCGCACCGCCCACACGCCCGCCGGCTCCCGGGCGGCGGGCGCGGCCACCGCCTCCCCCGGCCCCGTGGCCACCGCGCCCGGCCCCGGCCCCGGCATCGACCGCGGGAACCTCACCGTCGGCGCCGCCAAGGCCGGTGCCCTGCTCGACCGCCAGCTCACGCTCGCCCGCACCCGCGCCCACTCCACGGCGCTCCAGGCGCTGGGCTCCTCCCGCTTCCACGCCGTCGCGGACAAGGTCGCCGTCCTGGCCAGCGAGGTCCCCCTGACCCCGGACGCGCCCGGCACCGACCTGGTGCCGCTCGCCACGGCCGCCGAGGAGCGGCTCACCGACGCGGTCGCCGCGCTGCCGCTGGTCACCGCGGGCCACCCGTACAACGCCGAGGCGCTGGTCCACGGGCTGTCCCCGGACACCGCCCCGCACCCCCAGGACGCGCCCTGGCACCAGGTGCGGCTGCTGCTGCGCCTGCACCGGTACGCGCTGGAGGTGCTGCACGGCGACGACGGCCCGCCCGACGTGCGCCTGATCGCCGCGGGCGAGGCCCTGGACCGGCACCGGGACGCCTCCGAGGCGGCGGCCGCCGCGGCCCAGGCGGCGCGTACGCCCCGCATCGCGCCGGCGACGGCGTACGCGCTCGGCGTGCTGCACGCCGACCAGCGGCACGAGGTGGAGGCGGCCCGGTACGCGTTCCAGCGGGCCTGGCAGAGACACGCCGTCCACACGGCGTGACCCCCACCCCCCTTCCACTCCGTCGTCCTGGAGGCGGTGACCCCACGGTGAGCTCTCCCGAGGACACGCAGCACCCCCACGGCGCGTACGGGCCCGAGGACACCGGCGACACCCCCGTCCTGGCGGCCGGCTGCGTCCTGTGGCGCCGGTCCGCCACGGGCGGCGGCCTGGAGCTGTGCCTCGTCCACCGGCCGAAATACGACGACTGGTCCCACCCCAAGGGCAAGCTGAAGCGGGGTGAGGACGCCCTCGCGGGCGCGCTGCGGGAAGTGGTCGAGGAGACCGGGTACACCGCCGTGCCCGGCGCCGAGCTGCCCACGCTGCGCTACCTGGTCCAGGGCCGCCCGAAGGAGGTCCGCTACTGGGCCGCCGAGGCGGGACCGGGCGGTTTCGTGCCGAACCTCGAGGTCGACCGCGTGCTGTGGCTGCCGCCGGCGTCCGCCCGCACCCGGCTCACCCAGCCCCGGGACCGCGACCTCGTCGACGCGCTGCTGGAGTCCCTGCACTAGGGGGGACCGGGACCGCGCCGTGTCCTCGACGTAAGCCTTCCGTGACCTAACCGCACCGACCACCAGGGTTCACCGCGCGTTCATTCACGCCCATCGGCGCCTTCACCTGTTCTGCCTAATTTCGGCCTTACCCGGTGCGGAACGCGACCTGTGGGTCGCATCCGCGCAACCCAGTCTTTCGCACGCCGCCGAATCAGGACGGCGGCTCCTGGAAGGAATCACCCTCAGTGAAGCTTCAGCGCATGAACCGGCGGGCCCTCACCCTCGGTGCTCTCGCCGTCTCCGGCGCCCTGGCCCTCACGGCGTGCGGCTCGGACGACACCGGCTCCAGCGGTGACAGCAGCAGCTCCGCCTCCGCCACCACCGCGGCCGGGTCCATCAAGTGCGACGACGCCAAGGGGCAGCTCCTGGCCGACGGCTCCTCCGCGCAGAAGAACGCGATCGACGCCTGGGTCAAGAACTTCACCCAGGCGTGCAACGGCGTCCAGATCAACTACAAGGGCTCCGGTTCCGGCGCCGGCATCACCGCCTTCACCCAGGGCCAGGTCGCGTTCGCCGGCTCGGACTCCGCGCTGAAGCCCGAAGAGGTCACCGCCTCCAAGCAGGTCTGCTCCGGCGGCCAGGGCATCGACCTGCCGATGGTGGCCGGCCCGATCGCCGTCGCCTTCAACGTCTCCGGGGTGGACGGCCTCACCCTCGACGCTTCCACGATCGCCAAGATCTTCGACGGCAAGATCACCAAGTGGAACGACGCGGCCATCAAGAAGCTGAACCCGAACGCCAAGCTGCCCGACCTGAAGATCCAGGCGTTCCACCGCTCGGACGAGTCCGGCACCACGGACAACTTCACCAAGTACCTGATCGCCGCCGCCCCGAACGACTGGAAGTACTCCGGCGGCAAGGCCTGGCAGGCCAAGGGCGGCCAGGCGGCGCAGGGCTCCTCCGGTGTCGCCCAGGGCGTCAAGCAGACCAACGGCGCGATCGGCTACATGGAGCTGTCGTACGCCAAGGACGGCCTGAAGACGGTCGACATCGCCACGGGCGCCTCCGCCCCGGTCAAGGCCTCCTCCGACGGCGCCACCAAGGCCGTCGCCGCCGCCCAGGTCGTCGGCACCGGCAGCGACCTGTCGCTGAAGCTCGACTACACCACCAAGGCCGACGGCGCCTACCCGATCACCCTCGTCACCTACGAGATCGTGTGCGACAAGGGCAACAAGTCCGCCACCCTGCCCGGTACCAAGGCGTTCCTGAACTACATCGCCTCGCAGGAGGGCCAGTCCATCCTCTCCGGCATCGACTACGCCCCGATGCCCGACGCGATCATCTCCAAGGTCCGCAGCACTGTCGCGAGCCTGAGCTGAACTGAAGGCGCGGTCCGGGCCGGCTGACCCGGTCCGGACCGCGCCGTCCGGTGCACCGCCGCCAGGGGCCGCCGAACCCGGCCCCGCCCGAGCCGCCCGGAGCGGCTCCGCAGACCGGAGAACCCCATGGACATAACGACACAGAAGACAGACGAAGCCCCACCTCCCACCCCGCTGCCGACCCCGGTCGAGCAGAAGCGCGCCGCGCGGGGCGCCACCCGCCCCGGTGACCGCATCTTCCTCGGCCTCTCCCGCGGCTCGGGCATCCTGCTGCTGGCCGTCATGGCCGCGATCGCGATCTTCCTGACCTACCGCGCCTCGCTGGCCATCAGCAAGGACGAGGCCAACTTCCTCACGACCTTCGAGTGGAACACCGGCCTCGTGCCGCCGAAGTTCGGCATCGCGGTGCTGGCGTTCGGCACGGTCGTGTCCTCCGTGATCGCCATGGTCCTCGCGGTCCCGATCGCCGTCGCCATCGCGCTGTTCCTCACCCACTACGCCCCCCGCCGGACGAGCGGCCCGATCGCCTACGTGATCGACCTGCTCGCCGCGGTGCCGTCCATCGTGTACGGCCTGTGGGGCGCCCTGGTCCTGGTACCGCACCTGGACGGCCTGTTCGGCTGGCTGGACGACTACCTCGGCTGGACCGGGGTCTTCAGCTGGGAGGAGGGCGCGCCGCGCTCGATGCTCACCGTGGGCATCCTGCTGGCGATCATGATCCTGCCGATCATCACCAACGTCAGCCGCGAGGTCTTCCGCCAGGTCCCGCGGATGCACGAGGAGGCCGCGCTCGCGCTCGGCGCCACCCGCTGGGAAGTGGTCCGCATGTCGGTCCTGCCCTTCGGCCGCTCCGGCGTGATCTCCGCCTCGATGCTCGGTCTCGGCCGCGCGCTCGGCGAGACGATGGCCGTGGCCACCGTGCTCTCCCCGGACTTCGACATCCACGCCAGCCTGCTCAACCCGGGCGGCGGCACCTTCGCCCAGAACATCGCCAGCAAGTTCAGCGAGGCGACCGAGTTCGGCCGGGACGCGCTGATCGCCTCCGGCCTGGTCCTCTTCGTGATCACCCTGCTGGTCAACGGCGCGGCGCGCTGGATCATCGCCCGCCGCAAGGAGTACTCGGGGGCCAACGCATGAGCCACGCAGCCATCGCCGACAAGCGCCCCAGCACCCTGCGCGGCGCCAGCCTGCCGAAGTGGACCCCCTGGGCGATCGCCGCCGGGTCCGTCGCGCTGGGCCTCGGCATCAGCGCCGCCGCCGGCCTCGACAGCAAGATCCAGTGGGCCCTGATGGCCGGGGTCCTGTTCGTCACCGGCACCTACGTCGTCGCCGCCCGCGTCGAGGGCCGGCGCCAGGCCAAGGACCGGGTCGCGACCAGCTTCGTCTGGGTCGCCTTCCTGCTCGCCGTGATCCCGCTGCTGTCCCTGGTGTGGGCGACCGTGCAGCGCGGCACCAAGGTCCTCGACGTCTACTTCCTCACCCACTCCATGGGCGTCGTCGCCGACTCCGAGGCCGGCGGCGGCATCTACCACGCCATCATCGGCAGCCTGGAGCAGGTCGGCCTCGCCACGGTGATCGGCGCCCCCATCGGCGTGCTCACCGCGATCTACCTGGTGGAGTACGGCCGGGGCAACCTGGCCCGCGCGGTCACCTTCTTCGTCGACGTGATGACCGGCATCCCGTCGATCGTCGCCGGCCTGTTCATCCTCAGCCTGATGCTGATGTGGGACATGCAGCCCTTCGGCTTCGCCGGTTCGCTCGCGCTCGCGATCCTGATGATGCCGGTGGTCGTGCGCTCCACGGAGGAGATGCTCAAGCTCGTCCCGAACGAGCTGCGCGAGGCGTCCCTCGCGCTGGGCGTGCCCAAGTGGCGCACGATCCTGAAGGTGGTCCTGCCGACCTCGATCGGCGGCATCACCACGGGCATCATGCTGGCGATCGCCCGTATCGCCGGTGAGACCGCCCCGGTCCTGCTGCTGGTGTTCGGCAACCCGTTCATCAACAACGACCCCTTCGAGGGCGCCCAGGCGTCGCTGCCGCTGTTCATCTACCAGCAGTACTCGCAGAGCGCCGGTTCCACGGCGGCGTACGACCGTGCCTGGGCGGCGTCCCTGACGCTGATCGCGTTCGTGATGATCCTCAACCTGGCGGCCCGCGGCATCGCCCGCTGGAAGGCCCCGCGCTAACCCTCCGCGGCTACCGCCGCGCGGCCGGTCGCTGACGGCGACCCCAAGGCGACTATCTGGAAGTGACGAAGCAATGGCCAAGCGAATCGACGTCAGCGGGCTGACCGCCTACTACGGATCCCACAAGGCGATCGAGGACATCTCGATGACCATCGAGCCCCGCTCGGTGACCGCCTTCATCGGCCCCTCGGGCTGCGGCAAGTCGACGTTCCTGCGCACGCTCAACCGCATGCACGAGGTGACACCGGGCGGCCGGGTCGAGGGCAAGGTGCTGCTGGACGACGAGGACCTGTACGGACACGGCATCGACCCGGTGTCGGTGCGCCGCGAGGTCGGCATGGTGTTCCAGCGCCCGAACCCGTTCCCCACCATGTCGATCTTCGACAACGTGGCCGCGGGTCTGCGCCTGAACGGCAAGTACAAGAAGTCGGAGCTGTCCGACGTCGTCGAGAAGTCCCTCAAGGGCGCGAACCTCTGGAACGAGGTCAAGGACCGCCTGAACAAGCCGGGCTCCGGCCTCTCCGGCGGCCAGCAGCAGCGGCTGTGCGTCGCCCGGGCGATCGCGGTGGAGCCGGACGTCCTGCTCATGGACGAGCCCTGCTCGGCCCTGGACCCGATCTCCACGCTCGCCATCGAGGACCTCATCGGCGAGCTGAAGGAGCGGTTCACGATCGTCATCGTGACGCACAACATGCAGCAGGCGGCCCGCGTCTCGGACCGCACCGCGTTCTTCAACCTGGCCGCGGTCGGCCAGCCCGGCAAGCTCATCGAGATCGACGAGACGGAGCGCATCTTCTCCAACCCGTCGGTCCAGGCGACCGAGGACTACATCTCGGGCCGCTTCGGCTGACCGGGCCGTCCCGGCGAGCCGGGCCGTCCCGCAAGACCCCTCGCGGTGCTGCATGGCGGTGCCACCGCGAGGACGCAAAGGGCCCGCCCCTGGCTCCCGGGGGCGGGCCCGCTGCTGTTCCGAAACGTTTCCCCTCCGGTGGGTGGAGCGGGGAACGAACCCGGCGGCGCCTACAGCACCGTGAGCTTCACCAGACCGTAGGCCAGCGCGGCGACCACCGCGGCGGCCGGCATCGTGATGAACCAGCCCAGCACGATGTTCTTCGCCACGCCCCAGCGCACGGCGTTGACCCGCTTCGTCGCGCCGACGCCCATGATCGCCGAGGTGATGACGTGCGTCGTGGAGATCGGCGCCTTGAACAGGAACGCCGTCACGAACATGATCGACGCGCCGGTCGTCTCCGCCGCGAACCCCTGCGGCGGGTCCAGCTCGATGATCTTCCGTCCCAGCGTCCGCATGATCCGCCAGCCGCCGGCGTACGTGCCCAGCGACAGCATCAGGGCGCACACGAGCTTGACCCACACCGGGATCGGGTCGCCGTAGTCCTCGACGTCGGCGATGACCAGGGCCATCACCACGATGCCCATGGTCTTCTGCGCGTCCTGCAGACCGTGCCCCAGCGCCATGCCGGCCGCCGACACCGTCTGCGCGATGCGGAAGCCGCGCTTGGCCTTGTGCGGGTTGGACCGCCGGAAGAGCCACAGGATCGCGGTCATCACCAGGTAGCCGACGACCAGGCCGACCACCGGCGAGATGAACATCGGCAGGACGACCTTGTCCAGCACGCCGTTCCAGTACACGGTGGTACCGCCCGCGAGCGCCGCCCCGACCATGCCGCCGAACAGCGCGTGGGACGACGAGGAGGGCAGCCCGAAGTACCAGGTGACGAGGTTCCAGGTGATCGCACCCACCAGGGCGGAGAACAGGATCGCCATGCCCGTCGAGCCCTCGGGTGTCTGGATCAGCCCCTCGCTGACGGTCTTGGCGACCCCGGACCCGAGGAACGCGCCGGCGAGGTTCATCACGGCCGCCATCGCCAGCGCGGCCCGCGGCGTGAGCGCCCGGGTCGACACCGACGTGGCGATCGCGTTCGCCGAGTCGTGGAAGCCGTTCGTGTACGTGAAGAAGAGCGCGACCATGATGGTCACGACCAGAGCGAAGGTGTCCATGGTGGGGCTCAGGACTCCTTGACGGCGATGGTCTCCACCGTGTTCGCCACGTGCTCGAACGCGTCGGCCGCTTCCTCCAGGACGTCCACGATCTGCTTCAGCTTCAGCACCTCGATCGCGTCGTACTTGCCGTTGAAGAGGTGGGCCAGCAGCTTGCGGTGGATCTGGTCGGCCTGGTTCTCCAGCCGGTTGACCTCGATCCAGTACTCCGTGAGGTTCGTCATGGTCCGCAGGTTGGGCATCGCCTCCGCCGTGAGCTCGGCGGCCCGGGCCAGGACCTCGATCTGCTGCTCCACGCCCCGCGGCAGTTCCTCGACGTTGTAGAGGACGACCAGGTCGACGGCCTCCTCCATGAAGTCCATGATGTCGTCGAGGCACGAGGCCAGGGAGTAGATGTCCTCCCGGTCGAACGGCGTGATGAACGAGGAGTTGAGCTGGTGGAAGATCGCGTGCGTGGCGTCGTCGCCCGCGTGCTCGGCCGCCCTCATGCGTTCCGCGATCTCGGCCCGGGCGGACGCGTCCGCTCCGAGCAGTTCCATCAGGAGTTTGGAGCCCGTGACGATGTTGTCCGCGGATGCGGCGAACATGTCGTAGAAGCTCGTCTCCCTGGGGGTCAGACGAAAGCGCACGTGGGGTCCTCGGGATGCATCGGTTTCGGTCAGGGTGATGCTAAGCGCATCATCCGGCCACGGCTAAGGGGCCGTCCCCCAGTGTCGCCCATGAGGCAGAGTGATCAGCACAGGGGCGACCAAGGGTCCTGTACCCGCCAAAGTTGGCTACCATATACCCGGCAGGGGTATATATCCCCCGCCACCATCCGAAACGGGAGGACGCGATGACGACGACCGAGGCCGGCGCGACCCCGGCGCCCTCCCCGGACACCGGCGCGGACGCGGTGGTCACCGACCACGACCGCGGGGTGCACGGCTACCACCACCAGAAGGACGAGCACCTCAAGCGGCTGCGCCGGATCGAGGGCCAGATCCGCGGCCTGCAGCGGATGGTCGACGAGGACGTCTACTGCATCGACATACTCACGCAGGTCTCCGCCTCCACCAAGGCCCTGCAGTCCTTCGCCCTGCAGCTCCTGGAGGAGCACCTGCGGCACTGCGTCGCCGACGCGGCCCTCAAGGGCGGGGGCGAGATCGACGCGAAGGTCGAGGAGGCCACGAAGGCCATCGGCCGCCTCCTGCGCACCTGACCGCACCGCCCCGGAGGACGTCTTTCGGCCACGCCCGCGTCGCGTACGTCACGCGCGCACGTCACTCGCGTCCGGCGGTCTCCCGCTCCTCCGCCACCCGGAGCACCTCGTCGATGCTCTCCAGGCTGAGCCGCTCCTCGGCCGCCGAGGCCGCGATGATCAGCTCCCCGCACAGTTCGATCTCGGCGAGGGCCTCGTGGTCCTGCACCGCCGTACCGCCGCCCGGAGCCACGCGCATCACCTCGTCCCTGCCGTCACCGGCTTCCTAGAGTAGGGAGCGGCCCACGCACCGCGCATGGCACGGACGGGCTAGTCCACGGCGTAGTCACCGCCTACCGCGCCCCGCGTACGCCGGCCGTGCCACGGGGTCGCTATTCCTCGGCGACCCGCCCCGCGTAGATGTCCCGCGACGCCGGCAGCCGTACGTCCACGGCGGCGCCGAAGCCGTAGAGCAGCGTCGTCGAGGCGACCGCGACCGCCCGCTCGCGCTGGCCGTTGACGAAGCTGAACCGGTAGCGGACCTTGCGGATGCGGCCCTGGTCGTCGAGGTAGGCGTCGAACGGCACCCGTGCCGTGGCGAACCCTTTCGCCGCCGCGGCCAGCGACGCCCGGTTCCCGCCGGTCGCGTTCCGCGCGGCCACCGTGAGGTCGGCGGTCCCGCGGTAGTGCCGCACCGCGGTGCCGGCCAGCTCGGTGCGCCCCACGTACGTCGCCGTGCGCGTGCCGCGCAGCACCTCGGCCGCGGCGAGCGGATCGGTCGCCCCGCCGGTGACGAGGTTGCCGTCCGACAGCGACGCCGTCGCCACCCGCACCCACTTGTCGGCGGGCACCCCGGCACCCCGGTTCTTCATGAACAGCGCCTCGGGCGTGAGGAGTTCGGTGATCGGGCGGTGCCGGCTCTCGCCCGCGGGGTCCTGCGGGAGCATCACCTTCAGCCGGCCCAGCCGGTGGCGGTAGTCGTAGACCCCCTCCCCGCGGATGGTCACCCGGGTCCCGCCGGTCGCCATCTCCATCGAGGTGCGCGCCTTGGAACTGCCGGCGCCGACCAGGGTGTCGGCGGCCCGGTGCAGGGTCCCGACCGGGTCGGCGGCCCGCCCGCCCTCGGCGGCCGCCCCGCTGCCGGCGCACCCGGCGGCACCCGCGCAGACCGAGGCCACGAGCCCCGCGACGGCCACCGCACCCGCCCACCTGTGCTGTCGCTGCGCCATCGCTGCCTACCCCCAGCCGCTCACGTCCGTCACGGGCGCCCTGTCGTCCGGTTAACGAGGTGCGGGGGTCGCCGTCACGCGCGGCCGGGGCGTGCGCAGGGCGTGCGCCGGGCGCCCGGAAAGCGGTGCGCGCGACGGGGAAAGCCTTTGCCGGGCGTGGGTACCTTAGTCGTCGTGACGCAGCAGGACGGACCCACGGCTCCCCCCGCACCGGGCGAGCACCGCACCGACACCGTCGAACAAGGCCGCTTCTGTTTCGCCCGCTGCGCCTGCGGCTGGCGCGGCCCCGCCCGCCGGGCGAGAAGCCTGGCGCGCACGGACGCCGAGGGACACACCGCGGACGGCTGGAACCCCTGAGGCCCCGCCGCCGTCTCGCTCCATGAGGCGCGGTCCCGCCGGTCGACGGGAGCGTGCAGGACGGCGCCCCCGGGCGCACCACACCAGGGACGGACCATGCAACGGCGTACGTTCATAGGCGGCGCCGCCGCGCTCACGGCGGCCGTGACGGCCGGGTGCAAGGGCGGCGACAGCACCCGCGGCGGCTCGGACCCGGCGGGCGGCGGCACACCCCGGGGCTCCGCCTCCTCCGGGGGCATCACCGCGCTCACCGCGAGCGGCGCCGCCGCACCGGCCACCTGGTCGGCGCTCGCCCGCGACCTCGACGGCCCGCTGGTCCGCCCCGGCGACGCGTCCTGGAAGACGGCCCACCAGCTCTACAACACCCGCTTCGACGGCCTGAAGCCCGCCGCCGTCGCCTACGTCGCCCACCCCGACGACATCCGCACGGCCCTGTCGTTCGCCCGCGCCCACGGCACCAAGGTCGCCATCCGCAACGGGGGCCACTCCTACGCCGGCTGGTCCTCGGGCGACGGACGGCTGATCGTGGACGTCTCCCGGCTCAGCCGGGTCCGGGTCAGCGGCAGCGAGGCCGTCGTCGGCGCCGGCGCCAAGCTCATCGACGTCTACCGGGCGCTGGCCGCCAAGGGCGTGACGATCCCGGCCGGCTCCTGCCCCACGGTCGGCGTCTCCGGCCTCGTCCTCGGCGGCGGCCACGGCGTGGTCTCCCGGGCCTACGGCCTGACCTGCGACAGCCTCACCCAGGCCACACTGATCACCGCGGACGGCAAGCAGCTCGTGGCGAACGCCACCCAGAACAAGGACCTGTTCTGGGCGCTGCGCGGCGCGGGCAACGGCACCTTCGGCGTCGTCACCGAGCTGCGCTTCCGCACCCACCCCGCGCCGCAGGCGGTCACCGGGTACCTCACCTGGCCCTGGTCGCGGGCGGCCGCGGTGGTGCGGGCCTGGCAGGAGTGGGGCCCCTCCCAGCCCGACGAGATCTGGTCCTCGCTGCACCTGGAGAACACCCCGGGCGGCACGCCCAGGATCGCGGTCGCGGCCTTCTCCATCGGCACCTACGGCCAGCTCCAGAACGCCGTCGACCGCCTCGCCGACCGCGTGGGCGCCCCGGCGACCAGCGTCTCCCTGCGCCGCCGCTCCTACGAGCAGGCCATGGAGGCCTACGCCGGCTGCTCCTCGTTCGCCGCCGACGCCCAGTGCCACCTGCCGGGCTCGACCCCGGGCCGCTCCCCGCAGGGCGCGCTGGGCCGGGAGACGTACGCGGCCCGTTCCGACTTCTTCGACCGCTCGCTGTCGGCGGCCGGGATCCAGGCGCTGCTCGCGCAGACCAAGGCGGTGCGCGGTGGCGGCGGCAGCATCACGCTCACCGCGCTGGGCGGCGCCGTGAACCGCGTCGCGCCGACGGCGACGGCCTTCGTGCACCGCCGCTCCCGGATGCTGGCCCAGTACCTGGTGTCCTGGAAGGCGGGCACGGCCGGGACGTCGGCCCAGTCCTGGCTGACGGCGGCGCACCGCGCGATGAAGCCGTACGCGTCGGGTGCGGCGTACCAGAACTACGCGGACCCGACCCTGACGGACTGGAAGAAGGCGTACTACGGCGACGCGGCGGCCCGGCTGACGCAGCTCAAGAAGCAGTACGACCCGAACCGCTTCTTCACCTTCCCGCAGTCCGTGTAGGGACTCGGGGCGCCCACGGCACGGCGGGCGCGGGTGCCGCTCAGGCCGCCAGGTCCCGGTCCTCGGCCGTGGCCTCGCGGGGGGCGCCCGCGACCACCGCGTCGCGGGTGGCGAGGCGGGCGGACCGGCTGCGCACCAGCCCGCCGACGCGCGGGGACCGCTCGACGGCCTTCAGCAGCGGGGTGAGCAGCGCCGAGGCGAGCGGCGACAGCAGCAGCGCGACGGCCGTGCCGAGCGCGAACCCGCCGACCACGTCGGTCGGGTAGTGCACGCCCATGTACACGCGGCAGAAGCCCTCCAGCAGGGCCAGCCCTATGCCGACGAGCCCGAACCTGCGGTGGGCGACGAACAGCGCGACGGCCATGGCCATGGTGAGGGTGGCGTGGTCGCTGACGAAGGAGTAGTCGGTCTTCCCGGAGACCAGGACGTCGAGCCCCTGGTGGGTGCGGAAGGGCCGGGGCCGCTCGACGAAGCCGCGGATGGGCACGTTGACCAGTACGGCGATGCCCGCGGCCAGCGGCGCCCACACCAGGGCGGCCACCGACGAGGCGGCCTCCTCCCCGGAGCCGGCCCGCCGCCGCACGCCCGCCCAGCACCAGAGCACGAGCAGCACCATGGCGAGCAGCAGTCCGTACTCGCCGACGAACTCGACGACGCGGTCGAACCAGTGCGGCGCGTCCTTGGCCAGCCCGTTGATGTCGTAGAGCAGGTCGACGTCGGGGTTCGACCCGGATTCGGCGAGTCCAGCCATGGTGCGCGGCCCCTTCGTCGTGTTCCGCCCGGCACACGGTGCGCCGGCTCGCCCACCCCCGTGGTCGATGTCGTACGTCAACAGGAACGCACGGCCCCGCTTGATACGTTCCACTCTCCACTGAATGATCACGCAGACGTTATCGAAGAGAGATACGTCGTCGCAGCTCAGAGCGGTCGGACCGACAGGATTTCAGACAGTTGTGGGCAACGCGTTCGCGCCATCCTGGGTGACCCGGGTCGCCCCGAAGTAGTCCCTGGTGTCGATCGGGTCGAAGCGGATCACGGCGCCGGTGCGCGGCGCGTCGATCATGTAACCGCCGCCGACGTAGATGCCCACGTGCCGGATGGCCCGGGAATTGGTCAGGTCGTCGGAGAAGAACACCAGGTCGCCGGGGAGCAGCTCGCCGCGCGAGGGGTGCGGACCGGCGTTGTACTGGTCGTTGGCGACGCGGGGCAGCGTGATCCCGACGCTCTCGTAGGCGGCCTTCGTCAGGCCCGAGCAGTCGAAGCGCCCGCCCTGGTCCGCCGTGCCGTTGCCGCCCCACAGGTAGGGCGTGCCGAGCTTGGTCTGCGCGTAGGAGATGGCACCGGCGGCCTGCTGGGTCGGGCCGAGCCGGCCGACGGGCGCCGCGAAGGAGTCCTCGAGGGAGGTGATGATCCGGACGTAGTTGCGCGTCTCCTTGTACGGCGGCACGCCCCCGTACCGGATGACGGCGTCGGGCCCGGCGTTGTACGCGGCGAGCATGTTCTCGGTGATGTTCCCCGGCACGCTCTTGACGTAGGAGGCCAGGGAGCAGTCGTACGACGCGGCCGACGGGATGGCGTCGCGCGGGTCCCAGACGTCGCGGTCGCCGTCCCCGTCGCCGTCGACGCCGTGCGTGGCCCAGGTGCCCGGGATGAACTGCGCGATGCCCTGCGCCGCGGCGCCGCTCTGGGCGCGCGGGTTGAACCCGCTCTCCTGGTAGAGCTGGGCGGCCAGCAGCGCCGGGTTGATGGCGGGGCACAGGTTGCCCCACTTCTGCACGATGGCCTGGTAGGCGGCGGGCACGGACCCCTTGGCCAGGGCCCGGGTGCCGGAGCCGACGCCGTTCACCATGTTCCCGGCCACCATGTACACGCCGACGACGAGCACCATCACGAAGGCGGCACCGGCGCCCACGGCGGCGGTCGCCACGATCCACGCCTTACGCACCGTCAACCGCCCTTCACCGTCCGGGAGTCCGCCTCGGTCAGTGTAGAGGCGGGGCCCTCACCTGGGAACGATCACTCACGGGTCGGCGGCGGCCTCCCGGTACAGCGCGGTCGCCTCGCGGCCCAGGACGACGCTGTAGGAGACGCCGGCGGTGGTGCCGCCCCGCTCGTGCCCGCCGAGCACCCCGACGACCTCGCCGTCGCCGTTCACCCAGGGGCTCCCGCTCGTGCCGCCCGTGAAGCCGGGGCAGGCCAGGCGCTGCTGGCTGACGCCGTGCGCGCGGGGCCGGTTGGAGCACGTCACGGGCGCCTCACGGGCGTCGGGGTAGCCGGTGAGCGTCACCGCGGTGGCCCCGACGGCGGTCCCGGCCACGAACCGGTACGCCCCGACGACGTCCTCCACCTCCCGCCCGCGCACCGGGCCGAGGACGCCGAACGCGACGTCGCTGTCCTCGTCCCCTCCCGCGGCCCACCCGCCGGGCAGGAACTGCCGCCGCAGGGGCCAGATCCCGTAGGGCGCCCTCCCGTCCCGGTACCCCGGCACGAACACCAGGGCCGTTCCGTCGCTGCCGTCCAGGCAGTGCGCGGCGGTCACCACCAGGTCGTGGTGCGGGGAGTGCACGACGGACGCGGTGCAGAAGTGCCCGCCGGCCAGGTGGCCCGCGCGGTCGGCGCCGAACAGCGCCCCGACCCGCGCGAACGGGCGCCCGGCGGACGCCACGACGGTCACGCCGAGGGGGCCGGGCCCGTCGTCGGCCACGGCGGCGGAGGCGGAGGGCGCGGCCAGCAGCGCGGCCGCGGCGATCCAGGCGGTTCGCTTCATCGGGTGCACTGTGCCGCACGAAGGTGAGAGAACCGTCAGACCGGACGCGGAAGGGACCTGACGCCTCATGAGACCATCGAACGGCGGGGGCTCACCCGACCGGCCGTCAGAAAACGGAACGGCCGTGAAGAGGGGTCAACGACGGAACCACACCACAGGTTCCGCCCAGATCTCGTTGCCCGGCGTGAACCTCCGTGATACACAGAGTAACCGTACGGTGGTATTCGTACGAATCCAGTCCATCAATGACGTCAAGTCGACATCCGACGCCGTCGTTGTCGGCGAGAATGAGGCGTGACCTCTGCACACCGGCAGGGGCCGTGCGGAACTACCCACCAGGGGCGGTGACTTACATGCTCTTTGCGGCCGACAAGGGAGACATCAACACCATCATCGGCGGGATCGCTCCGGACTGGGGCCCCTTCGGCAGCCTGGGCAACGAGGCGAAGGTGATGATCGAGGTCGTGATGGCGGTGGCCATCCTGCTCTGCCTCGGCATCGCGGTCTGGGGCGCGGCGAAGCAGCGCATCGGCGCCACGGCCCTGCGCGACACCTTCAGCGCCGAACAGGGCAAGGGCCTCATCATCGCCGGCCTCACGGGCGTCTTCATCATCGGATCGCTCGGCACGCTGTTCACCATCGTGTACGGCATGGCGGTGTAGCCCCTCCCCCGCACCCCGGGCACGCCCGGCCCCCTCCACCCACCCACCCGTCGTGCCCACCGGCTGAGGTTGCGTTTCCCTGATGTCGAGTCACCACACCGCGCCCGCGCGGGAACCAGCACGGCTACCGTCGTACTACCACGCGTTCCGGTACGGCAACGAGGGGGCGGACAGGGCATGAGTCCCGGCGACGAACACGGCTACGGCGAGCCCGCCCGCGCCGGCGAGGACGGCGGGTACGTCTACGGCGGCGGAGGCGGCCAGACCCGCCTGCGCGTCCCCGACAACGACCCGTACGGCGGCGCCCGCCGCGGCGGCCGCTCCTCCTCGCGCAGCATGGTCACGGTGGTCGGCGTGGTCGTCCTCCTCATCGCGGCGATCGCCTTCGCGAACCGCGGCGGAGACGGCTCAGCAGGCTCGCCCGACACCGGCAGACCCAACCAGAAGGCGGCCCCTACGGCAGCCTCGGGGGCGCAGCCGGTGCGGACGAAGAGCGGCGCGGGCATCCCGGCCGGCTTCGCGCGGAGCCAGGAGGGCGCCCAGTCGGCCGCGGCCAATTACGCCGTCGCGCTCGGCTCGACCGGCATGTTCCAGCCGGCCACCCGGCACACCATCGTCGACGCCGTCTACACCACCGACGCCGCCTCCCGGCTCCGCACGGCCCTCGACCAGGCGTACTCCGCCGCCTTCCTCGCCAAGATGGGCCTCGACGCGGCCGGCAACGCCCCGCAGGGCAACACGTTCGTCTCCCGCGTGATCCCGGCCGGGACCACCGTGCTCGCCTACACCGACACCAGCGCCCAGGTCTCGGTCTGGTACGTCGGACTGATCGGCATGTCCGGCCAGAACTCCACCGACCCCGTCACCACGTCGTGGAAGACCTGGACCTTCGACCTGCGCTGGGCCGACGGCGACTGGAAGGTCGTCACCGACACCCAGACGGACGGCCCCTCCCCGGTCCCGGGCGACGACAAGGCGGCCACCTCCGACGAGATCAGCAAGGCCATCGAGGAGTACGGAGGGTTCACGTATGCCCGGTAACCCCCGCCGCGTGCTCACGCTCGCCGGTGCCGTGACCGCCGTCCAGACCACGGCCGTCCTGCTGGCCACCCGCGCCTTCGCGCTGCCCACGCCGGACCCCTCCCCCACGCCCTCCGGCGGGCCGTCACCGTCCCAGAGCCTCGACTGCTCGCTGATCCCGGGCCAGGCCAAGAAGTACTGCGAAAAGGGCAACGGCACCTCGGGCACCACCACCAACCCCGGCGTCTCCGACACCCTCGACCCCCTGTCCTCGCTCGCCCGCGGCTGCGCCGACGCCGCCTCCTGGACCGTCGGCAAGCTCAGCGAGGCCGTGAAGGAGACCGCCAACGTCGACTTCACCAACGCCAAGTTCCTCCAGCAGTACGCCGTCGTCTTCGCCGCCTCGACGATCCTCACGCTCCTGCTGTGGCTCCTGGCCGTCGCCAAGCGCGCCGTCCGCGGCGTCCCCCTGACGACCGCGATCTCCGAGGCCATCGGCTTCCTCTGGCTGACCGTCCTCGCCTCCGCCTTCACCCCGCTGATCCTGTACACGGTCGTCTCCGCCACGGACGGCGTCAGCGAGGTCCTCGCGAAGGCCACCGGCGACCAGACCGACACGTTCTTCGGCACCTTCTCCGGCGCCCTCGCCAAGGGCCAGGACATCGGCGGCGGCCCGATCATGCTGATCGTGGTGTCCCTGGTCAGCATCCTCGCCGCCGGCGTCCTCTGGCTGGAACTCGTCGTCCGCGCCGCCCTGCTCTACGTTGGCGCCCTCCTCGGCACCGTCGTCTACGCCGGCCTCGTCGACAAGAACCTCTGGGGCCACGTCCGCCGCTGGGCCGGCATCATGATCGCCGTCATCCTGGCCAAGCCGGTCATCGTGATCGTCCTCGGCCTCGCCGGCGCCCTGTCCTCGAACGACGGCCCCGGCGCGTTCTCCGCCGTCGTCTCCGGCCTCGCCATCATCCTGCTCGCCATCTTCGCCAGCGCGATGATCTACCGCTTCGTCCCCGGCTTCGGCGACGAGATCGCCAACTCCCGCAACAACCGCATCATGCAGGGCGCCGAGAACAAGGCCGCCGCCGTGATCTCCTCGCCCGCGTCCCTGGTCGCCCAGGGCATCAAGACCCACAGCACCCGCGCCGACAGCAACGGCGGCGGCTCGTCCTCCGGCGCGCCCCGCCCCGCCAACACCACCGCCGGCGGCATCGCCGCCCACAGCACCCGCCCCGCCACCGGCGGCACGGGCGGCGGAACCGTCCCCTCCGCCGCACCCGCACCCCGCGCGAGCAGCCCCATCAACACCCCGCACGCCGGCAACACCCGCAACAGCAGTACCAACCGCACGGGAGGTGAAGGGCGTTGACGACCGAGTCCCACGTGTCCCATCCGGTCACGCCCCGCCGTACATATCTGATCGGCCGCGCCCGGCCGAACGCGATCATCGGCCGCAACCGCGAGACCGGCGAGATCGCGCTGATCGTCGCGGGCGCGTTCCTCGGCATGATGTGCGGGCTCCTCGTCCCCGTCCTCGCCCTGCGCATCGTGCTGCTCACCGGCTTCCCGCTGACCGCGCTCGCCGCGGTCTACGTGCCGTACAAGCACCGCACGTTCTACAAGTGGTTCGAGATCAACCGCAGCTACAAGCGCACCCTGCGCCGCGGCACCGTCTACCGCTCCGCCGCCATGGAGGCCGGCACCCGCCTCGACGGGCGCGAGGTCGAGGTCCCCCCGCCCCCCGGCATCGGCCGCATCAGCTGGCTGGCCGCGCCCTTCGGCCCCGACGAGATCGCCGTCCTGCTGCACGCCGACCGCCGCACCGTCACCGCCGCCATCGAGATCGAGGGCCCCGGCGTCGGCCTGCGCGACAGCGAGGACCAGGAAGCCCTCGTCGACCGCTTCGGCACCCTGCTCAAGCACGTGGCCAACGGTGACGGCTTCGTCACCCGCCTGCAGATGCTCGCCCGCACCCTCCCGGCGGACCCCGACGCCCACGCCAAGGACGTCGCCCAGCGCGGCGACGACCGGTCCCCGGGCTGGCTGCAGCAGTCGTACGACCAGCTCCAGTCGATGGTGTCCACCAGCAGCGAGCAGCACCGCGCCTACCTCGTCGCCTGCATGCACTACTCCCGCGAGCTGGCCGCCGAGGCCCACGCCATGGCCCGCGCCGCCCGCCCGCAGAACGGCCGCAAGCTCGACCGCGACGCCGGCCTCGCCGTCGTCATGGCCCGCGAGCTCACCGACATCTGCTCGCGCCTGCAGGAGGCGGACATCCGTGTCCGCCAGCCCCTCGGCCAGGGCCGCCTCGCCTCGCTCATCCACTCCATGTACGACCCGGACCACCCCATCGACCACATCCAGGCGATGACCCGGCGCAACGCCTGGCCGGCCGAACTGGACGCCATGGAGCCCACCTACCTCCAGGCCAAGACCCGCGAGTCGGCCACCCGCCACCCCTGGTGCCACGCCACCGCCTGGGTGAAGGAGTGGCCGATGACCCCGGTCGGCGTGAACTTCCTCGCCCCGCTGCTCGTCCACACCCCGGACGTCATCCGGACGGTCGCCGTCACGATGGACCTCGAACCCACCGAGGTGGCCATCGAACGCATGTTGACCGAGAAGACCAACGACGAGGCCGAGGCGTCCCGCGCCGCCAAGCTCAACCGCACCGTCGACCCCCGCGACGTCGCCGCCAACAGCCGCCTCGACCAGCGCGGCGAGGACCTGGCGAGCGGCGCGGCGGGCGTCAACCTGGTCGGCTACATCACGGTCTCGTCCCGCACCCCGGAGGCACTCGCCCGCGACAAGCGCACGATAAGGGCCTCGGCCGGCAAGTCGTACCTCAAGCTGGAGTGGTGCGACCGCGAGCACCACCGCGCCTTCGTGAACACCCTCCCGTTCGCCACCGGCATCCGAAGGTAGGGCCACCCATGCGGGACCCCCTGTCGATCCTCACCGAAGCGTTCACGTCCTTCCTCTTCGGGAAGGTCGAGACCACGCGCCTCCCGGTGCGCACCTCCACGGGCCAGGCCCAGGCCGTCTACCTGCCCACGGCCGCCCCCGGCCTCGGCGACTCCGGCGTCATCATCGGCCGCGAGGTGTACTCCGGGAAGGGCTACATCTACGACCCCTTCCAGCTCTACGGCCAGCAGTTGCCGGCCCCCCACTGGCTGGTCCTGGGCGAGTCCGGCAACGGCAAGTCCGCCCTGGAGAAGACGTACGTCCTGCGCCAGCTCCGCTTCCGCGACCGCCAGGTCGTCGTCCTGGACGCCCAGGGCGAGGACGGCGTCGGCGAGTGGAACCTCATCGCCGAGGAGCTGGGGATAACCCCCATCCGCCTGGACCCCACGGCCGCCCTGAACCACGGCATCCGCCTCAACCCGCTCGACCCGTCGATCACCACGACCGGCCAGCTCGCGCTGCTCCGGACGATCATCGAGGTCGCCATGGGCCACGGCCTGGACGAGCGCTCCGGCTTCGCCCTCAAGGTCGCCCACGCCTACGTCAACGAGACGATCGTCGACCGCCAGCCCGTCCTGACCGACATCGTCGACCAGCTCCGGCACCCCGAACCGGACTCGGCCGAGGCCATGAACGTCGCCCTGGACGACGTCCGCGCTTGGGGCCTGGACGTCGCCCTGGTCCTGGACCGCCTGGTCGACGGCGACCTGCGCGGCATGTTCGACGGCCCGACGACGGTCGGCATCGACCTCGACGCCCCGCTGATCGTGTTCGACCTGTCCCACATCGACCGCAACTCCATCGCCATGCCGATCCTCATGGCGATCGTCGGCGTCTGGCTGGAGCACACCTGGATCCGCCCCGACCGCAAGAAGCGCATCTTCCTGGTCGAGGAAGCCTGGCACATCATCAACAGCCCCTTCGTGGCCCAACTCTTCCAGCGCCTGCTGAAGTTCGGCCGACGCCTCGGCCTGTCCTTCGTGGCGGTGGTCCACCACCTGTCCGACGTGGTCGACGGAGCGGCGGCGAAGGAGGCGGCGGCCATCCTCAAGATGGCGTCCACCAGAACCATCTACGCCCAGAAGGCCGACGAGGCCCGCGCGACCGGCCGCGTCCTGGGCCTGCCCCGCTGGGCGGTGGAGATCATCCCCACCCTCACCCCCGGCATCGCGGTGTGGGACGTCAACGGCAACGTCCAGGTGGTCAAACACCTGATCACCGAGACGGAACGCCCGCTGGTCTTCACCGACCGCGCCATGACGGAGTCCTCCAGCGACCTCCTCCGGAACGACGACGCCCTGCGCGCCGCCGAACTGGAGGCGGAACAGCGCGCGGCCGCCTTCGTGGAACAGCACCTCGGCGACTCCGAGTCGACGGTGGCGTAACGGACGTACAGGAAAGAGCCCGGAGAGCGAGGAAGCCGTGAGACCGGTCGACGACGGCCCCGACCGCCGGGGCGCCCAGGGCGGTGTCCCCGACGGACTGCTGCTGGGCTTCCTCGCGTTCCTCCTCGGCATGACCCTGCTGGTGTGGACGGCCACCGGCCTGGCGGCCCTGTTCTCCCACGGCGCCTGGCCCGACGGCGTCACCTTCACCCACACCCCCCTGGCCATGCGCCACCTCATCGGCCGGCCGCACGACATCCCGGGCGCCTGGCCCGACGCCCCCACCGGGGCGCTCTCCGGCTACGGCCTCTTCTGGGGCCTGCTCATCGGCCAGCTCATGATCCTGTTCGTCCTGACGGTGTTCACGATGGGCACCCTGGCGAGGTGGCGGGCGGTACGGGCCCGCAGGAAGCTGGGCCCGGAGCGCCCGCCGGAGCCGGTACCGCACCCCCGACAGGAGGTCCAGGAGGTCACCGAGGTGCTCGCACCTCCGGCACGGACGACTGTCGAGGAACCGGCGGAGCCGCCGGCCGCACCCCCGCCCCAGGGCGAACCCGTGACCGGCTGGGAGACCCACCGCGCCGAGGGCACGGTGCTCTACGCCCCCCGGGAGGCGCGCGAGCTCACCGCGGCCCAGGCCGTCCGCGACGCCGAGGGCCCCGCCCTCGTCGTCACCTCCAACCCCGCCCTCTGGCAGTCCACCAAGGACGCCCGCGCCAAGCTGGGCCCGGTCCACGTCTACGACCCGGCCCACCTCTGCGACACCCCGGCCCGCCTCCACTGGTCCCCCACCAGCGGCTGCGAGGACAGGAACACCGCAGCGCACCGAGCCGCCGCCCTCCTCGCCCCCGTACGCCCCGCATCCCGCCTGGACCAGGCCGTCAGCGACACCGCCGAGACCCTGCTGCGCAGCTATCTGCACGCCGCCGCCGTGGACGGCCGCACCATCCGCCACGTCCACCGCTGGTCCCAGGGCACCCAGGTCCAGGACGCCGTCCGCATCCTCCGTACGAACCCGAAGGCCGCCTCCGGCTCCGCCGGCGAACTGGAGGCCGCCCTCACCGCCCACGCGGAACGCCGGGACATCGCCCAGGAGTTGGCCACCCGCGCCCTGTCCGCGCTCACCATGGTCAACATCCGTGAGGCGTGCACCCCGAACCGAACGGACGCCCTGGCGCTGGATTCCTTCATCGACGAAGGGGGCAGCCTCTACGTAGTGGGCGAGTCCCTCGAGGACCCCCGGACGACGCCGGGCGCGATGCCCTTCCTGACGGCCCTCGCCGCAAGCGTGGTCGAGCACGGCCGGCGCATGGCCGAACGGTCATCCTCCGGTCGGCTCGACCCACCACTCACCCTCGTCCTGGACGACGTGGCCGCCGTGGCCCCGATCCCCCAGCTCCCGGCCCTGCTCGCCACCGGCACCGACCGCGGCCTGCCCACCCTGGCCCTGCTCCGCTCCCGCGAACAGGCCCGCACCCGCTGGCCGCACGACGAACTGCCGGTGTGAGCGCTACGACCGCTCGAGCACGAACTCCAGCTCGGTCTCGTCCCCACCGTCGCCCAACGGCACGGTCACGCCACTGGGAACGAACCCGACCCGGCGGTACAGCGCCTGGGCGACACCGTTCTCCTCGTGCACGATGAGCCGCACCCGTTCCACGCCACTGTCCCAGGCCCAGCTCAGCCCGGCGTCGAACAGCGCACGGCTCACGCCACCGCCCCGCCACTCCGGCCGCACATAGACCCCGACCACATGCCCCTGCCGTCGCTCGACGGGGAAGCCGGCCCAGTCGACGGTGCCGGCCTCCTCGATGAGCACGGTCAGCGTGCCCACCAGGTCCCCTCCGGGCGCCTCGGCCACGAACTGCCGTGCCCCGGGGGCCCCGTCGGCGGCGCCGGCCGCCCGCCCCTGCCAGAACTCGTCGGGCCTGGCGACGGCCTGCTCGTACGTCTCCAGGAACGCCAGGTGCGCGACGGGGTCCTGCAGCGCGACCAGCCGCAGCCCCTTGACCGCGGCCCACTCCTCCGCCCGTACGGTCCGTACGACGAAGCCCGTCTTTGTCATGTCCCTAGTACTCACGTGGCCACGGTAGTACCCGACCCGGGCAAGCTTCACCTCATATAACGCAAAGAAGCCCCGTGCCGAATGGCACGGGGCTTCTTATAAGAATTGTTCGGCGGTGTCCTACTCTCCCACAGGGTCCCCCCTGCAGTACCATCGGCGCTGTAAGGCTTAGCTTCCGGGTTCGAAATGTAACCGGGCGTTTCCCCTACGCCATGACCACCGAAACACTATGAA
>NZ_SZPR01000018.1:155523-440822 GCF_005280195.1 Streptomyces galbus | reverse complement strand
CTCTCGCGGCTTTCCTCCGGGCACTTCCCTTCGGTGTTCCCAACTCTATCAGCGTTTTTCCGTCTCTCTGACCACCGTCCCGCAGACATGCGGAAGGCGACCCTAGATAGGATCTGACAAGTTGGGTGCTGCTTGATCGGCACGCGGAACCGCGTAGCTCATCGCCAAGCAGGAGTACGACTGTACAGGGGGCCGCGGACGGCATGCAAATCCATTAGACTAGTGGTCTAGACCACGGCTCACGTCGCGGATCGGCTGTTCTCGTGCGGAACCGGTACTTCCTATGACATACCCTGCTGCACAGTGCGCCGTCCGGGACCGGCTGTGACGGCCCATGTACAACTCCACTCCTCTGGGAGGCTTCCCATGACCACCGTGACGTCCCCGCTCACCGGACGCGCCATCGGACTGGCTGCCGTGCCGGATCCGGTCTTCTCCGGGGCCATGGTCGGCCCGGGTACCGCCATCGACCCGGTCCGTGAGCCTTCCGAGGCCGTCTCTCCCGTGGACGGAGTCATCGTCTCCCTGCACCCCCACGCCTTCGTCGTGGTCGACGGTGAGGGGCACGGTGTGCTCACCCACCTCGGCATCGACACCGTGCAGCTCAATGGTGAGGGCTTCGAGCTCCTCGTGAACAAGGGCGACACCGTGACCCGCGGCCAGGCCGTCGTGCGCTGGAACCCCGCCGCCGTGGAGGCCGCCGGCAAGTCCGCGGTGTGTCCCGTCGTCGCGCTGGAGGCCACGGCCGACTCCCTCGGCGAGCTGCGCGAGAGCGGCGACGTGAAGGCCGGGGACACCCTCTTCTCCTGGCAGTGACGCGCTTCCCCCTGCAGTGACGCTTTTCCGGCAGTGATGCCGTCGCCGTCGCCATGACGGCAGGTAGGACCACCACAGCGGCGGCGGGACCCGCCGCACTATCGGAGACGGGTGAGATGGAGACAACGCTGCGAGGCGTCGGCGTGAGCCACGGTGTGGCCATCGGCGAGGTTCGGCACATGGGAACGGCGGTCCTCGAGCCGCCGGCGAAGCAGATACCGGCTCAGGACGCGGAGCGTGAGCAGGGCCGCGCCCGCCAGGCCGTGGACGCCGTGGCCGCCGATCTGACCGCGCGCGGCAACCTGGCGGGTGGCGAGGCGCAGGCGGTGCTCGAGGCGCAGGCCATGATGGCGCAGGACCCCGAGCTGATGGCGGACGTCGAGCGCCGGATCGCGGTCGGCAGCACGGCCGAGCGCGCGGTGTACGACGCGTTCGCCGCGTACCGGGAGCTGCTCGCCGGGGCCGGCGAGTACCTGGCCGGCCGGGTGGCCGACCTGGACGACGTGCGCAACCGCATCGTCGCCCGGCTGCTGGGCGTGCCGATGCCGGGCGTGCCGGACAGCGACGAGCCGTACGTGCTGGTGGCGCGCGACCTGGCGCCGGCCGACACGGCGCTGCTGGACCCGACCCTGGTACTGGGCTTCGTCACCGAGGAGGGCGGGCCGACCAGCCACAGCGCGATCCTGGCGCGGGCGCTCGGGGTGCCCGCCGTGGTCGCGCTGCCGGGTGCCGGTGAGCTGGCCGAGGGCACGCTGATCGCGGTCGACGGCAGCAGCGGTGAGATCTTCGTGAACCCGAGCGAGGAGAAGAAGGCCCAGCTGGAGACCGCGGCCGCAGAGCGCAGGGCCGCGCTGGCCGCCTCGACGGGGCCGGGTGTCACGGCGGACGGGCACAAGGTGCCGCTGCTGGCCAACGTCGGTGGTCCGGCCGACGTCCCCGCCGCCGTGGAGGCGGGCGCGGAGGGTGTCGGTCTGTTCCGTACGGAGTTCCTGTTCCTGGACGACAGCAAGAACGCGCCGTCGGAGGAGAAGCAGGTCCAGGCCTACCGGCAGGTGCTCGAGGCGTTCCCGGAGGGGCGCGTCGTCGTGCGGGTGCTGGACGCGGGCGCGGACAAGCCGCTGGACTTCCTCACCCCGGGCGACGAGCCCAACCCGGCGCTGGGCGTGCGGGGTCTGCGGACGCTCCTGGACCACCCGGAGGTCCTGCGCACCCAGCTCACCGCGCTGGCGAAGGCCGCGGAGGGGCTGCCCGTCCACCTCGAGGTGATGGCCCCGATGGTGGCGGACCGTGCCGACGCGAAGGCGTTCGCGGACGCGTGTCGGGACGCGGGGCTGCGGGCGAAGTTCGGCGCGATGGTGGAGATCCCGTCGGCGGCGCTGCGGGCGCGGTCGATCCTGCGGGAGGTGGAGTTCCTGTCGCTGGGCACGAACGACCTCGCGCAGTACACCTTCGCGGCGGACCGTCAGGTGGGTGCGGTCTCCCGTCTGCAGGATCCGTGGCAGCCGGCCCTGCTGGACCTGGTGGCGCTGTCCGCGGAGGCGGCCAGGGCCGAGGGCAAGAGCTGCGGTGTGTGCGGTGAGGCGGCGTCCGACCCGCTTCTCGCGTGTGTGCTGACCGGTCTGGGGGTCACCTCCCTGTCCATGGGTGCGGCGTCGATCCCGTACGTGCGGGCGACGCTGGCGAAGTACACGCTCGCCCAGTGCGAGCGGGCCGCCGTGGCCGCGCGGGCGACGGACAGCGCCGAGGAGGCGCGCGCCGCCGCGCAGGCGGTGCTGTCCGGCGAGTAGCGGGACCGTGCCAGCGGTGAAGGGTCCGGGGCGTCCCCCCTTTCGCGGGGTGGGGCGCCCCTTCCGTGTGTCCGGGGCGATGGTGGGTCAGTGCCGGTGGCCCGGTGCCGACCCCTCCTCTCCGAGGTCGGGCGGCACGCAGTAGTCGACGTCTGACTCGGGTGGGACGGGGTCGCCGGACTGGGCGTCGGTGCAGTAGGCGTCGAAGACCTCTGCTGCGGTGAGCGGTTCGAGGGCTCCGGCGCGGATGCGCCAGCCGCAGACGCGGTCGGGGGTGTCGGGGGCGCTGGTGCGCATGACGAGGCCGCCGGGGCTCCGGGTGGCGAGGCCGAGGGCGAGGACGGTGGTGAACTCCAGGGCTTCGGCCTCGTCGAGGCGGGTGGTGCCGTCGGCTGCCCGGTCGGCGCTGAGGACGGCCACCAGCGCCTCGGGGGTGCCGGTGACGCTGCACACGAGGTGGCGGTCTCCCGGTGGCGCGGCGTCGAGGATCCGCAGGAGGAGGGCGGAGGCCCGGGTGAAGGCGGCGTGGCCGATGTCCTCGCCGCACAGGGCGCAGGAGCCCAGGCGGGCGAGCAGGGTGGAGGCGTACTCCCAGGTGGCCTGGCGGACGGCTTCGTCGACGAGGGCGGGGACCAGGTCGGCCAGTGGCTGGCCCTCGTAGGGCAGGGCGGGGCCGGTGGTGGCGAGTTCGGCGGTGAAGCGGGAGCGGGTGGCGGGCAGGTCCGGGTCGAGGCCGCGTTCGGCGCAGAAGTCGGCGTACTCCACGGGGTCGAAGAGGGCGACGGTGGTGTGGTTGCCCTGGCGGGCCCGGGCCTTCAGCAGTGACTCGACCTGCCGCAGGTAGACGGCGTGGTCGTGGAAGGTGAAGCTGCGGTAGCGCCGCATGGCGCGGAAGTCGTGCTCGTCCGTGAGCAGGCCGATGGTGCCGGCGATCTCTCGACGCAGAGAGCGCCGCATGCTGTGGTCGTCGCTGTACGCCATGTCTCCCCCTGAGCGCAGTCGTCAATGCTCACTCACGGTAACCGGAGGCACTGACAACGCGGCGGTCCGCAGGGAACACTGCAGGTCACCATGGTCAGCGGCGGACCATGGTGACCGTGCGTGCCGTGCGGGGGGGCGTCAGGAGCGCTTGCGGGCGAGGTCCTCGTAGAAGTGCAGCAGTTCCAGGTTGTCGACGGAGCCGGGGTTGACGGCCTTGTCCAGCGGGGTGCCCTGCAGGAGGCGCTTGACCGGGACCTCGATGCGCTTTCCGGTGAGCGTGTGCGGGACGCCGGGGACCTCGATGACCTCGTCGGGGACGTGGCGCGGGGACAGTTGCTCGCGGATGGTCCGCTTGATGCGGTCGAGCAGCGCCTCGTCGAGGGCGGCGCCGGGGGCGAGGTGGACGAAGAGCGGCATCCAGTAGCCGCCGTCGGGCTGTTCGATGCCGATGACCAGGGATTCCTTGATCTCCGGCAGGCGTTCGACCACCTCGTAGATGTCGGCGGAGCCCATGCGTACGCCCTGGCGGTTGAGCGTGGAGTCGGAGCGGCCGTGGATCACGACGGAGCCGCGTGAGGTGATGGTGATCCAGTCGCCGTGGCGCCAGACGCCGGGGTAGGTGGCGAAGTAGCTGTCGTGGTAGCGGGCGCCGTCGGGGTCGTTCCAGAAGTGGACCGGCATCGACGGCATCGGGTTGGTGACGACGAGTTCGCCGACCTCGTCGACGACGGGGTTGCCGTCGGGGTCCCAGGACTGCAGGTCGGTGCCCAGGCCGGGCGCCTGGAGCTCACCGGTGTGGACGGGCAGGGTGGGCACGGCCCCGGCGAAGCAGGAGCACACGTCCGTGCCGCCGCTGACGGAGGCGATCCACAGGTCGTCGCGGACTTCGTCGTGCAGCCAGCGGAAGCCGTCGGGGGGCAGGGGGGAGCCGGTGGTGGCCACGCACTGCACGGCGGAGAGGTCGTGGTCGCGCGCGGGGTGCACGCCGGCCTTGCGGCAGGCCATGACGTAGGCGGCGGAGGTGCCGTACAGGGTGGCGCCGGTGCGTTCGGCGACGCGCCACTGGGCGCCGGTGTCGGGGTAGCCGGGGCTGCCGTCGTACAGGACGATCGTGGTGCCCGTGAGGAGGCCCGAGACGAGGAAGTTCCACATCATCCAGCCGGTGGAGGTGTACCAGAAGAAGCGGTCCTCGGGGCCGAGGTCGCAGTGCAGGCCGAGTTGCTTGAGGTGCTCGACGAGGATGCCGCCCTGGGACTGGACGATGGCCTTGGGCAGTCCTGTGGTGCCCGAGGAGTAGAGCACCCACAGGGGATGCGCGAAGGGGACCTGCTCGTAGACGGGTTCGGCGTCGCCCGCGGTCAGGGCCGACCAGTCCAGGGCGCCCTCGGGGGCGTCGGTGCCGAGCAGGGGGATGTGCACCACGGCGCGCAGGGTGGGCAGCTCGCGGCGCAGCTCGGCGACGACCTCGCGGCGGTCGTGCTCCTTGCCACCGTAGCGGTAGCCGTCGACGGTGAACAGCACGACGGGTTCGACCTGCTGGAAGCGGTCCAGGACGCTGCGTGCGCCGAAGTCGGGCGCGCAGGAGGTCCAGACGCCGCCCACGGCCGCGGTGGCCAGGAGCGCGACGACGGCCTGCGGGACGTTGGGCAGGTAGCCGCTGACGCGGTCTCCGGGGCGTACGCCGAGGGCGCGCAGCTCGGCGGCGAGGGAGCCGACCTGGCGGCGCAGCTCGGCCCAGCTCACCGGGCGGGGTTCGTGGGACTCGTCGACGTGCAGCAGGGCCGGTTCGTCCGCGCGGGTGTCGGCGGCGCGCAGGGCGTGCTCGGCGTAGTTGAGGCCGGCGCCGGGGAACCACTCGGCGCCGGGCATGGAGCGGTCGCCGAGCACGCGCGTGGGGGGCGACGAGAACCGGACGTCGAACCAGTCCGTGACGGCCGTCCAGAACGTCTCCAGTTCGTCGACGGACCAGCGGTGCAGGGCGGGGTAGCCGCCTTCCGCGGGGGCTCCGTACCGCTGCGCGGCCCAGGCCTGAAACCTGGTCACCTGCGCGCGGGCGATGCGCTGCGGATCGGGCTGCCAGAGCGGCTGGGGGTTCTCGGTCGACATGGGGCGGCTCCCGGGCTGTGCGCGTCGTGTGCGTCACCCGCGCACGTGCAGGGGTGTGCGCGTGACGCGGCTGACAGGGACGATGCCATGTGATCGACTTCTGCACCAGGGCGCGCCCCACATAGTCCGTGTCATCGAGATGTGGCCCTGGCACGGGTGAACGGAAGTTGAACGCCGCCCGCGCGTGGGGCGGCGAATGGCAGGGTGAGCAGCATGGACGGTCGTGGCCTGGTGCGTGCGGTGATGTCGGTCGGTTCCGCGGGCGCGGTCCAGGGGGTGCGGACCGTGCGGGCCGCGTGGCGCAGGCGGCGTGCGGACGCTTCGGGGCTGCCGCCGCGGGGCGCCGAGCGCGCGCGGGTGCCCGGGGCCGTGCGGGAGGCCGAGCCGGGCCCCGGCGGCGGTGTCGTGCACTTCGGCCGCTCGCGGCTGCGGGTGCTGGTCACGGTGAACGGCGCGGTGTTCCTGGGCTGGGACGGGGCCGCTCCGGAGCCGTCGTACGCGCTGGCCGGCCGCTGTCCCGAGCCCGATCCGCGGGCGGTGCTGGAGCCCGACACGGACGGCGGATGGCGGGTGGTGGCCGAGCGGGTGACGGTCACCGTCTCACGTCACGGCGCGGTCGACGTGTGTACGCCGGGCGGGGTGCGGTTGCGGCGTGACCTGCCGCCGCGCTGGTGGGAGCCGTCGGCCGGTGGTCCGGGGCGCTGGATGCAGCGGTCCGAGGTGGCGGCGGACGCGCGGTTCTTCGGGCTGGGCGGGCGGGCCTCGGGGCCGCGGCTGCGGGGTGGGACGTACCGGCTGTGGAACACCGATCCCGGGCGTCCGTTCGGGCCGGGTGACGATCCGCTGCACCTGACCATGCCGGTGCAGTTGGTGGTGGCCGACGCGGGCACGCACCTGGTGTTCCACGACAACTCCTGGGACGGGACGGTCGTGCTGCGCGAGGGCGAGGAGGGGGCCGGGTCCGGGCACGACCGGCCCGGGGGCAGCGAGCTGCGCATGGCGGGTGGTCCGTTGCGCTCCTGGGTCGTGGTGGGCACTCCCGCGCGCGTGCTGCTGGTGTGGGCTTCGCTGACGGGGGCGCCGGCGGTGCCGCCGGCGTGGGCGCTGGGACACCACCACGCACGCCGGGGGTTCGGCAGCGAGCAGGAGGTGCGGCGGACCGTCACCGGGTACCAGGAGCGCGGGCTGCCGCTGGACGCCGTCCACCTCGACGTCGACCACTTCGACGAGCACCAGGTGTTCACCGTCGACCGGGACCGCTTCCCGAAGCTGCCGGTGCTGGCGGACGAACTGCGGCGGGACGGGATCCACCTGGTGTCGGTGGTGGACCCGGCGGTCGGGGCGGCGCCCGGCAACGCGGTGTACGACAGCGGGCTCGCCGAGGACGCGTTCGTGCGGGACGCCACCGGGCGGCTGGTGGAGGGTGTGGTGGGGCCGGGCGAGTCGGTGTATCCCGACTTCACGCACGCGCGGGTGCGCGCGTGGTGGGGCGGGCTGTACGCCGAGCGCCTCGCGCAGGGCTTCGCGGGTTTCTGGCACGACCTGGACGAGCCGACGTCGTCCACGGCGTTCGGCGAGCCGACGCTGCCGCGCTCGGCCCGCCACGCGCTGGACGGGCGGGGCGGTGACCATCGTGAGGCGCACAACGTGTACGGGCTGTGCATGGCGCGGGCCGCGTACGAGGGGGTGCGCGAGCTGGTTCCGGAGCAGCGGCCCTTCGTGTTCTCGCGGTCCGGGTGGGCCGGCCTGCAGCGCTACGGCGGCACCTGGTCGGGGGGCGTGGCCTCCGGCTGGCCGGGGCTGCGGGCCTCCCTGGCCCTGGTGATGGGCCTGGGGCTGTGCGGGGTGCCCTACTCGGGTCCTGACGTCGGCGGGTCCGACGGGAGCCCGTCGCCGGAGCTGTTCCTGCGCTGGTTCCAGCTCGGTGCCTATCTGCCGCTGTTCCGTACGCACGCGGACCCGCGCGCGGGGCGCGGGGAGCCGTGGGAGTTCGGCGACGAGGTGCTCGCGCACGCGCGTGCGGCGCTGCTGGAGCGGCGGCGGCTGCTGCCGTACTTCGTGACGCTGGCGCACCTGGCGCGGCGCACCGGGGCGCCGTATGTGCGTCCGCTGTGGTGGGGGTCGCCCGAGGACCGGGGTCTACGTGACTGCGGGGACGCCTTCCTGCTGGGCGACGCCCTGCTGGTGGCGCCGGTGCTCGATCCCGGTACCGACCGGCGTGCGGTGCGCCTGCCGCGCGGGGTCTGGTACGACACCGTGACGCAGCGGGCGTACGAGGGGCCGGGGCAGGTGCTGGTGGACGCGCCGCTGTCCCGGATCCCGGTGCTGGCACGCGCGGGTGCCGTGCTGCCCGTCCGCGGGGAGGACGGCGGTCCGGAGCTGGAGGTGTGGGCGCCCGCCCGGGGACGGGCGGGCGGGGGCCTGGTGGTGCGGGACGCGGGCGACGGCTGGGGCGAGCCGGAGACGGAGCGGTACGTCGCCCGGTGGGAGGGCCGTGAGGTCGTCGTCGAGCGGGAGGGTGAGGACGGCGTGCGGGAGCCGTCCCACCCCGTGCGCATACGGGGGCTCGCCCAGGGGGTGTCGCTGCCCCCCGGCCGGGCTCAGATGTAACGGCCCTCGAAGAACGCCCGTACCGCGTGCGTGTGCAGGGGGAAGGCGAGGTCCTCCGGTCGGCGCAGCAGGTGCCAGCCCTCGGTCTCGTCGGTCGGGGCCGGGGCCGGCAGCCGGTCGGCGGGGCGCTCGGGCAGCAGCCCGAACAGCAGCAGGTGTCCGTCCGGGGAGCTCATCGCGTCGACGAGCCGTACGTCACGGCTCGCGGCGTCGATGCCGGTCTCCTCCTTCAGTTCGCGGACGACGGCCTGCCGCCAGTCCTCCCGGTCGTCGATGTACCCGCCGGGCAGGGCGGTGCCCCCGCGCGCGGGGTCGACGGTGCGGGTGATGACCACCAGGGCGGTGCCCTGGGTGTCGTACACGGGCTGGAGCGCCACCGCGACCGGCAGCGGGTTGCGGTAGGCGACGGTGCCGCAGGCGGAGCAGGTGCGGGGCCAGCCGGTGACGCCCTCCCCGTAGGGTGCTCCGCAGCTCGAACAATGCGAGTTCTGTGCGGAGTTCGAAGTGGTGTGCTGAGTTTCGGACACGCGGCGGACTGTATCCGATCCCGGGGAGGGCGTCTTCTTCACCCGGCTCGGTGTGCGCAGGTGAGGGACGCGGTGGAGACGGGGAAGTCGAAGTAGGTGTCCGGGTAGGGCTCCGGCTTGAAGGTGTAGTGCCACCATTCCTCGGCGAGGTTCACGAAGCCGAGGCTCTCCAGGGTGCTCTTGAGCAGCAGGCGGTGGGCGCGCTGCTCACCCTGGATGCGGGGGTCGAGGGTGTGGGAGCGGGTGTCGAAGCAGTCGAACCCGGTGCCCATGTCCACGGAGTTGTCCGGGAACCGCTCGTCCTGGGGCGCGTAGCACGGCACGAGCGGTTGGCCGGGGTGGTAGGGCCGGGTCGGCCTCGCGGGCAGCTCGACGACGGTGAGGTCCAGGGTGGAGCCGCGGCTGTGGCCGGACTTCTCGGCGATGTAGCCGTCGGTGAACAGCCGGGTCTTGTCGACGTCCGGGTAGAACTCCCGCTTCATCGCCTGGTCGTCGAGGTCCTCGGCCCAGCGCACGAAGTGGTCGACGGCGCGCTGCGGCCGGTAGCAGTCGTAGACCTTGAGGGTGTAGCCCTGGCGCAGCAGGCGCCGTTGGGCCTGGTGGAGCGCTTCGGCGGCGGGCCGGGTGAGGAGGCACAGGGGCCGGCGGTAGCCGTCGATGCGCTCGCCGACGAAGTTGTGGACGGTGAAGTAGCGCATGTCCTGGAGGATCGTCGGGTCGACGGCCCTGAGGGACACGAAGTCCGCGGGCGCCTTCGGTTCCTGGTGGGCCCGGGCGGTCGCGGGGGCGGCGACGACGCTCAGCAGGGCGGTCAGCGCGGTGAGCACGGCGCGGATCGGGCGGGTGGTCCTCCGCTGCCGGCTGGTGGGCCGTGGGGAGCCGGTGGGCCGCGTTCTGGGGGTTCCGGTCACTTTTCCTTCCATGGTTTCTGTCATGTCCCCCACGACGGACTGTCACACGCTGTGTGATCGGCCGGGAATGCTGCGTGAACGTCTCATGAACTGGCCCTGGGCGCCTCCCGGCGGCGCCATCATGCTCCCGTGCGCTCCTGGACGGACACTCTCCGCTTCGCTTTCCAACCGGTGGTCAACCTGACCACCGGCGCCGTGGCCGGTCTGGAGATACTCGCCCGCCCGGAGAGCGGGGACGTCCTCGCCGAGGCCCGCCGCAATCCCGAACTCGACGGCGCGCTCGCCGTGCTGGCGGTACGGGCGGCCGCCCGCAAGGAGACCCTGCTGCCGCTGCACGTCAACGTGTTCGCGGGCACGCTGGCCGACCTCGGCGGGCTCACCCCGCTGCACGACGCCGTGCGCGCCTCGGGGCGGCTGCCGTGGGAGGTGACGCTGGACGTCGTACCGCCGTTCACGCACGTCCCGCAGCAGGCGCTGCTGGAGGCGCTGGGCGGGCTCCGCGAGCAGGGGTTCCGGCTCAGCGCGGACGGCGCCGGGGACGGTGACGTGCCCCTGCGGCTGCTCGTGGACATGGCGCCGGACCTGGTCAAGCTCGACCGGTCGCTGCTGCGGCGGCCGGCGGCGGTGCGGGCGATGCGGACGCTGTGCGACGAACTGGGCGCGCTGCTGGCCGTGGAGGGCGTGGAGACCGAGCGCCAGTGCGCGGTCGCGGTGTCGGCGGGCGCGCAACTGGCCCAGGGCGAGCTGTTCGCCCCGCCGGCGCGGCTGCCGGCCGCGGACGTGTACGTGCCGCCGCGCTTCCCCGGTGCGACGGCGGCACCCCGCTCGGGGCCGTCGGTACGGGAGTTCGTCCGGCCCGCCGCGCTCCTGCCCGTGACCGCCTCCGCCGGACAGGTGCGGGCGCTGCTGACCGGCTCGCCGGACGTGTCCGGTGTGCTGCTCGTGGACCGGACGGGGGTGCCGGTGCGGTCGGTGCACCGGTCGCGGTTCCTGCTGTCCATGTCGGGCCGCTACGGGCACGCCCTGTACGCCGACCGGCCGGCGGTCAAGCTGGGCGATCCGCCGCGCACGGTCGGCGTCGACGCCACCGCCTGGGAGGTGCTCGACGTGGTGGCGGTCGGTGACCGCGACCGCACCTCCGACGACGTGGCCGTCGTCGACCGCCACGGCCGGTGCGTGGGCGTCGTACGGCTCGCGGACCTGGTGCGGGCGCTGGCGGAGACCCGGGTGGAGGAGGCGGCGCGGCTCAATCCGCTGACGCGGCTGCCCGGTTCGGACGCGGTCACCGGCGAGGTGGACCGGAGGATCGCGGACGGGCGGGCGTTCGCGCTGAGCTGGCTGGATGTCGACCACTTCAAACAGGTCAACGACACGGCCGGATTCGCGGCCGGTGACGAGCTGATCCGGTCGGTGGGGCGCACCCTCCACCTCGCGGCGGCGGCCGACCGGTTCGGCACCGCGCGCGTGGGGCACATCGGCGGGGACGACTTCCTGGTCCTCGCGGATCCCGAGGGGCTCGACCCGGTGGCCGCCGCGGTGCTGGACGCGCCGTGGTCGGCGGGCGGCCGCCCGGTGACCCTGTCGCTGGCCACCGTGGTCTGCCCGCCGGGCAGCGTGGCCGGCCACCAGGAGGCCGCGGCCCGTCTGGCGCCGCTGAAGAAGGCCGCCAAAACCCTCCGCGGGGCGAGTTGGGTGCTCGGCCGCGCGGGAGTGCCCGGGCACGAGATCCGGCGCGGTTCCCTGCCGGTGCGGGCGGCCGGGACGGCGCCGGTGGGGGCGGAGCCGGGGCCGGGCTGACGCACGGCTCCGCGCCGGCCGGGAGGGTCGGATCGTCAGGGCGACGACCGATCGGCCGGGAGCCGACGGGCCGACCGCGGCAGGCCGCTTTCGGCCTTCGAGTGCGGCCCGGCGGGACGCAACAACCGTTGCTGCCGGGCTCCTTGACGCCCCCTGGCCGCCGGTGAACACTTCCGGGTGTCGGCCGACATCGCCGTACATTCTCGGCGGATCCCGGCATGCGTCACGTGTGCCGTGCGGTCCACGGCCCCCTCCCCCACGGGCGATCCGGCCACGAGGCACGCTCGTCACGGAGGCCGGGCGGGGACCCCCTGCGCGGCACCCTTCTGCACCCGGCACAAGGGGGTAGCCATGACGGACCACGTCGACCAGTACGTCGCAGTGATCGACCAGGGCACCACCTCCAGCCGCTGCATCGTCTTCACCCGCGACGGCGCCATCGTCGCGGGCGACCGGCGCGAGCACCGCCAGATCCTCCCCAAGCCCGGCTGGGTGGAGCACGACGCCGCCGAGATCTGGGCCAAGGTGCAGGCCGTGGTCGCCGGGGCCATCGCCAGGGCCGGTCTGCGGGCCGAGCAGATCAGCGCGCTCGGCGTCACCAACCAGCGCGGCACGACCGTGCTGTGGGACCGGGTCACCGGGAAGCCCGTGCACAACGCGGTCGTCCGGCAGGACACCCGGACCGCCGCGCTGTGCGCCGAACTCGGCGGTCCGCAGGGGCCGGACCGCTTCCGCGCGCAGACGGGACTGCCCCTGGCGAGCTGCTTCTCCGGCCCCAAGGCCGCCTGGCTGCTCGACCGGGTCCCGGGGCCTGCGGGCGCGCGCCGAGCGGGGGGAGATCGCCTTCGGCACCCTCGACTCCTGGCTGGTGTGGAACCTCACCGGGGGCACGGACGGCGGCCGCCACGTCATCGACGTGACCAACGCCGGCCGCACCCTGCTGATGAACCTGGAGACCCTCCGGTGGGACCCCTCCCTGCTGTCCGCGATGAACGTGCCCGAGGCGGTCCTGCCGGAGATCCGGTCCTCCGCCGAGGTGTACGGGACGGCGGTGGGCGTGCTCGGCGGCGTCCCGGTCGCCTCGGCGCTGGGCGACCGGCACGCCGCCCTGTTCGGGCAGGTCTGCTACGGCGTGGGCACGGCCCAGAGCACGTACGGCGCGGGGAGTTCCGTGCTGTTCAACACCGGCGGCCGGCCGGTGCCGTCGAAGAGCGGTCTGCTGACGACGCCGGGCTACCGGATCGGCGGCGAGGCGCCCGTCTACTGCCTGGAGGGGTCGATCGCGACAACGGGCGCGCTGGTGCAGTGGTTCCGCGACCGGCTCGGCGTCATCCGGAGGCCGACGAGATCGAGACGCTGGCGGCGAGCGTCGACGACAACGGCGGCGCGTACGTCGTCCCCGCGTTCTCGGGACTGTCCGTGCCGTACGGGCGCTCCGACGCGCGCGGGGTCGTCACCGGTCTCACCCGCCATGTCACGAAGGCGCACCTCGCGCGCGCGGTGCTGGAGGCCACCAGCTGGCAGACGCGTGAGGTCGTGGACGCCATGTACCTGGACTCCGGGGTGCCGATCACCACGCTGAAGGTGGACGGCGGCATGACCCGCAACGCCCTGCTGATGCAGCACCAGGCGGACGTGCTCGGTGTGCCCGTGGTCCGGCCCAGGATCTCCGAGACGGCCTGTCTGGGCGCGGCGTACGCGGCCGGTCTGGCCACGGGCGTGTGGAGCGACCTCGACGAGCTGACGGCGCACTGGCAGCAGGACGCCCGGTGGACTCCGGCGATGGAGGCGTCGGTGCGGGACCGGGAGTACCGCCGCTGGTGCCGGGCCGTGGAGAGGAGCTTCGGCTGGAACGAGGACGGCGACACCTGAGGCGAGGTGCGCGACCTCGCGCACGCACGCGTGCGGGTCGCCCGGTGAGCCGCGGCCCGTACCCCTGTCGGCGGGGGTACGGGCCGTGCCAGCGGTCGGCCGAGCGCCGCCGGGCGGGTCAGGTCGTGACGGTCTGGCGGCGCTCGGCGCCGAACCGCATGGCGTGCTGGACCACACCGACCAGGACGTCCTTGACCGACTCGCGGTCACGGGCGTCGCACAGCAGGACGGGGACGTCGTCGTCCAGGTCGAGCGCCCGCCGGACGTCCTGGACCGGGTACCGGGGGGCTCCCTCGAAGCAGTTGACGCCCACGACGAACGGGATGGCGCGCCGTTCGAAGTAGTCGACGGCGGCGAAGCAGTCCTCCAGGCGGCGGGTGTCGGCGAGCACCACCGCGCCGAGCGCGCCCTCGGACAGCTCGTCCCACATGAACCAGAACCGCTCCTGCCCGGGGGTGCCGAACAGGTACAGCACCAGGTCCTCGCGCAGGGTGATGCGCCCGAAGTCCATCGCGACGGTGGTGGTGTGCTTGCCCTCCACGCCCGTGGTGTCGTCGACGGGCCGCCCGGCCTCGGTGAGGAACTCCTCGGTGCGCAGCGGTCGGATCTCGCTGACGGCGCCGACGAGGGTGGTCTTGCCGACGCCGAATCCGCCGGCCACCAGGATCTTGAGTGTGACGGGCTCGACCGGGGGCTTGCCGCGCTCAGAACGCCCGAAGATCATCGGTCACTTCTCCTGCTCAGTGGGGGGTCGGTGCTGCTCACAGCGCCCGCAGGCCGTTGATGACGTCGCGCAGGATGCTCTCGTCCGGCAGTTCGGCCGGCGGGACGGGCCGGTTCACGTGCACGAACGCGGCGTCCACGAGGTCGCCGACGAGGACCCGGACGACGCCGACCGGCAGGTCCAGTCCGGCGGCGAGCTCCGCGACCGACTGGGGGGCGTCGCGGCACAGTGCGACGATGTCCACGTGCTCCGGGGACAGCGCGGGGTCGGTCTCCGGGTGGTCCGCGTCGGGTTCGGCGACGACCACCGCGATCAGGTCGAGGCGGTGCTGGGCCGCGTGGCTGGTGCGGCCCCGCGTCATGGCGTACGGACGGACGACCGGTCCGGCCTCGTCGTCGAACCAGTGGCTCCGTCCCTGACCCTCTGTGCTCATGCCATCCCACTACCCACCGGCGGGCAGGTCGGTGCGCGGAGCGGTGCCCAGATGCACGCCGACCCGCTTCACGAGCAGCGTCATCTCGTACGCCACCTGGCCGACGTCGGAGTCGGCGTCCGACAGCACGGCGAGACAGCTGCCGTCGCCGGCGGCCGTGACGAACAGGAACGCGTCGTCGAGCTCGACCACGGTCTGCCGGACGCTGCCCGCGTCGAAGTGGCGGCCCACGCCCTTGGCGAGGCTGTGGAAGCCGGAGGCCACGGCGGCCAGGTGCTCGCTGTCCTCGCGCGTGAGGTCCTTCGACGCGCCCGTCGCCAGGCCGTCGCCGGAGAGCACGACGGCCTTGCGGATGCTGGCCACGCGGTCGACGAGTTCGTCGAGGAGCCAGTTCAGCTCGCGGCCCTCGATCGCGGTGTGGCCGGTCGCCTTCGGTGCGGTCATCGACCGTCCCCCTTCGTTCCTTGTGGTGCTGTGCCGTCGCGGGCGTCGTCGCCCTCGGCGTTCTCTGCGCGGCCGCGCTGCCAGCCGCGCTGGAGCGAGGCCATACGGCTGCGTACTTCGTCGGCGTCCCGGTCGGCGAGCTCGGGGCGGTCGGCGGTGCGCCGCGCGGGTCCCTCTCGTAGCTGGGGCGCCAGGTTGGCCTGCCGCACGCGTCGGGGCAGGCCGCCGCCCGGGGCGGGGCCGGTTCCCTCGGCCGGGGGTCCCGCCGTGGTGTCGTCGGGGCCGCCCGGCTGTCCCCCGGGCACGGCGCCCGCGGGCCGTGGGGCGGGGGGCCCGGTCCGCCGGGTGCGCTCGTCGCGGCGGTCGGGCGTGGCCGGCTCCTGCGCGGAGCGCGGGGACGGCGCGGACGGCCGGGCCGCGTCGTCGGGGGCACGCTCCGGGCGGGGTGTGGGGCGCGGGCGGCCGGTGGGCTGCTCGTCCGGGGCGCCGGAGCGGGACACGGGTGCCGTGGCTCCACGGGTGGGCTGCTCGTCCGGGGCGCCGGACCGCGGTATCTGGGCCGTGACCCCGCGTCGGCGCGTGGGCAGGGGGGCCAGGGAGCCGGTGTCCGCGCGGCGGGCGGGGTCCTCGTCGGGTCCGGTGCGCCGGGAGCGGCGGTCGCCGACGGGACGCCCGTGCGAGCTGACCAGCTTCGGGGTGGTCCGGCGCGGCAGGGCGAGCGGGCCGTCGGGGTCGCCGCCCGCGCCGTCGAGCGGGTCGAGCAGGCCGCGGGGCTGGTCGTCGGCGGGGGCCGGCCGGTCGTCGTGGGCGCGGGCGAGGGGGTGGCGCGGCAGGAAGAGCCCGCCGTGCTCGCCGTCGTCCTCGTCCAGGGCGTCCGGGAAGCCGGCCAGGGCGTCCAGGGCGTCCAGGTCGACGGGTGCCTCCAGCTCGACCGGGCCGTCCAGCACGGGGACGGGCAGCCCGGGGAGCTGGACCGCGGCGGCGGTGCGGCCGTCGGCGCCGTCCTTCTCCTTGGGCGGCCTCGGGCGGTCCAGGCGGAAGCCGATGCCGTTGGTGTCGGGCACGTCGTCGGTGAGCAGGGCGTCCGGGATGAACACCACGGCCGTGGTGCCGCCGTAGGGGGACGGCTGCAGGGAGACGCGGACGTTCTGCCGCTGGGCGAGCCGGCTGACCACGAACAGGCCGAGCCGGTCGGTGTCGGACAGTTCGAACTCGGGTGTCTCGGCGAGGCGCAGGTTGGCGTCGAGCAGGGCCTCGGGCGCCATGCCGAGGCCGCGGTCGTGGATCTCCAGGGTGAAGCCGTTGGCGACGCGTTCGCCGAGGACCTGCACGGCGGTGTGCGGCGGGGAGAACACGGTGGCGTTCTCCAGGAGTTCGGCCACGAGGTGGGTGAGGTCGGCGACCGCGGGGCCGGTGACCGCGACGCGGGGCAGGCGGCGGACCTCGATGCGCTCGTAGTCCTCGACCTCGGCGACGGCGGCGCGGACGATGTCCATGAGCTGGACGGGCTTGCGCCACTGCCGTGAGGCCGCGGCGCCGGAGAGGATCACCAGGCCCTCGGCGTGGCGCCGCATGCGCGTGGTGAGGTGGTCGAGGCGGAACAGGTCGGCGAGCTCGTCGGTGTCCTCGGTGCGGCGCTCCATGGTGTCGAGGAGGGTGAGCTGCTTGTGCAGCAGCACCTGGCTGCGGCGGGCGAGGTTGACGAAGACCTCGGAGACGCCGGCGCGCAGTTCGGCCTGTTTCACGGCGGCCTCGACGGCGGCCCGCTGCAGGGTGTTGAGGGCCTGGCCGACCTCGCCGATCTCGTTCTTCTCGTACTCCAGGCGCGGCACCTCGGTCTCCACGTCGACCTGTTCGCCGGCGGAGAGGCGGCGCATCACGCTGGGCAGCCGGACGCCGGACGCCTCGTGGGCGTCCAGCCGCAACTGGCGCAGGTCGCGGATGAGGCCGCGGCCGATGCGCACGGACAGGAAGAGGGACACCAGCACGGCGACCAGTCCGAGCACGCCGCCGAGGGCGACCTTGAGGATGACCTCCATCGCGACCGGGCGGACGCGGTCCTGGTAGCGGTCGTTGGCCTGCTCGTCGAGGGTGCCGAGTTCGTCGAGGACGCTGCCGGCGGCCGTGTCCCAGCCGCGGGCGGTCACCCCGCGGGGCATGTCACCGGGCTCGGTGGTGACGACGGCCCGTTCGGCGGCGCGCAGCGGCGCGGTGGTGGCGTTGGCCCAGAAGCGCTCGAAGCGTTCGCTCTCCCCGTCGGGCAGTTGCGGGAGGCTGATGTCGTACACCGCCTCGCGCTGCGCCTCGAGGTCGGACACCGCGCGGATCTCGGCGCGGGTGAGCCGGCCCGCCACGAGGGCGGAGCCGAGCAGGGCGTCCTCGCGGGAGACCAGTTCGCGGGCGCGGGCGGTGTTGACGAGCGCACGGTACTGCTTGTCCATCTCCACGCTGTCGACGGCGTCCAGCTTCGCGAGCAGTTCGTAGCCGGGGTCGACGAGGTGGTTGTAGAGGTCGAGGGCCTGGGCCCGGCTGACCGTGCGCTGGTCGACGCTCGTGCGCAGGGCCTCGACGCCGCCGAGGGCGTCCAGGACGGCGGTCAGTCCGTCGTTGTCGTCCTGGTCGAGGGAGTCGCGCAGGTCGGAGTCCCTGGCGTTGCGCCGGAGTTCGGAGGCGGCCTTGTCGGTCGCGGTGCGCGTGCGGCGCAGGGCGTCGAGGGCGCCGGCGGCGCGCGGGTCGGCGAGGTAGACGAGGCTCTGCCGGCGTTCCTGCTGGATGCCGCGGATGGCGTCCTCGACGGGGTAGCCGACCTTCTCCGTCGTCGTGGACACCGCGAAGAGCCTGCTCGCCTCGCGGCCCGTGAGCACCGTGGCGAAGACCCAGATGGCGGTCAGGGACACCAGCGGCACGAGGAGCAGCGCCACGATCTTCCGGCGGATGGACTTCCCGCGAAAGCGCATGGCCTCCCCCAGCTCGGACCCCCGGCGGAGGGGGGTACGCGTGTGCGTCAACAAACGCGGGCGAGCCTACTACCGCCGCACAGTTAACTCGAAGAGCCGTCCGGAACCAGAACTTCCGCACAGGGCCTCGGACATGGGGAGGTGTCCGGTCATTGCGGGAGATGCCGCCCCGCCTGGCGTACGGGCACGGGGATCGGGTGGGAGCGGCCGGTACGGCGATTTGGCCAGAATTTGTCGTCGCCGGGGAATCTTTGGGGCGTCTTGTTCGTCCTTCTCATCGGGACGTGGGGCGGAATCGGCCAGTTGAGCCGGATGCGGTCCCACGGCGGCGTAAATCAGCGCAAGCCGGGCAGCCACTGGGGAGCCGGGTCGTGATCCGGGCGAGCGGTCTGCCGGCGGTGGGGAGTGACACGGTGATGGGCACGGCGGAGCGGCGCGGAGCGCCCGAGGACGACGCGGTGGCGTACAAGGCGCCGCCGCGGGAACTCGAGGCACCGGATCGCGGTATTCCGGCAAGCGGACGCGACACGGCCGACCGACGCGACGCCCCGGTGGACGCGGGGGCGGGGACGGGGGACCGAGACATGACGGCAGTGGGGATCGAGGGGACGGCCCGGCACGGCGGCAGAGCCGCGCGGGCCGGGATACGGGACAGTGCGCGGGAGGAGCCCGAGTACCGGCCGTTGTGGGTGGAGGAGCCGGCCGAGCGGCGGCGCCTGCCCGACCCGGTGCGGACGGCGGCGGTGCGTGCGGTGCTCTTCGCCGCCGTGACGCTGCTGCAGGCGATGGTGGCCTTCCTGTGCGCCATGGCCGGATCGTGGCTGGCCTTCCCGATGGTGATCAGCAGTGTGGTGAGCACGATCGTCGCCACCTGGGGCGTGCTGGACGTCTGGGTGACGCGCCAGGTGTGGAACCAGCGCCATGGCGTCGTCTCCAGCCCGAGCAGCACCGCCCGCGCCCTGCGCCGGGAGCGGCGCCGGGCCCGCCGTCAGGAGCGCGCCGCCGAGCGCGCCCAGGGGCGCATACGCCGGCGCGGCGGCGCCGGGCAACTGTCGCACTCCTGAACCAGGTCGGGGTCCGGTGGGGACACACCCTCGGGTGTGTCCCCACCGGACCCCGCACCGCTTGAGGGCCTCGCCCCCGGCGTGAATCCGTCCGCCGGCTCTACGACCCCGTCGTCGCCGGGCGCTTGAACATCCGGGTCGCCGTGATCTCGCTGTGCACCGTCTCGCCGGTGGGGGCCTGCTGCGGCAGCCCCGGACGCAGGTGTTCCTCCACCCGGATGTACTTCAGGCCGGCCCGCAGGTCGGCGTCGTTGCGCAGCCGGATGACGAGCGGGAACTCCGCCAGAGCGGTCGTGTCGAACAGGCCCGTGGTGTAGAGGAGCTGCACGCCCAGGGCGTCGGACACCGCCCGCTGGAGCTCCAGCAGGTACGTGGCGTTGGCCCGGCCGATGGGGTTGTCCAGGAACAGCGTGCCCGCGTGCCGGTGCCGGTCGCGGCCCCGGTCGTTGGAGCGCAGGGCGGCCATCGTGCAGTACAGGGCGATGGCGGCCGTCAGGAGCTGGCCGCCGGAGAACACGTCCCCCATCTGCCCGACCGGCACCCGCTCGGCGCGCAGCACCGCGTCCGGCTTGAGGATCTCGACGGCCACGCCCCTGGGCTGCAGGGCCGCCGCCACGCCGCGCAGCAGCAGGGACATGCCGTCGCGCCGCAGGTCGGAGTTCTTCTTCACGGCCGCGCGGGTGGCCTCGTCGACGACCTCGCCCAGCCGCTCGGTGAGGGTGGCCTGGTCGGGCTCCTCGAAGCGGATGCGCAGGAACTCCTGTCCGGACCACTCGCCGAGTCCCTCGGGCAGCCGGGAGAGCCGCTGGGCGGAGCGCAGGGTGGCCAGGGCGGACTCCACCAGGCCGCGCAGCCGGTCCACGATCGAGTCGCGGTTGCGCTCCAGTTGTGCCAGCTCGTCGGTCAGCACCCGAAGCCGGGGGGCGAACGCGTCGGCCCACTTCTGCGCGTGCTCGGGCAGCGCGGACGCGGGCAGTTCACGGATCTGCTGGCGCGCGGGGGTGCGGACCTGCTCGTAGCGCGTGGAGTTGGCGTGCCGTACGAGCACGTCGCTCGCCTCGCGCACGGCGGCCTCGGCGGCGGACAGGTCGGCGGAGCAGCCGCGCAGCGAGCGGCGGGTCTCGGCGGCCGACTGCCGGGCGTCCTCCAGGCTGCCGGGATACGGCTCCGGCTCGTCCTGCTCCTCGTCGGCGGCGTGCTCGCGCAGCAGGTCGCGCAGCATGGCGGCGATCTCGTCGAAGCCGCCGGCCGCGTCCTCGGCGGCGCGGTGGGCGTCCAGCAGCTCGGCGTGCGCCTCGCGGGCCTGGCTCAGCGCCTCGGTGCGGGAGGCGAGTTCGCCGGTCGCGGTGCGCAGCAGGGCCTGGGCGTGCTCGGCGTCGCGCGGCTGGAGCTCCTCGGGCAGCTCGGTGTGCGCCCCGCCGTCCTCGGGTGCGTGCCGCTCGGCCTCGCCGCGCAGCCGCCCGAGCTGTTCGCTCGCGCTGGACATGCGGGTCTCCAGGAGCTGCACCAGCTCCTCCGCGCGGGCGGCGGCGGCCTGCCGGGACGGTCCGTCGGAACCGTCGGGCGACTGCAGGAGCTGCTCCGCGCGGGTGCGCACCTTGTTGCTCAGCCGGTCCAGTTCGGCCCGGGCCGCGCTTTCGTCGCTCTCCGCGCGGGCCTGTTCGGCGCGCAGGTCGGCGCCGACACCCACCTTCTCGTACAGCTGGGAGGCGGCCCGGTACGCCTCGCGCAGGGCGGGCAGGGACGCGTCGGGTGCCTCGTCGCCCTCCCCCCGGGGCACGTCGTCAGGGGCGCCGGCGACCTCGGCGCGTTCGGCGCGCAGGGCACGCGCGGTGCGGCGGGCGTCGTCGGCGGCGCGCTGGGCGGCGCGCCGGTCCTCGTCTGCGGCGCGGGCCCGCTCCAGGCAGGCCTGGGCGCGGGCCTCGGACTCGGCGGCCTCGTCGGCGAGTTCGCGGAGCCTGGCCTGCCAGCCGGCCCGCTCGCGGAGCCGGAAGGCGAGGCCGGCGAGGGCGTCGGCGGCGCGCCGGGCCTTCTGGGCGGCCTCCTGCTTCTCGTCGCGCACCCGGGCGGCCTCGGCGGCGGCCTCCTCGGTCTCCGCACGCACGGTGCGCGCCTCGGTGAGCTCGGCCTCGGCCTCCTCGGCGAAGACGCCGGCCTCCTCGGCGGCCCGGGCGAGTTCGGCCAGCCGGCCGGCGGGGCAGCCGGTGCGCCAGGAGGTGAGCCGCGCGGACAGTTCGCGGTCCTTGCCGAGCCGGGCCGCGAGCCGGCGGATCTCCTCGTCCCGCTCGGTGGCGCGGGCGCGCAGCGCCTGCCGTTCCTCGTCGGCGGCGTGCTCGTCGTGCATGGCGGGGTTCGGCGGGACGAGGAACACGTCACCGCCGAGGGAGTCCTCGGCCGGGGTCGGGGCGAGCAGGGCGGCGGCCGTGCCGACGGCGACGGCGGAGCGCGGCAGCAGGGCGGCCTCGCCCAGCGCCTCACGCGCGCGTGCGTGCGAGTCGGGGTCGGTGATGATCACGCCGTCGACCAGCTCGGGACGGGCCGCGAGCACCCGCGCGTGGTCCGCCGGGTCGACGGCCTGGGCGAGGTAACGCCAGCCGGGCAGGGCGGGGATGCCGTGCTCACCGAGGAACTCGACGGTGGCCAGGACGTCCGGGCCGGGCGGCAGCAGGCCGCCGTCGCCGAGGGCGCCGAGGATGCGGGCGTCGTCGGCGGCGGCCGTCCGCAGGTCGAAGAGCTGGCGCTCGGCGGAGGCGACGGCGTCGTCGAGCAACTGGCGCAGCTCGTCGGCGCAGCGGTCGAGGTCCTCGGGCGTGAGCGCGCCGTCGCCCGGGGTCCCGCCGTCCTCGGGGGCCGCGCTCTCGTGGCGGGGGCGGGGGATGCTCGTGCGGCCGTCGGTGAGCCCGAGCAGCTCCGCCAGCCGGTCCTCGCCGGCCAGCGCCTCGGCGAGGCGGCGCTCCGCCTCGTACGACCGCTGCGCCGCCGTCGCCGCGTCGGCCGCGCGGGCCGCGGTCAGTTCGGCGCGGGACTCGGCGGAGGCGGCCTCGCGCGCGTGCTCGCCCGCCCGGCGGGAGGCCTCGCGGGCGCTGTCCCAGGCGGCGACGGCGCTCTTCTCGGCGTCGCTCGCGGCGAGGGCCGCCCGGGCGGGGTCGGCGTCGGGTGCGCTGTCGTCGAGCCAGCCGGCCCGTACGGCCTCGGCGGTCTCCTGCTCGACCTCGGCGAGCCGCTGGCGCAGGTGCCCGGCCTCGCTGCGGGCGCGCTGCGCCTCGGTGGCGGCGGCGGTGGCGTCGCGGTGGGCCGCCTCGCCGACCTCCTGGAGGGAGGCCGAGCGCTCCTCCTCCTCGTTGGCGAGGTGCTCGGCCCGGTCGGCGGCCGCGTGCAGGGCCCGGACGAGGTCGACGGCGGCCTTGGCGCGGGCGGCGAGCGCGGGCGCCGCGTCCCGCTCGGCCTCCTGGATGGCGGCGGACACGCGCGCGGCGCGGTCGGCGGCGGCGCGGTGACGCAGCACGGCCTCGGCGGCCTGCCAGGCGGCGTGCAGGGTGCGCGCGTCGGCGAGTTCACGCTTCTGCGCGGCGGCGGACTTCTCGGCCGCGGCGAGCGCCAGCGAGGCGTGGCGGTAGGCCAGTTCGGCGGCGACGAGCGCGCTGCGCCCGCGGGCCGCCTCGGCGTGGGTGACGGCGTGGGCGGCGCCGGTGACCCGCTGGGCGAGGTCGGCGGCGCGGGTGCGCTCCTGCGCGGCGCGCGCGGACAGCCGTCGTGCCAGGGTGCGGGTGCGGCGCTCGGCGGCGGTGTGGATCTCGCGGGCCCGCGCGCGGGTGTCGGCGGCCTCGACGATCCGGCCGAGCAGGTCGACGGAGCCGGCCGTGAAGTCCCGTTCGGCGATCAGTTCGGCGCGCCGTCCGAGCTTGTTGCCGAAGCCGCCGACCAGGTCGGCGAGGCCGTCGGTGTCGCGGGTGTCGGTGACGGCGCGCAGCAGCAGGTCGGTGAAGTCGGAGTCCTTCTTCACCGCGAACAGGCCGGCGGCCTCGCCCTCGTCGGCGTTCATCTCGCGCTGGTAGCGGAAGAGTTCGGGGTCCAGGCCGAGGTCGCCGAGGTGCTCGGTCCAGCGTTCGTGGATCTCCTCCCAGTGCACCTCCAGGTGCGGGTACGCCTTGCCGGCCTCGGTGAGGGCGTCACGGAAGCCCTTCATGGTGCGCCGGCGTCCCTGCGCGCCGGACTGGCCCTCGACGGGCGGCCGGACGGCGGTGGCCTCGGCGACGGGCAGGTTGTCCAGGGTGAGCCCGGGGCCGGGGCGGAAGGAGTACCACGCCTCGGCGAACTTGCGCGGATCGTTGGACACCTGGCGGCCGCGCCACTCGCTGACCTTGCCGACGACGACGCACTCGCCGGTCTGCACGTGCTGCCACTCCAGGGCCACGTGGCCGCAGTCGTCGGCGAGCAGGAACTTGCGCAGCACGCCGGAGCTGGCGCCGCCGAGGGTGTTGCGGTGGCCCGGCAGCATCACCGAGAAGATCAGCTTCAGCAGGACGGACTTGCCGCCGCCGTTCTCCAGGAAGAGCACGCCGGCGGGCGCGGGACGGCGCGGCGGGCCGACCGGCTCCTCCTCGAAGAACTCCGCCTGCGCGGGGGCGGGGTCGGGCACGACGTCGCCCACCCCGCGCAGGTCGAGCACGGTGTCGGCGTAGCGCGCACCGGCCGGCCCGATGGAGTAGAGGCGGACCCGGGACAGCTCGTACATGGCGGACTCTCGTCAGTCTTCTGGCGGTTCGGGAGGGTCGGTGGGCGGGGCCGCGAAGACCCGGTCGGGAGGGGTCGGCAGGGGGCGGGTCAGGGGGACGGGGCGTGGAAGGGCAGTCCGGCGTCGGCCACCATGTGCAGGTCGTCGGACTCCTCGGGGGGCAGCAGGCTCGGTGTGCCGTCGGTGACCGGGACGACGCCCAGCTCCAGCAGCTCGCCCATGGCGGCGCTGCCGGCCAGGTCGCGCACCTGGAGCTGGTAGCGGGCCGTGGTGCGGTACGTGCCGCCGTTGTCGTCGCCGGTGCGCTGGAGGAAGCCGGAGTCGGTGAGGAACGCGACGGCCTTGCCGACGATGCCGGTGGTGGACCCGGCGAGGCGGCGGGCGTCCTTGGTGGCACCGGCGGCGCTGCGGCGGGCCCAGATCCGCCAGGCGGCCTCCAGGCCGGGCGCGTCGGTGGCCGGGTCGGTGTTCTCGCCCTGTTCCTCGGCGCGTTCCTCCAGGCGGCGGCAGGCCTGGCGCACGAACGCGTCGACGCCGTTGACGGTGACCCGCCCGATGTACCCGTCGTCGGCGAGGTCCTCGGGGCGGGGGAACGCCATGGCGGCGACCGCGAGGTGGGCGAGGCCGTGCAGGAAGCGGTCGCCGGAGTCGGTGGCGGTGCGGCGCGCGTAGTCGCCCATGCGCACGGCGAACACCGAGTCCTCGGCCGCGGTCACGGCCATCCCCGCGCGCGGGGAGACCTCCAGCACGATCAGGCCGAGCCCGGCGGCGACGGCGTCGGCGAGCCGCGCGAAGGGCGGGTCCTCGCGGTAGCGGCGCAGCAGGTCGGCGTACTCCTGGTCGCGGGCGGGCTGCAGCTTGGGCTGGAGCCCGAAGGCGACGAGCCGCGCCGCGTCGGCGGCGTCGGCGGGGGTGACGGGGGCGGCACCGGCCGCCGGGGCGGGGGCCTCCGCGTCGCTCCGGTCGACGTGCTCGGTCACGACGGCAACTCCTTGTTCCGGGGGCGAGGGGCAGGGGGGCGGGTCCGGGCCCGGCTGGGCGGGCGGAGGCCGCCGGCGGCCGTCCCGTACCGGGCGGTGGCCCGGGCGGCACGGTGGGCGTCGGGCATCACGCCGCCTCCGTCCGGTCCGCCGCCATGCCCGCCGCGTCCAGCAGGGCGGTCCCCACGATCAGGTCCGCGCCGCCGAACTCCTCGTCGTCCAGCTCGGTGCCGTCGTCCACGGCGAACAGCAGCTTCTGCTCGCCCTGCCGGTAGGCCGTGCCGACGGGCGGACTCGCGGCGTGCACGGCGAGCAGCGCGACGAGGTACGGCAGGTCGGGATCCTTGCGGCGGGCGTCGGCGAGCAGCCCGGAGAGCCTGCGCGGGGCGTCCGCCGGGAGGTCGAGGAGTTCCATGGCGGCGGCCAGTTGCTCCTCGCTGAAGCGGCTGTCGTCCGGCGTGGCGATGAGGTCGGGCTCCGGCATCTCCGCGCCGAGGTGCTCGCGCTCCACCGGCGGGGTCAGCAGGATGTCGACCAGGTCGGTCACCCGCACGGACACCGGGGTGCGCAGTCCCGTCCCGCGGGCGAAGAACGCGTCCGTGACCCGGATCGCCTGCTCCAGCGGCAACGGCAGCACGGGCGCGACGAGCTGGCCGTAGAGGTCTATCCCGGAGGTCGTCAGGGGGGCGGCGAACGCCTGCCGGTCCTGCTCGGCGCGGAAGAGGGGGCCGGCCTCCAGCAGGCGGGACTGGAGCTGGGTGTGGCGGCGGATGCAGTCCTTGACGATGTCGACGAGTTCCGCGGCGCGGCGCTTGTTCTCCGGGTCCTCGGACTCGTCGCGTGCCTTGCGGATGTTGGTGAGGATCGCGTTCTCGTGGCGGTAGCGGTCGGCGACGTGGTCGAGCGCCTCGGCGATCATGTCGGGCACGGCGTTGAGCCAGTCCACCGCGCGCACGTTGCGCCGGGTGGCCTCCAGCGCCCTGCGCAGGGTCTCCGAGTACTGCACGGTGCGGTAGCGGGCCTGCTCGGCGGCGAGCTGGGCGTCGGCGAGGCGGCCGCGCCGGATCAGCACCTCCAGCTTGACCTCGGCGGCGATCTGGGCGCTGGTGACGTCGGTGTCGAGGGCGCCCACCAGGACGTTGACGGCCTCGTCGGTGGTGCGGAGGTAGACGGCGCCGCCGTAGCCCGGGACCTCCTCGATCAGCTTGAAGTCGTAGTCCCGACGGACATAGGTGCCGTCGGGCGCGAAGGTGCCGTACACGGCGCGGAAGCCGCGGTCGACGCTGCCGACGTTGATCAGGTTCTCCAGGACCCAGCGGGCCACGCGCTCGTGCTCGGCGGCGGGCCGCTGCGGGGCCTGGGCGGCGATGCGCGGGACGAGGCGGGCCACGATCTCGTCGTGGTCGGCGCCGGTGTCGAAGTCCATGGTGAGTGTGACGAGGTCGATCGCGGCGAGGGCGATCTCCGCCATGCCGTACACCGAGTACTCACCGGCGAGGTTTGCCTTGCGCGCGTCGAGGTCGTGGATCGGCGCGGTGCAGGCGAGCGCGCGCAGCCGCCGCGCCAGGCCCTCGTCGGCGGCCGGCCCCGGCGCGGGACGCGGCCCCGCGCTGAGCTGGGGCGGAACACGGTCCGTCGATGCAGGCGAAGTCACGGTGCACAGACTAGGTCCTCGGTCTGACATCGACCCAAACGACGCAGATGCCACGGCCGTCACGGCGCCGCGAGACGCAGGCGGCGACCGGACCGGGCCGCACCCGCGTCCCGGTCAGCCGACCCCCGCCCCGTCCTCCCCCACCCGGCGCCGGTACACCTCGACCACCCGTTCCAGCGAGTCGCCCAGGTACACCCCGAGGAGGTCCTCGGCGCGGTCCCGCTCGCCGGCCCGGAGGGCCTGGAGGATCTGCTCGTTGCGGGCCAGGTACGGTTCGTGCAGCCGCCGCGGGTCGTCCACGACGTGGAAGGCCAGGCGCAGTTCGGCGAAGACGCTGCGCATCAGCTCGTCGGTGCGTTCACTGCCCGCCAGCGCGACCAGCTCCCGGTGGAAGTGGATGTTGGCGGTGCCCAGCGCTTTCCAGTCACCTTCGCGCACCGCCCGCTGCCCCTCGGCGACGGCGCCGGCGAGGCCGTCGAGCGCGTACGGCGGCTCGCCGAGCCCGCGGACCACCGCGCACTCGACCAGCGCGCGCGTGCGGTAGATGTCCTCGACGTCCTCCACGGTCAGGACGCGCACGAACACCCCCCGGTTCAGCTCGTGGACCAGCAGACGCTCATGGGTGAGCAGCCGGAACGCCTCGCGCAAGGTGTTGCGGGACACCCCGAGCGCGCCGCCGATGCTGTCCTCCGACAGACGCGTGCCCGGCGAGAAGTAGCCCTCGGCGATGCGGCTCCTGAGGATGTCGGCGACGCGCTCGGCCGTGCTGGTGCGCCCCAGGAGGGCTCGGTCGTCGGCCAGTCCCGCGAGCTGCTCTGCCATGCCCGGAATTCAACCGCAGACACAGGAACGAAACAACAGGGGTATTGAAGGATCGTTGAACGATCCTCTACGTTGCTGCACACGGCGCCCCGTCCCCACGGAAGGCCGGAAGGCCGGAAGGCCGGAAGACCACGGCGCCGCAGCACGGCACGGCTCACCCCCGCACCCTCCGTCATCCCTCTGCGAGGTGCCTCATGAGCACGACCCCTCCGCCCCGGACCGCCCCCACCCACCCACCGGCCGCCGGACCCGCCGACGCGGCAGGCGCGTTCGGCTGGCTGCGCGCCCTCGGCCCACGCGGCCGGCGCGCCTTCGCCGGCGCGTTCGGCGGCTACGCACTGGACTCGTACGACTACTTCACCCTGCCGTTGAGCATGGTCGCCCTGGCGGCCTACTTCGGCCTCGACAGCGGCCAGACCGGCCTGTTCACCACGGTGACCCTCGTCGTCTCGGCGGTCGGCGGCGCCCTCGCCGGCGTGGTGGCCGACCGGATCGGCCGGGTGCGGGCCCTGATGATCACGGTGGTGACCTACGCCGTCTTCACCGTCGCCTGCGGTTTCGCCCCCACCTACGAGACGCTGCTGGTCTTCCGCGCCCTGCAGGGCCTCGGCTTCGGCGGCGAGTGGGCGGTCGGCGCGATCCTGGTCGCCGAGTACGCGAGCGCGCGCCACCGCGGCCGTACCCTCGGCGCGATCCAGAGTTCCTGGGCCGTCGGCTGGGGGCTCGCGGCGATCGTGTACACGCTGGTCTTCTCGTTCTGCGGTGACGACCTGGCCTGGCGCGTGATGTTCTGGACGGGTGCGCTGCCCGCGCTGCTCGTCGTGTGGGTCCGGCGCCGTGTCGAGGACGCGCCGGTGGCCACCGCCGCCCGCGAACGCAGCGCCGGGAAGGGCTCGTTCACGGCGATCTTCCGTGGGCCGCTGTTGCGCACGACCGTGTTCGCGGGGCTGCTGTCGACCGGTGTCCAGGGCGGCTACTACACGCTCGCGACCTGGGTGCCGACGTACCTGAAGTCCGAGCGCGGCCTCTCCGTGCTGGGCACCGGCGGCTACCTCACGTTCCTGATCTCGGGGGCGTTCCTCGGCTACCTGACCGGCGGCTACCTCACCGACCGGCTGGGCCGGCGCCGCACCATCTGGCTGTTCGCGCTGCTGTCGGCGGTGTGCATCCTGGCGTACGCGAACATCCCGGGCGGCGCCGACTCACTGCTGCTCGTGCTCGGCTTCCCGCTCGGGTTCTGCATGTCGGCGATCTTCAGCGGGTTCGGGTCCTACCTGAGCGAGCTGTACCCGACCGCCGTGCGCGGCACGGGTCAGGGCTTCACCTACAACACCGGGCGCGCGGTCGGCGCCGTCTTCCCCACCACGGTCGGTTTCCTGGCCGACAGCTGGGGCGTGGGCGGCGCGCTGGTCTTCGGCGCCATCGGCTACGCGATCGCCGCACTGGCGCTGCTCGGGCTGCCCGAGACGCGCGGGAAGGAGCTGGTGTGAACCGCACGGACGACCGCCCGGTGACCCTCGTGGACGAGCACGCGCACGCGTGGAGCCCCCGGGCCGCCCGGGCCCGCTTCCGGGAGGGCCTGACCGGCCCCACGGCCGGGGTGGCGGCCGGCCACACCCAGGTCAACCTGATCTCGGTGCCGCAGGACTGGGCGTACGACATGCTGCTGTTCTGCCAGCGCAACCCCAAGCCCTGCCCCGTCCTGGACGTCACCGACGCCGGCTCCTGGACGACCGTGCTGGCCGACGACGCCGACCTGCGCACCGACCTGCCGCGCTACCGGGTGTGGCGGGACGGGCGCCTGGTGGACGAGCCGACGGACGTGCGCGGGTACTGGCGGGACGACCTGGTGACGTTCCTGCTCGGGTGCAGCTTCACCTTCGAGTGGGCGCTGAGCCGGGCGGGCGTGCCGATCCGGCACGTCGAGCAGGGCCGCAACGTGCCGATGTACGTGACGGACCGTCAGTGCCGGCCGGCGGGGCGGCTGCACGGCCCGATGGTGGTCTCGATGCGCCCGGTGCCGCCGGGGCACCTGGAGGCGGCGATCCGGGAGAGCAGCCTGCTCCCGGCGGTGCACGGCAGCCCCGTGCACTGCGGCGACCCGTCGGCGCTGGGCATCGAGGACCTCTCCCGGCCCGACTTCGGCGACCCGGTGGACGCCGAGCCGGACGACATCCCCGTGTTCTGGGCGTGCGGAATGACCCCGCAGGCGGCGGTCATGGCCTCCCGGCCGCCGTTCGCCCTGACGCACGCGCCGGGACAGATGTTCCTCACCGACGCCCGCGACGAGCAGTACCGCGTCGCCTGAGCAGGAGACACGATGACACCATGAGCGCGATCGATCTGAACGCCGACCTCGGTGAGGGCTTCGGCCGCTGGCGGCTCACCGACGACGAGGGGCTGCTGTCCGTCGTCACCAGTGCCAACGTGGCGTGCGGCTTCCACGCCGGGGACGCGGCCACCATGCGCCGGGTGTGCGCGCTGGCCGCCGAGCGGGGCGTGACGATCGGCGCGCAGGTCTCCTACCGGGACCTGGCCGGGTTCGGGCGGCGCGCCATGGACGTGCCGTCCGCCGAGCTGGCGGCCGAGGTGGCCTACCAGATCGGCGCCCTGGAGGTGTTCGCCCGGGCGGCCGGCGCGCGCGTGGCGTACGTCAAGCCGCACGGCGCGCTCTACAACCGGGTGGTGCGCGACGAGGAGCAGGCCGCCGCGGTGGTCGAGGGCGTGCTCCTCGCCGACGCGGCGCTGCCGGTGCTGGGCCTGCCCGGCTCGCGGCTGCTGGACCTGGCCGCGAAGGCGGGCCTGGGCGCCGTGCCGGAGGCGTTCGCGGACCGCGCGTACACCGACGCGGGCACGCTGGTGCCGCGGACTCAGGAGGGCGCCGTCATCGAGGACCCAGGTGACGTGGTGGAACGCTCGGTGGGCCTGGCGTGCGACGGCCGGGTCACCTCCCGCTCGGGCGCCCCGGTCGAGGTACGCGCGCGGTCCCTGTGCGTGCACGGCGACACGCCCGGCGCGGTGGACCTCGCGCGCCGGGTGCGGCGACGGCTGGAGGAATCGGGCGTGCGGGTCGAGGCGTTCGCATGAGCATGAGGGTGCTGCCCGTGGGCGACGACGCGCTCCTCGTGGAACTGGCCTCCGGCACCGAGGCGCAGGCCCTCCACGCGGAGCTGCTGCGACGCCGGGCGCAGGGCCTGCTGACGGCCGGGGAGATCGTCCCCGCCGCGCGCACGGTCCTGCTCGACGGCGTCGCCGACCCGGCACACCTGACCCGCGAGCTGCTCTCCTGGGAGGTGCCGCCCGCCCCCGCGCGCGAGGGCGACGTCGTGGAGATCCCCGTGCGCTACGACGGACCGGATCTGGCCGAGGTCGCCGCGCACTGGGGGGTCGCGGAGGGTGAGGTGGCGCGCATCCACGCCGGTCACGAGTTCCGGGTCGCGTTCTGCGGCTTCGCGCCCGGCTTCGGCTACCTCACCGGTCTGCCGCCGCGCTACGACGTGCCCCGCCGCTCCACCCCGCGCACCGCCGTGCCGGCCGGCGCGGTGGCGCTCGCCGGGCCGTACACGGGCGTCTACCCGCGGTCCTCCCCCGGCGGCTGGCAGCTCATCGGCACCACCGACGCGGTCCTGTGGGACACCGCGCGCGTACCGGCGGCGCTGCTGTCGCCCGGCACGCGCGTGCGGTTCGTCGACCGGTCGGCGGACACCGCCCCGGAGCAGGGGGCGGCCGGATGACCGACCGCGCGCTCGCCGTCGTCCGCGCGGGGGCCCTCACCACCGTCCAGGACCGGGGCCGGCCCGGCCACGCGCACCTGGGCGTGCCGCGCTCCGGAGCGCTGGACGCACCGGCGGCCGCGCTGGTCAACCGGCTGGTGGGCAACCGGCCCGGGGCGGCCGTCCTGGAGACGACGCTCACCGGCTGCGCCCTGCGCCCGCGGTGCGAGGTGACCGTCGCGGTGGGCGGCGCGCCCTGCCCGGTCACCGTGGACGGGCGCCCGGTGGCGTGGGGCGCGCCCGTGCGCGTGCCCGCCGGCTCGCTGCTGGACGTGGGCGCCGCGACGTCCGGGGTGCGCAGCTACGTCGCGGTCGGCGGGGGCCTGGCGGTCGAGCGCGTGCTCGGCAGCCGCTCCACCGACCTGCTGTCGGGGCTCGGGCCCCCGCCGCTGTCCGACGGCGCGGTGCTCCCGCTGGGGTGCCGGGTGCCGTCCCCCGCGCGCGTGGACGTCGCACCCCAGCCCGCTCCCCCGGCCGAACTCGTCCTGCGCGTCAGCCTCGGTCCCCGCGACGACTGGTTCACGCGGCGGGCGCTGCGCGACTTCACCACGCACGCGTACCGCGTGTCCTCCGCCAGCAACCGCATCGGGCTGCGCACCGAGGGACCCGCGCTGGAGCGGGCCCTGACGGGCGAGCTGGCCAGCGAGGGCATGGTCCTGGGCGCGGTCCAGGTCCCCCCGGACGGCCGCCCCGTGGTGTTCCTCGCCGACCACCCCACGACCGGCGGCTACCCGGTGATCGGCGTGGTCCGCGCCGCCGACCTGCCCGCGGCGGCCCAGGCGGCCCCGGGCACCCCGCTCCGCTTCGTGGCCGTACGGCACCGCTGAGCGGCCGTCGGGCACCGCCCAGTCGCGCCACCCGTCGCCGGTGGGGTCGCCCACTCCCTGCGTCAGCGAGTCCCCGAGCGCCACGAAGCGGACGGGGCTCATCCTCGGCTCCCGGACCCGACCTGGTGGGAGGGCCGGTCCGGTACGGCGGCGTCGTGCGCGGTGAGGAAGGCCGCGACCGCGGTGTCCCAGCCGAAGCACTCGGCACGCGCGCGTGCCGCCCCGCGCCGGGCCCGCTCCGGGGTGTCCAGCAGCGCCTCGACGGCGTCGGCGAACGCCTCGCCCCGGTCGGCGGCGGTGGCGCCCGCGGAGCCGATCACCTCGGGCAGCGCGGAGGAGGCGCTGACCACGACGGGCGTGCCGCACGCCATGGCCTCCAGTGCGGCGAGCCCGAACGTCTCCGCGGGCCCCGGGGCCAGGCAGACGTCGGCGTTCGCCTGGAGCGCGCCCAGGGCGTGCCGGTCGGAGAGGTGCCCGAGGAAGGTGACCGGCAGCCGCCGCTCCCGGGCCCGCTGCTCCAGGCGTGGGCGCAGCGGCCCGTCCCCGGCGACGACCAGCACGGCCCGCGTCCCCCGGGCCAGCAGCGCCTCCAGGGCGTCGAGGGCGGTGCCGGGCCGCTTCTCGACCGAGAGCCGGGTGCAGGTCACCAGCAGCACCTGGCCGGCACGCGCGTACCGCGCCCGCAGGCCGGGGTCGCGCAGCGAGGGGTGCCGCTCGACGAGGTCCACGCCGAGCGGGGCGCGCACCACGTTGCGGGCGCCGATGCGCACGAACTCCCGCTCGGCGAACTCGGTGGTGCACACCACGCGTGCGTACGTGTGCGCCGTACGGACGTTGAGCGCGTCGGCGGCGCGCCGGGCCGCGGCCTCCGGGACGCCCCAGGTGCGCAGGACGCCGTCGGCGGTCTCGTGGGAGACCATCACGGCGGGGACCCGGGCGCGCCGGGCCCACTTGCCCGTCCAGCGCAGGGTGGTGCGGTCGGAGACCTCCAGGCGGTCCGGGGCGAGGTCCGTGAGGAGCGCGGCGACGCGCCGTCGGTCGGTCAGCACGCGGTAGCCGCCGGTGCCGGGCAGCAGCGGTCCGGGCAGGGTGATGACCCTGCCCTGCTCGGTGTCGCGGTCGTCGTGGCGGGCGCCCGGCACGACGAGGACGGTTTCGTGGCCGGCGGCCCGGAAGCCCTTGCCGAGTTCGCGCAGGGCCGTGCGCAGGCCGCCGGAGGCGGGGGCGACGAAGTTGGCGAGGCGGACGATCCGCAGTCCCTCGGTCCTCATGCCGCCACCACCGGCCGGCGCGCGCCGAGGACGTCCGCGTAGTGCTCGATGAGCCGGTCGCCGATCGCGGCCCAGGTGCGGCCCTCGACGGTGTCCCGGGCGGCGGCCCCGAAGGCGGCGCGCCGGGCGGGGTCGGCGGCCAGGGTGCGGACCGCGTCGCGGACGGCGGACGCGTCGCGCGGCCGGACGAGCAGACCGGTGCGCCCGTGGGCGACCAGGTCCAGCGGACCGCCGGCGGCCGGCGCGACGACGGGCACACCGCTCGCCATGGCCTCCTGCACGGTCTGGCAGAACGTCTCGAAGGGGCCCGTGTGCACGAAGACGTCCAGCGAGGCGAAGATCCGGGCGAGGTCGTCGCCGGTGCGGCGCCCGAGGAAGGCGGCGCCCGGCAGGGCCTGGGTCAGGTGCGGTTCGCTGGGCCCGTCACCGACCACCACGACCTTCACGCCGGGCAGGCCGCAGACCTCGGCGAGCAGTTCGACGTGCTTCTCGGGGGCGAGCCGGCCCACGTAGCCGACGAGCAGTTCGCCGTTCGGCGCGAGGTCCCGGCGCAGGGCCTCGTCGCGGTGCCCGGGGCGGAAGCGGACTGTGTCCACCCCGCGCGGCCACAGCTTCACGCGCGGGACGCCGTGGGTCTCCAGGTCGCGCAGCGCGGCGCTGGACGGGGCGAGGGTGAGGTCGGCGGCGGCGTGGACGGAGCGGATCCGCCGCCAGGCCGCGGCCTCGCCGATGCCCATGTAGGTGCGGGCGTACCCGCCGAGGTCGGTCTGGTAGACGGCGACGGCGGGCAGGCCGAGCCGGGTCGCGGCGGCCATGCCGCGCACGCCGAGGATGAACGGGCTGGCCAGGTGCACCAGGTCGGCCCGGTGCTCGGCGACGGCCGTGGTGACGCGCCGGCTGGGCAGGGCGACGCGGACCTGGGGGTAGCCCGGCAGCGGCAGGGAGGGGACACGGACGACGGGGCAGGGCGCGAGGGCGTCCGGCCCGGGACCGGCCGGGGTGGCCGGCGCGACGACGAGCGGGGAGTGACCGCGGTCCACGAGGTGCCGGGCGGTCTGGAGCGCGCAGTGGGCCACGCCGTTCACATCGGGGGGAAAGGATTCGGTCACGATGACGACACGCATACGGATGTTGTCGCCGTACTGGACGTGCCCGCGTCAACGTGGATCTTTCCGGACGACAAACGTCCCATGAGCGTTGCGCTGCACACCCGGGCGGGCCGGACGGCGTCCATGCCGCCCCTGCCCGCGGGTCGCCCCGCGTTCACCCACCGGGCACGGGTGTACCCGGCGCCAGGGGGTCAGCGGGCGGTCGTGTCGGGTCCGATGCGGCTGCGGACGGCGCTCTGGACGTCGTCCTCCTCGGCGGGGTCGGCGGCGAGGCGGCGCAGCCGCTCCACGACCCGGGCGTCACCCGTCTCGGCGTGCCGGGCGGCGATCTCGCGGGTGGCCTCCTCGCAGTCCCACAGGCACTCGACGGCGAAGCCGGTGGGGAAGGTGGGGTCGGTCGCGGCGAGCGCCCGGGCGCAGCGGCCGCGCAGATGGGAGGAGGCGGTCTCCCGGTAGATGTGGCGCAGCACGGGTGCCGCGCAGACGATCCCGAGGCGTCCGGCGCCGTCGACGAGGGTCCACAGGGTCGGCGCGTCGCAGCCCTCGCCGCGGACGGCCTCGCGCAGGGCGCCGAGGACCAGGTCGCTGTCCTTGCGGGCGCCCCGGCAGGCGAGCATCCGCCCGGCGGCGGCGCCGAGGGCGTCGGGGCGCCGCGCCCAGCCGCGGGCGCGGTCGACGGCCGCGAAGGAGCGCATGCGTTCGAAGGCGTCGACGGCGGCCTCCACCACGGTGGTGGTGCCCGTGGCCACCGCCGTCTCGATCAGGTCGAGGGCGTCGGGGTCGTTGCTGTCGGCGAGGTAGCGCAGGGCGGTGCACCGGGCTCCCTCGGTGCCGTCCTGCGCGGCGCGGACGATCTCCGGCCGGTCCTCGGGGCCGGCCACGGCCACGAGGCAGCGGGCGGCGGGCACGTGCAGGGCGGAGCCGCGCTCCAGGCCCTGCTGGGCCCACTCGAACACGGCCCGCACGCTCCAGCCGGGACGGGGCCCGCCGGAGCGCATCTGCCGTTGCCACCGGTCGAAGCAGCCGGCCTCCTGGGCGGCCCGCACGCGTGCCGAGACGTACTCGCGCGGGTCCTCGGCCCACAGCCGCCAGGGCCGTGGTTCGAAGGCGTCGCGGACGGCGGCGGCCAGCTCGGCCTCGCCCTCGGCGTCGGTCGCGAAGCGGGCCAGCACCGGGGCGGCGAGGGCCCGCAGGCCCGCGTCGTCGTCGCGCAGCGCCAGCTCGTCGAGCGCCCACGCCCAGTTGGAGCCGGCGGAGGCGTAGCGGCGCAGCAGCTCCAGGGCGTCGCGCCGGCCGTAGGAGGCCAGGTGGCCGAGCACCGCGAGGGCGAGGCCGGTGCGGCTCTCCTCGGTGTCGAAGGCGTCCTCGACATCGAACAGGTGTGCCTCGATGTCCTCGAGTCCGCCGTCGAGGTCGAGGTAGAGACGGGCGTAGTAGAGGGAGCGGTTCTCGACCTGCCAGTCGCGGCGGGGGTCGCGCAGCACACAGTGGTTCAGGGCCGCGAGCGCCTCGGCCCGCGGGGCGGTCAGCGCGTGCAGTGTGCCGTCGCCACGGCCTCGCTGGAGCAGGCCGAGCAGCGTACCGCTGGGCGCTATGAACGGATCGAACATGGGAAACAGCCTCACATCAAGCGTCGACGCAACCGGGGACGTGCATTACCTGGCCGCGTGACAACACGTCGGGGCGCCCGCCGTTTCCTGCTTGCTGCAGACCATCTCTCCCTGCCTCTCGTCGGTGGCCCATGCGGGCCGCATCACGGCCCGCGCGGTGCGGCAACACCTGCCCAGCCATCGCGTCCGTGAATCACGACGTCATGATGACTCGGCGGTTCTCCCTGCCGCGACCGAAATTTCCGGCGGCCCCGTACCGCCCTCCCCCGTGGTCGTCGTTCTGTCGGTCGTGCACCGCGTCGCTCAGTGGACGCCGAACCGCTCCAGGAGGCCGGTCTTGGCGAACATCCGGGCGGTGTCGACGGCCGACGGCGTGCCGGCGGCGGGGTCCGCCCCGGCCTCCAGGAGCGCCTCGATGACGTCCGTCTCCCCCTTGAAGACGGCCCCGGCGAGCGGGGTCTGGCCCCGGTCGTTGATCCGGTCCGCCTCGGCGCCGCGCGCGAGGAGCGCACGCACCGCCTCGGCGTGCCCGTGGTAGGCGGCGAGCATCACGAGGGAGTCGCCGCGGTCGTTGGTGAGGTTCGCCGGCACGCCCGCGTCGACGTACGCCACCAGTTCCTCCGTCCGCCCCTGCCGGGCCAGATCGAAGATCTTGGTCGCCAGCTCCACGACCTCGGGGTCGGGGGCTTCAGTCATCGGCCGGACCACCTCTCCATGCAACCGTTCGGGTGAATCGTCAGGGTACTGGCTCGTCGGGCACATGCCGGACGGCGCTCGAGGCAAAGATCACCGACGAAGCCGTCCCACGCAACGCGTCGGAGCGACGGTGCCGCGCGACACTGCCCCACTGGGGTGAAATCTGGGGAATTTCACTCAGTTGCACCTTTTATCGTATGGATACATGCTGTGAGCCTGGAAGTACTCATGGTGACTGTCCCCACCGAACACCAGGAGATCCCCCATGATCCTGTCCATCTCAGGCGTCGTACTCCTCGGCATCGTCGTCTTCATCTTCTTCCGCAAGGACGGCCTGAAGGCCTCCCACGCGCTGATCTCAGCCCTGTTCGGCTTCTACCTCGCGAGCACGGCCATCGCCCCCAGCATCAAGGCCGGCGGCGAGAGCCTGGCGAGCCTCCTCGGCGGCATCAAGTTCTGACGCCGCCCACCCCGCCGTCCCACCCACCGACCGTCCCTTCCGTCCGCACCTCCAGGAGACAGCAGTGGCCCGGCGCCCCCTCCCCCGCATCCTGAGCACAGGCAGCGCGCAGATCGCCCGGAGCCGGGAGCTGGCCCGGACGGCGGCGGACAGCGCCACGGACGTCCTCCACCCGCTGATCACCATCAGCCGGGGGATGCGCCGGCTGGCCGCGGCCGGCCGGCGCCGGTGGGCGGAGACCGCCAAGGACCGGCGCGGGCCGCTGCTGTTCCTGCTGGCCTCGGCGGTCCTGGTGGTGGCCCTCATGCCGTACGGGCCGCTGCTCGCCGTCACCACCGTGATGGCGGCGGCGGCCTGGCACGGCCGCGACCGCACCCCGTCGGCGCCCGAGGGCCCCGACGCGTCGCAGCTCCAGCGGCTGCAGGCGCTCTACGAGGCCCTGGTGCCGCTCTTCTCCACGGCCGAGGACCCCGCTCCCCTCTACACCCACGGCGGGGAGTGGGAGAAGGCCATCCCGTCCTACGAGTTCGACGACTCCGGCCGCGTCGCGCGGCTGTCGATCCGCTACCCGGCGTACTTCCCGGACGGCGAGGCCGAGGCACGCGCACGCGTGCAGCACCTGCTCAGCGCCAAGGCGGGCCGGGGCCGCGAGTACCTCTTCCGCTGGGACGAGGAGGGCAACGAACTCGAGGTGAGCGTCCTCGCCCCGCTGCCCACCGACATCGCCGCCCAGCGCTTCGTCACCGCGCCCGGCGAGACCGTCCTCGGCTTCACCGACCCCAGCGGCGTCCCGCGCACGCTCCCGCTCACCCACGGCGAGGAGCGGCGCGACGTTCCCCCGGTCGTCTGGCGCACCGGCATCCGCTCCACCGAGCCGCACCTGCTGGTGGTCGGCCAGCCCGGCAGCGGCACCTCCACCCTGCTGCGCTCCCTCGCCCTCCAGGCCCTGCAGTACGGCGACGTCCTGATCGTCGAGGGCGGCAGCACCGGCGAGTACGCCTGTCTGACCGGCCGGGACGGCGTCCTGGGCGTCGAGGTGGGCCTGGCCGGGGCACTGGCCGCCCTGGAGTGGGCGTCCGGCGAGACGGAGCGGCGGCTCATCGCCGCCAACCGCGCCCGGCAGGCCGGACAGGCCCCGCCGGACGACACCAAGCGGCCCCTGTGGATCCTGCTGGACCGCCCGACCACGTTCACGCACATCGCGTCCGCCGACGGCCACCAGGACCCGCAGTCCCTGCTCCAGGCCCCGCTGCGGCACGGGCGCGCCGCGTTCGTCACGGTCGTCGTGGCCGAGCAGTTCGACGCGCTGGACGCGCTGAGCGATCCGGTACGTCAGCACACGCGCGCACGGGTCGTGCTGGGACCGGCGTCGGCGGAGCAGCTCGAGACGGTGCTCGGCGCTCCCCCGCACACCACGCCCGTCGACCACGTCCCGCCAGGGCGGGGGTACGCCCGGCTCGGGACGGGTCCGGTGCACCGGCTCCAGGTGCCCGCCACGCCCGACCCTTACGACGACGCGACGAGCGACGCGCACCGCCAGGCGGTCCTGGATCTGCTGCCGCCCAGGAGCACACCGGCCGACGAGGAGCCGCGACCCGATGCGGAGCCGGCGATGCCGGAACCGGCCGCGTCGGAGTCCGCGCATCCGGAGCTGATCAAGACGGAGTTGATCAAGGCCGAGCCCGCGGTGGCCGTCGAGGCGGTCCCGGCGGAGACGTCCTCCTGACTCGACTCCGTTCACGAGACCGACCCCAAGGGGCGCGGGGAACTGCGCGACCGGCCACCGCGCACCCGCACCCCGCAGACCGCACCGGCCGGCACCCACCGCCCCGGCCCACGCCACGAACGCGCGCCGCCCCTCCGCGCACCCCGGCCCGCGCCACGAACGTGTCCGGTCCCTCCGCGCACCCCGGCCTACGCCACGAAGGTGCGCGGTCCCTCCGCCGCCCCCACCGTGCCGCCCGTCTCCACGATCCGGGCCGCCGCCGACAGCCGGGCCGCCGCCTCGTCCGCCACCGCCCCTCCCACGGTGAACGGCAGCCGGACGTACCCCTCGAAAGCGCCATCGACCCCGAAGCGGGGACCCGACGGCACCCGCACGCCGACCCGCTCCCCCGCCTCGGCGAGCCGGGAGCCGGACAGGCCGCCGGCCCTCACCCAGAGGGTGAGGCCGCCGCGGGGCACGGAGAACTCCCAGTCGGGCAGCTCGCGGCGGAGCGCCCCCACCAGGGCGTCCCGGTTCTCCCGGGCCTGGGCACGGCGCAGGGCGACCGCCTGCTCCCAGCCGCCCGTGGTGAACAGCCAGTTCACGGCGAGCTGCTCCAGCACGGGCGTGCCGAGGTCGGCGTACGCGCGCGCGGCGACCAGGCTGCGGATGACGTCGGGGGCCGCCCGCACCCAGCCGATGCGCATCCCGGCCCAGAACGCCTTGCTGGCCGAGCCGACGGTGACGACGGTCGACCCGGCGGGGTCGAAGCCGCACACCGGCCGGGGCATCTCCACGTCGTCGTCGAGCCACAGCTCGCTCATCGTCTCGTCGGCCACCAGCACGGTGCCCGCCGAGCGGGCCGCCTCCACCAGCCGGCGCCGCTGGTCCTCGTCGGCGAGCGCGCCGGTCGGGTTGTGGAAGTCGGCGACGACGTAGGCGATGCGCGGTGCGGCCTCGCGCAGCACCTGGCGCCAGCGGTCGAGGTCCCAGCCCGCGAGCCCCTCGGCCATCGCGACGGGAACGAGCCGGGCGCCGGTCTCCCGCATGAGCTGGAGGATGTTGGCGTAGGACGGCGACTCGACGGCGATGCGCTCGCCGCGGCCGGCGAACAGGTGGCAGATCGCGTCGATGGCACCCATCGCGCCGGTCGTCACCATGATCTGCTCGGGCATGGTCGGTATCCCGCGCGCCGTGTACCGCTCGGCGATCATCGCGCGCAGCGCGGGCAGCCCCGCCGGGTAGTCCCCGTGCGTGTGGGCGTACGGCGGCAGCTCCTCCAGGGCGCCCTGCACCGCGCGCGTGAGCCACGGCTCGGGCGCGGGCAGCGAGGCGCAGCCCAGGTCGATCATCGAGCCGAGGGCGTCCGGCGGCAGGGGCTCCAGGCCGCGGGCCGGAAGCGGGTTGCCCGCCGGTACGGCCGTCCAGCTCCCGGCGCCGCGCCGGGACTCCAGGAACCCCTCGGTGCGCAGGGCCTCGTAGGCGGCGGCGACGGTCGTCCGGCTGACGGACAGGGCGAGGGCGAGTTCGCGTTCGGCGGGCAGGCGGGCCGCGACCGGGACGCGGCCCTCCAGGACGAGCAGGCGGATGCCGTCGGCCAGCGCGCGGTAGGCCGGTGGGCGCCGGGTGCCGGGCCCGGCCGGGCGATCCTGCTGGGAGGTGAGCAACCGGGCGAGCTGCGCGGCCCCCACCGCCGAGGTCCACTGCGCCATGATTACCAGTCCACCTTCCCCGAATTGGCCATGGATGGCGTGTACCGCCAAGCCACAGAGTGACATGAGCCAGTCCACGACGACCACCCAGGGGGTCCCTTGTCCACCACACACCGTCCCGCCCGCCGTCTCACGCGGCGGCTGGTGCAGCTGTACGCCGGGCTCGCGCTGTACGGGGCCAGCTCGGCGCTCCTCGTGGAGGCGGGCCTCGGTCTGGAGCCCTGGGGCGTCCTGCACCAGGGCCTGGCCGAGCGGACCGGGCTCTCGATCGGCGTGGTGTCGATCGTGGTCGGCGCGGTGGTGCTCCTGCTGTGGATCCCGCTGCGCCAGCGGCCTGGGCTGGGCACGGTCTCCAACGTGTTCGTGGTCGGCCTCGCCATGGACGCCACCCTCGCGCTGGTGCCCGGGGCGCACGCGCTGGCCGCCCGCATCCCGCTGATGGCGGCCGGCATCGTCCTCAACGGCGTGGCCACCGGCCTCTACATCGCCGCCTCCTTCGGGCCCGGCCCGCGCGACGGGCTGATGACGGGGCTGCACCGCCGTACCGGCCGGTCGATCCGGCTGATGCGCACGGCGGTCGAGGTGGCCGTCGTGGCGACGGGCTTCGCGCTGGGCGGCACCATCGGCGCGGGCACGCTGCTGTACGCGCTGTCGATCGGACCGCTCGCCCAGCTCTTCCTGCGGGTGTTCGCCGTCCGGCCGGCACCGGACGGCAGCCAGGCGGTTGCCACCGGGTCACCGCGCGGGGCGATACTGCGCGGGTGACCACCCTGATACGCCACCCGTACCTCGACCATCCGGGGCCGATCCCCTTCGCGCACCGCGGCGGTGCCGCCGACGGCCTGGAGAACACCGCGGCGCAGTTCCGGCGCGCGGTGGAGGCGGGCTACCGGTACCTGGAGACGGACGTGCACGCGACGAGGGACGGCAAGCTGGTGGCCTTCCACGACGCGACGCTGGACCGGGTGACGGACGGCGCCGGCCGCATCGCCGACCTGCTGTGGTCCGAGGTGCGGCACGCGCGCGTGGCGGGCCGGGAGCCGGTGCCGCTCTTCGAGGAGCTGCTGGAGGCCTTCCCCGAGGCGCGCTGGAACGTCGACGTCAAGGCCGAGCCGGCGCTGCATCCGCTGCTCAACCTGATCGGCCGGGCGAACGCCTGGGACCGGGTGTGCCTGGGGTCGTTCTCCGAGGACCGGGTGGTGCGCGCGCAGCGGCTGGCGGGCCCGCGCCTGGCGACCTCGTACGGCACCCGCGGCGTGCTCGGGCTGCGGCTGCGCTCCTGGGGCGTGCCCGCGGCGCTGCGCCGCTCGGCGGTGGCGGCGCAGGTGCCGGAGAGCCAGTCGGGCGTGCGGGTGGTCGACGCGCGCTTCGTGCGCGCCGCCCACGCGCGCGGACTGCAGGTCCACGTCTGGACGGTCAACGAGCCGGAGCGGATGCACCGGCTCCTGGACCTGGGCGTCGATGGCATCATGACCGATCACATCGACACGTTGCGCAAGGTCATGGAGGAGCGCGGCGCCTGGGCGTGAGCGCCCCGGCCGCCCCCGCCGGACCGGGCGCACGGCACTCTTCGGCACGGCAGCGGGGAAGCGAGGGCACGGGTGGGCACCGACACCGTGCGGACGGCGGCGTCCGAGGAGGCCGCCGGGCGGCGGCGCGAGCAGCGCGGCTGGTACTTCTACGACTGGGCGTGCTCGGTCTACTCGACGAGCGTGCTCACCGTGTTCCTGGGCCCCTACCTCACGTCGGTCGCCCGGCACGCGGCCGACGCCGACGGCTACGTCCACCCGCTGGGCGTGCCGGTGCGGGCCGGGTCGTTCTTCGCGTACTCGGTGTCGCTGTCGGTGGTCGTGGCCGTCCTGGTGATGCCGCTGGTGGGGGCCGCAGCCGACCGCAGCGGCCGCAAGAAGCCGCTGCTGGGCGCGGCCGCCTACCTGGGGGCCGCGGCCACCGCGGGCATGTTCTTCCTCCAGGGCGACCGCTACCTGCTGGGCGGGGCGCTGCTGGTCGTGGCGAACGCGGCCCAGTCCGTGGCGATGATGCTCTACAACTCCTACCTGCCGCAGATCGCGCCGCCCGAGGAGCGCGACGCGGTGTCCTCGCGGGGCTGGGCGTTCGGGTACGCGGCGGGCTCACTGGTGCTGGTCGTCAACCTGGCGCTCTACCTGGCCCACGACTCCTTCGGTGTCTCCGAGACGACGGCGGTGCGCATCTGCCTGGCCTCCGCGGGGCTGTGGTGGGGCGGCTTCACCCTGGTCCCGCTGCTGCGGCTGCGCGACCGGCCGGCGCCGGACCGCGTCCCGGGCGACGGCCGGGAGCCGACCGCACCGGGGTTCCGGCAGCTCGCGGCCACCGTCCGCGACATGCGCCGCCACCCGCTGACCCTCGGCTTCCTCCTCGCCTACCTCGTCTACAACGACGGCATCCAGACGGTGATCTCCCAGGCGTCGGTGTACGGCTCCGAGGAGCTGGGCCTCGGGCAGTCCACGCTGATCGCGGCCGTCCTGCTGGTGCAGGTGCTGGCGGTGGCGGGCGCCCTGGGGATGGGGCGGCTGGCCCGCCGCTACGGCGCCCAGCGCACCGTTCTCGGCTCCCTGCTGGCCTGGACGCTCGTCCTGGCCGTCGGCTACTTCCTGCCCGCCGGGGCGCCGGCCGGGTTCTTCGCGCTGGCCGCGGCGATCGGGCTGGTGCTGGGCGGCAGCCAGGCGCTGTCCCGCTCCCTGTTCTCCCACCTGGTCCCGCCGGGCAAGGAGGCCGAATACTTCTCCGCGTACGAGATGAGCGACCGCGGCATGAGCTGGCTGGGGCCGCTGCTGTTCGGGGTGACCTATCAGCTCACCGGCAGCTACCGGGACGCGATCGTCTCCCTGGTCGCGTTCTTCGTCATAGGGTTCGTCCTGCTGGCGCGGGTACCCGTACGGCGAGCGATCGGCGACGCGGGCAATCCCGTACCCGAGAGGATTTAGCGCTGGCGGCGAAAGGGCGGTAGTGTACGCGTTTGGCCTGCCAGGCGTACCGTTACTGCGCGTCAAAGATGCCGAAGCACTGGGTGACATCTCCTAACAGATGTGACAAACCGGGCGTCGGTGGGTACTGCACTGGTTGACAAGGCTGCGGCTACGACGGCGACGCATTGCCCGGAACGGGACTCGGAACGGGAATCTTTACCGCCGACCGGACGTTGACCGGATGACGACGACAGCGACACCTGTCCTGTGGGCGACAAGCCCGGGAGGCACGATTCATGAGTGAGCGAGCTCTTCGCGGCACGCGCCTCGTGGTGACCAGCTACGAGACGGACCGCGGCATCGACCTGGCCCCCCGCCAGGCCGTGGAGTACGCATGCGAGAAGGGGCACCGCTTCGAGATGCCCTTCTCGGTCGAGGCGGAGATCCCGCCGGAGTGGGAGTGCAAGGTCTGCGGTGCCCCAGCACTCCTCGTGGACGGCGACGGCCCTGAGGAGAAGAAGGCGAAGCCCGCGCGCACGCACTGGGACATGCTGATGGAGCGGCGCACCCGCGAGGAACTCGAAGAGGTCCTCGAGGAGCGGCTGGCCGTTCTGCGGTCCGGGGCGATGAACCTCGCGGTTCATCCCCGGGACAGCCGCAAGAGCGCGTAGCGGGCGTTCGGCAACCAGCGCACCGCGCGCAGCACGACGACCGCGGGCGCCGTACGTGAAGACGTACGGCGCCCGCGGTCGTTCTGCGTGTTCTTGTGGCGCTCCGCCCGGCCCCTCCGCCCGGCCCGCTCAGCGGGTGAGCGGCGGGCGGCGGTCCTGCGCGGACGGGTCCGTGCCGGTGTCGTGCCGGACGACCTCGCCCGGGACGACCTTGCCGTCCGGGTGGTGCATCCGGGCCTGCTGGAAGGCGTCGCCCAGGGAACCCGGGACCACCGCGCGCAGCTTGCGGTCGACCGTGCGCTCGGCGTAGCGGCCGACGGCCTTCTGCACCGGCGGGAGCAGCAGGAGCAGGCCGAGGACGTCCGAGACCAGGCCGGGGAGCATCAGCAGCAGGCCGCCGAGCATCATCCAGCCGTTGCCACCGCCCCGGCTCGGGGCCGTGCCGCGGTTCAGCGCCTCGTTCAGGTTCTGGAAGGCGCGGCGGCCCGCGCGCTTGATCACGACCGAGCCGAGGACGATCCCGGCGACGATCAGCAGCAGCACGACCAGCCCGCTCGACGCGCCCGCGACCACCGTCAGCAGCCAGATCTCCAGCACCAGCCAGGCCACGACCGCCGCCGGCAGTACGGTGCGCAGCCGCGACCGGCGGGGCCGGCCGGACGAGGAAGAGGAGGAGGAGGTGATCGGGGCGCCAGTCGTCATACGTCCAGTGTGCCTGCCCGGGGCTCAGCGCGGGATAAGCGCGATGGCCCAGGTCCGGGGCCGTCCGGCGCCGGCCGGGACGCGGCCGGCGCGGACGGCTGCCCTCACTCCTGCGGGCGGGTGCCGCCCTTGCCGGTGATCTTGCCGACCCGCTCGCCCACGCCCCAGGCGGTGACCCGCCACAGGGCCTCCACGACGATGTCCCGGCTCATCTTGGAGTCGCCGAGCGCGCGCTCGACGAAGGTGATGGGGACCTCGACCACGTGGTAGCCGGCCTTGACGGCGCGGCGGGCCAGGTCGACCTGGAAGCAGTAGCCCTGGGAGGCGACGTCGTCGAGGCCGAGCCCTTCGAGGGTCTCCCGGCGGAAGGCGCGGTAGCCGCCGGTGACGTCGCGCAGCGGCACGTCCAGCATGAGCCGCGAGTACGTGCTGCCGCCCCGGGAGAGGAATTCGCGGGACTTGGGCCAGTTCACCACGCGGCCGCCGGGCACCCAGCGGGAGCCGAGCACCAGGTCGGCGCCCTTCAGCGCGGTCAGCAGCCGGGGCAGCTCCTCCGGCTGGTGGGAGCCGTCGGCGTCCATCTCGATCAGCACGCCGTAGCCCTGGTCCAGGCCCCAGCGGAAGCCGGCGAGGTACGCGGCGCCCAGCCCCTCCTTGCCCTTGCGGTGCAGGACGTGGACGTGGTCGTCGTGGGCGGCCAGCTCGTCGGCGAGCTTGCCCGTGCCGTCGGGGCTGTTGTCGTCGGCCACGAGGACGTGGGCCTCGGGGACGGCCTTGCGCACCCGGCCGACGATGCCCTTGACGTTCTCCGCCTCGTTGTAGGTCGGAATGATCACCAAGGTCGTGCCGAGCGGGCCGAACTTCCTCCCTCGCTCCTGTGCCGCGGGGGTCCCGTCGCCGTCGTTCACTGCTGCCCCTTCATGTCCGTACGCAGGGGACCACCATAGTGGCCTTCGCCTGCGCCGACGTGACAGGAGGACCGCAAGGTGGTGCCGTTTCCCCCGGGGCGGTGCCGGAGATCACCTCTCGGGGCTCCGGCGCGGGGCGGCCCGCGGCCGCGCGCTGCTGCGGATGGGGGCCCGGCGCCCTTCGGGCCGACCTGGGACCCGCTGGCTGCGGATCGACCTGAAGCCGTTGTCTACTGAGCGCCCGGGCCCCACCCGGGTCACACCTCCCCGGCCGACGGAACGTTCCCTCGCCGTCGCGCTTGCGCTGAGCCTGGCTCCCAGTGGCGGTGCGCCGGTGCGGCACGCCGTCCCTGACCCAGTGGCGCGGTGGCCGAGTCGCGGAGGTTCCCCGGTGGGGCGTCCGGTGGTGGACTCCGCCGAACCTACCGGCCCGCGGCCGTCGGCTGTCAACCACCACGTGACCTGCGGATCTCCGGCCGAAGCGCAGGTCAGGCCCGATGCGGCGCGACCCGTCCCGGCACGGGCGGACGGGTGATCTTGCCGGCGCCGTGCGCGCGGATCACCCGCCCGGCCGTCGCCGTGCGGGCCCCGGTCACTCGCCCGGCCGTACGTACACGGTCCGGCCCGCGACGACCGTGCGCAGGCAGACGGGCAGGTCACGGCCGGGGGTGAGGTCGGGCAGGCCGGGCGTGCCGGAGCGGGGGTCGGTGGACCAGCGCGCGACCCGGTCGTCGGGGGCCTGGACGACCAGCTCGCCGGTGCGCCACACCGCGTAGTCGGCGGGTGCGCCGGGCACCAGCACGCCCGCGTCGTCCCGGCCGACCGCCCGCCAGCCGCCCCGGGTGTGGGCGGTGAAGGCGGCGCGCACGGAGACGCGGTGCTCGGGCGTGCGGTGGAAGGCGGCCGCCCGCACGGTGCCCCAGGGGTCGAGCGGGGTGACCGGGCTGTCCGAGCCGAAGGCGAGCGGGACGCCGGCCCGCAGCAGGGCGGCGAACGGGTTGAGCGTGCGGGCGCGCTCGGCACCCAGGCGCTGGGCGTACATGCCGTCCTCGCCGCCCCACAGCGCGTCGAAGGCGGGCTGCACGGAGGCGGTCAGGCCCAGCTCGGCGAAGGCCGCGACGGTCTCGGGCGTGAGCATCTCGGCGTGCTCGACGCGGTGCCGGGCCGCGCGGATCCGCGCGAGGCCGACCTTCTCGGCGGCCGCGCGGATGCCGTCGACGACGGCGGTGACGGCGGCGTCGCCGATGGCGTGGAAGCCCGCCTGGAGGCCGGCCTCGGTGCAGGCGACGACGTGCGCGGTGACCGCCTCGGCGTCCAGGTAGGCGGTCCCGGTGTGCTCCGCGTCGGTGTACGGGGTGTGCAGGCAGGCGGTGTGCGAGCCGAGGGCGCCGTCGACGAACAGGTCGCCCGCCGCGCCGGCCGCGCCCAGCGCGCGGGCCTTCTCCACGTCCTGCTCGGCCCAGTAGCCGACCACGCGCGGCCCCGGTTCCTCGGCGGCCAGCCGCAGCAGGCCGGTGAAGTCGTCCTCGGAGGAGATCTCCGGGCCCCCGCACTCGTGGACCGAGCCGATGCCGAGGGAGGCGGCGTGGACGAGGGCGGTGCGCTGGGCCTCGGCGCGCTGGGCGGGCGTCACGGCCGCGAACGCCGCCGCGCGCACGGCGTGGTGGGCGTCGGCGGTGAGCGGGCCGTCGCCCGCGCCGAGGCCGGGGGTCAGCTCGAGCATGGCCGTAGTGACGACCGCCGAGTGCACGTCGATGCGCGACAGGTACAGGGGACGGCCACCGGTCGCCTCGTCCAGCTCCGCGCGCGTGGGCGGGCGGCCCCCGGGCCAGCGAGCGGCGTCCCAGCCGTGGCCGAGCAGCACCCTGTCCTGCGGTCGGGCGGCGGCGAACTCCCGTACGCGCGCGAGGGCCGCCTCCAGGGACGGCGCGTCGGACAGGTCGAGGCCGGTCAGGGCGAGTCCGGTGGCGGTGGTGTGCACATGGGCGTCGGTGAACGCCGGGGTCACCAGGGCGCCGTCGAGGTCGACCACCTCGTCGACCCCGTCCGCGAAGGCGTCGGCCGCGCCTTCCGAGCCGACCCAGGCGACCTGTCCGCGCTCGACGACCATCGCGGTCGCGAACGGATCGGCGGGACTGTGGACCTCTCCGCGGCGGAGCAGGACGGTCTTCGGCTCGGGGGTGCGCTCACTCATGGGGACAGTCTCGCGCTTCTCCCCCGCCGCCCCCTACCGGGGCCCCTCGTCAGATGCGCGGCGGGCGCGCCTCGTAGGGGGTGGACAGGACGACCGTCGTCCGGGTGGAGACGCCGGCCAGGGCGCGGAGCCGGCTCAGCAGCTCCTCCAGCTCGTGCGGCGTGGCCACGCGGACCTTGAGGATGTAGTTCTCGTCGCCGGCCACGCTGTGGCAGGCCTCGATCTCGGGCACGCCCGCGAGCCGCTCGGCGATGTCGTCGGGGGCGCTCGGGTCGAACGGTTTCACCGAGATGAAGGCGGTCAGGGGCAGCCCGACGGCCTCGGGGTCGACGACGGCCGCGTAGCCGCGGATCACGCCCCGCTGTTCCAGCCGGCGCACCCGCTGGTGCACGGCGGACGTGGACAGGCCCGTGGCCTTGCCCAGGTCGGTGTAGCTCATCCGCCCGTCCTTGACGAGCAGCTGCACGATGTGGCGGTCCAGCTCCTCCATGGCGCTGAACCTACAGTGCCGCTGATCTCCGCGTATACCTGTGCAGCCCAGGTCATAGCAGGTTCGTGATGCGACCGGGGCGGGGTGCGCGGGTACGGGGCCGTGAAGACGGCCCGCAGCAGTCGTGCAGGGCGTGTGACGAACGCCACAAGCCGTGGCCGGGCTTCGTGATGGTCCCGTGATTACCACCGGGACACCGCGGGAAGTGCTTGCTGTGGTCGAGGCCGCAGTGCCTTCACGGCCCAGCCCGAGGGGGAGAATCCCATGCAGAGTGTCAAGCGCCCTGGTCGATCCGCGTCCAAGCGGCTCCAGTCGGTCGTCGTCGAGCCCGAGCCGGAGGGCGTCGAACCCGACGACTCCCTCGAACTCGACGGCTACGACGACGAGTTCGACGCCTACGACACGTTCGAGATGTACCGGGTGATCTGCCCGGACTGCGCCCAGCCCATCGCGCTGCTGGCGGACGAGGAGTCCCTGCCGGAGCACGCGCTGTGCGCCTCCCCGTGGAACCCGTTCGGGCTCACGGTGTGTGCCGGCACCGGCCGTGCGGCGTCCGACGCCCGCCCCGCCGACGAGAGCGTGGAGCCGCAGGAGCAGGACACCGCGCTGTTGTTGACGCTCCCTCAGGGACTCGACTGGCGCACGCAGCCCTTCTCCCACGTCGGCGGCCCGGGCTCGCGCCCGATGCGCGTGCCGACGATGCGCCGCCAGGCCGCCTGAGCCGGATCCGGCCCACCTCCCAGTCCCAGCCGCCCCGCGCCACGGCCCATCGGGGTCGTGGCGCGGGTTCGGCATGTCCTGATGCACCGTCAAGTGATGTGCTCCGGCGCTGCGATGACGGAACAACGGGTGAACCGGCCGCGCGCCGGGGCACTCCGCGAACGCACGCGCGACTCCGTGCGCCGGTGACCCGGGCGCGGCCGCGCGCGTTGGCCCGGTATGACCCCCACGTCCTCCGCTCCCGGGCGTCACCGCCAGTTGTTCGTCCCCGCCCCCCTCGGCGCGGAACCGGTCCTGCGCGCCGTTCCGCGTCCCGCGCCGCTCCAGGACCCGCCCATCTATCGCGATCTGATGCGCGCGTGGGCCGACCGCGGACGCACCCTGCCGGGCCGGCACGACCCCGAGTGGGTGCGGCTCTCGGCCCCGCCGGTGCGGCCGGGACAGTTCAGCGCCTCCCTGGACCCGCTGGGCGACGTGCGCTGACCGCCCCCCGGCCCCCGTGGGGGCGGAGCGGGGCGCCGTGAAGGCGACTTGGTACGCACCATTGACCGTAGTGGTCTAGTCCTCCTACGCTCACGGTCACCGCGTTACCGCGTTCATGCCAATCGGCGTGCGTTCCCCTCTCCCCCACGAGGAGCCACCGATGCAGCACACCCCCCGCCGCTCCCGACTCCGCGCGGTCGTCGCCGCCCTGTGTACCACCGCCCTGGGGGTCGGCCTGCTGGCCGGCGCCGGGGCGAGCACCGCGACCGCGAGCCCCGCCCCGCGCGCCGCGGCCGCCGGCTCCAAGGTCGTCGGCTACTTCACCGAATGGGGCACCTACGACCGCAAGTACCTGGTCAAGAACATCGAGACGTCCGGCTCCGCGGCGAAGCTGACGCACATCAACTACGCCTTCGGCAACGTCACCGGCGGCAAGTGCGCGATGGGCGACGCCTACGCGGCCACCGACCGCGCGTACACCGCCGCCGAGTCCGTCGACGGCGTCGCCGACACCTGGGACCAGGCGCTGCGCGGCAACTTCAACCAGCTCCGCAAGCTGAAGAAGAAGCACCCGGGCCTGAAGGTGCTGTGGTCCTTCGGCGGCTGGACCTGGTCGAGCGGCTTCGGCGAGGCCGCGAAGAACCCGGCCGCGTTCGCGCAGTCCTGCTACGACCTGGTCGAGAACTCCAAGTGGGCCGACGTCTTCGACGGCATCGACATCGACTGGGAGTACCCCAACGCCTGCGGCAACACCTGCGACACCAGCGGGCGGGCGGCCTTCAAGAACCTGCTGGCGGCGCTGCGCGCCAAGTTCGGCAGCGGCAACCTGGTCACGGCCGCCATCACGGCCGACGCCACCGCGGGCGGCAAGATCGACGCCGCGGACTACGCGGGCGCGGCCCCGTACGTGGACTGGTACAACCCGATGACCTACGACTACTTCGGCGCCTGGGACGCGACCGGGCCGACCGCCCCGCACTCGCCGCTCACCTCCTACGCGGGGATCCCCAAGGCGGACATGTACACCTCGGCGACCATCGCCAAGCTCCGGGGCCTCGGCATCCCGGCCGCCAAGCTGCTGCTCGGCATCGGCTTCTACGGCCGCGGCTGGACCGGCGTCACCCAGGCGGCACCCGGCGGCACCGCGACCGGCCCGGCGAAGGGCACCTACGAGAACGGCATCGAGGACTACAAGGTGCTGAAGGGCCGCTGCCCCGCGACCGGCACCGTCGGCGGCACGGCCTACGCCAAGTGCGGCAGCGAGTGGTGGAGTTACGACACCCCCGCGACCATCGCGAGCAAGACGGCGTACAAGAACCAGCAGGGGCTGGGCGGGACCTTCTTCTGGGAGCTCAGCGGCGACACCGCCAACGGTGAACTGATCAAGGCCATCGGCTAGTCCGGACGGCGGGGACCGGGAACCCCCACGGGGTGCGACGGGCGGAGTCCACGAGCCTCCGCCCTTCGCGCGTCCCCCGGGCCCCCACGGCGGCCGGGCCGTGCCGGTGCGCGGCTCAGGCGTCCCGGCGGGCCGGCCGCGGGGCCGGATGGGTCGGGTCCAGCTCCTCGATGGCGCGCAGGGCACCGCCGAGGGTCCTCACCAGGTACTCCCGCAGCGTGTCGCGAGACAGCTCGGGGCGGTCGATCCAGTCGAGCGTGGCGCCCTCCACGCCGCACACCCAGGCCAGCAGGCCCACGCGCGCGACCGGGGCGATCTCGCCGGAGCCGTACGCGCCCTCGGCGATGGTCGCGACGATCGCGTTCCGCACACCGTCGCGGACGGCGTGCACCTCGGCGTCGAACCCGACCCCGCCGCTGACGATCGTGCGGAAGGCGGCCTGGTGGCTCTCGGCGTAGCGCAGGTAACCGTCGATGGTGCGGTGGACGCGGTCCACCGGGGGCAGCCCGGCGCCGCCCGCCGCGAAGGAGACCAGGTCGGCGACGGAGTCCTGGATGATCGCCAGGTAGTAGCCGCGCTTGGACCGGAAGTAGTAGTAGATGAGCCCCTTGGCGACGTGCGCCTGTTTCGCGATGTCGTCCATGGAGAGCGCGTCGTAGGACCGGTCGGCGAACAACTTCCGCCCGATGGCGATGAGTTCGGCGCGACGCGCCACGGAGCGCTCGGTTCCGCGGACTCCGGGGAGGTCGGCGGCACGCTGCTGCGGGATGTTCAATTTCGACCCTGATTCCGACGGTCGGCGGTGACATCCGCAGTATGTCAGGTCAAGCAGACGCCTACAGCAGTCCCAGCTGCGTCACCAGCATCGCGACGACCAGGACGAGGGCCCAGCCCGCGACGTGTTCGAGGATGCGGGGGCCGTCGTCCTTCGGGCCCCCGGTGCGGGCGTGGGCGTGGGCGGTGGCGGAGTGTGCGGTCATGGCGTCTCACTGCGGTCGTGCGGTGGGGGCGGGACCGATCGGCCCGCCCCGGTCGAGCCCGACCGGGCGGGTACGCCCGGTCGGTCCGTCCACCTTGCCACCGTTCGCGCCGTTCGCGGCCGAGAGGTTGCTCACACGCGGACGCGGCCGCCCCCGCTCACCGCACGCCCACCGCGGCGAGCGCCTTGCGCTGGCGCGGGGTGGGGTGGGCCGGGAAGTACAGGTAGCAGACGCCGCCCGTGCCGCCGACGACCTTGCCGGAGGCGTTGTACCGCTTGGTCCGCAGCCAGATGTTCTCGAACTCCCGGCGCCGGTAGACCCTGCGCACCGCCTCGTCGCTCGGCGAGGCCGGGTCGTTGGCGATCACGTCGCCGTCGGCGGTGAAGCCGATCACCGTCATCAGGTGCCCGGAGGTGCCGTACCCCGCGCCGGTGAGCTCCTCCTTCAGGAACGACTGGGACGTTATGGCCGGGATGCCGGCCGCGACGAGCGTCTCCAGGTCGGTGAGGGAGACGAGGCGGGTCACGACGCCCTGGAGGCCCTCGAAGGTCGCCGCGTAGGCCGCGTTGAACGGCCAGTTGCCGCAGCCCTCGTACTGGTAGTCGTAGGTGGACCGGGCCGCGTGGCACACCTGCGGGTCGGCGTACGACGGGTCGACCCAGGCCAGTTGCTCCGGGGTGAGCCGGCCGCCCCAGTACTCGACGATCATCTGCGAGGAGGTGGGGCTGCACCAGGCCTCGCCGCCGTTGTCGTACTCGGGGTACTGGCCCTTGTGGATCTCCTGCGAGTAGCGCGGGACGGCCAGTTCCCGCGCGAGGCCCGGGGTGCTGGCCGGGACGGTGAAGCGGTCGGGGATGTCGGAGCCCATCGCCCCGAGCCGCCACACGGTCGGCGTGAGCTTCGTGCCGGGCCGGCGGTACAGGGTCAGGCGCAGCCGGTACGACGCCAGGCGCAGGCCCGTGGAGGCGTCGTCGATGGAGAAGGTGTCCGTCCAGATGGTGCTCCGGCCGTCGGTCTGGTCGTCGACGGAGGTGCGCCGGATGTCCTGGTCGCCGGCCGCCCAGCGGCCCATCACGTACCAGGGGGTCGCGGTGCCGTCGGAGTACGTCCCGGACAGCTCGACCTGGAGCCAGGTGCCCTCGGGGGTGTGCGCGTTCCAGGACGCGATGGCCTCCGTGGACGGCACCGGGAGGTGGTGCACCGGCGAGGTCCAGGTGGCGTACTCCCAGGCCGCGGTGGTGCCGGTGTGCGGGTCGGTGTAGTCGACGGTGCCGTGGGCGGCGGCGATCACCAGGCCCGGCCGGACGCCGGCCACCGGGCGGGTGCCCTGCGCGGTGCCCGAGCGCCAGTCGGCGTACGTGGTCCAGGAGCGGTAGTCGACGGGGCGGGCCGGGGCGTCCGGGCCGGCGGGACCGGCCGGGCCGTCGGGGACGGCGGCGGAGGCCGGGGCCAGGGCGCCGGCCGTCGCGGCGGACGTCACGGCGGCGACGACCGCGGCGGTCAGGACGGTCCTGCGGGAGGGCTGCGCGGCCCTGCGGGACGGCTGTTCGGCTCTGCTCATGGGCGGGAGACCCCCAGGTGTCGGAGTCGGGGCGGGTCCGGGTGCACGGTTGTGCGCCAACTATGGCCGTCCACGCCCGCTCCTGCCAGCACTTCGACCCACGCGCGTCACGAATCATTGGTCGAGTCCACTGGCATGACCTGCGGCGCCCGGCACCAGGGGGTGTCTCGCGAGCCCGGCCTGACCGACGAGACACCCCCTAGACTGCGGGCAGCACGCCCCCTCCCCCCGCACGCCCGAGGACCCCGTCATCCACGAGCTCGCCGCCCGGCTCCGCCGGCTCCCCCCGTCCTGCGGGCCGGTGCGCCTGGTCGGCGTGGACGGACACGCGGGCTCGGGGAAGTCGACGTTCGCCGGGCGGGTGGCCGCCGCGCTGGGCGGGGCGCCGGTGCTCCACCTCGACGACCTGGCCTCCCACCGCGACCCCTTCGGGTGGACCGGCCGCCTTCGGGCCCAGGTGATCGAGCCGCTCGGCCGGGGCGAGAGCGCGCACTACGCGCCGTACGACTGGCGGGCCCGCCGCTACGGCCCGCCCCGGCCGCTGCCCGCGGCACCCGTGGTGCTGGTGGAGGGCGTGGGGGTCGGGCGCCGTGCGGTGCGGCCGAGCCTGGCGTGCCTGCTGTGGATGGACCTGCCACCGGAGGAGTCGTGGGCGCGGGGCCGCGCACGGGACGGGGCGGAGCAGCGGGAGTTCTGGGACGGCTGGGTCGAGGCGGAGCGGGCGCACTTCGCGGCGGACCCCTCGCGACCCCACGCGCACGCGCTGGTACGGCAGTTGGAGCGGGGGTACGAGGTGCTGCCGGGGCCGTCCGCGCCCCCTGGTACGGGCCCTTCGTCACGCTGAGTGAAGGGTCGCACGCGATGTGGTGAACCTGTGAAGATCCGTGCGGGGGAACTTCTCCGAGTGCCTCAACTGCGCTTGACCGGCGGCCCGTACAGGACTTACGTTCTCAATGTGCGGCAGGGAAGCCGCCCGAAGACGCGAAGCCCCCGGTTGTTCCCCCGTGATCGGGGGCTTCGTTCTGCCCGCGAACGGCCCCCGCGGCCCCCGTTCCGGGCGCGTGACGGCGCCGGACGCTCACCCTCGGTCACCGCGCCCGACGCGCCCCCCGTGCTCCCACCTCGCCGAACGCCTCGTGCGGCACCCTACGGCGGGCCCCTCCCCCGCGGGTACGATGCCCTGGGTGCGACCTGCGGACGGCTGCTCCGCGCACTCAACTCCGTTCCGCGGCACAGCGGTTCGACCACGGCAGCCGACGGGCGACGGGGGCACGGTTTGTGGGGGACGTGATGGACTTCGGCACCCAGGGCCCGCAGGCCCCGGCCGACCTCGCCTGGCTGCGAGGCGTGGACGCCTACACCATGGGCGCCTATCCGCAGGCGGAGGAGGAGTTCCGCGCCGCGGTGCGGATCGATCCCGGGATGGCGGACGGCTGGCTCGGGCTGCACGCGCTGCGGGTGGACACCACGACCGCGCTGCTGCGGATGTTCCGGCACCGCGAACGCTTCGGCGAACAGCGCGCCCGGCACCGCCGCACGCTCAACTCCTGGTACTGGCTCGGCTGGTGGGTGCAGCCCGTGCTGGAGAGCCCGCGCGACCTGCTCCTCGCGCACGCCTCCCACTGGCTCGACGGCCGCCACGTGCCGGAGCTGGACCGGGCACTCGCCGGACTGCCCCCGGTCGACACCGACCACCAGGTGCGCTTCCTGCACGCCTGCCGCGCCTACCTGGTCAAGGACTGGGAGCAGCTCGTCCGGCACACCGACCCGCTGCTCGACGACCCCCTGCTCGGCATCGAGGCCGGGCTGTTCGGCGGCATGGCCCGGGTGCGGCTGGAGATGTACGGCCAGGCCGAGCCGCTGCTGTCGACGGCGCTGATGCGCTGCCGCAGCGAGCAGCCGCAGCGCAAGGAGCTGCGGTACTGGCTGGCGCGGGCCCACGAGGGGACGGGACGGTCGGCCGCCGCGCTCCCCCTGTACCGGGCCGTGCACCGGGTCGACCCCGCGTTCATGGACACCTCCGCGCGGCTCGCGGCGATCGCCGAGGGCGACGGGTTCGACGACGATCCGGCCGACCTCGCCGCGATCACGCTGAGCGGCTTCGGCCAGGACAGCGTGGACGGGCCGGACGTGCTGGACCCGCTGTTCGGCACGGAGGGCCGGGACCTCAGGCTGGGCGAGCCCGCCGACCTGCCCCCGGCGGGCGTTCCGCCGGTGGCGCCCGGCACGGCCGCGCGGCACAAGACCGCCGTCCCGACGCCGTCGCTGCCGGCCGGCCCCACCGACCCCGCCCTGCTCGAGGAGGCCCTGGCCGAGCTCGAGCGCATGGTGGGCCTGGAGCCCGTGAAGCGGCAGGTCAAGGCGTTGTCCGCGCAGCTCAACATGGCGCGGCTGCGCGCCGGGCAGGGCCTGCCGGTCCAGCCGCCCAAACGGCACTTCGTCTTCTCCGGGCCGTCCGGCACCGGCAAGACCACCGTGGCCCGCATCCTCGGCCGGGTCTTCTACGCCCTCGGACTGCTCGGCGGCGACCACCTCGTGGAGGCGCAGCGGGCCGACCTGGTGGGCGAGTACCTGGGCCAGACCGCAGTGAAGGCCAACGAGCTGATCGACTCCGCGCTCGGCGGTGTCCTGTTCGTGGACGAGGCGTACTCCCTGTCCAACTCCGGGTACGGCAAGGGCGACGCCTACGGCGACGAGGCCCTGCAGGTGCTGCTCAAGCGCGCCGAGGACAACCGGGACCACCTCGTGGTCATCCTGGCCGGCTATCCCGAGGGGATGGACCGGCTGCTCGCCGCCAACCCGGGTCTGTCCTCGCGGTTCACGACCCGGGTGGACTTCCCCTCCTACCGGCCGCTCGAACTCACCGAGATCGGCAAGGTCCTCGCCGCGGAGAACGGCGACCTCTGGGACGAGGAGGCCCTGGACGAGCTGCGCTCGATCGCCGGGCACGTGGTCGACCAGGGGTGGATCGACGAGCTGGGCAACGGGCGGTTCCTGCGGACGCTGTACGAGAAGAGCTGCGCCTACCGGGACCTCAGGCTGTCGACGTACCCCGGGGCGCTGACCCGCGCGGACCTGGCCACCCTGCGGCTGCCGGACCTGATGCAGGCGTACGGCGAGGTGCTGTCGGGGCGGGGACCACAGGACCCCTCGGCCCTGTAGCCCCCCGATCCGTCAGCGGTCTCCCCCGCACGTCCTGCTGGGTACGTCCCGGCGGGTCGGCACGTCCCTGCTGGGTACGTCCCGGTGGGCGCCGCTAGGCGAGCGCCTCCTCCGGCTCCCCGCTGACGCGGGGCGACGTCAGCCGGACGTTGCGCGTCTCGCGGTGCGCCGGGTCGCGCACCTCGCCGACCAGCAGTTCCAGGACGTCCTCCAGGGCGACGAGCCCCAGCACCCGTCCGCCGGCGTCGGCGACCTGCGCCAGGTGGGTCGCCGCCCGCCGCATCACGGTCAGGGCGTCGTCCAGCGGGAGTTCGGGGCGGAGCGTCGTCATGGGGCGCCACACCTGCTGCGGCACCGCGCGGTCGGACTCCTCCAGGTCGAGGACGTCCTTGACGTGCAGGTAGCCCATGAAGGTGCCCTTGGCGCTCTTCTCCGCGGCGATCGGGAAGCGCGAGTAGCCGGTGCGGGCGGTGAGCTCGACGATCTGCCCGGGGGTGACCGACGGCGGCACCGTGATCAGCGACTCCCGCTTCAGGAGCACGTCCGTCACCGGGCGGGAGCCCAGCTCCAGGGCGTCCTCCAGCCGCTCCTGCTCCTCGGGGTCGAGGAGGCCGGCCTGGCCGGAGTCCTCCAGGAGCCGGTTGAGCTGCTCGCTGGTGACGACGGCCTCCACCTCGTCCTTGGGCTCGACGCGGAAGAGCCGCAGGATGCCCTGGGCGCAGGCACCGAGGGCGACCGTGATCGGCCGGCACAGGCGGGCGAACCAGACCAGGCCGGGGCTGAGCCACAGCGCGGCCTTCTCGGGCGCGGCCATGGCGAGGTTCTTCGGGACCATCTCGCCGATGACGAGGTGGAAGAAGACCACCGCGGCCAGGGCGATGACGTAGCCCAGCGGGTGGATCACGCCGTGCGGCAGGTGGACCGCCTCGAACAGCGGCTCCAGCAGCCGGGCCACGGTCGGCTCGGCGACCGCGCCCAGGGTCAGCGAGCAGACCGTGATGCCGAACTGGGCCGCGGCCATCATCTGCGGCAGGTGCTCCAGGCCGTACAGGACCTGGCGGGCGCGGGCGGTGCCGAGCGGTTCGATCTGGCTGCGCCGCACGGAGACCAGCGCGAACTCGGCGCCGACGAAGAAGCCGTTGGCGAGGACGAGCAGCCCGGCGAACAGCAGTTGCAGCAGCGTCATCGGGCCGCCTCCACGACGGTCCCGGTGCGCACGAGGCGGATCCGCTCGGCGCGGTAGTGCCCGACCCGGCGCACGGACAGCCGCCAGCCGGGCAGCTCGGTCCGGTCGCCGACGGCCGGGATGCGCCCGAGCAGGTCGGCGACGAGACCGGCGACCGTCTCGTACGGACCCTCCGGCACCGCCAGGCCGATGCGCAGCAGGGCGTCGACGCGGCAACTGCCGTCGACGTCCCAGGCGGGCCGGCCGTCCTCCGGCGGGGCGGGGGCCAGCTCGGGCGTGTCCTGGCCGTCGTGCTCGTCGCGGACCTCGCCGACGATCTCCTCGACGATGTCCTCCAGGGTGACCACGCCCGCCGTGCCGCCGTACTCGTCGACGACGACGGCGATGGGCTGCTCGCTGCGCAGCCGGGCCAGCAGCGGCTGGACCGGGAGGGTCTCGGGGACCAGCAGGGCAGGGCGGGCGATGCGGCCCACGGGGGTGCGCAGCCGGTCGTGGACCGGGACGGCCAGGGCGTCCTTGAGGTGGACCATGCCGACGACCTCGTCGATCTTCTCTCGGTAGACGGGGAAACGGGACAGGCCGGTGGCGCGGGTCAGGTTGACCACGTCCTCGGCGGTGGCCGTCGACTGCAGGGCGCTGACCTTCACGCGCGGCGTCATCACGTGCTGCGCGGTCAGCTCGCCCAGGGACAGCGTGCGCACGAACAGGTCGGCCGTGTCCTGTTCGAGGGCACCCGCCTGGGCGGAGTGCCGGGCCAGCGACACCAGTTCGCCGGGGGTGCGGGCGGACGCCAGCTCGTCGGCGGGTTCCACGCCGAGGGCGCGCACCAGACGGTTGGCGACGGTGTTCAGGGCGGCGATGACCGGCCGGAACAGCCGCGCGAAGGCGTGCTGGGGGCCCGCGACGAAGCGGGCCACCTGCAGCGGCCGGGAGACGGCCCAGTTCTTGGGCACCAGCTCGCCGATCACCATCTGCACGGCGGAGGCCAGCAGCATGCCGACGACCACGGAGACGCCGGGGACGGCGCCGGCCGGGATGCCGAGCGCGGTGAACGGGCCGCGCAGCAGCTCCGCGAGCGCGGGCTCGGCGAGCATGCCGACGACGAGGGAGGTGATGGTGATGCCGAGCTGGGTGCCGGAGAGCTGGAAGGACAGCTGCCGCAGCGACTCGACGACCGTGCGGGCACGCGGGTCGCCCTCGGCGGCGGCCTTCTCGGCCTCCGGGCGCTCGACCGTGACGAGACCGAACTCGGCGGCGACGAAGAAGCCGTTGGCCAGGATGAGCAGGAAGGCCGCCGCGAGCAGGAGCAGGGGGATGGTCATGGGGCCGCCGCCTCGTGAGGTCGCACGGGGGCGGCGCAGGTACTACAGGACGATCCGTCCATCGCTGGAGGGAGTCACTCCTCGGGTAGTCGGGAACCTCTGGGTCCGGTCGGCACCTCAGTGGCAGAGGCATGACGACGCCTCCGTCACCAGGTTAATCGGGACGGGGCCGCTTCGGGCAGGGTGAACCATCCGGAGCCGTCCCGCATCCTGGGCGTGATCAGCCCTGGGGCCGCTCCGGGTGGTGGGCCGAGCGGACCTCGGCCAGCGCCCGCAGGGTGCGGGCGTGGGCGATGGCCTGCTGCTTGTCGACGCCGGGCTGGATGCCGAGCGCGGGCAGGCTGGTGCCGTCGCTCAGGTCGAGGAACACCCAGGGATCACCCGGACGCAGGTTCACCCGGAGGATCTGCGCCCACTCCAGGCGCCGCCGGCTCGCGATGTTCACCACGGTCACCCCGGCGTCCTCGGCGACGACCCGTACCCGGGCCAGCAGCGCGAGCACGCCGAAGAGCAGCGCGCCGGTGACGATGAAGCTGAGCCGCTCCCCCGGGCCGAGCTGCTCCAGGAGCAGCGCGATCGCCGTGATCACCACGAAGATCGCGAGGCCGGCGGTGAGCAGGATCACGCGGGTGCGGCCCGGCCGGAAGGTGACCGGCAGGTCGGGCAGCGGGGTCGGGTCGGACATCGTGGGGTGGTCCCTCACAGGCGACGGGTGGTGACGGCCTCGGTCGAGGACGGCCGGCGCGGCCGGCCGGCCGGGGTCAGAGGCGGCAGGCGTGGATGGCCGTGGTCAGGATGGCCCGGGCGCCGATGGCGTACAGGTCGTCCATGATCCGCTGGGCCTCCTTGGCGGGCACCATGGCGCGCACGGCGACCCAGCCTTCGTTGTGCAGCGGGGAGACGGTCGGCGACTCCAGGCCCGGGGTGAGCGCGACGGCCTTCTCGAGCTGCTCGACGCGGCAGTCGTAGTCCATCATCACGTAGGTCCGGGCGACCAGGACGCCCTGCAGGCGGCGCAGGAACTGCTGCACCTTGGGCTCCTCGGCGTCGGCGCCGGTGCGGCGGACGACGATGGCCTCGGACTTCATGATCGGCTCACCGAAGACCTCGAGGCCGGCGTTGCGCAGGCTGGTGCCGGTCTCGACGACGTCCGCGATGACCTCGGCCACGCCCAGCTCGATCGCCGTCTCCACGGCGCCGTCGAGGTGGACGACGGAGGCGTCGACCCCGCTGTCGGCGAGGTGCTTGGCGACGATGCCCTCGTAGGAGGTGGCGACCGTCTTGCCCGCCAGGTCGTCGATGCCCTCGGCCGTGCCCGGCTTGGCGGCGAAGCGGAAGGTGGAGCGGGCGAAGCCGAGCGGGAGGATCTCCTCGGCGTTGGCGCCGGAGTCGATCAGCAGGTCGCGGCCGGTGATGCCGATGTCGAGGCGGCCGGAGGAGACGTAGATCGCGATGTCGCGGGGGCGGAGGTAGAAGAACTCGACCTCGTTCTCCGGGTCGACGATGCGCAGTTCCTTGGACTCCCGGCGCTGCTGGTAGCCGGCCTCATGCAGCATGTCCGCCGCAGGGCCGGAGAGGGAACCCTTGTTGGGGACGGCGATGCGCAGCATGAGGTCGGCTTCCTTCGTTCGTTCGCTGGGGGTGCGCTGGAGTGGGGTTGGCGGTGCGGCTCAGAGGTGGGCGTAGACGTCGTCCAGGGAGATGCCGCGGGCGACCATCATCACCTGGACGTGGTACAGCAGCTGCGAGATCTCCTCGGCGGCCGCCTCCTTGCCCTCGTACTCGGCGGCCATCCAGACCTCGGCGGCCTCTTCGACGACCTTCTTGCCGATGGCATGGACCCCCTTGCCGACCAGCTCGGCGGTGCGGGAGGTGGCGGGGTCGCCCTGGGCGGCCTTGTGCTGGAGCTCGGTGAAGAGCTCCTCGAACGTCTTCTTGGACATGGTGGCGCCCACTTTACGCGCTGTGCCGCGGGACCTAGTGCCACGGTTCGGATACTGAGCGGAGCGTGGCCGCCGTGGCCACGGCGGCCGTCACCGCCTCGTGCCCCTTGTCCTCGTTCGAGCCCGGCAGGCCCGCGCGGTCCAGGGCCTGCTCCTCGGTGTCGCAGGTGAGCAGGCCGAAGCCGACGGGGACGCCGGTGTCCACGGAGACCTGGGTCAGGCCCTGGGTGACGCCCTGGCACACGTACTCGAAGTGCGGGGTGCCGCCGCGGATGACGACACCGAGGGCGACGATCGCGTCGTAGCCCCGGCCGGCCAGCACCTTCGCCACCACCGGCAGTTCCCAGCTCCCGGGCACGCGCAGCAGGGTCGGCTCGTCGATCCCCAGGTCGTGCAGGGCGCGCAGGGCGCCGTCCACCAGGCCGTCCATCACCTTCTCGTGCCACTGGGCCGCGATGACGGCGACCCGCAGGTCGCCCACATTGCGTACGGACAGCTCCGGTGCGCCCTTGCCGCTCACGTCTCTCCTTCAGTGCCTTGTACGGGTGTCGCCCGATGCGCTCGGGGTGGTGCCGGGTGTCACTGGGTGCCGCAGGGGGACACGGCGGCCGTGTCCAGCCAGGGCAGGTCGTGACCCATCCGGTCCCGCTTGGTGCGCAGGTAGCGGATGTTGTGCTCGTCGGCCTGCACGGGCATCGGCTCCCTCGCGGAGACGGTGATGCCGTGGTGGGCCAGCGCGTCGGACTTGTCGGGGTTGTTGGTCATCAGGCGCACGCTGTGCACGCCGAGGTCCTTCAGGATCTGCGCGCCGGCGCCGTAGTCGCGGGCGTCGGCGGGCAGGCCGAGTTCCAGGTTGGCGTCCAGGGTGTCGTGGCCGCGCTCCTGGAGTTCGTAGGCGCGCAGCTTGGACAGCAGGCCGATGCCGCGCCCCTCGTGTCCGCGCAGGTAGACGACGACCCCGCGGCCGGCGGCGCGGACCCGCTCCAGGGCCGCGTCGAGCTGGGGGCCGCAGTCGCAGCGCAGGGAGCCGAAGACGTCGCCGGTCAGGCACTCGGAGTGCATGCGGACCAGGACGTCCTCGCCGTCGCCGAGGTCGCCGTGGACCAGGGCGACGTGCTCGACGCCGTCGACGGTGGAGCGGTAGCCGTACGCCGTGAAGGTGCCGTGCGCGGTGGGCAGGTGGACCTCGGCCTCGCGGCGGACGGTGGGTTCGGCGCTGCGGCGGTAGGCGATCAGGTCCTCGATGGAGATGATCGTCAGACCGTGCTTGCGGGCGAAGGGGATCAGCTCGGGCAGGCGCAGCATGCGGCCGTCCTCGCCGGCGATCTCCACGATGGCGCCGGCCGGGCGCAGCCCCGCGAGGCGGGCGAGGTCCACGGCCGCCTCGGTGTGGCCGTTGCGCACCAGGACGCCGCCGGGGCGGGCGCGCAGCGGGAAGACGTGGCCGGGGCGGACGAAGTCGCCCGGTCCGGCCTCGCCGCCCGCGAGGAGCCGCAGGGTGGTGGCGCGGTCGGCGGCGGAGATGCCGGTGGTGACGCCGTGGGCGCCGGAGGCGTCGACGGAGACCGTGAAGGCGGTCTTCATCGACTCGGTGTTGTCCTGGACCATCTGCGGCAGTCGCAGCCGGTCCAGTTCGTCGCCCTCCATGGGGGCGCAGATCAGACCCCGGCACTCGCTCATCATGAAGGCTACGATCTCGGGCGTGGCCATCTCGGCGGCGATGACGAGGTCGCCCTCGTTCTCGCGGTCCTCGTCGTCGACGACCACGACCGGGCGGCCGGCCGCGATGTCGGCGACGGCCTGTTCGACCGGGTCGAGGGCGAAGTCCTCGATGCCGTCGGTGCTGTAGAGGATCGGTGCCGTGCTCATGCCGGTGCTCCCTCCAGAGTGGGCCGCGAGCCCCGGCGGGAGCGCAGCCACCAGTCGCGCATGCCCCACAGGACGAGCGCGCCGTAGATGACGTAGACGAAGCCGGAGAAGGCGTAGCCGTTGGCGAAGTTCAGCGGGACGCCGACGACGTCGACGAGCAGCCAGGCGATCCAGAACTCGACCATGCCCTTGGCCTGGGCGTACATGGCGACGACGGTGCCGACGAAGATGTAGGCGTCGGGCCAGGGGTCCCAGGAGAGGCTGGGGTACGCCTGGAACAGCAGGGCCACCGCGACGGTCCCGGCGGCGGCCGCGACCAGCATGGCGCCGCGCTCGCGCCAGCCGGCGAAGCGGACGGTGATCCGGCCGTCGTCGGCCTTGCCCCGGCCGCGCTGCCACTGCCACCAGCCGTAGAGCGCGACGACCATGACGACGACCTGCTTGCCGGCGCTGCCGGCGAGGTGGCCGTAGAAGGCGGTGAACAGCACCAGACCGGACAGGAACTGCACGGGCCAGGTCAGGAGGGACCGGCGCCAGCCGAGGCCGAGGGTGATCAGGCCCAGGATGTTGCCGATCATGTCGGACCAGATGATGTGCTGGTCGAAGAGGACGAACGCCTCGGAGTTCAGCCAGTTCACCGTGCCGCCCCCTGTCCCGCCTGTCCGGCCTGGCCCGCGGCGAGCAGGCGCTCGACGTACTTGGCGACGACGTCCACCTCGAGGTTGACCGGGTCGCCGGGCTGCTTGAGGCCGAGCGTGGTCAGGGCGAGCGTGGTGGGGATGAGGCTGACGGTGAAGCGGTCGGTGCCCGCCTCGACGACCGTGAGGCTGATGCCGTCGACGGTGATGGAGCCCTTCTCCACGACGTACCGGGACAGGTGCGCGGGCAGCGAGATCTCCACGATCTCCCAGTGCTCGGACGGCGTGCGGGCGACGATCTCGCCGGTGCCGTCGACGTGTCCCTGGACGATGTGCCCGCCGAGGCGCGCGCCCACGGCGGTGGGACGCTCGAGGTTGACGCGGGAGCCGACGGTGAGGGCGCCGAGGCTGGAGCGGTGGAGGGTCTCCGCCATGACGTCGGCGGTGAACTCGTCGCCCTCGTGCTCGACGACCGTGAGGCACACGCCGTTGACGGCGATGGAGTCTCCGTGCTTCGCGCCGCCGGTGACGACGGGGCCGCGCAGCCGGAAGCGACACGCGTCGTCGAGGGTCTCGACGGCCGTGACCTCGCCCAGCTCTTCGACGATTCCGGTGAACACTTCCCGGGTCCTCCTGCCTCTTCGGGCACGGACTCCGGGGCCTGTCGAGGACGACAGAAGGAACGCGCGAGAACGCCGGGAGCGACGCCGGACGGACTCGTCCCAGGGGACGAGCGGATCGGCGGCGCGCACGCATGCTCGCCCGCCGCGCACTGCCTCCCATCCGGACTTTAACCGTCGGTCCAGGAATTCCACCTGGTCAACCGGCCGCTGGAAGCGACCGGGTCGCGGACTGTAACCGCCGGTTCGGACTTTCACCGACCCCGGAGTGCGCTGCTGTTGGTACAGGGCCCAGTGTGCCACGGCCGCCCGGCGTCCACACGGGCCAGTCGTGTGGGCTGGCTCACAAGCGACGGGTGGGGACTTCTCCGGATCCTCCCGCGACGCCCCCTGCGTCCCACCCCCCAACTCCCGGTCCCCGCCGATCGGGATTGGTCCATACCTATTGACGCAGTGGTCTAGTCCTCTCTAGGGTCTGCGCAACTTCCGTGGAGAGGAACCGACCCGTGCCGTCCCCCTCACGTCATCCCCGCCGCCGCCCGGGACCCGCGCTGTACGCGGGCGTCGCGGCGATCGCCGGCCTGCTGCTCGCCGGGCTCCCGGCGAGCGTCTCGCAGGCCGCCGACCAGGAGGCCTGCCGTCCCGACGGGCTCTACGAGACCCCCGGCGTCCAGGTTCCGTACTGCTCGGTCTACGACACGGCCGGCCGGGAGAAGATGGGCCCCGACCACCAGCGCCGGGTGATCGGCTACTTCACCGGCTGGCGCACCGGCAAGGACGGCACGCCCGCCTACCTCGCCCCGGACATCCCGTGGGACAAGGTCACCCACGTCAACTACGCCTTCGCGCACGTCGACGGCGGCAACCGGATCTCCGTGGGCGCCGACGGCGCGGCCAACGCGGCGACCGGGACGACCTGGCCCGGCGTGGCCGGGGCCGAGATGGACCCGGCGCTGCCCTACCAGGGCCACTTCAACCTGCTGAACAAGTTCAAGAAGCAGCACCCGAACGTCAAGACGCTGATCTCGGTGGGCGGCTGGGCCGAGACCGGGGGCTACTTCGACGACAGCGGGGCCCGGGTGGACTCCGGCGGCTTCTACGCCCTGGCCACGAACGCGGACGGCTCGGTCAACCAGGCCGGCATCGACACGTTCGCGAACTCGGCGGTGGACTTCATCAGGAAGTACGGCTTCAACGGCGTCGACATCGACTACGAGTACCCGACGACCATGAAGGACTCGGGCAACCCGCTCGACTGGTCGCTGTCCAACGCCCGCCGGGCCGGCCTGGTCAAGGGCTACGCGGCCCTGATGAGGACGCTGCGCGAGAAGCTGGACCGCGCGGGCGCCTCGGACGGCCGGCACTACCTGCTGTCGGTCGCGGCCCCGTCCTCCGGCTACCTGCTGCGCGGCATGGAGACCTTCCAGGTCCAGAAGTACCTGGACTACGTCAACATCATGTCCTACGACCTGCACGGCGCCTGGAACGAGTACGTGGGGCCGAACGCCTCGCTCTTCGACGACGGCAAGGACGCCGAGCTCGCGGCGGCGGGCGTCTACTCCACCTCCCAGTACGGCGGCACCGGCTACCTGAACACCGACTGGGCCTACCACTACTTCCGCGGGTCGATGCCGGCCGGCCGGATCAACATCGGACTGCCCTACTACACCCGGGGCTTCAGGAACGTCACCGGCGGCACCGACGGCCTGTGGGGCAAGGCGGCCACCACCACCTGCCCGGCCGGGTCCGGCCTGACCAAGTGCGGCGACGGCGCCGTCGGCATCGACAACCTCTGGCACGACCTCGACACGGCCGGCCGCGAGGCACCCGCCGGGTCCAACCCGATGTGGCACGCCAAGAACCTCGAGAAGGGCGTCGTCGGCGACTACGTCACCCGCTACGGCTTCCCGGCCGGCACCAAGCTGACCGGGACCTACGCCCGCAAGTACGACGCCACGCTGGTGGCGCCCTGGCTGTGGAACGCCGAGAAGAAGGTGTTCCTGTCCACCGAGGACGAGCAGTCGGTGAACGCCAAGGCCGACTACGTGGTCTCCCACGGCATCGGCGGCACGATGGTGTGGGAGCTGGCCGGGGACTACGGCTGGAACGCGGCCAAGGGACAGTACGAGCCCGGCTCGACGCTGACCTCCGCGATGTACGAGAAGTTCAAGTCGGCCTCCCCGTACGGCGCGAAGCGGGCCACCACCGACCTGCCGACGCAGGCGCTGGACATCGGCGTGGACTTCGGGCAGTTCCCGCTCGGCGACTCCAACTACCCGATCAGCCCCAAGCTGAAGATCACCAACAACACCCAGGTGACGCTGCCGGGCGGCACGGAGTTCCAGTTCGACTACGGCACCTCCGCGCCCGGCAACGCCAAGGACCAGTCCGGCTGGGGCACCTCGGTGATCCGCAGCGACCACACCGGGAGCAACGTCGGCGGCCTCAAGGGCGACTACCACCGCGTGTCGCTGAAGCTGCCGGGCTGGCAGACGCTGGCGCCCGGGGCGTCGGTGGAACTGGACTTCGTGTACTACCTGCCGGTGTCGACGCCGTCCAACTGGACGGTGACGTTCGGCGGCCGGACGTACGCGCTCGCCGGCGACCTGGCGCGCGGGACCACGGTGGTGAACCCCGGCACGAGCACCAGCCCCTCCCCCTCGGCCAGCCCCTCCCCCTCCGCGACCCCCAGCCCGTCCGGCAGCCCTTCGCCGTCCGGCAGCCCCTCACCCTCCGGCAGCCCGTCCCCCTCCAACGGCGCCTGCACGGCGGCCGTGTGGAACGCCACGAGCGAGTACTCCGGGGGGACTGTCGTCTCCCACAAGGGGCACTCGTGGAAGGCCAAGTGGTGGACCAAGGGCGAGGAGCCCGGCACCACGGGTGAGTGGGGGGTCTGGCAGGACCTCGGAGCCTGCTGACCCGCGAAGCGGGCCCGGCGGCGGTGACGACGGCCCTTGCCCGCCGCCGGGCCTCCCAACGTGAAGCGACCGCGCCCCTGAGCCCGCGCAGGGCCCAGGGGCGCGGTGCTCAGCGGTCGGGGGGCGCGAACAGCTCCTCCTGGGCCGCCTCCCGGGCCGTCAGCAGCGCCCCGCGCAGCACCGCCGCGCCACCCAGGACGCCGGCGCGCACCTCGGTCGGCAGGGGCGCCATCCGCCGGATCCGCTCCTCCACCCGGCCGGCCAGCTCCGTCCCGCCGGCCCGGCCGACCTCGCCGCCGAGGACCACGCACCCCGGGTCCAGCACCGCGACCACGGAGGCCACCCCGAGGGCGACCCGGTCGGCGAGCGCGTCGAGGAAGGCCCCGGCACCGCCCGCGCCGCCGTCGCCCGCGCCGCCGCCCGCGCCCTGCGGACCCTCGGCACCGTCCGCCGACACGCTCCCCGCCGCCGCCCGCACCAGTCCCGCCCCCAGCGGCTCCTCCGCACTCGCCGGTGCCGTCAGACCGTGCCGTCCGGCCAGTTCGACGATCGCCGCCGAGCTGGCCAGGGAGTGAAAGCCGCCCGCGCAGTCCGTCGCCGAGGGCAGGCCCCGCGTCCACGGCACCGGCAGGAAGCCGATCTCGCCCGTGCCGCCGGAGGCGCCCCGGCGCAGATGGCCGTCGAGGACGACGGCGGCGCCGGTGCCGATGCCCAGCCACAGCAGCACGAAGGTGTCGCGGTCGCGGGCCGCGCCGTCGCGCTGCTCGGCCAGGGCGGCCAGGTTGGTCTCGTTCTCCACCGTGACGCGGGCCGCGGGCAGTCGCTCCTGGAGGGCGGCCACCAGCCGCCGGTGCCAGGCGGGGAGCCCACCGGAGTCGCGCAGTTCGCCGGTGGCCGGGTCGATGAGCCCGGGGGCACCGATCCCGACGGTGTGCAGGCGGTCGGCGCCCGCCTCCTTCGCCACCCGCTCCACGAGCGCCACCGCCTGTTCGACGGCGTGCCCGGTGCCCGTGTCGTGGCCGATCGGCACCGACGCCTCGCCCAGCACCCGTCCGACCAGGTCGGAGACCAGCACCGAGACGCCCTCGGTGCGCACGTCCAGGGCGGCCAGGTGGGCGCGGTCGGCGACGATGCCGTAGAGCTTGGCGTTGGGGCCGCGGCGCTGTGCGCCGGCCTCGCCGACGACCTCGATCAGCCCGGACGCGGCGAGCCGGTCTACGAGGTCGGCGACGGTCGGCCGGGACAGACCGGTGTGCTGCTTGAGCTGCGCCGCCGTGAGCGGGCCCTGCTGCTGGAGCAGGCGCAGCGCGAGCCGGTCGTTGATGGCCCGGGCGGTGCTCGGGGATGCGGGCATGCCGGGGATCCTCCCAGATCGGCGCGGCCGCCGGGGCCGCGGTCGGAGTAACCGCTCTCTGCCCGCTATCTATCAGGCAGGGTTCCTGATAGTTTACGTCGGCACGACACGGAGATGTACCTCGGGGAGGGTCCGGGCATGACGGAAGTGGTGGACGAGCAGCGCGCGCTACGGCACGCCCGGTACGCGGTGGCGGCCGTGTTCGCGGTGCACGGCGCCGTCACGGGCACCTTCGCGACCCGGGTGCCCTGGGTCCAGGACCACGCCTCGCTCAGCGCGGGCCAGCTGGGGTTCGCGCTGGCGTTCACGGCGTTCGGCGCCTCCTGCGCGATGCCGCTGGCCGGCGGGATCACCCACCGCTTCGGCAGCCGTACGTCCCTGCGCGCCCTGCTGGCGATGTGGACCGCGTCCCTGGTGCTGCCGGCCCTGGCGCCGAACCTGCTCACGCTGTGCCTGGCGATGTTCGTCTACGGCGCCAGCGCGGGCATGGCGGACGTGGCGATGAACGCGCTGGGCGTGGAGGTGGAGCACCGGCTCGGCAAGTCGATCATGTCCGGGCTGCACGGCATGTGGAGCGCGGGCGCGCTGGTCGGCTCGGCGGCGGGCACCCTCGCCGCCCACCTCGGCTCGGACGCGCGCGTGCACTTCGCGCTGGCGGCGGCCGTGCTGACCGTGCTCGGTGCGGTGGTCTGCCGGTGGGTGCCGGACCTGCGGGCGGCCGAGGAGGACGAGGCGCCGCCGCGGTTCGCGCTGCCGCCCCGGTCGGCGCTGCTCATCGGCGCGGTGGGGTTCTGCGCGGTGTTCGCGGAGGGCGCGAGCCTGGACTGGTCCGCGGTCTACCTGCGGGACCGGCTGGAGTCCTCGGCGGGCCTGGCCGCGGCGTGCACGACCGGCTTCATGCTCACCATGGCGGTGGCCCGCATCGCGGGGGACGCGGTGGTCAACCGGTTCGGCTCGGTGGGCACCGTGCGGGCCGGCGGGGTGCTCGCCGCGTTCGGCGGGCTGCTGATCGTGCTCGCCGGGCACCCGGCCGTGGCGATGACCGGCTTCGCCCTGATGGGCCTCGGGATCGCCGTGGTGGTCCCGCTGTGCTTCGCGGCGGCGGGCCACAGCGGCCCGAACCCGAGCCAGGCCATCGCGGGCGTCGCCACGATCACCTACACCTCGGGGCTGATCGCCCCGAGCCTGATCGGCGGGGTGGCGCAGGCGACGGACCTGACGGTGTCGTTCGTGGTCGTCACGGTGCTGGCGTGCGGGCTCGCCGCCTTCGCGGGCGTGCTGCGGTCCGGTGAGCGCAACCGGCCGAAGCTCAGCCGGCCGGCCGCAGCAGTTCCCGACCGGCACTCCTGAGGGTGTCGCTCCAGGGCGCCGGCCGCAGGGTGTGCGGGTCCAGCCGGACCAGGACGCGGGTGCCGCGGGCGTAGGTGGTGGCCCCGTCCGCCGAGCAGAAGCGGAAGCCGTACGTCAGCCCGGTGGTGCCCAGGCGGTCCAGCCACAGGTGCACGGCGTAGGTGCCGGGCCGGGTGACCGGGGCCTCGTAGGTGACGCGGAGTTCCTTCACCGCGTTGCAGGCGTCCCCGGCCGCCGCCCAGTCGCCCTCGAACCGCACCCCGTGCTGCTGCCACAGCTCCGTCCAGGCGCGCTCGACGAGCAGCGGGTAGCGCGCGTTGTGCAGCAGGCCGAGCGCGTCCAGGTCGTCGAAGTGGACGGTGACGGGGATCAGCCGGCCGTACGACAGGGCGGGGGCGGTCGGTGCTTCGGCGGTCACGGGGGACGCTCCTGGGTGAACTCGGTGCAAGGGACAGACATCCCATCCTAAGCGGACGCTCACCCTCTCGTTCCACGTGACAATGGTCCGGACAACCGCACGGTACGACGAAAGCGACCCGCACCATGGATCTTGGCGTCCGCTGGACACTGCACGGCGACGGACGCACCCCGGCGCCCGGGGCGGTGGTCCGCCCCGACGAGCGGCTCACCTGGCCCCGGACGGTCGGGCTGGGCGCGCAGCACGTGGTGGCCATGTTCGGGGCCTCCTTCGTGGCTCCCGTCCTGATGGGCCTGGACCCCAACCTCGCGATCATGATGTCGGGCGTCGCGACCGTGATCTTCCTGCTGGCGACCCGCGGCCGGGTGCCCAGCTACCTCGGCTGCTCGCTGTCCTTCGTCGGCGTCGCGGCGGTGATCCGCGCCCAGGGCGGCACCAGCGCCACGGTGACCGGCGCGGTGTTCGTGGTCGGTGTCGCGCTGTTCGCCGTCGGGCTCGCCGTGCAGCGTTTCGGGGCGCGGATCATCCACGCGGTGATGCCGCCGGTGGTGACGGGCGCGGTGGTCATGCTGATCGGCTTCAACCTGGCGCCGGTCACCGCCTCGACGTACTGGCCGCAGGACCAGTGGACCGCGCTGCTGGTGATGCTGTTCACCGGTCTGGCCGTGGTCTGCCTGCGCGGATTCTGGTCGCGCGTCGCGATCTTCCTGGGCCTGGTCTTCGGCTACGCCCTGTCCTGGGCCTGCGACCGGGTCTTCGGCCGCATCCACTCGGCCGACGCGAGCGGCAAGGTCACCGACCACTGGCGCCTGGACCTGTCGGGCGTGGCCCACGCCGACTGGATCGGCCTGCCGTCCTTCCACGGGCCCTCGTTCCAGTGGTCGGCGGTCCTGGTCGCGCTGCCCGTGGTGATCGCGCTGGTCGCGGAGAACGCCGGGCACGTCAAGGCGGTCGGCGAGATGACCGGCGACCCGCTGGACGACAAGCTGGGCACGGCCATCTCCGCCGACGGCCTCGGCTCGATGCTGTCCACCGCGCTGGGCGGCCCGCCCAACACCACCTACTCCGAGAACATCGGCGTGATGGCCGCGACCCGCGTCTACTCCACGGCCGCCTACTGGGCCGCCGCCGGCTTCGCGCTGCTGTTCGGCCTGTGCCCGAAGTTCGGCGCGGTGGTCGCCGCCGTCCCCGGCGGGGTGCTCGGCGGCATCACGGTGATCCTCTACGGCATGATCGGCCTGCTCGGCGCGCAGATCTGGCTCAACGCCGGGGTGGACCTGCGCAACCCGCTCAACCTGGTCCCGGCCGCCGCGGGCGTCGTCATCGGCGTCGGCAACGTCACCATGAAGATCAGCGACAACTTCTCGCTGAGCGGCATCGCGCTCGGCACGCTGGTCGTCATCACCGGTTACCACGCCCTGCGCGCCTTCGCCCCGGCCCACCTCAAGACCCAGCAGCCCCTGCTGGACGAGGGCACCAGCTCCTACGACGCGGCCACCGGCCGCGCCGACGGCGGGGCCGGGCACACCCGGCCGTAGTCGCGGGCCGCATCGGACGGGGTTCCCCCGTTCCGGCGAAGCCCCGGGCCGGTCGGCCACCGGCACGGCCCGGGGCTGCCACCCTTCGTCCCATGCCGCCTTCGGAACAGCTCACCACCGGGGTGGACGGCGTCCTCTCCCGCATGCACGCCCTGGCCGCGACGCTCCCCGCCCAGGACGGGGTCGCGGTGTTCAACCGCGTCTACCTGGCCGTGACCCAGGAGGTCGACCGGCAGCTCGACGCCGGCCGGTTCGCGGACCCCCGCGCGGCGAGCACGCTGGACGTGCGGTTCGCCGAGCGCTACCTGGCGGCGGTGGACGCGGTCCGCTCCGACCGCCGCCCGCCGGCCTGCTGGCGCCCGCTGTTCCAGTGGCGGCGCCATCCCGGCGTACGGCCGCTGCAGTTCGCCCTGGCGGGGATCAACGCCCACATCGGCCATGACCTGGCGCTCGCCGTGGTCGACGCCTGTCACGCGCTCGGCTGCGAACCGGGCGAGCTGGAGGACGAGTTCGACCGGGTGGGCGACCTCCTGACCGCCCTGGAGGAGCACATCCGCGAGGACCTGATGCCGGGCCCGGACCTGCTGCAGATCGCGGACCCGCTCACCCACCTGCTGGGCGCGTGGAGCCTGGAGCGGGCCCGCGAGGCCACCTGGGCGGCGGCCCGCGCCCTGTGGGCGCTGCGCGGACTGCCCGACGTGGCGCAGGGGTTCACCGACCGCCTGGACGCGGCGGTCGGCTTCGCGAGCCGGATGCTGCTCACCCCGCTGGCCGACTGACGCGGCCCCGCGGACCGCGTCCCGCGCGCCGCGACCGGTCAGTCCTCCGGCAGTTCGACCGGGGCGATGTCGTCGAAGACGTCGCCGGGGCCGGGGTTGGACGGGTCGGTGGCGCCGCCGAGGTGGCGCATCACGCCCCAGACCGCGTTCAGCGCGGTCTGCACCGCGCCCTCGGCCCAGCCGGCCGTCCAGGAGATGTCGTCGCCGGCGAGGAAGATGCCCCGCTTGTCCTCGGGCAGCCGGTCCTGCACGAAGTGGGTGAACAGGCGCCGCTGGTAGCGGTAGTGGCCGGGCAGGTTGGCCTTGAACGCGCCCATGAAGTAGGGCTCGTTCTCCCAGGAGACGGTCACCGGGCTGCCGATGATGTGCTTCCTGATGTCGACCTTGGGGTAGATCTTGCCGAGGGACTTCAGCATGACCTCCATCCGCTCGTTCGCGGACAGCGGCAGCCACTTCAGGCTGTCGTCGCACCAGGTGTAGGACAGGCAGATGACGGCGGGCCGGTCCGGGCCGTTGTCGAGCAGGTAGGTGCCGCGGGTCATGCGGTCGGTGAGCGTCATCGACATGACGTCCCGCCCGGTGTCCTCGTCCTTGTCGAGCCAGAACGGCCGGTCCACCGGCACGAACAGCTTGCTCGACTCCATGTAGTGCGTGCGCTCGATCGCCGTCCAGTGGTCGATCGGGAACAGCGAGTCGTCGCACTGGATCTTCGACAGCAGCATCCAGGACTGGGCGGTGAAGATCGCCGCCCGGTAGGTGCGGATGTCTCCGTGCGCGTCCGTCACGGTGATCCGGTTGCCCGCGGTGCGGTGCAGCCGGGTCACGGCCGGCCGGGGCTCGCCGGCCGCGTGCAGGGACTTCAGCGAGGTGCCGTACGGCCAGTGGACGATCTTCTCCGGCTCGCGCTCCCACAGACGCAGCGGCAACTGCTGGGAGCCGCCCACGATGCCGCGGTGGTGGTCGTCGGCCTCGGTGTAGACGACCCGCAGGATCTCCAGGATGGAGTTGGGGAAGTCGGTGTCCCAGCCGCCGGTGCCGAAGCCGACCTGGCCGAAGATCTCGCGGTGGCGGAAGGAGCGGAACGCCTCGGAGTCGCAGAGGAAGCCGTAGAAGGTCTGGTTGTCGAGCTTTTCGACGAGCCGGGACCAGATCTCGCGGATGCGCGGCACGTCGCGCTCGCGCATGGCCCGGTTCATGTCGGAGAAGTCGGCGCCCTCCTCCAGGCACTTGCCCCAGGCGGCGGCGACGTCCCGGTACACCTGCGGCAGGTCGTCGATCGTCTCGGCGTAGTGGGACTCGCCCTTGAGGTCGACGACCGTGGAGGGGGTCGCCTCGGCCAGCGGGTTGGGGAACGGCCGGGTCTCCAGGCCCACCAGGTCGATGTAGTGCTGCAGCGCCGTGGAGGACGGCGGGAAGCGCATCGCGCCCAGTTCGCAGTTGAGCGACTCGTCGCAGCCGTCGAAGCCCACCGTGCGCAGCCGGCCGCCGAGCTGGTCGGCCTCGTAGACGACCGGCTTCAGACCCATCTTCATCAGCTCGTACGCCGCCACGACACCGGACAGGCCGCCGCCGATGACGGCGACCTCGGTGCCGTGCTCGGTCGCCGGTATCTGCCCGAGACCCGCCGGGTGGGCGAGGAAGTCGTCATAGGCGTACGGGAAGTCCGGGCCGAACATGGTGATCGGCGGCTGCTGCTCGTCGGTGTGCTCGACGGCGTTGGGCACCGTGGACGTCATGGGGTACGGACTCCTTGCACAAGTGGGACTGCGTGGGGGGCGGACCGGTGGGGTCAGACCAGGGACCCGTACAGACCGGGGCGGCGGTCCTGCAGGTACGGGTTGGCCTCGCGGGAGGCGGCCAGGAAGACGGGGTCGGCGTCGGCGAACACCAGTTGCTCGGCGCGTCCGGCGCGGGCGCGGGCCACCCCGTCGGGGCCGGCCAGGGTGGACAGCCCGACGAACTCGAACGCGCCCTCGGGGCCGACCCGGTTGACGTAGGCGACGTACATCTGGCTCTCGAAGGCCCGCACCGGGATCATCGACTCGGCGACGAACTGGTACGGGTGCATCTGCGCGGTCGGCACGACCAGCAGGTCGGTGCCGGCGAGGGCGTGGGCCCGCACGTTCTCCGGGAACTCGACGTCGTAGCAGACCAGCAGGCCGACGGTGAGCCCGTTCAGCTCGGCCTGGACGACCTGCTGCTCGCCCGGCGTGAAGTGGTCGCGCTCGAAGCAGCCGAACAGGTGGGTCTTGCGGTAGCCGGCGAGCCGGACGCCGTCGGCGGAGATGAGCTGGACGGCGTTGTACACGCTCTCCCCCGCCCGCTCCGGGTAGCCGTAGGCGAGGGCCAGACCGTGCCGGCCGGCCACCTCGGCGACCGCGTCGGCCGAGTCTCCGTCGGCGGGCTCGGCGAGGCGGGCGATGTCGTCGCCGATCGCGTAGCCGGTCAGGAACATCTCCGGGGTGATCAGCAGCCCGGCTCCCGCGGCGGCGGCGCGGCCGGCGGCCTCGTCGAGGACCTTGAGGTTCTCGGCGACCGAGCCCGGGCGGCCGGAGCTCTGGAGCAGGGCTGTGCGCATGCGTGTTCCTCACCGGTGCGGAGGGGGTCGGGGGGCCACGTAGACCGTACGGTCGGCCGCGCGGACCGGACAAGGCGGAGCCGTTGCGCGCTGGTGGGCGGTTCGTTGCGCGCCTCAGCGGCCCGGCGGCGATTCGTTGCGCGGTCGCCGGACGATCTCGCGCGGCCCGCGGGCCAGAGCCAGGCACAGGGCCGTGACCAGGTACGGGACCGCGCAGAGCGCGAACACCGTGCCGTGCGCGGCCCTGGTGCCGAGGGCGGCGTACCCGGCGTACACGGCGAGGGTGACGGCCTCGGTGCCGAGGCCCGCGACGGACGTCAGGGTGGCCCGGCCGGTGCCCTCGATGCGCTCCTGGAGGCGGGCGTCGGCGACGACGGTGGCGAGCTGGAAACCGCCGAAGGCCACGGCGACCAGGGCGATGCCCGCCGGGACGCCGCTGAGCGCGCCGGCGGCCAGGGCGAGCGCCGAGAGCGCCAGCAGCGTAGCCAGGCCCCGGCGGCCGAGCCGTCCGCCCGGTCCGGCCAGCAGGCTGCCGGCCGTCACCCCGGACCAGACGAGCACCAGGCAGGGGGACACGGCGGCGTCCGGGACCCCGGTGCCGCGGACCAGCAGGGGCGTGTACTCGTCGAGCGCGCCCCACACCGCCGCCACCGCCGGGACCAGCAGCAGGGCTGCGCGCACGGACCGGTCGCGGCGGGCGTCGGCGAGCCCGGAGCGCAGGCTCGCGGCCCGGCGCTCGCCCGGGGCGGCGCCGGTGCGGTGCTCCGGGAGGCGGCCCGCCGCCAGCGCGGTCAGCAGACAGGCCGCGACGCTCGCCGCGCCGACGGCCGAGTAGCCGCCCCACGCCAGGACCGGCCCGGCCAGCGCCATGGCGGTCACCACGGCGACCTGTCCGGCGGCGTGCGCCCGGCCCATGGCGCGCGCGTAGCGGTCGGCGGCGCCGAGCCGGTCCAGCTCCTCGTAGACCAGCGCCTCCAGCGCGCCCGAGCCGAGCGCGCCGCGGGCGCCCCACAGCACGAAGCCGGCCGCGAAGGCCGCGTAGGAGGGCACGGCGACCCACAGGGCGAAGCCGACGGCGCCCAGCAGGGGGCCGAGCCGCAGCAGCGCCCGGCGGGAGAAGGCGTCGGCCCACGCGCCCGAGGGGACCTCCAGCGCCGCGCCCGTCAGCGACCAGAGCACGAACAGGGAGGAGATCTGCCACAGGGGCAGCCCGGTGTCGGCGAACAGCAGCGCGTACACCGGGTACAGCAGGACGAACTCGTCGAGGAAGGCGTACGCGTACAGGGTGCGCGTCAGCCGGGTCCCGGGTGATCTCGTGGAGGATCAATGTCGTCGGCTCATGCGCCGATCGTACGGCGGGGCCGAACCGGGGCACCAGCGGTGTGCGGGCCCCCGGCGGCCGCGTCCCGGCTCAGGTCGGCGAGCCCGCCGAGTGGCGCCGCAGCAGGGGGGAGAGCACCAGCACGGACTTGGTGCGCTCCACGAACGGCTCCCCGGCGATCCGCTCCAGCACGCGCTCGAAGTGGCGCATGTCGGCGGCGAAGACCTGCGCGACGGCGTCCGCGTCACCGGTGACGGTGGACGCGGACACCACCTCCTGGTAGCGCTCCAGGCCGCGCTGGATGGTCTCCGGGGAGGTGTGGCGCCGGCAGTAGATCTCGACGAACCCCTCGGTCTGCCAGCCGAGGGCCGCCGGGTCGACCCGTACGGTGAAGCCGGTGATGGCTCCGGTGGCCCGCAGCCGGTCCACGCGCCGCTTGACGGCGGGCGCGGACAGGCCGACCAGGGACCCGATGTCCGCGTAGGAGCGGCGGGCGTCCTCGGCGAGGGCGTGCACGATGCGTTCGTCGAGATCGTTCAGCACGGTCGGTCGATCACTTCTCGGATGGCGGGGCGAGGCGGGAGCGGCGGTGGCCGTACAGGAAGTAGACCACGAGCCCGACCGCCATCCAGACGCCGAAGACCACCCAGGTGACGGTGGACAGGCTGCCCATCATCCACACGCAGAAGGCGAAGCCCAGCGCGGGCAGCAGCGGCGAGAGCGGGACGCGGAACGTGCGGTTCATCTGCGGGCGGGTCCGGCGCAGCACCACGACGGCCACGTTGACCAGCGCGAAGGCGAACAGGGTGCCGATGCTGGTGGCGTCGGCGAGCTGGCCCAGCGGGACGGCCGCGGCGAGGACACCGCAGAACAGGGACACGATCACGGTGTTGGCGCGGGGGGCGCCGGTCTTCGGGTGCACCCGGGAGAACACCTTGGGCACCAGCCCGTCGCGGGACATCGCGAAGAGGATGCGGGTCTGGCCGTAGAGCACGGTCAGCACGACGCTGGCGATGGCGATGACCGCGCAGGCCGCGAGCAGCGTGGCCCAGAAGCCCTGGCCGGTGACGTCGCGCATGATCTGGGCGAGCGCGGCCTCGGAGTCGTTGAACTGCCGCCAGGGCTTGGCGCCCACGGCGACGGCGGCGACCAGGACGTACAGCGCGGTGACGATGACCAGCGACAGCATGATCGCGCGGGGCAGGTCGCGCTGGGCGTCCTTGGCCTCCTCACCGGCGGTGGAGGCGGCGTCGAAGCCGATGTACGAGAAGAACAGCGTGGCGCCGGCCGCGCTCACGCCGCTCATGCCGAGCGGCATGAAGTGCTCGTAGTTGCCGCTGCGCAGCCCCTGCACGCCGATCGCGCAGAACAGCACGAGCGCGGCGATCTTCACGGCCACCATGACGGTGTTGGCGCGGGCCGACTCGCGGGCCCCGCCGAGCAGGAACGCCATGGCGAGCAGGACGACGATCAGCGCGGGCAGGTTGAACACGCCGCCGTCGCCGGGCGGGGCGGACAGGGCGGCCGGCAGGGTCACCCCGATCGTGCCGTCGAGCAGCTCGTTGAGGTACTCGCCCCAGCCGACGGCCACGGCGGCGACCGAGACGCCGTACTCCAGCACCAGGCACCAGCCGCACACCCAGGCGATCAGCTCGCCCATCGTTGCGTATGCGTACGAGTACGACGAGCCGGCGACCGGGATGGTGCCCGCCAGCTCGGCGTAGGACAGGGCTGAGAACAGCGCGGTGAGACCGGCGATCACGAACGAGAGGGTGACCGCGGGACCGGCCTTGGGGACCGCCTCGCCGAGCACGACGAAGATGCCGGTGCCGAGGGTGGCACCGATGCTGATCATGGTGAGCTGCCACAGTCCCAGCGAGCGCCGCAGGGTCCCGCCCTCACCCTGGCCGCCCTCCGCGACCAGCACTTCCACGGGCTTGCGGCGCATGAGGCGCGCACCGAGCCCGGGGGCCTGGGGGACGGTCTGACCGCGCCCTTGCGGGGGTGCGCCTTGGTCGATCACGCATGACTCCTTCGTCGCTGCCGTCCGGGCGGCGGGAACCGGCAGCGGCCCTGCGTCAGCAGGGACCCACCGAGCGGGGTCCCCGCCGAGCTATGTACAGCCCAGAACCCTACGAGCCCGGGCGTTGCTGGTGAAATGCAGCAACCTTGCGCCTCGCCGCACGATCGTTGCGTTCCTCGACGCGGGGCGCGTGTTCGTTGCGCGGGGCCCCCGGCGGCGTTGCGCGCCACGGGCCCGCGCAGCGCGGCGGGATCAGCTCCAGCTGGCGTGCAGCGGCTTGCCCTCGGCGTAGCCGGCCGCGCTCTGGATGCCGACGACGGCCTTGTCGGCGAACTCCTCCAGGGAGGCGGCGCCGGCGTAGGTGCAGGAGGAGCGGACGCCCGCGATGATCGAGTCGATCAGGTCCTCGACGCCCGGGCGGGCCGGGTCGAGGAACATGCGCGAGGTGGAGATGCCCTCCTCGAACAGCGCCTTGCGGGCGCGGTCGTACGCCGACTCCTCCGAGGTCCGGTTGGCCACGGCGCGCGCGGAGGCCATGCCGAAGGACTCCTTGTAGGGGCGCCCGGAGGCGTCGTGCTGGAGGTCGCCCGGCGACTCGTAGGTGCCGGCGAACCAGGAGCCGATCATCACGTTGGACGCGCCCGCCGCGAGGGCCATGGCCACGTCGCGGGGGTGGCGCACGCCGCCGTCGGCCCACACGTGCTTGCCGTACTTGCGTGCCTCGGCGGCGCACTCCAGGACCGCCGAGAACTGCGGCCGGCCGACGCCGGTCATCATGCGGGTGGTGCACATGGCGCCGGGGCCCACACCGACCTTGATGATGTCGGCGCCCGCGTCGACCAGGTCCTTGACGCCCTCGGCGGAGACGATGTTGCCGGCGACGATCGGCACCTGCGGGTCGAGCGCGCGCACCAGCCGGACGGCGCTGATCATCGACTCCTGGTGGCCGTGCGCGGTGTCGATGACGAGGGTGTCCACGCCCGCGTCGAGGAGCTGCTTGGCCTTGCCGGCCACGTCGCCGTTGATGCCGACGGCCGCCGCGATGCGCAGCTTGCCGTGCGCGTCGACGGCCGGGGTGTACAGCGTGGCCCGCAGGGCGCCCTTGCGGGTGAGGATGCCGGCCAGCCGGCCGTCGGCGTCGACGGCCGGGGCGTAGCGCCGGTTGGCCGCGTCGAGCCGGTTGAACGCCTCGCGCGGGTCGATGTCCGCGTCGAGCAGCAGCAGGTCCTTGGACATGACCAGCTCGAGCTGGGTGAACCGGTCGACGCCGGTGAGGTCCCGGTCGGTGACGACACCGACGGGGCGGCCCTCGGCGTCGACGACGACGCCCGCGTTGTGCGCGCGCTTGGGCAGCAGGGACAGCGCGTCGGCGACCGTCTGGTGCGGGGCGAGCACGATGGGGGTGTCGAGGACCAGGTGACGGCTCTTGACCCAGCCGACGACCTCGGTGACGACGTCGATCGGGATGTCCTGCGGGATCACCACCAGGCCGCCGCGCCGGGCCACGGTCTCGGCCATGCGCCGGCCGGCGATGGCGGTCATGTTGGCGACGACCAGCGGGATCGTGGTGCCGGTGCCGTCCGGGGCGGAGAGGTCGACGCCCTGCCGCGATCCGACCGCGGAGCGGCTCGGCACCATGAAGACGTCGTCGTACGTCAGGTCGTACGCGGGCCGGATGTCGTTGAGGAAACGCACGTGCTGCACATCCCAGTCGATCAGAGGTGACCCCCGGACAGGTGTGCCAGGGGGAAAAGAGCACGTACTTCATTCTCCCATGACGTCCGCCCGGTCGTGCCCGGGCGAAACGTCCAGGCCGGTCAGCGGCGGTTGGGAGGATCCTCCAGGGCGGGCGCACACGCGGGAGCCGCGGCGGCGGGTCGTCCCGGCCACCGCGGCTCCTCGCCGGGTGTTCTGCTGTGCTGCGGTGGTCAGACCCCGTCGGGGTCGGCGCGGTTCAGCGCGGATCTGGGGGTCGGCCCGGCGGTCATCAGGTAGTCGGCCGCGGAGGTGTCCGTCACCAGGCTGGTGACGAGCCCCGACCGCAGCACCGCGTCGATCGCGGCCGCCTTGCGCTGCCCGCCCGCGATCGCCACCACCTCGGGGATACGGCGGAGCTGGTCGGCCTTGACCGTGATGCACCGCTCCCCCAGGTCCCGTCCGACGCGCCGCCCCTCGGTGTCGAACAGGTGCGCCGACATCTCCGCGGCGACGCCGAGCGAGGCGTAGTGCGCCCGCTCCTCGTCGCTGAGCATGTCGTGCACCGTGGAGATGCCCGGCTCCCAGGAGCCGATGGAGACACAGGCGACGGTGACCTTGTCGAAGTACTCGAAGGCCCGGGCGATCCCGGTCTGGTTGCGCAGCGCGGCCGCGGTGGCCGCGTCCGGCAGCAGCATCGGCGCGTAGATGGGGTGCGCGTCGCCGCCGGAGACCTGGGCGGCCCGGCGCACCGCCTCGACCGAGCCCCGCTCGGCGGTCCCGGCGTCGTACACACCCGTGAGCTGCACCACCGTGCACGGCGGCAGCCGGTCCAGCGCCGCCGCCATGTGGATGGTGGACCGGCCCCAGGCCAGTCCCAGTACGTCCCCCTCGTTCACCAGTTCGGCGAGCAGGTCGGCGGCCACTTCCCCCAGGTTCTCCGGGTCGGGCGTCTCCTCGGCATCGGCCGGGGACTCGACCACGACGGCGTGCCGCAGGCCGTAGCGGGCGCGGAGCGCGTCGGAGCGCTCGGCGTCCAGCTCGGCCGGCACACGGATCTCGATGCGCACGAGATCCCGTTCGAGGGCCGTCTCCAGAACGCGGGCCACCTTGAAGCGGCTGACGCCGAACTCCTCGGCGATCTGGATCTTGGACTTCCCCTCGAGGTAGAAGCGGCGGGCCATGGCCGCCGCCTGCACCAGCTCAGCGGGTCCCATCCGCATGGCTGACCGGCCCGCCGACATACCCGACACGGCGATCTCCTCACTGCTGTTCACACTCTGGTGTTCACACTCTGGACTCGCCGTTCATCCTTGCAGATCCGGCGCGGTCGATCAGCCCTGATGGGAGTCGTTCACGTACCTGTGGCTCAGTGGTCGCACGCCCAGGACGCTCCGGCGGTGGCGGTCTCGGCCCGGGCGCGCAGCGCCCGCACCGCCTCGGCCGGGTCGTCGGCGCCGTAGACCGCGGACCCGGCGACGAAGACGTCGGCGCCCGCCTCGGCGCAGCGCTCGATCGTCGAGGCCGACACCCCGCCGTCCACCTGGAGCCAGAGCTGCAGGCCGTGCTTGCTGATCAGCTCACGGGTGCGGCGGATCTTGGGGAGCATGATGTCGAGGAACGCCTGGCCGCCGAAGCCGGGTTCGACCGTCATGATCAGCAGCATGTCGAGCTCGGGCAGCAGGTCCTCGAACGGTTCGATGGGCGTCGCGGGCTTGAGCGCCATGGACGCGCGGGCGCCCTTGGCGCGGATCTCGCGGGCCAGGCGCACCGGGGCGGCGGCGGCCTCCACGTGGAAGGTGACCGAGGAGGCACCCGCCTCGACGTACTGGGGGGCCCACCGATCGGGGTCCTCGATCATCAGGTGGCAGTCCAGGGGGGTGTCCGTCGCCCGGGCCAGGGACTCTACGACCGGCACGCCGAGGGTGAGGTTGGGGACGAAGTGGTTGTCCATCACGTCGACGTGGAGCCAGTCGGCTCCGGCGACCGCCCTGGCCTCGTCCGCGAGGCGGGCGAAGTCGGCGGACAGGATGCTGGGGTTGATCTGCGCGGCCATGTCCCAAGCCTGCCATGTCGCTGCGCTCGGCCGGGGCGGTGGGGGTGCGTGGGGTGGGGGGTGTGTGGTCGGGTGCGGGTGGGCCGGGGTGGCGGTGGGTGCGCAGTTCCCCGCGCCCCTGGGGGGCGGGGGTGCGTGGTCGGGTGTCGGTGGGGCGGTGGCCGGGCGTGCGTTCCCCGCGCCCCTTCCTGCGTGGGTCAGCCGGTGCGGCGGATCAGGGCGAGGTACATCGCGTCCGTGCCGTGCAGGTGGGGCCAGAGCTGGATATCGGGGCCCTCGCCCAGGGCCGGGACGTCGGGGAGCAGGGGGCGGGCGTCGATCAGTTCCGTGTCGGGGAACTGCTTGAGGACGTCCGCCACGACGGCCCGGGTCTCGGCGAGGTGCGGGGAACACGTGGCGTAGCCGACGACGCCGCCGACCCGTACCGACTCCAGCGCCGTGCGCAGCAGGTCGCGCTGCAGCGGGGCGAAGCCGTCCAGGTCCTCCGGGCGGCGCCGCCACCGTGCCTCGGGGCGGCGGCGCAGCGCGCCCAGGCCGGTGCACGGGACGTCCATCAGGACGCGGTCGAAGGAGCCGGGCCGCCACGGCGGGCGGGTCCCGTCGGCGGCGATGACCTGGTAGGGCCCGGGGTTGCCGTCGAGCGCCCGCGCCACCAGACCGGCCCGGTGCGGCTGCTTCTCGGAGGCGAGCAGCACCGCGCCCCGCTCGGCGGCGAGCGCGCCGAGCAGCGCGGCCTTGCCGCCGGGGCCGGCGCACCCGTCGAGCCACAGCGCGTCACGGCCCTCCACGGGCGCGTGCGCGAGGGCGAGCGCGACCAGCTGGCTGCCCTCGTCCTGGACGCCGGCCCGCCCCTCGCGGACGGCCTCGACGGCCCCGGGCTCGCCGCCCTCGGTGAGCCGCACGGCGTAGGGCGACCAGCGCCCCTCCACCGCGGCCTCCTCGCGCAGCAGTTCCTCGGTCGTGGACCGGCCGGGACGGGCGACCAGGGTGACCTCGGGCCGCTCGTTGTCGGCCTCCAGCAGGTCCTCGATGCCGGCGCGCGGGCCGCCCAGGGAGTCCCACAGCGCGGAGACGACCCAGCGGGGATGCGAGTGGACGACGGCGAGGTGGTCCTCGGGGCCGTCGTCGTAGGGCGGCGCGACCTTCTCGAGCCAGCCGTCGAGGTCGTGCCGGGCCACCTTGCGCAGCACGGCGTTGACGAACTTGGCCCGTCCGTCGCCGAGCACGACCCGGGCCAGCTCGACGGTCGCGGACACCGCCGCGTGCGGCGGGATCCGGGTGCCGAGCAACTGGTGCACGCCGAGCCCGAGGACGTCCAGCACCGGCGGGTCGACCTCGCGCAACGGCCGGTCGACACAGGCGGCGACGATCGCGTCGTACGTCCCCTGCCGCCGCAGCGTGCCGTACACCAGCTCGGTGGCCAGCGCGGCGTCCCGCCCGTCGAAGCCGCCCTTCTCGCGGGCCTTGCGCAGCAGCGGCGGCAGCACGAGGTTGGCGTACGCGTCCCGCTCGTCCACCGCGCGCAGCGCCTCGAAGGCGAGGATGCGGACGGGGTCCTTCTGGGGGCGGCGGTGGGGCTTGCCGGGCTTGTGCGGACGGCGGGACTGATCGCTCACGAAAAAGGTGCTCCGGATCGCAGAACGGGCTGTCCGCCCAGCCTACGCGCTGGCCGTCAGGCCCCCAGCCGCTCGTCCTCGGTGATCCGCACGCCCCGCGCCCAGTCGGCGGCCCGCATCGGCTTCTTGCCCTGGGCCTGCACCCACAGCAGCTCCACCGCGTACGACCCGGTGCCCACGAACACGTCGTTCTTGCCGACGGCGAGCTGCCCGGGGGTGAGGTCGGTGCGCTCCGGCACGGGCCTGGCCTGGATGAGCTTGAGGCGCTCGCCGCGGAACGTGGTCCAGGCGCCGGGGGCGGGGGTGCAGCCGCGCACCACCCGGTCGACCCGCAGCGCGGGCGCGGCCCAGTCGACCCTCGCGTCCTCGACGGTGATCTTCGGGGCGAGGGTGACGCCGTCGGCCGGCTGCGGCACGGCCTTCAGGGTGCCGTCCTCGATGCCGTCCATGGTGGCGACGAGCAGCCCGGCGCCCGCGAAGGCGAGCCGGGTCAGCAGGTCGCCGCTCGTGTCCGTGGGGCGGACCTCCTCGGTGAGGGTGCCGTAGACGGGCCCGGAGTCCAGCCCCTCCTCGATGAGGAAGGTGGACGCGCCGGTGATCTCGTCGCCCGCCATCAGCGCGTGCTGCACGGGCGCGGCCCCGCGCCAGGCGGGCAGCAGCGAGAAGTGCAGGTTGACCCAGCCGTGCGCGGGGATGTCCAGCGCGACCTTGGGCAGCAGCGCGCCGTAGGCGACGACGGGGCAGCAGTCCGGGGCGATCTGCCGCAGCCGCTCCAGGAACTCCGGCTCGCGCGGCCGCGCCGGCCGCAGCACCTCGATCCCGGCCTCCTCGGCCCGCTGCGCCACGGGCGAGGCGACCAGCCGGCGGCCCCGCCCGGCCGGGGCGTCGGGCCGCGTGACCACGGCGGCCACCTCGTGCCGCCCGGAGGAGATCAGGGCGTCCAGCGCGGGGACGGCGACCTCGGGGGTACCGGCGAAGACGAGCTTCATGAAGGACACGGACCTCTCGGACGGGACGAACGCGGGCAGCGCACAAGTCTAAGGCGGGAGCCGGCCGCCGACGCGCCGCGCGAGGGGGCGTACGCATATGCCCATACGCCCCCAAGGCGTGACCAGCGGAGCTTGACCGCGTTGGTCACGTAGGAGTTGACCTTCTCTTCACGCCGGTTCGAGAGGCTTGTTCATGGCCGACCACGCAACCCACGACGCCCAGGCCCGGGCGAGCCTGCACTTGCTGGTGCGGGACATCGAGCGGGTCCGCCGGCAGGTGGACGCACTGCGCACCCTCACCGCCCAGTTGGGCAACGTCTACCGACCCCGCCGCTCCGGCCCCTCCACGGGCTTCGTCGTCTACGGACGCGCCCCCGCCCCGACGGTCCGCCTGGCCCAGGAGCTGCGGGACAGCGTCGAGACCCTGGTCACCGCGGCCGTCGACTTCGACCGTTCGCTCGGCTTCTCGTGGGACGCGGTGGGCTCGGCCCTCGGCGTGACCAAGCAGGCGGTGCACCGGCGCTACGGCGCCCGCCGCGCTGCGGACCGGGCGGCGGCGGACGCGGACCGGGCCGCCGAGCCCGCGGCGACCCGCACGGTCAACGTCGGCACCGGCATCGCCCCGGTCCCCACCGTCCCCGCGGCCCGTTCGATGCCGACGCAGCCGACGGCCGGCAGCGCCGCCCTGCGCGACGAGGTGAGACCGACGGCGTTCCCCGGCCCCCGCAACGGCTGACACCCGCCCCGCCTCTCCTCCCCTGCCCTCTCGGTCACCCCGGGAGGGCAGTCGCATGCCGGGCCCCCGTCGGAGCCGGCGGCCGGACGGCGCCCCCGTCACCCGATGTCCGGCGGGTCGATCCGTACCCGTACGGCTTCCGCGGTCCCCGCGCCGCCGCTCCCGCCCCGCGCCATCCGCGCGGCCTGCGCCGCCTTCAGGGCCGACGCGAGCGCGGCTCCCCGCCCCGGTGGCACCCGCACCAGGGCCCGGTCCCAGTGCTCCCCGGGCGGCGGCGCCCCGGTGCGCCGGGGGCTTCCGGCCGGGGTCACGGACAGCGGCACCGGTCCGAGCACCTCGGCCTCCGCCGGCAGCTCCACGGCGTCCAGGAACGTGATGACCGCGTCCCGGGGTCCCGAGACGGCCGCCATCCGCGACACGGGCGGGAAGCCCAGCTCGGCCCGCTCCGCCAGCTCCCGCACCGCGTGCCCGACCGGGTCCCAGCGCACCAGCGCCTGCACCGGCCGCAGCGTCGGCTCGGCCAGCGCCACCACGGTCCCGCCGGCCTCCTGCGGGCGCACCAGCGCGGCGGCGGCGATCCAGCGGCGCAGCGCGTCCTCCCCGGCCCGCAGGTCGGGCCGGGCGAGCATGGCCCAGCCGTCCAGCAGCAGGGCGGCCGCGTACCCGCCCTCGGCCACCGGCTCGGCCCCGGGGGTGCTGACGACCAGGGCGGGCGCCGCGGGCACCGTGTCCAGCACGTGCTCGCGCCCGGAGGTGCGCACCGGCACGGCCGGGAACGCCCGGCCCAGCTCCTCGGCGGTGCGGCGGGCGCCCACCACCTGGGCGCGCAGCCGGACGGAGCCGCACTCCGGGCAGCTCCAGCCGGTCTCCGCGCGTCCGCACCAGCCGCAGGCCAGCGCGCCCCCGTCGCGCGCCTCGAGCGGCCCGGAGCAGTGCCGGCAGCGCGCGGCGGCCCGGCACCGGGCGCAGGCGGTGCGCGGCACGTAGCCACGGCGGGGCACCTGCACCAGCACCGGTCCCTGGCGCAGCGCGTCCCGGACGACCTGCCAGGCGAGGGTGGGCAGCCGGGCGGCGCGGGCGGCCTCGTCGCGCGCGAGGTCGAGGTCCCCCACGGTCCGCACGAGCGGGGCCGCGCGCCGCACCTGCTCGCGGCCCGCGACCAGCGGCCGGGCCCAGCCGCTCTCCACGAGCTGGGCCGCCTCGACCGTGCAGCTCCACCCGCCGAGCAGGAATCCGCACCCGTCCTGGGCGGCCCGCAGCAGCAGGACGTCGCGGGCGTGCGGCTGGGGGGCGTGCGGCTCGCTGTGGCTGTCGTCGCCGTCGTCCCACAGCGCGACCAGCCCCAGGTCCTGGACCGGCGCGAACATGGCGGCGCGGGTCCCGACCACGGCCCGTACGGAGCCCCGGCGCACGGCGAGCCATTCGCGGTAGCGCTTCTCGGGCCCGGCGTCGGCGGTCAGCAGCGCGTGCCGTCCCTCGCCGAGCAGGGCGGTGAGGGCGGCGTCCACGCGCGCGGCGGACCGTCCGTCCGGCACGACGACGAGGGCGCCGCGCCCGGAGGCGAGGGTTGCGGCGACGGCCCGGGCCAGCTCGTCGCTCCACCCGGGTCCCGGCAGGGCGTTCCACACGGCCCGCGGCGACGCCCCGGAGGACAGGGCGTCCAGGAAGGCCCCACCGTGCTCGTAGCGGCTCCAGGAGCCGGGCTGGGGGCGCTCCGGCGGGGGCAGGGGCGCGGGCGAGGGGCGCTGCTCGGCGCGGGCGTTGCGCGGGGGCACGGCGAGCTGGAGGACGTCGGCGAGGCTCCCGGCGTAGCGGTCGGCGACGGCCCGGGCGAGGCCCAGCAGCTCCGGGCTCAGCACCCGCTCGGGCGACACGACCTGGGCCAGCGCGGCGAGCGGCCCGGAGTAGTCGGACTCGGGCAGCCGCTCGATCAGGAAGCCGTCGATCAGGCCGCCGCCCTCGCGCCGCCCCTCGCGCACCCGGCCGCGCCCGGCACCGAACCGCACCCGCACCCGCACCCCGGGCTGGGCGTCGGCGTCGAGGTCGGCGGGCACGGCGTAGTCGAAGTAGCGGTCGAGGTGGAGCACGCCCTTGTCGACGAGGACCCGGGCGACGGGCAGCCGCTCGGCGAGCGCCGCCCCGCGCCAGGTGCGCGGCTTGGCCCGGGGCTCCTTGGCCTTGCGGACGCTCTCCCGGATCAGCGCGAGCTGCTCGGGCGGCGCCCCCTCGGCACCGCCCTCACCGACCCCGTTCTCGCTGCTCACGCTTGCATTCTTACCAAACGCCACTGACACGACGACCGGCGTTCGCGCCGGGGAGGCCGAAGGCCCGGCCCTCCGAGGGAACGCCGGGCCTTCGCCGTCGTACGGGCGGGGCGGACCTACAGGCCCGCCGCCTTGCGCAGGGCGTCCACGCGGTCCGTCTTCTCCCAGGTGAAGTCGGGCAGCTCACGGCCGAAGTGGCCGTACGCGGCGGTCTGGGCGTAGATCGGGCGCAGCAGGTCCAGGTCGCGGATGATCGCGGCCGGGCGCAGGTCGAAGACCTGGTCGATGGCCTGCTCGATCCGGTCGATGTCGACCTTCTCGGTGCCGAAGGTCTCCACGAACAGGCCCACCGGCTCGGCCTTGCCGATCGCGTAGGCCACCTGGACCTCGCAGCGGGAGGCCAGGCCCGCGGCGACCACGTTCTTCGCCACCCAGCGCATCGCGTACGCGGCCGAGCGGTCCACCTTGGACGGGTCCTTGCCGGAGAAGGCGCCGCCGCCGTGGCGGGCCATGCCGCCGTAGGTGTCGATGATGATCTTCCGGCCGGTCAGGCCCGCGTCGCCCATCGGACCGCCGATCTCGAAGCGGCCGGTGGGGTTCACCAGCAGGCGGTAGCCCTCGGTGTCCAGCTTGATGCCGTCGTCCAGGAGAGCCTTCAGCTCCGGCTCCACGACGAACTCGCGGATGTCGGGGGCCAGCAGCGACTCCAGGTCGATGTCGGAGGCGTGCTGCGAGGAGACCACGACGGTGTCCAGGCGGACCGCCTTGTCGCCGTCGTACTCGATGGTGACCTGCGTCTTGCCGTCCGGGCGCAGGTAGGGGATGGTGCCGTTCTTGCGCACGTCCGACAGGCGCTTGGACAGCCGGTGGGCCAGGAAGATCGGCAGCGGCATCAGCGTCGGCGTCTCGTCGGAGGCGTAGCCGAACATCAGGCCCTGGTCGCCGGCGCCCTGGCGGTCCAGCTCGTCGTCGTCGCCCTCCACCCGGGCCTCGTACGCCGCGTCGACGCCCTGCGCGATGTCCGGGGACTGTGAGCCGATCGACACCGACACACCGCAGGAGGCGCCGTCGAAGCCCTTCTTCGAGGAGTCGTAGCCGATCTCGAGGATCCGCTCGCGCACGAGCTGCGGGATCGGCGCGTAGGCCTTCGTGGTGACCTCTCCGGCCACGTGCACCAGGCCGGTCGTGATCAGGGTCTCGACCGCCACCCGGGAGGTGGGGTCCTCGCGCAGCAACGCGTCGAGAATGGTGTCGCTGATCTGGTCAGCGATCTTGTCGGGGTGACCCTCGGTCACGGACTCCGAGGTGAACAGGCGACGGGACACAACGCTCCCTGGGGTTGCAGCGGCTGCTGGCTGATCATTGGTGGACGCGACGGAGGCTGCGCCCGGCGTCGTCCGGGGACAGTTTATCGGTCGAGCCCGGCCGCGGACCCACTGTCTCGCCTCTCGGGAGCGCTGTGACCTGCGGCACGGGGCATTCTGCCCAATGCCGTGCGGCCTGGCCAGGGGCGCCACGCCCGGATCGAGCCGGTCCCCGGCGTTGGTCCGGTCCGGTGAACCGTCATGCCAGGCGCTCGCGCACCAGGTCCCACACGGTGTCGGCGAGGGCCTCCTTGGGGCCGTGCGGCACGGGCGTCTCGCTGCCGTCGGCGCCCAGCACGACCGCCTCGTTCTCCTCGGCGCCGAAGGTCTTGCGCTCCCCCACCTCGTTGACCACGAGCAGGTCGCAGCCCTTGCGGCTGAGCTTGGCGCGGCCGTTGGCGAGGACCTCGTCGGTCTCGGCGGCGAAGCCGACGATCACCTGTCCGGTCCGGGCCCGTTCGGCGGAGATCTCGGCGAGCACGTCGGGGTTGCGCACCAGGACGACCGGCTCGGGCTCCTGGCCGTCCTTCTTCTTGATCTTCCCGGTCGCGTAGGAGGCAGGCCGGAAATCGGCGACGGCGGCGGCCATGACGACCGCGTCGGCGTCCGCGGCCGCCTTGAGGACCGCCTCACGGAGCTGGACGGCCGTGCCGACCGGCACGACGTCGACGCCCGCCGGGTCGGGCAGGCTCGTGTTGGCCGCGATCAGGGTGACCCGGGCGCCCCGGGCGGCGGCGGTGCGGGCGAGGGCGTAGCCCTGCTTGCCGGAGGAGCGGTTGCCGAGGAAGCGAACGGGGTCGAGCGGCTCGCGGGTGCCGCCGGCGCTCACGACGACGTGCCGTCCGGCGAGGTCGGGTCCGGTGGTGCCGCGGGCCAGCACGCGGCGGCAGACCTCGAAGATCTCGGCCGGGTCGGGCAGCCGGCCCTTTCCGGTGTCGACGCCGGTGAGGCGGCCGACGGCCGGTTCGATGACGACGCTGCCGCGGCGGCGCAGCGTCGCCACGTTCTCCCGGGTGGCCGGGTGCTCCCACATCTCGGTGTGCATGGCGGGGGCGAAGACCACCGGACAGCGGGCGGTGAGCAGGGTGTTGGTCAGCAGGTCGTTCGCCAGGCCGTGGGCCGCCCGGGCGAGGGTGTCGGCGGTGGCGGGGGCGACCACGACCAGGTCGGCGTGCTGGCCGATCCGCACGTGCGGGACCTCGTGGACGTCCTCCCAGACGTCGGTGGCCACGGGGTTGCCGGACAGGGCCGACCAGGTGGCGGCGCCGACGAAGTGCAGGGCGGAGGCGGTGGGGACGACCCGGACGTCGTGGCCGGACTCGGTGAACCTCCTCAGCAGCTCGCAGGCCTTGTAGGCGGCGATGCCACCGCTGACCCCCAGCACGACCTTGGGCTTGTCCACCGTCTCTCCCCTGACTCGGCATGACTCGGAATGGCTCGGAATGGCTCAGAAACGCTCGGAGACCGTACGTCCCCATGACACACCACAGGCCCGGCAGGAGTGCTGCCGGGCCTGTGGAGAAGGCGTTCGCACGATGCTGTCGCTACTGCGCCGGGCCCTCGATGGCCTCGGACGTCAGCAGACCCGCGTTGATCTCGCGCAGGGCGATCGAGAGCGGCTTCTCGTGCACGTGGGTGTCCACGAGCGGACCGACGTACTCGAGGAGGCCCTCGCCGAGCTGCGAGTAGTACGCGTTGATCTGGCGTGCCCGCTTGGCCGCGTAGATCACGAGGCTGTACTTCGAGTCGGTGGCCTCGAGGAGCTCGTCGATCGGCGGGTTGATGATGCCCTCGGGCGCGGAGATGGAAGAGGACACGCTCTACCTTCCGATGGATGGGAAAGAAACGAAAAACCGGAACACGGTGGTGATCGCCGGGCCGCTGTCACGGGTGCGTGATCACAGCACTCCGGTCACACCACATCCATCAAGGCTAGCAGCTCACGCGCCACGTCCTCGACGGAGGTGTTGACCAGCGTCTCGTCGAACTCCGGTTCGGCGGCCAGTTCCACCTTGGCCGCGTCCAGCCGGCGCTCGATCACCTCGGGCTGTTCGGTGCCGCGGCCGGTGAGCCTGCGCACCAGCTCGTCCCAGGAGGGCGGGGCCAGGAACACGAGCTGCGCCTCGGGCATGGAGGCGCGGACCTGCCGGGCGCCCTGGAGGTCGATCTCCAGCAGGACCGGCTCCCCGGCCTCCAGCCGCTCCAGCACGGCAGCGCGGGGCGTGCCGTAGCGGTTGCCGGCGAACTCGGCCCACTCCAGCAGCTCGCCGTTGGCGATGAGCTTGTCCATCTCGTCGTCGGAGACGAAGAAGTAGTGCACTCCGTGCTGCTCACCGGGGCGGGGCTTGCGGGTCGTCGCCGACACCGAGAGCCACACCTCGGGGTGTTCCTTGCGCATATGGGCGACGACCGTGCTCTTGCCGACCCCGGAGGGGCCGGAGAGCACGGTCAGCCGCGGACGTACGTCCGGGGGCTCGGGGGTCGTCCCCCGGGATGTTGCAGCCATGCAGCGATTATTCCAGCAATCCCGGTGTGCCCGGGACTCCCTTCCCGGCGACGGCCGGCGTCAGGAGCCGGTGCTGCCGAACTCACGCTCCAGGGACGCGATCTGGTTGGAACCGAGGCCGCGCACACGACGGCTCTCGGAGATGCCGAGTCGCTCCATGATCTGCTTGGCGCGGACCTTGCCCACGCCGGGCAGGGACTCCAGCAGGGCGGAGACCTTCATCTTGCCGATGACGTCGTTCTCCTGACCCTGCTTGATGACCTCGTGCAGGGAGGCGCCGGAGTGCTTGAGTCGATTCTTGACCTCGGCCCGCTCCCGGCGAGCCGCGGCGGCCTTTTCGAGCGCGGCTGCGCGCTGTTCGGGGGTAAGGGGCGGAAGAGCCACGCCTACGTCACCTCGGATGTCGAACTGTCGGATACGGACCGGTGAGGAACCTAGTACGCCCCACACCTGGGGAGCCACGAGCAACACGCCTGCCCGCCCTCACCCACTTGTACGGAGGGCTCCACCAGCCGGGGGAGGCGCCCTCACACGTCGGAGACTAGCGGTCAAGTCCGCCGGAGTCAGCGAGAACAGCGGAAAAGTCCTGGTCAGCCTCAGCCGGGGCGGACAATTGCGGACATACTGCCCCCGATTCGGAGGTCTGTCCGCACTGCGGCCGTGACGGAACCCCTCGTCAGAGCGTCCGAACGCACGCGCGAGCGGATTCAGGCATCCGCCACCACGTCCCGGATCTCGTCGGCGAACCTCCGGGCGGCGTCACGCAGCGCGACCGGGTCGGGACCCTGGCGCAACACCCCGCGGCTCACGTTCGGCACGACGTTGCGCAGCGCCGGCCCGAACACCCGCGGGAGGTCGGCCGCGGTGGCCCCCTGCGCGCCGACACCCGGGGCGAGGAGCGGACCGTTGACGTCCAGGTCGTACGAGGCGAGGTCACCCACGGTCGCGCCGACCACCGCGCCGAAGGAGCCCAGCGGCTGCTCCCCCGCGTTCTCGGCGGCCAGGTGGGCCAGCATGGTCGCGCCGACGGTGCGGCCGTCCGCGCGCACCGCGTGCTGCACCTCGCCGCCCTCCGGGTTGGAGGTCAGCGCGAGGACGAACAGGCCGGCGCCGTTCTCGCGCGCGAGGCCGACGGCCGGGCCGAGCGAGCCGTAGCCGAGGTAGGGCGACACCGTGAGGGCGTCGGAGAACAGCGGGGCGTCCTTGTGCAGGTAGGCCTCGGCGTACCCGGCCATGGTGGAGCCGATGTCGCCGCGCTTGGCGTCCATCACGACCAGGGTGCCGGCCGCGCGGGCCTCGCGGACCACCGTCTCCAGCACGGCGACGCCGCGGGAGCCGAAGCGCTCGAAGAACGCGCTCTGCGGCTTCATCACGGCGACCCGGTCGGCCACCGCCTCGACGACGGTGCGGCTGAACCGCTCCAGGCCGGCGACGTCGTCGTTCAGGCCCCACTCCACGAGCAGGGACGCGTGCGGGTCGATGCCCACGCACAGCGGGCCGCGCTCGTCCATCGCGCGGCGCAGCCGGGCGCCGAAGGGCTCCAGGGCGCTCATCCGGCCGCTCCCGTCCGGCCCACGATGGTGTTCCCGGTGTCCGTGGTGCTGTTCACGGTGTTCCTCACGTCGGCGCCGACCGCGTCGGCGAGGGTGGCGTACGGGCTCGTGCGCAGGCGGGCGACGAGGCCCTTGTGGATCGCGCGGCCCCAGAAGGGCCCCTGGTAGATGAAGGCGCTGTAGCCCTGGACCAGGGTGGCGCCGGCCAGGATGCGCTGCCAGGCGTCCTCGGCGTTCTCGACGCCGCCGACCCCGATCAGGGTCACCCGGTCGCCCACGCGTGCGTAGAGGCGTCGCAGCACCTCCAGGGAGCGGGTCTTCAGTGGCGCGCCGGACAGGCCGCCGGTCTCCGCGAGCAGCTCCGGGGCGGACCGCAGCCCGAGTCCCTCGCGCGCGACGGTGGTGTTGGTGGCGATGATCCCGTCCAGGCCCAGCTCCACGGCGAGGTCGGCGACCGCGTCGACGTCGTCGTCGGCCAGGTCGGGCGCGATCTTCACCAGGAGCGGCACGCGGCGCGCGGGGGCGACCCGGTCGGCGGCCTCGCGCACGGCGGTCAGCAGCGGGCGCAGCGCCTCGGTCGCCTGGAGGTTGCGCAGCCCGGGCGTGTTGGGCGAGGAGACGTTGACGACCAGGTAGTCGGCGTGGGGCGCGAGCCGCTCGGCCGACGTCACATAGTCGGCGACGGCGTCCGCCTCCGGGACGACCTTGGTCTTGCCGATGTTGACGCCCACGACCGTGCGGAAGACGGGCTCGCGGGAGGCCAGGCGGGCGGCGACGGCCAGCGAGCCGTCGTTGTTGAAGCCCATGCGGTTGATCAGCGCCCGGTCGGCGACCAGGCGGAACAGCCGCTTCTTCGGGTTGCCGGGCTGGGCCTGGCCGGTGACGGTGCCGATCTCGACGTGGTCGAAGCCGAGCATCGCCATCCCGTCGATCGCGACGGCGTTCTTGTCGAAGCCGGCGGCGAGCCCGAAGGGGCTGTGCAGCCGCAGGCCGAACGCCTCGGTGCGCAGCTCCTTCGCGCGGGGCGCGAGGAGGGCCGCGACGAACGTGCGCAGCACGGGGACGCGGGCGATGAGGCGGATCCAGCGGACGGCCAGGTGGTGTGCCCGCTCCGGGTCCATCCGCCGGAAGACCAGGCGGAAGAAGAGGTCGTACATCTCGGGTGGGTCCTCGGGGTCCTCAGACGGAGGGGGACACCGTTTCCGGTGTCCCCCGTGGGCTGTCAGTCGCGGGCCGCGGTCAGGTGTTCCGCGTGTTCCTGCAGGGAGCGGACGCCCACGTCGCCGTGGTTGAGGGCGTCGATGCCCTGGACCGCCGCCGCGAGCGCCTGGACCGTGGTCAGGCAGGGCACCGAGCGGGCCACCGCCGCCGTACGGATGTCGTAGCCGTCCAGGCGGCCGCCGGTGCCGTACGGGGTGTTGACGATGAGGTCGACCTCGCCGTCGTGGATGAGCTGGACGATGGTCTTCTCGCCGTTCGGGCCGGTGCCCTCGGACTGCTTGCGCACGACCGTGGCGTTGATGCCGTTGCGCTTGAGGACCTCGGCGGTGCCGGAGGTGGCCAGCAGCTCGAAGCCGTGGGCGACCAGCTCGCGCGCCGGGAAGATCATCGAGCGCTTGTCCCGGTTGGCGACCGAGATGAACGCGCGGCCCTTGGTGGGCAGCGGGCCGTAGGCGCCGGCCTGCGACTTGGCGTAGGCCGTGCCGAACACCGAGTCGATGCCCATGACCTCGCCGGTGGAGCGCATCTCCGGGCCGAGGATGGTGTCGACGCCGCGGCCGGAGGTGTCGCGGAAGCGGCTCCAGGGCAGCACGGCCTCCTTGACGGAGATCGGCGCGTCCAGCGGCAGCTCGCCGCCGTCGCCGCGGGCGGGCAGCAGGCCCTCGGCGCGCAGCTCGGCGATGGTCGCGCCCAGCGAGATGCGGGCGGCGGCCTTGGCGAGCGGCACCGCGGTCGCCTTCGAGGTGAAGGGGACCGTGCGGGAGGCGCGCGGGTTGGCCTCCAGGACGTAGAGGATGTCGCCGGCCATCGCGAACTGGATGTTGATCAGCCCGCGCACGCCGACACCGTGGGCGATGGCCTCGGTGGAGGCGCGCAGCCGCTTGATGTCGAAGCCGCCGAGGGTGATCGGGGGCAGCGCGCACGCCGAGTCGCCGGAGTGGATGCCGGCCTCCTCGATGTGCTCCATGACACCGCCGAGGTACAGCTCCTCGCCGTCGTAGAGGGCGTCGACGTCGATCTCGATGGCGTCGTCGAGGAAGCGGTCGACGAGCACCGGCCGGGTGGGGCTGATCTCGGTCGACTCCTCGATGTACGCGGCCAGGCGGGTCTCGTCGTAGACGATCTCCATGCCGCGGCCGCCGAGGACGTAGGACGGGCGGACCAGGACCGGGTAGCCGATCTCGTCGGCGATGGCCTTGGCCTCGGTGAAGGTGGTGGCGGTGCCGTGCTTGGGGGCCGGCAGGCCGGCCTCCTTCAGCACCCGGCCGAAGGCGCCCCGGTCCTCGGCCGCGTGGATGGCCTCCGGCGGGGTGCCGACGATCGGCACGCCGTTGTCCTTCAGCGCCTGGGCGAGGCCCAGCGGGGTCTGGCCGCCGAGCTGCACGACGACGCCGGCGACCGGGCCGGCCTGCCGCTCGGCGTGGACGATCTCCAGCACGTCCTCGAGCGTGAGCGGCTCGAAGTACAGGCGGTCGGAGGTGTCGTAGTCGGTGGAGACGGTCTCCGGGTTGCAGTTGACCATCACCGTCTCGTAGCCCGCGTCGCTCAGGGCGAAGGAGGCGTGGACACAGGAGTAGTCGAACTCGATGCCCTGGCCGATGCGGTTGGGGCCGGAGCCGAGGATGATGACGGCCGGCTTCTCGCGCGGCGCAACCTCGCTCTCCTCGTCGTAGGCCGAGTAGAAGTACGGGGTCTTCGCGGCGAACTCGGCGGCGCAGGTGTCGACCGTCTTGTAGACCGGGCGCACGCCCAGCGCGTGCCGCACCTCGCGCACCACGTCCTCGCGCAGCCCGCGGATCTCGGCGATCTGCTGGTCGGAGAAGCCGTGCCGCTTGGCCTCGACGAGCAGCTCCGGGGTGAGCTCGGCGGCCTCGGCCAGCTCGTCGGCGATCTCCTTGATCAGGAAGAGCTGGTCGACGAACCACGGGTCGATCTTCGTGTGGTCGAAGACCTCCTCGGGGGTGGCGCCGGCGCGGATGGCCTGCATCACGGTGTTGATCCGGCCGTCGGTGGGCCGCACGGCCTCCCGCAGCAGCTCGTCCTTGTCGCCGGGCTCGCCGACGAAGGTGAACTGGCTGCCCTTCTTCTCCAGCGAGCGCAGCGCCTTCTGGAACGCCTCGGGGAAGTTGCGGCCGATGGCCATGGCCTCGCCGACGGACTTCATGGTGGTGGTGAGGCCGGAGTCGGCGGAGGGGAACTTCTCGAAGGCGAAGCGCGGGGCCTTGACGACCACGTAGTCGAGCGTCGGCTCGAAGGAGGCCGGGGTCTCCTGCGTGATGTCGTTGGGGATCTCGTCGAGGGTGTAGCCGACGGCGAGCTTGGCCGCGATCTTTGCGATGGGGAAGCCGGTCGCCTTGGAGGCGAGGGCGGAGGACCGCGACACGCGCGGGTTCATCTCGATGACGATGACCCGGCCGTCCTCGGGGTTCACCGCGAACTGGATGTTGCAGCCGCCGGTGTCGACGCCGACCTCGCGGATCACGGCGATGCCGACGTCGCGCAGGATCTGGTACTCGCGGTCGGTCAGCGTCATCGCGGGCGCGACGGTGATCGAGTCGCCGGTGTGCACGCCCATGGGGTCGAAGTTCTCGATGGAGCAGACGACCACGACGTTGTCGTGCTTGTCGCGCATCAGCTCCAGCTCGTACTCCTTCCAGCCGAGGATGGACTCCTCCAGGAGCACCTCGGTGGTCGGGGAGAGCGTGAGGCCCTGGCCGGCGATGCGGCGCAGCTCCTCCTCGTCGTGGGCGAAGCCGGAGCCGGCGCCGCCCATGGTGAAGGAGGGCCGGACGACGACGGGGTAGCCGCCGAGGGTCTCGACGCCCTGGAGGACGTCGTCCATGGTGTGGCAGATGACCGAGCGGGCGGACTCGCCGTGCCCGATCTTGCGGCGGACCTCCTCCACGACCACCTTGAACTGGTCGCGGTCCTCGCCCTTGTGGATGGCCTCGGGCTTGGCGCCGATCAGCTCGACGCCGTACTTCTCCAGGACGCCGTTCTCGTGCAGCGAGATGGCGGTGTTCAGGGCCGTCTGGCCGCCCAGGGTGGGCAGCAGGGCGTCGGGGCGCTCCTTGGCGATGATCTTCTCGACGAACTCCGGGGTGATCGGCTCGACGTAGGTGGCGTCGGCGATCTCCGGGTCGGTCATGATCGTCGCCGGGTTGGAGTTGACGAGGACGACGCGCAGGCCCTCGGCCTTGAGCACGCGGCACGCCTGGGTGCCGGAGTAGTCGAACTCGGCGGCCTGGCCGATGACGATCGGGCCGGAGCCGATGACCAGGACGGACTGGATATCGGTGCGCTTAGGCACGCTGGCCCTCCATCAGGGAGACGAAGCGGTCGAACAGGTAGGCGGCGTCGTGCGGGCCGGCGGCCGCTTCGGGGTGGTACTGGACGGAGAAGGCCGGCTGGTCGAGCAGCTGCAGGCCCTCCACGACGTCGTCGTTGAGGCAGACGTGGGAGACCTCGGCGCGGCCGAACTCGGTCTCGCTGACCTTGTCGAGCGGCGCGTCCACGGCGAAGCCGTGGTTGTGCGCGGTGACCTCGACCTTGCCGGTGGTGCGGTCCTGGACCGGCTGGTTGATGCCGCGGTGGCCGTACTTCAGCTTGTAGGTGCCGAAGCCGAGGGCGCGGCCGAGGATCTGGTTGCCGAAGCAGATGCCGAACAGCGGGGTCCTGCGCTCCAGGACGGCCTGCATCAGGGCGACGGGGCCGTCGGCGGTCGCGGGGTCGCCGGGGCCGTTGGAGAAGAACACGCCGTCCGGGGCGACGGCGTAGACGTCGTCGGGGGTGGCGGTGGCGGGCAGCACGTGCACCTCGATGCCGCGCTCGGCCATGCGGTGCGGGGTCATGCCCTTGATGCCGAGGTCGATGGCGGCCACGGTGAACCGCTTCTCGCCGACCGCGGGGACGACGTACGCCTCCTGGGTGGCGACCTCCTCGTAGAGGCTCGCGCCCTTCATGTGCGGCTGGGCCTGCACGCGGGCGAGGAGCTCTGCGTCGGGGGCGATGGCCTCGCCGGAGAAGACGCCGGCGCGCATGGAGCCGCGCTCGCGCAGGTGGCGGGTGAGGGCGCGGGTGTCGATGCCGGAGATGCCGACCACGCCCTGGGCGACCAGCTCGTCGTCCAGGGAGCGGGTGGCGCGCCAGCTCGACGGCACGCGCGCGGGGTCGCGCACGACGTAGCCGGAGACCCAGATGCGCCGGGACTCGTCGTCCTCGTCGTTCCAGCCGGTGTTGCCGATCTGCGGGGCGGTCGCCACGACGATCTGCCGGTCGTACGACGGGTCGGTGAGGGTCTCCTGGTAGCCGGTCATGCCGGTGGAGAACACCGCCTCGCCGAACGTCTCCCCCACGGCCCCGTAGGCGCGGCCGCGGAAGACGCGGCCGTCCTCCAGGACGAGTACCGCGGGAGACACCCCTTTCCGCTGCGAGGCGTTCCCCTTCGTGGAGGTCGTCATCGTGCGCCTTCCGTTTCACTCTTGTTGATCATGGAGTTGATGGCGTCGACCCAGGCGCCGTGCTCGGCCGCGTGGTCCGAGCGGAAGCCGGAGTCGATCAGCCGGCCGCCGTGCTCCCAGGTCACCACCAGAAGGCCGCCCTCGGTGAGGACCTTGCCGGCGATGCCCTTGCCGAGCACGGCCTCCCGCAGCGCGCCGACCGGGATGAAGAAGTCGCTCGCGCCGGGGCGCACGACGTCCAGTCCCGCGTCGGTCAGGGTGAGCTCGACCCGGCTGCGGGTGCCCAGGCCGTGCGCCACGATGCGGTCGAGCCACTGCCCGGCGGTGGTGGAGCCGTGGTAGCGGCCGGTCATGGTCAGTCTCGCCGCACCCGGCGCCGATGGCGCGGTGGGCAGCTCCGGCAGGTCGCTCTGGAGCGTCCCGCGCCACTTCCAGCCCTCGCGCATCAGCCAGTAGACGAGCGCGACGAACAGCAGCAGGCCGACGACCCAGCCGACGCGGGCGGCCCAGTCGGTCACTTCCGCCGACTTCTGGTCGGCGGCCAGCAGGATCACAGGTGTCACGTGAGCTTCCCGTCGACGAGCGTGGCCTTGCCCCGCAGCCAGGTGTGCGTCACACGGCCCGGCAGCTCACACCCCTCGTAGGGGGTGTTGCGGCTGCGCGAGGCGAAGCCCGCGGGGTCCACCGCTCCACGGTATGCGGTGTCGACCAGCGTGAGGTTGGCGGGTTCACCAGCCGAGACGGGGCGTCCGTGGCCGGTGGCCCGGCCGATCTCGGCGGGCTTGGTGCTCATCCGCTCGGCGACCTGCGCCCAGTCCAGCAGGCCCGTCTCGACCATGGTCTCCTGGACCACCGACAGCGCGGTCTCCAGGCCGACCATGCCCATGGCGGCCGCGGCCCACTCGCAGTCCTTGTCCTCGTGCGGGTGCGGGGCGTGGTCGGTGGCGACGATGTCGATCGTGCCGTCGGCGAGCGCCTCGCGCAGCGCCAGCACGTCGCGCTCGGTGCGCAGCGGCGGGTTGACCTTGTACACCGGGTTGTAGCTGCGCACCAGCTCGTCGGTGAGCAGCAGGTGGTGCGGGGTGACCTCGGCGGTGACCTGGATGCCGCGGGACTTGGCCCAGCGGACGATCTCCACGGAGCCGGCGGTCGACAGGTGGCAGATGTGCACGCGGGAGCCGACGTGCTCGGCGAGCAGCACGTCCCGCGCGATGATCGACTCCTCGGCGACGGCCGGCCAGCCGCCCAGGCCCAGCTCGGCGGAGACGACGCCCTCGTTCATCTGGGCGCCCTCGGTGAGCCGGGGCTCCTGCGCGTGCTGGGCGACGACCCCGCCGAACGCCTTCACGTACTCGAGCGCGCGGCGCATGATCACCGCGTCGTCGACGCACTTGCCGTCGTCGGAGAAGACGGTGACGCCGGCCGCCGACTCGTGCATGGCGCCCAGCTCGGCGAGCTTGCGGCCCTCCAGCCCGATGGTCACCGCGCCGATGGGCTGCACGTCGCAGTAGCCGTGCTGCTGCCCGAGCCGGTAGACCTGCTCGACCACGCCGGCCGTGTCGGCGACGGGGAACGTGTTGGCCATGGCGAACACCGCGGTGTAGCCGCCGGAGGCCGCCGCGCGGGTGCCGGTGAGGACCGTCTCGGAGTCCTCGCGGCCGGGTTCGCGCAGGTGGGTGTGCAGGTCGACCAGGCCCGGCAGCAGCACCTTGCCGTCGGCCTCGACGACCTCGGCGCCCTCGGCGCTCAGCCCGGTGCCGACCCCGGCGATGGTCTGGCCGTCGATCAGGACGTCCTGGGGGGCGCCGCCGAGCACCTTCGCGCCGCGGATCAGGGTCTTGCTCATGTCGGTCACTTCTCCTCGGCAGTGCGGGCGTGGCTGACGGCGGGCTCGTTGCCGCCGAGCAGGAGGTAGAGGACGGCCATCCGGATGGAGACGCCGTTGGCGACCTGCTCGACGACCGTGCAGCGGTCGGAGTCGGCGACCTCGGCGGTGATCTCCATGCCGCGGACCATCGGGCCGGGGTGCATCACGATGGCGTGCTCGGGCATCCGCGCCATGCGCTCGCCGTCGAGGCCGTAGCGCCGCGAGTACTCGCGCTCGGTGGGGAAGAACGCGGCGTTCATCCGCTCGCGCTGCACGCGCAGCATCATCACCGCGTCGGACTTGGGCAGCGTGCTGTCGAGGTCGTACGACACCTCGCAGGGCCAGTTCCCGACGCCGACCGGCACCAGGGTGGGCGGGGCGACCAGGGTGACCTCGGCGCCGAGGGTGTGCAGCAGGTCCACGTTGGAGCGGGCGACCCGGCTGTGCAGGACGTCACCGACCAGGGTGATGCGCTTGCCGGCCAGGTCCTGGCCGAGCCCGGCGTCCCGGCCGATCAGCCGGCGGCGCATGGTGAAGGCGTCCAGCAGGGCCTGGGTGGGGTGCTGGTGGGTGCCGTCGCCGGCGTTGACGACGGCGGCGTCGATCCAGCCGGAGGTGGCGAGGCGGTAGGGCGCGCCGGAGGCGCCGTGCCGGATGACGACCGCGTCGACGCCCATGGCCTCCAGGGTCTGCGCGGTGTCCTTCAGGGACTCGCCCTTGGAGACGCTGGAGCCCTTGGCGGAGAAGTTGATGACGTCGGCGGACAGCCGCTTCTCGGCGGCCTCGAAGGAGATCCGGGTCCGGGTGGAGTCCTCGAAGAAGAGGTTGACGATGGTGCGGCCGCGCAGGGTCGGCAGCTTCTTGATGGGGCGGTCGGCCACCCGGGCCATCTCCTCGGCGGTGTCGAGGATCAGGACGGCGTCGTCGCGGGTGAGGTCGGCGGCCGAGATGAGATGACGCTGCATCTGTCAGGCTCCGTAAGGCAGTTCATTCGGGAGAAACTGGGCAGACAGGCGCGTGCCGGGGCGCAGCGGGGCGCGCGGACACGCCTGAACCGCTACTGGGCGGCCGGCTTCGCGCCGAGCAGCACGGTGTCGCGACCGTCCTCCTCGGCGAGCTGGACCTTGACCGTCTCCCGCAGCGACGTGGGGAGGTTCTTGCCGACGTAGTCGGCGCGGATGGGCAGTTCGCGGTGGCCGCGGTCGACCAGCACGGCGAGCTGCACGGCACGCGGGCGCCCGATGTCGTTCAGGGCGTCCAGGGCGGCGCGGATGGTGCGGCCGGAGAAGAGCACGTCGTCGACGAGGACGACCAGCCGGCCGTCGATGCCGTCACCGGGGATCTCGGTGCGGGCGAGCGCGCGGGGCGGGTGCATGCGCAGGTCGTCGCGGTACATGGTGATGTCGAGCGATCCCACGGGGACCGTGCGGTCGGTGATCTGCTCGAGCTTGGCGGCGAGCCGCTGGGCGAGGAAGACGCCCCGGGTCGGGATGCCGAGGAGCACCACGTCGTCGGCGCCCTTGGCGCGCTCGACGATCTCGTGGGCGATACGGGTGAGCACCCGCGCGATGTCGGGGGCCTCGAGAACGGCCCGGGCGTCGGACGCCTGCGCGTCGGGGGCTTCGGACGCTTGCGCGTCGGCGTGCGTGTCCATACGAAACGGACCTCCTTCTCCGCCTCACGGGACGGACCTTAAAGGACGTCGGGATTGCGCCATCCACGGTAGCAGGCCCCCGCACGGGACCCGGACCGGGTCCCCGACACGCGCTCCGTCACCCCGTCGGCCGTACGGGATCACCCGGTCGGCGCAACGGGTGGCGGTTACCACGGAAGCGTCGGTGTGGACCATTCGGCTTGACGCAGAAGAATCACGCTGCGTAACCTCACAATGAGTTACCAGCCGCGCGGTGCGGAACCAAGCCGGGCCGCGTCGACACAGTGCCGGGGAGCTATATGTCCAGCGAATACGCCAAACAGCTCGGGGCCAAGCTCCGGGCGATCCGCACCCAGCAGGGCCTTTCCCTCCACGGTGTCGAGGAGAAGTCCCAGGGACGCTGGAAGGCGGTCGTGGTCGGGTCGTACGAGCGCGGCGACCGCGCCGTGACCGTGCAGCGCCTCGCCGAGCTGGCGGACTTCTACGGCGTTCCGGTGCAGGAGCTGCTGCCGGGCACCACCCCGGGCGGCGCCGCCGAGCCCCCGCCGAAGCTGGTCCTGGACCTGGAGCGGCTGGCCCACGTGCCCGTCGAGAAGGCCGGTCCCCTCCAGCGCTACGCGGCGACGATCCAGTCCCAGCGCGGCGACTACAACGGCAAGGTGCTCTCGATCCGCCAGGACGACCTGCGCACGCTCGCCGTCATCTACGACCAGTCGCCCTCGGTCCTGACCGAGCAGCTCATCAGCTGGGGCGTGCTGGACGCGGACGCCCGTCGCGCGGTGGCGACCCACGACGAGGGCTGAGCGCCCCGCCACCGAGCAGAAACGTTGCCGCCGGGTGGCCGGGAACCCTGAGAGGGGTTTCCGGCCACCCGGCGGCTTCGTTGTCGGCGCCCGGCGCCCGGCTGGAGCGGTGCTGCATGCTCCGGTCCGGCCGGCGCGGGCTAGGCGCGTCGCAGGGACGGCTTGAGCTCCTTGAGGCGGCCGAGCAGCCCGTTGACGAAGGCGGGCGACTCGTCCGTGGAGAACTCCTTCGCGAGCTGCACCATCTCGTCCAGGACCACCGCGTCCGGCGTCTCGTCGACCCAGATCAGCTCGTAGGCCCCGAGGCGCAGGATGTTGCGGTCCACCACGGGCATCCGGTCCAGCGTCCAGCCGACCGAGTACTGCGCGATCAGCTCGTCGATGCGCCGCGCCTGCTCGGCGTAGCCCTCGACGAGCTGCATCGTGTACTCGCTCACCGGCGGCTGCCGGGTGTCGTCCCGCGACAGCCGGATCCAGTCCGCGAGGACCGTCAGGACGTCGGCGCCGCGCTGGTCGCCCTCGAAGAGGATCTGGAAGGCACGCTTGCGGGCCGTGTTGCGGGCAGCCACGGTTAGCTGTTCACCCGGCCGAGGTAGTCGCTGGTGCGGGTGTCGACCTTGATCTTCTCACCGGTGGTGATGAAGAGCGGGACCTGGATCTGGTGGCCCGTCTCCAGCGTGGCGGGCTTGGTGCCGCCGGTGGAGCGGTCGCCCTGGACGCCCGGCTCGGTCTCCTGGATGGTCAGCTCGACGGCGGCCGGCAGCTCCACGAAGAGCACCTCGCCCTCGTGCTGGGCGACGGTGGCGGTGAAGCCCTCGATCAGGAAGTTGGCGGCGTCGCCCACGGCCTTGCGGTCGACGAGCAGCTGGTCGTAGGTCTCCATGTCCATGAAGACGAAGTAGTCGCCGTCCATGTACGAGAACTGCATGTCGCGCTTGTCGACAGTGGCCGTCTCGACCTTGACGCCGGCGTTGAAGGTCTTGTCGACGACCTTGCCGGAGAGCACGTTCTTGAGCTTGGTGCGCACGAAGGCCGGGCCCTTGCCGGGCTTGACGTGCTGGAACTCGACGACGGACCAGAGCTGGCCGCCTTCGAGCTTGAGCACCATGCCGTTCTTGAGGTCGTTCGTGGAAGCCACGGTTGCGGAATCTCCTGGACTGACGTACGACCCCGGTGCAGGCGCCGCGGTGGCATGCCGCTACAGCGCGAGCAGCTCCTTGGTCGTGATGGTGAGTAGCTCGGGTCCGCCGTCCGCCTCGGGGCGGACGACGAGCGTGTCATCGATCCGGACACCACCCCGGCCCGGGAGGTGGACCCCCGGTTCGACGGTGACCGGCACGCAAGCGTCCAGTTTACCCATGGCCGCGGGGGCCAACTGCGGGTCCTCGTCGATTTCGAGTCCCACGCCGTGTCCGACGGCCCGCGGCAGCCCCTCGGTGTGCCCCGCGGAGGCCAGCACCTGGCGGGCGGCGCGGTCCACGTCACGGCAGGCGGTGCCGGGGGTCAGGGCCTCGCGCCCGGCGCGCTGGGCGGCGAAGACCAGGTCGTACAGCTCGATCTGCCAGTCGGCGGGCGCGGTCCCGATGACGAAGGTACGGCCGATCTCGCAGCGGTAGCCGCGGTACGTCGCCCCCAGGCACACGGAGAGGAAGTCGCCCTCCTCGACGCGGCGGTCGGTGGGCCGGTGTCCCCCGCGCCCGGAGTGCGGGCCGGTGCCGACGGAGGTGGGGAACGCCGGTCCGTCGGCGCCGTGGTCGACGAGCCTGCGCTCCAGTTCGAGGGCGAGGTGACGCTCGGTGCGGCCGACGAGGATGGACTCCAGCAGCTCGCCGAGGGCCTGGTCGGCGATCTCGGCGGCGATGCGGATGCAGGAGATCTCCTCCTCGTCCTTCACCACGCGCAGTTGCTCGACCCCGCCGCCGAGGTCGCCGAGCCGGACCCGGGGCGCGACGGAGCGGATCGCCCGGTGGCGGGAGACCGTGAGGTGGTGTTCCTCGACGGCGAGGGAGGTGACCTGCCGGTCGGTGAGGAGACCGACGGCTGCGACGGCGGGGTCACCGGCCGAGCCGGGGAGCGTGTGCAGCCGGACGGCCTCGTCGAGGCGGCCGCCCGGCGCGCGGTCGTCCAGCGGGCCCGGACAGACGAGGGTGTCCTCGTCCGGGCCGAGGAGCAGCACGGCGTCGCGCGGGGCGGCGCCGGCGAGGTAGCGGACGTTGGCCGGGCGCGAGATCAGCGCAGCCGCGCTGCCGGCCGCGCTGCAGCGTTCCCTGAGCCGGGTGCGGCGGATTGCGTGCATCTCTGACATGAGATGAGCGTAGGAGCGGCGGGCGATTCGTGCCGTTCGGGAGGGGCCGGTGGTGTTCCGGCGCGGGGTCGGAGGTGTTCGGTCAGGGGCGCGTCCGGCGGCCGGCGCGCCGGGCGGTCACCACTTCGGCGGGCTCGCTATCGCGCGGGCCAGGATGTCGTCGAGGACCTGGGCCGTGGCCGGGACGTCCAGCTGCGAGTTGTCGATGATCGGCAGCCCCGAGCCGTACCAGCCGGCCATGCGGCCGTGGATGCGGGCCACTTCCTCGTCGGTGAGGCGGCGGTTGCCCGAGCGTTCGGCGTTGCGCTCCAGCACGACCTCCAGGCCGGGCAGCAGCACGACCGGCAGCAGGCCGGGGCCCACGTGGCGCTTCCAGCCGCCGAGGCCCACCGCGGGGCGGTCCGGGAAGATCGCGTCGTCGAGGATGCAGGAGATGCCGTTGGCCAGGAAGTTGCGCGCGGCGAAGCCGCAGGTGCGGCGGGCCAGGCGGTACTGCGCCTCCGAGTGGTCGTTCCACCCGCGCTGCGGGTCGGCGAAGCCCGAGCGGACCCACTCGCGCACGTCGTCGAGGCTGATGTGGGCCGTGGGCACCCGGCGGTGGTCGGCCCAGTACTTGGCCACGCTGGTCTTGCCCGCGCCCGCGGGGCCGATGAGCAGGACCGCGAGCGTGGTCGTGGTCGGGTCGGGGGCGACCGGGGCGGGCGGCACGCTGGGCATGCCGACCGGGCCGCCGGGCGGCAGCGGGAGGTGCCCGGTGGTCTCCGGCGGCCGCGACCCCTGCGGCACCGGGGCGTGGTGCTGCGGCGCGGGGGCCGGGGGCTGTGCGGGGGCCGGGGGCTGAGCCGGGGCACCGTGCTGCGGGGCCGGGGCCGGGGCCGGGGGCGGGGGCTGCGGCGGGCCGCCGTGCTGCGGCGCCGGGGCGTGCGGGGGTGCCGGCGGTACCGGGCCCGAGGGGGCGCCGGTGAAGCCCGGGGGCGGCGCGGGGGCGGGCTGCTGCTGCGGGCCCGGGTGGTGTGCGGCCGGTGACCATCCGGCGATCGGCCCGTGCCCCGACTGGTGGGGCGGCGGCAGCGGAGAACCCACTGCGTGCTGCATCCGGTGCCACTCCGTCTCGTTCTACTGGGCTCGGTCCAGGGCGGGGTCCGGCCCCGCTCCGTACGGAACGGTACCGCCCCCGGCTGTCGTTCGGTGAACGGCCGGGGGCGCCGCGAAGTGCCCGACGGGACAAGCGGATCGGGCACGAGGGGCGCGGGGGACCTACTCGCCCACCTCGCCGTACGCGGCGAGCAGGATCGCCGGGTCCGGTCCCTCCAGGACGGTCGGCTTGGCCAGCCCGTCCAGGACGATGAAGCGCAGCAGGTCGCCGCGGGACTTCTTGTCCACCTTCATCGCCTCCAGCAGCTTGGGCCACTGGTCGTAGCGGTAGTGCAGGGGCAGCCCGACCGACTCCAGGACCGTGCGGTGGCGGTCGGCGGTGGCGTCGTCCAGGCGGCCCGCGAGCCGGCCGAGTTCGGCGGCGAAGTGCATGCCGACCGCCACGGCGGCCCCGTGCCGCCAGCTGTAGCGCTCGTTCTTCTCGATGGCGTGGGCGAGGGTGTGACCGTAGTTCAGGATCTCCCTCAGGCCCGACTCCTTCAGGTCCGACGACACCACGTCCGCCTTGACCTTGATGGAGCGTTCGATCAGCTCGGCCGTGTGCGGGCCGGCCGGGGTGCGCGCGGCCTGCGGGTCGGACTCGATGAGGTCCAGGATGACCGGGTCGGCGATGAAGCCCGCCTTGATGACCTCCGCCAGCCCGGAGACGTAGTCGTGGACCGGCAGCGACTCCAGCGCGGCCAGGTCGCACAGCACGCCCGCGGGCGGGTGGAAGGCGCCCACGAGGTTCTTGCCCTCGGCGGTGTTGATGCCGGTCTTGCCGCCGACCGCCGCGTCCACCATGGCCAGCACGGTGGTCGGGACGGCCACCCAGCGCACCCCGCGCAGCCAGGTGGCGGCCACGAACCCGGCGAGGTCCGTGGTGGCGCCGCCGCCAACGCCGACGATGACGTCGGTACGGGTGAAGCCGGACTGGCCGAGCGCCTTCCAGCAGTAGGCGGCGACCTCGGCGGTCTTGGCCTCCTCGGCGTTGGGCACCTGGATGGCGACCGCCTCGTAGCCCTGCCCGGCCAGGTCGGCGCGCAGCGCGTCACCGGTCTCGGCGAGCGCCTCGGGGTGGATCACGGCGACCCGCTTGGCCCGCTCCCCGATCAACCCGGCGAGTTCACCGAGCAGTTGGCGGCCCACCAGGACCTCGTAGGGCTCACTGCCCGCGCTGCCCCCGACGAGGATCCGCGTCACCGACTCGCTCATGCTTCCTTCAGCTCCAGTGCGTCCAGGACGGCTCGGGCGACGTCCTCGGGCGTCCGGCCGTCGGTGGCCACCACGACGGTGGCGACCTCCTCGTACAGGTGACGGCGGGCGTCCATCAGCTCGCGCCACTGCTTGCGCGGGTTGACCGCGAGCAGCGGACGGGCGGCGTTCAGGCCCGTGCGCTTGACCGCCTCCTCGACGTCCATCGAGAGGTAGACCACCCGGCGGTCCCGCAGCAGGGCGCGGGTGTCCGGGTCGAGGACGGCCCCGCCGCCGAGCGCGAGGACGCCGGTGTGCCCGGCGAGCGCGTCGCGCACCGCGTCCTTCTCCAGCGCGCGGAAGACCGGTTCGCCCTCGTCGACGAAGATCTCGGCGATGGTCCGGCCCCGCGCGGCGACGATGTCGTCGTCCGTGTCGCGGTACCCGGTGCCGAGCCGCTCGGCCAGGAGCTGCCCGACCGTCGACTTGCCCACGCCCATCGGGCCGACCAGGACGACCAGCGGACCGCTCATCGGATGTGGAGGGCGTCGAGGTACGACCGGGCGTTGCGGCGGGTCTCGGTCACGCTGTCGCCGCCGAACTTCTCGGCGACCGCGTCCGCGAGAACCAGCGCCACCATGGCCTCGGCGACGATGCCGGCGGCCGGGACCGCGGAGACGTCGGAGCGCTGGTGGTGGGCCTGGGTGGCTTCGCCGGTGGTGACGTCGACGGTCTTGAGGGCCCGCGGCACGGTGGCGATGGGCTTCATCGCGGCCCGCACCCGCAGCAGCTCCCCGGTGCTCAGACCGCCCTCGGTCCCGCCGGCCCGGCCGGAGACGCGCCGGATGCCCTCGGGGGTGTTCACGATCTCGTCGTGCGCCTTGGAGCCGGGCACCCGGGCCAGTTCGAAGCCGTCGCCGACCTCGACGCCCTTGATGGCCTGGATGCCCATCAGGGCACCGGCGAGCCGGGCGTCCAGCTTGCGGTCCCAGTGCACGTGCGAGCCCAGACCGACGGGGACGCCGTAGGCCAGCACCTCGACGACGCCGCCGAGCGTGTCACCGTCCTTGTGGGCCTGGTCGACCTCCGCGACCATCGCCTTGGAGGCGTCGGCGTCCAGGCAGCGCAGCGGGTCGGCGTCCAGCCGCTCGACGTCGGCCGGTGTCGGGTACACGCCCCGCGGCGCCTTCACCGAGCACAGCTCCACGACGTGCGAGACGATCTCGACGCCGACCGTTTCCTTCAGGTACGAGCGTGCGACCGCGCCCAGGGCCACCCGGGCCGCCGTCTCGCGGGCCGAGGCCCGCTCCAGGATCGGCCGTGCCTCGTCGAAGCCGTACTTCTGCATGCCCGCGAGGTCGGCGTGGCCCGGGCGGGGCCGGGTCAGCGGCGCGTTGCGGGCGAGGCCGGCCAGGATCTCCGGGTCGACCGGGTCGGCCGCCATGACCTGCTCCCACTTGGGCCACTCGGTGTTGCCCACCATGATCGCGACCGGGGAACCGAGGGTCAGACCGTGCCGGACGCCGCCGAGGAAGGTGACCTCGTCACGCTCGAACTTCATCCGCGCCCCGCGGCCATAGCCGAGCCGCCGCCTGGCCAGGTGGTCCGCCACCATCTCCGTGGTGATCGGGACGCCGGCCGGAAGGCCTTCCAGCGTCGCCACGAGTGCGGGGCCGTGGGACTCCCCCGCGGTCAGCCAGCGCAACCTGCTCAACGGTGCTCCTCCATGCTCGCGCCTGGTACTGCCCTGCGTACGCGGGTCCTCGCGCACGGCAGCGGCGTGAACCGGGTGCGCGACCCGGGTCCGCCACCTCCGATCCTCCCACGTCCCGGCCCGCGCCCCGGCCGCCGGTCCACCTGGCGGACGGCAGTGCGGACACCGGGGCGGACAGCAGGGCGGACACCTGGGAGGCGCGAGGGCAGGGCACCGGGGCGGACGGGGCGACGCCGGAGCCGGCGTCACCGCGTGGCGTCGCCCGGGGTCCGCGGCGGCGCGTACGAGCCGAGGAAGTCGGCGCCGCTCGGCTGGGGCGGGGCGGTCTGCGGCGCGGGCTGCTGCGCGGCCGGGCGGTGCTGCGGGGCGTAGGGCCCCAGGAAGTCGGCACCGCTCGGCTGCCGGGGTGCCTGCTGCTGCGGGGCGTACGCGCCCAGGTGGTCCGCGCCGCTGCCCTGGTGCGGTGTCGTCGGCGCGACGGCGGGCCCGCCCGCGCGCACCGCGCGCCGGTGGGCGAGCTTGCGCTTCAGCTTGAGGATCCACGAGGCGACGACGGCCAGCAGGATCAGCACCAGCACCACGTGCTGGATCCAGTCCGGCAGGAACCGCAGGACGATCTCGAAGATCTCGGACTTGCCGGACGCCAGTGAGACGTCCGCGGGCACGCTGGACATGGGTACTGCTCCCCCCGTGACGGTCGTCCGCGGGGTTCGCTCACCCGCGGGACACGGGGATCCTAGCGGGCTGCGAGCGCGTGTTCGCCCGCTTTCCGCATGGCGTCCAGCGGGGCCGGGACACGGCCGGTCATCTGCTCCACCTGGAGGACCGCCTGGTGCACGAGCAGGTCGAGGCCGCCGACGACGGCACCGCCGGTCATCGACCAGCGTGCGGCGAGTGCGGTCGGCCAGGGCTCGTAGAGCACGTCGAAGAGGGTGGCGGGCCGCTCCGGTACGGCGTGGGCGAGCGCGTCGGTCGCCCCGGCCGGGGTGGTGGCGATCACCAGCGGCGCCCGCAGCGCCTCGGCGGCGTCCTCCCAGCGGGCGGTGCGCAGCTCGACGTCCAGCCGCTCGGCCCACTCGCGCATCTCGGCGGCGCGGGCCTCGCTGCGGACGTAGGCGACGACCTCGCCCGTGCACACGCGCGCCAGGGCCGCGAGCGCGGAGGAGGCGGTGGCGCCGGCACCCAGGACGGCGGCCGACTCGACCTCCTCGATGCCGCGTTCGCGCAGGGCGGCGACCATACCGGGGATGTCGGTGTTGTCGCCGGCGCGGCGGCCGTCCTCGGTGAACACCAGGGTGTTGACCGCCTCCACCGAGGCGGCCGTGTCGCTGATCTCGTCGAGCAGGGGGATGACGGCCCGCTTGAGCGGCATGGTCAGCGACAGTCCCGCCCACTCGGCGCCGAGGCCGTCGACGAAGCCGGCCAGCCCCGCCTCGTCCACCTCGAAGCGGTCGTAGGTCCACCCGGTCAGGCCCAGCGCGTCGTACGCGGCGCGGTGCAGCACCGGGGAGAGGGAGTGCGCGATGGGGCTGCCGAGCACGGCGGCCCGGCGGGCCTCAGCCGTCCGAGCGTGCATTGAACTTGTCCCTGAGCTTCTCGAAGTCCGCGTGGGTGCGGGCGAACTCGGTCTTGCTGACGCCGTCGGTCGCGACGAAGTAGTACCAGCCGTCGTGGGTCGGGTCGAGCGTCGCCTTCAGGGCGGTCTCGCCCGGGTTGCCGATCGGCCCGGGCGGCAGCCCCTTGTGGCTGTAGGTGTTGTACGGGTCCTTGTTCTGCTTGATCTCCGACAGCGAGATGTCGATGTTGCTCTGGTTCTTGACGTAGTTGTACGTCGAGTCGAACTGGAGGAACCCGTAGGTCTCGGGGTTGGAGTAGTCGAGGCGGTTGTAGACGACCTCGGCCATCTTGCGGTAGTCGTCGATGGTCTTGCCCTCGGCCTGGACCAGGCTCGCGACCGTGACGACCTGCAGCGGGCTGTCCAGCTTGAACTGCTTGGCCTTGGCGGTCAGGTCGTACTTGGCGTAGGCGGCGTCCGCCTGCCGGACCATCTCCTTGAGGATCGCCTCGGGTTTCATGCCCTTGGCCGCGGCGTAGGTGCCGGGGTAGAGGAAGCCCTCCAGCGGGTCCTTGACGAGTGCGCCGCCCTTGGCCCAGGCCGGCAGCCCCAGGTCCGCGTACTCCTTGCGCGCGACGCCCCTCGTGGTGCCGGCGGACAGGCCGAGCTTGTCGTCGATGGCCTGGTAGACCTGCACGTTGCGCTGACCCGGCTTGACCATCACGTTGGCCTGGCTCTTCGGGTCGAGCATCATCTCGACGGCGCTCGCGGCGGACATCTGCTTCTCCAGGATGTACGCGCCGGCCTGGATCTTGTCGCCCTCGGGGTTGTGGGTGAACGCCGACACGAACGCGTCGACGCTCTTGACGACGCCGGCCTCCTTAAGCCGGCGGCCGATCTCCGCGCCACCCGCCCCCTTGGGCACCTCGATGCTGACGGTCTGACCGGTGCCGTCGCCCGCGTAGTCGGGGGCCGTGCCGTAGCGGTTCTGGTAGAAGGTGTAGCCGACGTACGAGACACCCGCGAGGCCGCCGCCGAACACCAGCAGCACCACGAGACAGGCACAGCCGTTGCGGCGCTTCTTGCTCTTGTCGCCCTTGCCGCCCCGCCCGCGGCGGCCGGTGCCGCCCGGCTCGTCGTCGGCGTCGTCGTCCGTGTCGGCGACGGTGTCCCCGCCGCCCGCGAAGAAGGCGTGCTCGCCCCGGTCGGGCCCGGGGTCCCAGTCGGTCGCGGCCGGCTGCTCGGCCTCGGGCTCCGGTTCGGCCCCGCGGCGGCCGGGCGGCTCCGGCGGCGGGTAGGCGTCCTGGGTGCCGTAGAGGTCGGGCTGCTCGGCACCGTAGGCGGCGGGCTGCTGTCCGTAGGGGTCACCCGGGTCGGCGGCGTACGGCACGTGCGCGTGCGTACCGGTGCCGTCCCAGCCGCCCTGCTGGTACACCTGCTGCCCCTGGTGGGCGTACTGCTGCTGGCCCGCCGGGGGGTACTGCTGCTCGCCATGCTGCTGCTGGTGCTGCTCGGGGTACTGCTGGTGGCCGCCCTGGTACTGCCCGCCGGCGTACTGCTGGCCGTACTGCTGCTGGTCGTACTGCGCCTGGGCGGGGTCGTAGCCCTGCTGCCCGTGCCAGTCGCCGTACTGCGACTGCTGGTGCGGCTGCTGCGGGTCCTGCTGGCCGCCGTGGGCAGGCTGGTGGCCCGCCTGGGGCTGCTGCCCTCCCCATCCTCCGTCCCCGTACAACGGGTCCTCGGGAGGCCACGGTTCGGAGCCTTGGCCCCGGCCATACTCAGTCATCGATCCCCTAGAGCCGCGAGGCGGCGGTCGCGCGGCCGGCGGGCCCGGCGTCCGTTCCGTCTCTTGCTGTGCGGCGGCTGTTCGAACGCCGCCGCATCGCGCGGAACGTTACCGTATCGCGATCAGATGACCACTTCGACGCCCTCGCCGGGTGGTCTGCCTGACACCCGTTCGGATTCCAGCGCCTGCTGCAGGATGATCACTGCGGCCGCCTGATCGATGACGGAGCGGCCCTTCTTGGACTTCACGCCGGAGGCGCGCAGCCCCTGACTGGCCGTCACGGTCGTCATGCGCTCGTCCACCAGTCTGACCCCGATCGGCGCGATCATGCGGGCCAGTTCCCGGGCGAAGACGCGGACCTTGGCCGCCGCCGGTCCCTCGCCCCCCTTGAGGGAGCGCGGGAGGCCGACGACCACCTCGATGGGCTCGTACTCCTCGACGAGCTGGCGCAGTCTGCGGTGCGCCGCGGGGACGTCCCGGCCGGGGACGGTCTCCACCGGCGTCGCGAGGATCCCGTCGGGATCGCACGAGGCGACCCCGATCCGGGCGTCCCCGACGTCGACGGCGAGGCGGCGGCCGCGACGCATGACCGGGCCGCCGTCCTCGCTCATGCCGTCCCCGTGCACCTGGCCGCCCGCGCTCACTTGGCCGTGTCGGCCACGAGCCGCTCGACGGCGTCGACGGCCTCGCCGACAGCGGCCGGGTTCTGGCCGCCGCCCTGGGCGACGTCGGGCTTGCCGCCACCGCCGCCGCCGAGGGTCTTGGCGGCCGTGCGGACCAGGTCGCCGGCCTTGAGGCCGCGCTCACGGGCGGCCTCGTTGGTGGCGATGACCGTGAGCGGCTTGCCGTTGTTGACGGTGAACAGGGCCACGACCGCGGCCCGTCCGCCCTGGATGCGGCCGCGCACGTCGAGGACGAGCTTGCGCAGGTCGTCCGGCGTCGTGCCGTCGGGCACCTGACCGGTGACGACGGCCACGCCCCGCACGTCCTTGGCGGACTCGGCGAGACCGGCGGCGGCCTGCAGCACCTTCTCGGCGCGGAACTTCTCGATCTCCTTCTCGGCGTCCTTCAGCTTGCCGAGCATCGCGGAGACCTTCTCCGGCAGCTCCTCCGGGCGTCCCTTGATCAGCTCCTGGAGCTGGGCGACGACCGTGTGCTCGCGGGCGAGGAAGTTGTAGGCGTCCACGCCGACCAGGGCCTCGATACGGCGCACCCCGGAGCCGATGGAGGACTCGCCGAGCAGCTTCACCAGGCCGAGCTGGGCGGTGTTGTGCACGTGCGTGCCGCCGCACAGCTCCTTGGAGAAGTCGCCGATGGTCACCACGCGGACCCGCTCGCCGTACTTCTCGCCGAACTCGGCGATGGCGCCCTGCTTCTTGGCCTCGTCGATGCCCATGACGTCGGCGCGCACGTCGAGGTCGCGGGCCAGCACCTCGTTGATCTTCTGCTCGACGTCCGTCATCACGGCCGTCGGCACGGCGGACGGGGAGCCGAAGTCGAAGCGGAAGCGGCCCGGCTGGTTCTCCGAGCCGGCCTGGGCGGCCCTCGGGCCGAGGGCGTCGCGCAGGGCCTGGTGGGTCAGGTGGGTGGCCGAGTGGGCACGGGCGATGGCCTTGCGGCGGCGGGCGTCGATCGAGGCGTGGGCCTTGGCGCCGACGGTGACCTCGCCGACCTGGACGACACCCTTGTGGACGTAGACGCCCGGCACCGGCTTCTGGCAGTCGCGGACCTCGATGACGGCGCCGCTGTCGACCTTGATGCGGCCGGTGTCGCCGATCTGGCCGCCGCCCTCGGCGTAGAACGGGGTGCGGTCGAGGACGATCTCGACCTCGTCGCCCTCGGTGGCGGCCGGGGAGGACGTGCCGTCGACCAGGATGCCGACGACCGTGGACTCGGCGTCGGTGTCGGTGTAGCCGATGAAGTCGGTGGCGCCGGCCCGGTCCGCGATCTCGCGGTAGGCGCCGAGGTCGGCGTGGCCGGTCTTCTTGGCCTGGGCGTCGGCCTTGGCGCGCTCCCGCTGCTCCTTCATCAGGCGGCGGAAGCCGTCCTCGTCCACGGACAGCCCCTGCTCGGCGGCCATCTCCAGGGTGAGGTCGATCGGGAAGCCCCAGGTGTCGTGGAGCAGGAAGGCCTTGTCGCCGGCCAGGACGGTGCCGCCGGCCTGCTTGGTCTCGGTGACGGCGGTGTCGAGGATGTTGGTGCCGGCCTTCAGCGTCTTGAGGAAGGCGTTCTCCTCGGCGAGGGCCACCTTCTCGATCCGCTCGCGGTCGGTGACGAGCTCCGGGTACTGCTGGCCCATCATGCCGATCACGGTGTCGATCAGGTCCTGCACGACCGGTCCGGTGGCGCCGAGCAGGCGCATGTTGCGGATGGCCCGGCGCATGATGCGGCGCAGCACGTAGCCGCGGCCCTCGTTGCCGGGGGTGACGCCGTCGCCGATCAGCATGGTGGCGGTGCGCATGTGGTCGGTGACCACGCGCAGGGACACGTCCGAGGCGTGGGCGTCGCCGTAGCGGACGCCGGTCAGCTCGGTGGCCTTGTCGATGACGGCCATCGAGGTGTCGATCTCGTACATGTTCTGCACGCCCTGCAGGATCATGGCGAGGCGTTCGAGGCCGAGACCGGTGTCGATGTTCTTGCTCGGCAGGTCCCCGAGGATCTCGAAGTCGTCCTTGCCGGTGCCCTCGCCGCGCTCGTACTGCATGAACACGAGGTTCCAGATCTCCACGTACCGCTCGTCGTTGACGGCGGGGCCGCCCTCGGCGCCGAACTCGGGGCCGCGGTCGTAGTTGATCTCGGAGCAGGGGCCGCACGGGCCGGGCACGCCCATGGACCAGAAGTTGTCCTTCTTGCCCAGGCGCTGGATGCGCTCCATGGGCACGCCGACGACCTCGTGCCAGATGCGCTCGGCCTCGTCGTCGTCCTGGTAGACGGTGATCCAGAGCTTGTCCGGCTCCAGGCCGTAACCGCCCTGGTCCTGGGCGCTGGTGAGCAGCTCCCAGGCGAGCTTGATGGCGCCTTCCTTGAAGTAGTCGCCGAAGGAGAAGTTGCCGCACATCTGGAAGAACGTGCCGTGCCGGGTGGTCTTGCCGACCTCTTCGATGTCGGGCGTGCGCACGCACTTCTGCACGCTGGTGGCGCGGTCGAAGGGCGGCTTGACCTCACCGAGGAAGTAGGGCTTGAAGGGCACCATGCCGGCGGGGACGAGGAGCAGAGTCGGGTCGTCCGCGATGAGCGACGCCGAAGGGACGACGGTGTGCCCGCGCTCCTCGAAGAAGCTCAGCCAACGGCGGCGAATCTCGGCCGACTCCATCAGTGGTCCTCATTCCGGTTGTACGAGTGCGTCGGCGGGGCGACGTACTGCGAGGGGTTGCTGTTCTCCAGGGCGGTGAACCGCCGGGGTGCGGGGAGTTCGGGGGCGGCGTTGATGCCCAGCGCCTCCCCCAGCTCGTCCTCCCGCTGGGCCATGTTGTCGCGCACGTCGTGCGCGAAGCCGACGGCCCGGTCCTTGAGCCGCTGGCCGGTCTCCAGCGCCTTGTGGGCGGCGGCGACGGCGAGGCTCTCGGGGGTCAGCTGCTTGATCTTGCGGTTCACCTTGGTGGTGGCCCAGACACCGGCGGCCACACCGGAGGTGAACCAGAAGGTACGGCGGAACATCTGAGCTGGCTCCTACTTTCGCCGGTTCTTCCGCCGTGCGGCCGGGACGGTGCGGCCCACGATCACCGTGCGCCGGGGCTCCCGGGCGGGCGCGTTCTCCTTGCGGCCGCCGAGGGCGCGGCGGACGCCGTAGCCGAAGGCGGCGACCTTGACCAGCGGGCCCCCGAAGGTGGAGGCGACGGTGGTCGAGAGCGCGGAGGCGTTGGACGTGACCTCCTGGACGTCCGAGGCGATCGCGTCGACCCGGTCGATCTGGGTCTGCGCGGACCGCACCGCCGCGGAGGCGTCGGCCAGCAGCGGGACGGCCTGGTCGGTCACGTCCGCCACGAGCTTGGTGGTCGCCCTGAGCGTCTGGGCCAGCCTCGCCAGCGCGACGGCGAGGAAGGAGACCAGGATCGCCCAGAAGACGGCCACCAGGATGCCGGCCACCTCTCCACCGGACACTGCGCACCCGCTTCCGCTCTTCGGTCACTGTTGACAGGGGTCGAGCCTATCGCGCCGGGGGCGGCGCTCCGTACTCGATCAGGGCGGGGCCGGGGACGGAAGAACCCGCCGCCCCGGCCGCCCGGGAGGGCGGCGGGACGACGGGTTCCGGTGCTGCGGGTCTACGACCGTCGATCAGGGATCAGCGGGCGTAGTACTCGACGACGAGCTGCTCGTCGCAGATCACCGGGATCTCCTTGCGGTTCGGCTCGCGGTCCAGGCGGAACGCCAGGGCCTTGAGGTTCACCTGCAGGTAGCGCGGGGTCTCACCGTCGGGGGCGAAGCCACCCTCGCGGGCGATCTGGAAGAGGGTCTTCTCGCGGCTGCGCTCGCGGACCATCACGACGTCGTCGGGACGGACGCGGAACGACGGCTTGTCGACCTTCTGGCCGTTGACCTCGATGTGGCCGTGGACGACCATCTGACGGGCCTGGTAGATGGTGCGGGCGATACCCGAACGCAGGACCAGGGCGTCGAGACGGCGCTCGAGCTCCACGATCAGGGCCTCACCGGTCTTGCCCTGGACCTTGGACGCGCGCTCGTAGGCGCGGACGAGCTGACGCTCGGAGAGGTCGTACTGCGCGCGCAGACGCTGCTTCTCCAGCAGACGGACCTTGTAGTCCGAGTTCTGCTTGCGGCCGCGGCCGTGCTCACCCGGCGGGTAGGGGCGGGCCTCGAAGTACTTGACGGCCTTCGGGGTCAGCGCGATGCCGAGGGCACGCGACTTCTTGACCTTGGGGCGGGACTGGTTCGCCACTGTCTCAATCTCTTTTCGCTGTTTCCGGCTCGTCAGGGTTCAGGGAGGTCGCATACGCAGCCGGGGAAACCCGCCGGGTCCGCTCGGGACCTGCCGGGCAGCCGCTCCCCTGGTCTGGGCAACTACGTGCAGCACGCGAGTGGCCCACCGACCTGTCCCGGAACCGGGTGGTGGTGGGCGGCCCGCGACACCGTTCGACGGTGCGCGACGCTCCTGGAGTCCCCCGAGGGGGTCTCCGGCCGGTTGTCCCGCTCTGACAGCGCGGGACTCGGCACTTCGGGTCAGTCTACAGGCCGCTCAGGACCGCTTGCGACCGAGGTGCTGGCGGGTCCACTCCACCGCGTCCGCGTACCGTGCCTCCGCGCCGTGCCGGGTGGGGGTGTAGTACGTGCGGTCCTTCAGGGCGTCCGGCGCGTACTGCTGCTCGGCGATGCCCTCGGGCAGGTCGTGCGGGTACACGTAGCCCTGGGCGTGGCCCAGCTTGGCGGCGCCTTTGTAGTGGCCGTCGCGCAGATGGGCCGGGACCGGGCCGGCCAGGCCCTTGCGCACGTCGTCCAGGGCGGCGCCGATCGCGGTGGTCGCGGCGTTGGACTTGGGGGCCAGGGCGAGCGCGATGGTGGCGTGGCTCAGGGTGAGCGCGGCCTCGGGGAAGCCGATCATGGCGACGGCCTGGGCGGCGGCGACCGCGATCGGCAGGGCGTGGGGGTCGGCCAGGCCGATGTCCTCGCTGGCGGAGATCATCAGGCGGCGGGCGATGAACCGGGGGTCCTCGCCGGCCTCGATCATCCGGGCCAGGTAGTGCAGGGCGGCGTCCACGTCGGAGCCGCGGATGGACTTGATGAGGGCGCTGGCCACGTCGTAGTGCTGGTCGCCGTCGCGGTCGTACGTCACGGCGGCCCGGTCGACGGTCTGCTCCAGCGTGGCGAGGTCGATCTCCGTGCCGCCCTGGTCGAGGGCGGCCCCGGCGGCGGCCTCCAGGGCGGTCAGGGCGCGGCGGGCGTCGCCGCCGGCGATGCGCAGCAGGTGGGCCTCGGTGTCCTCGGGGAGGGTGACGGCGCCCTTGAGGCCGCGCTCGTCGGCGACGGCGCGGCGCAGCAGGCCGCGCAGGTCGTCGTCGGTGAGGGGTTCGAGGGTGAGCAGCAGCGAGCGGGACAGCAGCGGGGAGATGACCGAGAAGTACGGGTTCTCGGTGGTCGCCGCGATCAGGGTCACCCAGCGGTTCTCGACGGCGGGCAGCAGCGAGTCCTGCTGGGCCTTGCTGAAGCGGTGGATCTCGTCGAGGAAGAGGACGGTCTCCTGGCCGAAGCCGCCCGAGGCCCGGCGGGCGCCGTCGATGACCGCGCGGACCTCCTTGACGCCCGCGGTGATCGCGGACAGCTCCACGAAGCGCTTGTTGGTGGCCTTGGAGACGACGTAGGCCAGGGTGGTCTTGCCGGTGCCGGGCGGACCCCACAGGATCACCGAGGAGGGGCCGGCCGGGCCCTTGGCGCCCTCGCCGACCAGGCGGCGCAGGGGCGCACCCGGTTTCAGCAGGTGCTGCTGCCCCACGACCTCGTCGAGGGTGCGGGGGCGCATGCGGACCGCCAGGGGGCTGGCCGACGGGTCCTTCTCCTGGCGTTCTTCGGCTGCGGCGGTGAACAGATCGGGCTCCACCCTGAAACCCTAGAACACCGCACTGACAATCCCCTCGGGGCTGTCAGCTCGTCCAGAAGTCCCACCAGCGGGTCAGGATCAGCATCCCGATGATGCCGAGGTGCAGCACGGGCACGACCCAGGTGAACTCGCTGAAGAAGCCCTTCAGCCAGCGCGGGCCGGGCAGCAGGCCGTTGCGCACGGTGAACGAGGTGACGTACCAGAACATCAGGATGGTGGCGACCCAGGCCAGGCAGCACCACAGGCACAGGGCGTTGATGCGGTACAGCGACTGGAACTGCAGCCAGGTGACGAAGCCCACGCCGAAGAGCGTGCCGGCGTTGAAGGTCAGCCAGTACCAGCGCGGGAAGCGCGCACCGGCCAGCAGGCTCATGCCGACGCAGATGACGATGCCGTAGGCGACCAGGCCGAGCATCGGGTTGGGGAAGCCGAAGGCGGCGGCCTGCTTGGACTCCATGACGCTGCCGCAGGAGACCACGGGGTTCAGGCTGCACCCCGGGGTGAAGTTCGTGCCCGCGACCTTGGCCTCGAGGAGCTTGAACTTGTCGATCGTGATGACCCACGCGGCGAGCAGCCCGGCCGCGCCGGTGACCAGCAGCAGGATGGCGAACGCGCGGCTGCCGCCCACGGCGCGCGGCACGGCGGCCCCGGCGTGCTGCGGCTCGGGGTCGGTGGAGACGTCCTTCACTGTCGTCTTGCTCATTCCGCCGGTTCCGTCACGTGAGAGGTGGACCTGCTTCGGGCAGGGCCATTGTGCCGCACACGGCCCGCTGGTCACCGTTCGTTGCGCATAAGGAGATACGCGCGGACGGGCCGGACCGTTCGGTTCCGGCCGCGGTGCGGGGGTGCCCGTGCACCAGGCGCCCCCGCGTCGAAAACCCGCCGCGGGGAGGAAGCCGGGCCCGCCGGGTTGACGGGCCCCGGGGCCGGTCAGCCCAGCCGGGACTCCAGCTCCGCCACGATCTCGCCCACGCCCACGGCCACCTGCTCGCCGGACTCCATGTCCTTGAGCTGGACGACCCCCTCGGCGAGGTCCCGCTCCCCGGCCACGATCGTGAAGCGCGCACCGCTGCGGTTGGCGTTCTTCATCGCGCCCTTGAGCCCCTTGCTCCCGTAGGAGAAGTCGGCGGCGACGCCCAGCTTGCGCAACTCGGTGACCTTGGCGAACAGCACCCGGCGGGCCTCCTCGCCGAGCGGGACGGCGTAGACCGAGGTCGGGGACGGCAGGTCCAGCCGCACGCCCTCCGCCTCCAGCGCGAGGACCGTGCGGTCGACGCCGAGGGCCCAGCCCACGGACGGCAGCGCGGGGCCGCCGATCATCTCGGACAGGCCGTCGTAGCGGCCGCCGCCGCCCACCGCGGACTGCGCGCCGAGGCCGTCGTGGACGAACTCGAACGTGGTGCGCGTGTAGTAGTCCAGGCCGCGCACCAGCTTCGGGTCGTCCTCGAAGGCGACGCCCGCGGCGGTGATCAGCTCGCGGACCTCCTCGTGGTACGCCTTGCAGGCGTCGCACAGGTAGTCGCGCAGCAGCGGGGCGCCGGTGAGCTGCTTCTGCACGTCGGCCCGCTTGTCGTCGAGCACGCGCAGCGGGTTGATGTCCGCCCGGCGCAGGGTGTCCTCGTCCAGGTCCAGTCCGCGCAGGAACGTCTGCAGCGCCTCGCGGTAGACCGGGCGGCACTCTTTGTCGCCGAGCGAGTTCAGCAGGATGCGGAAGGAGCGCAGGCCCAGCGAGCGGTAGGCCTGGTCGGCCAGGATGATCAGCTCGGCGTCCAGGGCCGGGTCCTCGGCCCCGATGGCCTCGGCGCCGACCTGCGAGAAGTGGCGGTAGCGGCCCTTCTGCGGCTTCTCGTAGCGGTAGTACGAGCCGGAGTACCAGAGCTTGACCGGGAGGTTGCCCTGCTTGTGCAGGTTGGCCTCCAGGGCGGCGCGCAGCACGGAGGCCGTGCCCTCGGGGCGCAGGGCGAGCCGGTCGCCGCCCTTGGTCTCGAAGGCGTACATCTCCTTGGTCACGATGTCGGTGGACTCGCCGACACCGCGGGCGAACAGCTCGACGTTCTCGAAGCCGGGTGTCTCGACGTAGCCGTAGCCGGAGGTGCGCAGCGGGGCGGCGATGGCCTCGCGGACCGCGAGGTAGGTCGCGGAGTCCGGCGGGATCAGGTCGTAGGTGCCCTTGGGGGCCTGGAAGGTGCTCACGGGAGTCTCTCGTTCACATTCCTCGTCGGGGAGCGGTGCCGGTGTCCGCGCCGGGCTCCTGGTGGCCCGTGGCCACCTGCCGCAGGTACGGGTTGGCGGTGCGCTCCCGGCCGATGGTCGTCTGGGGGCCGTGGCCGGACAGCACCACGGTGGAGTCGTCGAGCGGCAGGCACACGCGGGCCAGCGACTCGAGCATGTCCGCCATGGATCCGCCCGGCAGGTCGGTGCGTCCGATGGAGCCGGCGAAGAGCAGGTCGCCCGAGAAGAACACCGGAGGGACGTCCGTGTTCTCGGGGAGCCGGAAGGTCACCGACCCCTTGGTATGGCCCGGTGCGTGCGCGACGGTCAGCTCCAGGCCGGCCAGGTCCAGTCGCGCGCCGTCGGTCAGCTCGCGGACGTCGTCCGGCTCGCCCACCGTCAGGTCGCCGAGCAGCGGCAGGCCGATCGACCGGCCGAGCGCCTTCTCCGGGTCGCTCATCATGTACCGGTCCTCGGGGTGGATCCAGGCCGGCACGTCGTGCGCGCCGCACACGGGGACGACCGAGGCCACGTGGTCGAGGTGGCCGTGGGTGAGGACGACGGCGACGGGCTTGAGCCGATGCTTCTGGAGCGCTTCCTCGACTCCGGGGGCCGCTTCGTGGCCCGGGTCGATGATCACGCACTCCTCACCGGCGGCGGGGGCGACGAGGTAGCAGTTCGTCCCCCAGGCACCGGCGGGGAACCCGGCAATGAGCACGTTCGTCCTTCGTTTGTGTCGATACGGGTGGCTACGGCTTGCGCCCGAGCCTACCGGCGCTGCCGAATCCTCAGCGAACCCATATACGGTACGGGGCACACACAGACGGACGCATGAGGAGACAACCCCGTGGTCACCCAGGAACAGCGGCGGCGTCAGCTCGCCCGGGAGAAGTTCTTGCGGCAGCAGCAGCGGCGGACCGAGGCGCGGCGGAAGGCGAAGGTCCGCACCTCGGTGATCGCGTCGGTGCTCGGCGTGGTCCTGGTGGGCAGCCTGGCGCTGTACACGACCGGTGTCATGAAGGACGACTCGGACGACAAGGCCAGTGCGAGCGCGTCGACCGCGCCGACGCCCAGCGCGGTGAAGGACCCGTGCGAGAAGCCGGCCGCCGGCAAGGTCGCGACGCAGACCTGGAAGAAGGAGCCGGCGATGTCCATCGACAAGTCGGCGAAGTACACGATGAAGCTGGACACCACCTGCGGCGCGATCGACATCGCGCTGAAGACGTCGGCGGCCCCGCACACCGTGAACTCCTTCGCCTTCCTCGCGGGCAAGGGCTACTTCGACCACACGAAGTGCCACCGCCTGACGACCAACGGCATCTACGTGCTCCAGTGCGGCGACCCCACGGGCAGCGGTTCGGGCGGTCCGGGCTACACCCTCCCGGACGAGAACCTCAAGGACGCGAGCCTGAAGAACAACACCTACCCGGCGGGCACGATCGCGATGGCCAACACCGGTCAGCCGCACACCGGCGGCAGCCAGTTCTTCCTGGTCTACCAGGCGAGCAAGCTCCCGCCGAGCTACACGCCGTTCGGTACGGTGTCCGCCGACGGCATGAAGGTCCTCAAGAAGATCGCCGCGGCGGGCGAGAACTCCGGCCAGGGCGACGGCGCGCCGAACGCGACCGTGGTGATCGACAAGGCGACGGTCGCAAAATCCTGATGACCAGGGCGGCCAACAGCGCAATTTCGGTCGTGCGGGATGCGGACAGGCGCCCCGCCGGTCGCCTAGATTGGCCGTGACGAAACTGTGGACGATGCCCGGGGGCCCTGAAACCCTCCGCAGGCATCATGTGGAGGAGGCGCTGTGAGCAGCGACCCGTGGGGCCGCGTCGACGAGACGGGGACCGTGTACGTGCGTACGGCCGACGGCGAGCAGGTGGTCGGCTCCTGGCAGGCGGGCTCCCCCGAGGAGGCGCTGGCCTATTTCGAGCGCAAGTACGAGGGCCTGGTGGTCGAGATCGGCCTCCTCGAGAAGCGGGTGCGGACGACGGACCTGTCCGCCAAGGACGCCCAGGCCGCCATCGGTCACTTGCGCGACCAGGTCGACGCGCACCACGCGGTCGGTGACCTGGACGCGCTGCGCTCGCGCCTGGACAAGCTGGTCGAGACGGTCGAGGCGCGCCGCGAGGAGCGCAAGGCGCAGCGCGCCAAGCAGTCCGACGAGGCCCGCCGGGCCAAGGAGGACCTGGTCGTGGAGGCGGAGCAGCTCGCCCAGTCCGACCAGTGGCGGGCGGCCGGTGAGCGGCTGCGGGCGCTGGTGGACACCTGGAAGGGCCTGCCGCGGCTGGACCGCAAGTCCGACGACGAGCTGTGGCACCGCTTCTCGCACGCGCGCTCGGCGTTCTCCAAGCGCCGCAAGGCGCACTTCGCGCAGCTCGACGCGCAGCGCGAGGACGCCCGCCGGGTCAAGGAGCGGCTGGTCGCCGAGGCCGAGGCGCTGTCCGGTTCCACGGACTGGGGTCCCACGGCGGCCCGCTACCGGGAGCTGATGGCCGAGTGGAAGGCCGCCGGCCGCGCCCAGCGCGAGCACGAGGACGACCTGTGGAACCGCTTCCGCGGCGCCCAGGACGTCTTCTTCGCCGCCCGCAGCTCGGTGTTCGCCGAGCGCGACGCCGAGCAGGCGGAGAACCTGAAGCTGAAGGAGGAGCTGGCCGAGGAGGCCGAGAAGCTGCTCCCCATCGAGGACCTCAAGGCGGCCCGGGCCGCGTTCCGCTCGATCAACGAGCGGTGGGAGGCCATCGGTCACGTCCCGCGGGACGCCCGGCCGCGGGTCGAGGGCCGGATGCACGCCGTGGAGCGCGCGCTGCAGGAGGCCGAGGAGGCCGAGTGGCGCCGGACCAACCCGGAGGCACGCGCGCGTGCCGCGGGTCTGACGGGTCAGCTCCAGGCCGCGGTGGACAAGCTCAGGGGCCAGATCGAGCAGGCGCGCGCCCAGGGCAACACGTCGCGGGCCGAGAAGCTGGAGCGTGAGCTGGAGGGCCGCCAGGCCCTGCTGGACCAGGCGCTCAAGGGCCTGCAGGAGTTCGGCGGCTGATCCATCCCCGTCCGAGCGAGCCACGCGAGAGGCCCCCGTACGCGGTGTACGGGGGCCTTTCGCGTGTCCGGTTCGCGCCGGTCGGCGCGGGTCAGTCGGAGGGGCGGCGGGCCGAGGTGACCCGGTAGACGTCGTACACGCCCTCCACGCCGCGGACGGCCTTCAGGACGTGGCCGAGGTGCTTGGGGTCGCCCATCTCGAAGGTGAAGCGGGACGTGGCCACCCGGTCCCGGGAGGTCTGCACCGCCGCCGAGAGGATGTTGACGTGCTGGTCGGACAGCACGCGCGTGACGTCCGACAGGAGCCGGGAGCGGTCCAGCGCCTCGACCTGGATGGCGACCAGGAACACCGAGGACTGGGTCGGCGCCCACTCGACCTCGAGGATGCGCTCCGGCTCCCGGGAGAGCGACTCGACGTTGACGCAGTCGCTGCGGTGGACCGAGACGCCGCTCCCCCGCGTGACGAACCCGATGATCGGGTCGCCGGGCACGGGCGTGCAGCAGCGGGCCAGCTTGACCCACACGTCGTCGACGCCCTTGACGACCACGCCGGGGTCGTTGCTGCTGCGCCGCTTGCGGCTGCGGGTGCGCGACGGCGGGACCGCCTCGTCCATCTCCTCGGTGGCCGCCTCCTCGCCGCCGAGGGCCTGCACCAGCTTTTGCACGACGTTCTGCGCGGCCACGTGGCCCTCGCCGATCGCCGCGTACAGCGAGGAGATGTCCGGGTAGCGCATCTCGTGCGCCAGGGTGACCAGGGAGTCGCCGGTGAGGATGCGCTGGATCGGCAGGTTCTGCTTGCGCATGGCCCGTGCGATGGCGTCCTTGCCGTGCTCGATCGCCTCGTCGCGCCGCTCCTTGGAGAACCAGGCGCGGATCTTGTTGCGGGCGCGCGGCGACTTGACGAAGCCCAGCCAGTCGCGGGAGGGGCCGGCGCCGGCCGCCTTGGAGGTGAAGACCTCCACCAGGTCGCCGTTGTCCAGGGTGGACTCCAGCGGGACCAGCCGGCCGTTGACGCGTGCCCCTATGGTCCGGTGGCCGACCTCGGTGTGGACCGCGTAGGCGAAGTCGACGGGGGTCGCCCCGGCCGGGAGCGCGATGACGTCGCCCTTGGGGGTGAAGACGAAGACCTCGTTGCGGGACAGGTCGAAGCGCAGGGACTCCAGGAACTCGCTGGGGTCCTCCGTCTCCTTCTGCCAGTCGAGGAGCTGGCGCAGCCACGCCATGTCGTTGAGGTGGTCGTCCTTCTTGCCGGCCTTGGGCACGTCGGTGCGCACCTTGGAGGCGCCGGCGACGGCCTCCTGCTTGTACTTCCAGTGCGCGGCGATGCCGTACTCGGCGCGGCGGTGCATGTCGAAGGTGCGGATCTGCAGCTCGACGGGCTTGCCGTTGGGGCCGATGACCGTCGTGTGCAGCGACTGGTACATGTTGAACTTGGGCATCGCGATGTAGTCCTTGAACCGGCCGGGAACCGGGTTCCATCGCGCGTGCACGGTGCCGAGGGCGGCGTAGCAGTCCCGGACGGTGTCGACCAGGACGCGGATGCCCACCAGGTCGTAGATCTCCGCGAAGTCACGGCCGCGGACGATCATCTTCTGGTAGACGCTGTAGTAGTGCTTGGGGCGTCCGGTGACGGTCGCCTTGATACGGGCGGCGCGCAGGTCGGCCTGGACCTCGTCGGTCACTATGGCCAGGTACTCGTCACGCTTGGGTGCCCGCTCGGCCACCAGCCGGACGATCTCGTCGTACATCTTGGGGTAGAGGATCGCGAAGGCGAGGTCCTCCAGCTCCCACTTGATGGTGTTCATGCCCAGGCGGTGGGCGAGCGGCGCGTAGATCTCCAGGGTCTCGCGCGCCTTCTTCTCCTGCTTCTCGCGCTTGAGGTAGCGCATGGTGCGCATGTTGTGCAGGCGGTCGGCGAGCTTGATGACCAGGACGCGCGGGTCCTTGGCCATGGCGACGACCATCTTGCGCACGGTCTCGGCCTGCGCCGCCTCGCCGAACTTGACCTTGTCCAGCTTGGTGACGCCGTCGACGAGCAGCGCGACGACGTCGCCGAAGTCGCGGCGCAGGTCCTCAAGCCCGTACTCGGTGTCCTCGACGGTGTCGTGCAGCAGGCCCGCCATCAGGGTCGCCGGGTCCATGCCCAGCTCGGCGAGGATGGTGGTCACCGCGAGGGGGTGGGTGATGTAGGGGTCGCCGCTCTTGCGCTTCTGGCCGCGGTGCCAGCGCTCGGCGACCTGGTAGGCGCGCTCGATCTGGCGGAGCGTGGACGTCTCGATCTTGGGGTCGTTGCTGCGCACTATCCGCAGCAGCGGCTCCAGGACCGGGTTGTACGGGTTGGCGCGCTGGACGCCGAGGCGGGCGAGGCGGGCCCGGACGCGGTTGGAGGAGCCGGAGCGGGCGTTCTGGCCGGCGGGCGGCCGGGCCGCGGGCGCGGACGACGGCTCGGGCGCCGGCTTCTGCGCGGGGGCCGGCTCGGGCGCCGCGGCCGGGCGTCCGGACGCGGAGGAGCCGGGGGTCGCGGGTCCGGCGGCGTCGGGGGCGGGGGACGGCTTGGGGCGCGCGGCCTCCGCCGGGCGGTCGGCCGGCGCGGTGCGGTCGTGCTCGACCGCCCCGCGGGTGTCGTTCTGCGCGTGCGCCGCGGGCTTCGCCGTGGGCGCCGAGGCGGACTCGGGCTTGGCGGCGGTCAGGTGCTGGGCCTCGTCTGGCAAGAGGACTCCTCGTGCGCGATCCGGGTCCCCCGGTCAGGCTCCGGAGCACCCATCGTAGCGATCCCGGGCTGCGGGATCGCCTTCAGGCCGATCTGAGGGCCGTGTACCCGGGAAACACGAAGGGCGGGCACCGGATTCCTCCGGGCCCGCCCCAGTGCGGTACAGCGGCTTTCGGCCTGCGGCCACCTTGTCACACGGTGAGCAGGGATTCCAGGGGTGCCCCGCCCAGCGCGGCCTCCAGGCGGGGGCGGCCGTCCAGGAAGCCGAGCTCCATCAGCACGGCGACGCCCGCGACCCGGGCGCCCGCGCGCCGGATCAACTGGATCGAGGCCTCGGCGGTGCCGCCGGTGGCCAGCACGTCGTCGACGATCAGCACCCGGTCCCCGGTGGCCAGGTCCTCGGCGTGCACCTCGATCTCGGCCGAGCCGTACTCCAGGTCGTACGCCTGGCTGAGGGTGGCGCCGGGGAGCTTGCCCGCCTTGCGGACCGGGATGAAGCCCAGGCCGGCGCGCAGGGCGACCGGCGCGCCGAGGATGAAGCCCCGGGCCTCCAGGCCGACGACCTTGGTGGCGCCGGTGCGGGCGGCGATCTCCGCGAACGCGTCGGTGAGCGCGGTGAACGCCGCCGGGTCCGCGAGCAGCGGGGTGATGTCCTTGAACAGCACGCCCGGCTCGGGGTAGTCCGCCACGTCCCGGATCCGGCTGAGCAGCAGCTCCTGGATGTCGGTCATCGGCGCTTCCCGGACGGCCGGCCGCGGCCCCGGCCGCGGGCCGCGGGCTGGTGGCGCGGTCCGACGACGGCCGGCGTGGCGTCTTCGGCCTCACCGGCGCCGCCGGTACGGGCCTCCACCAGCTCCTCCTCGGAGGCGGCCTGGGCCCGCTTGGCCAGCACCCGCTTGCGCAGTGCCTTGATCTGCGGCTCGCGCTCCTTGAGGTCGGCGACGAGCGGCGTGGCGATGAAGATCGACGAGTAGGCACCGGCGGCGAGGCCGACGAACAGCGACAGCGAGATGTCGTTGAGCGTGCCCGCGCCGAGGAAGCCGCCGCCGATGAACAGCAGGCCCGCGACCGGCAGCAGCGCGACCACGGTGGTGTTGATGGAGCGGACCAGGGTGCCGTTGATCGAGCGGTTGGCGACCTCGCTGTAGGTGACCTTGGTCTGCTTGGTGATGTCCTTCGTCTGCTCCTTGAGGGAGTCGAACACCACGACCGTGTCGTACAGCGAGTAACCGAGGATCGTGAGCAGACCGATCACCGTGCCCGGCGTGACCTCGAAGCCGACGAGGGCGTAGATGCCGGTGGTGATGGTGATGTCGTGGATCAGGGCGACGAGCGCGGCGACGGCCATGCGCCACTCGAAGGCGATCGCCAGGTAGATCACGACGAGGATCATGAAGATCGCCAGGCCCTGCCAGGCCTTGTTGGCGATCTGGTCGCCCCAGCTCGGGCCGACCAGGTCGGCGGCGATCGACTCCTTGTCGACCTTGAAGTCCTGGGCCAGCTCGGCCTTGATCTTGTCGGACTGCTGGGTGTCCATGCCGGCGATCTGGATGCGCAGCTTGTTGTCGCCGAGCTTCTGCACGACCGCGTCGTGGCCGGAGGCGTCCTTGGCGTACTCCTCGGCCTGGCTGACCGAGACCGACGTCGCCGGGGTGGTGAAGACGGCGCCGCCCTGGAAGTCGATGCCCATGTTCAGGCCGCGCACCGCGAGGCCGAGGATGGCCGTGATGGTGATCAGGATCGAGATGCCGTACCAGATCTTGCGGTGGCCGATGAAGTCGTAGCTGATCTCGCCACGGTGCAGTCGGGCGCCGAGGTTGCCGAGTTTCGACATCGCTCACGCTTCCTTGGGGTCGACAGGGCCGGAGACGGGACCGGCGGGACGGCGGGTGCGGCGCAGCGGCGGCTTGGCCCCCAGGCTCTTCGGGTCGAGGCCGGACCACTTGTGGCCGTTCGCGAAGAACGGGCGGCGGGCGGCGAGCGTCATCAGCGGCTTGGTGAAGAAGAACACCACGACCACGTCGAGGACGGTCGTCAGACCCAGCGTGAACGCGAAGCCCTGGACCTTGCCGACGGTGACGATGAACAGGACCGCGGCGGCGAGGAACGACACGAAGTCGGAGACCAGGATGGTGCGCCGGGCGCGCGGCCAGGCCCGCTCGACCGCGGGGCGCAGGGAGCGGCCCTCGCGGATCTCGTCCCGGATGCGTTCGAAGAACACGATGAACGAGTCCGCCGTGATGCCGATGGCGACGATGGCGCCGCAGACGGCCGGCAGGTTCAGCGCGAAGCCGATGGTCGGGCCGAGCAGCGACATGATCACGTAGGTGAGCGCGGCGGAGACCAGCAGCGAGGCGATCGCGATGAGCGACAGACCGCGGTAGTAGGCCACCAGGTAGATGATCACCAGCGCGAGGCCGATGGCACCGGCCAGCAGACCCGCGTGGAGCTGCTCACCACCCAGGGCGGCGGTCACGGTGGTCACGCTCTGCTCCTCGAAGGAGAGCGGGAGCGCGCCGTAGGACAGCATGTTGGCGAGGCTCTGGGCCTCCTCCTGGCTGAAGCTGCCGGAGATCTGCGCCTGGCCGCCGGTGATGGCCTGGCTGACGTACGGGCTGGAGACGACCTCGCCGTCCAGGACGATGCCGAACTCGTTCTGCGGCGACTGGTTCTGGGCGAGCTTGCCGGTGATGTCCGCGAACTTCTTGGCGCCCTTGCCGTTGAAGTCCATGGTGACCTGCCAGCCCGCGGCGTTCTGGGTGTCGTAGACCGCACGGGCCTTCTTCACCTCGGTGCCGTCGACGGCGGCCGGGCCGAGCAGGTACTTGTACCAGACGCCCTTGTTCTCGCCGCAGCCGACGGTGGGGTCGCTGGGCTTGGCGCCGTCGCCTGCCGTGGTGCGGGCGGACTTCTTGGAGCAGTCCAGGGCGGCGTACTGCGCCTGGAGCTTGGCCTGGGACGTCGCGGCGCCGGCGCTGCTGCTCGCCGAGGGGCTGGCGGACGGCGAGGCGTCGGCCTTCAGCGCGTCGGTGACGGCGCGGCCCTGGGAGGTCGCGGAGGCGGACGGGGTCGAGGACGCCGACGGGGAGCCCGAGGAGCCCGAGGAGGGGGACGAGGCCTTGTCGCCGGAGGTGGCGGAGGCGCTCGGCGACGGGCTGCCGGAGCCGCTGGGGGACGCGCTCGGGGACGGGTTCGCGGCCGCGCCCGTGGGCTCGGTGGCCAGCACCGGGCGGAAGTACAGCTTGGCGGTGGTGCCGACCTGGGCGCGCGCTTCCTCGGAGTTCGTCCCCTTGGGGATGTTCACGATGATGTTGCGACTACCCTGGGTCTGCACCTCCGCCTCGGAGACGCCCAGGCCGTTGACGCGGCGGTTCATGATGTCGACCGCGGTGTCCATGTTGGCCTTGTTGATCGCGGATCCCTGGTCGGCCTTGGCCTCGAGCGTGATGCTCGTGCCGCCGGCCAGGTCGATGCCGAGACGCGGAGTGGTGTGCCCGGAGGCGAACATGCCCCCGGTGAGCCCCACGATGGCGATCAGGATCAGGGCCAGCGAGCGCCCCGGCTTGCTCTGGGCGCTCGCGCTCCGGCCCTTTTTAGGTGCTGCCACCTTCTCGTACTCCCTCTCGGGCCGCTCCGCGCCGGGTCAGCGCGGCGACGGCCATGACATGGTGTCGTCGATCCGCCGCGAGGTGCGGGCACCCCGGGGCGCGCGGGAGCGGCCCGCGCGGCCCGGGGGCGCGGTCACTTCGCGCCGGACTCGCCGTCGGTCTTCTTCGGCTCCACGGCCGGGTCGGCCCCGGCGGCCGGCTCCTCGGTCTCGTCCTTCTTGCCGAGGTCGACGGACTTGTCGGCGGGGGCGGCGGCAGCTTCGTCGGCCGACCCGTCGGCGTCGGGGGCCTCGGTGAGGGAGGAGGCGTCGTCCGGGACGACGTCGGCGTCGGACTTCAGGTCGTGCTCGATGCCGTGGACGATGCGGTTGTACTCGTCGTCGGTCAGGACGGCACCGATGGCGTTCTTCGCGAAGAGCAGTTCCACGCCCGGGCCCGCGTCGACGAGCACCGTGTCGTCGTTGACCTCCTTGACCGTGGCGTACATACCCCCGATGGTGCGGATACCGCTGCCGGGCTGCATGTCGTTCCGCATGGCAGCGGCCTGCTGCTGCTTCTTCTTGGCCGACCGCGTCATCAGGAACATGGCCCCGATGAGCACGATGAACGGGAGGAGGGTCACGAGACTCACGGGTCGGAACTTCCTTCACACGACCGCGATGGTGAGCGGCCTGATGGTTGGGGGTTTGCGTGCCGCCCGCTAGGGCGGCATCGGCGGAGTCTAAGCGAGTCCGCGTGCAAGGAACAACGCTCAGCATGGCACCTGGGTTCCTCACCTCGCGAATGCCCCGGCCGTGGTGTGCGCGGGGTCCGCGCTCCTCACGCCCCGAAGAGGTCCTGTTGTCCGTTTCCGCCGCCCTGGGAGCGGGGCGGGGTCAGGCCCAGGTGGCTCCAGGCGGCCGGGGTGGCGACCCGGCCGCGCGGGGTGCGGGCGAGCAGTCCCTCCCGTACCAGGAAGGGCTCGGCGACCTCCTCGACGGTCTCGCGCTCCTCCCCTACCGCCACGGCCAGCGTGGACAGGCCGACCGGACCGCCGCCGAACAGCTTCAGCAGGGCCTCCAGCACGGCGCGGTCCAGCCGGTCCAGGCCGCGCCCGTCGACCTCGTACACGGCGAGGGCCGCCGAGGCGATGTCCCGGGTGATGACGCCGTCCGCCTTGACCTGGGCGTAGTCGCGGACGCGGCGCAGCAGGCGGTTGGCGATGCGGGGCGTGCCGCGTGAGCGTCCGGCGATCTCCGCGGCGCCGGCCGGGTCGATCTCGACGTCGAGCAGATGCGCCGAACGGTGGATGACGCGCTGCAGCTCGGCGGGCTCGTAGAACTCCATGTGCGCGGTGAAGCCGAAGCGGTCGCGCAGCGGGGGCGGCAGCAGGCCCGCGCGGGTGGTGGCGCCGACCAGGGTGAACGGCGGCAGTTCGAGGGGGATGGCGGTGGCGCCGGGGCCCTTGCCGACGATGACGTCGACGCGGAAGTCCTCCATCGCCATGTAGAGCATCTCCTCGGCGGGCCGGGACATGCGGTGGATCTCGTCGAGGAAGAGGACCTCGCCCTCCTGGAGGGAGGACAGGATCGCCGCGAGGTCGCCGGCGTGCTGGATGGCGGGCCCCGAGGTGATGCGGATGGGGGCGCCCATCTCGGCCGCGATGATCATCGACAGGGTGGTCTTGCCGAGGCCGGGGGCGCCCGAGAGCAGCACGTGGTCGGCGGTGGCACCCCGCGCGCGGGCGGCGCGCAGCACCAGGTCGAGCTGTTCGCGGACCTTCTCCTGGCCGATGAACTCGTCCAGGTCCTTGGGGCGCAGGGCGGCCTCGACGGCCTGGTCCTCCCCGTCGGCGACCGAGTCCACCAGGCGCTCCGCGGCGGGGGCTGCGGGGGTGTCGGTCGGGTCGTCCCAGTTCATGTGTGTGCCTTACGGAGGTCGGGTCGGCGGGCGGTGCCCGGCCAGGTCTGCGCGGCGGGCTCGGATCGGTGGACGGTGCCCGGCGGCTGTGCCGGGCGGTCCTCATCGTGCTGGGGTCAACGGGCTCTGTTCAGAGTCTGGAGGGCGGCCTTGAGGAGCCGGCCGACCTGCGGCGTGCCCCCGGCGGCCTCGGCCTGGGGGGTCACGGCGGCGACGGCCTCGTCGGCCTCGCGGGTCGCGTAGCCCAGGCCGATGAGCGCCGCGTGGAGCTGGTCGCGCCAGCCGCTGCTGACGGGCGCGCCCACGGCGGGGGCGCCGAGCGGCTCGCCGAGGCGGTCCTTGAGCTCGAGGAGCAGCTTCTGGGCGCCCTTCTTGCCGATGCCGGGCACGGCGGTGAGCGCCTTCTCGTCACCGGTGGCGACCGCGCGGCGCAGCGCGTCCGGGCTGTGCACGGCGAGCATGGCCTGGGCGAGCCGGGGGCCGACGCCGCTCGCGGTCTGCAGCAGCTCGAAGACCTGCCGTTCGTCGTCGTCGGCGAAGCCGTACAGGGTGAGCGAGTCCTCGCGGACCACCAGGGAGGTGTGCAGCTTGGCGGGCCGGCCGAGCCGCAGCGCGGACAGCGTGTTCGGCGTGCACTGGACGGCCATGCCGACGCCGCCGACCTCGACGACCGCGGCGTCGGGGGCGAGGGCGGCGACCGTGCCGCTGACGAAGGCGATCATGCGAGGCGGCCTTTCGGTGTTCTGGCGGTCTGCAGGGCGACGGCCTGCTGGAGCCTGTTCTGCGCGGGGGCGCGCCAGATGTGGCAGATGGCGAGGGCGAGGGCGTCCGCGGCGTCGGCGGGCTTCGGGGGTGCGGCGAGCCGCAGCAGCCGGGTGACCATCGCCCCGACCTGGGCCTTGTCCGCGCGGCCGCTGCCGGTGACGGCGGCCTTGACCTCGCTCGGGGTGTGCAGGGCGACGGGGATGCCGCGCCGGGCGGCGCACAGCATGGCGACGGCGCTGGCCTGGGCGGTGCCCATCACGGTGCGGACGTTGTGCTGGCTGAAGACGCGCTCGACGGCCACGAACTGCGGCCGGTGCTCGTCCAGCCACTGCTCGATGCCCCGCTCGACGGCGAGCAGGCGGTGGCTGAGCTCGGCGTCCGCGGGGGTGCGCACGACCCCCACGCCGATCATGGTGAGCGGCCGTCCCGCGACCCCCTCGACGACGCCGACACCGCAGCGGGTCAGCCCGGGGTCCACCCCCAGTACGCGCACGCGCCCCTCCCTCCGACGGCCCGACCGGCGACTCGTTCGCCTGTTTGTGCAGGCTATCGGGTGGCACCGACAACGCCGCGCAAAGGGACGGGCCGACGGGTGTGTCCCGTCGGCCCGTTGAACCCCTGCGCCCCGCGCGGCGGCGCCTACGCGTCGACCTTCTCCATGACGTCGTCGCTGACGTCGAAGTTGGCGAAGACGTTCTGCACGTCGTCGCTGTCCTCCAGCGCGTCGATCAGCTTGAAGATCTTGCGGGCGCCGTCCTCGTCCAGTTCGACCTGCATGGTCGGGACGAAGTTGGCGTCGGCGGAGTCGTAGTCGATGCCGGCGTCCTGCAGGGCGGTGCGGACCGCGACCAGGTCGGTGGCCTCGCTGATGACCTCGAAGGTCTCGCCGAGGTCGTTGACCTCCTCGGCGCCGGCGTCCAGGACGGCGCCGAGCACGTCGTCCTCGGTCAGCTCGCCCTTGGGGACGATGACGACGCCCTTGCGGTTGAACAGGTACGACACCGAGCCCGGGTCGGCCATGGAGCCGCCGTTGCGGGTCATGGCGACGCGGACCTCGGAGGCGGCGCGGTTGCGGTTGTCGGTGAGGCACTCGATGAGCACCGCGACACCGTTCGGGCCGTAGCCCTCGTACATGATCGTCTCGTAGTCGGCGCCGCCGGCCTCCAGGCCCGCGCCGCGCTTGACCGCGGAGTCGATGTTCTTGTTCGGGACCGACGACTTCTTCGCCTTCTGGATGGCGTCGTACAGCGTCGGGTTGCCCTCGGGGTCGGAGCCGCCCATGCGCGCGGCGACCTCGATGTTCTTGATCAGCTTCGCGAAGAGCTTGCCGCGCTTGGCATCGATCACGGCCTTCTTGTGCTTCGTCGTAGCCCATTTAGAGTGGCCGGACATCTGCCTGTCTCCTTCGCGTAACCCATCCCATCAACGAACGCAGGAATCCTACAAGGACTCGGCTGCCCGGTTCGCGCGCACCATGTCGACGAACAGGGCGTGGACGCGGTGGTCGCCGGTCAGTTCCGGGTGGAACGACGTGGCGAGCGCGTTGCCCTGGCGGACGGCGACGATGTGGCCCTCGTGCTCGGCGAGGACCTCGGCCGCCGCGCCGACGGACTCCACCCAGGGGGCGCGGATGAAGACGCCCTCCACGGGGTCGCCCGCGACGCCCCGGACGGCGACCGCGGCCTCGAACGACTCGTTCTGCCGGCCGAAGGCGTTGCGGCGCACGATCATGTCGATGCCGCCGACGGTCTCCTGGCCCGAGCGCGGGTCGAGGATCTTGTCGGCGAGCAGGATCAGGCCGGCGCAGGTGCCGTAGACCGGCATGCCGTCCCGCACGCGGGCGCGCAGCGGCTCCATCACCCCGAAGAGGAGGGCCAGCTTGGAGATGGTGGTGGACTCTCCGCCGGGCAGGACGAGGCCGTCGACCTCGGCGAGTTCCTCGGGGCGCCGCACCGGCCTGGCCACGGCGTCGGCCGCGGCCAGGGCGATGAGGTGCTCCCGTACGTCGCCCTGGAGCGCCAGGACGCCGATGACAGGTGCGTCGGTCATGGGTGGTTACCAGCCGCGGTTGGCGTAGCGCTCGGACTCGGGCAGCACGTCGCAGTTGATGCCGACCATGGCCTCGCCGAGGTTGCGGGACGCGTCCGCGATGATCTTCGGGTCGTCGTAGAAGGTGGTGGCCTTCACGATGGCGGCGGCGCGCTTGGCCGGGTCGCCGGACTTGAAGATGCCGGAGCCGACGAACACGCCCTCGGCGCCGAGCTGGCGCATCAGGGCCGCGTCGGCCGGGGTGGCGACGCCGCCGGCGGAGAAGAGCACCACCGGGAGCTTGCCCAGCTCGGCGACCTCCTTGACCAGCTCGTACGGGGCGCGCAGCTCCTTGGCGGCGGCGTACAGCTCGTGGTTGTCCAGGCCGCGCAGCCGGGCGATGTCGCCCTTGATCTGGCGCAGGTGGCGGACCGCCTCGACGACGTTGCCGGTGCCGGCCTCGCCCTTGGAGCGGATCATCGCGGCACCCTCGGAGATGCGGCGCAGGGCCTCGCCGAGGTTGGTGGCACCGCAGACGAACGGGGTGGTGAAGGACCACTTGTCGGAGTGGTTGACCTCGTCGGCCGGGGTGAGGACCTCGGACTCGTCGATGTAGTCGACGCCGAGGGACTGCAGGACCTGGGCCTCGACGAAGTGGCCGATGCGGGACTTGGCCATGACCGGGATCGAGACGGCCTCGATGATGCCCTCGATCATGTCCGGGTCGGACATGCGGGCCACGCCGCCGTCCTTGCGGATGTCGGCCGGGACCCGCTCGAGGGCCATGACGGCGACGGCGCCCGCGTCCTCGGCGATCTTCGCCTGCTCCGGCGTGACGACGTCCATGATGACGCCGCCCTTGAGCTGCTCGGCCATGCCGCGCTTGACGCGGGCGGTGCCGGTCTCGGGAGCCTGGTTCTCGGTGCTGGACACGGGGCTGGACACGAGGTGACCTCACTGGGGTGAAGAGGGTTTCTGCAAGCACCGAGGAAACGCGAGTGGACCAGTCCACAGCAAGGGCCAATGCCGAGCCGGTGGATCCTTTTGCGCCGTGGACGCGCGGCGGACGCGGTGCGGGGCCCTGCCCGGTGCGGTTCAGGCGGCCCGGTCGGCCAGGGCGGCGGGCGGTTCGTCGTCCATCTCGAACGCCATCGGGAACGGCGCGTGGCCGGCGAGCCGGAACCAGCGGACCTTGCGGTGCTCGCGCAGGCGGCGGGCCGCGCCGACGGCGTCGTTGTGGAAGCGGCGGGCCATCGGGACGCGGCGCACGGCCTCGGTGAGCTCCCGTGCCGCCTCGTCGCCGCCCGGCGCCTCCCGGACCACCTCGACCTGCCGGGGGTCGGCGAACACCGCGCGCAGCGCCTGGCTCAGCTCGCTCTCGGCGACCTCCCGCTGCTCCTCCTCGGCCTGCCGGGCGGCGTGCGCGGCCTCGTACAGCACGATGGAGGCGGCCGGGTCGAGGATGCCCGAGGTCGCCACCTCCTGGGCGACCGACGCGCGGCGCAGCAACTGCGCGTCCAGCGCGGCCCGCGCCGCGTCGATCCGGGCGTGCAGCCGGTCCAGCCGTCCCGCCGTCCAGCTCAGGTAGAGGCCGATCGCCAGCAGGGCGACGAGGATCCAGATGAGGGTTGCGGTCACGGGCGGAAAGAGTACGCGGCCGCCGGCCGCTCAGTCGCGGGCCAGGCCCAGACGCGAGCGCAGGCCCGGGGGGCGGGGGTCGTCCGTGGTGGCGACGGCGGCCGCGCCCGCGGTGACCGTCTCGTACACCGAGAGGATGTCGGCGCCCACCGTGGACCAGTCGAAGCGGCGCACGTGCGCGCTGCCGTGGGCGCTCAGCGCGGCGCGACGATCCGGGTCCGCCAGGAGGCGTACGGCCGCGTCGGCGAGGGCGTCGGCGTCCTCGTTGGCGAACAGCTCGCCCGCCGCGCCCTGGTCGAGGACCTGCGCGAAGGCGTCGAGGTCGGCCGCCAGCACGGGGGCGCCCGCGGACATCGCCTCCACCAGGATGATGCCGAAGCTCTCGCCGCCGGTGTTGGGGGCCACGTACAGGTCGACGCTGCGCAGCAGGCGCGCCTTGTCCTCGTCGCTGACCATGCCGAGGAACTCCACCCGCGGGCGCAGTTCGGCCGGCAGCGAGGCGACCGCCTCCTCCTCGTCACCGCGCCCGGCGATCAGCAGCCGGGTCTGCGGGCGGGCGGCGAGGATCTTCGGCAGGGCCCGCATCAGCACCGGCAGACCCTTGCGGGGTTCGTCGATGCGGCCGATGAAGCCGATGGTGTCGCCCTGCCAGGCGGGGTTCGGGTCGGCCTTCGCGAAGAAGTCGACGTCGACGCCGTTGGGGATGACGACGGCGTCCCCGCCGAGGTGTTCCACCAGGGTGCGCCGGGCGTACTCGCTGACCGCGATCCGGGCGCTGATCTTCTCCAGGGCCGCCTGGAGGATGGCATAGGCGGCGATCATCGCCTTGGAGCGCGGGTTGGACGTGTGGAACGTGGCCACCATCGGGCCCTGCGCGGCCCAGCAGGTCAGCAGGCCGAGGGACGGCGAGGTCGGCTCGTGGATGTGGACCACGTCGAACGCGCCGTCGTGCAGCCAGCGCCGCACGCGCGCGGCGGACAGGAAGCCGAAGTTCAGCCGCGCCACCGAGCCGTTGTACGGCACCGGGACCGCGCGGCCCGCGGAGACGACGTACGGCGGCAGCGGGGTGTCGTCGTCGGCGGGGGCGAGCACGGACACCTCGTGGCCGAGCCGCAGGAAGTACTCGGCGAGGTCGCGGATGTGGAACTGGACGCCGCCCGGTACGTCCCAGGAGTACGGGCAGACGATGCCGATCCTCACGCGCGCTCCCCCTCGGCCGGACGCGGTTCGAGGTCCGCGGCCCACAGGCGCTGCAGCATGTGCCAGTCCTCCGGATGCTCGGCGATCCCCGTGGCGAAGGCGTCGGCCAGCGCCTGTGTCATGAGGGACGCCTTCTCGGCCCGGTCGCCTGACCCGGGGACCTCGATCGGGGGGTGGACCCGGCCCTGCATCACGGGCGAGTCGTCGTACCAGAGGGTCACGGGCAGCAGCAGTGCGCCCGTCTGCTGCGCGAGCAGGGCGGGTCCGGCGGGCATCCGGGCGGTCTCGCCGAAGAAGGTCACCTCGACGCCGGAGGCCGACAGGTCGCGGTCGGCGACCAGGCAGACCAGGCCGCCGTCGCGCAGCCGCCGGGCGAGGGTGCCGAAGGCGGCGCCGCCGCTGTGCGGGAGGACCTCCATGCCGAGGCCCTCGCGGTAGGCGACGAAACGGTCGTAGAGCGTCTCCGGCTTCAGCCGCTCGGCGACCGTGGTGAACGGCGTGCCGAGCGCGGTGGTGACCCACGCGCCGGCCAGGTCCCAGTTGGCCAGGTGCGGCAGGGCGAGGACGACGCCCCGGCCGGCGGCGAGGCCGTCGGTCAGGTGGTGCAGGTCCTTGGGCTCGAAGCCGTCGCGGACGCGTTCGGCGCTCCACGCGGGCAGCCGGAAGGACTCCATCCAGTACCGCAGGTAGGACCGCATGCCCGCGCGGGACAGCTCCGCCAGGCGCTCGGGTGAGGCGTCCGGCACCACGCGCGCGTAGTTGCGCTCCAGCCGCTGGACGCCCTTGCCGCGCCGTTTCCAGGCGAGGTCGGCGACCGACCGGCCCAGGCGCACCGCGACGGGTTCGGGGAGCTTCTTGACGGTGCCCCAGCCGAGGCCGTACAGCGCGTCGGTCAGCCGCTCCTGGGCGCTCACTGGGCGGTCTCCCTCCCCTGGGCCCCGGGCTGTGCGGCGGCCGCGGCCTCCGCCTCGGCGGACTCGCGGCGCACCGTGACGACCCGCTGGACCAGCGTGACCAGGCTGCCGACGGCGACGATCCACAGGGCGACGGGCAGCAGGTACTGGATGCCGGGCACGCCGAACTTGTGCAGGCCCGCGAAGCCGGCCGCGACCAGGGAGATCACCAGACGCTCGGCGCGCTCGACGAGCCCGTTGACGGCGACCGGCAGGCCGATCGACTCGCCGCGGGCCTTGGTGTACGACACCACCTGGCCGCTGGCCAGGCAGAAGATCGAGACCGCGCACAGCACGTTGTCGTCGCCGTTGCCGGCGTACCAGAGCGCGAAGCCGCCGAAGATCGCGCCGTCGGCGACCCGGTCGAGCGTGGAGTCCAGGAAGGCGCCCCAGCGGCTGGAACGGCCGAGCTGGCGGGCCATGTTGCCGTCGACGAGGTCGGAGAAGACGAAGAGCGTGATGACGACCGTGCCCCAGAAGAACTCGCCCCGGGGGTAGAAGACCAGCGCGCCCGCCATCACGCCGGCGGTGCCGATCAGCGTGACGGTGTCGGGGCTGACGCCCCGGCGGATGAGAAACGCGGCGAACGGTGTGAGGACACGCGTGAAGAATGCACGCGCGTACTTGTTCAGCATGGCCTTCCCGACGGTCGGTGTGGCGCCGCGACCCCTGCTGGTCACCGGCTGGCCCATCGTAGCCACGCGCGCGGGGCCGCGACGGCCGGGCACCCGCGGCCGGGGTCACGTCCTGACGGCATCCGGGTCACGGCCCGATCGCGGACGGCGGGCCGGTGGGTGGCGGGTTCGGGTCCCTCGTATGGACGCACCGTGACGGGAGTGGAAAGCTCGAAGGACCGCGGGCGTCGCCGGAGCCGCCCCCACGCGGATCCGCCGCTTCGCCGCGCCCCAGTGACCTCACCGTGCACGGGAGGCAGGATCATGGGCGACAAGACACAGACACACCCCGGAGCCGCCGGCAGGGCAGTGGCGGCCGACCACCCCGCGTCCCTGCGGAACGTGGTGCTGGTCGGCCACTCCGGGTCGGGCAAGACGACCCTGGTGGAGGCCCTCGCGCTGACCGCCGGGGCGGTGAACCGGGCGGGCCGCGTGGAGGACGGCGGCACCGTCTCCGACTACGACGAGATCGAGCACCGGCAGCAGCGCTCGGTGCAGCTCTCCCTGGTGCCGCTGGAGTGGGACGGCATCAAGGTCAACGTCCTCGACACCCCCGGGTACGCCGACTTCGTCGGGGAGCTGAGGGCCGGTCTGCGCGCGGCGGACGCGGCCCTCTTCGTCGTCTCGGCGTCGGACGGTGTGGACGGCTCCACCCGCATGGTGTGGGAGGAGTGCGCCGCCGTCGGCATGCCGCGGGCGATCGTCGTCACGCACCTGGAGGCGGCGCGGGCCGACTTCGAGGAGATGACCCGGGTGTGCGCCGAGACGTTCGGCGGGGACGACCCGGACGCCGTGCTGCCGCTGTACCTGCCGCTGCACGGCCCGCAGGGGCCCGACGGGCACGCGCCCGTGACGGGGCTGGTCGGGCTGCTGTCGCAGAAGCTGTTCGACTACTCCTCCGGCGAGCGCCAGGAGTCCGAGCCGGGTCCGGAGCGGCTGCCGGACATGACGCAGGCCCGCAACCGGCTGATCGAGGGGATCATCGCCGAGAGCGAGGACGAGACCCTCATGGACCGCTACCTCGGCGGTGAGCAGGTCGAGGTCAAGACCCTGATCGAGGACCTGGAGCGGGCCGTCGCGCGCGGCGTGTTCTTCCCCGTCCTGGCCGCCGCCCCCGCGGCCGAGGGCGCCCGGCAGGGCATCGGCACGGTGGAGCTGCTGGAGCTGATCACGCGGGGCTTCCCGACGCCGTTCGAGCACCCCACGCCGGGGGTGACCACGATCGACGGCGCACCGCGCGAGATCAAGCCGTGCGACGTCGACGGCCCGCTGGTCGCGGAGGTCGTCAAGACGTCGTCCGACCCGTACGTGGGCCGGATCTCGCTGGTGCGCGTCTTCTCCGGGGTGCTGCGGCCCGACATGACGGTGCACGTGTCCGGGCACGGCATGACCGACCGGGGCCACGAGGACCACGATCTGGACGAGCGGATCGGCGCGCTGTCGATGCCGTTCGGCAAGCAGCAGCGCCCGGTGCCGCAGGCCGTCGCGGGCGACCTGGTGTGCGTGGCGAAGCTGACCCGCGCGGAGACCGGCGACACGCTGTCCGCGAAGGACGACCCGCTGGTGATGGAGCCGTGGCGGATGCCGGACCCGCTGCTGCCGCTGGCCATCCAGGCGCACAGCAAGGCCGACGAGGACAAGCTGTCCCAGGGCCTGGCCCGGCTGGTCGCCGAGGACCCCACGATGCGCCTGGAGCAGAACCAGGACACCCACCAGGTCGTCCTGTGGTGCCTGGGCGAGGCGCATGCGGACGTGGCCCTGGAGCGGCTGCGCACCCGCTACGGCGTCCAGGTCGACGTGGTCCCGCACCGGGTGTCGCTGCGCGAGACGTTCGCGCACCGGTCGGCCGGGCGCGGGCGGCACGTGAAGCAGTCCGGCGGGCACGGCCAGTACGCGATCTGCGAGATCGAGGTGGAACCGCTGCCGGGCGGCTCGGGCATCGAGTTCGTGGACAAGGTCGTCGGCGGGGCGGTGCCGCGCCAGTTCATCCCGTCGGTGGAGAAGGGCGTACGGGCGCAGGCGGCGAAGGGGGTGGCGGCCGGCCATCCGCTGATCGACGTGCGCGTCACGCTGCTCGACGGCAAGGCGCACTCGGTGGACTCCTCCGACGCCGCGTTCCAGACGGCGGGCGCGCTGGCGCTGCGGGAGGCGGCGGCCGACGCCAGGATCCACCTGCTGGAGCCGGTGGCCGAGGTGAGCGTGCTGGTCGGCGACGACTACGTGGGCGCCGTGATGAGCGACCTGTCCGGCCGGCGCGGCCGGGTGCTGGGCACGGAGCAGACCGCGGGCGGGCGGACGGTGATCCGCGCCGAGGTGCCGGAGATCGAGATCGGCCGGTACGCGGTGGACCTGCGCTCGCTGTCGCACGGCACGGCGCGGTTCGACCGCCGGTACGTGCGGCACGAGCCGATGCCGGTCCAGATCGCCGAGAAGGTCCGCGAACAGGCCCGGGACACCTGAGGGTTGGTGCGCGCCGGGCCCAAGTGGCCCGTGGGGCAGCCGCCCCGGTGGCCGGGACGTCCCGCGCCCGGGCCCCGGGCGGAGGGGTTTCCTCCGCGTCGGCGGGCGGCTTCGGCCGTCCGCCGACGCGGGTCCGCGCCGGCGGATACCCTGATGACCTGATCAACAGGTGTGCGGAGCACGGAAGTCGGGAAGGCCGCAGGAGCGAGCGTTGCGGCGTTGGGGGCGGGAGAGAGCGTGGACGGCAGTTACGCGGACTTCTTCGGACCACAGGTGCCGCGGGCGGGCGACGAGGGGCAGACGGCGACCTTCGCGCTGGCGTCGGCGGCCTACCGGGACAACCCGGTCGAGGACATCAGGAAGGCCGACAACGAGTGGCACCAGTCCACGGTCTCCGTGGGCCGCTCGTGGGCCAAGATCTTCCGGCCGAACCTGGGCGAGGCGTTCTCGCAGGCGGTGGTCGACCGCATGCTGGGCGTCGGCCGCAAGCCCCTCATCCAGTCCTTCGGCACCGAGCCGCAGGTCGTCGTGGAGCACTGCCTGGCCGCCAACCGCATCCGCCGCGAGCGCGACAAGAAGCTCACCGGCATCATGCTGCTGTTCGGGGTGCTGTTCCTGCCCGGCCTGCTGGTGTGGCTGCTGGTCTTCCAGCTCCGGGCGACCGTGGGCAGGCTGGACAACCGGCGGGTGTCCGGCATGGCCACCGTGCTGCTGCTGGCGGTGGGCGCGCTGGCGCTGCTGTTCCTGCTCAAGATGCCCTTCGGGGGCCTGGTGGGGTGGTACGCGCGCGGTGCGGTCGTCGCCCCGGTGGCCGGGTGGTTCGTGGCCAAGCGGGTCTGCGAGGGCACCGCGCAGGACCTGCGCGGCCGCTGGGACAGCCTGCTGGCGGGCAGCAGCATCGGCGCGAAGGTCCCCGAGGCCGTGCCCACCAGCCCCAACCAGACCGCCGCCGAGCAGCTGCGCCAGTCGCTGGCCCGGCTCAGCGCGGAGCAGCAGTCCAACTCGGTCTTCTACGCCGGCCCCAAGGGCATCCTCGGCATGGGCACGCGCTGGGGCGCCTGGCATCTCGCCGAGGAGCTGACGCCCCTCGACCCCAACAAGGGCGTGCACGAGTTCCGGAGCTGGACCGTGATCCGCGCGATCCACGACCAGCTCACCCTGCTGAACCGGCAGAGCCTGAAGACCGGCGGCTTCCCGCCGCCCACGGTGCGGCACTGGATCGTCACCCCGGTCGGGGAGAACGCCAAGGCGGTCGCCCGGCCGGAGGGCACGGACGTCGAGGCGTACCAGGTCAAGCCGTCGGCGATAGAGAACATCTGCAACAACCAGCAGTTCGGCGGCGGCGACCGGCACTACCTGGGCGTGCAGTGGCCGCTGTGGGACGGGCAGTTGATCATCACCATGATGATCACCGTGACGGTGCTGCACGAGACGCTGCGCATCGAGGTCACGGGCCACGCGCTCGGCCCGGTGAACGGGCTGTTCACCACCAAGCCGGAGGCCCCGACCAAGGAGGTCGCCAAGACCGTCCGGTTCTGGGAGACCCGCAAGGTGACGCTGCCGCTGGTCACCCCGGACGAGGTGGTCCGCCTCGCCGCGCGGGCGACGCTGAGCTGGTACCCGCCGCTGCTGAACTGGCTCGGCGGCTCGATAGGACTGCCCGAGCCCTTCGGTCTGCGGCACGCCTGGGCCGACCAGCCCTGGCGCCACCGCTTCATGGCCGACGACGCGCTGCGCGCGGCCACCCCGGTGCTGCGGGTGGTGCACGCCGCCGCGATCAAGGTGCTCAAGGAGCACGACGTGGACACGGAGAAGTTCGGCACGCGGTCGGCCTTCCTGAGCACGGCGGTCCAGGACCCCACCCCCAGGAAGGTCGACGTCTACGACGCGTAGGCCGCCGCGCGGCCCCTCCGGCCGTGGCCCGCGCTCAGGCCGTGGGCCACGCCTCCGCCAGCATCTTGCGGGTGTCCGCGAGGAGCTGGGGCAGGATCTTGGTGTGGCCGACGACCGGCATGAAGTTGGTGTCGCCGCCCCAGCGCGGGACGATGTGCTGGTGCAGGTGGGCGGCGATGCCCGCGCCGGCGACCGCGCCCTGGTTCATGCCGATGTTGAAGCCGTGGGCGCCGGAGGCGCTGCGCAGGGCCGTCATCGCCTGCTTGGTCAGCTCGGCCAGCTCGACGGTCTCCGGCCCGGTGAGGTCCGTGTAGTCGGCGACGTGCCGGTAGGGCACGGTCATCAGGTGGCCGCCGTTGTACGGGTAGAGGTTCAGCACCGCGTACACGTGCTCCCCGCGGGCGACGATCAGGGCGTCCTCGTCGGATTTCCCCGGCAGCGAGCAGAAGGGACAGCCGTCGTCGGCCCCCGGGCCACTGGGCTTGCCCTCGCCCTGGATGTAGGCCATCCGGTGGGGCGTCCACAGGCGCTGGAACGCGTCCGGCGTCCCCGCTCCGATCTGCTGCTCCGGCTCACTCGTCATACCCGGCAGCATATGGCGTCGCCCGTTCGCGGCGTGTCGGCGGGGTTGCGGCGCGGCCCCCGCGGGCGAAGCTGGGCCGGTGGACCGAGACAGCCGCCAGACCCGCTGGGAGCAGCGCACCGAGGTGCCGCTCTCGGTCGCCTCGCTGATCTTCCTCGGCGCCTACGCCGTCCACGTGCTGGCCCCCGGCCTGCCCGGGGTGTGGCACGACGTGTGCCTGACGCTGACGATGGCCACGTGGGGGCTGTTCGTCCTGGACTACGGGGTGCGCTGGCGGCTGAGCGGACGGCGGCTGGGGTTCGTGCGCTCGCACTGGCTGGACACCCTGGTGGTGGCACTGCCGCTGCTGCGCCCGCTGCGGATCGTCCGGCTGTACGAGGTCGTCCAGCGCCGGCACGGTGAACCGCGGCTGTCGCTGCACGCGCGGGTGATCACGTACGCCGGGCTGTCGACGGTGCTCCTCGGCTTCGCCGGTGCGCTCGCCGTGTACCAGCACGAGCGCGGTGCGCCCGGGGCGACCATCAGGACCTTCGGGGACTCCGTGTGGTGGGCGTGCTCGACCCTCGCGACCGTCGGCTACGGCGACGTCACGCCGGTGACCCCGGTGGGGCGGCTGATCGCGGTCGGGCTGATGGCCTGCGGACTGGCGCTGCTGGGCGCGGTCACCGGCTCGTTCTCGTCGTGGCTGATCCAGGTGTTCTCCCGGGAGGAGGACGAACGGCCCCCGGGGAGGTGAGCACCTCCCCGGGGGCCGTGACCGCCTGACGGCCTCAGCGGCCGGCCGGCGGGATCAGACCTGCGTCCGCTCCTCGACGACCTGGGCGATCTTGGCGATCGCCTCGTCGAAGGGGATGCCGTTCTCCTGCGAGCCGTCGCGGTAGCGGAAGGACACCGAGCCGTTCGACATGTCCTCGTCGCCCGCGATGACCATGAAGGGCACCTTCTGCTTCTGGGCGTTGCGGATCTTCTTCTGCATGCGGTCCGAGGAGGAGTCCACCTCGACCCGCAGGCCCCGCTTCTTGGCGGCGGCGGCGAACTTCTCCAGGTACTCCACGTGCGCGTCGCCGATCGGGATGCCGAGGGCCTGCACGGGCGCGAGCCACGCCGGGAAGGCGCCCGCGTAGTGCTCGAGCAGGACGGCGAAGAACCGCTCGATGGAGCCGAACAGCGCGCGGTGGATCATGACCGGGCGCTGCTTGGAGCCGTCGGCCGCGGTGTACTCCAGGTCGAAGCGCTCCGGCAGGTTGAAGTCGAGCTGGATGGTCGACATCTGCCAGGTGCGGCCGATGGCGTCCTTGGCCTGCACCGAGATCTTCGGGCCGTAGAAGGCGGCGCCGCCCGGGTCGGGCACCAGGGGCAGGCCCTGCTTCTCGGCGACCTGGCGCAGCGTCTCGGTGGCCTCCTCCCACGCCTCGTCGGAGCCGACGAACTTCTCCGGGTCCTTGGTGGACAGCTCCAGGTAGAAGTCGGTGAGGCCGTAGTCGCGCAGCAGGTTCAGCACGAAGGTGAGCGTCTGGTCCAGTTCCTCGGACATCTGCTCACGGGTGCAGTAGATGTGCGCGTCGTCCTGGGTGAAGCCGCGGGCGCGGGTCAGGCCGTGCACGACGCCCGACTTCTCGTACCGGTACACGGTCCCGAACTCGAAGAGGCGCAGCGGCAGTTCGCGGTAGGAGCGGCCGCGCGCGTCGAAGATCAGGTTGTGCATCGGGCAGTTCATGGGCTTGAGGTAGTAGTCCACGCCCTCGTCGAGCTGCATGGGCGGGTACATGCCGTCGGCGTACCAGTCCAGGTGGCCCGAGGTCTCGAAGAGCTTCCCCTTCGTCGCGTGCGGGGTGTAGACGAACTCGTAGCCCTCCTCCTCGTGGCGGCGGCGCGAGTAGTCCTCCATGACCCGGCGGACGATGCCGCCGCGGGGGTGGAAGACCGCGAGGCCCGAGCCGATCTGCTCGGGGACGGAGAAGAGGTCGAGCTCGCTGCCCAGCTTGCGGTGGTCGCGCTTCTCCGCCTCGGCGAGGAAGTCCAGGTACTGCTTCAGCTCGTCCTTGGACGGCCAGGCGGTGCCGTAGATGCGCTGCAGCATGGGGTTCTTCTCGCTGCCGCGCCAGTAGGCGGCCGCGTTGCGCATCAGCTTGAACGCCGGGATGAGACGGGTGGAGGGCAGGTGGGGACCGCGGCAGAGGTCCTTCCAGCACAGCTCGCCGGTCTTGGCGTCCAGGTTGTCGTAGATCGTCAGCTCGCCGGCGCCGACCTCGACGTCCGCGCCGTCGTCCGACGACGCCGAGCCCTTGAGGCCGATCAGCTCCAGCTTGTACGGCTCGCCGGCCAGCTCCTCGCGGGCGGCCTCGTCCGTCACGACCCGGCGGGAGAACCGCTGGCCCCGCTTCTGGATCTCCTGCATCTTCTTCTCGACGGCCTTGAGGTCCTCGGGCGTGAACGGCCGCTCGACGTCGAAGTCGTAGTAGAAGCCGTCCTTGACGGGCGGGCCGATGCCGAGCTTCGCCTCGGGGAAGAGCTCCTGCACCGCCTGCGCCATGACGTGCGCGGTGGAGTGGCGCAGGATGTTCAGGCCGTCCTCGGAGGAGAGCTCGACGCCCTCGACCTCGTCGCCGTCGGCGAGCGCGTACGACAGGTCCTTGAGCTCGCCGCCCACGCGCGCGGCGATGACCGAGCGCTCGCCGGCGAAGAGCTCGGCGGCCGTGGTGCCCGTCGTCACCGTGCGCTCTTCCCGCTCGGAATCGCGTTGGATGATCACACGGACGTCTGCCACCGGTCTCTCCTGACTGAAGGGGGGTGCGGCGCCATACCGGAGCGCACGCATGAGGGGGATCGTACCGACCCGCACCCGCCCACCGCGAAATCAGTTCCGCGGCCCCCGCACCCGCGCCGGGCGCGCGTCAGTCCCCTTCGCACGTCTCCGCCAGGAACGCCGTGGCCCCGGCGGTCTCCTGGAGGGACTTCATCAGGCGGTCCCGTTCCGCCTCGTCCACCTGCACCGCTTCGACGTCCGAGGCCGCCGTGACCCGGCGGAAGCCGCCCCGGCTCTCCAGCCGGCCCCGCACGCGCACGGGCAGGCCGGCGAGGTGGGCCCGCCCGACGGTGCGGTAGTCGTCCTCGTCGAGGGTGAGGCGGACGTGCGGCACCTCGGCGCCGGCCAGCACCCGCAGCCGTACGCTGCCCTCGCCGCGCGGGCCGGACCTGCGCAGCCGCACCACGGTGCCGGTGATCCGCACCGGCACGGCGGGCTCCTCGCGCAGGTAGCGGGCGCCGGCCTCGCGCAGCGCGGGCAGGTCGCCGGGCGAGAACTCGACGGGCTCGCCGCTCGCCGCGCAGTCCTCGGGGACGCCCGCGGCGGGCGACCACTCGACGGCGACGCGGGCGCCCTCGGTGCCCTGGACGAGGGCGATCAGCGCCTCGGTGAGCTCCCGGCTGACGCCCGCCCCGACGGCGCTGTCGAAAGCGTCCATCCCGCCGGTGGCCCGCCGGTAGTCGATGGCCTCGCGGGCCGCGCACAGGGACTGGTGCAGGCGCACCGCCACCGCCCGGGCGGGGGCGACCGGCACGAACGCGGTCAGCGCCCGCCCCCCGGCGGCCGGGCCCACCAGCACGTCCCCCAGCAGCGCGGCGGCGGTGCGGCGGTGGCGGGCGCCGTGGTAGCCGGCGCGGGCCCGGGTGGCGAGGGCGGCCGCCAGCAGGGTCCGGCGGGCCGCGGCGCGCAGCCGCTCCTCGGCCGTCCAGGGCGCGGCCCCGGCGGGCCCGCCGGGCACGTCCCGCCACCAGCGGACCTCGTCGCTGGGCACGGCCAGGGACACCAGCACCTCCCGCGCGGACGGGGAGGCGCTGCGGGCCAGGGCGTCCAGCGCCTCGGCGAGCAGGTCGTCGCTGTCGGGGAAGGCGCGGCTGACGGGCACGAGCAGGCTGGTGCCGGCCGCGCCGGGGCCGGGCGGCGTCCAGCGGCCGTAGCGCCCGGCGGCGCCGCCGCGCCGCCGCCAGCCGTGGCGCAGCAGCAGCGCGCCGAGGACGGCCGGGTCGACGTCGCCGGGCTCGGGGGCACGGTCCCGGGGCACACCGTCCGGGTGCGGCCGGACCGGCCGCAGGTGGTCCTGCAGGGGGCGGTGGGTCACGGTCGTCCTCCCGTCCCGACCCGCGTCATGATCTCGCACAGGGCCCGGTCGTCGAAGATGCGTGCGGTCGGGATCCGCACGGTGGTGCGGGTGCGGCCGGTGACCGGGTGGCCGGCCAGGTTGACCCAGTAGCAGCAGTGCCGCAGGTCCAGCCGGTCGTGTCCGGCCCGCAGCCACTGGTCCCGGGACCGGGGCACGATCATCACGACGAGGATCTTGTGCACCGAGACCGGTGTGCGGGCGAGCTTCCTCAGGTGGTCGTTGTCGAGGGTGAACGAGAAGGAGCGGCCCGGGGGGCCGGGCGCGATCTGGTACGTCGCCTTCAACTGCACCTTGATGGTCACCTCGTCGTCGACGGTGTGCCCGGGGGCGCTGTGGCTGACGTGCCAGTCGATGCCGTTGTCCGGGAACGGCTGGGACAGCGAGCACCCCGCGGCCGCCGCGACGGCGTGCAGGTAACCGACCTGCAAGGTCTCCATGCAGGCGGTGGTGGCGAGCGAGCCGCGATGAGGGCCCGTGCGGTCGGGCAGCAGCCCGCCCCGCTCGGGCTGCGCTATCGCCATGGGCAACAGCCTTCCGAACCAGGTGAATCCCCGCGTCGGGTCGCTGAACTGCAAAGACCCGTACTCCTGTTGTCTCCTCGCGGCGTACGGCGCAAACAGCCCGGGTATCACCAAACGGGCAGAAGACGGGGCGTCAGCTGCCGCGGCTGATCGAGGGGTTGGGTTGGTATGAGTTGCTGGTACGAAGGCCCGCTGGCCGCGTTCGACACGGAGACGACAGGCGTGGACGTCGAGAGCGACCGGATCGTGTCGGCCGCGCTCGTCGTCCAGGACACCGCGGGCGCCCGGCCCCGGGTCAGCCGGTGGCTGGTCAACCCGGGCGTGCCGGTGCCCGAGGCGGCGACGGCGGTGCACGGACTGACGGACGACCACCTGCAGCGCACCGGCCGCTGGCCGGCGCCGGTGATGTACGAGATAGCCGAGCTGCTGGCCGAACAGACGGCGGCCGGACGGCCGTTGGTGGTGATGAACGCGCCGTTCGACCTGACGCTGCTCGACCGCGAGCTGCGCCGGCACCGCGCGTCGTCGCTGGCCCGCTGGGTGGACCCGGGCGCGCTGGTGGTGCTGGACCCGAGGGTGCTGGACAAGCACCTGGACCGCTACCGCAAGGGCCGGCGCACCCTGACCGACCTGTGCGCGCACTACGACGTGAGCCTGGCGGAGGCGCACGACGCGGCGGCGGACGCGCTGGCCGCGCTGGAGGTGGTCCGCGCGCTGGGCCGGCGCTTCGCGGCCCGTCTGGAGCGCCTGTCCCCCGGCGAGCTGCACACCCTGCAGACGGGCTGGCACGCGGCGCAGGCGCGGGGCCTGCAGGCCTGGTTCGCGCGCAGCGGCCAGGAGGAGACGGTCGATCCGGCCTGGCCCCTGCGCCCGGAGCTGCCGGCGGCGGCGTGAAGGTACTCGGCGGGAAGCACCGCGAGGACGGCGGGGCACGAAGAAGGCCGGCCCGCTGCGGCGGACCGGCCTTTTCCCGGTGGGCGATACTGGGTTCGAACCAGTGACCTCTTCGGTGTGAACGAAGCGCTCTCCCACTGAGCTAATCGCCCGGGAACGCACTGAACCATACAGGTCCCCGCGGCGATCCTTCAAACCGCTTCGAGCGCGCCGAGCAGTCCGCGCCGCCCGGCGCGCATCATCAGCCGGTGGTTGGCGCGGAGCAGCGGCCGTCCCGGCACGGCGAACCGCCGGAGCAGCGGCTTGGTCACGTCGACCTCCTGGTCGTAGCGGGCCAGGCAGCCGCCCGCGGCCGGGGTGACCGTCCAGCGGGCCCAGCCCTCCATGTCGCCGGCCAGCGCGGTCTCCAGCACCCCGGCCGCCGGGTCGCGGCGCGTCTCGTGCGCGGTGAACGTCAGGTCGTACGGCAGCAGGGAGCGGACGCGGAGCACGCCGCTGGTGCCGTCGAGCCGGGTCACCTCGCGCACCTGCGGCCACCAGCGCGGGTAGTCCTCGGGCCGCTCCAGCACCGCGTACACGACCGGAACGGGTGCGGGCAGGGGCCAGCGGCTGACGAAGCGGTAGTGGGTCCAGTCCATGGCCTGCGTCTTCCCCGTGCACGGCGGGATCTCCCCCGCGACCGGCGGCTTCCGGCTCCTCGTCCGAGTAGCTTCCCCGGCCGGTTCTGAGTACCGGTACTCATGGCGCCCGGCGTGACCCCGGCCACACTCCGAAGCATGACGTACCTTCCGCCCCCGGCCGAGGAACTGCGGTTCCTCGACGCCGAGCTGCGCCGGCTGGACGCGCGCCGCGCCCGGTTGCTGGCCCGCCGCGCCTGGCTGGTCTCGGTCCTCCAGTCGGCGCCGCCCGGCCCCGCCGCCCCGCCCTCCACCGGGCCGACGCCCACCGCCGGCCCGCGCCCCGAGGCGTCCGCGCCGCGCGTGCAGAACGTGCTGCTGGTGCTCGGCGGTGTCCTGCTGACCATCGCGGCGATGGCGTTCACGCTGGTCAGCTGGGGTCACCTGGGGATCGCCGGGCGGGCTGCGGTGCTGGGCACGGTGACGGCGGCGGCGCTCGCCGCCCCGGTGCCGCTGCTGCGCCGCGGCCTGCGCTCGACCGCGGAGTCGGTGGCCGGACTGGGCCTCGCCCTGACGGTCCTGGACGCGTACGCCCTGCACGCCGCGGCCCTCGCGGGCACGGACGGCACCGCGTACGCGGCCGTCGCGACGACCGTGCTGGCCGCTCTGTGGGCGGCCTACGGCACCGCCCTGGACGCACTGCGCCTGCCCCGGCCCGCCGCGCTGGCCGCCGCCCAACTCCCGCTGCCGCTCGCCGCGGTGGCCGCCGGTGCGGGCCCCTACGGCATCTCGGCCGCGCTCCTGCTGACGGCCACGGCCGACGCGGCGGCGGCCCTCCTCGTCACGTCCCCCGCGCTGCGCACCGTACGGATCGCCGCCGCGACCGGCGCCTACGGCATGGGCGGCTGGGGCCTCCTCGGAGCGCTCTGGCTCTCCTGGACGGCACCCGGCCCGGGCGCCGCGGCCCGCGCGGCGGCGCTCCTGCTCCCGGCGTCGGCGGTGGCCCTGACGGCGGCCTGGCGGACGGCGGGCACGGCCGCCTCGGACCCTGCGGGCGTCCCGAGCACTACGGGTGCTCCGCACGCTCCGAGCGGTACCGATGCGGTGGGCACGACGAACACCACGGGTCCCACGGATGCACCGACGGCCTTCGGCGCAGCCTCCCTGGCCCGCCCCGGCCGGCCGCTCACCACCACCCTCCCCACGGCGACCGCCCTCCTCGGGGCCCTGCTGCTGCTCGCCGCGCTCGGCGGTCTCCTGCGCGTGGTGCTGCCCGGGGGCTGGGCCGTACCGGCGGAACTCCTGGCCGGTCTGGCCCTGTTGGCGGCCCTGCGGGTGCCGCGGCTGCCCGAGCCGGTGCGGCACGGCGTGGCCTGGGCCTCCGCCGCCGTGCAGGGGCTCGCGCTGCTGGTGGCGCTGCCGCTCGTCGCCGTGGCCCTGTTCGGCCCGCTCGGCCAGGTGGACCGCCCCTGGTCGGGCGCCCCGGCCGACGCGCGGGACGCGGTGACCGTGCACGCGCCCTGGCTGTCGCACTCCGGCCCGGCGCTCGCGGTGCTCGGCATCCTCGCCGCCGCCCTCGCCCTGCTGATGCGGAACGCGGCCTGGCGCCCGCAGGCGCTCGCCGGTGCCGCGGCGCTGGCCTGGGCGGCGGTGCTGTCCCTGCCGGCCGCGCTGGAACTGCCGTACGTGGTCGGGCTCCTGCTGCTCGGCCTGCTGACGGTGGCCGTCCTCGCGCTGCCCGTCCTCCCGCCGGCCGGTACGGCCCTGGCGCTGGTCACCTCGGTCGACCTGGCCTTCCTGGCGCTGGCCGACCGCACCGTGACGCTGACCGCGCTGTCCGCCCTGACCGTGCTGTACGCGGCGGCCTCGGCGCGCTCCCGGTGCGCTCCGGTGACGGCGCCCGCGGCCCTGGTGTACGCCACCGCGCTGGCCTGCGCGACCGGGGCGGCGGCGGGCTGGCAGGCGTCGCACACGGCCCTGCTGGTCCTCGTCGTCCCGGCGGCCGCGGTGGCCGTCGCACCCCGGCTCGCCGCCACGGCGCGGGTCGCCTGCGAGGTGACGGGCGCGGCCGCCGCCCTGGTGGCGGTCGGCCTGGCGGTGACGGACGCGCCGGTGCTGGCCCTGGTCCTGTCGTCGCTCGGCGTGCTCGCGGCGGCGACCGCGGTACGGCCGGACCGCCGCTCGGCCGGTTACGCGGCGGCCGCCCTGTTCGCGCTGGCCGCCTGGGTGCGGCTGGCCGCGTGGGAGGTCACGGCCCCGGAGGCGTACACCTTGCCGGTGACCCTCCCGGCCCTGCTGGTCGGTGCCTGGCGCAGGCGCCGGGACCCGCTGACCGGGTCGTGGCCGGCGTACGGTCCGGGGCTGGCCGTGACGCTGCTGCCGAGCCTCGCCGCCCTGTGGCGGGACGAGGGCTGGCCGCGTCCGCTGCTGCTCGGCTCGGCGGCGCTGCTCATCACGCTGCTGGGTGCCCGGTACCGGCTGCGGGCGCCGCTGGTCCTCGGCGGCGCGGTGCTGGTGCTGACCGCGCTGCACGAACTGGCGCCGTACCTGGTGCAGTTCGCCGACGCGCTGCCCCGCTGGGTGCCGCCCGCGCTGGCCGGGCTGCTGCTGCTCGCGCTGGGCGCGACGTACGAGCGGCGCCTCAGGGACGTCCGTCGGGTGCGGGACGTGCTGGGCCGGATGAATTGAGGCGTGTGTCCCGGACGGGTCCGGCCGGACTCCGTCCGGGCGCTTCGAATTCCCCGCGTCCAAGGGGGACTTGAAGTCGACGGCATTTCGAGAAACGTCCGGGGAATTCCCGCCCGGGGCCTTGGTCCGGATTTCTTCCCGATACGCCTCGTGGTCGGTGAATTCCGGAACGCAACCGGCCCGCCTGCTTCTCGCAGGCGGGCCGGTGTGGGTGGTGGGCGATACTGGGTTCGAACCAGTGACCTCTTCGGTGTGAACGAAGCGCTCTCCCACTGAGCTAATCGCCCGGGCGCAGGAAGAACATTACCCCATGTCAGGGGGTGCCTGTGACCAGCGGCGGGCGGTCCGTGCGGCCCTGCGGCTCACTGGTTCTCGATCTTCCAGGGCATGACGAACCCGAACGTCCACACGTAGACGCCGATGAGCACGCCCACGACCACCAGGCCGATCGACGTCAGGACGATGTTGCGGCGCCGGACGCGGGGGTCCAGGGCCCGCTGGGCCGCCTCGGTGACTTTGCGTTTCGTCCAGCGCAGCACGAGCTGGGCCCAGACGAACTCGGTCGCCCAGATCGCCATGCCACCGAAGATCACCACCCAGCCGGGTCCGGGCAGCGGCAGCATGATCACGCCGGCCACGACGACCGCCAGCCCGACCACGAAGACGCCGACCTGCCAGCTCACGTGCAGCAGGCGGCGCTCCTTGACGAATTCCGGCGCACGGGAGCCGAGCCCCTCGTGCTCGTGCTGACCGGACCTGGCCTCGCCCACTTCCGCTCCGTCCGACGCCACGGCGACCTCACCCGGCACGTCACTCCCCGTATTCATACGGCGAGACCCTACCGGAGCCGGCGCGTCACTGGAATGGTCGTACCCACCGAAGGCACCCTCGGCCGGAAGAGTTACGTAAAGACACGCAAAACACTCAGAGGGGTTTACAACGGCACCGTAGGTGGCATGTCGATTTCGCCGACGTGCGAATCCCCGAGCGCACACTGAGCGAAAGGCCCTGGCGCTTATGAACACCACGGTCAGCTGCGAGCTGCACCTGCGCCTCGTTGTGTCGAGCGAGTCCTCCCTGCCTGTCCCCGCAGGCCTGCGGTACGACACGGCCGACCCCTACGCCGTGCACGCCACCTTCCACACCGGAGCCGAGGAGACCGTCGAGTGGGTGTTCGCCCGCGACCTCCTCGCCGAGGGCCTCCACCGGCCCACCGGTACCGGCGACGTCCGTGTCTGGCCGTCGCGCAGCCATGGTCAGGGCGTCGTGTGCATCGCCCTGAGCTCGCCCGAGGGCGAGGCGCTGCTCGAGGCCCCGGCGCGGGCGCTGGAGTCCTTCCTGAAGCGGACGGACGCCGCCGTGCCCCCCGGCACGGAGCACCGCCACTTCGACCTCGACCAGGAGCTCTCGCACATTCTGGCGGAGAGCTAGAGCGGGGCCCCTACGAGCCGCCCGGCGCCGTCCACTCGGGGAGACGGCTCGGGCTCGAACAACCGCATAGGGCACGCGCCGACGCCGCCCCCCGGAGATTCACAGGGATCCGGGGTGCGGCGCCTGGGCGTGCGCGGGGGAAGCCGGCGGCGACGGACCCTCCGCCGGGCGGCCAGGTGCGGCTACCATCGGCCAGCATCGGCGGGCGCCCGCCCGTCCCCAGGCCAGGGAGCGAAACGTGCTGATCACCCACGACACCCGGTGTGCGCTCGATGCCGTGGTGGATCTGGTGAACACCGCCCCGGAGGACGACACCACCCCGGACGGGCTGCCGGACGTCGCCTCCCTAGAGGAGTTCGTGCGCGGCCACGACATCAGTGACGTCGGAGTGCTGTCCGAGTTCGACCTGTCGGCGGTGCGCAAGGTCCGCGGGCGGTTCGCCGGGATCTTCGCGGCCACCGACCCCCGGACCGCGGCCGGTCTGATCAACGAACTGGTGGCCGCCGCCGGCACCACGCCGAGGCTCACCGACCACGACGGCTACGACTGGCACATCCACTACTTCGCGCCGGGCGCCTCCATCGCCGACCACCTGGCCGCCGACTGCGGGATGGCGCTGGCGTTCTTCGTGGTCGCCGGGGAGCAGGAGCGGCTGCGGCGCTGCGAGGCCCCGGACTGCCGGCGGGCCTTCGTGGACCTCTCCCGCAACCGGTCGCGCCGGTACTGCGACAGCCGGACCTGCGGCAACCGCCTGCACGTCGCCGCGTACCGCGCGCGCCGCAAGGAAGCCGCCGGCTGAGCCCTGCCGCCGGGTGCGCGGTGCGCCGCGGACGCCGTGGGGCCGGTGCCGACGCGGCCCCGGCGGGTGGCGCCGGGGACCGCGGGAACGGCTCACAGCAGCAGCAGGTCGTGCAGCGCAGCCATGAGCAGGAGACACCCGATCACCGCCAGGAAGATCATCAGCGGTGGCTGGGAAAGGGCGAAGAGGCATCCACGCGGCTCGTTCTCCGGCGGCGTGGGGTCGGTCTGTGCCTCGCTCTGTGTCGTGTCCAGCATCTCGCGGCGATGATGGCGCAGCGGACACCCTCTTCGCGATCACCACGCCCGGAATGAGCGGGTGGGCGCACCTTTCCTCGATCTCCCGTCCGCGGAGTGATCAGTTCCGTCCACCTGCGGTTCCGACTGTGTCGTTTCAGCGGACCCGGCGGCCGGGGACGCGGACCCGCGCGGCGGTCATATGCCGTGCTTCTTGAGGATGGCCTCGATGTCGCTGAAGTCGTCGGAGGAGTCCGGGCGCGGCGCGGCCGCGGGCCGGGCTGCCGGGCGGGCGGCCGGACGCGGGGCGGCGCTGCCGAGGGAGGGCGCCGAGGCGTCGGGGGCCACCGCGTCCTGCCGGGCGGACCTGGCCGCGGCCCTGCGCTCCTTGCGGGTGCCGCCCCGGCGGCGCTCCACGGCGCGGGTGAGCGTGAAGAGGCCCCAGGCCACACCGAGCAGCGCGAAGCCCGCCCAGGCCGTCGGGCTGAAGGCGGTGTCCGCGAGCCACTCGACGACGCCGGTCATCACCAGGCCGAGCGGGACGAGCGCGTAGGCCGCGATGCGGGTCGCGGCGAGGAAACGCCGGCGGTAGGCGGTGACCGCGGCGATGCCCAGGCCGGCCGCGGCGACGGCGGAACACACGGTCTCGGCAATCATCCGGTCCTCCAGGGGCACGGTCGCTCCGGGGGCGCGAGGCGGCCCCTGCCCTCCATCGTGCACCTGCGGACGGCCCCGGGGCCACGCTGCGGGCGGACATCAGGGACATCTCCGGGTCGCCTCCTCCCCGGGTGCCGCCCCGGGCCGGGCCGCCGCGGATTGGGGAGCGGCGCCCCGGGCTGGAAGACTGGTCGCATGAGCGACACCTCCTCCGACGCCACCGCCCCCGCCGACACCACCGCCCCGGCTGCCTCCCCCGGCTCCGGCGCCGCCCGCCCCGCCGTCGTGCTCGACGTCTGGTGCGAGCTGCAGTGCCCCGACTGCCGCGGCGCCCTCGCCGACCTGCGGGCCCTGCGGGAGCGCTACGGCGACCGGCTGGAGCTGCGGCTGCGGCACTTCCCGCTGGACAAGCACCGGCACGCCTTCGCCGCCGCGCAGGCCGCCGAGGAGGCCGCGGAGCAGGGCAGGGGCTGGGAGTACGTCGAGGCCGTGCTGGAGCGGGTGGAGGAGCTGGACCGTACGGGAGAACCCTTCCTGGTCCAGGTCGCCGGGGAACTCGGGCTGGACGCCGAGGAGTTCGACACCGCCCTGATCGACGGGCGGCACATCCTGATCGTGGACGCCGACCAGGCCGAGGGCAAGGCGATCGGCGTGACCGGCACCCCGACGTACGTCATCGGCGGCGAACGCCTCGACGGCGGCAAGAGCCAGGAAGGGCTGCGCGAGCGCGTCGAGGAGATCGCCGACCGGCTGCTGGCGGAGGCGTCCTGAGCGGGGCTCAGAGCAGGGACTTGGCCATCGAGTGGTCCACCGGCTCGTAGCCGAGCGACTCGTACAGCCGCTCGGCCGGCGTGTTGCCCGCGAACACGTTGAGCCCGATGACCCGCGCGCCGGCGGCGATCGCCTGGGCCTCGGCCAGCAGCATCAGGCTGCGGCCGTGGCCCCGGCCGCGGTGCGCGGGGTCGGCTTCCACGTCGTACACGAAGGCCCGCTCCCCCTCGACGTGCAGCCAGAGGGTGCCGACCCGGGTGCCCTCGTGTTCCAGGACGCTGATCAGCGTGTTCTCGGTGGCGGTCCCGTGCGGCAGCAGCCGCCGGTCGTCCGCCTCCGCCTTGGCCAGCGCCTCGCGCTCGGGCACCCCGCGGCTGATCCAGGTCTGCGCGTACTCGCGCAGGCTGTGCTCGCGCCAGGGTCCGTACTCGGCGTCGGTGAGCGGTCTGCCGCGGCTGCCGGCGGGCAGCCCGGGCGCCACCGCGCCGAGGGTCTTCCGCATGCCGCGGTTGCGGTGGACGTAGCCGAGCGTCGTCGCCAGCCGCAGGGCGACCGGTGCCGTCGCGGGGACCCGCACCTCCAGCACCCGGCAGCCCCAGCCGCGCGCCACCTCCTCGGCGGCCAGGGCGGCGACCGTGCCCCGGCCGCGCCGACGGTCGGGCTCGTCGATGCGCAGCTCGTCGATGCGGCCGACGCCCGGGCCGAAGTCGGGGTGGGTGGACAGGCGTATCTCGCCGACGGGACGGCTGTTCACGCACACCTGGTAGTGGCGCGACAATGCTCCGTCGGCGGCTCGCTGGAGCGGCTCGGTGGGCCGCAGGGTCGTGGTCATCAGGTGATTTCTACCCTCTGCCCGCCCCGCGGGTCAGCTCCATATCCACGCACTCAGGGGTCGAGGTCGTCGCCCGCGCGCTCCTCGAAGACGCGCATCGCCTTGGCCGTCACCGGGCCGGGCGCGCCGGGCAGTTCGCGGTCGTCGACGCGGTGCACGGCCTGCACGTCGCGCAGGGTGGAGGTCAGGAACACCTCGTCGGCGCTGCGCAGGACGTCCAGCGGCAGGTCGGTCTCCTGCGCGCCGGTCCACTCGATGGTCAGCGCGCGCGTGATGCCCGCCAGGCAGCCGGAGTGCAGCGGAGGGGTGTGGATCTCGCCGTCGAGGACCACGAAGACGTTGGAGCCGGTGCCCTCGCAGAGCTGTCCGACGGTGTTGCCGAACAGCGCCTCGGTGGCGCCGTGCTCGTGCGCGCGGGCGAGCGCGACCACGTTCTCGGCGTACGAGGTGGTCTTCAGGCCCGTCACCGCGCCCCGTTCGTTGCGCGTCCAGGGGACCGTGACCACGGCGGTGGTGTCGGCCCGGCGGGAGGTCTCGCCGAGTGCGACCACCAGCGTCGGGCCGTGCTCGCCCCGGTCGGAGCCGAGGGGGCCGAATCCGCCGGTGTAGGTGATGCGCAGCCGGCCCAGCGGCACCGGGTCGGCCTCCAGGACGGCGGCGCAGGCGCGGCGGACCTCGTCGAGGTCCGGGTCGGGCAGGCCCAGGCCCCGCGCGGAGCGGGTGAGCCGGTCCAGGTGCCGGGTGAGGGCGAACGGCCTGCCCTCCTGCGCCTTGACCGTCTCGAAGACGCCGTCGCCCACGGTCAGGCCGTGGTCGAAGACGGAGACACGGGCGGAGTCGGTGTCCCGGAGCCCGCCGTCCAGCCAGATCTTCACGTGTGCAGTCCCTCTCCACTCACCTCGTACGCCCCCGACGCTACCGCGAGGAGCCTGGACGCCTTCAGCTCGGTCTCCCGCCACTCCCCCTCGGGGTCGGAGCCCCAGGTGATGCCGGCGCCCGTGCCGAAGCGCAGTACCGCGGTACCCGGTGCGGGCCGGTCGATCCAGAAGGTGCGGATGCCGACGGCCAGCTCGCCGGTCCCCCGGTCGGCGTCGACCCAGCCGATGCCGCCGCAGTACGGCCCGCGCGGTGCCGTCTCCAGGGCGCCGATGATCCGCAGGGCACTGGACTTGGGCGCTCCGGTGACCGAGCCGGGCGGGAAGGCCGCGGCCAGCAGCTCGGGCCAGCCGGCGTCGTCGCGCAGCTCGCCGCGGACCGTGGAGACGAGGTGGACGAGCCCCGGGTGCTTCTCCACGGCGCACAGGTCGGGCACGGTGACGCTGCCGGTGGCGCAGACCCGGCCGATGTCGTTGCGGACCAGGTCGACGATCATCACGTTCTCGGCGTAGTCCTTGTCGAGCAGGTCCGCCTCGGTGCGCCCGGTGCCCTTGATCGGGCCGGACAGCACGGCGCGGCCGTCCCGGCGCAGGAACAGCTCCGGGGAGGCGGTGGCGATCTCGACGCCGTGGCCGGGCAGCCGGATCGTTCCCGCGTACGGCGCCGGGTTGCCGCGGGCCAGCAGCGCGGTGAGCGCATCGACGTCGGTGTCCGGGGCGACGGGCGCGGACAGCACCCGGCAGAGGTTGGCCTGGTAGACCTCGCCGGCCGCTATGTGCGCGCGGACGCGCCGCACGCCCTCCTGGTACGCGGCGCTGTCCAGGGAGGACGTCCAGTCGCCGACCGCCGGGCCCCGCCAGCGGCCCGGCACCGGTGCGGGCACGGGCGCGTGGCGCACGTCGGCGAAGCGCGCGCAGACCAGCCGGCCCTCGAAGTCGGCGCTGACGGCCCAGAAGCCGGCGGAGTCCAGCGCGGCGGGGTCGTCGGTGACGTCGAGGAGGCCGGTGGCGAGGCGGTCGCCGAAACGGGCGAGGGCGGGCAGGTCGAGCACGGTGTCGAGTCTATGAGGGGTGCGCGGCGGTCCGGTCGCGTGTCCGCGCGGTGACCTCGACGTGACCCTCAGGGGCCCTGAGCTGGTCGGCGGCGGAACGCAGGGCAGCACGCTGCGCAAACGCGTTTTTGTACTGGCCCGGGAATCCGCTAGAGTTCAACACGTCGCCGGGACGCGGGAGCGGACCGAACCGACAGGCGGACGTAGCTCAGTTGGTAGAGCGCAACCTTGCCAAGGTTGAGGTCGCGAGTTCGAGCCTCGTCGTCCGCTCGAAGGAAGAGGGGTCTTCCCGGGCCCCTGCACTCCTGGTGGAGTGGCCGAGAGGCGAGGCAACGGCCTGCAAAGCCGTCTACACGGGTTCAAATCCCGTCTCCACCTCCAAGGACGATTAGCTCAGCGGGAGAGCGCTTCCCTGACACGGAAGAGGTCACTGGTTCAATCCCAGTATCGTCCACTGAAGCCCCTCGGCTTCGACCCGCGCGATTAGCTCAGCGGGAGAGCGCTTCCCTGACACGGAAGAGGTCACTGGTTCAATCCCAGTATCGCGCACGCAGTGCCTCCGGCCCCTGGGCCGGGGTCCCGAGGACGATTAGCTCAGCGGGAGAGCGCTTCCCTGACACGGAAGAGGTCACTGGTTCAATCCCAGTATCGTCCACAGAGCGAACAGCCCCCGGTCCCGCGACCGGGGGCTTCGTCGTGTCCGGCTCAGCTGGAGAACAGCATGTGGCCGAAGCTCTTGTGGCGGTGGTGGCCGCCGTAGTGCCCTCCGTGGTGACCGCCGTGCTGCGGGGCGCCCCACGCCGGGGCGGGCGGGGCCGGGTACGCCTGCGGGGCGGGCGGGGCCGGCGGCGCGGCGGGCGCCCACTGGGACTCCAGGCGGGTCAGCGCCTCCAGCTCGCCGTAGTCCAGGAAGATTCCCCGGCAGTTGCTGCACTGCTCGATCTGGACGCCGTTGCGGTTGTACGTGTGCATCGCCGCATGGCACTTCGGACACTGCATGGTCTGCTCAACTCCTCGCGGGTCGGTCCTGCTTCGCGTTCCGCCAGGACAGACTCTGCCCCGCCCCGGTCGGTTGCACCCTATGCCGACGGATCCGGCGCCGGGTGCGCGGGGACCGGGCCCATCCGCGCGCAGGCGTCCACCAGGGCCTGTTCGACCTCGTCCAGCGGGCGGTCCTCGCCCACGGCCTTGGTGACGGAGCGGGCGGCGGTCTGCACGGTCAGGGCACGGGCCGGGACGTCCAGGGCGGGCCAGGGGTCGCCGTCCGGGGGGACGGCCGGGCCGCCCGCCGAGCGGTACGCGCCGAGGAACCGCGCCCACTCGTCGGGCGGGAGCAGGCCGCACGCGTACCAGGCGGCCGGGCGCGCGAGGTCCCAGGCGGGCACGCCGGTGCCGAGGTCGTCGACGTCGATGAGGTGCCACGGGCCGTCGGGAGCGGGGTGGCGGACGAGCTGGCCGAGGTGGAGGTCGCCGTGGCACAGGGCGGAGGCGGGCATGGGGGTCTCGGCGCGGGCCCAGGGCGCGAGCGTGGACCAGGCGGCGAGCACCGGGCCGGTGGCCGGGTGCCCGGGGCCCGCGGTCCGGCGCAGCCGGCGCACGGCGTCGGCGGCCTTGGCCGGGCCGCGCATCGGGGGCAGGCCGGGCGGGGCGGGGGTGCGGTGCAGCCGGGCCAGCAGGGTGCCGGCCGCCTCCCAGGGGGCGGCGTCGGGGTCGTCGGGGTCCACGGGGGTGCCGTAGGGCCAGAGGGTGTGGGGGCGGGACTGCCGGTCCGGTGTCGTGCCGACCGGGGGCAGGAGGACACCGGGCAGCCGCGCCGCGACGCGGAGCCGGGCGGCCAGGGCCTCGGGGTCGGTGCCGGGGGCGTGCGCCTTGCCGACGAGGGGGCCGTGCCGGACGACGGTGGCGTCCGGGCGGTCGGCGAGCACGGCCGTCTCGCAGGCGCAGCCGGGCAGGTCCGGTCCGGGGTGGGCGGCCTGCCGTACGCGTGCGGCGAGGCTCGGGTGCGGCGACATGGAGGCGAGCGTACGACCGCCGGGGAGGTGTGCGGTCGCCGGGGAAGAGCAATGCCGGCGCAGCTCCCCAGCTGCGCCGGCATTTTGCCGTCCGCCGCACCCCCGTCCCCACGGGGTTTCATGGGTGGATGTCCCCGCCCGGACCGCTCTTCCGGGCCTGGGGTCGCCGCTCAGCGCCCCAGCATCACGCCCACGGACGACGCCTGTGTGGCCACCGTCTCCCAGCCGTCGAAGACGAGGAGGAGCAGGGCCGCCAGGGGAAGGGCCATCAAGGTCGCCACCAGTGGGTGGCGACTGCCCTGACGGCGGGGGCGGAAACCGGCGTGCGCCGTACGTCCTGCGTCGCGGAACAGCGTCCGCGGTGCCGTCTGGGCCATGGTCCCTCTCCTGACCGTGTCGGTTGTCGTCGGCAGCGGCGGGTGTCTGACCTCGGGGGACGAGTGCTGCACCCGCCGCTTGACCTCAAATCTAGGGGTGCGCCGCCCGGCGGACGTCATGCCCTCGTACCGATTGCCGGGCCTCCCGGAGGATGAGCCACCTCCCGCCGTGTACTCCCCTGGGTGGAGACCGGGTCCTACGTCTCGGGGTCTTCCCTGAGGGGGTGCCCGGTCCGGCCCGGTTTCTCCGAGCCGTCCTCGCGCGGGACCGGCTGTTCGACCAGGGCGAGGACCCGGTTCGCCATGAACCTGGCCGTCCGCACGACCGCACCGGTACGGGTGACTTCGCTCACTTCGACCACCCCCCGGCGCACCGCCGTCTCCACCCGGCGGCCCGCCCTGCTGGCCACCACCTCGTACGTGCGCGTCGTGTCCCCGGCGTCCACGACGATTTCCACTCGGTCACCCTTCACGGGTCCAATCCCCCTTCTGTGACAGGTGGTTGAGGTCACCGGCCGACCGAACGCGCCCCGTTCGCCCGTCTTCTGACCACCCCTCAAGTGTCCCACCGGGGACTGACAATCCGTCGGGACGAGAGGGCGCGGCCTCTGCGCGCGAGCGGCCGTGGAAACGTAAGCTGTGCCACGTCACACGGACCGGGCAGCGGGGATGAACATGGCGATGATGCGCCTGAGGCGCGAGGACCCGCGCGTCGTCGGCTCGTTCAGGCTTCACCGACGGCTCGGCGCGGGCGGGATGGGCGTTGTCTACCTGGGCTCCGACAAGAAGGGCCAGCGGGTCGCCCTGAAGGTGATCCGGCCCGATCTCGCGGAGGACCAGGAGTTCCGGTCACGGTTCGCGCGCGAGGTGTCGGCCGCACGGCGGATCCGCGGCGGCTGCACCGCCCGGCTGGTCGCGGCCGACCTCGACGCCGACCGCCCCTGGTTCGCCACCCAGTACGTCCCCGGCCCCTCCCTGCACGACAAGGTCGCCGACGAGGGGGCGCTCGGGGCCGCCGAGGTCGCCGCCATCGGCGCCGCCCTGTCGGAGGGGCTGGTCGCGGTGCACGAGGCCGGCGTCGTCCACCGGGACCTCAAGCCGTCCAACATCCTGCTGTCCCCGAAGGGGCCGCGGATCATCGACTTCGGCATCGCCTGGGCCACGGGTGCCTCGACCCTCACGCACGTGGGGACCGCCGTGGGCTCCCCCGGCTTCCTCGCCCCGGAGCAGGTGCGCGGGGCCGCGGTCACCCCGGCCACGGACGTGTTCTCCCTCGGCGCCACCCTCGCCTACGCCGCGATGGCCGACTCGCCCTTCGGGCACGGCAGTTCCGAGGTGATGCTGTACCGGGTCGTGCACGAGGAGCCGCAGCTGCACGGCGTGCCGGACGCGCTCGCCCCGCTGGTGCGGGCGTGTCTGGCGAAGGACCCCGAGGAGCGGCCGAGCACCCTGGACCTCTCGCTGCGGCTGAAGGAGATCGCCGCGCGCGAGGCGCAGGGGGCCGGCGACGTGCGTCCGCCGGTGCCGCGCGCGCTGGAGGCCGAGCGGCCGACCGGGCGGCTGTCGGAGCCGACGTACCCGCAGCGGGCGCAGCGCCCGCCGGGCGGCCCGGGCACGCCGTCGCGGGGCGGGGCGCCCGCGTCGCGGGGCGGGGCGCCCGCGTCGCGGGGCGGGGCGCCCGCGTCGCGGGGCGGGACCGTCCCGCGGGGCGGCACCGGGGCGCGCGGCACGACCGGCTCGCGGGGTGCCGTCCCGGGGTCGCGCACCGGTACGCCGCGGCCCTCGTCCGCCGCCCGCTCGACCCCGTCGGGCCGTGGCACGCCGACCGGCGGGCGCAGCGGTCCGACCGGCGGGCGCGGCACACCGACCGGGCGCGGCGCCCGGCCCGGTACCGGCGGGCGGCCCGCCCAGCGCAACGGCTCCGGCCGTCCGGGGCCCCGGCCCACCGGGACCGGGCGGCGGCCCGCCAACCCGCGGCTGCTGCGGCAGCGGCTGTTCGTCTTCGTGGTCGTGACGCTGCTGGTCGCCCTCGGCATCGGCATCGTCCAGGGCTGCCAGGGACCGGCCCGCGGCCTGGGCGTCGACCACCACGGCGTCGTACGGCAGGACGTCGTACGGCGGGTTCCCGGAGTGCAGGCCGCCTCCGGGGATCAGGCCGTCGGGCGGCCCGTCGCCACGGCGTAGAAGGCGACCGCGGCCGCCGCGCCGACGTTGAGGGAGTCGACGCCGTGCGCCATGGGGATGCGGACCCGTGCGTCCGCGGCGGCCAGGGCCCGCGCGGACAGGCCGTCGCCCTCCGCCCCCAGCATCAGGGCGACGCGGTCCATCCGGTGCGGGGCCGCCTCGTCCAGGGAGACGGCCCTCTCGTCCGGGGTGAGGGCGAGCAGCGTGAAGCCCGCCCCGCGGAGCGCGTCGAGGCCCCGGGGCCAGGTGTCGAGCCGGGCGTACGGCACGGAGAAGACGGCACCCATCGACACCTTCACGCTGCGCCGGTAGAGCGGGTCGGCGCAGTCCGGGGAGAGCAGCACGGCGTCCATGCCGAGGGCGGCCGCCGAGCGGAAGATCGCGCCGATGTTGGTGTGGTCGTTGACGGACTCCATGACGACGACCCGGCGGGCGGGGCCCAGGAGCCCGGCCGCCGTGGGCAAGGGCTTGCGCTGCACCGAGGCGAGGGCGCCGCGGTGCACGTGGTAGCCGGTGACCTGCTCGGCCAGCTCGGGGGTGACCACGTAGACGGGCGCCGGGAGTTCGTCGATGACGTCCCGCATGACGTCGACCCACTTGGCGGACAGGAGCATCGAGCGCATCGCGTAGCCCGCGTCCCTGGCCCGCCTGATGACCTTCTCGCCCTCGGCGATGAACAGGCCCTCGGCCGGCTCGCGCCGGCGGCGCAGCTCGACGTCGGTCAGTCCGGTGTAGTCGCGCAGGCGCGGGTCGTCGGGGTCCTCGACGGTGATGAGTTCGGCCACGGGGTGATACTGCCTCGTCCTCGGTGGGCTGCCAAACGGCTGGTGACGGCCGTGCCGCGCGCGGTCACGCGCCTGACGCGGGGGTCCGCGCGCCGACGGCGACGACCTCGCCGACGACGATGACGGCCGGCGGCTTCACGTCCTCGGCGACGACCGTCTCGGCGACCGTCGCGAGGGTCGCGTCCACGCGCCGCTGGGCGGCCGTGGTGCCCTCCTGGACCAGGGCGACCGGGGTGTCCGGGGACTTGCCGTGGGCGACGAGCGTCTCGGCGATCCGGCCGATCTTGTCGACGCCCATGAGGATTACCAGGGTGCCGTTGAGCCGCGCCAGTGCGGGCCAGTCGACCAGCGAACGCTCGTCGTCGGGGGCCACGTGCCCGCTGACCACGGTGAACTCGTGGGCGACCCCGCGGTGGGTGACGGGGATGCCGGCCGCGCCCGGGACCGAGATGGAGCTGGAGATGCCGGGGACCACCGTGCACGGGATGCCCGCCTCGGCGAGCGCCTGCAGCTCCTCCATGCCCCGGCCGAACACGTACGGGTCGCCGCCCTTGAGCCGGACCACGGACCTGCCCTGCCGGGCGTGCTCGATCAGGGCGTTGTTGATGGCCTCCTGGGCCATGTACCGGCCGTAGGGGATCTTCGCCGCGTCGATCACCTCGACGTGCGGCGGCAGCTCGGCGAGCAGGTCGCGCGGGCCCAGCCGGTCGGCGATGACGACGTCCGCCTCGGCGAGCAGCCGGCGGCCGCGCACGGTGATCAGGTCCGGGTCGCCGGGGCCGCCGCCGACCAGGGCGACGCCGGGGGTGCGGGTGCGGTGGTGCGGGGCGACGAGCGTGCCGTCGCGCAGTCCCTCCACGACCGCGTCGCGGACGGCGGCGGTGTGCCGCGGGTCGCGGCCGCGCGCGTCCGTGGTCAGGACGGCGACCGTGACGCCCTCGCTGTGGCCCGTCGCCGGGGTCCAGGCGGTGGCCGCGTCGGCGTCGTCGGAGCGCACGCACCAGACGCGGTGCCGCTCGGCCTCGGCGGAGGCGGCGGCGTTGGCGTCGGGGTCGCTGGTGGCGATCAGGGCGTACCAGGCGTCGGCGAGGTCGCCGGAGGTGTAGACGCGCCGCTCCCAGGTGACCTCGCCCGCGTCCGCCATGGCCTCGACGGACGGGGTCGCCTCGGGTGACACCAGCAGGACGTCGGCGCCCGCCGCGATCAGGGCCGGCAGCCGGCGCTGGGCGACCTGCCCGCCGCCGAGGACGACCACGCGACGGCCGGTGAGGCGGAGACCTACGGGGTAGGCGGGGTGTTCGGCCATGGCGGTACGGCTCCTCGTCCGGGCGGCGGCAGGGGTCCTGGGCGGCTGCCCGGGCCCCGGGCGACCGCGAAGGTCCTGGGCGACGGTACGGGGACGCCGGGGTCCCCGCGAGGTCGGGAAGGGCGCTGCGGCGGTGGAGCGGCCCTGACGTGCGGATTTTAGCCGTCCGCTCGGCGTACGGCGGGGCCGGGGGGCACGCGTGAGCGCGTGCCCCGCCGACCCCGGCGCGGTGCGGTGCTACTTCTCGGTGACGCCCGCCGAGTCGAACGTCGCCACCTCGTGCATCGCCCGGGCCGTGCTCTGCACCAGCGGCAGGGCGAGCAGGGCGCCGGTGCCCTCGCCGAGGCGGAGGTCCAGGTCGACCAGGGGGCGCAGGCCCAGCTTGTTGAGCGCGGCCACGTGGCCGGGCTCGGCGCTGCGGTGGCCCGCGATGCAGGCCGCCAGCACCTCGGGGGCGATCGCGCGGGCCACCAGGGCGGCGGCACCGGCGCTGACGCCGTCCAGGATGACCGGCGTCCGCAGGGACGCACCGCCGAGTAGCAGGCCCACCATCGCGGCGTGCTCGAAGCCGCCGACGGCCGCGAGGACGCCGATCGGGTCGGCCGGGTCGGGCTGGTGGAACTCCAGGGCCCGGCGCACGACCTCGGTCTTGCGGGCCAGGGTCTCGTCGTTGATCCCGGTGCCCCGGCCCGTCACCTCGGCCGGGTCGGCGCCGGTGAATACGGAGATCAGCGCGGCCGACGCGGTGGTGTTCGCGATGCCCATCTCCCCGGTGAGCAGCGCCTTGTTGCCGGCCGCCACCAGGTCGCGGGCGGTCTCGATGCCCACCTCGATGGCCTGCTGGGCCTCCTCGCGGGTCATCGCGGGGCCGGTGGTCATGTCGGACGTGCCGGCCCGGACCTTGCGGGGCAGCAGGCCGGGGGTGGCCGGCAGGTCGGACGCGACGCCCACGTCGACCACGCAGACCTCGGCGCCCACCTGGCTCGCGAACGCGTTGCAGACCGCTCCCCCGCCGAGGAAGTTGGCCACCATCTGGGCGGTGACCTCCTGCGGCCAGGGGGTGACGCCCTGGGCGTGCACCCCGTGGTCGCCGGCGAAGATCGCGACGGCCGCGGGCTCCGGGATGGGCGGCGGGCACTGCCGGGACAGGCCCGACAGCTGCGCGGAGATGATCTCCAGCATGCCCAGCGCGCCGGCCGGCTTGGTCATGCGCTTCTGCCGCTCCCACGCCTCGCCGAGCGCCTTGGCATCGAGCGGGCGGATGCCGGCGACCGTCTCGGCGAGCAGGTCGTGCGGGTCCTCGCCGGGCAGCGCGCGCCGCCCGTACGTCTCCTCGTGCACGACCCAGGACAGCGGGCGACGCTTGGCCCAGCCGGCCTGCATCAGCTCGGGCTCGTCCGGGAACTCGTCGACGTACCCGACGCACAGGTAGGCCACGACCTCCAGGTGCTCGGGCAGGCCCAGCGCGCGGACCATCTCTCGCTCGTCGAAGAAGCTGACCCAGCCGACGCCCAGGCCCTCGGCGCGGGCGGCGAGCCAGAGGTTCTCGACGGCGAGGGCCGAGGAGTACGGCGCCATCTGCGGCTGGGTGTGCCGGCCCAGGGTGTGGCGGCCGCCGCGGGTCGGGTCGGCGGTGACGACGATGTTCACCGGCGTCTCGAGGATGGCCTCGATCTTGAGTTCCTTGAACTGCTTCGCCCGGCCCTTGGGCAGCGACCTGGCGTAGGCATCGCGCTGGCGCATGGCCAGTTCGTGCATCGCGCGGCGGGTCTCGGCGGACCGGATGACGACGAAGTCCCAGGGCTGGGAGTGGCCGACGGACGGCGCGGTGTGGGCGGCCTCCAGGACGCGCAGCAGCACCTCGTGCGGGATGGGGTCGCTGCGGAAGCCGTTGCGGATGTCCCGGCGCTCGCGCATGACCTTCAGGACGGCCTCGCGCTCGGCGTCGTCGTAGCCGGGGGCGGCGGGGCCGGTGGGCCGGGCCGCCTCCTGCGTGGCGGGCCCGCTCTCCTCGTCCTGCTCGGCGGCCCTGGTGTCCAGGTCCTCCGCGCTCTGGGCGACCTCGGGGTCGGGCTCGGGGGCGGCCTCGGGGTCGGCGGCGCGGGGGGCGGGGACGGCGACGGGGGCCACGGGGGCGACCGGGGTGCCTGCCGCGACCGCCGTGTGCTGGTCGGCGGGCGGGGGCGTGAGGTCCGGGGCGGTGGGCGGCTGCGGTGCTTCCGGGGTCTGCGGCACCTGCGGCGCCTGGGGCAGGTCCGACAGCTCCGGCAGTGCCTGCGGGTGCACGGCGGGGCCGGGCGCGGCGGCGTGCGGCGCTTCCTCGGCCGGGGTTGCGTCGGGGGCCGGTGCGGCTTCGGCGGCCGGCGTGGGGTCGGCGGCCGGTGCGGCTTCGGCGGCCGGCGCGGCTTCCGCCGGGAGGGCGAGGGACTGCGGCGGGGTCGGCGTGGCGAGGTGCGGGGCGCCGGCCACCGTGCCGTCGGACGGCGCCAAGTGGTCCGGCGCCTGCTCGCCCTGCACCTGCGGGCCCGCCACGGGAGCACCCGGCGCGCTCTGCGCCTGGGCTGCGGGGTCGAGGTGCACGGGGCCTCCCAGCGGGGCGGGGACGGCCGGTGCGTCCGGGGTGGAGGGCGCGACGTCCGGGGTGGGGGAGGCGGCGTCCTGGGTGTGGTCCGTGGCCTCGTCCTGCGCCTGGACCTGGGCCTGCGGTTCGGGGTGGGGCCGGGCCTGGGCCTCGGGTGCCGTGGTCGCCGGCTGCGCGAGCTGGTCGGGGTCGGGAGTCGTACCGCCCTCCGGAGCCGACGGCTGGGCCTCGGTGACGGCGGCCTCGGCCTGCGGGGTGACGGGGGCGGCCGCAGGGGTCGGAGTCTCCTCGGCGACCGTCGGCTCGGTGACGGCGGCGACCGGGGGCGGGGCCTCCGCGAGGGCGTGGGCTTCCTCGGTGACGTCCAGGACGACCGCAGGCGCGAGCGTCTGGACAGCCGCCGGTTCGACAGGCGCGGGGGCCTGGGCCTCCTGGGGCTCGGGAACGGCCTGCGGCTCCGGAGCCCGGGCGGCGAGGGTGTCGGCGGGCGCGACCACGGCGTCCTGAGCCGGGGCCGGGGGGACCGCGGCGGCCGTGTCGGCGCCGGGCAGCGGCTCGGACGGCGCACGTGTGTCATCGGCCGCCGCGGCCAAGGCCTCAGGGGCGGCGACCGCCTGATGGACGGCGACGGGCTCCGGAGCCTCCTCGACGGGCTCGGCCGGCTCGACAGGCTCGGTCGACTCGACGGGTTCGACGGGCTCGGTGCTGCCGGCCTCTGCCGGTGCCGCCTCGACGGGCTCCGGCGCGGGCGTCTGCACGGGCTCGGGCGCGCCGGTCACCGGCGCCGCCGGCTGCTCGGGGCTCGCGGGGGCGGCGACCTGCTGCTCCGCGGGCAGACCGACGCCGGCGTCCTCGGCGGTGCCCTGGTCCGCGTCCCCGGGCACCTCGGCAGCGCCGCCCGCGACCGCCTCGGTCACCGTCACGGGCACGTCCGCGGGCGCGCCCGCGTCAGCCGTGCCGGGGGTCTGCGGAGCGGGGTCGACCGCCTCGGCCGCGGGGTGCGCCGCGGGGGTGTCCTCCTCGGCCGGCTGCGGGGCCGTGGCGGCGATGGCCTCCGTGGCCAGGCGGGTGACGACGGCCTGGGCCGCGCCCACCGGCTCCGGGTGCGGGGCGGCGGCGACCGGGCCAACCGTTTCGGCGGGGAGGCCCCCGGGAGCCGCTGCGGCCGGGGCGCCCCACGGCGCGGCGCCCTGCGGGGGCAGGTCACCGGTGGGCTGGGCGTCGAGGTACTCGGGGCCGGTCGCGGGCGGTCCGGGGCGGCGCACCGGGGCGCCCGCGGGGCCGCGGTCGGCGAGCGAGCGGACCGGGCTGGCGGAGGCGTCGGGGATCGGCGGGCCCAGGTGCAGCGGACGGCGCGGGGTGATCGGCGGGATCGGGGTGGTCGGCGCGGTGGGCACCGGGCGGCGCACGGCGGTCAGGTCGACGGCGCCGCTGTCCCGGCCGGACAGCTCGTGCGGGCCGGGCTCGTGGACACCGGGCTCGGCGGGGCCGGGCTCGTGCAGGGCCTCCAGGACCGGTTCCGGCGCGGGCGGCGGCACCTCGTTGCCCCAGGCCCCGCCGGAGCCGGGCAGCAGCAGGTCCTCGTCGGCGGCGGTGGTCTCGGAGAGGTAGGGGTACGCACCGGGCTCGGGAACGCCCGGCTGCTCCACCGTGCCTGCGCTCTCCGGCAGCCCCTCGCCCGGGATCTGGCCGGTGTCGGTCATGCGTACCCCTCGCCCATCGGTTAGTGCTCCTACGACCAGCTCACCCGGAACGGCGCACCGACCGCCCCGTTGTGAAGAACGAGCGTCCGTGCCCAGCGGCACGAACGACCCGCCCGAAAAAGACGACAAAGCCATTCAGTGGCATTGTCGCGGTCGTCCGGCCGTCGCGACAGCATGATCCGCGACGCTCCGCTGTGGACTGCGCCACGTTGCGCGTCCTCCGGTCACGCCGTACCACACGCACCCCAAAACGGATGGGTTTTCCGGACATTGACCGACGAGGTGCCGGGTGCCCGAAAGCGGTACGACGATCGGCCACCCTACCGCGCGCGGTACGACAAGAGGATCACGGGGCGCGATCCGGCAGAACCCCGCTGAGCAGGAACGCGACGCTCCGCTCCGTCTCCGTCCAGGCGCGCGTGTCGAGTTCGACGGACTGGATGAGGGCGCACTCGACGCGGTAGCCGTGTTCGCTCAGGTCGCGGCCGACGAGTTCGGCGGCGTCGCGGGTCATGGCGTGGGTGACGATGCACTGGGGGCGGCGGTCGGCGACCGCGGAGACGACGGCCGCGCCGCCGCCGGCGATGCGGACGACGTCCGGTTCGGGCAGGTTCTCCAGGACGTGCGGGGCGGTGCCGTGGACCACGTGGAGCTGGACGCCGTGGCGGCGGGCGGCGGCCTCGGTGCGGGCGCACGCCTCGGCGTCCCGGTCGACGGCGAGCACGGCGGCGCCGGCCCGTGCGGCCTCGGTGGCGAACGCGCCGCTCGCGCAGCCGATGTCCCAGACGAGGTCGCCCGTCCGGGGCCCGAGGCGGGCGAGTTGGGCGGCGCGCAGCAACTCCGCCTCGCCCTCGCCCAGTCCGCCGCCGTAGGCGTCGGCGGGCAGGGTCCAGCCGCGCGGTCCCGCCGCCGGGTCGCGCCCGGCGATCCAGTCGCCGTCGTCCCCGGTGGTGACCGGGCCGCCGATGACGATGACGACGTTGGGGTCGCGCCAGATGTGGTCGGCGGCCTTGTCGGAGGTGACGACGCTGACCTGCTCTCGGTCGGTGCCGAGTTCCTCGCACACCACGAAGGTGCGGTGGACGCCCTCCAGCAGCAGTCCGAGTTCGGCGGGGCCCGCGCCGGGCGAGGTGAGGACGGCGACCTTGGCGTGGGCGCGGCACACGTTGACCGCGCGGCGCAGGGTGCGGCGGTGGGCGACGACCACCTGGGCGTCGTCCCAGGGCATCCCGGCGCGGGCGAAGGCGGCGGCGACGGCGGACACGGCGGGCACGACCTCGACCTCGAGGCCGAACTCCGGTGCGCGCAGGGTGCGTACGACACCGAAGAAGCCGGGGTCGCCGTCGGCGAGCACCACCGCGGTGCCGCGGTGGGCGGCGATGCGGCGGGCGGCGAGGGTGACGCTGCCGAGGCGGATGCGTTCGGCGGCGGGCGGTACCTCGGGCAGCGCCAGGTGGTGGGCGGCGCCGGCCACGAGCGTGGCGGCGCCCAGTGCGGAGCGTGCCGCGGCGGTCAGCGGCGAGCCGTCCCAGCCGATCACCGTGACGCGGTCGGCCATGGTCGTCAGTCTCCCGGGGATGTGCGCGGGCTGCGGGCTCCGTGAGGGTACCTGGTCGCGCGGGCCGCGGCGCGGCGGCGGTCCCGGTCGGAGGGTCCGCGGGGTCGTGGGGGCGGTCGGTGCGGTCGGCCGGTCCGGCCGGTCAGTTCCAGTCGTCGTACGACGGGTAGCCGTCGCCGTCGGTGAGCCGGTCGGCGACGCCCTCCAGGTCCTCGGGGAGCAGGCTCCAGACGATGAGGTCGGTGCGGACGTCCGTCCAGGCCCCGCCGTCGTCCTTGGTGCGCGCTATCCAGGCGCCGCGCAGGACGCCCTCGCTGATACAGCCGATCTTCTGGGCGACCTGCTGGGAGGCGGTGTTGTCGGCGGCGGTGCGCAGTTCCAGGCGCTCGAACTTCTGGTCGTGGAACAGCCACTGGGCGGTGGCGAGGACGGCTTCGCTGGCGTAGCCCTCGCCGCGGGCCCAGGGGGCGACGACGTAGCCCATCTCCGCGGAGCGCACGCGCCAGTCGGCGTTGCGCAGGTGGACGGTGCCGACCAGGCGCTGGGTGAGGAACTCGGTGACGGCGAAGACGATGCCGCGGCCCGCGGTGCGTTCGGCGGGGGCGGTCCCGGTGACCCAGGCGCGGGCGTCGGCCTCGGTGTAGGGGTGGGGCACGGAGGTCCAGGCGACGACGAGTTCGTCGTTCATCATCTCGGCGAGGGCGTCGACGTCGGAGTCCTCGAAGGGGCGCAGGACCAACCGCTCCGTGCTGATGGAGACGTTGGGAAAGGTGCCAGTCATGCGCCGCTCCGTAACCTTCGGAAGAACCGTCAGGGCCTGCTGAACTGCCCAGCATGCAGCATGAAAGCACCTGACCGCACCACGGGGTCCACTGCCTTTCCGGCAGCGGACCCCGTGGGTGTGAGGGGTCAGAACGCCGGGACGACGGCGCCCTGGTACTTGTCCTCGATGAACTTCTTGACCTCGGGCGAGGTGAGGAGCTTGGCGAGCTTCTGCACGCGCGGGTCGTCCTCCTCGCCCTTCTTGACGGCGAGGAAGTTGCCGTAGGGGTTGTCCTTGGGGGACTCGGCGGCGATGGCGTCCTTGGCCGGGCTGAGGTCGGCCTCCAGGGCGTAGTTGCCGTTGATCACCGCGGCGTCGACGTCACCGAGGGAGCGCGGGAGCTGGGCGGCCTCCAGCTCCTTGAACTTCAGGCCCTTGGGGTTGGAGGTGACGTCCTTCGGGGTCGCGTCGTAGCCCACGCCGGACTTCAGCCCGATGACGCCGTTGGCCGCGAGCAGCTTCAGCGCGCGGGCCTCGTTGGTGGTGTCGTTCGGCAGGGCGACGGTGGCGCCCTTCTTGAGGTCGTCGAGCTTCTTGACGCCCTTGGAGTAGACGCCGAGCGGCTCCAGGTGCACGGTCGCGCCGGGCACGGCCACGATGTCGGTGCCGTTCTTCTTGTTGAAGTCGGTGAGGTAGGGCTGGTGCTGGAAGTAGTTGGCGTCCACCTCGCCCTGCTGGACGGCCGTGTTGGGCGTCACGTAGTCGGTGAACTCCTTGACCTCCAGCTTGAGGCCGGCCTTCTTCGCCAGGTGGTCCTTGACGTAGGTGAGGATCTCGCCCTGGGGGGTCGGGGTGGCGGCGACGGTGAGGGTGTCGCCGCCGTCGGCCTTGGAGTCGGAGCCCGAGCCGCAGGCGGAGAGCCCGAAGGTGAGGGCTCCGGCGGCGAGGACGGCGGTGGTGATCTTGGCGGTGTTACGCACGAAAAGTGCCTTTCCTGAAGGGTGGTGCGGCCCCGTCGTTGGGTGGACGGGGAGTTCGGAGAGGGGGTCAGGCGGTCTCGCTCGAGGCCGCGTCGGCCTTGAGCAGACGGAGCCTGGGGGCGGGGCCCGACCGGCCGTCGCGGCGGTGCAGCGAGCGGGCGGCGTAGTCGCCGGCGAACTGGATGAGGGAGATGACGACCGCGAGGATCGCCACCGTGATCCACATCAGCTCGGTCTCGAAGCGCTGGTAGCCGTAGCGGATGGCGATGTCGCCGAGCCCGCCGGCGCCGACCGTGCCGGCCATCGCGGAGTAGCCGATGAGGGCGACGACCGTGGTGGTGGTGCTGGCGATCAGGGAGGGCAGGGACTCGGGGACGAGGACCTTGCGCACGATGGTCCAGGTGTTGCCGCCCATGGCCTGCACGGCCTCGACCAGTCCGCCGTCCACTTCGCGCACGGCGGTCTCGACGAGCCGCGCGAAGAAGGGGACGGCGCCGATCGCGAGGGGCACGATGGCGGCCTCGCGGCCGATGGTCGTGCCGGTGATCCAGCGGGTGAAGCCCATGAGCGCGACCATGAGGATGATGAAGGGCATCGAGCGGGCGATGTTCACGACCTGCCCGAGGACCTTCTGCGCGACGACGTTCTGGAGCAGCCCGCCCCGGTCGGTCAGCACCAGCAGGATGCCCAGCGGCAGTCCGCCGGCGACGGCGATGAGGGTGGACCAGCCCACCATGTAGAGGGTGTCCCAACACGCCTGGGACAGCAGGGGCTGCATCTCGGACCAGGTCACTTGGCGCTCTCCTTCACCAGGGCGGTCTGCCGGGCGGCGGAGTCGACCACGTCGATCTGCAGGCCCTTCTCGCGCAGGAAGCCGATCGGCACGACGTTGTCCTCGTAGCGGCCGGGCAGTTCGATGCGCATCCGGCCGATCTGGAGGCCGCCGACGGTGTCGATGGCGGCGCCGAGGATCGAGATGTCGATGTTGTAGGTGCGGGCGAGCTGGGAGACGACCGGCTGGGTGGTCCGCTCGCCGTGGAAGGTGACGTCGAGGACGGTGCGGTCGTCGCCGGTGGCCTCGCCGCCGACCGGGAAGAGCGCGGCGGCCAGTTGGGAGCCGGGGGTGGCGAGCAGCTCGCTGACGGTGCCGGACTCGACGATGCGGCCCTTCTCCATGAGGGCGGCGGAGTCGCAGATCGACTTCACGACGTCCATCTCGTGGGTGATGAGCAGGACGGTCAGGCCGAGCTGGCGGTTGAGGTCGCGCAGCAGCGCGAGGATCGAGCGCGTGGTCTCGGGGTCGAGCGCGCTGGTGGCCTCGTCGGAGAGCAGCACCTTGGGGTCGCCGGCCAGGGCGCGGGCGATGCCGACGCGCTGCTTCTGGCCGCCGGAGAGCTGGGCGGGGTAGGCGCCGGCCTTGTCGGCGAGGCCGACCAGGTCGAGCAGTTCCAGCGCCTTGGCGGAGCGGGCCCGGCCGGAGGTGCCGAGGATCTCCAGCGGCAGTTCGACGTTGTCCTGCACGGTCCGCGAGGAGAGCAGGTTGAAGTGCTGGAAGACCATGCCGATGCGGCTGCGCGCCCGCCGCAGCTCCTTGCCCGCCCGTGGTCCGCGCCCGGCGAGGGCGGTGAGGTCCTGCCCGGCCACGGTGACCGTGCCGGCGGTGGGGCGTTCGAGCAGGTTGACGCAGCGGATCAGGGAGGACTTGCCGGCGCCGGACTGGCCGATGACGCCGTAGACCTCTCCTTCGCGGACGTGCAGGTCGACGCCGTCGAGGGCGGTGACCTCGCGACCGCGCGAGCGGTAGACCTTGGTGAGGCCCGAGGTGGTGATCACGTGGGTTTCCGTCACTGTCGAGTGCGCGGCGCGTCGTGGGCGCCGGCACGGGGCATGCAGGGTCGAAGGCAGCCCGGCGCGGCACGTCCGCGCGCGAGGGCGCGGTGGGACACGGGGAGCACGTGCGCGGGGGGCGGGCTCAGTCGCGTACGCGCGGCGTACGGCGGGACGTGAGCGGGCACTCGCTTCGGGGCGCGAGGCTCAGGTGGTGCGGGGGCCCTCTAGCAGGCACACATTCGGCGCGTGCGACACATACAACGAGCACCGGGCGTCATGGTCGCCTCGGTCGCAAGGGTGCGGCAGCTCGTCGTGGTCATGCGATCAGTAAAGCAGACGGACGGTCCTGACACGGCACGGCTGTCCGCATTGCGGACAGCCGTGGACAGGTGCCGGGACGGCGGCGGACGGCCCTCAGGCGCGGACGGAGATCTCGATCCCGGCCGCGGTGACCTGCACCGACAGGGCCGACAGGTCGGCCACCACCAGGTCGGCGTCGAGCTCCTCGGCGCGGTGGGTTGTGGCCAAGGCCACGGTGGTCATGCCGGCGGCGCGGCCGGCCGCGAGTCCGGCCGGGGCGTCCTCGAAGACGACACAGCGGGCCGGGTCGACGCCCAGGTGCCGGGCGGCGAGCAGGTAGGGCTCGGGGTGGGGCTTGCCCCGGGTGACCTCGTCCGCGGTGACCAGGGTCTTGGGGCGGATGCCCACGGCGTCGAGGCGGGCGGCGGCCAGGCGGTGGGTGGCGGAGGTGACCACGGCCCAGCGGTCGGCGGGCAGGGCGTCGAGCAGGTCCCGGGTGCCGGGCAGCAGCTCCACTCCCCCGTCGGCCACGTCGTCCACCTCCAGCCGCTCGACGCGGGCGACGGCCTCGGCGACCCGGTCGGCGGGCAGCAGGTCGCCGACGATCTCCACGGCGGTGCGGCCGTGCAGGGCGATCCCGGCGAAGTCCTCGGCGCTGACGCCGTACTCGCGTGCCCACCTGCTCCAGCAGCGCTCCACCGAGGCGAGGCTGGAGACGAGGGTGCCGTCGTTGTCGAACAGGAGGGCGTGCGCGTGGATCGTCATGACCTCGACCCTACGCCCAGTGGTCTAGACCCTGTGGCGGCGGACCGGGGGCGGCGGCGGTGCGGCCCCCGCACCGTAATAAGGTCACCCCATGGTCGATGCCCTGACGCTGGTGACCGGTGTCGCCGCGCTGCTGCTCGCCGCGTGGTGCGGCTGGGCGGCCTACCGTGACGAGCCGACGAAGGACTGGCACTTCATCGGGATGGCCGTGGTCTCGGCGCTGGCGCTGCTGCAGCTCGTGATCGGGATCGTGCAGCTGGCACGGGGCGAGAAGCCGGACCAGGGCACGACGATCTTCGTGGCGTACCTGCTCGGCGCGTTCGCGTGCGTGCCCGCGGCGGGCTTCATGTCGCTGGGTGAGCGCACCCGCTGGGGTTCGGTGACCGTGGCCGCCGGCGGTGTGGTGCTGGCGGTGCTGGAGGTGCGGCTCTATGACATCTGGGGAGGCTGAGGTGGCGACGGGGGACGGGCCGGCCGGGAGGTCCAGGCGGTTGACCAGCGGACCGGGGACCCTGCTGGTCTGGCTGTACGGCGTGATGGTGGTCGGCGCGGTGTCGCGCTCCGCGTACCAGATCGCCACCGAGTTCGACCGGGCGCCGCTGGCGTACTCCCTGTCGGCGGTGGCGGGCGTGGTCTACGGCTTCATCACCTACACGCTGGTGCGCGGGAGCGAGGGCGCCCGCCGGGCGGCGCAGGTGTGCTGCGCCGCCGAGCTGGCCGGCGTGCTGATCGTGGGGACCTGGACCCTGATCGAGCCGTCGGCGTTCCCCGACGCCACGGTGTGGTCGAAGTACGGGATGGGGTACGTCTTCATCCCGGTGCTGCTGCCGGTGTCCGCCCTGTACTGGCTGCGCAGGTCGCGCGACCGGGAGCCCGCCCCCCGGGACTGACGGGACCCGCCCCCCGGGACCGGGGGGCGGCCGGTCCGCTAGGCGGTGGCCGCGTAGGTGCCCGCCTGCTTCTCCAGGACGATCATCGGGACGCCGTCGGTGCCCTGGGCCGTGCCCACCGTCTCGTAGCCGACGCGGCGGTACAGGCGCAGGTTGCCCTCGCTGCGGTGGCCGGTGTGGAGGCGGAACCGGGTCGCACCGCGCTCCCCTTCCAGGGCCGCCTCGGCCGCGCGCAGCAGCCGCGCGCCGATGCCGTGGCCCTGCAGGCGGGGGTGGACGCAGAGCTTGCCGATGGCGGCGGCGCCGTCCTCGGTGATCCGGCCGCGGACCGAGCCGACCACCTCGTCGCCGAGGCGGGCGACGTACACGCAGTCGGCGGCGAGTTCCTCGCGCACGGAGTCCAGGCTCTGGACGAGCGGGTCGATGCGGTAGTTGCCGTACAGCGCCGCCTCGCTCTGGAAGCACAGGTACTGGAGCCTGAAGATCTGCTCCGCGTCCTGCTCGGTCGCCACCGAGATGGTCACGCTCATGCCCATGTGCGCACGCCTCCCGCTCACCTGATCACCTGTTGTCCCCCACTCCTATCCCCGCCCCGTTCGCGCCGCAACCTCCGGTGCCAGCAATCGCCGCAGACATCCCAGACATCTGGAGCGTTCCGGTCCGAGGGAGCCCTGTGAGATACCCAACTCCCCCGCGATCTCCCGGTAGGTCGGGTCCCGCGGGGACAGCAGCGCCTCGATCAGCCGCGGGCAGCGGCCCGGGAGCCGGCGCACCGCCGCGCGCAGCGCGCGCCCCCGCGCGGCGGCCAGCGCGAGCTGCGCGGGGTCGCGGTCCCCGTCGTCGGCCGGGTCGCCGGCGTACGGGCGTTCCCGGCGGTGGGTACGGCGGGTGCGGCGGGCCTCGGCGCGCACGGCCCGGCGCAGCCAGCCGTGGGGGTCGGCCGGGGGCCCGTCGGCCCGCAGGTGTTCCAGGAGCCGCAGCCAGACGGCCTGTTCCAGGTCCGCGGGTTCGGTGCCGGTGGCGTGCGCCTCGGCCGACGCCTCCGCGGCGAGGAGGGGGCCGAGCCGGACGAGCAGGTCGTGGGTCACGTGGGGCACGACGCGGCCGCCCGGGCGGTGGGTTGCCCGGACGGCCGGCTGTCACTCGATGGGGGTCCGCGCGGGGCTGTCCGCGCGGGACGCGGGGTCAGCCCCGCAGGAACTCCTGGCGCGCGAGCAGGCCCGTGTCCGGGTTGTCGGTGAAGACCCCGTCGATGCCGGTGGCGAAGTAGGCCCGGAAGGCGCCGAAGGCGTCGCCGTACCCGTCGGCGTCCGTGCCCTTGCGGAACTCCGCGGGCAGGAACGGGTTCTCGTTGCGCATGGTGTACGGGTGCAGGATCAGGCCGACCGCGTGGGCGTCCTTCACCAGGCCGGTCGGCGTGGTGAGCCTGCCGTTCGCGTCCCTCGGGACGACCAGGTCGAGGGTGGGGCCGATGCCCTGCGCGTAGGAGGCGATCTCCCGCAGGCCCTGCTTGGTGACGAGGTCCGCGACCGTGCGCGGGTCGCCCGTCTCGACGAAGTCCCACGGGCGGCTGCTCGCGCCGGACAGCAGCACGACCAGGGGGTTGTCGACCAGCTTGTTCAGGCGCTGGATGCTGGTCGGCTCGAAGGACTGCAGGATGACCGGCGAGGTGCGCCTGTCCTTGCCGTGCTTGCGCAGCAGCGCGGCGACGCGCTCCTCCAGGCCGAGGCCGAGCTTGCGGAAGTAGGTGGGGTGCTTGGTCTCCGGGTAGATCCAGACCTGCTTGCCGCGCCTGCGGGTCTGCTCGTCCTGCCACCTGAGGACCTCCTCGAAGGTGGGGATCCCCCAGTGTCCGTTGTAGAGGGTGTTGTGCGGCCGGTTGGCGGGGATGCGCTCGACGGCGCGCAGGGTCTTCAGCTCGGCGAGCGTGAAGTCCTCGGTGAACCAGCCGGTGGTGGGCACGCCGTCCAGGACCTTGGTGGTGCGGCGGCCGGCGAACTCGGGGTGGTCGGCGACGTCGGTGGTGCCGCCGATCTCCGGCTCGTGCCGGCAGACCAGGTGGCCGTCCTTGGTGGGGACCAGGTCGCCGGCCTCGACGATGTCCGCGCCCAGGTCCAGGGCGAGCTGGTAGGAGCCGAAGGTGTGCTCGGGGCGGTAGCCGCTGGCGCCCCGGTGACCGATGACCGTCGGCACCGGCAGGCTCTTCAGGCCGCCGCCGGTGTGCCGGGCCCCGGTGGCCCGTGCCGTGCCCGGCGCGCCGAGGACGGCTCCGGTCGCGCCCACGACGGCGGCGCCCAACAGGGCCCGTCGTCCGGTGCCGCGCGTCTGTTCGTTCGACTCCTGCGTTCCCATGGCGCCTCCTGCCGTCGGCTCGTGCGGTGCGCGCCGATCGTAGGGGCGTGAACATGACCGACGGGAGGCGTCGGGCCGAACGGGCCGCTGCCGGGGCATGGCGCGTGGTGGTACGAACGGCTGACGGTCCGTCGGAATCGGGTACGGCCGGACGGGTACCCGAGGAGCGAGGAGAACGCGACGTCCGTCACACGTTCCGGCCGGGTGACGGCGGGGTTGCGGAGCGCCGCCGCAGGTAAAGGTGCGTCAATACCTCGTAAGACGCGGGTGAACCCGATGTGCGTCACCCCCCGGCCCGCGAGTATCGTCCTCACCTGCACAGACTCATACTGAACCCCTTGACATCGGAGGGCCCGTTGTCCCGCTTCGTGCTCATCAAGGCAGTGCTCGGACCGATCATGCGCCTGATGTTCCGCCCCCGGGTCGAGGGCGTGGAGCACATCCCGGGCGACGGACCGGTCATCCTGGCCGGCAACCACCTCACGTTCATCGACTCGATGATCCTGCCGCTGGTGTGCGACCGCCAGGTCTGCTTCATCGGCAAGGACGAGTACGTCACCGGCAAGGGCCTCAAGGGCCGGCTGATGGCCTGGTTCTTCACCGGCGTCGGCATGATCCCGGTGGACCGCGACGGCGGCAAGGGCGGGGTGGCCGCGCTGATGACCGGGCGCCGCATCCTGGAGGAGGGCCGGGTCTTCGGGATCTACCCCGAGGGCACGCGGTCGCCCGACGGGCGGCTGTACCGGGGGCGCACCGGTATCGCGCGGCTGACGCTGATGACCGGTGCGCCGGTCGTGCCGTTCGCCATGATCGGCACGGACAAGATCCAGCCGGGCGGGTCCGGGATGCCGCGGCCGTGCCGGGTGACGGTGCGCTTCGGCGAGGCGATGGAGTTCTCCCGCTACGACGGGATGGACCGCGACCGGTACGTGCTGCGGGCCGTGACGGACTCCGTGATGACCGAGGTCATGCGGCTGTCGGGGCAGGAGTACGTGGACATGTACGCCACGAAGGCCAAGGCGGCGTAACCCTCCGGGGGTTGGGCCGGGGGGCTACGGGGAGTGCCGGTTGTCTTTCGGGTGCGGGTGCGTTGTGGCCGGTCGCGCAGTTCCCCGCGCCCCTGGGTGGGGGCGGTGACGGCCGGTCGCAGCATTGCCCCGGGTCAGGTCCCCTGGGTGGGACCACTCACGCTCCGGTTTCGAGGCGCTGGTTCCTCAGGAGGAACCAGGCCGCTGCCGCTGTGATCAGGAGGACCGCCGCTCCCGCGCCCGAGGCCAGGTGGAGGCCGTGGACGAAGGCTTCGCGGGCCGAGGTCAGCAGGGTGTCGGCGGTGGGCGCCGGCAGGTGCGACGCCGCTTCGACCGCTCCGCCCAGTGACTCGTGCGCCCCGGCCGGCGTGCCCGCCGGTGCGGTGAAGTCGCGGTAGGCGCCCGTCACGATGGAGCCCAGGACGGCGATGCCCAGGGCGGCGCCCAGTTCGTACGCCGTCTCGGAGACCGCCGAGGCCGCGCCCGCCTGGTCCTTGGGGACCGAGGAGAGGATGACGTCGGCCGTCACGGTGAAGGAGAAGCCCGCTCCGACGCCGACGACCAGCAGGGCCGCTCCCAGCAGCGGGTAGCCGGTGGACGCGTCGATCACCGTGATCACGGCCAGGGCCAGCCCGATCGCCGCGAGGCCGCCGGAGACCACCGCGCGCACCGAGAAGCGGCGCGCGGCACGGCCGGCCACCAGGCCGGCGGCCACCGCGCCGATCGCGGCGGGCAGTTCGGCCAGCCCCGCCTCGAACGGGGGCCGGTCCTGGACCAGTTGCAGGAACTGCGACAGGAAGAACACCAGCCCGGACAGGCCCAGGACGGTCAGCAGGTCGGCCAGGACCGCCCCGGAGAAGCCGCGGTTGCGGAACAGCCGCATGTCCAGCAGCGGCGACGGCAGGGTGAGCTGGCGTCGTACGAAGCCGTACAGCGCGGCGGCGCCCAGGACGCCGGCGCCCAGGGTGGGCCAGGCGAAGCCGTGGGCCGCGGCCTCCTTCACCGCGTACACCACGGCGATCATGCCGACCAGGGACAGCAGCACGCTGGGCAGGTCCCAGGGGCCCGGGTGGGGGTTGCGGGACTCGGGCAGGGTGCGGATGCCGACCAGGACCAGCACCGCCATCACGGGCAGGTTGATCAGGAAGACCGAGCCCCACCAGAAGTGCTCCAGCAGGAAGCCGCCGACGATCGGGCCGACCGCCGTGCCGGCCGAGGCCGCCGCACCCCAGATGCCCACGGCCAGGCTGCGCTCGCGCGGGTCGTGGAAGAGGTGGCGGATCAGGGCCAGGGTGGCCGGCATCAGGGTCGCGCCGGCGACGCCGAGCAGGGCGCGGGCCGCGATCATCGTCTCGGGCGTGCCGGCGTAGGCGTTGAGGACCGAGATCGCGCCGAACGCCGTGGCGCCGCAGAGCAGGATCCGCTTGCGGCCGATGCGGTCGCCGAGGCTGCCCATCGAGACCAGCAGACCCGCGATGACGAACGAGTACACGTCGCCGATCCACAGGAGCTGGGTGCCGGAGGGCTCGAGGTCCTCGCTGATGTAGGGGGTCGCGAGACCGAGGACGGTCGCGTCGACGGCCACCAGCAGCACGGCGAGCACCAGGACGGACAGCGCGAGCCAGCGGCCCGGGCGCTTCACCGCCTCGGTCGGGTGCGCCGGCTGCAGGGTGCTGGTCATGGTTCCTCTCTCCGTAGTGCGCCGCCGAGCAGCAGCTCGACAACCATGTGGGTGAAGTCCTTGGGGGCGACGCGTCCGGCCTGGGTGGCCCAGGCGCAGGAGGCGACGAGGCCGTAGAGCGCCTCGGTGAGCCAGGCCGGGCTGAGGTCGATGCGGAACTCCCCGCTCTGCTGGCCGCGTACGAACACGGTGGCGATGCGGGTGTCGAGCCGCGCCCAGGGTTCGTCGCCGCCGTCCTCCCAGAGCTGGTTCTCCCCGTAGAGGAAGGCGAGCAGCCCGGCGGCGGGTTCGATCTCCCGCACGAGCCTGCGCAGCGCGTCGCCGGCCGGCCCGTCGTCCAGCCGGGCCCGGTCGAGCGCCGCTTCACACTCGGCGACACCGAGCGACTCCAGCGCGCGCACCAGCGCGTCGCGGCCGGCGAAGTGCCGGTGCAGGGTGGCGCGGCTGATGCCCGCGGCCCTGGCGACCTCGTCCATGGTCGCGGTGGGGGTGCGGGTCAGCAGGGCGGCGGCGCTGCGGAGCACCTGGTCACGGTCGACAGCCATGAGACGAGTGTAGCTCACGTGAGACACGATTGTCTCACCGTGGGCATGGGTGTATCAGCAGGGGTGGTGCGGAGGGGTTCTCAGTGCCAGGGGAGCTGCGCGCGCCGCTCCCAGTACGCGCCCGGTTCCTCGGCGAGCGTGGCCAGGCGGGCGAGCTGGTCCTCGTCCAGGTCGACGGCCGCCGCGTGCAGGTTGGAGGCGAGCTGCGCGGCCGTGGCGGCGCCGGACAGGACGACGCCGGCCCAGGGCTGCCGCAGGACCAGGGCGAGGGCCACGGCGTCGCAGCCGAGGCCGGTCTCCTCGGCCACGGCCCGCAGGGCGGCCGGGGCGTACGGCTCCGCGAGACGGCCGTTGGCCATGCCCTCCTTGACGATGACGGTCAGCCCCGCGTCGTGGGCCTGCGCGAGGGCGGGGCCCGCGGAGGTCTCCAGGGCGTTGTACGTCGACTGCACGGTCCGGAAGAGGGGGGTGCCGTCGACGGTCACCTCCAGGGCGGCGCGGATCGCGTCGGCCTGGGCGGGACCGCTGGTGGAGAAGCCGACGGTGAGACCCGCCGCGGCGGCCTCGGCGAGGCGCGCGTGGAGCTCCTTGTCGGTGAGGGCGGGGCTGTCCGGGGTCACCGAGTGGATCTGGTACAGGTCGAGGCGGTCGCCGAGCAGGGCGTCGGTCTCGGCGCGCTGACGCTCGTACGTCGCGAGGCTGTGGTCCTTGACCTCGTGCGTCTCGGCGTCCGCGGACCAGCCGGCGGTGTAGGTGTAGCCCCACTTGCTGCCGACGACGACGTCGGTGACGTCGGGGCGGGCGGCCAGCCAGTCGGCGAGGAACTCCTCGGAGCGGCCGTAGGACCGGGCGGCGTCGAGGTAGCGGACGCCCTGGGCGTAGGCGGCGTCGAGGAGTTCATGGGTGCGGGCCCGCAGGGCGTCGACGCTGCGGTCGGCGGGCAGGTCGCGGTCCCGGCCGAGGGTGATGTAGCCGGGCCGTCCGACGGCGGCGAGGCCCAGCCCGAGGTGGCAGGTGGGCGTCGTGGCGGTCGCGAGACGTGCGAAGGGCATCGCGGGCTCCGTTCGGTCGGGCGGGTGCCGGACCAACGTAACCCGCGACGCCCCGGGTTCACTTCTTGGCGTTCGCCCACTCCTGCTGGGCCGCCACGTCCGCCTTGACCTCGGCCAGTTGCACGGCGACGGCGCTCGGGGCCGTGCCGCCGCGGCCGTTGCGGGAGGCCAGGGCGCCGGGCACGTTCAGGACGGTGCGGACCTCGGGGGTCAGATGGGCGCTGATCTTGGCGAACTGCTCGTCCGTCAGCTCGTCCAGCTCCTTGCCCTCGGCCTCCGCGGCCTTGACGCACTCGCCGGCCACCTCGTGCGCCACCCGGAACGGCACGCCCTGCTTGACCAGCCACTCGGCGATGTCGGTGGCCAGGGAGAATCCGGCCGGGGCCAGTTCCTCCAGCCGCTCGCGGTGCACGGTGAGGGTGGCGAGCATGCCGGTGAAGGCGGGCAGCAGCACCTCGAGCTGGTCGCAGGAGTCGAAGACCGGCTCCTTGTCCTCCTGCAGGTCGCGGTTGTACGCCAGGGGCAGGGCCTTCAGCGTCGCCAGCAGGCCGGTCAGGTTGCCGATCAGGCGGCCGCTCTTGCCGCGGGCCAGCTCGGCGATGTCCGGGTTCTTCTTCTGCGGCATGATCGACGAGCCGGTGGAGAAGGCGTCGTGCAGGGTCACGAAGGAGAACTCCTTCGTGTTCCAGATGATGATCTCCTCGGCGATCCGGGAGAGGTTCACGCCGATCATCGCGGTGATGAAGGCGAACTCGGCGACGAAGTCGCGGGACGCCGTGCCGTCGATGGAGTTGCCGACGCTGCCGTGCTCGAAACCGAGGTCCTGGGCGACGGCCTCCGGGTCCAGGCCCAGCGAGGAACCCGCCAGGGCGCCGGAGCCGTACGGCGAGACGGCCGTGCGCGCGTCCCACTGGCGCAGCCGCTCGGCGTCCCGGGACAGCGCCTGCACGTGCGCGAGGACGTGGTGGGCGAACAGCACCGGCTGGGCGTGCTGGAGGTGGGTGCGGCCGGGCATCGCCACGTCCGGGTGGGCCTCGGCCAGGCCGATCAGCGCCTCTTGGAGGTCGGCGACCAGACCGCCGATGACGCGGGCGTGGTCGCGCAGGTACATCCGGAAGAGGGTGGCGACCTGGTCGTTGCGGGAGCGGCCCGCGCGCAGCTTGCCGCCCAGGTCGGGGCCCAGGTGCTCCAGCAGGCCCCGCTCCAGGGCGGTGTGGACGTCCTCGTCGGCGATGGTGCCGACGAACGCGCCCGAGGCCACGTCGGCCTCGAGCCGGTCCAGCCCGGCGAGCATGCGCTCCAGCTCGTCCTCGGTGAGCAGGCCGGCCTTGTGCAGCACGCGTGCGTGGGCGCGCGAACCGGCGATGTCGTAGGGCGCCAGCCGCCAGTCGAAGTGGACGGACGCGGACAGCTTGGCCAGGGCCTCGGCGGGGCCGTCGGCGAAACGGCCGCCCCAGAGCCGTACGTCACCGCTGTTGCTGCTCACTTGCGCTGCTCCTCACCGCTGCCGGTCACCACGTTGTGTGCATGAGTATGCAGAGCTATGCATGATTCGTCAATTCACGCCGGGGGTGCCGCGCCGGCTCCGCCGGAGGAGATCCGGGTTTTCGCAACAACGTTGAACAACCTTGAACAACTGCAAGCGCTTGCCCGTACTCACCGCTGGACGCAGGCGCCGCGTCCGTCCACCCGCTCCTGACCCAAGTGAGGCTTCCGCATGTCCAGGGCTCTCCCCCAGTACAACAAGCGCCGCGTGGCGATCGTCGGCGGCGCCGCCGCTCTGGCCCTGACCGGCGCGGTGGTGGTGAACTCAGCGCTGGCCGGGGAACCGGGCCGGGGTGGCGCCGCCGACGCCCGGACGCTCGCCGCCGGCCCCGGCACGATCACCTGCCCGGACGTCGCCTCCCGCCTCCCCGCCGTGCCCGCCTCCGCGAAGGCCGAGGTGGACCGCAACCTCGCCCTGCTCAAGACCCAGATCGACGAGGCCAACACCCGCCTGGTGAAGACCGTCGGCCAGGGCGGACCCGACTTCGTCCAGAACGCCATCCTCGGCCCCCTCAAGGACAAGCGCGTCTCCACCATCGACCGCATCGCCCTCGCCATCGGCCGCAAGGGCACCAAGCCGCAGGGCCTCGACGCCCTGGCCGGGTGCGCCCTCGGCACCGGGGGCACCGGCGCGGGCGGCGCGGCGACCCGGACCCCGGGCGGCCAGGGCAACGCGGGCAACGCGGGCGGCAACGGCAGTGGCACCGCGGGCAACACCGGCCCCGGCACGATCACCTGCCCGGACGTCGCCTCCCGCCTCCCCGCCGTGCCCCCCTCCGCGAAGGCCGAGGTGGACCGCAACCTCGCCCTGCTCAAGACCCAGATCGACGAGGCCAACACCCGCCTCGCCAAGACCGTCGGCCAGGGCGGACCCCACTTCGTCCAGAACGCCATCCTCGGCCCCCTCAAGGACAAGCGCGTCTCCACCATCGACCGCATCGCCCTCGCCATCGGCCGCAAGGGCACCAGGCCCCAGGGCCTCGACGCCCTGGCCGCCTGCACGTCGAACCGGTGACGTGACAGGCCGGTGGCCGCCCCGCAGGAAGCGCCGGCCGGGGCGGCCACTGGGGTGCGGGGAAGCGATCGGCCAATTCCTTAGACAGGCGAATCATCTGCCCCGATAATCGTTAGACATGGGAAAGACTTACGAGCGCATCGACGGCAGACTCCGCACGTTCATCGAGTCCCAGCCGGTCTTCTTCACCGCCACCGCACCCCTCTCGGGCGACGGCACCGTCAACCTCTCCCCCAAGGGCCTCAAGGGATCCTTCGCCGTGCTCGACGAGCACACCGTCGGCTACCTCGACTTCGCGGGCTCCAACGCCGAGACCATCGCCCACCTGCGGGAGAACGGGCGGATCACGCTGATGTGGTGCGCCTTCCAGGGGCCGCCCAACATCGTGCGGGTGCACGGGCGCGGGGAGCCCGTCTTCCGCGACGACCCCCGCTTCGGCGAGCTCCTCGCCCACTTCCCCGGCATCGACCCCACGCCGCACGGCCTGCGCGCCGTCATCCTCGTGCACGCCGAACTGGTGCGCGACACCTGCGGCTACGCGGTGCCGTTCATGAGCTACGACGCCGAACGCGACCTGCACGCCAAGCGGTTCGCGCGCGAGGACGACGCCTCGCTCGACGCGTACTTCACCAAGAAGGACCACATCGCGACCAGCCTGGACGGACTACCCGGGCTGCCGTTGCCGCTGCCGCCCTCTACGGTCTGAGGCATGCGCCCCGGTGCCGTCGCCCTCGCGTCCCTGTCCCTCCTGCTGCTCGGCGCCGCGCCCGCCGGTGCCGCCGGGGCCCCGCCGCCGCTGCCCGCGCGGATGCGCGACACCGGCGGCGGCACCCAGCTCGTCACCGCCGTGGCCGCGCGCACCGGTTCGACGTCCGGCACCGTGACCTGGTGGGACCGGGTGGGCGGGCGCTGGGTGAAGGCCGGGTCGGCGTCCGCGCGGTTCGGTGCGAAGGGGCTCGTCGAGGGGACGAAGCGCCGGCAGGGCACCAGCACGACGCCGACCGGGCTGTACGACCTGCCGTTCGCCTTCGGCACCGGGGCGGCACCCCCCGGGACGCGGTACCCGTACCGGGCCGTGCGGCAGAGCTCGTGGTGGTGCGAGGACAACGACTCGCGGTCGTACAACCGCTGGACCGACCCGCGTCCGGCGGACTGCCGGGCGGCGGAGTCGGAGCACCTCGTCTCCTACCCGGCGCAGTACGCCCACGCACTGGTCATCGGCTTCAACTACCGCACGCCGGTGCGCGGCCGGGGCGCCGGGATCTTCCTGCACGTCAACGGGCGCGGCGCGACGGCCGGTTGCGTGTCGGTGCCGGCGGCGGACATGCGGCGGATCCTGCGCTGGGCCGATCCCGCGCGCGGGCCGCACATCGCCGTGGGGACGACGGGCGGGGCGACCGCCGTCACCCGGTACTGACCCGACCACGCGCCTGCCCGGTCAGGGGCTCACGCGGTCTGCGACACGGCGAGCCGCACGGTGAACGTCGTCGCGCCCGGACTGCTTCCCACGGACACGCTCCCGCCGTGCGCCTCGACCACCGCGGCGACGATCGACAGGCCGAGTCCCGCACCGCCGCCCGAGCCGTCCGGGCGGCGGCGGTCGGCCCGGGTGAAGCGCTCGAAGACCGAGGGGCGGACGTCGTCTGGGATGCCGGGGCCGTCGTCGTGGACGGTGAGGACCGCGGTGCCCTCCTCGGTGCGCAGGGTCACCGTCACCGCCGTGCCCACGGGTGTGTGCAGCCGCGCGTTGGCCAGCAGGTTGGCCAGCACCTGGTGGAGGCGGTGGGTGTCGCCGGGGACGGTGACCGGTTCCTCCGGCAGGTCCAGGGTCCAGCGGTGGCCGGGTCCCGCGGCCCGCGCGTCGGTGACGGCGTCCAGGACCAGCCGGGTGAGGTCCACCGCGCCGCGCTCCAGCGGGCGGCCCGCGTCCAGCCGCGCCAGGAGCAGCATCTCGTCGACCATCTCCCCCATCCGGCAGGACTCCGCCGCGATGCGCTCCAGGGCCCGGGCCACCTCCGGCGGCACCGGGCCCGGGTGCAGCAGGGCCAGTTCCGCGTGGCCGCGCACCGAGGCGACCGGGGTGCGCAGTTCGTGGCTGGCGTCGGCGGCGAAGCGGCGCAGCCGTTCCTCGCTCGCGTGGCGCTTGGTCAACGCGTCCTCGACGTGGCCCAGCATCCGGTTGAAGGCGCTCGCCACCCGCCCCACCTCGCTGCGCGGGTCCGACTCGGGCGCCCGGGGCGGCAGGGCCACCTCCCCGCTGGCGAGGGGGAGTTCGCTGACCCGGGTGGCCGTGGCCGCGACCCGGCTGAGCGGGCGCAGCGACCAGCGCACCCACAGGGCACCGGCCACGCCGGTGACCGCGAGCGCGACGCCGAAGACGCTGCCGGCGACCAGTTCCAGCCGGTGCACGGCGGCCTCCACCGGCTCCAGCGGCAGCCCGGTGATCAGCACGTCGCCGTCCAGGCCCCGGCCGGCCGAGACCCGGTAGTCGTCCAGGGCGGACAGCTGCACGCTGTGACCCCGGCCGTCGACGGGCACGGCGGCCAGGTGCCGCGCGTCCCGGGCGGTCAGAACGACGTTCAGGTCCGCCGTCACGTCGCCGGAGCGGACCACCGCCGCGTTGGTGACCCGCCCGTCGACCAGCCGGGCGCCGAAGGTGCCGGTGGCCTGGCGGCGGGTGTCGCCGCGTTCGTCGCCGTCGTGGTCGTCGCGGTCGCCCGGGAGCCGGCCGGTGTGCTCCAGGCTCGCAGGGAACCGGGTGCCGACGTCGCTGAGCTGCTGGTCGACGCGGCTGGTGAGGAAGCGTTCCAGCTCGACCACGGCGGCCACGCCCACCGCCGCGCAGCTCACGGCGAGCAGCACCACGAGCCCGACGGTCAGCCGGGCCCGCAGGGTGCGCGGCCAGCCGGGCCGGGCGAGCCGGACGGGCCTCATCGGGCGGACCTCATCGCACGGCCCTCACGGGGTGACCGGCTTGAGCACGTAGCCCGCCCCGCGCACGGTGTGGATCATCGGGTCGCGGCCGGCGTCGACCTTCTTGCGGAGGTAGGAGATGTACAGCTCCACGACATGCGCGCGGCCGCCGAAGTCGTAGGACCAGACGCGGTCGAGGATCTGGGCCTTGCTCAGGACGCGGCGGGGGTTGCGCATCAGGAAGCGCAGGAGCTCGAACTCGGTCGGGGACAGTTCGACCAGCTCGCCGCCCCGGGTGACCTCGCGGGCCTCCTCGTCCATGACCAGGTCGCCGACGACCAGCCGGGGGCCCTCGTCCGGCTGGCGGGCCATGCCGGCCCGGCGCAGCAGGCCGCGCAGCCGGGCGACGACCTCCTCCAGGCTGAAGGGCTTGGTCACGTAGTCGTCGCCGCCCGCCGTGATCCCGGCGATGCGGTCCTCGACGGCGTCCCGCGCGGTCAGGAACAGCACGCAGACGTCCGGCTTGACGGCGTGCAGGTCGCGCAGCACGGCGAAGCCGTCGGTGTCGGGCAGCATCACGTCGAGGACCACCGCGTCGGGCAGCAGCTCGCGGGCGGCGGCCAGCGCCGAGGCGCCGTCGCCGGCGGTGCGGATCCGCCAGCCCTCGTAGCGCAGGGCGCCGGAGAGCACCTCGGCGAGGTCCGGGTCGTCGTCGACGACGAGCACCCGCAGCGGGGTGCCGTCGGGGCGGGTGAGGGCGGGGCGCCCGGAGCGGGTCGTGTTCATGGCTGCTACCAGCATCGCGCCTGCGCGGTGCCCGCAGCCTCTGGGGTGGCTCTGAGTTTCCTCTGAGTCCGTGCCCAGGACCGGCCGCTCAAAGGCCCCTCAGAGGTTCGGTCCGCACAGTGGCGGGCGACGAGGCGAAAGGACCGGCCCATGACCACCGTGTACGAGCGACGAGGAACGGCCCCCTGCCGGGCCGCCCGGCGGCCGCGCTCCCCCGCCGGTCCGCTGCTGGCCGCGCTGTGGGCGGGGGCGGCGGCCGTGGTGGCGCTGTGGTGGTCGGACACCGGGTCGGTGGCCGGCGCGGCCGGCTGGCTGACCGGGGCCGGGCGGATCGCGGGGCTGCTGTGCGGGTACGCGTGCGCGGTGCTCGTCGGCCTGATGGCGCGGGTGCCGCTGCTGGAGCGGCGGGTCGGCTCGGACCGGGTGGCCCGCTGGCACGCGATGAGCGGCCGCTACACGGTCTGCCTGCTGGTGGCGCACGTCGTGCTGGTCCTCGCCGGGTACGCGGCCCAGGACCACCGCTCACTGGTCGCCGAGACGCTGACCGTCGTCCTGGACTACCCCGAGATGCTCAAGGCCACCGCCGGCACCATGGTCCTCCTCGCGGTCGGCGTCACCTCGGTGCGCGCGGTGCGCCGCCGTACCGGCTACGAGTTCTGGTACTACGTCCACCTCCTCACCTACGCCGCCGTGTTCCTCGCGTTCGGCCACCAACTCGCCCTCGGCGACGACCTGGCCGGCGAGCCGGTGGCCACGGCCGCCTGGTACGCGCTGTACGTCGGCACGGCCGCGCTGGTCCTGTGGTTCCGGGTGCTGGTGCCGGTCCGGCTGAACCTGCGGCACCGGCTGCGGGTGGAGTCGGTGCAGCCGGAGGCGCCGGGCGTGTACTCGGTCGTCGTGCGCGGGCGGCGCCTGGACCGGCTGGACGTGCGGGCCGGGCAGTTCTTCCGCTGGCGCTTCCTCGGCGCCCGGCTGGGCTGGACGTCGACGCCGTACTCGCTGTCGGCGCCGCCGCGCGGGGACCTGCTGCGGATCACCGTGAAGGCGCTCGGCGGGCACAGCGCGGCCGTGGCGCTGCTGCGGCCCGGCACGCGCGTGTGGGCGGAGGGCCCGTACGGCTCGCTGACCGCCGACCGGCAGAGCGCGCCGAAGGCGCTGCTGGTCGCGGCGGGCGTCGGCATCACCCCGCTGCGGGCGCTGTTCGAGACGCTGCCCGGCGAGGTCACGCTGCTCTACCGGGCGCACGGCGCCGAGGACCTGGCGCTGGGCGGCGAGTTGGAGGCGATCGGCCGGTGGCGCGGCGCGCGGGTGCTGTACGCGCTCAACGACGAGCACGGCCGGCGCCCCCCGCTCACCGCCGCGTCGCTGCGCGCGGCCGTCCCGGACCTGCCCGGCCACGACGTCTACGTCTGCGGGCCGCACGGCTTCGCCCGGGACGTGTACGAGGCGTTGCGCGCCGCCGGTGTACCGGACCGGCGGATCCACCACGAGTCGTTCGAACTGTGAGGCGTCGTGCACCCGTTGAGGAAGACCCGTCCCCTGCGCCGGACGGTGCTGGCGTGCGCCGGCACCGTGTCGGCCTTCGTCCTGCTGCTGTCGCTCAAGCCCCACAGCCCGCCGGAGGTGACGGCGGCACCGGCGCCGTCGAGCAGCGCGAGCGCGCCGGGCGGATCAGGCGGGTCCGGGTCCGGTGGAGGGAGCGCGTCCGGCACGCGGACCGTCACCGGCGAGCCGGTGCAGACCCGTTGGGGCCCGGTCCAGGTCCGTGTCACCGTGACGGACGGGAGGATCACGGACGTCACGGCGGTGACGTACCCGCGGGACAACCCGCGCGACCAGCAGATCAACTCCTACGCCCTGCCGGAACTGCGCAGCGAGGCCCTGCGCGCGCAGAGCGCGGACATCGACACCGTGTCGGGCGCGACGTACACGAGCGACGGTTACCGCGAGTCACTCCAGTCCGCGCTGGATGCGGCGGGCCTGTGACCCCGGCGGCTCGCTGAACACTCCCGCGTCGCGGCACGTATTCGTGGTCCAAGGGTCAAGTCCCCCCGGAGGAACCGTGACCACCACGATCGCAGGCGGACGTGCCGCCCGCCGCCAGACGATGCGCCGCATCCGCCCGCGCCGCTCCCCCGCCGTCCCGCTGCTGATCGCCGTGTGGGCGGGCGCGGCGGGCGTGCTGTGGCTGTGGTGGGCCCACACCCCGTCCATCGCGGACGACGACAGCCGGATCCTCAACGCGGGCCGGATCACCGGACTGCTCGCCGGCTACCTGATGGCCCTGGTGGTGCTGCAGATGGCGCGGGTGCCCGCGCTGGAGCGGCGGGTCGGCTCCGACCGGGTGGCGCGCTGGCACGCGATGAGCGGCCGCTACACGCTGTGCCTGGTGGTGGCGCACGTGTTCCTCATCATGTGGGGGTACGCGCTGCAGGCCGGCAAGTCGCTCGGCGACATCGTCCAGCAGACGGTCGACTCCGTCGACCAGTTGCCGGACATGGGCAAGGCGGCCGTCGGCACCGGACTGCTGCTCCTCATCGGGCTGGTCTCCGCGGGCGGGGTGCGCCGCCGGATGCCGTACGACACCTGGTACCACGTGCACCTGATGACGTACGCGGCGGTGTTCCTGACGTTCTGGCACCAGATCACCACCGGCAACGACTTCGCCGTCGAGCCCGCCGCCAGGACCGCCTGGTACGCGCTGTACGGCACGGTCACCGCGCTGGTCCTGTGGTACCGGATCCTCACCCCGATCCGGCTGAACCTGCGCCACCGCATGCGGGTCGAGGCGGTCATCGAGGAGACGCCCGGGATCGTGTCGGTGCTGATCGGCGGGCGCAAGCTGCACCGGATGGGCGCGGAGGCGGGGCAGTTCTTCCGGTGGCGGTTCCTCGCGCCGGGGATGCGGTTCAGCTCCCACCCGTACTCGCTGTCGGCGGCGCCCCGCCCGGACCTGCTGCGCATCACGGTCAAGGCGATCGGCGACCACAGTGCCGCCCTGCGCGAGCTGCGGCCGGGCACGCGCGTGTGGGCGGAGGGCCCGTACGGCGCCCTGACCGCCTCCCGGCGCAGCCGCGGCAAGGTGCTGCTGGTGGCCGGCGGGGTGGGCATCACCCCGATGCGGGCGCTGTTCGAGACGCTGCCGGGTGCGGCCGGGGACATCACGCTGCTGTACCGGGCCAACAGCACACAGGACCTGGCCCTGTGGGACGAGCTGGCGAAGATCGCCGACGAGCGCGGGGCGCGGCTGATGTACGCGGTGAACAGCCCGGACGGGGAGCGGCCCGACATCTCGGCGGAGTCCCTGCAGCGCAAGATCCCCGACATCGACCACCACGACGTCTTCATGTGCGGCCCGGCGGGCTTCGCCCGGTCGGTGTACGACGCGCTGCGCGGCGCCGGGGTGCCGGCCCGCCGCATCCACCACGAGTCGTTCGAGATGTGAGCGCCGGTACGTCCTTCGCACGCGGACTGCGGACCCCGCAGGACCCGCCGAACCCGCGGAACCAGGAGCTTGGGAACTGATGAGGAAGAGCCACCCGATCCGGCGCGTCGTGCTGACGACCGCCGCCACCGTGTCCGGGATCGTGCTGTTGCTGTCGCTGAAGCCCGGGTCGGACCCGGCGTCCGCGGCGGCGGGCGCGGCGCCGGGTGCTCCCGGGGCGGCCCGGGAGTCGGTCCAGGGCGGGGCCGGGGCCGCCACGGGCGCCACGGTCACCGGGGACGCGGCGCAGACCCAGTACGGCGTCGTGCAGGTACGGCTGACCGTGGCCGGCGGGAAGATCACCAAGGCGGAGGCCGTCCAGGCGCCCAAGGGCGGCCGGAGCGACTCCGTCACCGCCGACGCGGTGCCCAAGCTGAACCAGGAGGCGGTCGCCGCGCAGAGCGCGGACATCGACGCGGTGTCCGGGGCGACCTACACCAGCGCGGGCTACCGCCAGTCCCTGCAGTCGGCGATCGACAAGGCGAAGGCGGCGCCGGCGCCCGCACCTTCGGCCTCGGCCTCGCAGGGTGCGGGCGGGGCGGGGGCGGCGCGGACCGTCACCGGTGCGGTCGCGCAGACGCAGTACGGTCCCGTCCAGGTCCGCGTCACCGTCAGCGGCGGGAGGATCACCGGGGCCGAGGCCGTGCAGGCGCCCCAGGGCGGGGAGAGCGACCAGAAGACGGCGCTGGCCGTCCCGAGGCTCAACCGGGAGGCGGTCGCCGCGGGCAGCGCGGACATCGACTCGGTCTCCGGTGCCACGTACACCAGCGAGGGCTACAAGAAGTCGCTCCAGTCGGCGCTGGACCGGGCCGGTGGCTGACACCGTGGCCGAGCCTGCTGAGGCGCCCCCCGCGGTGCGGCACGCGGAGGAGGTCATGGGGACGGTCTTCTCCTTCGACGTGCGCGGCGGGGAGCCCGGGGCGGTGCGCGGGGCGCTGGACGCGGCGGTCGCGGGGCTGCACCGGGTCGACGAGGTGTTCAGCACCTACCGCGAGGACAGCGAGGTGTCCCGGCTGGCGCGCGGGGAGCTGACCGTCGCCGACTGCGCCCCCGAGGTGGGCGAGGTGCTCCGGCTCGGGGCGCGGGCCGAGCGGACCAGCGACGGGTGGTTCAGCCTGCGCCACCAGGGGCGGCTGGACCCGACCGGGATCGTGAAGGGCTGGGCGGCGGAGCGCGCCGCGCGGCTGCTCGCGGAGGTCCCCGGGGTGTGCGGGGTCAGCGTCAACGGGGGCGGCGACGTCCAGTTGCTGGGCGTGCCCGCGCCCGGCCGGCCCTGGCGGGTCGGGGTCGCGGACCCGCTGCGGCCGGGCGGCCTGGCGGCCGTGATCTCGACGGCCGGGGTGTCCGAGCTGGCGGTGGCGACATCCGGCACGGCGGAGCGGGGCGCGCACATCGTGGACCCCCGCACGGGCCGCTCGGCGGTCACCGACCTCGTCGCCGTCACCGTGGTCGCCCCCCGCCTGACCTGGGCGGACTGCTGGGCCACGGCGGCGTTCGCGATGGGCTCGCGAGCGGGCCTGGCCTGGCTGGACCCCCTCCCCGACACGGAGGCCCTGCTCATCACGGCGGGCGACGAGGTGCGGTGCACCGGGGGGTTGGCGGCGAGGCTCGGCTGAAAGGGCGCGGGGAACGCGCGACCGGCCCCGACGCGCCCGCGGCCGGCCGACCACCGCCACCACTCCCGGCCCCCAGGGGCGCGGGGAACTGCGCGACCGCCCCCCACGCGCCTGCAGCCGACCGATCACCGCCACCGCCCCGGACCCAGGGGCGCGGGGAACTGCGCGACCAGCCCCCACACACCCGCGGCCAACCGACCACCGCGACCGCTCGGCCAGGGCACCCGCGTCAGTGGCCGTTCTGCGCCAACCGCAGCAAGTGGTCCGCCAGGGCCTGCCCCCCGGTCGGGTTGCGGCTGATGAGCAGCAGGGTGTCGTCGCCGGCGATCGTGCCCAGGATGTCGTGCAGTTCGGCCTGGTCGATCGCCGAGGCGAGGAACTGCGCGGCACCCGGCGGGGTGCGCAGGACGACGAGGTTGGCCGAGGCCTCCGCGGAGATCAGCAGCTCCTGGGAGAGGCGGCGCATCCGCTCCTCCTTCGCCGACTCCCCGAGCGGGGCCCGCGGGGTGCGGAAGCCGCCCTCGCTGGGCACCGCGTAGATGAGCTCGCCGTCGGTGTTGCGGATCTTCACCGCGTTCAGCTCGTCCAGGTCCCGCGACAGCGTCGCCTGCGTGACGCTCAGCCCGTCGTCGGCCAGCAGCTTCGCCAACTGGCTCTGTGAGCGCACCGGTTGCCGGTTGAGGATGTCCACGATCCGGCGGTGGCGTGCGGTGCGGGTCTGCGGCACGGCGGGGCCGGCCGCGTCCGGCTGCCCGTGGTCGTCCTGCGCCTGGCTCATCGTCGTCTCATTCTCCGGCTCGTCCGTCCCCGTGCGCGCTTGCGTCGAGGATGCCGGGCAGCGCCCGCAGAAGCGCCTCCACCTCGTCGTCGCCGAGGTTCAGCGGCGGCATCAGCCGTACGACGTCGGCGGCGGGCGCGTTCACCAGGAACCCGGCCTCCTGAGCCGCCAGCTGCACCTGGGGCGCGAGCGGCTCGGTGAGCACGATACCCAGGAGCAGGCCCGCGCCCCGGACATGGTCGATCAACCGGTGGTTCAGTGCCTCGATCCCCTCGCGCAACCTCTCGCCCTGCCGCTTGACGTTCTCCAGCAGCCCCTCGGAGGCGATGGTGTCCAGGACGGCGAGGCCGGCCGCGCAGGCGACGGGGTTGCCGCCGAACGTCGTGCCGTGCTGGCCCGGTTGCAGCAGGTCGGCGGCCCGGCCGAAGGCGACGGTCGCGCCCAGCGGCAGGCCGCCGCCGAGCTGCTTGGCCAGGGTGACCACGTCGGGCAGCACGCCCTCGTGGGCCTGGTAGGCGAACCAGGACCCGGTGCGCCCGACGCCGGTCTGCACCTCGTCGAGGACGAGCAGCGCGCCGGTGGCCGCCGTGATCGCCCGGGCCGCCTTGAGGTAGCCGGCGGGGGGCACGACGACGCCGTTCTCGCCCTGGACGGGCTCGATGACGACGAGGGCGGTCTCCTCGGTGACCGCGGCCGCGAGCGCCTGGGCGTCGCCGTACGGCACGTGGGTGACGTCGGCGGGCAGGGGCAGGAACGGGGTCTGCTTGGCGGGCTGTCCGGTCAGCGCGAGGGCGCCCATGGTGCGGCCGTGGAAGCCGCCCTCGGTGGCGACCATGTGGGTGCGCCCGGTCAGCCGGCCGATCTTGAAGGCGGCCTCGTTGGCCTCGGCGCCGGAGTTGCAGAAGAACACCCGGCCGTCGCGGCCGAAGAGGTGCAGGAGCCGTTCGGCGAGGGCGACGGTCGGCTCGGCCATGAAGAAGTTGGAGATGTGCCCGAGGGACGCGATCTGCGTGCTGACCGCCTCGACGATCGCCGGGTGGGCGTGGCCGAGGGCGTTGGTGGCGATGCCGCCGACGAAGTCGAGGTACGCCCGGTCCTCGGCGTCCCACACCCGGGTGCCCGCCCCGCGGACCAACGGCAGCCTGGGCGTGCCGTAGTTGTTCATGAGCGCGCCCTGCCACCGGGTGGTCAGTTCCTCGTTGCTCACGACTCCCCCTCGTGCTCGTCGGGCACGACCATCGTGCCGATGCCCTCGTCGGTGAAGATCTCCAGCAGGATCGAGTGCGGGACCCGGCCGTCGATGACGCGGGCGGTGTGCACCCCGTTGCGGACGGCGTGCAGGCAGCCCTCCATCTTCGGGACCATGCCGGAGCTCAGGTCCGGCAGCAGCTTCTCCAGCTGGGACGCGGTGAGGCGGCTGATCACCTCGTCGGAGTGCGGCCAGTCCTCGTAGAGTCCCTCGACGTCCGTGAGGACCATGAGGGTCTCGGCGTCCAGAGCAGCAGCGAGTGCCGCAGCCGCCGTATCAGCATTGACGTTGTAGACATGCCCGTCGTCCTGACTGCGGGCGATCGAGGAGACGACCGGGATGCGGCCGTCGGCGAGCAGGGCCTCGATGGCGCCCGTGTCGATGTCGGTGATCTCGCCGACCCGCCCGATGTCGATCGACTCGCCGTCGATCCGGGGCCGGTGCTTGGTGGCGGTGATGGTGTGCGCGTCCTCGCCGGTGAGTCCGACGGCGAGCGGGCCGTGCTGGTTGAGCAGGTTGACCAGCTCGCGCTGGACCTGCCCGGCCAGCACCATCCGTACGACGTCCATGGCGTCCTCGGTGGTGACGCGCAGGCCCGCCTTGAACTCGCTGACGATGCCGTGCTTGTCGAGGGCGGCGCTGATCTGCGGGCCGCCGCCGTGCACGACGACCGGCTTCAGGCCGGCGTGGTGCAGGAAGACGACGTCCTGCGCGAACGCGGCCTTCAGCTCCTCGTCGACCATGGCGTTGCCGCCGAACTTGATGACGACGGTCCTGCCGTTGTGCCGGGTCAGCCAGGGCAGCGCCTCGATGAGGATCTGCGCCTTGGGCAGCGCGGTGTGCTTTCGCGTGGGTGTCATGAGGAGTAGGCGCTGTTCTCGTGGACGTAGTCGGCGGTCAGGTCGTTGGTCCAGATGGTCGCGGTCTCGGAGCCGGCGGCGAGGTCGGCGACGATGTGCACCTCGCGGTAGCGCATGTCGACCTTCTCGCGGTCCTCGCCGACGCCGCCGTCCTTGCAGACCCAGACGCCGTTGATGGCGACGTTCAGCCGGTCGGGTTCGAAGGCGGCGCGGGTGGTGCCGATCGCGGAGAGCACGCGGCCCCAGTTGGGGTCCTCGCCGTGGATGGCGCACTTGAGGAGGTTGTTGCGGGCGATGGAGCGGCCCACCTCCACGGCGTCGTCCTCGCTGGCGGCGTTGATCACCTCGACCTTGATGTCCTTGCTGGCGCCCTCGGCGTCGCGGATGAGCTGCTGGCCGAGGTCGTCGCAGACGGCCCGTACGGCGTCGGCGAACTCCGCGTACTCCGGGGTGATCCCGGAGGCTCCGGAGGCGAGCAGCAGCACGGTGTCGTTGGTGGACATGCAGCCGTCGGAGTCGACGCGGTCGAAGGTGACCCGGGTGGCGGCGCGCAGCGCCTCGTCCAGGGTGGCGGCGTCGAGGTCGGCGTCGGTGGTGAGGACGACCAGCATCGTGGCGAGACCGGGCGCGAGCATGCCCGCGCCCTTCGCCATGCCGCCGACGGTCCAGCCGTCCTTGGTCACCACGGACGTCTTGTGGACGGTGTCGGTGGTCTTGATGGCGATGGCGGCCTTCTCGCCGCCGTGCTCGGAGAGCTGGGCCGCGGCGGTCTCCACGCCCGCGAGCAGCTTGTCCATGGGCAGCAGCACGCCGATCAGGCCGGTGGAGCAGACGGCGACCTCGACGGCGCCGCGGCCGAGCACCTCGGCGGCCTTCTCGGCGGTGGCGTGGGTGTCCTGGAAGCCCTTGGGGCCGGTGCAGGCGTTGGCGCCGCCGGAGTTGAGGACGACGGCGGAGACCTGGCCGCTCTTGAGGACCTGCTCGGACCACAGGACGGGGGCGGCCTTGACGCGGTTGGAGGTGAAGACGCCGGCGGCGGCGCGGCGCGGCCCGACGTTGACCACGAGGGCCAGGTCGGGGTTGCCGTTCTCCTTGATCCCGGCGGCGATGCCCGCCGCCGTGAATCCCTTGGCTGCCGTGACGCTCACTGCATCTCCTCGTTCGCTTCTCCGCCCGTGCAGCGCGCCGCTGCCGGTTTCTTCTTCGTCTGCGGCCCGGTGGCTGCACGTGCGTCGCTCACGGAGCGACTCCGATCGTGGAAAGCCCCGTGGTCTCGTCGAGACCCAGGGCGATGTTCATGCTCTGGACGGCGCCGCCCGCCGTGCCCTTGGTGAGGTTGTCGAGGGCGCTGATCGCGATGATGCGGTGCACCGCGGCGTCGTAGGCGACCTGCACCTGAACGGCGTTGGAACCGTGGACGGACGCCGTGGCGGGCCACTGCCCCTCGGGCAGCAGGTGGACGAACGGCTCGTCGGCGTAGGCCTTCTCGTAGGCGGCGCGCAGGGTGTCCGCGGTGACGCCCGGGGCGGCCTTGGCGCTGCAGGTGGCGAGGATGCCGCGGGACATCGGGGCGAGGGTCGGCGTGAACGACACGGCGATCCGCTCCCCCGCGACGCCGCTGAGGTTCTGGATCATCTCGGGGGTGTGCCGGTGGCCGCCACCGACGCCGTACGGCGACATGGAGCCCATGACCTCGCTGCCCAGCAGGTGCGGCTTGGGCGCCTTGCCGGCGCCGGAGGTGCCGGACGCGGCGACGATCACGGCCTCGGCCTCGGCGAGCCCGGCCGCGTAGGCGGGGAAGAGGGCGAGGGTGGCGGCGGTGGGGTAGCAACCGGGGACCGCGATGCGCTTGGACCCCTCCAGCGCGGCGCGGCCGCCCGGCAGTTCGGGCAGGCCGTAGGGCCAGGTGCCGGCGTGCGCGGAGCCGTAGAACCGCTCCCAGTCGGCCGGGTCCCTCAGCCGGAAGTCGGCGCCCATGTCGATGACCAGCACGTCGGGGCCGAGCTGCTCGGCGACGGCGGCGGACTGGCCGTGCGGCAGGGCGAGGAAGACGACGTCGTGCCCGGCGAGCACCTCGGCACTGGTCTCCTCCAGCACCCGCCCGGCCAGCGGCAGCAGGTGCGGCTGGAGCGCGCCGAGCGTCTGGCCCGCGTTGGAATTGCCGGTGAGGGCGCCGATCTCGACCCCGGGATGCGAGAGCAGCAGCCGCAGCACCTCACCCCCGGCATACCCACTCGCCCCGGCCACTGCCGCACGTACCGCCATTGCTCCTCCTCCTGGATGGCATGACTATACGTTGCAATGTACGTTTATGCAATGCGGGTGGATGGGTATGCGGGGACTCCGTCCGTCATGCCGCCGTCTAGCCTGGACCCTTATGGGCAACACCTTCGGCGCCGGGGACGGCCGGCTGTACCTCTCCAACGGCGGGACGGACGTCTTCGTCGAGGTGTTGTTGCCGGCCGTGTCCGGGCTCGCCCGGTGTCCGTGGGAGTACCGGTTCGGCGGGCTGGTCGCGCTGCAGGACCAGGAGCTCATGGGGCGGGGAGCGGTCGGATTCGACCTCGCGGAGATCCACTGGGGGCGGACGGCTCCGCGGCGGGACGCCGCCAAGGGGTTCGTGCTGCGGGCCATCGGGCTGGCGGAGCGGCGGTACCGGTGGGAGCTGCTCGGCCAGGAGCCGCCGCATGCCCTGGCGTATCTCCAGAGGTTCCGGAAGATCGTGGCGGGCTTCGAGCCCCCGGAGGTCGAGCCCGACCGTGACGTCCTGCCCCAGCTGTCGGAGCTGGGGTGTTGCGTGCGGCACCGGGTGCTGAGTCCCGTGGCGTATCTCGACGGCTGTCTGTTCTGTCGGGGCGGAATCGGATCGGGGAGCGAGTGACGGTGGGCGGCTGCTGGCCCGTGGGCGATGCGCTGGGTTATCTGGCCGGTGGCTGGCGCGTGCGGCGGGTCGCCCGGGATCTGGCGAGCGGGGACGAGGGCTCGTTCGACGGGACCACCGTGTTCCGGCCGCTGGCGGAGGACGACGGCGGGCTGTTGCACGAGGAGCGCGGCACCTTCACCTGGCGGTCGGTCGCGCGCCCCGCCGAGCGCACCCTGCGCTTCCTGCCCGGCCCGGTGCCCGGCACCGCCGACGTGCGCTTCGCCGACGGCCGCTTCTTCCACGACCTGGACCTGACGCGCGGGCACCACGTCGCCGACCACCCGTGCTCGGCCGACCTGTACCGCGGCGAGTTCACCGTCCTGGACGCCGACCGCTGGCGCACGGTGTGGCGGGTGCGCGGCCCGGCCAAGGATCTGATCCTCACGACGGATTACACCCGCCTGGAGGACCCGTCGGCCCGCTGAGGCACTACGCCCGCAGCGCCTCCCCCGCCACCCCGTCGAAGCGCAGGTTCCAGCGGCCGCCCCGCCCCGTGACCGTGGTCGTCGACAGGGGGCGCACGTCGAGGTTCCAGTACGTCGCCGGGGGTGCCATCAGCGCGTAGACCAGGGCGGCCCGGATCACCGAGGGTTCGGCGACGGCGACGATCCGGCCGCCGTCCTCGACGGGCCGGGTGTCGAGCCAGCCTCCGACCCGCGCGATGAACGCGAGCAGCGGCTCGCCGCCGTGCGGGGCGGAACGCGGGTCGGCCAGCCAGGCGTCCACCGCCTCCGGCTCACGGGCCATCGCCTCGCCGAGGGTGAGGCCCTGCCAGCGGCCCATGTCGCAGTCGCGCAGGGCGAGCTGCACCAGCGGGGCGTACCCGAGGGCGTCCCCCGTCGCGCGGCTGCGCGGGGTCGGCGAGCAGTAGCGCAGCTCGGCCGCGGCGAGCGGGATCAGCTCGCCGGCGGCACGCTGCACCTCCTCCCAGCCCGCCTGGTCCAGCGGCCGGTCGTCCTGGAAGCGCTCCGCCAGCGCGGGAGTGCTGCGCGCGGCGGCGACGAACGTCACCCGAAGAGCCATGCGTGGATGGTCTGCCCGCGAACTGGGCAGGTCAAGGCTTGTTCGCGCGCATTCACGGAAGGTGCCCGAAAACTTACCCGCCAGTCAGGACGAGCCCGGCATCCCGCCGGAAACGGGCGGCTCGAAGACCAGCGCCATCCACCGCTCCGGCACCTCCAGCGGCGCGAAGCCCACCTTCCGGTACACCCCGTGCGCGTCGTGCGTGGCGAGCAGCATCCGGCGCAGCCCGAGCGGTTCCATCTCGTCGCGTATCGCGGCGACGAGGGCCGTGCCGAGGCCCTTGCCGCGCACGGACCGGTCCACGTAGACGTCGCACAGCCAGGCGAAGGTGGCCCGGTCGGTCACCACGCGCGCGTACGCCACCTGCTCGCCGGAGGCCGTGTCGTACACGCCGTAGTTCAGCGACCCGGCGATGGCCCGGTCCTGCTTGTCCCGGTCGCGCCCGATCGCCCAGTACGCGTCGGTGGACAGCCAGTGGTGCACGCGCGCGGCGTCGATGCGGGCGGGGTCGGTGGAGAGCTCGTAGCCGTCGGCGAGCGGCGGGGTGTCGGTCATGGCAGGAACCTCTCAGGGGCGGGTCCGTCGTGTCGAACGGTTTGCGGCAGCGCCTCGTCGCAGGCCGCCCGCAGGCGCCGTACGCCCTCGGTGATCTCGCCCTCCCCGGCGACGGCCGCGAAGCTCAGCCGCAGGTGCGGGGCCGGGGGTTCGGCGCTGAAGTAGGGGCGGCCCGGGGTGAGGGCGACACCGGCGCGCAGGGCCGCGGCGGTGACGGCGGACTCGTCGGTGCCGTCCGGGAGCCGCAGCCACAGGTGGTAGCCGCCGGACGGGACGTGCGGCAGGGCGAGTTCGGGCAGGTGCAGGGCCAGGGCCGCGGTCATCGTGTCGCGGCGGGTCTTCAGCGCGGTGGCGATGGCGCGCAGGTGGCGGGGCCAGGCGGGCGAACCGACCAGTTCCAGCGCGGCCTCCTGCAGCGGCCGCGGCACGAAGAACGTGTCCACGACCTGGATGGCCCGCAGCCGTTGCAGCACGGGGCCGCGCGCCACCAGGGCGCTGACCCGGAAGCTCGGCGAGGTGGCCTTGGTCAGGGAACCGACGTGCACGACGACCCCGTCGGGGTCGTCCGCGACGAGCGGGCGCGGCAGCGGCCCGGCGTCCTCGTGGGCGAGCCGGCGCACGAAGTCGTCCTCGACGACGAAGGCGCCCGCCTCGCGCGCGATGCGCAGCACCTCGGCGCGGCGGGCCGGGGCGAGGACGGCGCCGGTGGGGTTCTGGAACAGCGGCTGGCAGACGAGGACGCGGGCCCCGGTGGCGTGCAGGGCGTCGGCGAGCAGCGCGGGCCGCACCCCGTCCGCGTCGACCGGCACCGGGACCGGGCGCAGTCCCGCCGAGCGGGCGATGGCGAGCATGCCGGGGTAGGTCGGCGACTCGACCAGGACCGGGGCGCCGGGCGGGGCGAGCGCCCGCAGGGCGGTGGTGAGCGCCGACTGCCCGCCCGCCGCGATGAGCACCTCGGCGGCGGTCACCGAGCCGCCGATGGTCCGCGCGAACCACTCGCGCAGCTCGGGCAGCCCCTCCATGGGCGGCCTCCCCCACGCCCCGGGCCGCCGGCCGGCCCGGGCCAGCGCCGCCGCCATGGCGCGCTCCGGCTGGAGGGAGGGGTGCAGGTAGCCGCCGTTGAACTCGATCACCCCGGGCGGCGGGGCGGCCAGCGAGACGGTGACGCCGTCGGCGTCGACCGAGCGCGGTACGAGGTCGGCGGCGCCGTCGGCGCTCAGCGCGACCTCCTGCCAGGAGGTGTCCCCGGCCGGCGCCGCGGCCGGGCGGGGCCGCGCGCGGAAGGCGCCCGCGCCGGGACGGGTGACCACCAGCCCCTCGGCGGCGAGCTGGGCCAGCGCCCGGGACACGGTCACGGGGCTGACCCGGAAGCGGTCGACGAGGGCCCGGCTCGACGGGAGCTTTCCACCCGGCGAGTAGCGGTCCAGTTCTCGACGCAACTGGTTCGCCAGGTCGGCCACACTGCTACGCTCGTACATGAAGACACAGAGTAGCGCTATCGCTCCGGCGCCGATAGCAGTCAGCACCCCGGCGGCGTCCCGCTCCGCCGGCACCCTCCAGGCGGCGCTCGGTGTCGTCGCCTTCTCCCTGACGTTCCCCGCGACCGCGTGGGGTCTGGAGGGGTTCGGGCCGTGGAGCCTGGTCGCGGTCCGCAGTGTGCTGGCCGCGCTGATCGCCGGCGGCTGCCTGCTAGCGGTGGGGGCCCCGGTGCCCGCCCGGCGCCACTGGGCCGGGCTCGCGGTGGTGGCCGCCGGGGTCGTCGTCGGTTTCCCGATGCTGACCACGCTGGCCCTGCAGACGTCCACCACCGCGCACGCGGCCGTGGTGGTCGGGCTGCTGCCGCTGACCACGGCGCTGCTGTCCGCGCTGCGGACGGGCACCCGCCCCTCGCGCACCTTCTGGCTGGCGGCGCTGGCGGGCGCGGGCGCGGTGGTGGCGTTCACCGTGCAGCAGAGCGGCGGGGCGTTGAGCACCGCCGACCTGTACCTGTTCGGCGCGCTGCTGGTGTGCGCGGCCGGCTACACCGAGGGCGGCCGGCTGGCCCGGGTGATGCCCGGCTGGCAGGTCATCGGCTGGGCGCTGGTGCTGTGCCTGCCGCTGTCCGTGCCCGCCGCCGCGGTGGCCCTGACGTACGAGCCGGTGGCGCTGACCGGGCACAGCGTGGCCGGGCTGCTGTGGGTCGCGGCGGGCTCGCAGTTCCTCGGACTGGTCGTCTGGTACCGGGGCATGGCGGCCATCGGCATCCCGAAGGCCAGTCAGTTGCAGCTCGCCCAGCCGCTGCTCACACTGGTGTGGTCGGTGCTGCTGCTCGGCGAGCACCTGACGCCCGCCGCCCCGCTGACGGCCGCGGCGGTGCTCGTCTGCATCGCCGTCACCCAGCGGGCCCGCGGCTGAGCGGCCGGGGGCGCGTTCACCGGGTTCCGGGCGGCACACGGCGCCGTAGACGTGAGGAGGGCCGGCAGATGCGCGCATCGGTGGGCGACCAGCTCGTCCAGCACGGCAGGGTGGTCGGTCAGCACGACCAGGTCTCGCAGGTCGTCGAGGTGTTGGGCACGGCGGGCACCCCGCCCTACCGCGTCCGCTTCCCGGACGGCCACGAGGCCGTCATGTCACCGGGCCCCGACTGCGAGGTCCGGCACCCGGAGCAGGCACACCAGCACCAGTAGCCCGGCGCGGGGCCGCGGCCGGCAGGGCGTAGTGGTCGGCCACCACCCGCGCCATCGCCCCCACGCGGTCCGCCGCCACGTCCCCGGCCGCGAAGTAGACGTGCCCGCGCACCTGCGGAAAGTCAGCGGCCAGGGTCAGGTGGGCCGACAGCTCCGCCGGATCCTGCCAGGCCGCGGGCTGCGCGGGGTCGCCCGCCTTGTACAGGGCCTCGCCGAGGTAGAGCCGGGTCCGGCTGCCCCGGGCCACGTCCGCCCACCAGGGCACGAGCGTGGCGTAGTCGGCCGCGGCCAGCCCGATGTTCCAGTAGAGCTGGGGCACGAGGTAGTCGATCCAGCCCTCGCGGACCCACTTGCGGGTGTCGGCGTACACGTCGTCGTACGACTGCAGGGCGCGGGTGTCGGAGCCGAGCGGGTCGGTGGAGGCGTTGCGCCACACGCCGAAGGGGCTGATCCCGAACTGGGTCGTGGGGCGGATCGCCTTGATCCGTTCGGCCGTCTCCAGCACCAGCAGGTCGATGTTGGCGCGCCGCCAGGCCGCCCGGCTGGGGTGGCCGCCGCCGTGGGCGTCGTAGGCGGCGTCGTCGTCGAAGGTCTGGCCGGCCACCGGGTACGGGTAGAAGTAGTCGTCGAAGTGGACGGCGTCGAGGGGGTAGCGGCGGACCGCGTCGAGCATCGCGTCCTGCACGAAGGCGCGGACCTCGGGCAGCCCCGGGTTGTAGTAGAGCTTCCCGCCGTACGGCACCACCCACTCGGGGTGCCGGCGCGCGGGGTGCTCGGGAACCAGCCTGCCGAGGTCGGAGTGGGTCGCGACGCGGTACGGGTTGAACCAGGCGTGCAGCTCCAGGCCGCGGGCGTGGGCCTCGGTGACGGCCGTGCCCAGCGGGTCCCAGCCGGGCGACTCGCCCTGGGTGCCGGTGAGCACCTGCGACCAGGGCTCGTACGGCGACGGCCACAGGGCGTCGGCGGTGGGCCGCACCTGGAACATCACGGTGTTGAGGCGGTTGCGGACGGCGAGGTCGAGCAGGCCGAGCAGCTCGTCGCGCTGGCGGGCGGCGCTCAGGCCGGGGCGGGAGGGCCAGTCGCGGTTGGCGACGGTGGCCAGCCACATGCCGCGCATCTCGGCCGGTCCCGCCCGGTGCCGGCCCGCGGCGGCGGCGGTGCCGGTGCCGGCCGACGCGGTCGTGGTGACGGCGGCCAGCGCGGCCAGTGTGAACGCCCGCCGGGTCGGATTCCCCATGGGCACACGCCCCCGAGACTCGGTGGATCCGTGCGGTCACGGATCGCGTCGGCGCCCAGCATGCCCCCACCCCGGCGATCGATCATCGATACTTGCTAGTAACGTGCACGATCGGAGCAGGGCGCCGTACCGGGAGACCCGCGGACGGCCGGAGACGCAGCGAATGCGGCAAACCGCAGCAAAGGGGACGACGTGACCGACATCGAACGCGTGGGAGTGGTGGGCTGCGGCCAGATGGGAGCGGGCATCGCCGAGGTCTGCGCCCGTGCCGGTCTGGACGTCAAGGTCGCCGAGACCACCGGCGAGGCCCTGGAGATCGGCCGTACCCGGCTGTTCAACTCCCTGGCGAAGGCCGCCGAGCGCGGCAAGATCACGGCGGAGGAGCGGGACGCCACGCAGGCGCGCCTGAGCTTCACCACCGACCTCGGCGAGTTCGCCGACCGCGACCTGGTCATCGAGGCGGTCGTCGAGAACGAGCAGGTCAAGACGGAGATCTTCCAGGTCCTCGACCAGGTGGTGACCCGCCCGGACGCGATCCTCGCCTCCAACACCTCCTCCATCCCGCTGGTCAAGCTGGCGGTCGCCACCTCGCGCCCCGACCACGTCGTCGGCATCCACTTCTTCAACCCGGCCCCGGTGCAGCAGCTCGTCGAGCTGATCCCGGCGCTCACCACCTCCGAGGGCACGCTCAGCCGGGCGCAGGTCTTCGCCGAGAAGGTGCTCGGCAAGCACGCGATCCGCGCCCAGGACCGCTCGGGCTTCGTGGTGAACGCGCTGCTGGTGCCGTACCTGCTGTCCGCGATCCGGATGTTCGAGTCGGGCATCGCCAGCCGCGAGGACATCGACAACGGCATGGAGATGGGCTGCGCCCACCCGATGGGCCCGCTGAAGCTGTCCGACCTGATCGGTCTGGACACCATCGTCTCCATCGCCAACTCCATGTACGCCGAGTACAAGGAGCCGCTGTACTCCGCTCCCCCGCTGCTCCAGCGGATGGTCGACGCGGGCCGGCTGGGCCGCAAGACCGGCTCGGGCTTCTACACGTACTGACCGCGCTGACGCGGGTGACGGGCCCGGCACCTGGGGTGCCGGGCCCGTTCCGTGCCCCGCGTCGCGCCGCCGCCGGTCAGCCGAGCCGGAGGTGGTGCAGGAGCAGTAACGCCGCCGCCATGTTGGCGGCCGGTACCTCCCCCCGCGCGATCAGGTCCGGGACCAGCTTGAGCGGGACCCAGGCGCGGCGGTCCGACTCGAAGTCGTCCACCGGGTGCCCGAGGTACTCGCCCCGGTCCGACCAGTAGATGTGGTGCCGGGCGTCACTGAGGCCGTTGGACGGCTCCACGGTCATCAGGTGGTGCAGGGCCCCCGGCCGCCAGCCGGTCTCCTCCTCCAGTTCCCGGGCCGCCGCACCGGCGACGTCCTCGCCGTCCTCGACGACGCCGGCGGCCAGTTCCCAGCCCCAGCTGTCGGTGATGAAGCGGTGGCGCCACAGGAGCAGGACCTCGTTGGCGTCGTTCACGACCGTGGCCACCGCGACCGGCCGCAGGCGGATCAGGAAGTGGTCGAGGTGCCGGCCGTCCGGGAGCGTCACATCGGCCAGGTTGACCCGGAACCAGCGGTTCTCATACACGGTTTGTTCGTTTTGTTTCGTCCACTGCACGGTTCTGCCACCTTCCGTCGAGTCAGGGGCAATATCGCAGCAGGGACGCGGACGACCCACAGAGCGCTTCCGGTCCATGGGTCCCCGCCGAGCGGTCTCCGCCGAGGCACACTAGATCGGCACGCGCAGCGCTCCGTCGATGAGTTCGGCGGCCTCGGCCGTTCCGGCGCAGCCGCTGCGCACCAGGTGCTCGCGTACCGTGCGCAGCCGGTCGCGCAGCCGCTGCGACTCCATCCCGCGGGCCGCCTCGGCCATCCGCACCGCCGTCGCCACCGCCCGGTCGGCGTGGCCCTGGCGCAGCTCGATCGTGCTGAGCATGGCCAGCCGGTGCACCCGGCCCCGGTCGTGCGCCGGAGTGTCCACCGCGGCCGCCGCGTGCTCGGCGGCCGCGGCCAGCTCGCCGAGGCTCAACAGGGCCTCCGCCACCTGGACGTTGACCAGGCCCGGCTGGACGTAGCCGGTCTCGTCGGGTTCGTACCCGCGCCGGATGTGCTCGGCCGCCGTCTCCGCCCGCCGGATGCAGGAGAGCGCGCTCGTGCCGTCACCGAGGTGCGCGTACGCCTTGGCCTGCATCGCGTACAGATCGGAGGCGAGCGCGGGGGTGATGTGCTTGCCCGCGGCCCGCAGCGCGGCCTCCGCGAACGCGACGGCCTGGCGGAACTCCCGCAGGAACAGCGCCTGGTTGACCAGCAGCGCGATCACGTACGCCCCGAGTCCCCGGTCGCCGCTGGCCTTGGCCAGCCGCAGCGCCTGGTGGAAGTAGCGCTGGGCGAGCCCGTGCGCGTCGGAGTCGTACGCGCAGATCCCGGCGATCGCCACCAGCCCGCCCGTGGCGCGGTGCAGTTGGCGACCGGTGGCGTCGGTGTAGCTGCCGCGCAGCAGCGGCGCGGCCTCGGCGTTGAGGAAGCCGACTATGCGGGACCGGGTCGCGATGCCGCCCGCCTTGCGGTACATCAGCTCGTAGTGGCTGCGGGCCGCGCGCAGGGTGTCCAGGTCGGCCGGGGTGACCCGGTGCCGGCCCCCGCGGGAGACGTCGACGTCCTCGGGCGGGTTCTCCCACTCCCACACCGGCATCACGGCCGGCGTCCCGGTGACCGCGGGGGCGCCGAGGAGGTGGGGGCGCTGCTGCTCGTCGGAGCGCCACAGCGCGGTGGCCCGCTCGACGAAGCCGGACAGGGAGGTGCCGTGCGGGCCGGCCGGCTCCCCCGGCACACCGAGGCCGATGTCGTCGAGGGTGACCGTGCGGTGCAGCCGGGCGGCGAGCACCTCGCAGATCAGGTCGGGGACCTGGCCGCGCGGCCGCTGGCCCTTCAGCCAGCGGGCCACGGCGGTGTGTTCGTAGCGGAGCTGGAGCCCTCGGGCGCGTCCGGCCTGGTTGACGTGGGCGGCGAGGCCGGCGTGGGAGATCCCCGCCTCGTCCAGGATCGCGTCGAGGAGAGTGTTGGGCTGCATGGGTGCCCCCCGGGTGGTTCAGTGCGGACAGGGTAGTGCGTCCGCCTTCACACGGGGTGTGAACGGAGTGCGCGCATCCGGCGCGTGTGCGCGCTGTCGCGCTGTGTGGCCGGGCCGGTTGACTGAGGTGCCGGGCCGCCGGCTCCCCCTCGTACAACTGGCGGCCCGGCGTCCGCACGCGGGCGGCCGGCCACGAACGCGTCGTGACCGGCCGCCTGCGGGACCCCTGCGGGGGACGGATCAGCCCCGCAGCACCGCTCCGGTGCGCTCCCCGGCGAGGGCGACGGCGGCGTCGCGGGCCGCCGAGGCCTCGTCCACGGTGAGCGTCCGGTCCGCCGCGCGGAACCGCAGCGCGTAGGCCAGGGACTTCTTGCCGTCGCCGAGCTGCTCCTCGTTCTCGTACACGTCGAACAGCCGGATGGCCTCCAGGAGTGCACCGGCGCCCTCGCGCAGCGCGGCCTCCACCTCGGCGGCCGGGACCGGCTTGTCGACCACCAGGGCGACGTCCTGCGTGGCGACGGGGAACGTGGAGATGCCGGGCGCCTGCGGCGTGTCGTCGCCGACCCGCTCCAGGACGTCCAGGTCGATCTCCATCGCGCAGGTGCGCGCGGGCAGCCCCAGCGCCTTCAGCACGCGCGGGTGCAGCTCGCCGGCGTGGCCGACGACCCGCTCCGCGCCGTCCAGGACGACCACGAACTCGGCGCACCGGCCCGGGTGCCACGGACCGTACTGGCCCTTGCGGACGCCGAGTGCGGCACCGGCCTCGCGCGCGGCCAGGCGGCCCGCCTCGACCGCGTCGGCCCAGCCGGCCGGGCGGCCCTCGCCCCACCAGCCGGCCTGCTCGCGGGCGCCCGCGAGGACCACGGCGACGTGGCGCGGCTGCTCGGGGAGCACGGCGTCGAGCGCGGCGAGCTCCTCGTCGGTGGGCCGCCGGTCGACGGGCAGGTGCCCGGCGGCCCGCTGCTCCTCGCGCGGCTGGAAGACCAGGCCGGTCTCGAAGAGGGCCAGGTCGTGCGAGCCACGGCCGTCGTTGCGCCGCAGCGCGCCGAGCAGGCCCGGCAGCAGCGAGGTGCGCAGCGCCGGCTCCTCGTCGTTGAGCGGGTTGACCAGCTTCACGACCCGGCGGGCCGGGTCGTCGGCCTCGAGGCCGAGCTGGTCGAACACCTGCTCGCTGACGAAGGGGTAGTTCGGCGCCTCGACGTAGCCGGCGCCGGCCAGGGCGCGGCCGACGCGGCGGTGCAGCCGCTGGCGGTGGGTCAGGCCGCGGCCGGAGGGCGGCTTGGGCAGCGTGGAGGGCAGGTTCTCGTAGCCCTCCAGGCGGATGACCTCCTCCGCCAGGTCGTTGGCCTCCAGGAGGTCGGGCCGCCAGGACGGGGCGGTGACGATCAGCTCGTCCTGCCCGTACACGTCGCAGCCGATCTCCTGCAGCCGGCGCACCACGGTCTCGCGGCCGTAGTCGACGCCCGCGACGCGGTCGGGGTGGTTCGCCGGGACGGTGATCGTGTGCGGCGCCGACGGCGCGACGATCTCGGTGACGCCGGCGTCGGCCGTGCCGCCCGCGAGCAGGACCAGCAGGTCGACGGTGCGCTGCGCGGCGGCCGCCGCGGCCTGCGGGTCGACGCCCCGCTCGAAGCGGCGGGACGCCTCCGAGGACAGCTTGTGGCGGCGGGCCGTCCGGGCGATGGAGACCGCGTTGAAGTGCGCCGCCTCGATCACGACGTCGCTGGTGGCGTTCTCGAGGTCGTCGTGGTCGGCGATCTCGGTGTTGGCGCCGCCCATCACGCCCGCGAGGCCGATGGGGCCGCGGTCGTCGGTGATGACCAGGTCCTCGGCGTGCAGGGTGCGCTCGACGCCGTCGAGGGTGACGAGCTTCTCGCCCTCCTGGGCGCGGCGCACGCCGATGGTGCCCTGGACCAGCGTGCGGTCGTAGGCGTGCAGGGGCTGGCCCAGCTCCATCATCACGTAGTTGGTGACGTCGACGGCGAGCGAGATCGGGCGCATGCCGACCTTCTGCAGCCGGCGCTGGAGCCAGATCGGCGAGCGGGCCTCGGGGCTGAGGCCGCTGACCGTGCGGGCGGTGAAGCGGTCGCAGCCGGCCGGGTCGGTGACCTGGACCGGGTAGCCGTACGCGTTGGGCGCGGGCACGTCGAGCAGCGCGGGGTCGCGCAGCGGCAGGCCGTAGGCGATGGCGGTCTCGCGGGCGACGCCGCGGATGGACAGGCAGTCGCCGCGGTTGGCGGTGACGGCGATGTCCAGGACCTCGTCGACCAGTTCGAGCAGTTCGACGGCGTCCCGGCCGACCTCGGTCTCGGGCGGCAGCACGATGATGCCCTTGCTGCCGTCGTCGCCCATGCCCAGCTCGTCGCTGGAGCAGATCATGCCGTGGGAGGTCTTGCCGTAGGTCTTGCGCGCGGCGATGGCGAAGCCGCCGGGCAGCACCGCGCCGGGGAGCACGACCACGACCTTGTCGCCGACGGCGAAGTTGCGGGCGCCGCAGACGATCTCCTGGGGCTCACCCGTGCCGTTGGCCGCGCCGACGTCGACGGTGCAGAAGCGGATCGGCTTCTTGAAGCCCTCCAGCTCCTCGATGGTGAGCACCTGGCCCACCACCAGGGGGCCCTTGAGGTCGTGGCCGAGCTGCTCGACCGTCTCGACCTCCAGACCCGCCGAGATCAGCTTGGCCTGGACGTCGCGGCCGGTCTCGGTGGCCGGCAGGTCGACGTACTCCCGCAGCCAGGAAAGCGGGACCCGCATCAGATCTCCATCCCGAACGGCCGGGTGAACCGGACGTCACCCTCGACCATGTCTCGCATGTCCTCGACGTTGTGGCGGAACATCAGCATCCGCTCGATGCCGAACCCGAAGGCGAAGCCGCTGTACTTCTCCGGGTCGACGCCGCAGGCGGTGAGCACCCGCGGGTTGACCATGCCGCAGCCGCCCAGCTCGATCCAGCCCTCGGAGGAGCAGGTGCGGCAGGGGCGGTCCGGGTTGCCGACGGACTCGCCGCGGCAGACGTAGCACACCATGTCCATCTCGGCGGACGGCTCGGTGAACGGGAAGAAGTTCGGCCGCAGCCGGGTCTTCATGCCCTCGCCGAACAGCGACTGGACCATGTGGTCCAGGGTGCCCTTGAGGTCGGCCATGGTCAGGCCCTCGTCGACGGCGAGCAGCTCGACCTGGTGGAAGACCGGGGTGTGCGTGGCGTCCAGCTCGTCGGTGCGGTACACGCGGCCGGGGCAGATCACGTAGACCGGCAGCTCGCGCTCCAGCAGGGAGCGGATCTGCACGGGCGAGGTGTGGGTGCGCAGCACCACGCCCGAGTCGGCGCCGCCGTCCGGGCCCTGCACGAAGAAGGTGTCCGCCTCGCCGCGGGCCGGGTGGTCCGGGCCGATGTTCAGGGCGTCGAAGTTGAACCACTCGGCTTCGACCTGGGGGCCCTCGGCGACCTCGTAGCCCATGGCCACGAAGATGTCCTCGATGCGCTCCGAGAGCGTGGTGAGCGGGTGGCGGGCGCCGGCCGGGACGCGGTCGTACGGCAGGGTGACGTCCACCGACTCCTCGACCAGCACGCGGGCGTCGCGCTCGGCCTCCAGCTCGGCCTGGCGGGCGGCGAGGGCCTTGTTCACGGCGCCGCGGGCCTGGCCCACGCGCTTGCCGGCGTCGGCCTTGGCGTGCGGGGGCAGGGCGCCGATCTCGCGGTTGGCGAGCGCCAGCGGGGAGGTGCCCCCGGTGTGGGCGACCTTGGCCTCCTGGAGCGCGTCGAGGGAGTCCGCGGCGGCGAAGGCGGCGAGCGCCTCGTCCCGCATGCGCTCGATCTCTTCCGGTTTCAACGCCTCGACCTCGACTGGGTCGTACGACTTATTGGGTGCCGACATCTCTTCCCGTGCTTCCGTTGGCTGGCGGATGGTCCCCGTGACCGGCTCTGCGTCGCTCCAAGGGCCGTGTGCAGGACACAAAGGTGCCAAACGCCGAGTCTAACGGGGTTGAGGTGAGCGAATGCGCCCGTGGGGCCGGGGCCGGGTCTCAGGTGAGGTACGCCGGTGCCGCCACGGGCAACGTAAATCGGAACTCGGCGCCGCCGCCGGGGGCGCGGCCGACCGTGATGACACCGCCGTGGGCCTCCACGATGCCCTTGACGATGTACAGCCCGAGGCCCGTGCCGCCGCGCTTGCTGCCCCGCCAGAAGCGGGTGAAGACGCGGTTCATGGACTCCTCCGGGATGCCGGCGCCCTCGTCGCTCACGGTGACCGACGTGCCGGTGTCCTCCCCCTCACGGGGGGACGCGGCGGGCGTGATGTCGATGGTGACGGTTCCCTCGCCGTGCCGCACCGCATTTTCGATGAGGTTGCTGAGCACCTGGTCGATCTTGTCGGGGTCGGCCCACAGCGCGGGCAGGGGCTGCTCGATACGCAGCAGGAAGCGGTCGGCGGGCTGGCCGGCGGCGACGTAGGCCTGGATGTGGCGGCCGACGGCGGCGCCCATGTCGACGGGCTGGCGGCGCACCTCCAGGCGTCCGCTGTCGATGCGGGAGATGTCGAGCAGTTCGGCGATGAGCCGGGTGACGCGGTCGGCGTCGGCGTCGACGGTCTCCAGCATCAGGCGCTTCTGGTCGTCGGTGAAACGGTGCCACTTGGCGAGCAGGGTGGCGGTGAAGCCCTTCACGGAGGTCAGGGGCGAGCGCAGTTCGTGGGCGACGGTGGCGATCAGCTCGGCGTGGGAGCGCTCGGTGCGGCGGCGGGCCTCGGTGTCGCGCAGGCTGACGACGACGCGCCGCACGGGGCCGGTGGGGCGGGCGCGGACGTAGCGGGCGGTGACGAGGACCTCCCGGCCGCCGGGGAGCAGGAGGTTGCGCTCGGGCTGGCGCACCCGGATGGCGAGTCCGCCGTAGGGGTCGGTGAGCTGCCACCAGCGCCGGCCCTCCAGGTCCTCCAGCGGCAGCGCCTTCTCCAGCGGCTGTCCGAGGGCGTCGGCGGCCCGGGTGGCGGTGATGCGCTCGGCGGCGGCGTTGAAGCGGACGACGCGGCCGTGCTCGTCCGCGACGACGAGCCCGTCGGGGAGGTCGTCGGGGTCGGTGTCCGGGGCGGACGCGGCGGCGCCGGGCGGGGCGGCCCCCGGCGGGTGCCGCGCGTCCCGGCCACCCGGTGTGCTGCTCGTCCCCACGCTCATCCCCGCACCCCACCTCCCAGACGAGGATCCCCGAGCAGGTCACCCTACTAGCCGCCGGTGACGGAACGGCACCCTCCGGAGGCGCGCTGTGCACGGGCCGACGCGTACAGACATACGGCCGCGGCGGTCGCCAGGTTCAGGCTCTCGGCCTTCCCGTGGATCGGGACGCGGACGACGGCGTCGGCGAGCGCCCGGGTCTCCTCGGGCAGCCCCCAGGCCTCGTTGCCGAACACCCAGGCGGTGGGGCCGCCCATGGTGCCCCGGTCGAGTTCGTCGTCGAGGTCGTGGTCGCCCGCGCCGTCGGCGGCGAGGACGCGGACCCCGGCGTCCTTCAGTCCGGCGACGGCCCGCTCGACGGGGACGCCGACGGCGACCGGCAGGTGGAACAGTGAGCCGACGGAGGCGCGCACGGCCTTGGGGTTGTAGAGGTCGACGGAGGCGTCGGTGAGGACGACGGCGTCGGCTCCGGCGGCGTCGGCGCAGCGCAGCACGGTGCCCGCGTTGCCGGGGTCGCGCACGTGGGCGAGCACGGCGACGAGGCGGGGCCGGGCGGCGAGGACGTCGTCGAAGGGGGTGTCGACGAACCGGCACACCCCGACGAGCCCCTGCGGGGTGACGGTGGTGGAGATGTCGGCGATCACCTGCTCGTCCGCGAGGTGGACGCGGGCGCCGGCCGCGCGGGCCCCGCCGACGATGTCCGCGTGGCGCTCGGCGGCCTCCACGGTGGTGAACAGCTCGACGAGGGTGTCCGCGCCGTAGGCGGCGGCCTCCCGTACGGCCTGCGGTCCCTCCGCGAGGAACAGCCGCTCCTTGCCCCGGAAGTTCCGCCTGGCCAGACGCCGTGCGGCGGCGACCCGGGGGGATCGGGGGGAGATCAGCTCGGGGCTGGCGGGGGGCATTCCTGGTTCACCTTCATCGTCGTGCGGCCGGCCCGGCGCGGGGGCGGCGATCCGTGGGGCGGCAGCAAAGGACCCGCAGGCCTGGGGGCCTGCGGGTCCTTCGGGGTCACGTCGGCTGGTGCCGGCGCAGCGTCACGCGGCCTTCGGGGCGTTGACGTCGCTCGGCAGGGCCTTCTGGGCGACCTCGACCAGCGCGGCGAACGCACCGGCGTCGTTGACGGCCAGCTCGGCGAGGATCTTGCGGTCCACCTCGACGTTGGCGGCCTTCAGGCCCTGGATGAAGCGGTTGTACGTGATGCCGTTCGCGCGGGCAGCGGCGTTGATGCGCTGGATCCACAGCTGGCGGAAGTCGCCCTTGCGCTTCTTGCGGTCGTTGTAGTTGTAGACCAGCGAGTGGGTGACCTGCTCCTTGGCCTTGCGGTACAGGCGCGAACGCTGACCGCGGTAGCCGGAGGCCTGCTCGAGGATCGCCCGGCGCTTCTTGTGGGCGTTGACTGCCCGCTTGACGCGTGCCACTTGTTTAGCTCCTTGTAGCGGGGCCGTGGGTGGACTCACACGGCCCGGAATCGATTGGGTCCCGGTCCTGCTGACGTACGGCGCTCACCGGTCCGGGGACCGGGCGCCGAGGCGTCACTTGCCGAGAAGCTTCTTGATCTTCGCGGCGTCGCCCGGGGCCATCTCGGCGTTGCCGGTGAGGCGACGCGTCACGCGGGACGACTTGTGCTCGAGCAGGTGGCGCTTGCCGGCGCGCTCGCGGAGCACCTTGCCGGAGCCGGTGATCTTGAAGCGCTTGCTGGCACCGCTGTGCGACTTGTTCTTCGGCATAGCGCCGTTCTCTCCTCGTCGGTGGCGCTCCGGTGCCCGGTTCCTGGAACCGGGCACAGGTGGAGCGTCGCTCTAGTTTCGATTACGTCCTGGGGACGGTGTCCCCCGGGGTCACGCCTCGGCGGAAGCCTCGGCAGGAGCCTCGTCGTGGACCTCGGCGTTCACGGCGTCCGGGTCGGCCGCGTTCTGCGACTTGCCCGGGTTCGCCTTCGCCTCGGCCTTGCGAGCCTCCTGGGCCTGCCGGGCCTCGGCCATGGCCTCGGTCTTCTTCTTGTGCGGACCGAGAACCATGATCATGTTCCGGCCGTCCTGCTTCGGGTTCGACTCGACGAACCCGAGGTCCTGGACGTCCTCCGCGAGCCGCTGGAGCAGTCGGTAGCCCAGCTCGGGCCGGGACTGCTCGCGACCACGGAACATGATCGTGATCTTGACCTTGTCGCCCTGCTTGAGGAACCGGACGACGTGACCCTTCTTGGTGTCATAGTCGTGCGGGTCGATCTTCGGCCGGAGCTTCATCTCCTTGATGACCGTGTGCGCCTGGTTCTTGCGCGCCTCACGGGCCTTCATGGCCGACTCGTACTTGAACTTCCCGTAGTCCATGAGCTTGCAGACCGGCGGGCGGGCGTTCGCCGCGACCTCGACCAGGTCCAGGTCGTACTCCTGCGCAAGCTCCAGTGCCTTCGCGAGCGGCACGATGCCGACCTGCTCGCCACTGGGACCGACAAGTCGCACCTCGGGAACGCGAATCCGGTCGTTGATGCGGGGCTCGGCGCTGATGGATCCTCCTCGGTAGCACCACGCGACCCTCTGGCTTGAGCGCCGCGTAACGTCTGTTTTCGTAAGACCTAACCGCGCCGAAGCAGAAAAAATGCCCCGGACGATCACAGGCGGGGCTCCTCGCACTACCGGAGCACCGCCGCGAGATCGCGGGGCGCACTTTCGGACGGCGCTCCATCGTCCGTACGGAACGATGGCGGCCGTCTGACCGGGTGACCCGCCGCCCGGGGGGCGGTAGGTGGGAGTGCGGAGCCTCCACTTGTGGGCCGAGCACGCGAGTGTCCGGCCGGTCGTCACACAAGGTTAGCAGCTGCCCGGGGGTGGTGCGAACCGGCGTGGTCCGGGGCCTATCGTGTGGGACATGAGTGACACCCCTCCCCAGTCCCCCGCCCCCGACTTCGACGAGATGACCCGGGACATCGCCGAGGTCCCCGCCGTCGAGGTGATCGTGACGGTCGCCGTGAACCTCATGAGCGCCGCCGCGGTGAAGCTCGGGCTGACCGAGGAGGGCGACGCGTACAAGGACCTGGACGAGGCCCGCAAGCTGGTGCACGCCCTCGCCGGTCTGCTGGACGCGTCCGCGACGGAGATCAGCTCGTTCCACGCGGCCCCGCTGCGCGACGGCCTGAAGTCGCTGCAGCTGGCCTTCCGCGAGGCGTCGGTCGTCCCGGACGAGCCGGGCCAGGGACCGGGCGAGAAGTACACGGGGCCGATCTACGGCTAGCGGCTCGCCCGCGCACGCCGCGTACGTCGCCTACGTGGCGTCCGCGTCACGCACGTACAGGGGCTCGCCCGGAGGCGTGGCCGAGGCCGGCAGCAGTGCCAGGTCGAGGCCGCGCACGAGGCGGGCCCTCAGTGTCTCGTCGGCGGCCAGGCGTCCGGCGACCGCGCGGGCGGCCTCGGCGGGCGCCGCGGCCGGGTCCAGCACCAGGGCGAGCGTGCCGTCGGCCTGTCCGGGGCCGAGGTGGGCGCGCAGGACGGCTGGCTCCGCGGCGACGGCCGAGCGGACGGCGTCGACCACCGCCGGGTCGGTGAGCGGGTCGGTGCTGGTGCGGCCCTCGGCGAGCGCGAGCAGGGCCGGCCCGGTCAGCTCGAAGGGCACGGGCCCGGCCAGGTCCAGCACGACCGTGTCGGCCTTCTCGTGGGCGGCGGCCCGGAGCGCCTGGTGCAGTGGTACGGCGACGGGGCGGGCCGCCGGGTCCCAGCGGGCGAGCGACCCGGTGGAGGTGAAGGCGGGCAGGGCGGTGCGGCCGCCGGCCTTCAGGGTGGGCACGGCCATGTCGGAGGTCTTCTCGCGGCGCAGGCCGTTCTCGTCCTCCTCGACCTCGCCGAGCACGGCGACGACGGGCACCAGGAGCCGGGCGCCGCGCAGCGCGGCCAGGACGGGCCCGACGGCCGTGCGGTCCTCGGCCCAGGCGGCCAGCGCGGCGCTCAGCCGGGGGTCGGCGGAGCCGTCGTCGTCGGAGAAGCCGGGGTCGGGGATGTTCTTGTTCGCCACGGTCCCGACCCTATCGGGGGGACGCGGCACGGCTCGTGCGGGGCGGGACGCCCCGGGATCACCGCGTTCACGCTTTTCTCAGCGCCCCCTGACGCGGTTCTCACCCCCGTCCCACGGCGGGCACAGCGCCCGGCTCCAGCATCGCCGGCATGGAGTCCCCCACTGCCCCCACTGCCCCGAGGCGCCGCCGTGCCAGGCCCTCGCGGAGCCGCCGCCTGCTGCTGTGCACGGCCCTCGCCGTGGTCGCCGTCGCCGGTGCGACCGCCGGCGGCACGGTGTGGATGCGGGCCGGGGCGCACCCGGGCACGACCGCGGTACCGTCGCCCGCGGGGTCGGCGAGCGGGGAGGCGGCGGTGGAGCCCGTGGCGGAGTCCGCGACCGACCACGACGCCGTCCTGAGGGCGGCGATGGGGTCCGTGGACGTACCGGACGGCGCGAAGGTGTCCGTGGCCGTCCTGGACGTGGTCTCCGGCGCCGGCGCGGTGTACGGCGACGCGGCCTTCGACACCGCCAGCATCGTCAAGGTCGACATCCTGGCGGCCCTGCTGCTCCGGGCCCAGGACGCGGGGCGGCCGCTGACGGCGCAGGAGAGGACGTACGCCACCGCGATGATCGAGCACAGCGACAACGCCTCCGCGTCGGCGCTGTGGGACGCCATCGGGCGGGCCGAGGGGCTGGACGCGGCGAACGCGCGGTTCGGCCTGACCGCGACCTCCGGCGGCGAGGGTGCGCTGTGGGGACTGACGCAGACCACGGCCGCGGACCAACTGACGCTGCTGCGCCAGGTGTTCGGGGGCTCCGGGGGCGAGGGGTCCGAACTCACCGCCGCCTCCCGTGCGTACCTGCAGGGGCTGATGGGGCGGATAGCCGAGGGGCAGCGGTGGGGGGTCTCGGCGGCGGCCGACGGGTCGGCGTGGGCGCTGAAGAACGGCTGGCTGCCGCGGAGCACGACCGGGTTGTGGGACGTCAACAGCATCGGGCGGATCACGGCCGGGGGCCGTTCGTACCTGGTCGCCGTGCTGTCGAACGGCACGGCCGCCCAGGAGGACGGGATCGCCTTGGTCGAGGCGGCAGCACGGGCGGCGGTGACGGCGCTCGCGGGGGTCGCGGAGGGTCAGGGCCTGTCCTCCGGCGACGGCGGTCCCGGTGGCTAGTAGTCGTGTCCCGGCGGGGTCCGGTCGGCGCCGCGGCGGCGGCCCCGCCACAGGACCACGCCGGCGACCAGCAGGACGGCGCCCGTGCCGCCCGCCAGGGGGCCCGCCCAGTCCGCGGTGCCGTCGGCGCGGCCGGGCTCGTCGGGGCCCGGACCGAAGTACTTCTCGCCGTAGGACTGGGTCGTCAGGCCCTCGGGCTTCAGCTTCGCCGCGGCCCTGAGGGCGGCCGCCGGGTCGATGAAGCCGTAGCCGCGGGAGTCGTCGCGGCCGCCGCTCGGGGGGTTGCGGGCGGTGGCTTCCAGCAGCTTCTTGACCTGGGCCGGGGTCAGGTCCGGGTGGGCCGCCCTGATCAGGGCGGCCGCGCCGGAGACGAACGCGGAGGCGGCCGAGGTGCCCCAGCCCTCGTAGTACTTGTGGTCCGGGTCGGCGATCACCACGTTGACGCCGGGGGCGGCGACCGTGGCGTACCAGCGGCGGGTGGAGAAGGAGGCGCGGGTGCCGAAGCGGTCCACGGCCGTGGCGGCGATGACGCCCGGGTAGGCGGCCGGGTAGGAGATGTGGTCGCCCTTCTCGCCGCCGTTGCCCGCGGAGGCGACGACCACGGAGCCCTTGCGCAGGGCGTACTGGACGGCCTCGTCCTCGGCCGGTTCGGGGTGTGCGGAGGCGGAGTCGTCGCCGAGGGAGAGGTTGATGACGTCGGCGCCGTGGTCGGCGGCCCAGCGGATGCCCTCCGCGAGGGCGTTGCCGCGGGTGGTGCGGGCACGGGCGCGGGCCGGGTCGCCGTCCTCCAATATGACCCGCACCGGCAGGATCTTCGCCTCGGGGGCGATGCCCAGGACGCCGTCGCCGTTCCCGGGGCCGTGCCCGTGGCCGGCGATGATCCCGGCCATCGCGGTGCCGTGGCGGGCCCAGGCGCGGTCGCCCTCGGTCGCGCCGAAGCCGACCAGGTCCTCGCCGGGCAGGACGTTGCCGGCCAGGTCGGGGTGATCGGCCTCGACGCCGGTGTCCAGGACGGCGACGGTGACGCCCTTGCCGCGGGTGGTCTGCCACGCCTCCTGGGTGTGCAGGGCGTCCAGGGCCCACTGCTGGCCGCGGATGCCGTCCGCGTGGGCGGCGGTGGGCGGGACGAGGGCGACGGCGGCGGCCAGCAGGCAGCCGACGACGCCGGCCCTGAGGGTCGTGCGGCCGGCGGTCATGAGGGCCGCTCCGAGGGGGAGGCGGCGGTGGTGCGCAGGCCGCGCTCGACACGGTCGGCCAGGCCCTTGGCCTCGTTGCCGAGCCCTGCCTGGGCGGGGGCGGTGGTGGCGCCGGTCGCGGCGGCCTCGGCGGCGGGCTGCGGTACGGCGACGGTGCGGCCGTCGGCCCAGCCCGAGACGGCGTAGACCACGACCGGGGCGTCGGTGAGGACGGAGACCGTCCAGGAGGCCCGCTGGCGGTCGCCGAACCCGGCGGCGGCCGTGCCCGCGGCGGCGTAGGGGCGGGGCAGCAGGTCGGTGCGGCGGCCCAGGCCCTCCTTCTCGAACCGGGTGTCCAGGGCGCGCATCGCCGCGGGATCGGCCGTCGTGAACAGCAGGCCGACGGTGGTGACGTAGCTCTGCGTGGCGTCGGTGTAGGTGGCGCGCAGCAGGCGGGAGCAGCCCACGGGCGCCAGGACCTGGCGCAGCAACGGGTCGAACGCGTCGGCGCAGCCGCCGTCGGGCGCGACGGCGATCCGGGTCCAGGTGCGGTCGGCACCGCCGGGGCCGGCGCCCCGCCCGGTCACGCTCGGCGGGAAGAGCCGGTCGACGGGCACGCTGTGCCACAGGCCGGCGGCGGCCGTGTAGGCGCTGCGCTCGCCCGCGCCGGAGGCGTCCCCGGCGAGCCAGCTACCGGTGGCGGCACCGACGACGAGTCCGAGCCCCAGCACCATGCTGACGGCCGCGGCGACGACCCGGCCCCGGGCGCCGTCCCCGCGTCCCGCGTCGCCGACACCCTCGGGTCGCGCGAACGTGACGTGCGGCCGCGTGGAACCGCCGGGTGCCGGCGGCGCGCTCCAGGAGAGGGCGGGGTCCGGGCCCGGGGGGTGCGGGTCGGCGGCGGTGCGCGCGCCGGGGGCCGCGAAGTCGGGGTGGCGTACGGGGACGGCAGGGGTCCAGGCGGGCGGGGTACCGGTGGCGGCCGCGAGGCGGCCAGGGGCGGCGTCGTAGGGGCGCGGCGCGTCCTCGTCGTGTCCCGGCGCGGCCCCGGGCGTCCGGGCCCGGGAGAACGGGGACCACGCGCTGCCGGAGGAGGGCGCGCGGCCCGCGTCGGTCGTGCCGGGCCGTCCGGGAGCGGCGGCGGGAGCCGTGTCGGCGGCGGCCGGGGAGACGCCGTGCGCGGGGGTGGTGCGGCGCTCGGCCGGGGCGTCGCCGCGCGGGAAGCCCGCGCCGGGGCGTCCGGCGGTCGGAGGGGCGTCGGGGAAGCGGGCGGACGCGACGGGCGGCGGCGCGTCGCGGAGGTCCGCGGCACGGCCCGCCGACGCGGGGGTGAGGCGCTCCGGCGACCCGGGTGATCCGGCCGGGCGGCTGCCGCGCCCATCGGGCGCCCGGTCCGGGCGGGGTGCGCTCGGCGCGTCCGCCGGAGCGGGGGGCTCGGCCGGGGTCCGGGGCCGGCGTATGCCGGTCGGGGCGGCGGGAGGTATCTCCCTCGGGGCCGACGGGCGGGACGGGTCCGGGGTGCGGGCGGTCGTGGGCGTCCCGGACACGGGAGCCGTGGCGGTCCCGGCCGGCACCCTGCCCTTGGGTGTCCCTGCGGTCGCGGGCGTCGCCGGTCCGGTCGGGGCGGCGGCGGGCCGGGGCGGGGTGGACGGGGCGCCGGGGGTCGGGAAGGCCCCCGCCGAGCGGGGTCCGGCGGCCGACGACGGCCGGGGCAGGTCCGACGTGCCCTCGGTGTGCGGGGGCGCGGGCTCCGCGGCGACCGCGGCTTCAGGGGCCGGCGGGTGGGCGGGGCGGGGCGGGGTGTCGGGGCGCGGGGGGATCGTGGCGCGGCGTGCTTCCGTGCTCATGCACCCCCCGTTTCCTCGTGCCCGGGCCGTGTCCGTCCTGCGCGGGCCCCGTGTGACGCGTGCCCTGCGTCCCGCGCGGGCGCGACCGTCCGCCCCTGGGCACGCATACCTGCCCGCACGGGCGGACCGGCATCCCGGCGCGGGCGTCCGGCCGGGGTCGTTCCGTCGTGCGTGCGCGTCACTCTACGGCTTGTCGCTGGTCCGGCGGGAACCAGTCGGCGACCCCGGGGCATCTGCCCGGATCGTCCCCCTACCCCGCGGTAATCGCGTCTGGCAGGCTGCGTCCATGACTGCGCGCGCCGCCGACCGGGCCCGTTACGACCGGGCCACCGCCCACCTCGACGCCCCTCTCGCGATCGTGGACCTGGACGCCTTCGACGCCAACGCGGAGGACTTGCTCCGCCGCGCCGGGGGCAAGCCGATCCGGGTCGCGAGCAAGTCCGTGCGGTGCCGCGCGCTGCTCGAACGGGTCCTGGCGAAGGAGGGGTTCGCGGGGATCATGTCGTTCACCCTGGCCGAGTCGCTGTGGCTCGCGCGGTCCGGGTTCGACGACGTGCTGCTCGCCTACCCGTCCGCCGACCGCGCCGGGTTCGCCGAGCTCACCGCCGACCCCAAGCTGGCCTCGGCCGTCTCGGTCATGGTCGACGACGTCGCCCAGCTCGACCTGATCGACGCGGCGCGCGGCGACGGCCGTGAAGTGGTGCGGGTCTGCCTGGAGTTGGACACCGCCCTGCGGCTGCTCGGCGGCCGGGTGCGGGTCGGCGCCCGGCGCTCGCCGCTGCACTCCCCCGCCGAGGTCGCCGAGCTGGCCCGCGCGGTGTCCCGGCGGCCCGGCTTCGAGGTCGTGGGGATCATGGCGTACGAGGGGCACATCGCGGGGGTCGGGGACGCGCTCGCGGGGCGGCCGCTGCGCTCCCGGGCGATCCGGCTGATGCAGGCGGCCGCGCGCCGTGAACTCGTGGAGCGGCGGGCCGCGGTGGTGCGCGCGGTGCGGGCCGTCGTACCGGACCTGGAGTTCGTCAACGGCGGCGGCACCGGCAGTGTGCAGAGCACCGCGGCCGAGGACGCGGTGACGGAGATCGCGGCCGGGTCCGGGCTGTACGTGCCGCGGCTGTTCGACAACTACACGTCGTTCAGCGGGCGTCCGGCCGCGCTGTTCGCCCAGCCCGTCGTACGGCGGCCCGGGGTGGGCGTGGTGACGGTGCTGGGCGGCGGCTACCCGGCCTCCGGCGCGGCGGGGGCGGACCGGCTGCCGGTGCCGTACCTGCCGGAGGGGCTGCGCTACGACCCGCAGGAGGGTCCCGGCGAGGTGCAGACCCCGCTGCTCGGCTCCCCCGCGGACGACCTGCTGATCGGCGACAAGGTGTGGTTCCGGCACGCGAAGGCCGGTGAGCTGTGCGAGCGGTTCGACAGCCTGCACCTGGTCGAGGGCGACCGGGTCACGGCGACCGTGCCGACGTACCGGGGCGAGGGGCACACCTTCCTGTAGGCCCCGGCGCCCCGGCTCCCGGCGTCCGGCTCCCGGCGCCCCGGCTCCCGGCGCCCTTACAGCGGGGTGACGTACGCCCCGGAGATGCCGCCGTCCACCAGGAAGTCGGTGGCGTTGACGAACGAGGAGTCGTCGCTGGCCAGGAAGGCGACGGCGGCGGCGATCTCCTCGGCCTCGGCGAACCGGCCGACCGGGATGTGCACCAGCCGGCGCGCGGCCCGCTCCGGGTCCTTGGCGAACAGCTCCCGCAGCAAAGGGGTGTTGACCGGCCCCGGGCACAGGGCGTTGACGCGGATGCCCTCCCGGGCGAACTGCACGCCCAGTTCGCGGGACATGGCGAGCACGCCGCCCTTGGACGCGGTGTAGGAGATCTGGCTGGTGGCCGCGCCCATCCGGGCCACGAACGACGCGGTGTTGATGATCGAGCCCCGGCCCTGGCGCCGCATGTACGGCAGGGCCGCCTTGCAGCACAGGTAGACGGAGGTGAGGTTGACCTCCTGGACGCGCTTCCACGCCTCCAGGCCGGTCTCCAGGATGGAGTCGTCGTCGGGCGGGGAGATGCCGGCGTTGTTGAAGGCGACGTCGACGCTGCCGTAGGTCTCGTACGCCGTCCGGAACAGCGCCTCCACCTGCTCGGGGTCGGTGACGTCGACCTTGACGAAGGTGCCGCCGACCTCCTCGGCGGCGGCCTTGCCGCTGGTCTCGTCGATGTCGCCGCAGACCACGTGGGCGCCCTCGGCGGCGAGCCGGCGAGCGGCGGCGAGGCCGATGCCGCTGCCGGCCCCGGTGACGACGGCGGTGCGGCCGACCAGGCGGCGGCAGATCTGTGCTTCGGTCATGCGGCTCAGGCCTCCGTGCTGAGGAAAACGTTCTTGGTCTCGGTGAACGCGGTCAGGGCGTCCGGGCCCAGCTCCCGGCCGAGGCCGGACTGCTTGAAGCCGCCGAACGGCGTCGAGTAGCGCACGCTGGAGTGGGAGTTGACGGAGAGGTTCCCGGCCCGCACGGCACGCGAGACGCGCAGGGCGCGCCCGAGGTCACGGGTCCAGACGGAGCCCGACAGGCCGTACGGGGTGTCGTTGGCGAGGCGGACGGCGTCCTGCTCGTCGGTGAAGGGGAGCAGCACGGCGACGGGGCCGAAGATCTCCTCGCGGGCGGCGGCGGAGTCGGGCCGTTCGCCGGTCAGGACGGTCGGCGGGAACCAGAAGCCCGGGCCGTCGGGTGCGCTGCCGCGCAGGGCGGGGGCGTCCTCGGGGACGTACCCGCGGACCCGGTCGAGCTGGCGGCGTGAGATGAGCGGGCCCATCTGGGTCTTCTCGTCGGCCGGGTCGCCGACCACGACGGCGGCCAGCGCGTCGGCGAGGAGGGCCGCGACCTCGTCGTACACGGGCTGCTGGACCAGGATGCGGGTGCGGGCGCAGCAGTCCTGGCCGGCGTTGTCGAGAAAGGAGAAGGGGTCCGCGGCGGCCCGGAGGTCGGCGTCGGCGAAGACGATGTTGGGGCTCTTGCCGCCGAGTTCGAGGGTGACCCGCTTCAGCCGGGCCGAGCCCTTCGCCAGCACCTGCCGGCCCACGGCCGTCGACCCGGTGAACACGATCTTGGCGACGCCCGGGTGCTCGACCAGCGCGTCGCCGGTGACGGGCCCGTGTCCGGGGAGGACCTGGAACAGCCCCTCGGGCAGGCCCGCCGCCAGGGCTAGTTCGGCGAGGCGCAGGGCCGTCAGGGGGGTCGTCTCGGCCGGTTTGAGGAGGACGGCGTTGCCCGCCGCGAGCGCGGGGGCGGTGCCCCAGGCGGCGATGGGCAGGGGGAAGTTCCAGGGCGCGATGACGCCGACCACGCCCAGCGGCTCCAGGATGGTGACGTCGAGCCCGCCCGCCACCGGGATCTGACGGCCGGTCAGCCGCTCCACTCCCCCGGCCGCGTAGTCGAGCAGGTCGCGGACGTTGCCCGCCTCCCAGCGAGCGTTGCCGAGGGTGTGCCCGGCCTCCCGGACCTCCAGCCGGGCCAGCTCCTCGAGGTGTTCGTCGACGACGGCGGCGAACCGGCGCAGCAGGCGGGCGCGGTCCGCGGGCGCCAGGGCGGCCCACGTCGTCTGCGCGCGGTGCGCCCGGGAGACGGCCGCGTCCACGTCGGCCGCGGTGGCGACCGGGACGGTGGCGAGGACCTCCTCGGTCGCGGGGTTCAGGACGTCGAGGGCGGGTGCGGGGGCGGCGGGCACGGGGGGCCTCACAGGCGTTCGAAGGAGCGGCGCAGCTCCCAGTCGGTGACCGCGGCGCCGAAGGCGTCCAGCTCGACGCGGGCCATGTTGTGGTAGTGGGCGACCACCTCGTCGCCGAACGCGGCCCGGGCGACGGGGCTGCCGGCCCACAGCTCGGCGGCCTCGCGCAGGGTGGTGGGCACGTGCGCGAAGTCGGCGGCGTAGGCGTTGCCGGCGCAGGGCTCGGGCAGCTCCAGCTCGTGCTCGACGCCGTACAGTCCGGCCGCGACCAGGCCGGAGACGGCGAGGTAGGGGTTGACGTCGCCGCCGGGCAGCCGGTTCTCGAAGCGCAGCGAGCGGCCGTGGCCGACCACGCGCAGCGCGCAGGTGCGGTTGTCGTGGCCCCAGGCGACGGCGGTCGGCGCGAACGAGCCGGGCTGGAACCGCTTGTAGGAGTTGATGTGCGGCGCGTACAGCAGGGAGAAGTCGCGCAGGGCGGCGAGCTGGCCGGCGAGGAAGTGCCGCATCACCGGGGACATGCCGTCCTCGCCGTCCCCGGCCATGGCGTTGCGGCCGTCGGCGTCGGCGAGCGAGAGGTGGATGTGGCAGGAGTTGCCCTCGCGCTCGTTGTACTTGGCCATGAAGGTGAGCGAGACGCCCTCCTGGGCGGCGATCTCCTTGGCGCCGGTCTTGTAGAGCGCGTGCTGGTCGCAGGCGACCAGGGCCTCGTCGTAGCGGAAGGCGATCTCGTGCTGGCCGGGGTTGCACTCGCCCTTGGCGGACTCCACGGTGAGGCCGGCGCCGGCCATCTCGTTGCGGATGCGGCGCAGCAGGGGTTCGATGCGGCCGGTGCCGAGGACGGAGTAGTCGACGTTGTACTGGTTGGCCGGGGTCAGGCCCCGGTAGCCGGCGTCCCAGGCCTGCTCGTAGGTCTCCTTGAAGACGATGAACTCCAGCTCGGTGCCCACCTGGGCGGTGAGGCCCAGCTCGGCGAGGCGCTCCAGCTGGCGGCGCAGGATCTGCCGGGGCGCGGCGACGACGGGTGAGCCGTCGCCCCAGGCGAGGTCGGCGACGGCCAGGGCGGTGCCCGGGTGCCAGGGGATGCGGCGCAGCGTGGACAGGTCCGGGTGCAGGGCGAAGTCGCCGTAGCCGCGGTCCCAGGAGGACATCGCGTAGCCGTCGACGGTGTTCATCTCGACGTCGACCGCGAGGAGGTAGTTGCAGCCCTCGGTGCCGTGGTGGAGGACCTCGTCGAGGAAGAAGCGGGCGGCGAACCGCTTGCCCTGGAGCCGCCCCTGCATGTCGGGGAAGGCCAGGACGACGGTGTCGAGCTCACCGCTCGCGACGAGGGCGTACAGCTCCTCGACGGAGAGCGGGGGTGTGCGGTCTGCCACGGGAGGGCCTCCTTCGGGGCTTCGGCTGCTTCCGCCGACCGGAAGCCATAAGGTATGGCGTGGAACCATTGCTTGGGAAGGGGGCGCGGCCGGATGCCCGGGGATGCGGGTGACACGGCGCCGGACCGGTTGACGCCGGTGCTGCGGCCGGTGCGGGCGGGCAACGGCTTCGAGGAGGCACTGGAGCAGATCCTGCAGGTGGTGCGGCTGGGCCTGGTGCCGGACGGCGGGCGGCTGCCGGCCGAGCGGGACCTCGCGGAGCGGCTGGGGATCAGCCGGGTGACGCTGCGGGAGGTGCTGAAGGTGCTCCAGGACCAGGGGCTGGTGGAGTCCCGGCGGGGCCGCTACGGCGGCACGTTCGTGCTGCCGCGCCCCCGGGGCGGCGCGGCGGGCGGCGAGGACGAGCTGCGCCGGCGGGTGGCCGGGGTCGACGTGGAGGACGTGCTGCGGTTCCGCGAGGTGCTGGAGGTCGGCGCGGCCGGGCTGTGCGCGGCCCACGGCACGGACGGGGAGCGGGCGGGGCGGCTGCGGGCGGCGCTCGCCGCGACGCGTGACGCCCCGCTGGCCGACTACCGCCGGCGTGACACCCTGCTCCACCTCACGCTGGCCGGACTGTCCGGCTCGCCGACGCTGGCCGCGCAGTACGCGGCGGTCCGGGCCACGGTGAACGACCTGCTGGACTGCATCCCGCTGCTGGTGCGCAACCTGGAGCACTCGCAGCGCCAGCACGACGCGCTGGTGGAGGCGGTGCTGGACGGCGACGCCGACGGCGCGCGCGAGATCATGCGCGAGCACTGCGCGGGGACGGCGGCGCTGCTCAGGGGGTTCCTGACGTGAGCCGGACGCACGCCGGCGCGGCCGTACGGGACCCAAAGGTTCACGGGCAGTCCATTACGGAGACAGTCGGTGCGGAGACAGTCCGCTGAGGCACCCTCGGGAGAGCGCATGGCCGGGCGACCGTTGATCGGTGTGAGCACGTACCTGGAGGCCGGGACCCGGTGGCGCGTGTGGCAGCTCGAGGCCGCGCTGCTGCCGGCCGGGTACCCACGGCTCGTGCAGCGGGCCGGGGGCCTCGCGGCGATGCTCCCGCCCGACGCGCCCGAGCACGCCGAGGCGGCCGTGGCCCGCCTGGACGGGCTGGTGATCGCGGGCGGTCCGGACGTGGAGCCGGTGCGCTACGGCGCCGACGCCGACCCCCGCACCGGGCCGCCCGCACGGGAACGGGACGCCTGGGAACTCGCGCTGATCGGGGCCGCGCTGGCGGCGCGGGTGCCGCTGCTCGGCATCTGCCGGGGCATGCAGCTGCTGAACGTCGCCCTCGGCGGGACGCTGGTGCAGCACGTCGACGGGCACGCGGAGGTGCCGGGCGTCTTCGGCAGGCACCCGGTCGAGCCGGTGCCGGGCACGGTGTACGCGCGGGTGGTCCCGGAGCAGACCGCGGTGCCGACCTTCCACCACCAGGCGGTGGACCGGCTCGGCCGGGGCCTGGTCCCGTCGGCGTACGCCGAGGACGGCACGGTCGAGGCCGTGGAGTGGGGCACCGGGGAGACGGGGCCGGCCGGGGAGGGCTGGGTCCTCGGGGTGCAGTGGCATCCGGAGATGGGGGACGACGTGCGGGTGATGCGGGCCCTGGTCGACCGGGCGGCCCGCTGGGGCACGCGCGCGTGAGGGCCGGCGGGCTCAGGTGCGGCTGAGGGCCACGCGCGCGTGAAGGCGCCCGCGCTCAGGCGCGGCTGCGGGGCACGCGCGTGGAGGCCGGTGGCGTCACGTGCGCGTGAAGGTTGGTGGCGTCACGTGCGCGTGAGCGTCAGCAGGTCTCGGGCCGGGCCCGTCGGGCGGTGGCCGGTCGGCCAGACCGCCCGCAGGTCCCGGGTCAGGGACAGGTCGGCCACCGGGACCGCCACCAGGCGCCGCACGGCCAGCTCCTCCCGGACCACCAGCTCGCTCAGCACGGAGGGCCCCGCGCCGCCGACCGCCGCCGCCTTGACCGCCGTCGTCGAGGACAGCTCGATCAGGGGACGGGCCAGCCCGCCGAGGGCCGCGTCCAGCACCTGGCGGGTGCCCGAGCCCTTCTCGCGGAGGATCAGGGGCGTGGCGGACAGCTCGGCGGCGGACAGGGGGGATCGGCGGCGGGCCCACGGGTGGCCCGGGGCCGTCACCACGATCAGCCGGTCGTGGGCGACCACGACCGAGTCCAGGCCCGCCGGGACCGTCAGCCCCTCCACGAACCCCAGGTCCGCCTCGCCCGTCAGCAGCCGCTCCGCCACCGCGGTGGAGTTCCCGGCCAACAGGGACACGGCCGTGTCGGGCCGCTGGGCGCGCAGCGCGAGCAGCCAGCCCGGCAGCAGGTACTCGGCGATGGTCATGCTCGCCGCGACCCGGAGCCGTGAGTCGCGCCGGTCGCGCAGCGCCTGGGCGCCCGCGTCGAACGCCTCCGCCGCCTCGACGACCCGCCGCGCCCAGTCCGTGACCAGCGCCCCGGCGTCGGTGAGCCGGGAGCCGCGCGGCGAGCGGTCCACCAGCGCCACCCCGAGCTGCCGCTCCATCGACCGGAGGCGGCTGCTGGCGGCGGGCTGGGTGATTCCCACCTCGCGCGCCGCCGCCCCGAGACTGCCCAGCCGCGCCACGGCCAGCAGCAGCTCCAGTGCGCCGAGGTCGGGGACGCGGTGCGCCAGCGAGCCGGCCGGCGGGCGCCCGGGCCCCGCCGCGCCGCCCGCCGCGGACCGGTGCTCGGTTCCGGCCGCTCCCGCCTGCCCCTCAGTCATAAGACCAGCTTATGCCCTCATAGAGACGTCCTCCCTGGTCGCGGAGCGATCGCGACGGCAGCGTGGAGGCATGGTCACCGCAGCCCAGCCCCTCGCCCCCTCTCCCGGCCGCTCCCCCGCCGTCCGTCCCGCCCCGCGCCTGCCCGCCCTGCGGCACCTCGGCCCGAACTGGTACGCGTGCGTGATGGGCACCGCGATCGTGGCCACGGCCGGCGCCGCGCTCCCCCTGCGGCTGCCGGGGCTGGGCACGGCCTGGGCGGCCGTCTGGGCCCTCTCCCTGGTCCTGCTGGTGGTGCTCCTCGTGGCGCGGGGACTGCACTGGGCCCACCACCGCGACCAGGCCCGCGCCCACCTCCTCGACCCGTCGGCCGCGCCCTTCTACGGCTGCCTCGCCATGGCCCTGCTCGCGGTCGGGGGCGGCGCGCTGGGCGTGGGCCGGGAGTGGATCGGGACCGGACCGGCCGTCGCCCTGGACGCCGTGCTGTTCGGCGCGGGTACGGCCGTGGGGCTCGCGGCCGCCGTCGCCGTGCCGTACCTCATGGCCGTACGGCAGCGGCCCAGGGCCGTCGAGCCGGGGCAGGCGACGCCGGTGTGGCTGCTGCCGCTGGTGGCGCCGATGGTGTCGGCGGCGCTCGGGCCGGCGCTGGTGCCGTACCTCCCGGCCGGGCAGGCCCGGGCGACGCTGCTGCTGGGCTGTGTCGCGCTGTTCGGGCTGAGCCTGCTGGCGACCTTCCTGATGCTGCCGCTGGTCTTCGCCCGGCTGGTCACCCGTGGCCCGCTGCCGCTCGCCCTCACGCCGACGCTGTTCCTGGTGCTCGGCCCGCTGGGCCAGTCCACCACCGCGGTGGGGCGCTTCGCGGACGTGGCGCCGGGTGTCGTGCCCGCCCCGTACGCCGACGGCTTCCGGGTGCTGGCCGTGCTGTACGGCGTCCCGGTGACCGGCTTCGCCCTGCTGTGGCTGGGCCTGGCCACGGCGCACGTGGTGCGGGCGCGGCGGCACGGCATGGGCTTCTCGATGACCTGGTGGGCGTTCACCTTCCCGGTCGGCACCTGCGTCACCGGCGCGGCGGCGCTGGCCCGGCACACCGGGCTGGTCGTCTACGGCGTGCTCGCGGTCGCGCTGTACGCCCTGCTGGTCGGCGCCTGGGGCGTCGCCGCCGTGCGCACCGCGGGCGGGCTGCTCAGCGGCGCGCTGCTCGCAGGGCCGCGCCCAGCACCCGGGGCGCCTCGGTGAGCGAGGGGCCGTACCAGGTCAGGTGCCGACCGCCGACCAGCGCGCAGGGCAGGCCGGGGAACGCCTCGGGCCCGTCGTCGGGGGTGAAGCGGTAAGGCTCGTCGGGGAGGACCACCAGGTCGGGGCGCGCGGCGCGCAGCTCGTCCAGCGGGACCCTCGGGTAGCGCTCCGCGTGGCCGGCGTACAGGTGGTCCACGCCCAGCCGGGCCAGCACGTCCCCGGCGAAGGTGTCGCGGCCCAGCACCATCCACGGCCGGCGCCAGACCGGCACGACGGCCGTCGTGCGGCGCGGGGGCGGGGCGAGGTCCGTCCAGGCCACCTCCGCCTCGTCCAGCCAGCGCGGGCGGCCGCCGGCGCCGCAGGCCCGCAGCACGCGCTCCAGTTCGCGGAAGGCCGCGGGGACGTCGCGCACCTCGGTCACCAGGACGGGCAGGCCCGCCGCGCGCAGGGCGGCGAGGTCGTCCGGGCGGTTCTCCTCCTCGTTGGCCACCACCAGGTCCGGGGCGAGGGCGGCGATGCGGTCGGTGTCGGGGTTCTTGGTGCCGCCGACGCGGATGACGTCGAGGCCGGCCGGGTGGCTGCACCAGTCGGTGGCGCCGGCCAGGGCCCCCGGCAGCGTCACGGCGATCGCCTCGGTCAGGGAGGGGACGAGGGAGACGACCCTCACCGGCGCTTGCGGTCCCGCACCGCCTCGATGTGCTCGGCGACGGCGACGACCACCACCCGGGTGTCCGCCACCGTGGCCCGCCAGCGGTGGCGGACCCCGCCGGTCAGGTACAGGGTGTCGCCGCGGCCCAGGCGGTAGGCGCGGCCCTCGGCCTCGATCTCCACGGCGCCGTCCGCGACGTACATCAACTGGTCGTTGCGGAACTGGAACTCGCGGCCCGCGTCGTGGTCGCCGGTGAACTCGGTGGCGTGCATCTGGTGGTGGCCGCGCACCAGGGACCGGGACTGCGGGTCGGGGCCGGGCTCGCCGATCTCAGCGCGCACGACGTCGACGCTGCACGCCGGGTCGGCGGCCGCGAGGAGTTCGACAGCCGTGGTGCGCAGCGCGTCGGCGACCTTCTCCAGGGACCCGCGGCTGGGGCGCGCCCGGTCGTTCTCGATCTGGCTCAGGAAGGGCACCGACAGGCCGCTGCGCTCGGCCACGACGGCGAGGGTCAGGTCGAGGGCCCGGCGGCGGCGGCGCACGGCCGCGCCGACCCGCAGGGGCTGTTCCTTGTGGTCGCCCATCGCTCCGGCTCCCTCCTTCGCCCGTCGCTGCGCGGTCCGAGTGCCCCGCTGCGCGGGTACCGCCTCTGCTCGGTTGTCTGCACCCTACGCATGTTCGGCAAACCGTTTCATGTGCCCGTCACATCGACGACACGACGGGTGACGTCCCAGCGGCCGGTTCGCGCCAGTGGATCATCCCCGAACGGTCGCCGGGGCGGGAACCCGGCGATGCGGTTGCCCTGATGACTTCAGCGTACGGACGGCTCTCCGTGTTCCGCTCCCGGGGTGCGAACCGCCGTCCGCACGCCCTACGCGCCCGAGTTCGGGTGACGACGTGGCTCTGCGTGGTTGGCCGGATCCTTGCCGTGCTGCCCCCGTACGCACGAGGCGGGCCGCACCGTACGTCGTCGTACGCCACGGCCCGCCTCCGGGCGGTGTCGGGTGGGTCAGGTCACCCGGCCGCCCTGCTGTCGGTCGCGGCCGCCGCCTTGCTGTCGGCCGCGCCCCCGTCGACCGGCGCCCACTTGTCGAGCAGGCCGGGGTGGTCGGCGAGCCAGGCGCGCGCGGCGTCCTGCTCCTTGCCCTTGCCGGCCTGCTGGATCCGGGCCTCGAGGTCGGTGAGCTGCTGCTCGGTCATGGAGAAGTCCTTCAGCCAGCGCCCGGCCTCGGGGTTGTCCTCGGCGAAGCCCCGGCGGGCGACCGTGTGCACGCCGTCGCCCTTGCCCCAGGCGCCCCGCGGGTCCTTGAGCTTCTTCAGGTCGTACCGGGCATAGGCCCAGTGCGGGGACCACAGGGTGACGAGGACCGGCTGCTTCTTGGCGTAGGCCCGCTTCAGCTCGGCGAGCATCGCCGGGGTCGAGCCGTCGACGACCTCGTAGGAGCCCTTCAGGCCGTACTCCTGGAGCACCTTGTCCTTGAGCAGGCCCATCATGCCCGCGCTGGGCTCGATGCCGACGATCCTGCCGTGGAACTCGGCGGACTTGTTCCTCAGGTCGGCCAGGGAGTTCACGTCCTTCACGTACGAGGGGACGGTGAGCTCCAGGGAGGTGGGGCCGTACCACCGGCCGAGGTCGTCGAGCCGCTTGCCGTACTTCTGCCAGTACTCGGCGTGGGTGGTGGGCAGCCAGGCGTCGGTCTGGACGTCGACCTGGCCGGTGGCGAGGCCGGTGTAGAGGGGTCCGGCCGCGTACTGCGTGGTCGTGACCTCGAACCCGCGCTGTTCGAGGATCTCCTTCCACAGGTAGGTGGAGGCGATGCCCTCGTCCCACGGGATGTAGCCGAGCTTGACCTCCTTGCCCCGGCCGACGTTCTCACCGGTGGCCTCGGCGGTGCCGGACGGGCCGCCGAAGACGCCCAGTCCGCCCGCCACCAGCGCGAGGGCGGCGACGCAGGCCACGGCGACGGCCGGACGCGGGCGGTGGGACCACGCGGTCGTACGGGCCTTGGCGGCGGCGCGCCGGCCCAGCGGGGACAGGCGGGTGCCGAGCGCGCCGGTGAGCCGGTCCAGGTAGACGGCGAGGACGACGATGCCCAGGCCGGCCTCGAAGCCGAGGCCGATGTCGAGCTGGCCGATGGCCTCGTTGACCGCGCCGCCCAGGCCGCCGGTGCCGACCATGCCGGCGATGACGACCATCGACAGGCCCAGCATGATCACCTGGTTCACGCCCGCCATGATCGTGGGCAGGGCGAGCGGCAGCTGGACGCGCAGCAGCGTGTCGCGCGGGGTCGTGCCGAACGCCTCGGCCGCCTCGACGAGTTCGGCGTCGACCTGGCGGATGCCCAGCTCGGTCATGCGCACGCCGGGGGCCAGGGCAAAGATCAGGGTGGCGACGACGCCGGCCGGCACGCCCATGCCGAAGAACAGGATGGCCGGGATGAGCAGGACCATCGACGGCATCGTCTGGAGCAGGTCCAGGACGGGCTTGACGGTCGCGCTGACCGCCCGGGACCGGGCCGCCCAGATGCCCAGCGGCAGGGACACGGCGAGCGCGATCAGCGTGGCGACGAGCACCAGGGACAGCGTGGACATCGCCTGGTCCCACAGGTCCAGCGAGTCGATCAGGGCGAAGCCGGCGAAGGACAGCACACCCGCGACGAGGCCGCGCAGCCACCAGGCGAGCACGGCGAGGATGCCCGCGAGCAGCAGTGGCTGCGGGGCGGTCAGGACGGCGTCGATGCCGTCGTACATGCCTTCGACGACGGCCTTGACCGCGTCGAACAGCCAGGACAGGTGGGCGACGAGCCAGTCGACGCCGGAGTCGACCCAGTCGCCGAGGTGGAGCCTAGGCATGCGCGGCCACCTTCCCGTCGGGGGCGTCGCAGGGCACCGGGTCGGCGGGCCCGTCGCCGAGGAAGCCGACCAGCCGCTGCTGCGGGACCACCCCGACCAGGCGTCCCGCCCCGTCCACGACCGAGACGCGGTGGGGCACCCGGGCGCTGATGGCGCACAGCTCGGCGAACGGCGTCGTGGGGCTCGCGGTCTCGCAGCGGCACAGCGGGGCGTCCGCCGTGACGGAGGTGTCCATGACGGCGCCGGCGGTGAGCACCCGGGAGCGGTCGACGTCCTGGATGAAGGAGGCCACGTAGTCGTCGGCCGGGCGCAGCAGGATGTCCTCGGCCGTGCCGTTCTGCACGATGCGGCCGTCGCGCATCACGGCGATGCGGTCGCCGAGGCGCATGGCCTCGTTGAGGTCGTGGGTGATGAACACGATGGTCTTCTTGAGTGTCTTCTGGAGCGTGAGGAGCTGGTCCTGCATGTCGCGGCGGATCAGCGGGTCCAGGGCGCTGAAGGACTCGTCCATCAGCAGCAGGTCGGCGTCGGTGGCGAGCGCGCGGGCGAGGCCCACGCGCTGCTGCATGCCGCCGGACAGCTCGTCGGGCCAGGACGTCTCCCAGCCGGCCAGGCCGCACAGCTCCAGGGCGCGGGCGGCGCGTTTCTCGCGCTCGGCGCGGGGCACTCCCTGCACGGCGAGGCCGTAGGCGGCGTTGTCGAGGACGCTGCGGTGCGGGAAGAGGGCGAAGTGCTGGAACACCATGCTGATCTTGCGGGCGCGGACCTCGCGCAGCTCGCGGTCGCCGAGCGCGGTCAGGTCGCGGCCGTCGAAGCGGACGTGCCCGGCGGTGGGCTCCAGCAGTCCGTTGAGCATGCGCAGCAGCGTGGACTTGCCGGAGCCGGACAGGCCCATGACGACGAAGATCTGGCCCGGGTCCACGGTGAAGGAGACGTCGATCACGGCGGCGGTGGTGCCGTCCGCGCGCAGCTCCTCCCGGTCGGCTCCCGCGCGGAGCCGCTCGACTGCCTCGCCCTGTCGTCTGCCGAACACCTTGAACAGATGGTCGGCCTCTAGCCTGGCGGACACACGTACCTCTCCGTTGGGGGACAAGAAAAGAGAACGGCCGCCTGCCGCACGTGGGGGGAACGTGTGGCCGGCGCCGATCCGACGCCGCGCCTGCCCGAGCGGCCGAAGGGCAAACACACAAGTGAGCGGGGTCACCATCGGACGTGCGCGCCTGTCGGTGCCGTGCGGCATGATGCGAGCGTGACCGGACGACTGATGCTCCTCGACACCGCCTCGCTCTACTTCCGCGCGTACTTCGGCGTGCCCGAGTCCGTGAAGGCACCGGACGGCACCCCGGTCAACGCGGTGCGCGGGCTGCTGGAATTCATCGACCGGCTGGTGCGCGACCACCGGCCCGACCTGCTGGTCGCGTGCATGGACGCGGACTGGCGGCCGCAGTGGCGCGTCGACCTCATCCCCTCCTACAAGGCGCACCGCGTCGCCGAGGAACACCCGTCCGGGCCGGACGAGGAGCAGGTGCCGGACACGCTGTCGCCGCAGGTCCCGGTCATCGAGGCGGTGCTCGACGCGATCGGCATCGCGCGCGTGGGCGTCGCGGGCTACGAGGCGGACGACGTGATCGGCACGTTCACCGCGCGGGCCACCGGGCCGGTGGACATCGTCACCGGCGACCGGGACCTGTACCAGCTCGTGGACGACGCGCGCGGGGTGCGCGTGCTGTACCCGCTGAAGGGCGTGGGCACCCTGCAGATCACCGACGAGGCGGTGCTGCGCGAGAAGTACGGGGTGGACGGACCGGGCTACGCGGACCTGGCGCTGCTGCGCGGCGACCCGAGCGACGGCCTGCCGGGCGTGCCGGGGATCGGCGAGAAGACGGCGGCCAAGCTGCTGGCGCAGTTCGGCGACGTCGCGGGGATCATGGCGGCCGTCGACGACCCCCGCTCGAAGCTCACCCCGGCCCAGCGCACGCGCCTCGCCCAGGCGCGGCCCTACGTCGAGGTCGCGCCGAAGGTCGTCCGGGTGGCCGGCGACGTACCGCTGCCGCCGGTCGAGACGGCCCTGCCGCGCACCCCGCGCGACCCGCAGGCGGTGGCGGACCTGGGCGCCCGCTGGGGCCTCGGCGGGTCACTGCACCGGCTGCTGACGACGCTGGGTGCCTAGCCTTTCCCAGCGCTTGAAGGTCGCGGAGCCCTTCCGGGTGCTAACTTAGGTGAACCTAACCAAAGTTTGGGAGGCCGCCATGGCAGAGCGTCCGGTACGGAAGCCCCGCAAGTCGCACTCCGCGCAGGTCGTCCGCACCGAGCGGCTGACCCCGCACATGCAGCGCGTGGTGCTCGGCGGCGACGGCCTCGCGGAGTTCGGCGCGGGCGACTGCACCGACCACTACGTCAAGCTGCTGTTCGGCGCGGAGGGCGTGACCTACCCCGAGCCGTTCGACCTGGAGCGGATCCGGGCCGAGTTCCCCCGGGAGCAGTGGCCCGTCACCCGTACGTACACCGTGCGCGCCTGGGACCCCGAACACCGTGAGCTGACGCTGGACTTCGTCGTCCACGGCGACGAGGGCCTGGCCGGTCCGTGGGCGGTGCGCGTGCAGCCGGGCGAGACCGTCCGCTTCATGGGCCCCGGCGGCGCCTACGCCCCCGACCCCGCGGCCGACTGGCACCTGCTGGCCGGTGACGAGAGCGCGCTGCCGGCCATCGCGGCCGCGCTGGAGTCGCTGCCGGGCGGTGCCGCGGTCCGCGCCTTCGTCGAGGTGTCCGGGCCCGAGGAGGAGCAGAAGATCGACTCCGACGCGGACATCGTCTGGCTGCACCGGGGCGAGCGCCCGGTCGGCGAGGCACTGGTCGAGGCCGTGCGGGCGCTGGACTTCCCCGAGGGCCGGGTGCACGCGTTCGTGCACGGCGAGGCCGGCTGCGTGAAGGAGCTGCGCCGGCTGCTGCGCGTCGAGCGGCAGATCCCCCGCGAGGACCTGTCGATCTCCGGCTACTGGCGGCTCGGCCACAACGAGGACGGCTGGCAGGCGTCGAAGCGGGAGTGGAACGCGCGCGTGGAGGCCGAACAGGAGCCCGTCGGCGCGACGGCCTCCTGACCGGGCCGCGCAGGGCCGCAGGCCCGCCCCGCGCGCCCTGGACCCTCAGTCCGCCGCGTCCTCACGCACGCGTGCGTGCAGGTGCATGTCGTGCCAGCCGTCCGGGTGCAGGACGGCGCTGCGCTTGGTGCCCTCCAGGGCGAACCCGGCCTTCGTGGCGACGCGGCAGGAGGACTCGTTGGCGGTGGCGTGCATCAGCTCCAGCCGGTGGAAGCCGATCTCGTCGAAGGTCCAGCGGGTGAGCGCGGCCGTGGCACGCACCGCGACACCCCGGCCGCGCGCGTCCGGCGCGGTCCAGTACGCCACCTCGGCCGACCCCTCCCCCAGCTCGATCGTGCGCAGGGCCACCCGGCCCAGCACCCGGTCGGTGTCCTCGTCGGCGACGGCCCACTGGGCGGTGCGCTCGGCGGCCCAGCTCTCCCGCCACTGCTCGATCCAGCCGGCGACCTCCTCCACCGAGTCGGACGACCGGATGTGCCACTGGTGCATCAGCGGGTCCTGGAAGACCGCGTGGACGGCGGGGGCGTCGTCCGCCCGCCAGGGGCGCAGCAGGAGCCCGTCGCCGGTGGCGAGGACGGGCTGCGCGGAGCGGGAGAGGGTGCCCGCGGGCAGGACGGGAGCGGTGGTGAAGGGCATGATCCGTATCCTGCCCACGCCGTCCGGGGCGCCCAAGTGGTTTTCGGCCGCCCCGGCGGGACCCGGCCGGTTCCCGCCACCCCCGTAGGCTGGGACGGTGCGACGCCGTACCCCTCCCCCGCCCTCCCCGCTGCCGCAGCGCGACGGGGTCGACCCGGTGCGGGTGCGGCTGCCCGGCACCGGGGACTGGGCGACCGTGCGGGACCACCTGGTGCAGCGGCTGAGCGGGGCCGGCGTCGGCGTGGTGGAGGCGCTGCTGGACGCCGGGCTGGTCGTCGGGGCCGACGGGACGCCGGTGGCGCCGGACGCCCCGTACCGGCCGGGGGCGTACGTGTGGTTCCACCGGGAGCTGCCCGCCGAGGTGCCGGTGCCGTTCCCGGTGCCCGTGGTGTACCGGGACGAGCACATCGTGGTCGCGGACAAGCCGCACTTCCTGGCCACCACCCCGCGCGGCAGCCACGTGGCCGAGACCGCGCTGGCCCGGCTGCGCCGCGAGCTGGGCGTCCCCACGCTGACGGCGGCCCACCGGCTGGACCGGCTCACCGCCGGGCTGGTGCTGTTCACGGTGCGGCCCGAGGAGCGCGGCGCGTACCAGACGCTGTTCCGCGACCGCCGGGTGCGGAAGGTGTACGAGGCGGTCGCGCCGTACGACCCCGCGCTCGCCCTGCCGGTCACCGTGCGCAGCCGGATCGTCAAGGAGCGCGGCTCGCTGGCCGCCCGGGAGGTCCCCGGCGAGCCGAACGCGGTGACCCGTGTCGAGCTGGTCGAGCACCGCGCGGACGGGCTCGCCCGCTACCGGCTGACCCCCGAGACCGGGCAGACCCACCAACTCCGCGTCCACATGAACGCGTTGGGCGTGCCACTGCTCGGCGATCCGCTGTACCCGGTGGTGGCCGACCCGGTGCCGCCCGGCGACTTCCGGCGCCCGCTGCAACTCGTCGCCCGCGAGCTGGAGTTCACCGACCCCGTCACCGGGGTCGCCCACCGGCTGCGCAGTGCGCGGACGCCCGGTGCCTGGACGGCGTACGCGCGGTGGGCCGGCGACGGGACCGGGCCGGCCGGGCCCGCCTGATCCCGGCCCGCTCCTCACGTCCGAGGGGGCGCCGGCTCAGTGGCCGCGCCACCAGCTCAGGAACCGCTGCCAGGCGTTGGGGCGCGGCTCCGGTTCCGGTGCCGTCTGCGCCGTCTGCGCCGTCGAAGGGGCGGATGCCGCCTCCTGGTGCGACCCGGCGCCCGCCGGACCGGCCACCGGCTCGGCGAGCAGCGGGCCGGCCGGCGGCGGGGTCCCGGTGGCCCCCGAGGAACGCTGCTCGGGCAGCACCCCGAGGCTCGGGCCGAGCACGACCTCCTGCTGCGGCGCGGGCGCGAAGCGCACCGGCAGCGCCACCAGGTGCCGCGAGGCGATGGAGGTCGTCCAGCGCAGCTCGCTCTCCTCCACGGCGAGTTGCACGTCGGGGAGCCGGGTCAGCAGCGCGTCGACGCCGACGTCGGCGATGGCCCGGCCGATGTCCTGGCCGGGGCATTCGTGCGGTCCGCCGCCGAAGGCGAGGTGGGAGCGGTTGCCCCGCATGCTCGCGGACCGGTCGGGCCGGATGCGCGGGTCGACGTTGCCCGGCGCGGGCGCGAACAGCAGGCCGTCGCCCCTGCGGATGCGCTGGCCGCCCAACTCGGTGTCCTGCTTGGCGAAGTAGCCGAGGATCGTGCTGAACGGCGGCTCGTCCCACAGGGACTGCTCCACCGCTTCGGGCACGGTCATCTGGCCGCCGTTGAGCCGCGCGTAGAAGCGGGGGTCGACGATGACCCGGCGCAGCACGTTGGAGAGCAGGTTGACGGTGGCCTCGTAGGCGGCGAACAGCACCAGCCGCAGGTGTTCGCGGACCTCGTCGTCGCTCAGCCCGGCGGGGTCGGTGACGAGGTGGCTGGTGAAGTCGTCGGCGGGCCGGGCACGTCGGCGGGCGGTGAGCCGGCTGAGCGCGTCCATGACGTAGGCGTGGCTGGCGAGGGCGGTCTCGGTGCCCTTGAGCGCGTCGCGGGCGGCGTGCACCATGCGGTCGTCGTACTCCTCGGGCATGCCGAGGACCTGGCAGATCACGGCCATGGGCAGGTGCTCGGAGAACTGGCCGACCAGGTCGGCGTGTCCGTCCTCGCAGAAGTCGTTCACCAGGCGCTGCGTGGCCCGGTAGATGTGCCGGCGCAGGCTGCGGTGGTCGATCGTCGCCAGGGCCGCCTTCACGGCGCCGCGCAGCCGCTTGTGCTCCTCGCCCTCGGCGTGGGAGCAGATGGGCTGCCAGGCGATGTGCGGCATGAGGGGGTGGTCGGGCCTGACCATGCCCTCGGCGAGCGGGGTCCAGACGCGGCTGTCCCGGGTGAACTGCGAGGGGGTGCGCACCATGTGCAGGTTCTCGGCGTGGCCGAGGACCACCCACATGGGGACGTCGTCGTGGAGCAGGACGGGCGCGACGGGGCCGTGTTCCTCGCGCAGGCGCTCGTAGAGCTGGTCGAGGTCCTCGGCGCCGGGGCCGTAGAGCCGCTGGAGCCCGCCGGGGCCGCGGCCGTGGGCGGGGCAGCCGGGCGGCGGGCCGGGGGTGGGGGCGTGCGTACCTGTCGTCGACTGGGGTTCAGGCGTCACGGGGGGTCGCTTTCGAACGGGGTGGACCGGGGTCCGGGACGGGGTCGTACGGCGGCGCGTGCGGGGCGGCCGTACGGCGGGTGCGGGGTGTCAGGTGAGGCTGCCGGTGAGCGTCAGGGAGTGCAGGAACCGCATCAGCGTCATCAGCACGTCCCGGCTGGAGGCGCGGCGGCGCACGTCGCACTCCACGATCGGGATCTCGGGGGGCAGGTCGAGGGCCGCGCGCAGGTCCTCCAGCGGGTACCGCGGGCCGTCGGGGAAGGTGTTGACGCCGACCACGAACGGCACCCCGCGCTCCTCCAGCCGGCCCATCACCTCGAAGCTGACCTCGAGGCGGCGGGTGTCGACCAGGACGACCGCGCCGAGGGCACCCTCGAACAGGCCGTTCCACAGGAACCAGAAGCGCTCCTGGCCGGGGGTGCCGAACAGGTACAGCACGACCTGGTCCGTGATGCGGATGCGGCCGAAGTCCATGGCCACGGTGGTGGCGGTCTTGGACGCGGAGCCGAAGTCGTCGTCGACCCCGACGCCGGCCTGCGTCATGGTCTCCTCGGTCGTGAGCGGCCGGATCTCGCTCACCGAGCCCACCATGGTGGTCTTGCCGACGCCGAACCCGCCCACGATGACGATCTTCGCCGCGGCCTCGGTGGTGGGCGGCAGCCGGTCCTCGGCCCGTGGGCCGGGGATCGTGTCAGAGGCGTTGGAGTCCATGCATCACCGCTTCGAGGAGGGAACGGTCGGGGATCTGCTGCCGGACGATCGGGGCGCGCGCCTGGACCAGCCGCGCGGTCAGCAGGTCGGTGATCAGCACCGTCACCACGCTGAACGGCAGCCGCAGGTACGCGGAGATCTCGGCCACGGACAGCGGGGCGGCGCACATCCGCAGCACCGCGGTCTGCTCCGGGGTGGCGCGGGAGGGGGCTTCGGCGCGCGCCACGATCAGGGTGACCAGGTCGAGCGGCACGCGCTCACCGTCGCCGGAGATGACGAACAGCCGCTCTGGCTGCTTGCCCTCGCCCTCCCGCTCCGCCTCGCCGGCCGGTTCGTCGTCGGCTGCTGCGCCGGGCGGGGGCGGCGGGACCGGTGGCTGGGGTGCGGGGTAGCGCCGTCGGCGTTTCGGAGCGGTCATACGGTCTGCCCGGTGTGCCGGGGCGGGCTGGTCAGGTGCGAGCCGATCCGCACGACGAGGTCGCGCATGTTCGCGCTCATGTGACCGGGTTCGCAGCGCACGTCGGCGAGGACGGCGAGGTAGGCGTTGGCGCCGGCCGCCATGAGGTAGAAGTAGCCGCCGTTCATCTCGATCACCACCAGATTCATCCCGCCGTCGCTGGTGGGGATCTCCTGGGCGACGGCGCTCGCGAGGCTCTGCAGTCCGGCGCAGGCGGCGGCCACGCGGTCGGCGGCGTCGGGGTCGCCGGCGTAGCGGGCGATGCGCAGGCCGTCCGCCGAGAGCACCACGATCATCTCGATGCCCGGGACGCCGTCGTACAGCTCCTTGAGCATCCAGTCGAAGTTGGCGCGCTGCTGGATCACGTGAGGTCCCCCTCGTCGTCGGCCTCGGGTCGGGCCTGCTCGTCGATCAGGTGCAGGTACTTGGTGGGGTTGCGGGTGAAGTCGGTCGGGTGCACACCCGGGTTGTCCTTCTTCAGCCCCTCCCAGAACGCCTCGACCCACAGGCCGGGCGCGGGCCGCTCCTCCTCGGACTGCTGCTCCTTCGGCGACTGCCGTTCCTCTGCTCGGGCCCAGATGTCCTCCTCGCCGCGCTCGGCGGCGGCCTGTGCGGCGTAGGCCTCGGTGATGCGCTGGACGAGGGGGACGGTGGCCTTGCTGCGGCGCTGGGGCAGGCCCTGCGGGGTCCACTCGGTGACCACCGGGACGTCGTCCTCCAGGGACACGTCGGCCGGGACCACCGGGTTGGTGGGCCGGCGCTTCTTCGGCTTGCGCCGGGGGGCCTCCACGTCGCCGAGGTGTTGCGTGGGCAGGGCGGCGGCGCCGATGCCGTGGGCGTAGAGGCTGGTGGGGCCGCCGGTGAGCATCTCGCTGGGGACGATCAGCACCGCGCGGACCCCGCCGTACGCGGAGGCGCGCAGCGCGACCTGCATGTTGAACGCGGTGCACAGGCGGCCCACGACGGCGAGGCCGAGCCGCGGGGTGTCGTTGATGTCCTGCAGGTCGACACCGGCCATGGCGGCCTCGAGCATGCCCTCGGCCTTGGTGCGGGTCTCCTCGCTGAGACTGACGCCGGCGTCCTCGATCTCGATGGCGACGCCGGTCTGCACCTCGACGGCGTTGATGTGGACCTTGCTGGTCGGCGGCGAGTAGCGGGTGGCGTTGTCCATGAGCTCGGCGCAGGCGTGGATGACCGGCTCGACGGAGATGCCGCGGATGTTGACCTTGGCGATCGAGTCGAGCTGGACGCGGCGGTAGTCGAGGATGCGGCTCATGGCGCCGCGCAGCACGCTGTACAGCGGGACGGGCTGGGGCCACTGGCGGCTGGGCCGGCCGCCGCCGAGGACACCGATGGAGTCGGCCAGGCGGCCGATCAGGGCGGTGCCGTGGTCGATGCGCAGGAGGTCGTCGAAGACCTCGGGGTTGCGGCCGTGGTCCTCCTCCATCTCCCGCAGTTCCTTGTTCTGCTGGTGGACGATGGCCTGGATGCGGCGGGCGACGCTGACGAAGGAGCGCTGGGAGGAGTCGCGCAGGTCCTGCTCGTGGTCGACGATCTCCAGGATCCGGTCGAACACGGCCTTCTGGGACTCGTCGAGCCCGCGGAAGCAGGGGTCCGTCCGCTCGTAGTGGGCCTTCACCTCCGAGGGTGTACTTCCCTTGCGCAGGTGCAGCACCGATGCGGGGATGTAGTCCTCGGCGAGCCGCAGGTTCTGCTCCGCGTACCCGGCGACGCGCTGTTCGAGGCGGGTCAGGTGCCGGCTGCGCTCAGCGCGCAGGTCGCTCAGCTCACGGCCGCGGCGCACCGCCTCGGCCGCCGTCGCGACCACCAGGACGGTGGCGACGGCCCCGCACACGGCGACGGCGAGCCGGGCCGCCTCCGGCACCGCGGCGACGGCGGCGGCGCTCGCCGCGGCCATCAGTATCGCGGGGGGCAACAGCACGCGGGCGTAGGGAAGTTCACGGCGACCGGGTGGGGACTGAACACGCACCATGTGGACCCTCTGTAGGGGGAATTGTCCGCATCTTCGGGATCATTGGGAACAAGCGCACGAATACCCATCAACTCGTGCGCTGTGGGGCGAGCTTAGTCCGACCGGATCATCGCTGTGTCATGTTCGGCAACCCCCTGAAACGGGCACCGCGGCAGGAGTAACCTCTTCCCCATTTGCACGCTGGGCCCCCGCTCGCACACCCACGGTGACGGAGTACAGGCATACGAACGCCCCCGCCTCGCGGAGACGGGGGCGTGCGGAGCGACCGGGGCTCAGCCCACGGACGAGTAGGCGACGACGCCCCGCAGGAGCTGGTCGACGGCCTTGCGGGCGGCCTTGGTGACCGTGGTGCCCTCGCCGGGTGCGGCGGCCGAAATCTGCCCCAGCACGTCGATGACCTGCTTGCACCAGCGCACGAAGTCGCCGGCGGGCATCTCCGCCTCGCGCAGCACCTCGTCCAGGCCCTTGCCGGACGCCCACATGTAGGCGGCCCAGGCGAAGCCGAGGTCGGGCTCGCGCTGGCCCACGCCCTCGGTCTGGCTGATCCGGAACTCCTCCTCCAGCGCGTCCAGCCGGCCCCAGATCCGCACCATCTCGCCGAGCGCGGCCTTGGCCTTGCCCGACGGCAGCTTCGGCGCCATCGCGTCGTCGCCGACCCGGGCCTCGTAGACCAGCGCCGAGACGCACGCGGCCAGTTCGGCCGGGCTCAGGCCCTCCCAGACACCGGCCCGCAGGCACTCGCTGGCCAGCAGGTCCAGCTCGCCGTACAGCCGGGCGAGCCGCTTGCCGTGCTCGGTGACCTCGTTGCCGCGCAGGTAGTCCAGCTCGGTCAGCAGGGCCACGATCCGGTCGAAGGTCCGCGCGATGGTGTTGGTGCGGCCCTCGATGCGGCGCTCGAGCTGCGAGGTGTCGCGCAGCAGCCGGTGGTAGCGCTCGGCCCAGCGGGCGTGGTCCTCGCGGTCGTTGCACCCGTGGCACGGGTGGGCGCGCAGCGCGGTGCGCAGCCGGGCGATCTCGCGGTCGTCGGCGGCCTGCGAGCGCTGCTTGCGGTGCCGCTCCGGCGCGATGTGCCCGGCCTTGGTGCGCAGCGCGGAGGCGAGGTCCCGGCGCGACTGCGGGGAGCGCGCGTTGAACGACTTGGGGATCCGCATCCGGTCCAGCGGCTCCACGGGCACCGGGAAGTCCATCGACGCCAGCCGCTTGACCTGCCGTTCCGCGGTCAGTACCAGCGGCCGGGGCCCGTCGTGGTGGTCGACGTGGCGGTGGCCGTCGGCACGCCCGGCGGACAGGCCGGGGTCCAGCACCAGGGCCAGGCCGGCGTACTTGCCGGTGGGCACGTGGATGATGTCGCCGGGCTTGAGCCGCTCCAGGGCGACGGTGGCCTCGGCGCGGCGCTGGGACGCGCCCTGCCGGGCCAGCTCGGTCTCGCGGTCCTTCAGCTCGCGGCGCAGCCGCGCGTACTCCTCGAAGTCGCCGAGGTGGCAGGTCATCGACTCCTTGTAGCCGGCGAGCCCCTCCTCGTTGCGCTGCACCTGCCGGGAGATCCCGACGACCGAGCGGTCCGCCTGGAACTGCGCGAAGGACGTCTCCAGCAGCTCGCGCGAGCGGTGCCGGCCGAACTGCTCGACCAGGTTGACCGCCATGTTGTACGACGGCTTGAAGCTGGAGCGCAGCGGATAGGTGCGGGTGCCGGCGAGACCGGCCAGGTGGTCGGGGTTCATGCCGCGCTGCCACAGCACCACCGCGTGGCCCTCGACATCGATGCCGCGCCGGCCCGCACGGCCGGTGAGCTGGGTGTACTCGCCGGGGGTGATGTCGGCGTGCTGCTCGCCGTTCCACTTGACGAGCTTCTCCAGCACCACCGAGCGGGCCGGCATGTTGATCCCCAGGGCGAGGGTCTCGGTCGCGAAGACGGCCTTGACCAGGCCGCGCACGAACAGCTCCTCGACGACCTCCTTGAACGTCGGCAGCATCCCCGCGTGGTGGGCGGCGATACCGCGCTCCAGGCCCTCCAGCCACTCGTAGTACCCGAGGACGTGCAGGTCCTCGCGCGGGATGGAGGCGGTGCGCTCCTCGACCAGGGCGCGGACCCGCTCCCGCGCGTCGTCGTCGTTGAGCCGCAGCCCGGCGTAGAGGCACTGCTGGACGGCGGCCTCGCAGGCGGCGCGGCTGAAGATGAAGGTGATGGCGGGCAGCAGGCCCTCGGCGTCCAGGCGCTCGATGACCTCCGGGCGGCCGGGGGTCCACACCCGGGAGCGCTGCCGGCGCTCGCGCTCGCGGTCGGCCTCGCGCATCGAGCGGCCCCGGCGCCGGTCCTGGTACGACGGCCGGCTCGCCTCCATGCGGGCCAGCCGGGTCAGGTCCGGGTTGACGGCCTTCTTGTGGCCCTCGGCCTCCTCGAACAGGTCGTACATCCGGCGTCCGGCCAGCACGTGCTGGAACAGCGGCACGGGGCGGTGCTCGGAGACGATGACCTCGGTGTCGCCGCGGACGGTGTCGAGCCAGTCGCCGAACTCCTCGGCGTTGGACACGGTCGCCGAGAGGGACACGAGCGTGACCGACTCGGGGAGGTGGATGATCACTTCCTCCCAGACGGCGCCGCGGAACCGGTCGGAGAGGTAGTGCACCTCGTCCATCACCACGTACCCCAGGCCGATGAGGGTCTGGGAGCCGGCGTAGAGCATGTTCCGCAGGACCTCGGTGGTCATCACGACCACCGGGGCGTCGGAGTTGACGCTGTTGTCGCCGGTGAGCAGGCCCACCTTCTCCGCGCCGTACCGCCGGCACAGGTCGGCGTACTTCTGGTTGGACAGCGCCTTGATGGGCGTGGTGTAGAAGGCCTTGCGGCCCTGCTGGAGGGCGAGGTGGACGGCGAACTCGCCGACGATCGTCTTGCCCGAGCCGGTGGGCGCGGCCACCAGGACGCCCTTGCCCGCCTCGAGCGCCTGGCAGGCCTCGATCTGGAAGGGGTCGAGGCCGAAGTCGTACATCTCGCGGAAGGACGCGAGCGCGGTGGCCTGCTCGGCAGCGCGCCTGCGCGCCGCCGCGTACCGCTCGGCCGGTGAGAGGTCCTGAGTCATCGTGCTTTCGAGCGTACCGGGCCCCACTGACAACAGGACGATCATTATCCGTATCAGCGTCTCGAAACCCGCGGTCCGCGCAGCTCAGGGACGTGGTGGGGCGGACGCCGCGGGCGTGCGCGCCGGAACGCGCGCACGCCGTCAGGTGACGTCGTCGTAGCCGTTCACGCGCTCGGTGCTCGCCTGCTCGGGCAACGCGCGCGGGGTGGACACCGGCTCGACCCTGCCGATGTCCTCGGGGGTCAGGTCCAGCTCGGACGCCTCGTCGTCGGCGGGGGCCAGGGCCTCGCGGCGGCGCCTGCGGCGGTCGTTGAGCAGGGAGAAGGCGACGGCGCCGAAATACAGCACCCAGATCGGTCCGGCCAGGGCCAGCATCGAGATGGGGTCGGTGCTGGGGGTGGCGACCGCGGCGAACACCGTGATGCCGATGATCATCGCCCGCCACCAGCCGGCCATCCGCTTGCCGGTGATGGCGCCGGTGAGGTTGAGCATGACCAGCAGCAGCGGCAGTTCGAAGGACAGGCCGAAGACCACGACCATGCGCGTGACGAGCTGGAGCAGGTCGTCGAGCGGCAGGAGGTTGTCGACACCGTTCGGCGTGAAGTCGATCAGTACCTTGGCGGTGGTCGGCAGGACCCGGTAGGCGAAGTAGGCACCACCGAGGAACAGCGGGACGCCGGTGCCCACGAAGGCGTAGGCGTACTTCCTCTCGTGCTTGTGCAGACCGGGCGCGACGAAGGCCCACAGCTGGTACAGCCAGACCGGCGAGGCGAACACCACACCGGCCATCAGCGAGACCTGCAGCGCCAGGGTGAAGGGCGCGAGCAGGCCGTTGATGGTGATGCGGGCGCACCGGTCGGGATCGCTGGACTGCGCCAGTTCCGCGAAGCTTTCCCTGCAGCCGACGGAGTCGAGGATCGGCTGGGTGAGGAAGTTGATGATGTCGTTGTAGAAGAAGGCGGCGACCACCGCCACCAGGACGATGGCCAGCATCGCCTTCGCCAGCCGGTTGCGCAGCTCACGAAGGTGTTCCGCGAGCGGCATCCGCCCCTCGGGGTCCTTCTCCTTCTTGCGGGCAGGCTTGAGCAACCCACGTTCCCATCTCGTGCGGCGGGCCGGAGGTCACCGGCCCTGCGTCAGCGCTTGGTGGTGTCCGTCGGCTCCGTCACGGGACGGGAGCTGGTCACGTCACCGGGGGACGCCTGGATGGTGCGCTGCACGGGGGGCTGCTCGCCGTTGTTCGGCGGGCCGGCCGGCGTGGTGGTGCTGTTGCCGTCTTCCTTCATCGCCTTGGCCTCGCTCTTGAGGATGCGCGCGGACTTGCCGAGCGAGCGGGCCATGTCCGGAAGCTTCTTCGCGCCGAACAGCAGGATGATGACGACGAGGATGAGAATGATCTCGGGGGCGCCGAGCCTTCCGAACATAAGTCTTTACCTTCTCACCGAGGCTGCGGGGTGGGGTGCTGTCCGATCTGCCGGACAGGTGTCCGAAGGATCGCGTTGACAGCGATCGTAACGCTCAGGGGTAAACGTGGGGCAATCCCTGGGCGTACTCCCGGTCGGCGGTCCGGGCCTCGTTCTCCGGGCCGCGACCAGCAGCGTACCGTCCGCCCCTGTCGGGGCGGGAGGGCGAAGCACCCCACGGCGCGAACGGCGCAGGTCTCACCGCGGGTGCCCGGTGCCCCTCACAGGGACTCCGCCGCCCGGGCCGCGCTCATCGACGCGCGCTCCAGGTCGTCGGCGGCCCGGCCGATCCGCGCGGCCGAGTCGCTCACCTGCCGGCCCAGCCGCTCGGCCTCCACGAACACCCGGACGGCCAGCACGGCCAGCACCGCGAGCCCCGAGAACCCCATCGCCACCGCGAACATCGCCCAGAACATGCCGTCGAGCCTAGACCGTCCCGGCCGCCGTGCCGACCGCGGGCGGGCCGGGCGCCCGCACCGGACCGCCCGGCGCACGGTCCGTCAGCCGGCGTCCTCGCGGTTCGCTACATCGAGTGCAGCCGCAGGGTGCGCACGCCGCCGCCCGTGAGGAGTTCCACGATGCGTTCGCCGGCCGGCTTGCGGACGGCCGCACCGCACTCGGGGCAGGTGAAGGAGTAGAAGGTGGTGCGGCTGGTGGCGCCGATGGCCAGCCGCAGGGCGCTCGCGGCGAGCTCGAAACGGCCCCGGCAGTCCGGGCAGCCCGCCCGGAACACCACCGGAGCCACGCTCCGCATGCCCGCGAACGCGGACGCCACCGAGATGCCCCGCGCACCGGACGTCGCCGATTCGCTCACAGCCCCTGCTCCTGTCCGTCGAACTGCCTGCTCAGCCGCCGCCCCGGCGCCACGCCCGGCACCCCGGGCCCGGCCTCCGCGCCGGCCGCGACGCCGGTGCCCTCACCGCTGCCGGCGGTGGCGCCGCCGACACGCGCGTCGAGGCCGTCGTACGCCGCGAGGGCCTCGCGGGCGGCGCGGCGGGCGCGGTCGGCGAGGTCCTGCGGCGCGACGATCCGGCCGTCGGGACCGAGGCGCAGGGCCAGGCGTCTGAGGGAGGCCGGATCGGGCGTGCGCAGAGTGATACGCAGCCCGCCGTCGGGAAGCTCATCGGCGCTGTCGTGCGGGTAGTACTCGGCGACCCAGCGGCCGCCGGGGCCGACCTCGATGACGACCTCGGGGTCCTCGGCGGCCGGTTGCACCAGCCCCTCCGAGAGGTCCCGCAGCTCCACCTCGGGCGGGGCGGACGGCTCGTCGAGGATCTTGATCTCGGCGACCCGGTCGAGGCGGAACGTGCGGCGCGCCTCGGAGCGGCGGCACCAGGCCTCCACGTACGTGTGCCCGACGCTCACCAGGCGGATGGGGTCGATCTCGCGCTCGGTGACCTCGTCGCGGGCCGGGGAGTAGTAGCGGATCCACAGCCGGCGGCGCTCGGAGATGGCCCGGTCGACGTCGGCGAAGACGCCGCCCTCGGACTCGAAGGTCACCGACAGCCGGGAGCTGGCGCCCGCCGCCTCGCCGGCCGCGGTCTCCACCTTGGCGGTGGCCCGCACCAGCGCCTGCCGGTCGCTCTCGCGCAGCCCGGGCAGCGTGGCCACCGCGCGGGCGGCGACCAGCAGCGCGGTCGCCTCGTCGGCGGCGAGCCGCAGGGGCTCGGCGGCGTCGGCGCCCAGGGCGGCCGGGTTGTGCCACCAGATGCGCTCGCCGTCGGTGTCGATGTCGAGGAGGTCGCCGCCGCGGAAGCTGGTGCCGCACATGGGCAGCACGTCGAGGTCGGAGACCAGCTCGTCCTCGGTGATGCCGAAGGCGCGCGCCACGTCCTCGATGCGCGCGCCGGGCCGCTCCCTGAGGTACGTCACCAGGGAGAGCATCCGCCGGGTCTGGTCGATCGCGTTCGCCGGCCTGACCGGTTTGCCTGCCACTGTCTCGCTCCGCTCCCCCTCAGCCCTTGGCCACGGCCCGCAGCCGGTCGACGACGTCGGCCCGCAGCTCGGCGGGCTCCAGGACGACCACGTCCGGCCCGAACTCCACGAGCCAGGCGTCCAGCCCGTGCCCGTACGGAATCTCCAACTCGTCCCAACCGTCGCCGAGTTCCCGCACGGCGGTGGCCCTCGCCCGCAGGGGGTACCCGGCGCCGCCGCGCAGCCGGATGCGCGCGCTGCGGTCGGCGGTCTCCCCCGCCCAGCCGGCGACGGTCTCGCGGACGGTGACCACGTCGGGCACGGGCGCGGTGAACCGGCCGCCCCGGGAGCGGACCTTGCCGGTGATGCGCGACAGGCGGAACACCCGCTCGGCGCCCCGGTCGCGGTCGAATCCCGCCAGGTACCAGTGGCCGCGCCAGCACTCCAGCGCCCACGGCTCGACGTGCCGGGGCTCGGGGTGGGCGGCGTTGGCCTTGCGGTAGTCGAAGACGACCGGGCGGCGGTCGCGGCAGGCGAGCATCAGCGGCTCGAAGGCCGCCTCGTGCACGGGGATGCGCGGCTCCAGCGCGCCGTGCGCCTCGTAGGGGTCGACGTCCTCGGGGAGTCCGGCCGCGCGCAGCTTCTGCAGGGCGCCGCTGGCGGCTCCGGCGAGGCGGGCCTGCTGCCACACCTTGGCGGCCAGGCCCAGCGCGGCGGCCTCCTCGGCGTCGAGGGTGATGGGCGGCAGGCGGTTGCTGTCGCGGCGGGCCAGGTAGCCGATCTCGCCGTCGAGGCTCTCCACGGTCTCGATGACCAGGCCGAGCTCCCGCAGGTCGTCCTTGTCGCGCTCGAACATGCGGTTGAAGGAGTCGTCGCCCCCCGCGCCCGAGCCGAACGCCTCCACATAGGCCTCGATGGACTCGCGCAGCTCCCGCTTGCTCAGCGGCCTGCGCGTCCCGAGCAGACACAGCGCCAGGTTCATCAGCCGCTCTGCCTTGGCAATGGCCATCGACGCCCTTCGCCTTCCTCATGGTCCTTACGACGGACGACCGTACCGCTCCGCGGTGCCGGGGCAAAGCCGAGGGCCCACGCCCGGACAGGCATGGGCCCCAGGTGATCGGGTCCGGTCGCGGAACGGTCGGCCCCCGGGTGGCGGTCAGACCCCGAGGAGGTCCACCACGAAGATCAGCGTCTCGCCGGGCTGGATGGCCGGGGTGGGGCTCTGGTTGCCGTAGGCGAGGTGCGCCGGGATGGTCAGCTGGCGGCGGCCGCCGACCTTCATGCCCTGCACGCCGAGGTCCCAGCCCTTGATGACCCGGCCGCCGCCCAGCGGGAAGCGGAACGGAGTGCCCCGGTTCCAGCTCGCGTCGAACTCCTCGCCGGTGCTGAAGGCGACACCCACGTAGTGCACGGTGACGGTCTGGCCCGCCTGCGCCACCTCGCCGTCGCCCTCCCAGATGTCCTTGATCTCGAGGTCCGCCGGGGGCTCGCCGCCGGGGAAGTCGATCTCGGGCTTCTCGATGCTCACGTCACTTGCTCCTGCTCGGTGTCGGAAAGGCAACGGGCACAGTCTCGCATCCCCGCACGCTCACATCTTCGCGAGGATGTCCACGGTGAACACCATCGTGGAGTCCTTCTCGATGCCGCTGCCGGCCGGCGGCTGGTCGCCGTAGCCCAGCGACGGCGGGATCACGATGAGGACGCGGCTGCCGACCTTCTTGCCGGTCAGGCCCTGCGCCCAGCCCTTGACGACCTGCTGCAGCCCGAACGACGTCAGCGCGCCCCGCCCGTACGTCGAGTCGAACTCCTTGCCGGTGTTCCACACGACGCCCTTGTACTGCACCAGCACGCTGTTGTCCGCCGCGACCACGTCGCCGTCGCCCTCGATGACGTACTTGGCGACGAGCCCCTTCGGCGGGTCGGCCTTTGGCACCTGCACGGAGGGCGCCTTGCCGTCGGTGTTGGTGCCGACCTTGGGCAGCTTGGCGTCGGTCTGCGGCACGTCCTTGCCCTTGGCGGAGCTCTTGGAGTTGAAGGTCTCCTGCAGGTCGACCACGAACACCAGCGTGTCGGTGCCCTTGATGCCCGCCTGCGCGTTGCCCTGCGCGCCGTACCCCCAGGTGGGCGGGACGGAGAACTCCACGCGGCTGCCGGTCTTCTTGCCGGTCAGCGCGTACCGCCAGCCGTCGATGATGCTGCCCGCGGCGAGCTGGATCACCAGCGGCGTCTTGCGGTCGTAGGAGTTGTCGAACACCTTGGCGGTGTCCCAGACCTGGCCGAGGTAGTTCGCCTGGACGTAGTCGTTCTCCGCGACGGTCTTCCCGCCGCCCGCGATCACCGTCTTCACCGCGAGCTGGTCGGACGGCTTGCCGCTGCCCTTGGCGACGGTCGGCTTCTCACCGAACTTCGTGCCCGCCGTGATGGCCGGCAGCGGCCCGTCGACGATCTTCGGCGCCGGCGCGGCGGACGTCTGCGACGCGGACGGCGACGCGCTGTCGCTCGCCTTGCTCGAGTCGGACTTGTCGTCGCCGCAGCCGGCGAGCGTGACCAGTCCAGCGGGGACGGCGGCGAGGATGAGGGAGCGTCGGCGCACGGTGGGGGCCTCGTAATCGGTCGATCTTGTGATGGCGTGCGCGCAACTCTACGGCGTGAGAAGGGCGCCGTACGGGAAACGTACGGCGCCCGTGTTGCGTTCCGAACTCATCTGCGGACGTCACCCGCAGGGCACGGCCCGGTCACGCGCCCGGCTCACATTCCGGCGATCAGCTTCTCCACCCGGTCGTCCACCGAACGGAACGGGTCCTTGCACAACACGGTCCGCTGGGCCTGGTCGTTCAGCTTGAGGTGGACCCAGTCGACCGTGAAGTCCCGGCGCTGCTCCTGCGCCCGCCGGATGAAGTCGCCGCGCAGCCGGGCCCGAGTGGTCTGCGGCGGCACCGACTTGCCCTCGAAGATCTTCAAGTCGTCGCAGATCCGCGCCGTCTGACCCTTCTTCTCCAGCAGGTAGTACAGACCACGACGACGGTGGATGTCGTGGTAGGCGAGGTCTATCTGCGCCACGCGCGGGTGCGACATCGTCATGTTGTGCTTGGCGCGGTACCGCTCCAGCAGCTTGTACTTGATCACCCAGTCGATCTCGGTGCCGATCCGGTCGAGGTCCTCCGCCTCGATCGCGTCCAGCGTGCGGCCCCACAGCTCCAGGACCTGCTCCACCGTGCCGGTGCGGATGCCCCGGCGCTCACAGAAGTCGACGGCCTTCTCGTAGTACTCGCGCTGCACCTCCAGGGCGGAGGCCTCGCGGCCGCTGGCCAGGCGCACCTTGCGCCGGCCGGTGATGTCGTGGCTGACCTCGCGGATCGCCCGGATCGGGTTCTCCAGCGTCAGGTCGCGCATCACCGTGCCCGCCTCGATCATGCGCAGCACCAGATCGGTGGCCCCGACCTTGAGCAGCATGGTCGTCTCGGACATGTTCGAGTCACCGACGATCACGTGCAGCCGGCGGTAGCGCTCGGCGTCGGCGTGCGGCTCGTCCCGCGTGTTGATGATCGGACGCGACCGGGTGGTCGCCGACGAGACGCCCTCCCAGATGTGCTCCGCCCGCTGGCTGACGCAGTACACCGCACCGCGCGGGGTCTGCAGCACCTTGCCGGCGCCGCACAGCAGCTGCCGGGTCACCAGGAACGGGATGAGGATGTCCGCCAGCCGGGAGAACTCCCCGTGCCGGGCCACCAGGTAGTTCTCGTGGCAGCCGTAGGAGTTGCCGGCCGAGTCGGTGTTGTTCTTGAAGAGGTAGACGTCGCCCGCGATTCCCTCCTCGTGCAGGCGGCGTTCCGCGTCGACCAGCAGCCCCTCGAGAATGCGCTCGCCGGCCTTGTCGTGAGTGACCAGTTCGGTCACGTTGTCACATTCGGGTGTCGCGTATTCAGGATGGGAGCCCACGTCGAGATACAGGCGGGCGCCGTTCCGCAGGAACACATTGCTGCTGCGGCCCCATGACACGACACGGCGGAAGAGGTACCGCGCCACCTCGTCGGGAGACAGGCGGCGCTGTCCCCTGAACGTACACGTGACGCCGTACTCGTTCTCCAGCCCGAAAATGCGGCGGTCCATGACTGAACATTACGCCCGATCCCCCGAGCTGAAACGGGGTTCGACGGCACGGTTCGGATCATTTTCCGACGACACCGCGACCACCGCGTGACCAGCGGGCGCCGCCATTACCCGTCCGGCGGCGACCAAAACCAGCAACGACACGGCACCCGCCGCACCCGGCACCGCGAAGCCCCACTGGGCCCCGCCCGCCTCGACGACCGGACCGGCCACGCCCGTCCCCACCGACGCGCCGACCGTGAACGTCGTCACCAGCCAGGAGAACGCCTCCGTGACCGTGCCGCTCGGCGCGTGCCGGTCGACGATCACGAACGCGCACGCGATGGCCGGCGCGAGGAACACCCCGGCCAGCGCCGTCAGCGCCACCATGGCGGCCGCACCCGGCATCAGCGTCAACGGCAGGTAGCACACCGCCAGCAGCGCCACCAGCACCCGCAGCCGCCGCTCGGGCGCCCCCGGCCAACTCCGCGCACCGTAGACCGAGCCGCCGAGCAGCGCGCCCAGGCCCAGGGCGGCCATCAGCCAGCCGTACACCGCGTCGCCGCCGTGGTCGTCGGCGTACGGCACCGACGCCACCGTGATCGACCCCAGCGCCATCCCGATGAACAGGAACGCGCCCAGCAGCACCAGCAGGCCCGGCGAGCGCAGCGCGCCCAGCCAGTGCGCCTCACGGGGCGCCGACCGCCACGCGCGCGAAGGGGCCGACACCACCACCGACAGCGCGCCGAGCACCCCGAGGACGTTCAGCACCAGCAGCGCCGCCCCGGCGGACCACAGGGACACGCACAGGGTGACCAGCAGCGGCCCGACCGTGAACATCACCTCCTGGGCGATCGCGTCCATGGCGTACGCCGTGTGCACCTGGTCCTCGCGGCGCAGCACCGACGGCCACAGCGCCCGCAGCCCGCCCTCCAGCGGCGGCGTGAACAGGCCGGCCGCGCCGACCGCGGCATAGGCGAGCGGCAGCGGGTCCACACCGGTGAACGCGAAGACGGCCATCGCGACGGCCGAGGCCAGCGCGGCCGGCAACTGCACCCGCGGCTGGCCGTGCAGGTCCACCAGCCGGCCCAGGACCGGCTGGCCGACCGCGTTGGCGACGCCGTACACCGCCGCCAGGGCACCCGCCAGGCTGTAGCTGCCGCCCTCGGCCCGCACGAACAGCACGACGGCGATCGCCGCGGTGGCGTTCGGCAGCCGCCCCACCAGGGTGCCGGCGAGCAGACGCGCGGCGTGTCGCGCCCTGAGGATCTCCAGGTATCCCGCGGCCATGCGGTGCGCCCCCATCGGCTCGACGCGAGTCACGGCGGCCGCCGCACCCACGAGGTTTTACGTATAACTAGACCGTCCATACGTACCATGTGCGCTGTTCACCAGTCCACACGAAAGAGCAGGCCCACGGTGGCACGAGGTAGCACCAGCACGCGCCCCACCAGCCGCGACGTGGCGCAGGCGGCAGGAGTGTCCCAGGCGGCCGTCTCCCTCGTCCTCGGCGACAAATGGCGCGGACGCGTCTCCGAGGCCACCGCCGAACGCGTCCGCGAAGCAGCCCGCCGACTCGACTACCGGCCCAACCTCGCCGCCCGCAACCTGCGCCTCGGCCGCACCCGCACCGTCCTCCTCGTCGTCCCCGCCCTCACCACCGAATTCTTCGCCGGCGTCTACACCGGCGCCGCCCGCGTCGCCGCCGACCACGGCTTCGGCGTCGTGCTCTACCCCTCCCCCGAAGGCATCGGCCCCGCCCGCGACCCCTTCGCCTCCGCCCAGGCAGCGCTCGACGGCGTCCTCGCCTCCTCCATGGCCGCCGACGCCCTCACCGCCATCCGCGGCGACCGGCTCCCCCTCGTCATGCTCGACAGCGACCCCCACGGCAGCCTCGGCGCCGCCACCGTCAACCTCGACATCGCCGACGGCACCCGCCAGGTCGCCGACCACCTCCTCGGCCTCGGCCACCGCCACTTCCTCCACGTCGCCGCCGACATCCCCTCCTGGACCTTCGACGTACGCGCGCGTGAACTCGCCGCCCGCGTACGCGCCGTACCCGGCACCACCCTGCGCACCACCCGCACCCCCATGACCATCGAAGGCGCCCTCGCCGCCGCCGAGACCGCCCTCGACACCCCCGGCCCCCACCCCACCGCCGTCGTCTGCGACGACGACAAACTCGCCGCCGGCGTCTACAAGGCCCTGCGCCGCCGCGGACTGCGCGTCCCCGACGACGTGTCCGTCACCGGCGTCGACGACATCGCCCTCGCCACCGCCCTCGACCCCGAACTCACCACCCTCCGCCTCGACGCCGAACGCTTCGGCGAACACGGCATGCACGCCCTCCTCGCCGTCCTGGAAGGCCGCACACCCGAACAGGGCGACATCCCCGTCCACCTTGTCGTCCGCGGCTCCACAGGCGCCCCCAGGCCCTCCTGAAACGCCCCGTGCCCCGGCCGGAGGATCGGCCGGGGCACGGACAGGGCGAACAGGCAGAACGAGGGACGCGCACGCCCGACGGATCAGTCGTCGTCCGAGGAACTCTCCGCCTCGGTCGACGGCCCACCGGACTGCAGCAGCCGCGACAACTGCGCACCCCCGATCCGCTTGAACTTCCGCTTCTGCGGACGCGTACGGTCCAGCACCGCCACCTCCAGCCGCTCCGCCGGGATCTCCCGCTCGGAACCGTTGGTGTCCCGCGACAGCGCCTGCACCGCCAGCTTCAACGCCTCCGCGAGACTCATACCGTCCCGGTGGCGCTGGTCCAGATAACTGCTGATCTGCTCGGCATTGCCGCCCACCGCGACCGAACCGTGCTCGTCCACGATCGAACCGTCGTGCGGCAACCGGTAGATCTGGTCACCCTCGGGCGTCTCCCCGACCTCCGCCACGACCAGCTCCACCTCGTACGGCTTCTCGGCCGCCGAGGAGAAGATCGTGCCCAGCGTCTGGGCATAGACGTTCGCCAGACCCCGGGCCGTCACATCGTCCCGGTCGTACGTGTAACCCCGCAGATCCGCGTACCGCACACCACCGATCCGCAGATTCTCGTACTCGTTGTACTTGCCGGCGGCCGCGAAACCGATCCGGTCGTAGATCTCGCTGAACTTGTGCAGCGCACGGGACGGGTTCTCGCCGACGAACACGATGCCGTCGGCGTACTGGAGCACGACCAGGCTGCGGCCACGGGCGATGCCCTTGCGCGCGTACTCCGCGCGGTCCGCCATCGCCTGCTGGGGTGAGACATAGAACGGCGTCGACACCGGCTATCCGTCCCTTTCTGTGGAAGTCACTGGATCACCTGACGGAAAACGGCGGCCGACTACAGCAGAGCGGCACGCGGGCCGTCCGGCTGCTCCAGACGGCGCTCCAGGATCGAACGGGCGATCGCGGAGGACTCGTCGTCGGTGAGCCGGCGGAAACCGTCCTCGGTGATCACGGTGACGATGGGGTAGATCCGGCGGGCGACATCGGGACCACCCGTCGCCGAGTCGTCGTCAGCCGCGTCGTACAGGGCCTGCACCACCAACGTGGTGGCCTCGGCCTCACTGAGGTCGTCACGGAACAGCTTCTTCATGGCGCCGCGCGCGAAGATCGAACCCGAACCCGTGGCCGCGTAGCCGTGCTCCTCGGAACGGCCACCCGTCACGTCGTACGAGAAGATCCGGCCCTTGGCCCGGTCCACGTCGAAACCGGCGAACAACGGCACCACGGCCAGGCCCTGCATGGCCATGCCGAGGTTGGAGCGGATCATCGTCGACAGACGGTTCGCCTTGCCCTCCAGGGACAGCTGCGCGCCCTCGACCTTCTCGAAGTGCTCCAGCTCGAGCTGGAAGAGCTTGACCATCTCCACGGCCAGGCCCGCGGTGCCGGCGATGCCCACCGCCGAGTACTCGTCGGCCGGGAAGACCTTCTCGATGTCGCGCTGGGCGATGACGTTGCCCATGGTGGCCCGGCGGTCACCGGCGAGGACCACACCGCCGGGGAACGTCACGGCCACGATCGTCGTGCCGTGCGGCGCCTCGATCACACCCTGCGTGGGCGGCAGTTGCCGGTTGCCGGGCAGCAACTCCGGCTGGTGCTCGGACAGGAAGTCCATGAACGAGGCCGACCCAGGCGTCAGGAAGGCAGCTGGTAGACGCCCGGTGCTACGAGTGTTGGCTTCCACGCGATTCCTTCCACGTAAGCAGCAGCCCGCCTTATGGCATCGGGCCGATCCTTGAACTGCCCCAGTGCGGCATTGCAGCTGAAGCACAGTACGCCACGGACCCTACCCGTCTTGTGGCAGTGATCCACATGCTCCGCCGGGGCGGCGAGACATATGCAGCACACTCCCCGCTGTTCGGCCACCAGCGCCTCCAGCTCCGCCGATGTGAGGCCGTACCTGCGCTTGAAGTAGCTGGCCCTGTTCCGCTCGGCCCTGCACCTCCGGCAGTAGCTCGCCCAGCCGTCCGAAGACGCCCTGTTGCGCTCCCACTCGGCGTGCGGCTTCACCAGCTCGCACTGGGGACACCGCTTGTGCCCCGGCGGCACGGCGACCTTCTCGCGGACCTTCTTCCCCCTTGCCTCCTGGCGCTGCCGGTAGTACTCGGCGGAGCACTTCCGGCAGTACGCCTGGAGACCGTCGGGCATGGACTTGTTGCTCGCGAACGCCTCACGTGGCAGATACGTCTTGCACCGTGAACAGCGTCTCGCTTCCGAGGCTTGTTTCACCCCCGAACCCGACCATCACCTTCGAATGAAAGGCAGCTTCACTCTCCGCCCTTCTGAACGAAGGACCTCACGAAATCCTCGGCGTTCTCCTCGAGTACATCGTCAATTTCGTCAAGAACGGAGTCGACGTCGTCGCTCAGCTTCTCGTGGCGTTCCTTGAGGTCGTCCGTCGCCTGCGCGTCCTGCGCCTGCTCCTCGACCTCCTCGGTGGACCGCGTGGCCTTCTGCTGCCCGCCGCCGGTGTCCTTGGTCGCCATAACCCTCACCCCGCTCAGTTCGCCCGACATGGTCGACAGGTCGGCTTTCCTGCCGATCGGTGATGATCAGACCCTACAAGCCGGGTCCGACATCGGCCCCGCAGTTCGATGATTCCCTGGCGCCGGGGTTTCCACCCCCGGGCCGGGGTCCGGCCGAGTACCCCCTCAGTTGCCCGACAGCACCCTGACCAGGTCTTCCGCGGTGCGGCAGCGGTCGAGGAGCTCCTTGACGTGATTTCGCGTTCCGCGAAGCGGTTCCAGGGTTGGGACGCGCTGCAGGGAGTCGCGGCCCGGCAGGTCGAAGATCACGGAGTCCCAGGAGGCGGCGGCGACGTCGTCGGCGTACTGCTCCAGGCAGCGGCCGCGGAAGTAGGCGCGGGTGTCCTCCGGCGGCTTGGTGACGGCCCGCTCGACCTCGGTCTCGTCCAGGAGCCGCTTGATGCGTCCGCGGGCCACCAGACGGTTGTAGAGGCCCTTCTCGGGGCGTACGTCGGCGTACTGGAGGTCGACGAGGTGGAGCCGGGCGGCGTCCCAGTCGAGGTCGTCGCGGCGCCGGTAGCCCTCCATGAGTTCCCGTTTGGCGACCCAGTCCAGTTCGCCGGCGAGGCTCATCGGGTCGTTCTCGAGCCGGGTGAGGGTGTCCTCCCAGCGGGCGAGGACGTCCTTGGTCTGTTCGTCGGCGTCGGCGCCGTAGCGTTCCTCGACGTACTTGCGGGAGAGCTCGTAGAACTCCATCTGGAGCTGGACCGCGGTGAGTGTGCGGCCGCTGCGCAGGGTGACCAGGCGCTTGAGGGTGGGGTCGTGCGAGACCTGGTGGAGGGTGCGTACGGGCTGGTCGACGGCGAGGTCGACGGCGATGAAGCCGTCCTCGATCATGGACAGGACCAGGGAGGTGGTGCCCAGTTTGAGGTAGGTGGAGATCTCCGAGAGGTTGGCGTCGCCGATGATGACGTGCAGGCGGCGGTACTTCTCGGCGTCCGCGTGGGGTTCGTCGCGGGTGTTGATGATCGGGCGCTTGAGTGTCGTCTCGAGGCCGACCTCGACTTCGAAGTAGTCGGCGCGCTGGCTGAGCTGGAAGCCGTGTTCGTGGCCGTCCTGGCCGATGCCGACGCGACCGGCGCCGGCGAAGACCTGGCGGGAGACGAAGAAGGGCGTGAGGTGGCGCACGATGTCCGAGAAGGGGGTCTCCCGCTTCATCAGGTAGTTCTCGTGCGTGCCGTAGGAGGCGCCCTTGTTGTCGGTGTTGTTCTTGTAGAGGTGGATCGGCTGGGCGCCGGGGAGCTGTCCGGCGCGTTCGGCGGCCTCGGCCATGATCCGTTCGCCGGCCTTGTCCCAGAGGACGGCGTCGCGCGGGTTGGTGACCTCGGGGGAGCTGTATTCGGGGTGTGCGTGGTCGACGTAGAGGCGTGCGCCGTTGGTGAGGATGACGTTGGCCAGCCCGATGTCCTCGTCGGTGAGCTGGGTGGAGTCGGCGGCCTCGCGGGCGAGGTCGAAGCCCCGTGCGTCGCGCAGCGGGTTCTCCTCCTCGAAGTCCCAGCGGGCCCGGCGGGCCCGGTGCATCGCCGCCGCGTAGGCGTTGACGATCTGGGACGAGGTGAGCATGGCATTGGCGTTGGGGTGGCCGGGGACGGAGATTCCGTACTCCGTCTCGATGCCCATTACTCGCCGTACGGTCATGCGGCCCTCCTTGCCCGGCGGCACCCTCGGTCGTGGGCGCCGCTCAAGTACCGCTGGTGCTCCGGTGCCCGTGCGGTGCCCGTCCCCGCACTGCGCGACCCGGCGGTACGGAAGAGCCTAGAACGCCTTTGCGCTGGTGGGGAGATCATTTGCGTCATTGCCTTGCTCGCCTTGTTCCGGCCGTGTCCGGAGAAAAGCGTCGGCTGCGGGTACCCCGTGAGGGCACCCGCAGCCGCCCTTTGTGTTACAGGTACTGTCCGGTATTCGCCACCGTGTCGATGGAGCGGCCGGTGTCGGCGCCCTGCTTTCCGGTGATGAGTGTCCGGATGTAGACGATGCGCTCGCCCTTCTTGCCGGAGATGCGGGCCCAGTCGTCGGGGTTGGTGGTGTTGGGCAGGTCCTCGTTCTCCTTGAACTCGTCCACGCAGGCCTGGAGGAGGTGGGAGACGCGGAGGCCCTTCTGGTTCTTCTCGAGGAAGTCCTTGATCGCCATCTTCTTGGCGCGGCCCACGATGTTCTCGATCATGGCGCCGGAGTTGAAGTCCTTGAAGTAGAGGACTTCCTTGTCGCCGTTGGCGTAGGTGACTTCCAGGAAGCGGTTCTCCTCGGATTCGGCGTACATGTGTTCCACGGCCGTCTGGATCATGTTCTGGACCGTGGCGCCCTTGTCGCCGCCGTGCTCGCCGAGGTCGTCGGCGTGCAGCGGGAGGCGCTGGGTGAGGTACTTGCCGAAGATGTCCTTGGCGGCTTCGGCGTCGGGACGTTCGATCTTGATCTTCACGTCCAGGCGGCCGGGGCGCAGGATGGCCGGGTCGATCATGTCCTCGCGGTTGGAGGCGCCGATCACGACCACGTTCTGCAGGCCTTCCACGCCGTCGATCTCGGCGAGCAGCTGGGGGACGATGGTGTTCTCCACGTCCGAGCTGACTCCGGAGCCGCGGGTGCGGAAGAGGGATTCCATCTCGTCGAAGAAGACGATGACGGGGGTGCCCTCGCTGGCCTTCTCGCGGGCCCGCTGGAAGACCAGGCGGATCTGCCGCTCGGTCTCGCCGACGTACTTGTTGAGCAGCTCGGGGCCCTTGATGTTGAGGAAGAAGCTCTTGCCGGCGGCCTGGCCGGTGACTTCGGCGACCTTCTTGGCGAGGGAGTTCGCCACGGCCTTGGCGATCAGTGTCTTGCCGCAGCCGGGGGGGCCGTAGAGCAGGACGCCCTTGGGCGGGCGCAGTTCGTGCTCCTTGAACAGGTCCGGGTAGAGGTAGGGGAGCTCGACGGCGTCGCGGATCGCTTCGATCTGGTTGCCCAGGCCGCCGATCTGCTCGTAGCCGATGTCCGGGACCTCTTCGAGGACGAGTTCTTCGACCTCGCTCTTGGGCACGACTTCGTAGACGTAGCCGGAGCGGGGTTCGAGGAGCAGGGCGTCGCCGGGGCGGATGGTGACGTCCAGCAGCGGCTCGGCGAGCCGTACCACCCGTTCCTCGTCGGTGTGCCCGAGCACCAGGGCGCGTTCGCCGTCCTCGAGGATCTCCTTGAGGGTGACGATGTCGCCGACGCGCTCGAACTGCATGGCCTCGACCACGTTGAGCGCTTCGTTGAGCATGACTTCCTGGCCGCGCCGCAGTTCTTCGAGCTCGACGCCGGGGCTGACGTTCACCCGGAGCTTGCGGCCCCCGGTGAAGATGTCGGCGGTGCCGTCCTCGTTGGCGGCGAGGAAGACGCCGAAGCCGGCCGGTGGCTGGGCGAGCCGGTCGACTTCCTCCTTGAGGGCCACGATCTGGTCGCGGGCCTCACGGAGCGTGTTGGCCAGTCGCTCGTTCTGTGCGGACACGCCGGCCAGATTGGTCTGCAGCTCGACGATCCGCTCTTCGAGAATCCTCGTGTGCCGCGGAGAGTCGGCGAGCTTGCGTCGCAGGACGGCGATCTCCTGCTCAAGGTAGGCGATCTGCCCGGCCGGGTCGTCGGACCCGCGTCCCGGGCGGATGCCGCGGTTCATGTCGTCGTCGTGGGCTGCCACGGTCCTCACCTCCTCCAAGGGGAGCTGGACGCTTCCAGACCCTACCTGGGTGGGTGTCGATTGAAACCCCTAGATCACAAAGACGGTCGGGGTGTGTCCGATCTTCACCCTTGCGCTCTCCCTCACGCCAGGGGAATACCCATCGAACACGGTTGGAAAGCTGCCCCAGGTAGGGTCGAAGTGTTCAACACCCGTCAGAGCCTGCATCGTTCCCAGGCGGCTCGGCACTAAACGGCAGGGAGACATGAGCGTGCAGCAGGAGGCGTCGGTCGACGGCGAGGCGCTGGAGGTCTGGATCGACCAGGACCTGTGTACCGGTGACGGCATCTGCGCCCAGTACGCGCCGGAGGTCTTCGAGCTGGACATCGACGGTCTGGCGTACGTGAAGGCCGCGGACGACCGGCTGCTCCAGGACAGGGGGGCGACGGCTCCGGTGCCGTTGCCGCTGCTCGCGGACGTGGTGGACTCCGCGAAGGAGTGTCCGGGCGAGTGCATCCATGTGCGGCGCGTTTCGGACAAGGTCGAGGTGCACGGTCCGGACGCCGCCTGACGTCGGAGGGGGCGGGGCGGGCCCGCGGGGCGGGTGCGCTGTCTGATTTCTCACACGCGCGGTGCGCGTCGGCGGCGGGCGGTTCAGACGCTGTGGGCGCCGGCCGGGGTGGAGCGGACGAACCGGTCGTCCTTCCAGCGCCACTGGGCGATGTCCTTGACGTCGGGGCAGCAACTGGGCACGTCGGCGGTCGAGTAGCCGAGGAGCGAGGCGCGTACGGCGCCGTCGACGACGGACACGCGCGTGACCGTCTTGCGTTCCTCGGTGTCGATGAGGGTGGCGACCACGCGCGCGGTCTTCTCGCCGGCGCCCCGGGTCAGGACGTACAGGGCGTCGGGCGGGGTGCCCATGGGGGCGTCGCAGTGGACGACGGCCACGGTCTCGGGCCGGCCGTCGCCGTCGAGGTCGCCGGTGGCCTGGCGCTGCACGAGGGCCCGTACGGGGCCGCACTCGAGGGGGAAGTCGACGCCGGTGGTGGCGGGGGCGGCGGCGGGCGCCGTCGCGGTGTGCGGGCCGGAGGTCTGGGCGGCGGTCGCGGGTCCGGGCTGGACGAGGGAGGAGAGGGCCACGACGCCGGCCACGGCGGCGGCGGTGGCGAGCCAGTGGATGGGCTTGGTGTGGGTGTGGGCCAGTTCCGGAACGGCGGAGTGCTGCACTGGGTGTGTCTCCGTGAGGGCTGTGCCGGTGGGGGTGGCCAGCATCGTGCCACACGTCACAGGTGGGGGGAACGGCGGGGGCACGGTCGGTCGGTGACGGCGCGCGGGGGCTGGTGGGACGTGGAGCGTGGCGCGTCGGGCGCGGGGTCGGTGGTCGGCTCAAGACGACGGCGCCGTGGCCGAGTTCCCGGTGGGTGCGGGGAACTCGGCCACGGCGGTCGTGCGTTGTGTGGGGTGCGGGTGGTCCGGACCGGGTGCCCGGGCCGGGTTCAGCGGCCCATGCCTCCGTCGGCGTTGGGGCCGGCGTAGTCCTCGCCGTAGGCGCCCTTGGCTGGGCGGCGGCGGCGCATGGGCGGCTCGACGCCGTCCGCGAGGCGGCGGGCGGTGAGCAGGAAGCCGGTGTGGCCGATCATCCGGTGGTCGGGACGGACGGCCAGGCCCTCGATGTGCCAGTTGCGGATCATCGTCTCCCAGGCGGTCGGCTCGTTGAAGCAGCCGATCTCCCGGATGGACTCGACGGTGCGGGCGAGCTGGGTGGTGGTGGCGACGTAGCAGCAGAGGATGCCGCCGGGCACCAGTGCCTTGGAGACGGCCTCCAGGCATTCCCAGGGGGCGAGCATGTCGAGGATGACGCGGTCGACGTCGGTGTCGCTCAGGTTGTCCTGGAGGTCGCCGACGGTGAGCTGCCAGGCGGGGTGGGGGCCGCCGAAGTAGCGCTCGACGTTCTGCCGGGCGATGTCGGCGAAGTCCTCGCGCCGCTCGTAGCTGTGCAGCATGCCCTGGTCGCCGATGGCGCGCAGCAGGAAGCTGCTGAGCGAGCCGGAGCCGACGCCGGCCTCGACGACGCGCGCGCCGGTGAAGATGTCGGCGAAGGCGAGGATCTGCCCCGCGTCCTTCGGGTAGACGACGGCTGCCCCGCGGGGCATGGACAGGACGTAGTCGGGGAGCAGGGGGCGCAGCGCGAGGTAGGCGACGTTCCCGGTGGTGCGGACGACGCTGCCCTCGGGTGCACCGATCAGTTCGTCGTGCGGGAAGGAACCCTTGTGGGTGTGGAAGTTCTTCCCGGCCTCGAGCGTGAACGTGTAGTGGCGGCCCTTGGGGTCGGTCAGCTGTACCTGGTCCCCGACCTTGAAGGGCCCGCGCCTGCGGGCGGCACCGGTCGGTTCGGACATGTGACCAGCCTACCGGCGTTTGCGGGGCCCGCCGACCACGGTGTGCGGGCGGGTGCCGGGCCGCGGCCGGCGGGGCGGGAGGGGCGGGGTGGGCTGGGGTGGGAAGGGCAGGGTGGGCTGGGGCGGAAAGGGCGGGGCGGGGTGGGCGGGGTCAGCTGGGGCGGGCCATGGCGCGGACGAAGGCGCGCTCCACGTCGGCCGCGGACAGGACGCCGTAGATCTCGCCGGTCTCCTCGACGACGAGGTACTCGGTGGCGGGGGTGGCGCGCAGGACGTCGAGGAGGTCCTCGCCGGCGAGTTCCGCGGAGACGCGCATGCCGTCGGTCAGGTCCTGGGCGAGGCCGCTGACGGCGACCCAGGGGCGCCGGTGCTCCGGTACGCCGACGATGGCGGCCTCGCGCACGAGGGAGAGGGGTTCGCCGTGGGCGTCGACGACGACCAGGGCGCGGGCGCCGGCGTCGTTGGCGCGGCGCAGGGCCTCGGAGAGCGGGGTGTCGGTCTCGACGGGGACGGCGCGGCGGGTGAGGTTGCGGGCGCGCAGCTCGGGGAGGTGTTCGCGCAGGCGGGCCATGCGCAGGCTGTTGCCGGCGCCGGTCCAGATGATCGCGGCGAGGATGGCGGCCAGCAGGGCGTCGGTGACGGTGTCCAGGCCGACGCTGTCCTCGGCGTGGGAGCCGAGGGCGCCGGACTGGGTGAGCAGCGGCAGGCCGATGAGGACGGTGACGGCGAGGGCGCGGCCGACCCAGGCGGCGGCGACCGTTCCGCTCATGGGCTTGCCGGTGAGCTTCCAGACGACGGCGCGGAGCATGCGGCCGCCGTCGAGGGGGAGGCCGGGCAGCAGGTTGAAGATCGCGACGATCAGGTTGGAGACCATCAGGCCGGCCAGCAGGACGCCGGGGACGGTGCCGGGCTCGACGGGCTGCATGGCGAGGTAGAAGAGGCCGGCGAGGACGAGGGAGAGCAGCGGGCCGACGAAGGCGAGGACGAACTCGCGGCCCGGGGTCTCGGCCTCCTTCTCGATCTCGGAGACGCCGCCGAAGAACTGGAGCTGGATGCGGCGGACCGGGAGCTTGAAGCGGAGCGCGGCGACGGTGTGGGCGAGCTCGTGGATGAGGACGGAGGCGTAGAAGGCGACCGCGAAGAAGAGGGAGACCAGGTAGCGGGCGGCGCCGAGGTCGGGCAGGACGCGTTCGAGCTGTCCGCCGAACACCCAGGTGATCAGTGCGGCGACGAGGAACCAGCTCGGCGCCACGTACACCGGGACGCCGAACGGCCGTCCCATCAGCAGTCCGCCCCGGGGCTCCGGGGGGCGCCGGGGCGGGCGGGGCGTGGCGGGGGGTGCGGCGGGCGTCTGCGGGGTTCCGGGGGCCGTCGGGGTGGCTTCGGTGTGCGCGAGGGTGCGCGGGTGGTGGTCGGCGTGGGGGTGGGGGGTGCCGGCCTCGGTGCGGTGGCCGCCGCCGGGGTGGTGGGTGGTGGGGTCGGTGTGCGGGGCGGCGGGGGGTGCGCCGGGGGCGGGCGCCGACGGGGGCTCCTGGGCGGAGGGGTCCTCAGGCTCGGGGGTCGCGGAGAGCTGCGGCCCGGAGTCGGAGGGGGCGGGGACGGCCGTCGGCTCGGCCGGGGGCGTCGGCTCGGGTGCGGGCTGCCGGGGTGGAACGGGGGCGTCCGGCCGGGTCCGCGCCGTCGGCTCGTCGGGCTGCTGCTCGCCTCGTACGGAGTGCTGGTCATCTCCTGCGGAGTGCTGCTGGCCTCGTACGGGGTCCTGCGCCCCTGTCGGCCGGGCCTCGTCCCGATCGGGGTGCCGGGTGGCGGGGGCCTCGGCGGGCGGCGCCGGGTGCGAGGGCGTGCCGGAGGGCGGAGCCATGGGCTCCGTCGCCTGCTCGGCCCGTTCCTCGTTGGCCGGGCGCGGCCGCCCGCTCCCGCCGCTTTCCACCACGGTGTCCCCTCGTTCGCAGCGTCTTCCGCGCCTGCCGGCCGGAAGGGTCTCGGACCGATGGTATGCGGCCGTCGCGGCGTGTTCCGCCCCGCACCCCTGTGTTTCCCGGGGCGGGGGGTGGTCCGTGGGGGGCGGGACGGGGTGACTGTCGGTGGCGGGCCGTAAGGTCTGTGGTCATGGAGAGCAGCAGCGAGGACGTGACGACAGCGCCGGCCGTGCCGGACGCCCCGGCGGCGGCCGTGGCCACCCCGCCGACCTCGCTGTCGCCGTCGCGTGCCGGTGACTTCATGCAGTGCCCGCTGCTGTACCGCTTCCGGGTGATCGACCGGCTGCCGGAGAAGCCGAGCCCGGCGGCGACGAAGGGGACGCTGGTCCACGCGGTGTTGGAGCGGCTGTTCGACGCGCCGGCGGCCGAGCGGACCGCGCCGCGGGCCAAGTCGTTGATCCCGGCGCAGTGGGACCGGTTGCGCGAGAGCCGCCCGGAGCTGACGGAGCTGTTCGCGGACGACCCGGAGGGCGAGCGGCTGGCGGGCTGGCTCACGGAGGCCGAGGGGCTGGTCGAGCGCTGGTTCAGCCTGGAGGACCCGACCCGTCTGGAACCGGCCGAGCGGGAGCTGTTCGTGGAGACCGAGCTGGACTCGGGGCTGCGGCTGCGCGGCATCATCGACCGGGTCGACGTGGCGCCGACCGGCGAGGTCCGCATCGTCGACTACAAGACGGGCAAGGCACCCCGGCCGGAGTACGCCGAAGGCGCGCTGTTCCAGATGAAGTTCTACGCCCTGGTCGTGTGGCGGCTGAAGCAGGTCGTGCCGCGGCGGCTGCAGCTGGTGTACCTCGGCAGCGGCGACGTCCTCACCTACGACCCGGTCCTCGCCGACCTGGAGCGGGTGGAGCGCAAGCTGCTCGCGCTGTGGGAGGCGATCCGGCAGGCGACGGAGACCGGGGACTGGCGGCCGCGCCCGACGAAGCTGTGCGGCTGGTGCGACCACCGTGAGCACTGCCCGGAGTTCGGCGGCACTCCCCCGCCGTACCCCCTTCCGGTGAAAGTCGCGGGGGCCGGTGCCGAGGGGCCGCCCCCGGTGAGGGCGGCCGAGTCCGGCACGGGCCCGCAGGGCAGAATGGGGCCGGACTAGCGAAGGAGACTCACGTGGCCATCCGCGTCCTACTGGTCGACGACCAGCCCCTGCTGCGTACGGGCTTCCGGATGATCCTGGAGGCGGAGCAGGACCTCGCGGTCGTCGGCGAGGCCGGTGACGGTCTGCAGGCCCTCGACCAGGTGCGGGCCCTGCAGCCCGACGTGGTGCTCATGGACATCCGGATGCCCCGGATGGACGGCGTCGAGGCGACCCGTCAGATCACCGGCCCGGAGCGCAACGGCCCGGCGAAGGTGCTCGTGCTGACCACGTTCGACCTGGACGAGTACGTGGTGGAGGCGCTGCGCGCCGGTGCCAGCGGGTTCCTGCTGAAGGACGCGCCGGCCAACGAACTGGTGCAGGCCATCCGGGTGGTGGCCGGGGGTGAGGCGATGCTCGCGCCGAGCATCACGCGCCGTCTGCTCGACAAGTACGCCACCCACCTCCCGTCCGGTGAGGAGCCGGTGCCGGACACGCTGCACACGCTGACCGACCGTGAGGTCGAGGTGCTGAAGCTGGTGGCGCGCGGTCTGTCGAACGCGGAGATCGCCGCGGACCTGTTCGTCAGCGAGACCACGGTGAAGACGCACGTGGGGCACGTGCTGACCAAGCTGGGGCTGCGCGACCGGGTGCAGGCGGCGGTGTACGCCTACGAGAGCGGACTGGTGCGCCCCGGCGCGCAGTAGGCGGCGGGGAGCGGAGCAGAAAGGGGCGGCCCCCCTCCCGAGGGAGGGGGGCCGCCCCTTGTGCTCGCCGGTGTGCGGTGCTTACTCGCTCACGCCCCGGCCGAGCTCCCAGAGCTGCAGGGAGGAGGCCGAGTTCAGCACGTAGGCGGTGCCGGTGATGTCGTCACGGGCGGCGACGAACTCCTTGCCCTGCCACAGCGGCAGGATCGGGACGTCGTCGGCGACGATGTCCTGGATCTCGGTCAGGCTCTTGTCCGAGGCGCGGTCCGTCTCGCGGCGGGACTCCGGGATCAGCGTGTTGATGATCTTGCTGTTGGAGTACGGCGAGTTGAGGGTGTTGTCCTTGTCGAGGAACGGCGCCAGGAAGTTGTCGGCGTCGGGGAAGTCGGGGAACCAGCCCATGCCGTAGACGGCGTACTCGCCCTTGCGCTCGGCGGGGATGAACGCGTCCCAGGCGGTGCCCTTGATGGTGACGTCGAACAGCCCGCTGTCGTTGAGCTGCTTCTGCAGGACCTCGAACTCCTGCTTGGTGGCGGCACCGTAGTGGTCGGTGGTGTAGTTCAGCGTCAGCTTCACCGGGGTGCTGATGTCGGCCTTCTGCAGCATCGACTTGGCCTTGGCGACGTTCGGGTCGCCGTACTTGTTGTAGAAGGCGTTGGTGTGGCCGGCGACGGAGGCCGGGACGAGCGAGTACAGCGGCTCGGCCTGGGTGCCGTAGACCTCGTTGACGAGCTTGCTGCGGTCGATGACCTGGGCCATGGCCGCGCGGACGGCCTTGCTCTTGACCTCCGGCGCGTCGGTGTTGAACGCCAGGTAGCGGATGCCCAGTCCGGCCACGTCGACCAGCTCGACCTTGCTGTCGGCGGAGGACGGGGTGGAGAGCTTGTCGACCTGGGCCGGCGTCATGCTGCGGGTCATGACGTCGATGTCACCCTTGTCCAGGGCCTTGCCCATGGCGTCGGCGTCCGCGAAGGAGGCCATCTCCACCTTGTCGTTGTTCACCTTCAGCGTCCCCTTGTAGTGGGGGTTCTTGGTGAACACGGCACGGGTCATCTCGTCGCCGTCGGTCTGCGCCTCGAGCGTGTACGGGCCCGAGCCGTCGACCGCGAAGCCGTCGCGCAGCTTGTCCTTGGCGTAGTCGTCGGGGTTGACGATGCCCGCGACCGGGGTGGACAGCTTGTACGGGAAGGTGGCGTCGGCCGTCTTCAGGTGGAAGATGACCTCGCGGTCGCCCTGGGTCTCGATGGTGTCGACGGTCGACATCAGGGCGAAGACGCCGGTCTCGGCCTTGATGGTGCGGGCGCGCTCGATGGAGAACTTCACGTCCGCGGCGGTGATCGGGTCACCGTTGGAGAACTTCAGGCCCTCGCGCAGCTTGCAGGCGTAGCGCTCGTTGCCGGTGTCGGTGAAGCCACAGCTCTCCGCGGCCTCCGGGACCGGCTGGCCGTCGCCCTTGGGCAGCGTCATCAGGGTCTGCACGGTCTGGCGCAGGATGTTCCACGTGCCGACGTCGTAGGCGTAGGCCGGGTCGAGGGGCGCGGGGGCGTCCTTGGTAGCCACGAACCGGTCGGTGGTGCCCACCACGATGGCGTTGCCGCCTCCGCTGCCGCTGTCGGACCCGCCGCACGCGGCGAGCACGGGCGCGAGCAGACCGACGACGGCCGGCAGCACCAGATTCTTGCGGTTCATGCTCGAGTTTCTCCAGAGCGTTCGAGTCCGTGTATCCGGCATGCAGGGGTGTCGCGGCGGAACACGGGGGTAGGTGCGAGGTTCTCGCGATGAGATTAGTCCGCACCGCCACGGACCCCCGCCCGTGGCGGAGTTGAAAGCCCATCACTGAGCGGAACCGGGCGCGGACGGACCGAAAACGCGCCAGCGGAAGGATTCGTGCAGCGGTCCACCAATCGGGACACAAGGGCGCGCCCAGATGCCCCGAACGGGGACGCAGAGCACAACCGGGCCCGCCTGTCGACGCGTCATGGCGTGGGAAACGTCACATCGCGGGGTGGCGGGCACGGGGAGCGGAATTCGGCCTGCGACGAAGATCGGAATTCCCCCGGTGGGGGCGCGCCGAATTCCCTCCCTAACAGCGGCGGGCGCCGGTGGCTAACCGCGGTGCACGCTGGGTGAACACCTATCGCTTTTGTGTCATCAGGCCGCGCAGAAATGTCAGGTCGACCTCTTCGAGCGAGCTGACGACGGTGCGCCGGGCGGCCGGGGCGATGGGGGCGACGGACGGCACGGCGACCACGTGGCAGCCCGCGGCCTCCGCCGAGGCGACGCCGGTGGCGGTGTCCTCGACGACCGCGCACCGGGTCGGGTCGACGCCCAGTCCGGCGGCGGCGAGCAGATAGGGGTCCGGGTGCGGCTTGGTGCGGGCCACCTCGTCCCCGGCCACGCTCAGCCGGAAGTGCTGGGGGCCCAGTGACGCCAGTACCCGGTCGATGATGCGCCGGTGCGAGGCGGAGACCAGAGCCGTGGGCACCTGGTGCTCGGCCAGTTCGGCGAGCAGCCGGGTGGCTCCCGGCATCAGCGGCAGCGCCGTCTCGATGCGCTCCTCGAAGCCCTGGTTGAGCAGGACGCTCAGCTCGGCGAGGGTGATGTCGGCGCCGGTCGCCTCGATGAGGAACCCCGCGCTGCGGGTCATGGGGCCGCCCACCACGACATGGCGCCAGGACTCGTCGAGGGTGTGGCCCAGGCGGGCGAAGACGTCGACCTCGACGTCCCACCAGAAGCCCTCGGTGTCCACCAGGGTGCCGTCCATGTCGAGGAACACGGCCTGGAGGGCCGAACCCTCGGCCGTCCGGGTGTCGAGCGCGGGGACCGTGCTGGTCATCCACGTACCTCCTGAAGGGACGAGCAGGCCGGTTCCCGCGCGGGAACCGGCCTTCGGTGGACCGACCAGTGTACGACGTCCGGCGACGGAACGCCTCGTTCGCCCGGACTGCTCCGTTGTTCCCGGAGCGGGCGTCGAGGGCGGCTCGAGCGCGCGCTCCGGGGTTCGGGTTCGGCGGGCGGCTTCAGCGGGCGTTGAAGTACTTCGCCTCGGGGTGGTGGATCACGATGGCGTCGGTGGACTGCTCCGGGTGGAGCTGGAACTCCTCCGACAGGTGGACGCCGATCCGCTCGGGCTCGAGCAGCTCGGCGATCTTGGCGCGGTCCTCCAGGTCGGGGCATGCGCCGTAGCCCAGGGAGAAGCGGGCGCCGCGGTACTTCAGCTCGAACATGCCCTGCATCTCGTCGGGGTCGTCCCCGGCGAAGCCCAGCTCGGCGCGCACCCGGGCGTGCCAGTACTCGGCGAGGGCCTCCGCGAGCTGCACGGACAGGCCGTGCAGCTCCAGGTAGTCGCGGTAGGAGTCCGAGGCGAACAGCCGCGCGGTCTCCTCACCGATGCGCGAGCCCACGGTGACCACCTGGAAGCCGACGACGTCCGTCTCCCCCGACTCCTCGGGGCGGAAGAAGTCGGCCAGACACAGCCGGCGCCCGCGGCGCTGGCGCGGGAAGGTGAAGCGGGTGCGCTCGTTGCCCCGCTCGTCCAGGACGATCAGGTCGTCGTCCTTGGACACGCACGGGAAGTAGCCGTAGACGACGGCCGCCTCGAGCAGGTTGTCCGTCTGGAGGCGGTCCAGCAGACCGCGCAGCCGGGGCCGGCCCTCCGTCTCGACGAGCTCCTCGTACGTCGGTCCCTCGCCGGTGCGGGCCTGCTTCAGGCCCCACTGGCCCTTGAACAGGGCGCCCTCGTCGAGCCAGGAGGCGTACTCCTTGAGCGGGATGCCCTTGATGATGCGGGTGCCGAAGAACGGCGGCTCGGGCACGGGGTTGTCCGTGGCCACGTCGGAGCGCACGTGCCCTTCCTCGGGGCGCTCCTCGACCTCCACGGTGGCGGCCCGCACCCGGCGCTGCCTGAGCTCGGGCAGCTTGGCCCCGGGCACCCCGCGCTTGACGCCGATCAGGGCGTCCATCAGGCGCAGGCCCTCGAAGGCGTCCCGGGCGTAGCGCACCTCGCCCTGGTAGATCTCGTGCAGGTCCTGCTCGACGTACGCGCGGGTGAGCGCCGCGCCGCCGAGGATGACCGGGAAGTCGGCCGCGAGACCGCGCTGGTTGAGCTCCTCCAGGTTCTCCTTCATGATCACCGTGGACTTGACCAGGAGCCCGGACATGCCGATGACGTCGGCCTTGTGCTCCTCGGCGGCCTCCAGGATCGCGGAGACGGGCTGCTTGATGCCGAGGTTGACGACGTTGTAGCCGTTGTTGGACAGGATGATGTCGACGAGGTTCTTGCCGATGTCGTGGACGTCGCCGCGCACGGTCGCCAGCACGATGGTGCCCTTGCCGGCCTCCTCGCCCTCGACCTTCTCCATGTGCGGTTCGAGGTGGGCGACGGCGGCCTTCATCACCTCGGCGGACTGCAGGACGAACGGCAGCTGCATCTGCCCGGAGCCGAACAGCTCGCCGACGACCTTCATGCCGTCCAGCAGCGTCTCGTTGACGATGTCCAGCGCCGGACGCGTCCGCAGCGCCTCGTCGAGGTCGGCCTCCAGGCCGTTGCGCTCGCCGTCGATGATGCGCCGCTTGAGCCGCTCGTCCAGCGGCAGCGCGGCCAGTTCCTCGGCCCGGCCCGCCTTCAGCGACTTCGCGGTGGCGCCCTCGAAGAGCTGCATGAGCTTCTGCAGCGGGTCGTAGCCCTCGCTGCGCCGGTCGTGGATCAGGTCGAGGGCGGTGCGGACCTCCTCCTCGCTGAACCGCGCGATCGGCAGGATCTTCGACGCGTGGACGATGGCGGAGTCGAGGCCGGCCTTGACGCACTCGTCGAGGAAGACGGAGTTGAGCAGGATGCGCGCGGCCGGGTTCAGGCCGAAGGAGATGTTGGACAGGCCCAGGGTGGTCTGCACCTCGGGGTGGCGGCGCTTGAGTTCGCGGATCGCCTCGATGGTCGCCACGCCGTCCTTGCGGGACTCCTCCTGGCCCGTGCAGATCGTGAAGGTGAGGGTGTCGATGAGGATGTCCGCCTCGCGGATCCCCCAGTTGCCGGTGAGGTCGTCGATGAGGCGTTCGGCGATCTCGACCTTCTTCTCGGGGGTGCGGGCCTGGCCCTCCTCGTCGATGGTCAGCGCGATCAGCGCCGCCCCGTGCTCCTTGGCCAGCCGGGTGACCCGCGCGAACCGCGACTCGGGCCCGTCCCCGTCCTCGTAGTTCACGGAGTTGATCACCGCGCGGCCGCCCAGCTTCTCCAGGCCGGCCTGGATGACGTCGACCTCGGTGGAGTCCAGCACGATCGGCAGCGTGGAGGCCGTCGCCAGCCGCCCCGCCAGCTGCCGCATGTCCGCCACCCCGTCCCGGCCGACGTAGTCGACGCACAGGTCGAGCATGTGCGCGCCCTCGCGGATCTGCTCGCGCGCGATCTCCACGCAGTCGTCCCAGCGGCCCGCCAGCATCGCCTCACGGAACTTCTTGGAGCCGTTGGCGTTGGTGCGCTCCCCGATCGCCAGGTAGGAGGTGTCCTGGCGGAACGGCACCGACTGGTAGAGGGAGGCCGCGCCCGGCTCGGGCTGCGGGGAGCGTTCGGCGGGGGCGGCGCCGCGCACCCGCTCGACGAGCCGGCGCAGGTGTTCGGGGGTGGTGCCGCAGCAGCCGCCGACCAGGTTCAGGCCGTAGTCGCGGACGAAGGTCTCCTGGGCGTCCGCCAGGCCCTCGGGGTCGAGCGGGAAGTGGGCGCCGTCCTTGGTGAGGATGGGCAGACCCGCGTTCGGCATGCACAGCAGCGGGATCCGCGCGTGGCGCGTGAGGTAGCGCAGGTGCTCGCTCATCTCGGCGGGGCCGGTCGAACAGTTGAGGCCGATCATGTCGATGCCCAGCGGCTCCAGCGCCGTCAGGGCGGCGCCGATCTCCGAGCCGAGCAGCATCGTGCCGGTCGTCTCGAACGCCATCGACACCAGCAACGGCACCTCGACGCCCGTCGCCTCCATCGCGCGCCGGGCGCCCAGCACCGATGCCTTGGTCTGCAGCAGGTCCTGCGTGGTCTCCACGATGAGGGCGTCGGCGCCGCCGGCCAGCAGGCCCTCGGCGTTCTGCTGGAAGCCGTCGCGGATCGTGCCGTAGGGGACGTGGCCGAGGGTGGGCAGCTTCGTGCCCGGGCCGATGGAGCCCAGCACCCAGCGCTGGCGGCCGTCGCGGGCGGTGTGGTCGTCGGCCGTCTCGCGGGCGATGCGGGCGCCCGCCTCGGACAGTTCCTCGACGCGGTCGGCGATGTCGTACTCGGCCATGGCCGCGTGGTTGGCGCCGAACGTGTTGGTCTCGACGCAGTCGACCCCCGCCTCGAAGTACGCCTCGTGCACCGAGCGCACGATGTCGGGCCGGGTGACGTTGAGGATCTCGTTGCAGCCCTCGAGCTGCTGGAAGTCCGCCAGGGTGGGCTCCTGGGCCTGGAGCATCGTGCCCATCGCCCCGTCGGCGACCACCACACGGGTGGCGAGGGCCTCACGGAGCGCGGACACACGGGCCCGGCTGTCGGCGGAAGGGGTCGGCGGCACAGAGGCCATGGAAGGGCTCCCTCGGGTGCGACGGCTGTCGGCTTTGCCTCTCCCAGGATGCGTGCACGACGGCTCGCGGGGAGAGCGCACGCCGTCAGAGTAGCCGGGACGGAGGGCATATCGTCAGGGCGTCCACGGGACGGACGCCGATGACGGCCGGGCCACTTCCGGGGGGCGGACGTCGGAACGCATGTCGTCAGACCATTGGCGGGAGGTCGGCATGGACCGGTAGTGTTCGGCATTGCCGAACGGTGACAGCACGCGCTGCGCGCACTCGGGCGGACGCCCGCCGGAGCGCCCGCGCGGACAGGCGGGACGGCCGCGGGCCGGACGGTCGAAGGGGACGGAGGCAGGACGGCGATGGCACGGAACATCCAGTCGCTCGAACGGGCGGCCGCGATGCTGCGGCTGCTCGCGGGCGGTGAGCGGCGGCTCGGCCTGTCGGACATCGCCTCGTCCCTGGGCCTGGCCAAGGGCACCGCCCACGGCATCCTGCGCACGCTCCAGCAGGAGGGGTTCGTGGAGCAGGACGAGGCCTCCGGCCGCTACCAGCTCGGCGCCGAGCTGCTGCGCCTGGGCACCACCTACCTGGACGTGCACGAGCTGCGGGCCCGGGCCCTGGTCTGGACGGACGACCTGGCCCGCTCCAGCGGCGAGAGCGTCCACCTCGGCGTCCTGCACCAGCAGGGCGTGCTGATCGTGCACCACGTCTTCCGCCCCGACGACAGCCGGCAGGTACTGGAGATCGGCGCCATGCAGCCGCTGCACTCCACCGCCCTGGGCAAGGTGCTGTCGGCGTACGACCCGGTGGCGCACAGCGAGGCCCTGGAGGCCGACCGCAAGGCGTTCACCGACCGCACCGTGTGCGATCTCGACGACTTCGAGCAGCTCCTGGACATCACGCGCGCGCGGGGCTACGCGGCCGACGTGGAGGAGACCTGGGAGGGCGTCGCGTCCATCGCCGCCCCCATCCACGACCGGCGGCGCATGCCGGTCGGCGCGGTCGGCATCACCGGCGCCGTGGAGCGCCTGTGCCGGCCCGACGAAGAGGGAGCACTGCGGCCCGAGCTGATCGCGGCGGTGCGGGACTGCGCCCGCGCGGTGTCGCGGGACCTGGGCGCCGGGCGCTTCTGAGCGGTTCCCCCGGGCGTTGCCGCGGGGAGCCGGACCACCGTCCCCACCGGGACGCCTGGCAGGCGTTCCGGTTTTTATCTACCCTGCACCGGACAAAAAGGGTGACCCGTCGGACGGACCCGCGGAGATCGATAGCACAGGGCGATCAATAACGATCGTGCTTTCGATAACAGGACTCTTGACGGGTGCGTAACGCCACAGCAAGACTCCCGTCCATCGGTCGGCATTGTCGAACACCTACCGGCAATACGCGCTAGAGTGTGACAACGCCAAGGGCCGGCATCGCTCTCATCACCGAGGGCGCCAGATCCCCGGCGGGACCCGGGGATCGGCTTCCCTGGACGAAGGACAAAGGAGTCGCGGGTGTCCAGCTCCGACATCTTCATCGGCGAGACCATCGGTACCGCCATACTCATCCTGCTCGGCGGCGGTGTCTGCGCCGCCGTCACGCTGAAGGCCTCCAAGGCCCGCAACGCCGGTTGGCTCGCCATCACCTTCGGGTGGGGCTTCGCCGTGCTCACCGCGGTCTACACCTCGGCACCCCTGTCGGGCGCCCACCTCAACCCGGCCGTGACGCTCGCCCTCGCCATCAAGGACGGCGACTGGAGCAACGTGCCCGTGTACTGGGGCGGACAGATCCTCGGCGCCATGATCGGCGCGACCCTGGTCTGGGCCGCCTACTACGGCCAGTTCCACGCGCACCTCACCGACCGGGAGATCGTCGGCGGCCCGGGTGCGCAGGCCACGGCGGCCAAGGCCGTCGAGGCCCAGGAGAAGGGCGCCGGCCCGGTCCTGGGCGTCTTCTCCACCGGCCCGGAGATCCGCAACGCGGTGCAGAACCTCGCCACCGAGATCATCGGCACCGTGGTGCTGGTGCTGGCCGTGCTCACGCAGGGCCTGAACGACAAGGGCAACGGCCTCGGCAACCTGGGCGCGCTGATCACCGCGCTCGTGGTGGTCTCCATCGGCCTGTCCCTCGGCGGACCGACCGGCTACGCGATCAACCCGGCCCGTGACCTCGGTCCGCGCATCGTGCACTCCCTCCTGCCCCTGCCCAACAAGGGCGGCTCCGACTGGAGCTACGCCTGGGTCCCCGTGGTCGGCCCGCTGATCGGCGGCGCCCTCGCGGCAGGCATCTACAACGTGGCTTTCGCCTAGTCACCGAGTTTCGGCAGCGCGCTTCGCCCGTCCGGGTGAGGAGCACGAAACTCCCGGCGCACGCCGTACGTACAAGCCCTCAAGACCACGGAACCCTCCCAGGAGCACACAGTGACCGACGCCCACACCGCCGGCCCGTTCATCGCCGCCATCGACCAGGGCACCACCTCCTCGCGCTGCATCGTCTTCGACCGCGACGGGCGCATCGTCTCCGTCGACCAGAAGGAGCACGAGCAGATCTTCCCCAAGCCCGGCTGGGTCGAGCACGACGCCACCGAGATCTGGACCAACGTCCAGGAGGTCGTCGCCGGCGCCGTCGAGAAGGCCGGCATCACCCGCGACGACATCAAGGCCATCGGCATCACCAACCAGCGCGAGACCACCGTGCTGTGGGACAAGAACACCGGTGAGCCCGTCCACAACGCCATCGTCTGGCAGGACACCCGCACCGACGGCCTGTGCCGCGAGCTCGGCCGCAACGTCGGCCAGGACCGCTTCCGCCGCGAGACCGGCCTGCCCCTCGCCTCCTACTTCGCCGGCCCCAAGGCCCGCTGGCTGCTGGAGAACGTCGAGGGCCTCCAGGAGCGCGCCGAGGCCGGCGACATCCTGTTCGGCACCATGGACAGCTGGGTCATCTGGAACCTGACCGGCGGGGTCGACGGCGGCCGGCACGTCACCGACGTCACCAACGCCTCCCGCACCCTGCTGATGAACCTCCACACGATGGAGTGGGACGAGCGGATCGCCGAGTCGATCGGCGTGCCGCTGCAGATCCTGCCCGAGATCCGCTCCTCCGCCGAGGTCTACGGCGAGATCAAGGGCGGCAAGCTCGGCGACCTGCTCGGCGGCATCCCGGTCGCCTCCGCGCTCGGCGACCAGCAGGCGGCCCTGTTCGGCCAGACCTGCTTCTCCGAGGGCGAGACCAAGTCGACGTACGGCACCGGCACCTTCATGGTGATGAACACCGGCGAGAAGATCATCAACTCGTACGCCGGCCTGCTCACCACCGTCGGCTACAAGATCGGCGACCAGGACACGGTCTACGCCCTGGAGGGCTCGATCGCCGTCACCGGCTCGCTGGTGCAGTGGATGCGCGACCAAATGGGCCTGATCTCCACCGCCGCCGAGATCGAGACGCTCGCGCTGTCGGTGGAGGACAACGGCGGCGCCTACTTCGTGCCCGCCTTCTCCGGCCTGTTCGCCCCGCACTGGCGCTCCGACGCCCGCGGTGTGATCGCCGGCCTCACCCGGTACGTGACCAAGGCGCACCTCGCGCGGGCCGTCCTGGAGGCCACCGCGTGGCAGACCCGGGAGATCGCCGACGCCATGGTGAAGGACTCCGGCGTCGAGCTGGTGACCCTCAAGGTCGACGGCGGCATGACCGCCAACAACCTGCTGATGCAGACCCTCTCGGACGTCCTGGACGCGCCCGTGGTGCGCCCGATGGTCGCCGAGACCACCTGCCTCGGCGCCGCCTACGCCGCCGGCCTCGCCGTCGGCTTCTGGAACAGCACCGACGACCTGCGCGCCAACTGGCGCCGGGCCGCCGAGTGGACCCCCCGCATGGACGCGGAGACCCGCGACCGTGAGTACAAGAACTGGCTCAAGGCCGTCGAGCGGACCATGGGCTGGATCGAGGACGAGAGCTGAGCTGCCTGCCCCCGCGACAGCTCTGACGAGGAGTAAGTACCCGACATGACCACTCAGTCCACCCTGCAGTCCGTGCCTGCCCTGGGGACGCACCCGTCCTCCGGCTCCGCCCCGAGCCGAGCCGAGACCCGGGAGCAGCTCTCCAAGGCGCAGTACGACCTCCTGGTGATCGGCGGCGGCATCCTGGGCATCTCCACCGCCTGGCACGCCGCGCAGTCCGGCCTCAGGGTGGCCCTGGTCGACGCCGGCGACTTCGCCGGCGCCACCTCCTCGGCCTCCTCCAAGCTGCTCCACGGCGGTCTGCGCTACCTGCAGACCGGCGCGGTGAAGCTGGTGGCGGAGAACCACTTCGAGCGCCGTGCGGTCTCCCGCCAGGTGGCCCCCCACCTGGCGAACCCGCTGACCTTCTACCTCCCCGTGTACAAGGGCGGGCCGCACGGCGCGGCGAAGCTCGGGGCGGGCGTGTTCGCCTACTCCGCGCTGTCCGCGTTCGGCGACGGCGTCGGCCACCTGCTCTCCCCCGCCAAGGCGGCGCAGGACGTGCCGGAGCTGCGCACCGAGAACCTCAAGGCCGTGGCCGTCTACGGCGACGACCAGATGAACGACGCCCGCATGGCGCTGATGACGGTCCGCGCGGCGGTCGAGTCGGGCGCCGTGGTGCTGAACCACGCCGAGGTCACCGGCCTGCGCTTCACCCGGGGCCGGGTGACCGGCGCCGAGCTGCGCGACCGGATCTCCGGCGACGAGTTCGGCGTGAACGCCCGGCTGGTGCTGAACGCGACCGGCCCGTGGGTCGATCACCTGCGCAGGATGGAGGACCCGAACGCGGCGCCGTCGATCCGTCTGTCGAAGGGCGCGCACCTGGTCCTGAAGCGGACCTCCCCGTGGAAGGCCGCCCTGGCGACCCCCATCGACAAGTACCGGATCACCTTCGCCCTCCCCTGGGAGGACATGCTGCTGCTCGGCACCACCGACGAGGAGTTCGAGGGCGACCCGGCGGACGTCTCGGTCACCGAGAAGGACATAGCCCAGATCCTGGACGAGGCCGCGTTCTCGGTCCGGGACCAGCAGCTCTCCCGTGACCTGATCACGTACTCGTTCGCGGGTCTGCGCGTGTTGCCGGGCGGCCCCGGTGACACCGCCAAGGCCAAGCGGGAGACGGTCGTCACCGAGGGCCGCGGCGGGATGCTGTCCGTCGCGGGCGGCAAGTGGACGACGTTCCGGCACATCGGCCGCACGGTGATGAAGAAGCTGGAGGCGCTGCCCGGCCACCCGCTCGGCGACGACTTCGAACCGATCGCCTCGCTGCCGAAGAAGCTGCCGCTGCCGGGTGTCGCCAACCCGCGCGCGGTCGCCCACCGGCTGCTCGTCGACAACCCGGCGCCCGGCCCGCGCATGGCGGCCGACACCGCCAGGCACCTGGCGACCCACTACGGTTCGCTGGCCTTCGACATCGCCCGCCTGGCGAACGAGGACCCGGAGCTGGGCCGCCGCGTCCACCCCGACGCCCCCGAGATCTGGGCCCAGGTCGTCTACGCCCGGGACCACGAGTGGGCCGAGACGGCGGACGACGTGCTGCGCCGCCGGACGACGCTGACCATCCGGGGCCTGGCGACCGACGAGGTCCGCGCGAAGGTGCAGGACGTGCTCGACGGGAAGTGACCGGCCCGGCAGGACGCGAAGGGGCGGCTCCGCACCGGCGGAGCCGCCCCTTCGGGGTGTCCGGCGCGCGTCGTCGATCTTCGCGCCCCGGTGGGTGTTCACCGGTGGGGAACGGGGCAGTGATCCGTTCGTCCCCGGTGCAAGGGGGCTGCGGGCGCCCCCGCCGCACGCCGTAAGGTTGGGTGGTCAGGCGAGGGCACGTCGGAAGGAGGCGCTGGGTGATCGAGCTCGAGGGGGTTCCCGAGCTGATCGACCCGGTCATGGTGGCCGCGTTCGAGGGCTGGAACGATGCCGGCGACGCCGCCTCCACCGCGGTCGCGCATCTCGAGAGGGAGTGGAAGGGCGAGGTGTTCGCGGCGCTCGACGCCGAGGACTACTACGACTTCCAGGTCAACCGTCCCACGGTGTGGATGGACGCGGGCGTACGCAAGATCACCTGGCCGACGACGAGACTGTCGGTGGTGCGGGTCGGCGGCGAGAAGCCGCGGGACCTGGTCCTGGTCCGCGGCATCGAACCGTCCATGCGCTGGCGCTCGTTCTGCAACGAGCTGCTGGGCTTCGCGCACGAGCTGGGCGTGGAGCTGGTGGTCATCCTGGGTGCCCTGCTCGGTGACACCCCGCACACCCGTCCGGTCCCGATCAGCGGCACCACGTCCGACCCGGACCTGGCCCGCCGGATGGACCTGGAGGAGACCAAGTACGAGGGGCCCACGGGCATCGTCGGTGTCCTGCAGGAGGCGTGCACGCACGCGGGCGTGCCGGCGGTGAGCCTGTGGGCGGCCGTGCCGCACTACGTGTCGCAGCCGCCGAACCCGAAGGCCACGCTGGCCCTGCTGAACCGGCTGGAGGACCTGATCGACGTGCGCATCCCGCTGGGCGAGCTGCCCGACGACGCGCGCGCGTGGCAGGTGGGCGTGGACCAGCTCGCCGCGGAGGACAGCGAGGTCGCCGAGTACGTGCAGACGCTGGAGGAGGCCCGGGACACCGCGGAGCTGCCGGAGGCGTCCGGGGAGGCGATCGCCCGCGAGTTCGAGCGGTACCTGCGGCGCCGTGACGGCGGCCCCGCCGACGGCGACACGGGCCCGGGCACGCCGCCCTACCGGCGGGAGAGCCCCGGGGAGCGCACGCGTCCCCCGAAGCCGCCGAAGGCGGGCGGCGACGACGACGGCACGTCGGGGGACCGGCCGACGGAGGACTGACCGGGGTCCGCCGTGACGCTGTCCGGCGGCCTCGACACACCGAGGGGCGCGCTTCCCGCGG
>NZ_SZPR01000018.1:0-155486 GCF_005280195.1 Streptomyces galbus | reverse complement strand
CGCGCTTCCCGCGGGAAGCGCGCCCCTCGGCGTGTCCGGGGACCGGGCGTCGCTCAGAGCGCGACGCCCAGCAGGGCGTCCACGGCACGGGAGACGACGCCGGGGGCGGCGGTGTCGGTGCCGCCCCGCTCGTCCTGGAGGTCCGTCCAGCGGTCCACCGCGGCCAGCGCGGCCGGGGCGTCCAGGTCGGTGGCCAGGGCGTCGCGGATCTCCTCCACCAGGGCGTCGGCGGACGGCCCGTCGGGCCGGGACACCGCCGCCCGCCAGCGGCCGAGGCGGGCCTGGGCGTCGGCGAGCACCTGGTCGGTCCACTCCCAGTCGGCCCGGTAGTGGTGGGCGAGCAGGGCGAGCCGGATGGCGGCCGGGTCGACGCCGTCGCGGCGGAGCTGCGAGACGAAGACCAGGTTGCCCTTGGACTTGGACATCTTCTCGCCGTGCAGGGCGACCATGCCGGCGTGGACGTACGCCTTGGCCATGGGGAACTCGCCGGTGAGCACCTGGGCGTGCGAGGCGCCCATCTCGTGGTGCGGGAAGGCCAGGTCGGAGCCGCCGCCCTGGACGTCGAATCCCATGCCGAGGTGGTCCAGGGCGATGGCGACGCACTCGATGTGCCAGCCGGGGCGGCCGCGGCCGAGCGAGCCGCCGTCCCAGCTCGGCTCGCCCTCGCGGGCGGCCATCCACAGCATCGGGTCGAGCGGGTTCTTCTTGCCGGGCCGGTCGGGGTCGCCGCCGCGCTCGGCGGACAGCAGCCGCATGGCGGCGGCGTCGAGGCGCGAGACCTGGCCGAAGTGGGGGTCGGACTCGACGGAGAAGTAGACGTCGCCCTCGAGCTCGTAGGCGGCGCCGAGCTCCCGCAGGCGCTCCACCAGCGGCACGATGCCGGGTATCGCCTCGACGGCGCCGATGTAGTGGCGCGGCGGGAGCATCCGCAGGGCGGTCATGTCCTCGCGGAAGAGGGCGGTCTCCTTCTCGGCGAGGGCGACCCAGTCGATGTCGTCCCGCTGGGCGCGCTCCAGCAGCGGGTCGTCGACGTCGGTGACGTTCTGGACGTAGTGGACCTGCCGCTTGGTGTCGAGCCACACGCGCTGGACGAGGTCGAACGCGTTGTACGTCGCCGCGTGCCCCATGTGGGTGGCGTCGTACGGCGTGATGCCGCAGACGTAGATGCGGGCGACGGGACCGGGGTCGAGGGTGACCAGGCCGCCGGTCGCGGTGTCGTGGATCCTCAGGTCGCGGCCCTGACCAGGCAGGGCGGGGACCTCGGAAGCGGGCCAGGCATGCATGTCATGAGCCTAACCGGACCGGAGTTCGGTATACGAACCGGTGCGGTCCGGATGACCGGGAAGGCGTTCTTGTGGATTCCTGGCGGATGTGCAGGCGGGGCAGCTGTACGGCGGTACGCACCGGTTCGGGGCGGAGGATCCCGGCTCGGGAGCTTCTGTCCGCTGGTGCGGCTATACGGGTGGCCAGGGGATCGCGGGCCACTCCCCGCCGGGCTCCGGGTGGCGGCCGGAGGACAGCAGGGCCTCGACCCGGGCGCGGGTGGCGTCGACCTCGGCGGGCGTGAGGAGGCCGGCGAGGGACGCGGTGAGGTGCCCGTCGGGCTCCAGGGCGCCCCTGAGGCCCTTGAGGACGTCCAGGGCCTCGCCGGTCAGGGGCTCCCCCGCCCAGCCCCACAGGAGGGTGCGCAGCTTGTCCTCGACGTGGAAGGTGACGCCGTGGTCGATGCCGTAGAGCCGCCCGGCGGCGGTGGGCAGCAGGTGGCCGCCCTTGCGGTCGGCGTTGTTGATCACCGCGTCGAGCACGGCGAGCCGGCGCAGCCGCTCGTCGTCGGCGTGCACGAGCAGCGCGGTGCGCCCCTCGCCGACCTCGGCGAAGCCGATGGCCTTCCAGCCCGGCCCGGGCTCCTCGGCGTCCACCAGCGCCAGCAGGTCGGAAGCCTCGTCCTCGCCGGCCACCTCGATCCAGAGCTGGCACATGCCCTCGCCGTACGGTCCGTCGCGCAGCACGGTGGGCGGCACGAGGCCCCAGCCGGTCGCCTCGGAGACGAGGTGGGCGGCGACCTCGCGGCGGGCGAGGTTGCCGTCGGGGAAGTCCCACAGGGGCCGCTCGCCGGCGACGGGCTTGTAGATGCAGTTGGCCTCGCGGCCGTCGTGGGCGACGGTGCAGTACAGGGCCGCGTTGGAGGCGTCGCTGATGCGGCCGCGCACGGTGAGCTCCCCGCGCGCGAGGAGGTCGGCGGCGGCCGGGTCGGTGGTCGTCACGCCCCGCGGCGGTATCCGTTCTGGCGCGGACATACGTGTCCTTCCGGGTCGAGCGGCAGGCTGCACAGCGGGCACGGCGGCCGGCCGGCGTTGACGACGTCGAGGGCGCGCTTGGCGAACGCCCGGGCCTGGGCGCCGGTGAGCCGGACCCGCAGCATCGGGGGCCCGTTCTCCTCGTCCTGCAGGAGCCGCTCCTCGGCCTCGGCGAGGTCCTCCTCGGACTCGGCGTCGAGCTCCACGAGGGCCTGTGCCTCGACGATCATGCGCTGTTCCTCGCCGTCCCAGGCGAGGGCCATGGTGCCGACCCGGAACTCCTCCTCGACGGGCGTCTCGAGGGGAGCGGTGTCGGGGTTCTCGGCGGGCGCCACCGCGGGGACGGCGGCGCTGCCGCCGCTACGGCGTACGACCTCGTCCAGCAGCTCGTCCATGCGCTCGGCGAGCGCTGCGACCTGGGTCTTCTCCAGGGCCACGCTGGTCACACGGGTGCCGGCGGTCGCCTGGAGGAAGAAGGTACGGCGCCCGGGCAGTCCGACCGTACCGGCCACGAAGCGGTCCGGGGGGTCGTAGAGGAACACCTGACGGGACACGTCCTGTCTCCATGGGAATCGTGAATACGTGAACGTCCATGCGTGAACGCGCGCGTGCGGACCGCTTCACCCTACTGCGGCGGACGATCACCGTGCGCCCGCGTCGCCCCCGACCGTGGCGTCCTCGGCGGGCGGCTCCTGCCGAGGCACGAGCGAGGCGAAGTCGCCGGTGTCTCCGAGGCGCACCAGGAAGGGGCGCAGCCGGGTGTAGCGGATCACGGTGACGGAGCACGGTTCCACCGAGATCCGCTGGAAGAGGTCCAGGTGGAGTCCGAGCGCCTCGGCGACGAGCGACTTGATGATGTCGCCGTGGGAGCACATCAGGTAGACGGCGTCGGCGCCGTGGTCGCGCTCCACGCGCGCGTTCCACTCGCGTACGGCCTCGGCGGCGCGGCTCTGCATGCCGCGCATGGACTCGCCGCCGGGAAAGGCGGCGGCGGAGGGGTGGGCCTGGACGACCTGCATGAGGGGTTCGTCCGTCAGTTCGGCCAGCTTGCGGCCGCTCCAGTCGCCGTAGTCGCACTCGTTGATGCGCTCCTCGGTGTGCACGGGCAGGCCCGGGCGGGCGTCGAGGAGCGGCTGGAGGGTTTCCCGGCAGCGCTGCAGGGGGCTGGTGACGACCTCGGCGATCGGGAGGTCCGCGAGCCGTCCGGGCAGCGCGGCGGCCTGTTCGAGGCCGCGTTCGTCGAGGGCGACACCGGGGGTCCGGCCGGCGAGCACGGCCGAGGTGTTGGCGGTGGACCGTCCGTGCCGGACGAGGATCAGCGTGGGCATGCCGCCCAGGGTAGGCGCACGCGGGTGTGCGCCGGCGGACCGGGGAAAGACGGACCGGGTAGGCGGACGGGAAGGAACAGCACTTCGTGATCGTGGACTGCGCCATCTACCGTGACGGGCGCCGCAGGGAGGGGCCCGGGGACTTCTCCGACGCGCTCGACGAGGCGCGGGCGGCGGGCGGCTTCGTGTGGATCGGGCTGCATGAGCCCACGGGGGGCGAGTTCGACACGGTCGCGGAGGAGTTCGGCCTGCACCCGCTGGCCGTGGAGGACGCCCTCAACGCCCACCAGCGGCCCAAGCTGGAGGTGTACGACGACTCCCTGTTCGTGGTGTTCAAGCCGGTGGTGTACGAGCCGAAGAGCGACGCGGTGTCCACCGGCGAGGTGATGGTCTTCCTCGGCGACGGCTTCGTGGTGACCGTCCGGCACGGCGAGGGCGCGCCGCTGGCGGCGGTGCGGCGCCGTCTGGAGCACGAGCCGCATCTGCTGGCCAAGGGCCCGACGGCGGTGCTGTACGCCATCGCCGACGCCACCGTGGACCACTACCTGGACGTGGCGACCGAGCTGCAGAACGACCTGGAGGAGCTGGAGGCGGAGGTGTTCTCGCCCGCCTCGGGCGGCTCGCGCAACACCGCGTCGCGGATCTACACGTTCAAGCGGCAGGTGCTGGAGTTCCGCCGGGCGACGGTCCCGCTGGCCCCGCCGCTGAGCCGGCTGGCGGGCACCGCATCGGCCAACGGCGGGGTGCCGTTCGTGAACGACAAGGCCCGCCCCTTCTTCCGCGACGTCAGCGACCACCTCACGCGCGTGAACGAGTCCGTGGAGGGCCTGGACCGCCTGGTCTCCGACGTCCTGTCGGCGCACCTGGCGCAGATGAGCGTCCGCCAGAACGACGACATGCGGAAGATCTCCGCGTGGGCGGCCATGGCCGCGGTCCCCACGATGATCGCGGGCATCTACGGCATGAACTTCGACCACATGCCGGAACTGCACTGGGTGTGGTCCTACCCGGCGGTGATCGCCCTGATGGCGGGCCTGGTGGGCTTCCTGTACCGACTGTTCAAACGCCGGGGATGGCTGTGACGGGCGTCAGGCCGTCTCGGGTACCGGGCTCGGTGGGGTGCCCAGGGCGTTCTTGATCGAGGGGGGCGTGAGGGTGGTCATGCGGCGCCAGCCCGCCAGGCGTTCCCAGGCGTGGACGGCGTGGATGCCGAGGGCGAGGAGTGCCGCCTTGGGGCGGGGCCAGTGGAGGATGCGGCCCATGTGGGACATGACGGCGAGGCTGACGTCGCGGTAGACGCGGATCTCGGCGAGGGCGCACGTGCGCAGGGTGCGCTGGATGGTGCGGCCGTGGCCGGCGCGGGCCAGGCGGAGCAGTTCCTCGTGGCAGTAGGCGAGGTGGTTGTCCTCGTCCTGGGAGATCTGCCGCACCGCGCGGCCGAGGTCGGGGTGGTCGGCGAAGTGCTTGCGCAGCAGCCGCATCTGCTCGGAGGCGCGCTGTTCGGTGACCCGGCTGTGGGCGAGGTAGGTGACGACGTCCTCGACCGTGAGCGGCTGTTCGGCCTTGAGCCTGTCGTGCGGCAGGCCGATGCCGTGGCGCTCCAGGAGCATCGTGTAGTCGGTCTCGGGCGGCACGGGGACCGGCTGCAGGCCCCGCTTGCGCAGCAGGGCGGTGAAGATGCGCCCGTGCTTGTCCTCGTCCGCGCCGTGGCGGGCGATCTTGAGGGCGAGGGCGCGCTCCGCGGGCGGGGCCAGCGCGGCGATCCGGGCGTTCTCCCAGCCGCCCTGGGCCTCGCCGCCGGCGGCGATGGAGCAGAACAGCGCGTAGGACTCGTCGTGGTCGAGGATCTCCTGGAACAGACTCTTGGCCGAAAGCATCGTCGGGGCACCTCTCCGCGTTCCGCACGGTTGCGTGGGACTCCGCGAACAACGAGTCAAGTGCGACCCGCCGCGGCCCGCAACAGCAGTGCCGGTTCGGCTGCGCCGAACGGGCGACCCGTGGGCCCCGTCCGCGGCGTAACCGCCCGCGGTCCGGCGCGTTAGGAGGGTGACGGCCGTGGCGGGGAAGACCCCCGAGCCCCCACCACGGCCGCTGAAAGCCTCCTCCCGAGGCGCCGGTCCGGGCCCGTCAGGCGAGTCCGGCCCGCTCCAGCGCCTCGACGCCCGCCCGCAGCGAGGCCAGCCGCTCGTCGAGCGTGAAGCCCGCCGGGGCCAGGGTGAGCGTGGTGACGCCGACGGCGGCGTAGGCCTTCATCCGGTCGGCGATCCGGTCCACCGAGCCCAGCAGCGTCGTGCGGTCGATCAGCTCGTGCGGCACGGCCGCCGCGGCGCCCTCCTTGTCGCCGGAGAGGTACTTCTCCTGGACCTCGGCGGCGGCCTGCTCGTAGCCCATGCGCCGGGCGAGCTGGTTGTAGAAGTTCTGCTTGGCGCTGCCCATGCCGCCGACGTACAGCGCGGTGTAGGGGCGGAAGGTGTCGGCGAGCCGGGTCACGTCCTGGTCGTCGCCGACCGCGAGCGGCACCGTCGGGCAGACGTCGAAGCCCTCCATCGTCAGGCCCGCCTTCTCGCGGCCCGCGCGCAGGTGCTTCAGCGCCGTGTCCTCCAGGTGCTCGGCGGAGGGGAAGATCAGCAGGGCGCCGTCGGCGATCTCGCCGGTCTGCTCCAGGTTCTTCGGGCCGATGGCCGCGATGTACAGCGGGATGTGCTCGCGCTGCGGGTGCACGGTCAGCTTGATGGGCTTGCCGGGGCCACCGGGCAGCGGCAGCGTCCAGTGCTCGCCGTCGTACGTCAGCCGCTCGCGGCTCATCGCGCGGCGGACGATCTCGACGTACTCGCGCGTGCGGGCCAGCGGCTTGTCGAACTTGACGCCGTACCAGCCCTCGGAGACCTGCGGCCCGGAGACGCCGAGGCCGAGGCGGAAGCGGCCGCCGGACAGGGAGTCGAGGGTGGCCGCGGTCATCGCGGTCATCGCGGGCTGGCGGGCCGGGATCTGGAAGATGGCCGAGCCGACGTCGATCCGCTCGGTCTGCGCGGCGACCCAGCTCAGCACGGTGGCCGCGTCCGAGCCGTACGCCTCGGCCGCCCAGCACACGGCGTACCCGAGCCGGTCGGCCTCGCGGGCCACGGCGAGATTGTCCGCGTCCATTCCGGCACCCCAGTAGCCGAGGTTGATCCCGAGCTGCATGGCCGCATCCCCTTACCGATCAGTAACGACGCTGTCGCGGAGACCTTAGCGCGGGGGCCCGGCGACGGGCAGACGATGTGGCGAGCGTCGCGCCCGCCGGAGGTCGCCCCACCTGCGCGGAACCGGCCCGGTCCGGCCGCGGATCCGGTTGTCCACAGGCAACCCACGGCGCACCCCTGGCCAGTAATCTCGGCGTCCATGGAGCAGAGGCATCTCGGCCGTACCGGCCTGCGCGTGTCCCGCATCGGGCTCGGCACCCTGACGTGGGGCCGCGACACGGACGAGCACGACGCCGCGGACCTCTTGAAGACGTTCTGGGAGGCCGGCGGCACCCTCGTCGACACGGCGGACGTGTACGGCGACGGGGAGGCGGAGTACCTGCTCGGGCGGCTCGTGGAGGGGCTGGTGCCGCGCCGGGACCTGGTCATCTCCACCAAGGCGGGCAGCGTGCCCGACCCCGACCGCCGCTTCGACGGCTCCCGCGGCCACCTGCTGTCGGCGCTGGACGCCTCCCTGGCCCGGCTCGGCACCGACCACGTCGACGTCTGGCACGTGCACGCCTACGACCCGTCGACCCCGCTGGAGGAGACCCTCCAGGCCCTCGACATCGCGGTCGCAAGCGGCCGGGCCCGCTACGCCGGGGTGTCCAACTTCTGCGGCTGGCAGCTCGCCAAGGCGGCCACCTGGCAGCTCGCCCAGCCGGGCACGCGCACCCGGCTGGCCAGCACGCAGATGGAGTACTCCCTCCTCCAGCGCGGCATCGAGCGCGAGGTGCTGCCGGCCGCGCTCGACCTCGGCATCGGGCTGCTGCCCTCCTCCCCGCTGGGGCGCGGGGTGCTCACCGGCAAGTACCGCGCCGACGCCCTGCCGCCCGACTCGCGCGGTGCCTCCGACCACTTCGCGCCCTTCGTGGAGCCCTACCTCGACGACACGGCCGGCCGGATCGTGGACGCCGTGTCCACCGCGGCGGACGGGCTCGCGGTGACCCCGCTCCAGGTCGCCCTCGCCTGGGTCCGCGACCGGCCCGGGGTGGCCGCCCCGATCGTCGGCGCGCGCACCGCGCAGCAGCTCACGGCGGCGTTGTCAGTGGAGGCGCTTAGTCTTCCTGACGAGATCTGCCGGGCGCTCGACGACGTGTCGGCGCCGGTGCACCGCTATCCCGATCACGACTGGAGCACGCTGTGAGCACGGAGCCGGAGACCACGGAGAGCGCCGAGCCGGGGAAGCCGGAGGACGCCGTGCGGAGCGGCACGCCGACGGACGGCGCGGGCGCGGGCGCGGCGGAAGCGGGCGGGGCGGGCGCGACGGAAGCGGACGGGGCGGACGCGGGCGCGGCGGAAGCGGGCGGGGCGGACGCGGGCGCGGCGGAAGCGGGCGGGGCGGACGCCGAGGGCTCCCCCCAGCTCAGTGAGGCCGAGGCCGAGTTGCTGGCGCAGAAGCTCGAGCGGGAGCGGATCGAGCAGCGCAAGGCCGAGAAGAAGGGTCCCATCGCCAGCGGGACCAAGCTGAGCGGCCAGGCCGCCGACCTGCTCGCCGCCGTACGGGCCGTGGAGAGCGGCGAGAAGCCCGTGGCCGCCGTGTTCGCCGAGCCGCGGCCCGCCCCGCGCCGCCCCGCGCCGGAACCGGTACGACGACCGCAGCCCGTGCCGGCCGCGCCCGCGGCGCCCGACGCCCCCGCGCCGCACACCGTGGACGGCGTGCGCCGGGTGCTGGCGGACGGGAGCGCGCCCGAGGCGCTCGCCCCGCAGGTGGCCGCCGCGCTCGGCGAGGGCGCGGAGGACCTGCTGCGCGAGGACCCCTGGCAGCTCCTGCGGGTCGCCGGGGTGCGTCCGGAGCAGGCCGACGGGTTCGCGCGGGCCCTGCTGGGCGCCGAGTGCCGGCCGGACGACGAGCGCCGGGCCCGGGCGGTGACGGTGTGGCTGCTGGAGCAGGCCGCCCTGGCCGGGCACACCGCGCTGGAGCTGTCGGCGCTCGCCACCGCGCTGGCCCGCCAGGGCGTGCCCGACGCCGACACCGCCGTGCAGAGCACGCTGGCCGAGGGCGACGCGCTGGTCTTCCAGGACGCCCTGGACGAGCCGGGCGCCCGTCCCGGCACCGCCCCGTCGGCCGCCGCCCCCTCCGCGCCGCCGGCCGCGGCGGACGACGCCGAGGGCGAGCCGGAGGACGCCGAGGAGGAGCGGCCGGTCCGGGTCCTGGTGGGGCTCGAGCGGTACGCGCTCGCGGAGGAGAGCCTGGCCGACGGCCTGGCCCGCATCGTCAACTCCCTGGCCCCTGTGTCCACGGAGCCCTCCGCCGAGTGGGAGGCGGCCGCGGCGGCGGCCTCCGGCAGCACGGCCGAGCTGATCCGCGCCGTCGCCGGGCACGGCCTGGTGCTGCACACCGGCGGCGAGGCCGCCCGCGCCGAGCCGGCCGCGCTGCTCACCGTCGCCCGCGGCCTCGGCCTGCGCGCGGTCGCCGCCTGCCACACCCCGGACGGCCGGCGCCGGTTCGCGGCCCTGCTGGGCGCCGAGGACCCTGTGGTCACCGTCCCGGGCCTGCTCGCCGGCACCGAGGGCCCCGGCCGCGACGCGGAGGGCGCCCTCGACCTCGACGTGCTGGTCGTGCTGGACGCGCCGCAGCTCGACGTGGAGAGCGCCGCGATGGTCGTGGAGTCGCTGCCCGACGGGGCGCGCCTGGTGCTCAGCGGCGACCCGGCCGTGCTGGGGTCGGCCGGGCCGGGCCGCGTCTTCGCCGACCTCCTCGCGGCGCGCACCTGCCCCCAGGTCGCCTCCCGCACCCCGGACCCCGGCCCCCTCGGCGAGCTGGTCTCGGGCGTCGGGATCGGCGAGCTGAACCAGGTCGACGCGCCCGGCAAGGAGATCGTGATCGTCCCGGTCCGGGACGCGGGCGAGGCCGTGCACCGCACGGTGCAGCTCGTCGCCGACTCGGTGCCGCGGGCCCTCGGGGTGCCCCCCGAGGACACGGTGGTGATCACCCCGGGCCACGGCGGCGCGGCCGGCACCCGCGTGCTGAACGCGGCCCTGAAGGAACGGCTGAATCCCGGTCCCGGCCGCTTCGGCGGCTTCGACCCCGGTGACCGCGTGGCCTACTCCCCCGCCCCGGGCCGTACGGTGCCGGGTCAGGTCGTGGGGGCCGACGCCGAGGGACTGCACCTGTCCTGCGCGGACGGCGCCGTCGTCGTACCGAAGGAGCGGGTCGAGCAGGCCGTGCGGCACGGGTGGGCGCTGACCGCGCACCAGGCCGTGGGCAGCCGCTGGCCGGCGGCGGTCGTCGTGCTGCCGGGAGACGCCGCGCAGGCCCTGTCCCGGCCGTGGGTGTACACGGCCTTCGGCCGGGGCGAGCGGCACCTGTCCGTGGTCCACGGGGTCGAGCAGGCCCTGCCGAGGGCGGTCGCCGAGGTCACCGCGAAGCCCCGCACGACCCGCCTGCCGGTGCTGCTGCGGACCCAGGTCCCGGCGGCGCAGTAGCCGCCGGTCCCCCGGCGGGGACGGACAGGCGAACGGCGCCGGTCACGGGGAGACCCGTGCTGACCGGCGCCGTCCACCCGGCGGCGAGGACCGCGGGACCGCTCGGCTCAGCGGTCCGCGTCCAGCGGCTCCAGGTCCTCGTCCCCCTCCAGTCCCAGCTCGCGCTCGATGTCGTCGTCCTCCTCGTCGTCCGGGCCGTCGAGCTCGTCGTCGAAGACGGCGCTGACGTCGAAGCGGCACACCACCTGCTGCGGGTCCGGCTCCTCGAACGGCGACTCGAGCCACTCACCGGGCTCGGCCGGCTCGTCCGCGGCGACCACCCAGAGCGTGGAGTCGCCCTCCTCCAGGCCGAACTCCTTGTGCCGGGAGGCGATCTCGTCCGGCTCGAACTCGCCGAACAGCAGTCCCAGCGCCCCGTGCACCGTGCGCGAGGCGCCCGCTCCCGCGCCGGGGAGCTCCTCGTCCGCGGCCTCGATGCGCTGTGCCTGGGCCAGCAGACGCTGGGGCTCGGCCACCGAGTAGTCGCGGCGGATCAGCACGCTGAGCGCGCTCGGCTCCTCCGGCCCCGCGTACGGCGGCAGGCTGTCCTCCGCGCCGGGGATCTCGAAGGGCGTGACCTCGTCGTACCGGTCGTAGAGCAGCTCGTCGTACGTTTCCGCGGCCGCGGCCAGCTCGTTGAACGCCTCGTAGACGGCGGGGTCGTCCTCCCCCGACCGGCGTTCGACCGCGGCCAGGTGGCGGTCGAGCGCGGCCTTGACCGCCTCGGCGGCGGCGCGTACCTCGGCAGCGGTGGGCTGCACAGCATCAGACATAGTGCAGACGCTATCCGTACCGGGCCCCAGACCGCACAATAGATGCGATGCCGGAATACGAATTCGTCGACGTGTACGTGCCGCGCGGGGTCTCCCGCAAGGAGGCGGCGCGTCTGCTGACCGACCACGCCGAGTACGGACACTGGGAGCTGCACCGTCTGAGCCTGATGCGGGACGGCAGCCGCAAGGTGCGGCTGCGCCGGCGGATCATCCGCCAGGTACGCGCCACGTGGTGAGCTGAGACGGCGACCGGGCCACGCACGACGGAGCGGGCCCCACCCGGGTGGTGGGGCCCGCTCCGTCGTGCCTGCGCGGGCGGCTACGCCGAGGCGCGGGCCCTGCGGTAGAGGACCGCGCCCGCGAGCAGCGCCCCCGCGCCGGCCGGCAGGGCCAGCCCCAGCGGGACGTCGCCGCCGGTGTGGGCGAGCTGGGCGCCGACGTCGCCGCGTCCGGCCGCCTGCGCGGCGGAGCCGGCCGGGGTGAGGTGCCCGGAGGGCCCGCCCTGGGACTCGACCCCGCCGCCCGGCTTGCCCGGGTGGTGCGGGTGGCCGGGCTTGCCCGGGTGGTGCGGGCCGCGGTCGCCGGGGTGCGCGGCGTCGGCGCAGTCGTTGCCCAGGACCGCGTTGCCGACGCCGATGACGCTGACGCTGTTGCCGCACACGTTGACCGGCACGTCGACCGGGACCTGGACCTGGTTGCCGGAGCCCACACCGGGCGAGCCGCCCGTGTGTCCGCCGGCCTGCGCGCCGCCGGAGCCGCCGTGCGCGCCGGAGCCGCCGCCCGTGTGGCTGCCGCCGTGACTGCCGCCTTGGTGGCTGCCGCCGTGACCGCGCGGCTTCCCGTCCGGCTGCCCGGTGTTGGTGCAGGCGTTGCCGACCGACGGGTTGAGGGCGCCGACCACGTTGACGGTGTTGCCGCAGACGTTGACCGGCACGTGCACGGGCACCTGCACGGTGTTGCCCGACAGGACGCCGGGCGAGTGGGACGTGGAGCCGGTGGCTCCCGAGTCGGCGTGGGCGTAACCGCCGGCGGCGGCGATCACCCCCGTCGCCGCCGCCATCGTCATGAGACCCTTGCGGGTGACCTGTCGCACTGCTGCATCCCTGCCTTCCCCCTGGAGAAGAATCCTGGAAAAACGCCGGTCCCGGAGCGCAGGGCGCACGCTCCGGGACCGACCGTGTGGACGAGCCCTCAGCGGGCGTGCGTCACTTGTTGAAGCAGGTGTTGCCGAAAGCGGGGTTCAGGAGCCCGATCACGTTGACCGTGTTGCCGCAGACGTTCACCGGCACGTGCACGGGCACCTGGATGACGTTGCCGGACACGACGCCCGGGGACTGCACGGCGGCACCCTGGGCACCCGAGTCGGCGACGGCCAGGCCGGCGCCCGCGAGCACCAGACCACCGGTGGCAGCCGCGGCAGCGACGATCTTCTTGATCATTGTTCCTCCTACGTCGGTAATGCGATCCCAAGTGCGGATCACGTCACCTGTAACGAGGAGGGCGTAATCGGGCTACGAGCTTATCGTCGGATTCACTCTTCCCGGCCGGTCTCGCACGGGCGCCCGATTACCTGATCATCTGTGTCCCGGACGGGGTCAGGGCGTCACGACGCGTCGATGAAGCGGTCGAGGACCCGCACGCCGAACTGCAGTCCGTCGACCGGCACGCGCTCGTCCACGCCGTGGAACATGCCCGCGAAGTCCAGCTCCGGGGGCAGCTTCAGCGGGGCGAAGCCGAAGCCGCGGATGCCGAGGTCGTCGAAGGACTTGGCGTCGGTGCCGCCGGAGAGCATGTAGGGCACGGCCTTGGCGATCGGGTCCTCGGCGAGCAGCGCCGCCTGCATGGCCTCCACCAGGGCGCCGTCGAAGGACGTCTCCAGCGCCTTGTCGGAGTGGACGTCCTCGCGGCGGACGTTCGGGCCGAGGAGCCGGTCGAGGTCGGCGAGGAACTCCTCCTCGTGGCCCGGCAGGAACCGTCCGTCCACGTGGGCGGTGGCCTCGCCCGGGATGACGTTGACCTTGTAGCCGGCGTTGAGCTGGGTGGGGTTGGCGGTGTTGCCGAGGGTCGCCCCGATGAGCTTGGCGATGCCGCCCAGCTTGGCCAGGGTCGACTCCATGTCCTCCGGGTCGAGCTCGGTGCCGAGGGCGTCGCCGAGCTCGTCGAGGAAGGCGCGGGTGGTCTTGGTGACCCGGACCGGGAACTTGTGCCGGCCGACGCGGGCGACGGCCTCGGACAGCTCGGTGATGGCGTTGTCGCGGTGGATCATCGACCCGTGGCCTGCGGTCCCGGCGACGGTGAGCTTCATCCAGTGCATGCCCTTCTCGGCCGTCTGGATGAGGTAGAGCCGCCGCTGCTCGCTGACCGTGAACGAGAAGCCGCCGACCTCGCTGATCGCCTCGGTGACGCCCTCGAACAGGTCGGGGTGGTGGTCGACGAGGTACCGGGCGCCGTAGGTGCCGCCCGCCTCCTCGTCGGCGAGGAAGGCGAGGACGATGTCGCGCGGCGGGCGGCGGCCGCTGCGCAGCCGGTCGCGCACGACCGCGAGGGTCATCGCGTCCATGTCCTTCATGTCGACGGCGCCGCGCCCCCACACGCACCCGTCGGCGACCTCGCCGGAGAAGGGGTCGTGGGTCCAGTCGGCCGCGTTGGCCGGTACGACGTCCAGGTGGCCGTGGATCAGGAGGGCGGGCCGGGACGGGTCCTCGCCCTCGATGCGGGCCACCGTGGAGGCGCGTCCCGGGTGGGACTCGAAGATCCGCGGTTCGAGGCCCACCTCGGCGAGCTTCTCGGCCACGTACTCGGCGGCGGCGCGCTCACCCGGTCCCGAGTGGTCTCCGTAGTTGCTGGTGTCGAACCTGATCAGCTCGCGGCAGAGGTCGACGACCTCGTCCTCGCCGGTGACCGTCTGGGCCGGGTCCGTGTCGCTCACGCTGCTTCCTCCCGCTGTCACTGCTGTGGGTCCCCCTCATCCTCCCTCTCCCGCACGCCGGGGCCCAAGGCCGGTCCCGGCCCGTCACACCGCGTTCACGCGGGCGGGCCGCCCGGGCGCGTCCGGCCCGTGATCGGCCACCCCGGAAAGCCTGGTAATGTTTACGTCGTCGCCGCAGGGGAAACCCCGGCCGACAGACACCTTGTCCGGGTGGCGGAATGGCAGACGCGCTAGCTTGAGGTGCTAGTGCCCTTTATCGGGCGTGGGGGTTCAAGTCCCCCCTCGGACACCAGCAGGGGCCCGACCAGTGAGACTGGTCGGGCCCTTCGTCGTCGGATGTGGGCGATCTCTCGCCGGCCGCGCGAACGGCGAGGTCAGCGGCGGGTGCCACGGCTCGACAGTCCCCCGAACGGCCGCCCTCCGGTGGCCGGTTGAACGGGCCGAAGCCACCCTCGTACTAAAATTTCCGGCTTGTTGTGAAGCTGGAGCCGGACAACCCCAGGCAGACCTGCGGGCCCCGCCAGCGCCCCGGAGGATCCCGGGTGACAGACGCGAGGACCCGATGGCCGCGATACACGGGAGCAGTGCGCTCGGCCTGCTCGACGAGGAACCGCCCGATCCCTTCCCCGGCACGGCCCGCTACACCGGGGGTCCGGCCGCCTCCCCGCGCACGCTGGTCGACGTGTTCGACGCGTCCGTGCGCGCCCACCCGGAGGAACCCGCCCTGGACGACGGCACCGGCCGGCTCACCTACCGCGCGCTGGCCGCCGAGGTCGAGCGGCTGCGGCGCCGGCTCGCGGCGGCGGGCGTCGGGCGCGGGGACCGGGTGGGGGTGCGGGTGCCGTCGGGCACCAACGCGCTCTACGTCACGATCCTCGCCGTGCTGGCCGTGGGCGCCGCCTACGTGCCGGTCGACGCGGAGGACCCCGACGAGCGGGCCGAGCTGGTGTTCGGCGAGGCGGGCGTACGGGCCGTCGTGACCGCCGGTCCCACGGTCACCGTCGTCGGCACCGGCACCGGCCCCGGGACCGGTGCCGCCCGGCCCGGCGCCGAGGACGACGCCTGGATCATCTTCACCTCCGGCTCCACCGGGAAGCCGAAGGGCGTCGCCGTGCGGCACCGCAGCGCCGCCGCGTTCGTGGACGCCGAGGCCGCGCTGTTCCTCACCGAGGAGCCGATCGGGCCCGGGGACCGGGTGATGGCCGGGCTGTCGGTGGCGTTCGACGCGTCCTGCGAGGAGATGTGGCTGGCCTGGCGGTACGGCGCCTGTCTGGTGCCGGTGCCGCGCGACCGGGTGCGCAGCGGCGCCGACCTCGGGCCGTGGCTGGTCGAGCAGGAGATCACCGTGGTGTCCACGGTGCCGACCCTGGCCGCGCTGTGGGAGCCGGACACCCTCAACGACGTTCGCCTGCTGATCTTCGGCGGGGAGGCGTGCCCGCCCGAGCTGGCGCAGCGGCTGGTGACCGAGGGACGCGAGGTGTGGAACACCTACGGGCCGACCGAGGCCACCGTGGTGGCGTGCGCCGCGCTGATGACCGGCGAGGAGCCGGTGCGGATCGGGCTGCCGCTGCGCGGCTGGGAGCTGGCCGTCGTCGACGGGGCCGGGGAGCCGGTGCCGCCGGGCGGCAGCGGCGAGCTGGTGATCGGCGGGGTGGGGCTCGCCCGGTACCTGGACCCCGCGAAGGACGCCGAGAAGTACGCGCCGCTGCCGGCGCTCGGCTGGGAGCGGGCGTACCGCAGCGGCGACCTGGTGCGGGCCGACCCGGAGGGCCTGGTGTTCCTCGGGCGGGCCGACGAGCAGATCAAGCTCGGCGGGCGGCGCATCGAGCTGGGCGAGGTGGACGCCGCCCTGCAGGCGCTGCCCGGGGTCGCGGGCGCGGCCGCGGCGGTGCGCACCGCGCGCGGCGGCAACCAGCTCCTCGTCGGGTACGTCGTCCCGCAGGACGGCTGGGACCCGGCGGTGGCCGTGGCGAAACTGCGCGCGGAACTGCCCGCCGCGCTGGTGCCGCTGCTGGCGCCCGTCGACGCGCTGCCGACGCGCACCTCGGGCAAGGTGGACCGTGCCGCCCTGCCCTGGCCGCTGGAGGGGCTGGGGAGCGGCGGCCCGGCCGAGGAGCTGTACGGCACCGAGGCGTGGCTCGCCGAGCAGTGGCACGAGGTGCTCGGCGTCCCCGTGAGCGGTGCCTCGGACGACTTCTTCGCGATCGGCGGCGGCAGCCTGGCCGCCGCCCGGCTCACCACCCGGCTGCGGACCCGCTATCCGAGCGCGGCCGTCCTGGACGTCTACCAGCACCCGACCCTGCGCAAGCTGGCCCGCCGGCTGGAGCGGTCCGCGCAGGACGACACCGCCGGCCGGACGGTCGTGCCGGTGCCGAGGCGGGCGCAGGCGGTCCAGCTGGCGCTGCTGCTCCCCCTGTTCACCCTGCTGGGCCTGCGCTGGACGCTGGCGCTCGCCGCGCTGGGCGCGCTGCTGCCGGGCTACGGGTGGCTGCCGTCGGCGCCCTGGTGGCTCCTGGCCGCCGGTGCGCTGGCGCTGTTCAGCCCGCCGGGCCGGATCGCCCTGGCCGCGGGCGGGGCACGGCTGCTGCTCCGGGGCGTGGGACCGGGCAGGTACCCGCGCGGCGGCGCGGTCCACCTGCGGCTGTGGACGGCCGAGCGGCTGGCCGAGGTCACCGGCGCGACCGCGCTGACCGGCGCCTGGCTGCAGCGCTACGCGCGGGCCCTGGGCGCGAAGGTGGGGCCGGACGTGGACCTGCACGCGCTGCCGCCGGTCACCGGCCTGCTCAAGCTGGGCCGGGGCGCGGCCGTGGAGTCGGAGGTCGACCTGTGCGGGTACTGGCTGGACGGCGACCGGCTGGAGATCGGCGCGGTGAAGGTGGGCGCGCACGCCGTGGTCGGCACCCGCAGCACGCTGCTGCCGGGTGCCCGGGTCGGCAAGCGGGCCCAGGTGGCGCCGGGTTCGGCGGTCACCGGGCAGGTCCCGACCGGGCAGCGCTGGGCGGGCGCGCCCGCGGTGGAGCTGGGGCGGGCCAAGCGCGCCTGGCCGCAGGAGCGTCCGCCGCGCCGCCGGGTCTGGGGGGCGCTGTACGGCCTGTCCGGGGCGGGTCTGGCGCTGCTGCCGGTCGTGTCGGGCGCCATGGCGCTGCTGGTGGTGAGCCGGTTCGTGGACGCCGGTGACCCGTTGCCGGGCGCGGCGCTCGCCCTGGTCCCGGCGACGTCGGCCTACGGCCTGACGTACGCGCTGCTGATCCTGGTGGCCGTACGCCTGCTCAGCCTCGGGCTGCGGGAGGGGACGCACCCCACGCACAGCCGGACCGGGTGGCAGGCGTGGACGGTGACGCAGCTCATGGACCGCTCCCGCGAGACGCTGTTCCCGCTGTACGCCGGGCTGGTGACGCCGGTGTGGCTGCGGCTGCTGGGCATGCGGATCGGGCGGGGGGCCGAGGTGTCGACGGTGCTGGCGCTGCCCAGCCTGACCACGGTGGGCGAGGGCGCGTTCCTCGCCGACGACACGCTGACCGCGCCGTACGAGCTGGGCGGCGGCTGGATGCGGGTGGGGCGGGCGCGCATCGGGCGGCGGGCGTTCCTCGGGAACTCCGGGATGACCGCGCCGGGCCGCCGGGTGCCGGACGGCGGGCTGGTCGGGGTGCTGTCGGCGACGCCGAAGAAGGCCAAGAAGGGCAGCTCCTACCTGGGGCTGCCGCCGGTGCGGCTGCCGCGCAGTGCCGCGGGCGGCGACCAGAGCCGCACCTACGAGCCGCCGGCACGGCTGCTGTGGGCGCGCGGGCTGGTGGAGCTGTGCCGGATCGTGCCGGTGTTCTGCTCGGCCGGGATCGCCCTGCTGACCGTGGCGGCCCTGTGCGCGCTCGGGGCGTGGGCGCCGTTGCTGTGCGGCGTGGTCCTGCTCGGGGCGGGTGTCGCGGCGGGCGGGTGCTCGGTCGTCGCGAAGTGGCTGCTGGTGGGGCGGCACCGGCGGGGCGAACACCCGCTGTGGAGCGGCTTCGTGTGGCGCAACGAGCTGGCGGACACCTTCGTCGAGGTGCTGGCCGTGCCGTGGCTGGCCGGTGCCGTGCCGGGCACGCCGGTGATGACGGCCTGGCTGCGCGCGCTGGGTGCGCGCATCGGGCGGGGCGTGTGGGTGGAGAGCTACTGGCTGCCGGAGAGCGACCTGGTGACCCTGGAGGACGGGGCGACCGTGAACCGGGGCTGTGTGCTGCAGACGCACCTCTTCCACGACCGGATCTTGCGGACGGATACTGTGGTCCTCCGTGAGGGTGCCACGCTGGGCCCTGGCGGGATCGTGCTGCCCGGCAGCACGGTGGGGGCCCGCGCGACGCTGGGTCCCGCGTCGCTCGTCATGGCCGCGGAGTCCGTCCCCGACGGCACCCGCTGGCTGGGCAACCCGATCGAGGCGTGGCGCCCGTGAGCGCGGGCCACTCGGTGCCGGAGGGCGGTGGACCGGCGGCACAGGGCAGCGGCACGGCGCAGGGAGCGGCAACGGCAGTGGCAGTCCAGCAGTCAGCGGGTCCGGACCCGTACTTCCCGGCGAACGGCGACGCGCGCTACCGCGTGCACCGCTACGAGCTCACGCTGGACTACCGGCCGGGCCCGAACCGGCTCGGCGGGTCGGCGCGGATCAACGCCATCGCGGGGCGAGCGCCGTTGACCGAGTTCCAGCTCAACCTGGCCGACTTCCGGATCGGCCGGGTGCGGGTGGACGGACGGCCGGCGCACTACGCGCACCGGGGCGGGCGGCTGCGGGTCCGCCCGGCCAAGCCGGTGCGGCCCGGGGCGGCGTTCACCGTCGAGGTGCACTGGTCGGGCAATCCGCGGCCGGTGAACAGCCCGTGGGGCGGGCTCGGTTGGGAGGAGCTGGGCGACGGGGCGCTGGTGGCGAGCCAGCCGGTCGGGGCGCCCTCGTGGTACCCGTGCAACGACCGGCCGGCCGACAAGGCGTCGTACCTGATCTCGGTGACGACGCCGTCGGCGTACTCCGTGGTGACGGGCGGGCGGCTGCTGACGCGGACCACCAAGGCGTCCACCACGACCTGGGTGTACGAGCAGGCGGCGCCCACGTCGAGCTACCTGGTGGGGCTGGCGATCGGGCGCTACCAGACGGTGCTGCTGGGTGACCCGGGGCCGGGCGGGGTGCCGCAGCACGCGCACATCCCGGCGCAGCTGCTGGCCGACGTCTCGCGGGACTTCGCCCGGCAGCCGGCGATGATGGAGCTGTTCCAGGAGCTGTTCGGGCCCTACCCGTTCGACGAGTACGCGGTGGTGGTGACCGAGGAGGATCTCGACGTGCCCGTCGAGGCGCAGGGGTTGTCGCTGTTCGGCGCCAACCACGTGGACGGAGCACGGGGTTCGGAGCGGCTGGTGGCGCACGAGCTGGCGCACCAGTGGTTCGGCAACAGCGTCTCGGTCGCCGACTGGCGGCACATCTGGCTCAACGAGGGGCTCGCCAAGTACGCGGAGTGGCTGTGGGCGGAGCGTTCCGGCGGCCGTCCGGCGCGTCAACCGGCTACCGCGGCGCACCGGTTGCTGTCGTCCTTGCCGCAGGACCTGCGGCTGGCCGACCCGGGCCGCAAGGCGATGTTCGACGACCGGCTCTACGAACGCGGCGGGCTGGCGGTGCACGCGCTGCGCCGCGCGCTGGGCGACGACGCCTTCTTCCGGATGCTGCGCGGCTGGACGTCCCTGCACCGGGGCGGGGCGGTGACGACGCAGACGTTCGCCGCGCACGTGGCGCGCTTCGCGCCCGAGCCGGTGGAGGAGCTGTTCGACGCGTGGGTGTACGGCACGGCGCTGCCGCCGCTGCCCGAGGACTGAGCGGGCCGGGGCCGGGGCCGGGGACGGCCGCGGTCAAGGCCGGTTCAGGGCCGGTTCGGTCAGGGCCCGTCCGGTTCGTCGGGGACAATGGTGACCATGGCCCGTCGCCCCGCCCGTACGTCCCGTCCCGCCGCCGGGCCCGCCGGCTGTCCGTGCGGGCTGCCCGAGTCCTACGACGCCTGCTGCGGGCGCTTCCACCGCGGTGAGGCCCAAGCGCCGACCGCGGAGCGGCTGATGCGGTCGCGGTACAGCGCGTTCGTGCGGGGCGAGGCGGACTACCTGCTGCGGACCTGGCACCCGGGGACCCGGCCCGCCCGCCTCGACCTCGACCCGGGGATGCGCTGGACGGGCCTGGAGATCCTGGCGACCGAGGACGGGACCGCGTTCCACTCCACCGGGGTGGTGGAGTTCCGGGCCTCCTACCGGGGCGGCGCGCTGCACGAGCGCAGCCGGTTCGAGCGGGTGGAGGGGGCCTGGGCGTACGTCGACGGGGACTTCCCCGGCGTCTGACCGCGCCGCACGCCGCCGGCCCCGCGTCCGCTACGGCGCCAGGATGTCCAGTTCCTGCAGCGCGCCGACGGTGATCTCGCGGGTGAGTTCCTCCGCGCGGGCGGCGTCGCCCTCGCGGACCGCCTCGGCGACCTGCACGTGCAGGGTGACCGCGGCCGGGTCGGGGTCCTCGAACATCACCTCGTGGTGGGTGCGGCCCGCCAGCACCTCGGCGACGACGTCCCCGAGCCGGGCGAACATCTCGTTGCCGGAGGCGGTGAGGATCACCCGGTGGAAGGCCGTGTCGTGCACCAGGTAGTCCTCCAGCCGGTGGCCGCGTGACGTGGCCACCATGCCGAGCGCGCACTCGGTCAGCGCGGCGCACTGCTCGGCCGTGGCGTTGCGGGCCGCGAGGCCGGCGGCGACCGGCTCCACCGCCGAGCGCAGCACGGTGAGCGAGCGGAGCTGGCGCGGGCGGTCGGCGCCGGCCAGGCGCCAGCGGATGACCTGCGGGTCGTAGACGTTCCACTCGGCCGGCGGGAGCACCGTCACGCCCACGCGGCGGCGGGAGGCGACGAGGTGCATGGACTCCAGGACCCGGACGGCCTCGCGCATCACGGACCGGGAGACGTCGAAGCGCTGGGCGAGTTCGTCGGTGCGCAGGACGCTGCCGGGCGGGTACCCGCCCGCCGTGATCTCGGGACCGAGGGTGTCCAGTACGCGGCCGTGCAGCCCCCTGCCCGATGTGCTCATGCACTCAGCGTACGGGGTGGATCACGGAGCCAAAAAGTCAGACTTATTCGTCACAAACTCTTGAATTCGTCGTACCTAGTGGGTTTCATCGTGGCCGACGCCGGAGGTCGGTGTCGGAGGTCGAAGAAGACAGCGAGGCACTGATGCGTACCCCCCACGTCGTCGTGGTGATGGGCGTCGCCGGCACGGGCAAGACCACCATCGGTCCCCTGCTCGCGGCCCGGCTGGGCGTTCCCTACGCCGAGGGCGACGACTTCCATCCGCAGGCCAACATCGCCAAGATGGCGGCCGGGGTGCCGCTCGACGACGCGGACCGGTGGCCGTGGCTGGACGCCATCGGCGCCTGGGCCCACGAGCGGGCCGGGCGGGGCGGGGTGGTGAGCTGCTCGGCGCTGAAGCGGTCGTACCGCGACCGGCTCAGGGCCGCCGCTCCCGGCGTGGTGTTCGTGCACCTCACCGGTGACCGGGCTCTGATCGAGGACCGGATGTCCCACCGGCGGGGCCACTTCATGCCGACCGCGCTGCTCGACTCCCAGTTCGCCACGCTCCAGCCGCTCCAGGCGGACGAGGCGGGCGTCGCCGTCGACGTCGGCGGCGGCCCCGAGGGGATCACCGAGCGCGCCGTCACCGCGCTGGACCGGCTCCCCGACCCGGCCCCGTAGGGCCGACCGGCCCGACCCCGTCGCACTCCCCCGTCGGCTCCCCTCTCTGCAAGGAAACCCGTGACCACACTCAGCGTCGAGCTGCTGGCAGCGGACCCCGTCGAGCCCCTCACCTCGGCCGGACACGCCCAGCTCGGCACAGCCGTCCTGGTGGGCATCGCCGTCATCGTCCTGCTCATCACCCGGTTCAAGCTGCACGCCTTCCTGGCCCTGACCATCGGCTCGCTCGCGCTGGGCGCGGTCGCCGGGGCACCGCTGGACAAGGTGATCACCAGCTTCACCACCGGCCTCGGCGCCACGGTCGCCAGCGTGGGCGTGCTGATCGCCCTCGGGGCGATCCTCGGCAGGATGCTGGCCGACTCCGGCGGCGCCGACCAGATCGTCGACACGATCCTCGCCAAGGCGGGCGGCCGCTCGCTGCCGTGGGCGATGGTGCTGATCGCCTCGGTGATCGGCCTGCCGCTGTTCTTCGAGGTCGGCGTCGTCCTGCTGATCCCGGTGGTGCTGATGGTCGCCAAGCGCGGCAACTACTCCCTGATGCGGATCGGCATCCCCGCGCTGGCCGGCCTGTCCGTGATGCACGGCCTGGTGCCGCCGCACCCCGGCCCGCTGGTCGCCATCGACGCGGTCGGCGCCAACCTGGGGGTGACGCTGGCGCTCGGCGTGCTGGTCGCCGTCCCGACGGTGATCGTCGCCGGTCCGCTGTTCTCCAAGGTCGCGGCCCGCTGGGTGGACGTCCCGGCACCCGACCGGATGATCCCGCAGCGCCCCTCGGAGGAGCTGGAGCGGCGCCCCGGCTTCGGCGCGACGCTGGCCACGATCCTGCTGCCGGTCGTGCTGATGCTGGCCAAGGCGCTGGTCGACATCGTCGTGGACGACCCCGGGCACACCGTGCAGCGCGTCTTCGACGTGATCGGCTCGCCGCTGATCGCCCTGCTCGCCGCCGTGCTCGTCGGCATCTTCACGCTGGCCCGGCCCGCCGGGTTCGGCAGGGAGAAGATCTCGGGACTGGTCGACAAGGGCCTCATGCCCATCGCGGGCATCCTGCTGATCGTGGGCGCGGGCGGCGGCTTCAAGCAGACGCTGATCGACTGCGGCGTGGGCCAGATGGTGCTGGAGATCTCGAAGGACTGGTCGATCCCGGCACTGCTGCTGGCCTGGCTGATCGCGGTGGCGATCCGGCTGGCGACCGGTTCGGCGACCGTGGCGACGGTGTCCGCGGCCGGCCTGGTGGCCCCGCTCGCGGCCGACATGTCCACGACCCACACCGCCCTGCTGGTCCTGGCCATCGGCACCGGCTCGCTGTTCTTCAGCCACGTCAACGACGCCGGTTTCTGGCTGGTGAAGGAGTACTTCGGGCTGAGCGTCGGCCAGACCGTGAAGACCTGGTCGATCATGGAGACCATCATCTCGGTGGTCGGGGGCGGCCTGGTGCTGCTCCTGTCGCTGATCCTCTAGCCGGTGCCGGGGCCGGCCGGGTCACTCCCGCCACAGGGGGTGCTCCCGGTCGGCCCACTCCCGGCTCACCGAGCCGGTGCGCAGACCGCGGCGGGCCTCGGGGTCGCCCAGGGCCATGCCGATGTGACCGGCGAGGACGATGCCGAGCGTCAGGGCCAGCCAGTCGTGGACGAAGGTCGCGCTGGTGCGCCACTGGACCGGGGTGAGGTGGGTGAACCACATCAGCAGTCCGGTGCCGAGCATCACCAGCGTGGCTCCGGCGGCCCAGGAGGCGTAGAGCTTCTGGCCGGCGTTGAACTTGCCCGCCGGACGGGCCTCCCGGCGCCTGTCCCGGCGCAGGGCGGCCCGCAGCCAGGTCCGGTCGTGCGCGCCGAAGCGGTTGAGCCGCCCCAGGTCGGCGCGGAACGCGCGGGAGGCCAGCCCGGCGAGGACGGGCACCGGCAGCGCCAGCCCGGCCCACTCGTGGATCCGGACGACGAGGTCACGGCGGCCGACGAGCTCGGCGAGCTGGGGGACGTACAGGCACGCGGCGGTGCCCACGCACACGCCCATGAGCAGGGCGGTGGCGCGGTGGACCCGGCGCTGGGCCGGACCGAAGCGCGGGACGCGGGTGGCGGCCGCCGGGGCGGGGTCAGCTCGTAGGGTCATCGTCGCGTCCGTTCGACCGGCCGACCCAGGCGTCGACGTCGTAGCCGCGGTCCTCCCAGTAGCCCGGCCGCACGTCCTCGGTGACGGTGATGCCGGAGAGCCACTTGGCGGACTTGTAGAAGTACATCGGGGCCACGTAGAGGCGCACCGGGCCGCCGTGGTCGTGGCCGAGGTCCTCGTCCTTCATGCGCAGGGCGACCAGGACGTCCGGCCGGCGGGCCTGCTCCAGGGTCAGGCTCTCCGAGTACGCCCCGTCGAAGCAGGTGAAGCGGACCGCGCCCGCCGTGGCCCGCACCCCGGCCGCGTCGAGCAGCGCGGACAGCCGCACGCCCTCGAAGGGGGTGCCCGGGACCCGCCAGCCGGTGACGCACTGCACGTCCCTGACCAGCCGGGTCTGGGGCAGGGCCCGCAGGTCGGCGAGGGTGTAGCGGCGCGGGCGGTCGACGAGGCCGTCGACGCTGAGGCGGTACGTCGCGGCGTTCCGGTGCGGGACCGAGGAGGTCACCGAGTAGTAGCGGAAGCCGCCGCCGTTGGGGAGCAGTCCGGTCAGGCCCGTGGGGTCCTTGTCGGCGGCGCTGCCGAGGAACGCCTCCAGGCCGCGCTGCAGCGGGGGCGCGGCGACGACGCCGAGTGCGCCGAGGCCCAGGGTGGCGAGGAAGACGCGCCGGCCGACGGGGGCGCCGCGCTCCTCGGGATGTTCGGGGTCCACGGGGTTCACGGGGTCCATTCGAGCACCCGGGGCGGGGCGGGGCCAGGGACGCGGGGTGCCCGTCAGACTTTCGTCACCGTTTCCCACCCGTCCCCCACCGGTGCGTGTGGCGTGCGCCATGGCGGTGCGGCGCCGGACACCGCAGCATGGAGCGACTGCCCGGAATGCGCCGTTGCGGGCCTCCCCCGGGCCGGTGCGGGCACGAGGACGCTACAGTCGGCCACTACGACCCGTGGCCCGGCCGGATTGATCGAGGTGCGCAGCGTGTCGGTTCTGGTTCTCGCTCTCGCCGTGAGCGCCGCGTGCTGCCTGGGTTTCGGGTTCGTCCTCCAGCAGGCCGCCGCGCAGCGGGCGCCCCTCGGTGACTTCCTGTCGCCGCGTCTGCTGCTCGACCTGATGCGGGTGCCGACCTGGCTGGGCGGCATCGCCCTGATGGTGGCCGGCATGGTGCTCGGCGCCCTCGCGCTCGGCCGGGGCGAGGTCTCCCTGGTGGAGCCGCTGCTGGCGACCAACCTGCTGTTCGCGCTCGCGCTGTCCCGGCGCCGCACCCGGCAGCCCCTCGGCCGCCAGGGCTGGACGGGCCTGTCGCTGCTGGCCGGCGGGGTGACGGCGTTCATCGTGGCGGGCGAGCCACGCGGCGGCACCGCGGTCACCAACCCGCTGCGGCACTGGCTGATCATCGGGGTGATGGTGGGGCTGGCGCTGCTGCTGACCACGTACGCCAAGCGCTCACGGCTCAGCGCGGGACCGGTGCTGCTGGCCCTCGCGGCCGGGCTGCTCTACGGCGTGCAGGACGCGCTGACCCGGGTCAGCGGGGAGCGCTTCGCGGACGGCGGGTTCACGGAACTGCTGACCGGGTGGCAGCCGTACGGCGTCCTGGTGCTCGGCGTGACCGGTCTGGTGCTGGTGCAGAGCGCGTTCGAGACGGCCCCGCTGCGCATGTCGCTGCCCGCGCTGACCGCGGCCCAGCCGCTGGCCGGGATCGCCTGCGGGGTGGGCTTCCTGGGCGACCGGCTGCACACCGACACCGGCGCCCTGGCCTGGGAGGCGGCGGGTCTCGCGGCGATCGTCGCGGGCATCGTGCTGCTCGGCCTGCACCCGGCGATGCCCCGGGGCACGGCCCCGCGCGAGCAGGTGCCCGACCTCCAGCCGCGCTGAGCGCGCGTGCTTGGATGGCCCGTATGAGCGCTGCTGACGAGATCCTCGACATCGTCGACGAGCAGGACCGGGTCGTCGCGCAGGCGCCGCGCGGACGGGCGTACGCCGAGGGCCTGCGCCACCGGTGCGTGTTCGTGCGGGCCCGGGACGCCGACGGCCGGGTCTTCGTCCACCGGCGCACCCCGACGAAGCTCGTCTTCCCGTCGCTGTACGACATGTTCGTCGGCGGGGTGGTCGGCGCGGGCGAGTCCTACGACGACGCGGCGCTGCGCGAGGCCGAGGAGGAGCTGGGGGTGAGCGGCCTGCCCCGGCCGGAGTTCCTGTTCAAGTTCCTCTACGACGACGGCGCGGGCCACACCTGGTGGTCGGCGGTCTACGAGGTCCGCTGCACCCTCCCGGTGCACCCCCAGGCGGAGGAGGTGGCCTGGCACGACTTCCTCCCCGAGGAGGAGGTCGAGCGGCGCCTGGCCTCCTGGGAGTGGGTGCCCGACGGACTGGCCGCGTACGACCGGCTCAGGGAGTTCCGGGCGGCCCGCTGACGGCACGCGGTCCGTGCGGGGCGCCCGGTAATGTCCTGGGCGTGATCGACTTCGTGCGGAACGTCCGCCTGTGGTTCGCGCCCGAGCAGGTGCGCGAGGAGGGCAGCACGCCCGACTACCGCTTCTCGCTGGCGAACGAGCGCACGTTCCTGGCCTGGCTGCGCACCGCCCTGGCTCTGATCGGCGGCGGTTTCGCGGTCGACCAGTTCCTGCCCGACCTGCGCTGGGGCTGGCGCGTGGGGCTGGCGCTCGCCCTGCTGGCGGCCGGGGTGCTGTGCTCGCTGCGCGCGGTGAACCACTGGGTGCGCTGCGAGCGGGCGATGCGGCGCGGCGAGGACCTGCCGACGTCGCGGTTCCCGGCCCTGCTCGGGGTGGTCGTCGCGGTGGTGGCCGTGGCGATGGTGGTCGTGGTGCTCGCCGGGTGGGAGGGGTGAGCCGGGGGGAGGCCGGAGCGGGGGCAGGCGGAGCGCACGGCCGCCCGACGGCCGCGGACCGGGACCCCGGGCTCCAGCCGGAGCGGACCCGCCTCGCCTGGCGGCGTACGACGCTGGCCGGCACCGTCGCCGCCGTGCTCGCGGTGCGGGCGGCGCTGCACGGCGGGGCCTCGCCGGGCACGGTCGTGGCGTGCGCCGTGTGCTGCGCGCTGTGGGTGGCCTTCCTGCTCGTGGCCCAGCGCAGGATCGTGGCCCTCGCGCGGTCGGCCCGCCCGGCGCCCCTGTCCGCCCGGCAGGCCACCGCGGCCGTGCTGTGCGCGGTGGCGCTGGCGGTGTGCGCGGCGGCGCTGGTGGTGTGAGGTCCCAGGGGGTGCCTTGTCGATCAGGGCGGATCAGGGAGCGTCCGCGCCCGCCTCAGTACCCCGTCGCTTTGGTGGGCCCCGGGTCCGGTGCCGGGTCCTCCCAGGGGACCGTGACGACGATCTTGCCGCGGGCGTGGCCCTCCTCGCTCAGGCGGTACGCGTCCGCCGCGCGCTCCAGCGGGAACGTCTGCGCCACGGGCACCGTGACCACACCCCGGTCGGCCAGTTCGGACAGGTGGGCGAGGTCGTCGGCGTCCGGGCGGACCCAGACGTAGCGGCCGCCGTAGCCGGTGACGTCGCCGTCGGCGATCGAGGCCAGCCGGCCCTCCGGGGTGAGGAGGTTCACGGACGCCTTCAGCGCGTCGCCGCCCACTGTGTCGAAGGCCGCGTCGACCCCCTCGGGGGCCAGCCCCCGCACCCGGTCGGCCAGTCCGTCGCCGTAGGCCACGGGCTCGCCGCCCAGGGAGCGCACGAAGTCGTGGTTGCGCTCGCCGGCCGTGCCGATCACGCGGGCGCCGAGGTGGCGCGCGATCTGGACGGCCATCGAGCCGACGCCGCCGGCCGCCGCGTGCACGAGGACCGTGTCGCCGCGCCCGACCTGGAGCGCCTTGGTGAGCACCTGGTAGGCGGTGAGCCCGGCCAGGGGCAGTCCCGCGGCCTCCTCGAAGGAGAGGGAGCGCGGCTTGCGGGCCAGGGTGCGCACCGGGGCGGCGACGTACTCGGCGAAGGTGCCGCGGGACAGGAAGTCCTCGCGGACGTAGCCGATGACCTCGTCGCCGGCCGCGTACTCGGTCACGGAGACACCGGGCTGGACGACGACGCCGGAGACGTCCCAGCCGGGGACGACCGGGAAGACGGCCTCCAGCATGCCGTCGAGGTAGCCCGCGCGGGCCTTCCAGTCGACCGGGTTGACCGCCGCGGCCCGGACCTTGACCAGGACGGCGTCGGGTCCGACCTTCGGGTCGCGGACCTCGCCGTACTCGAGGACCTCCGGTCCGCCGTACCGGCTGTAGCTGATGCCCTTCATGCCACCGACCCTCCGGGGTGCGCCCGTGCCGCGCAAGCCGGGCACCCGGGGGCGCGCCGTCCGCGCGGCGACCTGTCCGCCGACGCGTCCACCCGCGCCGGCCCCGTTGCAGTACCCCTCCGGGGGCGGTCCCTGCCCCCGCGGGGCCGAAAAACATAAGGTGGCCCCGATCACGTTGGGCCTGGCCACTGGACGACATACCGACCGGTCGGCATCATGAGTCGAGTTCCGTTGACCCCGCCCGTAGGAGCCCGCATGAGCCCCGATCACCCGCCCGGCCTCGACCTGGACCGGCTGCGCGCCCTGCTCGACCGCGAGCGGCCCGGTCTGGTGGGGGGTCCTCTCACCGGCCGGCTGATCGAGGGCGGACGCTCGAACCTCACGTACGCCGTCGGCGACGGCACCGCCCGCTGGGTCGTACGGCGGCCGCCGCTCGGCCACGTCCTCGCGACCGCGCACGACATGCGGCGCGAGCACCGGGTGATCAGCGCCCTGCACCCCACGAGCGTGCCGGTGCCGGAGCCGGTGCTGCTGTGCGAGGACGAGGAGGTGCTCGGCGCCCCCTTCTACGTCATGGAGTTCGTCGAGGGCACCCCGTACCGCACCGCCGACCAGCTCGCCCCGCTCGGCCCCGGGCGCACCCGCGACGCGGTGCTGTCCCTGGTGGACACCCTGGTCGAGCTGCACGCCGTGGACCCGGCCGAGGTCGGCCTCGCGGACTTCGGCCGGCCCGAGGGGTTCCTGGACCGCCAGCTCCGCCGCTGGGGCAAGCAACTCGACGCCTCGCGCAGCCGCGACCTGGCCGGCATCGACGAGCTGCACGCCGCGCTCGGCCGGGAGCTGCCCCGCTCCCCCGCGCCGGCCGTGGTGCACGGCGACTACCGGCTGGACAACGTCCTCATCGGGGACGACGACCGGATCAGGGCCGTCCTCGACTGGGAGATGTCCACCCTCGGCGACCCGCTCACCGACCTGGGCCTGCTGGTGATGTACAGCACGCCGCTGGGCCTGCCCGACTCGCCCGTGTCCACCACGGCGACGGCACCGGGACACCCCTCCCCCGAGGAGCTGGTCGAGCGGTACGCCGCGCGCTCGGGGCGGGACGTCTCCGCCGTCTCCTGGTACACGGCGTTCGCCTGGTTCAAGCTCGCCGTGATCCTGGAGGGCATCCACTACCGGTACACGCTGGGGCAGACGGTCGGGCGCGGCTTCGACCGCATCGGCGACCTCGTCCCCGTCTTCATCGACCACGGACTGACCACTCTTCAGGAAGGCTGACCGGTCATGGACTTCGCGTTCGACGCGCGCACCGAGGAGCTGCGCGCCAAGCTGCTCGCCTTCATGGACGAGTACGTGTACCCCGCCGAGGCGGTGGCCGAGGAGCAGCGCGCCCTGCTGTCCTCGCCGTGGGACACCCCGGCGGTGGTGGAGGAGCTGAAGGCCGAGGCGCGCCGCCAGGGCCTGTGGAACCTCTTCCTGCCGGACGAGGAGTACGGCGCCGGACTCACCAACCTCCAGTACGCGCCGCTCGCCGAGATCACCGGCCGCTCCCCGCAGCTCGCGCCGACCGCGCTGAACTGCGCGGCCCCGGACACCGGGAACATGGAGGTGCTGGCCCAGTTCGCCGACGAGCAGCAGAAGAAGCAGTGGCTGGAGCCGCTGCTGGCCGGTGAGATCCGCTCGGCGTTCGCCATGACCGAGCCGGAGGTGGCCTCCTCGGACGCCACCAACATCACCACGCACATCGAGCGCGACGGCGACGAGTACGTGATCACCGGTCGCAAGTGGTACATCTCCGGGGCGATGAACCCCGACTGCAGGATCTTCATCGTGATGGGCAAGACGGACCCCGACGGCGCGGACGTGCGCCGCCAGCAGTCCATGGTGCTGGTCCCCCGCGACACCCCGGGCGTCACGGTGCAGCGCGCCATGAAGGTCTTCGGCTACGAGGACCACTACCACGGCGGCCACGCCGAGGTGGTCTTCGACCACGCGCGCGTGCCGGTCACGAACCTCATCGGCGAGGAGGGCGGCGGCTTCGCCATCGCCCAGGCCCGGCTCGGCCCCGGCCGCATCCACCACTGCATGCGGCTGATCGGCATGGCCGAGCGGGCGATCGAGCTGATGTGCCGGCGGGCGGTGTCCCGGACGGCGTTCGGCAAGGCGCTGGCCCAGCAGGGCGTGGTGCACAACTGGATCGCCGACGCCCGGGTGACCGTGGAACAGCTGCGGCTGCTGGTGCTGAAGACCGCGTGGATGATGGACACCGTCGGCAACCGCGGTGCCCACACCGAGATCCAGGCCATCAAGATCGCCACGCCGCGCGCGGTCGTGGGCATCATCGACCGGGCGATCCAGCTCCACGGCGCGGGCGGGGTGAGCCAGGACGTCCCGCTGGCCGAGCTGTACGCAGGGGCCCGCACGCTGATGATCGCCGACGGGCCCGACGAGGTGCACCAGCGGTCGCTGGCGCGCCGGGAGCTGAAGAAGTACCTGTGACGGACCGGCCGGCCGGGGCCACGGGCGCCCCGGCCGGCCGTCGTCGCGTCACGGACGGTTCAGGACGGTCACGGGCGCAGCGCGCGCAGCAGCAGGTCGGCCAGGTGGTCGGCGAGGTCCTGCGGGCTGAGCGGGCCGTCGGGGCGGTACCAGGTCGACAGGTGGTGGACCGAGCCGAAGTGGTAGTCGACCACGAGGTCCGCCGGGTTGGCCGTGGAGAAGACGCCCTCGCGCTGGCCCTCCTCGATCAGCGCGCGGAAGCGTTCGTGGTAGCGGCGGCGCTCGGCGCGCACCTGCTTGTTCTTCTCGGGGCTGAGGTGGTGCATCGACCGGAAGAAGATCGAGGCGTCGTCGAGGTTGTCGATGGTGGTCACCACGACGTCCGCCGCCGCGTCGCGCAGCCGCTTCTCGACGGGCTCGTCGGCGCCGGCGAACGCGTCCAGGCGCTCCTGCTGGACGCGCAGCACGCGCGCGTAGACCTCGTGCAGGAGGTCGTCCTTGGAGCCGAAGTAGTGGTACAGCGCCCCCTTGGTGACGCCGGCGGCCTCGACGATCTCCTGCACCGAGGTGCGGTCGTAGCCCTGCTCGGCGAAGAGCCGGGTGGCGGCGGCCAGCAGCCGCTGCGGCACGGGTGTCCCGTCACCGTCCGTCGTCCTTGGCACTGCCGCCACCTGCCTTTCCGTTCGCCTTACCGGCCGTCGTGCGTGCGGGAACGCAGTTCCCGCCGGAGGATCTTCCCACTCGCCGTCTTGGGCAGGTCGGGGAGGATCTCGACCTGCCGCGGGTACTTGTAGGCGGCCAGTCTCTCCTTGCAGTACACCGCGAGTTCATCCGGGTCGGTGTCGACACCCGGGCGCAGGCTGATGTACGCCTTGACGGTCTCGCCGCGGTAGCCGTCGGGCACCCCGACGACGGCCGCCTCCCGTACCGCCGGATGGGTGTAGAGCACGTCCTCCACCTCGCGCGGCCACACCTTGAAGCCGGAGGCGTTGATCATGTCCTTCTTGCGGTCGACGACGTACAGCCAGCCCTGCTCGTCCATGAAGCCGATGTCCCCGGTGCGCAGTTCGCCGTCGGGGAAGGTCTCGGCGGTGGCGTCGGGCCGCCGCCAGTAGCCGGGGACGACCTGGGGGCCGCGGACGACGATCTCGCCCTGCTCCCCGAAGGGCACCTCCTCGCCCGTGTCGTCCACGATCCGCACGACCGTGTCCGGGCCCGGCACGCCCACGGCGAGCGTCCCGGAGACGGGGTCGACGGGTGCCTCCCGGTGGGGCGGGACGGACGCGCAGGGCGCCGTGCACTCGGTGAGTCCGTAGCCGTTGCGGATGTACGGCCCGAAGCCGGCCCGGAACTTCTCCACCAGGGCCGGCGGCAGGGGCGCGCCGCCCGAGGAGATGTTCACGAAGGACGCGAAGTGCTCGCGGGTGACGGCCGGGTGGGCGGCCAGCGCCATGAAGGCGGTGGAGGGGCCGACGGTGTAGTGCGGGCGGTGCTCGGCGAAGGCGTCGAGGACGACGCCGGCCTCGAAGCGGTACGTCAGCACCAGGGTGCCGGCGCTGTTCAGGCAGGCGCCGAGCTGGCAGACCATGCCGGTGATGTGGAACAGCGGCGCGAGCGCGTAGTAGACGGGCGCCTCGGGCAGCCGCAGGCCGGTGCGCTGGCGCTCCGCGTTGACCATGATGTTGCGGTGGGTGTTGGTGGCGCCCTTGGGTGTGCCGCTGGTGCCGGAGGTGTAGCTGATGAGCGCGATGTCGTCGGGGGCCGGGTCGCGTCCCTCGGGCGCGGGGCGCCCGGCGCGGGCGACGGCGGCGAGGTCGTCGGCGTCCCCGGCCTGCGGGAGCCGTTCGAAGGTCAGCACGCGCGGGTCGTCGCGGGTCTGGAAGTCCAGCTCGCAGGCGGTGAGCACGATCCGCACGGGCGAGTCGGCGGCGGTGGCGCGCAGGTACGACTTCCAGGCGCGGTCGGCGCAGACCAGCGCGGCCACCTCGCCGTCCCGCAGGACGTGGCCGACCTCGGCCGACTTGTACATCGGGTTGACCGGCACGACGGTCGCGCCCGCCTTCCAGGCGCCCAGCAGGGCGAGCACGAAGTGCGGGGAGTTCTGCAGCAGGACGGCCACCCGGTCGCCGCGCCCCAGCCCGCGGGCGGCCAGGTGCCCGGCGACGGAGTCGCTGAGCCGGTCCACCTCGCGGTAGGTCAGCCGTCCGTCGAAGTAAGCCAGGAAGGGCCGTTCGGGTGCCTCGGCGGCGGCCCGGCGCAGGGCGTGCACCAGGGAGTCGGCCGGGTCGATCGGGGCCCGCTGGGCGTCGTCGAGGAGGGCGAGCCAGGGCCGGGCCGCGTAGCGGGAGGCGGTCACCGGGTGGCCTCCCACTTCTGCTGGAGGTGGTTCATGCTGGTCAGCCAGCGGTCCGGCTCGGCGGCGCGGGCCTGGTAGTAGGCGGCGACCTCGGGGTGGGGCAGGATCAGGAACCGGTCCTCCGCCATGCCCTTGAGCAGCGCGTCGGCGACGTCCTGCGGTTCGATGGCGGTGGGCTTGAGCACCAGGTCGCCGGCGGTGCCGGTGGCGGAGAGCATGTCGGTGCGCACGCCCTGCGGGCAGATGGCGTGCACCTTGAGGCCCCGGTGGCGGTAGGTCAGCGACAGCCACTCGGCGAAGGCGTAGGCGCCGTGCTTGGTGACGCTGTACGGCGCGGCCCCGATCATGGTGAGCAGTCCCGCGGCGGACACGGTCGACACGAACCGCCCGTGCCCGCGCTCCAGCCAGCCGGGGAGCAGGGCGTGGGCGGCGCGGACGTGCGCCATCACGTTGACGTCCCAGGCCCGGGCCCACACGTCCTCGCCGGCGGCCTCGCTCCCGGCGGAGCCGACCCCGGCATTGGCGCAGTACACGTCGACGGTGCCGCCCAGGGCGTCGCGGGCGGCGTCGACGACCGCGGAGGCGTCGCCCGGCACGGCGGTCCCGCCGATCTCCGCGGCGACGGCCTCCGCCTTGTCCGCGTCCAGGTCGTTGACCACGACCCGGGCCCCCTCGGCGGCGAACCGGCGGGCGAGCGCCGCCCCGATCCCCCCTCCGGCTCCGGTGACGACGACTCCGGCGTTGTGCAGGGCTTCCACCATCGGTCTCCTTCGACACGACTTGCGCGCGGGCGCGGCTGTGCCGGGACAGACTAACCGGTCGGTATGTGTGAGGGAAGGGGAAGTGACCGAACCTGGGGGGTGTCCGCGATGTCGCGTCGTCCGCCCGGAGGGCGGGCCCTGCGGCGTCCGGTGCGTGCTCTCGGCGTGCCGGGCGGACGCCCGCGTACTGGCCGTACTCGGGTGTTCGCCCGGTGCGGCGAGAGTGCGTGCCGGGCGTTGCGGGGCAGGCGCGACTTCGCGGACACCCCCTCGGGGGAACAGCGCCCGTCCGGCCGGCATGCGACGACCCATCGGAGGATCCATGCACCTGTCCCGAAGAAGCCTGCTCGCCTCCACCTCGCTGGCGGCGGTCCCGGCGGCACCCCGGCACCGCGAACGCCCGCGCACCGGCTTCGAACGGCTCGCGGCGGACGGCTACGCGCTGCTCGCCGGGCAGAAGGTGGGGGTCGTCACCAACCCCACCGGCGTCACCCGGGACGCCGAGCACATCGTCGACGTGATGCACCGCGACCCCCGTGTCGGGCTGACGGCGGTCTTCGGCCCGGAGCACGGCTTCCGGGGGACCGCCCAGGCCGGCGGCTCGGAGGGCCGCTACGACGACCCGGCGACCGGCCTCCCGGTCTACGACACCTACCTCAAGAGCGGCCGGCCGCTCGCCGACGTCTTCGCCGCGTCCGGCGTCGACACGGTCGTCTTCGACATCCAGGACGTCGGCGCCCGCTTCTACACCTACATCTGGACGCTGTACGACTGCATGGAGGCGGCGGCGGCGGCCGGTCTGCGGTGCGTGGTGCTGGACCGGCCGAACCCGGTGACCGGCCGGGCGGCCACGGGTCCGGTGCTGCACCTCGAGTTCGCGACGTTCGTCGGCCGGCAGCCGATCGCCCAGTCGCACGGCATGACGGTCGCGGAGCTGGCCCGCCTGTTCAACGGCGAGTTCCTGACCGCGCCGGTGGAGCTGGACGTGGTCGCGATGACCGGCTGGCGGCGGTCGCAGTGGTACGACACGGCCGGGCTGCCGTGGGTGCCGCCGAGCCCGAACATGCCCACGCCCGACACCGCGCTCGTCTACTCCGGCACCTGCCTGTTCGAGGGGACGAACCTGTCGGAGGGCCGCGGCACGACCCGGCCGTTCGAACTGCTGGGCGCCGAGGGGCTCGACGGGCGCTGGGCCGCCGCCGCGAACGCGCTGGGACTGCCCGGGGTGCGTTTCCGGGAGGCGTACTTCGCGCCGACCTTCTCCAAGTTCCAGGGCAGGACCGTCGGCGGGGTGCAGATCCACGTCCACGACCGGGACGCCTTCGACCCGGTCCGCACCGGTGTGGCGCTGCTGGTCACGGCCAAGCGGGTGTGGAGCGGGTTCGCCTGGCGCGCGGACCACTGGATCGACAAGCTGACCGGCTCGACGTGGGTGCGCACGGCGATCGACGCGGGCGCCGGCCCCGACGAGGTGGTGGCGGGCTGGCAGGCGGAACTGGAGGCGTTCCGCCGGGTGCGGAAGGAGTACCTGCTGTACCGGTGACCGTGGGCGGCGGGCCCGTGTCCCCTGGGGGACGGGCCCGCCGCCGTCGCGCGGTGCCGGCCGGGGCGGCCGGTCAGCGGTGCGAGGTGAACTCCACGACCTGCTGGTAGGTGGGGCGGTTCTGCCAGCTGATCCGGTAGTGCTTGATGCCGCCCAGGGTGCGCTGGACGATCGAGTCGGCGCACCACTGGTCGCCCGCCGAGCACTGGTCGTCGCCCGGGTAGACCTGGGCCGCGGTCGCGCCGGCCGCCTCCTTCAGGGAGCCGATCAGCACGTCCCGGCAGGCGGCCAGGCTGCCGCCGCCGCAGTACGTCCGCGCCAGCGGTCCCCGCACGGACTGGCCGAGCACCGCGCGGATGTCCTTGTCGACATAGCTCCACCAGCCGTACTGGAACGAGCTCCCGGCGTGCGAGCCGGTCGGGCCGTGGCCGGCCGAAGGGGCCTCGTCGACGGGCAGGTTGTGCGTGAACGCCGTGTACAGGTCGCTGCCCAGGCCCGGTTGGAACTCGGCCTTCACCAGCAGCGGCCACCAGGCGTCCAGCAGCCGGATCGCGTCGGCGTTCGCGTACGTCTTGGAGCCGGCCGACGTCTCCGTGCGCAGGCCGCCCGCCGTGAGCCAGGTCTGCAGCTTGCCCACGGCCGCCGCGGCCGTGGCGTCGGTGACCGGGGAGCTGGTGATCACCTTCAGCAGGTCCGGCAGGACGTCCTCGGCGCGCAGGTCGGCGAGGGCCGCCTCGCCCATGGCCTTGACCAGCGCGGCGCGGGTGACGCCGCCGGCGGCGACCAGCTTCTTCACCCGGTCCTCCAGCAGGTTCCCGCGGTGCACGGAGCCGTCGCCCCAGGGCGCGGTCGTGTAGTCCTCGGCCTGCTTGTTGTTCCAGGAGATGTAGTAGTCCTGGTCGGTGGAGTGGGGGTGCGCCGAGGCCGGGGTGTAGGCGGCGGTGTTGGTGGCCGGGTCCCAGCCGCGCCACTCGTACGCCGGCTGCGCCCAGACCGGGAACTCCGCGTCGACGCCGCTCGCCCGCACCGGGTTGTCGCCGCTGTTGTAGTACGCGGTGTGCGCGGCGTCGGCGTAGAACCAGTTGAAGGTGTAGTTGATGTGCTGCACCGCGCCCTGGAAGCTGTCGGGGCCCTTGACGTAGTCCGGGTCGTTCAGCATCTGGAAGCCGATGATGGAGTCGGCCTCGTGCAGGTAGGAGGAGCGCAGGGTGGTGTAGGCGACCTTCTTGCCGCCGACGGTGGCCCGGTACTCGACCGGACCGTACCGGGTGCGCCAGACCCGCATCGTGTACGAGCCGGCCGCGGTGCCGTCGGCCGTGGTGGGCTTCCAGGCGTTCTTCTGCTCTACCTTGTCCATCGCCGTGCAGGTGCCGCGGTACAGGTAGTGGTAGTCGTCCTGGCACAGCTCGACCGCGTAGGTGTCGATGATGTCCTGGCCGGAGGTCGTGGCGCTCCACGCGTAGTCCTGGCCGCGTCCCAGTTCGACGTACATGCTCAGGCCCGCGAAGGAGGCGCCGCGGGCGCTCAGTCCGGGGCCCTGGATCTCCTGGAGCATGAGCAGTTGCGGCGCGAAGTAGCCGGTCTGCGGGCCGAAGACGGCGACCGGGTGGCCGCTCGCCGTGTACGTCCCGCTGACCACCAGGGCGTTGGACATGCCGCGCCGCGCGGAGGTGAGGGCGGTCGCGGCGGCCGTGCGGGACGCGGTGCTCGCGGTGGCCGTCGCCGCGCTGCCGGTGCGGTCGTACACCAGCGGTTCCTCGGCGACCGAGCCGGCGTCGGGCAGGGCCTCGCCCTGGGGGGTGTCGGGCCGGGTGGCGTAGGGGAAGCTGCGGCCGTCGTGGACGGTCAGGACGGCCTCGGGGTCGTTGCGTTCACGGAAGGACTCCCAGACCCTGGTGCCCTCGGCCACGCCGTACTTCTCCTGGGCGGCGAGCAGGGAGAGGGCGTTGTCGACCTCTCCCCCGCCGCCGGAGCCGAACAGCGCGCCGACGACCGAGGCCAGCGCCACCAGGTCGGTCACCTTGAAGTGGTCGATCGTGCCGGCGTTGGTGATGGAGTCCTTGTGGCCGGTCAGCACGTACTCGCCGGGGAAGTAGCGGCCGCTGTCGGAGGCGTCGATGTAGGCGTTGATGCCGTCGAGGTAGGCCCTGACGTCGGCGAGGGCCTGCTGACCGCGGGCGCCGTTGTTCGCCACGGCGTTGTCGATCTGCGCCTGGAGGTCGGCCTCGGTGTAGGGGGCGTTGCGCCAGAACTGCTGTTCCAGGCCCTGGTTGGAGGGCGCGCCGCCCGCGAAGCCGGTCAGCTGCCCGCGGCCCACGTGCCGGAAGACGTCCATCAGCCACAGCCGGTCCTGGGCGGCGGCATAGCCGGCGCCGAACTCGGTGCCGTAGCGCGTGGTGCCCGTGATGTGCGGCACACCCGTCTTCTTGTCGCGGACGATCGTCACGTCACCGCGCCCGGCGGGCTTCTCGGTGGAGGCGACCTGGTCGGAGGGGACGCCGAACGAGGCGTCGTTGAAGAAGGTGTTGATCGTCGCGTTGGTCAGGGAGGGGTAGCCCTTGGCCAGGTTGGCGTAGGGGCCGAGCTGGTCCTCGGCGTGCCCGGGCTGGGTGCCGAAGGCCTGGTTGAGCAGGATCTGGGCGAGGGTGGCGTTGCCGTTCTCGCCGGGCGGCAGGATGTCGGAACACTGGCCGCCGCACAGGTCGTTCGGGGCGGCGGTTCCGGCGGCCGAGGCGGCCGTCTGGGTGAGCGGGGACAACAGCCCCGCAATCAGGACGCATACCGAGGCGCTCTTCAGGAACCCGGGGAATCTGCCGGGAGTTCTCAGTCTGTCGAGGGTTGCGCGGGAGGTTCGCCGTGGCATGGGCAGCTCCTAGCGACTGGGGTGGCCGGAAGGTTACCGCCGGTATCGCACGGAGTGAAGATGAGCATGCGTCACTTTTCCAGGTCCCTACGGCGGCTTTGCGACAGCTCTTACGACGGCACGGAGATCGAGTGGAGCCGAATCGCCTGTCGGTACGTCTCTTCGACGACGTCGCGCGTCGGTGGCGCGGCGGCGCCGAAGTGACCGAAATACAGGTGCAGATGTGACGGAGGTGCAAGGCGATGGCCGGTTTCCGGAGTCTGGCGAGACAGGTGCGCGACCCGCGGTGCGATCTGGCACTGCGGCGGTACTCGCTGCGCAAGTGCCTGGAGCGGTTCGCGCCCTACGGGCACCGGGCGACGTGGGACCACCTGTGCTCGCGGGCCGGGTTCGGACCCGAGGACCGATCCCCCGACCCGGCGCGGCTCGTGGCCGCGTTGGAGGAGCTGGAGGAGGCCCGCGCGGTGTGGCTCGCGTACGAGGTGGGGTTCGCCGAGCGGCGGAGGAAGGAGAAGCACGACGGGCTGCGCAGGCCCGGCAGTGTCGACGACTGGCACCGGATGACCTGGGGCGGCTTCGGTGTGGCGTGGTGCGACGACCCGCGGGTCCACCCCCGTGAACCGCTGGCCGAGGTGCTGCGCCGGCTGATCGCCGCGCTGGAGCGGGCACCGGGCTCGTGCTGCCCGGTGTGCGACGGTGAGCGGCTGGACTGGAGGGACGACCTCGACCACGAGCCGTCCGCCGGGCCGGTCTGCGCGGACTGCGGGATTCTCGTCCCGCGGCCGGTGCTCACGCCCGGGGCGCTGGGTGCCGCCCGGCGCGGACGGCTGCTGATGTCGGCCTGACCGCACGGCGGGGGTGCGCCGGGGATGCCGCACCCCTGTTCCCCGGGACGTGTCACCATCGGGGCATGGTGCAGGTCTGTCTGAACGGAGCGCGCACGGCCGCCGACTCCCCGGCGGTGCCCCTGTCGCCCGCGGCGCTGGCCCGGTCCGCCGCCGAGGCGGTCGCGGCCGGGGCGACGGACCTCCACGTCCACCCGAAGACACCGTGCGGCCGGGACACGCTCGCGCCGGACGCGGTCGCGGCGACGCTGGAGGCGATCCGGGAGCGCGTGGACGTGCCCGTCGGCGTGACCACGGGCGCGTGGGCGGAGGACGGTCCGCCGGCACGGCTCGACCGGGTCCGCCGCTGGACGGTGCTGCCCGACCACGCGTCGGTCAACTGGCACGAGCCGGGCGCCGAGGAACTGGCCGCCGCGCTGCTCGACCGGGGCGTCGGCGTGGAGGCCGGCATCTGGTCCGGCACGGACGGCGCGGCCCGCTTCGCCGCCTCGCCCCTCGCACCGAGGGTCCTGCGCGTCCTGGCCGAGGTGACGGACCCCGGCCCGGCGACGGCCGTGCGGTCGGCCCGCCACCTGCTCGCGGACCTCGCCGCGATCCCCCACGGCCGCCCGGTCCTCCTGCACGGCGAGGAGGCGTCCGCCTGGCCGGTCCTCGGCCTGGCCGTGCGCCTCGGCCACCCGACCCGCATCGGTCTGGAGGACACCCTCGTCCTGCCGGACGGCCGACGGGCGGTGTCCAACGCTCAGCTGGTGGCGGAGGCGGTGCGCCAGTACGGGTGCGCCCAGCGGTCGTCGTAGGACAGGGCGAGGAGTCCGGCGCGCTCGGCGAGGTCGGGCTCGCCGAGGGCCCGCAGCCGGACGGGAGCGTGCGCCGCCACCCAGGAGCGCAGCGCGGCCGGCAGCTCGTCCTCGGCGTGCGGGATCCTGATCGACAAGACACCCCTGAGGGGTTCCACGGGCTGGCCCGGGCCGACTGGGGGAGCTGGCCGGTCGAACAGGCCGACGCCGTCGAGGCGTGGGTGACGGCGTGGTGGGCGGACGTGGTGCGGTCGCCCGACCCGCCGTACCCCGTCGAGGACGTCTTCGAGACCTGTGCCGTCCCGCGTGTACGGCGAGCGCAGGTGGGCGGTCTCCTCGGGAAGGCGGCACCGGCCGCAGCCGGTCTCGGTCGGGCTGGCGAAGCCGTCGAAGACGGTGTCGATGTCCGCGAGAGCCGCGGTGAGGGCGGGTGAACGCATGGGGTTCCCGTCATGACTCCGTGCGCGGCGCGTTCCTCGCGTCGGCCGAAGAGCGTGACGGTAGCAGCGGGTAATCCGGTGGTTCCAGGGATTTCGGCGGCGGGACAGTGGGGCGGACACTTCCGACGAACTGATGAACACCCCTGGGAGAAGGCCATGTCGACGCTGCGCGTCACCGCCGAAGTGCTGACCGTGCACGAGCACCCGAACGCCGATGCGCTGGAGTTGGCGCAGGTCGGGCTGTACCGCGCGGTCGTGGCGAAGGGCGTGTACCGCACCGGTGACGTGGCCGTGTACATCCCCGAGCAGGCGGTGCTGCCGGCCGGGCTGATCGAGGAGCTGGGGCTGACCGGGCGGCTCGCGGGCGGGAACGCCGACCGGGTGAAGGCGGTCCGGCTGCGGGGCGAGCTGTCGCAGGGCATCGTCTGCCGGCCGGCGGCGCTGGCGGACGTGGACCTCGCCCGGGCCGCGGCCGAGGGCACCGACTTCGCGGAACGACTCGGCATCACCAAGTGGGTGCCGCCGATCCCGCCGACCATGAACGGCGAGGTCGAGTCCGCGCCCGCGCTGCTGCCGTGGGTCGACATCGAGAACGTCCAGCGGTATCCGGACATCTTCGCTCCCGGCGAGCCGGTCGTCCTGACCGAGAAGCTGCACGGTTCGGCCTGCCTGCTCACCTACGTCGCCGACGAGGACCGGGTGTACGTCTCCTCCAAGGGCTTCGGCGCCAGGTCCCTGGCCCTGAAGGAGGATCCGCGCAACCTGTACTGGCGCGCGGTACGGGGTCACCGCGTCGCCGAGGCCGCGGCCCGGCTCGCCGAGCGGCTGGGCGCGCGACGGGTCGGTGTCTTCGGCGAGGTGTACGGGGCGGGCGTGCAGGACCTGACGTACGGCGCGGACGGGCGGCGCGACACCCTCGGGTACGCCGTGTTCGACGTCTCCGCGGAGATCGGCGGCACGGTGACGTGGCTGGACCCGGCGGAGGCGCTGGGCGGCGAACTCCCGCTGGTGCCACGGCTGTTCGAGGGCCCGTACGACAGCGCGACGGTCCTGGGGCACGCCAGTGGCCGGGAGACCGTGTCCGGCCGGGGGCTGCACCTGCGGGAGGGCGTCGTGATCCGGCCCGCGGTGGAGCGGTACAGCCCGGTGACGGGGGGCCGGGCCATCGCCAAGGCGGTCAGCGCGGCGTACCTGACGCGGAAGGGCGGGACGGAGTACGAGTGAGCGCCGGGGGTGGGGCGGGGTGCGGAACTCCGGCATCCCGCCCGCCCCTAGTCACCTTGCTCACGCCTGCGTTCCGCCATCAGGCGGGAGCCCACCAGGCGTTCGCCGAAGACGTCGTCCGGATTGGACAGCACGCAGGTGCTGAGCGACAGGCAGCCGCAGCCGATGCAGTCGGTGAGGTGGTCGCGGAGCCGGTTGAGCTGCTTGATGCGTTCGTCCAGCTCCGAGCGCCACGCCTCCGACAGGCGGGCCCAGTCCTCGCGGGTCGGGGTGCGCTCCTCGGGCAGCCGGGCCAGGGCCTCGCGGATCGTGGCCAGCGGGATGCCGACCCGCTGGGCCGCCCGGATGAAGGCCACCCGGCGCAGGGTGTCGCGGCTGTAGCGGCGCTGGTTCCCGGGCGTGCGCCGGCTGCTGATCAGGCCTTTGGCCTCGTAGAAGTGCAGGGCCGAGACCGCGGCGCCGCTGCGCGCGGACACCTGGCCGACGGTCAGCTCGTGGATCTTCTCCGGAATCTGGGGCACTCACCGGAGCCTACCCACCGCGCCGGGGCCGCCGTCCGTTGACATCGCCCCGCCACCCGAGCATGCTAAGCAGTTGCTTAGACATCGCGGAGACCGAGCGAGAGGCCGGGAACATGGCAGAACCGAGGACCTTCACCTCCCCCGACGAGCTGAAGGCGGCCGTGGGCGAGCAGCTGGGGTACACCGACTGGGTGGAGGTCGACCAGAAGCGGATCGACCTGTTCGCCGAGGCCACCGGGGACCACCAGTGGATCCACGTCGACCCGGAGAAGGCCGCCGCGGGCCCCTTCGGGACCACCATCGCGCACGGCTACCTCACCCTGTCCCTGCTCCCGCTGTTCGGCCCGCAGCTCATCAGCGTCGAGGGCGTGAAGATGGGCGTCAACTACGGCACCAACAAGGTCCGTTTCCCCGCCCCCGTGCCCGTCGGCTCCCGGCTGCGCGCCACCGCGACGATCACCGGCGTCGAGGACGTCCCGGGCGGCGTCCAGGTGGCCGTGGCCTTCAGCGTGGAGCGCGAGGGCGGCGACAAGCCGGTCTGCGTCGCCGAGTCGGTCTCCCGGTACTACCTGTAGGCCACGGCCGTACGGCACGGCGCCACGCGCACCACGCGCTACTCCGCGCCCACCATCCGCAGCACGAGGTCGGCGTACAGCGCGCCGACCTCCTCGGGGGTGCGCGGCCCGTCGACGTTGAACCAGCGGGCCACGTCGATGCACAGCGACAGCACGGCGAGCGTGGTGCCCTTGACGTCGATCACCCGGAACTCGCCCGAGGCCACGCCGTCCTCGACGATCCCGCGCACCTCGGCGTCCACCTGGCGCCGCAGCTCGAGGATCTCGGCGCGGGCGTCGGGGCCGAGCGCGTCCAGTTCGTACTGCACGACCCGGGCCGTGGTGCGCCGCCCGGCGTGCCAGCGGACGAAGGAGCTGACGGCGTCGGCCAGGCGCTCGGTGGCGGTGCCCTCGCGCCGGGCGGCCGTGCGCAGGATGTCCAGGGCCTTGTCGTGCCCGATCCGGCTGATCCGGTGGAGCAGCTCTTCCTTGGTCTTGTAGTGGATGTAGAGCGCCGCCGGGCTCATGCCGGCGCGGCCCGCGATGTCACGGGTCGTCGTCGCGTGGTAGCCGCGCTCGGCGAAGGCCTCCACGGCGGCGACGAGCAGCCGCCGGGCCGCGTCCGGGGTGACCTCTTCCCACGGCTCGATCTCGCCGCCGGCCGTCTCCTCCGCCGTACTCATCGCTCGCTCGCCCCTTCCGATGACAGAGGCACCACCATACCGCCGAAGGTGAGCGGCCGCTTAGGGCGGCCGCTCACCGCGGGGTCGGGGAGGGTTTGCGGGCGCCCCCGACCCGGTGGTGGTGTCAGAGTTTCTCGAAGGGGTCGTGCTCGGCGAGGAGCTTCTCCAGGCGGGCCTGGTCGACCCGGCTGACGATCTGCCCGGCCTCCTGCCGGTCCCGGATGACCTTGGCGAGGGTGAAGGCGGAGGTGACGAGGTAGAGGACCGCGATGGCCAGGAAACCCCGCACCCAGGCGTCGGCGTCGAGCCGGACGATCCCGACCGCGGTGGCCGCCATGGCGACCGCGAAGGAGGCGACGGCCTGCCCGTAGAAGGCGGCCGTGCTCTGCTGCTTGACCGGTGTGTCGCTCATGGCAGGAGCATCGCCGCCCGGCCGGGCGGGGCACATCCGCCCGGGTACTCAGGGGGTACTCAGAACGCGGCCCCCGTCCTCAGAAGGCCGAGACGCCGGTCAGGGCGCGGCCGATCACCAGCTTCTGGATCTGGCTGGTGCCCTCGTAGAGGGTCATCACGCGGGCGTCGCGCAGGAGCTTGCCGGCCGGGTACTCGTCGATGTAGCCGTAGCCGCCGAAGACCTGCAGGGCGTTGTTCGCGGCGCGCACGGCCGCCTCCGAGGCGAACAGCTTGGCCTTGGACGACTCGACGGCGAAGGGCCGGCCCCGGTCGATCAGGTCGGCGACCCGCCAGGTCAGCAGCCGGGCCGCGTCCACGTCGAGGGCGATGTCGCTGATCAGCTCCTGCACCAGCTGGTGGTGGGCGATCGTCCGGCCGAACTGCTCGCGCTCGCCCGCGTGCCGCACCGCCGCGTCCAGGGCCGCCTGCGCTATGCCGACGCAGCCGGCCGCCACCGACATCCGCCCCTTGGCGAGGGCCGACATGGCCACGGAGAACCCCTTGCCCTCCTCGCCGAGCAGCGCGGAGGCGGGCACCCGCACGTCCTCCAGCACCAGTTCCGCCGTCGCCTGGCCGCGCAGGCCGAGCTTGCCGTGGATGGCGCGCCGAGTCAGGCCGGGGGTGTCGGCGGGCACGAGGAACGCGGAGACGCCCTTGTGGCCGGGGGCGTCCGTGGAGCGCGCGAACAGCAGCACCACGTCGGCCCAGGTGCCGTTGGTGATGAACATCTTGCTGCCGTCGAGGACGTACGCGTCGCCGTCGCGCACCGCCCGGGTCGTGAGGTTGCCGGCGTCGGAGCCCGTGCCGGGCTCGGTCAGGCCGAAGCAGCCGACGTACGCGCCGGAGGTCAGGCCGGGCAGCCACTGCCGTTTCTGCTCCTCGCTGCCCCACGCGGCGATGGTCTTGGCGACCAGGCCCAGCGAGACGGAGACGATGCCGCGCACCGAGGAGTCGCCGCGGCCGAGTTCCTCGGTGACCAGGCAGTACGCGAGGTGGTCGCCACCGGAGCCGCCGTACTCCTCGTCGATCGTCAGGCCCAGGAAGCCGACCTCGCCGAGCTTCTTCACGATCGAACGGTCCACCTCCTCGGCCCGGTCCCAGGCGAGGGCGTGCGGGGCGACCTCGCGTTCCACGAAGTCCCGGGCGAGCCGCCGCACGGCGGTCTGCTCCTCGCTGAGCTCCAGGTTCACCACGAGATCACCCCACAGAGGTCGGGCCGGACGGCGGATCTTGAATGCCGTACTTTTAAATTAGCACTGCTAGTTTCCAGTGCGCAGCCCTACTATGTGCGCCATGGCCCGACCGCGCAAGCCCTTGCTGAGCACCGACCGGATCGTCGAGACGGCCCGGGAACTCGTGGACGCGGAGGGGCTGGCGGCCGTCTCCACCCGGCGGCTCGCGGCCGAGCTGGGGGTGAGCGGGCCCTCGCTCTACAACCACTTCCGCACCAAGGACGAGATCCTGGAGGCGGTGGCGGACTCGGTGAGCGCGCAGGTGGACCTGTCGATGTTCGAGGACGGCCGGGACTGGCGGACCGCGCTGCACGACTGGGCCGTCTCCTACCGGGCCGCCCTGCGCGACCACCCCAACATCGTCCCGGTGCTCGCACGCGGCCCCGGCCGGCGCCCGGCCGCGCTCCGGCTGGCCGACGCGGTCTACGGCGCGATGGTCGACGCGGGCTGGCCGGCCGCACAGGCGACCTCCATCGGGGCACTGATGCGGTACTTCATCATGGGCTCGGCACTCGGCTCGTTCGCCGGGGGCTTCGTGGAGGACCCGAGCGCCTACGACCCGGCCGACTACCCGCACCTCGGACAGGCCCACCTCCTGGCCGAACAGCAGGAGAAGATCGACGAGCGGGCGTTCGAGACGGGGCTGACCGCGCTGCTGGACGGACTCGTGGCGCAGTACGAGCAGGTCGCCCGGGGCCGGTGAGACCGGCACCGTCCCCGTGCCCATGCTTCGGCGGTCGCCGAAGTGTCCGTGCGCGATGCTGGGTCCATGACCACCAGGGACCCCCGGGTACCGGGCCTCGCCCGGCTGGCCGCGCTGATCGCCGACGAGACACGGGCCGCGTGCCTGCTCGCACTGCTGGACGGGCGGGCCTGGACGGCGGGTGAGCTGGCCCGGCACGCCGGCGTGGCCGCCTCCACGCTCAGCGAGCACCTGAGCCGGCTCGTCGCGGGCGGGGTGCTCGCGGAGGAGCGGCAGGGGCGGCACCGGTACGTGCGGCTCGCCGACGCGCGGGTCGCCCAGCTCGTGGAGGACCTGGCCGCGCAGGTCGCGCCCGGGGAGGCCGTACGGCCCCGGACGCTGCGGGAGGCGAGCGCCGGGTCCGCGATGGCCCGCGGCCGCACCTGCTACGACCACCTCGCCGGGCGGCTCGGCATCGCGGTGACCGACGCGCTCACGGAGCGGGGGCTGTTGCGGCAGGACACGGGGTTCGCGCTGACGGACGCGGGCGTGGAGTGGTTCGGGCGGGTGGGCATCGCGCTGGACCGGTCCGGGCGGCGCCCGCTCGCCCGCGGCTGCCTCGACTGGACGGAACGCAGGCCGCACCTGGCGGGGGTGGCGGGGGCGGCGCTGTGCCGGCATGCGCTGGAGGCGGGGTGGTGCGTGCGGGTGGGGTCCGAGCGGGCGGTCGTGGTGACGGCGGCCGGGGAGCGGGAGTTCTTCGCGGTGTTGGGGGTGTCGGTGGAGGGGGTGCGGTGAGGGGCCTGGGGTGCGGCGTCGGGGGTGGGGGTGCGGTGAGGGGCCGTGGGATGCGGCGTCGGGGGTGGGGGTGCTGGTGGTGTGCCGGGTGCGGGTGCGTGGGGGCTGGTCGCGCAGTTCCCCGCGCCCCTGAGGTGGGTCAGCCCCAGCCCGGTCGCGCAGGAACCCGCGCCCCTGAGGTGGGTCAGCCCCAGCCCGGTCGCGCAGGGCCCCGCGCCCTTAGGTGGGTCACCTCGACCTGATCACACAGGGCCCTTCGCCCTTCTTGTCCGATGTCCGCCGGGATCGAGGCGTTCCGGTGTCTACCCTTCAGGAGCATGATGCGCAGCCAGTCCGACCGGACCCGGGTTCTCGCGGCGGGGGCCGCCTGTGTCACCGTCGTGGCGTGGGCCTCCGCCTTCGTGTCGATCCGGAGTGCGGGCGGTGCCTACTCACCGGGTGCGCTGGCGCTCGGCAGGCTGGTGTCGGGGGCCGTGGTGCTGGGCGCACTGTGGGCCGTGCGGCGGGAAGGGCTGCCGCCGAGGTCCGCGTGGCGGGGCATCCTGCTGTCCGGGGTGCTGTGGTTCGGGTTCTACATGGTCGCCCTGAACTGGGGCGAGCAGCAGGTCGACGCGGGGACGGCCGCGCTCGTGGTGAACGTGGGGCCGCTGCTGATCGCGCTGCTCGGGGCCCGGCTGCTCGGCGACCCGATGCCGCCGCGGCTGCTGGCGGGGATGGCCGTGTCGTTCGCCGGAGCGGTGACCGTCGGGTTGTCGATGTCGGGCGGGGGCGGGTCCTCCGTGTTCGGCGTGGTGCTGTGCCTGCTGGCCGCCGTCGCCTACGCGTCCGGCGTGGTGGCGCAGAAGCCCGCCCTGGCGACGGCGAGCGCCCTGCAGGTGACGACGTTCGGGTGCCTGGTCGGGGCCGTGGCCTGTCTGCCGTTCGCCGGGCAGCTGGTGCACGAGGCGGCGAAGGCGCCGGTGTCCGCCACCCTCAACATGTTCTACCTGGGCGTCTTCCCCACCGCCCTCGCCTTCACCACCTGGGCCTACGCCCTGGCGCGCACCACGGCCAGCCGGATGGGCGCGACCACCTATGCCGTGCCGGCCCTCGTCGTGGTGATGTCGTGGCTGGCGCTGGGCGAGGTGCCCGGGGTGCTCACGCTGGTGGGCGGGGCGCTGTGCCTGGCGGGTGTGGCGGTGTCCCGGTCGCGGCGCCGCACGCGGGAGCGGGCCGCGGCGCGGGAGCCGCGGCCCGAGAAGGTCACCTGAGCGTCGTCAGAAGACGATCAGGGCCCTGCCTCCCTTGCCCGCGAGCATGTGGTCGAACGCCGTCGGGATGTCGTCCAGGGTGATGCGCTCGGTGACCAGGGAGGCCAGGTCCAGGCGGCCCTCGCGGATGTGGGTGGCCAGGACCGGGAGGTCGGCCGCCGGGTCGGAGTTGCCGTAGACGCAGCCGGAGAGGGTGCGGCCCCAGTGGAAGATCTCCAGGGCGTTGAAGGTGACCTGCTGGTCGGTGCCGCCGATGCCGACGACCGTGGTGCGGCCGCCGCGCCGGGTGGACTCCCAGGCGGTGCGGATCGTCACGGCGCGGCCCACGCACTCCACGGCGACGTCGACGCCCTGCTTGCCGGTGAGGGCGCGGATCTCGCGGGCGGTGTCGGAGGAGGCGACGAGGTAGTCCGTGGCGCCGGCCGCCCGGGCCAGCTCCTCCTTCTCCGGGGAGACGTCGACGGCGACGATCTTGGAGGCGCCGGCGATCCGGGCCGCCTGGAGGGCCGCGAGGCCCACCCCGCCGACGCCGAAGACGGCCACCGTCTCGCCCTCGCGGACCCGCGCCGAGTGGTGGACGGCGCCGTAGCCGGTGAGGACGGCGCAGCCGAGGAGGGCCGCGTCGGTGAGGGGGATGCCCTCGGGCAGGGGCAGGAGGCAGGAGACGGGGACGACGGTCTCCTCGGCGAACGCGGCGACGTTGAGGCCGGGGTGGAGGTCGGTGCCGTCGGTGGTGCGGGCGTACACCTCGGCGGCGCCGCTGAGCGCGTCGGCGCACAGCCAGACCTCGCCGAGCCCGCAGGCGTGGCAGCGGCCGCAGGAGGGCGCCCAGTTGAGGACGACCCCGTCGCCCGGGGCGAAGCCGGTGACGCCCTCGCCGACGGCGACGACGGTGCCCGCGCCCTCGTGCCCGAGGACGGCCGGGACGGGCACCCGCAGGGTGCCGTTGGCCAGCGAGAGGTCGGAGTGGCAGACCCCGGCGGCGGCCAGGCGGACCCGGACCTGCCCGGGGCCCGGTGCGGGCAGCTCGATCCCGGTGATGTCCAGCGGGGCGCCGATGGCGGGCAGGACGGCGGCACGTACGGCCATGTCTGGTGGACTCCCTTAGAACTGGAGGGACTTGGTCTGCAGGTACTCGGCGAGCCCGTGGGCCCCGAGTTCCCGGCCGACGCCCGACTGCTTGTACCCGCCGAAGGGCGCGAGGGGGTTGAAGCGGCCGCCGTTGATGTCGACCTGGCCGGTGTCCATGCGGCGGGCGAAGGCCACGGCCTCGGCCTCGTCGCCGGCCCAGACCGCGCCGGCGAGGCCGTAGACCGTGCCGTTGGCGATGCGCAGGGCGTCCTCCTCGTCCTCGTAGCGCAGGACGGACAGGACGGGGCCGAAGATCTCCTCCTGGGCGACCGTCATCTCGGGGGTGACGTCGGCGAAGACGGTGGGGCTGACGAAGTAGCCGCGCTCGCGCGGGGGTTCGGCGCCGCCCGCGACGAGCCGGGCGCCCTCGGCGACACCCTTCTCGATGTAACCGCGCACCCGAGCCTGCTGCTTGGCGTTGACCAGCGGGCCGATGCGGTCGCCGTACTTGGCGGCGGCCGTGCGTGCCAGCTCGACCGCCTCGTCGTACTGGTCGCGGTGGACCAGCATGCGGGTCCAGGCGCTGCACGTCTGCCCGGAGTTGGACATCACGTTGGCGACGCCGACGTTGACCGCCTTGGCGAGGTCGGCGCTCGGCAGGATGACGTTGGCGGACTTGCCGCCGAGTTCCAGCGCGACCTTCTTGATCGCGGCGCCCGCGGTCGCGGCGATGGTGCGGCCGACGGCCGTGGAGCCGGTGAAGGAGACCAGGTCCACCCCGGGGTGCTCGGCGAGGGCCTGCCCGGCGACCGGGCCGAGGCCGGTGACCAGGTTGAACACCCCGGCCGGGACGCCCGCGTCGTGGACGGCCTCGGCGAAGAGCTGGGCGACCAGCGGGGTGTCCTCGGCGGGCTTGAGGACGACCGTGCAGCCGGCCGCCAGGGCGGGGGCGACCTTCGCGACGACCTGGTGGAGCGGGTAGTTCCACGGGGTGATGGCGGCGACCACGCCGACCGGCTCGTGGAAGACGGTCGAGTTGCCGACCTTCTCCTCGAAGGCGTGGCGGGCGGCCAGGTCGGCGTAGGAGCCGGCGACGGCGATCGGGACGGCCGCGTGGACGGCCTGGGAGAAGGCCAGGGGAGCGCCGAGTTCGGCGGTGACCGTCTCGGCGATCTCGTCCTTGCGGGCCACCAGCGCGTCCCGCAGGGCGGACAGCCGGGCGGCCCGCTCGGCGGGGGCGGTGGCCGCCCAGCCGGGCAGCGCGGCGCGGGCGGCCCGTACGGCCGCGTCGACGTCCTCGGCGCCGGCCGCCGGGACCCGGGCGATCACCTGCTCGTCCACGGGGTCGACGACGTCGATCACCTCCCCGCTCAGGGCCGGGCGCCAGGCGCCGTCGAGGTAGATGCCGTCGTGTGCCTTCATCGCGTTCCCTCCGGGCGGTCCTCGTGGTCCGCACCCCAAACTAGCGGTGTTAGTTTTCTGGCACCAGGGGTGACCGGGGCGCGGACGGGCCGCTTCGGGATCACTCTTCCAGATCGGGGAGCCGGGCCGGGGTGGGGCAGATGCGCTCTCCGTGCTGGTCGAAGACGAACAGGTGGGCGACGTCGACCAGCAGCGGCACCTGCATGCCGTGCCGCAGGTCCAGGTCGGGTGTGGTGCGCACCACCAGGTCGCCGGGGAGGCGGACGTCGGCGGCCACCGGGGCCGGGTCCGCCTCGGGGGGCTCGTCCAGGACCACCACGGGGCCGGCCCGCAGACTGCCCGCGCGCTCGCGCAGCCGGTCCAGCACGGAGCCGTCGCGGCGCCGGCGGCGCGACGGCCGCGACGCCGGGCGGGGCGCCTCCAGCTCGGGGACGACGGCGGGGCGCGAGCCGGTGTCGAAGTGGACCAGCGCCTCGTGGCCCTGGAACTCGACGTGTTCGACCAGCCCGGTGATCAGCGTCTCGCCGGGCCGGGCGGTGGAGGGGTCGGCGATGCGGACCGCCTCCGAGCGCAGGCCGACGATCACCTCCCGGCCCTGCTGCACGCGCAGCAGCCTGTGGTCGACCGACAGCGGCTCGGGCAACCGCAGCGCCTGCTTGCCGAGGCTGATGGTCATGGCACCGTCGAGCGGGGCGCGGACCACCCCGCGCAGCAGGTTGATGCGCGGGGTGCCGATGAAGGCGGCGACGAAGATGTTGCGGGGCAGGGCGTAGACCTCGCGCGGGCTGCCGACCTGCTGCAGGACACCGCCGCGCAGGACGGCCACCCGGTGGCCCAGGGACATGGCCTCGGCCTGGTCGTGGGTGACGTAGACCGTGGTGACGCCGAGGTCCCGGGTGAGGTGGGAGATCTCGGCGCGCAGATGGCTGCGCAGCTTGGCGTCCAGGTTGGACAGCGGCTCGTCCATCAGGAAGGCCGACGGGTGGCGGGCGATGGCCCGGCCCATGGCGACGCGCTGCCGTTCGCCGCCGGAGAGCTGGGCCGGGAAGCGGTCGAGCAGGTCCTCGATGCCGAGCATGCGCGCGGTGGCGTCCACCCGGGGGGCCGGGTCGGCGCCGGGGGCCTCGATGCGCAGCGGGAAGCCGATGTTGTCCCGGCTGCTCATCGAGGGGTACAGCGCGAAGTTCTGGAAGACCATCGCGATGTCGCGGGCGGAGGGCAGCAGGTCGTTGGCGGGTTCGCCGTCCAGCAGCAGCTCGCCCTCGGTGATCTCCTCGAGGCCGGCGATCATGCGCAGGACGGTCGATTTGCCGCAGCCGGAGGGGCCCAGCAGGACCAGGAACTCCCCGGGTTCGATGTGCAGGGTGAGCCGGTCCACCACGCGGACGCCCTTGGCGTAGACCTTGCTCACGTCGTGCAGAGAGATGGCGCGTGTCATGAGAGTCGTCCCCGATCCAAACGACAGACCCTTGGTGCTCCGCGGTCTGGGCCGCCCCGTGCGGGTCGTACGGGGCGTATGAGTCACGGAAGTTAACGGACTGTGCGCGGCCGGGGAAGAGAGGCGACGAGGAATCGGGCGGTCCGGTCCGAGGGATGAGAAAGCGGACGCCGTGGTTCGGCGGGCCGGGGCGGTGGGGCGGCGCGGGACCGTCCCCACCGTCCGGTCATTTCACGGCGGTCAGGTGGGCGAAGACCACCACGTTGCTGGTGTAGCCGGTGCGCCGGGTGAACAGGCCCCCGCAGGTGATCACCCGCAGTTCGGCGCGCTTGGACGGGCCGTAGACCTCCTTGTCGGGGAACCCGGACTTGTCGAACACCCGCACGCGGTCCACCGTGTAGACGGCCGTCCGGCCGTCCGCGCGCCCGACCTCGATGTGGTTGCCGGGCTTCACCTCGGCCAGCGCGGCGAAGACGGCGGGTCCCGTCGTGGTGTCGCGGTGGCCGACGGCGATGGCGGTGCCGGGTGCGCCGGGGGTGGGCCCGGCCTGGTACCAGCCGACGAGCTTGGGCCGGTCGACCGGCGGTGTCGACAACTGCCGGTGGTCGTCGAGCCGCAGGCCGATGACGGGCGCCTTGATGCCCAGCGCGGGGACGCCGAAGGTGGTCGGCCGGGACGGGGGCAGCGGGGTCGCGGGGGGCTTGCCCGCGGCCTTCGCGTCCGCCCGCCCCTTGCCGCCCGCCGCGGTGCCGGACGCGGTGGCACCGGTGCTCGGGCCGGCCTTGGACCGGGACGCGGACGGCGCCGGGGAGGGGCTCGCCGTCCCGGCCGGGGAACGGCTCGCCGCGGCGCCCCGCGCGGGGGACGCCGAACCGGCCCGGGTGGGCCGCGCGCCGTCGTCGTCGGTCTCCCCGGGGAGCGGGTCCCCGCGGGCGTCGGCGCGGCCCGGGGCGCCCGCGGCCTCCGCCCGCTGGGGCACGGACGGCCGGTCGTCACCCCCGCACCGCACCCCCGCCGTCACCAGGACGACCGCCAGCACGGCCGTCCTGGTGAGGCGGAAGGCACGCGTCCGGTGCCACGGCCGGCGTCTGCGCCGAGGCCGGGTCCGTGACGTCGCGTCGTCCGCCCGCAGGACGGGCTCCGCCGCGTCCGGTGCGTACTCCCGGCGTGCCGGGCGGACGCCCGCGTACGGGCCGTACTCGGAGGTTCGCCCGGGGCGGCGGGAGCGGCTGCCGGACGCCGCGGGGCCGGGGCCGCCTCCTCCGGGCGAGGGACCCTGCGGACGCGGCCTAGGCGGCACCATGGGTGCGCCGGCGCGTCTTGCGGACGTACAGGGCGGCGCCGACCGCTACGACACCGACCCCCGCCGCGGCGGCCACCGGGCTGTAGGCGGCCGCGGTGTCGACGAGGCCGCCGCCGCCCGCGTGCACACCGCCCTTGGGGCCGCCCTGCTCGCCCTGGCCCCAGCCCGCGTCGCCCTGCTTGTCCTGGATCTCCCCGGGGCCCTGCTCGCCCTCGTGCTTGCCGTCGTGGCAGTTGACCCGGAAGACCTTCTCCTTGGGGACGCCCGCGACGATCCACGTGATCTTGTACTGGCCGTCGGCCAGCCCCAGCGGGTCGGTGTGCCCGGCGCCGCCCGCGAGCGGGATGGTGCCGGTGACGGTGGCGGCGGTGGGCAGCGGGGGCTGCGCGAGGATCGTGTACGCGATGGTCGGCAGCGTGTCGAAGTTGACCGCGTCCAGGTAGAAGCGGCAGACCAGCGGGTCGTCCTTGGAGACGCCGAAGGGCACCTGCTCGCGGTGGACCCGGATGTCACCGGCCTCGCCCTGGGCGACGGCGGCGGGCGCCGCGAGGAACGACGCGCCGGAGGCCGCGAGGGCGGTGAGGAGGACGGCGGCACCGACGCGGGAGCCGTGGGGGCGTGGAAGTGTCAGGGTGGGCATGCATTCCTCCGAGTCAGGACGATTTTCATACAAATCGCTCTTTCGCCTCGGACTCTCTGCCATGCACCCCCGCGCGTCGCGGCAGCGACGCGCGGCACGCCGTCAGATATCGCTCGTACGGCGCAGTCCCGGCCGCCCGCGCCGCTCCCCCGCCTCCGGGCGCGGCGCCGTCCCCGGCGCGCGCAGCGCCACCCCCGCCGACAGGAGCAGCAGCGCCCCCAGCAGCACGAACGGGGCCGCCACGCCCGCGAGGCCGGCGATCAGGCCCGCGCCCGCGGGGGCGGCGGCCTGCCCGAGCCGGTTGCCGGTCAGCCGCAGCGCGAGGGCGGTGGACCGGGCGTCCTCGGGCGCGGCCTGCACGACCGTCGTCATCGACAGCGGCTGCCCCACCCCGAGGCAGAAGCCCAGCACCGCGAGCATCGCGCCCAGCGCCCACACCGGCACGGGCAGCGCGACGCCCGCGCACAACAGGGCCGCCAGCGCGCAGGTCACCACCAGCAGCGCGGTGCGGCCGAGCAGCCGCAGCAGGGGCGTGAGGACCAGGCGGCAGGCGATCGAGGCCGCCGCGCGCACGCTCAGCAGGACGCCCACCACCGACGGGGCGATGCCCCGGTGCTCGCCGACCACCGGCAGGTAGGCGGTGAGGATGTCGGTCGCGGACAGCACCGACAGGCTCACCAGGATGCCGGCGGGCACGCCCCGGGTGCGCAGGATGCGGCCCACCGGGACCCGACTGCCGCCTGCGGTACGGTTCTTGGCGGCCGTGTCGTCCTCGATGCGCCACAGCGAGGTGAACGCCACCGCCGCGCCCGCCCCCGCGACCAGCAGGGCGAGCGCGCTGCTGCCGGCCCGGTCCGGCCCGCCGATCAGCCCGCCCGCGGCGATCGGCCCGGCCAGCTGGCCGAGGGAGGCGCCGATGGTGAAGTGCCCGAAGTTGCGGTCCTGTTCGTGCGGCGCGGACTGCCGGGCGACCAGTGACTGGGCGCCGATCACGAAGCACAGGTGGCCCAGCCCCATCACCCCGCTCCACAGGGCCATCGCCACGAGGGACCCGGTGAGGCCGCTGAGCGCGCAGCCCCCCGCGATGAGGACCACGCCCACCGGCAGCAGGGGCGCGCAGCGGCCGTGGTCGGTGCGCCGGCCCAGCGGGACCGCCGCGAACAGCGGGAACAGGGCGTAGACACCGGCGATGACGCCGACCGCCCGCTCGTCGGCGCCCAGCGCGAGCGCCCGGTAGGAGACGGCGGGCCGGGCCATCGACACCGCCCCCTGCGCGCAGCCGAAGGCGATGACGAGGCGGAGCAGCCAGCCGCGGTTCCCACCGGGCGCCATGGGTCTTCCTCCGTGGGGTGAACCGTCGGTGGTCCGTCGGTGGTCCGTGGGGTGTCCGGGAGGGGAGGTCAGACGATGCCGAACAGGACTGCGGCGCCGAGCACCACGAGCGAGGTCAGCGCCGCCCACTTCACCACGAACCGGGTGTGGTCGCCGAACTCCACCTTGGCCATGCCGACCAGGACGTAGACGGCCGGGACGAGCGGGCTGGACATGTGCAGCGGCTGGCCGATGATCGAGGCGCGGGCCACCTCCACGGCGGAGACCCCGTGCGCCTGCCCCGCCTCGGCGAGCACCGGCAGGATGCCGAAGTAGAAGCCGTCGTTGGACATGAAGTACGTCAGCGGGATGCTCAGCACGCCCGTCACCACGGCCATGTGCGGGCCCAGCCCGGCGGGGATGTTGTCGACCAGCCAGGTCGCCATGTGGTCGACCATGCCGGTGCCCTGCAGGACCCCGGTGAAGACGGCGGCGGCGAAGACCATGCCGGAGACGTTGAGCACGTTCTCGGCGTGCGCGGCGATGCGGGCCTTCTGGTCGGGCATGTGCGGGAAGTTGACGGTCAGGGCGAGCGCGGCGCCGAGCAGGAACAGCACCGGGATGGGCAGCCACTCCATGATCATGGCGGTGAGCAGCGCGACGGTGAGCAGCGCGTTGAACCAGTACAACCGGGGGCGCAGGGTGGCGCGGTGGGGGTCGAGGCCCTGCAAGGTGTCGTCCTCCGGCTGCCCGGACTCTCCCGGGTGCGCACCGGCGCCGGGGCCGGAGCCCGCGGCGGGGCCGCCGGCACCCGAGCCCTTCGCGGTACCGCCGGCGCCGGACCCGGCACCGACCAGCACCGTCTCCGCCTCCGGCTCCTTCTCCGCCTCCTCCACCAGGACCTCGTCCAGCGTCAGCACGCCGAGCCGCTTGCGCTCGCGGCGGCCGAGGACGTACGAGAGCGCGAGGACGAACAGCAGGCCCATGGCGAGGGCGGGGATCATCGGCACGAAGATGTCACTGGCGTCGATCTTGAGCGCGGTGGCGGCGCGGGCGGTGGGGCCGCCCCACGGCAGCGTGTTCATCACGCCGTTGGCCATCGCGGCGACGCCCGTCATCACGACCAGGCTCATCTTCAGGCGCTTGTAGAGCGGGTACATCGCCGAGACGGTGATCATGAAGGTGGTGGAGCCGTCGCCGTCCAGGGAGACGATCGCGGCGAGCACCGCGGTCCCGACGACGATGCGCAGCGGGTCGGCCCGGCAGAACTTCAGGATGCCCCGCACGACCGGGTCGAAGAGACCGACGTCGATCATCACGCCGAAGTAGACGATCGCGAACATGAGCATCGCCGCGGTCGGGGCGAGCCCGGTGACGCCGTCGAGGACGTAGTCGCCGAGCCGGGCGCCCTTGCCCACGAACACGCAGAACAGCGCGGGTATGAGCACGAGCGCCGCGATCGGCGACATCTTCTTCAGCATGATCAGGACCAGGAAGGTCGCGATCATGGCGAAGCCGAGGAGGGTCAGCATGAGTGGATACCTAACGTTCGCCCTTGAACATCCCACCTGGGGGTCGGCGGTGCGTTGACGTTAGGACCCGTCGTCCGGCGTTAACAAGACGTTGACGTGCGAGCAATAAGCGCAAAACCGCTGGTCACGGCTTTGCGCTGCTCAGCGCCTCGATCTTTTCGGCCACCGGGACCACCTCGACGGGGAAGCCGTTGAGGACCGCGTTGCCCGACAGCGGGTCCAGCAGGCTGCCGTCGAGGAGCTGGTTGACGTTGACGCCGGGCTCGGCGGAGGCGTGGCCGAGCCGGGTGCCGGGGCGGTCGTGGCCCCAGCCGTGCGGCAGGCTCACCACCCCGGGCCGTACGTCCTCGGTGACCTCCGCGGGGGCGGTCACCTCTCCCCCGGCGCCCCGGACGCGCACCGGCTGCCCGTCGCGCACACCGAGCCGCTCGGCGTCCGCGGGGTGGACGTGCAGGGTGCAGCGGTTGGAACCGCCGGTGAGGGCCGGGACGTTGTGCAGCCAGCTGTTGTTGGAGCGCAGGTGGCGGCGGCCGACGAGGACCAGCGCGGCGGGGCTCGCGGTGAGCGCCTGCCGCAGGCGGGGCAGGTCGGCGGCGATCGGCTCCGGCAGCAGCTCGACCTTGCCGCTGACGGTCTTCAGGGGCTGCGGCAGGCGCGGGCGCAGCGGTCCGAGGTCGATGCCGTGCGGGTGCTCCAGCAGCCGGGCGAGGGTCAGTCCGTCCGGCCGTGCGCCGAAGCCGTCGCCGTAGGGGCCGAGGCGCAGCATCAGGTCGAGCCGGCGCTCGGGGCCGTCCTCGCCGGTCAGCGCGGCGGCGAGTTCCTTCGGGTCCCGGCCGTGGACCGGGGAGTGCGGGTCCCCGACGGCCCGGCCGAGGGTCTGGGCGACGACCGTGTCGTCGACGGCCGAGGGGTCGGTGCCGTGCAGGCCGGTGACGGCCAGGACCAGCCGGGCCATGATCTCGGTCTCGGCCATGCGGCCGGGGGCGAGCGGCACGGCGGGGCGGTTGTAGCGGACCTGGTGGCGCACGGCCAGGGTGTTGAACGCGAAGTCGTGGTGCGGGGCTTGGGAGGGCGGCGGCGGGGGCAGAACGACGTGGGCGTGGCGGGAGGTCTCGTTGAGGTACGGGTCGACGCTGACCATGAACTCCAGCGAGTCCAGGGCCTTGTCGAGCCGGTCGCCGTCGGGAGCGGACAGCACCGGGTTGGCGGCGACGGCGATCAGGGCCCGGATCGGCTCGCCCTGCTCGGTCGCGGTGTCGATCTCCTCGGCGAGGGCGGACAGCGGCAGCTCGCCCTTGGCCTCGGGGTGCCGGCTCACCCGGGAGTGCCAGCGGCCGAGGGCGAAGCCGCGGCCGGGTCCGGCGGGCCGCGGGGTGCGGTCGGTGGCGGCTTGCGGGAAGAGCGCGCCGCCGGGCCGGTCGAGGTTGCCGGTGAGGACGTTGAGCACGTCCACCAGCCAGCTCGCGAGCGTGCCGTGCGGCACCGTGCAGCTCCCGATGCGGCCGTAGACGGCGGCGGTGGGCGCGGCGGCCAGCTCGCGGGCCAGCGCCCGGACGGTGTCCGCGTCGACGTCGCAGGCGGCGGCCACGCTCTCGGGCGTGAAGTCCGCCAGGGCGGCGCGGAGTTCGTCGAGGCCCTGGACGTGCGGCGCCAACTCCCCGAGGCGGACCAGGTCTTCCTCGAAGAGCACGTGGGCCGTGGCCGCGAGCAGCAGCGCGTCGGCGCCGGGGCGGATGGCGACGTGCCGGTCGGCGAGGCGTGCGGTGCGGGTGCGGCGCGGGTCGATGACGGTGAGGGTGCCGCCGCGGGCCCTGAGCGCCTTGAGCCGGCCGGGGAAGTCGGGGGCGGTGCACAGACTGCCGTTGGACTCCAGGGGGTTGGCGCCGATCAGCAGCAGGTGGTCGGTGCGGTCGAGGTCCGGTACGGGGATGGCGTTGGCGTCCCCGAACAGCAGCCCGCTGGAGACGTGCTTGGGCATCTGGTCGAGCGTGGAGGCGGTGAACACGCTGCGGGTGCCGAGGCCGGCGAGCAGCACCGGCGGGTAGAGGCCGCCGGCCACGGTGTGCACGTTGGGGTTGCCGAGGACCACGCCGACGGCGTGCGGCCCGTGCCGTTCGACGACCGGGCGTATCCCGGCGGCGACCGCGTCGAACGCCTCCTGCCAGGTCGCCTCGCGCAGCTCGCCGTCCCGCCGGACGAGGGGGCCGCTCAGCCGGTCCGGGTCCCCGTCGACGGCGGGGAAGGCGGCGCCCTTGGGGCACAGGAACCCCTTGCTGAAGACGTCCTCGCGGTCGCCGCGGGCTCCGGTGACCCGGGTCCCCTCGACGGTCAGGGTCAGCCCGCAGGTGGCCTCGCACAGGGGGCAGATTCGCAGGGCGGTGCGGGACACGGGTCCTCCCGGTGGGACGCGGCGACGGTGGGCGGTACGGCGGTTGCGGCGGGCACGGCGGTCATGGCGGGCACGGCCGGACGCCCGCGGCGGCGGGGACCGGCGCCGGCGCCTGGCGCGAGCATACCGACCGGTATGCATGGGCGACAGTCCCCCCGACGGCGGGCCTGCGCGAGCCCTGCGTCCGGGTCAGCCCGCCGCCCGCGGTCCCCCCAGCGCGCGCTCCAGGTACGCCCGCAGCAGCGCCCGCATCTCCGCGATGATCTTCTCGTCGCCCTCCGGGTCCCTGCGGAAGGCCAGGTGGATGAGGGTGTCGGCGGTCTCCACGGCGACCAGGAAGGTGCGGCGCAGGTCCTCGTCGACGGCACGGTCGAGGTAGCCGGAGAGCAGGGCGGCGAGCCGGTCGGCGACCCGGGTGTTGGGCTCGGCCTGGCGGGAGCCGACCGGGATCTGGTTGCCGAAGTCGACCAGGGAGAAGCCGGGCGCGGTGCGTTTCATCGCGAGGTACTCGTCGAGCACCGCGTCCATCGCCGCCCGCCAGTCGGCGCCGCCCGACGCCGTCAGCCGTTCGGTGACCCGCTCCGACCAGCGCTCCAGGTTGCGCTGGGCCAGCGCGTCGGCCATCTGCCGCTTGTTGCCGAAGAAGCGGTAGACCGAACCGATCGGGACGCCGGCGCGCTGGGCCACGGCACGGGTGCTCAGGTCGTCGTAGCCGACCTCGTCGAGCAAGGCGGCGCAGGCGTCCAGGATCCGGGTCAGGCGTTCGGCGCTGCGTCGCTGCATGGGCGCGCGACGCAGGGGGGCTGGGGGCACGGCGTTCATGATGCCGGTCCGCCGGACCCCGGTGAACCCTCCCCGGACGCGGTGATGTCCGCCGTCCTCTCCACCGGCTTGCCGTCCACCGCCCACACCGTGCCGTCGTCGGCGTACAGGCGTGCCGTGACGTGGTGGATGCCGTGCGGGAGGTAGCCGGCCGGGATGCGGTGGGCGCGGGCGCGCAGGTCGGCGACCGGGGCGTGGTCCACGTAGAGGCGGGCGAAGCCGCGGCCGGCGACGGCCCGCGCGGGGGCGCCCTGCGGGGAGAGGCGGAAGTGGCGCAGGGTGAGCCGGACGTCCCAGCTGCCGTCGGTGTCCGGCTGCACCTCGATGCCGACCTCGGGCGCCCGGGCGCCCTCGACCTGGCGGTAGTGCCGGCCGTCCTCGTCGGTGTCCTGCAGGACCTTGCCGACGGGGGCGGTGGACTCCCCGGTCCCCCGGCTCCCCGGGCTCTCCTGCCGGCCCTGCTGCTGGTTGGTGTGCCGGTCCCCACCGGAGTCGCAGCCCGTGGATCCGGTCAGGAGCAGGACACAGACCGCGAGCGCGGCGGGGAGGGCGCGCGTCCACGACATGGCGGGAGCCTAGAACACGGGTCCGACAGCCCGGATCCGCCTGAAGTCGGGTTCTCGGCGGCCGGTGATCGTCCTCCCAGAGGAGGAGGGCCGGAGCCCGTGTGCGGCCCTTGCGCGACGGAAATCGCAATCCTATGGTGTGGCACAGGAATCGGATCGCAAGGGAGCGAGCGACGATGAGCGATGGGGGCACCCCCCGCGCGGGCGGGCCGGAGCGCGAGGACGCGCGCAAGGCCGCCGAGGGGCTGACGTACCTGTCCGGCTTCGGCAACGAGCACTCCTCCGAGGCGGTGCCCGGCGCCCTGCCCGAGGGCCGCAACTCGCCGCAGCGCGCCCCGCTCGGGCTGTACGCGGAGCAGCTCAGCGGCACGGCGTTCACCGAGCCGCGGGCGCACAACCGCCGCTCCTGGCTGTACCGCGTCCGCCCCTCCGCCGCGCACCCGGCGTTCACCCGCACCGGCAACGGCGCACTGCGCACGGCGCCGTTCACCGAGACGGTGCCCGACCCCAACCGGCTGCGCTGGGACCCGCTGCCCGAACCGCCGCGGGGCACCGACTTCCTGGCCGGGCTGTGGACCCTCGGCGGCAACGGCGACGCCACCCAGCGCACCGGCATGGCCGTGCACCTCTACCACGCCGACACCTCGATGGAGCGCGTCTTCAGCGACGCCGACGGCGAGCTGCTGATCGTCCCGGAGCACGGCGGACTGCTGCTGCGCACCGAGTTCGGCCTGCTGCACGCCGAGCCGGGCGACGTGGCGCTGGTCCCGCGCGGGGTCCGCTTCCGGGTGGAGCTGCTGGACGCGACGGCCCGCGGCTACGTCTGCGAGAACTACGGCGCCCCGTTCCGCCTGCCCGACCTCGGCCCGATCGGCGCCAACGGCCTCGCCAACCCCCGGGACTTCCGGGCGCCGGTCGCCGCGTACGAGGACGTCGAGGGGCCGGTGGAGGTGGTCAACAAGTTCTGCGGCAACCTCTGGACGGCCACCTACGACCACTCGCCGCTGGACGTCGTGGCCTGGCACGGCAACCTGGTGCCGTACGTGTACGACCTGCGCCGCTTCAACGTCATCGGCACGATCTCCTACGACCACCCGGACCCGTCGATCTTCACCGTGCTGACCTCGCCGTCGGACACCCCGGGCCTGGCCGGCGTCGACTTCGTGGTGTTCGCGCCGCGCTGGCTGGTGGGCGAGGACACCTTCCGGCCGCCGTACTTCCACCGCAACGTGATGAGCGAGTACATGGGGCTGGTCGAGGGCGCCTACGACGCGAAGACCGCCGGGAAGGGCGGGTTCGTGCCCGGCGGCGGCTCGCTGCACAACATGATGTCGGCGCACGGCCCGGACCGGGAGACGTTCGACCGGGCGAGCGCGGCGGAGCTGCGGCCGCAGAAGGTCGACGACGGGCTGGCGTTCATGTTCGAGACGCGCTGGCCGGTCACGCTCACCGGGCAGGCGGCCGGCGCCGACCACCTCCAGCCGCGCTACGACGACGTCTGGCGGGGCCTGGAGCGGCACTTCCGCCCGGAAGCGTAGCGTCCCGGCCGGTTGCGCCGGAGATCCGCTCCCGGTACGGATGGCCCGTGACCTCCTTCGCCCCGGACTCGATCGTCCTGAACCGCAAGCTGCCGCTCTGGTACCAGGTGTCGCAGTCGCTGCGCGCCTCGATACTCGGGCGGTCGGCCCAGGACCCACTGCGGCTGCCCACCGAGGAGCAGTTGGCGGAGCACTACGGGGTGAGCGTGCTGACCATGCGCCAGGCGCTGAAGGAGCTGGAGGACGAGGGGCTGATCTCCCGGCACCGCCGGCGTGGCACGTTCATCGAGCCGGACGCGCGGCGCGGCGCCCCGGTCCGCCTCCTCGGCTCGGTCGACGCGATCGTGGCCCAGCAGTCCGGCATGGTCACGACCCTGCTGGGCCACGGCAACGCCCCCCTGCCGCCCGAGATCGCCGAGTACTACCCGGACCTGGCCGAGACGGCGACGTACCACCGGCTGCGCGGCGACGAGAAGACCGGCGAGCCGACCAACCACGCCCGCAACTGGGTGCGTCCCGAACTCGCCGGCCGCATCGACCCGCAGGACCTGCTGCGCTGGCCGATGACCAAGGTGCTGCGGGACGTCGTCGGGGCGGACATCGGCCGGATCACGGACACGGTCGAGGCCCGGCTCGCCGACCCGGAGACGGCCCGGCTGCTCGCGGTGCCGCTGCTCAGCCCGATCCTGCACTACACGGGCGTGACGTACGACGGGGACGGCCGGGTGCTGGACGTCGTCGTCATCCACTACCGGGGGGACCGGTTCTCGTTCACGGTGACGCTGGACGCGTGATCCGGGCGGTCACGCCGGGCGTCCTCCCGCCCCGGCGGCGGACCGCCGGGGCCGGCCGCGGGCTGCTCCCGCGCCCCGCCGGGGGCCGGGCCCCCTGCCGTACGATGCGGTGCGTGACGCACGACGACGCTCCGCTGCTCGCGGACCTCATGCCGTGGTCCGTCGCACCGCCGCGGCTGGGCCGGGGCTGGCCGGCGGCCCCCGACACGGCGTCCCTGAAAGCCCGTTGGGACGCCCTGCTGAAGGCCGACGGACCCGACCGCGAGGCGCTGTTCGAGCCGACCCGCTCCCGCACGCTCCACTCGGCGGTCGGGCAGCTTCCGGGCCGGTCCACCGGCACCGAGCCCCTCGCGCGGGCCACGGGCCCGTGCCCGGAGCCGGTGCGGGTACTCCTCGCCCCCTTCGACGAGCAGTGGCTGATCCCCGACCACCGGCTGATCGACACCGCCAGGCCGGAGTTGTGGCGGGTGGCCGACGACCGGCAGGTGTTCCTCGTGGAGCACGGCGACGGGGTGCACGCCACCTCGCACCTGCCGTTGCTGCGGCCCGGCCGGGTGCACCCGCTGTACCGGCGGCCGGGCGGCGCGGAGCCCAACCTGGCGCCCGGCCTGCTGGACCACCTCGCCGCACGCCTCGGCCGGCGCCCCGGCCCGGCGGACGTGCCCGCCTGGATCCTCGCGACGGCCCGGCCCGGCCCCGGCTCGCCCCGCCGCGTGCCGCTCACCGCCGACCCCGAGGTGTGGACCGCGGGCGTCGCACTCGGCCACCGGGTCCTGTGGCTGCTGCGCCGCGACGGCGACCGCCCCCGGCTGCCGGGCGGCCGCCGCCCCTATGTCCGCGCCCCGCTCCCGCCGCGCCCGGTGACCGTGCGCTACGACCGCGAGGAGGAGGCCCTGTACCTGGACGAGGGCCGCATCTCCCCGGTGCCGCCCGAGGCGTGGGACCACGAGACGGGCGGGGTCCGGGTCCTGGAGCAGTGGCTGGCGGCCCGGACGGCACCGGCGCCCGCGGGCACCCTGGCGGCGCTCCGGCCGGCGGCCTGGCCGCAGCACTGGACGTCGGAACTGCTGGAGCTGATCACGGTCCTGGCCCTGCTGGCGGAACTGCGCCCACGGCTGGCGGAGATCGAGGTGACCGACCCGGTCACGGCGGCGGAGCTGACGGCGGCGGGCGTCCTGCCCGTCCCGGAGCGGGCCCACCGCCCGGCGTCGGTCCTGGACCACCAGGAGGAAGGCCCGGCGGGCCAGTTCACCCTGCTGTGAGGGGGGCCGGGCGGCACGCTGCTGACAAACGCCCCGCCGACGGCCATGATCCACCCCATGGACACCGACACCACCGCCGCCGGACCGCGCGCCCACGACCCCGCCGGGGCGGGCCCCGCCCCGGAGCCGCTGCCCCTGGAGGGCGTCACCGTCGTGGCCGTCGAGCAGGCGGTGGCGGCGCCGTTCGCCACCCGGCAGCTCGCCGACCTCGGCGCACGGGTGGTCAAGGTGGAGCGGATCGACGGCGGTGACTTCGCGCGCGGCTACGACACCGCCGCCGGCGGCCTGGCCTCGCACTTCGTGTGGTGCAACCGCGGCAAGGAGTCCGTCGCGCTGGACCTGAAGGACCCGCGCGGCCTCGCCGTCGTCCGGCGCCTCGTCGCGGACGCCGACGTGTTCGTGCAGAACCTCGCCCAGGGGGCGGCGGCCCGGCTCGGCCTGGACGCGGCCACCCTGTGCGCGGCCCACCCGCGGCTGGTCGCCGTCGACATCTCGGGCTACGGCCCGTCGGGACCGTACGCGCACAAGCGGGCGTACGACATGCTCGTGCAGTGCGAGGCGGGGCTGGTGTCGGTGACCGGGACCCCGGAGCTGCCGGTGAAGGCGGGCATCCCGGCGGCGGACATCGCGGCGGCCATGTACGCCTTCTCGGGGGTGCTGGCGGCGCTGGTGCGGCGCGGGGTGACCGGGCGGGGCGGCCCGGTGGAGGTGTCGATGCTGGACGCGCTCACCGAGTGGATGGGGCACCCCCTGCACCACACGATGCACGGCGGCGCCGCCCCGGCGCGCACCGGGCTCGCGCACGCGGTGATCGCGCCCTACGACGCGTACCCCACCGCGGACGGCGGGCGGGTGCTGCTGGCGGTGCAGAACGACCGGGAGTGGCGGCGGCTGGCGGAACAGGTGCTGGGCCGGCCGGAGTCGGGGACGGACCCGGCCTTCGCGACGAACGCCGCCCGGGTGGTCCACCGGGAGCGCACCGACGCCCTGGTGGGCCGGGCGCTCGGCGCGCTCGGCACCGACGAGGCGCTGGCACGCCTCGAGGCCGCGGGCATCGCGTGCGCACGCCTGCGGGACCTGCACGAGGTGGCGGAGCACCCGCAGCTCGCGGCCCGTCAGCGGTGGCGGCAGGTGGGGACGCCGGCCGGGCCGTTGCGGGCACTCCTGCCACCGATCACCTTGCCGGGTGGGCAGGCACGGATGGGTGACGTGCCCGCGCTCGGGGAGCACACCGGAGCGGTGCTGCGCGCCGTGGGGATGACGGACGACGAGATCGCAGCACTGCGCCGGGACGGCGTGGCGGCCTGAGCGCGGACCGGGGGCGTGGCCGCCGGGCGCGGCCCGTCAGTGCCGGTGGCCGCCGAACAGCGAGCGGCGCAGTCGGCGCAGCGGGGCGAACAGCGAGACGCGGCTCACCCTCCTGCCCCGGTCGCTGCGCTGGTGCGGCCGGTCGCGGGCGGTCAGCTCCCGCATCAGTGACGTCGCCTCGACCGTCTCCCGCTGCGGTATGGCGGGACCCGCCAGCACCGAGAGGTGGCGGTCGAGCCGCGAGCTGGTCGCGCTGCTCCCGCAGGTGATCGCAGGGACCCGCGCCCTGCTGTGCATCGTTATCTGTTCCATGTCACTCCCCACCCGTACGAGTCCACCCGGCCCGGGCAGGTTAACCCTATCGCTCCCTCGGGGCACGCGTGTATCACGGTCACAGGATTCACCTTCCCCACAAGGGGGTTGACGACTCCTTTCCGGTCACTCTCCGAATCCGACCGAATCCAGGGCGAGTTGGACAACTGGCTGGCTGGTGGGCTGTGGTGACCCGCCGTCGGGTTCGACGGTCACAGCGAGTGAGGTGGCCGACGTGTCCAGACCCGTGGCGACCAAGGGCGTGTCGCCCTCGAACAGGCCCAGGGAGCGCGGTGGCCCGGCGGGACGCAGTAGCCAGAGCTGGTGGACCTTGCCGCCCGGCGGGGTGCCGTATCCGCTCAGCGTGACGACCGCCTGTCCCTCCGACGCGGAGGCGACCACGCCGATGCCACGGCCCTGCGCGTCCCGGCCGGCGGTCGCCCGGGCGTCCGGGGCGGCCAGAACGTGGGCGATCTCACGTGCCCGGGCCTGCGCCGCGTCCAGGTCGTCCTGGGTGCGGCCCGCCTGCACGGCGAAGAGCGAGGCGACGACGAGGGCCGCGGCGGCGGTGGCCGTGGCGAACGGCACGAACAGCGGTCGTGGCCGGGCCGTGCGGGCGCGCGGCGGCGGCTGGCTCCCCCAGACGTGCGGCGGCAGCCGGGGCGCGTGCTCGCGCACCGGCGCGGCGGGCTCCTGCGGGGTGACCCGCACGGCGGCGAGCACCCGGTCGCGCAGCGCGGCGGGCGGCGGCGCGGCCGTGGACCAGGCGAGCCGGACGGCGTCCTCGGCCAGCGCCCGCACCTCGGCGGCGCACCGCTCGCAGGTCCTCAGGTGCCGCTCGAAGCGGCGCCGCTCGTCGGGTCCGAGGGCGTCCAGCGCGTAGGGCGCGGCCAGCGAGTGCAGGTCCTCGCGGCGCAGCCGGTCGAGCAGGCTCATGCGGCACCTCCCAGGCAGTTGCGCAGCCGCGTGAGTCCGTCGCGCATCCGCGTCTTGACGGTGCCCAGCGGCAGCGAGAGCCGCTCGGCGACCTCACGGTACGTGTAGCCGTCGTAGTAGGCGAGGGTGACGGACTGCCGTTGCAGGGCGGTCAGCCGGTCCAGGCAGCGGCGCACCCACTCCCGTTCCAGGCCCGCCTCGACCTCCTCGGTGACGTGGTCGAAGGCGGGGTGGTGGGCCCGCTGGGCCTCGCGCTGCTCGCGTTCGCCGGCCGCGCGGGCGCTGCGCACCCGGTCGACGGCGCGGCGGTGGGCGAGGGTGAGGACCCAGGACAGGGCGCTGCCGCGGCCCGGGTCGTAGCGGCCGGCGGTGCGCCAGCACTCCAGCAGCACCTCCTGGGCCACCTCCTCCGACTGTGCCGGGTCGCGCACCATCCGGCGCACGAGGCCGAACACCGGCCCCGACACCAGTGCGTAGAGCCGCTCGAACGCCGCCTGGTCACCTCCCGCCACGAGCACCAGGAGCTCGTCCGCCTCCATGCGGTCCCCCTCTCCGCGGCCGCATCCGGCCCGTCCCGTCACACCAGGCATTCGCAACGCACACACCTCCGGACGGTGTTACGGATCGGCGGCCCCGAAAAGCGGGTCGGAGGCGGCCGGGAAAAAATTTCCCCGCCGACCAATCCGGTCCCGCGGCCTCTCCGAATGCCCGGTCAGACAGGCAAGTCGGGATCGAGGACGGACGCCATGACACCTATATCCAGGAGCGGCGCGGGACGCGGCAGCGTCGCGACCCTCATCTGCGGGGCGCTGACCGCCGGGACGCTCGCCGCCGCCGGCGTGGCCACGCTGGCCCCCGGGGAGGCGGCCGCCTCCAGCCACCGGGAGGCCCCCCTGATCTCGGGGACCCCGCAGTACGACAACACGGACCTCTACGCGTTCGTCAGCCCGGACCACCCGGACACCACGACGATCGTCGCGAACTGGATCCCGTTCGAGGAGCCCGCGGGCGGCCCGAACTTCTTCCCGTTCGCCGAGGACGCGCAGTACGACATCCACGTCGACAACGACGGCGACGCCCAGGGCGACCTGCTGTTCCGCTACACGTTCAAGACGCATGTGAAGAACGCGAAGACGTTCCTGTACAACACGGGCGCGGTCGAGAGCCTGGACGACCCCGACCTCAACGTGACGCAGACGTACGACCTGGAACTGGTCAAGCTGAAGGGCCGCAAGGAGGTGCACCGCACCAAGCTCGCGGACGACGTGCCGGTCGCGCCGTCGAACGTCGGCAAGGCGTCCATGCCCGACTACCGCAAGCTGCGCGACCAGGCGGTGTACCACCTCCCCAACGGCGCCCGGTCCTTCGCCGGCCAGGCCGACGACCCGTTCTTCCTGGACCTGCGGGTCTTCGACCTGCTGTACGGCGGTGACCTCTCCGAGGTCGGCAACGACACCCTCAAGGGCTACAACGTCAACTCGATCGCCCTGCAGGTGCCGACGGACCTGATCACCGAGTCCGCGCACCAGCCGGTGGTGGGCATCTGGTCCACGACCCAGCGCAGGAACGCGCAGGGGTACTACTCGCAGGTCTCGCGCCTCGGCAACCCGTTGGTCAACGAGGTCGTCAACCCGCTGAAGGACAAGGACAAGTTCAACGCGTCCGTGCCCGCGCAGGACGCACAGTTCCTGAAGAACGTCACCGAACCGGAGCTGCCCAAGCTCATCGAGGCGATCTACAAGATCAAGGCCCCGGCCGAGCCGCGCAACGACCTCGTCGACGTGTTCCTCAAGGGCGTCAAGGGCCTCAACCAGCCGCCGTACGGCAAGCCGGCCGAGGAACTGCGCCTGAACACGTCGGTCAAGCCGACCACGCACCCCAAGCGGCTCGGTGTCCTCGACGGCGACAACGCGGGCTTCCCCAACGGCCGCCGGCTCACCGACGACGTGGTCGACGCCTCGCTCCAGGTCGTCGAGGGCGAACTGGTCGGCTCGAAGAACGATCTGGGCGACGCCGTCGACAAGAACGACAAGGACTTCGAGAAGTCCTTCCCCTACGTCGCCCTGCCGACCGAGGGCTCGCGCGGCACCACCGCCAAGACCGACGCCGCCGTGCGCAGCCAGCTCGGTGACGCGCTCACCGGCTCCTCGACCTCGGACACCCCGCTGATCGCCGCGTCCGCCGGCGCCGGCGCGGCGGGCATCCTCCTCGTCGGCGGCGGCCTGCTGTGGTGGCGCCGCACGCGGAGCCGGGCCTACTAGACACCGCTCCGGGCCGGTCCCGACCGGCCCCCGCGAACCGGGCCGGGGAGCCTCCTGCACCTCCCCGGCCCCGGGCCGGTCTGCCAGACGCCGCCCGGCAGGGCGGAACGGCCGGACCGGCCCAGGACCGGCGCGGCCCGCGCGACGTCATCCCCCACGGCGCGGGCCGCGCCACCGGACCACCGCAGGCAGGCAGGCAGACCCAGGAGAGGGCGGAGAGGGCATGGCCCCCGAGATGAACGACGGCGACACGCACCCCGGGCGACGACCGGGCCCGTCCGCCGCTGCGGACGCCGCGGCGGAGACGGTGCCGGCACCCGGGGCCGGCCCCGACGCCGACCCGCCTCCCGTGCCGGGGAGTCACGCCGGGACCGCCGCCACCCCGGCGCCCGACGCACCCGGTGGCGATCCACGGGTCGCCGCCGTGCGGCGGGTCGGGGCCGCCGGGCGGCGGTGGCGGGCCGCGCAGCTCGGCGCCTGTGCCGCTCTGCTGGCCGTGGCGATGACCGCGGGGGCGGTCGCGGTCGGGGCCCTGCGGGACGGCGCGGGCCGGGCCGTGACCACGTCGGCGGCCGTGTCGCCGGGGCTGCTCGCCGGCGGTGACCTCGACGCGGGGGTCACCTCGCTCCAGGCCCACCTGCGCACCCAGCCGAAGGACTTCGGCAGTTGGGCCACCCTCGGGCTCGCCTACGTCGAGCAGGCCCGCACCCAGGGCGACCCGTCCCGGTACCCGCAGGCCCGCAAGGCGTTCGACACCTCCCTCGCCCTGCGCGCCGACAACGACCAGGCGCTCGCCGGCCTGGCCGCCCTCGCCGCCGCCCGGCACGACTTCCGGGGCGCCCTGACCGACGCCGACCGCGCCCTGCGGCAGAACCCCTACAACGAGCGCGCCCTGTGCTCCCGCATCGACGCCCTGGTCGAACTCGGCCGGTACGACGAGGCGTCGAAGGCGGCGCAGATCGCCGACGCCCGCCGTCCCGGCATCCCCGTCTTCACCCGCTACGCCTACGTGCACGAGCTGCGCGGGGACGTCGCCACCGCCCGCGCTGTGCTCACCCGGGCGCTCGACACGGCCTCCGGCCCGGGCGACATCGCCTACGTCGCCACGCAGCTCGGCCAACTCGCCTGGAACCAGGGCGACTACCCGACCGCCCTCGCCCACTACGCCCGCGCCCTCGCCGCCGACGACGGCTACCTGCCGGCGCTGGAGGGCCGCGCCCGCGCCCAGGCGGCGAGCGGCCGACGGGACGAGGCGCTCAAGGGGCTGGAGGCGGTCGTCGCCCGCTCCCCGCTGCCCGGCCCGCTGGTGGCCCTCGGTGAGCTGTACGAGGCCCGTGGCGGCGCCGGTGACGCGGCCCGGGCCCGCGACCAGTACGCGCTGGTCGACGCCTGGACCGCCCTCGCCCGCGCCAACGGCGTCGACGTCGACCTGGACACCGCCCTGGCCGCCGCCGACCACGGCGACCGGGCGGCCGCGCTGCGCGCCGCCCGCGCCGAGTGGGCCCGCCGCCGCACCGTGCACACCGCCGACGCCCTCGCCTGGGCGCTGCACGTCGACGGCCGTGACGCCGAGGCCCTCGGGTACGCCCGGCAGTCGACCGCCACCGGTTACCGCAACGCCGGCTTCCTGTACCACCTCGGCATGATCGAGCGGGCCACCGGCCACACCGCCGAGGCCCGCACCCACCTCACCGCCGCCCTGAAGCTGAACCCCGGCTTCTCGCCGCCGGGCGCCCGCACGGCCCGCTCCACCCTGACCGCGCTGACAGCACGTGCGGCGCGTACGGCGCCCCGGGCGACGGGGGGCGGCCGGTGAACCCCCGCCGCCTCCTCGCCTCGGCCGCGGCCGTCCTCCTGACCGGGTGCGCGCTCGCGCTCGTCCCGCCCACCACGGCGAGCGCGCACCCCCTCGGCAACTTCACCGTCAACCGCTACGACGGCCTGGTCGCCGCCCCCGGCAGGCTCCGCGTCGACCACGTCGAGGACCTCGCCGAGATCCCCGCCACCCAGGCCCGGCCCGACATCCGGCGCCTGGGCACGAGCGCCTGGGCCGCGCGGCGGTGCGCCACGGCCGCCACCGGCAGCCGCCTCACCGTGGACGGCCGCGCCGTCCGCCTCACGGCCACGGGCGCCCGTGCCGTCGTACGCCCCGGGCAGGCCGGGCTGACCACCCTGCGCGTGGAGTGCCGGCTCACCGCGCCGCTGCCCGCGGGCGCCCCCGTCGTCCTCGCCTTCCACAGCGCGGGCGCCACCACCGGGCCCGGCTGGCGGGAGATCACCGCCCGCGGCGACCGGACGACGCTCACCGCCAGCGACGTACCGACGACCTCCGCTTCACGCGAACTCACCCGCTACCCCAAGGAGTTGCTGTCCTCCCCCGCCGACACAGCGACCGCCGCGCTGCGGGTGCGGCCCGGCGGACCCGCCCTGGTGGCACAGGAGCGTGACGCGCCCGGCGCCTCCGTGCTGCCGCGGGGCGCCGACCGCTGGACGCGGGCGCTCGACGGTCTCGTGGCCCGCCACGACCTGACGCTGGGGTTCGCCGCCCTGGCCCTCGTCGTCGCGGTGGGCCTGGGCGCGCTGCACGCGCTCGCGCCGGGCCACGGCAAGACCCTGATGGCCGCCACGGCCGCGGCTCGCGGCGGCCGGGCCCGCCTCCGGGACGTCCTGCCGCTGGCCGCTTCGGTGACCGTGACCCACACCCTCGGCGTCGTCGCCCTGGGCCTCCTCGTCACCGCGGGCTCGGCCGCGGCCCCCTCGGTGATCGCCTGGCTCGGCCTGGCCAGCGGCGCGCTGGTCCTCCTGGCCGGCGCCGGTCTCCTGCGCCGCGCCTGGCGCAACCGGAAAGCCGCGCACGGCCCGTCGCACCCGCACCCCCACGACCACCCGCACCCCCACGCCGAGCCGGAGCACGCCCCGGCGCCCGCCCCCGCACCCCGCGCTCTCGCCCTGGCCGGCGCACCCACCGCACCGCGCCCGCGCCCCGCGCACCCGCACCACGGCGGAGGACACACCCACACCCACACCCACGGCGGGGTCACCCACTCCCATCCCACCGCCCCCACCCTCCGCGGCACACTGCTCCTCGGGTTCGCCGGGGGGCTGGTGCCCAGTCCGTCGGCGGTCGTCGTGCTGGTGGGCGCGGCGGCGCTCGGGCACGCCTGGTTCGGGCTGCTGCTCGTCGTGGCGTACGGCGCCGGGCTCGCCCTCACGCTCACCGCGGCGGGCTTCGCGGTGGTCCGCCTCGGCGGGCGCGTGACCCGGACCCTGGACCGGCACCCGCGCCGGACGGCCCACCCGCTGGTCAGGGCCGTACGCCGCGGCGCACCGCTGTGGTCGGCGCTGGTGGTCGTGGTCCTCGGGGCCGGACTGGTGCTCAAGGGGGCGGCATCCGTCCTCGGTTGAGCTACTTTGGGGAGGATGGCGCGGGGGCGCGAAGAGGGGGCGGCCGTGTCCGAAGAACCGGGCAGTGAGCGTCTGGTCGCCGGCCGGTACCGGCTGCTGTCCCCGCTCGGCGAGGGCGGCATGGGCACGGTGTGGCGCGCCCGCGACGAGGTGCTGCACCGCGAGGTGGCCGTCAAGGAGGTGCGCGCGCCCGCCGGGCTGCCGGCCCCGGACGTGGAGCGGATGTACGCCCGGCTGGAGCGCGAGGCGTGGGCGGCGGCCCGGGTGGCGCACCGCAACGTGGTGACGGTGTACGACGTGGCCACCGAGGACGGGCGGCCCTGGATCGTGATGGAGCTGGTGCGCGGGGTCTCCCTGGCGGACGTGCTGGACGCCGAGGGGCCGCTGTCCGCGCCGCGGGCCGCGCGCGTCGGCGCCGAGGTGCTGGCCGCGCTGCGCGCCGCGCACGCGGCGGGGGTGCTGCACCGGGACGTGAAGCCGGCCAACGTGCTGCTGTCGAACGACGACCGGGTCGTCCTCACCGACTTCGGCATCGCGACCGTCGAGGGGAGTTCCGCGCTGACGATGACCGGTGAGGTCATCGGCTCCCCCGAGTTCCTCGCGCCCGAGCGCGCGCTGGGGCGTACGCCTGGCCCCGGATCGGACCTGTGGTCGCTCGGCGTGCTGCTGTACGCGGCCGTCGAGGGCACCTCACCGTTCCGTCAGGACACCCCGCTGAGCACGTTGCGGGCGATCGTCGACGAGGAGCTGCCCGCGCCGCGGCGGGCCGGCCCGCTGGCCCCGGTGATCGAGGGGCTGCTGCGCAAGGACCCCGCCGAGCGGCTGACGGCCGAGGCGGCGGAGCGGGAGCTGCGGCTCGTCGCGGCGGGCGGTGCCCCCACGCGGTCGGGGACGGTGCGGGCCGACGCCCTGTGGGCCGCGCCGCGGCCGCCGGCCGCAGGCACCGGGCCGGTGCGCGGGCAGGGCCCCGCGGCGTACACGGCCCCGTCGGTGCCGGTGTACGCGGATCCGGCGGACGGCGAGGACGACTCCCGCCGGGACCGGCGTTCGGCGGCGGTGCTGATCGTCGGGCTGCTCGCCCTGGCGCTGGCCGTGGCCGGGCTGACGTACGCCGTGCTGCACGGCGGCGACGGCTCCCGGCCGGGCGGGGCGGCCGGCCCCACCGGGCGGACGGGTCCGGCCCCGGCGACCGGCGCGACGGGCAGGGGGCACGGGGAGGAGCCGAGCCCCTCGCCGAGCGGGACGGCCACGGGCTCCGGCACCCCGCAGTCCGTCACGGTGGTGGTCACCGGGGCGCGCACCGACTACTCCGGGGGCTGTCCGCCCGCGGCCGGGCGGGCGCCCGCCTTCACGGCGACGATCACGGTGGGGCGGCTGCCGGCCGAGGTGGACTACCGCTGGGTGACCGGCGACGGGCGGGTCCTGGAGGGCGGCTGGCGGACGCTCCGGTTCACCGAGGGCGGCGGCCGCTCGCGACAGGACCGGGTGGTCGTGACCACCGGGGTGGGCGACGGGACGTACCGCGACGCCGTGAAGGTGGAGGTGCGCGCGCCCCGGCGGGTGACGTCGAACGCGGTGGCGTTCTCGGTGGCCTGCGAGACGGAGACCCCGTCGGACGGGGCCTCCCCTTCTGCTTCGGGCTCTGCTTCGGGCTCTGCTCCGGCTGGCGCCGCGGATCAGTCGTTGGCGTTGAGCACGGGGAGGTAGCCGCCCGACTGGCCGGCCGCGGTCGGGTGGTAGGACTCGCCGATGTTCAGCCAGTTGACGCTGTGCAGCCAGGAGTCGCCGGAGCAGATCTCGTGGCCGGTGAAGGTGGAACGCACGTCACCGAAGACGAAGCCGTGGGCGGCGGCCCGGCCGGCGATGGTGACGTCGAGGTAGTCGGAGGCGTCGTTGATGGCCTTGCGCTTGGTCTCGGACAGTCCGATGCAGGTGGTGCCGAGCTGGTAGAAGCGGGGGTAGCCGAGCACGACCACGCGGGCGCCGGGGGCCTTGGAGCTGATCGCCGAGTACACGCTGTCGAGCTTGCCGGGCAGTGTCGAGGCGACGTACGCGCGGGCGGTGTTGATGCGGGAGATGCAGGTGCTGTCGGAACTGGTCACGCAGGTGGTCATGACGTCGGCGAAGCCGGCGTCGTTGCCGCCGATGCTGATCGAGACCAGGCCGGTGGAGCCGGAGAGCCCGCCGAGCTGACTCGCCAGAACTTCATCCGTTCGGGCGCCCGAGCAGGCCGCGAACGTGAACGAGGAGGGGGAGTTGGCGGCCGCCCAGAGGTAGGGGTACGCCTTGGTGCTGCGCTTGCAGTCGCCGCTGGAGCTGATGTAGCTGCCCGCGCCGACGCCGGAGGAGTAGGAGTCGCCGAGCGCCACGTAGCCGCCGGTGGCGGCGAGTTGGGATGCCTGTGCCGTGAGGGCGCCGGTGAGGGTGGCGCCGACGGCGAGGAGGACGGAGCTGACGAATGCCGCGATTCGGGAACGTCTCATGGAACCTCCCTTTAGCAGGATCTCTGCCACAACTTTGGTAGCAGCTACGCGTGTTGACAGGAAGTGTCCATGCCAAAAAACATGTCGAACGATCATCAGATGACCACACGTCAACTGGCATAGTCGGCATGTCAGGACGAAGCCGACACACCGTACGGACCGTGGAAACCGGGTGCACTCGGGGCCCGCGTGCCCGATCATGGGCGGCATGTCTGCGCACCCACACGACGCTCTGCCGATCCGGCTCAACGTCGACGACTCCGACTCGCCGTCCGACGTCGTCGACGCGCTGTTCCTCGGCCGCTTCGCGACGGGCGAGCAGCCGTTCTCGCACGCGGTGAACATCGACCGGGTGCGCTCCGGCGCGACCCTGCTGCCGCCCGACGCCCGGGTGCTGCGCGTCGCCCGCGACGACGACCGCAGCGCCACCCTCGCGGAGGGCGACGGCTGGACGCTGCTGATCTCCCGCTGGAGCCGCGGCGCCGACGTCACGGTGACCGCGACCAGCGCCGAACTGGCCGCCAAGGTGCTGGACCAGGCCACCGACGGCGCGGCGGACGAGCCCGAGCCGCAGCCGGAGAACGTGACGATGGGCTTCTGGTACGTCTCCCCGCGCCGGGGCCCGCACCGCACCACCCGCCAGATCTCCGCGGGCACCTGGGACGAGGTGCGCGAGAACTACACCGCGCCCGTGGCCGACGCGATGGACCGGCTGATGGCGACCACCCCCGAGGACATCGCCGGACGGCTGCTCCTGCTGCACGGCCCGCCGGGCACCGGCAAGACCTCCGCGCTGCGCACCCTGGCCCGCTCCTGGCGGGAGTGGTGCCAGGTGGACTGCGTGCTGGACCCGGAGCGCCTGTTCAGCGACGTCGGCTACCTGATGGACATCGCCATCGGCGAGGACGACTCCACCGGCAAGGGCCGCTGGCGGCTGCTGCTCCTCGAGGACTGCGACGAGCTGATCCGCGGCGAGGCCAAGCACACCGCGGGCCAGGCGCTGTCCCGGCTGCTGAACCTCACCGACGGCCTGCTCGGCCAGGGGCGCAACGTCCTGGTCGGCGTCACCACCAACGAGGACCTGGAACGCCTGCACCCGGCCGTGGTCCGGCCCGGCCGCTGCCTGGCGCGGATCGAGGTCGGCCGGCTCACCCACGCGGAGGCCGTGCGGTGGCTGGGCACGGACGAGGGCGTCGGCCGCGAGGGCGCGACGCTGGCGGAGCTGTACGCGCTGCGCCGGGGCACGTCCCCGACGTCCCTGCCGGAACCGCGCGGCGGCGCGGACGCGGGCCTGTACCTGTAGGTGCTTTCATGGGGCCATGCCCCTGTTCGTCGGCACCTCCGGATGGCAGTACAAGGACTGGAAAGGCGTGCTGTACCCGCCGGAGGTGCCCACGCGGCTCTGGCTGGAGGAGTACGCGACGCACTTCGCCACGGTCGAGATCAACAACGCGTTCTACCGGCTGCCCTCCCGGGAGACCTTCGCGTCGTGGGCCGAGCGGGTCCCCCCGGACTTCGTGGTCGCGGTCAAGGCCAGCCGCTACCTGACCCACATCAAGCGGCTGAAGGACCCCGAGGAACCGGTGGAGCGCCTGATGACCCACGCGGCCGGACTCGGCCCCCGCCTCGGCCCGGTCCTGCTCCAGCTCCCGCCCACGCTCCAGGCCGACCCCGCCCTGCTGGACCGGTGCCTGTCCCGCTTCCCGGCGGCCACCCGGGTGGCCGTGGAGCCGCGGCACGCGTCCTGGTGGACCCCGGCCGTGCGCGCGGTGCTGGAGGCCCGTGGTGCGGCCCTGTGCTGGGCGGACGCCCGGGCCCGCCCGACGACCCCGCTGTGGCGCACCACCGACTGGGGCTACGTCCGCTTCCACGAGGGCCTGGCCCGGCCCTGGCCGCACTACGGGCGCCGGTCGCTGGAGACCTGGCTGGACCGCATCGCCACGACGTGGCCCTCCACGGCCGACGTCCACGCCTACTTCAACAACGACCCCGGCGGAGCGGCGATCCGCAACGCCCACACGTTCGCGCGGGCGGCGAGGCGGGCGGGCCTGGACCCGACGCGCGTCGAGTTCACCCCGGCGGGCTGAGCGCCCCGCGGGTCACGGAGAGCGGTCCTCACTCCCCGTAGGCGGCCCGCAGGGCGTCGCGGACGGCCGCCAGGGCCGCCTTCCCGTCCAGGCCCAGCCGGCGGGCCCGGTCGGCGTACGCCTGGGCGGCCGCGGCCAGTTCGCGTTCCGCGGCCTGGCCCGCGGCGGCGACGTACGTGCCGTTGCGGCCCCGCGTCTCGATCACCCCGTCGGCCTCCAGCGCCCGGTACGCCTTCGCGACGGTGTTCACCGCCAGCCCCAGCGACTCCGCCAGCCCCCGCACCGTCGGCAGCCGGTAGCCCACCGGCAGCGCCCCGGAGCGCGCCTGCTCGGAGATCTGCGCGCGCACCTGCTCGTACGGCGGTGCGGCGCCCTCATCGATGTCGATCTTCAAGGTCACGCAGCGATTGTCCCGCACGGACCGGAAATTCGGAGGCGTCCGGGCGCGGACGGACGTAGCGTGCGCTGCCATGAACGTCATCGTGCGGGACCTGCGTCCCGGCGTGCGCGGCGACGCGGAGGGGTTCGCCCGCGTGCGGCGGCTCGTCCTCCCGTATCTGCTCGCCACGCCCGAGTCCGTGCTCCACGACCTCGCCCACGCCCACCCGGACGCCCGGGTGCGCCGGCTGGTCGCCGAGGAGAACGGCGAGATCATCGGCACCGCGCAGGTGGGCGTCGCCCACGACAGCCCCGAGCCGGGTGTGGGCTCCGTCAACGTGTGCGTGCACCCGGGGCGGCGGCACCGCGGCGCGGGCACACTGCTGGTGCGCGCCGGCGAGGAGCACCTGGCCGCCCACGGCGTGCGCAAGGTGTACTCCTGGGTCCTGGACGAGCCGGGGCACCGGGCGTTCGCGCAGCGGCACGGTTACCGGGCGAGCCGCCCCGCCCGCTTCCTGCGCCTGGACCTGGCCCACGCCCCGCTGCCGCCCCTGCCGGCCCCGCCGGCCGGTGTGGAGCTGCGCACCGCCGCCGAGTTCGCCGACGACCCGCGTCCGCTGTTCCGGCTGGACGCCGAGTGCGTGCAGGACGAACCCAGCGACGTGGAGGCCGAGTTGGGCGACTACGAGGCGTGGGTCGAGGAGTACTTCCGGCACCCGATGCTGGACCGGGAGCTGACCTCGGTCGCCGTGGCCGACGGCCGCGCGGTCGCCTTCAGCGTGGCCCACACCAACGGACGGACGCACTACCAGACGGCGATGACGGGCACCGCCCGCGCCTTCCGCGGCCGGGGCCTGGCCAAGCTGGTGAAGAGCCACTCCCTGCACCGCGCCCGCGCCGCCGGGTACACGTGGGCGTACACGGGCAACGACGCGGAGAACGCACCCATGCTCGCGGTCAACCGGTGGTTCGGCTACGAGATCTGCGCGACGGAGGTACGGCATGTCCGCGAACTCGCCTGAGGCCGCCCGCACGCTGGACGTCGTCCTGGTCAAGGCCGGGCGGACGAAGATCCGTTACGCGGCGGAGCTGCTGCACGACGACGGCACGCGCCTCGCGGTCCGCGCCCCCTGGGCCGGTGAGGGGGTGCGCGACTTCGGGTTCGTGCGCTTCGAGGCCGGGGACGTCTTCACCGAGTACTACTGGCGCGACCGCTGGTACTCCGTGAAGGAGGTCAGGGACGCGTCGGGCGCCCTCAAGGGCTGGTACTGCGACATCACGCGCCCGGCCGTGCTGAGCGGTGCGGAGCTGGTCGTGGAGGACCTGGACCTGGACCTGTGGCGGTCGGCCGACGGCAGCGACGTACGCCGGCTGGACGAGGACGAGTTCGAGGAGAGCGGTCTCGCCGAGCGCGACCCGACGGCCGCGTCCGCCGCGCTGGCGGCCCTGGCCGAGCTGGAGACCCGCGCCCTGGAGGGGGGCTTCGAGGCGCTCCTGCGCTGACGGACACGGACCGCGGACCACTCGCTCACACCAGCCCCACCACCGCGTACCGCTCGTCGGTCACCGCCCTCCCCCACAGCCGTGCGTCGTCCGACAGCCGCTCCACGCGCGCGTGGTCCACGAACGGCGCCAGCAGGGCGGTGAGGCGCTCGGCGGGGACGCCGACCGGGGCGACCGTCCCCCACACGCCCTCCACCAGCACGAAGCGGCCCCCGGGGCGCAGCAGCGCCCGCCAGTGGCGCAGCACGCGGGCCGGGCCGGGCAGCGTCCACAGCACGTGCCGGACGAGGACGACGTCGAAGCGCCGCTCCCCGACGGGGGGTGCCGCGGCGTCACCGCGCAGGAACACCGCGTCACGCCCGGCGCGCTTGGCGCGGGCGAGGTCGACCATGCGGGCGGAGGCGTCGACGCCGGTGACGCGGTGCCCCTGTTCGGCCGCGAGGAGCGACAGGCTGCCGGTGCCGCAGCCGAGGGGGTGTCTCGTCGGTCAGGCCGGATCAGGGAGCGGCGTCCGGTGCCGTGCATCGCAAGGCGGAGGAGGGCGGCGATGCGGAGCATCGCCAACCGACGACAACGCGGCGAGGCGCGGTGCCGGACGCCGCGAGCCCGGCCTGACCGACGAGACACCCCCTAAGTCCAGGACGTCCGCGGGGCGCTCGGGGAGCCAGGCGCGCAGCCGGTCGGCCCAGGCGGCGCGCACCCCGGGGTCGCGCAGGCCGTGGTCGGGCTCGTCGTCGAACGCGGCGGCCGCCGCGTCCCAGTCGACACGCTTCGTCGTCGTGGTGTCACCCTCGTCCGTCATGCCGCCCAGAGTGACACCCGCCACTGACATCGCGATCGTGACCGGCGCCACTGACAGCGCACCGGGCGATGAGGAACTCTCCCGAAACGGGTCTACCTCCGTGAGAACACGGAACCCGGTAGTCCCTCGAAGGAGGCAGCCATGCGCCGCGACCTCGTGCAGAAGCCCCTGAAGAAGACCGACTCCCGCCGCCTGCGCGACGAGGCCGACGAGCGCCCCGCCGGCCGCCCGGAGATCCGCAAGGACATCGCGCGCACCTGGTGGCCCGACGGGTGAGCGGCCGGCGGGCGCTCAGGCGAGCGGCTTGCGGTAGTGCAGTCGGTCGTACGGCCCCTCGGCGCGCCGCTCGACCACCTCGTAGCCGAACCGCGGGTAGATCTTCTGGTTCTCCCACATCATCGCGTTGGTGTAGAGCCTGACCTCGGGCAGCCCCAGCGCACGCGCGTGTGCCTCCACCCACTCCAGCAGCCGCCGTCCCACGCCCCGGCCGTGCGCGTCGGGGTGGACGGCGATGCTGTCGAGGAAGAGGTGGTCCGCGCGGGCCTCCACGACCACCAGGCCGACCACGGGCCGTCCGGTGACGAACACCTTCCCCGCGGCCACGTCCGCCGCGTGGTCCGCCTCCATGGGCACCGGCCGCACCCCGATGCGCGCCACGTAGGGCTCGTAGGCGGCGTCGGTCACGGCCCGCACGGCGGGGACGTCGGCGGCGACGGCGGGCCGGATCTCGTCGTTCGTCATGCCGCGCACGGTACCTACCTCAGCGCAGTCCCAACACTCCCTTAACGGCACCATAAGGATCTCCTCCACCGGCTCCCAGCAGGCGATTTCCCGGTCCCGCGGGGCTAGTTTGCTGATCACCCCCACGGGATCCAGCCCGGTTTCCAGGACCGTTCCGAGGAGTTCCGCATGTCCGCCCGCCGCCGCACCACCGCTGCCGCGCTCGCCCTGACGGGTGCCGCCCCGCTCGCCCTGACCGCGCTGTGCGCCTCCCCCGCCTCGGCGCACGGCTCGATGGGCGATCCGGTCAGCCGGGTCGCCCAGTGCTACGCGGAGGGCCCGGAGAACCCGAAGTCGGCCGCGTGCCGGGCGGCGGTCGCGGCGGGCGGCACCCAGGCGCTGTACGACTGGAACGGCATCCGCATCGGCGACGCGAACGGACGGCACCAGCAGCTCATCCCGGACGGGAAGCTGTGCAGCGCGGACAACGAGGAGTTCAAGGGCCTGGACCTGCCCCGCGCCGACTGGCCGGCGACCGGCGTGCGCGGCGGCGCGTACACCTTCAAGTACCGCGTCACCGCCCCGCACAAGGGCACCTTCAAGGTCTACCTCACCAAGCCGGGGTACGACGCGGCGAAGCCGCTCGCCTGGGCGGACCTGGACCTGGAGCACCCGGTGGCGACGGCCACCGACCCGGTCGCGTCGGGCGGCTTCTACACGTTCTCCGGCACGCTCCCCCAGCGCTCCGGCCGGCACCTGCTGTACGCGGTGTGGCAGCGCTCGGACAGTCCCGAGGCGTTCTACTCGTGCTCGGACGTGACGTTCGGCGGCGCGGCGGCGGGCGGCTCCGCCGAGGCGCCCTCGCAGGAGCAGATCGACGCCGGTGCCGACAAGTCGACGATCGAGCACCACGGCCACGGCGACGACGACGCGACCACCACGACGGACCCGACACCGGGCCATGACAGCGGTGCGGGCGCCGACGGCAGCGGCACCGGTGAGGACAGCGGCGCGGCGGGCGCGGCGGGCGCGGAGGCGGCGACGGCGGCCCCCGCGGCTCCGGCCGACGCCAACGCCCCCGCACCGGCCGGTGCGCCGCGCAGCCTCGCCGAGACCGGTGGCGACAGCAGCACGACGTACCTCGCGATCGGGGGCGCGGGCGCCCTGGCCCTCGGTGCGGCGGCGCTGTTCGCGTCGGTGCGGCGGCGGGCGGTGGGCGGCCGCCGCTGAGCGGCGGACGGGACTCCGGGGTCCGGCCGACGGCTCAGGCCGGCCGGACCCCGGCGGTGTCACCCGGGCGGGCCCGGGCGAGGCCGGGGTCAGCCGGGGTTCAGCTGAAGACGGACGCGCAGGTGGTGGCGGTGGCGTGGGCCGGGTCGAGGGCGTTGGCGACCTCGTGGAAGGCGACCCGGTCGAGCAGGCCGATCGCCAGGTGCTCGGAGAGGTCGAGCGGGCACAGGTCCTGCAGCAGGACGTTGTGGACGTCGGAGCCGCTCAGGTACTGGGTCCGCCAGGGGGTGACCACCTCGTCGTACTGGCTGGCGATGACGGTGTAGCGCACGCCCGGGACGGTGTCGCCGCCCGCGTTGAGCTTGGTCAGGAAGGCGGAGCCGACGATCTGGTCGGCGAGGCCGGGGGTGGTGGCCTTGAGCAGGTCCTCGGCGCCGGGGAAGTACGGCAGCAGGTTGGTCAGGCCGCTGAGGGTCGTGCCGTGGTTGTCGGGGGCGATGCCGACGAGGGCGTTCACCTTGGCGGCGCCGCCGAGGAACTTGAGGTAGTAGCGGGGCATCATGCCGCCCTGCGAGTGGCCGACGAGGTCGGCCTCGGCGGCTCCGGTGGCGGAGAGCACCCTGTCGACGAACGCCGAGAGCTGCGCGGCGGACTGGTCGATGGGGCCGAGGCCGTGGAAGAGCGGGACGCCGTCGAGCTGCCCGTAGTCGAGGGAGAAGACGCAGTAGCCGCGGCTCGTCAGATAGGGCGCGAGGCCCAGCCAGTTGTCGACGGAGTTGCCGAGGGTGCCGTGGACGAGGACGACGGGGCGGGGGTGCGCCGCGGAGGGCTTGCAGGAGTAGTCGTTCCAGCCGCTGGAGGGAGCGGTGGCGGCCTGTGCGGTGCCGGCGGCGGGGAGGGTGGCGACCGCGGCGGTCAGGACGAGCGCGGCGAGGGGTCTGAGCAGTCTCTTCCAGGGCAGCATCGGGTGATCTCCTTGCGGCTCAAGGGGGATGCGATGGCGGGGTGCCCTGTGATCCGGATCACGGGATGCTGTTCACTCGTCAAGTTACGGGCGAGTAGCCCACGCGTGAAGTTACGCGTCAGTAAAACTTCCGGCGATGAGCAGGCAAGCCGTGAAGTCCGGTGAACTGCCGGGAACTTCCGTGAAGTCCTGATACTCCGTCACCAGGCGGGACGAATGGGCCCCTCGGGAGCGATCCGCGCCAATCGGGCACCCAGGGCGCCGACTTCGCCCTCCCCGAGCGTGCGGACCCACTCCCCCACCACCTCGGCGGCCGCCTCCTCGGCCGCCCGGGTGCACGCCCACCCCCGCTCGGTCAGCACGACCAGCCGGGCCCGCGCGTCACCGGGGTGCGGCCGCCGCTCGGCGTACCCCTTGCGCACGATCTCGTCGACGAGCTGACTGGCCGCCTGCTTGGTCACCCCGAGGTGCGCGGCGAGGTCGGTGACGGTGGCGCCACCGGGCGCGAGGCGCGCGAAGGCGAAGCCGTGGGCGGGCCGCACGTCGACGAAGCCGCGGGCCACGACCCCCTCCTGGATGCGCTGGGTGAGGTCACCGGCCACCGCGAGCAGGGCAGCGGACAGGGCCATGGCGTCGGAGTTCTGCACACGGGTATTGAAACACCCTTGACGCATTGGTCAAGCTGCTTGACGATATGGACAAGCAGCTTGACCAAACACCCTCCCCGAACCCGACGATCCACCCTTCCCGAACCCGACCGATCGCCCTCCCTGAAGGAGACCCGTCATGCCCGTCGTCCGCTCGTCCGAGGCCGTCACCCACGAGGTGCACGGCGCCCGTTTCGTCTCGTACGCCAGTCCGCTGACCGGGAGCAGGGAGCTGTGCGCCTGGCGCGGGGAGATCCCGGCCGGCACCCGGGCCCCCGCGCACACGGTCTCCCGGGAGGAGGTCTTCCACCTGCTCGTCGGCGAGCTGCTGATGACCCTCGACGGCCGCACCGAGCGGATCGGCGCCGGGGACACGGTGATCGTGCACGCCGGCACCACCCTCGCCGTGGAGAACCCCACCGGCCACACCGCGCTGTCCTGGGTCACCACCTCGGTCGGCCTGGAGGCCGAACTGGCCGACGGCACCCGCCTGGTGCCGCCGTGGGCCAACTGACGGGGCACGGGCCGGCCGACCCGCCCGGCCGACGCGCGCCCCGCGTGGTTCACGCGGCCAGCGACCCCGGTATCACCGCGCGCGGCCCGAACTTCGCGCGGGCGCGGTCGGCGACCTCCTCGATGCGGCGGACCTTCTCGTCGACCGGGTCGAAGGTGAGCTGGTGGGCGGCCCGGTCGGCGGGGGCGAGCCCCTCGGCGCGCAGGGCGAGCGCACGGACCCGGGCCCGCTGCAGGCCCAGCGCCTCGTACAGCCCGTAGGCCGTCCTCGTCAGGTCCGCCGAGTGCGCGGTCGCCTCGGTGAGGGTGCGGCTGCGGGTGGTGGCGGACCGGTCGGCGTAGCGCACGGTGAGGGTGAGGGTGCGGCAGACCTTCTCCACGGCGCGCAGCCGGGTGCCGATCTCCTCGGCGGCCGAGAGCAGGGCGCGGCGGTGCCGGTCCGGGTCCAGTTCGTCGCGCTCGAAGGGGCGTTCGGCGACCAGGGAGCGGGAGACCCCGTTGGGGACGACCCGGCCGCGGTCGATGCCGTTGGCCTTCTCGCGCAGCTCGCGGCCCGCCTTCGCGCCGATCAGGCGCTGGAGCGTGGAGAGCGGCGCGGCGGCGACCCGGCCCAGGGTGTCCAGGCCGTACTCGTCCAGGGTGCGGGCGGTGGCGGGCCCGACGCCGGGCAGCGCGGCGACCGGCCGGTCGGCGAGGAACTCCGCGATGCCGTCCGGGTCGCCGGGCACCGCGCGGGTCAGCCCGGGCCGGGCGTCGCGCAGCGCCATGCGGGCCAGCAGCGGGCCGGGGCCGGCGCCGATCGCGCAGTCCACGCCGTGCAGGGCGAGGGCGCGCACCCGGATCACCGAGGCCAGTTCGACGGCGGTGCGGCCGAAGTAGCGTTCGGCGCCCCGCAGATCGGCCAGCGCCGTGTCCGGTGGCAGCGCCTCGACGACGGGGGTGAACTCCTCGAGCAGTGCGAGCAGCCCCGGCAGGGCCGCCTCGTGCATCGGCGGCAGCTGGAAACGTACGCAGAGGATGGTCATCCCGCACTCCCCGGACTCTGGTGCCACAACTTCCTTCCCACCGCGGGCCCTTCGCCCGCGGGGCGCAGATCCGCCCAGGGGTGCATCTCGTACCCCGTGGACATGCGGATCTTCCGTTCCTCCATCGGGTCGCGCGCCGCGGAGCCCGCGGGCGCCGGGCGGCCGTCCGACCCGGCGACGCGGGCCCGGGCCGCGCCCCCGCCGTCGGCCGGCGGGGCTCCGTCGGCGGCGGCGGGCGCCCGTGCCAGCCGGGCCGCGACCTCGTCGAGGCCGCCCTCGGCACGCAGTTCGATCAGGTCGGCGAGGTTCCAGGCGGCCGCGCCCACGACGCTGAAGCTGCGCGGCCCGCGCCGCTGCACCACTCCGCGCACCAGCAGCAGCCAGGAGTGGAAGACGGTGTGCGCGCAGGTGTCGTGGGAGTCGTCGAAGAAGGCGAGGTCGACCAGGCCGGTGCCGTCGTCGAGGGTGGTGAAGATGACGCGCCTGCCGGAGCGGATCGGCGGGGTCTGGGTGGCCGCCTTGGCGCCCGCGACCAGCACGGTCTCCCCGTTCCGCACCTCGCGCAGCCGGCGCGCGGGGACGACGCCCAGCTCGGTGAGGAACTCCCGGTGGTCGTCCATCAGGTTGCGCGAGGCGTCCATGGAGAGCACGCCGAGCTCCGCGCTCAGCCGTTCCGCGGAGGACAGGTCCGGCAGTCCGGCCGGCGCGGTCCTGCGCCCCCCGGCCAGCGGGAGCTGCCCGCCGCCCCCGCTGCGGGTGCCCCGGTGCAGCTCGGTCAGGTGCAGTTGCAGGTCGCGCCGGTTGGCGCCGAACGCGTCGAGCGCGCCGACCTGGGCGAGGCGTGCGGCGATCGGCCGGCTCGGGCGCGCCCGCTCCCAGAAGTCCAGCAGCGAGGCGTACGGCCGTCCCCCGGCGATCCGCGCGGCCTCCGCCTCGCTGATGCCGTGCACGTCGGAGAGGGCGAGCCGCAGCCCCCACACCCCGTCGGCCCCCTCCGGCCGCCCGGATCCACCGGGTCCCGCGGATTCCCCGGATTCCTTCGATTCAGACACCAGTTCGATCTGGTGGGTGACGCCGGACGCGTTCACGTCCAGCGGCAGGATCGGCACCCCGCGCCGCCTGGCGTCCGCGAGCAGCAGCCGCTTGGGGTACATCCCCGGGTCGTGGGTGAGCAGCCCGGCGTAGAAGGCGGCCGGGTGATGGGCCTTCAGCCACGCCGACTGGTACGTCGGGACGGCGAAGGCGACCGCGTGCGCCTTGCAGAAGCCGTAGCTGCCGAACGCCTCGACGATCTCCCAGGTCCGCTGAATCGTTTCCGCGTCATAGCCCCGGGCCGCCGCGTGCTGGGCGAACCAGACCTTGATCCGGGCCTGCGACCCGGGGTCGGACAGTCCGCGCCGGATCCGGTCGGCCTCGCCGCGCCCGCAGCCGGTCATGATCGCCACGATGTCGATGATCTGCTCGTGGAAGACCACCACCCCGTAGGTGTCCTTCAGCGGCCCCTCCAGGTCGGGGTGCGGGTAGCGGACCGGGGCCCGCCCGTGCCGCGCCTCGATGAACGGCCGCACCATGTCGGCGGCGACCGGGCCGGGCCGGAACAGCGAGATGTCGACGACCAGGTCGTGGAACGTGGCCGGCTGCAGGCGCCCCACCAGGTCGCGCTGGCCCGGCGACTCGATCTGGAAGCAGCCCAGCGTCTCGGTGGAGCGGATGAGCCGGTACGTCTCCGGGTCGCCGGGCGGCACCCCGTCCAGGTCGACCTTCTCGCCCGTGGCCCGCTCCACCTCCCCGACCGCGTGCGCCATCGCCGACTGCATCCGCACGCCCAGCACGTCCAGCTTGAGCAGCCCGAGGTCCTCCACGTCGTCCTTGTCGAACGGGGACATGGGGAAGCCCTCGCCGCTGGTCGGCATCACCGGCGTGCGGGACAGCAGGGAGGCGTCGGACAGCAGCACCCCGCACGGGTGCATGGCGACCCCGCGCGGCAGGGCGTCGAGGGCCTCGACCAGCTCCCACAGCCTGCCGTACCGGTCCCGTTCCCCGGCCAGCCGCTTCAGCTCGGGCAGTTCGTCCAGGGCCGCGCGGGCGTCGCGGGCGCGGATGTGCGGGAAGGACTTGGCGATGCGGTCGATGTCCGCGGGGTCCAGGGACAGGGCGGCGCCGACGTCGCGGATCGCGTGGCGGACGCGGTACGTCTCCGGCATCGCGACCGTCGCGACCCGCTCGGTGCCGAACCGGCCGATGATCGCGCGGTAGACCTCGAGCCGGCGCGCGGACTCCACGTCGATGTCGATGTCGGGCAGCACGACGCGCTCCTTGGACAGGAAGCGCTCCATCAGCAGCCCGTGCTCGACCGGGTCGGCGTGGGCGATGCCCAGGAGGTGGTTGACCAGGGAGCCCGCGCCGGACCCGCGCGCGGCGACCCGGATGCCCATCTCCCGTACGTCGTCCACTACCTGAGCCACCGTCAGGAAGTAGGAGGCGAAACCGTGGTGGGCGATGATGTCCAGCTCGTGGTGCATCCGCTCCCAGTAGGCGCGGCGGCCGGTGTAGCCGCGCCGCACCATCCCGGCGACGGCCCGGGAGGCGAGCGTCCGCTGGGCGGTGCGCCGGCCCGCGCCGACCAGGTGCGCCTCGGGGAAGTGGACGGTGCCCATGCCGAGGTCGTCCTCGGGGTCGACGCGGCAGGCGGCGGCCGTCGCCGCGGTCTGCTCCAGCAGCCGGTGGGCGGCCTCGCGCCGGAAGCCCGCGGCCGCCACGATCCGCTCGGCCGCGTGCAGCATGGCTTCCGGGTCCTTGAGCCAGGCCTCCCCGGAGTCCAGCTCCTTGGTGGGGTCGATGGGCACCAGACGCCGGGCGGCGTCCAGCACGTCGGCGACGGGGCCCTGGCCGGGGTCGGCGTAGCGGACGGCGTTGCTGAGCACGGGCCGGATCCGCTGCTCGGCGGCGAAGCCGACGGTGCGGGCGGCCAGGCGCAGCGAGCCGGGCCCGGTGCCCTCGCGCCCGTGCCAGACGGCCTCCAGGCGCAGGGCGTCGCCGTAGACCTCGCGCCAGGGGGCGAGGAGCCGTGCGGCGCGGTCGGGGCGGCCCGCGGCGAGGGCGCGGCCGACGTCGGAGCCGGGGCCGAGCAGCACGGTCAGTCCCTCGGCGTGGTTGTCGGCCCAGGCCAGCAGCGGGGTGCCGGCCGCGGGGCCGCCCGGTCCGGGCGGCCCCGCGGGTCCGGCGCCCGCGTGGGCCGCGGTGACGAGCCGGCACAGGTCGGCCCAGCCCCGGGCGCCGTCCCGGGCCAGGAAGGTGACCCGGGGGGTCGACTCGTCGACGAAGGCACCGCCGCGCACGGGGGTGCGGCGCCTGCCGCGCTCCGGGGTCCGCTCGGGCGGCTCCGGCGGGGCCACCGCGAGGTCCACCCCGAAGAGCGGCCGGACCCCCGCACCGGCGGCGGCCTTGGCGAAGCGGACCGCGCCGGCGACGGTGTCACGGTCGGTCAGGGCGAGGGCGTCCATGCCCCGCTCGGCGGCGCGCTCGGCCAGCCGTTCCGGGTGCGAGGCGCCGTGACGCAGGGAGAACCCGGAGACGGTGTGCAGATGCGTGAAACCCGGCACACGCACCTCCCGCACTCGTGAGCCCCACACGGCTCTCGAACATCAGTTCCAAACTCGCCCACCTCCACCATAGACCATTTCCCGAACATACGTACGACAACCGTTCGGGCGCCTCCCACCTGCGCAAACGCCCGTCCCCCGGGACTGTGGGGACATGACACAGACCCCCTTCCTCGACGAGGTGAAGGACGCGGTCACGCCGCGTGCCACGCTGCTGGTCCTCGGCGTGGCCGTGCTCTCGCTGCTGTTCATCACGTCCTACGTGGGCGCCCTGCACGACCCCGAGCCCAAGGACGTGCCCTTCGGGGTGGCCGCCCCCGGGGCCGCCGCGGCACAAACGGTGGCCCGGCTGGAGCGGCTGCCCGGCACCCCGCTGGACCCGCGCGCGGTGGCCGACGCGGCGACGGCCCGGCAGCAGGTCCGGGACCGCACCCTCTACGGCGCCCTGGTCGTGGACCCGGCCGGCCGCACCGACACCCTGCTGGTGGCCACCGGCGGCGGCAAGGTGCTCGCCGCCACCCTGGAGAGCCTCGTCGGCGGCCTGGAGAAGACCCAGGGGCGCACGGTGCGCACGGTCGACGTGGCCCCGGCCGAGGCCCGGGACGCCAACGGCCTGTCGGCCTTCTACGTGACCGTCGGCTGGTGCGTGGGCGGCTACCTGTGCGCCTCCGTCATGGTGGTCAGCACGGGCGCCGCCCGCTCCACCCCGCGGCGCGCGGTGATCCGGCTCGCCACGATGGCCCTGCTCGGGATCGTCGGCGGCCTGGGCGGCGCGCTGATCGTCGGGCCGGTCCTGGGCGCGCTGCCGGGCAGCTTCGCCGCGCTGTGGGGCCTGGGCGCGCTGGTCGTCTTCGCGGTGGGCGCGGCCACGCTCGCCCTCCAGGGGCTGTGCGGGCTCGCCGGCATCGGCCTGGCCATCCTGCTCGTGGTGATCCTGGGCAACCCGAGCGCGGGCGGCGCGCTGCCCCCGCCGATGCTGCCGCCGTTCTGGCGGGCCATCGGCCCGGCGCTGCCCCCGGGCGCGGGCACCTGGACGGCCCGCTCGATCGCCTACTTCCGGGGCAACGCCGTGACCGGCCCCCTGCTGGTGCTGTCGGCGTGGGCGGTCGCCGGCACGCTGATCACCCTGCTGGCGTCCCGGCTGCGCACCGGCGGGACGGCCCCGCGGGCACCCCGCCCGGCCGGCGGCCCACCGGACGGCGGGACGGCGGTCGGCGGGGCGGCGGACGCCCGGTAGCTCACGCTCCCCGCCCGGGCGGCGGGGGGTTCGCCGGGAGCTGCTGCTGGGCCCGCTCCAGGAACCGCAGCAGCTCCACCGGGAAGGGCAGCACCAGGGTGGAGTTCTTCTCGGCGGCGACCGCGACCACCGTCTGCAGCAGCCGCAGTTGCAGCGCGGCCGGCTGGTCCGACATCTCCTTGGCGGCCTCGGAGAGCTTCTTGGACGCCTGCAGCTCGGCGTCGGCGTTGATGATCCGGGCCCGGCGCTCGCGGTCGGCCTCGGCCTGGCGGGCCATGGAGCGCTTCATCGACTCCGGCAGCGACACGTCCTTGATCTCGACCCGGTCGATACGGGCCGCCGCCGCTGTACCCGATCTCGCTCTTCTGTGGAAGGAACGACAGAACGCCGTTGTCCGTCCGGGCCCCAACATCGACAGCACCGCGTGGCCCCCGTCGCAGGAAGGCGGCTCTCCAGACAGCAGCTGCCTCGCAGCTGTGAACCGACTGTCTCGCTCCTGTCTCAGTAGTTGATCAAGAAGGAGACGGGTTGGGTAAGAGTTGGCAAAGGAGTTGATGCCGCAGCTCAGAGGAAGCTCAACGCATGTCCTTCACATAACGGACATCATTTGATCGCATGGGGCAAGCGGGCTCAGGGGTGGATTGATCTCGTCCGTTTTGCTTTCGGTAAGCCGTGGTTGGATCCGTCTACCGCGAGCCTGACTAGCTCGACCGCACCATCTGCGCGACCGCATCGAGGTCGCGTTGTGATTTCAGGGGGGTTCATGGCCATCGGCCAGACCAAGCGTTCCGCGTCCCGCACGACGTGGACGGCATGCGCCGTTCTCGTGGTCGCAGCGGCCGTCGCGCCGCAGGTCGTCACACCTGCTCAGCCCGCTGCCGCTGCGGACGGGGGCTGCACCTACTCGGTTCCCACCTATGTCTGGGAGCCTGCCACCACGGCCAACATCGCTGCCAAGCGGGTTCTTCGCAAGTACATGGAGTGGGGTCCCAAGAGCTCCGATGCCGTGCTCCTGGACACGCTGAACACGGCGAGCCTGCCGATCGGGAGCAAGGTGTTCACCGGCGGCGGTGACGGCATCCTGTACGAGGCCACCGCTGGCGGTCAGGTCAAGGCGTACAGGGACAACACAGCCACCGGCGGCGACCTGCTGACCCCGGTGAAGACCTACAGCCTCAACTGGTCTTCCGCCAAGCGCATCCTGACCAACGGACAGTACTTTTTGGTCTTCGCCTCGGACGGGACCGTGGACATCTACAAGCAATCCAGTCCGGCCACAGGTGACGGCACCCTGACGCGCGTCATCAACCGCACCACGTCGTCCATCTCCACGGCGATCAGCGCAGCCGACGATGCATGGATGGTCAACTCCACCGTGCAGTGGCTCAAGGACGGCACCGTTCAGCAAAGCACCCTGCTGCCCATCGACGTCACTACGAGCACCACTGTCCGGCTGTGGGGCACCACAGAGGTCGCCACCGGTGTCGACGCTGCCCAGGCATGGGCACCCGGCCCTGGCGCCGTCAGCACCCAGTCCGTCACAGGCGACCCCGACACCACCGGACAGGTCCGCAGCTACACCACCGGCCCGTGGACCCAGGTGGACGACGACGTACGCGCCGGCATCGTCGGCGACGTCATGGCCGACGCCGGGCCCTGCCTCACCGACCCCGATCCGTCCGCCGCCCCGTACTTCGGTACGCCGCCCGACGAGACGGGCGACCCGGTTGCCGGGGACCCTGCCGGTGACACCATCGCCGCGCCGTCCCGGACGGTGACCGGCACCTTCACCCTCGGCAACGGTCAGCCCGCCCCGGGCCTGCCGGTCACCGTCACCGCACCCGACGTCGGCATCGACGCCCCGGGAGAGACGAAGCAGACCGTGGTCGGCACCACGACCACCGGTCCCGACGGCTCCTGGTCACTCACCCTGCCCGAAACCCTTCCGGGCGCGGTACAGCAGGCCAAGGAAGACAACGGCGGGGTTCTCAACCTCGAGGCTGTCACCATGGGCTCCACCACCAGCGGCACGAAGATGCTCGCCGTGGACACACTGTCCGCCATCACCGACCAGGCGGCCGTTGACACCAGCATCGCCGGCCCCGACAACGGCCACAGCGTCAAACTGATTCCCAACACCGTCGACGCCGCCAGCGACCTCAAGGACTCCTTCGCCGCCGGCACCGAGGCACAGACCTACGCGGCGAAGACCGAGAACAGCCCGGCCGTCGCCGGCGGTGATGACCCGCAGTGGCAGAGCGACACCGCCACTCTGCCGGCCGACTACGACCCGTACGACGTGAACGGCAAGAACGTGGCGGCCGAGGCCGTTCGGCCCCCCACCACGCCTATGGATTCGGGCACCTGCGACACGATCCGCACGCCCATCTCCTCGAAGATCAAGTACACAGTGGTGGGAGAGGCCCACGCCGGCTGGGACGCCAAGGCCACCTTCGAGTACGAATCCTCGATGAACACCAGCGTCGAAACGGCCGTCAAGAGCAACGGCAACTGGACCCTGGGCGGCTCCAAGGAGATCTCCCACAGCGTCAGCATCTCCGTGGGATACACAAACAAGGGGCCCTACTACGCCAAGCAGTACAGGGTCCCGATCGAGTACGTGAAGGTCAAGAACCAGCACATCTGTTCCGGCAGCGTCCGCTCCACCTGGTACAAGATCGAAGCCAAGCGCTACAAGGCGCCCGCCGGCGGAGCGCTCGGCAAGGTCGGCAAGGACGTCTCCGGTATGGACGGATCAGCCAACTTCACCCGCTCCAAGAAGGAGTTCCGCAACTACGTCGAACCCGGCGGTAACGCCCAACTGTCAAAGGGCAAGAGCATCAAGTTCGGGGGCGCCGTCAGCTTCTACGGCGTCTCCATGGGAGCCAAGACGGGCTACGACTCCAACCACAAGCAGAAGATCACCGCCGGCAACAGGCCGGGCAAGCATTGGGTTTGGGGCAAGAATGGAACTATCAGCAGTGGCCGGGCCGGAGTCTTCTACTCCAAGTAGGACTACCCGCGGCAGACGCCTCCTCCTGATCGGGCTGGTGTGCGTCGTGGCAGTCAGCGCTGCAGCCGTCTGGTTCCTGTCCCGGGACAGGTACGAAGACGGCTACCGAGTTGGCAGCGCACTCGACGGTGACATCCAGGCAGGGCTGGAGGTGACGAGTCCGCACCTGAAGGTCGGCAACGAATACTGGGTGCCCCTGCCCACGGCTGACAACGTCTCCGACCAGCCGCTGGCACTGCTGCGCGGCGAGATCACGCAGGTGCCCAAGGGACTCGAGATCATCGGCTACAAGGCCATCAGCCACGAGGACACTGACGGACACCCGCTGAGCGCCTCGCCGATCGAGGGCTCACCCGGGTTGCCCAACCTGACGAAGCTGCCCGATCACTCAAGCCGGCCGTCCCGCGTGCCGGCGCACGAACCCGGTGACATCTTCTGGGCCGCCCGGGTCCGCGTGACCGGAAAGATCACTGGCGATCTGACCGGATGCAGGTACTACTACCGGCAAGGCAGTACCCAGTTCCTGCAGGAACTGAGCTGCGTCTCCAAGCTCCGCCTCGGGCCTGCGTCGGACTGATCCACCCTTCCCGGGCTCGCATCAACACTCGTTGATGCGAGCCCGACCCCGTCACCCCGAGTCGTTGCTGGCTGGATCCTCCGGCGCCCCGAGACCCTTTAAGAGATCGACCATCTTCGGCTCAAGGCCGTCCTGTGCACTGTCCACCACTCGACGCCGTCCGGCACGACGCCCCCCAGCCTTCACACTCTCGCCACGGGCGTCGACCGTGGCCGCGATGCCGTCATGGCGCGCTCACCCTGCCTTGGAACTCCGGTGTCGTCGAAGGACACGTCAACCGGATCGCCAGATGTTCGGCCGCGCCGGCTTCGCTCTCCTGACGAAGAGGGTTCTTCTGGCCAGCTGGCCAGAGCCACCCATAGGGTGGCTGGGACGAGAGAAGATGCACCATGGATCCCCGCATACCCCGCCTGCGTCGCAAGCTGGCAGCGATCCCGTTCCAACCACTGCGCAGCCACTCCTTCGGAGAAGAGCAGCACAAGTTCCGCCTCGGTCCGAAGCTGGCAGAAGCGCGCGTCGCTGCGTTCGAGGCCGAGCACGACATCGCCCTGCCCGACGCCTACCGGCAGTTCCTCACGCACATCGGCGGTTCAGGCGCCGCGCCGTTTTACGGCCTCATGCCGCTGGAGCGCTGTTCCCTGCTGGTCATGAACCCGCGTGAGGAACCGGGGGCACCCCGCGGATTCGACGACGCAGAACCCGGGGGTCACGAACGCGACCTCTTCCTCCACGTCATCGAAATGGGCTGCACCGACGTATGCGTCATTGCGGTGACCGGTCCCCTCACCGGCCGCGTCCTCATCGGCAACAGCGAAGGGTTCTGGGGCCCCAACGTCTCCTCCGCCACCGACTTCCTCGACTGGTACGAACGCTGGCTCAACCACATGAGCGCCGGACGCGACAACCGGGCCCTCGAACTCACCTCACCCCAGCTCCGCGCCCATCCAAACCGCCATCGCATGGCCCCGAAGATCTGACTCTCCGTAACCACTCCACGGAAAGTGGGCCAGACCCAAATCCGTGAACAACTGCTGTCGCTACCCGTGAACCAAAGCCATCCAGGCCTCCGGCGCCGGTGCTGTCAATGACCGCGGGCGACACCGACACCGCCCGCCCCTCATGAGATCGAGCCGCTCTTGAAAGCTGAGCGACTGGATTCGCAGACTGGCCGACGCTGACGACTCGTTCGCCACCTCAGGCCGCATCACCGTAGACATCAATGGTGAGTCGCTGCTCTTCGGGCAAGTGCTGGGCGACCACCTCACATTCATCAGCGTGTGCTGCTGGTCCTGCGCGCCGCGTTCCTCCAGCTTCGCGTGGCCGCTCGAACGATCGCACGCTCAGTCACAGGTACCCGAGGCGAAGCAGCTGTGCCGCCACCCCACACCCCGACGTGACCGTCACCGGATCCATGGCAACTCCCTTTCAAGAGCGGCGCTCTGTGCACCGCGACGCACCCCTGAGTCGTCGTTTCCTTTGATAGACCAGGGCTTCACGATCCGTCGCGCAGTTGTACAGTCGTCCCTGATCAGCGTGCCGCGAGAAGCGGTTCCGTGGTGCCTGGAGGGATGCGCACAGATGTGGTCCATCGTCGACGACGCCGAACGAGCGCAGTGGAACGTTGTGCCGTTCGAGACTGTCGGCCCGCTTCGGTTCGGCATGAGCGTTGAGGAAATGGCCACGGCCATGAGTGCACAGGGCTTCACCGACACTCATTCTTCTATGAGCCGGCCGCACGGTGCTCTTGTTCAACGAGCTGGCTTTCGCTCCAAGGATGCTCCGCGGTACGAGGAGGCCGTCACGGCCTACATCAGAAAGTCCGGTGATCTGGCGGCCGTCGCGGTGGACGCATTGTGCGGTCCGCAGGTCTCCCTTGATGGGCTCCGGTTGGTGGGCCGGGTGCCGTCTGAACTTGCGGAACAGCTCCATGGATACTCGGAGGAGCGTGGCATGGTGCCCACGGTTTCTGTCGAGGGCGATGCAATCTCGGAAGAGCTCGGGCTGTTGGTGCGGGCCCAGCGAGCCGGCGACATCCTCCTGTCAAGGGCCTTCTTCGTTGCCAACTTCCAGGACTGGGCGTACACAGTGCACGACTGCGTGCCGGCCGATGAGTGGGACATTCGTTGACGCGGAACCAGCGGCTTGACTTCTTCATCTGGTGAGTCTGCGGTAGTTGATCAAGGTTACGGCGCGATGGCAGTGAATGCGAGGAAGTGTTCTGCCTTGCGCTCGTAGCGTCGATGCAGGCGGTGGCATCCGGCGCGCCAGTACACGGTTCTCTCGACAACCCGGCGATGTCGGCCCAGCCGTTCGGAGGACTCGACGCCCTTACGAGCAACGCGATGGCGGATGCCGCGCTTGCGCAGCCATCGGCGCAGGTGGTCGTAGTCGTAGCCTATGTCGCCGTGCGGCTTGGCCGGGCGCCGGTGCCGTGGGCCACGCCGCGTGCGGATGGGCGGGATACCTCGCACGAGCGGCTGCAGTCCGAGGCTGTCGTGCATGTTCGCTGCGGAGATGCCAAGTGACAGCTGCAGTCCGTTGCGATCCGTGATCAGGTGAATCTTCGCGGCCCCCTTTTGCCGCCCGAACGCTGACGGAGCCGATCGCACACCGCGACCAGTCCGGTTCTCCGCGGCCACCGAGTTCGTCGAGGATGACGTGGTCCGCTCCAGCAACGGCGCCACAGGCCTGTACGACTCTTTCCGCTTGAGCAAACAGGCAGGGCGCGAGGAGATGAAACAGTGCTGGAGCTCATCGGCCGCCAAGACGACCTGGTCGTCGCGATCCTTGAAGACGAGGTCGACCTCTTCACCAGCGACGAGGTCCGCGCACCAGATGAACGCTGCTCGACGACGGCTGCCGCTCGCTGGTCCTGGACACCTCCCGTCTCACGTACATCGACTCCAGCGGCATCACCGCCCTCGTGCCGCGCTCGCGCCCGCGGTGGTGCTGGAAGTGGCTGTCGACGTCGCCCGAGACGCTGCCGGACGGTGCCGCCACCCGGCCCGCCCACACCGCATCCGCACGGACATCGGCACCGCGCAGGTGCCCCGGTTTGGCGAGCCCGGGACCGATTCCGCCGGGCCGTAACCCCTGCGTCCCGCAGCCGGCCGAGCCGGAACACCACGCCCCGCTCGTACTGCTTGACGACCCGCGCCGCCGCCGTCACGTACACCCCGCCGGCGCACACCAGTGCCGCTCCGGCCGCCACCAGTTCCTCGACCATGTCGGCCCCCAGGGTCCGCGGTGCCACGGGACCAGTGCCCGTACCCCGACGGTAACCCCGGACGGCGACAAGGGGGAGCCCCCGCACGACGGTTGGCGTGCGGGGGCTCCCCGGGGTCACGGTGCCCGCCGGTCCGGCCGGTGTGCCGGGAGGCGGTCCCGGTCAGTACACGTGCACCCCGTAGGCGCTGAGCGCCTCGGTCACCGGCTGGAAGAAGGTCGTCCCGCCGGAGGAGCAGTTGCCGCTGCCGCCGGAGGTCAGGCCGTAGGCGATGCCGCTGTTGGAGTAGAGCGGGCCGCCGGAGTCGCCGGGCTCGGCGCAGACCGTGGTCTGGATCAGGCCGTAGACGACGTCGCCGCCGCCGTAGTTGACCGTCGCGTTCAGCGCGGTGACCCGGCCGCTGTGGATGCCGGTGGTCGAGCCGCGGCGGTAGACCGTGGTGCCCACGGAGGGCGTGGCCGCGCTGGTGATGTCGACGCTGCCCACGGCGCCCGACTTGGTGACCGAGGAGTTCGTGTAGCGCACGAGACCGTAGTCGTTGGTCGGGAAGCTGGAGCCGGCGGTCGTGCCGAGCGTGGTCGAGTGGGACGAGTTCGACCACCAGGTGCCCGCGCCGTCGGTGCAGTGACCGGCAGTCAGGAAGTAGTAGTTGCCGCTGTTGTCCTGGACGTTGAAGCCGAGGGAGCAGCGCCAGCTGCTCGCGTAGATGGCGTCGCCGCCGGAGATCAGCTTCTGGAACTTGCCCGCGGTCCGCTTGATCGTCAGCGCACCGGAGTTGGCGCCGGCCTTCTCCTTGATCTTCGCGATCTCGGACGGGGAGACCGTGCTGTCGACGGTGACGACGACCCGGTTGGTCTTGCTGTCGACGACCCAGGCGGTGCCCGGGACGTCGGCCTGGAGCACCGAGGAGCTGGCGCTCTTGAGCTGGGTGGTGCTGAAGGTGGTGGCGTCCGCAGCGGTCGCGTTGGGGATCGCGATCGCGGCCGCGGCCACGAGTCCGGTGGAGACGGCGATCAGCCGGGTCCGTCTCGTGATGCCGCTGGTGGGGGTGGTGCGCTTGATCCTCACGTTTCGTTCCCTCCCAGGGGAAGTCGGGGGCCCGCGTGGGGTCGGGGCCCGTGAGGCGCAGCCAGGCCCCGCCGACGTGTCCGGATTCCGAACACGCCGTGGCCCTGACAAGCGCTGAGGGGGAGTATTCGGCCGAACGGCCGGTCGGCGCAAGGGTGCCTTTCAGCCGTCAACCTTTGCCCACGCTTTGCGTGTTGGACACCCGCCGACCACCCCTGACCGGCCCCGACCCCTGACGACCGGCTCCAAGGCGGGCTTCAGAGCAGGTGGCGCTCCCCTGCGGCGACCGCGACCGGCAGCGTGTTGCCGGGCGGCGGGAACGGGCACAGGAAGTGGTCCGCGAAGGCGCACGGAGGCAACTGGGCGCGGTTGAAGTCCACCGTCGTGCGCCCTTCGGCGTCGGGCGCCCCCGGGTACAGGAACCGGAAGCGGAAACTCCCGTCACCGCTGGTCGCGTCGGCGAACACCGCCCACAGCGAGCCGTCGCCCTGCACGCTCACCGCGAGCGTGAACTCCTGCCCGTCCAGCGCGAACGCCACCTCCCCGCCGAGCCCGAGCCCCCGCTCGCGCCCGTCGGCGTTCGGCAGCCGTACGGTGCGGTCCTCGCCGTACGGGGTGAACCGCCCGGGCACCGCCCAGCGCGCCTCGTACGGCGTGGCCGCGATGCCCCGGAAGGCGCGCCGCGCCCCGGCGCCGGGGTCGTGCACCCGCACGCCCCAGAGCCCCTCGCGCACCAGCACGAGCAGCCGCCGTTCCCCGTGCCCGACCCGCACCGCGTCCACCGGTCCGGAGTCGGCCGTCAGGCGAACCTCGCCGGTGAACGGCTCGCCGTCCAGGGTCAGTCCGTCGGCCCGGTCGGCGGTGAGCACGACCGCGTCCCCTTCGGCCACCCAGATCCCGGGGATGTCCGGAATTCGCCCCTCCGGATGGTCGTCGAGCCAGTGCGTGCCGGTGACCGCCAGCGGCCCGTAGGGCGCCGTCACCGCCTCCACGCGCTGCTCGTGCCACTGCTTCCACGCGTCGGGCGCGTCCGTCGTCATCCGACCGGCCTTCCTCGAAAAGGGATCTGGACAAGAGATCTGCACAAAAGGTCTGCAAGGGATCTGCAAGGGATCTGGAAAGTAAGCGACCAGGGATCAGTGAAGGGTCGGCACGAGGGGGCGCAGCCCCAGGTGCTCCCGCAGCGTGCTGCCGGGGTAGAACGTGCGGAACAGCCCGCGGTGCTGGAGCAGCGCCACGGTGCCGTTGACCAGCCGTTCCAGATCGCGCCGGGGCGCGACGGGCACACAGAGGAAGCCGTCGACGGCGCCGTCCTTGTGCCACACGGCGATCAGCTCGGCCAGGTCGACGGGGCCGCCCCGGTACAGCGGGCCGTGCACGGTCGGCCGGGGGCCGCCCCCGCCGTGTCCGGGCTCGGCGGCGTACTCCCCGTCGCCGAGGTCCACCAGGAGCCCGGCCAGCACCCGCAGCCCGTCCGGGTCCCGGCCCAGGCCGGCGGCCCGCTCCCGCAGTTCGTCGCGCACGATCCCGGCCTGCACGGCGTCCGCGACCCGGACCACCGCCACGTCGGCGCACCGGGCGGCAGCGGCCCGGGACCCGGGCGCGGTGGCGTCGACGACCCGCACGGGCGGGGCGGGCGCGCTCCCACCGCCGCCGGCCCCGGCTCGCGGGGGTGCCCCCGGCACGCCTCCGTCGGCCCACAGCCCGGTCCGGCCCCGGTGCGCCGGGTCGACGTCCTCGACGTTCTCCCCCGGCACCGGGACGACCCCGATGCGCCGGGTCGCGGCCAGCGCCCGCGCCGCCAGCCCGGGCGGTGTCCCGTCGCCGGCCAGGGTCACGAAGTCCAGCCCGCCGCGCTCGGCGAGCCGGACCAGCTCGACCTGGGCGTCGGCGTCGCCCGCCGCGGCGGGGTCGACGGCCGCGGAGTCGACGGCGGCGGCCAGGTGCAGCAGCCCCCGGCCGTACGAGGCGCCCATGCTCACAGCACCTTCGACAGGAACGCCCGGGTCCGCTCCTCGCGCGGGGCGTCCAGCACCTGGCCCGGGGGTCCCTGCTCCACGATCCGCCCGTCGGCCATGAACACCACCGTGTCGGCGACCTCCCGGGCGAACCCGATCTCGTGCGTGACGACGATCATCGTGGTGCCCTGGCGCGCCAGGTCCCGTATGACGTCGAGGACTTCGCCGACCAGCTCGGGGTCGAGCGCGGAGGTCGGCTCGTCGAACAGCAGCAGCTTCGGCTCCAGCGCGAGGGCCCGCGCGATGGCCACGCGCTGCTGCTGCCCCCCGGACAGCTGTTTCGGATAGGCGTCGGCCTTGTCGGCGAGCCCGACCCGCTCCAGCAGCCGGCGCGCGTCCCGGACGGCCTGCTCCCGGGGCCGCTTCAGTGCCGACACCGGCGCCTCCACGACGTTCTCCACCACGGTGAGGTGCGGGAAGAGGTGGAAGTTCTGGAACACGAAGCCGATGCGCGTGCGCTGCTTGAGCACCTCGCGCTCGGGCAGTTCGTGCAGCCGGTCGCCCACCCGCCGGTAGCCGATGAGCGTGCCGTCGACGCTGACCGCGCCGCGGTCCACCTTCTCCAGGTGGTTGATGGTGCGCAGCAGCGTCGACTTGCCCGAGCCGGAGGGCCCGAGGACGACGGTCACCTCCCCGGCGCGCACCGAGAGGTCGATGCCCTTCAGGACCTCCAGCGGGCCGAAGCTCTTGTGGACCGACCTGATGTCGACCATGACGCTCATGAGTGAATCCCTTTGGCTGGCGGATGGCTGGCGGATGGGTCGCGGGTCAGGCGGCGGCGTCGAGGCCGAGCTCCCGCAGCAGGGCGAGGGCGGCGCGCGCCGTGGCGTCGTTCTGTCGGAACGCGGGCCCCCCGGTGCGGGGCCGGGTGAACGCGCCGGGCGCGCGGACCTCGGTGTGCGGCCCGAGCGCGAACCGGCGCGGGTGCGGCCGGCCGGCCGGGTCGAGGATCCGCCCGTCGACGGGGTCCACCCGCAGCAGCCCGTCCGGGGTCTCCCCCACCCCTTCGGCGTGCAGGGCGCGCAGCAGCGGGTCCCGCGCCCGCGCGACCGTCGGCTCCGGCAGCCGCGCCTCGACCAGGGCCCGTGCCTCGACGCGGAACCCGGGCACGGTCGGGCTGGACGCCCGGAACACCCCGTCCTCGGCGTGGACGGCCATGTCGGCGCCGACGAACCGCAGCAGCCCCGCCCGGGACAGCGCGAGCATCTGGCGCAGCCGGGGTCCGGGCGGCCCGGAGGCCATGTAGTTGAAGAAGCCGTGCCAGGACGTGCCGACGTCGCCGAGCCGCACGAGCTGCCCGTACACGGAGAGCAGGCCGAGGAACACGGCCAGGTCGGCGCTGTGCCCGGGGTCGTGGCGCCGGGTCACGTCCTCCTCGATGTACTGCCGCAGCCCGTCCTGGAGTTCCTCGTGGTCGGCGTACCGCACGCCTTGCAGCGGCCGGTCGAGCGCGGCCAGGTCGAGCCGGTCGGCGGGCTCGGGGACGGCCGCCGCGGCGAGCGCCGCCCGCTCCTCGGGGCCGGTGGTGGCCGCGTACTTCTCCTCGAAGTCGGTCCAGGCGACCGTGGTGCGCTCGGGGTGCGCGGTGAACAGCCGGTGGTAGTGGGCGAAGCCCAGTTCCTTCTCCACCAGCGGCCACACGTCCCGCCGGAAGTCGAACCCGCCGGGCCGGGCGAGCAGGTCCTCGATCTCGGGGGGCCCGAAGAAGCGCGGCAGCGGCGGCCGTTCACCGTCCAGGCCGTAGCCGATCTTCGAGTGGTACGGCACTCCGCGCCGCGACCCGACGTACAGCACCGGCTCGCGTCCGGAGGGCACGTAGGTGTCGCCCTCGTGGCGTCCGCCGCGGCCCTCGGTGAGCAGCACCATCAGGTCGACGAAGGCGAGCCCGAAGCCGCGCACCAGGACGGGTTCGCCGGGCCGCAGGCCGGACAGGTCGCTGTCGGCGGTGAAGTCGGGCGGCAGGTGGGTGAGCCCGTGGGTGCGGGCGTACGCCGCCAGCTCCCGCTGCTCGTCGTCGGGTTCGGCGTCGAGGTGGCCGAGGGCGAGCACCACGAGGTCGGCGGTCAGCGGCTCGGTACGGTCCTCCAGCCAGACCTGCTGGCGTCCCCCGCGGGGCCCGCTCACCCGCACCGCGCGCCGCGGGTGGTGGTGGACGGTGATGCCCGGGGGCAGGGCGGCGACGGCCTGCTCGTGCACCCAGCCCAGGTAGGCGCCCTGGACGCGGCGGCCGGCGAAGGTGCGGCCGTCGATGCCGGCCCACTCGTGCAGGGTCGGCCCGGGGCGCACGGGTCCGTCCATGGCCACCGTCTCGTCGGTGAACATGGTGACGTCCTCGGCGTGCGAGTTCATCCACAGCAGCGGGGACTGGGCCTGGCGCCAGATGCGTCCGGCGCCCGGCGGGTGCGGGTCGACGAGGTGGATGTCGAGCTGCGAACCGGCGTACAGCTCGGGGGCGTTGGCGGCTATGCGCTCGATGAGGCCGGTCGCGCGCGGGCCGGCCCCGACGATGACCAGGGAGGGGCTCATCGGGCGGCCCCCGTGCCGCGCGCGTAGCGCTTCTCGACGTAGTACTGGCCGACGCTCAGCACCGAGGTGACGACGGTGTACCAGACGGTCGCGACCATCAGCAGCGGGATGACCTGGTAGGTGCGGTGGTAGACGAGCTGCACCGAGAACAGCAGGTCCTGCACGGCGATGACGCTGACGATGGAGGTGCCCTTGAGGGTCCCGATCAGCATGTTCCCGGCCGGCGGCACGATGGCCCGCATGGCCTGGGGCAGCACGATGCGCCACCAGCGGCGCCACCGGCTGAGCCCGAGCGCCTGCGCGGCCTCGACCTGCCCGCGGTCCACGGAGAGGATCCCGCCGCGCACCACCTCGGCGGCGTAGGCGGCCTCGTGCAGGGTGAGCCCGATGATGGCCACCGCGATGGGCGTGAACAGGTCGACGGTCCGCACCCCGAACAGGTGCGGGTACAGCGCGCCGATGTTGAACCACAGCAGGAGCTGCACCAGGATCGGGATCGACCGGAACAGCCAGACGTACCCCCAACTGACCGCGCGCAGCACGGGGTTGGCGGACAGCCGGGCGGCGGCGAGCAGGGTGCCGAGGGCGAAGCCGAGCACCATCACCACGGCGGTCAGCCAGAGCGTGAGCCACAGTCCGCGCAGCACGGAGTCGGAGGTGAAGTAGTCGGCGACGACGTCCCACTGGAACGCCCGGTTGCGCAGGACGGAGGTGACGGACAGCCCGAGCAGGACGAGCACGGCGGCGGCCGCGGTCCACTGCCCGAGGCGGCGCTGCGGGACGATCGGCAGTTCGTCGGCGTGGACCGGCAGGTCGTCCGGGGCCGCGGGGGCCTTGGTGAGGGTGGTGTCGGAGGACATGGGAAGGCTCCGTGGGTCGGTGGTCCCTCCCGCCTCGGCCGAGCCGGGACCGGGGGACGAACACGGTGGTGCCTTCACACGGGCGGCGCGCGGGGCGCCGTGCGGCCGAGCCCCTCAGCAGGGCCGCGCCTCGACTGTACGGTCCGATTTCCCCTCGTTGTCAAGGGTGTCCAGACTGTGAGCAGTACGTCTCATGTCGGTTGACGCGGAACCGGGGACCTGTTCCACTTGCCCCATGCATCCGCAGCAGTGGCTGGTCACCCGCTCCCACATCGACTTCGGTCGTGTGTGGTCCTGTTCCTGTTGAGCGACCCCCTGCTGCCCTGATCCCGGTGGTGCCGTCCCCCGACACGGGGACGTCCCCGTCCTGATCCCCGGGCGCCTCCCGCGTTCTCCCGTACGCGTTCCCTTGCTCTCCGCGTGCTTCGTCGCACCCTTTTCCGCACCCCCCTTCTCACTCTTCGCCTTCACACGCGCACCCCCTCACTCCGCGCTTTCCTCCCTCTTGCCGTTCGTCAGGAGACACGCCCACGATGCGCACGCCCTCGCGTACCTCTTCCCGCCTGCTCGCGTCCTTCGCCCTGATCACGTCCGCCACCGTGCTGGTGACGGCCTGCGGTTCGGGTTCGGACGACTCCGGGTCCGGCAGCACCGCCCAGGCGGCCGCCGGTTCCGGCGCCGTCCCCACCACGGACGTGGTGTCCAGTGTCCGCAAGGACGAGGCGGCGGCCGGGCTCCTGCCGTCCGGAGTGACCGGCCTGACCGTCGGCACGAGCGTCGGCAGCACCCCGCCCGGCACCTCCTACCTGGAGGACGGCAAGACCCTCGTGGGCCAGGACGTCGACTTCACGAACGCGGTCGCCAAGGTGCTCGGCGTCAAGGTCGATCAGCAGCAGGCGAGTTTCGAGGCGATCCTGCCCGCCTTGGACAGCGGCAAGTACGACGTCGGCGTCAGCAACTTCGGCGTCACCACCGAACGCCTGAAGACCATCGACTTCGTCACCTACATCAACGACGGCCAGGGCTTCGCCACCCGCAAGGACAGCAAGCTGTCGAAGGTCACCGACCTGACCCAGCTCTGCGGGCTGAACGTCGCGACCGGCGCCGGCACCACGTTCGAGGCCACGCTGGAGCAGAACGCGCACCGGTGCACCGACGCCGGGAAGAAGGCGTACAAGGTGCAGACGTACAGCGAGTCCAGCGCCGTGTGGTCCTCGCTCCAGCAGGGCCGCAGCGACGTGGTGATGTCCACCATCAACGGCCTGCGCTACGCCGTCGCCCACCAGGACGGTCTGAAGTTCCTCAACGAGTTCCACCGCCTGGACGTGGGGTTCGCCTTCAAGAAGGGCACGAAGCTGGCGCCCGCCTTCCAGGCGGCGGTCGACAAGCTCATCGCGGACGGCACGTACGCGAAGATCCTGAAGAAGTGGGGGACGACGGGCTCGGCGATCACCAAGTCCCGCATCAGCCCCCCGGAGCTGAAGAACTAGCGTGCGATCCGCGTCTGCGGCCGCTGACCCTGTGTCAGCAGTCGCAGGCGCAGCACTCGCAGCACGAGCACGCCTCACAGCACGAGCAGGCCTCGCAGCAGGAGCAGTCGCAGTCCCCGCAGTTGCTGCACCAGCCCTCGCGCTTCTTGCCGGACCAGGGGCCCTCGAACTCGTCGGCGCAGCACAGCCGGCAGGTGCAGCACAGCCCGACCGCCGCCGCGCAGCCCGCCCAGAAGCCCCGCTTGGCGGGCGGCTGCGGCCCGCTCCGGAAGGGGTGGCCGCCGCCCTGGTGCGGGTGGCGGGGGTCGTACGGCGCGCCCGGTCCCTGGGGTGCGTAGGGGCCCTGCGGCGGGCCGAAGGCGGCCTCGGGTCCGTGTCCGCAGGACGTGGTGCCGAAGGCCCGGTCCACCGAGCGGCGCAGTTCGTGCGCGAGCAGCAGGTGCGCCAGCCGGCCGTCGGTGAACTCCGCGTCGCGCAGGGCGAGCCGGATGCCGTGCAGCGCGTCGTCGGCGAGCCGGCGGGCCTCGGCGCGGGAGGTGCCGGTGGCGGTGAGCGGGTTCCAGGCACCGGCCGCGGCGTCGGCCGGCTGGTCCTCGACGGCGTCCAGCAGGTGGGCGAGGCGACCGAAGAGCCGCCCGGCCTCGGCGAGCGCCACGGCGTTGCCGGGCCGGCCGGCCAGGACCGCGGTGTGCGCGAAGGCGGCCGCCGTGGCGGTCTCGGTGGGTTCGGTGACCGACAGCAGCGGTGTGCCGGGCCCGGCGAGCGCCTCGATGCCGACCTGCCGGTCGACCGCGTCGACCAGGACGGCGGTGTCGAACCCGACGGCCGAGCCGCCGCGTTCCCCCGCACGCCCCCAGCTCGTCGCGACGCGGCGCGCGGCGAGCGCGACCGGCCCGCGGGCCAGCAGGCCGTCGCCGTCGGCGACATGGTCGCGCACCTTGGCGGAGGCGAGGACCAGGGAGACGGCCGCCGCGAGCCGGGCGCCCCCGCCCTGGGCGACGGACGCGGTGCGCATCCCGCGCAGCGGGCACGGGCCGGCCGTGCGCCGGGCCCCGGGCGCGGGTGCGGCCTGAGCCTCCGTCAGGACCGAGATGAGCAGCCCGTCATAGTTGGTGACGACCCGCGCGAACTGGCCGTGGTCACGGCGCAGGGCGAGGCAGAGCCCGCACAGGTGCGCCATCCACTGGGCGGCGAGGCCCTCACCGAGGCGGTGACGGCAGGGCCGGACGATTCCGAACACGACGATCCCCCGTAACGCTTACGACATCGAGCTGCCGCATGCTATCGACCGATCGTCGTTCCGGGACCGCCGCGGAGGGGTCGCCGCTGTTCACTCATCCGCCCCACTCGTCACCCGTCCGCCGCAGACAATCATATTTCACTCTCAGTCAGCAGCGGTTTACTTCGTAGCCCTTGGGATACGCGGCCTCTCGACGGATCTGCTGTGCACCAGTACCGTCACAAACCCCCCGCGCGGCGTCTATCCACTTGGCGCGACATCCGCATCATGGACGACCATGGGGTGCGGAAAGGAACAGAAGACCGCTGTGAGAGGAGGCGTCCATGGGATCGGTGCGCAAGGCGAGTGCCTGGCTTGGCCTCGTCGACGACAACGATGACGAGCGTTACTACGACGACGACTACTCCGAGGGGACCGACTCCGGGGACGCCTGGGTGACCGACCCCCGGGTGAAGGTCGCCTCGGACACGGCCGAGGAGAAGGGCCGCCGGATCGGCACGGTCACCCCGGACAGCTTCCGGGACGCCCGGGTGATCGGTGAGCTGTTCCGCGAGGGCGTGCCGGTCATCATGAACCTCACCGCCATGGAGGCGGCCGACGCCAAGCGCGTCGTCGACTTCGCGGCCGGGCTCATCTTCGGCCTGCGGGGTTCCATCGAGCGCGTCTCCACGCGCGTGTTCCTGCTGACGCCCGCCCACACGGAGATCGTCAACGGCGACCCGGGCGCGCACCGCGCGGACGGTTTCTTCAACCAGAGCTGAGGCAGGGCCGCCCACCGGCCCTGCCCCCGCTCGGGGTTCACCGGAAGGCGTCGAGCCCGGTGAGCGCCTTGCCCAGCACCAGCTGGTGCATCTCGACGGTGCCCTCGTAGGTGAGCACCGACTCGAGGTTGGTCGCGTGCCGCATCACGGGGTACTCCAGCGAGATCCCGTTGGCACCGAGGATCGTCCGCGCCGTACGGCAGATCTCGATGGCCTCGCGGACGTTGTTCAGCTTGCCGAAGCTGACCTGCTCCGGACGCAGGCGGCCGGCGTCCATGCGCCGCCCCAGGTGGTGGGCGAGCAGGATCCCCTTGTGCAGTTCGACCGCCATGTCCGCGAGTTTGGCCTGGGTGAGCTGGAAGCCGCCGATGGGCCGGCCGAACTGCTCGCGTGACCTCGCGTAGTCGACCGCGGCCTCGAAACTCGCCCGGGCCGCCCCCATCGCCCCCCACACGATGCCGTAGCGGGCGTGCGAGAGGCAGCTCAGCGGGCCCTTGAGCCCGACCACCTCCGGCAGCACGGCGTCGGCGGGCAGGCGCACGTCGTCCAGCACGAGTTCGCTGGTGACGGAGGCGCGCAGGGACCACTTGTGCTTGATCTCGGGGGCCGAGAAGCCCGGGGTGTCGGTGGGCACCGCGAAGCCGCGGATGCCGTCCTCGGTCTGCGCCCAGACGACGGCGACGCCCGCGACCGATCCGTTGGTGATCCACATCTTGCGGCCGTTGAGCACCCAGTCGCCGCCGTCGCGCTTGGCGTGGGTGCGCATCGAGGCGGGGTCGGAGCCGTGGTCGGGCTCGGTCAGCCCGAAGCAGCCGATCACCTCGCCGGCGGCCATGCGGGGCAGCCAGTGCCGCTTCTGCTCCTCGCTGCCGAAGCGGTGGATCGCGTACATGGCGAGGGAACCCTGCACGGAGACGAGGGAGCGGATGCCGGAGTCGGCGGCCTCCAGTTCCAGGCAGGCGAGCCCGTACTGCACCGCGCTCGCGCCCGCGCAGCCGTAGCCCTCCAGGGACATGCCGAGGGCGCCGATGCCGCCGAGCTCGCGGGCGAGTTCCCGGATGCCGGGCAGCTCGCCGCTCTCGTACCACTCGGCCACATGCGGCAGGACCCGCTCGGCCGCCCACCGGCGCACGGTGTCGCGCACCGCGAGGTCCTCGGGCTCGAGCAGGTCGTCGATCCCTAGGGGGTCCGCGGGGTCGAACGGGGGCAGCGAGCGGGAAGTCGAGGCCATCAGGCACCCCTCCGAAAAACTAGCACCGCTAACCAACAAGAACGCCCCTGACGTTACGACCCCCTCGGGCCGACGTCCAGGCGTACCCCGTTCGGATGAATCTCCGGGCGGCCGGATCTGTCCGCCGCCGACGGCGGGCGACCACGGCCGGCGACGGTCACTGCCGTGCCTCGGCCGCACCGGTGACGCGTGGGCGGGAGACAGAGGCGGTCACACCGACACCCTGCGGTCCTCGGACGACCTGGGCAACGGGAGATCCGCCCCCGGCGCAGCCCCCTCGCACTGCATCACCCGTGGCAACCGCAGCGCCGCCACCGCCCCCAGCAGCAGCAACCCCGCGCTCACCAGCAACGTGACGTGCAGCCCGTGCACGAAGCTGTGCACCGCGGCCCGCCGCAGCGCCGCACCCCCCGCGCCCCCCAGCCGCCCCGCCACCTCGTACGCCTCCCCCAGCGAGTGCCCCGCCGCCGCCGACGCCCCGGCCGGAACCCCCCGCACCGACGCGAGGCCCGGTGCGTACGCCGCGTTCATCACGCTGCCCAGCAGGGCGATCCCGAGCCCCGCCCCCAACTGGTACGACGTCTCCCCGATCGCCGCCGCTCCCCCGGCCTGCTCGGCCGGCGCCTCGCTCAGCATCGACTCGTACGCCGCGAACAGCGTCGTCTCCAGCCCGAACCCGAGCAGCACGAACCCGCACAGCAGCAGCCCCGTGTCGTCCGCCTCGCCCATCGCCGTGAGCAGCAGCACGGCCGCCGCCGTGACACAGAACCCCCCGCACACCATCCGCCGCGGCCCGAACCGGCGCAGCGCCCGCGCCCCGGCCAGCCCCGCGGCCATCGCCGCGAAGGTCAGCGGGAGCAGCCGCAGCCCGGTCTGCAGCGGCGACAGCCCCAGCACGAGCTGCAGGTACTGCGCGGCGATCAGCTCCAGCCCGACCAGCGCGAGCATCGCCAGCACGATGCACCCCACCGCCGTGCTGAAGGCCGGCCGCGCGAACATCCCGAGGTCCACCAGCGGCTGCGCCTGCCGCCGCTGCCGCCGTACGAACAGCACCAGCAGCACCGCGCCGACCAGCAGCGGCACGAGCGTCACCGGGCTGCCCGCCGCCTCGTCCCCGCCCAGCCGCTTGACCCCGAAGACCACGCCGAACAGTCCGGCGGCGGCCATGAGCGCGCCGACGACGTCCCACGGCCCGTCCCCCGCACCGCGCGACTCGGGCAGCAGCAGCCGCCCGACCGGCAGGCTGACCAGCATCAGCGGGATGTTGACCAGGAACACCGAGCCCCACCAGAAGTGCTCCAGCAGGAAGCCGCCCAGCAGCGGCCCCACCGCCGCGCCGACCGCGGCCACCGCGCTCCAGATGCCGATGGCGAGCGCGCGTTCCCGGCGGTCGGGGAAGACCTGCCGCAGGATCGACAGCGTCGCGGGCATGATCATCGCCCCGCCGACGCCGAGCAGCGCCCGCGCGACGATCAGCACCTGCGCGTCCGGGGCGAGGGCCGCCAGGGCGGAGGCCACGCCGAACAGCGCGTAGCCGAGGAGCAGGATGCGTCTGCGGCCGACCTTGTCGCCGAGCGTGCCGAACAGGATGAGCAGCGAGGCGCAGACGAGCGGGTAGGTGTCGACGATCCAGAGCAGCTCTATCGCGCCGGGCTTCAGATCCTCGGTGACGGCGGGCACGGCGACGTGCAGCACGGTCGCGTCGACGGCGACCAGCAGCAGGCTGACGCACAGCACCACGAGGACGACCCAGCGGTTGGCACCGGCCCCGGCCGCCCGACGGCGCAGCGCTGCGGCGGCCGTGGTCGTCCCGGACATGTACGTACCTCCCAGGTGTTCCCCTGTCGTCGGCGGGCTCGCGGGGTGGGGACGCCCCGTGGCTCGGCCGGGGAGGAGCGGTGGTCCCCGGCCCGCGCGGACGAACGGCAGGTGAAGGCAGCGTACGCGAGTCGGCGCCGCGGTCACGTGGCGGACCTCTCAGACTCCGCGGGCAGCGGTGTGGCGTGCGCCACTTCCTCAAGCCCCTTCCCGCGTCCTCCCGGCCCCGGCTCGGCGGTCCGCACGCCGGGCCGGACCGGGCCGGTCGCAGGGCGTCGATAATCGAGCCCGTGACCGATCTCGACACGCGCGTGGCCCCGCCGGGCGCCCCCACGAGGCTCCGGGCCGCTCCGGCGCTCCTGGGGTACGCCGCCGTACGGGCCCTGGGCCTGCTGGCGCTGGCCCTGTGGAGCGCCGCGCGCGGCACGAGCGCGTACAAGCTGCTGACGGCCCGGTGGGACGCGCTGTGGTACGTGCGCGTGGCGGAGCTGGGCTACGGCTACGAGGTGCGGCTGCCGAACGGCGACGTCCACTCCAACCTGGCCTTCTTCCCGCTGCTCCCCTGGCTGGAGCGGCTGCTGCACGCGACGACCCCGCTGTCGTACGCCGACGCGGGCTTCACCGTCTCCCTGGCGGCCTCGCTCGCGGCGGCCTGGGGGATCTTCGCGGTCGCGGACCGGCTGTACGGCCACCGGGCCGGGGTGTGCGCCGTCCTGCTGTGGGCGGTCCTGCCGGTCGGGATCGTGCAGTCGATGGCGTACAGCGAGTCGCTGTTCACGGCGCTGGCCGCCTGGTCGCTGTACGCGGTACTGACCGGCCGCTGGGGGACGGCGGGCGCCCTGGCCGCGCTGTGCGGCCTGACCCGCCCGGTCGGCCTGGCGGTCGTGGCGGCGGTGTGGGCGGCGGGACTGTTCCCGCGCGGCGAGCGCGTCCGCGGTGTCGCGCGCCGGGCCGCCGGTCTCGCCCTGGCCCCGCTCGGCACGGCCGGCTACGTCCTGTGGGTCGGGCACCGCACGGGCGGGGGCCTCTTCGGCTACCTGGACGTCCAGGCCGGCTGGCGCAACGGGTTCGACGGCGGGCGGGCGTTCGCGGGCTTCGTCGCCGACAAGTTCACGTCGGTCCCGGGGGCGCTCGCCGGTCTCGGCCTGATCGCGGGAGTGGCGGCGCTGGTCCTGCTGTACGTCGTCGGTGTGCGGCAGCGCCAGCCGCTCGCACTGCTGGTCTATTCGGGGGTCGTGCTCGCGCTGGCGCTGTGCGCGTCGAGCTACTTCGGCTCCAAGCCGCGGCTGCTCCTGCCGGCCTTCCCGCTGCTGTTCCCGCTCGCCCGCGCCCTCGCCCGGCTGCGGACGCGCGCGACAGCACTGGTCACGGTGGGTGTGGCAGTGGCCTCGGCGGTGTACGGAGCGTGGTGGCTGAACGGGTCCGGTCCCCCCTGAATGGGGCGCCGACCTGCGTTTAACACCACGTGACTTCCCCCGCAACTCGAGCCGGAATGATCAAAGGAAATAAAGGGAAGCACATTCTGCGACCGTCATTCCTCAAGAATTAACCGGCCTCCTGAGAGCAATCCCACATCACATCGTCATCACAAACCCGTGGATTCGACGGAGATGCGAGCTCACTCGCTGTAACGTCGATTGGGTGCGTACCAAACGAAACCTCACCCGTCTGGACCGGGTGTTCGCCAGGCTCGACCGTGAGCCGGAACGCCCGGCCCACCTCGATGTGCCGAGGATGAGCCGGCACCGGGTCGCGCTGCTGTCCGCGACCCTGGGCTTCTACCTGGCGATCGTGTGGCTCGTGGTGACGACGTCCTGGCTGGTCCGCCTCGACTGGCAGGTCATGTTCTTCCGGCCGTACCAGCAGTGGTCGGGCATCCACTGGTTCGTCGACTACTACGTGGTCCTCGGCCAGCGCGGCCCGACCGCCGTGATGGTGGCCGCCTGGCTCGGCTGGCGCTCCTGGCGCCAGCACACCCTGCGCCCGCTGCTCACCCTGGGCGCCTCCCTGCTGCTGCTGAACATCACGGTCGGCGCCGCGAAGATCGGCATGGGCCGGCTCGGCCCGCACTACGCGACCACGATCGGCTCGAACGAGATGGGTCTGGGCGGCGATATATTTCCCAGCGGCCACACCGCCAACGCGGTCGTGACCTGGGGGATCCTCGCCTATCTGGCCTCCACCCCGCGGGCCCGCCGCTGGCTGTCCGCCCTGTCCGCGGTCACCTCGCTCGGCGTCGGCATGGCCACCGTCTACCTCGGTACGCACTGGCTGAGCGACGTGCTGCTCGGCTGGGCCGCGGGACTGCTGGTGCTGCTGGCGCTGCCCTGGTGCGAGCCGGTCATCGCCCGCGCCGAGGAGGGCATCCTCGACCTGCGCGACCGCTGGCGCTCCCGCCGCGCCGGCACCGTCCCGGCACCCGCCGGACCGGTCCCCGTACAGGTCCCGCTCACCGCCCGCCCGGCCGCGTCGCAGGACGACGAGGCGCCGGCCGCGCGCGAGACGGTCACCGCGGCCCGGACGCCCCGGCCGCCCGCCTACCTGGCTCCCGGCCCGCACAGCGGCCGCTCGGAGCGCACCCCGGTCACGCCCGTCGGCAGCCGCCGCCCACCGCACGCCGACCGCCTGCCGCGCGGTACGGCCGCCTCGGCGTCCCGGCCCCTGACGGGCGGCTGACCGGCCGGAAGGACGGCGGGGCCCACCGGTACGCACACCCGGACCCCGCAGCGAAGGCCCCGGTTCCCCTCGAGGGACCGGGGCCTTCGTCGTCGGCGCGCGGGACGGGCGTACGGGGTCAGCCCTTCCAGGCGCGGCCCACCCGGCCGTCGCGCACCTCGAAGTTCAGCCTGCCCACGCGGTACTCCATGGTGATGATCGCCCCGGGCGCCAGCGTGCGCACCGTCGACCATCCCCGTTCGCGCGCGAGCCGTTCGGCGCGCTCGGCCTCCAGGCCGACGTAGGCGTCCGTGCTGTCGTGGGGCTCCGCCGGGGGCGTGGGAATGGGTGCCATACGGCCACGCTAGGCCGCAGGGCGCCGAGCCGGAAGCCCGCGCCCGGTGCCGCCGGACCCCGGGAGCCACTCCTGTCACACTTCTGTCACAGCGTCCCGGTCCTGGTTTGACCCTGTTCCGTCACTCGGGGCGGCAACCCCGCATGCCTACGGTGCCTATTCGAACGCAATTCCCGGAAGGCCGGATCGGCTTCTCGAATAACGCGCGCGGGCGTTATGGATGAACCCGCGGTAACCCGCCGCATTCCCCAGTGGGCGGTATCCGGACACGCCGAGGAGCGGAAGCCGACGGTGCAGGGAAAATACACGGCTTCCGCACACCATCTCCGTATGCCCCGGCCCCGGTGCGCCACACCTGCGGGCCGCCGCGCTAGCCGAGTCCCCCGGCCGGGGGCCGCGCGGCCGCCCCCTCGGCCCGGGACAGGGCGTCGTCGAGCCGGTCCCTCGTCCGCCGGAGCGCCTCGATCAGCTCGGGCGGCTCCAGCACCTCGAAGGGGAAGCCCATCATCACCACGTGGATCACCATGACGTCGAGGCTGCCGGCCCCGGTGCGCAGCAGGCACGCGTCCGGTCCGTCGGCCCGCAGCGTCCCGGCGGACGGGGAGATCCGCTCGGCGGCCCGCTCCAGGGGCACCAGCAGCCGCACGGTCGCGTGCTCGGCGTACACGCGCGTGGAGACCCCCTCGGAGACGTACGCGGCGAGGTCCTCGGCCGGCGGCTCGCGCGGCTCGAAGCGCGGCCCGTGCGGCGGCTTCGGGGTGATGCGGTCCACCCGGAACGTCCGCCAGCCGGCGCGCTCGACGTCCCAGGCGACCAGGTACCAGCGGCGCTCGCTGCACACCAGGCGGTGCGGTTCGACGGTGCGGCGGCTCTCGGTGCCGTCCGCGCCGGTGTACGCGAAGCGCAGCAGCTCGGCGTCCCGGCACAGGTGGGCGAGCTCGGTGAGCACGGCCGGGTCGACGGCGGCCGGCTGCGCCGCGCGCGCCATCGGCACCGTGAACGCGGTGAGCGCGCCCACCCTGCGGCGCAGCCGGTGCGGCAGCACCTGCTCCAGCTTCGCCAGCGCCCGCACCGAGCTCTCGCCGATGCCCTCGACGGCCTGTCCGGCGGCGGTGCGCAGTCCGACGGCCACGGCGACGGCCTCGTCGTCGTCGAGCAGCAGCGGCGGGAGGTCGGCGCCCGGGCCGAGCTGGTAACCGCCGCCGGTGCCGGGGCTCGCGTGCACGGGGTAGCCCAGTTCCCGCAGCCGCTCCACGTCCCGCCGCACGGTCCGCGGCGTGACCCGGAGCCGTTCGGCCAACTCGGCGCCGGACCACTCCCGGTAGGCCTGGAGCAGCGAGAGCAGACGCAGCAGTCGGGCGGAGGTCTCCAGCATGGGGCGAGTCTGCCAGCCGGGCGCGGGACGGACGGGCCCCGCCCGGTCGACGGACCGGGCGGGGCCTGCGCACGACGGTGCGTGCCGGGTCGGGGCGCGGCTCAGAAGAGGAGGCGCTGGCCGGGCACGATCAGGTCGGGGTCGCCGCCGACGACGGCCCGGTTGGCGGCGTACAGGCGCTGCCAGGTGGTGCCGTTGGCCGCGGCGATGGTGCTCAGCGTGTCGCCCTGGCGGACGGTGTAGTCACCGCGGGAGGCGCCGCGCGAGGCGGGTACGGCGGACCGCTCGGCCGCCTGGCCACCCTGGTGCGTGGTGGTGCTCTTGCGCGGCGCGGCGCTCTGCGACGGGGCGCCGTTCTGCCGCGTGTGGTGCTCCCCCGCGCTCTTCGACGTCGTCGTCGAGGAGCCCGAGCCGGAGGAAGCCGCCGCGGGCGCGCCGCCGGACGCTCCGGCCCGTGCCGAGCAGACCGGCCAGGCACCCCAGCCCTGGGCGCCCTGGACCTTGGTGGCGACGGCGATCTGCTGGTCCCTGGTGGCCCCGTCGGCCGTCGCGGCGTACGCGGTGCCGCCGTACGCGCGCCAGGTGGAGGCGGAGAACTGCAGGCCGCCGTAGTAGCCGTTGCCGGTGTTGATGTGCCAGTTGCCGCCGCTCTCGCACTGGGCGATGCGGTCCCACACCCCGCCGTCCGCCGCGTCGGCGCTGCCGGTCGCGGCGAGCAGTCCCAGCGGGGCGAGCAGCGCCGCCCCGGCGAGGACCGCCGTCGTCCGCGTCCTGTTGCCGGTGACGCGGGTGTTCTCGCGGGTGGTATCGGCACACTCGGACATGTACATCCCTCTCTGCTGACCCGGGCTTCCCCGAACGGGGCCCGCCGGCCGCGCAGGGAACGCGGTCGCCGTGCTCCGTCCCGTCCGCCGGCGTGGTGCTGCGCGGTGTCTGGCTCTGCGCGGCCGGTGGACGTACCCGAGCGGTGCTCGTTGCACACGGCGGAGCAATCTAGGGATGCTGACGGTTCGTTATCAACCAATTCCCTGTTTCCGCAGGCCAGTTGGGAGTTACCGGAGGTAGCGGTCCCTGCGGGCCAGCCGGTCCGCCCCCGATTGTCGGGATATGTCGGTACCCAACTCGCCCAAACTGTGAGTCAGTTCACGGAACCCCCAGTCGTGACCGTCGCGTGACCTGACTGGGAGTGTCCTGTTCCGTTCGCTCCGTGACCGAGCGCGTCCGAGGGTTCCATTCCGTTCGCCGGACCGCGTGACTCCCGCCACAGGTCGCCCGTTGTCTTCTTCATGGGCCGGGGAGCCACCCGGCCCGTCACCGCACCGCATCCGAGGGAGCCACCCGTGCCGCGCATGCTCGACGTCAGCGACGAGGTACGCGCCGAGATCGGCGACGAAGAAGCCGACCGGCTGCTCGCCGGAGAGAACGCCCCGGGCAGTTACGACTGCACGTCCTGCCGCACCCCGGGCGACTCCGAGCACGAGCGCACCAGCACCGTCCTGTTCATCGGGGACGAGACCGCCGTCCTCGCCTTCGCCCACGCCACCTGTCTGCCCTCCCAGGTCGTCCAGGTCACCGAGGAGCAACTGCGGGGCGCCGTCCGCTCCATCGGCGGCGACACCACCGACCTGGAGCCCGAGAAGGTCGTGCCCGAGCAGGCCGTGCTCGGCGTCACCAGCGGACTCGTGCTGATCGCGGGCGAGTTGCACCCCGCCCTGGTCGTCGAGCCGACCGCGCCGATCGTACGGCCGGGCGCGACCGGCACCGGCGACGACTTCCTGCCGCTGCTCATCGAGCAGGGCTTCCTGCCGGTCACCGAGCTGACCGAGGCGCCGCCGGTGCGGCACGGGTGGTCGGTGCTGGTGGCGATGGGCCGGCTGCACGCCGTGCTCCAGCCCGGCCCCGACGGCGGCCAGCCGGTGGCCTGGTGGCAGGCGCACCAACCGCTCCAGGTGACCGAGGGCTGGCGGGCCGCCGCCAACAAGCACCAGCAGGTGCTGATGTTCGCCGCGCCGGTGGGCTCGATCGGGCGCCAGCCGCGCGAGGACCTGCTGCGCGACGCGCTCGACAAGGCCGCCGCCAACGGCAAGCTGGTCGCCGCCGCACTGCCGCTCGCGGGCACCTGAGCCGCTTCCCCCGCAGGTGAGGGGCCGGATACCGCATCCCTTCCCCCAGCCGGTCGTTGGGACTTACGTGCACGCATACGACTCCCCCCGCCGCCCGTCCCTCCCGTCGATCCCCTCCGCCCGACCGGGTCAGGACTCCTCCGGCGGCCCCTCGGCCACGCCGATCTACGACGCGCTCTACGCGGAGTACGTCAGGTCCTTCCGCGCGCTGCCGGGTGACCGCAGCGGGGAGGACGAACTGGGCTTCACCGCCTTCGGGAGCCTCCCGCACCGCACGGACCCGTACGACGAGACCCCCCGGCCGGGGTCGTTCAGCAGCTCCTACGGGGCGTACAGCGCGGGGGCGCAGAGTGCGCGCCGGGGCCTCGGACAGCAGACGTCCGGTGGGTGGCAGCGGGTCGGGACGCTCGGCCAGCAGCACACGCACACCGGGATGACCCCCGTGCCGGCGGCGCTCCCGCCGGCCCCGCGCCGGGGCTACTGAGAGGCCCACCGCGCGACGGAGGGGCGGCCCCCACGGGCCGCCCCTCCGTCGCGTTCAACCGGTCGCCCGGCCGGTCACTTCTTCTTGCCGCGCTTCTCGCGCACCCGCACCGAGATGTGGATCGGGGTGCCCTCGAAGCCGAACTCCTCGCGCAGCCGCCGCTCGATGAAGCGCCGGTAGCCGGCCTCGATGAAGCCGGAGGCGAAGAGCACGAACCGCGGCGGCTTGGTGCCGGCCTGCGTGCCGAACAGGATGCGCGGCTGCTTGCCGCCCCGGACCGGGTGCGGGTGGGCCGAGACCAGCTCGCCGAGGAAGGCGTTCAGCCGGCCGGTCGGCACCCGGGTCTCCCAGCCGGCCAGGGCCGTCTCGATCGCCGGGACCAGCTTCTCCATGTGCCGCCCGGTGCGCGCCGAGACGTTGACGCGCGGGGCCCAGGCGACCTGGCCCAGCTCCGTCTCGATCTCCCGCTCCAGGTAGTAGCGGCGCTCCTCGTCGAGGGTGTCCCACTTGTTGAGGGCCATGACGATCGCGCGACCCGCCTCGACCGCCATGGTGACGATGCGCTGGTCCTGCACCGAGATGCTCTCGGCGGCGTCGATCAGGATGACCGCGACCTCGGCCTTCTCGACGGCGGCCGCGGTGCGCAGCGAGGCGTAGTAGTCGGCGCCCTGCTGGAGGTGTACCCGCTTGCGGATGCCGGCCGTGTCGACGAACTTCCAGGTCTTGCCGCCGAGTTCGATCAGCTCGTCGACCGGGTCGCGGGTGGTGCCCGCGAGTTCGTTGACGACGACGCGCTCCTCGCCGGCCACCTTGTTCAGCAGCGAGGACTTGCCGACGTTGGGGCGGCCGATCAGGGCGACCCGGCGCGGGCCGCCGACGGCGGTGCCGAAGCTCTGCTCCGGGGCCTCGGGCAGCGCCTCCAGGACGGCGTCGAGCATGTCGCCGGTGCCGCGGCCGTGCAGCGCGGAGACGGGGTGGGGCTCGCCGAGGCCGAGGTTCCACAGGTAGGCCGCGTCGGCCTCGCCGCTCGGGCCGTCCACCTTGTTGGCGCACAGCACGACCGGCTTGCCGGCCTTGCGCAGCAGCCGGACGACGGCCTCGTCGGTGTCGGTGGCGCCGACCTTGGCGTCCACGACGAAGACGACGGCGTCCGCGGCCTCGATCGCGTACTCGGCCTGGGCGGCCACGGAGGCGTCGATGCCGAGGACGTCCTGCTCCCAGCCGCCGGTGTCGACGACCTTGAAGCGGCGGCCCGCCCACTCGGCCTCGTAGGTCACGCGGTCGCGGGTGACGCCCGGCTTGTCCTCGACGACGGCCTCGCGCCGCCCGATGATCCGGTTGACGAGGGTCGACTTGCCGACATTGGGCCGGCCGACGACGGCGAGGACGGGCAGCGGGCCGTGACCCGCCTCCTCGATGGCGCCCTCGACGTCCTCGACGTCGAAGCCCTCTTCCGCGGCGAGCTCCATGAACTGCGCGTACTCGGCGTCGCCGAGAGCCCCGTGGTCGTACTCGTGCTCAGCCGAGTCGCCGGGCTGGTTCTGGTCGTTCATGAAGTGCGTACCTCGTCGTTCCTTCGTGGTGATCGGTGGACCGGCCGGGCTGTCTCCCCGGGTGATCCACTACTCAGTGTCGCCTAGCGCCCGGTGAGGCGCCTGGCGTGGTGCAGGTGCTCGCCGAGCTGCTTCTGGATGCGCTCCGTGGCCTCGTCGAGCACCCTGCGGGTGCGCCGCCCGGAACCGTCGCCGGCCGGGAACGGGTCGCCGAAGACCACGTCGACCCGGCTGCGCAGCGGGGGCAGCGCCTTGACCAACCGTCCGCCGCGCCCGGAACTTCCCAGCACGGCCACGGGCACGATCGGCGCCCCGCTGCGCACGGCGAAGTAGGCGAGCCCGGCGCGCAGCGAGGCGAAGTCGCCCTCGCCGCGGGTGCCCTCGGGGAAGATCCCGAGGACGCCGCCGCCCTCCAGCACCGCCAGCGCCCGGCTGATCGCCGTGCGGTCGGCGGTGGAGCGGTCGACCTCCACCTGGCCGATGCCGGTCAGGAAGCGGCCGAGCGGGCCGACGAACACCTCCTTCTTGATCAGGAAGTGCGTGGGCCGGGGCGCGACGCCCATGACCATCGGCCCGTCGATGTTGTGGGAGTGGTTGACGGCGAGGATCACCGGGCCGGTGGCCGGCACCCGCCAGGCGCCGAGCACACGCGGCTTCCACAGCCCGTGCATCAGGCCGACGCCGATGCGCCGCCCGACCTCTGCGCCCCGCTCCGAGGGCAGGGAGGGTCCGCTCACTTCCCGGCCCGCTTCTCCTCGACGAGGGTCACCACGCACTCGACGACCTGGTCCAGGGTGAGCTCGGTGGTGTCGACCTCGACGGCGTCGTCGGCCTTGGCGAGCGGGGACGCCTTGCGGCTGGAGTCGATGCGGTCCCGCGCGACGAGCGCCTCCTGGGTGGCCCGCACGTCGGTGCCCCGGCCCAGCTCGCCGCTGCGGCGCGCGGCCCGGGCCTCCGGGGAGGCCGTGAGGAAGACCTTCAGGTCGGCGTCGGGCAGCACCGTCGTGCCGATGTCCCGGCCCTCGACGACGATGCCCCGCTCGACGCCGGCCGCGACGGAGCGCTGCAGCTCGGTGATCCGGGCCCGCACCTCGGGCACCGCGCTGACCAGGCTGACCTTGGAGGTGACCTCCTGGGTGCGGATGGGGCCCGCCACGTCGACGCCGTCCACGGTGATCGTCGGGCCGGCCGGGTCGGTGCCGGAGACGATCTCCGGCTTGCCGGCCGCGGCGGCCACGGCGTGCGGGTCCTCGACGTCGATCCCGTTGGTCACCATCCACCAGGTGATCGCCCGGTACTGGGCCCCGGTGTCCAGGTAGCTCAGGCCGAGCTGCGTGGCCACGGCCTTCGACGTGCTCGACTTGCCCGTGCCGGCGGGGCCGTCGATGGCGACAATCACGGGCTGGGCGGCGCCGTTTTCCACGGGGGGACACCTTCCTGGTGCGAGGTGGTGAGCGGTGTGCGGGACGCGAGGGCACCCCGCACCAGGTTACCGGGCGCGCGGACCCCTCCTTCCAGCCCCGGCACGGGGACGGGGCCCGGCCGCGGCACCGGTACGGGGCGCGGCAGCACCGCCCGGCGCCCGGCACCACCGCTCCGCGCCCGGCCTACTGCCGCAGCGCCCAGCCCCGCTCGCGCAGCGCCGCGGACAGCGCCGGCGCGGCCTTCGGCTCGACCATGAGCTGCACCAGGCCGGCCTGCCGGCCCGTGGCGTGCTCGATCCGCACGTCCTCGATGTTGACCCCGGCCGCCCCCGCGTCCGCGAAGATGCGGGCGAGCTGCCCGGGCTGGTCGTCGATGAGCACCACGACGGCCTCGTACGCCCGCGGCGCCGAGCCGTGCTTGCCGGGCACCCGGATTTGGCCGGCGTTGCCGCGCCGCAGCACGTCGGCGATCCCGGCGGCCCCCTCGCTCCGCTTGTCCTCGTCGGAGGACTGCAGCGCGCGCAGCGCCCGCACGGTCCCGTCGAGGTCGGCGGCCACGTCGGAGAGCAGGTCGGCGACCGGCCCCGGGTTCGCGGAGAGGATGTCGATCCACATCCGGGGGTCGGAGGCGGCGATCCGGGTCACGTCCCGGATGCCCCCGCCGCACAGCCGTACCGCCGACTCCTCGGCGTGCTCCAGGCGCGCGGCGACCAGGCTGGAGACCAGGTGGGGCATGTGCGAGACGAGGGCGACGGCGCGGTCGTGGGCGTCGGCGTCCATCACGACCGGCACGGCCCGGCAGTGCGAGACCAGCTCCAACGCCAGGTTGAGCACCTCGGTGTCGGTGTCCCGGGTGGGGGTGAGCACCCAGGGGCGCCCCTCGAACAGGTCCGCGGTCGCGGCCAGCGGGCCGGACTTCTCCCGGCCGGACATCGGGTGGGTGCCGATGTACGCCGACAGGTCCAGGCCCCGTGCCTGCAGTTCCCGGCGCGGGCCGCCCTTGACGCTGGCGACGTCCAGGTAGCCGCGGGCCACGCCCCTGGTCATGGCGTCGGCGAGCAGGGACGCCACGTGGGCGGGCGGCGCGGCGACGACCGCGAGGTCGACGACCCCGGCGGGCGGCTCCTCGGTGCCGGCGCCGAGCGCGGCGGCCGTACGGGCCTGCTCGGGGTCGTGATCGTCGAGGTGGACGACGACCCCGCGCTGGGCGAGGGCCAGGGCGACGGACGTGCCGATCAGCCCGGTCCCGATGACGAGTGCGGTCCTCACTGGGCGATGTCCTTGCGCAGGGCGGCCGCGGCGCCGAGGTAGACGTGGGCGACGTCGGAGCGCGGCCGGTCCGACTCGACGTGGGCGAGGATGCGCACGACCCGGGGCATGGCGCCCTCGATGTCGAGTTCCTGGGCGCAGATCAGCGGGACGTCGACGATGCCGAGCTTGCGGGCGGCGGCGGCCGGGAAGTCGCTGTGCAGGTCGGGGGTCGCGGTGAACCAGATGCTGATCAGGTCGTCGGCGGTCAGGCCGTTGCGCTCCAGGATCGCGGTGAGCAGCGCGCCGACCTGCTCGTCCATGTGCCCGGCCTCGTCCCGCTCGAGCTGGACGGCTCCCCGGACCGCTCGTACCGCCACGGTGCTGCTCCTTGCTGACGTGCTGATCGCTTCGCGTCCGTCCAGCCTAGTCAGCCGCCGGCCGCCGGGCGCGGGCCGCCCGCCCGGTGAGACGGCACGGAGGCCCCGCCGACCGCTTCGGGCGGGAATGCACCCGTCCGCCCCCTTTACGTCGGGTACGGTGTCCGCTCTGATGGGGGCGCCCCTCGGTTCGGCCCTGTTCCTGCCTCCCCGATCCCCGGAGTGACGACATGACCCACCCCGCCCCCCGCCGTACGGTCCTCCTCGTCACGGGTGCGGCCGCCCTGGCCGCCGGATGCGGCGGCGGGTCCGGCGGCGACGGCTCGTCCGGCGGCGCGACCGAGGGGACGCCGTCGGCGGGCGCCTCCGGCGGCCGGGAGCTGGCGAAGACGTCCGAGATCCCGGTGGGCGGCGGCAAGGTCTTCGCGGACCGCAAGGTCGTGGTCACCCAGCCCGCCCAGGGCGAGTTCAAGGCGTTCTCGGCGATCTGCACCCACCAGGGCTGCACGGTGGCCACGGTCGCCGGCGGCACCATCAACTGCCCCTGCCACAAGAGCGAGTTCCGCATCACCGACGGCTCGGTGGTCGCCGGCCCGGCGCCCAGGCCCCTGCCGGCGGAGCGGATCACCGTCCAGGGCGACTCCATCGAGCTGGCCTGAGCGCACCGCCGGAGGGCGGCCCCCGGTTCAGGCGTCCCAGAGGGCGCCGAGGGTCACCAGCTCGCTGCCGTGCTCGATGCGGTCCGCCCACGCGGCCGGCCAGGCCGCGGCACCGGCGTACGCGCCGGCGAAGGCGCCCGCGAGACAGGCGATCGAGTCGGAGTCGCCCGAGGAGCAGGCCGCGCGGCGCAGCGCGGTCACCGGCTCGTCGGGGAAGAGCAGGAAGCACAGCAGTCCGGTGGCCAGCGCCTCCTCGGCGATCCAGCCCTCTCCCGTGGCCCGGCACGGGTCCTCCTCGGGGTCGGGGCTGCGCAGCGCCGCCTCCAGGCGGTCCAGGACGCGCAGGCACTCGTCCCAGCCGCGCCCGATGAAGTGCTCGGGGGTGGGGTCCTGGGCCCGGGTCCACAGGTCGCCGAGCCAGTCGTGGTGGTAGCGGCCGCGGTTGTCCCGGGCGTAGCCGCGCAGGGCGTCGACGAGGCCGCCCGGCGCGGTGCCCCGGGCGAGCAGCCGCACGGCGTGCGCGGTCAGGTCGGAGGCGGCGAGCGCGGTCGGGTGGCCGTGGGTGAGGCCGGACTGGAGCTGGGCGGCGCCGGCGCGCTGGTCGTCGCTCAGCCCGGGCACGATGCCGACCGGGGCCACGCGCATGTTGGCGCCGCACCCCTTGGAGCCGATCTGGCTGGCGTCCTGCCAGGCGCGGCCCTCCTCCTTGAGCAGGGAGCACGCGGTGAGGCAGGTGCGCCCGGGGGCGCGGTTGTTGTCCGGGGACTCGTACCACTCCACGAACTCCTCGCGCAGCGGCCCCTCCAGCCCTCGGGGGCCGAGCACCCCGCGGTCCATGGCGGTGCGCAGCGCGCGGGCGACCGAGAGGGTCATCTGGGTGTCGTCGGAGACGAACGCCTTCCCCGGCAGCTCCATCTCCCGCCAGGGGCCGCACTTGGCGATGATCGACGGCACGTCGTTGAACTCGGTCGGGAACCCGAGGGCGTCGCCCAGGGCGAGCCCCAGCAGGGTTCCCGTGGCGGCGCGCTGGTCGCCGAGGGTCGCGTCGGTCATGTCGTACGTCCTTCTCGTTGCGGTCGGAGGAGGGGCGGGTGGAGGGTCGCGGCGGGTCCCGCGCGGTAGAGCGCGGCCGGTTTGCCGCGGCCGCCGGTCAGCCGCGCGCCGCCCGGCACGGGGGCGACGAAACCGGGCACGGCGAGCACCTTGCGCCGGAAGTTGGGGCGGTCCAGGGGGGTGCCCCACACCGCCTCGTAGACCTGCTGCAGCTCGCCGAGCGTGAACTCGGGCGGGCAGAACGCGGTGGCGGCCGGGGTGTTCTCCAACCGGTCGCCGATCCGGGTGCGGGCGTCGGCCAGGATCCGGTCGTGGTCGAAGGCCAGCTCGCGGGCGTCGTCGTACGGGACCCAGCGGGCCCGGGCCGCGTCGCCGCCGCCGTGCGCCTCGGGGGCGTCGGGGAGCAGCGCGGTGAACGCGACGGACACGACGCGCATCCGGGGGTCGCGGCCGGGCTCGCTGTAGGTGCGCAGTTGGTCCAGGCGCAGCCCGGAGACGTCGGCGAGGCCGGTCTCCTCGGCGAGTTCGCGGCGGGCGGCGCTCTCGGCGGACTCGTCGGGCAGCAGGAAGCCGCCGGGCAGGGCCCAGCGGCCGGCGTAGGGCTCCTGGCCCCGCTCGACGAGCAGCACGTGCAGGGCGCCCGCGCGCAGGGTCAGGACGGCGAGGTCGACGGTGACGGCGAAGGGCTCGTGGGCGTACTTGTCGTACCGCAGCGCACCGCTCACCACAGCCACCCCCTTTTATGGTCAGCCCGACTATAAAAGGGGGTGGGGGGCGCCCACAAGGCGAAGGTTCAGCGGATGTCTACAGGTCGACTTCCTTCATCAGCATGCCGACCTCGGTGTTCGACAGGCGCCGCAGCCAGCCCGACTTCTGGTCGCCGAGGGTGATCGGGCCGAAGGCGACCCGCACCAGCTTGTCGACCGGGAATCCGGCCTCGGCCAGCATCCGCCGCACGATGTGCTTGCGGCCCTCGTGCAGGGTGACCTCGACGAGGTAGTTCTTGCCGGTCTGCTCGACCACCCGGAAGTGGTCCGCGCGCGCGTAGCCGTCCTCGAGCTGGATGCCGTCCTTGAGCTTCTTGCCGAGGTCCCGCGGGATCGGGCCGACGATGTGCGCGAGGTAGGTCTTGCGCACGCCGTACTTGGGGTGGGTCAGCCGGTGCGCCAGCTCGCCGTGGTTGGTGAGCAGGATGACGCCCTCGGTCTCGGTGTCGAGCCGCCCCACGTGGAAGAGCCGGGTCTCCCGGTTGGTGACGTAGTCGCCGAGGCACTGCCGCCCGTCCGGGTCCTCCATGGTGGAGACCACACCGGCCGGCTTGTTCAGCGAGAAGAACTGGTACGACTGCGTGGCGACGGTCAGTCCGTCGACGCGCACCTCGTCCTTCTCCGGGTCGACGCGCTTGCCCTGCTCCAGGACGATCTCGCCGTTGACCTCGACGCGGGCCTGCTCGATCAGCTCCTCGCAGGCGCGCCGGGAGCCGTAGCCCGCGCGGGCGAGGACCTTCTGCAGCCGCTCGCCCTCCTGCTCGGCACCCGGGAAGGTCTTGGGGAGCTTCACGTCCTTCTTGGCCGCGTACCGCTCGCGGTTGCGCTCCTCGGCGCGGGCGTCGTACTCACGGGAACTCGCCGGAGCGGTACGGCCGCGTCCGGTGCCCTGCCCCTGCCGGGGGCCGCCCTTGGCGCCGCCGCGGGCCGAGGCGCCGCGGCCCGACTTCGGGCCGTCCTGGGTGGCGCCGGGGCCGACGTCGTAGCGCCGCTCCTCCGGGCGCGGCTTCTTCGGCCGGCCACCCTGCTTGTCGTCGCGGGCGTTGCCGGCGCCGCGGTAGTTGCCGCGCCCGCCGCTGCTCCCGCCGCGGCCGCCGCTGTTGCCACCACGGCTCCCGCCGTTGTTTCCGCTGCTGTTCCTGCCGCTGCTGCTTCGCATCAAATGTTCCGTCTAGTCGTCTGCGTCCTCGGCGTCCGGCGCATCGGGTGCGTCCGGATCGAACGACGGCACGCCTTCCTGGGTCTCGGCCTCGATCGCCTCGGCCTCCGGGAGGAAGGGCGCGAGTTCCGGGAGCTCGTCCAGACCGCGCAGGCCCATCCGCTCCAGGAAGTAGGTCGTCGTCCTGTACAGGATCGCACCTGTTTCGGGTTCCGCGCCCGCCTCCTCGACGAGACCGCGCTGCAGGAGGGTGCGCATCACGCCGTCGCAGTTGACCCCGCGCACCGCCGAGACCCTGCTGCGGCTGACCGGCTGGCGGTACGCCACCACCGCGAGGGTCTCCAGCGCGGCCTGGGTGAGCCGGGCGGTCTGGCCGTCCAGCACCAGCCGCTCGACGGCGGGCGCGTAGGCGGCCCGGGTGTAGAAACGCCAGCCGCCGGCGACGAACCGCAGCTCGAAGCCGCGGCCCTGCGCGGTGTATTCGTCGGCCAGTTCGCGCAGCGCGCCGGCGATCTGCCGCCGGGGCCGCTCCAGGATCCTCGCCAGGTGCTCCTCGGTCGCGGGCTCGTCCACGACCATGAGGACGGCCTCCAGGGCCGGCTTGAGGTCGAGGCCGGCGACGGTGCCCGGTCCGGCCGGGGCCCCTTCGGCCGGGCCGGTGGTGTCCCCGCTCATGCCTTGTCCTCCTTCGGCGGCTCGGGCGGCCGGTCGAACTCGTCCGTCACCCGCGGTGTCCCGTCCCCGTCGCCGCCGGTCCAGCGCACCAGGAGGTCGCCGAGGGCGGTCTCCTGGTCGAGGGCGACGGCCTTCTCGCGGTACAGCTCCAGCAGCGCCAGGAACCGGGCCACCACGGTCAGGGTGTCGTCGGTGTCCTCGACCAGCGCGCGGAAGCTGGCCTCGCCGAGCTCGCGCAGCCGCGCGACGACCACCCGGGCCTGCTCCTGCACGCTGACCAGCGGGGCGTGGATGTGGTCGACGTAGACCTGCGGCCTGGGCTTCGGCTGCATCGCCTTGACGGCGAGCCGGGCGAACCCCTCGGGGCCGATCTTGATGACCACCTCGGGCAGCAGATCGGCGAGGTGCGGCTCCAGGCCGACCGTGCGCGGCCAGCGGCGGGCCTCCTCGTCGAGCCGCGCGGTGAAGATGTCGGCGATCCGTTTGTACGCGCGGTACTGCAGCAGCCGGGCGAAGAGCAGGTCGCGGGCCTCCAGCAGGGCCAGGTCGCCCTCGTCCTCGACCTCGGCGGCGGGCAGCAGCCGGGCCGCCTTCAGGTCGAGCAGGGTCGCGGCGACGACCAGGAACTCCGTCGTCTGGTCCAGGTCCCAGTCCGGGCCCATCGCCCGGATGTGCGCCATGAACTCGTCGGTCACCTTGGACAGCGCGACCTCGGTGACGTCCAGCCTGTGCCTGGAGATGAGCTGGAGCAGCAGGTCGAAGGGCCCCTCGAAGTTGGCGAGCCGCACCTTGAAGACACCGTCGCGGGCGCCGTCGGAGGGCTCGGGTGCCTCGTCGGGGGCACCCTCGGACGCGGCGGCCGGCCCGGCCGCCTGCTGCGGCCCGGCGACGGGCTCCGCCACGGGCCCGGCGACCGGCTCGGCGGCGGGCGCCACGACCGGCTCCGCAGCCGGCTCCGCGGCCGGCTCCGCGGCCGGTACGGGAGCCGGCTCGGGAGCCGGTCCGGGAGCGGGCCGCGTCCCCGGTCCCCGGCCCAGCGCACGCCGGCGGCCGCCGGGTGCACCGGGGCCGCGGGGAGGGTCGTTCGAGGTCATCGCCCCCGCAGGCTACCGCTACCGCCCGCGCAGCCGTCGTACGAGGATGCTGGCGTCCCCGCGGGTCTCCAGGTCGGCGAGGACCACGGCGACCGCCTCGCGGACGATCCGGCCGCGGTCGACGGCCAGCCCGTGCTCGCCGCGGAGCACCAGGCGGGCGTGCTCGAGGTCCATCAGCTCCTCGGCGGAGACGTACACGGTGATCTTCTCGTCGTGGCGCTCGCGGCCGCTGGGCCGCCGGGCCGCCGCCCGTCCCCGCTTGCGCGGTGCCGCGCCGTCCGCGGCCCCGGCAGAACCTTCCTGCGCCGCCGTACGCCGTCCCGAGCGGTCCGCGGCGCCCCGGCTGCGGGACTCCCCGCCCTCGGGGTCCGCGTCGGCCGCGACGTGCTCCGCGCCCTCGCCGCCCTGCGCCGGCACGGACGGCGGGGCGTCCTCGGTGCCGGGGGCCGGCGCTGCCGGCCCGCCCGCCGCGGCGGACGCGGCCGCGTCACTGTCGGCGGCAGGACCCGGCACCCGGGCCTCCCCGCCCGGACGCCGGGGCGTGGACGGCTGGAGCGCCGTTCCCCCTGTCGTGCGGAAGAGTTCGTCGGCCCCCGGCAGACTCACTCGGCGTGACACCGGGCGAGCACCTCCCTGGCGAGCTGGCGGTAGGCGGCGGCGCCGACGGAGTTGGAGGCGTAGGTGGTGATCGGCTCACCGGCGACCGTGGTCTCCGGGAAGCGGACCGTGCGCCCGATGACCGTGTGGTAGACGTGGTCGTCGAACGCCTCGACGACGCGCGCGAGCACCTCGCGGCTGTGCACGGTGCGCGAGTCGTACATCGTGGCGAGGATGCCGTCGAGCTCCAGCTCCGGATTGAGCCGCTCCTGGACCTTCTCGATGGTCTCGGTGAGCAGCGCGACACCGCGCAGGGCGAAGAACTCGCACTCCAGCGGCACGATCACCTTGTGGGCGGCCGTCAGCGCGTTGACCGTCAGCAGGCCGAGCGAGGGCTGGCAGTCGATCACGATGTAGTCGTAGTCGGACATCAGCGGCTTGAGCGCGCGCTGCAGCGTCGACTCCCGGGCCACCTCGCTGACCAGCTGGACCTCGGCGGCCGACAGGTCGATGTTGCTCGGCAGCAGGTCCATGTTGGGGACCGCGGTCTTCAGCAGGACCTCGTCGGCCGACATGCCCCGCTCCATGAGCAGGTTGTAGACGGTGAGGTCGAGCTCCATCGGGTTGACGCCGAGACCGACCGACAGCGCGCCCTGCGGGTCGAAGTCCACGAGCAGCACCCGCCGGCCGTACTCCGCGAGCGCGGCACCCAGGTTGATGGTCGACGTGGTCTTGCCGACGCCGCCCTTCTGGTTGCACATCGCGATGATCGTCGCGGGGCCGTGGTCGGTCAGCGGGCCCGGGATCGGGAAGTACGGCAGCGGGCGTCCGGTCGGCCCGATGCGCTCACGGCGCTGGCGGGCCGCGTCGGGCGCGAGCGTGGCCGCGTACTCCGGGTCCGGCTCGTACTCGGCGTCGGGGTCGTAGAAGTGCCCTTCGGGCAGTTCGTCGTAGTCGGCGAAGTGGTTGCGGGGCGCGCCACTTCCGTCGCCGGCCATGGCGTTCACGTGATGACCGTCCATGCTCTGGGGTGCTGACAGAGCCGTGTGGGGGCTGTTCTGGCTCTGGTGGGCTGCGAAGGTTCGGACAGCGACGGAGCCGACAGCCTCGAAGCCCGCGGGACCCTGGTCCCGTGCAGGCATTCCTGGTTGACCACCCCCGGGAGAAAATGTCGACTCATTCACAAGTCGTCTTACCTCCTTGGTGACCAGGAAACTTCTAGACAGGTCAGCGTGGCACCATGCCGACGGTTGGCGACTCTATGGCGTGTCGGGCGTCCGCAGCAACACAATCCGCCGGACCCGGCCCGATGTGTCGGCAATGAAACATCCCGCTGTCAAGGGCGTACGGCCGTCGCACAGCAGGTTCCACCGGTGTGCGAATCGGTCGAAGGGTTGCGTTCGAGGCGAGTTGACCGAGAATCGCAAAGTGACCATACACACATCGGGCCGGACCTTGTGGGGCAAGGTCCGGCCGGTCGCGTGTCGTTGACCACCTGTGTTGACGAATCGCCTTTTACGCGGGGATGACTTGATCCCGTGGGTCAGCCGAGCAGGGAGTCCAGCTCCACGTGCTCCAGGCCGTGCGCCTCGGCGACCTCCCGGTAAACGACCTTGCCGTCATGGGTGTTGAGGCCCTTGGCCAGCGCGGGGTCACGGCGCAGCGCCTCCACCCAGCCGTGGTCGGCGAGTTCGACGATGTAGGGCAGGGTCGCGTTGGTCAGCGCGTAGGTGGAGGTGTTGGGCACCGCGCCGGGCATGTTGGCGACGCAGTAGAAGACCGACTCGTGGACCTTGAAGGTCGGCTCGGCGTGGGTGGTGGGACGGGAGTCCTCGAAGCAGCCGCCCTGGTCGATCGCGATGTCGACAAGGACACTTCCCGGCTTCATCCGGGACACCAGCTCGTTGGTGACCAGCTTCGGGGCCTTGGCGCCGGGGATCAGCACCGCGCCGATCACCAGGTCGGCCTCCAGGCAGGCCTTCTCCAGCTCGAAGGAGTTGGAGACGACGGTCTGGATCTTCGTCCCGAAGATCTTGTCGGCCTCCTTGAGCTTGTTGATGTCCCGGTCGAGCAGGGTGACGTGGAAGCCCATGCCGATGGCGATCTGCGCGGCGTTCCAGCCGGAGACGCCGCCGCCGATGACGACCGCCTTGGCGGCCAGGACGCCGGGGACGCCGCCGGGGAGCACACCGCGGCCGCCGTTGGCGCGCATGAGCTGGTAGGCGCCGACCTGGGGGGCGAGCCGGCCCGCGACCTCGGACATCGGGGCGAGCAGGGGCAGGGCGCGGCTGGGCAGCTCGACCGTCTCGTAGGCGATCGCCGTGGTGCCGGACTCGATGAGCGCGTCCGTGCACTCCTTGGAGGCGGCCAGGTGCAGGTAGGTGAAGAGCGTCTGGTCCTTGCGGAGGCGGTGGTACTCCTCGGCGATCGGCTCCTTGACCTTCAGCAGCAGGTCGGCGCCGGCCCAGACCTCGTCGGCGGTCTCCAGGATCTGGGCGCCGGCGGCGACGTACTCCTCGTTCGTGATCGACGAGCCGACGCCGGCGTTGCGCTCGACGACGACCTGGTGGCCGTGGCGCACCAGCTCGTGCACGCCGGCGGGGGTGATGGCCACCCGGAACTCGTTGTTCTTGACCTCGCGGGGGATGCCGACCTTCACGTCGATCACGGTCCTTGGCTCAGAGGGTGTGGGGCATAGCTGGGCATACCCGGCCGCAGAGGGCATACCGGGATGCATCGCAGGAGAATGTGCGACAGAGCCAGTCTAATGAAGGTGTTCCCGCTGTCTAGCCTTCCTTTGCATCAATCTTCAGCGGGTGTACTGCGGATTTCGCAGGCGTTAGCAGCGTGTTCCGGCTGGTCCTGCCGCTCGGGCCCCTCCTGCGGCCCCTCGGTCTCGGGTGCCTCCTCCCCCAGGATGCGCTCGGCGGCCGCCCGGTGCAGGTGCGCGGCGGCCGGGTCGCCGAGGCGGTCCAGGGTGTCGGCGAGCCGCAGGTTCAGCGCCGCCTGGAGCCGGTGGTCCCCGGCCCGGCGCGCCCCCTCGACCGCCTCCCGGCAGGTGCGCAGCGACTCCTCGGGCCGACCCGCGTACTCCTGAACGCGCGCGATTTCACTGACCGCTCGGGCCTGCGCGGCCAGGTCGCCCAGCTTGCGGTGGGCGGCGGCCGCGGCCCGCCAGTTGCGCAGCGCCTCGCCGTAGCGGCCGGCGTAGGTGTGGGCGGTGGCGATCCGGCCGTAGAGCCGGGCGGCGTCCGCGCGCTCGTCGCGGGCCAGCCGCTCCCCGAGGGCCCGGCCGAACCAGTCGGCGGCCCGGTCGTAGTCCCCCAGCTCCAGGTGCGCGCCGCCTACGGATTCCATCGCGCGGCCGGTCGCGTACGGGTCGTTCGCCTCGCGTCCGGCGTCCAGCGCGGCCCGGTAGCGCACCAGGGCGGCGCGGGTGCGGCCGGTGCGGGCGTCGACGTCGGCCAGGTTCAGCAGGGCGGCGGCCCGCTCCCGGGGCAGGTCGCGGCGCTCGGCCACGTCCAGCACCAGCCGGTGGACCTCGTACAGGTCGGGTGCCGCGGCCTGGGTGCCGAAGTGGGCGACCATCGCCCGCACCAACTGGGACATCAGCCGCCGGGCCAGGGTGTCCAGGTCCCCTTCCTCGACGGCCAGCCGGGCGCAGGCGAGCAGGGCGGGCCGGGTCAGGTCCAGCCACTGCGCCGCGGCCGCGGGGCCGGGGAAGCGCACGGCGCGGGGCATGCCCTGGAGCTTCTCGCGGGCCTGGGGGCTGTCCGTCTCGGTGATGGCGCGGCAGGACTGCAGCAGCCGGACGGTGCGCTCCAGCATCCGGGCCCGGGCGAGCTGCAGCTCGGCCGGCCGCTCGTGGGCCTCGGCGGCGGCCCGCAGCAGGGGGTGCAGACAGCCCGGCACCTCGTACTGGGGCAGCGGGGAGTCGGCCGCGCGCAGCAGGCCGAGGGCGGTCAGGTCGTCCAGCGTGGTGCGCGCGGCACCGACCGAGCACCCGGCCAGCGCCGAGGCGGTGTGCGGGTCGACCAGGCCGCCCGGGGCGAGGCTGAGCAGCCGCAGGGTCCGGGCGGCGGGCGCGGGGAGCCCGGCGTGGACCAGCCCGAAGACCCGGTCGAGCGGGGTGCCCTCGTCGCCCTCGGCGTGCAGGTGCTTGGCGAGGTCGGCCACCGCCGACATGGGCCGGGCGGCCAGCCAGCCTCCGGCCAGCAGCAGGGTGGCGGGCTGGCCCTGGCATGCCTCGACCAGGCCCTCGGCGGCGTACGGGTCGACGGTCACGCGGACCGAGCCGGTGTACCGGGTGAGCAGCTCCAGCGCCGACTTGGTGTCCAGGCCGCCCAGGGTGCAGGGGCGCACGTCGGAGATGCCGGTGAGGGGGCCGGCCGAGACGGCGACGACCAGGCAGTCGGGGGTGTCCGGCAGCAGGGCGTCGACCTGGTCGGCGCCGGCCGCGTCGTCCAGCAGGAGCAGCGCGCGCCGCTCGGCGAGGGCGCCGCGCAGGGCCGCGGCGAGGTCGTCCTCGTCCGCGCCGGGCGGGGCCGGCTCGTCCAGGGCGGTCAGCAGGTCGCGGGCCACCCGGGCGACGGGAACCGGGGTGCCGTCGGGCTCGCTGAGCCGGGCGCGCAGGACCCCGTCCGGGTACCGGCCGGCGACCCGGCGGGCCAGTTCCGCGGCGAGGGCGGAGCGTCCGGATCCGGGGCGGCCCGCGATGAGCAGCACGCGTGCGCGGGGGGCCTTGCGCCCGGAGATGGTGTCCAGGCCGGCCCGCTCGATGTCGGCGAGCAGTTCCTTCAACTCCCGGGTGCGCCCCAGGAAGTGGCCCTCAGCCGACGGCTGTCCCGACAGCTCGACGCCGCCTGTGTCCACCGTCTGATCCGTCACGGGCCACACTCCCGTCCCATCGCACGCCTGGGGCCCGCCGGGACTCCGGTTCGGGCGTTTCCAGAGCCTAGTTCACGCTCTGCGACGATCCCGGCCGTGCGCGGCGGTGACGGGGCGGGACTCCCCTGATCGGATCAAAAGATCGTAGGACCGACGCGCGCCCACGCGGTGTGCGCGGGCGCGGTCACTCCCGGGGACAGCCGGCTCGGACTACGCCTCGAACGGGCGGGCCGGCCACGGGGCCTCCGCCGGGCGCAGCGCGTCCAGGCCGGCCCCGCCGCGGGCCGCGACCAGGGACAGCACGCCGACGACGAGGCAGTTGTTGTGCAGCTCCCCCGCCAGCACGCCCCGGACCAGCTCGTCCACCGGCACGCGCGCGTACTGCAGGTCGGTCTCCTCGTGCTCGGCCGCGAACCGCGCGCCCTCGGCCTCGGACAGCCCGCGGGCCAGGAAGACGCGTACGGACTCGTCGCAGCCGCCGGGGGTGGTGTACACGTCGGTCAGCACCCGCCAGTCCTCGGCCTTGACGTGCGCCTCCTCGTACAGCTCGCGCTGGGCGGCGTGCAGCGGGTTCTCACCGGGCACGTCCAGCAGGCCGGCCGGGATCTCCCAGAGCTTGTGGCGCACCGGGTGGCGGTACTGCTTGATCAGCAGCACCCGGTCGTCGTCGTCCAGCGCGAGGACGGCGACCGAGCCGGGGTGGACCTGGTAGTCGCGGCGGGCCACGGAGCCGTCGGGCATGACCACCTCGTCCGTGCGGACGGAGGTCTTGGCGCCCCGGAAGGGGGTCTCGGAGGACCGGATCTCCCACTCCTCGGGAGTGTCCTTGATCGTCATGCCTGCCCTTTCACCTGCTTCACCTGCGGAGAACGAAACCGGGGTGCGTACCCGTGAAGGTATGCACCCCGGCCACCGTACAACCGGTGTGTTACTTCGACTCTTCCCCGGCGTCCTCGGCCCGCCTGCGCTCCACGGCGGCCTTCACGAGGCCGGCGAACAGCGGGTGCGGGCGGGTCGGCCGCGAGCGCAGCTCCGGGTGCGCCTGGGTGGCGACCAGGTAGGGGTGCACCTCGCGCGGGTACTCGACGTACTCGACGAGCTTGCCGTCCGGCGAGGTGCCGGAGAACAGGATGCCCGCCCTCTTCTCCAGCTCGGCGCGGTAGGCGTTGTTCACCTCGTAGCGGTGCCGGTGCCGCTCCTCCACGTACTCCTTGCCGTCGTACACCTCGCGCACGATCGAGCCCTCGGCCAGCTTGGCCGGGTACATGCCCAGCCGCATCGTGCCGCCCATGTCGCCCTCACCGGCGACGATGTCCATCTGCTCGGCCATGGTGGAGATGACCGGGTGCCCGGTGGCGGGGTCGAACTCGGTGGAGTTGGCATCCGCGATGTCGGCCAGGTTGCGCGCGGCCTCGATCACGATGCACTGCAGACCGAGGCAGAGGCCGAGCAGCGGCACCTTGTGCTCGCGGGCGTAGCGGATGGCGCCGACCTTGCCGTTGACGCCGCGCTCGCCGAAACCGCCGGGGATGCAGATGCCGTCGACGTCGCCGAGCTGGGCCGCGGCGCCGGCCGGGGTCTTGCAGTCGTCGGAGGTGACCCACTTGATCTTCACGCGGGCCTTGTTGGCGAAGCCGCCCGCGCGCAGCGCCTCGGTGACCGAGAGGTAGGCGTCGGGCAGGTCGATGTACTTGCCGACCAGGGCGAGGGTGACCTCGTCCGTGGGGTTGTGGACGCGGTCGAGCAGGTCGTCCCAGGTCGTCCAGTCCACGTCCCGGAACGGCAGGTCCAGCTTGCGGACCACGTACGCGTCCAGGCCCTCGCCGTGCACGGTCTTCGGGATGTCGTAGATCGAGCGGGCGTCGGGGCAGGCCACCACGGCGGCCTCGTCGACGTCGCACATCAGCGAGATCTTGCGCTTGATCGCGGTCGGCACCTCGCGGTCGCAGCGCAGCACGATGGCGTCCGGCTGGATGCCGATGTTGCGCAGCGCGGCGACGGAGTGCTGGGTGGGCTTGGTCTTCAGCTCGCCCGAGGGGCCGATGTACGGCAGGAGCGAGATGTGCACCACGAAGACGTTGTCCCGGCCGACCTCGTGGCGGACCTGGCGGACGGTCTCCAGGAACGGCAGCGACTCGATGTCGCCGACGGTGCCGCCGACCTCGGTGATGACGACGTCGACCTCGTCGGTCGCCATGCGCCGGATGCGGTGCTTGATCTCGTTGGTGATGTGCGGGATGACCTGCACGGTGTCACCGAGGTACTCGCCGCGGCGCTCCTTGGCGATCACCGTCGAGTAGACCTGGCCTGTAGTGACATTGGCGGAGCCGTCCAGGTCCCGGTCGAGGAAGCGCTCGTAGTGTCCGATGTCGAGGTCGGTCTCTGCGCCGTCGTTGGTGACGAACACCTCACCGTGCTGGAAGGGGTTCATCGTGCCCGGGTCGACGTTCAGGTACGGGTCCAGCTTCTGCATGACCACGCGCAGGCCCCGGGCCTTGAGCAGCATGCCGAGGCTGGAGGCCGTCAGACCCTTGCCGAGGGAGGAGGCGACACCCCCGGTGACGAAGATGTGCTTGGTCGTCGTGGCTGGGCTGGTGCGGAAGGCAGCGGGCGGCATGGCCAAGAGGGGGCTCCCGTGGTCGCGGTCTGGGGTGGCGGTTCGGGGGCTTTCTCACCCACCGGCTCACGGGCTACCAGGGTATCAGCGCCGACGGGTGTCGGCTCCCGGCCACGCTGCGCGCACGGCCCGCCACGTGCGGTTCCCCGCACGGGGGGCGCGGCACGGGCCGGACACCGGTCCCTCACCCGGCGCTCACCCGTTCGGCGCACACGGGTTGCCCGGAGCGGCACGCAGATCATCTACGTGCGTCGTATTCTGCTCGGACACTCGCTGCCGAGCCCGGCCGGACATACGGCACCACCCCCGCCCGTCACCACCGGACCATCGAGAGCTCGTCAGTTCGTTGAGCGGAGATCGTCGTTTTGCCCTCTGGGCGGAGTGGCTGCTTTGCTTCACCGCTCAACGACGCAGTGAACCAACCTGATTACCCCCCTTGACCGCACTAGCGACAGCCCCGCTTTGGGGTGACGTGGCCGTTCGACTGGAGTTGCACGTGGCCGGGCGCATCGAAGACTACGCACTCATCGGAGACATGCAGACCGCTGCCCTCGTCTGCCGTGACGGGACGGTGGACTGGCTGTGCCTGCCCCGCTTCGACTCGCACGCGATCTTCGCCGGCCTGCTGGGCACGGAGGAGCACGGCTTCTGGCGGCTGGGCCCCGCGCACGCCCCCGACGCGGAGCCGCCCACCGCGGCCCGGCGGGGCTACCGCGGCGACTCGCTGATCCTGGAGTCCGAGTGGGACACCCCGCGCGGCACCGTCCGGGTGACCGATTTCATGCCGCCGCGCGACGGCGCCCCGCAGCTCATCCGCATCGTGGAGGGCGTCACGGGCCGCGTCCCAATGCGCTCGGCGCTGCGCATGCGGTTCTCCTACGGCCGGGTCGTGCCCTGGGTGCACAAGCACGAGGGCCGCACGGTGGCCATGGCGGGCCCGGACTCGGTGTGGTTCGACACCAGCGCGGAGACCTACGGCAAGCAGCTCACCACGTACGCCGACTTCACCGTCGCGCCCGGTGACCGGATCGCGTTCACCATCTCGTGGCAGCCCTCGCACAAGGAGCCGCCGGCGCTGCCCGAGCCGGAGCAGTCGCTGGAGGCCACGGAGGACTTCTGGCGCGAGTGGGTGGAGCACTGTACGTACCACGGCCCGTACCGCGAGGCCGTGATCCGCTCCCTGATCACCCTCAAGGCGCTCACCTACGCTCCCACCGGCGGCATCGTCGCGGCCCCCACGACGTCCCTGCCGGAGGACATCGGCGGCGTGCGCAACTGGGACTACCGCTACACCTGGCTGCGCGACGCGGCGATCACGCTGTCCTCGCTGCTGCGCACCGGCTACCGCGAGGAGGCCCGCGCCTGGCGCGAGTGGCTGCTGCGGGCGGTCGCCGGCGACCCGGAGAACCTGCAGATCATGTACGGCATCGCCGGCGAGCGCGAGCTCGGCGAGGCGGAGCTGGACTGGCTGCCGGGCTACGAGAACTCCGCACCGGTCCGCGTCGGCAACGGCGCCGCGCACCAGCTCCAGCTCGACGTCTACGGCGAGGTCACCGAGGCGCTGCACCTCGGCCACATGACGGGCCTCGCCCGCAACGACTACGCCTCGCTGCTCCAGCTCAAGCTGATCCGCTACCTCGAGGACCACTGGCAGGAGCCGGACGAGGGCATCTGGGAGGTGCGCGGCCCGCGCCGCCACTTCGTGCACTCCAAGGTGATGGCCTGGGTCGCCGTGGACCGCACGATCAAGCTGATCGAGTCCGGTGACGCGGACGGCCCGCTGGACAAGTGGCGCGACCTGCGCGACGACATCCACCGGGACGTGTGCGAGAAGGGCTACGACAAGGAGCGCAACACCTTCACGCAGTCCTACGGCTCCAAGGAGCTGGACGCCTCGCTGCTGCTGATCCCGCAGATGGGCTTCCTGCCGCCGGACGACAAGCGGGTGATCGGCACCATCGAGGCCATCCAGCGCGAGCTGTCCACCCCGGACGGCTTCATCCTGCGCTACCCCACCCAGGGCGACCACGAGGGTGTCGACGGCCTCCCCGGCGACGAGGGGGCGTTCCTGGCCTGCTCGTTCTGGATGGCGGACGACCTGGCGATGATCGGCCGCGTCGACGAGGCGCGCCGGCTGTTCGAGAAGCTGCTGTCGCTGCGCAACGACCTCGGGCTGCTCGCCGAGGAGTGGGACCCGCGCCTCAAGCGCCAGGTGGGCAACTTCCCGCAGGCGTTCAGCCACGTCCCGCTGATCGACACCGCCCTGCGCCTGACGGCGTCGGGGGCGTACGGGGGCTGAGGGCCTCCCGCGCCGGACAGGACGGCCGAGGGCGTCCCCGCACCGTTCGGGGGCGCCCTCGGCCGTCCGCCGGGGGGTGTCCCCGGGCGGGCGCGGAGTGCCGCGGAGATGTCCCCGGGGCGTTCGCGCAGGTAGCGTCCGCTGCATGGACAGCCGTACGGACCAGCGATTCGACGGCCGGGGCGCCGGCATCACCGTTCAGCGTGCCCTGGAGCTGCCCGGGCTGCGCAGCGGGCTCCCGGAGGTCCTGGCGGGCGCCGACCGGCTGGGGCGCACGGTGCGCTGGGTGCACGCGGGCGAGGTGCCCCACATCGCCTCCCTGCTCAAGGGCGGCGAGCTGCTGCTGACCACCGGCTACGGCCTGGGCACCCGGCCGGCCGAGCAGCGGGCGTTCGTGCGGACCCTGGCCGAGCGGGGCATCGCCGCGCTGGTGGTGGAGCTGGGGCCGCGGTTCGCGCGCCTGCCGGCGTCCCTGGTGGAGACCGCCCGCTCGACCGGGCTGCCGCTGGTCCAGCTGCACCGCGAGGTGCCGTTCGTGACGGTCACCGAGGAGATCCACACCGAGATCGTCAACGGCCACTACGCGCTGCTCCAGCAGGCCGAGGAGGTCCACCGGCGCTGCACCGAGGCGCTGCTGGGCGGCGGCGGGGTGCCGCAGGTGCTCGCCATCCTCGCCGACTTCGGCGGCAACCCGGTCTTCCTGGAGACCCCCGACGGTCAGTTGCTGTACGCGGCCGGGGCGGGGCCGCAGGGCGCGGACCCGCTCCAGGTGTGGGAGGGGCTGCGCGGCCCGCACAAGGACGCGCCGCCGCCGTCCGGCTCGGTGCTGGTGGACGTGCCCGGGGGCGGTCCCGGCACGGGCTCGGTGCGGGCCCGGCTGGTGCTGCTGCCGGTGCGCGCCCCGCTGGCCCCGGTGCACCGGATGGCGGCCGAGCGGGCGGCCGGGATCCTGGCGGTGGTGCTCATGCAGGCCCGCCAGGAGGAGGAGCTGGCGGCCCGGGGCCGCGGGGACTTCCTGACCGACCTGGCGGAGGGCCGGATCACCGCGGAGGACGCCCCGGCGCAGGCGCGGGTGCTGGGCTTCAAGCCGGGCGCCGGCCCCCTGCTGCCCGTGGTCATGCGGCTGGGCGACGCGCTGTCCCCGGGCGGCGGCTGGGCGGTGCTGGCCCGGGCGGTGGCGGAGGAGCTGGCCTCGGTGGGCGTGCCGGTGCTGCTGGGCGTGCGGCCGGTGGAGGGCCGGGTGCCGCTGCTGCTGGGCCTGCGCTCTGAGTCGGAGCGGTCGGCGGTCGCGGACCGGGTCGCGGCGGCGCTGCGGGCCGGGGTGGAGCGGGCCGGGATGCAGCGGCCGGGTGCGGCGCCGCCGGTGGTGGTGGTCGGGGTGGCGGGCGGCTGGGCGGCGGCGTCGGCGGGCCTGCGGCACGCGGCGGAGACGGCGACCGCGGCCCAGGGCCTGTCGGACCGGCCCTGGTACGACGCCCGCCGCCTGGACATCGACCTGCTGCTGTGGCGGCTGCGCGACCACCCGGACCTCGCGGCCTTCGTGGACCGCGCGATCGGCCCGGTCCGCGACCACGACGCCCGCTCCAGACCGCCGCTGCTGCCGACGCTGCAGACCTACCTCGCCCATGCGGGCCGCAAGGCGGAGACGGCCCGCGAGCTGCACCTGAACCGGCAGACGCTCTACAACCGCCTCGCCCGCATCGGTGAGTTGCTGGGCACCGACCTGGACGACCCGCAGACCGTGCTGGCCCTGAGCCTGGCCCTGCGGGCCCGTCGGCACGTGCCGTGACCGGCCGGGGGACCGTCAGGCCAGCGGGCGGGGCTGGGTCAACTCGTCGTAGACGCTGAGGACCTGGGCGACCGTGTCGTCCTCGGTCGGCCAGGTGGCCGCCTGGCGGGCGCCCGACTCCCGCAGTCGCGCGCGCCGTTCGGCGTCGTCGAGCAGGCGGGTCACCGCGCCGGCCAGCGCCCCGGCGTCGCCCGGCGGGACCAGTTCGGCGGCGTCGCCCACGAGTTCACGGACGGCGCCGGTGCGGGCCGCGACGAGGGGCACGCCCGCGTGGAGGGCCTCCTGGGCCAGGACCGGGCGGGCCTCGCCGGTGCCGGGCAGCAGGGCCAGGTCGGCGGCGGCGATGAGGTCGCCCACGTCCCGGCGCAGGCCCAGCAGTGTGACGGGCAGCCCTTCGTCCTCGATACGCCGCTGCAGCACGGGCCGCAGCGGCCCCTCCCCCGCGATCGCGACCAGCGGCACCGGGTCGCGGCGGCACCACGCGTGCGTGGCGTCCAGCAGGACGTCGAAGCCGCGGGGGCGGTCCAGGGAGCCGACGGCGAGCAGCAACGGGCGTCCGGTGGCGCCGACTTCGGCGCGCGCCTTGGGCCGCCCGGGGTCCGCGTCGTCGGGCGGCGCGGCCCGGCGCGGCCGGGGCAGCGCGACGGCGGCGAGCCGGGCGTCCCGGGCGCCGGTGCGCCGGGCCCGGTCCACCAGCGCCGAGGACGTGCCGAGCACCACGGACGCCGTCCTCGCCACCCGCCGCTCCAGCATCCGCAGCAGGTGCGCGCGGGCGCCCTCCGCGTGGGCCCGGTCGTGCCAGGTGACGACCAGCGGGGTGTCCCGGCCGCTGAGCGCCAGCACCGCCCGGAAGGAGGCGTGCAGCCCGTGCGCGTGGACCAGGTCGGCGCCCGCGCAGGCCGCGCGCAGGGCCGCCACCGACGCCGGGTCGCTGCTGCGCGGCACGGGCAGGTGGTCGGCGCCGGCGCCCGTGAAGTCGTAGGTGTGATCGGCCTCCGTGGGGGCGCACACTGTCACCCGCACGCCCCGCGCGACGAGTCCCGAGGTCAGGGAGCGCACGTGGGCGCTGCTGACGGCGTTGCCGCCGCCCAGCACCTGCACGGTGCGCAGCGGCGACTGGCCGTGCGGTGAGGGCGTGCTCACGGGGCTCACGTGGCCGGGGCTCCTGGGTCGGCGTCGGACGGTCACGAAGAAACGTACAGAAGGATCGGGCGCGGGGGTGGTCGGCTCCGGTTCCTCCACGTTCTCCCGCCAAGGATGCCAGGACGTACGGCCGTTGCGGGACGCCGCGCGCCCCGGCGTACGGCGGACCGGGCCCCCATGTCACCCACTCGGGTGTTCTCCCGGGACCGGAAAGAGAGGGAAGACGATCCGGAAACCGGACCGTCCCGATTCCGGGACGCCGCACCACCGGCCCGCACAGTTATTCCTCACCCGCGCTTTCCGCGAGGACCGAGGAAGCTCCTCGCGGAAAGCCGGGACGCTGTCCCCGACAACTACCCCGTGATTCCCGGGGCCGTCGCCACGCACCAGCCGAACGCCGGCAGGGACACCGTCCCGGAGCCGGCCCCCACCTCGCCGTCCCCCGCGCCGCGCGTCCACGGCGCGGCGGGCACCGCCCCCGCCGCGGGCGCCGCGCCGAAGTTGAGCGCGACGGCCACCGCCGCCCCGCTCCCGGGGCCGGCGGCGGGGTCGGTGAGGGTGTAGGTGAGCACGGTGTTGGTGAGCGTGTGCACCTGGGTCTGCGCCCGCACCAGCCAGGCGTTGCGCCGGCGCAGGCCGACCAGCGTCTGGTGCAGCCGCTGCACGGCCACCCGGTCGTCGCCGAGTTCCTCGGGCCGGGCCGGGAAGGGCGGCCGGACGGCGTCGTCGCCGCCCACCCGTTCCTCCTTGACGCCCTGCCAGGCGCGCTCGTCCCCGGCGTACACCGACGGGATCCCGCCGACCGTGAACAGCACCGCCAGGGCGTGGGCGAGGTGCCGGGGCTCGTGCAGCCGGCTGGCGATCCGGGTGACGTCGTGGTTGCCGACGAACGTCTGCGGCGCGAACGTGTCGAGCAGGGCGTTGTGACGCTTGAACGCCCAGGCCAGCTCGTGCGGGTTGGTGTCGTTGAGCGAGCTCCACACGGCCTTCCACAGTTCGTACTGGGTGACCGAGTCGAGCCCGCCCTCCGTGACGTACGCCGCGTAGTCGCCGTGGATGACCTCCCCGCTGAACCACGCCTGCGGGTGCCGGGCGCGGACCCGGTCGGTGACGGTCCGCCAGAACGGCCGCGGCACCGCGTAGGCGGCGTCGAGGCGCCAGCCGGCCACGCCCCGGTCCAGCCAGTGCTCCATCACCGCGGCCACGTGGTCGGCGACCTCGGGGTTCCCGTGGTTGAGGGCGACCAGGTGCCGGTGCCCCTCGAAGGTGCGGAAGTCGTCCCCCTCGGGCACGAACCAGTCCGCGTACGGCGACGCGGCACCGTGCCGCTGCACGTCCTGGAACGGGCCGAAGGACCGGCCGACGTGGTTGAAGACGCCGTCCAGCAGGACCCGCACCCCGCGCTCGGCGGCCCGCTCGACCAGCTCGGCCAGGTCCTCCTCGGTGCCGAGCCGGGGGTCGACGCGGAAGTGGTCGGTGGTGTCGTAGCCGTGGGTCTCGGCGGCGAACACGGGGCCGAGGGCCAGGCCGTTGCAGCCCAGCGCGAGCAGGTGGTCGAGCCAGTCGGCCAGCACCGGGAGGCGGTGGCGCGGGGGTTCGCCCGGGGGCAGGGCGGCGCGCTCGGCTCCGAGGAAGCCGAGGGGGTAGACGTGCCACCAGATGGCGTGGTCGGACCAGGGCACGGAAGCCTCCGTCAACGGGGTCGGGACGGGCGGTCGGAGCGTCCGTCCGGTGAGTCGGCGAGACGGTTCATCAGACGGGCGGCGAGCAGCAGCACCTGCTGCTCGGTCTCGGTGAGCCCGGTGAGGGCGCGGTCGAGCCAGATGTCGCGCTGGGCCATGTCACGGGCGAGCGCCCGGCGGCCCTCGTCGGTCAGCTCCAGGACCCGCTGCCGCCCGTCCCGGGTGTCCCGGCTGCGGCTGATCAGGCCGTCGCTCTCCAGTTCGGCGAAGACCCGGGTGAGGGACTGCGGCTGCTGGTGGTCGGCGGCCGCGAGCGCGCCCGCCGACATGGGCCCGTTGCGGCGCAGGTGCGCCAGCACACTGCTCTTGTTCAGGCTCAGCCCGTCCTCGGGGCGCTCCGCGCTCAGCCGCCGGGCCAGCCGGACGACTCCCTGCCGGATCTCCGTGACACCGTCGTCGAGGCCCGACGACGGTTCGGTCCGCTCTGGTCGCTCCACCATCACATTGTTAAGGTAACACTCACTATTTCGCGACGGGCAAGCGACACCGTCCCGTTCACGCGCACCTTACGTCGGCGGTAATCCTACGTAATGCTTACTTTCCCCAGGTCGCTGCACCGGGCGCTCCACTTCGATCCGGACGGCGGGCACCTGCGCGCCACCGCCGTGACCACGGCCACCGTGCTCGGCACCTACGGCTGGGCGCTGCTCGTCGAGCACCTGGCCGGGCTGCACACCGACAGTCTGGTCCAGGCGGTCGTGGTGGCCTCGGCGCTCGGCCGGGTGCAGCGCGCCTTCGACCGCACCGACCGGATCGTGGCCTGCCTGGTGCTGCCGTGCGCCGCGGCCGGCGGGACGGAGCTGAGCACCCTGATCCGGCAGCACGCCGACCTCGGGGACGCCCTGTTCGTCGTGGGCATGGCGGCGGCCGTCGCTGTCCGCCGGTTCGGCGCGCGCGCGACCCGCGCGGGCACGCTCGTCGTGCTGCCGCTCGTCGCCGTGCTGGTGGTGCCGGCCAGGGTCGTCACCACGGACGGACACGCCCGCACCGGCTGGGCGGCGCTGACCGCCCTCGTCGCGGTCCTGTGGGGGACCGTGCTGATGTGGGCGACGCACCGCACGGGCGTGCTGCCCCGGCCCCCGGCCGCCTGGGTGGTCCGGGCCCCGGCGACCGCCCGGCCCGGCCTGTCGCCCAGCACCCGCATGGCCCTGCAGATGGCGACGGCCCTGACCGCCGCGTTCGTCGCCGGCCGCACGCTGTGGCCCGACCACTGGGCCTGGGCCGTCCTCAGCGCCTACCTGGTGTGCAGCGGCGCGCGCAGCCGCGGGGACGTGCTGGTCAAGGGCGCCTGGCGGACCCTGGGCACCGCGGCCGGCACGCTCGCCGGGGGCGCCCTGTCGGGCACCTTCGGACCGCGCTCGGACACCGCCGTCGTACTGATCTTCGCGGTGCTGGCCGTCGCCACCTGGCTGCGCGAGCTGAGCTACGCGTACTGGGCGGCCTGCGTCACCGCGGTGCTCTGCCTGCTGTACGACTGGTTCGGCCAGGACCCCGGCAGCCTGCTGCGGACCCGGCTGGCCGGGATCGCCGTGGGCGCGCTGATCGGCCTCGCCGCGTCCTGGCTGGTGCTGCCGGTCCGTACGGCCGCGGTCGCGCGGGCCCGTACGGCCGCCGCGCTGGCGGGCCTCGGCGAACTGCTGGAGGCCGACTGGCACGACGTACGCGCCGTGCGGCGGGCCCGTGCCCGGTTCGCGCACCGCGTGGACCAGCTCGGCCTGGCCGTGGCCCCGCTGCGGGTGCTCGCCGCCCTCCCGGCTCCCGGCCCGCACCGCCCCTCCCCCGCCCTGCAGGCGTGGTCGGCGCTCCAGGGCTGCGCCGGCCCGGCCGACGAGCTGACCGACGCCGTCTCGGCGGCCCCGGCGGACCTGGCCGGCGACCCGGAGGTGACCGGCCGGCGGGCCCGCGCCGCGGCCCACGCCCTCGCCGTACGCCGGGCCGTCGGCCGCCGCCCCCAGCCACCGGAGAGCCCCCCGGCCGACGCGCCGGACGGCGTGCGCGCCCCGGCCGCCCCGGGGCCGGCCGTGCGCGCGGCCCTCGACGCGCTCACCGCGCTCGACACCCGGCTGGACGCCCTGGCCCTGCTGTACCCACCGCCGCACGCCCCGTCCGCGGCGACCGCCGCCGCGTCCTGAGACCGGGCCGCCCCGGTCCCGCGGCGGGGGTCACCCGTCCGCGCGGGCCGTCGCCAGCAGTTCCTCCGCGTGGGCGCGGGCCGTCTCCGAGTCCTCCTGCCCGGCGAGCATCCGGGACAGCTCGCGGATGCGGTCCTCGCCCTCCAGCACCTTCACGCCGGAGCGGGTCACGGACCCGTCGTTGGTCTTCTCGACCAGCAGCTGCCGGTCCGCGAACGCCGCGACCTGCGGGAGGTGGGTGACCACCACGACCTGCGCGGTCCTCGCCAGCCGCGCGAGACGGCGCCCGATCTCCACGGCCGCCTTGCCACCGACACCGGCGTCCACCTCGTCGAAGAGGTACGTGGGCACCGGGTCGGTCCCGGCGAACACCACCTCGACGGCCAGCATCACGCGCGAGAGCTCACCGCCGGAGGCGCCCTTGGCGATCGGCCGGGCCGGCGCTCCCGGGTGGGGCGCAAGGAGCAGCTCCACCTCGTCGGCACCCGCGGGCCCGTACGCCACCGTCCGCCCGCCGACCTCGACACCCTCCGGGTCGTCGGTCTGCCGGATCTCGAAGGACACGCGCGCGTGGGGCATGGCGAGGGAGGCCAGCTCCTCGGTCACGGCGGCCGCGAACCGCTCGGCGGCCTCGCCGCGCGCGTCGGTCAGCGCCTGCGCCAGCCCGCCCAGCTCGACGCGCAGCGCGTCCCGCTCGGCGGTCAGCTCGTCGATGCGCTCGTCGTCGGAGTCGAGCTCGGTCAGGCGGGCGGCAGCGCGCTCGGCCCAGGCGAGCACCGCGGCGACGCCCTCGTCGGTCTCGCCGTACTTGCGGGTCAGCCCGGTCAGCGCGGCCCGGCGCTCCTCCACGGCCGCCAGCCGCAGCGGATCGGCGTCCAGGTCGTCGGCGTACCCGGCCAGCTCGCCCGCGACGTCGCCGAGCAGGATGCCGATCTCACCGATGCGGTCGGCGAGCGCGGCCAGCGCCGGGTCGTGCGAGCGGACGGCCTCCAGGGCCCGCTGGGCGCCCGCGACGAGGGTCGTGGCGTCGATGCCCTCCGGGTCCTCGGGATTGCCCGCGAGGGCCGCGTGCGCGACCGTGGCGGCCGACGACAGGGCCTCGGCGTGCCCGAGCCGCTCGGCCTCCTCGGCCAGCTCCACGTCCTCGCCGGCGCGCGGCTCGACGGCCGCGATCTCCTCGAGGCCGAAGCGCAGCAGGTCGGCCTCCTGCGCCCGCTCACGCGCGCGGGTGGTGATCTCGTCCAGCTCGGCGGAGACGGCCCGCAGCCGCCGGTACGCCTCCTGGTACTTGGCGAGCGGCACCGCGACGGCGTCCCCGGCGTACCGGTCGAGCGCCTGCCGCTGGCGGGACAGCTTCAGCAGCCCCTGCTGGTCGGTCTGCCCGTGCACGGCCACCAGCTCGTCGGCCAGCTCGGCCAGCATGCCCACGGGCACGCTCCGCCCGCCCAGGTGCGCCCGTGAGCGCCCCTCGGCCGAGACGGTGCGGCTGATCAGCAGCGCCCCGTCGTCCAGCTCGGCGCCCGCCTCCTCGGCGCGCACGGCCACCGGGGCGTCCGCGGGCACGGTGATGCGCCCCTCGACGACCGCCTTCTCGGCCCCGATCCGCACGAGCGCGGCGTCCGCCCGCCCGCCGAGGAGCAGCCCGAGGCTGGTGACCACCATGGTCTTGCCCGCACCCGTCTCACCCGTCACGGCGGTGAAGCCGGGCGACAGCTCGACGACGGCGTCGTCGATGACTCCGAGCGACCGTATCCGCATCTCTTCCAGCACGGTGAAGACCTTACGAGGTCGGGCGGAGGAAGTGCGAGGTGCCCTTGTCACTCGGGCGGGTGGCCCGCCGGAGCCGGCACCTCACCGGCCCCCCTGCGGCACGCCGGTCAGTGCGGGGCTCCCCGCCAACCGGACACGGGCAGGGCGAACTTGGCCACCAGCCGGTCCGTGAACGAGGCGTGGTGCAGCCGGGCCAGCCGCACCGGCACGGCACCGCGCCGCACCTCCACCCGCGCCCCCGGCGGCAGCTCCACGGTCCGCCGCCCGTCGCACCACAGCACGCCCGGCGGGATGTGCGGCAGCACCTCGACGGCCAGCACCGAGTCGGGCGAGGTCACCAGCGGCTTGGCGAACAGGGCGTGGGCGCTGATCGGCACCATCAGCAGCGCCTCCACCTCGGGCCACACCACCGGGCCCCCGGCCGAGAACGCGTACGCCGTGGACCCGGTCGGCGTCGACAGCACGATGCCGTCGCACCCGAACCCGGTCACCGGGCGCCCGTCGATCTCCAGCACCACTTCGAGCAGCTTCTCGGCGCCGGCCTTCTGCACGGCCGCCTCGTTCAGCGCCCAGTCGGTGTGCACGATGTCGCCGTTGCGGTGCACGACGACGTCGACGGTCATCCGCTCCTCTACCTCGTACGCCCGGGACACCACCCGGTCGACGACCTTGTCCAGGTCGTCGCGCTCGGCCTCGGCGAGGAAGCCGACCCGCCCGAGGTTGACACCGAGCATCGGCACGCCCGAGGCCCGCGCGAACTCCGCGCCGCGCAGCAGCGTCCCGTCACCGCCGAGGACGATCAGCAGCTCGCACCCGTCCAGGCACTGCGGGGTCGCCTCCTTGACGAGCTGCACCTCGGCCGGCAGCGGCAGGTCGCGTGCCTCGTACTCCAGGACGCGCACCCCGATCCCGGACCGCAGCAGGCCCCCGACCACCAGCTCCGCACTGCGGATGGCGGCGGGCCGGCCGGTGTGGGCCAGCAGGAAAACGGTACGTGCTCGGTTCTCGGTCACCGCGGCCCCTCCGCCACTGCACGGTCGACGTCGGCCGGGTCCAGAGCGGGTGCCCCGACTCGCAGCCACAGAAAGTACTCGACGTTTCCCGAGGGACCCGGCAGGGGACTCGCCGTGACGCCCCTGACGCCGAGTCCCAGCTCCCACGCCCGCCCGGCCACGCCCCGCACGGCCTCGGCCCGCAGCTGCGGGCTGCGGACCACGCCCCCGCTGCCCAGCCGCTCCTTGCCCACCTCGAACTGCGGCTTGACCATCATCACCAGGTCGGCGTCCGGTCCGGTGCAGCGGGCCAGGGCGGGCAGCACCAGCCCGAGCGGGATGAAGGACAAGTCCCCCACGACAAGATCCACAGGCTCCCCATCGATCGCTTCGAGCGTCAACTCGCGTACGTTCGTACGGTCCTTGACGGTGACGCGTTCATCGCTCTGCAGGGACCAGGCGAGTTGTCCGTACCCGACGTCCACGGCCACCACGTGCGCGGCGCCCGCGCGCAGCAGCACGTCGGTGAAGCCGCCCGTGGACGCGCCGGCGTCCAGGGCGCGCCGGCCCCGGACGACGAGGCCCTGCGGCACGAAGACCTCCAGGGCCCCGGCGAGCTTGTGGCCGCCGCGCGAGACGTACTCGGGGTCGCTGTCGTCGGCGGCCACGAGGATGGCCGCGGCGGTCTCCACCTGCGTGGCGGGCTTGGTCGCGACGGTCCTGCCCACGGTGACCCGTCCGGCGGCGATGAGCTGGCTGGCGTGCTCGCGCGAGCGCGCGAGCTTGCGGCGCACCAGCTCCGCGTCGAGACGGCGACGTGCGACTGCTGCCACGGTCGGTTCAGCTCCTAGGTCCGTACGGCGGTGAGGGAACGGGAGGGCCCGGGCGGGCGTCGAGCGCGGTGAGCGCGTCGCGCAGGCCCCGGTGTACATCCTCGTACACCTCCACGTGTCCGTCCGTGGCGAGGTGGTCGGCGTCGCCCAGCCGTTCGAGGTGGGCGTCGACGTCGGCGTGGCCGGTGGGGGTGCGGGGCAGCCCGAGGGGGGCGGGACCGGCCGGGTCGTCGTCGGGCTGGGCGGGCTCCCCGGCGGTGGGGTCGGCGGCCGGTGCGGCCGTCTCCCCCGTGGTTCCCCCGGCCGTCCCGGCAGCCGCCCGCGCCGCCGTCTCCTCCCAGGGGTGCTCCGTGTCGCTCATGCCCAGACGCTACCGCGAAGCGCTGCGGTACCGTCGTGCCCGATGGCGACGATCGAGGAGTGCCGTGCCGCACTCGAGAAGCTCTCGGACAGCATGGGCCGGGCCGAGGGGGACGTCCGCGCGGCCGCCGCACTGGACCGCTCGGTGAGCTGCCACGTCACCGACCTGGACACCACGTTCGTGGGCCGGATGACGGGCGGCCGGATCCGGGTCGACGACACCGTGTCGGGGCCGCCCCGGGAGAAGGCCGAGATCCGGCTGTCGATGACCGGTGACGACCTGGTCGCCCTGGTCGACGGCCGGCTGCACTTCGCCAGGGCGTGGGGCTCGGGCCGGGTGTCGCTGCACGCGGGCCTGCGCGACCTGCTCGTCCTCAGGAAGCTGTTGTAGGCGTCCTCAGGAGGCGGTCGTAGGCGCCCCGTGGACGGCTTTCGGTGCCGTCGGCGCGGGCGCCTTCACGGAGCCTCCGTGGCCGCCACGCGTGCACGTGCCCTGCGGGCCGTCGGCACCACCAGCGGCGTGCCCGTCTCCGGGTCGTCGATGACCTGGCAGCGCAGGTGGAACACCTCCTCGACCAGCTCCGCGGTGACCACCTCGCCCGGCGTGCCCTGGGCGACGACCCGGCCGGCCTTGAGGGCGACCAGGTGGGTGGCGTACCGGGCGGCGTGGTTGAGGTCGTGCAGCACGGCGACCAGCGTCCGCCCCTGCTCCTCGTGCAGCTCGGCGCACAGGTCCAGCACGTCGATCTGGTGCTGGATGTCGAGGTAGGTCGTCGGCTCGTCGAGGAGCAGCAGCGGGGTCTGCTGGGCGAGCGCCATGGCGATCCACACGCGCTGGCGCTGACCGCCGGACAGCTCGTCGACGTACCGCTCGGCCAGCTCGGCCACCCCGGTCTGCCGCATCGACTCGCGCACCACCCGCTCGTCCTCGGCGGACCACTGGCGCAGCAGTCCCTGGTGCGGGTACCGGCCGCGGCCGACCAGGTCGGCGACGGTGATCCCGTCGGGCGCGACGGAGGACTGCGGCAGCAGGCCCAGGGTGCGGGCGACCTGCTTGGCCGGCAGGGACTGGATGGCCTGTCCGTCCAGCAGCACCCGGCCCCGGCTGGGCTTGAGCATCCGCGACAGGGCCCGCAGCAGCGTCGACTTGCCGCACGCGTTCGGGCCGACGATCACCGTGAAGGAGTGGTCGGGGATCTCCACCGACAGCTCCTCGGCGATCACCCGCTGGTCGTAGGCGAGGGTGACGTTCTCGGCGGACAGGCGGTTCACGGTGCTCCTTCGGTCGGTGCGGCCGCGGTCGGGGCCGGCGGGGGTGCTCATATCCGGCCCGCCCTGCGCTCACTGACCAGCAGCCACAGCAGGTAGACACCGCCGAGCACGCCGGTGACCACGCCGACGGGGAGCTGCCCGTCGCCGAACAGCCGCTGGGAGGCCCAGTCGGCGACGACCAGCAGGGCGGCGCCCATGCACAGGGACGGCACGAGGTTCGGTCCCGGCGAGCGGGTCAGGCGCCGGGCGAGTTGCGGCGCCGTGAGCGCCACGAAGCTGACGGGGCCCGCGGCGGCGGTCGCGGCCGCGGTGAGCAGGACGGCGCACACCATCAGCAGCATCCGCACCCGCTCCACGCGCACGCCCAGGGCGTGGGAGACGTCGTCGCCCATCTCCATCATGCGCAGCCCGCGCGCGTTGGCGAGGACCAGCGGGACCAGCACGCAGAACAGCACGAGCAGCGGCCAGACCTGCTTCCAGTCCCGCCCGTCGAGCGTGCCGGTCATCCACACCAGGGCCCGGGCCGCGTCGACGAAGTCGGCCTTGGTCATCAGGTAGCCGTTGACGGCGGTGGCCATGGCGGAGACGCCGATGCCGACGAGCACCAGCCGGTAGCCGTGCACCCCGCGCTTCCAGGCCAGCAGGTAGATGGCCGCGCCGGTCACCAGACCGCCCACCAGCGCGCCCACGGTGACCGCGTCGGCGTCCCCGGAGAACAGCACGATGACGGTGAGCGCCCCGGCGGTCGCGCCCTGCCCGAGACCGAGCACGTCGGGGCTGCCCAGCGGGTTGCGCGAGACGGCCTGGAACAGCGCCCCGCCCAGCCCGAGCGAGGCACCGACGAGCAGTCCGACGAGGACCCGGGGCAGCCGCAGCTCGTCGACGATGAACTCCTGGCCCGGGTCTCCGTTGCCGAGGAGCGTCCTGAGGACGTCGCCGGGCGGGATCGGATAGTCGCCGGTGCCGATCAGCACGACGCCCGCGCCGAGCGCGGCGAGCAGCAGCAGGACGACGACGACCAGGGCCCGCGGGTCCAGCCGGACCGACAGCCCGCCCGGGGTGCGCAGCGCGCGCGGTCCGCGCCGGCCTCGGCCCTCGTCCCGCTTCACTTCGGTGGTCACAGCTGCGCCGTCCTCCGCCGTCGTACGAGAAAGATGAACACCGGGCCGCCGATGAGCGCGGTGATGATCCCGACCTGGACCTCGGAGGGCCGGGCCACGACGCGGCCGATCACGTCCGAGCCGAGCAGCAGCACGGGCGACAGCACGGCGGCGTACGGCAGGATCCAGCGCAGGTCGGGCCCGGTGAAGGAGCGCACGACGTGCGGCACCATCAGGCCGACGAACACGATGGGCCCGCAGGCGGCGGTCGCCGCCCCGCACAGCACGGTGGCGGCGAGCATCGACAGCGCGCGGGTGCGGTTGAGGTGGGCGCCGAGGGACCGCGCGGTGTCGTCGCCCATCTCCATCGCGTTGAGCGGCCGGGCTAGGGCGAGCGCGAGGACCGCGCCGGCCACCAGGAACGGCAGGACCTGCTCGATCGTCGTGTCGGTCGCGGAGGACAGCGAACCCACCGTCCAGAAGCGCATCTTCGCGAGCGCCGCACCGTTGGTGATCATCACGGCCTGGAGGTAGCCGTACAGCGCCGCGCTGATCGCCGTGCCCGCGAGCGCGAGCCGCACCGGTGTGGCGCCCCGGCTGCCGCCGAGGAACCAGACCAGCGCGCCCACCGCGGCCGCGCCCAGGAAGGCGAACCACACGTACCCCTTCAGGCTCGTGACGCCGAAGAAGGTGAGGGCGGTGACGACCGCGGCGGACGCGCCGGCGTTGATGCCGAGCAGGCCCGGATCGGCCAGCGGATTGCGGGTGAGCGCCTGGAGCACGGCCCCGGCGAGCCCGAGGGCGGCCCCGGCGAGCAGCCCGAGGAGCGTGCGCGCCAGCCGCTCGTCGACGACGACGTCGCCGTACGTCCCCGAGGACGCGAACAGCCCGTGCCACACCTGGGCGACGGACAGCTCCTTCGCCCCCACGGCGATGCTCGCCACGGCCACGGCCGCCAGGACGCCGACGGACACGAGCAGCCCGACGGCACGGACCACCCGCCGGGCCGGGGGCGCGGGGGCCGGCTCCGCGCGCTGTTCGGGAACACTGTCGACCAACACGGCAGTTAGGTTAGCCTACCCTGCCAAGCCTCGATTCCCGGCCCGGAACCACCCGCCCGCACGCGGCTTCCCCGGACGGCCCCTCAGATCCCCAGCCGCGCCAGCGCCTTCTCCCCGTCCAACGTGCAGGAGCCGTCCCCGGCGGACGTCCAGGCCGCCGCGCACAGCGCCCGCAGCCCGTCCAGACCGTCGCCGTCGCCCTCCAGCCGCAGCCGCTCGCCGTCCGCCGAGGCGGTCCACCCGCCGCACCGGAAGCCGCCGTCGGCCTCCTCCACCTCCGGCTGCCCGGTGAGCAGCCCGCGCAGGTCCCGGTCCACGTACGTCGGCCGGTGCCGCGGCGGCGCCGCCAGCAACTGCGCGCCGTCCGTCACCCCGGTCAGCACCAGCAGCGAGTCCACCTCGCCGTTGAACGCGCCCTCGATGTCCGTGTCCAGCCGGTCACCGACCACCAGCGGCCGCTCGGCGCCGGTGCGCAGGATCGTCTCCCGGTGCATCGGGGGCAGCGGCTTGCCCGCGACCTGCGGCTCGGCCCCCGTGGCGATCCGCACGACCTCCACCGCCGCGCCGTTGCCCGGCGCGATCCCCCGCCCGCTCGGGATCGTCAGGTCCGTGTTGGACGCGAACCACGGCACCCCGCGCGCGACCGCGTACGACGCCTCCGCGAACCGCCCCCACGGCAGATCGGGACCGCCGAACCCCTGCACGACGGCCGCCGGGTCGTCGTCCGCCGACTCCACCGGCTCCAGCCCCCGCTCGCGCAGCGCCACCCGCAGCCCCTCGCCGCCGATCACCAGCACCCGCGCGCCCTGCGGCACCTGCTCACTGATCAGCCGGGCGACCGCCTGCGCCGAGGTGATCACGTCGTCCGCCGCCGCCGGGATGCCCAGCTCGGTCAGGTGCGCGGCCACGGCGTCCGGGGTGCGCAGCGCGTTGTTGGTCACGTACGCGAGGTGCATCCCGCCGTCCCGCGCGGTGGCCAGCGACTCCACGGCGTGCGCGATCGCGCTCCCGCCCGCGTACACCACCCCGTCGAGGTCGAGCAGCGCCGTGTCGTACGCCTCGCTCAGGGCCCGTGCACTGCCCTCGGGCCTCGTCCTGACGCCCTGGCTCATTCCGCATCGCTCCTCGTTCGCTCGCTTTCCCCGATCATCGCGCATGCCACCGGCACACGTACGATGCCCTGATGAACACAGCAGGTCACTCGCAGGCGACGGCGCCCCGGGGCCTGGAACTCACCCCGTTCCGAGGCCTGCGCTACGACCCCGACCGGGTCGGCAGCCTGGCGGCCGTCACCTCACCCCCGTACGACGTCGTCGTCCGCCCGGACGGCCTGCACCAGCTCCAGGACGCGGACCCGTACAACATCGTGCGGTTGATCCTGCCCCAGGCCACCACCGCCGGCGAACGCAACGAACAGGCCGCCGGCACCCTGCGCCGCTGGCTCGCCGAAGGCGTCCTGACCACGGACCCCGAGCCCGCGCTGTACGTCTACGAGCAGCGGCACGCCGACGGCATGCTCCAGCGCGGCCTCATCGGCACCCTGCGCGTCAGCGACCCCTCCGAGGGGGTGGTCCTGCCGCACGAGGACGTCATGCCGCACATCGTCGCCGACCGCGCCGCCCTCATGCGGGCCACCTGCGCGAACCTCGAACCCCTGCTGCTGACCTACCGCGGCGACGGCGACGGCGCCGCGGCCCGCGTCGTGGACGAGGCGACGCGACGGCCCCCGCTGCTGTCCACGACCACCCTGGACGGCTACGGCCACCGCCTGTGGTCGGTCACCGGCCCCGCGGACCTGGCCGCCGTCCGGTCGGACCTGGCCCGCCACCAGGCCCTGATCGCCGACGGCCACCACCGCTGGGCGACCTACCGCCGGCTGCGCGCCGAGCACCCCTCCCCCAGCCCCTGGGACGACGGCCTGGTCCTGCTGGTCGACACGGCCCGCTACCCGCTGCGCGTCCGCGCCATCCACCGCCTGCTGCACGGCCTGCCCGTGGCGGACGCGCTGGCCGCCGTCCGCGGCCACTTCCGCGTGCGCCGGCTCGACGTGCCCCTGGCCGAGGCCCTGGACGCGCTCGCCGACGCCGCCTGCGCGGGCAACGCGTTCCTCCTGGCCGGCGACGGCGCCTTCCACCTCCTGGACCGGCCCGACCCGGCGCTCCTGGCCCGCACCGTCCCCGCCGACCGCCCGGCCGCCTGGCGCACCCTGGACGCGACGGTCCTGCACGCCACGCTCCTCGACCACCTCTGGCAGGTCCCCGAGGACGACCCCGCCCGCATCGCCTACATCCACGACACCGCGGCCACGGTCGCCAAGGCGGAGCGCGACGGCGGTACGGCCGTCCTGCTGCACCCGGTCCGCGAGGAGGTCGTCCGCGACCTGGCCCGCCAAGGCGTCACCATGCCCCGCAAGTCGACGTCCTTCGGCCCGAAGCCCGCGTCGGGCCTGGTGCTGCGCGCGCTGGACCTCTGAGGACGCACACACGAAGGGGCGGGCCTCCGGACATGCGTCCGGGGACCCGCCCCTTGATCGTGCTCACCCGAGACCCACGGGGACTCAGCGCTCGCGGCGCTCCTCGTCGTCCTCGCCGTCGGCACCCTCGGCACCGTCGACGTCCTTGACGTCCGCGTCGCCCTCGGCGTCGTCCGCGTCCTGGTCGTCCGCGTCGTGCTCGTCGTCCGCCTGGTCGTCGTCCTGGTCGGCTGCGTCGTCGTCCTGAGCCACCGCCGTCCCGACCGCCGCATCGGCGTCCGCGCCGTCCGCGGTCTCGTCGAGGGCGTCGACGAACTCCACACCGTCCAGCTCGGCGAGCCGGTCGGAGGCGTCCGTGCTGCCGTCCCGGTCGGCCTCCACGGCCTTGGCGAACCACTCCCGCGCCTCGCCGTTGCGCCCGGCCGCGAGCAGTGCGTCGGCGTAGGCGTACCGCAGCCGGGCGGTCCACGGCTGGACGGAGTGCGAGGCCAGCTCGGGGCTCTGCAGCGTCACGATGGCCGCGTCGAGCTGGCCCATGTCACGCCGGGCACCGGCCGCGACGAGCCGCATCTCGACCTGACCGGCCTTGTCCAGCTTGTGCACCTCGGGCGCACCGGCCATGTCCAGCGCCTTCTCCGGGCGCCCGAGCCCACGCTCGCAGTCGGCCATCAGCGGCCACAGGTCGACGGTCCCGGTCATCCTCCGCGCGGCCCGGAACTCCGCCAGCGCCTCGGCGTACTTCTGGTTCGCGTACGCCGCGAAGCCGGCCGCCTCCCGCACGGCGGCGACGCGGGACGCCAGACGCAGGGCCACCTTGGAGTAGCCGTAGGCGCCCTCGGGGTCCTCGTCGATGAGCCGCGCGACCATCACCAGGTTCTTGGCGACGTCCTCGGCGAGCGTCCTGGGCAGGCTCTGCAGTTCCTGCCGTACGTCGCTGTCGATCTCGTCGCCCGTGACGTCCTCCGGGATCGGCAGCCGCTTGATCGGCTCGCGGTCCCGGTCACGGTCGCGGTCCCGGTCGTCGCGGAAGCGTCCGCCACCGCGCCGGTCGTCCCCGGGCCGGCCACGGAAGCCGCCGCCCGGGCGCCCCCCACGGTCGTCCCGACGGGGCCCACGGCCACCACGGTCGTCGCGTCCACCACGGAACCCACCACCGCGCTCGTCCCGACGGTCATCCCGGCGGTCGTCACGGCGGTCGTCACGGCGGTCGTCGCTGCGGTACGAGGGACGGTCACCGCGGTCGTCACGACGGTACGAGGGACGATCGCCCCGGTCGCCACGGTCGTCGCGGCGGAATCCACCGCGGTCACCGCGGTCGTCACGACGGAACGAGGGACGATCGCCCCGGTCATCGCGACGGAAGGAGGGACGGTCGCCCCGGTCCCCGCGGTCGTCGCGACGGAAGCCACCGCGATCATCACGCCGGTCGTCACGCCGGTCGTCACGACGGTCATCGCGCCGGTCGTCACGGCCGAAGGACGGGCGGTCGTCGCGACGGAAGGAGGGACGGTCGCCCCGGTCGCCACGGTCGTCGCGACGGAAGCCACTGCGGTCGTCGCGGCGGTCGTCACGGCGGTCATCGCGGCGGAACGCGGGACGGTCGCCCCGGTCCCCGCGGTCGTCGCGACGGAAGGAGGGACGCTCTCCACGGTCGTCACGCCGGAAGCCACCGCGGTCGTCGCGGCGGAACGCGGGACGGTCGCCCCGGTCGCCGCGATCGTCACGGCGGAACCCACCGCGGTCGTCACGACGAGGCTCACGCCGGTCGTCGCGGCGGTCATCCCGGCGATCGTCACGGCGGTCATCGCGTCGGTCGTCGCGTCGGTCGTCGCGGCGGAACGCGGGACGCTCTCCACGGTTGTCACGGTCGTCACGACGCCCGTAGCCACCACGGTCACCTCCGTCACGCCGGTCGTCGCGCCGGAACGCGGGACGGTCGCCCCGGTCCCCGCGGTCGTCACGGCGGAACCCACCGCGGTCACGGTCGTTGTCGCGCCGGCCGTAGCCCCCACGGTCGCCGCCGGCGCGGTCGTCGCGGCGGAAGCCCCCACGGTCGTTACCACCTCGGTCACTGCCGCCGCGGTCGTTGCGACGGAAGCCACCGCGGTCGCTGCCGCCGCGGTCACCACTGTCCCGTCGCCGCTGGTCGCGCTCCGGTCGGTCGTCGGGAGAGTTGGTGGCCATCGGTGACTCCTGTCTTCGGTACACAAGCATTGTAAAAACGAAAGGACCCCTGGTCCCAGCTGAACGCTGGTGACCAGGGGTCCTTCCCAAAGATTGTTCGGCGGTGTCCTACTCTCCCACAGGGTCCCCCCTGCAGTACCATCGGCGCTGTAAGGCTTAGCTTCCGGGTTCGAAATGTAACCGGGCGTTTCCCCTACGCTATGACCACCGAAACCCTAATGGTTTCGAGCGAACAAGCACACTATTCTGTTAGTTGTTCTGCTCTGAACCGGCAACTGTTCGTTGCCTCAGAACTAACACAGTGGACGCGAGCAACT
>NZ_SZPR01000017.1 GCF_005280195.1 Streptomyces galbus | reverse complement strand
TCGCGTTCTTCAAGTCCTCCGCGTTGAAGCCGTACTGGTCCTTACGGTCCGACCCGTCCCCCGCCACCATCTGCGTACCGTGCCAGATCGCCGTGATCTTGTTGTGGCACGTCCGCTCAGCCGCCCAAAAAGCCGCAACCGTCGCCGTGATCTCGTCCCGCAACTGGTTGTGCTCGTCGACCTTGTCCCCGTCGTACTCCCAGTCGTCGTCATCCTTCACGGAGTTGACGAACGTCTGCGCCTTGCTCTTGAGCTCCGCCAGCTTCGACACCAGCGGACGGATCTCCGTCGCATACGAGGACAACGCCGACGACACCGTCTCCAAACCCGTGGCGAACTCGTCCGCCCGGTCCTTCACCGGCTTCGTCGTCGCGAACAACTGCTCCGCCTCCGGAGCCTGGTAGAACGCCGACAGCCCCTGGAACTGGGAGTGGACATCGCTGCCCGTGTCCCGGACGTTTCCCGCGTCCTTCTTCAACGCGGCATGGTCGAGCTCCAGTTGGAACAGGTTCCCCGTGAACTGTGGGATTTCGTCGGGCTTGATCACGCGTTATTCACCCCCGTGCGTCCGACTCGCCTCACCGGACAACTCGCGTCAAGATCAAATCATCATACAAAGAAGTGTGCGGGGAGCCTCGGAGTCGTCACCACTTCGCTACAACGTGCGGGGGATGCACGCCATTTGGTCACCGGAGCGCTGCTGCGCCCCCTCGTGACCCCGCAGGCGTACGTCCTGCTCCGCCGACGCCCGCGCCTCCCGCGCCAGGTCGTCCGCGCGGACCCGGTCCGCCTGCGTCACCGCGTTCCCGGGCGCGAACAGACGCCGGGCCTCCGCCAGACGCGCACGAGCCGTCAGCCGCACGCTCTCCCGGTGCGTCGTGACGAACGCCTCCGCCCCGGCGACGGAGTCGGCCGCCGTCAGGTGCGCCGCGGTCGCCAGGACCCCCGAGTCCCCGGCCGACAAGGGCTCCGTCGCCCGTACGGCACGCCGCAACAGCTCCAGCGGGTCGTGCGGCCGTCCCGACGCCAACTCGGCCCGCACAGCGGCCAACTCCGTGTCGGCGTGCAGCAGCGGCGCCGCGTGCGACGCGCCCCCCGGTGCGGCGGGGACGCGGTGGGGCGCCAGCGCCGCCTCCGCTCCGGTCAGCGCCGCCGGGACCAGCCGGTCGGCCGCCGCCAGATCCCGCGCCAGCCGCTCGACCTCCGCCAGGAACACCCCGGCCCGGGCGATGGCCCCCTCGGCGGCGCGCAGGTGTGCGGCTGCCTCGGCGGGGCGTCCCGTGTCGCTCGCCTGCCGGGCGCTGTTGAGCTCGGTGGTCGCAAGGACCAGCCGGTCCTTGGCCAGTTCCGGGTAACCGGTCACCGTGTCGAGGGCGGTCGGCGCGTACCTGGCGTGGAGCGCGGACAGGGTGGCCTCCACCGCCGGGGTACGGACGGTCAGTTCACGGAAACGCGTCTCCGCGACCTCCAACTCCCGCGGCAGCTCGTCCGCCTGGCCCGACCAGCCGGGCGATGCGGCGTCCAGCGTGCGGATCACCTCCTCGCACCGGCCCGTGATCCCGGCCAGCACGTGCCGCCGCTCCGCCGCACCCTGCGGGACGCCCTCGTCGTACCGCTGCCGCATCGCGAACGCCGACGCCAGTTCCGCCTCGGCGTCGCGCACGGCCCGGGCCGGCGGGGCCGCTGTCCCCGGACCCGAACGCGCCTGCGCGAAGGCGAGTTCCTCGCGGGCCGCCAGCAGCCGGTTCTCGGCATCGGCCAGTCCCGGTCCGCCGTCCCCGTCGCCCTCGCCGTCCTCGGGTCCGGGTGCCGCTGCTGCCTCTCCGTCGGCCGTCCGCGGGGCACCCGTCCTTCCCCCGCCCGGTGCCGTACGTCTGCGTGCCCGGCGTCTCCGCCGTACGTAGCCGTAGCCCGCCAGGACGCCCGCCGCGCCCACCACCGCGACCGGCAGGACCAGGTCCGCCCCCGACGTCTCGTCACCGTCGGTCCCGGCAGCGACGCTCGCCGGGCTGTCGGCGGGTGAGGGGGAGACGACCGCAACCGGAGCGTCCGCCGGCGGCGTCATCCCCGGCAGCACCAGCCACACGAACCCGGCCGCGCCGCCGAGCACGGCGTGCGCCACCCGCACCGGCAGGTGCGGCCCGGCACGCCGCGGCCGGCCTCGGAACAGGGGCGACGTCACATTCGGGAGCGTATGACCGTGACCACGCCCCCGCGACCGGGGTACGCCCGGGCGGCGGTCCCGCACCCACCGGGTGGGGGGCGGGCCGGGCGACAGGGAAAGGGACACCGGGTGGACCGGCCGACGGACACAGAGGCACCAGCGGAGACGCCCGCAGCGGCAGCGGAAGGAGCCACAGCCCAGGCAGCAACGGACGAACCGGCACGATCAGCGCCTCCCTCCGGGGGCAGCACCGCCGCACCGACCGCCCCCCGCCCCACCTGGGCCCGCCGGACCCGCCGCACGGCCCTCGCCCTGTTCCTCCTCGTCCTCCTCCCTCTCCTCGCCTCCCAGATCGCCCTGCGCGTCAACTACGCCGGTGACCCCGCCGACGGCACCCTCACCCGGGGCCGGGACGCCCTCTGGCTCGGACACGCCTGGGTCGACGGGCGCAAGGGCGACGCCGACGTGGCCGCGCTGGCCGAGCGGCTCGCGGGCACCGGGGTCAAGGACCTGTACGTGCACGCGGGGCCGCTGGAGCACGACGGCACGCTGCCCGCGTCGCGGTACCCGAAGGCCCGCTGGCTGGTGGACGCGGTGCACCGGGAGCTGCCCGGGGTGCGGGTGCAGGCCTGGCTGGGGGACGTGCTCGCCACCGAGGGGCCGACCGGGATGCGGCTGGCGGACGCCGGCACCCGGGCCCACGTCGTACGGTCCACCCGGCAGGTCCTCGACGCCGGTCTCGAGGGCGCCCACTTCGACCTGGAGCCGCTGCACTCGGGCGACCGGCACTACCTCGACCTGCTGGACCGGCTGCACGCCGTGACCCGTGCGCGGAACGTCCCGCTGTCCGTTGCCGCCCACCAGATCGACCCGCTGCCCGGCTTCCACTCCTTCTGGGGCACGGTCGCCGGGCACCCCAAGTGGTGGTCGCAGGCGTTCTTCGGCGAGGTCGCGCGCCGCGTCGACCAGATCGCCGTCATGTCGTACGACACCATGCAGCCGCTGCCAAGCACCTACGGCGGCTACGTCGCCCAGCAGACCTCGCTCGCGCTGGAGGTCACCCCGCCCGGCACCGACCTGCTGATGGGGCTGCCCTTCTACCACGAGAACCGCTTCGGCCACTGGAACCGTGCGGAGACCGCCCGGGCCGCCGTCCGCGGCGTCCGCCTCGGCCTGTCCCGTACGGACGCGGACCGCGAGCACGTCGGGGTGGCGCTGTACGTCGACTTCGCGGCCACGGACGCCGACTGGGCCGCGTACCGGAAGGGCTGGGTGACCGGGACGGGCTGAAAAACCGGGGGGGCGGCCGGGCCCGGGCCGCGAGACTCGCGGGCATGGACCGTGCGCGACGCCACCTGACCACCACGTAGGCCGGTGACGCGTGGGCGCCCAGGGCGCGGATCCTGCACCTGTCCCTGGTCGCGGGCCCGCTGCGGCTGCTGGACGGCGACTTCCCAGACGCCGGGGCGATGCGGGCGATCGGGGAGTTCAACGCGGGCCGGGTGCTCAGCCTCCTGCGCCGCGTCTCCTGATCTTCGCGCCGAGCCACACCAGTGGGTCGTACTTGCGGTCGACGGCGCGCTCCTTGAGGGGGATCAGGGCGTTGTCGGTGATCTTGATGCCCTCGGGGCAGACCTCCGTGCAGCACTTGGTGATGTTGCAGTAGCCGAGTCCGTGGACCTCCTGGGCCGTGCGCTCGCGGTCCAGGCCGGTGTCCGCGGCCGCGTCCAGCGGGTGCATGTCGAGTTCGGCGACCCGCATGAGGAAGCGCGGGCCGGCGAACGCCGTCTTGTTCTCCTCGTGGTCGCGGACCACGTGGCAGGTGTCCTGGCACAGGAAGCACTCGATGCACTTGCGGAACTCCTGCGGACGGTCCACGTCCTCCTGCATCATCCGGTACTCGCCGGGGCCCAGGCCGGCGGGCGGCACGAACGCCGGGATCTCCCTCGCCTTGCGGTAGTTGAAGCCCACGTCCGTCACGAGGTCGCGGATCACCGGGAAGGCCCGCAGCGGGGTCACCGTGACCGTCTCCGCCCGGTCGAAGACCGACATGCGCGTCATGCACATCAGCCGCGGACGCCCGTTGATCTCCGCCGAGCACGAACCGCACTTGCCTGCCTTGCAGTTCCAGCGGACGGCCAGGTCGGGGACCTGGGTGGCCTGCAGCCGGTGGATGATGTCCAGCACCACCTCGCCGTCGTTGACCTCGACCTGGAAGTCCTCCAGGCCGCCGCCGTCCACGTCCCCCCGCCACACCTTGAATCGGGCCTGGTAGCCGCTCACTCGTACAACTCCTCCTCGGCGAGGTACTTGACCAGCTCCTCCTTGTCGAACAGGGCGAGCAGGTCCGGGCGGACGGGTTCGGTGGTCTCACGGGCCAGGTGGATCCGGCCGCTCACCGGGTCGGCGGCCGCGAGCCCGCCCGTCGGGTCGGTCAGCGTGCACAGCAGGTTGATCCGGCGCCACGCGCGGTCCATGGACGGACAGTCCTCCCGCGTGTGGCCGCCGCGCGATTCGGTGCGCTCCAGCGCCGCCCGCGCCACGCACTCGCTGACCAGCAGCATGTTGCGCAGGTCCAGGGCGAGGTGCCAGCCCGGGTTGAACTGGCGGTGCCCCTCGACACCGGCCCGGCGCGCCCGCACCCGCAGCTCGGCGAGCTTCTCCAGCGCCTGCCGCATCTCGCCCTCCCGGCGGATGATGCCGACCAGGTCGTTCATGGTCTGCTGGAGCTCCTGGTGCAGGGTGTAGGGGTTCTCCGGGGGCCGCCCGCCGGGCCCGTCGTGCGCGACCGCGACCTCCGCGTCCCCATCGGTCCCCGCCTCGGCCTCCGCGGAGAACGGCCGCAGGGCCTCCGCCGCCGCCGCGTCGACTTGTACGTCGTCGACCCGCGGACGGGCCGCGGCCAGTGCGGCCGCGTACTCGGCGGCGTGCCGGCCCGCCCGCCGGCCGAAGACCAGCAGGTCGGAGAGGGAGTTGCCGCCGAGCCGGTTGGAGCCGTGCATGCCGCCCGCGACCTCACCGGCCGCGTACAGCCCCGGCACCCCGCGGGCCGCCGCCGAGTCGGAGTCGACCGCGATGCCGCCCATCACGTAGTGGCAGGTCGGCCCGACCTCCATCGCCTCGGCCGTGATGTCGACGTCGGCCAGCTCCTTGAACTGGTGGTACATCGACGGCAGCCGCCGCTTGATCACCTCGGCGGGCATCCGGGTGGACACGTCGAGGAAGACACCGCCGTGCGGGGAACCCCGCCCGGCCTTGACCTCGGCGTTGATGGCGCGGGCGACCTCGTCGCGGGGGAGCAGCTCGGGCGGCCGCCGGTTGCGGTCCGGGTCGTCGTACCAGCGGTCGGCCTCCTCCTCCGTCTCGGCGTACTTCTCCTTGAAGACGTCGGGGACGTACCGGAACATGAACCGCTCGCCCTCGGAGTTGCGCAGCACCCCGCCGTCGCCGCGCACCGACTCGGTGACGAGGATGCCCTTCACCGACGGCGGCCAGACCATGCCGGTCGGGTGGAACTGCACGAACTCCATGTTCAGCAGCGGGGCGCCGGCGAGCAGCGCCAGCGCGTGCCCGTCGCCGGTGTACTCCCAGGAGTTGGACGTCACCTTGAACGACTTGCCGATGCCGCCCGTCGCGATCACGACGGCCGGGGCCTCCAGGACGAAGAAGCGGCCGGACTCCCGCTCGTAGCCGAAGACGCCCCCGACCCGGTCGCCGTCCTTGAGCACCCGCGTGACCGTGCACTCCTGGAAGACCTTCAGCCGCGCCTCGTGGTCACCGGTCTCCCGGAAGTCCTCCTGCTGGAGGGCGACGACCTTCTGCTGGAGGGTGCGGATCAGTTCCAGGCCCGTGCGGTCGCCGACGTGCGCGAGGCGCGGGTACTCGTGGCCGCCGAAGTTGCGCTGGGAGATCCGCCCGTCCTCGGTGCGGTCGAACAGCGCGCCCCACGTCTCCAGTTCCCACACCCGGTCCGGGGCCTCCCGGGCGTGCAGCTCGGCCATCCGCCACTGGTTGAGGAACTTCCCGCCGCGCAGGGTGTCGCGGAAGTGCACCTGCCAACTGTCGTGCTCGTTGGCGTTGCCCATGGCGGCGGCGATCCCGCCCTCGGCCATGACGGTGTGCGCCTTGCCGAACAGCGACTTGCAGACCACCGCCGTACGGCAGCCCCGCTCGCGGGCCTCGATGGCGGCCCGCAGACCGGCACCGCCGGCCCCGACCACGACGACGTCCCACTCCTGGCGGTCGACCACGGACATCAGCAGGCCCCACTCACTGGAAGACACCGGAAACACGGGTGACGGACGGGAACGCCCACGGGACGCTCACTAGAAGAAGCGCGGATCGTCGAAGGCTCCGGACGCGACGAGCCAGACGTAGAGGTCGGCGAGCGCCACGCTGACCAGCGACGCCCAGGCGAGCAGCATGTGCCGGGCGTTGAGCCGGCTCACGACCTGCCACATCCGGTAGCGCACCGGGTGCCGGGAGAAGTGCTTGAGCTTGCCGCCGACGATGTGCCGGCAGGAGTGGCAGGACAGCGTGTACGCCCAGATCAGCACGATGTTGAGCAGGAACACCAGGGTGCCCAGGCCCATGTGCCCCCAGGCGTAGTGCTCGTCGCGGAAGGCGAGCGCGGTGTCGTAGGTGAGGATCCCGGCGACGACGAGCGCCGCGTAGAAGAAGTACCGGTGCAGGTTCTGCAGGACCAGCGGGAAGCGGGTCTCGCCGGTGTACGTCCGGTGCGGCTCGGCCACCGCGCAGGCCGGGGGCGAGGCCCAGAAGCTCCGGTAGTAGGCCTTGCGGTAGTAGTAGCAGGTCAGGCGGAAGCCCAGCGGGAAGAGCAGGATGATGATCGCCGGGGAGATGCCCCACCAGCCGCCGAACAGCTCCCAGTTGGGCCCGGCGTGCATCGGCCTGCACCGCTCGGCCAGGCACGGCGAGTAGAACGGCGACACGTAGGGCGCGGCGTAGTAGTCCGTGTCCGCGAAGGCCCGCCAGGTCGAGTAGACGACGAAGGCCAGCAGACCGGCGGCGGTGGCGGCGGGCGCCAGCCACCAGCGGTCGGTGCGCAGGTGGGGGGCGGCGATGGCGGCGCGCGTGGCGCCGCGGACACCGCCCCGCGCCTGAGGGGGTTCGGTGGCAGGGGGTTCCGTACCAGTGGCCACGGGTGACTCCGGTCGGGTCAGGGGGCGCGACGGTCGCGGGCGCCGAGTCCCTCGTCGTCCGAGTCCGTCCACAGGGTGTTGTCGTACGGGGTGTCGGAGATGGTCACGAGCTCGGGGACGGCGGCCGCGACCGGGGACGAGGCGGCCTGCCGGAGCAGGGCGACGCTCTCGCGCAGGTGCTGGGCGTCGGTGCGGACGCGGCGGATCTCCAGGCCGCCGCCGCCGACCTGCTTCTCCAGTCGGCCGACCGACCGGAGCAGCTCGTCCATGCAGCGCTGGATCGCAGCCAGGTCGTCGTTCAGGGACATGACGTGCACCTCATTTCCGCGGGCCCGGGGCCCTGGACGGGAGCGTTCATGCGCCTGCGAGTGTCGCGCGTCACACCGGCCCCTGGGAAGGGACGCGCAGCAATTCAGGGGGCGTACAGGTGTGCGCCGTCCGGATACCGCGCCTAGGGCGTTGCGCCACACGGGTGGCGTTCCGGTCCGCCCCCGCCGTGTCGCCTGCACCCGCTGAACCCTTTCCTCTTCACTCGCCGCGTACCCGATACATCAGATCAGCTCCATATACGGCCAAAAGTGATCATCAACCTGATCAACACACCCGGCAGCACGCCCGGGAAGTCCCGAACACCGCGGAGCCGGAGGTAGCAGAGATGTCCCACGACGGCCTCGGACTGCGCGCGGTCATGCGCTCGGTCACGTTCCTGACCGCGACCGTGCTCGCGGTCCCCCTGCTGGCCGCCTGCGGCTCCGACGACGAGGCCGGCAAGCCCCTCGCCGCCCAGGACATCGCCTCGGCCGGCCGCGCCCGGGTCGCCGACGGCGGCACGCTGCACTGGGCCGTCGACGACGTGCCCGAGACCTTCAACTCCTTCCAGGCCGACGCCGACGCCACCACCAACCGGGTCGCCCAGGCCGTGCTCCCGGCGATGTTCCGTCTCGACGCGTCCGGACGGCCCCGGCGTGACGCCGACTACCTGGAGTCCGCCAAGGTCGTGGACACCGAGCCGAAGCAGGTCGTCCTGTACCGGCTGAACCAGCAGGCCGTCTGGAGCGACGGCCGCGAGATCGGCGCCGCCGACTTCGCCGCCCAGTGGCGCGCCCTGTCGGGGAAGGACAGCGCGTACTGGACCGCCCGCAACGCCGGCTACGACCGCATCGAGAAGGTCGAGCGCGGCCGCAACGACCTGGAGGTCCGGGTCACCTTCGCGCGCCCCTACGCCGACTGGCGTTCGCTGTTCTCGCCGCTGTACCCGAAGGACGTCATGGGCACGCCCGACGCGTTCAACGACGGGGCGCGCCGCAAGCTGAAGGTGACGGCCGGGCCGTTCGCCCTGAAGAAGGTCGACCGCAAGACCAAGACGGTCACCCTCGCGCGCAGCCCGCGCTGGTGGGGGCGGCCGGCGAAGCTGTCCGAGATCGTCCTGACGGCCGTGCCCCGCGAGGAGCGGGCGTCCGCCCTGGCCGCCGGGAAGCTGGACCTCGCCGAGATCGACCCGGCCGACGCCCGCCGCATCGAGACGGCGGCCAAGGGGTCGGCGGGCGCGGACGCGTCGGCGCCGGGAGCCGTCGAGGGCACGGGCGCGGCGAAGAAGAGCGGGAAGGCCGACCCGGGCGAGAAGAAGCAGAAGAGCGAGAACAACGAGAAGAGCGAGAACGCCGACGACGAGCAGCAGTCCGGCGACGAGCAGCAGTCCGGCGACGAGAAGAAGAGCGACGGCGAGAAGAAGTCCGACGCCGAGACGAAATCCGACGACGAGAAGAAGAGCGACGCCGGCGAGGAGGGCGGCGACGACGAGGAAGGCACCGACGGCAAGGCGTCCCGGGCCGCCGCCGAGGACGCCCTGCGCGGCCTGGAGGTGCGCCGCTCGCTGGAGCCGGCGTACACCCAGCTCGCCCTGAACGGCTCCGAGGGCCCGCTCGCCGACGAGCGGGTGCGCCGGGCCGTGGCGCGGGCGCTGGACCGCAAGGAGCTGGCGAAGCTGGTGCTCAGGCCCCTGGGTCTGCCCGCCGAGCCGGTCGGCAGCCACCTCGCCCTGTCCGGCCAGGCCGCCTACGCCGACAACAGCGGCGCGCTCGGCGGCCAGGACACCGCCGAGGCGCGGGCCCTGCTCGGGGACGCCGGCTGGGTGCCCGGCGGCCCGGTCGACGAGGAGAAGACGGAGAAGGCGGCCGGGGGAGAGGGTGAGAAGTCCGACCGGGGCGCGAAGAGCAGCAGCTCCCCGAAGGCCGGCAAGAAGGGCGGCTCCGACGGGGACGACGACGGGACGTACATCGTCGGGGAGGACGACAAGGGGCGGCGCGCGGGCGGCGCGGACGGCAAGGACCAGCGCAGCGGGCACGACGGGCGGCACCTCGCCCAGGACGGCCGGCAGTGGGTCGGCCGGGAGCTGAGGCAGGGCAGCGTGGCCGGCGCCTACGCCCCGAGGGGCACCGCCGCGCCGGCCGGCTCGGCCTCGGGGGTGCTCGCCAAGGACGGCAAGGCGCTCGACCTGCGGTTCGTGCTGCCGTCGGGCGAGGGCTCCGAGACGCTGCGGGCGGTCGCCGAGCGGATCTCCTCGATGCTGGTGAAGGTCGGGATCCGCACCCGGATCACCAAGGTGTCCGAGGCGAGCTACTTCAAGGACCACATCGCGTCCGGGCAGTACGACCTCGCCCTGTACTCGTGGCCGGCGAGCGCCTTCCCCGCGACCGACGCGCGGCCGATCTACGCCAAGCCGGTGCCGGCCGCCGACGGGTCGCTGACCGTGGAGCAGAACTACACGCGGGTCGGCACCGACCAGGTCGACCAGTTGTTCGACCGGGCCGTCGCCACCCTGGACGAGGACGAGGCGCGGGACCTGCTGCGCAAGGCGGACAGCCGGATCTGGGCGGCGGCAGGATCGATTCCGCTGTACCAGCGGCCGCAGCTCGTGGCCGCCCGGAAGGACCTGGTGAACGCGGGTGCCTTCGGGTTCCGCACGCCGGTGTACGAGGACATGGGCTTCCTGAAGAAGGGCGCGGTGCGGGACGCGGCGAGCCCGTCGAAGAAGTAGGGGGCACCCCGGTCGCGGGGTGCTCGGAGCCGGTCGCACCGGCCCGGGCGGGGCCGTCCTTCGGGGCGGCCCCGCCCCGGTGTGCCCGGGCCAGGAAGCCCCTGTCGCGATCGCCCCGTACCATGGGGTGAGGCCGTGGCACGTTCAGCCCGGCAGGGCCCGCGCCCCACAGACGTACGCGCCGGGCTTTCCTCACACTCCGGGAGTACGCCACCTCATGGCAGTGACCTCAACACGTCACGACATCCGCAACGTCGCCATCGTCGCGCACGTCGACCACGGCAAGACGACCATCGTCGACGGCATGCTGAAGCAGGCCGGTGCCTTCGCCGCCCACCAGCTCGACTCGGTCGACGACCGCATGATGGACTCGAACGACCTGGAGCGTGAGAAGGGCATCACGATCCTCGCCAAGAACACGGCGGTGAAGTACCACCCCAAGGACGGCGGGGAGCCCATCACGATCAACATCATCGACACCCCCGGCCACGCCGACTTCGGCGGCGAGGTCGAGCGCGGTCTGTCGATGGTCGACGGCGTCGTGCTGCTCGTGGACGCCTCCGAGGGCCCGCTGCCGCAGACCCGGTTCGTGCTGCGCAAGGCGCTCAGCCAGCGGCTGCCGATCATCCTGTGCATCAACAAGACGGACCGCCCCGACGCCCGGATCGACGAGGTCGTCAACGAGACGTACGACCTCTTCCTCGACCTGGACGCCGACGAGGAGCAGATCGAGTTCCCGATCGTCTACGCCTGCGGCCGTGACGGCGTGGCCTCCCTGACCAAGCCCGCCGACGGCACCGTCCCCGGCGACTCGGACAGCCTGGAGCCGTTCTTCTCGACGATCCTGCAGCACATCCCCGCCCCCACCTACGAGGAGGGCGCCCCGCTCCAGGCGCACGTCACCAACCTGGACGCCGACAACTTCCTCGGCCGTATCGCGCTGCTGCGCGTGCACCAGGGCGAGCTGAAGAAGGGGCAGACCGTCGCCTGGATGAAGCGCGACGGCTCCGTGCAGAACGTGCGGATCTCCGAGCTGATGATGACCGAGGCGCTCACCCGCAAGCCCGCCGAGAAGGCCGGCCCGGGCGACATCTGCGCCGTCGCCGGCATCCCGGAGATCATGATCGGCGAGACGCTGGCCGACCCCGAGAATCCGGTGGCGCTGCCGCTGATCACGGTGGACGAGCCGGCCATCTCGATGACCATCGGCACCAACACCTCCCCGCTGGTCGGCCGCGGCGGCACCGGCAAGGGCGCGGACGCCAAGGCGGCCGTCAAGGACCGCAAGGTCACCGCCCGCCAGGTCAAGGACCGCCTCGACCGCGAGCTGATCGGCAACGTCTCGCTGCGCGTGCTGGAGACCGACCGCCCGGACGCCTGGGAGGTCCAGGGCCGCGGTGAGCTGGCCCTCGCCATCCTGGTCGAGACCATGCGCCGGGAGGGCTACGAGCTGACCGTGGGCAAGCCGCAGGTCGTCACCAAGGACGTCGACGGCAAGGTCTACGAGCCGGTCGAGCGCATGACGATCGACGTGCCCGAGGAGCACATGGGCGCGGTCACGCAGCTCATGGGCGTGCGCAAGGGCCGGATGGACAACATGTCCAACCACGGCTCCGGCTGGGTCCGCATGGAGTTCGTCGTGCCCTCGCGCGGTCTGATCGGCTTCCGCACGGAGTTCCTGACCCAGACCCGCGGCACGGGCATCGCCCACTCCATCCACGAGGGCCACGAGCCCTGGTTCGGCACGCTGACCACCCGCAACAACGGCTCGCTGGTCGCGGACCGCTCGGGTGCCGTCACGGCGTTCGCGATGACGAACCTCCAGGAGCGCGGCGTGCTCTTCGTGGAGCCCGGCACCGAGGTGTACGAGGGCATGATCGTCGGCGAGAACTCGCGCGCCGACGACATGGACGTGAACATCACCAAGGAGAAGAAGCTCACCAACATGCGGTCGTCCACGGCCGACGTGGCCGAGTCGATCGTGCCGCCGCGCAAGCTGTCGCTGGAGCAGTCCCTGGAGTTCTGCCGCGACGACGAGTGCGTCGAGGTGACCCCGGAGGCCGTGCGCATCCGCAAGGTCGCGCTGGACCAGCGCGAGCGCGCCCGCGCGGCGAGCCGCGCCAAGCACGGCTGAGCCGAGCCCCCGTCCGAGTCGTACGACCCGGTTCTCTCCCTGGGAGAGGGCCGGGTCGTCGGCGTACCCGCGGGCCGGGAGGGAGGGGCTCGACGGACACTCGACGGACGACTGATGAGTAACCGTCCGGAAATCGGTGACCGGCCGATCGTGTTTCGGACATGTGAACGCAAATTGCCTACGTTATGCCCGATTTGACGTTTGTTCATCTCGGATGTCAAGCGCGCGTAGGTGTCAGTCTTCGCAATTTTTGCTCAAAATGTGGACCGTAGGGAGATCCCTATGTCTTCCGCCCTTGACGCGCGTTGAACGTTTTGGCGACAGTTCCCCCAAACCACAGAGCCTGCCGGTATCTGTGCTGCGCTTAACTCTCCTACCCCGCGGGGGAAGAACACACATGACCAGTCCAACCAAGGCCGAGGGCCCCGGGTCTGCGGTCGCCTTGGACCCCGAGGTGGCGTCGACCGCCGAGACCGACAAGGGCAAGGAACTCGTCGGTCGTTCCCCCGGCCAGTTGATGTGGATCCGCTTCAAGCGGGACCGCGTCGGCGTGATCTCGGCCTGTGTCGTGGTCTTCTTCTTCGTGGTGGGCCTGCTGGCGCCGGTGATATCGAAGCTGTACGGCAAGGACCCGTACACGGTGTTCGCCGACGAGCGCCCGGACCTGTTCGACAGCGCGGGCGTCCCCCTGCAGCCCAACGGCGGCATCAGCGGCGACTTCTGGTTCGGCCTGGAGCCCGGCAACGGGTACGACGTGTTCACCAAGTTGCTCTACGGCATCCGGAACTCGCTCGGCATCTCGGTGGCCGTCACCATCGCCACCGTCCTCACCGGCGTGCTCCTCGGTGTCATGGCCGGCTACATGGGCGGCAAGGTCGACTTCGCCGTCAGCCGGGTCGTCGACTTCCTCCTCGCCTTCCCCGCACAGCTCTTCTTCATCGCGAGCATGCCCGTCGTGGTCTCGCTCTTCGTCGACCCCAAGGACGAGACGCCGGTCTACGTCCGGGTGGTTGCGCTGATCGCCGTGCAGTGGGTCCTGGGCTGGATGAGCCTGGCCCGCATCCTGCGGGGCACCGCGCTCTCGCTCGCCGGCCGCGAGTTCATCGAGGCGGCCCGGGTGAGCGGGGCCTCGCCGTGGCGGATCATCCGCAAGGAGGTCCTGCCCAACGTGGTCACGCCGATCCTCGTGCAGTCCACGTACATGCTCCCGGCCTTCGTCACGGCCGAAGCCGGACTCTCGTTCCTCGGCGTGGGTCTCGTCGAGCCGACGCCCGACTGGGGACAGATGTTCTCCAAGGCGTCCACCGAACTCGTGATGCAGAACGACATCACGTACATGTTCTTCCCGGGTATCTCCATGATCATCTTCATCGTGGCGTTCAACCTGCTCGGGGACTCGGTCCGCGACGCCTTCGACCCCAAGACGGCTCGCTGACCGACGGGATGGGCATCCTGCCCGAACCAGCCCGCGGCGGCGCCCTCGTCGCCGCGGACGACGCTTCATTTCATCGCAGTTGTGACACATGGATGGGTGGGAAACCGAGTGATGGGTAAGGGTGGACGCCACACGTACGCCGCCATCTCCGTGCTCGCGGCCGGAGCGCTTGCGCTCACCGGCTGCAGCTCCGGTGGCAGCAAGGACGGGGCCAGCAACCAGAAGGACACGGAGAACGCCAAGCGGCAGCAGTCCTCCATCGAGTTCGGCAAGGCTCAGGACTCGGTCGGTCCGGCTCCCGAGGTGCCCGGCGCCAAGGCGGGCGGCACGGTGACCGTCCTGCAGCGGGACACCTACGCCCACCTCGACCCGGCGCAGATCTACGTCTCCGACGAGGGTTCCCTCTCCTCGATCATCCACCGCGGTCTGACCGGCTACAAGGCGACCAGCGAGGACGGCTCCAAGCACGAGGTCGTCGGTGACCTCGCCACCGACAGCGGTACCACCAGCGACGGCGGCAAGACCTGGACGTACAAGCTGAAGGACGGCATCAAGTGGGCCGACGGCACGCCGATCACCTCGGCTGACGTCCGCCACACCTTCGAGCGCCTCTTCGCGCCGTTCATCTCCAACGGCCCGACGTACATCCAGCAGTGGATGGCCAACACCCCGGGCACCGAGTACCGCGGCCTGCTCAAGGGCGGCCCGTACGGCGGCAAGCACCTGCCGGACACCGTCCTGGCGACCCCGGACGACAAGACCATCGTCTTCAAGTTCAAGGAGCCGAAGCCGGACCTGCCGTACGCGCTCGCCATGGCGGGCTACTCCGTGGTGTCCCAGAAGAAGGACACCAAGGAGAAGTACGACAAGGCCCCGATGACCGCCGGCCCCTACAAGGTCGCGGACTTCAAGTCGGGCAAGTCCATGACGCTGGTCAAGAACACGAACTGGGACCCGAAGACGGACCCGATCCGCCACCAGTACGTCGACCAGTTCAACATCCTCTTCAACAAGCAGTACGAGGACTCCACCAAGACGCTGCTCGACGACACGGGCGTCAACGCCACCTCGATCAGCTTCAACAACCAGGTCGACGCCGGCAACCTGTCCAAGGTGCTCGCCGACCCGAAGCTGAAGTCCCGCGTGGTCTCCGGCTACCAGCCCTACGTCGGCCAGATGGACATCAACATGTCCCAGCCGGAGATGCAGGACAAGAAGGTCCGTGAGGCCATCGCCTACGCGCTGCCCATCACGCCCTTCGTCCGCGCCTACGGCGGTGCCCAGGCCATGGAGGTCGCCGGCGGTCTGATCAGCCCGACCGTCTCCGGCTACAACCCGAGCTTCGACCCGTTCGGCAAGAAGAAGAAGCCGGCCGGTGACCCGGTGAAGGCCAAGGCGCTGCTGAAGGAGGCCGGCAAGGTCGGCATGAAGCTGACCTTCGGCTACATCAACACCCCGGAGGGCCAGCAGTACTCCACCGCCATGGCGGCGGGTCTGCAGAAGGCCGGCTTCAACGTCCAGCGCCAGGAGATCCCGGCCGAGACGTACTACGACCAGATCGGCAAGGTCAAGAACAACTTCGACATCTACCACACCGCGTGGGGTGCCGACTGGCCGAGCGCCTCGACCGTGGTCCCGCCGCTGTACGACGGCCGCGTGATCCAGGACGGCGCCGCCAACTACGCGCACGTCAACGACAAGAAGGTCAACGCGGACATCGACCGGGTCAGCAAGATCTCGGACCCGGTCAAGGCCGCTGAGGAGTGGAACAAGATCAGCGAGTACGTCGTCAAGGATGTCGTCTCCAACATCCCGACGGGCTACTACAAGCAGACCCAGATCGCCGGGTCGAAGGTCGGTGGCCTCGTGTACGACGACGTCCTCGGTGGCGTCGACCCGCGCAGGCTGTTCGTGAAGTAACCGCCTCCACCTCCCACGGTGTCTGCGGGCGCCCCGCCGAACGGCGGGGCGCCCCCTGACCGCACAGCCTTCCCACGCCCGAAAGCTGCCTCCTGATGCTGCGCTTCATCTTCCGCCGGACACTCGGCGCCGTCGTGATCCTGGTCCTGCTGACCGTGGTCGCGTTCCTGCTCTTCTTCGGCATGCCACGCGATCCGGCGCTGCTGATGTGCGGCAAGACCTGTACACCGGACGCCCTGGCCAACATCCACAAGACGCTGGGCATCGACAAGTCGATCCCGGAACAGTTCTGGATCTTCCTGCAGGGTCTGTTCGTGGGCCGTGACGACTTCGCCCAGGGCCCGTGCCCCGCCCCCTGCTTCGGCTACTCGTACCACACCAACGAAAACGTCTGGTCGACCCTCATCGACCGCCTGCCGACCACGGTCTCGCTGGCCGTCGGTGCCGCGTTCCTCTTCCTGTTCGTCGGTCTCGGCTCGGGGCTGCTCGCGGCCTGGAAGCGCGGCACGCTCATCGACAAGACCTTCACCGGCGGCGCGATGGTGCTCAGCTCGATGCAGATCTACTTCCTCGGCCCGCTGGCCATGGCTTTCCTGGTGTACCAGACACACCTGTTCGACCAGGTGGAGTACACGAACTTCACGAAGAACCCCGCCTCCTGGTTCACCGGGCTGGTCATCCCCTGGGCCGTGCTCTCGACGATCTTCGCCGCTCAGTACACTCGTATGGCGCGCTCGTCGATGATCGAGCAGCTCCAGGAGGAGCACGTGCGGACCGCCCGCGCCAAGGGCATGTCCCGCAGCTACGTGTTCTTCCGCTACGCCTGGCGTGGCTCGCTCATCCCGATCGTGACCATCTTCGGCATCGACATCGGCTCGCTCCTCGGCGGCGCGATCATCACCGAGTACACGTTCGGCCTGCCGGGCCTCGGACAACTGGCCGTGGAGGCGGTGAAGTTCAGCGACCTCCCCCTGTTGCTGGGCGTGATGCTGTTCTCGGCCGCCATGATCCTTCTGTTCAACATCATCGTCGATGCGTGCTACGCGTTCATCGACCCGCGCGTGCGGCTGTCCTAGGAGCTCTCTGTGACCACTCTCACCAAGGAATCGGGGGCTCCCACCTCGGCCGACGCCGGGGCGTTCCTCTCCGTGCGCGACCTGCGCGTCCAGTTCAAGACCGAGGACGGCATCGTCAAGGCCGTCGACGGGCTCTCCTTCGACCTGGAGCGGGGCAGGACCCTCGGCATCGTCGGCGAGTCGGGCTCCGGCAAGTCGGTGACGAACCTGACCGTCCTCGGTCTGCACAACCCGCAGTTCGCCACCATCGACGGTGAGATCGTGCTGGACGGCCAGGAGCTCATCACCGCCCGCGAGCGGGAGCTGGAGAAGCTCCGCGGCAACAAGATGGCGATGATCTTCCAGGACCCGCTGACCGCGCTGTCCCCGTACTACACGGTGGGCCGGCAGCTCTCCGAGCCGTTCATGAAGCACAAGGGCGCCTCCAAGAAGGAGGCGAAGGACCGCGCGATCGAGATGCTGACCAAGGTCGGCATCCCGCAGCCCAAGGTCCGCTTCGACGACTACCCGCACCAGTTCTCCGGCGGTATGCGCCAGCGCGCCATGATCGCCATGGCGCTGATGTGCGACCCCGACCTGCTGATCGCCGACGAGCCGACCACCGCGCTCGACGTGACCGTGCAGGCGCAGATCCTCGACCTGCTCAAGGACCTCCAGCAGGAGTTCGGCTCCGCGATCATCTTCATCACCCACGACCTCGGCGTCATCTCCAAGATGGCCGACGACCTGCTGGTGATGTACGCGGGCCGGGCCGTGGAGCGCGGCGCCATGAAGGAGGTGCTGGGCGCGCCCCGGCACCCCTACACCTGGGGCCTGCTCAGCTCGATGCCGCGGCTGAACAGCGACATCCACCAGGCGCTCACCCCCATCCCGGGTTCGCCGCCCTCGCTGCTCAACCCGCCGTCGGGCTGCCCCTTCCACCCGCGCTGCGCCTTCAGGTCGGAGGTGCCGGGCACCCTGTGCACCGACACCCGGCCGCCGCTCGGCGCAGGTCGGGCCGCCGCGTGCCACCTGACGGCGGAGCAGAAGCAGACCATCTTCATCGACAAGATCCAGCCCCGGCTGCGCTAGGGAGATCCGAGACATGAGCGACAACCTCACCCTCCCCGCACAGCAGGGCTCCGCCGACGCCTCCTCCCCGTCGCCCGAGACGCTGCTGACGGTCGAGGGGCTGACGAAGCACTTCCCCATCTACGGCGGCTTCCCGATCCGGCGGAAGGTCGGCGCGGTCCAGGCCGTGGACGGCGTGGACCTCAGCGTCGGCGTCGGCGAGAGCGTCGGCCTGGTGGGCGAGTCCGGCTGCGGCAAGTCGACCACGGGCCGGCTGATCACCCGGCTCCTGGAGCCGACCGCCGGCCGGATCACGTACGCCGGGCAGGACATCACGCACGCCACGCGGCGGCAGCTCGCGCCGGTGCGGTCCGAGATCCAGATGATCTTCCAGGACCCGTACTCCTCGCTGAACCCGCGGCAGACCGTCGGCACGATCATCAAGTCGCCGATGGAGGTCAACGGGATCGAGCCGGCCGGCGGGCGCGAGAAGAAGGTCCGCGAGCTGCTGGAGCTGGTGGGTCTCAACCCCGAGCACTACAACCGCTTCCCGCACGAGTTCTCCGGCGGCCAGCGGCAGCGCATCGGGGTCGCGCGGGCGCTCGCCCTCAACCCCAAGCTGATCATCGCCGACGAGCCCGTCTCCGCGCTGGACGTGTCGATCCAGGCCCAGGTCGTGAACCTGCTGCAGAAGGTCCAGGACGAGCTGGGCATCGCCTTCGTGTTCATCGCGCACGACCTGGCGATCGTGCGGCACTTCTCGCAGCGCATCGCGGTCATGTACCTGGGCAAGGTGGTCGAGGTCGGCGACCGGGACTCCATCTACAACCGTCCCCGCCACCCCTACACCCACGCCCTGCTGTCCGCCGTCCCCGAGGTCGAGATCGACGCGGAGGAGGACAGCCGTGAGCGCATCCGGCTCTCGGGCGACGTGCCCTCGCCGATCCACCCGCCGTCCGGCTGCCGCTTCCGCACCCGGTGCTGGAAGGCGCAGGACAAGTGCGCGACGGAGGAGCCCCCGCTGGTCCAGATCTCCGGCAACCGGGGCGGCCACCTGACGGCGTGCCACTTCCCGGAGGACCCGACGACCGAGGACCGCGGCGAGGACATCGTCCTCGACCCGGCCCTCGCGGCCCTCGAGGACGACGCGGCGAAGTAACGCACCGGAGCGCGCCCAGCGCGCGCGGACGGCCGCGACGTGGGGCCGGGGAACACTCCCCGGCCCCACGTCGTGGTGTCATGCCCCTCTCGCTTCCCTCGCCTCCCTCGCTTCCCCTGGTCCGCCCCTCGTCCTCCCCGTGACCGCCGAATGGCCGAGGCGCGCATGCGCGGCACCCTTTTTGCGCCGATATTGGCCGATAACGCAACGGTGGAGATCGGTGGACCCAAGAGGAGGCATCCATGCGCGGAGCCAGGCACGCCAGGTGGGCCGCGGGCGCGGCGGCGGTCGCCCTGGTGGCGACGGGCTGCGGGGGCGGGGGCGGCTCCGGCGGCGGTGACAGCGGCGCGGTGCTCAGCGCCTCCTGGGGCGACCCGCAGAACCCGCTGGAGCCGGCCAACACCAACGAGGTGCAGGGCGGCAAGGTGCTCGACATGGTCTTCCGCGGGCTCAAGCGGTACAACCCGCAGACCGGCGCGGCCGAGGACATGCTCGCCGAGAAGATCGACACCACCGACTCGCAGAACTTCACCATCACCGTCAAGGACGGCTGGACGTTCAGCAACGGCGAGAAGGTCACCGCCAAGTCCTTCGTGGACGCCTGGAACTACGGCGCCAGCCTGAAGAACAACCAGAAGAACGCCTACTTCTTCGGCTACATCGACGGCTACGACAAGGTCCACCCGGACAGCGGCAAGCAGACCGCGGACACGCTCTCCGGGCTGAAGGTCACCGGTGACCGCACCTTCACCGTCAAGCTCAGCCAGAAGTTCTCGACGTTCCCCGACACCCTCGGCTACGTGGCCTTCGCCCCGCTGCCCCAGGCGTTCTTCAGCGACCACGCCGGCTGGCTGAGCAAGCCCGTCGGCAACGGGCCGTACACCATCCAGTCCTACACCAAGGGCTCCCAGATGGAGCTGCGCACGTGGGCGGACTACCCCGGCGAGGACAAGGCCGACAACGGCGGCGTCACCCTCAAGGTGTACACCGACAACAACACCGCCTACACCGACCTGCTCGCCGGCAACCTCGACCTCGTCGACGACGTGCCCGCCGCCCAGTTGAAGAACGTCAAGAACGACCTGGGCGACCGCTACCTCAACACCCCGGCCGGCATCATCCAGACCCTGGCGTTCCCGTTCTACGACCCGCAGTGGAACAAGCCGGACTCCGACAAGGTCCGCAAGGGCCTGTCCATGGCCATCAACCGCAAGCAGATCACCGACACGATCTTCCAGAAGACCCGCACCCCGGCCACCGACTGGACCTCACCGGTGCTCGGCAAGGACGGCGGCTTCCAGGACGGCCTGTGCGGCGACGGCTGCGACTACAACCCCACCGAGGCCAAGAAGCTCATCAAGGAGGGCGGCGGCCTGCCCGGCGGCCAGGTCAAGATCTCCTACAACGCCGACACCGGCTCCCACCAGCAGTGGGTGGACGCCGTGTGCAACTCCATCAACAACGCGCTCGGCAACACCAAGGCGTGCGTCGGCAACCCGATCGGCACCTTCGCCGACTTCCGCAACCAGATCACCGAGCGCAAGATGAGCGGCCCGTTCCGCGCCGGCTGGCAGATGGACTACCCGCTCATCCAGAACTTCCTCCAGCCGCTCTACTACACCAACGCCTCCTCCAACGACGGCAAGTGGTCCAACAAGCAGTTCGACCAGCTCGTCAACCAGGCCAACGCCGAGTCCGACACCGGCAAGGCCGTCCAGACCTTCCAGAAGGCCGAGGAGGTCGTGCGCGACAACATGGCCGCCATCCCGCTCTGGTACCAGAACGGCAGCGCCGGCTACTCGCAGCGGCTGTCCAACGTCAAGCTCAACCCGTTCTCGGTCCCCGTCTACAACGAGATCAAGGTCGGCTGATCCGCCATGGGGCGCTACGTCGTCCGGCGGCTGCTCCAGATGATCCCCGTGTTCATCGGGGCCACGCTGCTGATCTTCCTGATGGTCAACGTGATGGGCGACCCCATCGCGGGCCTGTGCGGCGAGCGCCAGTGCGACCCCGCCACCGCCGCCCAGCTCAAGAAGGAGTTCGGCCTCGACAAGCCGGTGTGGCAGCAATACCTGACCTACATGGGCAACGTCTTCACCGGTGACTTCGGCACGGCCTTCAACGGCCAGAAGGTCACCGAGCTGATGGCGACGGCGTTCCCGGTCACCATCCGGCTGACCCTGGTGGCGATCCTCTTCGAGATCGTCATCGGGATCACGCTGGGCGTCGTCACCGGGCTGCGCCGCGGCAGCCCGGAGGACACCGGCGTCCTGCTGCTGACCCTGGTCGTCATCTCCGTCCCCACCTTCGTCACCGGCCTGCTGCTGCAGCTCCTGCTCGGGGTGAAGTGGGGCTGGATCAAACCGTCCGTCTCACCGGAGGCGACCTTCGGCGAGCTGATCCTGCCCGGCCTGGTCCTCGCCTCCGTCTCCCTCGCCTACGTCACCCGCCTGACCCGCACCTCCATCGCGGAGAACAAACGGTCCGACTACGTCCGCACCGCCGTCGCCAAGGGCCTGCCGCGGCACCGGGTCGTCACCCGGCACCTGCTGCGCAACTCCCTCATCCCGGTGGTCACGTTCATCGGCACCGACGTGGGCGCGCTCATGGGCGGCGCCATCGTCACCGAGCGCATCTTCAACATCCACGGCGTCGGCTACCAGCTCTACCAGGGCATCCTCCGCCAGAACACCCAGACGGTCGTCGGCTTCGTGACCGTCCTGGTGCTGGTGTTCCTGCTCGCCAACCTGATCGTCGACCTCCTCTACGCCGTTCTCGATCCGAGGATCCGCTATGCCTGAGCAGCCGTACGAGCCGGAGGGCGCGATCGCCGGCACCGGCATGGGCGGCGCCATGGACCTGGGCGCCAGCGAGGCCGTCACCCTGGAGAAGACCCCCGGCGGACCGGACGGCACCGGGCCGGCCGAGAAGCCGCGCTCGCTGTGGTCCGACGCCTGGCGCGACCTGCGGCGCAACCCCGTGTTCATCCTCTCCGCCCTCGTCATCCTGTTCCTGGTCTTCATCTCCCTGTGGCCCGGGGCCATCACCTCCGGCAGCCCGCTGACGTGCGACCTCGCCAAGGCCCAGCAGGGCTCCGGGCCGGGCGCGCCCTTCGGGTACAACGGCCAGGGGTGCAACGTCTACACGCGCACCGTCTACGGCGCCCGTACGTCCGTCACGGTCGGCGTGCTGGCGACGCTCGGGGTGGCGGTGCTCGGCAGCGTGCTGGGCGGACTCGCCGGGTTCTTCGGCCGGTCCTGGGACTCGCTGCTGTCCAGGACGACCGACATCTTCTTCGCCATCCCCGTCGTCCTCGGCGGCCTGGTGCTGCTGTCCGTGGTCACCAGCAACACCGTCTGGCCGGTCATCGGGTTCATGGTGCTGCTCGGCTGGCCGCAGATCTCCCGCATCGCCCGCGGCTCGGTGATCACCGCCAAGCAGAACGACTACGTGCAGGCCGCCCGCGCCCTCGGCGCCTCCAACTCCCGGCTGCTGCTGCGGCACATCGCGCCCAACGCCGTGGCCCCCGTGATCGTCGTGGCGACCATCGCGCTCGGCACCTACATCGCGCTGGAGGCGACCCTGTCGTACCTCGGCGTCGGCCTGAAGCCGCCCAGCGTCTCCTGGGGCATCGACATCTCGGCCGCCTCGCCCTACATCCGCAACGCCCCGCACGCGCTGCTGTGGCCCTCGGGCGCCCTGGCCATCACCGTCCTGGCGTTCATCATGCTCGGCGACGCGGTGCGCGACGCCCTCGACCCGAAGCTGAGGTGACGGCGCCATGCTGCTCGAAGTGCGCGACCTGCACGTGGAGTTCCGCACCCGGGACGGGATCGCCAAGGCCGTCAACGGGGTCAGCTACGCCGTCGACGCGGGCGAGACCCTGGCCGTGCTCGGCGAGTCCGGCTCCGGCAAGTCGGTCACCGCGCAGGCCGTCATGGGCATCCTCGACATGCCGCCGGGGCGGATCACCGGCGGCGAGATCCTGTTCAAGGGCCGTGACCTCCTCAAGCTCAAGGAGGACCAGCGGCGTTCGGTGCGCGGCGCCGAGATGGCGATGATCTTCCAGGACGCGCTGTCCTCGCTCAACCCCGTGCTGTCCGTGGGCGACCAGCTCGGTGAGATGTTCGTCGTGCACCGGGGCATGTCCCGCAAGGACGCCCGCGCCAAGGCCGTCGAGCTGATGGACCGGGTGCGCATCCCCGCGGCCAGGGAGCGGGTCAGGCAGTACCCGCACCAGTTCTCCGGCGGGATGCGCCAGCGCATCATGATCGCCATGGCACTGGCCCTGGAGCCCGCGCTGATCATCGCCGACGAGCCGACCACCGCGCTCGACGTCACCGTCCAGGCCCAGGTCATGGACCTGCTGGCGGAGTTGCAGCGCGAGTACCGGATGGGGCTCATCCTCATCACCCACGACCTCGGGGTCGTCGCGGACGTCGCCGACCGCATCGCCGTGATGTACGCGGGCCGGATCGTGGAGTCGGCGCCCGTCCACGACATCTACAAGGCGCCGGCCCACCCCTACACCCGCGGCCTGCTCGACTCCATCCCGCGCCTGGACCAGAAGGGCCAGGAGCTGTACGCCATCAAGGGCCTGCCGCCCAACCTCCTGCACATCCCGCCGGGCTGCCCCTTCCACCCGCGCTGCCCGATGGCGCAGGACGTGTGCCGCACGGACGTACCGCCCCTGTACGAGGTGTCCGCGACCCGGGGCAGCGCCTGCCACTTCTGGAGGGAGTGCCTGCATGCCTGAGCCGATTCTTCAGGTCGACGGGCTCGTCAAGCACTACCCGCTGACCCAGGGCGTCCTGCTCAAGAAGCAGATCGGCGCCGTCAAGGCCGTCGACGGCGTCGACTTCACGCTCGGCCGGGGCGAGACCCTCGGCATCGTCGGCGAGTCGGGCTGCGGCAAGTCCACGGTCGCCAAGATGCTGGTCCACCTGGAGCGGCCGACGGCCGGTTCGATCCGGTACAAGGGCGAGGACGTCACCGAGCTGTCCGGCCGCGCCCTCAAGGCCGTCCGCCGCAACATCCAGATGGTCTTCCAGGACCCGTACACCTCCCTCAACCCCCGGATGACCGTCGGCGACATCATCGGGGAGCCCTACGAGATCCACCCCGAGGTGGCGCCCAAGGGCGACCGGCGCCGCAGGGTGCAGGAGCTGCTGGACGTCGTCGGGCTCAACCCCGAGTACATCAACCGCTATCCGCACCAGTTCTCCGGCGGCCAGCGCCAGCGCATCGGCATCGCCCGGGGCCTGGCCCTGCGCCCCGAGGTGATCGTCGCCGACGAGCCGGTGTCCGCGCTGGACGTCTCGGTGCAGGCGCAGGTGATCAACCTGCTGGCCGGGCTGCAGCAGGAGTTCGACCTCTCCTACGTCTTCATCGCGCACGACCTGTCGATCGTCCGGCACATCTCGGACCGGGTCGGGGTGATGTACCTCGGCCGGATCGTGGAGATCGGCACCGACGAGCAGATCTACGACCACCCCACCCACCCCTACACCCAGGCGCTGCTGTCCGCCGTTCCGGTGCCCGACCCGGAGGCCCGCGAGCACCGCGAGCGGATCATCCTCACCGGCGACGTGCCCTCCCCGACGAACATCCCGTCCGGCTGCCGCTTCCGCACGCGCTGCTTCAAGGCGCAGCCGCGGTGCGCCGAGGAAGTGCCGCTGCTCGCGGTGCCGGAGGCGTTCCGGGGAGCGCCGGGGCCCGCGGCGCACCCCTCGGCGTGCCACTTCGCCGAGGAGAAACAGGTGGTGCCCCCGGAGACGGACCCGCGGGGCGACCGCTTCCTGCCCCCGGCGGACGGGCCCGGGCGGCCGGCGTAGGGGAGGGCCCGGTGGGCGGCCCCGTGCTTAACACGCAGGCAACTCGGCCGACCCGGCACCGATATACCGACGCGTCACGCTGGACGGCGTACGGCCGTGCGGGTGCCGTAACGGGCCGGGGACGCAGCCATGTCGCCCCCGGCCCGTGCCGTGCCCGTGCTCAGCCCGCCGACAGGCCCAGGGCGCGCTTGAGGAAGTCCACCTGGAGCAGCAGCAGGTTCTCCGCGACCTGCTCCTGCGGGGTCATGTGGGTGACGCCGGACAGGGGGAGCACCTCGTGCGGGCGGCCCGCGGCGAGCAGGGCCGAGGACAGCCGCAGGGAGTGCGCGACCACCACGTTGTCGTCCGCCAGGCCGTGCACGATCATCAGCGGGCGGTGCGGCTCGGCCGGGTCGGACAGCCCGTCGTCGGTCACCAGCGAACTGCGCGCGTACGTCGCCGCGTCGGCGGCCGGGTCACCGAGGTAGCGCTCGGTGTAGTGGGTGTCGTACAGCCGCCAGTCGGTCACCGGGGCGCCCGCGACGCCGGCGTGGAAGACGTCGGGGCGGCGCAGCACCGCGAGGGCGGCCAGGTAACCGCCGTACGACCAGCCGCGGATCGCCACCCGGGACAGGTCGAGCGGGTAGCGCCGCGCGAGGTCCTGGAGCGCCTCGACCTGGTCGTCCAGGGACACCGTGAAGTCACGGTGCACCGCCTTCTCCCAGCCGGGGGAGCGGCCCGGCGTGCCCCGGCCGTCGGCGACGACCACCGCGAAGCCCTGGTCGGCGAACCACTGGGAGGTCAGGTGGGCGTTGTGGGCCGCGACGACGCGCGGGCCGTGCGGTCCGCCGTAGGGGTCGAGCAGAACCGGCAGGGAGGTGTCACCGGGGTAGTCCGTAGGCATAAGCACGGCGCACGGGATGTGCCGTGCGCCCCCCTCGGTGAGCGTCACGCGCGGGGTGAGGCCGGGGTCCGCGGCATGCGAGGCCACCGTGGCGGCCGGCTTGCCGTCCCGCAGCACCAGCACCCGGCTGCCGGGCCGGTCCAGCGCCGCCGACACCAGGACCGTGACCCGCCCGGAACGCACCGCCGAGTGCACGCCCGGCTCCTGCGACACGCGCTCCCAGCCCAGCTCGTTCACGCGGTACACGTGCACCTCGCCGGTCTCGGGCCGCTCCGCGTCCTGCCCGGCCGACGCCGTGACCAGCACGTCGTCGGCGCCCACGTCCAGCACGGCGCGCACGTGCAACTGCGCCCCGGTCAGCGGCCGTTCGCCCACCGCGAGGACCCGCGCGCCCCCTTCGTCGGCGATCCGCACCAGCCGGCCCGAGGGGCTCCAGCAGGGCACCCCGGCGAAAAGATCCAGCCAAACTGGATCTTCGTCGGCATGCACCATCCGGGTCGCCCCGGTGTCCGGGTCGACCGCCAGGTAGAGCTGGCTGCGCTGGTCGCGGGCCTGGACGAGCAGCAGCGGGGCACCCGCCGCTGACCAGTGCACTCGCGCCAGGTACGGGTAGCGCTGCCGGTCCCAGGCGACCTCCGTGCGCGCCCCGTCGAGCCCGACGACGAGCAGCCGGACGTCCGCGTTGGGGGTGCCGGCCGCCGGATAGGGGACGTGCTGTGGGTCACGTTCCGGGTGGGCCGGGTCCGCGATCCACCACCGGCGCACCGGCGTGTCGTCCACCCGTGCCACCAGCAGCCGGTCCGAGCGCGGGGACCACCAGAAGCCGCGCGCACGGTCCATCTCCTCGGCCGCGACGAACTCGGCCAGGCCGTAGGTGACGGTGCCGCCGTCCGCCCGGCCGGCCTCCGGGTCCGGCCCGGCCAGCACCCGGTCGCCGTCCCCGTCGACGCCCACCACGCGCAGGGCGCCCGCGGAGACGTACGCGACGTGCCGGCCGTCGGGGGCGGGGCGGGGGTCGATCACCGGCGCGGCGGCGGGCAGTTCACGGGCCGTCCCGGCCCGCAGATCCGCCGTGAACAGTCGGCCCGACAAGGCGAAAGACGCCAGTTCCACGGCCTCGTCGGTGGCGTACGCGACGATGCCCGCGCCCCCCTCGCGGCTGCGCTCGCGGCGCGCCCGCTCCTCGGGGGAGAGGTTCTCCGCGGCCCCGCCGAGCAGGGCGCGGGGGTCGGCGGCCGGGCGCTCGGCGCCGTCCGCGGGGTCCAGGACCCACAGGGCGTTCGCCCGGTCCGTACCGGAGCGCGAGCGCAGGAACGCGACACGCGAGCCGTCGGGGGCGACGGTGAACGAACGCGGCGCGCCGAGGGTGAAACGCTGGGTGCGGGCGTGCCGCCGGGGGAAGGAGTCGGACTCGGTCGTCATGTCCCGACCCTATGGGCCGTGATTGGCCATGCGCCCCCTTGCGCGTCCGTGCGCCGACCGATGCGCGCGCACCCGTAGTTATGATCAATAGCGCTGCGTGGGTATGAACCTGCCGGCTGCTGTATGGATGTACAAGTTCCCTCGCTCTGTCCCCCACGTACCCGGGTTCTTGGAGGTGAGCCGCCGTGGCACTCTCGATTTCGGCGGTGGTGCTGCTGGCGATCATCGTCTTCTTGCTGGTCAAGAAGTCAGGCCTGAAGGGCGGTCACGCGGTTGTCTGCATCCTGCTCGGCTTCTACCTCGCCTCCTCGACGGTCGCGCCCACGATCAGCGACCTGACGACGAGCGTGGCGAGCATGATCGGCAGCATCAAGTTCTGAGCCGGGCGCGCGGGCACGTCGTTCCGTCCGTCTGCCCCTGCGCGGCGGGAGTATGCCCGGCTCGTAGGGTGGCTGCATGACGGAACTGCCCGCGCGTCGCCTGCTGCTGGTGCACGCGCACCCGGACGACGAGTCGATCAACAACGGCGCGACCATGGCGCGGTACGCCGCCGAGGGTGCCCAGGTGACCCTGGTCACCTGCACCCTGGGCGAGCGCGGCGAGGTGATCCCGCCGCCGCTGCGGCACCTGACCGGCGCCGCGCTGGGGGAGCACCGGCTGGGCGAACTGGCCGCCGCCCTGCGCGAACTCGGCGTCACCGACTCCGCTCTGCTCGGCGGCGCCAGCCGCTACGGCGACTCCGGGATGATGGGCCTGCCCGACAACGACGACCCCGGCTGCTTCTGGCAGGCCGACGTCGACACCGCCGCCGCCTCCCTCGCCGAGGTCGTCCTGCGCACCCGCCCCCAGGTCGTCGTCACCTACGACGACCACGGCGGCTACGGCCACCCCGACCACATCCAGGCCCACCGCGTCGCGATGCGCGCCGTCGACCTGGCCGCCGGGGCGGGCTGGGCCGTCCCGAAGGTCTACTGGAACCGCATCCCGCGCTCCGTCGCCGAGGACGCCTTCGCGCGGCTGCGCGCGGACCTGCCCGGGCTGCCCTTCGACCGGGTGGCCGCCGTCGACGACCTGCCCGGTGTCGTCGACGACGACCGGGTCACCACCGCCATCGACGGCACCGCGTACGCCGGCGCGAAGGCCGCCGCGATGCGCGCGCACGCCACCCAGATCGACGTCGCGCCCGACGCGCCGTACTTCGCGCTCTCCAACGCACTCGCCCAACCCCTGTTCACCACCGAGTACTACGAGTTGGTGCGCGGTGAGCGTCCCCGGGGCCGCGAGAGCGACCTGTTCGCCGGCGTCGGGGCGGTGACCCGATGACCGGGCGGGGCTCCCTGCTCGCCGAGCCGCTGCGGCCCCCCTCCGCCGGCCGGGCGGCCGGCTACCTGGGGCTGCTGGTGCTCGGCGCGGTCACCGGCGCCGCCGGATCGCTGGTGCAGGCCGGCTGGTTCCCGGGCGGCCTGCTGCTCGCCCTCGCGGGCGCGGCCGGCCTGTTCCTCGGCGGGGCCCGGCTGGCCCGCAGCCGCGGCGGCGCCGTCGCCCCGGCGGCCGGCTGGATGGTCGCCGTAGTCCTGCTCATCACCGCGCGGCCGGAAGGCGACTTCCTGTTCGGCGCGGGCGGCGGCTCCTACCTCTTCATCCTCGGAGGCATGGCGCTGGCTGTGATCTGTGCCACGCTCGCCCCCCTGGGGCAACCGGCCGACCACGACGTCCGACTTGGCAAGTGACGTACCACTTCGCCACCGAGTGAGCGTGCGTATCCGGTGATGGTTTCCCCGGCGGTCATGGGATACACGCCAGAAGTGGCCAGTATGGTGGTGCGCGCCGCCGAGCTGCCCGTGAGGTCGTGGCGGGCGGCGGAGCCAATCTGGAGAACCTGCCTTGAGTCGTGAAACTGACACTCCGTCCTCCGGGCCCAACGGGCGCGGCGGAGCCGCATACCCCTCGGGTACGCCGCCGTACGGGACCCCCGTGGTCCCCGCCGGCGGTACGGACGCGGGGCGTTCGGCGACGCAGCCGGAGGAACGCAAGACCGAGACCACGCTGACGACCCGGATCCGCATCAACATCCCCGGGTCCCGGCCGATTCCGCCGGTCGTCGTGCGCAAGCCCGTCACGGAGGCGGAGGCGGAGGCCGCGGCGGAGGACACCGGCCCCGACGCCCGAGCCGCGGACGCCGCGCCCCCCGCCGGGCCGGACCGGCCCGCCGCGCAGGCGCCGGCCGACGGCGCCGCGGCGGGCGAGGACAAGACCAGCGACTGGTTCGCGCCCCGCAAGTCGCCCGCCGTCAAGGGCGGTCCGGGCGGCGGCGCGCCCAACGGTGCCGGGACGCCGGGCGGTTCGGCCGCCGGCCCCGGCGCGGTCACCGGTGCGGCTCCCGGCGCCCCCACGGCGCCGGGCGGCCCCGGCGCGACCGCACGACCCGGTGCCGGACGGCCCGGTGGCGTGGTCGGCTCCATGGGGGCGCCGGGCACGGCGCGTCCCGGCTCCACCAACGGCGCCGGCCTGCCCGGCGCCACCGGCGGGCCCGTGGCCCCCGGGCACGGCGGCGGCACCGGCTCCTTCGACGTCACCGAGGCGATCAACGCCGCCGCGCAGAGCGGCCCCCGTCCCGGCCAGGACGGCGGCGAGGCCCGCCCGGACGGCCTGCCGTACTTCGCCGACGGCTCCCCGCAGGGCGGCGCACACGGCGGACAGCCGCCCCAGGGCGGCCCGTTCACCGACGGCGCCGGGCAGGGCTTCGGCGGCCCGAACGGCGTCCCGGGCACCCAGGGCGGCCCGAACGGCCAGGGCGCCCCGCAGGGCCCGCACGGCCCGCAGGGTTACGAGAACTTCAGCGACTACGGCGACCAGGGCGGCCAGGCGCACCCCGGCGCCCCCTACGGCACCGGCCCGGCCGGGCCCACCACCGGGCCCATGACCGGCCCCATGAACGGCGACACCACGTCGGCGCTGCCGGTGGTGGGCGGCCCGGACGGCACCGGCGTGCCCGGCGCCCACGGTCAGGGCCCGAACGGCGCCCACGGCCCCGCGGGCCCCGGCACGCACCCCGGCGCCCCGGCCGCCCCCGGCACCCGGCTGCCCGGCGGCGGACTGAGCGACGACACCGCGGTCCTCACCCCGCAGAAGCCGGCCGACCCCGCCGCCACCGCCGGCTTCCCGCGCCCCGACAACGTCTCCGGCCACACCGTCACCAGCGGCATCCCGGTCGTGCCCCCGGCCGACCGCAACGGCCCCTTCCCGCCGGGCGGGCCCGCCGACGGGCCCGTGCCGCACACCCCGGCGCAGCGCACCGAGCCCTCCGCGCCGAACAAGCCCGCGCCCGCCGCCAAGAAGGCCAAGAAGAAGGGCCGCAGCAAGCTGGTCCTGCTCGGCGGCCTGGTCGTCGTCGCGGCGGTCGGCGCCTACGGCGCGGGCCTGCTGATGAACCACTCCGACGTGCCCAAGGGCACCACCGTGCTGGGCGTCGACATCGGCGGCGGCACCCGCGACGACGCCGTCAAGAAGCTCGACGACGCCTTCGACCAGCGGGTGAACCAGGCGCTGAAGCTGTCGGTCGACGGGCGGACGGTCACCCTCAAGCCGGACCAGGCGGGCCTGCAGTTCGACCTCCAGGCCACGGTCGACGACGCCGCCCGCAGCGACTACAACCCGGTGTCGGTGATCGGCACCCTGTTCGGCCAGAAGCGCGTGGTCGAGCCCGAGATGCCGGTCGACGAGGAGAAGCTCGACGCGGCCCTGGAGACCGCCGCGGGCGGCGCCGGCAGCGCGAGCGACGGCACCATCAGGTTCGAGTCGGGCAAGGCCGTCCCCGTCTACGGCAAGGCCGGCCAGGGCATCGACACCGAGCGGGCCGCCGCCGCGGTCGAGGAGGGCTACCGCACCCAGGTGGAGACCGGCGCCCCCACCACCGTGCGGGTCCCGACCACCACCAAGCAGCCGACGGTGTCGAACGCCGAGGTCGACCGCATGATGAAGGACTTCGCCCGGCCGGCGATGTCCGCGAAGGTCACGGTCCGCAGCGGCACGCACCAGATCGCCTTCAGCCCCGAGAAGTCCCTGTGGAAGTTCCTCCGGGTCAAGGCGGTCGACGGCAAGCTCGTCGACAGCTACGACGAGGCCGCCCTGAAGGAGCTGTACGGCAGCACCTTCGACGGCGTGCTCATCACCCGGGGCACCGGGCAGAAGACGCCCGTCACGGTCCAGGACGTGATCAGCGCCCTGCGCCCGGCGCTGAAGAGCACCACCGACCGGGTCGCGATCATCGAGACCGACCCGAGCTGACCCGCCTCCTGATCGCCGCATGACATCTGTCATGCGGCGATCAGGACCGCCGACACTGCCGGACCACCGTCCTGCCCGGCCACGATGGCCGCATGACGACGACACAGGCGACGACAGCGGCGACGGGGGACACGGCACGGCCCGCGGTCGCCTTCGACCAGGTGACCAAGCACTACGGCGACGTACGCGCCGTGGACGGACTGAGCCTCACCCTGCACCCGGGGGAGACCGTGGCGCTGCTCGGCCCGAACGGCGCCGGCAAGTCCACCACCCTCGACCTGCTGCTCGGACTGCGGCCCGCCGACACCGGCACGGTGCGCGTCTTCGGCACCAGTCCCCGCGAGGCGATCGTCGCCGGGCGGGTCGGCGCCATGCTGCAGAGCGGCGGGCTGATGGACGAGGTGACGGTCGGCGAACTGGTCCGGCTCGCCTGCGCCCTGCACCCGCGGTCCTACCCGGTGTCCGACGTCCTCACCCGGGCCGGCGTCGCGCAGATCGCCGACCGCAAGGTCGACAAGCTCTCCGGCGGCCAGGCCCAGCGGGTCCGCTTCGCGCTCGCCACCGCGGGGGACAGCGACCTGATCGTGCTGGACGAGCCGACCACCGGCATGGACGTCACCACCCGCCAGGCGTTCTGGGCCACCCTGCGCGAACAGGCCGACCAGGGCCGTACGGTGCTGTTCGCCACCCACTACCTGGAGGAGGCCGACGCGGTCGCCGACCGGGTGCTGGTGCTGCACCGGGGCCGGCTGCTCGCCGACGGCACCGCCGCCGAGATCAAGGCCAAGGCGGGCGCGCGCCGCGTCTCCTTCGACCTGGAGGGCACCGTCGACGAGGCAGTCCTGCGCGGGCTGCCGTTCCTGACCTCCCTGACGGTGTCCCACGGCGGCCCCGCCGCGGGCCCCGGGCACCACACGGTCCGCATCCAGTCCTCCGACGCCGACGCGACCGTCCACGCCCTCTACGGCCTCGGCCTCTACCCCCGCAACCTCGAAGTCGCCGGGCTCGGTCTGGAGCAGGCCTTCGTCGCCATCACCGCCGCCGAGGAGGCGAAGCAGAAGTGAACAGCCTGATCAAGCTGGAGCTGACCCGCGCCCTGCGCAACCGCAAGTTCCTGTTCTTCTCGGTGATCTACCCGTCCGTGCTGTTCCTGCTGATCGCCGGCAGCGCCGACGCCACGGAGAAGATCGACGGGACGGGCCTGACCCTGCCGACGTACATGATGGTCTCCATGGCGTCCTTCGGCGCCCTGACGGCCGTCCTGATGGGCAACAGCGAGCGCATCGCCAAGGAGCGGGAGAGCGGCTGGGTGCGGCAGCTGCGGCTGACCACCCTGCCGGGCCGCGGCTACGTCCTCGCGAAGACCGCGAGCGCGGCCGTGGTGAGCCTGCCGTCCATCGTGGTGGTGTTCGCGGTCGCCGCGACCGTCAAGGACGTACGGCTGGACGCCTGGCAGTGGCTGGCGCTCACCGGGTCGATCTGGGCGGGCAGCCTGGTCTTCGCCGCGCTCGGCGTGGCGCTCGGCTACCTCGCCAGCGGCGACGCGGTCCGCCCGATCACCATGATCACCTACTTCGGCCTGTCCATCCTGGGCGGCCTGTGGATGCCCACCACGACCTTCCCGGGCTGGCTCCAGGACATCGCCAGGTGGGTGCCCACGCACGCGTACGCTGCCCTGGGGCAGGCCATCGAACAGAGCCGCGCCCCGCACATGACGGACATCGCCCTCCTCGCCGTGTTCTTCGTCCTGTTCACGGGCGGCGCGGCCTGGCTGTACCGGAAGGACACGCTGAAGGCGTGAGCGGCATCGGCATCGGGCAGCGCCCGCAGAACCGCAGGCAGCGCGTGATGAAGCTGCTGTGGACGGGAATCTGGCTCGCCTACCTCGGCGCACCCGTGAGCGACCTGCTGCACGGCGGTCACTCCGACCCGGTCCGCGTCCTCGGCGCACTGGGCCTGCTGGCCTTCGTGGCCTGGTACTTCGCCCTGGTCTTCCGCGCCGGGCGCGGGGAGACCAACGCGGTGGTGCTGGGCTCGCTGGCCGTCCTCGCCACCCAGTCCGCCCTGCTCAGCCTCACCCTGGGCCGGGAGTGGCTGGTGCTGTTCGTGTACGTCTCGGTGGCCTCCGGCGCCGCCCTGCCGATGCGGTACGCCCGCTGGACCGTCCCCGGCACCTCCCTGCTGCTGACCGGGCTCGCTCTGGTCGTGCCCGGTGGCACGGAGTACCTGGCCGGGCTGCTGCTGCCGGCGCTGCTGGCCGGGTTCTCCATGACCGGCGTGCGCGAACTGATCCGGACCACCGTCGAGTTGCGCGAGGCCCGCGCCACGGTCGCCCACCTCGCCGCCAACGAGGAGCGCCTGCGGCTGGCCCGGGACCTGCACGACCTGCTGGGCCACTCCCTGTCGCTCATCACGCTCAAGAGCGAGCTGGCGGGCCGCATGCTCCCCGACCACCCCGACAAGGCGGCCCAGCAGGTCGCCGACATCGAACAGGTCAGCCGGCAGGCCCTGGTGGACGTGCGCGAGGCCGTCACCGGCTACCGGCGCCCCCGCCTCGCCGCCGAACTCGCCGGCGCGCGGGTCGCGCTGACCGCGGCCGGGGTCGCCGCCGAACTCCCCGCCGAGCCCGGCCTCGAAGGCGTCCCCGAGGACAGCGAGTCCGCCCTGGCCTGGGCGCTGCGCGAGGCGGTCACCAACGTCGTACGGCACAGCGGGGCCCGCCGCTGCGTGGTCGGACTGGTCCGGCGCGAGACCCTGGACGGGCCGGTGCTGGAGCTGTCCGTCGAGGACGACGGCTCCGGCGGCTCGGGCAAGGGCCCCGGGAACGGCCTCACGGGCCTCACCGAGCGCCTGGAGAAGGCGGGCGGCACCCTGGAGGCGGGCGGGGCCCGGAAGGGCTTCCGGGTCGTCGCCCGCGTCCCGGCGGGGAGCGGGGCGCGCGTAGGATCCGCCCCATGACGCGCGTGATCAAGGTCCTGCTGGCGGAGGACCAGTCGATGGTCCGCGAGGCGCTCGCCGCGCTGCTCGGCCTGGAGGACGACATCGAGGTGGTCGCCCAGGTGGCCCGCGGCGACGAGGTCCTCGCGGCGGCGCGCGAGCACGACCCGGACGTGGTCCTGCTGGACATCGAGATGCCGGGCGCGACGGGCATCGAGGCGGCGGCGCACCTGCACCGCGCGTTCCCCGCGCTGAAGCTGGTGGTGCTCACCACCTTCGGCCGCCCCGGCTACCTGCGCAGCGCGATGGAGTCCGGCGCCGACGCCTTCCTGGTCAAGGACGCCCCCGCCGCCGAACTCGCGCAGGCCGTGCGCAAGGTGCTGGCCGGCGAACGCGTCATCGACCCCACCCTGGCCGCCGCCGCCCTCGCCGAGGGCGCCAACCCGCTGACCGACCGCGAGCGCGAGGTGCTGCGCGCGGCGGCGGACGGCTCCACCAACGCCGAACTGGCCGCGCTGCTGCACCTGTCCCAGGGCACGGTCCGCAACTACCTGTCGACGGCCATCCAGAAGCTCGCGGCCCGCAACCGCGCCGAGGCGGTGCGCATAGCGCGGGAGAAGGGCTGGCTGTAGCCCGGTGCGGGAGCGGGGACGCCTCCGTGTGACGCGGAGGAGGGGCGCTGCGGGGCGAGCTGCCCCGCCGCTCAGTTCATCAGCGCCCGCGCCGCCAGCGCCTCCGTCCGCACCCGGTCCGCCAGCCCCTCGTCCACCACCTCGACGAGCTGCGCGTACTCCTCCATCTCCTCGGCGCCCGTGACGAAGGCGCCCCGCTGCACCAGCAACTGGCCCCGCTCGTAGCGCAGCCGGGCCGGGTGCGACGGCACGAGCAGCGCCAGCTCCACCGCCCACAGCGCCACGTCCGACCGCTCGGGCCGGGCCGACGCCCAGGCCCGGATGTTGTTCAGCACCCGCAGCACCACCTCCAGCGGCGCGGCGGGCACCAGCATCGACGGCTCCAGCGGCGCTCCCGTCGCCCCGACCACCAGCACGTCCGCGTCCGCCCCGGACAGCACCCGGCCCCCGTCGAACGGGTCGGCCAGCACCTGCTCCTCCCGCGGCCCGAACCCCACCACGAAGTGGCCGGGCAGCGCGACCCCGTACACCGGGGCCCCGGCCCGCCGGGCGACCTCCAGCCACACCACCGACAGCAGGATCGGCAGCCCCCGCCGCCGCAGCAGCACCGAGTGCAGCAGCGACGACTCCAGCCGCTGGTAGTCCGCGGCGGAGCCCCGGTACCCGTACCGCTCACCGAGCAGGTCCCGCAGGGCCGCCGCCCAGGAGCGCGGATCGCCCGGCCGGAACGGCACCTCACCGGCCAGCCGGTCCAGCTCCGCCTGGGCCGCGTCCAGCCCGGCCTCGTCCAGCGTCCCGTCGGCCTGCGCGCCGATCAGCAGGCACAGCACGGACAGGTCGGGCCGCTCGGCCCGCGCCTCCTCGGCGAACCGGCGCCGCAGCTCCGCGGCACGCTCGGGCGACGGCGGCTCAGGGGAGTGCATGGCCGGGCTCCCGGTAGTGGTGGTAGGCGTGGTGCGCGGCGAAGCCCGCCCGGGCGTACAGCGCCCGCGCCCCGGCGTTGTCCGTCTCGACCTGGAGCCAGGCCGCCGAGGCGCCCTCCTGAAGGGCCCGCCCGGCCAGCGCGGCCATCACCGCCGTCGCCAGCCCCCGGCGCCGCTGCGCCGGGTCGACCTCGACCGCGGCGAACCCGGCCCACCGCCCGTCCACGACGCACCGCCCGATCGCGGCCGGGGCGGCTCCCCGGGCGTCCGGCACCGAGGCGAACCACACCGACGGCCCACCGCCCAGCACCCGCAGGGCCACCTCGCTCACCCCCTTGCGCCCGTAGCGCGACAGCCACGCCTCGTCGGCCGTCCGGGACAGCACGACACCCCCAGCCTCACCCCCGTCGGCCACCGGCGCCAGCGCCCCGGTCCACAGTTCGGCCGTCACCTCGCGCACCCAGCCGCGCCGCTCCAGCTCCGCGCACAGCAGCTCCTGGGTGCCCTCGGCGCCGGTCGCGGTCTGCACGTAGGCGGGCAGCCCGCGCGCCCCGTACCACCGCCGCACGGCGTCCAGCGCCTCGTCGAGCGGCACACCGGGGTCACCCAGCGGCAGCACCGAGTTGGCCCGCCGGGTGAAGCCCGCCCGTCGCCCGGCCACCGCCCCCCACGGACGCGCTTCGCGCGGCACCTGCTGGACCGCGGCCCGCAGCTCCCACTCGCCGAGCCGCTCGCGCTCCACGGGCGGCCAGGCGCGTGCGGAGACCCGCGCCAGCTCCTCGTAGGAGGCGGCGGGTCCGCGGCGGCGCGCCGGGGCGGCCGGGACGACCTTCCCGGCGACCAGCGAGCGCTCCGGGACGCGGACACCCTCCCCGTCCCGGCGTGTGATCACCAGCACACCGTCGTCCCATGATGTGAGAACACCGACCGTGTCGGTGAATTTCGCGTCATCGGCGCCCCCGTCGTTCAACCGCCGAACGGAGACACGTTTGCCCACGTCAGCGGCGGTGATGCGGACTTCGAGGCGTCCGGCGGCCGAGATTTCCACAGGTCGGTCCACCCCTCCTGTTCGGATCGTGCCCAGGAACGGAGATACTAGGGGCGGGCATCGACGACGCCGCGCTCCCGCGCGCCAGGCGGCGGAGCCTGTGGGAGGCCCGCCAGCGCCCTATCGAGGAGGAACGACAGCGTGACCTACGTCATCGCGCAGCCTTGTGTCGACGTGAAGGACAAGGCGTGCATCGAGGAGTGCCCGGTCGACTGCATCTACGAGGGCCAGCGGTCCTTGTACATCCACCCGGACGAATGCGTCGACTGCGGTGCCTGTGAACCGGTCTGCCCGGTCGAGGCGATCTTCTACGAGGACGACGTGCCGGAGGAGTGGAAGGACTACTACAAGGCGAACGTCGAGTTCTTCGACGACCTCGGCTCCCCGGGCGGCGCCAGCAAGCTCGGACTGATCGAGCGGGACCACCCGTTCGTCGCCGCGCTGCCGCCCCAGGCGGCCGAGTAACACCGCGTCAGCGGTCCGCATCCGGCGCCGCCTCGGTCCCGTACGGCCTGATCCCCGCGATCAGCGCCGCACGGGACCGAGGCGTTTGCCGTACCGCCGCCGTACCAGAAAGTGAGCCAGACCGTGTCCCCAGTCTCCGACCGCCCTCCCGTCGCCCGCCGCCACCCTTCTGACGAGTCGCTGCGCGACCGCCTTCCTGCCTTCCCCTGGGACAAGCTGGAGCCCTGCAAGGCGAAGGCCGCGGCGCACCCGGACGGCATCGTCGACCTCTCCGTCGGCACGCCCGTCGACCCGGTCCCCGACCTGATCCAGAAGGCGCTGATCGACGCCGCGGACTCCCCGGGCTACCCGACGGTCTGGGGCACCCCGGCGCTGCGCGACGCGATCACGGGCTGGGCGGAGCGCCGCCTGGGCGCCCGCGACGTCACCCACCGCCACGTCCTGCCGGTCGTGGGCTCCAAGGAACTCGTCGCCTGGCTCCCGACCCAGCTCGGCCTCGGCCCCGGCGACACGGTCGCCTACCCGCGGCTGGCCTACCCGACGTACGAGGTCGGCGCGCGTCTGGCCCGCGCCGGGTACGTGGCCTACGACGACCCGACGGAGCTGGACCCGGCCGGCCTGCGGCTGCTGTGGCTCAACTCCCCGTCCAACCCCACGGGCCGGGTGCTGGGCAAGGAGGAGCTGACCCGCATCGTGGCCTGGGCCCGCCGGCACGGGGTGCTGGTGGTCTCCGACGAGTGCTACATCGAGCTGGGCTGGGAGGCCGACCCGGTCTCCGTCCTGCACCCGGACGTCAACGGCGGCTCCCACGACGGCCTCGTGGCCGTCCACTCGCTCTCCAAGCGCTCGAACCTGGCCGGGTACCGCGCCGCGTTCCTGGTGGGCGACCCGGCCGTGCTCGGCCCGCTGCTGGAGATCCGCAAGCACGGCGGCATGATGACCTCGGCGCCCACCCAGGCCGCCGTCGTCGCGGCCCTGTCGGACGACACCCACGTGCACGAGCAGCGCGAGCGCTACGCCGCCCGCCGCACCGCCCTGCGCGAGGCGCTCCTCGCCCACGGCTTCCGCATCGAGCACAGCGAGGCCAGCCTCTACCTGTGGGCCACCCGGGACGAGTCCTGCTGGGCCACGGTCGACCACCTCGCGGACCTCGGCATCCTCGTGGCCCCGGGCGACTTCTACGGCCCGGCGGGCGAGCGGTTCGTCCGCGTGGCCCTGACGGCGACCGACGAGCGGGTCGCCGCCGCCACCGCCCGCCTGGCGCGGCGGTAGCACGCGCGACGGGGCCCGGGGGAGACGTCCCCCGGGCCCCGTGCGCGGCGCTCGCGCGTCAGCCGAGCGGCAGGCCCTGCACCGGCAGGGTGCCGGCGCCGGGCAGCCCGCCGTGGGTGAGGGCGTCGGTGGGCAGGCCGCCCTTGGTCGCGCCGGACGCGGTGTCGCCGAGGACCTCGCCCGCGGACCCGGCGGCCTCGCCGGCCGCCTTCTGGGCCGCCGGAGCCGCCTTCTTCACGGCCTTGCCGCCGGTCTTGCCGACGGCCGGCACCGCCTGCTTCACGGCCTTGCTGCCGGTGTCACCGGCGAGCCCGGTGACGTTCTGCGCCGCTCCGTCCACCGTGTTGCCGGCGCTCGCCGCGTCCAGCGCGGTCAGCCCGCCCAGGTTCGGCGTCGCGGGCAGGTCCGGCGCCGCGCTGGCGGAGCCGGCCGCACCGACCCCGGCGGCCGCTCCCGCAGCGACGAGCAGCGCGGCACGGGCGATCCGGCGGGTCAGGGGGAGGGACATAGTGCTCCTTCGACGGGAGAGAACGTTGAGTCGTGCGCCGTGACTACCGCTCGACTCCCCACGAAGTTGCGGACCGGCGACGTAAAGAGTTGGCAATGCGTCGCATTATCGGCTGCGGATAAAAAGGGACAAAGAGCGCCCGGTGTGAAAGTCCGCAGAACCCCTGCGGCCCTTTGTTCGCAAGGGTTTCGGGGTTTGCGGGGGCCCGGCGGGGAAAAGCCGCGCGGGAGCCCCGGGAAAGCCCCCGCCGACACCCCGGAGGGGGACGGCCCGCACGTCTGCTCGGGCCCCGGGGTGTCCCCCCCAGGGGAGACACCCCCTATTCGCCGGTGACGATCCGCACCGAGTCGGCGCCCGACCCCCGCGCCCCGCCGGTCCCGCTCGCCTCGTTGCCCCCGGTCGTGCGCCACCGGCTGTCGGTGTTCCCGGCGACCCACTCCCGCCCGGCGTACGACACCCGCTCGATGTGCAGCGCCGAGGCGTTGGCCACCGCCCAGTGGGCCAGCTGCCAGCCCCGCTCCCGGACGCCGCGCCCGTCGCCGTCGGTCTGCGCGGTCACCGGCAGGGTCACCGTCCGCCCGCCGCCGTGCGCGCGGGGGCCGTCGGCCCGCGCCGACGGCGCCGCGGACACGGCGCCGGCCGGGTCGGCCTCGGCGCCCGCCTGCCGGATCACCGCGCGCCCGAAGTCCCGTACCAGCGCGGCCCGTACCGCGTCCGGGCCGGTGGCCGTCGTGGCCCCCGGGCGGCCCGCGCAGGTCAGGCTGGCCGCCGACCGCCCGGTGAGCGCGGCGGCCAGCAGCGTGGCGTCCGGCTCGTGCTTGGCGTACGCCTCCGGGAACCCGCTGCGCTGCACGCGCTGCGCGGCGACCGTCAGGGGCAGCTCGGTGTAGTCCGGCACCTTCGCCAGGTGCGCGTAGAAGATGTCCGCCGCGTACGCCGGGTCGGTGACCTGCCGCGCGGTGCCCCAGCCCTGCGAGGGCCGCTGCTGGAACAGGCCGAGCGAATCCCGGTCGCCGTGCGCGAGGTTGCGCAGTCCCGACTCCTGCAGGGCGGTGGCCAGCGCGATGGTCACCGCGCGCTCGGGCATCTTCCGGTCGGTGCCGACGGCGGCGATCGTGGCCGCGTTCACCGCCTGCTCCGGGGTGAACTCGTACGACGCGTTCCCGCCGCTCGCAACGACTCTGCACCCGGGTGCGCCGGTACCGGCGGTGACGTACTGCACCACGAGGTACCCGGCGACGGCGAGCAGGACGACCAGGCCCGCCCCGAACCGGAGGGGGCGGCCACGACGCTGGGAGGAGGGGGACGGCGCTGGCACGCGTACAAGGTACTGGAGAGTACGGAGACGGAGGAGTCCCCGGAGGCGGGTGGGACGGCACGGCGGGCGCCCCGCGCGTTAGGGTCGGCGGCATGGCCGACACCCCGCTGGACCTCACGCTGGACGCCGCAGCCCTCACCGCGCGGCTCGTCGACTTCCCGTCGGAGAGCGGCACCGAGAAGCCGCTCGCGGACGCGATCGAGACCGCCCTGCGCGCCCTGCCGCACCTGACGGTCGACCGGTACGGCAACAACGTCGTCGCCCGCACCACGCTGGGCCGGGCGCAGCGGGTGATCCTCGCCGGCCACATCGACACCGTCCCCATCGCGGACAACGTCCCCTCGCGGCTCGACGAGGACGGCGTGCTGTGGGGCTGCGGCACCTGCGACATGAAGTCGGGCGTCGCCGTCCAGCTCCGCATCGCGGCCACCGTCCCCGCCCCCGACCGCGACCTGACCTTCGTCTTCTACGACAACGAGGAGGTCGCCGCCGAGCTGAACGGCCTGCGGCACATCGCCGAGGCCCGCCCCGAGTGGCTGGCCGGCGACTTCGCGGTGCTCCTCGAACCCTCCGACGGCCAGGTGGAGGGCGGCTGCCAGGGCACCCTGCGGGTCAAGCTGCGCACCCAGGGCGAGCGCGCCCACTCCGCACGCGGCTGGATGGGCTCCAACGCCGTCCACGCCGCCGCCCCGATCCTCGCCCGCCTCGCCTCCTACGAGCCGCGCCGGCCCGTCATCGACGGCCTGGAGTACCGCGAGGGCCTCAACGCCGTCGGCATCTCGGGCGGCGTGGCCGGCAACGTCATCCCGGACGAGTGCGTCGTCACCGTCAACTTCCGCTACGCGCCCGACCGCAGCGAGGAGGAGGCCGTCCGGCACGTGCGCGAGGTGTTCGCCGACTGCGGCGTCGCGGAGTTCACCGTCGACGACCACAGCCCCGGCGCCCTGCCCGGCCTGTCCCACCCGGCCGCGGCCGCGTTCATCGAGGCCGTCGGCGGCACCCCGCAGCCCAAGTTCGGCTGGACGGACGTCTCCCGCTTCTCCGCGCTCGGCGTCCCGGCGGTCAACTACGGCCCCGGCAACCCGCACCTGGCGCACAAGCGCGACGAACGCGTCGACACGGCGAAGATCCTCGCCGCGGAGGAGCGCCTGCGGCACTGGCTGACCGGGGCCCGGGCCCGACACGCCGAAGTCCCCCGCCCGTAACCCGCAGCGATCTACGCTGAGGCGGAACAGCCTTCCCCGCCCGCCGGCTCCACCCGAGGGCGGGGAGACCCCGAAAGCGGAGGGAGCGGACATGCCTACCGGCAATCCCGAGGGGAAGAAACAGCCGCCGGACGAGCAGCGCCTCGGACCGGTCCTCCGACGGCGGGGCCAGGTCACCGCCAGTACGACGGACCAGCGGCTGCTGGACGAGCGCGCCCCCACCGACTGGGTGCACACCGACCCCTGGCGCGTGCTGCGCATCCAGTCGGAGTTCATCGAGGGCTTCGGCACGCTCGCCGAACTCCCGCCCGCCATCAGCGTCTTCGGCTCCGCCCGGACCCCGGCCGACTCACCGGAGTACGAGGCCGGCGTCCGCCTCGGCCGGGGGCTGGTCGAGGCCGGCTGGGCCGTGATCACCGGCGGCGGCCCCGGCGCCATGGAGGCCGCCAACAAGGGCGCCTCCGAGGCCGGCGGCACCTCCGTGGGCCTCGGCATCGAGCTCCCCTTCGAGCAGGGGCTGAACCCCTACGTCGACATCGGGCTCAACTTCCGCTACTTCTTCGTGCGCAAGATGATGTTCGTCAAGTACGCGCAGGGCTTCGTGGTCCTGCCCGGCGGACTCGGCACGCTGGACGAGCTCTTCGAGGCGCTGACCCTGGTCCAGACCCAGAAGGTCACCCGCTTCCCCATCGTGCTGTTCGGCAGCGCCTACTGGGGCGGGCTGGTGGACTGGCTGAAGAACACCCTGGTCGCCCAGGGCAAGGCCTCGGACAAGGACCTGCTGCTCTTCCACGTCACGGACGACGTGGAGGAGGCGGTGGCCCTGGTCTCCAAGGAGGCGGGCCGGTAAGGGCCCGAGCGCTCGTCCCCGCCGCGGCCCGGGTCAGGCCAGGCCGCGGCGGGCCACCGCCGGTGCCCGGTGGCCGGCGATCGACGCCACCATGTCCAGCACCTGCCGCGTCTCGGCCACCTCGTGCACCCGGTACACCTGGGCGCCCAGCCACGCCGACACCGCCGTGGTCGCCAGCGTGCCGATCACCCGCTCCTCGACCGGCCGGTCCAGCGTCTCCCCGACGAAGTCCTTGTTGGACAGCGACACCAGCACCGGCCAGCCGGTCTCCACCATCTCGCCGAGCCGGCGCGTCGCCTCCAGGCTGTGCCGGGTGTTCTTCCCGAAGTCGTGCCCGGGGTCGATCAGCACGGACTCCCGCGGCACCCCGAGGGCCACCGCCCGCTCCGCCAGCCCCACGGTCACCCGCAGGATGTCGGCCATGACGTCGTCGTACGTCACCCGGTGCGGCCGGGTCCGCGGCTGCGCGCCGCCCGCGTGGGTGCACACCAGCCCCACCCCGTGGCGCGCGGCGACCTCCGCGAGCTGCGGGTCCACGCCGCCCCACGCGTCGTTCAGCAGATCCGCCCCCGCCTCGCAGACCGCCTCCCCGACCGACGCCCGCCAGGTGTCCACGCTGATCACCACGTCCGGGAACCTGCGCCGCACCTCGGCCACGAAGCCCACCGTGCGCCGTGCCTCCTCCTCGGCGGAGACCTCCTCGCCGGGGCCGGCCTTCACCCCGCCGATGTCGATGATCGCCGCGCCCTCGGCAACGGCCTGCTCCACGCGCGCGAGGGCCGGCTCGTCGTGGAACGTGGCACCCCGGTCGTAGAAGGAGTCCGGCGTCCGGTTCACGATCGCCATGATCACCGGCTCGTGGGTGCCGAATTCCCGCCTGCCCAGCCTGAGCATCCCCTGTGACCTCTCCCGGTACGTGCCTGACTTCCGCCGCCTGCGACCCTAACCGTCACACCCGCATGGCACGATCGGACCCTCAAGACTTCCGTCTTCGGACACATCGTTCGAGCAACCGAGCGTGGGGACGCACCGATGGTTATGTTCTTCTTCCTGGTCGTCGCGCTCGCCGTCGTGGTCGCCGCGGTCACACTCGCCGTGGTGGGCGGCGGCGAGGGCACCGGCCCGCTGCCGGAGAGCGCGCCGCAGCGGCTGTACGACCCGCTGCCCCCCGACCGCCCGGTCACCCGCGCGGACGTCGACGCCCTGCGCTTCCCGCTGGCCGCCCGCGGCTACCGCATGGCGGACGTCGACGACGCCCTCAACCGCCTCGCCGCGGAACTCGCCGAGCGCGACGCCCGGATCGCCGACCTGGAGTCCGCCCTGGCGGGCGCGCAGGCCCCGGCGGCCCACGCGGCGCCCGGCGTGTCCACCGAGAAGCCCGCCCCGCAGGAGGACCGGTGAGCGAGGGAGCCGCCCTGACGGGCCCGGACGGCGCGGCGCGCTGCCCGTGGGCGCTGTCGACGCCGGACTACGTCACGTACCACGACGAGGAATGGGGCCGCCCGGTCCACGGTGACGACGCCCTGTTCGAGCGGGTCAGCCTGGAGGCGTTCCAGTCCGGCCTGTCCTGGATCACGATCCTGCGCCGCCGCGCCGGGTTCCGCGCGGCCTTCGCCGACTTCAAGATCGCGGCGGTGGCCGGCTTCACCGACGAGGACCGCGCGCGGCTCCTCGCCGACCCGGGCATCATCCGCAACGGCGCCAAGATCGACGCCACGCTCGCCAACGCGCGCGTGCTCGCCGCGTGGGCGCCGGGCGAGCTGGACGAGCTGATCTGGTCCCACGCGCCCGACCCCGCCGGCCGCCCGGCCCCCAGGACCCTGGCGGACGTCCCCGCGATCACCCCGGAGTCCACGGCCCTGTCCAAGGCCCTGAAGAAGCGCGGCCTGCGCTTCGTCGGCCCCACCACGGCCTACGCCCTCATGCAGGCGTGCGGCCTGGTGGACGACCACCTGGAGACCTGCGTGGCCCGCGGGCGCCGCTGACCGCGCCCGCGGGACGGCCCCCTAGCGGCCCAGGTACTTCGGCTTCTCCTTGTTCACGAAGGCCTGGACGGCGATCGCGTGGTCCTCGGACTGCCCGGCCCGCGTCTGCAGCTCGTCCTCCTTCTCCAGCGTCTCGGACAGGGAGTGCGACAGGCCGAAGCGCACCGACTCCTTGAGCGCCGCGTACGCCACCGTCGGGCCCTCGGCCAGCCCGCGCGCGACCTTCTCGGCCTCCGCGCGCAGCTCCGCGGCCGGCACCAGCCGGTTGGCGATGCCCAGCTCGTAGGCCTCCTGCGCCGTGATCGAGCGCGGGAACAGCAGCAGGTCGGTCGCGCGTGAGGGGCCCACGACCCGCGGCAGGGTCCAGGAGACGCCCGAGTCGGCGGTCAGGGCCACCCCGGCGAACGAGGTGGTGAAGGCCGCCGTGTCCGCGACCACCCGGTAGTCCGCGGCGAGCGCGAACCCGAAGCCCGCGCCGGCGGCCACGCCGTTCACCGCCGCGACCACGGGCTTGGCCATCTCGGTCAGGGCCCGCACGATCGGGTTGTAGTGCTCGCGCACCGTGCTCATCGTCTGCCCCGACCCGCTCTCCCGGTCGGCCGCCAGCAGCCCGATGTGCTCCTTGAGGTCCTGGCCCACGCAGAACGCCCGGTCCCCGGCCGCGGTCAGCAGCACGGCCCGTACGGAGCTGTCCTCCGCGGCGGAGCGCAGCGCGTCCCGCAGGGCCACCTTGGCCGCGACGTTCAGCGCGTTCATCGCCTCGGGGCGGTTCAGGGTGATCGTCGCGAGTCCGTCGCTCACCTCGTGGAGCACGGTGTCGGCCATGGGAGTCCCTCCGTGTGGCGGCACTGACGTACCGCTCAGTACGTCGTCGTCTGAAGGACAGCATGACGGAGTTCCCGGCCGGGGGACCGGACCGGACGTGTGAGCTGCGTCAAAGAAGCCGGAGCGGTCCGGCACCGGTTCCCGAACGGCGTATCTCGGTGCCGGGCGCGCAGTATCGCAGTCACATCGCCGAATTGGGTGGTTTTGCTCGCGCGCGTTGCCCAAGCGATGCCGACCGATGTTGGTCATCGGGTCCTGAGATGCGGGATAATGGCTGGGAAGCAATGTGTTCGATGCCGGTGTCGCGGGTCCCGCTGGACTGCGCGTGCCCTTCAGGGGCCGTCGGCTTTGGCGATGAGCTGGTTTCAGGAAGGGGAACGAGCATGGCGGCCATGAAGCCGCGGACGGGCGACGGCCCGCTCGAGGTGACCAAGGAGGGGCGGGGCATCGTCATGCGCGTTCCGCTCGAAGGCGGCGGTCGGCTCGTCGTAGAGCTGACCCCGGACGAGGCCGACGCCCTCGGCGACGCCCTCAAGAAGGTCGTCGGCTGACGCGGAAGCGACCATACCCTTCCAGTCCCCCGGCATCGCAGTGCGGTGCCGGGGGACTGCTTTTCCCCGGCAGCTCAGCGCTTGACCGCGCACAGCAGCCCGTCGCCGACCGGCAGCAGCGACGGCACCAGCTCCTGGCTCTCGCGCACCGCGCGCAGCAGCTCCCGGATGCGTATGACCTCCGTGGGCTGCGGCCCCGAGTCCACCGTGCGCCCGTTCGCGAAGACGCCCTCGAACACCACGAGGCCGCCCGGACGCAGCAGGCGCAACGATTCAGCGAGGTAGTCGAGCAGCTCCAGCCGGTCGCCGTCGCAGAAGACGAGGTCGTAGCCGGCGTCGGCGAGGCGGGGCAGCACGTCCAGGGCGCGGCCCGGGATGAAGCGGGCCCGGTTGCTGGCGAAGCCCGAGGCGCGGAACGCCTGCCGGGCGAACTGCTGGTGCTCCGGCTCGGGGTCCACGGTCGTCAGCACCCCGTCCGGGCGCATCCCGTGCAGCAGGTGGATGCCGGAGACACCGGTGCCCGTACCGATCTCCGCGACGGCCTTGGCGTCCACGGAGGCGGCGAGCAGACGCAGCGCGGCGCCCGTGCCGGGCGTCACCGAGCGCAGCCCTGCCTCACGGGCCCGTTCGCGGGCCCAGCGCAGTGCGTCGTCCTCGGCGACATAGGCGTCGGCGAACGCCCAGCTCGTCTGCCGGTTGCCGGTAATGACCCTCTCCTGTCCCCGCGGTTGCCTCGGCGTGACTGTATCCGTTGGCGTCGGGAACCCGCAGATGGGACCGGGCGTTTGAAGGGGTGGGAACGACCGCGGGGGGACACAGTTGGATCACGACGAGGAGCGGGGCGGCGAGCAACTGCTGACGCAGCCGCATGAGCCGTACCAGCCCAGATCAAATTCTCGTAAAACCGCTTATCCGGTCCTAACGGGCGAGGTGGCTATGGTAGGGGCTCCGCTGGACACCACCAGAGCTGACAGGGGAGGTGCGGCCACGCCTGTGGATCGCGGGGGAGCGCTGCGGCGCCTCCTCGGATCGGCGGGCAGGCCGAGATCCGTGACCGACACCGCTGCTGACCCGAGCCACGCCGCCGGCCCCGCCGGCCCCGCCTCTGGCAGGATCCCGACCGCGACCTTCACCACCGACGCGGACGGGCAGGCCTGGACTCCGCCCACCTGGGAGGAGATCGTCAGCACGCACAGCGCCCGCGTGTACCGTCTCGCCTACCGGCTGACGGGCAACCAGCACGACGCCGAGGACCTCACCCAGGAGGTCTTCGTCCGGGTCTTCCGCTCCCTGTCGACCTACTCGCCCGGCACCTTCGAGGGCTGGCTGCACCGGATCACCACCAACCTGTTCCTGGACATGGTCCGCCGCAAGCAGCGCATCCGCTTCGACGCCCTCGGCGAGGACGCCGCCGAGCGGCTCGCCAGCAAGGAGCCGACCCCGCAGCAGGTCTTCAACGACGCGCACTTCGACGCCGACGTCCAGCAGGCCCTCGACACCCTCGCGCCCGAGTTCCGCGCGGCCGTCGTCCTGTGCGACATCGAAGGCCTGTCCTACGAGGAGATCGCCGCGACCCTCGGCGTCAAGCTCGGCACGGTCCGCTCGCGGATCCACCGGGGCCGCTCCCAGCTCCGCAAGGCCCTCGCGCACCGCTCGCCCGAGGCCCGCGCCGGGCGCCGCTCCTTCGTGCCCCGCGTGCCCGCTCTGAGGGGAGGGGGCGCGCCCGCGTGAGTGGAACACGGCCGGACCCTGCCGAGGGACACCTCGCAGAGCAGCACCTGGGAGACCGACTCTCCGCCCTGGTGGACGGAGAGCTCGGTCATGACGCGCGCGAGCGCGTACTGGCGCACGTGGCCACCTGCCCGAAGTGCAAGGCGGAGGTGGACGCGCAGCGCCGTCTGAAGGACGTCTTCGCGGCCGTCGCCCCGCCGACGCCCTCCGAGAGCTTCCTGGCCCGCCTCCAGGGCCTCCCCGCGGGGGGTGACCCGGACGACGGCGCCACCCCGCTCGGCGGGGCGGGGTTCGGCGCCCGCCTCCCCGACGCCGCCCCCGCACCGGCCCTCGGCGCCTTCGGGGTGCGACGGGGCCAGCCCTTCGAGTTCGCCTACGCCCCGGCGCGCGCCCACGGCTCCGGGCCGGCCCCCGACCCCGCCGAGCGCGGCTTCCGCATCCACCCCGTGGCCCGCGGCGAGGCCGAGCGCTCCCGGGGGATGCGGATCGCCTTCGTGGCCGCCGGAGCGGTCTCGCTGGCCGCGATCGCCCTGGGCGGCATGACCGGCGGCAGCCCCTTCGACACGGCCGCGGACGCCCGCGGCGGCTCCGGCAGCGGCAGCAACGTCACACCGGCCCGCACCGCCGCGTCCGGCACCGCCACGGCGCCCGAGGGCCAGCGCCGCCGCAGCGCGGTCCCGCTGTCCGCCCAGAGCGGCCAGAGCCTGCTCGGCGACACCCCGGTCGCCCCGACCGAGGTGTCCGCACCGCTCCTCCCGGGTGTGCCGGCCCCGTCGACGCCCCGGCAGCGGTTCACCACGCCCGTGGTGGCCGGCGCGGCGGCCATGTCGCCGCTGATACGCCCGCTGGGCGTGGCCGCACCCGTCACACCGGCGTCCTGGACGCCCGCCCCGCGGCCGACGTGGTCGGACCTGGTCGCCGCGGCCGTCGGCCCCGGTGTGCCGTCCCCGGCGCCCGCGCCGTCGTCCGCGCTGACCGTGCCCCCCGGCGCGACGCCGCCCGCCTCCGCGCGGACCGCGCGCTGATCCCGCGGACCTGATGTAATCCACGGTGGACCGCGCCCACGCCGTTCCGGCCGGGCGCGGAGTCGGCTGTCGACGAGCCGCGGCCACCGCCGAGGAGCGCTGCCGTGGCCGGCTGCGGGGAGAGCATGGACGAGGGCGAGCGGCGCAACGGACCCGAGCCGGGGGAGAGCGGCGAGCCGGTCGGGGGTGAGCGGGCGGAGGGCACCGGGACCCGGGACGTCCGCGCGCGTGACACCGGCGGCGCGGACGCCGGGGACTTCGAACTGGCACGGCCCGCGGAGGGCGGCGGGAGCGCTGCCGGCGGAGCCGCTGCCGGGGCGGACGGGGACTTCGCGCTCCCCGAGCCGCAGCCCCGGCCGGAGCACCGCACCGACCCGCAGTCCGACGCCGAGCAGTCCAGGTCCCTGCACGATCCCGAGCGGCCCAAGCCCCTCCACGATCCCGACGCCTACAGCACCCCGCCGTACGGCAGGCCGGGGCCCTGGGCGCCCGCGCCGCCGGTCCAGCACCCGGCGGCCGCCGCCGTGGTCCCCGACGCGGGCGACACCGCCGTACCGGTACCCGGGTCCGCTGTTCCGGCCGAGCCGCCCGCAGTACCCGGGCCCGCCTCCGCCGCCGAGCCTCCTGTGGCCCCGGCCGCCCCGCCCGAGCCTGCCGCAGCGCCCGACCTCACCGCCCCGCCCGAGCCTGCCGTAGCCCCCGACCCCGCCTCACCGGCCGCCCTCGACCCCGCCGCCCCTCCCGCGCCCCCCGCCGACCCCTGGCACCGCTACGACCCCTGGGCCAAGGGGGCCGCCGGGCCTCTTCAGCAGGCCGGGGCCGGGGTGGTCGGTGACGTGCAGCGGCGCAGGCGGGTGCGGCGGGGGCTGGCCGGCGGCGCGCTGCTGATCGCGCTGGTCTCCGGGCTCGCCGGCGGCGTCGTCGGGGCCCAGCTCGAGCGCAACGGCGGCATCGGCGCGGTCGAGCTGCCGCAGCCCAGCGCCGCGCCCAGCGGACGCGCGCCCGACAGCGTCGCGGGGATCGCCGCGCGGGCCCTGCCCAGCGTGGTGACCCTGCACGTCACCGGCAGCGAGGAGTCCGGCACCGGCACCGGCTTCGTGCTCGACACCCAGGGCCACATCCTCACCAACAACCACGTCGTCCAGCCCGCCGGGGGTGACGGCGCCATAACGGTGGTCTTCAACGGCGGGCAGACCGCCACGGCGGAGATCGTCGGCCGGGACAGCGGCTACGACCTCGCCGTCGTCCGGGTCACCGGCGTCAAGGGCCTCACCCCCCTGCCGCTGGGCAACTCCGACGACGTCCAGGTCGGCGATCCCGTCGTCGCCATCGGCGCCCCCTTCGACCTGGAGGGCACGGTCACCGCAGGCATCATCAGCGCCAAGGAGCGGCCCATCACCGCCGGCGGCGACGGCGGCGACGCGAGCGACGTGTCGTACGTGGACGCCCTGCAGACCGACGCGCCCATCAACCCCGGCAACTCCGGCGGCCCCCTGCTGGACCGCCGGGGCCGCGTCGTCGGCATCAACTCCGCCATCCGGTCGGCCGGGGCCGGCACCGGCGCGGACAGCGGCCAGGCGGGGTCGATCGGGCTGGGCTTCGCCATCCCCGTGAACCAGGGCAAGCGCGTCGCCGAGGAGCTGATCAACACCGGCCGGGCGACCCACCCGGTCATCGGCATCACCCTCGACATGGGCTGGTCCGGCGACGGCGCCCGCGTCGGCACCGCCGCCGACGGCGACGCCTCCCCGGTCACCCCGGGCGGCCCCGGCGCCCGGGCCGGTCTGCGCGCCGGTGACGTGATCACCGAGGTCGACGGCCAGCGCGTCCACTCGGGTGAGGAACTGATCGTCAGGACCCGCGCCCACCGCCCCGGCGACCGCCTCCGGCTCACCGTCGAGCGCGACGGGCAGGAACAGACCCTCTCGCTGGTCCTGGGCTCCTCGAAGTGACACGGACCTCACCGGCCGGATGTCGGGACGCGGCCCCCTGGGCGAACAACGCGGAAAACCGGCCGGACCGGCGCACGCGGAGCCCACGGGGCAGTACCGGTCGGACAGGTGCGACAGGTACCGTGGACCCGGCCCGGACCCACGGACGACCCGCAGCACACCCCGAGGGCCGAGGACCGCGGACTTCGCAAGGAGCTTCAGGTGTTCAATGACATAGGACCGCTCGAGCTGGTGACGATCGTCGTCCTGGCCGTGCTCGTCTTCGGTCCGGACAAGCTCCCCAAGGTCATCCAGGACGTGATGCGCACGATCCGGAAGATCCGTGAGTTCTCCGAGAGCGCCAAGCAGGACATCCGGCAGGAACTCGGCCCGGAGTTCAAGGACTTCGAGTTCGAGGACCTCAACCCCAAGACGTTCCTGCGCAAGCAGCTCGAGAACGAGGACCTGGGGCTCAAGGAGATCCGCAACGGCTTCGACCTGAAGAAGGAGATGGCCGAGGTCACGGACGCCGTCCACAGCCGGGACAACGACCCGGGCCCCGCCGGTGGCCGCATCGACATGACGAAGAAGCCCGAGGACCCGGGCCGTGACGAGCGTCCGGCGTTCGACCCCGACGCCACCTGACGCGCCCGCCCCGCCCGCGCACCTTCTCGCGTACGCCCCCTCCCGGACGCCGGGTCAGGGGGCGTACGTGACGCGTTTCATACGCCCCGGACCCTTCGCACGGCCCACAGCGGGCATCCGGAAGGCCCCACGCGCCGGGCGCTTTCCCGGCTGTCCGGGGCGAGGTGGATATGCTGCCGAGTTGTTGTGCGGACCGTACTTCAAGGAGTAGAGCCGCCCGAAGGGGGGCGGGCCGGACCGGTCCGCCCGGAGCAAGGAGGCGTCGGGGCACATGGAGACGACGAGTCGGGCAGTCGCACAGGCGCCGGCCGCGGAGGGCGCACAGCACGTCCCCTCCGCCCGGCGCACCGTCGACGGCTACCTCGAGGCGCCCTTCCCCTGGTACGGCCTCGACGAGGCCTTCACGGGGCCGCGCTGGCTGATGCAGGTGGGGACGGCCGCCGACGGCGCCGTCGAGCACGGGTCCGTCGGACACGGCGACGAGCCCTCGGTGCGCCACGAGACGGCGGGGGAGGACCGGGGGAAGTTCGCGGTCGTCGTGACCGTCGCGGCGAACCCGTCGCGGCGCAGCGCGGACGGTACGGGGCTGCTGGAGGCCACCACCGTGTCGTCGGCGGCCTGGCTGGCGGGCGTGGGGCTGCTGTCCTACACCTGGCCGGGCCAGATGGACCACAGCCTGCGGGACGACTGGCTGGACCAGCAGACGGAGACGGCGTGGGAGCTGGCCGACGACCTCGGCGGGCCGGAGTGGTCCACGCTCTCGCTGCCGGTGGACGGGGTGCCGACGCCGTTCCACTACCGCGAGTCCGAGTTCGGCTGGGTGCTCGCCGGCTCCACGCAGGAGGGCGTGCACGTGGGCGCGTACGGGCGGGGCATGAGCGCGTACGGCCTCGGCTTCGCGATCATCAAGGACATCACGGCGTACGCCTGAGAGCCGGGCAGCGCGCGACGAAGGGGCGCCGGTCGATCCCGGCGCCCCTTCGTCCGCCGCGGGCTAGAACTTGTTCTTCGGGGTGATCCCCAACGACAGGCCCGACAGGCCCCGTTGCCGGCCGCCCAGCTTCCCGGCGATGCCGCGCAGGGCCGAGCCCGCCGGGCTGTCGGGGTCGGTCAGGACGACCGGCTTGCCCTCGTCGCCGCCCTCGCGCAGGCGGACGTCGATGGGGATGTTGCCGAGGACCGGGACCGTGGCGCCCGTGGTACGGGTGAGGCCGTCGGCGACGAGCTGGCCGCCGCCGGTGCCGAAGACGTCGACCATCTCGCCGCAGTGCGGACAGGGCAGGCCGGACATGTTCTCGACCACGCCGACGATCTTCTGGTGGGTCTGCACGGCGATGGAACCGGCCCGCTCGGCCACCTCGGCCGCCGCCTGCTGGGGCGTCGTCACGACCAGGATCTCGGCGTTCGGGACGAGCTGCGCCACGGAGATCGCGATGTCGCCGGTGCCGGGCGGCAGGTCGAGCAGCAGCACGTCCAGGTCGCCCCAGTACACGTCCGCCAGGAACTGCTGGAGCGCGCGGTGCAGCATCGGGCCGCGCCAGACGACCGGCGCGTTGCCCGGGGTGAACATGCCGATCGAGATGACCTTCACGCCGTGCGCCGACGGCGGCATGATCATGTTCTCGACCTGGGTCGGGCGGCCGTCGGCGCCCAGCATGCGCGGCACCGAGTGGCCGTAGATGTCGGCGTCGACGACGCCCACCTTCAGGCCGTCGGCCGCCATGGCCGCCGCGAGGTTCACCGTGACCGAGGACTTGCCGACGCCGCCCTTGCCGGAGGCGACGGCGTAGACGCGGGTCAGGCTGCCGGGCTTGGCGAAGGGCACCTCGCGCTCCGCCTGGCCGCCGCGCAGGGCCGTCGCCAGCTCCTTGCGCTGCTCGTCGCTCATCACGTCGAGCGTGACGTCGACACGGGTGACCCCCTCGACGCGGGAGACCGCCTCGGTGACGCGCCGGGTGATCGTGTCGCGCATGGGGCAGCCGGAGACCGTCAGGTACACGGTGACCGCGACCGCCCCGTCCGCGCCGATCTCCACCGATTTGACCATCCCGAGCTCGGTGATGGGGCGGTTGATCTCGGGGTCGTTCACCGTCGCCAGTGCTTCGCGCACCGCGTCTTCGCTAGCCATAGGGACGATGGTACGGCGACCGGAGGGGCCTTAGGGATGCCCCTCAGCGGTCGTCTGCGTCACGTACGGCCGACCGTTCTGCCGGGAATACGGCAGGTCCGTGGCCGTCGCGCCGCTCCTCCAGTTCCTTCAGCAGGTCCTGCAGTTCCGAGCGCATCCAGTCCCGCGTGGCCACCTCGCCCAGGCCGATGCGCAGGGCGGCGATCTCACGGGTCAGGTACTCGGTGTCCGCGATGGACCGCTCGTTCTGCTTGCGGTCCTGTTCGAGGTTGACCCGGTCGCGGTCGTCCTGCCGGTTCTGCGCGAGCAGGATCAGCGGCGCCGCGTAGGACGCCTGCAGGGACAGCATCAGCGTCAGGAAGATGAACGGGTACTGGTCGAAGCGCAGGGAGTGCGGCGCGAACACGTTCCACACGACCCACAGGATGATCACGACCGTCATCCAGACGATGAACCGTCCCGTGCCCAGGAAGCGCGCGATGCGCTCCGAGAGCCGCCCGAACGCCTCCGGGTCCCACTCGGGCAGCAGCCGCCGCCGCGGCGGGCGCGGCTGGTCCAGCCGGGCGCGCGGACGGGTGGTGGCCGTCGCCCCGGACGGCGCACGCTCGCGGCCGCCGGACGCCGTCGCGCGCCCCTCACGGACGCCCTCACGCTCAGGCACCACGCGGACCACCCCCCTCGCCGCGCCCGTCGGCGCCCTCCGCGCCGACCCGGTCGTCGTCCGCGGTGACCGTCGCGTCCCCGGGGTCCGGGGTGCCCCCGGGGTCCGCGGGGTCCTCTTCCAGATGGAACTCCGTCTCCCGCCAGTCCTCCGGCAGCATGTGGTCCAGCACGTCGTCCACCGTCACCGCGCCCAGCAGCGAGCCCGCCTCGTCGACGACGGGCGCCGCGACCATGTCGTACGTCGCGAAGAACCCGGCGACGACGGGCAGCGCCGCGTCCGGGTCCAGCGGCTGGAGGTCGTCGTCGATGATCGAGCCGACCAGGGTGTACGGCGGGTCGCGCAGCAGCCGCTGGAAGTGCACGGTGCCCAGGTACTTGCCGGTCGGCGTCTCGTCGGGCGGCCGGCACACGTAGACCTGGGCGGCGAGCGCCGGGGACAGGTCGCGGTTGCGCACCCGGGCCAGGGCGTCGGCGACGGTGGCGTCCGGGCGCAGCACGATCGGCTCGGTCGTCATCAGACCGCCGGCCGTGTGCTCCTCGTACGACATCAGCCGCCGCATGTCGGCCGCGTCGTCGGGCTGCATCAGGCTCAGCAGCCGCTCCTTGTCGGCCTCCGGGAGCTCGGCGAGCAGGTCGGCCGCGTCGTCCGGGTCCATGGCCTCCAGGACGTCCGCCGCGCGCTCCTCCTTCAGCTTGCCGAGGATCTCGATCTGGTCGTCCTCCGGCAGCTCCTCCAGGACGTCGGCCAGCCGGTCGTCGTCGAGGGCCGCGGCGACCTCGGCGCGCCGCTTCGGGGACAGGTGGTGCAGGACGTTGGCCAGGTCGGCGGGGCGCAGCTGCTCGAAGGTGGCGAGCAGGTTCTCCGCGCCCTGTCCCTGTTCGTCCACGGAGAAGCCGGTGACGGCCGACCACTCCACGGTCAGCGTCTCGCCCTTGGCGCGGCGGAAGGCGCCGCCCTTCCTGCCCTTGCGCACGAAGACCCGGTCGATCTCCCAGTCCCGGCGGGCGGGCAGCTGCTGCACCGACAGGTCGAGCACGGTGACCTCCTCGCCGCTGTCGGCGAGGGTGACGCGCCGGTCCAGCAGCTCGCCGAAGACCAGCCGTTCCGTGGGGCGTTGCTCGAAGCGGCGGACGTTGAGCACGCCGGTGGTGATGACCTGGCCGGACTCGATGCCGGTCACCCGGGTCATGGGCAGGAAGATCCGGCGGCGCGTGGCCAGTTCGACCACCAGTCCGAGCACCCGCGGCGGCCGGCGGCCGACGCGCAGCATGACGACCAGGTCGCGCACCCGTCCCACCTGGTCGCCGGTGGGGTCGAAGACGGCGACACCGGAGAGGTGCGAGACGAAGATCCGGGGGGCGCCGGCTGCCATGACTGTGCTTCCTTCGCTTGCCGGGGTGTGGGGACGGGACGGGGGGCGGTGGGGGATCAGGGGCCGGGTGCGGGAGGGGACGAGGGGGCGGGTGCGGACGAGGGGGCCGTTATCCCAATTGCCCGTTCGTGCGGGCTTCAGGCTAGCCCGTCCCGATCGGATACGCCCTGGTGAGGGGTCCGGACGGACCGGCTCCGCCGAGGCCCCGCGACCCCGGTACGCTGCCGTACGCCGCTGAGGAGATCCCCATGGAAAGGCAGCTGCGTCTGTGACTGCGATGCGCCACGGCCGTACCCGTCGGACCGCGCTGATGGGCGCCGTGTGCGTCCTGGTCGCGGCAGGACCGCTGGTGACGGGGTGCAGCGAGGACCCGGACGCGGGCACCAACGGGGTGGGCAAGCTGCCGGCCGAGCGGATCCAGGCCAGGACCAAGGCGGCCGCCGACGCGGCACAAGCGGTGCGGCTGGCGGGGACGGTGGTCACCAGCGGGCGCACGTACCGGCTCGACATGCGCCTGAAGTCCGGCGGCGGCACCGGCTCGGTCACCTCCCAGGGGGCCACCTTCCAGCTCCTGCGGATCGGCGAAGAGCTGTACCTGAAGGCCGACGCGGGCTTCTGGAAGCACGAGGACGGCAAGGGCGACGACCAGGGCACCGACGCGGCCGCCGCGGACAAGCTCGACGGCAAGTACGTGAAGGTGCCCACGGGTGACCCCTCGTACAAGAAGTTCAGCGGGTTCACGGACAAGGACGTCCTCCTCGACGGTCTGCTCACCTTGCACGGCACGCTCGCGACGGACGGCCACCACGAGCAGGGCGGCGTGCGCACCATCCGCATCACCGGCGACAAGGGCTCCGGCGGCACCCTGGACGTCTCCCTGGAGGGCCGCCCGTACCCGCTGCGCCTGGTGCGCGCGGGCGGCGCGGGCACGCTGACGTTCTCGGCCTGGGGCGAGGACTTCGCGCTGGCGGAGCCGGCGAAGGGCGAGACGGTGGACTACGGCCACCAACTGCCGACGTCCTGACCGGCCCTGGGCCTGGGCGCCGCCGCTCCGGCCGCCGTACGGCCCCGGGTCCGGGTGCCGTCGGTCCGGCCGCCGTCCGGGTCCGGGTCCGCCGGTCGGGCCGCCGTGCGGTCCTGCGTCCTACGTCCGCTTCCTGCGGCGCGCCAGCAGCCGCGGCAGGCCCGCCGGGACCGGCCGGCGGGTCGTCGCCGGGGTGGGCACCGGGACGGCGGCCAGGCTGCCCTCGGGCAGCGGCAGCGTGGTGCCCGTCGGCTCCAGGCGCAGGACGCGGCACTCCCTGGCCCAGCGCCCGGTCATCGCCTCGCCGTCGGGCGCGTTGAGCCGCTTGCCCCTGAGCTCGGCGACCGCCGCGTCCCACGCGTCGCCGCCGGGTGCGAGCTGGACGACCCGCGCGGTCCAGGAGACCAGCCGGCCGCCCTTGTCCTTGCTGCGCACGGTCACCTCGGCCCGTCCGCCGTCGGCCAGCCCGGACAGCGGCTGCTCGCCGGGCCCGTCACCGACCAGGCACGCGGCACCCTCGTGCCACACGTGCCACAGCGCACGCGCGGCCGCCGCGCCCTCCGGCCGGACCCAGACGAGCCCGGACTTCTTGGTGGCCTCCTCGACGAGGGCCTGGTCGAGCAGCTCGTTGGTCATGGCCCCAGCCTATCCAGGCGGTCCTACAGCCAGCCGTTGCGCTTCAGGGTGCGGTGGATGCCCAGGCAGATGGCCACCGTGAAGGACATGATCACGGGATAGCCGTAGCGCCAGTGCAGCTCGGGCATGTGCTCGAAGTTCATGCCGTAGACCCCGCACACCATCGTCGGTACGGCGATGATCGCGGCCCACGACGTGATCTTGCGCATGTCCTCGTTCTGCGCGACGGACGCCTGCGCGAGGTTGGCCTGGAGGATGGAGTTCAGCAGCTCGTCGAAGCCGACCACCTGCTCCTGCACGCGCGCGAGGTGGTCGGCGACGTCGCGGAAGTACTTCTGGATGTCGGGGTCGACCAGCCGCATCGGCCGCTCGCTCAGCAGCTGCATGGGCCGCAGCAGCGGCGACACCGCACGCTTGAACTCAAGGATCTCGCGCTTGAGTTGGTAGATCCGCCCGGCGTCCGTGCCGCGCGGGGTGCCCTTGCGGCCGGGCGAGAAGACGTCCGTCTCCACGGCGTCGATGTCGTCCTGGAGGGCGTCGGCGACCGCGATGTAGCCGTCGACCACGTGGTCGGCGATGGCGTGCAGCACGGCCGACGGGCCCTTGGCGAGCAGCTCGGGGTCGTCCTGCAGGCGGTGGCGCAGCGCGCGCAGGGAGCCCTGGCCGCCGTGCCGGACGGTGATGAAGAAGTCCCGCCCGGTGAAGCACATGACCTCACCGGTCTCCACGACCTCGCTGGTGGCGGTGAGTTCGTCGTGCTCGACGTAGTGGACCGTCTTGAACACGGTGAACAGCGAGTCGTCGTAGCGCTCCAGCTTGGGCCGCTGGTGAGCCTGGACGGCGTCCTCCACGGCCAGCGGGTGCAGCCCGAACTCCGAGGCGATGCCCGCGAATTCGGACTCCGTCGGCTCGTGCAGGCCGATCCAGACGAAGCCGCCGTCGCGCCGCACCCGGCGCATCGCCTCCTGCGGGGCCAGCGGGGCGTCGGTCTCGACGCGGGCGCCGTCGCGGTAGACCGCGCAGTCGACCACGGCCGACGGGGTCGCGGGGTCGCGCGTGGTGTCGTAGGTGCCGCCGTCCGGGCGTACGGCGCTCTTGCGCAGCGAGGGGCGGGACGGGCGGACGACGGCGCGCAGGTCGCGGATCATCGACATGGGCAGGCTCCTTCGCATCGGGCGGCGAGGCCTTCCGCCGACGGGTGGAACTACCCGGAATGAGGACGTCCGTGCTGCGGATGTTTGGCACGTCCACAAAGCGGGGAGCACCGCACCGTCGCGGTGAGGGGCTTCGCTGCTGGATTCGACTTCTGATGCAGATCAGACAGATCGGGTGAAACGAAACGAAGTGCTCTTCCGGTGAGATGCGCCAGGCACGCACACGCGAACGTGAGGGGTGGCAGGCCAGCCAGAGCGAGATCGGCTATTCAGCGGGCGGAAGAGCGAGTGGTACTGCACGGTCGACTTCGATCCATGACAGCCCCACCTCCTCCGGCCGGTCCCTCGTAAGGGAGTTCCATCGGCGTCGGGGCTAGATCGCGACGCTTGCACGTGCTGCCCCGAACCACCGGGCAAGAGTAGCAGTCGTCCGAAGTGTCAAGGCGCTGCTTTGCCCGGCACTGACGAGTTCTATGCTCGCCGCATGGCAGATGTTCTTCCTCTGGTCGAGGCCCGGTACCGCACCGCGCTGGGTGAGCCGGACGCGCGCGCGGCGGTCACCTTCCTCGGCACCGACCGCATCGAGGTGCTGCGTTTCCACGAGGGGGACATCGTCCGGTACGCCACCCTCGGCATGTCCGCGCACCCCATGACGGACCCCACGGCGATGGTCGCCGACCCGGTCGCGGGGCCACGCGCCGAACTGGTCCTGTCGGTGCGCGCGGGCGCCGGCGCCGACACCGACAAGGTGCTCCGCCCGCTCGCCGTGCTGGGGGCGTCCCCGCAGGTCGAGGGACTGGTCGTGGCTCCCGGCGCCTCCCTCGACGTGGGCGAACCGCTGTGGCCCGGTGCCCCGTTCACCTCCGTGCTGGTGGCCGAGCCGGGCGGCCTGGTCGAGGACCTCGAACTCGACGCGCCGATGGACCCGGTGCACTTCCTGCCCCTGCTGCCGATGACGCCGAACGAGGCCGCCTGGAAGCGCGTGCACGGCGCCCAGGCCCTCCAGGAGCGCTGGCTGACGAACGGGACGGACCTGCGGGATCCCTCCCGCAGGTCCGTCCCGCTGGACTGACCGGTTCCGCGCCCACCGGGTGAGCAAGTTCACCAACCGGTGGGCGCGAGGCGTCAGTTGGCGAAGACGGCCACCCCGTCCTCGCTGGCGTGCCGCGGCTCGAGCTCCTCGGCCCGGTGGGTGAGGGCCCCGCGCCGCACGACGACCACGAGCGCGCCGAGGGCGGCCGTGACCGCCGCCACCACGAACGGCATCCGCAGGTCGGTCCACTCCTCGATCTTCGGCGCGAGGTAGGGCGCGGCGGCGGCCGCGAACCAGCGCACGAAGTTGTAGCCCGCGCTCGCCACCGGGCGCGGCGCGTCCGACACGCCGAGGGCCAGCTCGGTGTACACGGTGTTGTTCACCCCGATGAAGGCACCGGACAGGATCGTGCACACCACGGCCGTGGTGTGGTCGCCGAAGCCGAGGACCAGCACATCGGCCGCGAGCAGCACCAGCGAGCCGCCGAGCACCTTCAGGGAGCCGAACCGCTTCTGCAGCCGCGGGGCGACGAGCACCGAGAACACGGCGAGCAGCACACCCCAGGCGAAGAAGACGGCACCCGACTTGTACGGGGTCATGTTCAGCACGAACGGGGTGAAGGCCAGCACGGTGAAGAACGTGTAGTTGTAGAAGAACGCCGAGACGGCCGCGGAGGCCAGGCCGCCGTGGCCGAGCGCCTTGAGCGGGTCGAGCAGCGAGGTCTTCCGGGCCGGCCGGGGCTGCTCCTTCAGGAACACCGCGATGCACAGGAACCCGACCGCCATCAGCAAGGCCGTGCCGAAGAACGGGTAGCGCCAGCTCGCGTCGCCGAGCAGTGCGCCGAGCAGCGGCCCGCAGGCCATGCCGAGCCCGAGGGCGGACTCGTAGAGCAGGATCGCCGCCGCGCTGCCGCCGGCCGCCGCGCCGACGATGACCGCGAGGGCCGTCGAGACGAAGAGGGCGTTGCCGAGTCCCCAGCCCGCGCGGTAGCCGACGAGCTGGCCGACCGTGTCGGAGGTGCCGGCCAGTCCGGCGAACACCACGACGAAGGCGAGGCCCAGCAGCAGGGTCTTGCGCCCGCCGATGCGGCTGGAGACGAAGCCCGTGACCAGCATCGCGATCGCGGTGATCAGGAAGTAGGAGGTGAACAGCAGGGAGACCTGGCTGGGCGTCGCGCGCAGGCCCTGGGCGATGGACGGCAGGATCGGGTCGACGAGCCCGATGCCCATGAAGGCGACGACCGACGCGCCGGCCGTGGCCCACACCGCCTTGGGCTGGCGCAGGATTCCGCCCGCTCCGGCGTCGAAGGGGTCCGAGGTCCCGGTACCTCCTGTGGCCATGGTTGCTCCTGTCCGGTTGCGACAGATGGTTGGTGTTTACACATAGTAAGTTAGCCACGCTAATAAATGCAAGGTGCACCTAGTTTTGGCCGGTGGGGGCCCGTCCGGACGGGTGATCGTCCTTGACGCGGGCGGGTCCGGGTAGGACCGTGGGGGCCTATGAGGGGCGAACCCAGTTGCCCGAAGTGTGGTGGCCGGGTCAGGGCTCCCGGCCTCTTCTCCGACTCCTGGCAGTGCGACGCGCACGGGACGGTGCACCCGCTGCAGCCCGTGATACCGCCCAGTGTCGAAGCCCTGGGCGTCGTCGTGGCCCGGACCCGGGTGCCGGTGTGGATGCCCTGGCCGCTGCCGGTCGGCTGGCTGTTCACGGGCGTGGCCTACGCCGGCGACGACCGCAGCGGGGGCCGCGCCACCGCCGTCGCCTGCTCGGGTCCCGGACCGCTCGGCGGGATGGGCGAGCTGATCCTGGTCGCCGAGGAACTCGGCGTCGGGCTCGGCGCGTACTACGCCGGCATGGACGGCCCGGACCCCGGCCCCTACCTGGACGTCGAGAAGCCTCCCCAGGCCAAGGTGCTGGCCGCCGGCCGGCCCACCCCGCTGTGGCACGTCTCCGGCGGCCCGGCCGACCGCGCGGTCTTCGCGGGCGAGGCCCGCGGGCTGTGGCTGTGGGCGGTGGTCTGGCCCGAGCAGTCGGGGCTGCTCATGTACGACGAGCTGGTGCTGACGGATCTGCGGGACGCGGGGGCGGAGGTGGAGCTGGTGCCCTGCGGAGCGTTGTCGCCGCGCTTGCTCAAGCCGTGAGGTGGGCTGTGGTGGCGGTGCTGCGCGTGAGGGTGGGGTGGTGTGGCGTCGTCGGCGGCTGCGGGCAGGTGCGGGGTGCTCGCGCAGTTCCCCGCGCCCCTGAGGGTGGGACGCCGGGCCGGGGTGGGGGTGCTCGGGGAGTTGCTCGCGCCCCTGGGGGTGGGGAGTCGGGGCGGGGTGTGGGTGCTCGGGGGTCCTGGGGGTGGCGGAGCTTGTAGGGGGCGGTAGGGCGGTGCGGGTGTGACAGTGGGGGGCTTGTGTGCGGTTATCCTTGAGCGTCCCCTTCCGTCCGTGACCGCCTGGAGTCCGCGTCGTGCGTATCGACCTGCACTGCCACTCCACCGCGTCCGACGGTACGGACACCCCGGCCGAGCTGGTGCGTCACGCGTCCGCGGCCGGTCTGGACGTCGTCGCGCTGACCGACCACGACACCACCCGCGGGCACGCCGAGGCGATCGCCGCGCTGCCCGCCGGGCTCACGCTGGTCACCGGAGCCGAGCTGTCCTGCCGTCTGGGCGGCGTCTCGATGCACATGCTGGCCTACCTCTTCGACCCCGAGGAGCCCGCTCTGCTCGCCGAGCGCGAGCTGGTGCGCGACGACCGGGTGCCGCGGGCGAAGGGCATGGTGGCCAAGCTCAACGAGCTGGGCGTGCCGGTCACCTGGGAACAGGTCGCCCGGATCGCCGGCGACGGCTCGGTCGGCCGCCCGCACGTGGCGACCGCGCTCGTCGAGCTGGGCGTCGTCCCGACGGTCGGTGACGCCTTCACCGAGGAGTGGCTGGCCGACGGCGGGCGGGCCTACGTCGCCAAGCACGAGACCGACCCGTTCGAGGCGATCCGGCTGGTCAAGGGCGCGGGCGGGGTCACCGTCTTCGCGCACCCGGCCGCCAGCAAGCGCGGCCGCACGGTGCCGGAGTCCGCGATCGCCGAGCTGGCCGCGGCCGGCCTGGACGGCATCGAGGTCGACCACCTGGACCACGACGCGGACACCCGCGCCCACCTGCGGGGACTGGCCGCGGACCTGGGGCTGCTGGTCACCGGCTCCTCGGACTACCACGGCAGCCGCAAGACGGTCGCGCTCGGCGAGTACACCACCGACCCCGAGGTGTACGGGGAGATCACCCGCCGCGCCACGGGAGCTTTCCCCGTCCCCGGCACGGGCGGAAGCTGAGCCGCCCGGAGTTGTCCGGGCTCTCCCTCCCCTTTTTCACCTCCCTTCCCTTCCTCCTCGCTTCCCCGTACCCGGCGCCCCCCGGGCGTGCCCGCACGTCCTGACGGTGCCCGGGCGGGCGGCTCCGTTCCGCAAGGCACCCTCAATGTTCGACGTCGCCGTCTTCGGCTCCCTGTTCCTGACCCTCTTCGTCATCATGGATCCCCCGGGGATCACCCCGATCTTCCTGGCCCTGACCGCCGGGCGTCCGGGCCGGACGCAGAAGCGGATGGCCTTCCAGGCCGTCTGCGTGGCGGGCGGTGTGATCACCGTCTTCGGGCTGCTGGGCCACCAGATCCTGGACTACCTGCACGTCTCCGTGCCCGCGCTGATGATCGCGGGCGGGCTGCTGCTCCTGCTCATCGCGCTGGACCTGCTGACCGGCAAGACCGACGAGCCGAAGCAGACCAAGGACGTCAACGTGGCGCTCGTACCGCTGGGGATGCCGCTGCTGGCCGGGCCCGGCGCGATCGTCTCGGTGATCCTCGCCGTGCAGAAGGCGGACTCGGTCACCACCCAGGTGTCGGTGTGGTCGGCGATCCTCGCCATCCACGTCGTGCTGTGGCTGGTGATGCGCTACTCGCTGCTGATCATCCGCGTCATCAAGGACGGCGGGGTCGTGCTGGTGACCCGGCTCGCGGGCATGATGCTGTCCGCCATCGCCGTGCAGCAGATCATCAACGGGATCACCCAGGTGGTCCGGGGCGGCTGAGCGGGCGGGGGAGACGCCCCGGCACGCGCAGAGCCCCGCACGGCACGGTGCCGTACGGGGCTCTGAAGCCTGTCGTAAATCGATCCGCGTTACGAGGCCGGGGTGTCGGCAGGGCGGATCCACAGGCGCTGCCCGATGGCGGCGGCCTGCTGAACGATCCGGTTGACGGAGGCGGCGTCCACGACGGTGCTGTCCACGGGTGTGCCGTCGACGTCGTCGAGTCGCATGATTTCGAAGCGCATGGGCTTCTCCCTTCGTCTGGTCATCCTCCTGAGGAGAACTACTGGTGGGCGTTAGGGACACGTACGTGCGTCCCGCTCCATGAGAGTCAACCTGTCGCGCGTTACAAACATTCCCTACGCTAAATAAATTTTTCGAACGACTAATTACTGACGAGTAAGAGGGTTGCCCGGACTGTTCGGGACCAGTTGTGTTCACAGCGTGACCGCCGGGACAATGGACGCGATGAACGACGACCTCGCGGCCCTCGCCGCCCGCATCGACCGCACGAACGAGCTCCTGACCCGCATGCTCGCCGAGGTGGCGAAGACACCCTCGACCCATGCGATCTTCGTCGACGCGGGGTACCTCTACGCGGCCGCGGGCCGGCTCGTGGCCGGCACCGAGGACCGGCGGGCCTTCGACCTCGACGCCGAGGGCCTGATCGAGGCGTTCATCGACCGGGCCCGCTCGGTCTTCGCGGACAGCAGGCTGCTGCGCGTGTACTGGTACGACGGCGCCCGCCGCCGCATCCACACGGCCGAGCAGCAGACCATCGCGGAGCTGCCCGACGTCAAGGTCCGCCTCGGCAACCTCAACGCCAACAACCAGCAGAAGGGCGTCGACTCGCTGATCCGCAGCGACCTGGAGTCACTGGCCCGCCACCGCGCCATCAGCGACGCGGCCCTCCTCGGCGGCGACGAGGACCTGGTCTCGGCGGTGGAGGCGGCCCAGGGGTACGGCGCCCGCGTGCACCTGTGGGGCATCGAGGCGCCCGACGGACGCAACCAGGCCGAGCCGCTGCTCTGGGAGGTCGACAGCCAGCGCACCCTCGACCTGGAGTTCTTCAAGCCGTACGTCGCCCGCCGCACCGCCCTCGCCCAGGAGGGAGCGGGCGGTGCGCGGCCCACGCGCGAGGACGTGCGCTTCGTCGGCGCCCAGATCGCCGCGAAGTGGCTGTCGGCGCGGGGCCGCGACTCGCTGGGCGAACTCCTGCCCGGGCACCCCTACCTGCCCGGCTCCGTCGACCAGGACCTCCTCGTCGAGGCGGAGGGCCTGTTGCAGTACTCCCTGCGCGGCCAGGCCGACCTCCGGCGCTCCCTGCGCGACGGCTTCTGGGAGCACCTGCGCACGCAGTACTAGGGCGATCCGTCCCGCACGTCAGTGGTGCGGCGGGTGGGCGTCCCAGAAGTCGGCGAAGGCTTCGGCCGTCGCCCCGGGGCGGTCGGCGTTCGGGGAGTGCTCGGCGCCGGAGATCACCGTGCGGTGCGCCCCCAGCCGCTGTGCCATCTCGTCCAGCAGGGGCACCGGCCAGGTGTCGTCACGGGCGCCGGACAGGACGTGCAAGGGCAGCGGGACGGCCGCCAGTTCGGCCACGCGGTCCGGTTCGACGCACAACTGCTTCCCGGTCGCCAGTAGTTGGGCGGGCTTGTGGTTCAGCCAGCGCTGCCGCAGCAGCTCCGGGCCGCCGAACCCCCGGGCGGGCCCGCCGACCTCCTCCGGGGGGCCCATCAGGGTGATCACCTGCCACACCTCGGCCATCGTCATCACCGCGAGCGCGTCGTGCAGCAGCTTCACGCGCTGCTGCTGGGACTCGGAGATCCGCGCCGGGCCCGACGACATCAGCGTGAACGACACGAAGGGCGCGGGGTCCAGCAGCACGGCGGCCCGCGCGACCTGTCCGCCCAGCGAGTGCCCCATCAGGTGCACGGGCGTCCCCAGGGCGTCCGCCTGCGCCAGCAGGTCCCGCGCCAACTCCTCCTGCGCGTAGGGCGCTTCGTCGTCCGCCGGCCCGTCCGACTCGTTCTGCCCGCGCCCGTCCACCGCGACCGTCCGGTAGCCGCGCGCGGCCAGCGGCTCGTGCAGCAGGTGGAAGTCCTCCTTGCTGCCGGTGAACCCGGGCACCAGCAGCGCCACGCCCCTCGGCTCCACCCCGGCGGCCACGGGCGCGTCGACGACGGCGAACGCACCGCGCGCCGTGCGCAACGCGTACGCACGGGCTCCGGGCGGCGGGACGAAGGGGCTCGGCGTGGTCACGCAGGGAGGCTACCGCGTGCGTCGGGACGCGGCCCGTGGTGGTTCCCGCACGCCGACGGCCCGGTCCCGTGGGTACGGGGCCGGGCCGTCAGGCGCGCTGTGCGGGGGCGGTCAGCTCTCCGTCGGCTCCGCGGCCGCCGTCGCCTTCCGGGTGCGCCGGGCCTTCGGCTTGACCTCGCCACCGTCACCGGGGACCTCGGCGGCGGCCGCGGTCTTCCGGGTCCGGCGCGGCTTGGCCTCGACCGCGGCCTCCGTGACCTCGGCGGCCGGGGCGGCCTTGGCGGCGGCCGTCTTGCGCGTCCGGCGGGGCTTGGCCTCGGTGGCCTCGACCGCGGCCTCCGTCACCTCGGCAGCCGGGGCGGCCTTGGCGGCGGCGGTCTTGCGGGTGCGGCGGGGCTTGGCCTCGACGGCAGCCTCGGCACCCTCCGCCGTGGCCACGGCGGCCTCGGCCTCGGGCGCCGCGGTCTTGCGGGTCCGGCGCGGCTTCGTCGCGGCAGCGGCCTCGACCGGAGCCTCGGCGGTGGCGCTCGCCCCGACGGCGGAGGCGACGGCCTCGGTGTCCTCGGCGGCCTGCGCGGCCTTGCGCGTCGTACGACGGCGCGGCTTGGCCTCGGCGGCCTCGGCACTGTCCAGCGCGGCCTCGGCGGCCTGCGCGGCCTCGGCCTTGGGCGCCGCCGTCTTGCGGGTGCGGCGCGGCTTGGTCTCGACAGCCGCCTCGACGGGGGCCTCGGCGGCCTCCGCCGGGTCCACGGCCGCGACTTCCGCGGCCTTGGCGGCGGCCGTCTTGCGGGTACGGCGCGGCTTGGTGACCGTCGCTGCCTCAGCGGCGTCGGCGACCTCCGCGGCGGGCTGCGCCGGCGTGGCGACGGCCTCCGCCGCCTCGGCCGTCGGCTCGGCGGCCACAGCCGCCTTGCGGGTGCGGCGGCGCGACTTGGCCTCCGTGACCTCGGCCGGCTCGGCGGTGGTCTCGGTGCCGACCGGAGCGGCCGGCTCGGGAACCGTCACGGTGCCGGTCTCGACGGCCGTCGGCGTGGCCTCGGCCGTCCGTCGGGTGCGGCGGCGGCGCGGCTTGTCCGTCTCCGGGGCCTGCGCCTCGGGGGACTCCGCGGGCGCCGGGATGTCCAGCGCCGGGCGCTCCGCCGTCACCACGGCGGCCTGGGCGGCCTCCGGCGCGGCAGCGGTCGTCGCGGCGGCAGCGGCCTCCGTCGAGGAGCCGTTGCGGGTACGGCGCCGGCGGCGCGGGGTGCGGGGACCGGCGGCCTCGTCGGCCGCGGGCGCCTGCTCCGGAACCTCGGGGCCCGTGCCGACAGGCGTCCGGGCGGCGTCCAGCGCGGTCCCGCCGCGCGTACGGCGACGGCGGCGCGGCGTGCGCTCGGCACGGTCGGACCGGTCCGAACGCTCCGAGCGGTCGGTGCGCTCGGTGCGCTCGCGGTCGGCGGGGCGGGACTCGTCCCGGCCACCGGCCCGGCCGCCCCGGCCACCGCGACCGCGCGGTCCGCGGCCGCCCGGCTCGCCCAGGTCCTCCAGCTCCTCGGCGTCCAGCCCGGCGCGCGTGCGCTCCGCGCGCGGCAGGACGCCCTTGGTGCCCTCGGGGATGCCGAGGTCGGAGAAGAGGTGCGGGGAGCTGGAGTACGTCTCCACCGGGTCGGGGAAGTTCAGCTCCAGCGCCTTGTTGATGAGCTGCCAGCGCGGGATGTCGTCCCAGTCGACGAACGTGATCGCCGTGCCCTTGGCGCCCGCGCGGCCGGTGCGGCCGACGCGGTGCAGGTACGTCTTCTCGTCCTCGGGGGACTGGTAGTTGATGACGTGGGTGACGCCCTCGACGTCGATGCCGCGCGCGGCGACGTCGGTGCAGACCAGGACGTCCACCTTGCCGTTGCGGAAGGCGCGCAGCGCCTGCTCGCGGGCGCCCTGGCCGAGGTCGCCGTGGACCGCGCCGGAGGCGAAGCCGCGGCGCTCGAGCTGCTCGGCGATGTCGGCGGCCGTGCGCTTGGTGCGGCAGAAGATCATCGCCAGCCCGCGGCCCTCGGACTGCAGGATGCGGGCGATCATCTCCGGCTTGTCCATGTTGTGGGCGCGGTAGACGAACTGCTTGATGTTCGCGACCGTCGCGCCCTCGTCGTCCGGCGCCGTGGCGCGGATGTGCGTGGGGCGGGACATGTAGCGGCGCGCGAGACCGATGACCGCGCCCGGCATGGTCGCCGAGAACAGCATCGTCTGGCGCTTGACCGGCAGCATGCCGATGATCTTCTCGACGTCGGGCAGGAAGCCCAGGTCGAGCATCTCGTCGGCCTCGTCCAGGACGAGCGACCTGATGTGCTTGAGGTCCAGCTTCTTCTGGCCCGCGAGGTCCAGCAGCCGGCCCGGGGTGCCGACGACGACGTCGACGCCCTTCTTCAGCGCCTCGACCTGGGGCTCGTACGCCCGGCCGCCGTAGATCGCGGTCACCCGGACGTTGCGCACCTTGCCCGCGGTCAGCAGGTCGTTGGTGACCTGCGTGCACAGCTCGCGGGTGGGGACGACGACGAGCGCCTGCGGGGCGTCGGTGAGGTCCTCGGGGCGGGCGCGGCCGGCCTCGACGTCGGCGGGGACGGTCACGCGCTCCAGCAGCGGCAGGCCGAAGCCGAGCGTCTTGCCGGTGCCGGTCTTGGCCTGGCCGATGACGTCCGTGCCCGAGAGGGCCACGGGGAGCGTCATCTCCTGGATGGGGAAGGGGGTGGTGATGCCGACGGCTTCGAGGGCCTCGGCGGTCTCGGGGAGGATTCCGAGATCTCTGAACGTGGTAGTCAGGGTGCTGCCTCTTCTGTGTACGCGGTGCGAGGCGAGCGCGGGGGTCGTTGACGGACCGTGCCGGGGGACGTCGGCTGCCTTACGGGCGGGCCGTGAGGGGCACGCCGTACGGCTCGGGACCACTGCCGACGCTCTAGCGCTCGTACCGCTGAGGTTCCCTCCGATCGTCGTACGCACAGTGCCGTACGGTCAGGGAGGGCTGTCGGGTCGGAGCCGATCGGGCCACCGACCGGGCATCCTCATACGTGCGGCCTGTCGAGATGCGTCGCACTCATGAAGTGCCGACGTACCAGCAGGCGCATTACCACCATACCCCGGAATCGCGCACTCGTGACGGCCGATTCGGTCACGTTGCCGCCGTCACACCGAATCACGCCCCCCGGAGCGCCCCCTGACACCGGCCGCGATGTGACTGGCCAGGGGCTTCCGTCACGGGGTGAGCGGGCTATTGTGCGCTCCATGACGAGCTCTGACAAGCCTGACCACGCCCCCGAGACCGCCGCCGGACCGGCCGCGGAGACCGCACCCGCGCCGACCGGCATCGCCGCACAGGACTGGGCCACGGCCGCCGCCGACCCGCAGTACCGGGCCGCCGTCGTGGACCTGCTCGGCGCGCTGGCCTACGGCGAGCTGGCGGCGTTCGAGCGCCTCGCGGAGGACGCCAAGCTGGCGCCCACGCTGGAGGACAAGGCGGAGCTGGCGAAGATGGCGTCGGCCGAGTTCCACCACTTCGAGCGGCTGCGGAACCGGCTCGCGGAGATCGGCGAGGAGCCCACGCGCGCGATGGAGCCGTTCGTCGCCGCGCTGGACGGCTTCCACCGGCAGACCGCGCCGTCGGACTGGCTGGAGGGCCTGGTCAAGGCCTACGTCGGCGACTCGATCGCCAGCGACTTCTACCGGGAGGTCGCCGTACGGCTCGACTCCGACACGCGCGCGCTGGTGCTGGCCGTGCTGGACGACACCGGGCACGCCGGGTTCGCCGTCGACCGGGTGCGTGCCGCGATCGACGCCGAGCCGCGCGTGGGCGGGCGGCTCGCGCTGTGGGCGCGGCGGCTGATGGGCGAGGCGCTGTCGCAGTCCCAGCGGGTGGTCGCGGACCGGGACGCGCTGTCGACGATGCTGGTGGGCGGGGTGGCCGACGGGTTCGACCTCGCCGAGGTCGGCAAGATGTTCTCGCGGATCACGGAGGCGCACACGAAGCGGATGGCTGCGCTGGGGTTGGCGGCGTAGCGCTCCGTGGAGGGGCGGCGGTCGCCGGCGTCGCGCGGCTGCGGGGGTGTGGGGGCTGGTCGCGCAGTTCCCCGCGCCCCTGGGTACCCCTCGCTCACGCCGTCGCTGAGCGGCGGAGGCGGCCCGCCGGGCGCAGGAGGAGCGAGAGGGAGGCGGCGGAGACGACCACCGCGCCGAGGAGGCTCACCAGGAGGGAGCCGGAGTCCAGCGCGCTGTGGGTGACGAAGTCGCCGAACAGGGCGCCGGCGATGCCGGTCGCGAAGACCAGGCTGGTGGCCGGCAGGCGGTGGGACAGGCGGTGGACCGCCGCCCACGCGAGCAGGATGCCGAGCACAGCGGAGCCGAGTGCTTCCAAGATCATGCGGGTCCCTCCCAGACGGCCGGGCTGTGCAGCAAGGTCGTAGCCGGTCTTACCCGTGACCTGCGGAATGCAATCCTCCCCTGTGAGGGGCTCGTGCGCCATCTGTGAACGACTCCGGGAGCCCGAATGGGGGAAGGGCCCGGCGACGTCACCGTCACCGGGCCCCTCCCGAGGCATCTGCCCGAACCGGGCTCAGAGCGCGCCGAAGCCCACCTTGCGCGGGGCCGGCTCGCCCAGCTCCACGTACGCGAGGCGGTCCGCCGGGACCAGGACCTTGCGGCCGTGGTCGTCCGTGAGGCTGAGCAGCTGCGACTTCCCGGACAGCGCCTCGGCCACCACGCGCTCGACTTCCTCGGCACTCTGACCGCTCTCCAGAACGATCTCGCGCGGCGCGTGCTGCACGCCGATCTTGACCTCCACGGCTATGTCCCTCCGACGGTCAGTGAGGTGCGCGGACGTCCGCGCCGTACGCTGCACACATTAGCCCGGTGAGGGGACGGACACGGTGTGGCCGTCCACGCCAGGAGCGAACAGCCGGCGGGAACAAACCGGCCGGGTGCCGGCCGCGCGCCCCGCCGGGCCGGCTCAGTGCTGCTCGGTGCCGTGCAGCGGGAAGCCGGCGATGCCGCGCCAGGCCAGCGAGGCCAGGAGCTGGACCGCCTCGTCGCGCGGGACGCTGCGGTCGCTGTGCAGCCAGGAGCGGGCGACCACCTGGGCCAGTCCGCCGAGGCCGGAGGCGAGCAGCATGGACTCCGCGCGGGACAGTCCCGTGTCCTCGGCGATGACCTCGCAGATCGCCTCGGCGCACTCGTTCGTCACCTTGTCGACGCGCTCGCGCACCGCGGGCTCGTTCGTCAGGTCCGACTCGAACACCAGGCGGAAGGCGCCGCCGTCGTCCTCGACGTACGCGAAGTAGGCGTCCATGGTCGCGCGGACGCGCTGCTTGTTGTCGGTGGTCGACGCGAGCGCGTTGCGCACGGACTGGATCAGCGCTTCGCAGTGCTGGTCCAGCAGGGCGAGGTAGAGGTCGAGCTTGCCCGGGAAGTGCTGGTACAGCACCGGCTTGCTGACGCCGGCGCGCTCGGCGATGTCGTCCATCGCGGCGGAGTGGTAGCCCTGCGCCACGAAGACCTCCTGGGCGGCGCCCAGCAGCTGGTTCCGTCGGGCACGGCGCGGCAGGCGCGTACCTCGCGGGCGTGCCGCCTCTGTCTGCTCGATGGCTGTCACGCCGCCTCCCAAGTTCGTCCACATGCGGTGTGCGCCGCGCCGCCATCGTACTTTTCGGTAACCGTGGTGCGCGCGGTGCCAGCGCAGAATTTCACGGACCGGACGCCGGCGAAAGCCGTACGGAAGGTTTCAAACCCGGGCCCGCCGGGCAGAATGGCGCGCCATGACGCCCTTCGGCGCCCTTCCCCCGGCGTCTCAGCGGTAGTCGTCCTCGTCCAGGGAGACGACCCGGGCCTGTTCGACCTGGTCGGCCTCGTCCGCGCGGGCCGGGTCCACGTCCTCCAGCGGGTCGTCGCGGTCCGGTGTGACGGCGGCCTGCTGTTCGGCGGCGTCGTGCTCCGGCGCCTCCACGTCGAACTGCGGGGTGTCCTCCGCCTCCCGCTCCGCGAAGGTGTCGGGGTCGGTGGGGTCTACGGCCATGGTGGGCTCCCTTCCTACGGACGTCCCTGAGACATGCAGGGGCCACACGCGGGTGCCCTCTGTACGAGACTAGGAGACACCCGATGCGGTCGCCAGGCGATCCGCGCGGTCCGTCCTCCTGTTCCGCGCGGCCCCGTTCTGCACGGTTCCCCAGGGGAGTTCGGGGTGACTCCTGTGACGCCGGACACGTGATGGGGGACGTGATCGTCTCGTAACATTGCGGCATGTCTTCGACCGAGCTGCCGTCCGTACCGCCGACCAGTGTGCTCCCCAAGTCGGTGCCCGTGCGGGTCGCGGAGGGCGAGCGACTGCGGTCGGTCGGGCTGCCGGGCGTCACGCTGACGGTCCGTTCGCGCCCGCCCGCGCGCGAGGGACTCCAGCCCGCGCTGTTCGTGCACGGGCTCGGCGGGTCCTCGCAGAACTGGTCCGCGCTGATGGCCATGCTCGACGGCGACGTCGACAGCGAGGCCGTCGACCTGCCCGGCTTCGGCGACTCCCCGCCACCGGACGACGGCAACTACTCCATCACGGGGCACGCGCGTGCCGTGATCCGCTACCTCGACGCCTCCGGCCGCGGCCCCGTCCACCTCTTCGGCAACTCCCTGGGCGGCGCGGTCACCACGCGCGTGGCCGCCGTACGGCCCGACCTCGTGCGCACGCTGACCCTGGTCTCGCCCGCCCTGCCGGAGCTGCGCGTGCAGCGGACCGCCGTGCCGACGGGGCTGCTGGGCGTGCCCGGAGTGGCCGCCCTGTTCAGCCGTTTCACGCGCGAGTGGACGGCCGAGCAGCGCGTCCGCGGGGTCCTCGCGCTGTGCTACGGCGATCCCGGGCGCGTGTCGGAGGAGGCGTTCCGCTACGCCGTGGAGGAACTGGAACGGCGGTTGCGGCTGCCGTACTTCTGGGACGCGATGACGCGCTCCGCGCGCGGGATCCTCAACGCGTACACCCTCGGCGGACAGCACGGGCTGTGGCGCCAGGCCGAACGCGTCCTCGCGCCCACCCTGCTGATCTATGGCGGCCGGGACCAGCTCGTGGGATTCCGCATGGCCCAGCGGGCCGCGCGCGCCTTCCGCGACTCCCGTCTGCTGACCCTCCCGGAGGCCGGGCACGTGGCCATGATGGAGTACCCGGAGACGGTGGCCACGGCGGTCCGCGAACTCCTCGCGGACGCCGCCGACACCGCGGCCACGAGGAGCTGAGGGGACCGGTGGGACGCCACAGTCGACGTGGGCCCGCACCCGAGGGGGCGGAGAAGAAGACGACCGGTGCGCCGAGCGCGCCGGGTGCGCGCGACGGGGCCGGTGGGTCCGGCGCGACGGGTGCGCCGGGTGTGACCGGCGCCGAGAGGGCTCAGGGGGCGCCGACGCCGGGGACGGGGACCCGCCGTTCCCCGGACGGCACCCCGGCCCACGGTGTGCCGCGCCTGGCCGACGGCACCCCCGCGCGCGGTGTGCCGCGTCTCCGTGACGGGACTCCCGCGCGCGGTGTGCCGCAGGTGCGTGGGGGGCATCCCGAGCAGCGTGAAGGCGGGGGCGGCTGGGGGGACTTGCGCGGGCCGGCGGCGAGTGGTGCCGGGCCGGTGGTACCGCGTCAGCGGCCCGTACCGCCCCCGGCTCCCCGGCCGGCGCGCGGCGGCCCGCGCCAGGACTACCTCGACGCCTTCGACGAGGCCGACGACGTCTTCACGCGCCGACGCGGCGCGGTCACGGCCCTCGCCGAGGACCCGTACGCCTCGGTCACCGACTGGGACACCGCCCCGGCGCGGACCGCGTCCGACGACGAGGGCGGCGGCGCGGACGACGCCCCGCCCACCGGTGCGCCCGCGCCCGCGAAGGGCGGCAAGGGCCGCACGTTCACGGGGATCGCGGCCGCCGCGGTCACCACCGTGCTGGCCGTCGTCGTCGCCGGGCAGGTCACCGACGGGCAGGCCGACGGCTCCGCCCCGTCGCCCTCGGCAGCCGACCGGGCGGCGGACGCCCAGGCTCCCGTGGTGCCCGGCGGCGGGACCGGCCCCTCCGCCTCGCCGAGCGCGACGCCGCTGACGTACGAGCAGAAGATGGGCACGCGGTACGCGCTCGGTCCCGCCCTCACCGGGTCCGGGAAGTTCGACGCGGTCCCGGGCGTGGCGAAGGCGCCGGGCAAGGGGCGGAAGTACACCTACCGCGTGGACGTCGAGCAGGGGCTCGGCCTGGACGGCGCGCTGTTCGCGCAGGCCGTGCAGACGACCCTGAACGACAGGCGCAGTTGGGCGCACGGCGGTGCCCGCACCTTCGAACGCGTCTCCAGCGGCAAGCCCGACTTCGTCATCACGCTGGCCAGCCCGGGCACCACCGCCAAGTGGTGTGCCAAGTCGGGCCTGGACACCACCGAGGACAACGTCTCCTGCGACTCCGCCGCCACCGAGCGCGTGATGATCAACGCCTACCGCTGGGCCCAGGGCTCCCGCACCTACGGCGCCGCCATCCACGCCTACCGGCAGATGCTCATCAACCACGAGGTCGGCCACCGGCTCGGGTACGCGCACGTGACGTGCGACAAGAACGGCGAACTCGCGCCGGTCATGCAGCAGCAGACCAAGTTCCTCGACCACGACGGCATCCACTGCCGGCCCAACCCCTGGCCGTACCCCAGCGCGACGTGACCGTGCGTGCGCGCGTGATCTCTTAGCGCGACGGAACGCGACCCGCACGGGAAAGTTACGAGCGTTCACCCCTTTTGGTGGTGCGACGGACAACCGTCCGTCGCACCACCGCCTTGTCCGCATACGTTCGTCCCGCTGCGAGCCGCCGGGTCAACGGCGGCTCCCCAAACGGGAGATCGGGGGTGCACCAGTGCGCATCGGACTGCTGACCGAGGGTGGCTATCCGTATGTGAGCGGTGACGCCGGACTCTGGTGCGACCGGCTCGTGCGCGGGCTGGCGCAGCACGAGTTCGAGCTGTACGCGCTCAGCCGCACCGAACACCAGGACAACGAAGGCCGGTTCGCCCTGCCGCCGCAGGTCACCCGCGTCCGCACGGCACCGCTGTGGACGGCTGAGGACGACGGGGTCGTGTACGGGCGCCGTGCGCGCCGGCGCTTCGCCGACTGCTACGGCGAGTTGGTGGCCGCGCTGTGCGAGGGCCCCGGCGCCGAGGCCGCGCGGTACACTCCCGCCCCCCAGGCGGACCGTTTCGCCAACGCCCTGTACGGGCTCGCCGACCTCGCCCGCGACGAGCGCGGGCTGGTGGGAGCGCTCCGCTCGGAACGGGCGGTGCGCGCCCTCGAACGCGCCTGCCGGGCGCCCGGCGCGCTGCGCACCGCGCGCGAGGCACGCGTCGCCGATCTGCTGACGGTCACCGCGCACCTGGAACGCGCCCTGCGCCCCCTCTCGCTGGACTGGTACGAGGACGACGCCCTCGGCGCGGTCGACCTGTGCCACGCCGCCTCGGGCGGCCCCGCGGCCCTGCCCGGCCTGCTCGCCCGGCACTTCTGCGGGGTGCCGCTGGTGGTCACGGAGTACGGGGTGCGACTGCGGAGCCACTACCTCGGCGGGGGACCGGGGGAGGAGACGGTGCCGGGCGGGCCCGTGGGTGGGGGGACGAGTGCTCCGGCGGGGAGCGCGGGAGCGGGCGACGCTGGGGGAGCCGGTTCCGGTGTCGGTTCCGGCGTTCGTGGGGGTACGAGGGGTGCCGCGCGGCGTGACGCGGGGCCGTTCGCCGCGACGGCCGTCAGCCCCGCCGTGCGCGCCCTGCTGGCCGCCTTCCACGGCCGGCTCGCCGCCGAGGTCTACCGGCAGGCCGCCCGCATCATCCCCGGCAACGCCCACGCCCGCCGCTGGCAGGAGCGCTGCGGTGCCGACCGCGCCAAGATCCGCACGGTCCACCCGGGCATGGACGCCGCGCCGTTCGCGGAGGTGGGCGAGGCGCCGGACGCCGCCGACCCCGACACCCTGGTCTGGGTGGGCCGGATCGAACCGGCCAAGGACCTGGTGTCCCTGCTGCACGCCTTCGCGGAGGTCCGCAAGGAGGAGCCCAGGGCCCGGCTGCGCGTCATCGGCGCGCCGGCCGGCCCCGAGGGCGAGGCGTACCTCGGCCACTGCCGCATACTCGCCGCCCAGCTCTTCCCCGACGAGGCCGACGGCCTGCACTCCGTCGGCGACAACCCCGTCTCGTTCGAGGAGATCGGCGGTCCGGAGGCCCCCACGCCCGCCGACGCCTACGCCGCCGGTGCCGTCACCGTGCTGTCCAGCGTCGTCGAGGGCTTCCCCCTGGGTCTGGTCGAGGCCATGTTCTGCGGACGCGCCACCGTGTCGACCGACGTCGGCGCGGTCGTCGAGGTCATCGGCGGCACCGGACTCGTCGTCCCGCCGCGCAACCCGCGGGCGCTCGCGGAGGCGTGCGTGGCCCTGCTGCGCGACCCCGAGCGCCGTGCGCGTCTCGGGGCCGCCGCCCGAGCCCGCGCGCTCGAACTGTTCACCGTCGAGCAGAACGTCGCGGCATTTCACGGCATTTACCTGGAGGTCGTCTCGCAGTGTCCCGTCCGGCGCGTCGTCCTCGACGAGTCGGGCGAGCCCCTGCCGTTCGCCGTGCCCGCCGAGGCGCACGTCGCCAGCCGCTGGACCGGCCTGTCGTCCCGCTTCGCCACCCGACGCGGCCCGGGATGGGCGGCCGGGCCGCCGGTGCGGGGGATGACGCCGGGGCCCGCGGTCGCCGCGGGAGAGGGGGCGGCCCGATGAGCGGACTCGGCGAACTGGACCGCCCCGGCACACCGGAGAGCCCCGGAGCCTGGGACGAACGGTCCGAGGAGTGGGCCCTGGCGGACGACCCGACGGCCACCGTGGACGACTCCAGGATTCCCACGGGCGGCCCCGCGGCCGCCGAGGACGACCCCATGACCTCCATGGACGCCCCCATGACCCCCGTGGACCCCCCCGTAGGTCCCTTGGACGACGCCTCCGGATCGCGACCCGCACCCGCCGCGCGGCCGAAGCCCCCGCGGCGGCGTGCCGTCGACCCCGTCAAGGCCCTGATGCACCGTCACCGGGACCTCTGCGAACGCGCCGTCGACGCCCTGGAGATCGCCGCCGGCCTGGAGGCGCACGGCGTCACCGACCGCACCGCCGCCCGCTTCCGCCACCGCGACGTCTTCTCCCTGGCCGAGGAGATGTACGCCCGCGTCCCCCACGACGGCGACCGGTCCGGGCCGGCGACGGACACCACCGGCCGACCCGCGGCCCGGGACCGGGCGTCCTCCGCGTCCTCCGCCGATGAGACCGGCCTCCGCCCCCGCGCCGGCTGGGTCCTGCTGTCCCTGCTCCCGGGCCTGCTGTGCGCCGCGACCGTCGCCGGGCTGCGGCTCACCGACGGCCGGACCGCGCTCGCCGTCGCCGCCGCCGGAACGCTCGCCGTGGCGCTCGGCCTGCGCGCCGCCCTGCGCCGCGGCCCCCTGAGCCGGCCCGACCGCGCCCACGGCCACGGCACGGTCACCCGGACCTGCTGGCTCCTCGCCTACGCCGCCCTCGGCGACGGACTCCTGCGCGCCGCCCTGCACGCAGGCCCCGACAGCCCGCCCACCACGGCGAGCGACGGCTCCTGGCCGCTCTCCGCGGCGCTCCTGCTCACCCTCGCGCTGGCGTGCGCGCCCGCCGCCTGGTGCGCCCACCTCCTCGCCGCGGGCGCCCGGCGCAGACTCACCGCCAGCCGCGGCCTGGAGGAGTTCGCCGCCTCCATACGCCCCTTGCTGCTGGGCACGTTCACCCTGTTCCTCGGCGTACTCGCCGGGCTGACCGCCCTGTGTGCCGTGCTCCTCGGCGACCCGCCCGCCTACGGCCGGACGCTCACCCTGGGTTCGCTGCTGTTCCTCGCGCGCCTCCTCACCGTGCACCGCTTCACCCACGCCCCCCAGCTGGTCCTGACGGCCGCCGTCGGCGCGGAGGCGCTCGCCCTGTCCACCGTCCTCGCGGCCCGGTTGCCCGGCTGCCAGGCCCTCGGTGCCCCCGTCGAGACCGTCGCGGGCGCCTGGGGCCCGGCCGGTGTCCCGGCGCTGGTGTGCGGGGCCGGCGCGCTGACCCTGCTGGCCCACGCGACCCGCACCCTCACCCGGGCGTCGGCCCACGCCCGCCCGGACGCACCCTGACTTCGCCCTCGCCGCCCCCCACGCGCAGGCAACCGCACCATCCCCGAAGGAGTAGCCAGATGACCACCTCCCGTTCCGGAGCGACCGGCGCGCACACCCCGGGAGCCGCACGATGAGGGTCCTGCTGATCGGAGCCAACGGCTACCTCGGCCGCTTCGTCGCCGACCGCCTGCTCGCCGACCCTGCCGTCCAGCTCACCGCGCTCGGGCGCGGCGACGACGCCGACGTCCGCTTCGACCTCGCGACCGGCAGCCCCGGCGCCCTCACCCGCTTCCTCGACGCGGTCCACCCCCAGGTCGTCGTCAACTGCGCGGGCGCCACCCGGGGCGGTGCCCGCGAACTCACCCGGCACAACACCGTCGCCGTCGCCACCGTCTGCGAGGCCCTGCGGCGCAGCGGCTGCGGCGCGCGGCTGGTGCAGATCGGCTGCGGCGCCGAGTACGGCCCCAGCCAGCCCGGCTCCTCCACCGCCGAGGACGCCGTCCCGCGCCCCGGCGGCCCGTACGGCGTCAGCAAGCTCGCCGCGACCGAACTCGTCCTCGGTTCGGGCCTCGACGCCGTCGTCCTGCGCGTGTTCTCGCCCGCCGGACCAGGCACCCCGGCCGGCTCCCCGCTGGGCCGGCTCGCCGAGGCCATGCGCCGCGCCATGCAGTCCGGCGACGGCGAGCTGAAACTCGGCGGGCTCGGCGCCCAGCGCGACTTCGTCGACGTCCGGGACGTGGCCCGCGCCGTCCACGCCGCGTCGCTGTCCGCCGCGCAGGGCGTCATCAACATCGGCTCCGGCCGTGCCGTGCGGCTGCGTGACGCGGCCGCGATCCTCGCCCGGGTCGCCGGGTACGGCGGCGCCCTCCACGAACTCGACGGCCCGCCCGGACCGCTGCGCGCCACCATCGGCCACCCGCGCCACGACCCGGACCACCCGGCCCCGGTCGCGTACCCGTACCCCGACGGCTGCGGCAGCTGGCAGCAGGCCGACGTGCGCACCGCCCGCGACCGGCTCGGCTGGCGCCCGCGGATCAACCTCGAGGAGTCCCTGGCCGACATCTGGATGGAGGCCGCATGCCGTATCTGAGCAGTACGGCCGCCGGCACCCGGACCGGAGAGGGCCACGCCGGGTTCGGCATCCCCGGACTCGCGCACCCCCTGCTGGCCCCCACCGAGTGGGGCGAACTGGCCCGCCCCGGCGCGCCCCTGCACTGGGTGGTCCTGGACGTCGCCGACGGGCCCGGCCTGCGGCCCGACCCGCACTGTCTGGAGGCCGTGGGCCGGCTGCGCACCGCGGGCGTCCGGGTCCTCGGCCACCTCGACGCCGCCCACGGGTTCCGGTCCCACGGCGACCTGGTCGCCGACGCCCAGCGCTTCACCGACTGGTACCGGGTCGGCGGCTTCCTGCTGGACCGCTGCCCCGGTGACCGCGACTCCCTGTCCACGGTCCGCCGCACCGTCGCCACCCTGCGCGGCCTGCGTGACGATGCCCACATCGTCCTGGGGCACGGCACCCACCCGCACCCCGGCTTCGTCGAGCTGGGGGACCAGCTCGTGACCTTCTGCGGCCGCTGGGCGGACTACCGCTGGTCGCAGGTCGCGGAGTGGACGGCCGACCACCCGCCCGAGCGTTTCTGCCACTTCGTGCACGGCGTTCCCCGCCCCCACCTGGAGGAGGCGCTGCGGATCGCGCGCTGGCAGGGCGCCGGGACGATCTGGTTCACCGACCGCACCGACGGCGGCGGACGCGTCGACCCGTGGGAAACCATGCCCGGCTACTGGGACGAAATCGTCTCGCGGATCGGAACGGGTGTCTCGGAATGAAAAAGGCCGTGGCAGTGTTACGGACAGAACCACCGTAGTGATCGACCGAGCAACGGAGTCCCCGTGTCGCTGCCACCCCTGGTCGAGCCAGCATCTGAGCTCACCGTAGACGAGGTCCGCAGGTACTCCCGCCACCTGATCATCCCCGACGTCGGGATGGACGGGCAGAAGCGGCTGAAGAACGCCAAGGTGCTCTGCGTGGGCGCCGGCGGCCTGGGCTCGCCGGCGCTGATGTACCTGGCCGCCGCGGGCGTGGGCACCCTCGGCATCGTGGAGTTCGACGAGGTCGACGAGTCGAACCTCCAGCGTCAGATCATCCACAGCCAGGCCGACATCGGCCGCTCCAAGGCCGAGTCCGCGCGCGACTCCGTCAAGGGCATCAACCCGTACGTGAACGTGGTCCTGCACGAGGAGCGGCTCGAGGCCGACAACGTGATGGACATCTTCAGCCAGTACGACCTGATCGTCGACGGCACGGACAACTTCGCGACCCGCTACCTGGTCAACGACGCCTGCGTGCTGCTGAACAAGCCGTACGTGTGGGGTTCGATCTACCGCTTCGACGGCCAGGCGTCGGTGTTCTGGTCCGAGCACGGCCCCTGCTACCGCTGCCTCTACCCGGAGCCCCCGCCCCCCGGCATGGTCCCCTCCTGCGCCGAGGGCGGCGTCCTGGGCGTGCTGTGCGCGTCCATCGGCTCCATCCAGGTCAACGAGGCCATCAAGCTCCTCGCGGGCATCGGTGAGCCGCTGGTCGGCCGGCTGATGATCTACGACGCGCTGGAGATGCAGTACCGGCAGGTCAAGGTCCGCAAGGACCCCGACTGCGCGGTCTGCGGCGAGAACCCGACCGTCACCGAGCTCATCGACTACGAGGCCTTCTGCGGCGTCGTGTCCGAGGAGGCCCAGGCGGCGGCCGCCGACTCGACGATCACTCCCAAGCAGCTCAAGGAGTGGATCGACGACGGCGAGAACATCGAGATCATCGACGTCCGCGAGCCGAACGAGTACGAGATCGTCTCCATCCCGGGCGCCAGGCTGATCCCGAAGAACGAGTTCCTCCTCGGCACCGCCCTGGAGAACCTCCCGCAGGACAAGAAGATCGTCTTGCACTGCAAGACGGGTGTCCGCAGTGCGGAAGTCCTCGCGGTGCTGAAGTCCGCGGGCTTCGCCGACGCCGTCCACGTCGGCGGCGGCGTGATCGGCTGGGTCAACCAGATCGAACCGAGCAAGCCCGTCTACTGAGCCGGACTCCCGGTCCCAGCGGCGGGGGCCTCGCGCACCACGGGTGCCCGGGGCCCCCGCCGTCGTCATGAGCAGACCTTGCCGTCCTTCGGCACCGTGCCCCGGAGCAGGTAGGCGTCCACCGCCGCGTCGACGCACGAGCTGCCCCTGCCGTAGGCCACGTGTCCCTCGCCCTTCCAGGTGAGCAGCACCCCGACCCCCTTGCCGAGCTCGTCGGCCATCCTGCGCGCACCCTCGTACGGCGTCGCCGGGTCGCCCGTGTTGCCCACCAGCAGGATCGGCGCCGCGCCCGGCGCGCTCACCTCCGGGGTGTCGAACTGCCCGGCCACCGGCCAGTCGTGGCACCAGCCGGCCGTGTCCCAGCCGAGGAAGTCGCCGAAGACGGGCGAGATCTTCTCGAACCGCGCCAGCGCGGCCTTCGTCTCCTGCAGCGTCGGGCGCTGCTTGTCGTCCAGGCACGATATGACCCGTTGCGCGTGCGCCGCCGTGCCGTACGTCCCCGAGGCGTCGCGTTCGTTGTAGGCGTCGGCGAGCTCCAGGAGCCGTGAGCCGTCGCCCTTCTCCGCGGCGTCTAGGGCGCTGGTCAGGGTGGGCCAGCCGGACTCGCTGTACAGCGGCAGGACGATGCCGGTCACCGCGAGCGTCTGTGTCAGCTTGCGACCCGACGACGTCGGCAGCGGACGGGCGTCGATCCGGTCCAGCAGGGCGGCGATCTTCCGCGTGCCCTTCTCGGGGTCCTGTCCGGTCGACTTCAGGTAGTCGTCGAGGGCCCGCTGGAAGCCGAGGGCCTGGTTCTCGGCGTGGCCCACCGTGTCGGCGGTCGGGTCGACCACCGCGTCCAGGACCACCCGTCCCACGTGCTGCGGGAAAAGGTGGGCGTACACCCCGCCGAGCTCGGTGCCGTAGGAGATGCCGAAGTAGTGCGTCTTCGCGTCCCCGAGGACCTGGCGCATGAGGTCCATGTCGCGGGCGGTGTCGGTGGTCGACACGTGCGCCAGCAGCGGACCGGCGGCCTTCTGGCAGCCCTTGCCGAAGGCGGTGGCGTCGGCGAGGTACGCCTGCTCCTCGGCCGGGGTGTCCGGGGTGGCGTCGACCGACTCGGCCGCCTGGATCTCCTTGTCGCTCCGGCAGCGGACGCCCTCGCTGGCGCCCACCCCGCGCGGGTCCCAGCTCACCAGGTCGTAGCGCTCACGCAGGGAGGAGACGGTGGAGGCGAATCCGGGCAGACCGGACACGCCCGAGCCGCCGGGGCCGCCGAAGTTGAACAGCAGCGATCCGATCCGGTCGCCGCCGCTGGCCTTGGCGCGCACCAGTGCGAGATCGATCGTGGGGCCGTCCGGTGCGGACCAGTCCAGCGGTGTCCTCAGCTTCGTGCACTGCCACTCGCGGCCGGGCGCGGGGGAGTCGGCGGTGCTCCCGCACCGGCCCCAGTGGAGCTTCTGTCCGGTCAGCGACGCGGGCAGGGCCGTCGTGGCCGGCGAGGTGCTCACCGGTGGTGTCGCGGTCGGTGACGGGTGGTCCGCCTTGTCGTCCTTGCCGTCGCCGGACGCGCCGCTGCAGCCTCCCACCAGCAGCGCGGCGGCGGCCCCGAGCGCCGCCAGGCGTACGAAACGCGCCATGTGCTCTTCCCCCCTCGTGAGCCGTCCGCACGGTGCGGCGAAACGGCGGTCCGGCCATCCTAGGCGGATCGGGCCGACCGCATCGAAGCCTGTGGATAACGCACTGACCTGCGGATTCAGTGGTCGGGTCAGGAGCAGACGGTGCCCGCGGCGGGCACCTTGCCGTCCAGGAGGTAGCCGTTCACCGCGGTCTGCACGCACCTGTTCTTGCTGTCATAGGCGCCGTGCCCCTGGCCCTTGTACGTCAGCTCCACCCCGACGCCCCCGCCGAGGGCGTCCACCATCTTCCGGGCCCCTTCGTACGGCGTGGCCGGGTCGCCGGTGTTGCCGACGACGAGGATCGGCGCCGCTCCCGGGGCGCTGACGTCCGGGTGGTCGGCGGCCCCCGGGACGGCCCAGTCGGTGCAGCTGACCAGGGACCAGGCGAGGAAGTCCCCGAACAGCGGGGACGCGGCCCGGAAGGCGGGCAGCCGGCCCTCGACGTAGGCGGGGGAGTAGCGGGGCCGGTCGTCGGCGCAGTTGATGGCGATGTTGGCGGGGACCAGGTTGCTGTACTCGCCGTTCTCGCCGCGGCCGTTCATCGAGTCGGACAGCAGCATCAGGGTGCGGCCGTCCCCGTCGTAGGCCTGCTCCAGGCCCTCGGTGAGGTACTCCCAGAAGTCCTTCGAGTACAGGGCCTGCGCGATGCCGTTGGTCGCCGCGCTCTGGGTCAGCTCGCGCGGGAAGACGCCCGGGAGGGGGTTGGTGTCGAGCTGGGCCAGCAGCCGGGCGATACGGTTCTTCACGTCCTCGGGGGTATCACCGACGGGGCAGTCCTCGGGCTTCGACGTGCAGTCCTCGGCGTAGTTGTCGAGGGCGCGCTGGAAGCCGCGGGCCTGGCCGAGCGCGCCCTGCTCCGACGTCTGGGTCGGGTCGACGACCGCGTCGAACACGGCCCGTCCCACGTGCTGCGGGAACAGGTGGGCGTAGACCCCGCCGAGCTCGGTGCCGTAGGAGATGCCGAAGTAGTGCAGCTTCTGGTCGCCGAGGACCTGGCGCATCAGGTCCATGTCGCGGGCCGCGTCGGTGGTGCGCACGTGCGGCAGGACTTTTCGGCTGTTCTTCTCGCAGGCCGCGTTGATCTGCTTGGTGTTGTCCAGGTACGTGGTGCGCTCGGCGGCGTCGTCGGGCGTCATGTCCTGCTGGAAGTAGGCGTCGAGCTGCTGGTCGTTCTCGCACCTGACCCCGTCGCTTCGGCCGACGCCGCGCGGGTCGAAGCTCACCAGGTCGTAGCGGGTGCGCAGAGCCGCGTAGTCCTCGCCGAACGCGGGCAGCGTGGTGACGCCCGAGCCGCCGGGGCCGCCGAAGTTGAACACCAGTGAGCCGATCCGCCGGGCGTCCCCGCCGCTCGCTCGGGCGCGGATCAGTGCGATGCCGAGGGTGTCGCCCTCGGGGTCGTCCCAGTCCAGGGGCGCCTTCATGGTGGCGCACTGCCACGCGTCGCCGTCGGGCAGCGGGGAGGGGGCGCTGCCGCCGCCCTCCGCCCGGGACGGGGCCGGGCAGTCCTTCCAGTGCAGCTTCTGCGCCGTCAGGTCCTCGTCCCGGGAGTCGTCGTCCGAGCACCCGGCCACCAGCGACGACAGCAGGACGAGGGCGGTCAGCGCGGCGGCGCGCGGGCGCGAGGTGGGCATGCCCCCATCGTGGCGCCGCACTTCGCCACGCGCGCGGGACGCGGGCCGTCCGGGGGTACCGACCGCGCCTCGTGGCACGGACCGTCGCTACAGCGCGCCCTTGCGGGTGAGCTGGGTGAACGCCAGCCAGCCCGGCAGCACCGGCAGCCACAGCGTGAGCAGCCGGAACAGCAGCACGGCGGGGGCGGCGACCTCCTTGGGCAGGCCCACCGCGATCAGGCCGACCGTCAGGGTGGCCTCCACCGCGCCGACACCGCCCGGCGTGGGCGCGGCCGAGCCGAGCGCGTTGCCGGCCAGGAAGACGACGGCGACGCTGGCGATGCTCAGCGAGGTGGAGTCGTCGCCGAACGCGCGGATCGAGGCGTCCAGGCACATCACGAAGCAGGCCGTCAGCAGCAGCATCCCGCCGATGCCGGTGACGAGCTTCTGCGGCCGCTGGAGCACGTCCAGCATGCGCGGCACCACCCCGGCGAACAGCGACCGCACGCGCGTGACGACGAACTTCCGCAGGAACGGCACCGACGTCACGACGAGCACCAGCACCGCCACGGTCAGCAGGCCCGCGATGACCGTGCGGGACGGCGACAGCGACGGCGTCTTCTCGGTGCCGGTCAGATAGCCGAACGACAGCAGCATCAGGATGTGGCACCCGAGCCCGAACAGCTGCGAGGCGCCCACGCTCGCCACCGCGAGCCCCGGACGCACCCCCGCGCGCTGCAGGAAGCGCGTGTTCAGCGCGACGCCGCCCACCGCGGCGGGCGCCACGATCTTCACGAACGACCCGGCGACCTGCGCCGCCACCGTCCGCGGGAATGGCACCCGCTCCGGGACGAAGCCGAGCAGGCTCATCGCGGCGGCCACGTAGCTCAGCGCCGAGAACAGCACGGCCGCCGCGACCCAGCCCCACTGCGCGTTCGCGACGAGCGGCCCGAACTCGATGTGGGTGAGCTGCGTCAGCAGGAAGTACGCGCCGATCGCCCCGGCGATGAAGCTGATCAGCGTGCGCGGGCGCACCCGCTCCAGGCGGGCCGGCTCGACCGGCGCCTGCGGCCGGATGCGCAGCACCTGGTGGCGGATCTGGGTGAGCAGGTCCTCCTCGCGGGCCTCCTCCAGCGCCTCGTCGATGGCCCGCTTCTCGGCCCGCGCCTGCGCGCGTACGGCCTTCTTGTCGGTCTTCTCCGGGACGGCCTCGGCGCCGTCCTCCCCGGCGGCCTCCAGGCGGGCCTGCCGGGACAGCCGGGACGCCTCCAGCACCGCCTCGCGCTCGCGCTGCGCGCGCTCCCGGGCCAGCCGGCGCAGCGTCGCGCGCGTGGAGCGGGTCAGCGCGATCGGCTGGAGCATCGGCAGGCAGTCGGCCACGGCGTCCGGCCCCAGCACGCCCACCGCCGACGCCACCGCCCGCTCGGCCCCCGCCCGCAGGGCGAGCGTCGTGACCAGCTGGGCGACGTCCATGCGCAGCAGCAGGTCACCGGCCGCGATCTCACCACCGCGCAGATCGGTGAGGATCACCGCGCCGGAACGATCCACCAGGATCGCGTCACCGGCGAGCCTGCGGTGCGCGATGCGCCGGGACTGCAGCGCTTCCACCTGGCGCCAGGTCGAACGCAGCAGGTCGTCGGTGATCTCCTCGTCCGCCAGCGAGTCCAGGGTGCGTCCGCCGGTGTGCTCGTAGACGAGCATCACGGCGTCCGGTCCGAGTTCGCTCGTGGCGATGAGCTTGGGCGCGTTGGCGCCGGCCGCGATCGCCGCGTAGGCCAGCAGCGCCTCCTGCTCCAGCGCCTGGCGCAGCGACTGCAGGCTGCTGCGGGTCGCGAAGCCGCGCAGCGTCAGGTTGCGCCACGCGCGGTAGAAGAAGCCCTGGGCCTGCTGCTCGCGGTCGACGACCGTCACGTCCAGCGGCGGGCCGTCCTCCAGGGTGACGAAGTAGCGCCGGCCGCGGTCGCCGTTCTCCGCGGTGTCCGCCACCGCCTCCTCCCGGGCCGCGCTCACCGGGTGGAAGCCGACGGTCCGCAGGCCCGCCATGAGGGTGCGGCCGGTGGGCCGGACGTTCGGCGAGCCGACGGCGTACAGCGTGCCGTAGGCCACGCTCCAGCCGATCAGGACGGTGAGGATGATCGAGAACGGCGTCGTGTACCCGGTGACGAGCATCGAGAAGGCGTCGAGCATCAGCACGATCCATAGCACCGCGCGCCAGCGCGGGCGCCGGGACATGCCGACGGCGGTCATGTACGCGATGACCGGGGCCAGGTAGCCGTGCACCGGGTCGGTCAGGGCGTGCACGTCACCGGGGGAGGGCTGCGTCAGCGCGTCCTGGATGGAGTGGGGGGCGGCCTTGGCGACCCACAGGTCGGTGGCGAGTGTCACACCGTGGGCCAGTACCGCGGCGAGCACGCCGTCGGCGATCCGCAGCCCGTCCCGTTTGATCAGCCGCTCGATCGCGAACGCGACCGGCACCAGCAGGATCGCGATGCTGGACACCAGCCCGGCGAACTTGATCAGCAGGTCGGGCGCCTGGCCGGTGCCCTTGTTGATGTCCTGTTCGAGGCCCGAGGTGGTTCCGTGGGCGAACGCCGCGACGGCGAGCAGCACCACGATCGCCAGCACACCCACCAGCAGCCGCATGAGGTCGGAGGGGCGGTGCACGCGCGCGGGGAGCAGCGGTTCGTCGCCCTCCACCTCGTCGGCGTGGGTCACGTCCCCGGACTCCGCGTGCGGGGTGCCCGCGGCCTCGGGGTCGCCCCCGCCGGCCGCCGGGTCAGCGGCGTCCGCGGAGGGCTGCGCCTGGCCGTCGTGACCTGCGGAAGCGGCCTTCTTCGCGGTGTCCGGGCGCGACGCAGCATCAGAGGTCCCCTCCGCGTCCTCGGGGTGCACGCCCTGCTGCTTCATCGACTCTTCTTGATCTCGTATCACCGGTCACCGCCCGCACGATGGTGGCACGTCCCACCGGCACACGGGGCATTCAGGGTGCGCGTGCGGGGCGCACAGTCTGCCCGAAGCGACGCCGTGGGGGCGAGGGTCACCCACCGTCGCCGGCCCGTCGCACTGTCGGTGGGGTGGGGCAGGATGGGACGGATGAGCGAGCTGAGCCCTCCGGACGACGACGCCCGCCCGGAGTACACCGACGCCCTGCCGGAGTACGCCGAGCGGGTCCTCGACGTGGCCGACCGCATCCCGCCGGGCCGGGTGATGACGTACGGGGACGTCGCGGAGTGGCTCCAGGAGGGCGGACCGCGCCAGGTCGGCCGGGTGATGGCCCTGTACGGCGGAGCCGTCCCGTGGTGGCGCGTGGTGCGCGCCGACGGCGTGCTGCTGCCCGGGCACGAGCTGGACGCCCTCGGCCGCTACCGGGCGGAGGGCACACCGCTGAAGGAGGCGGGCCGGGCCGCCGAGGGCCACCTGCCGCGCCTCGACATGAGACGGGCGCGCTGGGACGGCGGCGAACACGCGCAGGGTCACACCTGACAGCTTCCGCCATCGGACGGCGCGCCGGGCGACCTCTGCTCCGAACGGGGGAAAGGGGGGACGTCCGTGGCATGACGTACGTTCGAGGGGCGAGGGGCCCACGTGGCCGGCGAGGCCCACGGGAAAAAGCGGAAGTCCTGCTTCCGCTGACGTCCCGGGCGTAGCGTCGGCTGCACGCGTCCCCCTCATCCCGCCACCACCGCCCGGCACGAGCGGCGGACCGACCACCAGCACACCCACCAGGACCGGCGAACCACGTGAGCTCCTCCTCCTCCACCGGACGACTGCCGCACCCCCAGGCGCGGCAGGGGAGCCGTGGCGCTTACCGACTGGTCCGTACTCCTGTGGCCCGTGTGGATCCCCCTGAACTGGACGCAGCCCAGCGCGCCGTGGTTGACCACCTCAGCGGACCGCTGCTCGTCCTCGCGGGTCCGGGCACCGGGAAGACCACCACCCTGGTGGAGTCCGTGGCCGCGCGCGTCGCCCGCGGCGCCGACCCCGCACGGATCCTGGTGCTCACCTTCAGCCGCAAGGCCGCCGTCGAGCTGCGCGACCGCATGGCCCTGCGGATGGGCGCCGCCCACGCCCCCCAGGCGACCACCTTCCACTCGTTCTCCTACGCCCTGGTCCGCGCCCACCAGGACAGCGACCTGTTCGTGGAGCCCCTGCGCCTGCTGTCCGGCCCCGAGCAGGACGTCACGGTCCGTGAACTGCTCGCCGGCCAGGTCGACCTCCAGCGCCTCGGCCTCTCGCACGTCCGCTGGCCCGACGACCTGCGCGCCTGCCTCACCACGCGCGGGTTCGCCGACGAGGTCCGCGCGGTGCTCGCCCGCAGCCGCGAACTGGGACTCGACCCCGGCGCCCTGGACGCCTTCGCGCGCCGTATCGGCCGCCCCGACTGGCGCGCCGCGGCCGCCTTCCTCGCCGAGTACCTGGACGTCCTCGACCTGCAGGGCGTCCTCGACTACGCCGAACTCGTCCACCGCGCGGTGCTCCTCGCCCGCCGTCCCGAGGCCGCCCGGCGGCTCGCCGGGCAGTACGACGCCGTCTACGTCGACGAGTACCAGGACACCGACCCCGCCCAGGTACGCCTGCTGCACGCCCTCGCGGGCGGCGGCCGCACCCTGGTCGCGTTCGGCGACCCCGACCAGTCGATCTACGCCTTCCGGGGCGCCGACGTGAACGGCATCCTCGACTTCCCGCGCGCGTTCCCCCGCGGCGACGGCCGTCCCGCGCCCGTCGAGGTGCTGCGCGTCTCCCGCCGCTCCGGAGCGGCGCTGCTGGCCGCCACCCGGCTGCTCACCCAGCGCATGCCGCTGACCCGCCTCCCCGCCGAGAAGGTGCGCGCCCACCGGGACCTCACCCCCGTACGCGACGGCGGCCGCGTCGAGGTCTACACGTACCCGACGCCCGGCACCGAGCTGGACAACGTCGCCGACATCCTGCGCCGGGCCCACCTGGAGGACGGCGTCCCCTGGGGCGAGATGGCCGTCCTCGTACGCGCGGGTGCCCGCACCATCCCCACGGTCCGCCGCGCCCTCACGTCCGCCGGCGTTCCGCTGGACATAGACGGCGACGACCTGCCCCTGCGCCACGAACCGGCCGTCGCCCCCCTCCTGACGGCCCTGCGCGCGGTGGCCACCGCGGAGGCGGCGGAGCGGACGGAGGACGCGGCGACCGTCGCACCGGACGATGCGGCGCCCCCCGCACCGGACGATGCGGCGCCCCCCGCACCGGACGATGCGGACGGACCGGTCGCCGAAGGGCGCCCGGCGGACCCGGCGGACCCCGGTGCGGACGAACACGGCACCGGCCCGCAGGACCGGCCCGAAGCCGTCACCCCCTGCTGGCTCGACACCGAGACCGCCCTCACCCTTCTCACCTCCCCGCTCGCCGGGATGGACGCCGCCGACCTGCGCCGCCTCGGGCGCGCCCTGCGCGACGAGGAGCGCGCCGGGGGCAACCCGCTGCCCCCGCCCTCCGACGCGCTGCTCGCCCGGGCACTCGCCGAGCCGGAGCGGCTGGCCGTGCACGACCCGACGTACGCGCGCGGGGCGCAGCGCCTCGGCGCGCTGCTCCGCAAGGCCCGCGAGCGCCTCGCCGGCGGCGGCACGGCCGAGGAGGCGCTGTGGGACCTGTGGGACGGCACGCCCTGGCCGAACCGCCTGGAGCGGGCCGCCCGGCGCGGCGGCGCGGCCGGACGCAACGCCGACCGTGACCTCGACGCCGTGTGCGCCCTGTTCGCCACGGCCGCACGCGCGGAGGAGCGCACCGGAGGCCGGGGCGCCCTGAACTTCCTCGAGGAGCTCGAGGCCGAGGACATCGCCGCCGACACCCTCACCCGGCGGGCCGTGCGCCCGGACGCCGTGCGCCTGATGACCGCGCACCGCTCCAAGGGACTGGAGTGGCGGCTGGTCGTCGTGGCCGGCGTCCAGGAGGGGCTGTGGCCCGACCTGCGCCGCCGGGGCTCGCTGCTGGAGGCCGACCGGATCGGCCGCGACGGGCTGGCCGAACCGCTCACCCCGGGCGCGCTGCTCGCCGAGGAACGCCGCCTGTTCTACGTCGCCGCCACCCGCGCGCGGGAACGCCTCGTCGTCACCGCCGTGAAGGCCCCCGCCGACGACGGCGACCAGCCCTCCCGCTTCCTCGCCGAACTCGGCGTCGAGCCGCGGGACGTCACCGGCCGCCCGCGCCGCCCCCTGTCGGTCGCCGCGCTCGTCGCCGAACTGCGCGCCACCACCGTCGACCCGCGCGCCTCCGCGCCCCTCAGGGAGGCCGCCGCCCGGCGCCTGGCCCGCCTGGCCGCGCTCGCCGACGAGGACGGCCGCCCCCTGGTGCCGTCCGCGCACCCGTACCGCTGGTGGGGCATGTGGGACCCGACCGAGAGCAAGGTGCCGCTGCGCGACCGCGACGAGCCCGTGGTGCTGTCCGGCAGCGCGCTCGACCAGCTCGCCAACACGTGCTCCCTGCAGTGGTTCCTGGGCCGCGAGGTGAAGGCCGACGCGCCCGCGACCGTCGCACAGGGCTTCGGCAACGTGGTGCACGTCCTCGCCGACGAGGTCGCCTCCGGGCACACCCCGGCCGACCTCGACGTGCTCATGGAACGCCTGGACTCCGTGTGGAACGCGCTCGCCTTCGACGCGCCCTGGAAGTCGCAGCAGGAGAAGGACAACGCGCGCGTGGCGCTGGAGCGGTTCCTGAAGTGGCACGTCATGGACCGCACCGGCCGCACACCGGTGGCGAGCGAGCACGACTTCGACGTCACCCTGGAGGCCGGCGACTACCAGGTGCGCATCCGCGGCCAAATGGACCGCGTCGAAGTCGACGGCGACGGCCGCGCCTACGTCGTCGACTTCAAGACCGGCAAGCAGGCGCCGACCGCGCGCGAGGTGGAGCGCCACCCCCAGCTGGCCGTCTACCAGCTCGCGGTCCGCGCCGGAGCCGTCGACGACGTCTTCGACGGGGTGCGCCCCGAGCCCGGCGGTGCGGAACTCGTCCACCTCCGCCAGGGCGCCGCCCAGCGCGACGGCGGCGAGACCCTGCCCAAGGTGCAGGCGCAGGAGCCGCTCGAAGGGGAGTGGGTCGGCGACCTGCTCGCCACGGCGGCCGGCAAGGTCCTCGACGAACGGTTCACCCCGTCCGCCGGCCAGCACTGCACGCACTGCGCGTTCCGGGCGTCGTGCAGCGCACGGCCCGAGGGTCGCCACGTCGTCGAGTGACGAGGGCCGGGGCAGGGGCCGTCGGCGTGCGGGGCCCGGAAGGAACGAGGGCCCGGTCGGCGGACGCAGCGCCCGGACCGAGACCCCCGCGTCGAACGGGAGTGACGTATCGCACCACACGGGCTGACCTGCGCTTCTGGCGCCTCGCAGCGCTGAACGGGCCCCGGCTGTCAGTGCCCGCCGCTAGCCTCTGACGACATGCCCGCCCGTATCACCGACCCCGAGCAGCTCAAGGAGCTCCTCGGCATCCCCTTCACCCCGGAGCAGACGGCCTGCATCACCGCGCCGCCCGCGCCGCAGGTGATCGTGGCCGGCGCCGGGTCGGGCAAGACGACCGTGATGGCCGCCCGCGTGGTGTGGCTGGTCGGCACCGGACAGGTCGCCCCCGAGCAGGTCCTCGGCCTGACCTTCACCAACAAGGCCGCGGGCGAGCTCGCCGAGCGCGTGCGCAAGGCCCTGGTCCGGGCGGGCGTCACCGACCCCGACGTCATCGACCCGGACAACCCGCCCGGCGAGCCGGTCATCTCCACCTACCACGCCTTCGCCGGCCGCCTGCTGACCGACCACGGCCTGCGCATCGGCCTGGAGCCCACCTCCCGCCTCCTCGCCGACGCCACCCGCTACCAGCTCGCCGCGCGCGTGCTGCGCGAGGCACCCGGCCCGTACCCGGCGCTCACCCGCTCCTTCGCCGACCTCGTCAGCGACCTCCTCGCCCTCGACGCCGAACTCGCCGAACACCTCGTACGCCCCGAGCAACTGCGCGCCTGGGACGCCGAACTGCTGCTCAGCCTGCAGAACGCCAAGCTCACCAACGCCGACCTGCGCAAGGTGCCCGAGACCGCCGCCGCCCGGCGCGACCTCGCCGAGCTGGTGATCCGCTACCGGGCCGCCAAGCGCGAGCGCGACCTGCTCGACTTCGGCGACCAGATCGCCCTGTCGGCGCGGCTCGCCGGCATCCCCGAGGTGGGCCGCGTCCTGCGCGACGAGTTCCGCGTGGTCCTCCTCGACGAGTACCAGGACACCTCCGTGGCCCAGCGCGTCCTGCTGGCCGGCCTGTTCGGCGACGGCACCGGCCACCCGGTCACCGCCGTCGGCGACCCCTGCCAGGCCATCTACGGCTGGCGCGGCGCCTCCGTCGCCAACCTCGACGACTTCCCCGAACACTTCGCGCACGCCGACGGCGGCCCCGCCGGCCGACGGGCCCTCAGCGAGAACCGCCGCAGCGGCGGCCGCCTCCTGGACCTCGCCAACGGCCTCGCCGCCCCCCTGCGCGCCCTGCACGCGGGCGTGGAGGCCCTGCGCCCGGCACCCGGCGCCGAACGGGACGGCGTGGTGCGCTGTGCCCTGCTGCCCACCCACGCCGAGGAGATCGACTGGCTCGCCGACTCCCTCGCCCACCTGGTGCGCACCGGCACCCCGCCCGGCGAGATCGCCGTCCTGTGCCGCACGGCGACCGACTTCGCCGAGATCCAGGGCGCCCTGGTCGCACGCGACGTGCCGGTCGAGGTGGTCGGCCTGTCCGGGCTGCTGCACCTGCCCGAGATCGCCGACCTGGTCGCCGTCTGCGAGGTCCTCCAGGACCCCGGCGCCAACGCCTCCCTGGTCCGCCTGCTGACCGGCCCGCGCTGGCGCATCGGCCCGCGCGACCTCGCCCTCCTCGGGCGGCGGGCCCGGTTCCTGGTGGCGCACGCGCGCACGGACGACGCCGGCGACCCCGACCGCCGCCTTGCCGAGGCCGTCGAGGGGATCGACCCGGCCGAGGTGATCTCGCTCGCCGACGCCCTCGACACGTTTCTGGAGACCCCGCTGGACAACGCCGGGGACGACGACGGGCTGCCGTTCTCGCCGGACGCGCGCGTGCGCTTCGCCCGGCTCGCCGCCGAGCTGCGCGACCTGCGGCGCTCGCTGTCCGACCCGCTGATGGACGTCCTGCACCGGGTCCTCGCCGTCACCGGCCTCGAGGTCGAGCTGTCGGCGTCCCCGCACGCGCTCGCCGCGCGCCGCCGTGAGACCCTGTCCAACTTCCTCGACGTCGCCGCCTCCTTCGCGGCCCACGAGAACGAGGCCAGCCTGCTGGCCTTCCTCGGCTTCCTGCGCACCGCCGCCCAGTACGAGAAGGGCCTCGACAACGCGCTGCCGGGCGGCGAGAACACCGTCAAGGTGCTCACCGCGCACAAGTCCAAGGGCCTGGAGTGGGACGTCGTCGCCGTCCCCGGCCTGGTCACCGGCACCTTCCCCAGCACACAGGGCCGCGAGAAGTGGACCTCCCAGGCCAAGGTGCTCCCGCACGCACTGCGCGGCGACGCCGACACGCTCCCCGACGTCGCGTCGTGGGACGCGCGCGGCATGCGCGCCTTCCACGAGGCCATGAAGGACCACCAGCACACCGAGGAACTCCGCCTCGGCTACGTCACCTTCACCCGCCCCCGCTCCCTCCTGCTGGGCTCCGGCCACTGGTGGGGCCCCAACCAGAAGAAGCCCCGCGGCCCGTCCGACTTCCTGATGGCGCTGTACGAGCACTGCGCGGCCGGCCACGGCGAGATCGAGGTCTGGGCCGACCCGCCCGAGGACGACGAGGAGAACCCCACCCTCCACCGGGTCACCGTCGACCAGGTCTGGCCCCTGCCCCTGGACGACGCCGCCCTGGCCCGCCGCCGCGCCGCCGCCGCGACGGTCCTGGCCCACCTCGACGACCTCGCCTCCCACCAGGACACCCACCCCGCCGCGGCCCACGAGCGCGACACCTACGACGACCCGGACTGGCCCCCGCCCCCGGAGGAGGACGACGAACCCCCGTACGACGAGGAGCCGCCGCAGGACCCGCCCCACGACGAGCTCCCGCCGCAGGAAGAACCGCCGTACGACCCCGAGTCGCCCTTCGCCGGGCCGACCCACGACCCCGCACCGCGCCCCACCGTCCCGCACCAGGCGGCACCCCCCGAGGTTCCCCCGGCCCGCGAGCGGCTCACCCCCGAGGAGGCCCGCGCCGTCGCCTCCTGGGACCGCGACCTCGACGCGCTCACCGGGGAGCTGCTGCGCGCCCGGCGGGCCGTCACGGACGTGCCGCTGCCCACGACGCTCACCGCCTCGCAGATGATGCGCCTGGCCGCCGACCCGGACGGGTTTGCGCGGGACCTCGCGCGGCCCATGCCGCGCCCCCCGCAACCGGCCGCGCGCCGGGGCACCCGGTTCCACGCGTGGGTGGAGGCCCGCTTCGAGGAGCTGACCCTGCCCCTGCTGGAACCCGAGGACCTGCCGGGCGGCGACGCGGAGATCGCCGACGAGCGCGACCTGGAGGCCCTCAAGGAGGCGTTCGAGCGCACCGCGTACGCCCGGCGCACCCCGTACCGGGTCGAGGCGCCCTTCCAGCTCGCCCTCGCCGGGCGGGTCGTGCGCGGCCGCATCGACGCCGTCTACAAGGAGGGCGACGGCGCCAGGGCGACGTACGAGATCGTCGACTGGAAGACCGGCCGCGGCCGCACGGGTGACCCGCTGCAGCTCGCCCTGTACCGGCTCGCGTGGGCCGAGCAGCAGGGCGTCCCTGTGGAATCGGTCACGGCGGCGTTCCTTCATGTCCGCACCGGGGAGGTCGTCCGTCCGGCCGACCTGCCGGACCGGGCCGCGCTGGAGCGGCTGTTGACGCAGGAAGAGGCCCTCACGCACGCGTACGCCGACGGCTCCGGGCCGGCAGGTGGTGCGCAACCGCCCGGCGGGGATGCCGGCGCGGGCCGATAGGCTCGTGACCATGAGCCATTCCGTTGACAGCGACGTCAGCGCCGTCCGCAGCTACATCGAGCGGCACCGCGCCGCGTTCCTCGACGACCTCGCCGAGTGGCTGCGCATCCCGTCGGTGTCGGCCCAGCCCGACCACGCGGACGACGTGCGGCGCAGCGCGGACTGGCTCGCCGCCGCCCTGCGCGCGACCGGCTTCCCCACGGTCGAGGTCTGGCCCACCCCTGGCGCCCCCGCCGTCTACGCCGAGTGGCCCTCCGACGACCCCGGGGCCCCCACCGTGCTCGTCTACGGCCACCACGACGTGCAGCCCGCCGCACGCGAGGACGGCTGGGACAGCGACCCCTTCGAGCCGGTCGTCCGCGGCAACCGGCTGTACGCGCGCGGGGCCGCCGACGACAAGGGCCAGGTGTTCTTCCACACCCTTGGGGTGCGCGCCCACCTCGCCGCCACCGGCCGGACCGCCCCGGCGGTCCACCTCAAGCTCCTCATCGAGGGCGAGGAGGAGTCCAGCTCCCCGCACTTCCGGGCACTGGTGGAGGCGAACGCCGAGCGGCTCGCCGCGGACGCCGTGATCGTCTCCGACACCGGCATGTGGTCCGAGGACACCCCGACCGTGTGCACCGGCATGCGCGGCCTCACCGACTGCGAGATCCGCCTGTACGGCCCCGACCAGGACATCCACTCCGGGTCGTTCGGCGGTGCCGTGCCCAACCCGGCCACCGCGGCCGCCCGCCTGGTGGCCGCCCTGCACGACGAGCACGCACGCGTGGCCATCCCCGGGTTCTACGACGGCATCGTCGAGCTGACCGAGCGCGAGCGCGCGCTCTTCGCCGAGCTGCCCTTCGACGAGGAGCAGTGGTTGCGCACCGCCAAGTCCCACGCCACCCACGGCGAGGCCGGGCACACCACCCTGGAGCGCATCTGGGCCCGCCCCACCGCCGAGGTCAACGGCATCGGCGGCGGCTACCAGGGTCCCGGCAGCAAGACGATCATCCCCGCCTCCGCCATGGTCAAGCTGTCGTTCCGGCTCGTCGCCGGACAGGACCCCGACCACGTCGAGAAGGCCGTGCGGAACTGGGCGGCCGGGCAACTGCCCGCGGGCATCCGCCACGAGATCGAGTTCAGCCCCGCCACGCGCCCCTGCCTGACGCCACTGGACCACCCGGCGCTGCAGTCCGTGGCCCGCGCCATGGGACGCGCCTTCGGCACGACCGTCCGCTTCACCCGCGAGGGAGGCTCCGGCCCGGCCGCCGACCTCCAGGAGGTCCTCGGCGCCCCCGTCCTCTTCCTCGGCATCTCCGTCCCCTCCGACGGCTGGCACGCCCCCGACGAGAAGGTCGAGCTGGACCTGCTGCTCAAGGGCGTCGAGACCACCGCGTACCTGTGGGGCGACCTCGCCGCGACCTGGCGCCGTGCGCCCTGACACCCGCGCACGGGCCGCGGCGGACGACGGCGGGGGCACACTGGAAGGGCCACCCCACCCCGGCCGCGCACCGGACCCGGTCGCCCCCTGCCGCACGCCCCGCTGAACCGCCGCCCGAAACCACCGTTCCACCGGGGGAGTTGGAAGCACCCGTGACCACCTGGACCGACCAGAACGCCGATCGACCCATCTCGCTCACCGCTCCGAGCGGCATCGACCGGGCCGCGCACCACCGGCTCGACGAGGCCTGGCTCGCGGCGGCGTGGAGCCACCCCACGACGCGCTGTTTCGTGGTCTCCGGTGGTCAGGTCCTCATCGACGAGACACCCGACGGCCGCACCGAGCTCGTCATGACCCCGTCCTTCGAGGCCCCGCTCACCGAGGCCCACCGCTACTTCCTCGGCATCGACGCGGACGGCGTCAGCTACTTCGCCCTCCAGAAGGACGCGCTGCCCGGACGCATCGACCAGTCCGCGCGCCCGGCCGGGCTGCGCGAGGCGGGCCTGCTGCTGTCGCCGCGGGACATCGGCCTGATGGTGCACGCCGTCGGCCTGGAGAACTGGCAGCGCACCCACCGCTTCTGCTCCCGCTGCGGCGAGCGCACGGTGATCGCGGCGGCCGGTCACATCCGCCGCTGCCCCGCGTGCGGTGCCGAGCACTACCCGCGCACCGACCCGGCCGTGATCATGGCCGTGACGGACGAGGACGACCGCATCCTCCTCGGCCGCCAGGTGCACTGGCCGGAAGGCCGCTTCTCGACGCTCGCCGGTTTCGTCGAGCCCGGCGAGTCCATCGAGCAGGCGGTGCGCCGCGAGGTGGCCGAGGAGGTCGGCGTCACCGTCGGCCCGGTCGAGTACATCGCGAGCCAGCCCTGGCCCTTCCCGTCCAGCCTGATGCTGGGGTTCATGGCCCACGCCACCACCACCGACATCGACGTGGACGGCGACGAGATCCACGAGGCCCGCTGGTTCTCGCGGGACGAGCTGGGTGCCGCCTTCGAGGCCGGTGAGGTCCTGCCGCCCTACGGCATCTCCATCGCGGCCCGGCTGATCGAGCTCTGGTACGGCAAGCCCCTGCCGACCCGCGGCTTCGTCTGAGCAAGGCCGCTGCCGGCCCCCGGACACGGCGAAAGGGCGGCCCCCCGCACGGGGGGCCGCCCTTTCCCGTGGCCGTTCAGGCGTTCACGGGGCCGCTCAGGCGCCGATCTTCTGCTTCACCTGCGCCAGCGACGGGTTCGTCAGCGTCGAACCGTCCGCGAAAAGCACGGTCGGGACCGTCTGGTTCCCGCCATTCGCCTTCTCCACGAAGGCCGCGGACTCCGGGTCCTGCTCGATGTTGATCTCGGTGTACGCGATGCCCTCGCGGTCCAGCTGCTTCTTCAGCCGCTGGCAGTAGCCGCACCAGGTGGTGCTGTACATCGTCACAGTGCCCTGCATGTCTCGCGCGCTCCTCAGCCGGCTCGGGAACAGGTCCTACACAGGCACGAACGCACACCACCGGCGGACCATTCCCGCCCGGGGTATGCCGGGCGGCCGGGCAGCCCGACCGCGGCTCACGTGACGCTCGCCGCATTCGTACGACCATCAGTGCCCGCCTGTGGACAACCGGCTCGGCCGTCTCCCGCGACCTGGCAGCATGGCGGTGTGACAGCAGCAACGCACTCCTCCCTCTTCCCGCAGGTACCGGACTCGGCCGACGCGGTGCTCGAAGGGCTCGACCCCGAGCAGCGCGAGGTCGCCACCTCCCTGCACGGACCGGTGTGCGTGCTGGCGGGAGCCGGCACGGGCAAGACCCGCGCCATCACCCACCGCATCGCCTACGGCGTCCGGGCCGGCATCCTCCAGCCCTCCAGCGTCCTCGCCGTCACCTTCACCGCCCGGGCCGCCGGCGAGATGCGGGGCCGGCTCCGCCAGCTCGGCGCCCACGGCGTCCAGGCCCGCACCTTCCACTCCGCCGCCCTGCGGCAGCTTCAGTACTTCTGGCCGAAAGCGATCGGTGGCTCCCTGCCCCGGATCATCGACCGCAAGGTCCAGCTCGTCGCCGATGCGGCCGCCGCCTGCCGCGTCCGCCTCGACCGCGGCGAGCTGCGGGACGTCACCGCGGAGATCGAGTGGTCCAAGGTCACCCAGACCGTCCCCGCCGACTACCCGCTCGCCGCCGCCAAGGCCGGCCGCGAGACCCCGCGCGACCCCGCCGAGATCGCCCAGCTCTACTCCGCCTACGAGGACCTCAAGCGCGACCGCGCCGTCATCGACTTCGAGGACGTCCTGCTGCTCACCGTCGCCGTCCTGCAGGACCGGCACGACATCGCCGAGCAGGTCCGCGCCCAGTACCAGCACTTCGTCGTCGACGAGTACCAGGACGTCAGCCCCCTCCAGCAGCGCCTGCTGGAGCTGTGGCTGGGCGACCGCGACACCCTGTGCGTCGTCGGCGACGCCAGCCAGACCATCTACTCCTTCACCGGAGCCACCCCCGACCACCTCCTCGACTTCCGCACCCGCCACCCCGGTGCCACCGTCGTCAAGCTGGTCCGCGACTACCGCTCCACCCCCCAGGTCGTCCACCTGGCCAACGGCCTGCTCGCCCAGGCCCGCGGCCGGGCCGCCGACCACCGGCTGGAGCTGGTCTCCCAGCGCGCCCCGGGCCCCGAACCGGTCTACGCCGAGTACGCCGACGAACCCGCCGAGGCCGAGGGCGCCGCCCGCCGCATCCGCGACCTCCTCGACGCCGGGGTCCCGGCCTCGGAGATCGCCGTCCTGTTCCGCACCAACGGCCAGTCCGAGACCTACGAGCAGGCCCTCGCCGACGCCGGCATCCCCTACCAGCTGCGCGGCGCCGAGCGCTTCTTCGACCGGCCCGAGGTGCGCAAGGCGGGCATCGCCCTGCGCGGCGCGGCCCGCTTCGGCGGCAACGACTCCGCCCTGGAGGACGCCGTCGACCTGCCCTCCCAGGTGCGCGCCGTCCTGTCCGGCGAGGGCTGGAGCCCGCAGCCCCCGGCCGGCTCGGGCGCGGTCCGGGAGCGCTGGGAGTCGCTGGCCGCGCTGGTGAACCTCGCGCAGGACTTCGCCGCCGCGAAGCCGGACGCCACCCTCGCCGACCTCGTCGCCGAACTCGACGAGCGGGCGGGCGCCCAGCACGCGCCCACGGTCCAGGGCGTCACCCTCGCCTCCCTGCACTCGGCCAAGGGCCTGGAGTGGGACGCCGTGTTCCTCGTCGGGGTCGCCGAGGGCATGATGCCGATCACCTACGCCCGGACCGACGAGCAGATCGAGGAGGAGCGCCGGCTGCTCTACGTCGGGGTCACCCGGGCCCGCGAGCGGCTGCACGTCTCCTGGGCCCTGTCCCGCGCACCCGGCGGCCGCCCGAACCGCCGGCCCAGCCGCTTCCTGGACGGCCTGCGCCCCGGCTCCGGCACGGCGGCCGGCCGGACCCCCGCCGGAGCCGGCGGGGGCATCGAGCGCGGCTCGGCCGGCACACCGACGACGAGCACGCCCGCCGTGCCCCGCCGCGGCCAGCGCGCCCCGGCCCGCTGCCGGGTGTGCGGACGGACCTTGACCGACGGCGGCGAGCTGAAACTGCTGCGCTGCGAGGACTGCCCGTCCGACATGGACGAGGGGCTGTACGAGCGACTGCGGTCCTGGCGCGCCGTCCAGGCCCGGCGCTCGGGCCAGCCGGCGTTCTGCGTCTTCACCGACAAGACCCTCATGGCCATCGCCGAGACCGTCCCCGAGGAGCCCGGCGAGCTCGCCCGCATCCCGGGCGTCGGCGTGCGCAAGCTCAACCGCTACGGGGCCGATGTCCTGGCCCTCTGCGCAGGCCAGGACCTGGGCGGGGAGGACGAGGAGGAATGATCCGAACTCTTCGAAAAAATAGTTTGCGCATGCCCCAGCGATCCCCATAGGTTCTTAGGCACGGGAACGGCGGCCTTCTCGAAGGCCCTGATTCCGTGCTGTACTTGCGTATCCGCCGGATCGGGCTCACGCCCGGTCCCTTGAGACGCCGAGAGGAGGCGATTCCAGTGATCAGCATCAACAACGCCGGTTCCATCAACAGCGCCAAACTGACCGATCGCTCGGTCGTCTCCCTGTGCCTGCTCGGCTCCTCCCACCGTGGCACCGGTCTGTCCGGCATTCGTGTCGAGCGTCCGGCGTCCTCCGTCGCCCCCGCGGGCCTTCCCGTCCGTGAGCGTGACGAGCGACCGACCAAGGCACTGGAAGCAGCAGTAATGGCGCAGGCGCAGGCCTATGCCTTTACGGCGACCGGTGCCGGATTCCGGAAGCAGACGACGCAGCACCACCTGATGTGGGCCTTCCGTGGGCCAGAACCCTGGAGTGATCCAGCCTGATCTCGATCAGGCCGGCGCCTTCAGGGCCGCGGAACCCCATCCGGGATCCGCGGCCCTTCTGTTTTCCCCGAACGGGGACGGCAGAGCGAAGGGGCCTCGGGACAAGAAAAGAACCCGGTACCCAGCCGACACCCGGCCCCACAGGGCCGGACCGACCAGACGAGGAAGACCACCCGTGCAACTCGAAGCGCACGCCCCGTCCGTACCGCCTTCCGAAACGATCCCGCCGCCCGGCCTCACGGAGGACTCCACCTTGACCCCGCTCACCCCCCTCACCGCGCTCACCGCGCTCGACGACGCCATCGAGAACCTCGGCGTACCCGTCCCCTGCCGCACCTACGACCCGGAGGTCTTCTTCGCCGAGTCGCCCGCGGACGTCGAGTACGCCAAGTCCCTCTGCCGCACCTGCCCGCTGATCGAGGCCTGCCTCGCCGGCGCCAAGGAGCGGCGTGAGCCCTGGGGTGTCTGGGGTGGCGAGCTGTTCGTCCAGGGGGTCGTCGTCGCCCGGAAGCGGCCGCGTGGCCGCCCGCGCAAGAACCCGGTCACGGCATGAACACCACCGGAACCATCGACCGTCCCCTCACGCACGACCCCAAGAAGCAGGCCCCGATGAAGCCGTCCACCAGCGAGCCCGCCGGCTCCGTGATCGAAGACGTCACCACCACCAGCGCGATCGACTCGCGCCAGAACAGGACCCGAGAAATGCAACTCATCCCAGAAGCCCTGGCTCGTGCGCATATGCACGAGCGACTGCAGGAGGCCGAGCGGGAACGCCGGGCCGTGCGCCTGGCCACCGCCCGCCGGATGCAGCGCCGGGCCGAGCGCGCCTCGATGCGTGCCCGCCGTGCGCTCGCCATGGCCGTGATGCAGTGACCCAGTCCACCTGAAGCGGTGGCCTCCCCGACCCCGGGGAGGCGAAGCTCTCCTCGCGGGGGCCGGTCCGACCGAACGGACCGGCCCCCGCGGCGCGTCCGCCGTCAGACCTCCGTGGGCGGCCCGGGCACCCGCCAAAGGCTCACGCCTGCGCCACCGAGTCCCCGTCCGCCCCGCCTTCTTCGTACGCCTCGTCCGCCGGCAGTTCCTCCTGCGGGACGAAGCCCGGCAGCCACTCCTCCAGCTCCTCGCGCAGCCGGACCGTCGCGCCGAGCTGGCACAGGACGCCGATGGTGCTGAGGGTGACGCGGTGGATCAACAGGTACGCCGGGGGCAGGTTGAGCCGCTTGCCCAGCTGGTAGGCGGGGGAGCGGGGGTCGGCGATCCGGGCCGCCTGGCTGCGCATCCAGCCCCGGGTGAAGGTGAACTCCTCCACCTGGGCCGGCTCGATGATCGGCAGCAGGTAGTCCAGGACCGCGTCCGGGTCCAGCTCGATGGAGTCCTTGACGAAGCCCTCCGTGCGCAGCAGCTCATAGACGGCGTCCGCGCGGCCGTCGAGGGTCTTCCGCAGCGACTCGCCGATCGTGATCGGCAGTCCGCCGGGCAGCCGGTCGACCGTGCCGAAGTCCAGCACGCCGAGGCGCCAGTCGTCCTCGCCCTCCGGGCCGCCGGGCAGCAGCCGGAAGTTCCCCGGGTGCGGGTCGGCGTGCAGCAGGCCGGTGCGGGCCGGACCGGAGAACAGGAAGCGGGCCAGCAACTGACCGGCGCGGTCGCGCTGCTCCGGCGTGCCGTCGGCGATCACCTCGGACAGCGGCACCCCGTCGATCCACTCGGTGATCAGGACCTGGTCGCACTGGTGCACCACGGCCGGCACCACCACGTCCGGGTCGTCCGCGAACTCCTGCGCGTGGGCCTGCTGGGCGCCGGCCTCCAGCGCGTAGTCCAGCTCCTCGGAGACACGGTCGCGCAGCTCGGCGATCAGCGGCTTGATGTCCATGCCGGGGATGAGCGGACCCAGCAGGCGCGCGAACCGGCCGAGCTGGTTCAGGTCGGACAGCAGGGCGTCGCCCGCCCCCGGGTACTGGACCTTGACCGCGACCTCGCGGCCGTCGTGCCACACGCCCCGGTGCACCTGGCCGATCGACGCGGCCGCGGACGGCTTGTCCTCGAACTCCAGGAAGAGCTGGGGCCAGTCCTCGCCCAGGCGCTCCGCCAGCACCGCGTGCACGGTGCGTGTCGGCATCGGCGGCGCGGCCTCCTGGAGCTTGGTCAGGGCCGCCCGGTAGGGGCCGGCGACCTCCTCGGGCAGCGCCGACTCGAAGACGGACAATGCCTGCCCGAACTTCATCGCACCGCCCTTGAGCTCGCCGAGCACCTTGAACAGCTGCTCGGCCGTGCGCTGCTGCAGCTCGCGGCCGACGATCTCCGCGGACTCGCCGACGATGCGTTTGCCCAGCCCCCAGGTCGCCCGGCCGGCGAAGCCGAGCGGGAGCGCGGCGAGCTTGGCGGTCCGGGTGACCGCCTTGCGGGGAAGATCAGACATGCGCCCTCCAGGTCCCAGCCAGCCGCGCCGTGTGTGCCGTACGGCCCAACTCCTCAGAATGCCGTTGCTCCCCCATTGTCTCGTGTGTGCCCGCGTCCTCCGAGGGGTGTTCTCCCTCACCTTCCTCGGCTGGGCCGTCCGCACGGTGGTCCGCCGCTCCACAGGGGCAGGCCGGGTGCGCCCACACCGGTCGAGCATGCCACTGGAAGACCGGTGCGGAGACCTCCCAGCGGGCCCCGGCGCTCGACGGGCCGCGGCCGTCGAGGAAGGCCAGGGCGTGCGCGGCGGCCAGACCGGCGACCGTCGTGGCCAGCGCCAGGTCGCAGGCGCGGGCCGGGCGGCGGGGCCCCGAGCGCCACTGGGTGACCAGCCGCGGCCAGGTCGGATCGCGGTCGACGCGCTCCTGCTGCAGACAGCCGGCGCAGCCCGTCTCCCCCGGGAGGACCAGCGGCCCGACGACGCCCGTGGCCTCCACCACCCCGGCGTACAGATGAGGGATGCCGGACGCGATCAGCGGCTGCGCGGCCGCCGGATCGGGGGCGTGCACGGCGACGTCGTCGCGCGGGGCGAGGACCACGAGGGAGAAGGCGCCGGGCTCGGTGCCGGCCGAGGGGCCGGGACTGCGGCGGGGCGGCTGGTCGGGCGCGGACCGGCGCACCGCGCGGCGGGCCGCCTCGTCCCGGCGCTCGCCGACCGCCTCGGCCGGCAGGCCGCCCGGTGCCACGTCGCCCGGCTCCACCCGGCCGCCGTCGCGCACGTCGACCTCGCCGACGCCCGCGCCGGACAGCAGCGAGGCGATCACCGCGCCGACCCGGCCGGCCCCGCGCACCTGCACCCGTAGCCGGCGGCGTGCGGCCAGCAGTTCCATCGCCTCGCCCGGCCCGGGCGCCACCAGCGACAGCGCCGCCAGGTCGGGCCGCAGCCGGTCCAGCGCCTCGGGTCTGGCGCGCAGCGCGTCCGCGTCCGCACCGCCCCCGCGTGCGTCGTCGACCAACCCGGCCCGCGCAAGCCGTCGCACCAGCAGGTCGACGTGGCCGTCCGGCAGGTCCATCCGGCGGCCCTCCTCCCGCAGGAGCGGCAGCCCCCGGGTGCCGTCCAGCAGGTCGAGGAAGCTGCCTGTCGCCGTGTCCATCGGCCCGAGCGTCAGCGCGTGCGCCGGGGTCATCCCGAACTGCACGGTGTTGAGATCACGCCAGCCGCGCCGCAGCGCGGGTTTCACCATCGGATGCATGCACGGCCCCCGTAGCCATCGATCGTCCCCGTACCGGCGGCGGAGCGGGGGTGGGAGGCCCGGGCTCCGCCGACGAGTGCCAGCATGCCGGGGAACGCCGAGCGGTGCGCCGAGTTGTCCACAGGCGCCCCGATTCGTCGTACTAATCCGTCGTACGCCGCACCCAGGGGGTGCCGCTTCGGCACCGAACCGTCCCGGAGCCGGGACTTCCCCCAGGTGCAGCGGGTAACGTCGGGGCGTGCCCGCCGACCCACTGCACCGCGCCGGAACCCCACAGCGCAGCACGACGAGCCAGCCGCCGAGCGGCTCGGGGGCGAGCGCGATCGAGGTGCGCAGGAGTACCCGCCGACGGCGGACGGTCTCCGCGTACCGCGAGGGCGATCGCACCGTCGTGCTCATCCCTGCCCGCATGTCCAAGGCCGAGGAGCAGCGCTGGGTCAGCGTCATGCTCGACAAGCTGGCCGCCCAGGAGAGCCGGCGCGTGCCCGGGGACACGGAGCTCGCCGAGCGGGCGGAGCGGCTGTCCGCGCAGTACTTCGAGGGCCGGGCCCGGGCCCGCTCGGTGCGCTGGGTGACCAACCAGAACACCCGCTGGGGCTCGTGCACCCCGGCCGAGGGCAGCATCCGCCTGTCGCACCGGCTCAAGGGCATGCCCGAGTACGTCATCGACTACGTGCTCCTGCACGAGCTCGCCCACCTCCTGGTGCCCGGGCACGGCCCCGACTTCTGGCGGCTGCTGGAGGCCTATCCGCGCACCGAGCGCGCCCGCGGCTACCTGGAGGGAGTGGTGGCCGCCGAACGGCTGCCGCACCTGCCGGGCACGCGCGGACAGTGAGCACGTCCGCCCACGCGCGCGTTGTGTACCGGCTCTGTACCGACATCGTTCGATGTCAGGGTTTGCCGTTAGCCTGGCGCGACGCACTCACTTCGGGATGGGGGACGGTCGTAACGCATGCCCAGGGAATTCCAACGCGGCCACAAGGCCAGGATCAGTGACCTCACCGCGGGCACGGATCTGTACGTAGGCGTGCAGATCTCCGCCCCCGGCCTGAACTTCGACATCAGCTGCTTCGGACTGGACGCCGACGAACGGCTCTCGGACGACCGGTACTTCATCTTCTTCAACCAGCCGAAGTCCCCGGAGGAGTCCGTCCAGCTGCTGGGAGCCCAGGCCGGCGACACGGAGTCCTTCCGGGTCACCCTCGACCGGATCCCGCCGCAGATCCAGAAGCTGTCCTTCACCGCGACCGTCGACGGCGCCGGACAGATGTCCCAGATCGGCCCCGGGTACCTGCGCATCGTCGCCGGCGGCGAGGAGGTGGCCAGGTACTCCTTCGACGGCTCGGAGTTCACCACCGAGCGGGCCGTGATGCTCGGTGACTTCTACCTGAAGGACGTGTGGCGGTTCGCTGCCGTCGGCCAGGGCTTCGACGGCGGCCTGGAGGCGCTGCTGAAGAACTTCGGCGGCGAGGTCCTCGAGGAGGAGGCACCCGCCGCACCGCAGCAGCCGCAGCAGCCGCAGCAGCAGCCCGCGGCCGGCGGCGCCCCCGGCTTCGCCCCGCCCGCGCAGAGCGCCGCCCCGCCCGCCTTCGGCGCCCCGTCGGCACCGGCGTCCGTGCCGCCCGCACCCCAGCCGCAGCCCGCCGCGCAGGGCTTCGCGCCTCCCGCGCCCCCGCCGGGCACCACACCGCCCCCGCCGTCCGCGCCGCACCCCAACGTGCACGGCGCGCCGACCCTCATCGCCCCCATGACCCCGCCCGGCGGCGTCCAGGTCCCGCCGCCGGGCCCGGCTCCCGCGCCCTACGGCCAGCCGCCCCAGCCGCCGTACGGCCAGCCCCCGGCCCCGTCGGCGCCCCCGCCGCCCGGTTACGGCCAGCCCCCGGCCCCGCAGGCCCCCATGCCGCCCGGCTACGGCCAGCCCGGCCCGCCCCCCGGCTACGGGCAGCAGCCGCCGTTCGGGCAGATCCCCGGCCAGCACACGTACGGTGTGCCGCAGGGCGCGCCCCCCGGCGGCGCCGGGGTGGGCGCCGCGCTGCAGAAGTTCCGGGAGACGCCCACCGGACAGCGCTGGACCCAGCAGAACAGCAAGCTGATCCGCGTGGACCTCGGCATCGGCGGACAGCCGGTGCTGGCGCGGCAGGGCAGCATGGTGCTCTACCAGGGCAAGGTCGACTTCAGCTACAAGGGCGCCGGGTTCGCCGGCCGGATCGTGGGCAACGCCACCGGCCAGGAGATGCAGCTGATGCGCTGCACCGGCCAGGGGCAGGTGTTCCTCGCCGAGAACTCCACGATGCTGCACCCCATCGAGCTGCAGGGCGACGGCATCTGCGTCTCCGCCGAGAACGTCCTCGCCTTCGACGAGAGCCTGCAGTACGAGGTCCGCCGCATCGAGGGCCACGGCATCCCGGGCGGCGCGCTGTTCACCATGCAGTTCCAGGGCACCGGCACCATCGTCGTCAAGACGCACGGCACGCCCGTGGTGCTCCCGGTCACGCCGACCACGTTCGCCGACTGCAACGCCGTCGTCGCCTGGTCGTCCGCCGCGCAGGTGATCGTCTCCAGCCAGGTGCGGATGCGCCGCAACGCCTACCCGGGCGACACCGGCGAGAGCATCAACCTCCAGTTCCGGGGCGCCCCCGGCAACTTCATCGTCGTCCAGCCGTACGAGGTCTGAGGGAGCCCGTCATGAACCAGCAGCTCGCGGGCTACGCCCCCGCACCCGTCACCGCCCGCATGGAGAACCACGGCAACCACATGCTGAAGGTCGCCCTGCAGACCGGGAACGACCTCCTCGCGCGCGTGGGCTCGATGGTCGCCTACGAGGGCTTCGTCCAGTACGAGCCCAACCCGCCGGCCGTGCGCCAGATCGCCCGCGACTGGATGACCGGTGAGGGCGCCCCCTTGATGAAGTGCTCCGGCGACGGCCTGCTCTACCTCGCCGACTACGGCGCGGACGTGGTCGTCATCAACCTCAACGGCGACGGCATCTCCGTCAACGCCACCAACCTGCTCGCCTTCGACGCGCACCTCACCTGGGGCGTGGAGCGGGTCAAGGGGCTCGCGAAGTTCGCCGGGCAGGGCCTGTGGAACACCAAGATCTCCGGGCAGGGATGGGTGGCCCTCACCTCCCGGGGCAAGCCGATCGTCGTCGACTGCGGCGGCGGCGAGGACGAGACCTACGTCGACCCGGACGCGCTGGTCGCCTGGTCGCCGAACCTCAAGGTGAAGGGCAAGCGCAGCTTCAAGGCGCAGTCGCTCATCGGCCGGGGCAGCGGCGAGGCCTACCAGATGGCCTTCTCCGGCCAGGGCATCGTCGTCGTCCAGCCCAGCGAGGACAGCACCGACCGCCTCCGGTTCCGGGGCTGAGGGGGAGCCAGAACACCATGCAGAGCCCGCTTTTCGCGTACAACGACCAGCAGACCCAGGAACGCTGGAGCCTGCAGAACAAGCACATGCTCCGCGTCACCCTGGAGGGCCACGACGACGTCCTCGCCCGCAAGGGCACGATGGTCGCCTACCAGGGCCTCGTCGAGTTCGACGCCGAGTGGCAGAACACCAGCCAGCGCCGCGCTCGCGCGCGGACCGGCGAGGGCCTGGACCTGATGCGCTGCCACGGGCAGGGCACGGTGTACTTCGCCAACCTCGCCCAGCACATCCACGTGATGGAGGTGGAGCAGGACGGCCTGACCGTGGACAGCAGCTATGTCCTCGCCATGGACTCCTCGCTGCACCACGAGGTCATCGCCGTCGACAGCGTGTACGGCATCTCCGGCTCCGGGAAGTACCAGCTCAACATCACCGGGCGCGGCCGGGTCGCCCTGATGACCTCGGGCGCCCCGCTGCTGATGCAGGTCACGCCCGACAAGTACGTCAACTGCGACGCGGACGCGATCGTGGCCTGGTCCACCGGGCTGCGCGTGCAGATGCAGGCCCAGACGCACTCCTCGGGCGTCTGGCGCCGGCGCGGCAACACCGGCGAGGGCTGGGAGCTGAGCTTCATGGGCAGCGGCTTCGCGCTCGTCCAGCCCAGCGAACTGCTGCCGCCGCAGAACGCCCAGATCGGCCAGGGCCTCGCCGCGCAGTACGGCATGGGCCAGCACGGGGCGCGCGCACAGAACCAGGGCAACGTCTGGAGCTGAGCCCCGGGCCGACGCCCGGGGCGTCACGTCACCGCAGCCGCACGTGAGGGGCGACCGCCCGGGCGGTCGCCCCTCACGCCTTCACAGCCGGGCGCGCGTCGCCTCCACCAGGCGTACGACCGAGTCGTCGGCGACCGACGCGACCTCCGCGTAGGGGAACCAGCGCAGGTCGAGGGACTCGTCACTGATCGCCTCCACGGCGCCGGCGGGGGCGAGCGCGGCGTACTGCACGTCCAGGTGCCAGGCGCAGGGCGTGAGATGACGGTCCAGGCGCACCGGGCCACCGGGCAGCAGCGCCAGCCCGGGGATGCCCGACTCCTCGCGTCCCTCGCGCAGGGCGGCCTCGGCCAGGGTGGCGTCGACCGGCTCGCAGTGACCGCCCATCTGCAGCCACATCCGCAGCTTCCTGTGCAGCGTCAGCAGCACACGGCCCCGCTCCGGGTCGACCACCAGGGCGCTCGCCGTGATGTGCCCGTCCCGGCAGGCCTTCCACATCCCGTCCGGGTGCGCGGCGAGGTGGTCGAGGTAGAGCCGGCGCAGGCCGCCCTGGTCCTCGTACTCCTTGAGGACCAGGACCGCGTCGTCGTACAGGCTCACTCGGTGCCGTCGCCCTTGCCGCCGTCGCCCTTGCCCGGGGCGTCCTCGCCGGAGTCGTCCGCCTGCTGCCCGCCCTGGTCCGGGCCCTTCGTGAGGTCGGGCTTGCCGGCCGCCTCGCCGAGCATCTTGTCCAGCTCGGAGAAGTCCATCTGCTCACGGTGGACGAAGCCGTCCGGGTCGTCGAGGTCGCCGGCCGTCGGCAGCATGTCCGGGTGGGCCCACAGGGCGTCGCGTCCGTCGACCCCGCGCGCGTCCGTGAGCGAGGCCCACAGGCGGGAGGCGTCGCGCAGCCGGCGCGGGCGCAGCTCCAGGCCGATCAGCGTGGCGAAGGTCTGCTCGGCCGGACCGCCCGAGGCGCGGCGGCGGCGCAGCGTCTCGCGCAGCGCGTCCGCTGACGACAGGCGCGGCTTGGCGGCGGCGTGCACCACCGCGTCCACCCAGCCCTCGACGAGCGCCAGGGCCGTCTCCAGACGGGCCAGCGCCGCCTTCTGCTCGGGCGTGTCCTCCGGCTGGAACATGCCCTGCTGGAGGGCGTCCTGCAGCTGCTCGGGGTTCTGCGGGTCGAACTGGCCGACCACGTCCTCCAGCTTGGCGGTGTCGACCTTGATCCCGCGCGCGTAGCCGTCGACCGCGCCGAACAGGTGCGAGCGCAGCCACGGCACGTGCGCGAACAGGCGCTGGTGGGCCGCCTCGCGCAGTGCGAGGTACAGCCGCACCTCGTCCCGGGGGACGCCCAGGTCCTTGCCGAACGCCTCGATGTTCGCCGGCAGCAGCGCGGCGCGGCCCGCCGGGCCGAGCGGCAGGCCGACGTCGGTGGAGCCGACGACCTCGCCCGCGAGGACGCCGACGGCCTGCCCGATCTGCGAGCCGAACATCGCGCCGCCCATCGAGCGCATCACGCCGATCAGCGGGCCGGCCATGGCCTGCATCTCCTCCGGCAGGACGTCGCCCATCGCCGTGCCCACGCGCTCGGCGACCGGGTCGACCAGCTCCTGCCACGCCGGCAGCGTCGCCTCGACCCATTCCGCGCGCGACCAGGCGACCGCGGAGGCCGCGCCGGACGGCAGGGACGTCACGTCGTCCAGCCACAGGTCGGCCAGGCGGACGGCCTCCTGGACCGCGCTGCGCTCGGCGGGGCCGATGCTCGCGTCCTTCACGCCGTCCGGCGTGCCCTGGGCGACGGTCTGGCGGGCGATCTGCTTGGCCATGTCCCAGTTCACCGGGCCGCCCTCGTAGGACAGCATCTGGCCGAGCTGCTGGAAGGCGGCGCCCAGGTCGGTGGGGTTCAGCGAGCCGAACATGGCCGCGAACGGATTGTCACCGCCGGGGCCGCCCGCTCCGGGCAGCCCGAATCCGAACGGGTTGGCCGGGCCCTGACCACCACCGCTCTGCGGGTCCTTCTGCTTGCCCTCGTCGCCGTCTTCCGGCTCCTCCGGCGGAAGGCCGAAGCCGAATGGGGTGTCACTCACGGGATTCCTCGGCTGGTAAGGCCGCCGGTTCTCGTCCGGCGGCGCGGCTGCCCTGCAACACCACCCAGCGTAGACACCCCGGGCCCGATCGGGCCTCGGTGCTTCGCCGACTCGCGGCCTGCGGCAGGATGGATGCCACCTGGTACGTACGCGTCACTCGCGCTCGTATGGATGACAACCGCTGGAGACGCCTGGTGAGTTCCCCAGATCCGCAGGTTCGCGCAGCGCGAAACCACGCAACCCCCGCCGGCGGGCGGCGCCCCGTCGTCGCCGTGACCGGCGCCGCGACCGGGGTGGGCGCGCTGCTCACCGAGCGGCTCGCCGCCTCCGAGGAGATCAAGCAGGTCGTGGCCGTCGACGAACGGCGCGGCGAGTGCGACGCGGCGGAGTGGCACATCCTCGACGTCCGCGACCCGGCGATCGCGGAGAAGCTGCGCGGTGCCGACGTCGTCGTGCACCTCGCGCTCGATCTCGACCTGGGGAGTGACGCCGCCGCCCGGACGGCGTACAACGTGCGCGGCACGCAGACCGTGCTGACCGCCGCCGCGGCGGCCGGTGTGCACCGGGTCGTGCTGTGCACCTCCGCGATGGTCTACGGCGCACTGCCCGACAACGAGCTCCCGCTGTCGGAGGACGCGGAGCTGCGCGCCACGGCCGAGGCGACCGGCGTCGGGGACCTGCTGGAGATCGAGCGGCTGGCCCGGCGCGCCCCGCGCGCGCACCCCGGCCTCAACGTCACCGTCGTACGGCCCGCGATCCTGGTGGGCGGCACCGACACCGCCCTGACCCGGTACTTCGAGTCGCCCCGGCTGCTGGTGGTGGCCGGGTCGCGGCCGGTCTGGCAGTTCTGCCACGTCGAGGACCTGTGCAGTGCCCTGGAGTACGCCGTCCTGGAGAAGGTGGACGGGGAGCTCGCGGTCGGGTGCGACGGTTGGCTGGAGCAGGAGGAGGTCGAGGAGCTCAGCGGCATCCGGCGCATGGAGCTGCCGTCCGCGGTGGCCCTGGGGGCCGCGGCCCGGCTGCACCGCATCGGGCTGACGCCGTCCCCGGCGGGCGACCTGGCCTACACGATGTACCCGTGGGTGGTCAGCGGCAGCCGGCTGCACGACGCCGGGTGGCGGGCGCGGTGGACCAACGAGGAGGTGCTGGCCGAGCTGCTGGCGGAGGTGGCCGGACGGCACACGGTCGCCGGGCGGCGGCTCGGGCGAAAGGACGCGACGGCGGCCGGTGCCGCGGGCGCGACGGTGGCGCTGCTCGGCGCGGCGGCCGTCGTGCGCCGCGCCCGCAAGGCCCGGCGGCGGTAGGGACCCCCCAGCCCGAGGGGCTTCCCACTGGGAGGGGCAGGCCCCTCGGCCGGCGTGTCTGTAGGAGGCTCCAAACCCCCACGCGCGTGTGTCGGGGCTTTCCGCGATTCCACGGGGTTCCGGGTGTGGGGCACGATGGGGGCATGGCACCTATCAGTGATCACCCCGGTGAGCAGGGCGCGCGCGACGCGATCAAGCTGATCGCGGTACGGGACACCCCTCTGTCGCTCGACGAGGTCTTCCGCGCCGTCGGGGACGACGCGTCCGGTGGCACCGCCCTGTTCGTGGGGACCGTGCGCAACCACGACGGGGGCGCCGACGTCGACCGGCTCGGGTACTCCTGCCACCCCAGCGCCGAGGCCGAGATGCGGCGGGTCGCGGAGAAGGTCGTCGCCGACTTCCCCGTGCGGGCGCTGGCCGCCGTCCACCGGGTGGGGGACCTCGGGGTGGGAGACCTGGCGGTGGTCGTGGCCGTGTCGTGCCCCCACCGCGGGGAGGCCTTCGAGGCGTGCCGCAAGCTGATCGACGACCTCAAGCACGAGGTGCCCATCTGGAAGCACCAGACCTTCTCCGACGGCACCGAGGAGTGGGTGGGCGCCTGCTAGGCCCGCACTCCGGTTGCGTAACCGGACCCCCGGCGTGAGCGTTGTCCGTGCGGATGGTTAATCTGCTGATCAGTCAGTTGCGGTCGCTCACGTGGGGCTGGGAGGTCGGGATGGCGGCGCTCGCCTGGTTGCTGATTCCGCTGGTGGCGGCGATCTTCGCGGGGCTGTGGGGCAGTTGGGCCAACCGCACCCGCAAGGCCCGCAGCGACGGGCCCGAGCTCGACGGGTACGCCCGCTTCCGCGCCGCGATGGAGAAGGACAGGACCCCCACGCACTCCGGGTCCTGACGCCCCGACCCCCCGCCCGGCGGCCCTGACGGTGCGCTGACAGAGGCGTCCCGTACTGTCGAGGCATGCCACGCCGCACCGCGACGATGCTCGCCTCGACCCTGGTCCTGATCGCGCTCCTGTGCGCGGGAGTCCTGATCCGCGTGCCGTATGCGGAGATGTCGCCGGGCCCGACGGTCAACACGCTCGGGGAGCACGACGGCGAGCCGGTGCTGCAGATCGCCGGCCGCAAGACCTACCCGACCGACGGTCACCTGAACATGACCACGGTGCGGGTGACCAGCGCGGACTACCGGATGAACCTGGTCGAGGCGGTGTACGGCTGGCTCGCGCACGACGACAAGGTCGTGCCGCACGACACGCTCTACCCGGACGGCAAGACGGAGGAGCAGTCGACCCAGGAGAACGCCGAGGAGTTCAGCCAGTCCCAGGAGAGCGCCAAGGTCGCCGCCCTGGAGGCGCTGCACATCCCGGTGCGGTCCTGGGTGATCGTCTCCACCGTGGTGAAGGACTCGCCGGCCGAGGGCAAGCTGCACGCGGGCGACGTCATCAAGGCCGTCGACGGCACCGCGGTCAAGGAGCCCGGTGACGTGGCCAAGCTGGTCACCCGGCACAAGCCCGGTCAGGACGTGGTGTTCACGATCGTCCCGGCCAAGGAGCAGGCCGCCGCCGAGAAGGCGAACCGGACGGCGACCACGACCGAGAAGGTCACGATCACCACCGCGAAGTCGGACGACAGCGGCGCCCGGCGGGCCATCGTCGGCATCTCCGCGGGCACCGACCACACGTTCCCGTTCAGCATCGACATCAAGCTCGCCGACGTCGGCGGCCCCAGCGCCGGCCTGATGTTCGCCCTCGGCATCTACGACAAGCTCACCCCGGGCAGCCTCACCGGCGGCGCGTTCGTCGCGGGCACCGGCACGATCGACGACGAGGGCAAGGTCGGACCCATCGGCGGCATCGAGATGAAGACGGTGGGGGCGCGCAGCAAGGGCGCGCGCTACTTCCTCACGCCCGCCGAGAACTGCGCGGCCGCGGCCAAGGACACCCCGGGCGGGCTGCGGCTCGTCAAGGTCTCCACCATCGACGACGCGCTCGACGCCCTGAAGGACATCCGCAGCGGGGACACCGACGCCCTGCCGAAGTGCACGACCAAGGGCTGACCGGCCCGACGGCAGTACGGCGCCGGGGGCGCCCTCGTCGACGAGGGCGCCCCCGGGCGCGTACGGGATCAACCGCCGCCGGTGAACCGCGGGCGGGGGAGCGGTCCGCTCAGTCCTCGAAGGTCGCCGACAGGGCCTGGGCGAGGCCCGGCACCAGGTCGGCGCCGGTGAGCACCTCGGTGGGGCTGTCCTTCTCGCGCAGGCGCAGCGCCGACTCGCGGGAGCCGTCGCGCAGCACCGCGACCGTCATGCGGACCTCCTGGCGCTCGGGGTGCTCGGCGACCCACTTCGCCAGCTTGGCCTCGTCGAGGTCGTCGGGGACCTGGGTCTCGGCGGACGGCGGGAGCATCAGGCGCTCGATGGTGAGGGCGCAGCCGGTCACCGCGCCGGGCCAGGCGATGGTGGCCAGGAACTCGTCGAGCGGCTTGTCCGTTGGCACCTCGTCCTGCTCGATCGGGGTCAGACCGGTGGTCTCGGGTCCGTCCGCCAGACCGAGCTGGGCGGCCAGCGCGGGTTCCTGGGTCCGCAGCTGCGCGGTGTCGACGAGGGCGAAGAGGCGTGCGGGCTGGTCCCAGCCGAGGCCGGAGGCGTACTCGTCGATCTCGAGTACGGCCCGGGTGAGGGGGCTCGCTGCCATGGGAGTGTTGGACATGGTCACAATCCTGCCTCGTTCCCGGCCCGGATCGGGAACCGAGTAAACGGTGAGTAAGTTGCATAGGTGTGGGGCCGCGATCACCGGGGCCCGCACGGGGCCGGCGAACACGCGGGTCCGACCGATCGAGTAGCGAACTTCGAGGTGCGCACCTTGGCTTTCCAGATGCCGGACCGCGGCGGAGGCCCGACAGGGCCGCGGATGAGAGTGGGCCGTCCGTCCCGGCGTGTCCGGACCCTGCTGATGACGCTGGGCGTCCTCGCCGTGCTCGGCATGGCGTTCACCATGTTCGCCGGGTTCTGGACCGACTGGCTCTGGTACCGGTCGGTGAACTACTCCTCCGTCTTCACCACCACCCTGTGGACCAAGATCGGACTGTTCTTCGTCTTCGGTCTGCTGATGGCGCTCGCGGTCGGGTTCAACATCTGGCTCGCCCACCGGCTGCGGCCGCCGCTGAGCGCGATGTCGATGGAGCAGCAGAGCCTCGACCGCTACCGCATGGGCATCGCGCCCTACAAGAAGTGGCTGCTGCTGTCGATCACCGCGCTGGTCGGGCTGATCGCCGGAGCGTCGGCGTCCAGCCAGTGGCGCACCTGGCTGATGTGGGTCAACGGCGTGCCCTTCCACCAGAAGGACCCGCAGTTCCACCTCGACGTGTCCTTCTACGCCTTCGACCTGCCCTGGTACCGGTTCCTGCTCGGCTTCGGCTTCGCCGCCACGATCCTGTCGCTGATCGCCGCCGCGCTCACCCACTACCTCTACGGCGGGCTGCGCGTCACCAGCCCCGGGGCCCGTGCCACCGCGGCCGCCACCGGCCACCTGTCGGTGCTGCTGGGCGTCTTCGTCGCGCTGAAGGCGGTCGCCTACTGGCTCGACCGGTACGGCCTCGCGGTGAAGTCCAGCGACTTCAAGGCCACCGACAACTGGACGGGCCTGCGGTACGTCGACGCCAACGCCTACCTGCCGGCCAAGACGATCCTGTTCTGCATCGCCGTCATCTGCGCCCTGCTGTTCTTCGCCACCCTGTGGCGGCGCACCTGGCAGCTCCCCGTCATCGGCTTCGGCCTGATGGTCCTGTCGGCCATCCTCATCGGCGGCCTCTACCCGGCGATCGTGCAGAAGTTCCAGGTCCAGCCGAACGAGCAGGCCAAGGAAGCGCCGTACGTCCAGAAGAACCTCAAGGCGACCCGCGAGGCGTACGGCATCGACGACACGCAGGTCAACGAGTACACGGGCACCAGCACCACCCAGGACAAGTCGACGCTGCGCGACGACGTCTCCAAGACCGCCAGCATCCGTGTGCTTGACCCGAACATCGTCTCGCCGACGTTCCAGCAGCTCCAGCAGATGCGGAAGTACTACGCCTTCCCGACCAACCTGGACGTGGACCGCTACAACCAGAACGGCACCGACCAGGACACGGTGATCGGTCTGCGCGAGCTGAACCTCGCGGGCGTGGACAAGCAGAACTGGATCAACAACCACTTCCGCTACACCCACGGTTACGGCGTGGTCGCCGCCAAGGGCACCACCGCCGACGCCGAGGGGCGCCCGGTGTTCACCGAGTCCGACCTGCCGTCCAAGGGCGACCTGGGCTCGTACCAGCAGCGGATCTACTACGGCGAGAAGACGACCACGTACTCCATCGTCGGCGGTCCCCAGAAGGAGATCGACTACTCCGACGACAACGGTGAGAAGACCACCAGCTACCAGGGCAAGAGCGGCGTCAACCTCTCCAACCCGCTCAACCGGGCGGCGTACGCGGTCGCGTTCGGCGAGCCCCAGATCCTGTACTCGGGCGCCATCGGCGACGGGTCGCGGATCCTGTACAACCGCACGCCGAAGGACCGCGTCGAGGCGGTCGCCCCGTGGCTGACCATCGACGGCGACGCCTACCCGGCGGTCGTGGACGACAAGATCCAGTGGATCGTCGACGCGTACACGACCACCAACGGCTATCCGTACGCCTCCCGTACGACCCTCGGCGACACCACCGCCGACTCGCTGACCGCCGCCAACGACAACCGTGCGGTGGTGGCCCAGCAGAACCAGGTCAACTACATCCGCAACTCGGTGAAGGCGACCGTCGACGCGTACACCGGCGAGGTCAAGCTCTACCAGTGGGACACCCAGGACCCCGTCCTGAAGACGTGGATGAAGGCGTTCCCGCACACGGTGAAGTCGAAGTCCGACATCTCCCCGTCGCTGATGGCCCACCTGCGCTACCCGCAGGACCTGTTCAAGGTGCAGCGCGAGCTGCTCTCCCGCTACCACGTGAAGGACGCGCAGACGTTCCTCAGCGGCAGCGAGGTGTGGCAGGTGCCGGACGACCCGACCAACAAGTCGGGCGACGCGGTGCCGCCGTACTACCTGAGCATGAAGATGCCCGACCAGCAGGCCCAGGCGTTCTCGCTGACGACGACGTTCACGCCCAACGGCCGGGACAACCTCAGCGCGTTCATGGCCGTGGACTCGGAGGCGGGCACACCGGACTACGGGAAGATCCGCATCCTGAAGCTGCCGACGAGCACGACGGTCGACGGACCGAAACAGGTGCAGAGCCAGTTCAACTCCGAACAGAACATCGCCGAGTCCATCCGTCTGCTGCGCGGCGGCGACTCGGAGGTGGAGTACGGCAACCTGCTCACGGTGCCGCTCGACGGCGGACTGCTCTACGTGGAGCCGGTGTACGTCCGCGGTGGCGGGCTGAAGTACCCGCTGCTGCGCAAGGTGTTGGTGACCTACGGCGGCAACACGGCCTTCGAGAACACGCTGGACGAGGCGCTCGACAAGGTCTTCGGGGCCGAGAGCACCACGCCCCGGCCACCGGACTCCGGCACCAAGCCGCCGCCGTCGACCGGCAACGCCACCGTCCAACAGGCGCTCCAGGACGCCCAGAAGGCCTTCGACGCGGGTCAGGAAGCGCTGAAGAAGGGTGACTGGGAGGCGTACGGCAAGGCCCAGAAGGACCTCCAGGACGCACTCCAGCGGGCCGAGGACGCGCAGGCGGCCGCCAAGGGCAAGGGCGGCGCCGGGAGTTCGGGCGGCAAGGCGAGCAGCAGCCCGAGCAGCAAACCGAGCGCCGGCGCGAGCAGCGCGCCGAGCGGCAGCCCCAGCCCGACGGCCGGCGCCGGTGGCTGAGACCGGCGGCTGAGCTGCCGAGCGGGCCCCCCTCCGTGCCGTGATACGGTGATGGAACACGGCGCGGGGTGGAGCAGCTCGGTAGCTCGCTGGGCTCATAACCCAGAGGTCGCAGGTTCAAATCCTGTCCCCGCTACTGCAGGACGAAGGCCCGGATTCCTCACAGGGATCCGGGCCTTCGTCGTGTGCGAACGGATGTACCGAGGGGGCGTACGGCCGCGCCGCCGCGGCGAGTTGGGGTGACCTGTGTTTGACTTGTCTCTCTGTGGGCATGTCGACAAAACGCTGAAGTGACCTCACTGGCTGCGGTATACCAGGTGTACCCGGGTTGCGGGTGGTGCGACGATGGACGTTATGGGGGACAAGGCAACTCTGTTCGAGACAGGGCGATTTGTGCAGCCTTCCCGTGAGGAGGCGGAAGCGGCCCCGGACGTCGACGAGACGGGGGAGGCCGCTGAAGAGGTGCGCCTCCGGCTCGCCGCCGAGACCGGCGACGTCGAGGCGGCCAGCGTCCTCGGCGCCCTGCTGCTGCGCCGCGCCGACCTCGACGGAGCCGAGCCCCACCTGCGTGCCGCCACCGCGGCCGGGGACCGCGCCGCCGCCAACAACCTGGGTGTCCTGCTCCACCAGCGCGGCTACGCCGACGAGGCCGCCGGGTGGTGGCGGGTCGCCGCCGTCGCCGGGTCCGCGGCCGCCGCGCACGCGCTCGGGCGGCACCACCGCGAGCGCGGCGACGAGCCCGCCGCCGAGTACTGGCTGCGCCAGTCCGCCGAGCAGGGACACGTGCTCGGCGCGTACGCGCTCGCCGACCTGCTGGAGCACCGCGGCGACGACGGGGCCGAGCAGTGGATGCGGGCCGCGGCCGAGCGCGGACACCGCGAGGCGGCCTACCGGCTCGCCCGCGCGCTGGACCGCCGGGCGGCCGAGCGCGGCGCGCTCGAGCGGGGCGCGGTCGAGAGCGCCGAGCCGGGCCGCGCGGGACGGACCGCCGGTACGCCCGGGGCCGGTGCCGTGCACGCGGACGACAGGTCCGCGGCCGGCCGGCGCACCGACGCGGCCCGGGACGCCGGACCGCGGTCCGGCACGGGCCTCGGTGTCCCGCCGGCCGAGGAGGCCGAGCAGTGGTACCGGCAGGCCGCCGCGCGCGGCCACCGCCGGGCCGCGCTGCACCTCGGGGCGATCCTGGAGCGCCGCGGCGAGCTGAAGGAGGCCGGGCGCTGGTACCTGACCAGCGCCAAGGACGGCGAGGCGCGGGCCGCCTGCGCGCTCGGGTTCCTCCTGCGCGACGCCGGTGACACCGAGAACGCCGCCGTCTGGTGGCTGCGCGCCGCCCAGGACGGCGACGGCAACGCGGCCAACGCACTCGGCGCGCTGCATGCCGAGCGCGGGCAGACGCAGACCGCCGAGCGCTGGTACCGGGCCGCCCTGGACGCCGGCGACGTCAACGGCGCCTACAACCTCGGGCTGCTCTGCGCCGAGCAGGGACGGACCGCCCAGGCCGAGCAGTGGTACCGGCACGCCGCGTACGCCGGGCACCGGGAGGCCGCGAACGCGCTGGCGATCCTGTTGCTCCAGGGCGGCGACACCACCGGGGCCGAGCCGTGGTTCTCCAAGGCCGCCGAGGCCGGGAGCGTGGACGCCGCGTTCAACCTGGGGATCCTCTACGCCGGGCGCGGTGAGGACGCGGCGGCGCTGCGCTGGTACGAGCGGGCGGCCGCCGCCGGTCACACCGAGGCGGCCCTCCAGGTCGGGATCGCGCGCCTGCGGGACGGGGACGAGCAGGAGGCCGAGCTGCACCTGCGGTGCGCCGCGGGCGGGGGCAGCGCGGAGGCGGCGTACCGGCTCGCCACCGTGCTCGACGCGCGGCGGCCCCGGCCGTCGGCGCACGAGCTCGGCGAGGTGGTGCACGAGAAGACCGAGTGCGAGGAGTGGTACGAGCGCGCCGCCTCCCAGGGCCACCGCCGGGCCCAGGTGCGGGTCGGGATGCTGGCCGCCGCGCGCGGTGACGTCGTCGAGGCGGCGCGGTGGTACCGGCTGGCCGCCGAGGCGGGGTCGCGCAACGGCGCGTTCAACCTCGGGCTGCTGCTCGTGCGGGAGGGCAGCGAGCCCGAGGCGGTGGTCTGGTGGACCCGGGCGGCACGGGAGGGGCACGGGCGGGCGGCCCTGCGGCTGGCCCTGGTCTACGCGCGTCGTGGTGAGCTGGACGAGGGACAGCGCTGGGCGGACCGCGCGGTGACGCTGGGGCCGGCCGAGGTGGCCGAGCGGGCGGCGCGGCTGCGGGACGCGCTGCGCCAAGAGCTGACGGCGTGAGGCAGGGGTGGGACGGACGTGCCCCGGGCGGTGATTTGCTTCCGTCCTCCTCCTTGACGTAACATTGCATTCACCGACGCGGGGTGGAGCAGCTCGGTAGCTCGCTGGGCTCATAACCCAGAGGTCGCAGGTTCAAATCCTGTCCCCGCTACTGATGGACGAGGGCCGGAATCCGAATGGGTTCCGGCCCTCGTCGTGTGCCGTGCTCCGCCCTCGCGCCCCCCCTCCGCTCTCCTTAAGCGTGGTTTAAACACGGATTAAGCGTGCTTCGGGTTGTCGGCGTTACTTGAGGTAATCCCAGGTCAGGGCCTGATTCGAGGATGCGGGTTCCGGTTGGCAGGGGCAACCTTCCTGCGTATCGTCTGGGCTCGCCGACGGTGCCGTCCGCGCAGCGTGAGAGCGCTCTCAGAACCGGTGCGTCGGCCAGGAAGACCCTCCCCGACGACAAGGTGTGTTCTCCCCATGGCCGCTCATCGCGCACGCAGATGGTCGTTCGGAGGGCTGGCGCTGCTGACGCTCGCCGCCCTCGCCGCCGCCCTCCTCCTCAACACCTCGGACCCGGCGACGAACCGCGCGAGCGCCGCCACCGCCACCACGACCTGGTCCGACGACTTCGAGGGCGGTGCGGGCAGCGCGCCCAGCGCAGCGAAGTGGACCCTGGAGACGGGCGGCGGCGGGAACGGCAACCACGAGCTGCAGTACTACACGAACAGCACGGGCAACGCCGCCCTCGACGGCAACGGCCACCTGGTGATCACCGCCCGCAAGAACACGGACGCCGGCCTGCAGTGCTGGTACGGCACGTGCCAGTACACCTCGGCCCGGCTGAACACCGTCAGGACCTTCACGCAGAAGTACGGCCACTTCGAGTCCCGGATCAAGGTCCCGCGGGGCCAGGGCGTGTGGCCGGCGTTCTGGATGCTCGGCGACGACCTCGGCAGCGCGGGCTGGCCCGCCAGCGGCGAGATCGACATCATGGAGAACGTCGGCAAGGAGCCCGGCACCGTGCACGGCACGATCCACGGCCCCGGCTACTCCGGCGCGGGCGGCATCGGCGCCGGGTACACCCTGCCGAACGGCGCCTCGTTCGCCGACGACTTCCACGTCTTCGCGGTCGACTGGAGCCCCTCGGCGATCACCTGGTCCGTGGACGGCAGGCCCTACGAGACCCGCACCCCCGCCGACGTGGGCGGCAACAGGTGGGTCTACGACCACCCGTTCTTCCTCATCCTGAACTTCGCGGTCGGCGGTGACTGGCCCGGGAGCCCGGACGCCGGCACCTCCTTCCCGCAGACGATGACCGTCGACTACGTCCACGTCACCACCTCGGACTCCGGCACGGGCGCGGGCACCGGCTCCGGCACCGCCCCCCGGGCCGGCGCCCTCAAGGGCATCGGCGACATGTGCGTGGACGTGGCCGGCGCCGGCACCGCCGACGGCACCCCCGTCCAACTGCACACCTGCACCGGCAACGACGCCCAGCGCTGGACCCTCGGCAGCGACGGCACCGTACGCGCCCTGGGCAAGTGCCTGGACGTGCAGGGCGGTTCGCACGACGACGGCGCGGTCGTCCAGCTCTACACGTGCAACGGCACCCCGGCCCAGCAGTGGACGTACACGGCGGCCCGCGACCTGACCAACGTCGGCGCCGGCAAGTGCCTGGACGCCAAGGGCAACTCCGCCGCCGACGGCACCCGCCTGCAGACCTGGACCTGCTCCGGCAACGCCAACCAGAAGTGGTCCCTCGTCTGAGCCCCCACCACGGCCCCCCACGACCCCTCCTCGCGGCACCCCCCACCGCCGCACTCCCCAAGGAGCACCCCTCATGGCACCTCGTCACCAGCGCAGCCTGACCCGCCGCAAGATGCTGTTCGCCCTCGGGGGCGCCGCCGTGGGCGTCCCGGCGATCGCCGCCGTCGCCCCGCACGCCCTCGCGGGGCAGAGCGGCGGGTCCGCGCCCGCGGCGGGCGGCGCGCTCCCGGTCACCGTGGTCAACAACAGCGGCTCGTTCGGGAACGGTTCGGTGCACCTGTACGTCGTCGGCAACGCCGACGGCAAGCAGGTGCGGCTCACCCCGGACGGCACCCTCGCCCCCGTCGCGCTCTCGGACAACGGCCCCGACGGCTTCACCGACTACGCGATACCGCTCGCGGGCAGCGGCGCGACCACGCTGTCCCTGCCCCGCATGTCGGGCCGCATCTACGTCTCGCTGGGCGCGAAGCTCAAGTTCAAGGCCGTGACCGACGGCAACGGCGACGCCGCCCTGCAGTACCCGGCCGGCTGGGTCGCCTCGGACCCCAACTACGGGATCCTGCACGACTGCGCGGAGTTCACCCACAACGCGGACGGGATGTTCTGCAACACCACGATGGTGGACATGTTCAGCGTCCCGATGAGCATCCGGCTCACCGGGGAGAAGGACCAGACGACGGGCGCCGTGCGCGACGGCGGCCGGGCCGCGGCCTTCGCGGCCCTGCGGCAGGTGGAGGAGTTCGCCCCGCTGGTCGTGGACGACACGCGGATCATCGCCCCGGGCCACGGCCTGGACGCGGGCCTGTTCCCCGAGGACTACTTCGCGCCGTACATCGACGAGGTGTGGAGCACGTACACCGGCAAGGACCTCACGGTCAGCACGAACGCGGGGACGTTCACCGGACGCGTCCGCGGCGAGCGGCTCACCTTCGACGGCCCGGCGGCGGTGTCGTTCGCCAGGCCCTCCACCCGTGACGTCCTCTTCTGCGACGGCAACCTCGCCGCCCCCAACGACGGGACGACCGGCCCGGTGGCCGCGGTCCTGGGCGCGGCCTTCAACCGCTCCACCCTGATCAGCCACCCCGCGCAGCCGGCCACCGACCCGGCGACGTTCTACCGGGGCGCGCTGACCAACCACTACGCGCGGGCCGTCCACGCGGCCACCGTGGACGGCAAGGCCTACGGCTTCGCCTTCGACGACGTGGCCGACTTCGCCTCCTACGTCCAGGACACGAAGCCCACGGGCTTCACCCTCACCCTGACGGCGTTCTGAGGCGCCGGACCACGACGCTCACACGAAAGGGCACCGCACTCCCCGGTCAGGGGGAGTGCGGTGCCCTTCGGCGTGGTGACGGCTCGGGGGGCCTACGCCGCCGCGCAGTTGGGGCAGACGCCGCGGTAGGTGACCTCGACGTCCGACACCGTGAAGCCGAAGCGCTCGGAGTCGGGGAGGTCGGCCAGCGGGTTGCCCGACGGGTGCACGTCCCGGATCGCACCGCACCGCGCGCACACCAGGTGGTGGTGGGGGCGGTGCGCGTTCGGGTCGTACCGCTTGGCGCGCTGGTCCGTGCTGACCTCGAGCACCTCGCCGAGGGTGACCAGCTCACCGAGGGTGTTGTACACGGTCGCCCGGGAGATCTCCGGCAGCTTGGCGACGGCCCGTGCGTGGACCTCGTCGGCCGTGAGGTGGACGTGCTCGCCGTCCAGGACCTCGGCCACGACACGCCTCTGCGCGGTCATCCGCCATCCGCGTCCGCGCAGCCGTTCCAATAGGTCGCTCATACTCTTCAGCCTAACAGCAACCGGACCAGGTTCCGAATAGGTGTGACTTTGGACGTTCATTTGACTTGGACTGAGTCCAATGTAGGATCGAGACTGGCTTTGGTCGAGTAACAGGAAGACGCAGGAGGCGCACGTGACGCAGGGACCGCTCACCACGGAGGCCGGTGCACCGGTTGCCGACAACCAGAACAGCGAGACCTCGGGCGTCGGCGGCCCGGTCCTCGTCCAGGACCAGCTCCTGCTGGAGAAGCTGGCCCACTTCAACCGGGAGCGCATCCCGGAGCGCGTGGTGCACGCCCGCGGCGCCGGCGCCTACGGCACCTTCACGGTGACCGCCGACGTCACGCCGTACACGCGTGCCGCCTTCCTCTCCGCGGTGGGCAAGGAGACCGAGGTCTTCCTGCGCTTCTCGACCGTGGCCGGCAACCTCGGTGCCGCGGACGCCGTGCGCGACCCGCGGGGCTTCGCGCTGAAGTTCTACACCGAGGAGGGCAACTACGACCTCGTCGGCAACAACACCCCGGTGTTCTTCATCCGGGACGCCATCAAGTTCCCGGACTTCATCCACACCCAGAAGCGCGACCCCTACACGGGCTCGACCGAGCCGGACAACGTGTGGGACTTCTGGTCCCTGTCGCCGGAGTCCACGCACCAGGTGACCTGGCTGTTCGGCGACCGCGGCATCCCGGCCTCGTACCGGCACATGGACGGCTTCGGCTCGCACACCTACCAGTGGAACAACGCCGACGGCGAGGTCTTCTGGGTCAAGTACCACTTCAAGACCGACCAGGGGATCAGGAACCTCACCGCCGAGGAGGCCGACGTCCTCGCCGGCAAGGACCCCGACTCCCACCAGCGCGACCTGCGCGAGGCGATCGAGCGCGGCGAGTTCCCGAGCTGGACCGTGGGCGTGCAGATCATGCCCGCGGCGGACGCGGCAGCGTACCGCTTCAACCCGTTCGACCTGACCAAGGTGTGGCCGCACGCGGACTACCCGGTGATCGAGTTCGGCCGGCTGGAGCTCAACCGCAACCCGCGCAACGTCTTCGCCGAGGTCGAGCAGAGCATCTTCTCGCCGGCCCACTTCGTGCCGGGCATCGGCCCCTCGCCGGACAAGATGCTGCAGGGCCGCCTGTTCGCCTACGGCGACGCGCACCGCTACCGCGTCGGCATCAACGCCGACCACCTGCCGGTGAACCGCCCGCACGCCACCGAGGCGCGCACCCACTCCCGCGACGGCCACCTCTACGACGGCCGGCACGGCGGCGAGAAGAACTACGAGCCCAACAGCTTCGGCGGGCCGTACCAGACGGGCCGTCCGCTGTGGCAGCCGTTCGACGCCGTCCCCGGCGGCACCGGCGCCCACCCGACGCCCCGCCACGCCGAGGACGACGACTTCGTGCAGGCCGGCAACCTCTACCGGCTGATGCGCGAGGACGAGAAGGAGCGCCTGGTCGCCAACCTCTCGGGCGCGCTCGCGGGCGTCTCGCGCGACGACATCGTCGAGCGGGCGGTGGAGAACTTCCGCCGGGCGGACGACGACTTCGGCAAGCGGCTGGAGGCCGCGGTCCAGGCCCTGCGCGGCTGATCACCAGCACTGGACCGCTTGCCGGGGGACGGGCCGGACCCTTCCTCGACCGCTCCACTCCGGTGGGGCCCGTCGAGGGGGGTCCGGCCCGTTCGTGCGCCCGGGCCGTGCGGCCGGGCCGCGGCTCAGGCCGGCACCTGCTGCCGGTCCGGGGCCCAGCAGCGGATGATGTCGCGGACCGAGACGACGCCGGTGACGTCACCGCGGTCGAGGACGACGAGGTGGCGAAAGCCGCCGTGGGTCATGGAACGGGCCGCCTCCTCCAGCGTCCAGCCCGGGGCCGCGAACACCACGTCGGTGGTCGTGTGGTCCTGGGTGCGCTCGGTGTCGGGGTCCTGGCCGAGGCCGACGGAGTTGAGGATGTCGCGCTCGGTGAGGATGCCGATCCCTCCGGCGTCGGGGTCGTGCACGACGGCCGCGCCGACCCGGCGGGCGGACATCAGCGCCGCCGCCTGCCGCAGGGTGTGGTGGGGGCCGATGATGAGGACCACGGTGCTCATGGCGTCACGGACGAGCATGGATCGAGCCACCTCCTGGTGTGTCCCGCCTGGGTGTCCCCGCCCTTCCTGCCTTGTTCAGCCCTTTGTTCAGCGTTTCACAAATGCACAAGTGGGGGGATTCTCAGAGTGGCAGGCAAAGCGGGGGTCAACAAGAGGGCGCGTGCGGCCGGTTGAGGGCGCACGCGCTCATCCGCCCCTGGGGCGAGTGCGCCGGACGTGGCGTCAGTTCACCCGCGCGGGTGGAGGTGGTCCAGCAGTGCGTCGTGCAGCAGGCCGTTCGACGCGGCGGCGTTGCCGCTGTGCGGGCCGGGACGGCCGTCGAGGCCGGTGAAGGTGCCCCCCGCCTCCGTCACGACGATCGCGGTGGCGGCCATGTCCCACAGCGACAGCTCGGGCTCGGCGCACAGGTCCACCGCCCCCTCGGCGACCATCATGTACGGCCAGAAGTCCCCGTACGCGCGCGTGCGCCAGACCCGGCGGGTGAGGTCCAGGAAGCCGTCCAGGCGGCCCTGCTCCTCCCAGCCGGACAGGGACGAGTAGGCGAAGGAGGCGTCCGCGAGGTCGGCGACCCGCGAGACGTGCAGCCGGGTGGCGGAGGACAGGCTGCGCCCGGAGTAGGCGCCGTGCCCCTTCGCGGCCCACCAGCGGCGGCCGAGCGCCGGAGCGGACACGACCCCGACGACCGGCTGGTAGCCGCCCTCGCCCGCCTCCATGAGGGCGATCAGCGTCGCCCACACCGGGACGCCCCGGACGTAGTTCTTGGTGCCGTCGATCGGGTCGACCACCCAGCGGCGCGGGCCGGTGCCCTCCACCCCGTACTCCTCGCCGAGGATCGCGTCCCGGGGACGGGCGCGCTGGAGCTGGCCGCGGATGATCTCCTCGGCCGCCTTGTCCGCCTCGCTCACCGGGGTCATGTCCGGCTTCGTCTCCACCTTGAGGTCGAGGGCCTTGAAGCGGGCCGTGGTGGCGGCGTCGGCGGCGTCCGCGAGGACGTGGGCCAGCCGCAGGTCGTCGAGGTAGTCCGGCATGTGACGAACGGTATCCGTCCCGGCGGGCGCGGGGCCACAGGGGGCCGGGGCACCCGGTGGACGCCCGCCCGGGGCGGCCGGGCAGGATGCCGCGATCCGCCCCCTCCGCGACCCCTTGACAGTGCGGACAAGCCCGTCAAATCTGGGCGCAGTGCCGTCGCAGGGAGGCGAGGATGCCGGGTGCGCGGGAGTCACTGCTGGACGCCGCCTTCGCGGCCCTGACGCGTCGGCCGTGGTCCACGGTGCGCATGGTCGACGTGGCCGCGGCGGCCGGGGTGTCCCGGCAGACGCTGTACAACGAGTTCGGCAGCAAGGACGGCCTCGCCCGCGCCCTGGTGCGCCGCGAGGCCGACGGCTACCTCGCCGGGGTGGAGCGGGCCCTCGCCGGGCACGGCGACGCCCGGGAGCGGCTGACCGCCACCGCCGAGTGGACCGTGACCGCCGCCCACGACAACGCGCTGGTCCGCGCCCTGCTCACCGGCTGCTGGAGCGAGCGCCTGCCGACGCCCGCGCTGCGGCCCGCCCCGGCCTCCGCCGCGGTACCGGCGCAGCGGCGGGCGGACGGCCCGCTGCCCTCGCCCGGGGACTTCGTGGCCCTGGTGCGCGACCGTGCCGTGGCGGTGCTGGCCGGGCCCGCCGCCAGGCCGGACACCGCCGAGCTGGCCCGCTCCTGCGAACTGGTCGTCCGCGTCGCCCTGTCCTGCGTGGCCGCGCCACCGGGTGAGGGCGGCCTCGCGGACCTGGTGCGCGGCGCCCTGCACCGCCCGCCGGCCTGAGCGCGCCCGCCGTGGCCCCGCCGGTGCCCGCGCGCCCGCCGGCGCCTCAGTGCGTCGAGCCGGAGAGCTGGAGCCCGATCACGCCGATGATGACCAGGCTGATCGAGACGATCTTCAGGGTCGACACCAGGTCGCCGAGGAAGACCATGCCGTAGATCGCCGTGCCGGCCGCGCCGATGCCGGTCCACACCGCGTACGCGGGTCCCACGTCCAGCTTGCGCAGGGACAGGGTCAGCAGGCCGAAGCTGCCGAGGGCGAACACGCAGAAGGCGATCGTCGGCCACAGCCGGGTGAACCCGTGGGAGAGCTTCAGACACACGGCGAAGCCGGTCTCGAGCAGTCCGGCCACCATGACCAGCAGCCACGCCATGTGCTGTCCTCCCGTAGGTACCGGATCACCGCTCGGTGCGATTATGCACTTACCGGGGTCCGGCCCCACCAAACAACGCGGTGCTCAGTCGCCTTCCGTGCGCTCACGCGTCGACAGCAGCCGACGCAGCGAGTACAGCCGCGCCGGGTCCGCGTGCCCCTCGGCCACCCACGCGTCCAGCGCGCAGTCCGGCTCGTCGTGACTGCACGCGCGCGGGCAGCCCGCGGTGCCCGGTTCCAGGTCGGGGAAGGCGTGGATCACCCGGGACGGGTCGACGTGCGCGAGACCGAAGGACCGCACGCCCGGGGTGTCGATCACCCAGCCCGCCGCGCCGTCCAGCGGCAGCGCCAGCGCGGAGGTGGTGGTGTGCCGGCCGCGGCCGGTCACCGCGTTGACGTGACCGGTCAGGCGCCGCCGCTCCTCGGGCACCAGCGCGTTCACCAGTGTCGTCTTGCCGACGCCCGAGTGGCCGACGAACGCGGTGACGCGTCCCGCCAGTTGCTCGCGCACCCGGTCCGCCGCGGTGCCGTTCTCCAGCTCCTCGCGGCTGGTCACCACGTAGGGGATGTCCAGGTCGCCGTACAGCTCCAGCAGCTTGTCCGGCGGGGCGAGGTCGGACTTGGTCAGCACCAGCAGCGGTTCGAGGCCGCCGTCGAACGCGGCGACCAGGCAGCGGTCGATGAGCCGCGGGCGGGGCTCCGGGTCGGCGAGGGCGGTGACCACGGCGAGCTGGTCGGCGTTGGCCACCACCACCCGCTCGTAGGGGTCGTCGTCGTCGGCCGTGCGGCGCAGCACCGAGGTGCGCTCCTCGATGCGGACGATGCGGGCCAGCGTGTCCTTCGCGCCGGACAGGTCGCCGACCAGCGCCACCCGGTCGCCGACCACGGCGGCCTTGCGGCCCAGTTCACGGGCCTTCATCGCCAGCACCGTCCGGCCGTCGACCAGGCACGTCAGCCGGCCCCGGTCGACGGTCAGAACCAGGCCCTCGGCGGCGTCCTCGTGCTTGGGCCGGATGTTGGTCCGCGGCCGGTTGCCCTTGCGGTTGGGGCGGCTGCGGATGTCGTCCTCGTCGGTGTGCTTGCCGTAGCGGCGCATGGCTGTTCCCCGCGTCCCTACGCCGCCCCGAGCATCGCGGTCCACAGGTCCGGGAAGTCCGGCAGGGTCTTCGCGGTGGTCGCCACGTTCTCGATGCGCACGCCCTCGACCGCGAGGCCGATGACCGCGCCGGCGGTCGCCATGCGGTGGTCCTCGTAGGTGTGGAAGACACCGCCGTGCAGCGGGCGGGGGCGGATGCGCAGGCCGTCGGCCGTCTCGGTGACGTCGCCGCCGAGCTCGTTGATCTCCTTGGTGAGCGCGGCCAGCCGGTCCGTCTCGTGCAGCCGCAGGTGCGCCACGCCCCGCAGGGTCGAGGGGGAGTCGGCGAGGGCCGCCACCGCCGCGATGCCCGGGGTCAGCTCGCCGACGTCGCCGAGGTCGACGTCGATGCCGTGGACGGCACCCGAGCCGGTGAACTCCAGGCCGTAGTCGGTCAGTCGGCAGGAGCCGCCCATCTCGGTGAAGATCTCCCGCAGCCGGTCACCCGGCTGGGTGGTGCGGGCCGGCCAGTCCGGGACGACCACGCGGCCCCCGGTGACCAGCGCCGCCGCCAGGAACGGCTGGGCGTTGGACAGGTCCGGCTCCACCGTCAGGTCGCGGCCGAGCAGCGCGCCGGGCGTGACCCGCCAGACGCCGGGCTCGCCGCCCGACTCGGGGGTGTCCACCTGGGCGCCGACCGCGCGCAGCATGTCCACCGTCATCTGGATGTGCGGCAGCGACGGCAGGGTGGAGCCGGTGTGACGGACCTCCACCCCCTGGTTGAAGCGGGGTCCCGACAGCAGCAGCGCCGAGACGAACTGGGACGACGACGAGGCGTCGACCTCGACCGGGCCGCCGTCCAGCGCGCCGACGCCGTGCACCGTCAGCGGCAGCGCGCCGCGGCCGTCGTCGTCGATCCGCGCGCCGAGCGCCCGCAGCGCGTCGATCACCCCGTGCAGGGGACGCTCGTGCGAGCGCGGGTCGCCGTCGAAGTGCACCGGCCCGTCGGCCAGCGTGGCGACCGGGGGCAGGAAGCGCATCACGGTGCCGGCGTTGCCGACGTCCACGGTGGCCGGGCCGCGCAGGCCCGCCGGCAGCACCCGCCACGCCTCGCCGGTGCCGTCGGGGCCCACGCCCTCCTCGATCTCGATGCCCATCGCGCGCAGGGCGTCCGCCATCAGCAGGGTGTCGCGCGAGCGCAGCGGACGGCGCAGCCAACCCGGCTCGGAGGCGAGGGAGGCGAGCACGAGGGCGCGGTTGGTGACCGACTTGGACCCGGGCACGTGGACCGTCGCGTCGACGGCTCCGCTCGCGTGCGGCGCGGGCCAGAGGGCGGTGGGTGCGGGGGTACGGGCCATGGGGCCCACTCTATAAGGAGGGCGGTCCGCCGGACTGTCCCTCGTCCGCCGCTTCCGGTGCCGTCCTGGCTGGTCGAACCGTTCGCCGCAGGTCGGCCGCGCCCCTCAGCCGGGCGGCTCGTGCGGGGTGCGCCGCGCAGCGGACGATCCACTCCATCGGGCGGCTCCCGCGGCTGCGCGGTGACGCCGCGGCGGGACGGCCGTCACAGCCCGAGGAGCCACCGGCCGCCCCCCGTCAGCGAGCACAGCGACACCGCGTGGAACAGGAACAGCCACAGCCCCGCCGGCACGTGCGTCAACCGGGACAACTGGTCGGCGTCCGAGTCGCCCGCGCCCGCGTGCCGGCGCTTCGCCTGGAGCTCGAAGGCCGGGCGCACGCCCCCCAGCAGCAGGAACCACACCACCGCGTAGGCGAACGCCGCCTGCACCTGCGGTCCGGCCAGCCACGACACCAGCAGGAACGTGCCGCAGGCGAGCAGCACCGTCAGCGCGCCGTAGGCGTTGCGGATCATCACCAGCATCGCCAGCAGCAGGGCCGTCGCCGCCCACAGCAGCAGCGTGATGCGCCCGGCGCCCAGCAGCGCGGCACCGCCCAGGCCCAGCAGCGGGGGAGCGGTGTAGCCGGCCGCGGCCGTGAGGATCATGCCGAGGCCGTACGGCTTGCCGCGGCTCAGGGTGAGGCCGCTGGTGTCGGAGTGCAGCCGTATGCCGGTCAGGGTGCGGCCGGTCAGCAGGGCGACCAGACCGTGGCCGCCCTCGTGGGCGATGGTGATCGCGTTGCGCGACAGGCGCCACAGCGGGTGGGGCACCACGACGGCCAGCGCCGCGGCCAGGGTGGCGCACACCACCCACAGGTCGGGGTCGGACTGGGTCCCGGTGAGCCGGCCCCAGAGGTCGGGCAGCGCGAGGGCGGCGAGGCTGTCCATGCTCTTCATGTAGGGCGGTGGCTCCCTTTCCGTCGGACGGATCTGGCAGTGTGGCACGCATGTGCGGACGGTATGCAGCCAGTCGTGGGCCCGAGGATCTCGCGGCGGTCTTCGGGATTGAGATGGGGGTCCCCCCAGGGCGAGCGCAGTCGAGCCTCTGGGGGAGGGAGCCGGCCGAGACATTTGAGCCCGACTACAACGTGGCCCCGACGAAGGAGGTCCACGTCGTCCTGGACCGTCCCGTGAAGGACGCGGACGACCCGCGGCCGGTTCGCCAGCTGCGCACCCTGAGGTGGGGCCTGGTCCCCTCCTGGGCCAAGTCGCCCGAGGGCGCCGCCCGGATGATCAACGCCCGCGCGGAGACGGTGCACGAGAAGCCGTCGTACCGCCGGGCCTTCGCCGCCCGGCGCTGCATCGTGCCCGCCGACGGCTACTACGAGTGGGTCACCGGAACCGAGGAGCGGGAGCTGGAGGTCGAGGGCCGCCGCAAACGCCCGCGCAAGCAGCCGTACTTCGTGCGCCCGGCGGACGGCTCGGTGTTCGCGATGGCCGGGCTGTACGAGTTCTGGCGGGACCGGACCCTGCCGGACGACCACCCGCGGGCCTGGTGGGCGACCTGCTCGGTGATCACCACCGAGGCCGAGACCACCCCGCTCGCCGCCGCCCCCGCCGAGGGACCCCGCACGCTCGCCGACATCCACCCCCGGATGCCGCTGATGCTCACCCCGGACCGCTGGGACGCCTGGCTCGACCCGTCCCGCACCGACCCCGGGGAACTGCGGTCGCTGCTCGCCCCGCCGCCGCCCGGACTCCTGCGCGCCCACCCGGTCTCCACCGCCGTCAGCAACGTCCGCAACAACGGCCCGGAGCTGCTGAAGGAGCTGGCGGGGCCCGAGGAGGGCACACTCTTCTGACGTGACGAACGACACCAGCGGGCGGGCCCCCGCCGACGGCGCCCCCGCCGAGACCGTCCCCACCGAGACCGGTGACGCCCGGATCACCTGGCACCGGGCCCCGCGCGCGGCGCGCCTCGTCCTCGCCGTCAGCCACGGCGCCGGCGGCGGCATCGAGGCCCGCGACCTGCGGGCGCTCGCCGCCGAGCTGCCCGCGCACGGTGTCACGGTCGCCCTGGTGGAGCAGCCCTGGCGGGTGGCCGGCAAGAAGCTCGCGCCGGCGCCGAAGACCCTGGACGCGGGCTGGCGCGGGATCTGGCCGGCCCTCGCCGCGGCCGGGCTGCCGGTGGTCTCCGGCGGGCGCTCCGCGGGCGCCCGCGTCGCCTGCCGCACGGCGGCCGAGCTGGGCGCCGCCGCCGTCCTCGCGCTGAGCTTCCCGCTGCACCCGCCGGGCAGGCCGGACCGCTCCCGCGCCGCCGAGCTGCTCGGCGCGGGCGTGCCCACCCTGGTCGTGCAGGGCGGCAACGACCCCTTCGGCCGGCCCGCGGAGTTCCCGGACGGGGACCACGACCTCGTCGCGGTGCCCCACGGCGACCACGCGTTCGCCGTGCCCAAGCGGGCGGACATCACCCAGGAGCAGGCGCTCGGGATCATCACGGCGGCGGTCGTGGAGTGGACCGCGTCACTTCCCTGACACTTCCCTGACCGGCCGCTTCGCCGCCTGCTCCACGGGGCGCTCCACCGGCCACGCCACCGGGGTGCCCCGCGTGGGGTACGTCACCCCGCCGGCCGGGCGGTGCCCCGGGTGGGGCGCGTCACGGGAGCGGGAGGCGGGGAATGCCGCGCTCCCGGCCGCTGTTGTGCCGGACAGACGTGCTGGACAGCCAGCACGGACGTCGTGGGAGAGGAAGTTCGCCGCATGGGTTCGACCATCTGCCCCAGCCGTGGCAACCGCGCCGACCTGGACTGGACGGTGCTGCACGCGGCCAAGACCGCTCCTATTCGAGCGGCGGCGGGGACGGGTCGTGTTCTATCCTCCGATTCTGGTGGGATCGGTCTCGGTCCTGCCCGGAATCTTGAGGAGGTGGGTCCGGTTCCCGGTACCGACGCAGGGACCGACGACGGCCAGGCGGAGCTGCCCGAGGGCCAGGGCATCGGCGCGGACGCGGGGGCGATCCCCGAGTCGACCACGCAGCGCAGCGCGCGCTTCGAGCGGGACGCGCTGGAATTCCTCGACCAGATGTATTCGGCCGCACTGCGCATGACGCGCAACCCCGCCGACGCGGAGGACCTGGTGCAGGAGACGTACGCCAAGGCGTACGCGTCCTTCCACCAGTTCCGCGAGGGCACCAACCTCAAGGCGTGGCTGTACCGGATCCTCACCAACACCTTCATCAACTCGTACCGCAAGAAGCAGCGCGAACCCCAGCGCAGCGCGGCCGAGGAGATCGAGGACTGGCAGCTCGCCCGTGCCGAGTCGCACATGTCGACGGGTCTGCGTTCCGCCGAGTCGCAGGCGCTCGACCACCTGCCCGACTCGGACGTGAAGGAAGCGCTCCAGGCGATCCCCGAGGAGTTCCGCATCGCCGTGTACCTCGCGGACGTCGAGGGCTTTGCCTACAAGGAGATCGCGGACATCATGGGGACACCCATCGGTACGGTGATGTCCCGGCTGCACCGGGGCCGCCGTCAACTGCGCGGCATGCTCGAGGACTACGCCCGTGAGCGCGGGCTGGTCCCGGCCGGCGCCGGAGAGTCGAACGAAGCGAAAGGCTCGGGCTCATGAGCTGCGGAGAGCCGCACGAGACGGACTGCTCCGAGGTCCTCGACCACCTGTACGAGTTCCTCGACAGCGAGATGCCGGACGTCGACCGCGACAAGTTCCAGCAGCACTTCAAGGAGTGCTCGCCGTGCCTGGAGAAGTACGGACTCGAGCAGGCCGTGAAGAAGCTGGTCAAGCGGTGCTGCGGTCATGACGACGTGCCCGTGGACCTGCGGGCCAAGGTGATGGGGCGGCTGGAGCTGATCCGCTCCGGCCAGACCGTGCCCGAGCACGACGTGAGCGCCGCCTCCCCGGGCACCCCCCAGGAGTCCTGACCGCCGCCGTCCGCCCCCGGGCCGCCGCCCGCCACGCGGCCCGTGCCCGCGCGGTCGTCACTCGAACGTGCTAACCCGCGGGTGATACGCCCGCCCCTCTGCCCGGCCGGTCCTAGGCTCCCAGCCCGGACATCTACGGGCTGGGGGAGGCGGCATGGAGGCGATTCCCGGGCGGGCCCGGCTCTACGTCGGCTGCGCCGCCCTCACCGCCCTGCTCTGCCTGGCCCCCGTGCCCGCCCTCGCCGGCGCGCCCGGCCCCGACCCGTCCCGGTGGGCCGCGGGCCTGCTGCGGGCCGACTCGTCCACCTGGGCCGTGATCCTGCTCGCCGCGCTGTACGCGGCGGGCCGGTGGGCGGCACGCGCCCGGTTCCGCGGCCCCGGACCGGCCACGTCCCCCGCGGCGCCCGTCTTCCACCCCGTGCTGCTCGCCGGGGCCTTCCTGCTGCCGCCGCCCGCCGCGGCCCTCGTCCCGCTGCCCGGGGTCCTGCTGGCCCGCGTCGAGCAGCGCCCGGCGGCCGTGCGGCGGCTGTGGCGGGCCGCGCAGTGCGTGCTCGCCGTGTGGGCCGCGGCCCGGGTGCACGGGCTGCTCGGCGGCCGGGACGCCGTCGCCGCCTGCGCCGTCCCCCGGGCGCTGCTGCCCGCCGGGGCCGCCGTGCTCGTCTACTGCGCGGTGCTCGCATTGCTGGACGGCGGCATCCGCGTGCTCGCCGAACGCGTCCCGCCGCGCCGGGCCTGGCGCGGGCTGTTCTCCCGCTCGCTCGCGCCGCTCGCCGTGCACGGACTGGCCGGGCTGATGATGGCGGTGCTGTGGCACAGCCCGTACGGGCCGGTCGCCGCGCTGCTCGTGCTGTTCCCGATGGGCGTGGCCTGGTGGGTGTTCGCGCAGTACCACCGGGAGCGGGCCGCGCACCACGCGACCATCCGGGCGCTGGTGCAGGCCGTCGACATCAAGGACGGCTACACCCGCGGCCACAGCGAGCGGGTCGGCCAGGCCTCCATGATGATCGCCCGGGAACTCGGCATGGACGAGCGACGCATCGAGGTGCTGCGCTTCGCCGGGATCCTGCACGACGTGGGCAAGCTGGGCGTGCCGACCCGGCTGCTGCGCAAGGACGGCCCGCTGACCCCCGAGGAGCGGCGCGTCATCGAGCTGCACCCCGAGTACGGCCACGAGATCACCCGGGGGATCACCTTCCTCGGCGAGGCCCGCTCGGCGATCCTGCACCACCACGAACGGCTGGACGGCAGCGGCTACCCGTACGGGCTGGTCGGCCGTCAGATCCCCGAGCCCGCGCGCGTGGTGGCCGTGGCCGACGCCTTCGACGCGATGACCTCCACCCGGTCCTACAGCAGGGCCCGGCCCGTCGCCGTCGCCCTGGAGGAGCTCGGGCGGTGCGCGGGCACCCAGTTCGACCCGCGCATGGTCGGCGCCCTCGTCCGTGCCCTGGACCGCCACGGCTGGCACCCCGTGGTGACCGCCGACGAGAGCGCGCCCACGCTGCCCGCACCGGCGTCCGCGGGCGACCGGCGCGGGGTGGCGCGGTGACCTCGGCCGCCCTGTCCGGGGCGGGCGCCCGCAGCCGCGCGGCCGGGTGGCGCCCCCCGCACCACCGGCGCCCGCTGGTGCTCATCCACACGGCCGCCGGGCTCACCGTCGCCGTCGCGCTGGCCGCCACCGTGCGCAGCGGGGTGCTGGAGCGGCCGCTCGCGCTCGCCTTCGGGGTGTTCGTCGCGGTGGGGGAGCTGAGCCGCTGGAGCGGGGCCGGGGTGCGCGAGGCCGCGCCGCTCGGAGCCGCCGGGGCGCTGGCGTTCGCGCTGCTCGGGGAGAACGCCGGGCACCCCACCCAGCACGGGGCCGCGCAGGTCGTCGCGGTGGTCGCCGGGGCCTCGCTGCTGGGCTGCGTGCCGCACGTGGCGCGCGGCCGGGGGCCGGTCCTGGACCACCTGGCCCGGCGGGTGCTGACCGTGGCCTTCGCCGCGGTGTGCTTCCAGCCGCTGCACGAGGGAGGCGTCCTCGAACGCTTCGGCGGCCCCGTCTACGCGCTGCTGCTGCTCGCGCTGCTCGTCCTCGGCGTCCTGTGCGACGTCGTGCTCGCCGCGGCGCTCGCCCACGCCCGCACCGGCTGGCCGTACGGCCCCCTGCTGCGCGACGAGCTGCGGGCGGTGCCCGGGATCGGGTCGGCGGTGTGCGCCACCGGCGCGGTGATCGCGCTGGCGGTCGCCGTGGTCGGCCTGTGGGCGCTGCCGCTGTTCTCGCTGCCGCTGCTGCTCACCCAGCTCGCGCTGCGCCGGTACGCGGCCGTCCGCGCCACCTCCCGGCAGACCATCGCCTCCCTGGCCCGCGCGACCGAGATCGCCGGGTACACGCCGCCCGGGCACGCCCGCCGGGTGGCCGCGCTGGGCGTGGCCGTGGGACGCGACCTGGGCCTGTCCGGGCCGGAGCTCACCGTGCTGGAGTACGCGGCGCTGATGCACGACATCGGTCAGCTCAGCCTGGTCGACCCGGTGCCGGCCGGGGCCACCGCCCCCCTGTCCGCGCGCGAGCAGCGGCGTATCGCCCTGCTCGGCGGGGCCGTCGTACGGCAGACCGGGGCGGGCGAGCAGGTCGCCGCCGTGGTGGAGCGGCAGGCCGACCCCTGTGCGGAGCAGCCGGTGGCCGCCCGGATCGTCCGCGTGGTGAACGCCTACGACGAGAAGGTCCACGGCGCCGGGCCCGGCGGGCCGCTCACCGCCCTGGAGGAGCTGCGGCTGGCCGCGGCCGGGGAGTACGCGCCGGAGGTGGTCGAGGCGCTGGCCCGGGTGTTGGCGCGGGCCAGTCTGACCCTGCCCGCCGGTGGGTAACCCATGGGTAATGAGCGCCTCTCCAGCCGCTCGTGGTTGGATGCGAAGGGAGAGGGTCTTCGAGAGGCTGTCAGGGGGCGCAGCCGGCCCACTCCACGGAACTGGCAGGCGGGAATCGTGAGGATCTTCGGCAAGGGACGGCACCGGCCCTCCGCCTCGTGGCGGCAGGCCACCGATCGCGCGTTCACGCTGATCGGCGACGGGCGCTACGAGGACGCGGGCGCGCTGCTGACGCGCGCCGCCGACCTGGAGCCCTGGCTGTCGGAGTCCTGGTTCAACCTCGCCCTGCTGCACAAGTTCCGCCACGACTGGGAGCAGGCGAGGACGGCCGGGCTGCGCGCGGTCGCGCTGCTGGACCGCGAGGCCGGGGCGCCCGACTGGTGGAACGTCGGCATCGCCGCCACCGCGCTGCAGGACTGGCCGCTGGCCCGCCGGGCCTGGCAGGCGTACGGGCTGCACGTGCCGGGCGGTGCGACCGCCTCCGGGGAGCCGGCCGGCATGGACCTGGGCAGCGCGGCCGTGCGGCTGTCGCCCGAGGGCGAGGCCGAGGTGGTGTGGGGGCGGCGGCTGGACCCGGCGCGGATCGAGGTGCTGTCCATCCCGCTGCCGTCGTCCGGGCGGCGCTGGGGCGAGGTCGTCCTGCACGACGGGGTCCCGCACGGCGAGCGGACCACCTCCAGCGGGCACTCCTACCCGGTGTTCGACGAGATAGAGCTGTGGGCGCCCTCGCCCGTGCCGACCTGGGTGGTGCTGCTGGAGGCCGCCACCGAGGCGGACCGGGACGCCCTGGAACAGCTCGCCGCGGACGCCGGGTTCGCCGCGGAGGACTGGTCGTCGTCGGTGCGGCTGCTGTGCCGGATGTGCTCGGAGTCCCGCATGCCGAGCGACGAGGGCGACGGGGTGCACCTGGATCCGCACGACCACAGCGAGCCGGGGCACCCCGGGCCGCTCGGGCACCGCACCGACGGGCAACTGTGGGTGCCGGAGCGCGAGTGCGGGGTGGCCGCGCCGGCGTCGCTGGTACGGGGCCTGCTCGACGGCTGGGTGGCGGACGCGCCCGACTCCCGGGACTGGCGGGACCTGGAAGAGGTCTGCTGAGCGACGGCGGCCGCGCGATTAGGCTGTACTCCGCAATCGTTTTCTCCCGGACGATCTCCGACCCCCAGGAAGGCACACGTCGGTCATGGCGCAGCAGGACACCGATCAGCAGCACGCGGGCGTGCTCCCCGTGGACGACGAGGGCTTCGTCATCGACACCGAGGACACGGAGGAGCGCGAGCTGGCGTGGCGCGAGGCCGGCACCTCACGGCCCATCACCGTCGTCGGCAACCCCGTGCTGCACAAGGAGTGCAAGGACGTCACCGAGTTCGGCGACGAACTCCGGGAACTGGTCGCGGACATGTTCGCCTCGCAGCGCACCGCCGAGGGCGTGGGCCTGGCCGCCAACCAGATCGGCGTCGACCTGAAGGTCTTCGTCTACGACTGCCCGGACGACGAGGGCGTGCGGCACGTCGGCGTGGTGTGCAACCCGAAGCTGGTGGAACTGCCCGCCGAGCGGCGCCGGCTGGACGACAGCAACGAGGGCTGCCTGTCGGTGCCGACGGCGTACGCGCCGCTGGCCCGCCCGGACTACGCCGAGGTGACCGGGCAGGACGAGAAGGGCAACCCGATCAAGGTGCGCGGCACCGGGTACTTCGCCCGGTGTTTGCAGCACGAGACCGACCACCTGTACGGCTCCCTGTACATCGACCGGCTGTCCAAGCGGGAGCGCAAGGACGCGCTGCGGCAGATGGCCGAGAACGAGCCGCGCTACCCCGTGGTCCCCAACGACTGACCCGCACCTGCGCGTTCACGGCGCCCGGCCTGGGATCCCTCCCGGCCGGGCGCCGTTCGTTTCTCGGCAGGTTGGGGTAGTGAATGGAGCAAATCCGTTCCCAGAACGGTCAGTTGTAGTGCTGAATGGAAGTGCGGGGATACGCAACGGCGCACGCCCGGCACAGCGGGAGGGGCATGCGTCACTGGCGGCTGAGAGGGGTTGTTCGTGCCAGCTTTCCCATACAGCACCACATACCGCGGTACCTCCACGGCGACGGCGGTCGCGGTTCCACCGTCGCTCGCCCTTCCGGTCATCGAGGCGGCGTTTCCCCGTCGACTGCACCCGTATTGGCCCCGGTTGCAGGAGAAGACCCGCTCCTGGCTGCTGGAAAAACGGCTCATGCCGGCGGAGAAGGTCACGGAATATGCCGACGGACTGTGCTACACCGACCTGATGGCGGGCTACTACCTCGGCGCCCCCGACGAGGTGCTGCAGGCCATCGCCGACTACAGCGCGTGGTTCTTCGTCTGGGACGACCGGCACGACCGTGACATCGTGCACGGCCGCACGGCCGCCTGGCGACGGCTGAGGTTCCGGCTGCACCGCGCCCTGGACGCGCCGACGGACCACCTGCACCACGAGGACCCGCTGGTCGCCGGGCTCGCCGACAGCGTGGGCCGGCTGTTCGCGTTCCTGCCCGACACCTGGAACGCGCGGTTCACCCGCCACTTCCACGACGTGATCGAGGCCTACGACCGGGAGTTCCGCAACCGGGTCGCCGGGCGGGTGCCCACCGTGGCGGAGTACCTGGCGCTGCGCCGCCTCACGTTCGCCCACTGGATCTGGACGGATCTGCTGGAGCTCGGCGCGGGCAGGGAACTCCCCGACCGCGTGCGGAAGAACCCGGCCTACCGCCGGGCCGCGCTGCTCAGCCAGGAATTCGCCGCCTGGTACAACGACCTCTGCTCGCTCCCCAAGGAAATAGCGGGCGACGAGGTCCACAATCTCGGTATATCCCTCGTCACCCATGAGGGAATGACCCTGGAAGAAGCCGTCGACGACCTACGCCGACGCGTCGAGGAATGCATCACGGAATTCCTCGTCGTGGAGCAGGACGCCTTACGGCTCGCCGAGCGGCTCGACGACGGGACGGTGCGCGGAAAGGACATGGGCGAGGCCGTGCGGATCTGCCTCGGCAATATGCGGAACTGGTTCAGTTCCGTCTACTGGTTCCACCACGAGTCCGGCCGCTACCGGGTCGACAGTTGGGACGACCGGTCCACGCCCCCGTACGTCAACAATGAAGCGGCAGGTGAGAAATGACCGTCGACGCGGTGCAGCCCACGACGTCCGGACCCTCCGGACTGCGCGAGCCCCCGCCGGCCGGTGGCGGCGTCCCGCTGCTCGGCCACGGCTGGAAACTGGCCCGTGACCCCCTGGCCTTCTTCGAGCAGCTCCGTGACCACGGTGACGTCGTGCGGCTCAGGCTCGGCCCCAAGACGGTGTACGCCGTCACCACCCCGGAACTCACCGGCGCCGTGGCCCTCAGCCCCGACTACATCATCGCCGGCCCCCTGTGGGAATCCCTGGAGAGCCTGCTCGGCAAGGAGGGCGTGGCCACGGCCAACGGCCCCCTGCACCGGCGCCAGCGGCGCACCATCCAGCCCGCCTTCCGGCTCGACGCCGTCCCCGGGTACGGCCCGATCATGGAGGAGGAGGCGCACGCGCTCGTGGAGCGCTGGCGCACCGCCGGCACCCTCGACGTCACCACTGAGTCCTTCCGCGTCGCCGTCCGCATCGCGGCCCGCTGCCTGATGCGCGGCAGCTACATGGACGACCGGGCCGACCGCATCTGTGCCGACCTCGCCACCCTGTTCAGCGGTATGTACCAGCGCATGGTCGTGCCCCTCGGACCGCTTTACCGGGTACCGGTTCCGGCCAACCGCGAATTCAACCGGGCCTTGGCCGATTTGCACCTCCTGGTGGACGAGATCGTCGCCGACCGGAGGGCATCCGGTCAAAAGCCGGACGATTTGCTGACGGCTTTGCTGGAGGCGACGGACGAGAATGGCGAGCCCATCGGGGAGCAGGAGATCCACGACCAGGTCATCGCGATAGTCACCCCCGGCTCCGAAACGGTCGGCTCGACGCTCATGTCGCTGCTCCAGGTGCTCACCCAGCACCCGGAACTCGCGGACCGCGTCCGGGACGAGGTGAAAACCGTCGTGGGCGACCGGCCGGTCGCATTCGACGACGTGCGGAAGCTGACGTACACCGCGAATGTGGTCGTCGAGACAATGCGTCTGTATCCCGCCGTATGGATATTGACCCGGCGCGCGGTGACCGACACGGCGCTCGGCGGATACCGCATTCCCGCGGGCGCCGACATCGTCTACAGCCCCTACGCGATCCAGCGCGATCCGCGCTCCTTCGCGCGGCACGAGGAGTTCGACCCCGACCGCTGGCTGCCCGGCGGGTCCGAGGAGGTGCCCAGGTTCGCGATGAGCCCGTTCAGCGTCGGCAACCGCAAGTGCCCGAGCGACCACTTCTCGATGGCCGAGCTGACGCTGGTCACCGCGGCGCTGGCGGCCGCCTTCACCTTCGAGGAGGCACCCGGCTCGGACTCCCGGCCGCGCATCGGCATCACGCTGCGTCCCCGCCGGCTGCTGCTGAACCCGCGGCCGCGGTGAGCGGCGGCCGCCGTCAGGCGGCCTGGGGGCCGCGGAAGGCGCGCCGGTAGGCGTTCGGCGTCGTGCCCAGGGCCCGGTAGAACTGGTGCCGCAGGGCCGCCGCCGTGCCGAAACCGGTGCGCCAGGCGATCGCGTCCACCGTCTCGTCCGTCGCCTCCAGCAGGTCCTGCGCCAGCAGCACGCGCTGGCGCAGGATCCACCGGTACGGGGTCGTGCCGGTCTCCTGCTGGAAGCGGCGGGCGAAGGTGCGCGGCGACATGTGGGCGCGCTCGGCGAGCTGTTCGACGGTGACCTCCTCGTGGAGGTTCTGCTCCATCCACGCCAGGACCTCGCCGACCGTGTCGCAGGTGCTGCGGGGCAGCGGCCGCTCGACGTACTGGGCCTGGCCGCCGTCGCGGTGCGGCGGGACCACCATGCGCCGGGCGATCCGGTTGGCGATCTCGGGGCCCTGCTCCTTGCGCAGGACGTGCAGGCAGGCGTCGATGCCGGCGGCGGTGCCGGCCGAGGTGATCACCGGGTCCGCGTCGACGTAGAGGACGTCCGGCTCGACGATCGCCCGCGGGAACTGCCGGGCCAGCAGGTCCGCGTGGCGCCAGTGCACGGCGCAGCGGCGCCCGTCCAGCAGGCCGGCCGCGCCCAGCACGAACACCCCGGAACACACGCTGAGCACCCGGGTGCCCCGCTCCGCGGCCCGGCGCAGGGCGTCGAGCAGCTCGGGCGGGTACTCCCGGGTGAGGTTGCGGTCCGAGGCCGGCACCGCGATCAGGTCCGCCTCCTCCAGCCGGTCCAGGCCGTGGGGCGTCGACACGGTGAGGCCGGGGACATGGGTGGTCAGGTGCGGCCCCTCCGCGGAGACCACGGCGAAGTCGTAGACGGGCAACCCGTCGTCGCTGCGGTCGAGGCCGAAGATCTCGGAGACCACGCCGAGTTCGAAGGGGTGCACGCCGTCCAGCAGGACGCAGGCCACGTTGTTCAGCATGCTGCCAGTGTGCCTGGGATCTGGCAGTAATTCGAGGGTCTACGGCAGTGCTGCCACTGCCGGTAAGGCGTTTCCGGAGCGACAGTGGTGTCATGACTACGGAACAGACACAAGCCCTGATCGGAATGACCCTCGTCGTCGCGATCCTCGTCCTCCTGGCCCTCCCGTCCGCGCTCGGCGTCATCCGCGACCGGCGGATCGACCGGCAGATCCGGGAGGCCCAGGAGCCCCGGGTGAGCCCCGCGGTGCGACGGGGTCAGAAATCCTCGTCGAGGTCCACCGTGCCCTCCACCGCGACCTGGTACGCGGAGGGACGCCGCTCGAAGAAGTTGGTCAGCTCCTGAACCCCCTGCAGCTCCATGAAGGAGAAGGGGTTCTCCGAGCCGTACACCGGAGCGAAGCCCAGACGCGTCAGCCGCTGGTCGGCGACGCACTCCAGGTACTGCCGCATGGAGTCGGTGTTCATGCCCGGGAGGCCGTCACCGCACAGGTCGCGCGCGAACTGCAGCTCGGCCTCGACGGCCTCCCGCAGCATGTCGGTGACCTCCTGGCGCAGCGCCTCGTCGAAGAGGCCGGGCTCCTCCTTGCGGACGGTGTCGACCACGTCGAACGCGAACGACATGTGCATGGTCTCGTCGCGGAACACCCAGTTGGTGCCGGTGGCGAGCCCGTGCAGCAGGCCCCGGCTGCGGAACCAGTAGACGTACGCGAAGGCGCCGTAGAAGAACAGGCCCTCGATGCACGCGGCGAAGCAGATGAGGTTCAGCAGGAAGCGCCGGCGGTCCGCCCTGCTCTCCAGGCGGTCCATGTTCTCCACCGAGTCCATCCAGCGGAAGCAGAACGCGGCCTTCTCCCGGATGGACGGGATGTTGTCCACCGCCGCGAACGCCGCCGCCCGGTCCTCCGGGTCGGGCAGGTAGGTGTCCAGCAGGGTCAGGTAGAACTGGACGTGCACGGCCTCCTCGAAGAGCTGGCGGGACAGGTACAGCCGCGCCTCGGGGGAGTTGATGTGCTTGTACAGCGTCAGCACCAGGTTGTTGGCGACGATCGAGTCGCCGGTCGCGAAGAAGGCCACCAGGCGCCCGATGAGGTGCTGCTCGGCCGGGGTGAGCTTCGCGAGGTCGGCCACGTCGGAGTGGAGGTCGACCTCCTCCACGGTCCAGGTGTTCTTGATGGCGTCCCGGTAGCGCTCGTAGAAGTCGGGGTAGCGCATCGGGCGCAGGGTCAGCTCGAAGCCGGGGTCGAGCAGGTTCTGGGTACGGCTGGACATCACTGGCAGGCCTCGCAGGACTCGGGGTTCTCAAGGGAGCAGGCGACCGCTTCGGGGTCGGGGGCGGCCTGCGCGGGGACGGCGGCACGGGCCGCGCGGGCGATCCTCGTCGCCGGGCGCGAGCGCAGGTAGTACGTCGTCTTCAGGCCCGACTTCCAGGCGTACGCGTACATCGAGGAGAGCTTGCCGATCGTCGGCGTCTCCAGGAACAGGTTCAGCGACTGGGCCTGGTCCAGGAACGGCGTGCGGGCCGCGGCCATGTCGATCAGGCCCCGCTGCGGGATCTCCCACGCCGTGCGGTACAGCCGCCGCAGCTCCTCCGGCACCCAGGCGAAGTCCTGCACCGAGCCGTTGGACTCGCGCAGCGCCTCCCGGGTGCGGGCGTCCCACACGCCGAGCTCCTTGAGGTCGCGCACCAGGTAGGAGTTGACCTGGAGGAACTCGCCGGACAGCGTCTCGCGCTTGAACAGGTTCGACACCTGCGGCTCGATGCACTCGTACACACCGGCGATCGAGGCGATGGTGGCGGTGGGGGCGATCGCGAGCAGGAGGCTGTTGCGCAGGCCCACCGCGGCGATCCGCTCGCGCAGCGCGGCCCAGCGCTCCGGCCAGGTGAGCTCCACGGCGTAGTGGTCGGGGTGCAGCACGCCCCGGGCGGTGCGGGTCTTCTCCCAGGCGGGCACCGGCCCGTTGCGCTCGGCGAGGCCGGCGGACGCCTCGTAGGCGGCGAGCATGATCCGCTCGGCGATCCGCGTGGACAGGGCCTTCGCCTCGGGCGAGTCGAACGGCAGCCGCAGCTTGAAGAAGACGTCCTGCAGCCCCATCGCGCCCAGGCCCACGGGCCGCCACCGGGCGTTGGAGCGGCCCGCCTGCTCGGTCGGGTAGAAGTTGATGTCGACCACGCGGTCCAGGAAGGTCACGGCGGTGCGGACCGTCCGGTCCAGCCGCTCCCAGTCGATGCCGTCGTCGCCGTCGGCGTCGACGAACGCGCCCAGGTTGACCGAGCCGAGGTTGCACACGGCCGTCTCCCCGTCGTCGGTGACCTCGAGGATCTCCGTGCACAGGTTGGAGGAGTGGACCACGTGGCCGGGCAGCGCCGTCTGGTTGGCGGTGCGGTTGGCGGCGTCCTTGAAGGTCATCCAGCCGTTGCCGGTCTGCGCGAGCGTGCGCATCATCCTGCCGTACAGCTCACGGGCCGGCAGGGTCCTGCGGGCGAGCCCCGCCGCCTCCGCCGCGCGGTACGCCGCGTCGAACTCCTCGCCCCACAGGTCGACCAGCTCCGGCACGTCCGCCGGGGAGAACAGCGACCAGTCCCCGTCGGCGTTCACCCGGCGCATGAACTCGTCCGGCACCCAGTGCGCCAGGTTCAGGTTGTGCGTACGGCGGGCGTCCTCACCGGTGTTGTCGCGCAGCTCCAGGAACTCCTCGATGTCGGAGTGCCAGGTCTCCAGGTACACCGCGGCCGCGCCCTTGCGCCGCCCGCCCTGGTTCACCGCGGCGACGCTCGCGTCCAGCGTCTTCAGGAACGGCACGATGCCGTTGGAGTGACCGTTGGTGCCGCGGATCAGCGAACCCCGGGAGCGGATGCGGGAGTAGGACAGGCCGATGCCGCCGGCGTGCTTGGACAGCCGGGCGACCTGCTGGTAGCGCTCGTAGATCGAGTCCAGCTCGTCCTGGGGGGAGTCGAGGAGGTAGCAGGACGACATCTGCGGGTGGCGGGTGCCGGAGTTGAACAGCGTGGGGGAGGAGGGCAGGTAGTCGAGGCGGCTCATCAGGCGGTAGAGCGCGGCCACTTCGTCGACCGAGCGGGCGGTGTCGTCCTCGGCGAGCCCGGCGGCCACCCGCAGCAGGAAGTGCTGGGGGGTCTCGATCACCCGCCGGGTCAGGGGGTGGCGCAGCAGGTAGCGGCTGTGCAGGGTGCGCAGTCCGAAGTAGCCGAAGCGGTCGTCGGCGGCCGGGTCCACCAGCGCGTCGAGCCGTTCGGCGTGCTCCCGTACGAACGCGGCCGTGCGGTCGGCGATCAGGCCCTCGCGGTGCCCGGTGGCGACCGAGCCGGTGAACGACGTGACGCCCTGGGAGGCGGCCTCGGCGCGGACGGTGAGGGTCAGCAGCCGGGCGGCCAGCCGGGAGTAGTCGGGGTCCTCGGAGATGAGCCCGGCGGCGGCCTCCGTGGCCAGCTCGCGCAGCTCCGCCTCGTCCGCGCGGGCGGACCGGCCGCGCAGCGCGGCGGCGGCGACCCGGCCGGGGTCGGCGTCGGGGAGGTCGGCGGTCAGCTCGGTCAGGGTGCGCAGCAGTGCGGCACCGGGACCGTCCTGCTCCGGCAGTGCGGCTGAGGCCGGATCGGCTGGCGCGATGGTCACGTGGGGCTCTCCCTCGCTCGGCGGGGGCCTCACGGAGGGCAGGGGGCAGCGCACGCGCGCACACGGCGTCGCGTCCACCGGCCCATTCCACGAGGCCCGGACGTCGGCGCCCGGGCCGGGTCGGCCTGGGCGCACTGTCGGCAGGTCCTCGGACTGACGCCCGTGCGGGTGCGCACGGGTACACCGTTGCGGGACAGTTCCGGATTCGCACCGGATTCCCCTGCGGCGACAGCGAGCATGAGCATACATCTTGTGCCCGCTCGGCACGCCACCCCCAGATGTTGTGTCGCGGGCGGCCCGGGGTGCCTCAGTTCTCGTGGCGGAGCGTCAGCTCGTAGGTGAGCAGCGTGAGGTCGTCCAGGTGCGGCACGGGGTTCCAGTCGCGGTCGGGGGTGCGGACGAAGCCGAGCCGTTCGTAGAGGCGGTGGGCGCTGTGCATGGAGCGCTGGCTGGACAGCACCAGCCGGACGCAGCCGGGGGTGGCGCGGGCGCGGTCCACGCAGGCCCGCACGAGCGCCTCGCCGACACCCCGGCCGCGGGCCTCGCGCACCACCGCGAGCGCCCGTATCTCGGCCTCGCCGGGGCGCGCGATGTCGGCGACCGGCCCGGGGCCCGCCACGAAGGTGACCCCGCCGAGGAGCCGGTCACCCTCGACCGCCACCAGCACCTCGGCGGCGGCGGCGCGGCGGGCGACGTCCTTGAGCACCGGCAGGTACTCGTCGTCCTCGCCGTAGTCGAGGAGGCCGTCGTCGAGGTAGGCGCGGGCGGTCGACTCGCCGAGAGCGGCGTACTCCTCGGGCCGGGCCGCCCGGATCACGGTGTCCATGCGGCGAGTGTGCCCGACGAGTACGGCGGCGGGCCGCCGGTTTTCGCCCGCGGACACGACGACGGGCCGCCGGATCGCTCCGGCGGCCCGTCGTGCGGGGCACCCGGCCCGGGTGCCCCGTCGGCTCAGTGCGCCGTCCCCGCGGTGGCCGGGGGGAGTTCGGTCTGCACGCCCGGGTCGCCCGCGTCCGCCGTGTAGTCGGCGGGGCTGGTCTCGTCGACGCCCTCGGGGGCCTTGACGGCCTTGAGGACGACCGTAAGGACCACCGCGACCACCAGGTTCAGCACGAACGCCGTGAGACCGATGTAGCCGATCTCCCCGATGCCCGGGATCTCCTTGGCGGAGCCGCCGAAGTGCTTCTGGGTCGGGGAGGCCACGCCGTAGGCCGCGACCGTGCCGTAGACCATGCCGACCGCCCAGCCCGCGAGCAGCGCCCAGCGGTGGAACCAGCGCGTGAACAGGCCGCCGACCAGCGCCGGGAAGGTCTGCAGGATCCAGATGCCGCCCAGCAGCTGGAAGTTGATCGCGACGGTCTTGTCCATGGTGAGGACGAAGACCAGCGCGCCCACCTTCACCAGCAGGGACACGATCTTGGAGACCCGGGTCTCCTCCTTCGGCGTCGCGTCCGGCTTGATGAAGTCCTTGTAGATGTTGCGGGTGAAGAGGTTGGCGGCCGCGATGGACATGATGGCCGCGGGCACCAGGGCGCCGATGCCGATCGCCGCGAAGGCCACGCCCGCGAACCAGTCCGGGAACATGTTCTCGAAGAGCTGCGGGATCGCGAGCTGGCCGTTGGTGACCTTCACCCCGGCCGCGATCGCCATGAAGCCCAGCAGCGCCAGCAGGCCGAGCATCAGGGAGTACAGCGGCAGGATCGTGGTGTTGCGGCGGATCACCTCGCGGCTCTTGGAGGACAGCGTCGCGGTGATCGAGTGCGGGTACATGAACAGCGCCAGCGCGGAGCCCAGCGCCAGGGTGGCGTAGGTCCACTGGCCGGCCTCCGCCGGGACGAGCGCCCCGCGCGGCTTGCCGGTGGCCGGGTTGGTCTGGCTGAACGCGTCGCCCGCCTTGGCGAAGACGTCGTCGAAGCCGCCCAGCTTGATCGGGATGTAGATGATCGCCACCGCGATGACGAGGTAGATCAGCGCGTCCTTCACGAACGCGATCAGCGCGGGCGCCCGCAGGCCGGACGAGTAGGTGTACGCCGCCAGCACGCCGAAGGCGATCAGCAGCGGCAGGTCCTTGACGAACCAGTTGGTGTTCTCGCCGCCGCCCACGCCCATCACGTCCAGCACCGCCTGGATGCCGACGAGCTGGAGGGCGATGTAGGGCATGGTGGCGAGGATGCCGGTCACGGCCACCGCCAGGGACAGGCCCTTGGACCCGAACCGGCCCCGCACGAAGTCCGAGGTCGTCACGTAGCCGTGCCGGTGCGAGACCGACCACAGGCGCGGCAGGAACGTGAAGATGAGCGGGTACACCAGGATCGTGTAGGGCACCGCGAAGAACCCGGACGCGCCCGCCGCGTAGACGGCCGCCGGGACGGCGACGAAGGTGTACGCCGTGTACAGGTCGCCGCCCAGCAGGAACCAGGTGATCCAGGTGCCGAACGACCGTCCGCCCAGGCCCCATTCGTCGAGGCTGTGCTCGTTCTCGGCCCGGCGCCAGCGCGCGGCCAGGAAGCCCAGGACCGTGACGGCCAGGAAGAAGAAGATGAAGACGCCGAGGGCGACGCCGTTCACGCCGTCGTTCATCGCGCCGCACCGCCCTTCGCGGCCGAGCGGGCGCGCTGGTCACGCCGCCAGAGCTGGTAGGCGATCATCGTCAGCGCGGTGGAGATCAGCACCCACAGCATCTGGTACCAGTAGAAGAACGGGATCCCGATGAACGTGGGGTCCACTTTCGCGTACGAGCCCACCCACAGCATCGCCACGAAGGGCGCGAGCAGGCAGAGGGCGATGACGACGCGCAACGGCGTCACCACCGGCCCCGCTGGGGCTTGGGGTGTGTCTGACATGTGGTGGCTCCGTCCCCTCACGATCACCTGTGATCACGTGTAACGCGCAGGCAATGTAGGTGACGGATAAAGGCAAGCGGAAGACCTCGTCCGCATATCGATCACCGGACGAGGCATCAATGCCCCAGGAGGGGCCGGATCAGTCCTGCGGACGCTTCAGCCGCGCGACGAACTTGTACCGGTCGCCCCGGTACACCGAGCGCACCCACTCGACCGGATCGCCCTGCCGGTCCAGGGAGTGCCGGGACAGCATCAGCATCGGCAGACCGACGTCGGTGCCGAGCAGACCGGCCTCGCGCGGGGTGGCCAGCGAGGTCTCGATGGTCTCCTCGGCCTCGGCGAGGTGGACGTCGTAGACCTCGGCGAGCGCGGTGTAGAGGGAGGTGTACTTGGCGAGGCTGCGGCGCAGCGCGGGGAAGCGCTTGGCGGACAGGTGGGTGGTCTCGATGGCCATCGGCTCGCCGTTGGCCATGCGCAGGCGCTCGATGCGCAGCACCCGGCCGCCGGCCGTGATGTCCAGCAGGCCGGCCAGCCGGTCGTCGGCGGTGATGTACCCGATGTCCAGGAGCTGGGAGGTGGGCTCCAGGCCCTGGGCGCGCATGTCCTCGGTGTACGAGGTGAGTTGCAGCGCCTGGGAGACCTTGGGCTTGGCGACGAAGGTGCCCTTGCCCTGGATGCGCTCCAGACGGCCCTCGACCACGAGTTCCTGCAGGGCCTGGCGGACGGTGGTGCGCGAGGTGTCGAACTCGGCCGCGAGGGTCCGCTCGGGCGGGACCGGCGTGCCGGGCGCCTGGGTCTGCGTCATGTCGAGCAGGTGCTTCTTCAGGCGGTAGTACTTGGGCACGCGCGCGGTACGGACGGTCGCCCCACCCTCGTTCTCCGCACTGCTGACGTCGGTGCTCATGCTCCGCCTTCCCGGCTCCGGGGCCCTCGCGCGGGCTCCCGCGCGTGCCGTGATCACCTCTGTATACCGTCGGCTTCCGGTTTTGGTCTAGTCCATCGCCTCCAAGTGGTCTACCCGAAGTGTCTCGCATCCACCCCCTGTTATTGAGGGGTTCTTACTTAAAGGTTCCTGCATATGTAGGTCCCATAACGGCTGGTAGGAGGCTACTCGCACACCCTTGACAGCCCTATTGGTCTGAGCCAAGCTCCCCGGTACTGGTCTACACCATTGGTCCAGTCCCGGCCCCATGGGCGGTACGCGTTGACGCTCAACCGCGGGGAGGCAGGGGGGTTGTGTGGCATCCCTGAGGAGGGTTGGCGTGAAGCGCAAGCTGATAGCCGCGATCGGTATCGCGGGCATGATGGTCTCCATCGCGGCGTGCGGGGACAGCGACGACAAGGGCAACGGCTCGAACGGCTCCGAGGCCAAGGAGCTGACCGTCTGGCTCACCGTCGACGCGCAGAACAACTGGCCGGACCTGGTCAAGGCGGCCGACGACGCGGTGGTCAAGAAGCACCCCGGCGTCAAGATCAAGCACGAGTACTACGGCTGGCCGGACAAGAACACCAAGCTCGACGCCGTCCTCGCGACCGACAAGGCGCCGGACGTGGTCGAGATGGGCAACACCGAGATGCTCGGCTACATGGTCAAGGGCGCCTTCGCGCCGCTGGACGCCGCCAAGTTCGACAACTCCTCCGCCTGGCTGGACGGCCTGAAGGCGTCCGTGACCTACGAGGACAAGACCTACGGCGTGCCGTACTACGCGGGCGGCCGCGTCGGCAACTACCGCAAGGACGTCTTCGCCGCGGCCGGCGTCAAGAGCGCCCCCAAGACCTACGCGGAGCTCACCGCCGCCCTGGACAAGGTGCAGAAGAAGGAGGGCAACTCCTTCTCCGCCTGGTACCAGCCCACCCGTGACTGGTACGCGGCCATGTCCTTCGTCTACGACGCCGGCGGCTCCATCGCCAAGGAGGAGGGCGGCCAGTGGAAGGCCAACCTCTCCTCGCCCGAGTCGGTCAAGGGCCTCACCGCGTACAAGGACGTCGTCGACAAGTACATGCACGGCGACAAGACCAAGGACGAGTCCGACCGTTACATCGTCTACGGCCAGGGCAAGTCCGGCATGATCTTCGGCGCGGCCTGGGAGGGCGCGACCGCCGCCGACCCGAAGAACGACAAGACCGGCAAGCTCAAGGACAACCTCGAGAACTTCGTGATGCCCGGCCCGTCCGGCAAGAACATCCCGGTCTTCCTGGGCGGTTCGGACCTGGCCGTGCCGGTCAAGTCCGGCGCCAAGGACCTGGCCGCCGAGTGGATCAACGCGTTCACCGGCCCGGCCGGCCAGAAGGGCCTGATGGCCAAGGGCAACCTGCCCAACAACAAGACCGACCTCGCGACCCTGAAGAACGACCCCGCGACGGCGGTCCCGGCCACCGCGGCCGAGTCCAACTGGTTCGTCCCGATGGCCCCCGGCTGGGGCCAGGTCGAGAAGGCCCAGGTCCTGCAGACGATGCTGCAGTCCATCGGCACCGGCAAGAAGTCGGTCGAGGCCGCCGCGAAGGAAGCGGACGCCGCGATCGACAAGGTCATCAACACCAAGTGACCCGACCGCAGGGCCCCGCGACCCCGGGGGGAAGTCCGGGGGCGGGGCCCTGCGTCCCGTGCGCTCTCGCCGTACGGGACCGAAGCCTTCGTACGACCTGAGGTACCGCTGAGGAGCGCGCGATGAGTGCCGCAGACACGACCACCCCTGCCAAGGTGCCGCCGCCGCGGCAGGCGCCGCCCCCGGCCGCCCCGGACACGCCCCGCAGACCCCGCGCGAAGGGCGCCGCCGGCACGCCCTGGCTGCTGCTCGCGCCCTGTCTGCTGGTCCTCGCCGTGGTGATGGGCTACCCGCTGGTCCGCCTGGTCACCCTGTCCTTCCAGAAGTTCGGCCAGTCGCAGCTGTGGGGCTTCCAGCCCGCCGAGTCGACCGGGTTCGCCAACTTCACCAAGGTCCTCTCGGACGGCGAGTTCTGGCAGGTCGTGCTGCGCACGATCGTCTTCGCGGCCGGCTCGGTGATCTTCACGATGGTGCTCGGCATGCTGATCGCGCTGCTGCTGCAGCAGGTCTCCGGCTGGGTGCGCACCCTCATCAACATCGCGCTGGTGGCGAGCTGGGGCATGCCGGTCATCGTCGCCACCACCGTCTTCAAGTGGCTGTTCGACTCCGACTACGGCATCCTCAACGCGCTGCTGAGCAAGCTGCCCGGGGTCGACCTGATCGGCCACAACTGGTTCGCCAGCGGGCCGCAGGGCCTCGCCGTGATCATGCTGCTGGTGGTCTGGGGCGCCGTGCCCTTCGTGGTCATCACGCTCAGCGCCGGTCTCACCCAGGTGCCCAAGGAGCTGGAGGAGGCCGCCCGGCTCGACGGCGCCGGCGCCTGGGGCGTCTTCCGGTACGTCACCCTGCCCATCCTCAAGCCGATCATCGTGATGCTCACGACCCTGTCGGTCATCTGGGACATGGGCGTCTTCCCCCAGGTCTTCGTCATGCGCAACGGCCACCCCGAGGCCGAGTTCCAGCTGCTGACGACCTACTCCTACGACCGCGCCTTCGTCGTCAACGACTACGGGCAGGGCTCGGCGATCGCCCTGATCACCGTGGTGCTCCTGCTGGGCGTGGTCGCCGTGTACATGCGTCAGATGCTGAAGATCGGAGAGGTCGAGTGAGCACCATGAGCAGCACGCGCACGCCTGCTGCGCGCAAGGGCACCAAGGCGGGCTGGAACCTCCTCGGCCTGCTGGTGTTCGCCACCGCCGGCTTCCCCGTCTACTGGATGCTCAACACCGCGTTCAAGCCGGCCAAGGACGCCATCGACCCCGACCCCAGCCTGTTCCCGACGGGGCTGACCTTCGCCAACTTCCGCCGCGCGCTGGACATCGCCGACTTCTGGGGCCCGGTCGGCCGCAGCCTGGTCGTGTCCCTGTCGGTCGTGCTGATCGGCATCGTGGTCGGCATGCTGGCCGCGCTCGCGATCTCCCGCTTCGCCTTCCGCGGCCGCAAGGTCGTGATCGTCGGCATCCTCGCGGTCCAGATGATCCCGCTGGTCGCCATGATCATCCCGGTGTTCCTGCTGCTGAACGACCTGAAGCAGTACGACAAGCTCACCGGCCTGGTCATCACCTACCTGACCTTCATCCTGCCCTTCACGGTCTGGACGCTGCGCGGCTTCATCGTCAACATCCCCAAGGAGCTGGAGGAGGCGGCCATGGTCGACGGCTGCTCGCGCACCGGCGCCTTCATGCGGGTGGTCTTCCCGCTGCTCGCCCCGGGCATGGTCGCCACCTCCGTCTACGCCTTCATCCAGGCGTGGAACGAGTACCTCTACGCCCTGATGCTGCTCAGCCAGCAGCACCAGACCGCCACCGTGTGGCTCAGCAACTTCAGCACCAAGCACGGCACCGAGTACGCCCCGATGATGGCCGGCGCCACCATGATGGCCGTCCCGATCGTCGTCCTCTTCCTCCTCGTCCAGCGCAAGATGGCCGCGGGTCTGACCGCGGGCGCCGTGAAGGGATAACGCCACCCGATGACGACACTCGCCACCGGCACCACCGGGTCCGACGCCAAGGACGCACTCACCCGGGACGCCCTGACCGTCCTGCAGCCCGGCTTCCCCGGGACCACCGCCCCCGACTGGCTGCTGCGCCACCTCGGCCAGGGCCTGGCCTCGGTCGGTCTCTTCGGCCGCAACATCGCCTCGCCCGAGCAACTGGCCGCGCTCACCGCCCAGCTCCGCACCGAACGCGACGACGTCCTGGTCGCGATCGACGAGGAGGGCGGCGACGTCACCCGCCTGGAGGTGCACACCGGTTCCTCCTTCCCCGGCAACCACGCCCTGGGCGCGGTGGACGACACCGAGCTGACCGGGCAGGTCGCGCACGAGCTGGGCCGCCGCCTCAAGGAGTGCGGGGTCAACTTCAACTGGGCCCCCTCCGCCGACGTCAACGCCAACCCGCGCAACCCCGTGATCGGCGTCCGCTCCTTCGGCACCGAGCCCGACCTGGTCGCCCGGCACACGGCCGCCTACGTCACCGGGCTCCAGGCGGCCGGCGTCGCCGCCTGCACCAAGCACTTCCCGGGCCACGGCGACACCGCGGTCGACTCCCACCTCGCCCTGCCCCGCATCGACGTCGGCACCGAGGTGCTGTCCGAACGCGACCTCACGCCGTTCCGCGCGGCGATCGCGGCCGGCAGCCACGCGGTGATGAGCGCCCACATCCTGGTCCCCGCGCTGGACCCGGACCGCCCGGCAACGTTGTCCCGCCGCATCCTCACCGACCTGCTGCGCGGCGAGCTGGGCTACCAGGGCCTGATCGTGACCGACGGCATGGAGATGCAGGCGATCGCCGCCACCTACGGCATCGAGCGGGGCAGTGTCCTCGCCGTCGCGGCCGGCGCGGACGCCATCTGCGTGGGCGGCGGCCTCAACGACGAGGGCACCGTGCGGCTGCTGCGCGACGCCCTGGTGGCCGCCGTGCGCGCCGGCGACCTGCCCGAGGAACGGCTCGCGGACGCCGCGGAGCGTGTGCGGGCCCTGGCCCGGTGGGCGGCCGCGCAGCCCCCCTCGGCGGGCGGTGCCCCGGGCCACGCGGACATCGGCCTCACCGCCGCCCGCCGCGCCCTGCGGGTCACCGGCGCCGACACCTTCACCCCGCTCACCGAGGCGCCGTACGTCGCCCTGTTCACCCCGGTCGCGAACATCGCCGTGGGCGACGAGACCCCCTGGGGCGTCGCGGCCGACCTGGCCCGGGCGCTGCCCGGCACCGGGAGCGGCCACTTCTCCGGCACGGACGCGGGGGCCGAGGTCCTGGCGGCGGCGGGGGAGCGCCGGATCGTGGCCGTGGTCCGCGACGAGCACCGCCACCCCTGGATGGCGGCCTCCCTGGACACGCTGCTCGCCGCCCGCCCCGACACGGTCGTGGTGGAGATGGGCGTCCCGCAGGCCCCCGCCCGCGGCGCCCTGCACGTGGCGACGCACGGCGCGGCCCGGGTCTGCGCCCAGGCGGCGACGGAGGTCCTGACCGCCCGCTGAGCGGTACCACGCACGAGGCGCCGGTGGCCCATGGCCACCGGCGCCTCTCGTCCGTGCGGGGGGTGCGCCCCGTCCCTCAGATGCCCTGCCAGTCGGGCTTGTTCGCATACGTGTGCCGGAAGTAGTCCGCCAGCTTCAGCTTGGATGCGGCGGCCTCGTCGACCACGACCGTGGCGTGCGGGTGCAGCTGCAGCGCGGACGCCGGGCACACCGAGGCGACCGGTCCCTCCACGCTCGCGGCGACCGCGTCGGCCTTGCCCTCGCCCGTCGCCAGCAGCACCAGGTGGCGCGCCTCCAGGATGGTGCCGATGCCCTGGGTGATCACGTGGTGGGGCACCTGCTCGATGTCGCCGTCGAAGAAGCGCGCGTTGTCCACCCGCGTCTGCTCGGTCAGCGTCTTGATGCGCGTGCGCGAGGCCAGCGACGAGCAGGGCTCGTTGAACCCGATGTGGCCGTCCGTGCCGATCCCGAGGAGCTGCAGGTCCACGCCGCCGGCCGCGGCCAGTGCCGCGTCGTACGCCTCGCAGGCCGCCTGCACGTCGTCCGCCGTGCCGTCCGGTCCCAGGAACTGGTCCATCGCGACGCCCAGCGGCTCCAGCACCTCGCGGCGCAGCACCGAGCGGTAGGACTCCGGGTGGTCGGCGGGCAGCCCGACGTACTCGTCGAGCTGGGCGATCCGCGCCCGGGAGACGTCCACGGCGCCGGAGCGCACCTTCGTGGCCAGGGCCTCGTAGACGGGCAGCGGGGTGGAGCCGGTGGCCACGCCGAGGACGGCGTCCGGCTTGCGCCGCACGAGCCGTGCCATGGCCTCGGCGACGATCTCGCCACCCGCCGCGGCGTCCGGAACGATGACAACTTCCACGCTGGGCCTGCCGTTCTGGGAGAGTCATGTGGTGTAGACCAATCTAACAGAATCGGGCGTCCCCTCCCAGATTTCGGGCCCCGGCGCCGGGGGTGCGGCCGGGCGCCCGAGGGGAAGTCCCCGAATTCGCGCCGCCGAGCGGGCCCGGACGGGAACCCGCAGGCGTTAGGCTGCGTTGACACAACGAACACCTCTCTCTCTCCATGGACACGCACAAGTGGTCTAGTCCACAATCGGGGGAGGGGAACCGCACGGTGAACCGCACAGCCTCCGTCTTCCCCGCACAGGAAGGCGGACCGAGGGACCGGGACTCTCTGCCCTGACTGCCCCGGCTCCTCACCGTCGGCCGACCGGGACCGCACACCCCACGGCCGATAAAGCTCCGGGCTGCGGTGCCGGGAGGGTTGAGGGTCCCTCCCAGGCGCCGCGGCCCGCGGGTGTTCTTTCGGCCGTCCGAGAACCGCCGGGTACGCTCGCCACGTGCCCTCCATGAACGAACTCGTACGCCAGCACACCGCGCTCGACGCCTCCGACCTCGAGTGGCTGCACCTGCTGGTGTCGGAGTGGCAGCTGCTCTCCGACCTGTCCTTCGCCGACCTGGTCCTGTGGGTGCCCACCCGGGACGGCACGCGGTACGTCTCCGTCGCCCAGATGCGGCCCAACACCGGCCCCACTTCCTACCAGGACGACATGGTCGGCCACCTGGTCCCGCGCGGCCGCCGGCCCCTGCTGGACGCCGCGCTCGACGAGGGCCGCATCGTGCGCGAGGGTGACCCGGAGTGGCGCGAGGAGGTTCCCGTCCGGGTGGAGTCCATCCCGGTCCGGCGCGACGGCCGGGTGCTCGGCGTCATCGCCCGCAACACCAACCTGCTCACCGTGCGCACCCCGAGCCGGCTGGAGCTGACCTACCTGCAGAGCGCGTCCGACCTGGCGCAGATGATCGCGGCCGGGTCGTTCCCCTTCCCCGACCAGCAGGTCGACATGGACGCCTCACCGCGCGTCGGCGACGGCCTGATCCGCCTCGACGCGGACGGCGTCGTCCAGTACGCCTCCCCGAACGCGCTGTCCGCCTACCACCGCCTCGGCCTCGCCTCCGACCTGGTCGGCCAGCACCTGGGCCTGACCACCGCCGAACTCGCCCCCACCCGCGGGCCGGTGGACGAGGCGCTGGCCAAGGTCGCGAGCGGCTGGGCGCCCCGTGAGTTCGAGATCGAGGCGCACGACGGGGTCATCCAGTTCCGGGCGATCCCGCTCAAACCCAAGGGCACCCGGATCGGTTCCCTGGTCCTGCTCCGCGACGTCACCGAACTGCGCCGGCGCGAACGCGAGTTGATCACCAAGGACGCGACCATCCGGGAGATCCACCACCGGGTGAAGAACAACCTCCAGACGGTGGCCGCGCTGTTGCGCCTGCAGGCCCGCCGCATCGAGTCCGAGCGGGGCCGCGAGGCCCTGGAGGAGGCCGTGCGCCGGGTCGGCTCGATCGCCATCGTCCACGAGACGCTGTCCCAGAACCTGGATGAGCGCGTGGAGTTCGACGAGATCGCCGACCGGGTGCTCGCGATGGTCGCCGAGATCTCCCCGGGCAAGGTCACCGGCCGGCGCACCGGGCGCTTCGGCATCCTCGACGCGGAGGTGGCCACCCCGCTGTCCATGGTCCTCACCGAGATCCTGCAGAACGCGCTCGAACACGGCTTCCGCGAAGGGGAGACGGGCACCGTCGAGGTCTCGGCGGTGCGCGGCGGCACCAGCAAGGAGGCCCGGCTGCTGGTCACCGTCCAGGACGACGGCGTGGGCCTGCCCGAGGGCTTCGACCCGCACACCTCCGGCAACCTCGGCCTGCAGATCGTACGGACGCTGGTGGAGGGGGAGTTGGGCGGCACCTTCGACATGGTCCCGGCGCCGGAGCGGGGCACGCAGGTGATCCTCGACGTCCCGGTGCGGGCGCAGAAGTAGCGGCCGGACAGCAAAGAGCCCCGGACCGTGAGGTCCAGGGCTAGTGCTCCCTGCTGCTGGTACTCAGCGCTTCGGGGGTACTGCGCGCTGCGGCTCGGGGGCGGGAGATGCGTACGCGGTGTACGCGCCGCCAAGCTCAGGCTGTGTGCGGGGCGGGTGTCAGGCGGAGGCCTGACGGGCCCGGTTGCGGGCGGCGCGGCGCTTCATCGCGCGGCGCTCGTCCTCGCTGAGACCACCCCAGACGCCGGAGTCCTGACCGGACTCGAGCGCCCACTGCAGACACTGCTCGATGACGGGGCAGCGACGGCAGACGGCCTTGGCTTCCTCGATCTGCAGCAGCGCAGGACCGGTGTTGCCGATGGGGAAGAAGAGCTCGGGGTCTTCCTCGCGGCAAACGGCGTTGTGACGCCAGTCCATGGCTGCTACCTCTCCTTGGTATGACTGTGCAGGTTAGCTTGTGAATGTGAACGCTTTCACGAATCCCTCAACAAGTGAAGGGCCGACCGCCGAGTCTTCCCCGGCGTGGTCCTGTGTGTGAAGAGGGGTTCCGGTGATCAGTGGAGGCCGGTGTTGCGGGCCGTCCCGATCGCCACGTAGAGACTCGCAAACCTCAGCGGCGGATACAACCCCTTCCGGAAAGTTTTTTTTGATTCCTCGGTGTCGACTAGGTCACAGCCGTACTTCCATGGGGTGGATCCTGGCCTAAACGTTCGAGTGAAAGGACTTTCGCCCCTTCTGCTCACACAATCACACGCAGTGCACGGCGTACGCCTGTGAACGTCACGCTGGTCCGCAGTCCCAGGTGGTCTCCGTCCATCTGGAGAGGCAGGGGGACCTTCGAATGCAAGGTGAAGCGGGTCAGGTCGTGCAGCGACACCGCATGCCGTCCCTGGGGTCCCCGCTCCGGGGACGAAAGGAGCAACTGGGTCACATACCGGGCAACTGCGGGGGTGGACAGGCGGCTGAGACCGAGCACGTCGAGCCCCGTGTCGAACGAGGCCTTAGGCGACGCGTACACCGGACGATTGCCCAGATAGGTCCACGGAGCCGTGTTGCAGACTATGGACAGCACCAGATCGGTGACCGGCTCGGCGCCGTCCCGCTCCAGGACGATCGTCCCGTGCCGGCGGTGCGGATCGCCGAAGAACTGGCGCATCGCCTGGCGGACGTAGAGCGCGTGCGTGGACCGCTTCCCCTGCTCCCGGTGCTGCTCCACCCGCCCCACGACCCCGGCGTCGAAGCCCAGCCCCGCGTTGAACAGGAACCAGCGGGACGGCACCGCCTCGTCCTCGGTGCCCGGCGTGCCCGAGGTCAGACCGAGCCCGACCGTGCGCTCCCGGCCGTCGCGCAGCGCGTCCAGCAGGGCGCCGGTCGCCTCGACGGGGTCGTTGGGCAGGCCCAGGGCACGGGCGAAGACGTTGGTGGAACCGCCGGGCACCACGGCGAGACCGGGCAGGTGGTCGGGGTCGGGGCCGGCGTGCAGCAGACCGTTGACGACCTCGTTCACCGTGCCGTCGCCGCCGAGCGCCACCACCAGGTCGATGTCGTCGCTCTGCGCCGCCAGCCGGCCCAGGTCGCGCGCGTGCCCGCGGTACTCCGTGGTGACCGCCTCGAGCTTCATCTCGCTCGCCAGCGCGTGGATGAGGACGTCGCGCGTGCGGGCACTCGTAGTGGTTGCCGCCGGGTTGACCACGAGAAGTGCACGCATGCAGGGCAGCGTACCGACTGGGGGGTACCCGGCACAGGCCGGGTAGGGAACGGGTAAGAGATCGGGCCGTGACCCTCGACACGGGCGCTGCGCGCGCCACGGTACCGGGCAGCGGGGCGCACGGCACCGGGCACCGAGGGCGCACGCACCGGCCCCTGGGGGCCTCCCGGGCCGCGGGCTACCCTTCAGGGGTGACCAGTGAGCAGACGCCCGAGACCGTGCCCACCGTGGTGGAACGCCCGCGCCGGCTGACGTACGCCGCCGTGCTCGTCGCCCTGGAGGGGCTGGCGCTGGTCGTCGCCGGGGTGTGGATGCTGGTGCTGGGGATCGCCGGGGAAGCGGGCGACCGGCAGCAGGCCGTCACGGGGGGCGTCACCCTCGTCGTCCTGGCGCTGCTGCCGCTGCTCGCCGCCCGCGGACTGCTGGCCCTGCGGAGCTGGAGCCGGGGGCCGGCCGTCATCACCCAGATCATGGCGCTGCCCGTCGCCTACAACCTGCTCCAGGCCGACAGCGTGGCCGTCCCGGCCGGCATCGTCCTCGGGGTCGTGGCGATCGCGGCGCTGGTCCTCCTCATCCACCGCGAGACGACCCGCGCCCTGGGAATCCGGGGTCCGGGCCGCGGGCGGGACGAGGACGAGGGGCCGGCGGCCGATCAGCGGGCCGCGCGCCGCAAGTAGGGCACGGGCCGCGCGCTCCTAGCCGGCCGTGTGCGAGGGCCGGCCCGCCGGGCCGGCCCGGAATCCTCCCGCCCGCCGGCGGGCCGGGGGTCTACTCCTCGACCAGCAGCTTCTCGCGGAGCTGGGCGAGGGTGCGGGCCAGCAGCCGGGAGACGTGCATCTGCGAGATGCCGACCTCCTGCGCGATCTGCGACTGGGTCATGTTGCCGAAGAAGCGCAGCAGCAGGATGCGCTTCTCGCGCGGGGGCAGGTCCTCCAGGAGCGGCTTGAGCGACTCCCGGTACTCCACGCCCTCCAGCGCCTCGTCCTCCGCGCCCAGGGTGTCGGCGACCGCGGGGGACTCGTCGTCGGTGTCGGGGACGTCCAGCGACAGCGTGGAGTAGGCGTTCGCCGACTCCAGGCCCTCCAGGACCTCCTCCTCCGAGATGGCCAGCTTCTCGGCGAGCTCGTGCACGGTCGGGGAGCGGCCGTGCAGCTGGGACAGCTCGGCGGTGGCCGTGGTCAGCGCAAGCCGCAGCTCCTGCAGGCGCCGCGGCACGCGGACCGCCCAGCCCTTGTCGCGGAAGTGGCGCTTGATCTCGCCCACGACCGTCGGCGTCGCGTACGTGGAGAACTCCACCCCGCGGTCCGGGTCGAAGCGGTCGACCGACTTGATCAGGCCGATGGTGGCCACCTGGGTGAGGTCGTCCAGCGGCTCGCCGCGGTTGCGGAAGCGGCGCGCCAGGTGCTCCACGAGCGGCAGGTGCATGCGGACCAGCTGGTTGCGCAGCTCCGCGTACTCCGCGCTGCCCTCCTTCAGCCCCCGCAGCTCGACGAACAGCGCCCGCGCCCCGCTGCGATCGTGAGGCTCGTGCCGTGTGCCCGGCACCACCGGTTCGTCGTCTCGCTCGTGCTCGCTCATCGTCCCGCCCGTCGCCCTCTGTCGAGCCGTCGCCCCCGACCGGCCGGGGGAGTCCCCGTCTGTTCCGTCCCGGGGCGCGGCCCGCACGGCACCCCGCCGTTCGTGCCGCCCGTCCGGGTCCGGGGTTCCGGCCTGCGCGGAGGTGTCCTCCGGATGCGGCCGGGCCTGCTCGGGGATGCCGTCGATGCCGTCCGCCATGCGTCGGGAACCGCCCGGAGAGACCGTCTCCTCCGCGGCCGGCAGCTCCCGCGTGCCGCGCTCCTCGTCCCGCACCGGACCGTCCCCGTCCCTCACGCCGGACCGGGTCCGGCGCCGCGCTGTTTGTACAGGCTGATCGACACGGTCCGGTCCTCGTCGACGGCGGACGAGACCTTGCCCGCGAGGGCCGACAGCACCGTCCAGGCGAAGGTGTCGCGCGACGGGGCGTGCCCGTCCGTGGTCGGGGCCGAGACCGTGACCTCGAGCGAATCGTCCACGAGCCGGAACACGCAGCTCAGCACCGAGCCGGGCACGGCCTGCTGGAGCAGGATCGCGCAGGCCTCGTCCACCGCGATGCGCAGGTCCTCGATCTCGTCCAGGGTGAAGTCCAAACGGGCCGCGAGGCCGGCCGTGGCCGTCCGCAGCACCGACAGGTAGGCACCCGCAGCCGGCAGCCGGACTTCCACGAAGTCCTGGTTCGCCGCGGGCTCGCCTGCGATCTGGGACACCCTCACCTCCAAGGTGGTACAAGCTGTTCGGGGCCGGGGGTCGCCCCCCGGGTAACGCGAAGTGTGGTACAGCCGTGACGCTATCGCGCTCCCGACCGTACTGTCCCCGGGACCCCGGCCCCTTGGTGTCACTCACAGTAAAGCTGTGGACACGCTCCGTGTCTAGGGGGTCCGCGGGCCCAAATGGGAAGAGCGCGCGCCGGGTTGACGTACCCAGGCGTCAGACGCTCGAACCGTACCCGGTGCGGCCGCTTCCGCTCACACGAGGACGTGGTCCACGAAGCACCAGCGCCAGTCCTCCCCGGGCTCGAAGGTCCGCATCACCGGGTGGCCCGTGTCGGCGTGGTGCCCGGTGGCGTGCCGGTTGGGCGAGGAGTCGCAGCAGCCGACGTGCCCGCACGTCAGACACAGCCGCAACTGCACCGGGTGGGTACCGTCCCGCAGGCACTCCGGGCACGTCTCGCTCAGCGGGGCGGGCTCCGGGTGCGGCAGCGCGTCGGTGTGCGTGCACTGTTTCATGATTGCCAGATTACGACGGTCGTGCGGACGGCCGCGCGGAAAACGAGGGTGGGCTGGACATGGACGTGATGCCACTGCTTCTGCTGGTGGCGGCGAGCGCGGCGATCGCCGCCGGGGCCCGGCGCACCCCGGTGCCGGCGCCCCTGCTGCTGGTCGCGGTCGGGCTGGCGGTCTCGTACGTGCCCGGGGTGCCCGACTACACGCTCGACCCGGAGGTCGTGCTGCCGCTGCTGCTGCCGCCCCTGCTGTACACGTCCGCCATCGACAGCTCCTACCTCGACCTGCGCGCCCAGACCCGGCCGGTGGCGCTGCTGTCCGTCGGGTACGTGCTGTTCGCGACCCTCGTCGTCGGCGCGGCGGCGTACCTGCTCGTGCCGGGGCTGCCGCTGACCGCGGCGCTGGTGCTGGGCGCCGTGGTGGCGCCGCCCGACGCGGTCGCGGCGACGGCCGTGGCCCGCCGCGTCGGGCTGCCCTCGCGGATCACCACCATCCTGCAGGGCGAGTCGCTGCTGAACGACGCCACCGCGATCACCGCGTACAAGGTGGCCGTCGCGGCCGCGGTGGGGGAGGGGGCGTCCTGGGCGGGCGGCATCGAGGAGTTCCTGATCGCCGCGGTCGGCGGCGTGGTGGTGGGCCTGGTCCTCATGGCGCCGATCCACTGGCTGCGCACGCACCTGCGCGAGGCGCTGATGCAGAACACACTGTCGCTGCTCATCCCGTTCGTCGCGTACGCGACCGCCGAGCAGTTCCACGCCTCCGGGGTGCTCGCCGTGGTCGTCGTCGCGCTCTACCTCGGGCACCGCGCGTGGGAGGTCGACTTCGCCACGCGCCTGCAGGAGGAGGCCGTGTGGAAGATGGTCGCCTTCGTCCTGGAGTCGGCGGTGTTCGCCCTGATCGGTCTGCAGCTGCCCGTCGTCCTGCGCGGCCTCGGCGACTACGAGGGCCTGGACGCCGCCTGGTACGCGGTCGTGCTGTTCCTCGTCGTCGTGGCGGTGCGCTTCGCCTGGGTGTACCCGGCCACCTTCCTGCCCCGGCTGCTGTCGGCACGCATCCGCGCGCGCGAGGAGAACCCGACCTGGCGGGCGCCCGTCGTCATCTCCTGGGCCGGCATGCGGGGCGTGGTGTCGCTGGCCATCGCCTTCTCCATCCCGCTGACCGTGGACCACGGCGAGGGCGCCTTCCCGCACCGCAACCTCATCCTGTTCCTGACGTTCACCACCGTGATCGGCACCCTGGTGGTGCAGGGCCTGACCCTGATCCCGCTGATCCACCTGCTGAAGTTCCCCGGCCGCGACCGGCAGGCCGAGACCCTCGCCGAGGCCAACGCGCAGGCCCAGGCGTCCCTGGCCGCCGAGCGGCACCTCGACGAACTCCTCTCCGACGAGCGCAACGCCCTGCCCCCGCCGCTCGCCGACCGGCTGCGCACGGTCCTGGAACGCCGCCGCAACGCCGTCTGGGAGCGCCTCGGCCAGACCAACCCGGTCACCGGTGAGACGGTCGACGACACCTACCGCCGCCTGTCCCGGGAGATGATCAGCGCCGAGCGCGCGGTCTTCGTCCGCCTGCGCGACGGCCGCTACATCGACGACGAGATGCTGCGCACGCTGCTGCGCCGGCTGGACCTGGAGGAGGCGGCGGCGTACCGCGAGACGACCTAGGGCTCGCGGCGCCCTAGGGGGTGCGGTCGGCGAAGGCGCCCGGGCTCAGCCGGTGAACGGTGCCCCGGTGACCACGGCGGCCACGGTCGTGCCGGGCGTGAAGGCGCCCTCCTCGGCGAGGGCCAGCAGGGCGTACAGCAGCTTCGCCACGTACACGGGCTCGACCGGCAGGCCGTGGCGGCGGGTGAAGTCCACGGCGAACGACGCGAGCGCGGGCGTGGTGCGGGCGTAGCCGCCGCAGTGGAAGCGGTCGTCCAGGCTCCACACGCCGCGCGGGCCGCCGAACGCGTCGGTCTGCAGCGCCCGTATCTCCCCTTCGAGGAATCCGCCCTTGAGGACCGGGATGCCGAGCGCCCGCTGGCCGGGGCCGAGGCCGGCCGCGAGCCCGGCCAGCGTGCCGCCCGTGCCGCAGGCGACGGCGACCACGTCGGCACGGCCGCGCAGTTCCTCGCCGAGCGCGGTGCAGCCGCGCACCGCCGCCGCGTTGCTGCCGCCCTCGGGGATCACGTGGGCGTCCCCGGCGTCCGCCGCGCGCAGGATCGCGGCCAGCGTGTCCGGCTCGTGCTTGTGGCGATACGTCGACCTGTCGACGAAGTGCAGCCGCATGCCGTCGGCCGCGCACCGGGCCAGGGAGGGGTTGAGGGGCCGGCCGGCCAGCTCCTCGCCGCGCACCACCCCGACCGTGGGCAGCCCGAGGAGGCGGCCCGCGGCGGCGGTGGCCCGCAGGTGGTTGGAGTAGGCGCCGCCGAAGGTGAGCAGCGTGCGGCCGGCCGCGGTCCGCAGGCTGGGGACGAGCTTGCGCCACTTGTTGCCGACGAGGTCGGGGTGGATCAGGTCGTCCCGCTTCAGCAGCAGCCGCACCCCGTGCCGGGCGAACCGCTCGTCGGCCACCTCCCGCAGGGGGGACGGCAGTCGCGGGGCGAGGACGTCGGCGCTGGTCACGCACCCATTGTGGCGGGTCGGCGCGGGGCGGGCGCGTGCACCGGCGGCCTGCCGTGCGGCCGCGTCACTTCAGCCGGGCCCTGATCCGTTCGCGCAGCCACGTCATGGAGAAACCCCTCGGGTCCACCTTGCCCGGCTGCCACTCCAGGTGGCCGATGACCGACCGCTCCGTCCAGCCGTGGTGACGGCACACCGCCGCCGCGGCCCGCTCGATCGCCTCGAGCTGGGCCGGCGGCCAGGGGTCCTCGCCGTCGCCGAGGTTCTCGCACTCGAAGCCGTAGAAGTAGCGGTTGCCGTCGGTGTTCGCCTCGTTGTCCTGCGGCAGCCGCTTCTCGGCGATCACCGCGCGCAGCACGTCGTCGTCGCCGAGCCCGGCGTGGTTGGCGCGGCCGTAGCCGACGAGGTGGACGGTGCCGTCCTTGGTGATCACGCCGTGGCAGAGCGGCCCCGGCAGGTCGTCGTGCCCGGTGCGGCACAGCTCCACCGTCCGCGCGGCCCCGCGGGTCACCGTGTGGTGGATCATCACGCCGTGGACGGGCCCCCAGGGGCCCTTGTGGTTGCGGTTGTGGTGCCGCCAGTCGCCGACCTCGACGACGGTGACGCCCTCGGCCCTGAGCCGGTGCAGGAAGCCGTCCGCGGACAGGGGAGTGGCCATGCCGTCTCCTTCGTGCCGTTGCCACGACGGCCGCGGGACGCGACCGCCTGGAAGCGCTTCTACCGGAGACGGCCGGGAGGGGCACCTCGCTCGGTCAGGTCCGGTCCGATACCGACAACTCCGGTGTCTGCGCAGGTGGGACGGGTCCTCCCGGCGCGGGGACCGGAGCCGGAGGCGCGGCGATCCCCCTGTCTGCCCAGTCGTCGGATGATCCAACCCCGCTCTTTCGTGTAATAGCACCGACACGGTGCGTGATGGAAGGCTGGGGGCGAGACGGATGCCGGGCGCAGCACGGCCCCGGTGCGACAGGTGCGTCACGGGAGGGCAGTTCTCTATGTCGGTAGGCGAAGAGGTCCGCACGGAGCAGGGCAAGCCGCAGCAGAGCCTCGGCACCGCGGCCGCGCGGAACCTGGCCACCACCACCAAGTCCGTTCCGCAGATGCAGGAGATCAGCTCCCGCTGGCTGCTGCGGATGCTGCCCTGGGTGGATGTCCACGGCGGCACCTACCGGGTCAACCGGCGCCTGACGTTCGCGGTCGGCGACGGCCGCATCACCTTCGTGAAGACCGGGGACCGCGTCGAGGTGATCCCCGCGGAGCTGGGCGAACTCCCCGCGCTGCGTTCCTACGACGACATCGACGTCCTCGGCGAGCTGGCCCAGCGGTGCCGGCAGCGGGAGATCGGCGCCGGCGAGGTCATCGCCTCCTTCGGCAGCCCGACCGACGAGGTGTACCTGCTGGCCCACGGCCGGGTCGAGAAGGTCGGCACCGGCCCCTACGGCGACGACCAGGTGCTCGGCGTCCTCGCCGACGGCGCCCACTTCGGCGACCAGGCGCTGCTCGACGCCGACGCCATCTGGGAGTACACCGCCCGCGCGGCCACCGCCTGCACCGTGCTCACCCTGTCCCGGAGCGACTTCGAGCAGGTCCAGGAGCGCGCGGACTCGCTGCGCGAGCACGTCCAGCGGCAGCGTTCGATCCCGCAGCAGCGCACCAACCGCCACGGCGAGAAGGAGGTCGTCCTCGCCTCCGGCCACTCCGGCGAGCCCGACATCCCGCACACCTTCGTGGACTACGAGGCCCGGCCGCGCGAGTACGAACTGAGCATCGCGCAGACGGTGCTGCGCATCCACACGCGCGTGGCCGACCTCTACAACCAGCCGATGAACCAGACCGAGCAGCAGCTACGGCTCACGGTCGAGGCGCTCAAGGAGCGCCAGGAGCACGAGCTGGTCAACAACCGCGAGTTCGGCCTGCTGCACAACTGCGAGTACGACCAGCGGATCCAGCCGCACGACGGCGTGCCCAGCCCCGACGACATGGACGAGCTGCTCAGCCGCCGGCGCGGCACCAAGCTCTTCCTCGCCCACCCGCGCGCGATCGCCGCGTTCGGCCGCGAACTGAACAAGCGCGGACTGGTGCCCGAGACCATCGACGTCGGCGGCAACCGCATCCCGACCTGGCGCGGCGTGCCCATCTACCCGTGCAACAAGATCCCGGTCACCGAGGCCCGGACCAGCTCCATCATCGCGATGCGCCTCGGTGAGCAGGACCAGGGCGTCATCGGCCTGCGCCAGTCCGGCATCCCGGACGAGATCGAGCCGAGCCTGTCGGTCCGGTTCATGGGCATCAACGAACAGGCCGTCATCAACTACCTGGTCACGGCGTACTACTCGGCCGCCGTCCTGGTCCCCGACGCCCTCGGCGTCCTGGAGAACGTCGAGGTGGGCCGCTGGCGGTGACCTCCGCGGCCCGCGCGCCCCGCTCCCGCCCCGCCCGGCGGGGGCACCCCGGGCGCCCGGGCCGCTCCCCGGCGCGACCCGCGCCACCGTCCGCGGACCCTGCGAGGGAGACCAGGTGACCGACTTCGCCACGGAGAGCAGACCGACGAGCACCTGGGACGGACAGGAGGCCACCGCGATCCTGGCCGACGCCCGGGCCGCGGTCGACCCCGGGCTGCGCGCGGCGGTCGACGCGCTGCCCACCGGGATGCGCCGGGTCGCGCGCTATCACTTCGGCTGGGAGCACGCGGACGGCACCGTGGCGGCGGGCCACGCCGGCAAGGCCGTCCGGCCCGCGCTCGTCCTCACCGCGGCCGCCGCGCTCGGCGGTCCCGCCGCCCGCACGGCGGCCCTCCGGGCGGCCACGGCGGTCGAACTGGTCCACAACTTCACCCTGTTGCACGACGACGTGATGGACCGGGACACCACGCGCAGACACCGGCCCACCGCCTGGACCGTGTTCGGCGTCCCCGACGCGATCCTCGCCGGTGACGCCCTGCACGCCCGGGCCCTCGGCCTGCTCGCCGCCGACCCGCACCCGGCGTCCGCGGCGGCCGTGGCACGACTCGCGTCCTGCGTGGTCGAGCTGTGCGAGGGCCAGCAGGTCGACACCGCCCTGGAGCGGCGCCACCCCGGCGAGGTCACCCTCGACGAGGTGCTCACCCTGGCGGAGGCGAAGACCGGAGCACTGCTGGGCTGCGCCTGCGCCCTGGGCGCGCTGTACGCGGGGGCGGCGCCCGGGGACGTGGACGCGCTGGACGCGTTCGGCCGTGAGGCGGGGCTCGCCTTCCAGCTCATCGACGACGTGATCGGCATATGGGGCGACCCCCGGCACACGGGCAAGCCGGCCGGCGCCGACCTCGCCGTCCGCAAGAAGTCCCTGCCGGTGGTGGCCGCGCTGACCTCCGGCACTCCGGCGGCGGCCGAACTCGCCGAGCTGTACGCCCGGCCCTACGCCGCCGCGGACCTGGAACGCACGGTGCTGGCCGTCGAGCGGGCGGGCGGCCGCGACTGGGCGCAGGCCCAGGCCGCCGACCGCATGGCCCGCGCGGTGTCCGAGCTGACCCGGGCGATCCCGGACCCGGAGACGGCGGGCGGCCTGCTGGCCCTCGCGGAGTTCGTGACCCGGCGCAGCGCCTGAGGTCGGGTCACCCGACCCCGGGCCCCGGGCCGGTGCGGCCCTGACACCGCCCGGCGTCCGAGGACCCGGACGAACGGGTCCCGCGCATCCCCACGGTGCGCGGGGCCCACCCACGCCATCGCCCTCGCCCGTCCGCCCGGCGACCGGCGCGTGCCCCACCCCCTGGCACCGGACGCCGGTGGACGCGCCCCGAGCAGTTCCTGGTTCGTCCAGCTCCGCGCGCTAGCGAGGTGCCGCGAGTACGTCCCGGAGCACGTCCTCGAGCGTGACGCGGGCCAGCTCGTGCCTCAGCGTCTCCTCGATGCCCTCATAGATGCTCTGCATCGTCGGCTGGATGCCGTAGCCCACCACGCATCCCTGGTCCGGAGTGGTGCGGTGCATCGCGAACAGCGGGCCGGGTTCCACTGCCTCGTACACATCGAGCAGGGTCATCGTTCCCAGCTCACGCGCCAGCGACCAGCCCGCGCCCGCGCCCCGCCGGGACTCCACGAGCCCGGCCCGCCGCAGCTCGCCGAGCAGCCGCCTGATCACCACGGGGTTGGTGTTCGCGCTGGTCGCGATCTGCTCGGAGGTGGCGACCTCATGACCCTGGCGCTGATAGAGACCGATCCAGGCCAGTGCGTGGGCAGCGATGGTCAACCTGCTGTTGGCGCTCATGACCCTCCTCTCGGCCGCAACACTTCATGTTACGACGGCACAGTCGTAACAATGAAAGTTGCAACTAACTGTCGTAACAACTAGCGTTGCGACTGTCGGGGGAAGCGTCAATCAACGAGGTGGGAAGAATGAGCAAGCCACTCACGGGCAAGGTCGCCCTGGTCACCGGGGGGTCGCGCGGACTGGGAGCGGCGACCGTACGGCTGCTGGCCGAGCAGGGTGCCGACGTCGCCTTCACCTACGTCAACTCCGAGAAGCGGGCGCGGGCCGTCGTCGACGAGGTGCACGGCAAGGGAGCCAAGGCCGTCGCTCTCCAGTCCGACCAGGCGGACACGAGCCGGGCGCCGGCGCTGATCGACGACGTGGTCGCACACTTCGGCGGCCTGGACATCCTCGTCAACAACGCGGCGATCTCTGTGGCCGGCACGGTGGACGACCCGGACGCCGACACCGCCGCACTGGACCGGATGCACGCCACCAACTACCTCGGCGTGATCGCCGTCATCCGGGCCGCCTCCCGGGTGCTGCGCACGGGCGGTCGCATCATCACGGTGAGTTCCGGACTGGGCTCCCGGGTCGGCGCCCCCGGCCTTGCCGACTACGCGGCGACCAAGTCCGGGATCGAGAGGTACACCATGGGCGTCGCACGCGACCTCGGGCCCCGGAACATCACGGCCAACGTCGTGGAGGCCGGACTGATGGAGGGCGGCATGGAGCCGCCGGACCCCGAGACCCTCAAGACCCTGGTCGGCTCGCTGTCCCTGCAGCGCATGGGACACCCCGACGAGATCGCCGCGGCGATCGCCTTCCTCGCGAGCCCCGCCGCGTCGTACGTCACGGGCGCGGTACTGGACGCCCATGGCGGCTACAACGCCTGAATCCGCCCCCCCTGCCACGCGCCCCGGAGGACAGTGCGCCTCCGGGGCCGGTCCAGGGCCCGGCGGCGCAGTCTCCGTGCGGGTCAGCCCTCCGGCACGACCGCCGCCACGATCCGCTCCACCAGCCCCTCCGGCACCTCCACCCCGGGCAGCACCCCGTCGAGCACCCCCGGCAGGGTCAGGTGCTCCAGGATCAGCCCGAGCATGGCGAGGTAGAGGACGACGACCGTGCCGTCACCGCCGGGCAGCCCGGCGTCCCGGTGGAAGGCGATGCCGAACTCCAGCTCGCCGCGCACCGACTCGGTGAACGAGGTCCGCAGTCCGGGACGCCGGGTGGCCTCCAGGCGCATCTCCAGCAGGGCGAGGTAGCCGGTGCGGTCCCGCACCACCCGGGACATCAGGTCCCGCATGAGCGCGGTGACCAGGGAGCGGTCCCGGGGCCTGGTCATCAGCTCCCCGAGCACCTCGGGGTCCGGCGCGAGCCGTGCGTGCAGCCGGGCGTCGATCTGCCGCAGCAGGTCGTCGCGCGAGGCGAAGTAGTTGGAGGCGGTGCCCACCGGCACCTCGGCCGCCGTGTCCACCGCGCGGAACGTCAGCCCGCGCGCCCCCTCCTGTGCGAGCACCGTGATCCCGGCGTCCACCAGGGCCGCCCTGCGCTCCGGATTGCCCGCCATGCGGCACCTCTCATCTCGTTCCGCCGGGAGGCATCGTCTCCCAGCCCCTTGCAACCACTACACCTGAAGTACTATAACCGAACCACTGCAACCGCAGTGGTTGTGGGTGCGGCCTACGAAACGAGATCCGCTTGCGCAAGCTCACCTACTTCGTCGCCTGTTCGCTCGACGGGTTCATCGGGGACCCCGACGGTGACGCCACGGCGATGATGTCCCTCCTCGACGAGGAGTTCCTGCAGTACCTGCGCACCGAGGCGGCAGACACCCTGCCCACCGCCGCCCGGCGGGCCTTCGGCATCGACGGCCGGCCCAACGAGCGGTTCGACACGGTCATCCAGGGGCGCGGCAGCTACGAGGTCGCGCTGAAGGAGGGGATCACCAGCCCCTACGCCCACCTCCGCCAGTACGTGGCCTCCCGCACGCTGGGCGCCTCGCCCGACCCGGACGTGGAAATCGTCGCGGACGACGTGGTCGGCAGGGTGCGCGCGCTCAAGGCGGAGGAGGGCACCCTGGGCGTCTACCTCTGCGGCGGCTCCCGGCTCGCGGGTGAACTGCTCGGCGAGGTCGACGAGGTGGTCATCAAGACGTACCCCCTGGTGTACGGCCGCGGCATGCCGATGTTCGGCACGGCCGGCGTCGACGTCACCGCGTTCTCCCTGGACGAGGTGCGCGCCTTCACCAACGGCACGCTGGTGCGGACGTACCGCAGGAAGCGCTGAGGCGCGGGCCGCCCTACGCTGGGTCCATGGACAGGGAACAGCGCGTCTGTCCGGCCTGCGGACAGTCCGTCGAGACGGTCGTGCGGCGGTACAAGACCCTCGGTGCCTGGGTGCCGCGCTGGGTCCCGGGGCCCTGCCGCAACCCCGGGTGCGAGGCGTACGACGCCGAGAGCGCCGGGACGGCCGAGGCCGGCAGGAACACCGAGGACGCCGGGGGTGCCACGGACGCCGGGCCGGCGCGCCTGGCCGTGGGTGCCGAGGAGCCCGACCCGCCCGCGGAGCCCGAGGCGTACGGGGAGGCGGCCGGACGGTCCTGACCGGCCCCGTCCCCGTGCCGCCCGGTCCGCGCCCCGCGCGGTAGCGTGCGCCCATGACCGCCGAAAAGCCCCCCGTCCTGCACATCACCGAGCGCCGGCTCTGGGAGGCCGCCCGCGACCGGGGTGACTACCGGTGGTCCACCCGGGGCCGCACCCTCGAGGAGGAGGGCTTCATCCACTGCTCCACCCGTGCCCAGCTCCCGCGCGTCGCGGCCTTCCTGTACGGCGGCCCGGACGCGCCCGACGACCTGGTGGTGCTGGTCGTCGACCCGGCCCGGCTGGACGTCCCGCTGGTGTACGAGGCCGTGAAGCCCGGCGGCGAGGAGTTCCCGCACGTGTACGGGGCCATCCCGGTCGGCGCCGTGGTCGAGGTGGAGGACTGGCGCTGACCGCGGGCGGCCCCCTGCCGAGACACCCCCTAGGAGGCGTCGGGCAGGCCGCCGGTCCGCGGGTCGCGGCCGGTCAGGCAGTACGTGCCGCCCGTCGGGTCCCGCATCACCGTCCAGTGCGGCCGCTCGGCGACGAGGACCGCGCCGAGCCGCTCGTGCCGGGCCCGTACGCCCGCGACGTCCGCGCCGCAGGCCAGGTCGAGGTGGGCGGAGGCCGGGCGCTCGGCGTCCAGCCGCTGGAGCAGCAGCCGCACGGGCAGTCCGGCGGGCGGCGCGACCACGTGGAACTCGGGCCGGGACCCCGCCCGGGACGTCCAGCCGGGCAACAGCTCGCTCCAGAAGGCGACTTCGGCGTCGTAGGCGGACGGCGGGACGTCCAGGCAGACCTGGTCCAGGCGGCTGCCGGCCACCACCGGCGGCCGTACCGTCTCCCCGAGCCACGGCACCGCGCAGAACAACTGCCCGCCGGGTGAGGCGAGGACGGCCCAGTCGTCGTGCGGGGCGACCGTCCGCGCCCCCAGCGCCCGGGCCCGCTCGACGAGCCCCGGCACGTCCTCGACGCAGAGGTCGAGGTGGGCGCCCCCGTCCCCGTCGTCGACGCCCTGCAGCTTCACGCAGGGGTCGGTGCCGTCGGGGAGGAAGGTGGCGAACTCCCCGCGCTCGCCGCGCGGTTCGGACAGCCGGGTGCCGGTCACGGCCGTCCAGAAAGCACCGGCGGACGCGCAGCGCGCACGGGGCCGGTCGACGAACGCGTACACCCAGCGCACGTCTGCGCTCTCAGCCGAGGTCACGCCCCCAGGATGACACGAGGGTTCGCCTGCCCTTCGCCGGGCATTGGCCTCGCTCTGCTTGCCTGGGGGGATGGATCACATCACCTTCCTGGTGGCGGTGGTCATCGTCACGGCGTTGGCCTTCGACTTCACCAACGGGTTCCACGACACGGCGAACGCGATGGCCACCTCCATCGCCACCGGTGCGCTCGGTCCCAGAACGGCCGTGCTGATCAGCGGGGTCCTCAACGTCGTCGGTGCCTTCCTGTCCACCGAGGTGGCCCGGACGATCTCCGGAGGCATCGTGGACGACACCCTAGTCACGCCGGGGATGATCTTCGCGGGGCTGGTCGGCGCGATCCTGTGGAACCTGCTGACCTGGCTGCTCGGGCTGCCGTCGAGCTCGTCCCACGCGCTGTTCGGCGGGCTCGTCGGCGCGGTCTGGGTCGGTGCCGGCTCGCACGGGGTGCACGTCGACAAGGTGGTCGAGAAGGTGATCGTCCCGGCGCTGGCCTCGCCCCTGGTGGCGGGCGTCGCGGCCCTGGCCGCCACCTACTGCGCCTACCGGATCACCGCACGGGCCCGCCGCAAGCCCGTGACCGGCGGTTTCCGGTACGGGCAGATCGCCTCCGCGTCGCTCGTCTCGCTGGCGCACGGCACCAACGACGCGCAGAAGACGATGGGCGTCATCACCCTGACCCTGATCTCCGCGGGCGCGCTCGGCCACGACGCCGGTCCGCCGCTGTGGGTCATCGGCGCGGCGGGACTCTCCATCGGCCTGGGCACCTACCTGGGCGGCTGGCGCATCATCCGCACGATGGGCAAGGGGCTGACGGAGATCCAGTCGCCGCAGGGCTTCGCCGCCGAGACGGCGTCCACCACGGTCATCCTCACCTCCGCCCACCTGGGCTTCGCCCTGTCCACCACCCAGGTGGTCTCCGGCAGCATCCTGGGCGCCGGGCTCGGCCGCCGGCTCGCCGAGGTCCGCTGGGGCGTGGCCGGCCGGATGCTGGTCGCCTGGCTGGTCACCCTGCCCTCGGCGGCACTGGTCGGCGGTGTGGCCGCGAGCGTCGTCACCCACGGCGGGAACGCGGGCGCGGCCGTCGTCGCCCTGGTCGGCGCCGCCCTGGCCGGCGGCATGGTGCTGCTCTCGCGCCGCAACCCGGTGCACGCGGCCAACGTCAACGACAGCCACGAGGTCCGGGTCGGCAGCGCGCCCCCGGCCCACGTCGGCACGGCCGCCTGAGCGCGGGGAGCGGGAGAGATGGAACTCGACTGGAGCGCCCTCGGCCAGGTGGCCGCGGTCAGCCTCGGCGTCACCGTCGCGGTGGTCGTCGTCTTCGCCCTCGGCGTCCTCGGCCTGTCCCGGGCGGAGGACGCGCGGCAGGAGGACGGCGGCCCGACCGCCCTCGGACGGGCCCAGGCGGGCCTGTGCTTCCTCGCGTGCGCCGCGGTGGTGGGCTACGGCCTCTACCTCATCGTCCCGCAGTTCCACTGAGCCGCCCGGGCCCGGCGGACCGGGGTTGGACACGCCGGGCCCGGGTGGAGCAGGATCGGGGGCATGATCAGGCCCGCCGGTGTGCACGACGTCCCCGAGATCCGCGCGATGATCCGCGAACTCGCCGCGTACGAGCGGGCCGAGGAACAGGCCCGCGCCACCGACGAGCAGCTCCGCCGGGCGCTGTTCGACGACCCCCCGGCCGCGCACGCGCTGATCGCCGAGGACGACGCCACGGGCGACACGGTGGGCTACGCGCTGTGGTTCCCCCGGTTCTCCACCTGGACCGGCACCCGGGGCATGCACCTGGAGGACCTGTACGTCCGGCCGCACGCCCGGGGCGGGGGCCACGGCAAGGCGCTGCTCGCCTCCCTGGCCGCCCTGTGCCGCCGCGACGGCTACGAGCGCTTCGAGTGGTGGGTGCTGGACTGGAACGAGCCGGCGATCGGCTTCTACAAGTCCCTCGGCGCCGAACTCCTCGACGAGTGGACGGTCTGCCGCCTCTCCGGCGGCCCGCTGGCGGACCTCGCCGCGCAGGCCCCGAACGACGCCCGCTGACGGCCCCGCGCACGTCCGCACGCACGGCGAAGGGGCCCGGCCGACTGCGACCGGGCCCCTCGCGGAGCCGCGTGAACCGCGGTGGTGCACCGACCGCGGGCTGGCGGAAGACCTGAGCGTCGGGCCTGGTCAGGCCTTCTTGGTCTCCTAGTAATGGGCCGGGTCGGTGACCTGCGGGGATGTTTCCTGTGGGGCGCTGACCTGGCCTTTTGGCGATTGGTGGCGATGGGGTGCGACGGTCTTGAGCGGGTGTCTTGCGGGCTGTGTGCGGACTGGCTTGGGACTTCCCATCACGGGTAGCGCGGCCTGGGTACCGGGAGGATCGCGCTCGACTCGCACATAGCGGTGTTCACGTGCTGCCTGATCCATCGTTTGTGACCCAGGGGCGCTGGTTCCACTACGAGTTGGTTATCGGCGACGGCAACTCTGACTGTGCCGACGCAAGACCTGTTTCCTGTGTGGCCAGCAGCAGGGCGATTGAGGAGATAGTCTCTCTCGCCGTCAGGCACGGGGCCGACGTGACAGTTCTCCGAAAGCTGCGTGCAGGCCACGCGTGTATCTGGGAACGAGCGGGTTATCTCCTCCACAACCTCCGGCAGCGGATTCCTGAACACCCCTCGACCCATGGAGAATAAGACGACGTCTGGAGAGACTGCGTCGCATAGAACTTTTGCAAAAGATTCCTCTGTGCCGCCTCCGCTATGCCCACCGTGATGCGGATAGACAAGAACGTGAGCTGATACTTCCTTATCGCGGCTGAGTATTTGATCCAGACCAGCCGAGTCGAGGTCGCCAGGAAGAAGCAGTGCAGGAAGTCCTTCGAGGAGGACGCGAAGCACGACCGACATTCCGTTGGTCGTAATCTCTGGGCGAACTCGTCCTCTCTTTCCCGTGCCATGACCGATGTCGGTCAAAGTGGGATGGATAACATCGATTAAGACGTTCTCAAGAGAGAGGTCCCAGCCGTCGAGATCGCAAATGGCGAGTCGAGCCTTTAGGCGCCCAGCCTGGTGCAGTGCCGTTAGGAGCGCCAGTAGTTCATGCCATTGCCGACTGTCTTTCTGACTATCGGAGTTTAGCCATACCGTTCCAACTTCGAAGTCGTCATTGGGGAGCAGCCTCAAAGCACCGGCGATGTGGTCACTGTCCGCATGAGAGAGCACCAAGTGCTCGATGCGGCGCACACCTGATGTCACAAGTTCTTGATACAGCAGTTTGTCGGACTTGGCGTCCACTATGACGCACCTATTGCCATCACGAAGGACTGCGCAGTTTCCATGACCTACGTCCAAGATAACTGCCTCAGTCGAGGCCTTCGTGGGCTGTGGCACGGGCTGGATCCCCGCTTGTGCCGTGGTCATTCGGACTTCCAATCAGAGGGGATCTCTGGCGCTGGCCGAAGTTTGTGAAAGAATAATTCGGACTCTTCCTCGGCGTAGAAATTTACGTCACCGAGAAATACCTGACCGATGAGACCGGGCGAGAGTTTTCGGTGCGTGACCGGGAGGCGGGTAGCAGGAATCGTAACTCTAGCGTCCGGCTTCCATGCGGTCACGGTAACTTCCACCGTTGGGTATCCTGAATCACGGTGAATATCGACGACCCGAATCGGAGTGAGGAAGCCTCGCCGCTCAAGCGGACGCACACCATCTGATTCCGCCTTGGCGGCTTTGAGGGCTCCCGGGATCACTTTGACGGACCCAGGTCCCTTCTCTACCACGCGGGGGATGAAATAGCGCCACTCGCGGATTGTTGTCGCTTCGTCATCCTCAACGTAAGCGCTGTACAGGATTGCTGGTAGCTTTCTCTCGTTAGCTCTGTAGACCAGCTCCGCACCGTCGAATCCGACATGCGATTGATGACGTAGGCGATGATCCGAAATCAAAGCATTGCAGCCGCGCGCCCGGATCTCCCTGAGTACGCTATCGAGTGTCTGCGTTTCTCGCAGAAGCATCGATTCAAAACTCAGGGGTAAATCTTCGAGGAGATCGCAGGTCCTGGTCAGCGCATCCTTGCGATCATCTACAAGGGCAACCCTTATTTCATCGAGCCCTTGAAGGTCAGATGTGGCCGTGTCGAGCATCGGGCTGTGCTACCTACCTGTCCCTACCGTCGGCCTGCTTGGGGAGCCGGATATGAAATGCGGCACCTCCCAGTTCCCCGTGGATTTCAGCCGACAGTTCTCCGTCTTCCAGCACGCTCTTCTTCCCGTGAAGGTCGGCGACGATATCCCTGACAATTGTCAACCCCAGACCTGTCCCGTCGGACGTCTCGCCCCCTTCGCCTGGGAGCCACATGTTCTCCACAGAGACATCAGTCAATCCTGGCCCTGAGTCGGCCACGTCAATGAACACATGACGAGAGTCTGTTCGGGTGCGAATGAGGACCACTTGTTCACCCGAAGGCTCTGTCGAATGCGAGAAAGCATTCGCTGAATTAATGACCAGATTGGTGTAGATCGACTCAATGTCCGCGACAGGTGTGAGTACACGAGCCGGTTCATCGCTCAGATCCAGATCCAACAGGATATTTCTATCGGTTAGATAGCCCCCGAACATCTCCGCAAACTCTCGGCATGCGTCATTCACGTCTATCACTGCTGCTCGGCGTTTGCTGCGCCGCAGCATACGCAGGGGAACCTTGGCGAATGAATGAATGGATGTGGCGCATCCCTTGGCGCGGTTCAGGATCTTTTCGAGGCGCCCAGCGTATGAGGACTCTTCAGTCAGCTCCCGGATTCGGCTCTCCAGCATCTCCAGGTCCTCGCCGAGCCCGGCGGAAGTTGTTAGCGACTCATGGGCGAACACTGCGGTGCTAATGCCGACTGTCGCCAGAGACCTATACAGGAGGCGGTCGCGCTCAAGAGCTTGAATATATCGCTCTTGGGTGTCAACCAACTCTGAGACTTCTGCCGCTTGAACTGGATTGAATTTTCTGATCTCGTTCAGAACTGTATTGATCGAACGCTTAGCCTTCTCCTTCTCCTTTTTGGCTGCTGCCGCTCCGCCGATCCTTCCGGCTTCACGAATTCGAAGACGCTCGCGCGCCGCCCAGTCGGTTGCTCGTCGGGCAAACTCGCGCAAATCGATGAAAGCCAGATTCTCCTGAAATCCCATCCGGTCGGTTTTGGGAGTTAAGGCGTCACCCGGATCTTCCACGGAAACACGACCCACACTAGTGTTACTGGAAGGCCGAAGTTCTGGACTGCGCGATCGCAGGAGGTTCAGCTCGAGCCAGTCAAATCCGGGGTCGCCGTATGGGTGAACACGCAAACCTCGATGAAATAGGTGCACACCGCCAATCACTTTAAGCCATGGCCTAAGATCGGAATGTTTGTGTGGTGAAGCCCGACGGGTAAAGGACTTGGCGTCCAGGATGAACATCCAAAGTTCGAATGTTGCTGGCGGCGCTTGATAAGCGAGTGGTGCCTGCAATTGGCCCCTCACGCGACCTTGCGCTACATCAAAGTGATCTCCACGCGCAACTTCTTCATTCTTCCAGTTGTAGAGTGCCGCGCTTGCGTGCCCCTCATCGTCTAGATGAGCTACTAGTCTGTACTCGTAATCATCGAAGAATCCGTGATTTACGGCAGCGGCGACTTTCTCGAACTGTGGTGCATTGAGGGTGGCCTTAAAGCCGGTGTCCTGATCTTCGAAGAATCCTGTTAGGAGACGCATGGCCCGTGCGAGCCGCTCCATTTCGGTGGCATCGAAGCCTTGACGCAGGCCGTAAATCGTGAGGTCGGTGCCCGGCTTCTTCGTTGTCTGCCGTTTCTCGACGTTTAATTCAACGTCCTCAACGGTATTCACCGACTCGTAATCGGCCCAATCGATTTGAAGCACATACTCGGTACCTAGCTCTTCACGTGGCCGGGTTATCAGATCCACCCTGCGTCCCAGGCGCAGGGCCGCGAGCCGCCCCAGCCCTTTTTCGCCGACTTTACGTCGCCCCTTGCGCGTCAGAGGCGAGCCAGGCTTCGTCGAGCGGCCGATCAGGAGGAAGCCGTCCCTGATGTCGTCTGCGGTCATGCCGTCACCGTTGTCCTCGACAACCAGTGTCCCGCCGGGTTGGGACGCGTTGGTGAGGGTGACGTTGCAGTAGTCAGCGTCAGCGTCGTAGGCGTTACGGACCAGTTCGATCACCCCCAGGTCAGGGTGCGGGATGAGCTCCTCGCCGAGTCGCACCAAGATCTCTGGGGCGAAGCGCAGATGAGTCGTCAAGGATCCCCCTTCGGACTGGACCTACCCCGGGGTTCCGAGGCCGGCCAGCCTGCTGCAGAATAGCGGCGCACTGATCGTCAATGTCAGCTACATATAAGGCAGTTGACACCGTTAGGGAAGGGGGCCGCGTGCGAACGGCTGAATATGGGGTGTACACCGACCGACTGAGGGTGCTCGCCTCGGACGTTGTGCGTGGGTCGTGGGGGCGCGTTGAGCAGGATGTTCACCACGCCTTGAACGGTCAGGCGGCGCAGCAGTTGCGTTCCCTGGTGCCGCTGCAAGTGCGGCGTGACGAGGGAGCCTTCTTCACGGGTGGGCCGGTACGAGCCAAGTTCGCCTCGTTGCTCGGTGGACCCGAGGCGTCAGCTACAGCGGATCGCTACTGGGACCCTTCATGTGGCGCGGGGGATCTCCTGATCGCTGCTTCTGAAGGCTTGCCCACTGCTCCTACCCTCGCCGGCACTGTGAGGTTGTGGGGTGGCAGGCTCCGTGGTTGCGATCTTCACCAGCCGTTCGTGGATGCCGCCCGGTTACGCCTATTCCTCGCCGCTGCCGCTCGCCATCAGGGGGAGGTCCAACCGCAGAGTATCGATCTTGAGTCGGGCCTGCGGGCCTTCCGGGGGATAGGGGTCGGAGACGGACTTGCCGAGCTCCGCAATACTGCCGGGTATCGCGGTCATCTCCTGCTCAATCCACCGTATGGGAACACCTTTGCCGACGATGACTGCGATTGGTCGAGTGGTGCGGTATCCCAGGCTGCAGTATTTGTTCTGGCGGGCGCGCAAGCGCTAAAAGTTGGTCAGCAGCTGCATGGGGTTCTGCCGGACGTGCTGCGTAGTGGTAGTCGATATGAACCGTGGCGCTCGCGGATAGAGTCAGTGCTGAAAGTCGATCGGGCGGAACTGTACGGCCAGTTTGATCCTCATACCGACATTGATGTGTTCTTTTTGGGTGGAACGCGAAAGAGGAAGAGTCGGCCAGTAGCCACTGTCGCACCGTGGTGGCCGGCACCCATAGGGGCCTCAACCATTGAAGAGGCATTCGAAGTGCGTGTCGGGCCGGTGGTGGACAACCGGGATCCGCATACAGGGCCGAGTGCACCCTTCCTTACTGCCCGGGACCTCCCAACCGCTGGATCGAGGGGGATCCCAGGTCGTACACGGCAGTTTGCTGGGCGTCTCGTTGCGCCGCCATTCGTTGCCATCCGGCGAACGTCGCGCCCTGGTGCTCGGGCAGGAGGTGAAGCACGGGCGGCTGGTGTATTGGTTACGGGTGTCGAGCCTATTGCGGTGGACAATCATCTTATTACCGCGTCGCCGCTTAGTGGTGACGAATCCGACTGTAAACGCCTCCTGGAAGTCTTGGAGTCTTCTACGGTCTCGGATTGGCTGGATCAGAGAATTCGGTGTCGTCATCTCACGGTTGGCGTAATTCGATCCCTTCCGTGGCCCCATTGAATAGTCTGACCATCGATCTGCCGAGGACTGTTTTGAAGTTGGGGTATTCGGTGACCCGTTTGGTCCTGGCTCTTCAGTTCTCGCCGGTGCCCTTGACGTGGAAGCGGATGCTGCCGCCAGGTGACGAGGTCGGTGAGGTGCGCGTATTTCACCTGCACCTCGATGGTCTTGGTGCCGCGGCGACGAGGTCGAGGCACTGGCGGCAGGGGTGGAGCCCGCGGACGCGGACGGTGGCGTCGGTCATAGGGAGGGGATTCCCCTAGGAGCTAATGCGGACATCACGCGGACGATCTTGGTTGCCGAGTATGAGTAGTGAAGTGACTGTCTTGGCGACCGGCCTGACCGCAGTTGGCGTCCCTATTGCCAGCCGTCGAGGGAGGCGTCCGGGCCTGCCGAAAGGTATCGGTGGAGGGCGCTTGAGGTGGTGTCCACGAAGTTATCGGGGATTGTGTCGGCGTCGACCCAGCAGACCTGGGCGTGCTTACGTGGCTCGCGGTTCTCTGGTTCGCCGTTCCATTCGTAAGCCGTGAAGACGACGGTGAGGAAGCCGTTGGAAGCCTCCACACCCCAGGCGCTGTGGATGATGTGCGCGACCTTCAGAGACTCCGGCTTCACGGTCAGACCGGTTTCTTCGTACAACTCCCGCACTGCCGTCTCGGTGATGGGCTCGCCGGGTTCGCTCTTGCCGACGGGGAGGTCCCACATCCTGGGCGAACTTGGCGTTCTGGCTGCGCTGGAGGAGGACGACGCGGTTGGTGGCCTTGTCGTGGACGATGACGGCGGCGACCAGCAGGGTCATGGATTCGAGGGCGGGCGGCAGAGCTTTGGGCTGGTCGTCGGTTGTCCGCTGAGCCACGGCTTGTGTCCCTTCGTCGGCCGGATGGTGGCAGCTTAGGCCAGCGCTTCACGTGCGCGGTGGGCGAGTTCGGCGGCTCCGGGCACTTTGCGGCGCTGGTGGATGGAGAGGGTGGAGCGGAGCGAGGTGATCGCTTTGCGGGTGCGGTCGGACGTCATGCCCTCCATCAGGGTCAGGTCCTGTGACCAGGCGGCGACGGCTTCGTCAGCGCGGGCCTGGGCGGCGAGGCTGTCGCCGAGGTCGGCGTAGGTGAGGGCGTGGACGCGCTTGTACTTCTCGGGGTCCCAGCGCACCAGGGCATCGCGGTGCTGTTGCTCGGTACCGACGTGGTCGGCGAGGTCGGTCAGAGTGCGGGCGGTGTGGCTGGCGACGGTGCCTGCGGCCGGGCCGCTGACGCGGGAGTAGCTGGGCTGGGGTCCATCGTCGCGCAGGAAAGCGTCTTCGGCGGCGAGCAGAGCGCGGGCCGCTGCGGGCTTCGCGCCGACCGCGGCGTAGGCGCGAGCGTGGGTGATGTGCAGCAGCGCCTCGGTCTGGCCGTCGACGTTGCCCAGGCGGACGGGCACATCTCCAACGTCGGCCCGTGCTGGTTCTTCCCCGCCGCCATATTCAGAAGCGCCCCAACGGCAAATGGCGGGCGCCCGCTACCGAGACCTCGACGGCAAGGAGCACGCCCGCCACTTCGACCGCAAGATCGACGCTCAGCGCTGGCTGGACGAGGTCACGGCCAGCATCGTGACCGGCCAATACGTGGACCCGCGTGCCGGACGGATCATCTTCGAGAAGTACGCGAAGAAGTGGGAGGAGTCACTCATCGCCAGCGAGGCGGTGGAGCGCATCACCGACAACGCGCTCCGACTTCATCTTGTCCCGGCACTGGGCTCCCGCGCCATGGCGGCGATACGCCGCAACGACCTACAGGTGCTCTTCAAGAGCCTGTCCGAGCTGCTCGGCCCCGGCAGCGTGCGCAACGTCTACGACGTCCTCGTACGCCTCATGACCGCGGCCGTCGAGGACAAGGTCATCGCCTCCAGCCCGTGCCGCCGGATCACCCTCCCGCCCATGCCGGACGAGGAGGTCACCCCGCCCACGGTCGCGCAGGTCGAGGCCATGGCCCGCGTGATGCCGCCGTACATCCGCGCGGCGATCGTCACGCTCGCCGGATCAGGCTTGCGAATAGGCGAGTTGCTCGGCCTCAAGGTCTCGGACGTCGACTTCAGGGCCGGCACCTTCCGCGTCGAGCGGCAGAGCCTCCAGTCCGGGAAGATCGGCCCGCCGAAGACCGCCAAGTCCCGGCGTACCGTTCCGGTCGGTGAGGTGGTCACAGACGCCCTCCTCGCGCACCTCGCCGCAGGCCCCTTTAAGGAGTGGCTGTTCACGATGGAGGAGGGCGAACCGCTCAACTACCGCCGCTGGAAGACGGAGTGGAACTGCGCCCGCAGGACGCTCGAATCAGTGGAGAACGAGGCGGCCGACCGCGAGGGCCGAAAGCCCGTCGAACTGCCGCACATGGTGACCCACGACCTGCGCCACTTCTACGCCTCCGCCCTCATCGCCGGCGGAGCGAGCGTCAAGCAGGTCCAGCTGGTCCTCGGCCACGCATCCGCCGTCATGACGCTGCGGATCTACGCGCACCTCTGGCCGGGCGAAGAGGTCCGCACCCGGACCGTCATGGACGCCGTTCTCGGCGGCCTGCGGACCGGGTGCGGACTGGGAGACGCTGCAACCAAAGAAATCGCAGGTCAGAGGGTGTGATCGAAGAACAGGCCCTCTTGGTCTTCTCTCAATGGGATGCATGGTGACCTGCGGTAACCGCCCCGGCGGAACAGGTGTACGCCGGGACACCAGGAGTCGGTTCAATCACCCGCAAAGGCACATGAACTGACAATTCACCATCGCCTCAGGATGCGAGATCCGCGTACAGAACGATCTGGACACCGAGCACGGCGGTCGCCGCTGCCTCCAGCACCGCGACGACGACCAGCATGGCGTTTAGATGGCCGGAGAGTAAGAACGTGAGGATCGCGGCGGATGGCGTGAGCACGAACGCGATCAGGTCGGCGGCGAGTTGCATCCTCTTCCGCCACACCCGGCGGGCGTCTCCGCGATGGGCTGTTTCCCAGCCGAAGACCTCGTCCCCAGCACCTGCGGCTGCCGCTAGGCGGGGAGCCAGCGTGCCCCGAATGTATTGTCCCATCGCCGAGATCTTCTGGTCGTTGATGAGGTAGGTCCAGCCCAGGAGGATTGCCACCGGAGGCAGCAGGAGCAGGAAGCCCGCTTCGAAGCCTGACCGCAAGGCGGCTCCCAGGACCGCAGCCGCCGAGGCCAGCATCGCGTAGACCAGGTTGTCCCGGAAGGCGATCCGGCTTCGCTGTTCGTCCTTGAGGCGCTCGTATTCCGTCAGCAGTAGAGCCCCTAAGGTCACATTCGCACCAGATGCCATGGGTCCTCTCCAGGTATGCCGTGTGCCGTCGAGTGACTGCTCTTCCCCTCCGCAGAAGCTGTGACACCTCACCCCTGTGCAGGCGGCGCGCCATCAAGTAGCTTCTGCGCACCGGCCCTTGGGGGAAGGCCGTCGGGGGGGTGACGCGTGTGACAGTACGCAGCGAACTGTCGTGGACAGATGTCCTGGTCATCGGAGCCGGACCTGCGGGTCTAGCGGTGGCCGCGGGGCTGGGGAACAGCGGGCTGCACTGCCTGGTCGTGGAACAGGGGCCGCCGTCGGGCGGACGGGACGCCACGAATCCTGCGCATCTGGCGACAGGAGTGGGCGGGGCTGGGCTCTTCTCGGACGGAAAGTTCTCGTTCTACCCTTCCGCCACCGGCTTGTGGTCCCTGCGCCCAGGACATGACCTGCGCCTGGCCTATGACGCCATGGCCAAGGCGCTGGCGCCATGCGGCCTAGCGGTACCGGTGTACCCGAAGCGAACTCCCGACACCTCTGGGCCACCGACATTCCGCCTGAAGCACTACCCCTCCTTCTATGTATCCATGGAGGAGCGGACTCGGTTGACCGAGCGGCTCGCCGATTTAGTGGGCCGGGATAACCTGCTGACCGGCACCAAGGCCTTCCAGGTGGGCGAGGGGTTCGGGGGGTCGATTGCGGTCGGCCTGCGGCCCGCCACCGCGACGGGAGCACATGGCGACGGCGTGACCGTGCACTGCAGGGCACTCGTCCTCGCCGGGGGCCGGTTCGGGCCGCTCTCCTGCGATGTCCGGTTGAAAGGTGTTCAATGCACTTTTCGACGGCTGGAAATTGGTGTTCGAATAGAGCAGCCGGTCGACGACTTCTTTCTCCGGGACCAGCGTGCTCTGGATCCGAAGTTCCTGTGGGAGGATAAGTCCGGCCGCTATGGTTGGCGCACTTTCTGCTGCTGCCGTGACGGACGAGTGGTGGCTACCGACTTCGACGGGTGGGTGACACTTTCCGGGCGGGCTGACTGCCCGCCCACCGGCAGGTCCAATGTGGGGTTCAACCTGCGGGTGTCGAACGAGAGCGAGGCGGCACTTATTTGGCGGGGAGCAGCGCTGTTGAGCGAGGGGGCACAGCCCGCACAGGGGGTGCCATTGGCGGATTTCCTAACGGCGCGCGGGCCGTCCACCGACGGGACGCTGCGGCACCGGCTCGGAGACCGCGGAGCGGCACTTCTGGCCGAGGGCCTTGGTCGGCTCACCGACCGGCTCGGTGCCCAGCGGCTGGAGAATGCGCTGGTGTCGGGCCCCACTTTGGAGGGCGTCGGCCACTACCCGTGGACGAGACAGGAGCTGATGGTCTACGGGCGCCCGGTATGGGCCGTCGGGGACACCGCCGGACGCTTCCGCGGCATCACGGCTGCCCTCGTCAGCGGGTTCTTCGCCGCCCGCCGGATAAGTGAGTACTTCAGGAGACGATCATGACACTTACGCAGTCCCTGCCCGTTGTCTACACGGCGCAGTCGAAACACAATTTCTTCTGCCGGGACGTCATCTGTGAGTACGTCCTGCGCAACCAGGCTGTGCCGCTCAACCCTTTCCGGATCTTCGATTACTTCCTCGGTGACCGCGTCGACCGTGATGTGATCCGCCGGGCGAACAACAACTGCGTACGGATCGCTGACGAGATCTGGGTCTTCGGAGAGATCTCCGACGGTGTGTTCCATGAGATCCGGTATGCCCTCGACCTGGGCAAGCCGGTGCGCTATTTCACCCTCTCTACCCGGGTCGAGGGAATCACCGAAGTGGCTCCACACGAGATCTCCTTGGAGGAGGAGGTGGAACGAAGCGTCGGCCTGTCCGAGAAAGGGCTCAGGGAGGTCATCGTGTCCGCGGCACAGTAATGCGCCCAGGGGGTTGCATGTACGACGACCAGCGCCCGGTCTACCTGCACTTCCTGGACCGCGAATTGGGAAAGTCCGTCGACTTCCAGGTCACCGCGCGCCTGGTGGAGCAGCTGCTGAAGTTGCTATCGCTGACCTGCTCGGCCACCTTCTACTGCGGTATCTCCGTCATCTGGGAGAACCCGGCGCTGGACGCGGACTGCCGCAGGTTCATGGCGCTGCTGGGCGAGACCGACGTCCTGGATGCGGTGAGTTATAACGGCACCGTTGAGGAGTTCTACGAGTCTCGGCAACGGCTCTACGCCCATGACGCGGAGCGGTACCCGCTCTACTTCGTCGGTGGTCCGGACGGCCTGCGTGCCATCAGGGCCACCCTCCACAAGCCCCAGGACACGACCAGCGCACTCCTTGGCGACCTGGAGGCGTGGGCGGCAGGGCTACGTCCGCGTGCCGACAGCGGCAGCACTACCGCTACCGCCTTACAGGTGACCGAGGCGGCGCTGAGGGCCAGAGCCGGCGAAGCGATCACGTACAGCTTCTTTCACCCGTTCCTGTTGCGGGCCGGGGGTACGCCACCCGACGTGGGCGCGATCCGCCGACAGATATCGCTGGCGTACTCCCGGCACTACCTCGGATTCGCGGACGGTGACATCGTCACCGGCGTCAAAGGGCTGTCGTTTTTCGACGGGGAGCTCTCAACGAGCTTTCCGCTCTACGACGTGCCGCTGCTCTTCCTGCTGCTGGACGTGGCGGGCCTGTCGCCTCTCGTGGAGCAGCCGTGGCTCGCGCGCCGGACGTTCTGGGACCCATTCCTTGGCGGTCTCCGGGACGGCGACGAATACCGCATCGGCGCGACGGTTCGGACGATCCTGGAGACGGCGCACCTCCGACTACCGCCGGCCGTGCGGGGCGGCTCGCAGTATGCCGCGCGCACAAGGATCGCGAGCCTCATCAGACAGGCCCGTCACGACGTTGGCACGCTGTCCCCGCGGCCGCTGACTGTGTGGCAGGAGAACGGCGGCAGCATCGCGGTGCCCGCCGCGGAGGCGCTGCTGGCAAGCGCGCGTGCCTCGCTCGAAGGGATAGCGGCTCTCCTGCGGGGCGGGCCGAGCGGAATCGGGCATCCGGAGTACGGAAAGGGAAGAGGTGATCCGGTGGACAACGTCGCTGCCCCGAAGGGCGGGCATGTCACCCCGGCGGGACACAGGCAACTGGGCGCTCGGCCGCGGCTGCTGCTGCTCACGGCCACCCAGGTGGAGACCAAGTGCGTACTTGACACCTTCGCCCAGGTGCTCGGACCGCGAGAGAAGCCGCTGTTCGGCGAGCACACGACCTACTTCAGGCTGGGTGAGGCGCACGGCTGTGACATCTACCTGGCCCAGTCGGAGGCCGGGGCCAGCGGCCCGGGCGGCAGCATACTGACTGCGTACGACGCGTTCCGCTTCCTCGATCCTGCCCTCGTGGTCATGGTGGGCATAGCCTTCGGTGCCAAGCCGGGCGAGCAGCAGGTCGGAGACATCCTGGTCTCGCGGCAGGTGGTGGCGTACGAGAGCCAGCGCGTTGGAGGGCAGGGCACTCGGCACCGGCTGGTGCCGCGCGGCGACAGGGTGAGTGCCTCGCCGCGACTGCTGGACAGGTGCCGCACCGTGGACATCGACTGGCACCTGTCCACGGTCCACTTCGGCCTGCTGCTGTCCGGGGAGAAGCTGATCGACAGCGCCGACTACCTCGACCAGGTGGCCGCCCAGTTCGGCCACGAGGCGGTGGGTGGTGAGATGGAGGGCGCAGGTCTGTACGCGGCTGCGTATCGGCAGCGCAAGGAGTGGATCGTCGTGAAGGCGATCAGTGACTGGGCCGACGGGAAGAAGCACGAGCGCAAGGTGGAACGGCAGCAGCTGGCGGCCACCCGGGCGGCGCAGTTCGTGGCTGCCCTCGTCACAGGTGGCGGCCTCGCGCCCGGCCTGGCTCAGGCAGGCGCCACCGTGGAGCGGGACGACATCGGGCCGCCCCGCGCCGAATGCGCCGCTGCCGACGGCGACACGGCAGGCTTCGGCAGCACCGACCGGGAAAGCGCCAGTTCGTAGGCCTCCCACAGATCGCGTCCGGTGTAGCCGACCGAAGCCAGAGGCTGCACATGTGCGTCGCCGTTGACTGCGACGGATACCGGCGCCACCTCGAACAGGTAGCGGTCGGACAGCGAGTCGCCGTATGCCACGACTCGGTCCGGCGCGATGCCATGCCGCACGCACATCGCCTTGGTGAGCAGAGGTTTGTCGTCTGGCCGGAGAATCGCTCCGGTGTCGATGTCGACCTCCGGAGAGTGCGGGAAGACCGAGCCGTGCACCTCGTCGAAGCCCAGTTCCCGGAAGTGGTCGGCGAAGCATAGCGGGGACATGGTGATGACGGCCGACCGGTGTCCGCGCGCTCCGATGTCCGCCACGACCTCACGGATGCGCCGCATCTTCGGGCTCGCGTCGAACGCCACGCGGACCCGGCCCGGGTCCATGGGGCCCCACAGCCGGAACATCGATCGCGCAAACTGCTGAGTGTCGATGCGGCCGGCGGCGAAGTCCCGTTCCAGGACATCGATGTCCGGTGCGTGGCCGAGGATTTTGGCCATCTCCCTAGTCGCGGACGTCCCCGGCAGGAGGGTGCCGTCCATGTCGAATACATGCAGCATGGCCGGGATGTTACCGCCCCGCTCGGCCGCGTTCCCCGCCGTTCCGGATACGTACTCGATCGTGTGCCCGTACCCGTAGGGGGCTGACGCCGCCGGTCGCACGGGGGCCGCGTGCCCGCCGGGGTGAGGCGTCCGAGCGGGTCGGGTGCAGGAGCTGTACGTCGAGATCAAGCGGTTGAGGGCGCAGGCGTCGAGGAATTGGTTGCGGACGCATGCCGTGGTGCTCTGGCCTGCTTGCCGTGCTTGAAACGTGGTTGACCGGGCTGATGCCAGTCACGCAGCAGGGGGACAGATGGTAGGCGTTCAGCTCCTTGCCCCCGCACCTGGTCTAAGGCGTCTCGGCGTCTTGGAGGCGGGCGGTGACCAGGACTTGGCTGCGCAGAGCCGCTTTGTGGCCCTCCTGCTCGAAGAGCCTTCATGGGCGACGAATGGCCAACATCTGGAAGCGCCCCAACGCCAATCGCGGGCCCGCTACCGCGATCTAGACGACGAGGGCACACCGGCATCGTCACGGGCCAGTACGTCGATCCCGCGCCCGGCGCACGTCGTTCGACACGTACGCGAACCAGTAGGGGCAGAGTCACTCATTGCGGGCGAGCACATCACCGACAACCCGCTGCGGCCCACCACGTCGTCCCGGCGCTCGGCAGACCGCCAAGTCTCGGCGCACTGTCGCGGTCGGGGAAGTCGTCACGGACGCTCTCCTCGCGCACCTCGCCGAGCGCCCCTCCTAGGAGTGGCTGTTCACGATGGGGGAGGGGGAACCGCTCAACTACCGCCGCTGGAAGACGGAGTGGAACTGCGCGCGCAGGGCGCTCCAAGCGGTGGAAAACGAGGCGGCGGAACGCGAGGGTCGCAAGCCCGTCGAACTGCCCCGCATGGTGACCCCCGACCTACGCCACTTCTACGCCTCCGCCCTCATCGCCGGCGGAGCGAGCGTCAAGCAGGTCCAGCTGGTCCTCGGTCACGCGTCCGCAGTCATCACGCTGCGGATCTACGCCCACCTGTGGCCGGGCGAAGAGGACCGCACCCGGACCGTCATGGACGCCGTTCTCGGCGGCCTGCGGACCGGGTGCGGACAGGTAGGCGATGCGGCCCGCGAAACCGCAGGTCAAACCGCCTAGCCATAGATCAAGCCTTCTTGGTCTCCCAGAAGATCTTGTCGATCTCGGCGATGAGCTCCAGCGCCTTCTCACCGGTCTTCGGGTCCGTCGAGGCCTTCGCGGCCGACAGGGCCTTCAGGGTGTCGTTGACCAGCTGGTGCAGCTGCGGGTACTTCTCGAAGTGCGGGGCCTTGAAGTAGTCGCTCCACAGGACCGACACGTGGTGCTTGGCGAGCTCCGCGCGCTGCTCCTTGATGAACGTGGCGCGAGCCTGGAAGTGCGGGTCGTCGTTGGCGGCCATCTTCTCCTGCACGGCCTTCACGGACTCCGCCTCGATGCGGGCCTGGGCCGGGTCGTAGACACCGCAGGGCAGGTCGCAGTGCGCGCTGACCGTGACCTTGGGGGCAAACAGGCGGGAAAGCATGGAGCATTCCTTCCTCGTGATCGTCTTCTCAGGTGGGACATTACTCCCTGAGGGACCGGTTTTCGCGAGTGCCCCCTTGGGATTAGGACAAAAGTCCGGGGTCAGACTGGGACTGGTGGAGGAACGGACAGGGGAGGTGCCGGCGATGCCGGAGCCGTCGCAGGAGACCGGGCGCGGACGGGCGGCCGCCCCGTTCGGGCTGGCCGAGGTGTCCGGCCCGTCCATGGTGCCCACGCTGTACCACGGCGACCAGCTCCTGGTGCAGTACGGCGCCCGGGTGCGGCCCGGTGACGTCGTGGTGCTGCGCCACCCGTTCCAGCAGGACCTGCTGGTGGTCAAGCGGGCCGTGGAACGCCGCGACGGCGGCTGGTGGGTGCTCGGCGACAACGCCTACGCCGGCGGCGACAGCACGGACTACGGCGCCGTCCCCGACGACCTCGTCCTCGGCAGGGTCCGCTTCCGTTACCGACCGCCGAAGGACGGCCGCCGCTCGCCGCTGGCGGTGCTGCGCTGGGCGCTGTCGGCGGCCAGGCCGGTGCTGTCCGACCGGTCGGCCTCCAGGCGCTTGCGGGCCCGGTAGGCGGCCACGTTCGCCCGGGTGGCGCAGCGGTCGGAGCAGTAGCGCCGGGAGCGGTTGGTCGAGGTGTCCAGGTAGGCGTTGCGGCAGGGGGCCGCCTCGCACAGACCCAGGCGGTCGACGCCGTATTCCGTCAGGTGGAAGGCGAGGCCCATCGCGGCGATGGCGGCGTAGCCGGCGGTCGCGTTCGACGGGTGGTCCGCCAGGTGCATGTGCCACAGCGGGCGGTCGTCCTCGTCGCGGTGGTCGTGCCCGGAGATCTGGGGGCTCACCGGGAACTCCAGCAGCAGCGAGTTCAGCAGGTCCACGGCCAGCGTCTCGTCGCCGCCGTCCGCCGCCTCGAAGACCGCGCGCAGCCGGGCCCGCACCGAGCGGAAGCGGGTTACGTCGGCGTCGGTGGCGCGCCGGGCCGCCGACTGGTTGCCCCCGAACAGGTCACGGACGGCCTCGACCGTGGTCAGCGTGTCCTTGCCCCGGGCCGGCTCCTCGGTGTTGACGAGTCGGACGGCGTAGTCCGAGTAATAGGCCAGTTCCACTTGTCGTCCTTACGGAGGGGCCCCGTGGCCGAGGTACGGGCGGGTAACGGCTGATGGTCACTCCAGGGTATTACGGGTGGCCCTGGTCCCCGCCGCGGCCGCGACGGCACGCCGAAGGGGCGGTACGGGACCCTTCCCGTACCGCCCCTCGACCGTTGCGGGGGACCGCGCCTACAGCACCTTCGACAGGAACGCCTGGGTGCGCTCGTGCTGCGGGTTCGTCAGGACCTCGCGCGGGTTGCCGGACTCGACCACCACGCCGCCGTCCATGAAGACCAGGCTGTCGCCGACCTCACGGGCGAAGCCCATCTCGTGGGTGACGACGACCATCGTCATGCCCGACTCGGCGAGGTCGCGCATGACGTCCAGGACGTCGCCGACCAGCTCCGGGTCGAGGGCCGAGGTCGGCTCGTCGAACAGCATCAGCTTGGGGTCCATGGCCAGCGCCCGGGCGATCGCCACCCGCTGCTGCTGACCGCCCGACAACTGCGCGGGGTAGTTGCCGGCCTTGTCGGCCAGACCGACGCGGTCCAGCAGCTCCAGGGCGCGCTGCCGGGCCTGGGACCGGCTGGCGCCCTTGACCTGGACGGGGGCCTCCATGACGTTCTCGACGGCCGTCATGTGCGGGAACAGGTTGAACCGCTGGAACACCATGCCGATGTCCCGGCGCTGCAGCGCGACCTCGCTGTCCTTCAGCTCGTACAGCTTGTCGCCCTTCTGGCGGTAGCCGACGAGCTGGCCGTCGACGTACAGCCGTCCGGCGTTGATCTTCTCCAGGTGGTTGATGCACCGCAGGAACGTCGACTTGCCGGAGCCGGAGGGGCCGATGAGGCAGAACACCTCGCCGGAGCGGACCTCCAGGTCGATGCCCTTGAGCACCTCCACCGCGCCGAAGGACTTGTGGACGCCCTCGGCCTTCACCATGGCGTTCATGCGACGCTCCTCTTGCCGCTCACGCTGAGCAGGTTGGCCTTGACCTTCTGCCACGGGGTGGGCGGCAGGCTGCGGGTCGAGCCGCGGGCGTAACGGCGCTCCAGGTAGTACTGGAAGACGCTGAAGACGCTGGTCATGACCAGGTACCAGATGGATGCCACGAACAGCATCTCCATCACGGCGTACGACGTGGAGCCGATCGTGGAGGTGGCGCGCAGCAGCTCGTTGTACGTCACCGCGTAGACCAGCGACGAGGTCTTGAGCATGTTGATGAACTCGTTGCCGGTCGGCGGCACGATCACCCGCATGGCCTGCGGGATGACGATGCGGCGCAGCGTCCGGCTGTGGCTCATGCCGAGCGCGTGCGCGGCCTCCGTCTGGCCCTCGTCCACGGCCAGCAGGCCGGCCCGGCAGATCTCGGCCATGTACGCGGCCTCGTTCAGGCCCAGACCCAGCAGGGCGCACATGAACGGCGTCATGACGTCCGTCATCTCGTCCTTGTAGATCGGACCGAGGTTCAGCATCGGGAAGATCAGCGCCAGGTTGAACCACAGCAGGAGCTGGACGTAGACCGGCGTGCCGCGGAAGAACCAGATGTAGACCCAGGCCACCCAGCTCGTCACCGGGTTCTTCGACAGCCGCATCACGGCCAGCACGATGCCCAGGACGACGCCCATGACCATCGCGAGGACGCTGATCAGCAGCGTGCGGCCGGCGCCCGCGAGGACGGTGGAGTCGAACAGCTTGTCGCCGACGGCGTGCCACTGGATCTTCTCGGCCGTGGCGAAGGCGTTGACCAGCAGGGCCACCAGGGCCAGCACCACGACGGCGCTGACGTAGCGGCCCCAGTGGCGCACCGGGATGGCCTTGATCGTCTCCGGCGGGACCCGGTCGGCGCCGGGGTCCTTGGCGACGGTGGCCGACGGCGTCGCGTCGGCCGGCGTCTTGTCGAACTTGTCAGTCACCGTGACTGCCCTTCAGTGCTTACGGGGACGGTCACTTGCCGCCGTTGACGGCGGCCTTGTCGACGGAGCCGCTCTGGGCGCCCCACTTGTCGAGGATCTTCTTGTACGTGCCGTCCTCGATGATGGCGTTCACCGCGGCCTCGAGGGCGCTGGTGAGCTCCTTGTTGTCCTTGTTCACGGCGATGCCGAAGGGACCGGCGTCGACCTGCTCGCCGACCACCTGGAAGGCGTTGCCGCCGTCGGCCTTGCGGGCCAGGTCGACCGCGACCGGGTAGTCGTTGACGCCGGCGACCGCGCCGCCCGACTTCACGCGGGTCTGGGCCTCGGTGTCGTTGTCGAAGGACTCGATCGTGATCTTCTTCTTGCCGGCGTCCGTACAGGTCTTCGACTGCTTCTGCAGCGCCTGCTCGTAGGTGGTGCCGCGCTGGACCGCCGCGGTCTGGCCGCACAGGTCCTCGATCGAGTTGATCTTCTTCGGGTTGCCCTTCTGGACGTACACGGCGGTGCCGGCCTTGAAGTAGTCGACGAAGTCGACGCCCGGGCCGAGTTTCTTGCCCTTCTCGTCCAGGCCGTTCTGCCGCGCCGGGGTGTCGGTGATCGAGGAGATCGCCACGTCGTAGCGGCCGGAGTTGAGCGACGTGATCAGGCCGTCGAAGGAGCCCGAGGTGAACTGGAAGCTCACGCCCAGCTTCTCGCCCAGCGCCGCGGCGATGTCCGGGTCGACACCGACGATCTTGCCGCCCTCCTGGTACTCCATGGGGGCGTACTCGGCGTTGGTGCCGACCTTGATGACGCCCGCGTCCTGGATCTTCTTGGGCAGCTTGGAGAACAGGGGCGCGGACTTGCCCGACTCGGAGGAGCCCGCGTCGCCGCCGCCGCTGTCGGTCTGGTCACCGCACGCGGTGAGCAGCAGGGCGCCCGCGACCGCGAGAGAGCCGACCGCTGCCAGGCGGGTACGCGTGGCGGTCTTGGAGCGGGTGGAGCGTGCGGTCATGGTGGGTTCCTCCGGCGGATGGATGAGGTGCCGATGGTCACGGCGGTTGCCGATGGGTCGACGAGAACACACACCTTCGGGTGTCGCGACCTCGTGTGATTACGGCATCTTGCCATTCGGACTACGCCATTCAGGGGGCCAGCCATGTCAAAATCGGATAACGGGCGACACCCGAACTGCACCAGTCCGCTCCATCATGACCGGATCTTCTTCGGGAATCCCTCCTTCCGGCCGGAAGATCTCCGGCGTGACGTCCGATCCGGGCACGCCTGCCGCTTTTCGGCCGATGCCCCGAGCGCAGGTCAAGGATTTGTCCAGTTCCTGGCCGTATTTTTCCCATGAGTCATGTCACTGGAAGAGGACAGTCCTGTCTCCTCCGGGTGTGCCTGGGGGCGCGCCGGGCGGAACCCCCGCGGGGGCTCTGTCGGACGTCCACAGTTCATGGGATGTGACCTTGCACCGAATGGACTCGTCCTCGGCGCCGTCCGTCCGGTAAGAAGGTGATTCACACCCCTCATCCGGGGCTCAGGGCGCGTGTGCGGCGCGCCGTCGTGCACCCGCCCGTATGCATCGACAGGGCGGTGCGCGGTCCCGCCCGCTCCTCAACCAGGAGCGGCCACCCTCAACCATGCAGAGCTAAGGGGTACAACACAGTGGCAGCGGAGATCGTCAATCCTCGCAGCGAGAGCACGTCGGACACGGGACCGGAGGGCGGTGCGGAGCCCCTCGATCCCTTCGATCCGGCGTTCGCGCTGCACCGCGGCGGCAAGATGGCCGTGCAGGCCACCGTCCCGGTCCGTGACAAGGACGACCTGTCCCTGGCGTACACGCCCGGCGTCGCGCGGGTGTGCACCGCGATCGCGGAGCAGCCGGAACTGGTCCACGACTACACCTGGAAGTCCTCCGTCGTCGCGGTCGTCACGGACGGCACCGCCGTCCTCGGCCTCGGCGACATCGGCCCGGAGGCGTCCCTCCCGGTCATGGAGGGCAAGGCCATCCTCTTCAAGCAGTTCGGCGGCGTGGACGCCGTCCCGATCGCGCTGGACTGCACGGACGTCGACGAGATCGTCGAGACCGTGGTCCGCCTCGCGCCGTCCTTCGGCGGCGTCAACCTCGAGGACATCTCGGCGCCCCGGTGCTTCGAGATCGAGCGCAGGCTCCAGGAACGGCTCGACATCCCGATCTTCCACGACGACCAGCACGGCACGGCGGTCGTGACGCTCGCCGCGCTGCGCAACGCGGCCCGGCTCAGCGGGCGGACCCTCGCCGACCTGCGCGCCGTCATCTCCGGCGCCGGCGCGGCCGGTGTGGCCATCGCCAAGATGCTGATCGAGGCCGGCATCGGCGACGTGGCGGTCGCGGACCGCAAGGGTGTCGTCTCCGCGGACCGGCAGGACCTCACGCCGGTCAAGCGCGACGTCGCCGGCTTCACCAACAAGGCCGGGCTGTCCGGGTCGCTGGAGGACGCGCTGGCCGGCGCCGACGTCTTCATCGGCGTCTCCGGCGGTACGGTCGCGGAGGCCGCGGTGGCCTCCATGGCCGAGGGCGCCTTCGTGTTCGCGATGGCCAACCCGAACCCGGAGGTGCACCCCGACGTCGCCCACAAGTACGCGGCGGTCGTCGCCACCGGGCGGTCGGACTTCCCCAACCAGATCAACAACGTGCTGGCCTTCCCGGGCATCTTCGCCGGGGCGCTGCAGGTGCGGGCCTCCCGGATCACCGAGGGGATGAAGATCGCGGCGGCCGAGGCGCTGGCCGGGGTCGTCGGCGACGACCTCGCGGCGGACTACGTGATCCCGTCGCCGTTCGACGAGCGGGTCGCCCCCGCGGTGACGGCGGCGGTGGCCGCGGCCGCGCGGGCGGAGGGCGTGGCGCGCCGCTGACGTCCGCGCAGACCGGCTGAGACGGCCCCGCCCCCATGGGGCGGGGCCGTTTCGTCCGCCCGGTACGGGAGCCGGCCGGGTGGCAAGAGGGTGTGTGTCACACCGGGGCCTGGTTCCGGCGGGGCGGGAGGGGACCTATCGTCGGCTGCATGTTCGCTGTCTACGCCGCCCGTATCGACCGTGACCAGCCGCTGAGCGGCCTGGAGTCGGGGGAGCGTCCGGCCCCCGAGGCCCGGCCCGGATGGAGCACCGTCCAGGTCAGGGCCGCCTCCCTCAACCACCACGACCTCTGGTCGCTCCGGGGCGTCGGCCTGCCCGAGGGGCGCCTGCCGATGATCCTCGGCTGTGACGCCGCCGGCATCGACGAGGACGGCAACGAGGTCGTCCTGCACTCCGTGATCGGCCAGAGCGGCCACGGCGTCGGCCCGGACGAGCCCCGCTCCATCCTCACCGAGCGCTACCAGGGCACCTTCGCCGAGCGGGTCGCCGTGCCGACCTGGAACATCCTGCCCAAGCCGAAGGAGCTGTCCTTCGCCGAGGCCGCCTGTCTGCCCACCGCCTGGCTGACCGCGTACCGCATGCTCTTCACCAACGCCGGGGTGCGGCCCGGTGACTCCGTGCTGGTGCAGGGCGCGGGCGGCGGGGTCGCCACCGCGGCGATCGTCCTCGGCAAGGCGGCCGGGCTGCGGGTCTTCGCCACCAGCCGTGACGAGGCCAAGCGCAAGCGGGCCGTCGAGCTCGGGGCCGTGGAGGCGGTCGAGCCGGGTGCCCGGCTGCCCCAGCGCGTGGACGCGGTCATCGAGACCGTCGGCGCCGCGACCTGGTCCCACTCGGTGAAGTCGCTGAGGCCCGGCGGCACCCTGGTCATCTCCGGTGCGACCAGCGGCGACCGGCCCTCGCACGCCGAACTGACCCGGATCTTCTTCCTTGAGCTCAAGGTCGTCGGCTCCACGATGGGCACCAAGGACGAGCTGGAGGACCTGCTCGCCTTCTGCGCCGCCACCGGGGTACGCCCCGTCGTCGACGAGGTGCTGCCGCTCGACCGCGCCCGTGAGGGCTTCGAACGGCTGGCCTCCGGCGACCTGTTCGGGAAGATCGTGTTCAGCAACTCCTGAGCGCCGGCCCGGGGTTCGGGCGAGGGCGGGTCCGGGTGTCCGGGCCCGCCCTTTTCCGTGCACGACACGTCAACCGAGGTTGACATGGGCCAAGGTGTCAACGTAAGTTGACGTCATGACCGAAGCAACGGATCTCGCCGAGCGCGCCGGTGATCGCGATCCACGGGTCGGACTGCGCGCCGTCGCCGCCCTGCGCAGGGTGCTGGAGCAGTTGGAGGCGGTGCAGGTGCGCAGTGCGCGCAACCAGGGCTGGTCGTGGCAGGAGATCGCCGCGGAGCTCGGAGTCAGCAGGCAGGCCGTGCACAAGAAGTACGGGAGGCAGTGATGTTCGAGCGATTCACCAAGGACGCCCGGGACGTGGTCCGGGGTGCGGCGGAGCACGCCGAGCGGGCCGGTGCCCCGGCGGTCGACGCCGAGCACCTGCTCCTCGCCCTGCTCGACCGCGGGCCCGGCCGCGCCTCCTTCGCCCTGGCCGCCCTGGGCGTGGCCGGCCGCGAGGACTCCGTACGGGACGCCCTGGACGAGGCCCGGCGGCGCGCCGGGCTGTCCCGGGCCGACGCCGACGCCCTCGCCGGCCTCGGCATCGACGTCTCGGAGATCGTCTCCCGGGTCGAGGAGGTGCACGGCGTCGGTGCGATGTCCGGCGGGCGCTCGGGGCGGGGCCGGCCGTCGGGCCGCCGTCCCTTTGGGCGGGGCGCCAAGGACGTCATCGAGAAGTCCCTGCGGATGGCCCTGGCCCGCAAGGAACGGCACATCGGGGCCGAGCACCTGCTGCTCGCCCTGACCGTCCGCGCCGACGTGGTGGCCGAGGTCCTCGCCGACCACGGCGTGACCCACGCGTCCCTGACCCGCGTACTCGGCGGGGATGCGGGCGAGGGCCGGGACGGGCGGGGGACGGCGAAGGCGGGGTGAGGGGGCGGCCCCTCGCCGGGGCCGCCCGCCCTCAGCGCTTCAGCGCTCCACAGTGCTGCACAGTGCTTGAGTGCTTCAGTGCTTCGGCGACCGCAGGAGCGCCCCGATGTGGGCCGCCGCCGTCGACAGGTGACGGCGGGCCTCCCGGAGCTGGTCGTCCGTGACCCCGTGGTCGCGGGCCGCGTCACGGATGTCGTCGCGGAAGCGGTCCAGCAGGCGGTCCAGGTCGCGGACCGGGTCGCCGCCGGACGGCTCGTGGGCCCAGGAGGGCGTGTACGCGGCCGGGAAGTCCTCCGGGGTGGAGGAGTAGTCCGCCGGGCCGGCGCCCTCCCCCGTACGGGAGTCCCGCGTCGGGTCCTTCGCCGTGCGGGAGTCCTCCGCGGCGGGCGAGTCGTCCGGGGCCGCCGTGTGCTCCGGGCGGGCCCACGGCCGGTCGGTGTCCGGGCGGCCGAAGCCGAAGTCCTTGCCGAAGTCGCCCAGGCCCTTGCCCCAGTCCTTGCCGAACTCGCCGACCTCCTTGACCAGTTCGGTCAGCCCCTCGCGTACCCCCGTCGGCCAGTCGCCGCGCGCGAAGTGGTCCTGCACCTGCTCCTGGACCCGGCGCGCCATGCGCTGGAACTCCTCCTGGGCCTGCTCCCGGGCCCGGTCCTGGGCCTCCTTGGCCTGGCGGCGGGCCCGCTGGGCCTCCTCGCGGGCGCGGCGGCTCTCGTCCTTGGCGCGGCGGGCCTGTTCCTTCCACTCCTGCTTGACCCGGCGCATCTCCTCCTTGGCGGCCCGCCAGGCCTCCTTGTCGTCGGGGTCGGAGGCCTCGCCGAACAGGCCGCTCCCGCTCGTCGACGACCGGCCGCCCTGGCGGGCCTGGGACGCGGCCGCGCGCATCTCGCGGCGCAGGTCACCCGCCGCCCCGCGCACGTCGGCCCGGATCTCGGCGGCCAGCTCCGCGACCGACTCGCGGATCTCCAGCTCCAGGTCGGCCAGCTCGCCGCTGCGGTCCGCCAGTTCGGCCCGGCCGGCGTCGGTGATCGCGTAGACCTTGCGGCCGCCCTCGGTGGTGTGGGTGACCAGGCCCTCGGCTTCCAGCTTGGCCAGCCGGGGATAGACCGTGCCGGCCGAGGGGGCGTACAGCCCCTGGAAGCGCTCCTCCAGCAGGCGGATCACCTCGTAGCCGTGGCGGGGGGCCTCGTCCAGGAGCTTGAGCAGGTAGAGGCGCAGGCGGCCGTGGGCGAAGACGGGGGGCATGTCAGAGCACCTTCTTGTCGGTCGTGCCGTCGGCCGGGGCGGGGGAGCCGGCGCCGTGGGGGGCGCCCGGTGCGTCCGGTGCGTCCGGTGCGTCGGGGGCGTCCGTCGAGGGTGCCCCTTCCGTCGCCGGGCGGCGCAGCAGCGCGATCGAGCCGGAGACCGTGGTCGCCTTCAGCCTGCCGTTGCCCGCGCCGAGGCGGCCGGTGATCCGCTTGGCGCCCCACTGGCCGCTGACCCGCAGGTCCTCGAAGGCGTTGGAGACGGTGCCGCTCGCGGTGTTGGCCTCCACCTCCGCGTCGGCCGGGTGGGGCAGCCGGATGGCGATCTCCCCGGAGACGTTGGTCAGCGAGATGTCGGTCGGGCGGCTGGCCGGGTCGATGTCGACGATCATCGAGCCGCTCACCGAGTCGGCCTTCACGGAGGATCCCGCCTCGACGACGGTCAGGTCACCGGACACGGAGTTGAACCGCAGGTCGCCCGTGAGCGCCTGGGCCTCCAGGTTCCCCGAGACGGTGTCCGCGCGGACGGGGCCCGCGAGACCCACCAGGGTGGTGTCGCCGGAGACGCCCTTGACCTCGGTGCGCGCGTCGATGCCGGAGACGACGGCCGCGGCGTTGACCACGCCCACCTCCACGCGCGTGGACGCCGGGACGGCCAGGGAGACGACCGCGCTGCGCCGCCAGCCCTTGCGGTCCAGCCACTTCAGGAAGCCCTTCCAGGGCAGGTCCTCGTAGGCCACGGTGAGGGTGCCGCCGCGGTGCGTCACGACCAGCGGTGGCCCCTCGACGTCCGAGACCTCCAGACGGGCGGAACCCTCGTCGGTGCCCACGACGTTCACCGTTCCGGCGACGATGCGGACGTGCAGCTCGCTCACGGGCTCGTCGAACGAGAGCTTCGTGGGCTCGGCGACGGACCACTCGGACATGGTGCGACCTCCTCGACGCGACGGACGGCAGGACCGTGACGCAGCAGTCGCCGGCACGGCAGCGGAGCGACGCGCCATATCGCGTCTCCCGCTATTCACGATATATCGCGGGTCCGGGAAGTCAAGCCGCTCGATGCGGTGAGCGGCGCGGCCGGGGGCCGACGCCCGGCGTCCGTGCGCGGACATGCGAAAGGGGCGCACCCGGCGCCCCCGTCGACCCGCGCGCCGGACCGCCCGGCCGGTCCGGCTACTCGTCGTCGTCCTCGTCGTCCAGCCGGGCCAGCCACGTCGCCAGGCGCTCCACCGGGACCTCGAAGTCGGGGTTGAGGTCGACGAACGTGCGGAGCTGCTCGGCGAGCCACTCGAAGGTGACCTCCTCCTGGCCGCGCCGCTTCTCCAGTTCCTCGATGCCGCGGTCGGTGAAGTACATGGATGGTGCTCCGTGGGTCGGTCGCAGGGGTAGGGGCGGTCCCCCCGGGGAAGGACCCTTGTTCCTGCGATGGGTGGGTCACGGAGAGAACAGGGAGAGAAAAGACCTGCTGCTCCGTTGGAAGGGACAGGAAAAAGCATAGGCGGGACGGGGGAGTCGCCATGAGCCAGGACGTGACGCGGGTAGCGCGCATCGCGCTGCCGGACGGGACACCGGTGTGGGCCCGGATCTCCGGCGCCGAGGAGCTGGCCGCGCCGCCGGGGCAGCTGTCGTTCAGCGACACCGGGTTCACCGAGCGGGTCGAGGCGAGCGTGGAGAGCCTGCACGCGCTGATCACCGGGGTCGCCCGCTCGCTGGCCGAGCCGCTGCGCGCCGTGCGGCCCGACGAGGTGAGCGTCGAGTTCGGGATCGAGCTGACCGCGAAGGCCGGGAAGGTGGTCGGCCTCCTCGCCGACGGCGAGGCCAAGACCGGCATCACGGTCACCCTCACGTGGAACGGCGGCCCGCCCCACCCGGACGCCCGGCCCGACCCCGGCACGCCGCCCCCGCCCCACCCGGGCACACCCCCCGGCGACCCGGACGCCGCTCCGGGCCCCGACCCCGCGCCCCCCGGCGACCCGGGCACCCCGCAGGTCCCCGGCCCCGCGTCCCCCGGCGCCCCGGGGCGCACGGGCGCGTCCCCCGGCGCCCCGGTGCACGGGGGCGCCGACGGTCCCTCCGGCGGGAGCGGGGCATGACGCACCGGCACGACGGGGGCGCACCGGGCGCCTTCGACGAGGCCCACCGTGCGCTGCGTGACCTCGTCCTGGCCGCGACCGTGCGCATCCATCGCGCGGGGGTCGGGTATGCCCCTGACGAACCGGGCACCTTCCTCGGCAGCGGATTCTTCATCGCCCCGAACTGGGTGCTGACCTGCGCACACGTCGTGCACGGCGGGGAGGGGGGCGATGTCGCGGTGATCCACCAGAGCGGGCCCGACCAGGCCGCATCCGCCGTCGCGGGCGAGGTGGTGGCGACCCTGCCCGACCGGGCCGGGCAGCTCCCGTCCGGTAGCTGGCCCGCCCCCGACCTGGCGCTGGTGCGGCTGCGCGAACCCGTCGGCCACGACTGCGTGTACGTGTCCGAGCGGCCCACCGCGTACGTCGGCGAGGGCAAGCTGCTGTACGCGGGCTGGACCGTGGTCGGCGGCCAGCTCCAGATCCTGGACGGCCCGATCGAGGTCCAGGGCACCCTCGGCGGCTGGACGACGGGCGTGCAGATGCGCCTCGGGCACAACGACCTGCCGTACGGCGTCTCGGGCGGCCCCGTCGTCGACCCGCAGCGCGGCGAGGTCATCGGCGTGCTGAAGTCCCGCACCGACCACGGCCAGGGCGGCACCTCCACCGGGGTCGAGCGGCTGCGCACCCTGCCCGCGCCGCGCGGCGCCGTGAACACCGAGCACGACGACGTCTACCAGGCCGTCTTCCACGCCCACGACCGCTACCACCGCCACCGCCAACTGCCCTCCGGTTCCCGCGGCGCCACCTGGGCCGACGCGCAGAAGCGGATCGGCGCCCGGCCCGGCCGCACCCTCGACCCCGACGAGCGCACCGAACTGCTCGGCCGGCTCGCCGAACTGCCGCCGCCCGCGGGCACCCGCGCCCTGCTGGACATCCTGGAGTCGCTGCCCGGCCTGGAGCTCCCGCAGCACCTGCCCGCCCCGCGCGGCTGGCGCGACGGCCTCGGCCTGCTGTACGAGAACGCGCGGGACGACGGCGTCCTCAAGCTGGTCCTCGACTACGCGATGCGCGTGATGTGCGCCGACCGGGACTCCACCCCCAGCACGCAGTCCGCCGAGCGGGCCCTGTGGGAGTGGGTGCGCCAGACCGCCGCCGGTCTGGACAGCGGCTACCGCAGCAGCCTCGCCCGCCGCCGCGAGGAGTGGGCGGGCCGGCGCGCGCGTCCCCCGGGTCACGGCCCGGACGGGCCGGGCGCCGCACCCGACGGCACGGGCGGCGCCCCGCCCCGGCCCGGAACGCGGGGGCCCGCCGTTCCCGTCCCGGCCGAGAGGCACGACCGGTCCGCGCCGCCGGGGGCCCGCGCCCCCGCGCGCGTGGCGCCCGGGCTGACCGTCCTGCTGGAGGTGCTGCGGCGCGGCTGGGAACCCGACCGCTGCGACTGGTCCGTGTCCGTGGCCCGCCCCGACGGTGACGTCCTGCGGCTGCACGAGGCCGAGCGCACCCCGTGGGACCGGCTCGCGGCCGAGACCGCCGAACCGCTCGCCGAGGCGTTCCGCCGCTGCGACGCGCCGGACCGGCCCGCGCCGCTGCAGGCCGCCCTGCCCCACCTGCTGCTCGGCCTGCCCGTGGACGCCTGGCAACTGCACCCGGGCGAGCCGCCGTTGGGCGTGCAGCGCCCGGTCGTCGTGCGGTGCTCGGACCGCGACCAGCTGCCCGACGACGGCGCGTGGGGCACCGACGAGGCCGACGACCACCACGAGCGCCAGGACCGCTGGCGCCGCCTGCACACGCACGACGCGCGCGCGGAGATCCTCGACTGCGACGACGGCGTGCGCCAGCCCGTGCCGCCCGTGTCCGACCTGCGCGCCCTCGCCCACCGCACCGTCCCCGTGCTGTGCCGCTACGGCGAGCACCGCTACGAGGACGACGCGGCGGCCCTGGTGCGCATCGTGCACGCCGGGTTCGGGGTGGCCCTGTGGCGGCGCCGGTCCGGCCGGTCCGAGACCGTGTGCGGGGAGTTCCACCGGGGCGCGCGCCAGGCCATAGACGACGGCGTCGGCGCGGAGCTGCTGCCCGAGGTCGTGCACGCCATGCGCGTGAAGCTGCGCGCGGGCCGCACCGAGGCGTACTGGGCCGACGGCATCGCGCTCTACTACGACGATCCGCACCGGCCCCTGCCCGGCGCCGGAGACCTGCTGGAGGCGCCGTGAGGCCGCCCCCCGCGCGCGCTTCGGCCCCTTACCAGGCCACCTGATGGTCGATAACGTGATGCAGGTTCGACGGCTGCCATGGACGCGCGACGACGAGGACCGGGGACCATGACCGATTCCAATGAGTGGCTCATCTACCGAGGCGCCGGCGAACCCCACGACGGGATGGACCGGCTGCCCCCGCCACCGCCCTGGCGCGACTTCTCCGGGCGCGACGCGCAGGCCCCCGGCGACGGCTCCCAGGACCGCCGGCTCGGTGCCCACCGCCACCTCGCCGAGCTGCACCGGCCGGGCGCCGAGGAACTGGAGATGATCAACGCGGCGCTGTACCTGCGCCGGCCGCTCCTGGTCACCGGCAGCCCGGGCGCGGGCAAGAGCACCCTGGCGCACTCGGTGGCGTACGAACTCGGGCTGGGCGACGTGCTGCGCTGGTCCATCGTCAGCCGCTCCACCCTCCAGGACGGGCTCTACGAGTACGACGCCATCGCCCGCCTCCAGGACGTCCAGATCGCCGCGCAGGGCGGCTACGGCGGCGCCGCGGGCAGCCCCGGCGCGGTGGAGAGCATCGGCAGCTACATCCGCCTCGGCCCCCTCGGCACCGCCCTGCTGCCCTCCGACACCCCGCGCGTGCTGCTCATCGACGAGCTGGACAAGAGCGACATCGACCTGCCCAACGACCTGCTGAACGTGCTGGAGGAGGGCGAGTTCCAGATCCCCGAGCTCCAGCGCATCGCCGACCGGCTGCCCGACGGCGAGGCCGAGGTGCTCACCGCGGACGGCACCAAGGTGCGGGTGCGCGACGGACGCGTGCGCTGCCGGGCCTTCCCGTTCGTCGTCCTCACCAGCAACGGCGAGCGCGACTTCCCGGCCCCGCTGATGCGCCGCTGCATCCACCTGGAGCTGGGCCGCCCGGACCACAACCGGCTCGCCACGTTCGTCCGCGCCCACCTCGGCGACGAGGCGGCCCGCGCGGGCGACGACCTCATCACCCGGTTCCTGGAGCGCTCGCGCAGCGAACTCCTCGCCGCCGACCAGCTCCTGAACGCCATCTACCTCACCGACGCGGCCGCCCCGCCCAGCCGCGACCGCCTGGCCGACCTGCTCATCCAGCGGCTCGACCGCCCGAGGTGAGGCACTGATGGCCGACCCGACGGCACGCCACGGCCCCACGGACCCCGACCCGTCCACCGCCGCGCCCGGGGTGTCCGCCCCGCCCGGCCCCGCCCGCGCTCCCGACCCCCTCGCCGAACTCGTCGCGCGGCTCCGCCGGGTGGGGCTGGACCCCGACGTCGAGGGGCTCAGCGACGCGCTGTGGCTGGCCCGCTGGGCCCGCCCGGCGGACGCCGCCGACGAGCAGGACGCGGTGCCCGGCGGCGGGCGCGTACGGCAGGACCGGCCGCCCGGCGAGCGGCCCGCCGACCGCGCCCCCGGCGCCCCCTCCGACGCCGTCGGCCCGCACCCGCCGGCGCCGGCACCGTCGTACGGCACCGGGACGGACGGGCGGGTCGCGCTGTACCCGCCGACCCGCGGCGGCGCGGCACGCACGCGGACGGCGGGGCGCGCCACCGCGCTGCCCATCGGCGTGCCCGCCGCCTCGGTGCTGCCCGCGCCGCTGGAACTCCAGCGCGCGTTACGCCCGTTGCAGGGCTACCGCAGCCCCGCGCCGCCGTTGCGCAAGGAGCTGGACGAGACCGCGACGGCCGAGCTGAGCGCCCGCGCGGGCGGCCTGGTGATGCCCGTCCACCGCGCCGTGACCCGCGGCGACACCCGGCTCCAGCTCGTCCTGGACGCCTCGCCGTCGATGCGCGTGTGGGACCGGATGTTCGCCGAACTGGAGCAGGTGTTCGCCCAGTTGGGGGCCTTCGGCGACGTCCAGGTCAGCCATCTGCACGAGGGACCCGAAGGCGACCCGGTGGTCGGCCGCAGCCCCGACCCGCTCGCGGCGCCGCTGCACTCCGCGGACCGGCTCAGCGACCCCACCGGCCGCCGGATCACCCTCCTGGTCAGCGACTGCGCGGGCCCGCTGTGGCGCAGCGGCCGCGCCCACCGCATGCTGCACCACCTGGCCCGCCAGGCACCGGCCGCGGTGCTCCAGCCCCTTCCGCAGCGCCTGTGGAGCCGGACCCGGCTTCCGGTGACGTACGGCGAGCTGACCCGCGGCGAAACGCTGGGCGGCGCCGCCGCGCTGCGGGTGCGCACCCCGTCCGGGGCGCCCGCGGAGGCCCGCCGCGGCGGTCTGCCCGTGCCCGTGCTGCCCCCGGAGCCGGTGGCGCTGGGGGCGTGGGCGCGGCTGCTGTCGGGAGCCGGTCCGGGAACCGTCGCCGGGGCCGTGGGCTGGGTCCGCGCCGACCAGCCGCCCGCGCCCGCCGCGGGCCCCGCCCGCCCGCGCACCTGGGTCGAGCGCGTCGGACGCTTCCGCTCCACCGCCTCCCCGGCCGCCGGCCGGCTCGCCGTCTACCTCGCGGCGGCCCCGCTGTGCCTGCCGGTCATGCAGCTCGTGCAGCGCACCATGCTGCCCGACTCCGGCCCCTCCGAGCTGGCCGAGGTGCTGCTCAGCGGCCTGGTCACGCGCGCGGGCGAGCCGTACGCCGAGGACGGCGTGCCCTGGTACGAGATGCAGCCCGACGTACAGGACGCCCTGCTGTCCACGTTGGGCCGCGACGAGGCGGTCCTCGTCCTCAAGCACTGCTCGGAGTACATCGAGCAGCGCTACGGCAAGGGCGGCCCCAACTTCCCTGCGCTGGCCCTGGCCCAGCTCGGCGACGGCGGCTCGGGACGCCCGTACGCGCCCGGCGACCTGCTGTCCGGCGCCGGCGCGGACCCCGGCGACGTGACGCTCGTGCCGCAGCCCTTCGCGGAGGTCGCCGCGCGCGTGCTGGGGCGGTTCATGCCGCTGCCCGAGCAGTTCGCGGCCGTCGGGGGCCGCACCGGCGACCGGCCGGCCGGCGACCGGCCGCCGCACCAGGCGGTCGTACGGGCCCGCGCGCTGGTCGACCGGTTCGACGACGAGGGCATGGTCCAGGACCTCATCGACGCCGTGCAGCTCCTGCGCGGCGCCACCGAGCACGAACGGCCGCCGGGCCGGGACCCCGTGCTGTGGGCGCAGTACGCGCACAGCACGCTGCGGCTGTGGGAGGTGCAGGGCGGCGCCGAACTGCTCCGGGAGGCGGAGCAGGCCGCCGAGCGCGCCGTCGCCCACCCGCACGCCCTGCGGGAACGGGCCGTCCTCGCACGCGTACTGCACGCGGCCGCGGTCGACCGCAGGCGGCGCGGCGACCGCGCCGCGGCGCTGGACCTGCTGCGCCGGGCCGACCGCGAGTACGCCGTGGCGTGCGCCGCGCCCGGCCTGGCCGACGGCGAGGCGCTGAAGCTGACCCTGGAGCGCGTGGAGGCCCTGGAGACCCAGTACAGCCTCGGCGGCGACAGCGCGCTGCTGCAGGGCGCCGTGGGGATGCTGGAGGCCTTCGCCGACGCCTGGCCGGACCGCCGCCGGCGCCCGCCCGACCTCCCGCTCGCCCACGGCCGCGTCCTGCTGCGCCTGGCGCAGACCACCGCCGACCCGGAACAGGCCCGCAGCCACGCCGAGTTGGCGGCCCGTTCACTGCGGGACGCGCTGGATGCGGCCGGTCACGGGGAGCCGCTGCGCGACGGGGTGCGCGTCCGCCTGGACCTGGTCGACGCGCTGCTGGCGTCCGGCGGCCCGCTGGACGAGGCCCAGGACCGCGTGGACGAGGCCCTGCCCCTGACCCGCGACCGCGGCCTGCGCGCGGCGCTCCTGGTGCGCTCCGGCCGCATCGCCGTGGCCCGCCACGCCGAGACCGGCGACCCGCGCGACCTCCACACGGCCGCCGACCGCTTCGAACAGGCGGCCCACGGCATGTCCCGCGACGCCCCCTCCCACGCCGACGTCCTCGCCGAATGGGGCGAGACCCTGCTCCGCCTGGCGTCGCTGGAGAGCGGGAGCCGGGCGGTGGGCGCGCTGTCGCGGGCGATCCGCGTCCTGCGGGAGTGCCGGACGGAGACCCCTTCGGGACACCGGCGGCTCGCGCACCGGCTGTTGCTGTTGGGGCGGGCGCTGATGGGGCGCTACGACGGCCGGGGGGACCCGGTCGATCTGCGGGAGGCCGAGCACCTGTTCGGGCTGGCGGCGGCCGAGGCGACCGACGACCGCCTGCTGGCCGCCCGTTCCCTCCTGGCGCTCGGGCAGGCGCAGTTCGAAGCGTACCGGGGCCTTGGGCGGCCCACCCGGCTGGACGCGGCCGTCGACGCTTTCCGGGACGCGGCCGAGGCCGCCCGGGACGCCGAGGAGGAGGCCGAGACCGAGCGGCACCGCCGGCACGCCGTGGAGTTGTGCGCGCAGGCGCATCACTGGCGGGGTAGGACCTATGAGGCGGCCGCCCGCCCGCGCGCGGCCCGCGAGGCATACCGCGCGGCGCGAGCGGAGTGGCAGCGCCTGCCGGAAGGCAGCGTGAGCACGGGGCAGCCGGACGCCGAGGAGACGGCGCGCAGGCTCGCCGAGCTGGAGTGACCTGAGGAGAGGATGAGCGTGGAGTCAGCCGAGTCGACGCCGGACGAGCCGTTCGCGGACGTCCTGGCCCTCAGCCTCACCGAGTTGCGGACCATCCGCCACCCGGTGCTGCGTGAGGTCCTGGACGACCTCCGCGAGCGGGCCGCACAGCCCGGCGAGATGCTCTGGGGATACGGCAGCGCGTTCTGACGGCCCGCCCCCGAGCTCCCGGCGGGCGACGGGATCCGGACAAATCCTGCGCAGGGCAAGCCGGTTCAGGCCGGTCGCGCCGCCGGGAGCGGACCGGCGTTTGCCGGTTCTCCGGTCGGGAATGCGGCCAGAGACGACCGAGCCATGGGGGGTGACGGAGTGTCGCACGGTGTCGCCGTTCCCGTCGGTCCCGCCGCCCCCGCCGTGCCCTTCCCGTTCCGTCAGTTCATCGTGAAGATGCACGGCCGCTGCAACCTCGCGTGCCGCTACTGCTACCTCTACGCGGGCCCCGACCACACCTGGCGCGACCGTCCCGCGGCGGCGTCCGAGGCTGTACTGGAGCGCACCGCGGCGCGGATCGCCGAGCACGCGCGCACCCACGGGTCCACGGACCTCTCCCTGGTGCTGCACGGCGGCGAGCCCCTGCTGGCCGGAGCGGACACGCTCGCCCGATTCACCGCCCTGGCCCGCGCCCGCGTCCCCGACGGGACGACGGTGCACGCGACGGTCCAGACGAACGCCACGCTGCTCACCGCCTCCCGCCTCGCCACGCTGGCCGGCGCCGGCATCCGCGTCGGCATCAGCCTCGACGGCGGCCTGCCCCGCCACAACGCACAACGCGTCGACCACGCGGGACGCCCTTCCTGGCCGGCCGCGTCCCGGGGCGTCCGGCTGCTAGCCGACCGCTTCCCGGCCTCGTACGCCGGCATCCTCACCGTCGTCGACCCGACGCTGGACCCGGTCGAGACGTACCAATCACTCCTCGCCCTGCGGCCGCCGGCCCTGGACCTGCTCCTGCCGCACGGCAACTGGTCGGCCCCGCCGCCGCATCACGACGGGCAGCGCTACGGCGACTGGCTCTGCGCGGTGTTCGACCGCTGGTGGCGGGCCGGGCGGCGGGAGACACGGGTCCGCCTGTTCGAGGCGTGCATCGCCCTGCTGCTCGGCCGGCCGGCCGCGACGGAGTCCCTCGGCCTCGCCCCGTTCGAGACGGTCGTCGTGGAGACCGACGGGTCGATCGAGCAGGTCGACTCCTTGAAGTCGGCCTACCACGGCGCGGCCGAGACCGGCCTCGACGTCTTCCACCACCCCTTCGACGAGGCGCTGCGCCACCCCGCGGTGGCGGCCCGGCAGGCGGGCGTGGACGCGCTGGCCGCCACCTGCCGGGCGTGCCCCGTCCTGCACGTCTGCGGCGGCGGTCAGTACGCGCACCGCTACCGGGCCGGACACGGCTTCGTCCACCCCTCGGTGTACTGCACCGATCTCCAGCGCCTCATCCGGCACGTGGCGCGACGGCTCACCGAGGAGGTCCCCGTACCGGCCACCTCCTCGGCCGAAGGAGGCCCCCCGTGATATTCCCGCCGCTCCCCGACCACGCCCTCGCCGAGCTCGGCACCACCGGAGGCGGCCCGGACACCCTCGCCCTGCTCGTCCGCGACCAGGACAGCCGACGGCTGCTGCTCCTGCGGGCCGTCCTCGAGGCCGCCGACGCGTCCCCGGAGTGCCCGCCCACCGCACGGCACCGGCTCCATGAGGACTGGGCTCTGCTGGAAGAGGCCGAGGCCCTCGGCGCACCGGGCGTGGCGCCACACCGCTCACCCGTCCGGGCCGCCCTGTGCCGACCGCTCCTCGGGCCCTGGGCCCGGCGCTGCCTGCAGGGCCTCGCACCCGCACACCCCGCGGCCGACCCCGAACGACGGCGGCGGGAACTCGCGGAGGACCTGGCCCACTTCAGCGCCCTGGCCGCGGCGGTCGCCGTACGGGTCGGCGTGCCCTTCGCCGTACGGCTCACCGCGCACGGCGGCGCGCTCGTACTGCCCTCCCTGGGAGCGCTGCGCACCGACCACCCAGGGCCCCTGCGCGTGGACGCCGTGCACCGGCACGGACGGCTGACCCTGCGCCGGCCGGGCGGGCCGGACGTCTGCGTCGTCCCGGAGGACAGCTTCGGCGCCTGGTCCGACGCGCGTGCCTGGACACCGGCGTACGCACTGCCCGGACTGCGGCCGGACGACCCGCCCCTGCCGCTGGAGGACCTCGACCCGTACCGCGCCGCGCACGGTGACCCGCAGTGCTACGGCCTGACCGGGCCCGCCACCCTCGACGACGGCGGACGCAAGCGCTGGCTCTCGGCCTGGTCGGGCACGGCGGCGGCACTGCGGCTCGGCGGGGAGCGGCGGCTGACCGAGGCGGCGACCCTGCTGCGCTGCCTGGTGCCGCTCGCCATGCCCGACCGTGCCTCGGACGACGACCGTGCCCGCGGCTCCTGCAGCGCCACCCGGCGGGAAGCCTTCGGCGCCGTCCTCAGCAGCACGCCCCCCGACGCCACGCGCCTGGCCGCGACGCTTGTGCACGAACTCCACCACGCCAAACTCGCCGTGGTGAGCGAGATCCTGCCGCTGCACCACGCCGACGGCCGAGCACGGTACTTCGCGCCCTGGCGACCCGACCCCCGCCCGTACGACGGGCTCCTCCAGGGCGCCTACGCCCACCTCGCCCTGGCCGACTTCCACCAGCGCCGCGCGCTCGACGGCACGGACCGCTCCCGCCTCGACACCGACTGGGCCCAGTTCGCGCGCTACCACGCCCAGGTGGGCGCGGCCCTCCCCGCGCTCGTCGGATCGGCCGAACTCACGCCTCCGGGACGGCTGTTCGTCGAGCGCCTGGGCGACGCGCACGCCCGCATGGCCGAACACCCCGCCCCGAGGGCACACGCCGTGCGGGCCCGGGAGTACGTGAGCGCTGCACGCCGTCTGTGGTCCCAGCGGCTCCCCGGCGACCTGCCTGCGCCACTCGCGTGACCGCCCCGCCGCATCCGGCGCAGAACGTTGCGTCGGGAGGTGGAGATCGTTGCGCTTGCGGGAAAGGATGCGAACCACGAGCGTCGGCGGCGATGCGTTCCCACGCCTTCCCGGAGCCGTGCCCAGCTTCTACCATTTCGTGCGGGAGGCCGCTGCATGTCTGGAACTCGTAGGCCGGTCGGGTCAGCCGAGAGGGGGGCCGTGCGCCAGACCGTCACGATCAGCTTCGCCGGGTTCAACCGCGCCTGGGCTGCCTGGATCGGCGACCGCCTGGAACGGCGCGGCCTGCGTGTGGTGTACCTGCGGTGGGACGCACCCCCGGAGGTCCCCCTGGCCGACCTGCTGCGCGATCTGAGCCTCGCCGAGGGCCGCGTCCTCATCCTCGTCAGCGACTGGTACTTCCTCCTGGGCCCCCGCACCCACGAGGAGTGGAACACCGCGCTGCGCGAGGTCGTGGCCCCGGACCCGTCCCGGTTCGCCGCCGTCTCCCTGACCACGGCGCCGGTCCCCGCCGCCACCGCCGTCCTCGCGCCCGCCGACCTCGTCAACATCGGCCCGGAGGAGGCCGAACGACGACTCGTCGAGCGACTGGACCTGGACTACGAGCCACTGCCGGAGTCCGCCGGAAGCCGACGCGCACCGCGCTTCCCGTCCGCCATGCCCGAGGTCTGGGGCAACGTACCGCGCCGCAACACCCGCTTCACCGGCCGCGAGCCGCTCCTGAACGACGCCTACCACCTGCTGCACGGCAGCGAGCCCGGCGCGGGCGTCCTGACGATGTTCGGCATGTCCGGGGTCGGGAAGACCCAGCTCGCCGCCGAATACGTGTACCGGTTCAGCTCCGAGTACGACGTGGTGTGGTGGATCAACGCCGAGAAACGGGTGTCCTACCGCCGCCTGCTGGCCGAACTCGCCCCCAAACTCGGTCTGTCGACGGGCGCCGAGTACGGGGAGCGGCTGCGCGCGGTGCGCGACGCGCTGCGCCGCGGCGAGCCGTTCTCCCGCTGGCTGCTCATCCTCGACGGAGCCGACGACCCCGACCAGATCTGGGACCTGGTGCCCACCGGCCCCGGCCACGTCCTGATCACCTCGCGCAACCCGCAGTGGGGCGAGCACAACAGCCAGCTGATGCAGGTGCCGGTGTACGGCCGCGACGAATCGGTGGCCTTCATCCGGCGGCGTGCGCCCCGGCTCACGGAGGCGGACGCCGACAAGCTCGCCGCCGCCCTGGAAGACCTGCCACTGCTGCTGGACCAGACGGCCGGCTGGCTCAACGACTCCGACATGTCCGTCGAGGCCTACATCGAACTGCTCGAAGGCGGCATCGACCAGGACGTCGTCAAGGTGTCCGCCGACTTTCCGCTCGCCTTCCAGACCGCCTGGTCGATACTGCTGAACAAGCTCCGCGAGACCGTGCCCGAGTCGGTCGACCTGCTGCGGCTGTGCACCTTCTTCGCGCCCGGATTCGTCCCCGTACGGCTGCTGAAGGAGATGCCGCACGACGACCTGCCCGAGCAGCTCGCCGGGCTGCTCGAGGACCCGCTGCTGTGGAACAGGGCCATCAACCAGCTACGCCAGTACTCGGTGGTGCGCCTGGAGTCCCACGAGACGTCGGGCGAGCCGGGCGCGTCCTCCGGCGAGTCCCTCTACCTGCACCGCATGGTCCACCAGATCGTCCGCAAGGACATGCCGGAGTCGGACCGTCGGGAGTTCATCGACGTGGTCCGGCGCGCCCTCGCGGCCGCCGACCCCGGCCGTGCCACCGACACCCGCCTGTGGGACACGTACGCCGAGATCGTGCCGCACCTCAAGCACGCGGACGTCCTGAACAGCCAGGACACCAAGGTCCAGCGCCTGGTGCTCAACTGCCTGCGCTACATGTACTTCGTCGGCGAGTACACCTCGGGGGTGAAACTCGGCGAGCGCGCCCTGCACGCCTGGCGGTCCTCCCTCGGCGAGCATCACCCGAGGATCTACGAACTCATCTACCACTACGCCAACCTGCTGCGCTCCTCCGGCGACTACGTGCGCACCGAGGCCCTGGAGCGCGAGGCGGCCGACCACCTGCGCCAGGAACGCGGCGAACGCGACCTGGACTACCTGCGGGCGGTCAACGGGCTGGGCGCCGACCTGTGGGGGCTCGCCCGCTACGACGAGGCACTGGAGCTCTACCGCTGGCTCTACCCGACCTACCGCGACCTCCTCGGCGAGGAGGACTCCCGCACCCTCAACGCCCTGAACAACCTGGGATTCGCCCATCGGCTGCTCGGCCACTACCAGGAGGCCCTGGACGTCGACAAGACGACGCTGGAGCTGCGCCGCCGACTACTGAAGGCGCGCCATCCCTGGGCGCTGTTCTCCGAGGTCTCCTACGCCATCGGCCTGCGGCTGCTGGGCCGTTACACCGAGGCGGAGTCCATCCAGGCGAAGAACGTGCGTGAGTGCCGTCTGGTGCTGGGCGCCGACAACCCCCAGACCCTGCGCGCCGAGCACAACCTCGCACTCTGCCGGCTGCGCGGCGGCGACCGCACCGCGGCCGGGTCCCTGCTGACGAGGGTCCTGGAACGCTACGAGCGCAAGCTCGGCGACCACCACACGGAGACCCTGGCCGCCGCCGTCAGCCAGAGCTGCTTCGCCCGCGAGCACGGCGACATCGACCAGGCCCGGGAGGCCAGCGAGTCGATCATCGCGCGGTACGAGCAGCTCCTCACCGACAACCACCCCTTCATCGCCGGCGCCCAGGCCAACCACGCCCTCGTCCTGCGCAGCGTCGGCGAGCGCGACCACGCGCACGTGGTGATCGAGCGGGCGCTGGCCGACATGACCGCGGCGGTCGGGGAGAACCACCCCTACACCCTCGGCTGTGCCCTCAACGCCTCCGCCCTGCGCAACCTCATCGGGGACACCGAGGGCGCCGCCCGGCTCAGCCGGGACACCGTCACCCGGGCCACCGAGACGCTCGGCCGGACCCACCCGCTCACGCTGTCCGCCCGGGTGGCGCACGCCGCCGACCTGCACGGTCTGCGCGACACCCAGCAGGCCGAGAAGGTCGAGCAGGAGGCCCTGTCCGACCTGGAGGCCACCCTCGGCAAGCAGCACGTGCACACCATCTCGGCCCGCGCCCGCAACAGGCCCTACTGGGACTTCGAGCCCCAGGCGACCTGAGCGGCTGCGCCGACGGCGACGGCCCGCCCCGGAGGTCCGGGGCGGGCCGTCGCCGTCGAGCGGGTGCCGTGCGGCTTACGCCTCGAACACCTCGCGCACCAGCTGCTCCTGCTCCGCCTGGTGCCGCTTCGCCGAGCCGACCGCCGGGGACGACCCGTGGGGGCGGGAGATGCGGCGCAGGCGCTCGCCGGCCGGGATGTCCGCGCCGACCGCCAGGTCCAGGTGGTCGATCAGGTTCAGGGCGATGAACGGCCAGGCGCCCTGGTTGGCCGGCTCCTCCTGGGCCCACAGGTACTTCTCGGCGTTCGGGTACTTGGCGATCTCCGCCTGGAGCTCGGCACCCGGCAGCGGGTACAGGCGCTCGATGCGGATGATCGCGGTGTCCGTGACGCCGCGCTTCTGGCGCTCGGCCTCGAGGTCGTAGTAGACCTTGCCGGCGCAGAAGACGACCTTGCGGACCGCGGCCGGGTCGACCGAGGCGTCGCCGATGACCGGGCGGAAGCCGCCCGTGGTGAACTCCTCCGCCTTCGACGCGGCGGCCTTCAGGCGCAGCATCGACTTCGGGGTGAAGACGACCAGCGGCTTGTGGTGCGGGTTGTGCACCTGCCACCGCAGGAGGTGGAAGTAGTTCGACGGGAGCGTCGGCATGGCGACCGTCATGTTGTTCTGCGCGCAGAGCTGGAGGAACCGCTCGGGACGCGCGGACGAGTGGTCCGGGCCCTGGCCCTCGTAGCCGTGCGGCAGGAGCAGGACGACGCCGGACGTCTGGCTCCACTTCTGCTCCGCGGAGGAGATGAACTCGTCCACGACCGTCTGGGCGCCGTTGACGAAGTCACCGAACTGCGCCTCCCACATCACGAGCGCGTCGGGGCGGGCCAGCGAGTAGCCGTACTCGAAGCCCATCGCCGCGTACTCGGAGAGCAGGGAGTTGTAGACGTTCAGCCGGGCCTGGTCCTCGGCGAGGTACAGCAGCGGCGTGAAGTCCTGGCCGGTCTCGCGGTCGATGATGACCGCGTGGCGCTGGCCGAACGTGCCGCGCTGGGAGTCCTGGCCCGCCAGGCGGACCGGGACGCCCTCCAGCAGGAGGGAGCCGATGGCCAGGGTCTCGCCCATGCCCCAGTCGATCGTGCCGTCCTCGACCATCGCCGCCCGGCGCTGGAGCTGGGGCAGCAGACGCGGGTGGACGGTGACGTGGTCGGGGATGTTGACCTGGGACTCGGCGATCCGCTTGACGACCTCGGTGGAGACCGCGGTCTGCACCGCGACCGGGAAGCCGTCCTGCGGGTCGTGCGACGGCGCGGCGGCCGGCTGGGCCGTCGCCTCGCGGACCTCGGTGAAGACCTTCTCGAGCTGGCCCTGGTAGTCCTGCAGCGCCTGCTCGGCCTCTTCCAGGGTGATGTCGCCGCGACCGATGAGGGACTCGGTGTAGAGCTTGCGCACCGAGCGCTTCTTGTCGATCAGGTCGTACATCAGCGGCTGGGTGAAGGCCGGGTTGTCCGACTCGTTGTGACCGCGGCGGCGGTAGCAGATGAGGTCGATCACCACGTCCTTGTTGAACGCCTGGCGGAACTCGAACGCCAGCCGCGCGACGCGCACGACGGCCTCGGGGTCGTCGCCGTTCACGTGGAAGATCGGGGCCTCGATCATGCGGGCCACGTCCGTGGCGTACATGGAGGAACGCGAGGACTCGGGGGCCGCGGTGAAGCCGACCTGGTTGTTGATGACGATGTGGACCGTGCCGCCGGTGCGGTAGCCCCGCAGTTGCGACATGTTCAGGGTCTCGGCCACCACGCCCTGGCCCGCGAAGGCCGCGTCGCCGTGGATCGCCACCGGCAGGACGGTGAAGTCCGTGCCGCCCTTGTTGATGATGTCCTGCTTGGCGCGGGCGACGCCCTCCAGGACCGGGTCCACCGCCTCCAGGTGCGAGGGGTTGGCGACCAGGGAGACCTTGATCTGCTCGCCGTCCAGGCCGGTGAAGGTGCCCTCGGCGCCCAGGTGGTACTTCACGTCGCCGGAGCCGTGCATCGACTTCGGGTCGAGGTTGCCCTCGAACTCGCGGAAGATCTGCGCGTACGACTTGCCGACGATGTTCGCGAGGACGTTCAGCCGGCCGCGGTGGGCCATGCCGATGACGACCTCGTCCAGGCGGGACTCGGCGGCCGAGTCCAGCACCGCGTCGAGCAGCGGGATGACGGACTCGCCGCCCTCCAGCGAGAAGCGCTTCTGGCCGACGTACTTGGTCTGCAGGAACGTCTCGAACGCCTCGGCGGCGTTCAGGCGGCGCAGGATGCGCAGCTGCTCCTCGCGCTCCGGCTTGGAGTGCGGGCGCTCCACGCGGTCCTGGATCCACTTGCGCTGCTTGGGGTCCTGGATGTGCATGAACTCGATGCCGGTGGTGCGGCAGTACGAGTCGCGCAGCACGCCGAGGATGTCGCGCAGCTTCATCATCGACTTGCCGGCGAAGCCGCCGACGGCGAACTCGCGCTCCAGGTCCCACAGCGTCAGCCCGTGCTCGACGATGTCGAGGTCGGGGTGCTTGCGCTGGCGGTACTCCAGCGGGTCGGTGTCGGCCATGACGTGGCCGCGGACCCGGTAGGAGTGGATCAGCTCGAAGACGCGGGCGGCCTTGGTGACGTCGTCGTCGTGGCTGGCGTCGATGTCCTTGAGCCAGCGGACCGGCTCGTAGGGGATGCGCAGGGCCTCGAAGATGTCGTCGTAGAAGCCGTTCTCGCCCAGCAGCAGGTTGGCGACCGCGCGCAGGAACTCGCCGGAGGCGGCGCCCTGGATCACCCGGTGGTCGTAGGTCGACGTGAGCGTCATGACCTTGGAGATGCCGAGCTTGTTCAGCGTGTCCTGGGAGGTGCCCTGGAACTCGGCCGGGTAGTCCATGGAGCCGACGCCCATGATCACCGACTGGCCGGGCATCAGGCGCGGCACCGAGTGGACCGTGCCGAGGCCGCCGGGGTTGGTCAGGGAGACCGTGACGCCGGTGAAGTCGTCCATCGTCAGCTTGTTGTCGCGGGCGCGACGGACGATGTCCTCGTAGGCCTGCCAGAACTCGAAGAAGTTCAGCGTCTCGGCCTTCTTGATGGCGGCCACGACGAGCTGGCGGTCGCCGTTGGGCTTCACCAGGTCGATGGCCAGGCCGAGGTTGACGTGCGGCGGCTTGACCAGGACCGGCTTGCCGTCCTTCTCGCCGAACGAGTGGTTCATGGACGGCATCTGCTTGATGGCCTGGACCATCGCGAAGCCGATCAGGTGCGTGAAGGAGATCTTCCCGCCGCGCGCCCGCTTGAGGTGGTTGTTGATGACGATGCGGTTGTCGAACAGCAGCTTCACCGGGACCGCGCGGACCGAGGTGGCGGTCGGCAGCTCCAGCGAGGCGTTCATGTTCTTCGCGACCGCGGCGGACGGGCCGCGCAGCGGCACGTACTCCGGGCCCGCGGGCGCCTCGGCGGCCGGGGTGGCCTTCGCGGCGGCCGGCTTGGCGGCGGGGGCCGCGGCGGCGGGCTTGGCGGGCGCGGGCGCAGGAGCGGCGGCCGCGGGCTTCGGGGCGGCCTGCGCCGGGGCGGCGGGGGCCGGGGAGGCCGGTGCCGGTGCCTGGGCGGGGGCCTGCGCGGCGGGGGCCGCGGGCGCGGCCGGAGCCGGGGTGGGGGTGGTCCCTGCGGCCCCCGTGGCCGCAGTACCCGCCGCAGCCGGGGCACTGGGTGCTCCCGGCTTGTAGTCGGCGAAGAAGTCCCACCAGGCTCGGTCCACCGAATTCGGGTCCTGGAGGTACTGCTGATAGATCTCGTCGACGAGCCACTCGTTGGGACCGAACGCGGCAGCGGGGTTCTTGCCCGCTTGGTCCGCGTCGGTCGTCGGAGCGCTCGATGCGTTACTGGGGGACTGTGGCGACACGGCGGCAACCGCCCTCTTCCGCTTCACAAGGTGATGGACAGCGGGAATAAAGGCTACGCCTCCCGCGGGGTGAAGGTCAGGCCGGGCCCGTCCATCGTCGCGTAAGTCACATGAAAGAGCGTGTTTCGGGGCTTGAATTGGCGGGAAACAAGCGCGGTTGGCCTGCTCACCGGCGGGACCCGCACAGGTGAGTGGGTACGTCGGCGCGGGCCACGCGCGCCGAGCGTGCGGGCCCGCCCCTGATCACACGTGTCCCGCTGCGGGAACGCCGCGCGGACCGTCGTGGATCTTGAGGTTCCGGTTCGCACTGTACGTCAACTCGACGCGGAAGACTCTCCCGGAAGGGTGATGAGGATCCGGCAACCGCGCTCGGATTCGGCCACTCCGATCCGGCCACCGTGCAGATCGACCGCCCAGCGGGCGATGGCCAGCCCCAGCCCCGTGCCGCCGTCGCTGCCCGGACCGTGCGGCCGGCGCACCGCGCCCCGGTTGAACCGCTCGAAGACCCGGTGCCACTCGGAGCGCGGGATGCCCGGCCCCTCGTCCATGACCTCCAGCTCCAGCGACTCCGGCTGCGGCCCGCGCCGCGCCCTGACCGTCACGCGCCCGTGCGGCGGGCTGTGCTTGACCGCGTTGTCGATGAGGTTCGCCACGACCTGGTGGATGCGCTCGGGGTCGGCGAGCGCGGTCAGCTCCGGCGGCGAGACGTCCAGGTGCAGGTGCACGTCGGTGCGCGTGTGGCTGCCCGAGCCGGACGCCATCCCGGCGCGCGCCGAGGCGACCATGTTGGCCTCCTTCAGCACGCCCGACAGGTACGGCCACACCTCGAAGCGCCGCTTGCGCAGCGGGACGACGCCGTTGTCCAGGCGGGACAGGTCCAGCAGGGTCTCCACCAGCCGCCCGAGCCGCTCGGTCTGCTTCAGCGCCGTGCGCATCGTCTCCGGGTCGGCCTCCGCGATGCCGTCGACCACGTTCTCCAGCACCGCGCGCAGGCCCGCGATGGGGGTGCGCAGCTCGTGCGAGACGTTTGCCACCAGCTCCTTGCGCTGGCGGTCCTGGGCCTCCAGCTCGTCGGCCATGACGTTGATCGTCTGCGCCAGGTCGCCCAGTTCGTCGCGGCGCCGCTCGCTCACCCGGCGCGTGTAGTCGCCGTCGGAGATGGACCGGGCGACGGTGTTCATCTCCCCCAGCGGGGCGGTCAGCGAGTGCGCCACGAACTGCGTGATCAGCAGGGTGGCGATCATCGAGAAGACCGTGATGAACCGCAGCTCCGTCTTGGTGTGCACGGCGATCACCGACAGGCCCGTGGTGATCAGGACCGACGTGACGACCAGCGCGCCCAGCTTGGTCTTGATCGAGAACGGGCGAACGCCCCCGAAGGGCTCCCCGGGGCTTCTGGGTCCGTCCGGCCCGCCGGTCATGGCGTCGGGGTCTCCAGGGCGTAGCCCACGCCGTGCACCGTGCGGATCCGCTCGGCGCCGATCTTCCGCCGCAGCGCCTTGATGTGGCTGTCGACGGTCCGGGTGCCCGACGCGTCGGCCCAGTCCCACACCTCGGCGAGCAACTGCTCACGGGAGAGCACCGCGCGCGGGGTGTTGGCCAGGCAGACCAGCAGGTCGAACTCGGTCGGCGTCAGGTGCACGTCCTCGGAGCGCACCCGCACCCGCCGCTGCGCGTGGTCGATCTCCAGTTCGCCGAGCCGCAGGATGCCACTGCGCGGCGTCGAGGCGGCCAGCGCGGCCCGCTCCACCCGGCGCAGCAGCACGTGCACGCGCGCGGCGAGCTCCCGCATCGAGAACGGCTTGGTCATGTAGTCGTCGGCGCCCACACCGAGCCCGACCAGCATGTCGGTCTCGTCGTCGCGCGCGGTCAGCATCAGCACCGGCACCGGCCGCTGGGCCTGCACGCGCCGGCAGACCTCCAGGCCGTCGAAGCCCGGCAGCATGATGTCGAGGATCAGCAGGTCGGGCTGCCAGGCCTCGGCCGTGTCGACCGCCGCGGGGCCGTCGCCCGCCGTTTGCACGAGGAATCCCTCGGCGCGCAGGCGGGCCGCGATCGCGTCGACGATGGTCGGGTCGTCCTCCACGACCAGCACGCGCCGCTGCGCGCCCTGGGTGGCCGTCGTCGTTCCGCTGTGCGAGGTGTGTGTCTGCTCCATCGCCCGCCCCTGAGGTGTGCTTTACGGGATCCGTGGGGTGACCCCATGTCTGCGCATGACTGCGATTGACGCTTGAATGATCGGCGCCAAGGCAGCAGCGTACGGGGAGTCGCCGCGCCTTTGCTATCCAGGTCGGACGCCGAGGTGCACCACGTCCGGCACGCCTCGGGCAACCGGGATCTCTTCGGTACGCACCTGCTGGAACCCGGCATTCCCCAAGGTTCCCTCGAATTCCGGAGACGGCTGCGCGGACCACACCGCGAGCACCCCGCCGGGTCTCAACACCCGCGCGCAGGAACGGAGTCCGGCCGGGGTGTAGAGGCCGTCGTTGTCCTCGGTGACCGTCCAGCCGGGCCCGTTGTCGATGTCGAGGCACAGGGCGTCGAACGTGTCCGATGTCTCATTCAGATAAGCGACCAGGTCCGCCTCGGCGACCGTCACGCGCGGGTCGGCGAGCGCGTCCCGGGACACCGCGCCCAGGGGGCCCGCGCGGTGCCAGTCGACGACCGCCCGCTCGCGCTCCACCACGGTGATCCGCCCCCAGCGCGGTTCCGCGGCGGCGTGTGCGAGCGAGAATCCCACGCCGAGCCCGCCGATCAGGACGTGCGGTGCGGGCCGGCCGTCCAGCGCGGCCAGCGCCGCGTCGACCAGCAGCCGCTCCGAGCGGCCGTCGGAGGTGTCCATCAGGAAACAGCCGTTGGCGATGATCTGCAGGACTTGCCCGTGCCGGCGCAGCACCACCTCGCCGTGGGGGCCCGTACGACGGTCCAGGACCCGGGGGGTGTCCGGGCCGGGGGAGAGTTCGTCGAAGAGGGACATCGGCCCATCCTGGCACTTCCGTGACCGATTGTTGACGGAGTTTGTGCACGTCATCCGAGTGGGGGAGGGAAGCCGTACGCGGAGCACCTTGAGAGGTTGCTGAGAATCGCCGGTGACGTGGCCGCGGTCACAGACAGCGGGCCCCGCACGGCGAAGGCTGGCGGCAACGGAAGGAGCGCCTCAGGTGGAACGCACCGCACCGCCGGACCCGTCGCCCCGCGCGACACCCCGGGTCCCCGCGCCCCCGCAGTCCCCCCCAGGCACCCAGGCGCCGCTGGACGGGATGCCCCGCCAGTGGACCCCCGCACGGGAGCCCGGGCCGGCCGGGCCGGACGCGCCCGGGGCCGCCCCCGCCCCGCGCGGCCCGAGCCCCTGGCACTTCCTGCCCACCCCCACCGCCACCCCCTTCACCTTCTGGTACGCCGCCGTCCTCGCCGTCACCTCCTGCGTCGCCACGTACGCCGACCCGGCCCTCGTCCACGCCCTGCACCAGGGGTCCAGCACGGACGTGGCCCACCTGCTGCGGGCGCCGGTGCCCGTGCTGGCGGCCAGCGCGCTGTGGGTGGCGGGCGGCTTCGTCTCGCCGTTCGCCGTGGGCTTCGTGGTCGTGCTCACCGCGCTGGAACGGCGCCTCGGCGGGCTGCGCACGGCCGCCGTGTTCGTCGCCGGGCACGCCCTGGCCACGCTGGCCACCGAGGGGCCGGTCGGCCTCGCGGTCCTCGCCGGGCACCTGCCCGACACCTCGCTGCACCGCCTCGACTACGGCATCAGCTTCGGCGTCGCCGCGAGCGTGGGCGCCCTGTCCGGCCTGCTGGCGCCGTGGCTGCGGTGGCCGCTGCTCGTCGCCTTCGGGGGCCTGCTGCTGGAGGACCTGGTCGCCTTCACGGACCCGCTGACCAACTGGGGGCACCTGATCGCCCTGGCGGTGGGCGTGGCCCTGTGGCCGACGGTGCGGGGCTGGCGGGCGGCCCGGGAGACGGCCACGGGACGGCCCGCGGGGACGGGCCCCGAGCGAGCGGACCGGCCGGCGGTGCGGGTGACGGCGGTTTAGGGCGTACGCCGCTGTCGATCACGCCCCGCCCCGCCTGGCGATCGCATCCCGCCTGCCCGCTCGCCCCACGGGGTTACGCGGCGGCGCCTCCCGGAGGCCCGCCCGCCCCGGACGCCTACTCGCCCCCCTCCACCCCCGTGAACTTCGCGCTGGTCAGCACGGCCTCCACCCGCCAGCCCAGCGTCTCGTAGAGCGCGCGCCCGTCGGGGGTGGCCGCGAGGACGCCGCGGCGCGCTCCCGTCGCGGCGGCCGCGGCCTGCAGGCGGCGCATCACCAGGCCGCCCAGACCCCGGCGCCGGTGGGCCGGCGCCGTCTCGATCCGGTCGACGACCGCCTGCGCGCCCGTCGGCACCGTCTGCCCCCGGGCCGCCAGCGAGCCGTCGGGCGCGGTGACCAGGACCTTGGTCACCCCGCCCCGGGTCCAGTCGCGCACCGCGTAGCCGTCGGGCAGCGTGCCGCGGCCGTCGGGCCTTCCGGCTCCTGGCGCCGGCTCCAGCGGGACCGTCATCAGGTAGCCCGGTTCGGGGTCGACCCACCAGCCCGGTCCCAGCCACGCCGAGACGTCCCCCGGGTCCCGGAACGCCTTCAGCCAGATCCCGGCCCCGGTGACCTCGCCCGCGACCTTGCGTACGACGGTCTCCTGCACGCCCTCGCCGATCGCGCCGAGCACGTGCCGCGACACGTGCTGGACGTCCCCCACGTCGATGGTCACGCCCCAGGGGCGGGGCTGCGGCGGCGCGGCCCCGCGCGACACGACCCACCCGTCGACCCACGCCCGTACGATCTCGTGCACGCCCGCCTCCGTAATAACCACAGAGCCTTTTCACCTCTTACGGCGCTGACGATATGCGCCCGCTCGCCCCCTTCCCCACCCTTGATCGCTCAGAGCGAACACGGCGCCGGGAACATTCGGGGGCTCACGTGCATTGAGTCGGCATAACTCAACTTGACTGCCGAAGGGGAGATCATGGCTGCTGAGTCCGCAGCGTTCACACCGCTCACCCTGCCTGTGCTGCCGCTCGACGACGAGGTGGTGCTGCCCGGGATGGTGGTTCCGCTGGACCTCAACGACGCCGACGTGCGCGCCGCGGTGGAGGCCGCCCAGGCCGCCGCCCGCTCCGAGCCCGGGAAGCCGAAGGTCCTCCTCGTCCCCCGCGTCGACGGCACGTACGCGGGCACCGGCGTGCTGGGCACGGTCGAGCAGGTGGGCCGGCTGGCCGACGGCGACCCCGGCGCCCTGATCCGCGGCCGCGGCCGCGTGAAGATCGGCGCGGGCACCACCGGCCCCGGCGCGGCGCTGTGGGTCGAGGGCACCCGGATCGACGAGTCCACCCCCGATCCGCTGCCCGGCCACGTCACCGACCTGGTCAAGGAGTACAAGGCCCTGGCCACCGCCTGGCTCCGCAAGCGCGGCGCCTGGCAGGTCGTCGACCGCGTGCAGGCCATCGACGACGTCTCCGCCCTCGCCGACAACTCCGGTTACTCGCCCTTCCTCACCACCGAGCAGAAGGTCGAGCTGCTGGAGACCGCCGACCCGGTCGCCCGTCTGAAGCTCGCCACCCAGCAGCTGCGCGACCACCTCGCCGAGCAGGAAGTGGCCGAGACCATCGCCAAGGACGTCCAGGAGGGCGTCGACAAGCAGCAGCGTGAGTTCCTGCTGCGCCGCCAGCTCGAAGCCGTGCGCAAGGAGCTGCGCGAGCTGAACGGCGAGAACTCCAAGGACGCGGCCGAGGAGTCCGACGACTACCGCGCCCGCGTGGAGGCCGCCGACCTGCCCGAGAAGGTCCGCGAGGCGGCCCTGAAGGAGGTCGACAAGCTGGAGCGGTCCAGCGACCAGTCCCCGGAGGGCTCCTGGATCCGCACCTGGCTGGACACCGTCCTCGAACTGCCGTGGAACGAACGGACCGAGGACGCCTACGACATCCAGGGCGCCAAGGCGGTCCTGGACGCCGAGCACTCCGGTCTGGAGGACGTCAAGGAGCGCATCACCGAGTACCTGGCCGTGCGCAAGCGGCGCGCGGACCGCGGCCTCGGCGTCGTCGGCGGCCGGCGCGGCGGTGCCGTCCTGGCGCTGGTCGGCCCGCCCGGCGTCGGCAAGACCTCGCTCGGCGAGTCCGTCGCCCACGCCATGGGCCGCAAGTTCGTCCGCGTCGCCCTCGGCGGCGTGCGCGACGAGGCCGAGATCCGCGGCCACCGCCGTACGTACGTCGGCGCGCTGCCCGGGCGCATCGTGCGGGCGATCAAGGAGGCCGGGTCCATGAACCCGGTGGTGCTGCTCGACGAGATCGACAAGGTGGGCTCGGACTTCCGCGGCGACCCCGCGGCCGCGCTCCTGGAGGTGCTGGACCCCGCGCAGAACCACACCTTCCGCGACCACTACCTGGAGGTCGAGCTCGACCTGAGCGACGTGGTGTTCCTGGCCACGGCGAACGTCCTGGAGGCCATCCCGGAGGCCCTGCTGGACCGCATGGAGCTGGTCCGCCTGGACGGCTACACCGAGGACGAGAAGGTCGTCATCGCCCGCGACCACCTGCTCCCGCGCCAGCTGGAGCGGGCGGGCCTGGCCGCGGACGAGGTGACCCTGGACGAGAGCGCGCTGCGCAAGCTGGCCGGCGAGTACACCCGTGAGGCGGGCGTGCGCACCCTGGAGCGCTCCATCGCCCGGCTGCTGCGCAAGGTGGCCGCCCAGCACGAACTGGGCGAGCGCGAGCTGCCCGTCACCCTCACGGACGCGGACCTGCGGTCCCTGATCGGCCGCCCGCACCACGTGCCGGAGTCGGCCCAGGACCCGGCCGAGCGCCGTACGGCCGTGCCGGGCGTGGCCACCGGTCTGGCGGTCACCGGGGCGGGCGGCGACGTGCTGTTCGTCGAGGCGTCGCTGGCCGACCCGGAGACGGGCGGCGCGGGGCTGACCCTGACCGGTCAGCTCGGCGACGTGATGAAGGAGTCGGCGCAGATCGCGCTGAGCTTCCTGCGCAGCCACGGCGCCGAACTGGAGCTGCCCGTCGCCGACCTGAAGGACCGGGGCGTGCACATCCACTTCCCGGCGGGCGCGGTCCCCAAGGACGGCCCGAGCGCCGGCATCACCATGACGACGGCCCTCGCGTCCCTGCTGTCGGGCCGCCTGGTCCGCACGGACGTGGCGATGACCGGCGAGGTCTCGCTGACCGGGCGGGTGCTGCCGATCGGCGGGGTGAAGCAGAAGCTGCTCGCCGCGCACCGGGCGGGGGTCACCACGGTGATCATCCCCAAGCGCAACGAGCCCGACCTGGACGACGTCCCGGCGGAGGTGCTGGACACGCTCGACGTCCACACCGTCACCGACGTCCGCCAGGTCCTGGAACTGGCGCTGGCCCCCGCCACCCGCGGGGCGGCGCCGGAGGTCCCGGCCGCCGCGTGACGGGGGCGGCCGGCCCGCGCAAGGCCCGGGTCCCCGTGCGGGGGCCCGGGCCTTCCCGGTGCCGGCCGGCCACCCTCGCGGCCGGTACCGTCGGCCGCCGGTCGGCGCGCGGCCCTCAGCCGTTCGCCAGGGCCTGGACGCGGTCCAGGGCCCCGTTGAACTTGTCGTGGTCGCCGACCGTCGGGCCGGTGGAGGTGTACTGCCACATCGTGTAGTAGTCCCAGCCGGCCGGGAGGGTGCCCGGGTCGGCGGCGTAGCGGGCGATCCACAGCGGGTTGGTGGCGGCGAAGCCGCCGTAGTTGCCCGTGCACTGGGTCCACCAGCTCGTGGCCGTGTAGATGACGGCGTCGCGGCCGGTGCGGGCCCGGTACTGGGTGAGGAAGTCGCGGATCCAGGTCACCATCCCGCTCTGCGTCTTGCCGTAGCAGGCCGCGCCGTACGGGTTCCACTCGATGTCGAGGACGCCGGGCAGGGTCCGGCCGTCCCGGGACCAGCCGCCGCCGTGGTCCACGAAGTAGTTGGCCTGGGTGGCCCCGCCGGTGGTGTCCGGGGTCGCGAAGTGGTACGAGCCGCGGATCATGCCGACGTCGTAGGAGCCGTTGTACTGCTGGGTGAAGGAGGTGTTCTGGTAGTACGTGCCTTCGGTCGCCTTCGTGTACGCCCAGCGCACCCCGCCGGCCCACAGCGTGGACCAGGCGACGTTGCCCTGGTGGGCGGAGACGTCGACGCCCTCCGTCTGGGTGGCGTCGCCGGGGACCGGGGTGCCGCTCTGCCCGTCGTGGGCGAGGACGCCCGCACCCATCTCGGCGGAGCCGCGGGCGGGGACGGCGGCCGCGGAGGCGGAGGCGGGGGAGGCGGGCAGGAGCAGGGCGGTGAGGGCGGCGAGGGTCGCCGCCAGGACGGCGGCGGCCGGTCTCGTGGGGGTGGCGCCGGGTCTGCGCACGGGCATGACGTACCTCCGGGGAGTGGTGGGGGGAACGCGGATCTCGTGCCGAGCGGTGCGCGGTCACCCGTCCGGGCGTGTATGGCGTGGGCATGCCAGGATGGGGCCGCGTCGACGACGCTACGCACGTAGAACGGCCGCTGAGAAGGGGGTCCGGAGGCTGCCGTTGGTCTACGCCTGCGAAATACTGGCGGAGCTGGGGCGATGGCCGGCAGTGGCGGAAACTTTCAGGTACGGGAAACCGGGCAGGGGTGCTGACGTGCACGACGCGAACGGCGACGCGAAGGACGCGGCGGACGGCGCCGCACGACGGGGCGGCCCGGCCGGCGGCGCGGACCCCGAGTTCCTGTCGCTGGAACGGGAGTTGACGGTGCTGCTGCGGCGCGCCCGGGCCAGCCAGGGGGAGATGGCCCGCGAGGTGCACCCCGACCTGGAGCCCGCCGCGTACGGCCTGCTCATCCGGCTGGACGAGCTGGGCCGCCAGCGCGCCACCGAACTGGCCGCCTACATCGGCGTCGGCAAGGCGACCATGTCCCGCCAGCTCCGCGCCCTGGAGGAACTGGGCCTGCTCGCCCGCGAACCCGACCCCGCCGACGGCCGCGCCTGGCTGGTCGACCTCACCGAGGAGGGGCGCTCCCGGGTCGGCCGCGTGCGCGAGGCCCGCCGCGCCCGCTACGTCAGCCAGCTCGCCCACTGGGACCGCCGCGAGGTCGCGGAGCTGGCCCGCCTGCTGCACCAGCTCAACCGGGTCATGGAGAAGTAGCTCCCGGAAGCCGCCCTTGACGGCCGGCCCGACGAGGAGCCCGCCTCACAGCCGCGCGAGCACCACCGTCGCGTCGTCGTGGATCTTGCCGCGGCCCAGGAAGGCGCGGCCGTCCCGGTCGGCCCGCTCCCGTTCCCGCACCCGCCGCACCAGCGCGCGGGCGCCCTCCTCGCGGACCAGGCCGAACAGGTCCGTCCAGTCGCCCTCGTGGAACATCTCCGTCCAGCGCGCCGCACCGTCCGACAGCCCGGCCAGCGCGCGGACCCGGTCCCGGGGGAGGGTCCCGGTCACCGCCCGCGCCGCCACCGCCGGGTCGGCGGCCGCGGTGAAGAACCCGCCCTCCTTGTTGCGCACCCGGGTGTCCACGACCGCGTCGCTCCTGAGCAGCGCGCGGGGCAGCCGGGCGAGCCGGTCGTCGAGCACCGGGGTGACCGCGCCGTCGGGCGCCTCCAGCAGCAGGACGCAGTCGGACAGCACCAGGTACTCCACCGCGTCCCCTGACCAGCGCGCGACGGCCACGGTTGCCTGCGGCGTCCGCGGGTGAGAAAGGTCACAGGTGTCCGCGTGGGCCGCGGCGGTACGGGAGATGGCGAGGGACAGGGCCTCGGCCAGGGGAACATCCGGGAGTGAAACGGTCAGTTCGGTCAGGGCCCCGCCCAGCCGCGCCGTGAACCAGGGGACCGAATGCAGACAGCCCGTCGCGCTCCTCGGCGGAGTCACGCCGTCGAGGACGACGAGCGAACCGCCCTGCCCGGAGGCGGGAAGCCCGACACTCGCGAAGTCCTCGTTGGGGCAGGAGGCGTCCCCGGGCTCCGAGACGAGTTCCGTATGCATCCGGCCAGTCTGCACGACGTCTTCACAGCCCCCGCGAAAGGCTTGCATCCGCTGCCCGCCGGGCGCACCGGCGCAGGTCAGGCGCCGGTTTTGGGCGGGAATGCAGGGCTCCGGGAAGACGTGGCGGCGAATATTGCCAAAGCCCGCCGCAGACGTCCAACCGGCCCGCGGGGCAAGGCCGTCGCACGCGCCAGAGGAACTTGCCCGCCAACTCCCCTCCGATGTTCACTCCTTCGGGTGGCGGCGCAGGCGATGAGCGATGACCGCCCACCGGCACTGGGAGGGTCGGGAACCGGAACCGTACCGGGCGTGGGCGCTCTTTGACGGAGCGTCACCCGGACCCGATGGGTACACGAGTCAGGAATGCGAGCACCGGTGCAGAAAAAGCGGCCTCGGCGCACAGGCAGGCAGTCGGCCCCCGAGGGGCAGGCGCAGACCCCCGTCGGCAAGGGCCGTCCGACCCACGTGCGCAACCGTCTGATCGTCGCGGTGGCCGTGGTGGCCGCGGCCGTCGTCGGCGCGGGCGCCCCCTCGCTCCTCGCCGCCTCCGGGCAGGTGAAGGACTCCCAGGACCTGGTGACCCTGGCCGAGCAGACCGAGGACGCCCTCGCGCTCGCCCAGTCGCTCGCCGACGAACGCGACGAGGTGACCTCCTACCTCGCGGCGGGCCGCCCCAAGTCCGCGGCGCCCTCGGAGCAGAGCAGCGCCCGCGTGGACCGCCAGGTCGACGACCTGCGCGCCGACAGCGACACCCCGGCGGACCTGCGCGAGGACCTCGACGGCATCGCCGCCGTGCGCCGCGCGGCCCTCACCGGCCAGAGCACCGCCCTGGAAGCGCACCAGGCGTACTCGGCCGCCATCACCGAACTGCACCGGCTCGCCCAGGACCTGGCCGAGCAGACGCCCTCCCGGGCGGGCTCCGGCGCGTACGCGCTCGCCGAACTGGACACCGCCGTGCAGCAGGCGTCCGCCGCCCGCGGGCTGCTGCTCGCCGCCCTGAACGTGCCCTCGTCCACGGAGAGCGTCTACGACCCCGCCACCGGCGGCACCAGCACCTCCCGGACCTCCTCCAAGGCCGACGGCAAGCAGCGCGACGCGCTCACCGCCGCCGCCCAGCAGGCCCGGCTGCGCTCCGACGCGGCCCTCGCCGACTTCCGCGCGACCGCCCCCAGGGAGGCCGTCGACTCCTTCGACTCCACGGTCACCGGCGGCGAGGTGGAGTCCGCCGAGAAGTACCTCGCCACCCTCACCGACCAGCCCGAGCTGAGCGACGACGACCTCGACACCGGCACCGAGAAGCTGGACGCGGCGCTGTCCGCCCGCATCGACCTGATGCGCGGCGTGGAGTCCTCCCTCTACGACCGTCGCACCAAGGACCTCGCGGCGTTGCGTGACGACGATGTCACCGCGCTGGAGATCCGGATCGCCGTCCTCGGTGCGCTGATGCTGGTCGCGGTCGGCGTCGCCACCGCCATGGCCCGCAGCCTCACCCGCCCCCTCTCGGCGGTCCGGCGCGGCACGGCACGGCTGGCCGAGGCGGAGGACCCCACCGCGCAGGAGCCGGTGAAGTTCACCGGCCGCAACGACGAGTTCGCCCAGGTCGTCCGCTCCGTCAACGCCCTGCACGCGCACGCGGTCTCCCTGCACGAGCGCATCGCCACCCTGGAGGCCGACCGCAAGCACCTGGTCGGGCAGCGGCAGAAGATGGCCGACGCCCGCGAGGAACTGCGCGCCGAACTCGCCGACTCCGCCGCCCAGCTCGAGCGGCTGCGCACCGCCATCGGCGGCACGTTCGTCAACCTCGCGCTGCGCACCCTCGGCCTGGTGGAGCGCCAGCTCTCGGTCATCGAGGGCCTGGAGGAGCGCGAGCAGGACCCCGAGCGGCTCGCCACGCTGTTCAAGCTCGACCACTTCGCCACCGTCATGCGCCGGCACAGCGAGAACCTCCTAGTGCTGGCCGGCACCGAGCACGTCCAGCAGCACCCGGGCCCGGTCCCGCTGGTCGACGTGGTCCGCGCCGCGGTCAGCGAGATCGAGCGCTACGAACGCGTCCGCATCGCCGCCCTGCCGCCGCACGCCCACCTGGTCGGCTTCGCCGCGGACGACCTGAGCCACCTGCTCGCCGAACTCCTGGAGAACGCCACCTCGTTCTCGCCGCCGGACCTGCCCGTCGAGGTCTCCGGCTGGCTCCTGGAGAACGGCGAGGTGATGCTCTCCGTCCAGGACGAGGGCATCGGCATGACCGAGGAGCGCCTGACCCGCCTCAACGCCCGCCTGTCCGCCTTCGACCCGGAGTCGCCGTACGACCAGGAGGGCGAGGAGGGGCTCGGCCTCGGCCTGTACGTCGTGGCCCGCCTCGCGCACCGGCACGGGGTGCGGGTGCAGCTCCGCGACCAGAAGCAGGGCGGCATCGCGGCGGTCGTCGTCCTGCCCACCGGACTGCTCGCCACGGCCCCGGCGGCCGCGGTGCCGCCGGCCGCGCACAGCGCGTCCGGCACCCAGACGTTCTCCCTGCCCGGCGCCGACGCGGAGGCCAACTCCAACGTCCTGCACGGCCGTACCCACCCCGACCCCCTGGTGGCCCTGGCCGAGAAGGCGGCGCGCGACGCCCCCGTGAAGCCGAAGGAGACCGCGGCCGAGACCACGATGGAACTCCTGCTCCCGGACGCGTCCGAGGACGCCGAGGCCGAGCCGGAGACCGGGCAGGAGACCGGTGAGGAGACCCGGCAGGAGGCCGAGCCGGACACCGGCGCGGCACCCGGCCGGGAGGCGGACGAGGGCCACCGCACCGCGCGGGTCCCCGAGTCCATGGCCGCCGAGCACCCGCACGCGCGGGCGCCGCACGGCACGGACCCGGCGCCCGGCGACGCCGAGGACGAGGGGGACACCGGGGCGGCGGCCGAGGCCGAGCACGGCCGCACCGCCGACGGCCCGCCCGCCGACGAGGACGACCCCGTCACCGCCAAGGGACTTCCCAAGCGCACCCCCAGGATCACCGCTCCGGCCCAGGCCCCGCGCCAGCGCACCGCGTCCGTCGACGCGGACGCCCTGCGCCGCAGACTCGGCGGCTTCCGCACGGGCGCGCAGGCCGGCTACCGGGACGCCGAGGCCGAGCTCACGCAACGCGCCGACCGGGCCGTACATGCCGAGGACACCACGGGGGGCACAGTCGAGGAGGCAAGCAGTTGACCGCGCCCAGTACCTTCGGACTGAGCAGTGAAGCACGCAATCTGCACTGGCTGTTGACCAATCTCGTCGAGGAGGTGCCGGGCATCCAGTCGGTCGCGGTGGTCTCCTCAGACGGCCTGCTCCTGCTCTCCTCGGACCCCGGCCGCAACGAGGAGGCCCGCGAGGCCCGCGCGGCGAAACCCGCCGGCCCGCGCGGCTCCGCCGCCGACCTGGCGACGATCGTCTCGGGCATCGGCAGCCTGACCGTCGGCGCCGCCAAGCTCATGGAGTTCGGCGGGGTCAAGCACACGATGGTCGCGATGGACGAGGGCAGCCTGTTCGTCATGTCGATCAGCGACGGGTCCCTGCTCGGGGTCCACGGCTCCGCGGACTGCGACATGAGCGTGGTGGCGTACCACATGGCGCTGTTCGTGGGCCGCGCCGGCCACGTGCTGACGCCCGAACTCCGCAGCGAGCTGCGCCAGTCCCTGCAGTCCCAGTCGGCGGGGAGCACCCGATGACCGAGCGACCCACCCCGCCGCAGGGCGGCAGGAACCAGCTCCCGGTCCGCGGCGGCGACCGCAAGCCGGCCCGGGTGCGCCCCTACTCGCTCACCGGCGGCCGCACCCGCTTCGGCCACGTACTGCTGGTGGAGACGTTCGTGGCGGCCCTGGAGGCCCCCGAGGAGCGCAAGGAACTGACGAACGGCTCGCTGCGCACGACGGTCATGCCGGAGATGCGGGCCATCGTCGAACTGTGCCGCCGCATGCGGACGGTGGCCGAGATCGCCGCGCTGCTGAAGATGCCGCTCGGCGTGGTCCGGGTGCTGCTCAGCGACCTCGCGGACCAGGGAAAGATCAGGGTGTACGGCACGGGAACCGGTCACGGCACGGGCCGGCCGGACCGGGCTCTGCTGGAAAGGGTGCTGAGTGGACTCCGTCGTCTCTGACGCCGCTCGCGGCGTCTCCCCGCGCGTCGAGGTCGTGGAGCCCGACGAGAACCTGATGGCCTGGCAGACGGACCGCACCCGCGCCCCCATCGCGACCAAGATCGTCGTGGCCGGCGGCTTCGGCGTCGGCAAGACCACGCTGGTCACCGCCGTCTCGGAGATCACGCCCCTCCAGACGGAGGCGCTGATGACCGAGGCGAGCGAGGACCACGACGACCTCACCGCCACGCCGCAGAAGCTGACCACCACGGTGGCCATGGACTTCGGCCGCATCACCCTCGACGACGACCTGGTGCTCTACCTGTTCGGCACGCCCGGCCAGCAGCGCTTCTGGTTCATGTGGGACGACCTGGTGCGCGGCGCGATAGGCGCGGTCGTGATGGCCGACACCCGCCGGCTGAAGGACTGCTTCCCGGCGCTCGACTACTTCGAGAGCTGCGGGCTGCCGTACGTCGTCGCGGTCAACCACTTCGACGGCAGCGAGCTCTTCGAGCCGGAGGACGTGCGGGAGGCCCTGACGATCCCCGCGCACGTACCTGTCATGATCATGGATGCGCGGCGCCGGATCTCGGTGATCGAGACCCTCCTGGCCCTCGTCGGCCACGCGCTCGACGAAACCCCCGAGTAGGAGACAACACCCCGCATGCGGAAGATACTCGTCGTCGGAGCCGGCCAGTCCGGACTCCAGATAGCCCTCGGCCTGCAGTCGCACGGGTACGAGGTCACCCTGATGTCCAACCGGACGGCGGACGAGATCCGCTCCGGCCGGGTGATGTCGACGCAGTGCATGTTCCACACCGCGCTCCAGCACGAGCGCGACCTCCAGCTCAACTTCTGGGAGTCCCAGGCCCCGAAGATCGAGGGCCTCGGGGTGTCCGTGGCGGCGCCCGGCTCGCACGACCCCGGCCCCACCCAGCGCGCCATCGACTGGGTCGGCGAGCTGGACGGCTACGCGCAGTCCGTCGACCAGCGGGTGAAGATGGCCGGCTGGATGGAGACCTTCGCCCAGCGCGGCGGCCAGCTCGTGATCCACGGCGCGGCCGTCTCCGACCTCGACTACTTCTCGCGCACCTACGACCTCGTGCTGGTCTCGGCCGGCAAGGGCGAGCTGGTGTCGATGTTCGCCCGCGACCCCGAGCGCTCCCCGTACAGCGAGCCGCAGCGGGCCCTCGCGGTGGCCTACGTGCACGGCCTGGGCCCGCGTCCGGAGCACCCGGACATGGACGCCGTGCGCTGCAACCTGGTGCCGGGCGTGGGCGAGCTGTTCGTGATGCCGACCCTCACGCTCTCCGGCCGGGCGGACATCCTGTTCTGGGAGGGCATCCCGGGCGGCCCGCTCGACGTGTTCCAGGGCGTCAAGGACCCCGGCGAGCACCTCTCCCTCACGCTGGAGCTGATGGAGAAGTTCACGCCCTGGGAGTACGCGCGGGCCACCAAGGTCGAACTGACCGACGCGGGCGGCACGCTGGCCGGCCGCTACGCCCCGACCGTGCGCAACCCGGTCGGCCGGCTGCCCGGCGGCGGCCTGGTCCTCGGCGTCGCGGACGTCGTCGTCGCCAACGACCCGATCACCGGCCAGGGCTCCAACTCGGCCTCCAAGTGCGCCGCCAGCTACCTGGCCTCGATCCTGGAGCACGGCGAGAAGGAGTTCGACGAGACCTGGATGCGGGCCACCTTCGACCGCTACTGGGACACCGCCCAGCACGTCACCAAGTGGACCAACGCGATGCTCGCCCCGCCGCCGGAGCACATCGTGAACCTCCTCGGCGCCGCGGGCCAGCTCCCCCCGGTCGCCCACCGCATCGCCAACGCCTTCAACGACCCGGCCGACTTCGAGAACTTCTTCTACGAGCCGGAGAAGACGGCCGCCTACCTGACCTCGGTCACCGGAGCCTGAACGGCTTCTGACCTGGGCTCGGACCGTCGTCGTCGGTCGACGCCGACCGCCCTCGCACGGCCCACGGACGGCCCCGGAGACAGCCTCTCCGGGGCCGCAGGCGTTCCGGGCGTTCAGTGCCTACACCCAAGTCACGTGGGCAGTCACCGAGGACTGCCCGGCTGGTGTGGCTTTGTCCACGAGACAGAGTTCTGGCTCAGGAGCCATGCTGAGTGACGCTGGCTAAGTGTCTTAGCCTCAGCCGACATCAGTCAGCCACGACGGCGAGTGCGTCGACCGGAGGCAGCCAGGGACACGTATCTCAGCACGAGACGAGTGAATGCCTCGCTGGGTGTTGACTTGCTCGCCATCTGGAGCAGCCCAACTGGTTGGGGGATTCGTCCTTGGCCAGGGTAAGAGCATGGTCGACAGCGATGATGAGGTGACGCCCCGGCGTGGGCGTTTCGACGCCGTGCACAAGTGGGCTGCTACGGCCGCAGGTGTAGTGGCCCTAGCCTTTTCCCTGTACAACTTCACGGAACTTCAAAAGAAGCCTGAAATCGATATGGCGCTTCCTCATCTCATGCGCATTGGACTGGTGGGCAAGGACACTCATCTCTACCTTCAGCCGACAGTGTCCACTAGGATCAAAACTCAGGATGTCGAGGTCATCCGTGACGCGCGTTTCCGCCTGACTCCTGTCGGCTCGATTTCCTCTTCAAAGAGACCGGTGTTCTATTGGAAAGAGGTCGGCACGTGGAACTTCGACCCTGTCAAGGAATGGATCTCATACAGGTGGTCTGGTGACCCCGCTCCGTTCCTTGTAAGTCAAGATAGACCTCAGCAGCCGACCTTCTTGTTTCAGGCTGACGGCTGGAGTTTCCAGCCGGGTCGGTATGAGGGATCACTTGAGTTGAGTCGATCGGAGAACCATAATCCAGTGACGAAGAATTTCTGCCTGATCATTTCAAAGAAAGCCGTTGATGAAATCCGCGACGGAGCAAGTCGAGAAGACATCTTTTATTGGCGTAATGACATGCCCAAGGCCAAGGCCTCCAGCAAGGTTTCAGGCTGCTATGTAAGGGAAGCGGAGTGGCAGGGCTAGGTCGACCGATTAGGGGATCGCGAGCGGAGATGCCCCCTTGCCAGTCACAGAATCGCGACCGGCGGGGTGGGAAATGGAGCCGTCTGGCTGACAGGGGAGGAGGGGCGCTTCAGCCACACGGTCCGGCGGCGGGGCCCCCGTGAGGCAGCGTGCAGGCATCGTCTGTTGTCCCACACGCGCCCGCAGCAGGATTCGAACGTGCACACAGGGCTCCGGAGGCCTAGTGATCAAGAGGGAAACCGGCTCGTTCTCCGAGCCGGAGAAGACGTCGGCCTACCTGGCAGCGGTGTCCGGGGCCGCCTGACGGGACACGGGCCCGGCCGGCAGCGTCGGGTAGTCCGTGTAGCCCTCCTCGCCGCCCGTGTACATCAGGTACGCCTCCCTGACCGCGTTCAGGGGGGCGCCGGTGCGCAGCCGGGTCACCAGGTCCGGGTTGGCGAGGAAGGAGCGGCCCAGGGCGATCAGGTCCGCGCCCGCCGCGAGGAGCCGTTCGCTCGCGGGCAGGGGCGGCTCGTCCAGGGCCAGCCGCGGGTTGGCGATCAGGGTGCCCGGCCACAGGCGGCGCAGCTCGGCGAAGAGCGGCGCGTCCGGGTCGGCGTACCCCAGGTGGAGGTAGGCCAGTCCGTCGTCCAGGGCCTTCACGAGTGTGGGGTAGAGGAGTGCCGTGTCCCCCTCCGCGATGCCGTTGACGGTGTTGCCGGGGGAGACGCGCAGGCCCACCCGCTCGGGTCCGATCGCGTCGGCGACGGCCTCCACCACCTCCACCACGAACCGGACGCGCGAGGTGACCGGCCCGCCGTAGGCGTCGGTGCGCCGGTTGGTGTTCTCCGCCAGGAACTGGTGCAGCAGGTGCCCGTTGGCCGAGTGGACCTCCACGCCCTCGAAGCCCGCGTCCAGGGCGTTGCGGGCGGCGCCCGCGAAGTCGGCGGCGGTCGCGCGGATGTCGGTGGCCGTCATCTCGCGCGGCACGACGGAGGGTTGCCGCCCGCTCGGGGTGTGCAGGGTCTCGGGCAGGGGCACCGGCGACGGGGCGACGGGTGTCAGCCCGCTGGTCTCGGGGTGCCCGACCCGCCCGCCGTGCTGGAGCTGCAGCACCATCCGCCCGCCCGCCGCGCGCACCGCGTCGGTGACACGCCGCCATCCGGCCACCTGCGCGGGCGTGTGGATGCCGGGAATGTGGGGGTACGTCTGCCCGACCGCGTTGGGCGTCGCGGCCTCCGCGATGATCAGCCCGGCGGACGCGCGCTGCGCGTAGTAGGTGGCCATGACGGCCGAGGGCACCCCGTCCGCCTCCGCGCGGTTGCGGGTCAGCGGCGCCATCACCAGCCGGTTGGGCAGGTCCAGCGGGCCGAGCCGGACCGGCCGGAAGAGGGCGGATTCCGTGGTCGTGTGCGTCATGGCCGTACCGTAGAAGCTGACACCGGTGTGAGAATCAAGCCCGGACCGGCGGCACGGGACGGACGAGGGGAGCGGCCATGCGGATCGGCGAACTCGCGCGGCGCAGCGGCGTCAGCGAACGCTCCCTGCGCTACTACGAGCAGCAGGGCCTGCTCACCGCGGAGCGCACGCCCGGCGGGCACCGCGAGTACGGCGAGTGGGCGGTGGACCGCGTCGTGCGGATCCAGACCCTGTACGCGGCCGGCCTCAACAGCCGGACCATCGCCCGGCTGCTGCCGTGCATGCGGGACGCCGACGGCGGCCCCAACGAGCGCGCCGACGGCAAGCTCCTCGAGGAACTCCTCGCCGAACGGGACCGGATCGACCGCGTGATGGCCGACCTGGCCCGCTCCCGCGAGGTCCTCGACGAGGCGATCGACACGGCGGCGACGGGGCTGGGTCCCCGACCGGGAGCGACGGCGGAGACGTAGGCGGTCCCCCGGCGGGCGGGCGGGCGTCGCCGCGGACGCGGAACCCCCGTCCCGGCCCGCGCAGTACGAGGGCATGGGCCGCCACCGACGGTGGTGGCATACTCACGCGATGCCCTCTCTCATAGAACGGGTCGCCGGCCCGCGCCGTGCCGGGACACGAGCCTTCCACGAGACCGAGCGCGGTCTCGAGGGAGTGAACGGCCCGGACGTGCCGCCCCACAACGAGACCGGTGTGATCGGCTGGGGCACCTCGTGGCGCATGCAGGGCTATCTGCTGATGGCGCGGCACACCGGCCGGCCCGGCTACGCCGAACGGCTCGCGGAACTGATCGACCAGGTGCTCCGGGCCCGCGACGACGTGCGCGGCGTCCGCGACTTCCGCGGTCGCAGCCTGCCGGTGTGGAGCAGCGCCCACAAGTTCACCGCCGCCTCCGCCGTCCTGTGCGACACGGACGGCCGGCCCGCTCTGCACCTCACGGTCTGCCCGCCGCACGCCAGGACCGCGAAGGTCACCGTGGCGGCGGACGGTGACCGGCACTTCCGCGTCACGGTCACCGGCCCCGGGCGGGCTGACGTGGAGGTGACGGGGCTGAGCCTCGACCCGCTGGACGAGCGCCGGGCGGACCGGGTCCTGTACGCCGCGTACGAGCAGCGCACCGCGGTCACCGCCCGGCTCGTCCCGGCCGACCGGCCGGCGAGCGGTCCCCGGCGCCCGCGCCCCGGTGTCTTCGCCTTACGGCCGGCGATGGTCCCGCTCGCCGCCCAGACGGGAATGATCACCTACCCGATGGCGGGACTGGCCCGGCTGGCCCGCGAACGGCCCGGCGCCGTGCCGACGTCGGTGCGGCGCCGCGTCGACGGCTACCTCGACGCGGTGGACCGCGCCCTGCGCGTGCACGACGAGCAGTGGGGGACGACCGACGACGGGCGCGGGTTCTACCGCTGGCTGCCCGACGAGCCGGTCTCCTTCGCCGGCGCGGAACTGCCGACCAACGAGTTCCTCGCGATGGGCCGCACCGCGGTGCAACTCGCCGTGGTCACCGGTGAGGACCGCTGGCGCGAACGCGCCGCCGCGACGGCCCGCGCCCTGCGCGGCGACCTCACCGTCACCGACGGCGCGGCGTCCTGGCCTTACTGGCCCGGCTTCGGCCGGGTGTACCGCGGGTGGCAGGCGACCGGTGACCCGAAGACGGACGGGTCCGACGTCCGCCCCTCCTACCGTCCGGTCACCGTGCCCGAGGACGTGACGCACGCCCTCATCGACCTCGACTTCCTCTGCCTCTACCACGACGCCCCCGGTCTGCCGGAGGTCTTCACCCGGGCCGACATGCGCGCCGTGGCGAACACCTTCACCCGCCACGCGGTCCAGCGCGGCGGCCGCGGCCCCCGGCTGCGCCACGACGTCGGGGGCCGGGGGCGCCGCGGTACCGACCGGGAACAGGTCTACGTCACCGCCTGGTTGCCGCTGCGCCGCTGGTCCCGCGAGGTGCCGCGCCTGGTCCGCGCCGTTCGGCCGCCTGCGCCGCCGGCCCCCTTGATGGGCGTGGACAGCTACTGCGCGGCCCTGCTGGCCGCCTGACGCCCGACAAGGCCCCCGCGACCGGGAGCAGCGGGGCCGGCCGCGGCGTCGTCGCCCCCGTCCGCGCCGTCCGCCGCGGTGGCCGGGAGGGCCGGCGGGGCGTAACGGGCCACGGGCCGGCCGTCCGGGTCGGGGCGTACGGCGCCCAGTACCGGGTTGGCCGCGAGGGGGGAGACCTTCACCCGGGCGCCGGGGCGGGGTGCCTGCACCACCAGGCCGTCGCCGAGGTACAGCGCCACGTGCGTGGCCTCGGGGAAGTACACCACCAGGTCGCCGGGCCGCAGCGCGTCCAGGGGCACGCGGGGCAGCTTCGCCCACTGCTCCTGGCTGGTGCGCGGGATCGGCGTCCCGGCCCGGTCCCAGGCCCACGAGGTCAGGCCCGAGCAGTCGTAGGAGCGCGGCCCCTCGGCACCCCACTGGTACGGCTTGCCGAGCTGGCGGACCGCGTTGCGCACCGCGCGTTCGCCCTCGGCGGTCGGCTTGGCGTCGTCCTCGCCGAGCGCGCCGGAGTCCTCCAGTTCCCGCTGCCGCTCGTCGACCCCGCTGCGCTCCAGCTCCGCCACCTCGTGCAGTTGCCGCGCGCTGAGCGAGGCGACCATCTCCTCGACGTCGCCGAGCCGCCGGCGCACGTCGTCGCGCTCCTTCTTCCGCCGCTCGGTGAGGGTGAGCTGGGCGTCCAGGGCGGCGCGGGCCTGGCGGGCCAGCTCGTCGCGGCGTCGCTCGGCACCGGCCAGCCGGGCCGTCGTACCGGCCCGTTCGCGGGCCATCTGCCCGATCACATGGCCCTGGCCGAGGACGTGCTGCGGGTCGTGCGCGAGCAGCAGCCGCAGATAGGGCGAGAGGTCGCTGCCGGCCTGGTACTGCCGGCGGGCGAGCCGGCCGGCCTCGCTGCGGCTGTCGTCCAGCGCGAGCCGGGCGCGCGCCAGTCGACCGTCCAGCCGGGCCACCTCGGCGCGCTTGTGCCGCAGCCGCTCCTCGGTGGCGTTGTAGGCCTCGGTGGCCTGCTCGGCCTCCCGGTACAGCTTCTGAAGGTCCGTCAGCAGCTCGGCCACCGACGGCTCCGCGGACCCGTCCGGCTCCGGTACGGCGACGGCGGCCCCGGGGACCAGGGCGACCTGCGTGGCGAGCGCCGCCGTACAGACCAGGCGCAGCAGCCTTCCTGACACGTCATCACCTCCGCGCCGGGGTGGCCCCTCCACCCCGCACGGCGAGCATCACCACGCTCCGGCCCGTCCCGCGCGCCGAGTGTGCGCGGTTCGGCGCAACGGGGTCACCCGTGCGGGTCGTCCGGCTTGCCGTCCGGCGTGGCAGCGGGCTTGGACCAGGGCCAGCGCACCCGGTGGCCGCGGGTGTCCCCGGAGGGGTCGAAGGTGTACTTCCAGCCGCGCGGCAGGCCGAGCCGCTTGCTGTGCCCGCGCGGCTCGCGCCGGTAGACCAGGACGGTCGGCGGGCCGCCGGCCGCGTCGGGCACGGGGATGCGGTAGGTCTTCGGGGGCTGGCCGGTGGGGCCGACCAGCACGGGCAGGACGCGCCCGTCCATGGGGCCGCCCTCGAAGGGGGTGTCTTCGCTCTTCACGCCACCAGTGTCGATCAGGTCTCGGCGGCGAGCGCACCGCGCACCAGCTCGGCGGTCTGCGCGTCGCGGGCGGCGGTCACCGTCAGTCCGGCCACGAACTGGTCCACCAGCCAGTCCCGCAGCTCCCCGGCGGGCGGCTGCTTGCCCTCGTCGAGCCAGATCAGCGAGGCCGCCTCCACGGACGTGATCCACATGCGGACGGTCATCCGCAGCCGGGGCCCGGGGTCGGTGACGCCCAGGTGGCTGTGGATGTGGTCGGCGGCGGCCCGCCGTACGCCGTCCACGAGGGCGGTCGTCCGGGACGTCTCGACCACGCTGCCGCCCTGCAGCAGGGCGCTGAAGCCGGCGTCGTGCTCGTCGACGAAGGCGAGGTAGCGGTCCAGGGCCCGGCCGAGGCGGGGGAGCAGGGGGCCCTGGCGGGGCTCGTCGAAGCACAGCCGCAACTGGTCGGCGGCCGACCGCAGCGCCGCCTCGTAGAGCTGCTGCTTGCCGCCGGGGAAGTACCGGTAGACGAGCGGCCGTGACACGCCCGCCGCCTCCGCCACGTCGTCCAGCGAGACGTCCTCGGGGGCGCGGTGCGCGAAGAGGGTCAGCGCGGCGTCGAGGAGCTGACGGCGTCGCTCCTCGACGCTGAGCCTGCGGTACGCGGGGGCGGCGGGGGTCATGCGTGCAGCGTAATCGGAGCGTGGAGATCGTGCGGGGGTCCGGCGGCGGGAGCCGGGCGCCCCCGCCGCCCGGAGCGCCGTCCGGCGGGCGCCGGGCGCGCACCCGGAGCCGCCGTCCCCCGGCGGTGTGCCCCGCGTCAGGCCAGCAGCCCCGAGGACCTCCACAGCCGGCGGCCGACACCCCGCAGGACCCCGATGTCGTCCAGGAAGTCGGTCAGCCGCTTCGAGCCGTTCTGCATGACCTCGCGCCGGTGGCCGCTGGCTTTCACCTGGGCGAGGGCCTCGCGCTTGTCCAGGCCGACGTTGGTGTAGACCTCGGGGTTCACGAAGGCCACCGAGAACACCCGGGCGAACTCGCCGGAGGTGACCCGGGTGAACTCCTGGGACCACTTCGGCGCCGTCAGCATCTGCCGGCGCAGCTCCTCGCGGGCGTAGCGCACGTGCCGCGCCTCCTCCACCACGTGGATCCGCGTGACGCCCCGGACCAGCGGCTGCACCCGCTCGTCGGGGAAGGTCAGGCGCTGCATCCAGTCCAGCACCTCCTCGCCGAGCAGCGTCGCCGTGAACGACCCGGGCGTGGTGGAGATCGTCTTGAACAGGCGGCCCAGGTTCTGGTGCGCCCGGCTCACCGGGTACCAGGGGGTGCCGCCGTGCGAGATGAGCCGCGCGAACATCTTGGAGTGGCGGCACTCGTCCTCGATCTCGGTGAGCGCGTAGCGCACGTGCGCGCTCGTCGCCGCCTTGTCGTAGATGTGCCGGACCAGGAGCTGCATCAGGATGATCTCGAACCAGATGCCCAGCGAGGCGAGCGCCGCCGCCTCGTGCCGGGACAGCAGGATCCGCTGCTCCTCGCTCATCCGCTTCCACAGCGGCGTGTCGTAGAGCGACACCAGCTCCGGCGGCCAGAACCACTTGCCGTCCTCGAAGGGCGCGTCCCAGTCCAGCTCCTCGTCCGGGTCGAAGGAGTGCTTGGCGGAGGAGGCCAGCAGCCGCTCGGCCACCTGTTCCCGGTCCTTGAGCAGACCGAGCGCGTCGCGCAGTACCTCGGCCTCGGTCACAGTCGTCATGCCAGTTATGAGACTACCTGTCAGCAAGCCCGTCAATCCCCCGTGCGCGACTTGTTGACCCGATGTCCAGCAAGGCCGGGCTCACACCGAGCAGCCCAGCCCCTCCGGCACCTCGCCCGGCAGCGGGCGCGCGCCCTGCGGCGGGAAGAGCGTGCGGAAGGTGAAGGCGTACGGCGAGGGCCCGTGGGTGCGCAGGTGCAGCAGCCGCGCCTCGGCCTCCGCGACCGTGGGCCGGTGTCCGGCCGGGACCCACCACAGGGCCACCATGGCCTCCGCCACCCGCTCGAACCACTCCCGCCGACGCGCGAGCAACTGGCGGTGCCGGCCCGCGTACATGAACCCCTTGAGGCTCTCCAGGTCACGCCACACGGACATGTTGACGATCAGCCACTCGTCCCCGAAGACAGGGATGTCGGTGGCGTCGCCGCCCTCCGACTGCAGCCGCCAGACGAAGCCGTCGGCCGTGTCGGCGTCGGCGTTCACGGGGTCGAGCTGGTCGACGAAGTCCTTCAACTCGGGCGAGTCCAGCGGGAACTTCAGGCGGGCGAGATTGACCTGGGCGAGTTCGGGAGCGACGGCTTCAGACATGACCGAACGGTAGGTCGGTGCCCCGCGCCGCGGCAGCCCCCGTCTCACGGGTCGAGAACCGCCTCCATCACCGCTCGCGCGATCGGCGCCGCCACCCCGCCGCCGGTGATGTCCCCCCGGTCCGCGGAGGCGTCCTCCACCACGACTGCGACCGCCACCTTGGGCTCCATGTCGCGGTCCGCCTGCGCCCAGGACACGAACCAGGCGTACGGCAGGCCGGAGTTGCCCACCCCGTGCTGGGCCGTGCCGGTCTTGCCGCCCACGGTCGCCCCCGGGACGGCCGCCTTGCGCCCCGTCCCCTCCCGCACCACGTCCTCCATCAACTGCCGCAGCTTGCGCGCCGTCGAGGGCTGTACCACCTGCCGCGCCGGCCGCGGACCGGCCGCCGCCACCGTCGAACCGCTGCGCCGCGTCGTCCGCTCCACCAGGTACGGCGGGCGCAACTGCCCGCCCTCGGCCACCGCCGCCGCGACCATCGCCATCTGCAGCGGCGTCGCCCGGGTGTTGTACTGGCCGATCGACGACAGCGCCAACTGGGCCTTGTCCACCGTGGTGTCGAACGTGCTCGGCGCCACCGCGAACGGGATCCGCAGCCCGGCGTCGTTGAATCCGAACGCCTCCGCCGTCGCCCCCATCCGCGCCACCCCGACATCCACGCCGAGCTTGGCGAACACCGTGTTGCACGACCACTGGAACGCCTCCCGCAGCGGAGCGTCCCGGCAGCCGTCCCCCTCGTTGTCCAGCCGGGTCGTCGTCCCCGGCAGCCGGTAGGGCGCCGGCGAACGCGTGCGCGCGTCCAGGTTCCTGATCACCCCCGCGTCCAGCGCCGCCGCGGCCGTCACCACCTTGAACGTCGACCCCGGCGGGTACGTCTGCCGCACCGCCCGGTTCAGCATCGGCTTGTCCGGGTCCGCGTTCAGCCGCGCCCACGCCCGGGCGGCCCCGGCGCCGTTCCCCGACAGCTCGCCCGGGTCGTACGACGGGCTCGACACCAGCGCCAGCACCCGGCCCGTGCTCGGGTCCACCGCCGCCACCGCGCCCTTGCGCCCCGCGAGCCCCTCGTACGCCGCCCGCTGCGCCTCCCGGTCCAGCGTGGTCACGACGTCGCCGCCCGCCGCCCGCGCCCGGGTGAGGTCGCTCAGCAGCGGCAGCGGCGCCAGCAGCGGGTCGGAGCCCGACAGCACACCGTCCTCGGTGGCCTCCAGCAGCGTGCGGCCGTACTCCTGCGAGGCGAAACCGGTGACCGGCGCGTACAACGGGCCGTCCACGTAGGTGCGTTCGTAGCGGAGCTGCTCGCCGCTGTCCCGGGAGCCGGTGACCGGGCGGCCCCCGACCAGGATGTTCCCGCGCGGCTGGCCGTAACGGGCGATCGTCGCGCGGCGGTTGGCCGGGTTGTCGTCGTAGGCCGGGGACTGCACCACCTGCACCCGCGCGGCGTTCACCAGCAGGGCCGCGAGCAGCAGCACACAGAAGAAGGCCGCGTACCGGATGTGCCGGGTCACCGGGCCTCCTCGGGGCGCACCGCGCCGTACGACTCTTGTGCGACGGTCATGGGGCGGGCTCCCCGTCGTACTGGCGGCGCGCCGAGTGGCTGACCCGGATCAGCAGCGCCACGATCGTCCAGTTGGTCACCACCGACGAACCCCCCTGCGCCAGGAACGGCATCGCCATGCCGGTCAGCGGGATCAGCCCCGTCACCCCGCCCGCGATCACGAACACCTGGAGCGCCACGAGCGAGGCCAGCCCGATCGCGAGCAGCCGGCCGAAGGGCTCGCGCAGGGACAGCCCCGCCCGGTAGCCGCGCTCCACGAGCAGGGTGTACAGCAGGAAGATCGCCGACAGCCCGGCCAGCCCCAGTTCCTCGCCGGCCGTCGCCAGGATGAAGTCCGACTTCACGGCGAACCCGATGAGCACCGAATGGCCGTTGCCGAGCCCGGTGCCGAGCACCCCGCCCGCCGCGAACGCGAACAGCGACTGGGCGAGCTGGCCCGGGCCCTGCCCCGCGTCGATCGAGGCGAACGGGTGCAGCCAGTCCTCCACGCGCCCGTGCACGTGCGGCTCGAAGCGCCCCACGGCGACCGCGCCGAACCCCGCGAGCAGCAGCCCGACCGCGATCCAGCCGGTGCGGCCGGTGGCCACGTACAGCAGGACGACGAACAGGCCGAAGAACAGCAACGACGTGCCGAGATCCCGCTCCAGCACCAGCACGCCGACGCTGACCAGCCACACCGCGACGATCGGCCCGAGCACGCGCCCGGTGGGCAGTTGCACGAACCACACCCGGCGGCCCGCGTACGCCAGCGCGTTGCGGTTGGCGGCCAGGTACGCGGCGAAGAACACCGCGAGCAGCACCTTCGCGAACTCGCCCGGCTGCAGGGAGAACCCGGAGATCCGCACCCAGATGCGGGCGCCGTTGACCGCCGGGAACAGGATCGGCAGGCACAGCAGCACCAGCGCCGCGACCACGGACACGTACGCGTACCGCTGCAGCACCCGGTGGTCGCGCAGCGCGGCCACGACCAGGATGAACAGGGCGATGCCGAGCGTCGACCACACCAGTTGCGTGGGCGCCGCCCGATCGCCCGGCGTCTCCAGGTCCAGCCGGTAGATGAGCACCAGCCCCAGTCCGTTGAGCAGCACGCCGATCGGCAGCAGCAGCGGATCGGCGTACGGCGCCCGCAGCCGCACCGCGAGGTGCGCCACCAGCGCGAGCACGCCGAGCCCGGCGCCGTAGCCCGCGGCGCCGGGCGGGAGGGTGCCGTTGCGGGCCAGGCCCACCGCGCAGTAGCCGTACACGGACAGCAGGACGGCCAGGACGATGAGCGCGAGCTCGATGCCGCGGCGCCGGGGGAGGCGTGCCGGGCGGGCGGGGGCCCGCTCCGCCACGGCGGTGTCGACTCCGGCTGACATCATGTCCGGAACCTACCCAATTGTTGTTCCTTGTGAGCCTCGGTGGGGTGGGGGTGGGTCAGTCGGGTGTCAGCACGAACGGGGTTCCCGGTCGAACGTGTGGATGTAGCGCGCCGCACCCCAGGCCCAGGTGCCGTCGGTGAGCAGGTACCACTGCCGGTTGCCGTCGACGTTCTCCCCGCGCGTCTGGCAGAAGATCGACACGGTCTCGCCCTGGCGCGCCCTGCGGATCACCTCGCTGGCCCGGGTCGGCGCGCTGCGCAGCAGCAGGCCGTCGCGGGCGGTGACGACACCGCGGGTGAGACGGCCGTCCTGGCCCTGACCCTGGCCCTGGCCTTCGCCCTGACCCTGGCCCTGGCCTTCGCCCTGGCCCTGGCCCTGGCCCTGGCCCTGACCCTGGCCCTGACTCTGGGCCTGCACCTGCTGGTAGCCCAGTCCCAAGCCCTGGTACTGGTCGCTGTCCTGGCCCTGGCCCCCGCCCTGTGTCTGACCCTGTGTCTGGCCCTGGGTGCTGGAGGTGCCCTGCTGGGAGTTCGCGTTGCCCTGTCCGTCACCGCCCCAGCCGTCGTCGGCCATGGCGGGGACCACGGAGGCGGAGAGGGCGAGGGCGCCGGCGGCACCCGTTATGGCGAGGCGGGCGAGAGTGGACCGCAGGACCATGGCGACCATGGCGTACCTCCAGGAAGGGGGACGTGAGGTGTCAAAAGCTGACTGATCGCCACGTTAGGGGCGGGCGGGAGAGGGTGCCCGCTGGATTGGGCCGATGGATGGCGCCCGAGGGTGCCGACGGGCGGGGCGAGGAGAGAGGGCGCCCCCGGCGGTCTACACCGCCTCCTCCGGCAGCACCAGGGTGGCCACCGCTCCGCCCCCGGCCGCGTTGGCGAAGGCCAGCCGTGCGCCCAGGACCTCCGCCTGCCCGACCGCGATGGTCAGCCCCAGCCCGTGCCCCTTCGCGCCCCCCTCGGTGCGGAACCGCTGCGGCCCGTGCGCGACGAGGTACTCCGGGAAGCCGTCCCCGTGGTCCCGCACGGTCACCCGCGGGCCGTCCACGGTCAGCACCACCGGGGCGCGCCCGTGCCGGTGCGCGTTGGACACCAGGTTGCCCAGCACGCGCTCCAGGCGCCGCCGGTCCGTCTCCACGCGCGCGTCCCGCGCCAGCCGCACCTCGGTGTCCGTGCCGGACGCCCGTACGACCCGCTCGGCCAGCGCGCCCAGGTCCTCGGTGTCCAGCTCCCCGCGCTCGCGCCCGGTGTCCAGCCGGGAGATCTCCAGCAGGTCCTCGGTGAGCGTGCGCAGCGCGGCCACCCGGTCGCGCACCAGCTCGGTCGGCCGCCCCGGCGGCAGCAGTTCGGCGGCCGCGTGCAACCCGGTGAGCGGGGTGCGCAGTTCGTGCGCGACGTCGGCGGTGAAGCGCTGCTCGGCCAGCAGCTTGCCCTGCAGCGAGGCCGCCATCGAGTCCAGCGCCGCGGCGACCGCGGCCACCTCGTCCTGGGGGCGGCTCGCGTCCTTGGTCCGCGGATCGTCCACGCGCGCGTCCAGGTCGCCGGCGGTGATCCGCCGGGCCACCAGCGCGGTGGCGTGCAGCCGCCGGGTCACCCGGGTCACGGCGAAGGCGCCGACCAGCAGTGTGGCCCCGATCGCCAGCCCCGACGACCAGAGGATGGCGCTGTCGAGGCCCTCGATGGTGCGGGCCTGCTGGCCGTAGTCGACGGCCACGGCGAGCGTGCGTCCGCCGTCGGCGGGACCGGCCGCCCACATCGTGGGCTGCCCGCGGTGGTCGGCGACCATCGTGCCGCGCTTCCCGGCCGCCGCGAGCTTCCGCAGTCGCTCGGGCAGGCCCTCGGGGTCGACCCCGGCGCCGGGCAGCAGCGTGTCGCCCGCCTCGTACGCGGCCGTGGCGTCGGCCAGCCGGGACAGGGCGAGGTCGCGGGCCTGGCCGACGGTCTGGTCGGTGACCTGGACGTGCACGAGCACGCCGAGCAGGGCGGCGAGCGCGCAGCACATCACCGTGATGAAGGCGGCCGACTTCACTGCGAGGGTGCCGGCCCAGCGGGGGAGCGGGGCGGACCGGCGGGACGCGGACCGGTGGAGGGCGGGTGCCCTCACGGGGTCACCGACGGGGAGGGGGCGGGGCGCGGGTCGGCCGTCGGGCCCGGGGCGGCGGTCGTCGTGGGGGAGGGGTGCCCGGAGCGTCGGCCGTGGTGGGTGCGGAGCATCTCGTCGTGGGTCAGGAGCATCGCCTTCTGCTCCGGGTCCCAGGTCCACTGGAGCCGGTACTCGTAGTCGGCGAGGTCGGACGGCGAACGGATGATCACCGACCGCCCGGCCAGCTCGACCGCGCTGACGGCGTCCTCCCAGGCCATGACCCGCAGCAGCCGGTGCTTGTCCACGGTGTAGACGCGCACGGCGGTCAGGTCCGGCGCGTCCCCGGGCAGCAGCCGGAAGCCGAGGGTGAGGTCCGGGTGCCCGTCGCCGGTCAGGTCGCGGTAGTAGGGCTGCAGGACGGGGCACGTGCCGCCGGCGGAGGTGTACCGGTTCGTGCCGGTGCCCGTGCCGTCCGTGGCCTTCCCGGCGGTCGATTCGCCGGTGCAGGCGGCCATCCGGGCCGTCGTGTCCCGGTAGACGGCGTCAGGGCCCCGGTAGTCCTTGGGGTGCGCGGCGATCTCGGCGCGCACGATCGCGACCGGGTCGACCTTGCGGAGGTCGTCGCCGGGCACGGTGACACCCTTGACGACCTCGGTGTCCGCCTCGTCGATGTCCCAGGCGGGGCTGGAGGCCGGGGTGAGCTGCGGCCAGAGCCGGGCCGGGCTGGTCGCGGTCGGGGTGGCCCCGGCACCGCGCAGTCCGCCCGCGTCACCGCACGCCGCGGCGGCCGAGGCCAGCAGGGCGACGGCGAGGCCGGTCCGGACGGGGCGGCTGACGGACACGGGACTCCTGTGATCGACGAGGTGACGGCCCCGTACACCATATTCGGAGGGAAGTCCTATTTGCCCACCGGTGGGCCGTGGGGGTCCCCGGTGGGGGTCTCCGGGGCGATCGCCGCGCGACCGTATCAGCCGGATCACGCGGCCGGCCGCGGGCCCCGGCGGACCGGGGCGCGGATGCCCGGCGGCCCCGGCTCGTAGCCGCCCGGCCGCCCTCCGGGGCGGTCGCCTTCTTGCCCCCGGAGCACCCACCTGGTCCCATGGTCGTCGGGGTGATGTGCATGAGCGGACTGCGCGTCGTACCGGCCTGGCGCCATGGCCGGGAGCGCCTCTACGTCTGCCGCACGGACGGCAGGAACATCGCCTGGTACGACCGGGAGGCCGGCCGGGTCAACCTGCTCAGCGACGAGCGCCGGGACGAGGTGCTGGAGGCGCTGGGCCCCTTCCTGACCGGCCCGGTGGCCGTCGGCCCGCCCCCCGTGCCGACCCCCGCCGAGCTGGCCCGCCTCTCGCTCCACCCGGACGACGACCTCGCGCCCAACCGCCCCGGCGAGGCCCTGCTGATCGCCCTCGACCGCGACCCGGCCCACCACGGCCGCCGGCTGCGCGCCGACCCGAGGCGCCGGGCCCTGGAGGCCGAGCAGACCGTCGGCGAGGCCCTGGACCGCCTCGACGGGGCGGGCTGGCACACCCTGCACTCCGTCCCGCTCCCCGGCGGTGACCGCGTCCACCACCTGGCCATCGGCCCGGGCGGCCTGTTCGCCGTGCACACCCTGTACGCGCGCAAGCAGCGGGTGCTGGTCGCCGACCCGATGGTGTCCCTGGGCCGCCACGACCCCGAGCCGGTGCTGCGCCGGGCCCGCGCCGCCGCCGACCGCGCCTCCTACGCCCTCACGGCCGAGGTGCGCCCGGTCCTGGCCCTGGCCGGCCCGGCGGACGTCCGCGTCGCGGCACCGCTGCGCGAGGTGCGGGTCCTGCTGGACACGGACCTGGCGGACCTGGCCCGCACGGGCGGGGTCCTGAAGCCGGCGGACGTGGAGGCGCTGCACGCGATGGCCCGGGACCGGGGGACGTGGGCGGCCTGCTGAGGCGTGGCTGAGGCTGCCCGGCCTTTCGGCCTCTCGGTCGTGCGCTGAGGCTTTCCCGCCCGTCCGGCGCGGGCCTGAGGCTTCTCGGCTCTCCGGTCTGCCCTGCTGTTCCCGGCCCGTCCGGCGTTCGAGAACGAGGCCCGTCTAGGGCCGTAGCGGGGGCCTGGGGGCGGCAGCCCCGGCACACCCGCGCGCCGAGGCGCCGCCCGCACCCGGCTACGGCAGCACCCCGGCCCCCTCCGCATCGAACAACGGCGCCAACAGGTCCCCGGACTCCGCCACCCGAGCCCCCACATCCGCCGCCTGAAAGGCCAGCCCCTCAGGCACCCCGCACTCCTCGACCTCCGTCCACGTGACCGGCGCCGACACGGTCGGCTCGGCCCGCGCCCGCAGGGTGTAGGGCGCGGCGGTCGTCTTGCGGCCGGCGTTCTGGCTCCAGTCGACGAACACCTTCCCCGGCCGCAGGCTGCGCGTCATCCGGTGCAGCACGAGCTGCGGCATGGCCCGCTCGGCCTCGACCGCCAGCCGCTTGGCGTAGTCGCTCACCTGCTCGGACGACGAGCCGCGCACGGCGGCCAGCAGGTGCAGCCCCTTCGACCCGGAGGTCTTGGCGTAGGCCACGATCCCGTCGGCCGCCAGCCGCTCCCGCAGCCAGAGGGCGACCTCGCAGCAGTGCACGATCGTCGCGGGCGCGCCGGGGTCGAGGTCGAAGACCAGCCGGTCGGCCTCGTCGGGCGTGGGGGCGAGCCACTGGTGGGTGTGGAACTCGGTGACGAGGTTGGCCGCCCACATCAGGCTGGGCAGGTCCTGGACCAGCACCATCCGGGCCGGCCCCTCCGAACGGGGGACCTCGGCGGTGGCGACCCAGTCGGGCGTGCCGGGGGGCACGTTCTTGGTGAAGAAGAGCTGGCCGTCGGGCCCGTCCGGGTAGCGCAGGAAGGAGACGGGCCGCTCGCGCAGGTGCGGCAGCAGCACCCCGGCGACGGTGGCGTAGTAGTGCAGCACCTCACCCTTGGTGAAGCCGGTCGCGGGATACAGCACCTTGTCCAGGTTGCTGAGCGCCAGCCGTCGCCCCTCCACCTCTGTGATCGGCGTCATACGATGAGAATCACACGAAACCGGTACAAACCGCCCCTCTGTCGTCGGGTCGGGTTACCGGACCCGGCCCGGAAAGGTGCTGAACGTTGCGATCCATATGGAACGGCGCCATCTCCTTCGGCCTCGTCAGCATCCCGATCAAGCTGGTGAACGCCACGGAGAGCCACTCGATCTCCTTCCGCCAGATCCACACCGAGGACGGCGGGCGCATCCGCTACCGCAAGTTCTGCGAGGTGGAGGACCGCGAGGTCACCTCGTCGGAGATCGGCAAGGGGTACGAGGACGCGGACGGCACGATCGTGCCGATCACCGACGAGGACCTGGCCCAGCTCCCGATCCCCACGGCGAAGACGATCGAGATCGTGGCGTTCGTGCCGGCGGACCGGATCGACCCGCTCCAGATGGACCAGGCATACTACCTCGCGGCGGGCGGCGCCCCGGCGGCCAAGCCGTACACGCTGCTGCGCGAGGCGCTCAAGCGCAGCAACAAGGTGGCGATCGCCAAGTACGCGCTGCGCGGCCGGGAGCGCCTGGGGATGCTCCGGGTGGTCGGGGACGCGATCGCGATGCACGGGCTGCTCTGGCCGGACGAGGTCCGCGCGCCCGAGGGCGTGGCCCCGGACGCCGACGTGACGGTCCGCGACAAGGAGCTGGACCTGGCGGACGCCCTGATGGACACCCTCGGTGAGGTGGACCTCGCGGACCTGCACGACGAGTACCGGGAGGCGGTGGAGGAGGTCATCGCGGCCAAGGCGGCCGGCGAGGCCCCGCCGGAGGCCCCGTCCCGCCCGGCCGGCGGCAAGGTCCTGGACCTGATGGCGGCCCTGGAGAACAGCGTCCGCGCGGCCAAGGAGTCCCGCGGCGAGGCCGCCGCGCCCGAGGAGCAGGCCGAGGTGCGCCACCTGCCCCGCAAGACGTCCCGCTCCGCCCCCAAGGCGACGGGCGGCAAGAAGTCGACGTCGACCACGAAGAAGACCCAGGCGACCCCGAGGAAGTCGACGTCGAAGACGGCGGAGCCCGCGAAGAAGACGGCGACGTCGACGTCCAGATCGACGGCGAGCTCCGCGAGCTCCAGGACGACGGGGGCGGCGAAGAAGACCTCGGCCACGAAGAAGGCCACGACGACGAAGAAGTCCGCCTCCACCACGAAGAAGACAGCGCAGCCACGCAAGCGCTCGGCGTGAGACCGGCTCAGACGGGTCCGGCCCCGGCGACACGGGCTGCCGTTTGTGCCGGCCCGTCGCCGGGCTGCGTGCGGGCACTGGTGGTCGTCACGGCCGCGGCGGCATCGGCTGCCGTCCGAGCCGGCCTTACGCCGGGTTCGGCGCGGCCGCCGTGAGCCCTCACTGGCCCGTCGCCGGGCTGCGTGCGGGCACTGGTGGTCGTCACGGCCCGTCGGCGCGCTGCGTGTGGGCAGCCGGCAGTCGTCACGGCCCCGGCGCACCGGTGGTCGGGACCGCAGCCCCGCCGCCGGGCTCCGCGCGGCTGTGGTCCCGACCGCCGGCGGCCCCCCGGGCCGTATCAGGCCCCTGCGCCGCACCCGGTCCGCGCCTCCGGGCGGGGGCCAGCGCCAGCGCCGTACCCGCCGCCAACCCCAATATCGCCGGCAGCGGGAGCCGGCCGCCGGGGGCGAAGCCGTGGCCGGCGAAGTACGCGAGGGAGGGCACGGCCGCGGTGAGCCCGGCCCACACCCGCAGCCCGGGCCGGAGCCGCGCGTCCGGTCGCAGCCGGGCGCCCAGCGACGCCAGTCGCCGCTCCAACGGCACCAACGCCCGTACGACACCGGCGAGTACGACCCCGAGGATTAGCAACCAGGGCACCCGCCAGGCCCACCAGGCGCCCGAGCCGAACGCGGGCCGGGGCACCAGGCCGGGGAGGTAGAAGGCGGCCGCGACGATCAGCACCGGCAGCATGTGCCAGAGGTAGAGGGTCATGCTGAGGCCCCCCAGCCGGCCCACGCCCCGCCACACCCGCTCGCGCTCCAGCCACCGGCGCACCACCGGGGCCGCCAGCAGCGCCAGCCCCACCTGACCGACCGACCAGGCCAGCATCGCGGCCGACGGCGGGTCGGTGTTGCTCGGGTCCTGACCGGTGACCAGGATCAGGCTGACGGGGAAGGGCCCGGGCCCGACGAGCGCCGCGAAGGCGGCCCCGCCGCCGATCGCGAGGGCACCCCCGGCCCACGGCCTCCCGCCGAGGAGCCCGTCGCGCCAGCAGAAGCCGAGCTGGTAGACCACGCCCCAGACGAGGACGTAGTCGAGCGACCCGAGCAGATCCCCCGCACGCAACGAGCCCGAGCCCGACCCCAGGCCCACCCCCGTGTCCAAGCCCCAGGCTGTGCTCAGCGACACCCCCACCGCGACCACTCCCATCCCCACCGGCACCCACACCCCCCACCGCCGGTGCGCCGCGTACAACACCGGAGTCAGCGCGCTCACCAGCAGGTAGACCGGCAGGAACCAGAACTGCATCGCCATCGCCCAGCCCACCAGCGCGAGCGTGCCCCGGTCGACCCCGGCGAGCGCGGCGACCCCCAGCCCCGTCAGCACCAGCCCGCAGTAGACGCCGACCGGCAGCAGCAGCCGTACCGCACGCCGCCCCACCCACCCGGCGGCACTCCCGCCGAGCGTCAGCGTCCGCGCCCACGAACCGGCCGCCGCGTGCCCTCCGGCCAGGAAGAAGAGGGGCATGATCTGGAAACCGAGGGTCAGCCACTGCGTCCACGGCACGGTGGTCAGCAACTCCGGCGCACCGATCGTCCCGTCGGGGTGCCGTTCCAGCCCGGTGATCACCCAGTGGCCCACGACGACGAGCACGATCGCCCAGGCCCGCAGGAAGTCGACGTACCGGTCCCTCTCCATGCAGGGGAGCATCCCGTAGCCCCAACGGCTCTACGCGGCAATGCACTTGTTCGCAACCGAGCCGTGCCCGCGACGAGACAGCGGGCACGCCGGCCTGCCCGCCCGTGCCCGTGGGCGGGACGCGAGCGTCAGCGGCCGTACCGACGGTCCCGGTCGGCATACGACCGCAGCGCCCGCAGCAGGTCTATCTGCCGGAACGCCGGCCACAGCACGTCGACGAAGTGGACCTCGGCGTAGGCGGACTGCCACAGCAGGAAGCCGGACAGCCGCTGCTCGCCCGACGTGCGGATGATGAAGTCGGTGTCGTGACCGGCGGGCGAGTACAGGTTGTCGGTGATGTGCTCGAGGTCGAAGTCCGCGGCCAGGTCGCGCGGATCGCCGCCCGCGCTGATGTGCCGGTCGAAGGCGGACCGTACGGCGTCCACGATCTCGCGGCGCCCGCCGTAGCCGACGGCCACGTCCACGGTGAGCCCGCCGCGCCCGGTGGTCCGCGAGGCGGCTTCCTTCAGCACGCGCGCGGTGTCGCCCGGCAGCAGGTCCAGGGCGCCGATGACGGAGACCTCCCACGCCTCCTCGGCGGCGCAGACGCGCTGCACGGTCTCCTCGATTATCTCGAGCAGCGGGCCGAGTTCGTCGGCGGGCCGGTGGAGGTTGTCGTCGGAGAGCATCCACAGCGTGACGTGCTGGATGTCGGCGGCGGCGCACCACTGCAGGAAGTCGGTGACCTTGGCACCGCCGACCCGGTAGCCCTCGCGCACGTCGTCGTGCCCGGCACCGCGCGCCCAACGGCGGTTGCCGTCCAGCATGATGGCCACGTGCCGGGGCCGTGGCCGCCCCTCCAGCTTGCGCGTCAGCCGCCGCACATAGATCGCTTCCAAGGCCGAGCGCACGGCTTTCAAGACCACGCCAACATCCCTTCGCGCAACCGCTTTTGTGGCGGCCCACCTTAGCGCCACTTGAGAAACGCTCGAATGGGAACGGACGCGCAGGCCCATATGACCACGTTCCGGGCGAATGGCCCCCGGTTCACCCGTATGGCAGGTTCCGGTCAAGCCTTGTCCAAATGGCGGACGCGCCGGGCACCGCGTGGTCGGGTCTCCGACGACGGCCGCACCACTGCCCGTCGAAGCAGCAATGTCCGTTCCGGGAGGACCAGGTGTCAGCACCGAACCGTACCCGCAAGAGACGATGGCTCACGATCTGCGCCATCACCGCATCCGCCGCCTGCGTGGCGCTCCCCGCGGGAGCCGCGCCCACCGGCCACCCCGACCCCTTCGGGCCGCGCACCCTCGACCGACTGGCCGCCGCACGCGAACAGTCCATCGGCACCGCGACCCCCGGCCTGGCCGCCGAGGACGACGACGGCAACGAGGCGGACGAGATCGCCGAGGGAGCGGACCAGTACGCCGAGGCCCGCACCTCGCCCGGCATCGTCGCACCGGGCGCGTACGGCGCCGCCTGGCGCGACCTGGCCGCCCTGCCCCGCACCAAGGGCAGTTGGCGGCACGTCACCGGCCTGCCGTACGACTCCGACGACCCGCGCTACCGCGACATCGACTCCAACTCCAGCGGCGGCGCGGGCCGGGTGACCGGCCGCATGGCCGCGATGGCCGCCGACGACGACGGTTACGTGTACGCGGGCAGCGCGGGCGGCGGCGTCTGGCGCTCCCGCACCGGCGGCGGCCACTGGCAGCCGCTCAGCGACCGGCTCCCCTCCCAGTCCACCGGCGCGCTCGAGCTGGACGGAGCCGGCCGGCTGTGGCTGGGCACCGGCGAGGCGACCACCAACGCGGACGCCTACCTCGGCAGCGGCGTCTACGTCCTGTCGCACCCGCACCACGGCACCTTCACCACGCGCGACCGCGTCGGCGGCAAGGAGCTGGAGTCCACCACGATCCACCACCTCCGCTTCGGCGGCGGCCGGGTGTGGGCGGCCACCAGCGCCGGCGTGTGGAGCCACTCGACCACCAAGCTCTCCGGCCCGTGGACCCTGGAGTTCGCGCCCAACCCCGACTACCTGCCGGGCGGCCCGAAGGCGGGCGACGAGTCCGCCGCGTACAAGAACCTCACCAACGACATCGCGATCGACCCGAAGGACCCGCGCAGGGTCGTGCTCGCGGTCGGCTGGCGCAGCGGTGACGACTACAACGGCTTCTACACCAAGGTGCGCGGCACCTGGACCCGGATCACCAGCGGCATGGGCGACCTGCCCACGGACGCGGCGGGCGTCGGCAACGTCACCTTCGCCCGCTCAGCCGACGGCTCGCGCTACTACGCGATCGACCAGTCGCCGGAACAGCTCGACACCAACCCGGACAGCGCCCTGGAGGGCATCTTCGTCTCGGCGTCCGGCTCCCCGACGGGCCCGTGGACGAAGATCGCGGACCACAAGGCCCTGGCGGCCGGCGGCTCAGCACTCACGGAACCGGGTTACATGCCGGGCATCCAGGCCTGGTACAACCAGTTCCTCACCGTCGACCCGAGCGACCCGAAGCACGTGTACGCGGGCCTCGAGGAAGTCTTCGAGACGAAGGACGGCGGCAGCACCTGGTCCGCCGTGGGCCCGTACTGGAACTTCCCCTTCTCCTGCTGGAGCATCGACCCTGGCCGCCAGACGGGCGCCTGCCACCAGACCACCCACCCCGACCAGCACGGCGTGGCGATCGGCCGCTACCACGGCCGCAGTTGGCTGTACGTGGGCAACGACGGCGGCGCCTACCGCCGCCCCGTGAACGGCACCCAGGACGCCGCGGGCCACGCCACCGACTGGACGTCCCTGAACGACGGCACGATCGACACCCTCCAGTACTACTCGGTCGGCATCGGCAAGGACCGCGAGAACGGCGGCCTCGCGATCACCGGCGGCCTCCAGGACAACGGCCAGTCCATCCTGCGCGGCAACGACCGGGTCATGGGCTCGAACTTCGGCGGCGACGGCGCCGACACCCTCACGGACCCGCAGAACGGCTGCAACATAGCCCAGGAGTACGTCTACCTGGCGGTCCAGGTGACCCAGAACTGCGCGCAGAACGACGGTAGCTGGACCACCGACCCCACGAAGGCGACGTCCTACAACGTGGCCCCACCGGACAACGCCACCAGCGAGGCCCGCTTCGTGGCGCCCCTGGCCGCGGACACGGCCGACAGCGCGACGTGGATCGCGGGCGGCCGCCACATCTGGGTCCAGAGCCACGGCTACGCCATCCGCAGCGGCACGGAGTGGAAGAACGTCCACGACCTGGGCGCGGGCCGCGCAGCGACAGCCGTGGCGGCCTCCAACGGCCGTGTCTATGCGGCCTGGTGCGGCCCCTGCAACAACCAGGGCTTCGCCCGGGGCATCGCCGTGGGCAACGAGGACGGCACGGGCTGGCACGACCTCACCCTCCCCACCGACGCGACGATCCCCAACCGCTACCTCAGCGGCTTCGCCGTGGACCCGAGGAACGCCGACCACGTGATCCTGGCGGTCAACGGCTTCTCCCGCCACTGGACGGAGGGCCCGGGAGCAGGGGTGGGCCACGTCTTCGAGTCGAAGGACGGCGGCACAACATGGAAGGACATCTCCGCCGACCTCCCCGACGTCCCCACGAACGCGGCCCTGCTGACCCCGAACGGCGGCCTGGCGGTGGCCACGGACCTGGGAGTGGTCTACCGAGCCCCGCACCACACGAGCTGGCACCGCGTAGGCACGCTCCCGGCCACGGCAGTACTCCAACTGAAACTGAGCCCGAACGGCAGAACCCTGTACGCGGCGACGCACGGCCGGGGGATCTGGTCGGTGGGGGTGGGGGAACTGGGCTGACGCGAGGCGAAGCCTGAGCGAGGGGGGCACCATCGCTCGGCAACGGCCGGCCTTCAGCGGGGGTGCAGATCCCGGCTGAGGGCCGGCCGGCCGAGGCGGGACCGCCCGCACGACGTCACAAGTAAGTCACGTTCTCCACCGTTCCCTCACATGTGGCGCGCGAGCCTAGATAGTTTCCCCCTTCAAGTACTTCAACAGGGGGGGCCTGTGAGCTACTACCAGCCACAACCACCGTTCCAGCCACCACCCGTTCCGCCAACGCCCCGCCCGGCACCCAAGTGGGCCCGCAAACGGTTCGTACTGCCGGCGGTGGGCGTCGCGTTCCTCATCGGAGTGGGCGCCGGCGCAGCCGACAACCAGAAGCCGACCGAGACGAAGACGGTCGCCGACGACAAGGCACAACCGAGGCCGACAGCCACGGCAACGGTCACCGCAACGGCCACGGTGACAGAGACGGCCGAGCCGGCACCGGCACCGACGGTGACGAAGACGGTCAAGGTCAAGGTGACCGTCACGGCCCACGCCCCGACCAGGAGCTCAACGAGCGGCGGCGGCAGTTCATCGACGGGCGGCTCGTCGTCCACCGGCGGCGGCTCCAGCTCGTCGGACGACGGGAACTCCGCAGGCAACGGGGCAACGGCCAAGTGCAACGACGGCACGTACTCCTACGCAGCCCACCACCAGGGAGCCTGCTCGCACCATGGCGGGGTGGCGATCTTCTACCGCTAACCAACCACTGCATGCGGAACGCGCACGACAGCGCTGTCCCGGCATCGGCAGGGGCGGGGCAGACACGAACCGGCCCCGCCCCCACGGTCGCCTCAGGGCAGCCCACCGTGGGCGCATCGACGGCAGCTCCGGCGCGCAGGTCTCCGGCCTGCTGCGAAGAGATCGACGCGTGTGAGGGACTGCCAGCACACTGCAGGGGTGGACCTGTCAGAAGAAGGCGAAGCGCTCAGCTCGGAGTGGGCCGAGTTGGGCAACAACGTGTGTGGCATCCTGCACGGCTGCCGAAACCTCTCACTCGTCGCTGAGCACTTCGTCCGAGCCGGCTGGAGGTCGAGGTCGTCCTCCTGGGACGGCTATGAGGTAGGCACGGACTGGTGCGAAGTAGAACTCGACAGCCTCGACGGTGTCGACGTCCTGCTGAACGGAGTGATCGCCCCTCACCGTCTCGACAACCTCGCCGATCTCCTCCACCGTTTCGGACTGACGTACACACTGGAGCTCAACGACGAACACGGCACCCTGATCCGCGAACTCCACACCTGACTCACACGCGCCCGCACACGGCTCCGGAGGGCCCTTGAGTCTGGGACAATGTGGCTGGTCACGGCCGCGCAGATGCTCATTCGGCCGGGGCCCGACCACAGATAGTCCATGAGGGGGTGACTACCGTCATAGGAGTTCGCGAGCCCTCGGCGGCTACGGTTTTGGTCTGGGGGACAGCCGGACAGAAGCGCTGGTGTACGTCCTCGTCCGGCGTCGTTGGGGCCCCGTGGCTGAACCATGGGACGGTGGCTGCCGTCTCTGGCAAAGTGATCGTCACTGCTAGACGATTCTCGTGAGGAACCTTGTGAGCACGCTCGGTAGCTTCATCTGGTCGATCGCCGACCAGCTTCGGGGCCCCTACCGCCCCAACCAGTACGGGACAGTGATTCTTCCGTTCACGATCCTGAGACGGCTCGACTGCGTACTTGAGCCGGACCGCGCGGTGGTACGGGAGCTGGCTGCGCGGTACGAGAACCCGAAGCGGCTCAAGATCGAGGTAAAGAAGGCCACGGGGCGGACGTTCTACAACACCTCCAACTACGCGTTCGCGAACTTGCTGGCGGATGCCGACGGGCTGGCGGACAACCTCGCCGAGTACATCGACCGGTTCTCCCCCGACGTGGACGTCTTCGAGTACTTCGACTTCAAGAAGGAGATTTTGGCGCTGGAGAAGGCCGGGCTCCTTCGCGAGATCGTCAAGTCCTTCGGTGCCGTAGACCTGCATCCCGAGGTGGTGTCCAACGCGGACATGGGGGATGCGTTCGAATACATCATCCGCAAGTTTAACGAGGCCGCGAACGAGACCTCCGGAGATCACTACACGCCGCGCGACGCGATTCGGTTGCTGGTCGACCTGCTCTTCGCGGAGAAGGACGTCGACCTCACCGAGGACGGCATCATCCGATCGCTGTACGACCCCACTGCCGGCACCGGCGGCATGCTCTCCCTGGCGGAGGAACACCTGCGCGCCGAGAACCCCGAAGCGAAGCTGACCCTATACGGCCAAGAGTACAACCCGCAGTCGTACGCCATCTGCAAGTCCGACCTACTCGCCAAGGGCCACGACGCGACCAACATTGCCTTTGGCAACACGCTCACCGACGACGCTTTTAAGGGCCGCCAGTTCGACTATTGCATGTCCAACCCGCCCTACGGGGTGGATTGGAAGCAGTACGCCAAGGCGGTCAAGGCGGAGCGCGACTCCGCCGGCCCCTACGGCCGATTCGCGCCGGGACTCCCCGCGACCTCGGACGGCCAGATGCTCTTCCTGCTCCACTTGGCCCACAAGATGCGCGCACCCGAGGACGGCGGCGGCCGCGTTGGCATCATCATGAACGGTTCGCCGCTCTTCAACGGCGCTGCCGAATCCGGTCCCTCCAACATCCGCAGGTGGCTGCTGGAGAACGACCTGGTCGAGACGATTGTCGCGCTGCCAACCAACATGTTCTTCAACACCGGCATTGCCACCTACATCTGGATTCTCGACAACACTAAGCACCCCGACCGCCAGGGTAAGGTCCAGCTCATCGACGGCACGTCGTTCTGGACCAAGATGCGCAAGAACCTCGGATCCAAAGGACGCGAGATCAGTGACCGTGACCGCGCCGAGATCGTGCGGCTGTACGCCGACTACCGGGACGCCGATCCTGATTTCTCCAAGGTGCTGCGCAACGACGAGTTCGGCTACTGGACCATCACCGTCGAGCGTCCCCTCCTCGACGAGGACGGGAACCCTGTCATCGACCGCAAGGGCAACCCGAAGCCCGACTCGAAAAAGCGCGACACCGAAAACGTACCCTTCACCTACGGCGGCTCAACCGCCGGTGCGGCAGGGGAGCGCGAAGTCATCCAGACGTACTTCGACGCGGAGGTGAAGCTGCACGTGCCTGACGCCTGGATCGACTGGGCTAAGACCAAGACCGGCTATGAGATCCCCTTCACCCGACACTTCTACAAGTACGTTCCGCCCCGTCCGCTTGCCGAGATCGATGCCGATTTGGAGAAGCAGGTCGCCAAGATCCTCGATCTGCTGCGGGAGGTTGAAGGGTGAGACGGGCATATGTGAAAGCCGCTTCTCCTTGGCTCGGCACGATTCCGGAGGACTGGGTTGAGTCCCGCTTTCGCTACGAGGTAGCCATCAGCAGCGGCCAGGTTGATCCCCGAGTGGAACCGTGGTCAACCATGGTGCTGGTTGCTCCGAATCATATCGAATCGGGTACTGGTCGACTCCTGGGGCGCGAAACCGCAGCCAGCCAAGGTGCTGACAGTGGAAAGTATGTGGTCACTGCCGGCCAGGTCCTCTATTCCAAGATCCGCCCAGCTCTGAACAAGGTGGCAATTGCGGTTGAGGACTGCCTTTGTAGTGCGGACATGTACGCAATCTCGCTGCCAGACAGGATCGACACGCGGTTCGCTCGCTACTTCATGTCTGCGAAGCCGTTTCATGATTTCGCCACCGCGATGTCGATGCGTGTGAAGATGCCAAAGGTTAATCGGGAAGAGCTGGCTGACGGACCTTGGTTGCTGCCTCAGTTGACCGAGCAGCGCGCCATCGCCGCCTACCTAGACCGCGAGACGGCCCACATCGACACGCTTATCGAAGAGCAGCAGCGGCTGATCGAGTTGCTCCGCGAGCGGCGATGGTCGGTCGTAGAGCGAAGCGTGGCGCTCCTTGACTGGAACACGCCGTTGAGGGCAGTTGCAGTCTTGATTCAAACGGGGCCGTTCGGCAGCCAGTTGAAGTCCGATGAGTATGAGGATGGCGGTACGCCGGTCATCAATCCGTCCCACATTGTCGCAGGTGAAGTCGTACCTGACCCCCGGGTCGCGGTCGGTGCTGTCAAGACTGCACAGCTTGCGCGCCATGCTTTTGAGGAAGGTGATTTGGTCGCCGCCCGGCGGGGAGAGCTTGGACGTTGTGCGGTCATTAAGGCTTCTGCGGTGGGCTTCCTATGCGGGACGGGATCAGCGCTTATCCGGTTCAATCAGGCATTCATCGAGCCAGCGTTCGGGGCCATCGTGTTCAGCAGTCGGCGCAATCGAGATGCACTCGCGCTCGCCTCTGTTGGATCGACGATGGACAACTTGAACTCCGACATCATCGGCTCCCTACGTGTTCCGGTCCCAGCGCTTGAGGAGCAGCGTGGGCTCGTGGCCGAGATCAGCGAAGCGACAGCGAAGATCGACACGCTCATCGCCGAGGCCGAGCGGTTCATCGAGCTGTCCAGGGAACGGCGGTCGGCGTTGATTACGGCGGCGGTGACGGGCCAGATCGACGTACGAGAGGCGGCGTGATGGCCGACCACAACGAGGTGGTCTTCGAGACAGAGATTTGCGAGTACCTGCGGGATCACGGCTGGCTGTACTCGAAGAACGACCGTGATGGTGGCGAGTACGACAGGGAGCGGGCGCTCTTCCCTGCAGACCTGTTCGCGTGGCTGGAGGAGACGCAAAGGCCGGCGTACGAGAAGGCATTGAAGGCGGCGGGCTCGCAAGGGAAGTTCCTCGACGTGCTGACCACGGCGCTCGACCGGCCACTCGAGCATGGCGGTGGGACGCTGAACATCCTGCGCAACGGGGTGCAGTACATCGGTGGTGGCCGATTGAAGATGGCACAGTTCCGTCCGGAGACGTCGCTCAACGAGACCACGACGGCGCACTACGAGGCGATGCGGGTGCGGGTGGTGCGTCAGGTGTACTTCTCGACCGCCGACCAGCGCCAAATTGACCTGGTGTTCTTTGTCAACGGGCTCCCGGTGGCCACGGTGGAGCTGAAGACTGACTTCACCGAGTCGCTGGACGAAGCGATCAACCAGTACAAGCAGGATCGCAAGCCGTTGACGAATGGCCGCCCCGAGCCGTTGCTCTCGTCCGGGCGCCGGGCTCTGGTGCACTTCGCTGTCTCGAACAACCTGGCGGCGATGACCACAAGGCTGGAGGGGGAGAAGACCCACTTCTTGCCGTTCAACATGGGCTTCGACAGCGGTGCCGGCAACCCGCCCGGGGCGGACGGACGGTCGGCGACGGCGTACCTGTGGGAACGGGTCTGGGAGAAGCACGCCTGGCTGCACATCATCGGGCGGCTGATGATCGTGCAGACCAAGGAAGAGTGGGACGTCACCACCGGCACCTCGGTGCGGCGTACGAGCCTGCTCTTCCCGCGGTTCCACCAGTGGGAGGCCGTCAAGAGCATCGTGGAAGCGGTGAAGGAGGAGGGTGTCGGGCAGCGGTACCTGATCGAGCACTCGGCCGGGTCGGGGAAGACAAACACCATCGCCTGGACGGCCCACCGGTTGGCCCGGCTGCATGTCGATGATCGGAAGGTCTTCGACTCGGTCATCGTGGTCGTGGACCGTACTGTGCTCGACTCCCAACTGCAGGATGCGATTCGGCAGATCGACGGCACCGGCAAGATCGTCGCGACGATCAGCCCCGAAGACGTCCGCAAGGCCGGTGCAAAGTCGAAGTCGGGTTTGTTGGCACAGGCGTTGAAGAACGGTGAGCTGATCATCGCGGTGACGGTGCAGACTTTCCCGCATGCGCTGGACGAGATACGCACCGACGCTGGCCTGAAGGGCAAGCGGTTCGCCGTCATCGCCGACGAGGCGCACTCCTCTCAGTCAGGCCAGATCTCCTCGAAGCTGAAGCAGGTGCTGACAGCTGAGGAGATCAGGGAGATCGAGGAGGGCGGCGAGGTCGATGTGGAGGCGGTACTGGCCTCGGAGATGACCGAGCGGGCCGAGTCGGAGAACATCTCCTACTTCGCCTTCACCGCGACGCCGAAGAACAAGACCCTTGAGCTGTTCGGTCGCAAGGGGCCCGACGGCAAGCCGCGCGAGTTCCACCTGTACTCGATGAAGCAGGCGATCGAGGAGGGCTACATCCTCGACGTACTCAAGGGCTATCAGTCCTACGACACCGCGTTGAAGATCGCTGGCAAGGCCGAAAGTGGTGACGGAGGAGAGGTCGAGGAGGGAGCCGCGCGCAAGGGTCTGATGCGGTGGGTGCAGCTCCACCCGACGAACATCAGCCAGAAGGTGCAGATCATCGTCGAGCACTTCCACGCCAACGTCGCCTACCTCCTCGAAGGCAAGGCGAAGGCGATGGTCGTGACGGACTCGCGGAAGTCCGCGGTGAAGTACAAGCTGGCCATCGACGCCTACATCGCCAAGCGCCGCGTCGAGGACGCCTCATACAACTACCGCACTTTGGTCGCCTTCTCCGCCGGGGTGATGATGGCCGAGGACGAGACCTGGCACAGCGACTGGGGCCCGCAGCCGTCGAAGGACGACGAGTTCACCGAGGCCAACATGAACCCCGGCTCCGGGGCTGATCTGGCGGCTGCGTTCAAGGGCGATACGTACAAAATCATGCTGGTCGCCAGCAAGTTCCAGACTGGCTTCGATCAGCCCCTGCTCTCGGCGATGTACGTCGACAAGAAGCTGTCAGGGGTCGCCGCGGTGCAGACTCTCTCGCGGCTCAATCGCACTCACCGCACTGCCGGTGGGGAGCAGAAGCGCAAGACGTTCGTCATCGACTTCGCCAACAAGCCCGACGACATCAGGGCGGCCTTCGAGCCGTACTTCAAGAACGCGACTCTCGAGACCGAGACAGATCCGTACGTCGTCGTCCACCTGGCCAACAAGCTTGCTCAGGCCGGAATCTATACCGAGGACGATGTCCGTAAGGTCGCCGAGCTGTGGGTGACCCGGAAGGGCAACAACGCGCTTTCGGCGGCGATCAGCCCGGCGCAGCACGACTTCCGGCGCCGTTACGCGGGAGCCATCGAGGATGAGGACAAGGTCACGCTCCAGGCGCTCGACCTGTTCCGTAAGGATGTCTCCACCTACATACGTCTCTATGACTTCATGTCTCAGATCGTCGACTACGGCGATCCCTACATGGAGATGCTCTCGATCTACCTGCGCCTGCTGGAAAAGGTGATTGCCGAGTCCTCTTGGGCGGCCAACGTGAACCTCTCCGACGTGATGCTGGTCGGGGTCAAGCATAACAAGGCGATCCCGGTCGACATCTCACTCGTGGGCGACGGGCAACTGAAGGGCATCAGCGCCGCCGGCACAGGCACGAAGAAGGATCCGAAATACGTCGCGCTCCAGGTCGTCATAGACAAGATGAACGACCTCTTCGGCGCCGAATCGTTCACCGCATCGCAGATCAGGGAGTTCGTGCAGGGTCTCGTCGAGCGGTTGCTCGCCGACCCCAACCTGGTCAAGCAAACCAAGGCGAACTCCAAGAAGCAGTTCCTGGAGTCGCCAGATTTCCAAGCGGCCGTCACGGAGGCAGTCGCAGACAACCAGGACGCCCACAACACGATGGCCGACTACTTCTTCACCGACGGGCCGGCTATCAACGCGATCATCATCGCCCTCGCGGATGCCTTTTACGAAGCAGCAGTCGATCAGCAGGTGGATTCTTAGATTCCGCGACACCCGCTTTAGGAGTTCGATCGCCCCTCGGCACTGTCGGGGAGGCGCCTGGTCACGACAGCCGTGCAGGATCACCTGGGAGCGCTGATGTTCAGGGCCGTTGATGTCACCTGTGGATGTCAGAACGGTGCAACCGCACGCGCTCGCTGGCACGATGATCCTGTGGTTGACCTGGAGCGCATCGAAGCAGAGCGTGGCGTACTTCCGATCTCTTGATGAGAGGGCCACCCTGCGGCACCACTTTCGCCACGCTGACGAGGAGGGCGGCTTGTGGTACTTCGAGGCCGTACCCGACCGCGGTGAGTTGATCGCCATCAAGCAGGCCGAACTGACTCCGGCCGGCCGGCTTCACCGGTACAGCTGGGAGCACCTGGTAGACGAGCACGGGTTCCTGACGGACCAGGCGCTCGACCTTGAAGAGGACCCGCTGGAGCCATCCCTGTCGAAGACTTCCAGCGGGTGTGGACTCAGTGACACCGTTGGACACCCACTTTAGGAGAGAGGCTGGGTGATCCTGGACCTGAGCTGCGGCTTCGTCGGCCGAGGAAGCGGGCGGCGACTCGACCGCGGAGCACCGGCGTTGACCGTGGATGACCCCTGCATCTGGCATGGTTGTGGCACGAACCTCAGCCGACGATAGTCAACCACGACGGCGGTTGCGTCGACCGACTGGGCGCGCGTGTGCCTCGCTGCACCCCCACCGGCCTCAGCCACGTTGCCGCGTCGTCGGTCAGTCCTTCCGCGGTGAGTGAGCAGCACACGGTTCTGGGGCCTTGATCTCGTAACACAATCTCAGCTCGCTGACGACAAGGTCATGGCAGGATGGCGCACAGAGAAACGGCACCGTGCACAGAGCAGCTGGGGGGATCAGTGCGTGAGGTTGTCTACTTGTCCGAGGGAAAGCTGAACGAGTTCCTCCCAGAGCCTCGCCGCGCCCTCCCAACCGTCAAGCTGCACGCTGGAGTATCCCTCGCCGGGATCAATGTCGAGACGCCCGCCCCGGACAACGCTCGCAACCTACGGCGCCACCTGGAGCGCGTGGAGAAGGAGCTGGATCGTCACACAGCCTGGTATACGGAACCGGATCTCACCCCAGGTCGTTGGGTCCAGTTCGAGGCACCGCTGAACTGGGTCACCCTTCGGGGCCGACACCAAGACCTCGTACTGTTCGTGGACCCGGCCCCAGACTCGGCGTCACCTCGTCAGCCTGACACCAGCCGTCGGTTGCTTCTGCACGGCTCCGCCCGACACCTGCTTGGTCGCCCGCCGATCCAGGTCGATGGGCCAGCGTTGACTGGCCTCGAAGGCAGCGGCCACAGTGCTGGCACGATCTTCGTCACCAACGCCGGCCAAGTCGTCAGTGCGCTGGCTCACGCTCACGACCCACTCGAATCGGGTACCGGGGCAGCCGAGGAAATTTCACCAATGTCCCCGATGTCTGTGCAGCGCAGCGGTATCCGTGACCTGCTTGCGGCCGTGGACGCCGAGACCAGCGAAGCCAGTACCCATGCCTTGATGTTCGGCTACGCCCGAGTCAGCACGCTACTGCCGGAGACCGCCACCGAGATGGGCTGCCTGGTGGCGAGCCCCCTCATCGTGGAATACGGGAATTAGTTCAGCTCGACGCGCGGTATGAGCGTAGGCCGCGTGTCACAGAACCATCCTGAAGGGAGGCCGCCGTGGATGACCAAACTGACGAACTTCAAGGCCTACCGGTGCAAGTCCGACAGGTACGTCGGGCCCTGACTAACGAGTTCGCCGGCCTTCTGGACCTGACCGACGTATCCACCGCCCCCCAGAAACATCAAGAGACGGTTTTCCTCACTCGCGCGTTGGCCGCGAAGGCAGTGCAACTGGTCGCGGGATGCACGACAGCCGAGGCGGCAAATGCCGTCACGGATGGGGTCGACGATAACGGTATTGACGCCGTACTAGTAGCATCTGAAACGGCTGAAATCTGGTTGATCCAGGCACGTTGGAGTGACGTCGGAAGAGCCCGCTTTGACAGTGCGGGAATTTTGCGGCTACTCAACGGCCTAAGGCGGCTTGTCAATCTTCGGTATGATCGCTTCAATGCGAGATTTGACCCACTGGTCGATCAACTCGATGTGGCACTCAAGGCGCCAAACTGTAAAATTCATCTGGTTCTCGCCGCCATAGGCGACACCGAAATTTCCTCCGAGGGCCGAGATCTCTTGGACGAGGCGGCGTCGGACTTCAATCAAGGACAAGAGGTTCTTGATTTCCGGTTCCTTGGCGCCGCTGACTTTCATTCTGCTGTACGGCGTGGCGTGCTTCCTGAGCCAGTATCGGTTACCGCCACGCTGTCCGAGGGTTGGCACATGAACCCCACCCCTTACCAGACCTATCTGGGTACGGTGGGCGCTGACGAACTTGCTAGTTGGTACGAGGAGAACGGCCGCCGGCTCTTCGATCAAAACGTTCGCTATCCACTGGGTTTGACCAATGCCAACCGTGCCATCATCGACAGTCTGCTGAACAACCCTCACGAGTTCTGGTACTTTAACAATGGCGTCACGGTATTGTGCGACTCGATAAGAGTGGGCTACTTCGCCAGACGCGCGGTAGGTCAGCCTGTACGGCTGGAGCTGGTCAATGCCCGAGTCGTCAACGGCGCACAGTCGGTCGCCTCTGTCCATTACGCGTACGGGTTGAATCCCGATGCGGTAATGGAGGCGCGCGTCTCGCTCCGAGTCATCTGTTTGGACGGTGCTCCGGATGATCTGGCGCATCGGATTACCCAAGCCACCAATACGCAGAACCATGTCGAGCCAAGAGACTTCGCCGCGCTCGACCCTCAGCAGGGGATCATCCGCCAGGATTTCGCTCTGTCCCTCCGCAAAACATACGTCCTCAAACGCGGCGAGCTGGAGCCTGCACCCGCCGCAGGATGCACCGTGGCCGAGGCGGCATTTGCTCTCGCCTGCGCCTATCCCGACGCTGCCGTAGTCGCCCGCGTCTGCAAAGACAATAATGTCTTGTGGAGTCAAGGCCCCCGCGGGATCTATACTCAACTCTTTGGCAGCCCTCCGACTGCACTACAGATCTGGCGGTCAGTCGGGCTTATGCGCGGGGTCCGCGATGCGCTGGCGACCTTAGCTGCCCGGCTTGAAGGCCACGACCAGGTGGTCGCCGATCAAGCTGATTTGCTCATCACGCACATCGCCTTCCAACTGACCGGCAACGATGGCATCGATGAATCCGGCGACGAGTGGGATGCCAGGCAGCAAGCAACTCTCAAGCGGACCGAAGGCCTTCTATTTTCGCTTATTGATCAGCTGAACGCCCAGTACGGCCAATATGCCCTACTCACTCGCATCTTCCGCGATGAGGAGAGTTGCCGTCGATTGGCATCGAGTGTGCTGGAGTCCTTGCAGCATGGCGCGGACCGAGGGCTTCCGCATTCAGGACAGCCAACTCGTCGACGACGCCCAAACGCCGTTCCTTTGCTGGTTCAACATGGCCGCATCGAAGACGGGACGCCGCTGGTCTACCGCCCGAACAGTGCCCCGGAACGTGAAGCACTTAACGAGTGGCTCAGCGAGTCCCCAGAGCGGTACCTGGCTTCCTGGGTTAACGACCACCGCAAGCCCTTGGTCTGGGCTGTGGACGAGCAGCGCTACTCACCGAGCGGCTTGGTGTTCCGGATCTGGGAGGAGGCTCACTGGGACGAGCACCCAGTTGCAGTAGCTGGTACGAGAAGCTGGTACGTGCCGGGCGAGGGCACACTAGCCGACCTTGCAAGCGAACTGTTGACTGGCGAAGACATAGCGAGTGATGGTCCTGGTGCGAAGTGACGCCCGCGTCCTAAACGAGCGCTACGAGCTTCGCCAGCGAATCGGCGGCGGTGCGATGGGAGAAGTGTGGTTGGCACACGACTCTGAAGCGCGTCGCGCTGTCGCCGTCAAGTTGATCCACCGCGAGCTACTCGATCCGCGGGCTCCAGAGGACGTGATCCGGCGCTTCGAACGCGAGGCTGAGTTGCTAGCGCGACTGCGACACCATGGCATCCCGACATTGCACGACGCCCGCCTGGACCCCGAGGCGGGCGAGCCCTATCTCGTGATGGAGCTTGTTCTCGGGCAGGATCTGACAGAAATCGTCGAGGAAAGAGGTCGCCTGCCCGAAGACGAGGTCGTATCCATCGCTGTTCAGATATGTCACATTCTTGAGTATACGCACGCAATTCCCGTTATCCATCGCGACCTTAAGCCGGCAAACATCATGTTGACCGACTACCGGCGAGTGATGATTCTTGACTTTGGCGTGGCCAGGATATTCAGGACAGACTATGCACGATTGACCCAGCACAACAGGGTGCTGGGGACGGTTGCATATATGCCTCCCGAACAGTGTGAAGGACGCGATGTCAATCCGCGCAGTGACCTGTACTCCCTTTCATGCTTGCTGTACGAACTTCTAACAGGTGTTCCGCCGTTCATTGGCGACGCTGCCAGGGTCATGTACCACCACCAGTACCACGCACCGATACCGGTCAGTGTGCTCTGCCCCGGGGTCAACCCGGGGCTGGAGTCTGTGATCATGGCTGGACTAGAGAAACGGGCAAGCGACCGGCCGGCGACAGCCCGTGAGTTTCGAGAGCGGATCAGCTCACAGCCTCTGGAGCCTGAAGAGTCTGTTGTCACGTCCTCGCACATGGCTGTCCGGGTCCCGGCGTTACACAGTCCAAGCCGCGCTATGGCCGAAATCCTCCCGGTAGAGGTGCGAGTTACGCAAGCCCAAGCGCTCTTCGACGAGGGCTTGATTGCCCAGTCCATGCCGATGTTCGCTAGCCTTGCGCAAGAGTTGGAAGAACTCGGCTCGGAGTATGTTGACGAGGCCGCGAAGTGCCGCTTCAGACATGCGCGCTGTCAGGCGCACCTTGGACTTCAGGAAGAGGCACTGAAGGGTCTGCGAACGCTCGCGGAACAGTTGAGCGCGCGGAGCTCACCTGACGACCGTCTTCTGCTCGAAGTCCGCTTTCAGGTTGGGCAGTTACTCCTTGACATAGGAGATCAACACGGCATCAGCGAGCTCGCGGACGTCTACAGGGTCTTGACCGCGGTGAGTCGCCCGGAGGACGCACAGATGATCGTGGATGTTCGTAGGGCATTGACTCGAGCATCGCTCGGCTAACCCTTCTTCAGCAGCAGGCCGAGTCTCCGCTCGTGGCTCGCTCCCACCGAGCCGCAGTTTCAAGAGCGCGGTACGGGCGCCGGCCGGGCTGGAGCGGGGCGGAGACAGGAGCGCAGGCCCGGCCGGGGGCCGGGCCGCGCGCGGTGAGCGGAGCGAGCCGCCTTGATGAGGTAGGGAAACCTGTAACAGCTGATCAAGGTGAGGCGTCTGGATCGGATGGTCCTCGCGCCTTGGGGTCCTGGGCTCCTCTGCCTCGTGGTGTAGAACCTGGTCATGGGGAGTGAGCGGCAGGATCGAATGAAGGCGCTCGGGACGCGTCTTCGCGGGCTTCGTACCGAGGCTGGTCTGACTGGTGCCACGCTGGCGCAGCTGGCGGGAGTTGGCCAGCCGACCGTGTCGAAGGTGGAGACGGGCCGGATGGTCCCCAGTGTTGACGTCTTGGGTCGTCTGTCCCGCGCAGCTGATGACAGTCCCGCAGATCCTCGATGAGTTGGGCGGGCGGCGTACGTTCTACCGCTGGCGCGAGCTTGGGATGGGGCCCACAGCCTTCAAGCTGCCGAATGGAGAATTGCGCGTTTGGCGGAGCGACTTCACCACGTGGTTGCGGCAGTTGGAGGCGGCGGCATGAAGTCACTCGACGTTAAGGTGTGGGGCGTCCGCAAGAGGAACACTAAGAAGTCGTCCTATGACGTCCGGTGGACTGTTGCCGGAAACGTCTTCTCCGAACAGTTCCGCACCAAGGGCCTTGCGGATCACTACCGGTCGAAACTTCTCCAGGCCGCGCATGCTGGCGAAGAGTTCGACAGGGGACGGGCCTGCCAGATTCGATGGTCGAGAAGGCGGCCTCCATGACCTGGTACGCCTTCGCCCTCAAGTACTTGGCCATGAAGTGGCCGCATGCGGCGCCGAACACGCGTAACGGGATCAATGAGTCCCTGACCGCCGTGACGATGGCCCTTCTCGATGAACGTCCGGGACAGCCGCCCGAGGACCTGATCAGGAGGGCGCTGCGCAACTGGGCTTTTGTCCTTCCCGGACCGGACGAGCGCGACTTGCCGCCCGACGTCGCCAACGCCTTGCACTGGGTGGCCAAAGCATCGCGTCCGCTCTCGGACCTCGGGGACGCTGCGATCGGCAGGGCGGTCCTGGACTCCCTCAGGCTGAAGCTTGATGGGACGGCGGCCGCTGCGGAAACCGTCCGGCGCAAGCGGCGGACGCTCGTCAACGCGCTGCACTATGCAGTCGACCTCGGGGAGTTTGAAGAGAATCCGATCGCGAGTATTCGTTGGAAGAAGCCGAAGGTGGTCGGGGAGGTTGACCCTCGGGTGGTCGCCAATCCGGCGCAGGCCCGTTCTCTGCTGACGGCGGTCTCCTACGTCGGTGGGTACGGCCGGGCGCGTGGCCGCCGGCTCGTCGGCCTGTTCGCCTGCATGTATTACGGCGCCTTGCGTCCGGCTGAGGCAGTCGGCCTCACGAATGCGGACCTGAAGCTGCCCGAGACTGGCTGGGGAACACTGCTGCTGAACCGAACGCGCCCCAGCGTCGGGAAGCAGTGGACCGATTCCGGCGAGACCCACGACGACCGAGGCCTCAAGAACCGCCCGGCGGAAGAGGTTCGGCTCGTCCCGGTTCCACCCCAGCTCGTCACCCTCCTACGGGAGCACCTCGACACGTTCGGCACTGCGGAGGACGGGCGACTGTTCACCAATGAGCGTGGGGGAGTGGTCGGTTCCTCGACGTATTACCGCGTGTGGCAGGAGGCCCGTGCGCTGGCGCTTCCGCCGGCTGCGGTCGCCTCACCGCTCGCTGCTCGCCCGTATGACCTTCGGCACTCGGCGCTGTCGACCTGGCTCAACTCCGGGGTGGATCCGACGGAGGTCGCCGAACGGGCGGGAAATAGCGTTGAGGTCCTGCTGAGCCGTTACGCCAAGTGCATCGATGGGCGGCAAGAGATCGCCAACCGCAAGATTGAAGATCTGCTGCGCGAGTACGAATGATCTCGCGCGTAGGCCGTTAGCCCTCCAGCCCGCTTGGGCCGGAGGGCTTCGCCGTGTCTCGGCCGTGTGCTGTCGGCCGTTAGTTGCTGGCTGCACCTGACGGGGCGTATTTCGTCCCGCTGGCGGACGGTCGCCCCAGGAATTGCGTCCGGTTCGCGCTCTACGCCAAGACTGCCGGGCTGGCGACCCTCACGGTATGGGCGTCTTACAGGAAAAACCGCGGCGATTAGGCGGCGGGCAAACTCGCTGCCCCCATTGCGGGCTGTTACAGGACCGAGTGGCGACGCTCGAACAGGACTGGGTGCTACTGGAGCCGGACATGCACCCGCTGGCTCACACAGTCCCGGCGGAGCACCGGTGGATCGAGCTGTCCGATGGCCGCGTGACGGTCTACGGGGTGTGTCCGCCGGATCAGTTCCAGCGGTGTCGGATCGAGCACCGCCTAGCCTGCCCGGCGCAGCCGCTGCCCGATCTGTGGCCGTGGCTGACGAGCCTGCGCGGGGAGAACGCGCGGCAGGCTGAGCGACGAGATGACCCTAAGCCCCCTTCACCTCCGGAGGAGTGGCCGGACGCCGGCTGAGCCCTACCTCGGAAATCGCGGGGCTGACTTGGGAAGATGCCTCAAGAACCTGTCCACGAATAGTCCACAGCCCCCGGCATATGGCCGCTCTGGGTGACATACGCCTGCACATACGCGAAGACCCCGGCCTCAGCGTTTCCGCTGGTGACGGGGTCTTTGGGCACCTGAATCAAGGTGCCCCCGGCAGGATTCGAACCTGCGCACACGGCTCCGGAGGCCGTTGCTCTATCCCCTGAGCTACGGGGGCGTGTCGGTGTGGAGCTTGTTGCTCGCGGCGACGGGTAGAACACTACCAGCTCCGCCGGGGTGGTCATGAACCACTTTTCGTGGAGGCGGGTGCGTCTGCGGGCCCTCGGCCTGCCGCTCTTGGCTCCCGGCTCGGAGAACGGCGCCCGCCCCCACGGCCCACGCCCCCGCGCACCCCCTCCCATCCCCCTCACGAGGCAGAAGTCAGGAAAACCCGGACGCGGTGGCCGGTGTCGACCTACTCTCGAGTTGTGCCAGGCGCGTCGGGGCGGGTTCTCGTTGTGGACGACAACAAGGTCATCCGCCAGCTGATCAGGGTCAATCTCGAGCTCGAGGGGCTCGAGGTCGTGACCGCGGCCGATGGTGCCGAATGTCTGGAAGTCGTTCATCAGGTCCGGCCCGACCTCGTCACCCTCGACGTCGTGATGCCCCGGCTCGACGGGCTCAGCACCGCCGCCCGGCTCCGTGCCGACCCCCTCACCCGCGACCTTCCCCTCGCCATCGTCAGCGCCTGCACCCAGTACGAGCTCGACGCCGGCCTCGAAGTCGGCGTCGACGCCTTCCTCGCCAAGCCCTTCGAGCCCGCCGAGCTCGTCTCCCTCGTCCGCCGGTTGTTGGAGCGCACGCCCGTCGAGGGCAGTAGCGCCGTCCGGCCCGGTGATGTCACCCGCGGCAGCGCCGCCGGTGACGATCCCAGTACCGCCTCTGCATCCAGCACCACCCCCAGCCAGGCCGGCAGCTAGGTCCGCCCGTCCCCGCTCCGAGCCGATCGCCAGCCAGCCAGGTCGCCCGGCTCCGCCCCATCACCCCGTCCCACATCCCGGGACCTCCCTCAAACCGGCTCGCCTTGCCACCCCCCTCCTCCCCTACCCTTGTCCCGTGACCCCCGTCGAGCTCTCCCGCACCGTGCTGCACGCCGTCCGGCGTGCCGTCGACGCCGGGGACCTCGCCGTGGATCTGCACGGGCTCCCCGACCTCCCGCGGCGCGTCTCCGTCGCTCCCCCCAGGCCCGGCGGTCACGGCGACTACGCCACCAACGTCGCCCTCCAGCTCGCCCGGCCCGCCGGGCAGCCCCCGCTGCGCGTCGCCGAAGTGCTCCGGCCCCACCTCGTCCACGCCGCCGGCATCCGTGACGTCGAGATCACCGGCCCCGGCTTCCTCAACATCCGACTCGACCGCGGCACCGGCTCCGGCCTCGTGCAGCGCGTGCTGGAGGAAGGGCCGCGATACGGGTACTCCGACCTCCTCGCCGGGCGCGTCTTCGTCGTCCGCGTCTCCTACGACGTACGCGCCGAAGTCCTCGCCGACTGTCTCTCCCGCATCGTCGCCTCGCAGGGCGGCCGGGTCGAAGTCCAGCACGAGGAGTTCCGTACGGCTCCAACGGCGCCCACGTCGGCGCGACCGCTGCCCGTCAGCGACGGGAGCCTGGTCCTCCGTCCCCTCCCCGCCCCGGAGGACCCCACCCCCCTCGGCCCCGACGCCGCTCGCTGGGCCCTGTTGCACCCCGCCCCCCATGACCGGCCCCGCATCAGCGCCGACCACCTCGTGCAGCGCGAGAGCAACCCCCTCTTCCGGGTGCGGTACGCCCACGCCCGCACCCGCGCCGTCCACCGCAACGCCGCCGACCTCGGCTTCACACCCCAGCCCCCCGCCGACGCGGACCTCGGCCTCGCACCCAAGCCGACGGCCGCTGACCTCGACCTCGCACCCCAGCCCCCCGCCAGCGCCGCCGACCTCGGCTCCCCACCCCACCCCACCCCCGCCCCCGACCTCGACACTCCGCCAGGCCCGGCCGAGGCCGCCCTCCTCCGCCTCCTCGCCGACCACCCCCGCCTCCTCTCCTCCGTGGTCCCCGCGGATGCGACCCGTCCCGACCCCGGCACCCCCTCCCGCCTCACCCGGCACCTCGTCACCCTCGCCGACGCCGTGATCCCCTTCCTGCCCACCGTGCTGCCCCGCGGTGCGGAGAAACCCTCGGCCGCCCACCGTGCCCGGCTCGCGCTCGCCGACGCCGCCGGGACGGTGCTGGCCGGCGGCCTGTCCCTGCTCGGCATCGACGCCCCCGACCACCTCTGAGCCATGCGAACGGGAACAGCCACCCCGGCCGGTCACCGACGCCACCAGGACCAGCCCGGCCGACCCGGCCGACACAGTCCCCCGGCCGACGCGACCGACCCGGTCACCCAAGCCGACGCGACCACCCCGGTCACCCGGACCGACGCGACCGACCAGGTCACCCAATCCAGCGCCACCGACCCGGTCACCCCGGCCCCCAAGACCACCCCGGCCACCCCGGTCACCCCCGCCGAAACGACCGACGACCCGGCCCCCACCCCCGCCGCCACCCGCCAGAGCACACAGAGAGCCCCACAGCCGTCATGAGCCGTTCCGCACACCCCGCCGGGCCCCGTCACGCCGACGTCCTCCCCGAGGGGCACTACGCCGCGCCGCCCGCCGACCTCAATGCCCTCGACCCCAAGGTGTGGTCGCAGACCGTCCGCCGGGACGACGACGGTGTCCTCACCGTCGGCGGGATTCCCGCCACCCGGCTCGCGGAGGAGTTCGGCACGCCGGCGTACGTCCTCGACGAGGACGACTTCCGGGCCCGCGCCCGCGCCTGGCGCACCGCCTTCGGGTCCGGTGCCGACGTCTTCTACGCCGGCAAGGCGTTCCTGTCCCGGGCCGTCGTGCGGTGGCTGGACGAGGAGGGGCTGAACCTCGACGTCTGCTCCGGCGGCGAGCTGGCCACCGCGCTGTCCGCCGGGATGCCCGCCGAGCGGATCGCCTTCCACGGCAACAACAAGTCGCCCGAGGAGATCCGCCGGGCCGTCGCCGCCGGTGTCGGGCGGATCGTCCTCGACTCCTTCCAGGAGATCGTGCGGGTCGCCCACATCGCGCAGGAGCTGGGCACCCGGCAGCGGGTGCAGATCCGGGTCACCGTCGGCGTCGAGGCGCACACGCACGAGTTCATCGCCACCGCGCACGAGGACCAGAAGTTCGGCATCCCGCTGGCCGGCGGGCAGGCCGCCGAGGCCGTCCGGCGGGCCCTGAAGCTCGACGGGCTGGAGCTGATCGGGCTGCACTCGCACATCGGGTCGCAGATCTTCGACATGTCCGGCTTCGAGGTCGCCGCGCACCGCGTGGTCGGGCTGCTGAAGGACATCCGCGACGAACACGGCGTCGAGCTGCCGGAGATCGACCTGGGCGGCGGGCTCGGCATCGCCTACACCAGCGACGACGACCCGCGCGAGCCGCACGAGATCGCCAAGGCGCTCACCGAGATCGTCGGCCGCGAGTGCGAGGCCGCCCGGCTGACCACCCCGCGGATCTCCGTCGAGCCGGGGCGGGCCATCGTCGGGCCGACCGCCTTCACGCTGTACGAGGTCGGCACGGTCAAGCCGCTCCAGGGGCTGCGCACCTACGTCTCCGTCGACGGCGGCATGTCCGACAACATCCGCACCGCGCTCTACGACGCCGAGTACACCGTCGCCCTGGTGTCGCGGACCAGTGACGCCGAGCCGATGCTCAGCCGGGTCGTCGGCAAGCACTGCGAGAGCGGCGACATCGTCGTGCGGGACGCGTTCCTGCCCGCGGACCTGGCACCGGGTGACCTCATCGCCGTACCGGCGACGGGGGCGTACTGCCGGTCCATGGCGAGCAACTACAACCACGTGCTGCGGCCGCCCGTCGTCGCCGTGCGCGACGGCGAGGCCCGCGTCATCGTCCGCCGGGAGACCGAGGAGGACCTGCTGCGTCTCGACGTCGGCTGACCCCGAGCGCCCCGGAACGGAGGGGCGCGGGAACCGCGGGGCGCGGCTGGAAGATCTCCTGTGCGCCGCCCTGCGAAAATGAAATAGATGTCTCACGATCCGGACCAGGGGCAGGAACTCCGGTCCGGTGAGTGAGACTGGACCCACCGTAGACGGTAAGAGGAAACGAGGTCGGATGATGCGTACGCGTCCGCTGAAGGTGGCGCTGCTGGGCTGTGGAGTGGTCGGCTCAGAGGTGGCGCGCATCATGACGACGCACGCCGACGACCTCGCCGCGCGCATCGGGGCCCCCGTGGAGCTGGCCGGCGTCGCCGTCCGGCGGCCCGACCGGGTGCGTGCGGGCATCGACCCCGCCCTGGTCACCACCGACGCGACCGCGCTCGTCAAACGCGGCGACATCGACGTGGTCGTCGAGGTCATCGGCGGCATCGAGCCGGCCCGCTCCCTGATCACCGCCGCCTTCGCGCACGGCGCCTCCGTCGTGTCCGCCAACAAGGCGCTGCTCGCCCAGGACGGCGCCGCCCTGCACGCCGCCGCCGAGGAGCACGGCCGGGACCTCTACTACGAGGCCGCCGTCGCCGGCGCCATCCCGCTGATCCGCCCGCTGCGCGAGTCCCTCGCCGGCGACAAGATCAACCGGGTGATGGGCATCGTCAACGGCACGACCAACTTCATCCTCGACAAGATGGACTCCACCGGCGCCGGCTACCAGGAGGCGCTCGACGAGGCCACCGCGCTCGGGTACGCCGAGGCCGACCCGACCGCCGACGTCGAGGGCTTCGACGCCGCGGCCAAGGCCGCCATCCTCGCCGGGATCGCCTTCCACACGCGCGTGCGCCTCGACGACGTGCACCGCGAGGGCATGACCGAGGTCACCGCCGCCGACTTCGCCTCCGCCAAGGCGATGGGCTGCACCATCAAGCTGCTCGCGATCTGCGAGCGGGCCGAGGACGGCGCCTCCGTCACCGCACGGGTGCACCCCGCGATGATCCCGCTGACCCACCCGCTCGCCTCCGTGCGCGGCGCCTACAACGCGGTGTTCGTCGAGTCGGACGCCGCCGGTCAGCTCATGTTCTACGGCCCCGGCGCCGGCGGTGCGCCGACCGCCTCGGCCGTGCTCGGCGACCTGGTCGCCGTCTGCCGCAACCGGCTCGACGGGTCCACCGGGCCCGGCGAGTCGGCGTACGCCGCGCTGCCCGTCTCGCCGATGGGCGAGGTCGTCACGCGGTACCACATCAGCCTCGACGTGGCGGACAAGCCGGGCGTCCTCGCCCAGGTCGCGACCGTCTTCGCCGAGCACGGAGTGTCCATCGACACGGTGCGGCAGCAAGGTCGGCCGGACTCCGACGGCGAGGCCTCCCTCGTCGTCGTCACCCACCGGGCCTCCGACGCCGCCCTCGGTGGGACCGTCGAGGCGCTGCGCAAGCTCGACACCGTGCGGGGCGTCGCCAGCATCATGCGGGTTGAAGGAGAGTAACCAGCAATGACCCACCAGTGGCGCGGAATCATCGAGGAGTACCGGGACCGGCTGCCGGTATCGGACACCACGCCGGTCGTGACGCTCCGCGAGGGCGGTACGCCGCTCGTGCCCGCGCAGGTGCTCTCCGAGCGCACCGGCTGCGAGGTGCACCTCAAGGTCGAGGGCGCGAACCCGACCGGGTCCTTCAAGGACCGGGGCATGACCATGGCCATCTCGCGGGCCAAGGAGGAGGGCGCGAAGGCGGTGATCTGCGCGTCCACCGGCAACACCTCCGCGAGCGCCGCCGCCTACGCCGTACGCGCGGGCATGGTGTCCGCCGTGCTGGTGCCGCAGGGCAAGATCGCGCTCGGCAAGATGGGCCAGGCCCTCGTGCACGGCGCCAAGATCCTCCAGGTCGACGGCAACTTCGACGACTGCCTGACGCTCGCCCGCTCGCTGAGCGACAACTACCCCGTGGCGCTGGTCAATTCGGTCAACCCGGTGCGCATCGAGGGGCAGAAGACCGCCGCGTTCGAGATCGTGGACATGCTCGGGGACGCCCCCGACATCCACGTCCTGCCGGTCGGCAACGCGGGCAACATCACCGCGTACTGGAAGGGCTACCAGGAGTACGCCGCCGACGGCGTCGCCGCCCGCAAGCCCCGGATGTGGGGCTTCCAGGCGTCCGGCAGCGCCCCGATCGTGCGCGGCGAGGTCGTGAAGGACCCGTCGACCATCGCCACCGCGATCCGCATCGGCAACCCGGCGTCGTGGAAGTTCGCGCTCGCCGCGCGCGACGAGTCCGGCGGCCTCATCGACGAGGTGACGGACCGTGAGATCCTGCGCGCCTACCGGCTGTTGGCCGCGCAGGAGGGCGTTTTCGTCGAGCCCGCCTCGGCGGCCTCGGTGGCCGGTCTGCTCAAGGCGGCCGAGCAGGGCAAGGTCGACCCGGGCCAGCGGATCGTGTGCACCGTCACCGGCAACGGCCTGAAGGACCCCGACTGGGCCGTCGCCGGCGCGCCGCAGCCGGTCACCGTCCCGGTCGACGCGGCCACCGCGGCGGAGCGCCTCGGACTCGCGTAGCACCCGCGCAGGTCCCGCCCGCCCGGGCCACACCCGGGCGGGCGGCACCGGACGCGTCAACCGCGCCCGACGGGGAACGTTCCCCTGCACAGGGGCACGGGGGGCTTGCGACACGCATCGTGCGCCTCCTGTGCGCCCTATGTCGCCGCAGAACCTTCCTTCGATAGGCTGTAGCGAACCCGCCCGCCGCATATGCCCCGCTCGCATGTGCCGCAGCGCAGCTGTTCCCGGACAGCGCCGCTCCGGCGGCCCAGGGTCTTCGTACGTCATCGAATGTCCAGCGAAGTCATTCGACTGTCATTCGACAGTTCCGCAGCTCAAGGAGAGTCAACGAGCGATGGCCGGTCCAGCGTTCCGCGCCGCCGCCGTCCGGGTGCGCGTCCCCGCCACCAGCGCCAACCTCGGCCCGGGCTTCGACGCCCTCGGCCTCGCGCTGGGGCTGTACGACGACGTGGTCGTCCGGGTGGCCGACTCCGGGCTGCACATCGACATCGCGGGGGAGGGCAGCGCCACGCTGCCGCGCGACGAGAGCCACCTGCTCGTCCGCTCCCTGCGCACCGCCTTCGAGATCCTGGGCGGCCAGCCGCGCGGCCTGGAGATCGTCTGCGCCAACCGCATCCCGCACGGCCGCGGCCTCGGCTCGTCCTCCGCCGCCATCTGCGCGGGCATCGTCGCCGCGCGCGCGGTGACGATAGGCGGCGAGTCCCGGCTCGACGACACGGCGCTGCTCGAACTCGCCACCGAGATCGAGGGCCACCCCGACAACGTCGCGGCGTGTCTCCTGGGCGGCTTCGCCCTGTCCTGGATGGAGGCCGGCGCCGCGCGGGCGATCAGGATGGAGCCCTCCGATTCCATCGTTCCGGTGGTTTTCGTGCCCGGGAAGCCGGTCCTGACCGAGACCGCGCGCGGACTGCTCCCGCGCACCGTCCCGCATGTGGACGCCGCCACCAACGCGGGCCGTGCCGCCCTGCTCGTCGAGGCCCTGACCCGGCGCCCCGAGCTGCTGCTGCCCGCCACCGAGGACCGTCTGCACCAGGAGTACCGCGCACCGGCCATGCCGGAGAGCGCGGCGCTGGTGGAGCGGCTGCGCGCCGACGGGGTCCCCGCGGTGATCTCCGGCGCCGGACCCACCGTGATGGCGCTGGCCGACGCGGACTCGGCCGACAAGGTCGAGGCGCTGGCCGGTGCGGACTGGGCCGCCAACCGGCTGAGTCTGGATCTGCACGGGGCGAGCGTGCTGCCGCTCGCGCCCTCCGGCGACATGTGACGCACGGTTGCCGGATTTCGAGAGGGGGAATGTTTGTTGGATCCGGTAGTGTTAATCTCAAGTCTGCACCCGACCTCACCATGGCGAGGTGCCTCGTGTCCCCGTCCGGGACAGACATTCTTCCGGGAGCTCCCCAAGCCGCGCTGCGTTCCGTACGTCGTACCTGGGCAGTACGCCGTACACCGGCGCTGAGCGGCCTTCAGGTGGGGCTACCCCCGCTGGGGGAGTTCCGGAATCGGTGCGACCACGCCACGTGACCCCGGCACCGGGTGCCACGGCTCGAGGAAGCGCCATCACCAGATATCTCTTCCGCCGCTTTGGCGGACCACCGCCCCGGCTCCGTCCGCACAGCAAGGACCGGAACCGGACAGCACAACCGGTCGCCGAGCCAGACAGGCCGACGTCCGCTCCAGGGAAGGACCCTTCGTGAGCGACACCACCGATCTGATGGGCGCACGTGTCGAGGAGACCGCTGCCGCGCCCGCCACGGACGCCTCCGCGCCTGCCGCCGGTGCCGGCTCCCGGCGGCGCCGCGGTACCGGCCTCGAGGGCATGGTGCTGGCCGAGCTCCAGCAGGTCGCATCCGGCCTCGGCATCAGGGGCACCGCGCGGATGCGCAAGAGCCAGCTGATCGAGGTCATCAAGGAGGCGCAGGCCCAGTCGGGCGCCGCCGCGCCCAAGGCCGACGCCGCCGGTGAGACCAAGCCCAAGCGCCGCGCCACCTCCCGCACCCGTACGGGCGACGAGGCCGACAAGAAGGCGGACGCGAAGGCCGAGCAGGCCCCCGCCGACCAGGCCGCGGCCCAGCAGCAGATCGAGATCCCCGGCCAGCCCGCCGGGGGCAACGAGGCCCCGGCCGAGCGCCGGCGCCGCCGCGCCACCGCCGAGGCGGGCGCCCCGGGCGGCGCGCCCGAGACCGTCGCCGCCGAGGCCAAGAGCGAGCCGAAGGCGGAGACGCCCGCCCAGCCGCAGTCCCCGCAGGGTCAGCAGGGCCAGTCGCAGCAGGCGCAGGGCGACGCCGGTGACGGCGAGGGCCGCCGCCGCGACCGCCGTGAACGCGGCCGTGACCGTGACCGCCGTGGCAAGGGCGACGACCAGCAGAACCAGGGCGGCGGTGGCCAGCAGCGCCAGCAGCAGGGACAGGGCGGCCAGCAGCAGGGCGGCGGCCGCCAGGACAGCCGGCAGGACAACCGCCAGGACGACGGCTACGACGACGAGGCGGGCGGCCGGCGCGGCCGGCGCGGGCGCTACCGCGACCGCCGGGGCCGCCGGGGCCGTGACGACATCGCCCCGGAGCCGCAGATCACCGAGGACGACGTCCTGATCCCGGTCGCGGGCATCCTGGACATCCTCGACAACTACGCGTTCATCCGGACCTCCGGCTACCTGCCCGGCCCGAACGACGTGTACGTCTCCCTCGCCCAGGTCCGCAAGAACGGCCTGCGCAAGGGCGACCACATCACCGGCGCGGTCCGCCAGCCCAAGGAGGGCGAGCGCCGGGAGAAGTTCAACGCGCTGGTCCGCCTGGACTCCGTCAACGGCATGGCGCCCGAACACGGCCGCGGCCGCCCGGAGTTCAACAAGCTCACCCCGCTGTATCCGCAGGACCGCCTCCGCCTGGAGACGGACCCGGGCGTGCTGACGACCCGGATCATCGACCTCGTGTCGCCGATCGGCAAGGGCCAGCGCGGTCTGATCGTGGCCCCGCCGAAGACCGGCAAGACCATGATCATGCAGGCGATCGCCAACGCGATCACGCACAACAACCCCGAGTGCCACCTGATGGTCGTCCTGGTCGACGAGCGTCCGGAAGAGGTCACCGACATGCAGCGGTCGGTCAAGGGCGAGGTCATCTCCTCGACCTTCGACCGCCCGGCCGAGGACCACACCACGGTCGCCGAGCTGGCCATCGAGCGCGCCAAGCGCCTGGTGGAGCTGGGCCACGACGTGGTCGTGCTGCTCGACTCGATCACCCGCCTGGGCCGCGCCTACAACCTGGCCGCCCCGGCCTCCGGCCGCATCCTGTCCGGTGGTGTCGACTCCACGGCCCTGTACCCGCCGAAGCGCTTCTTCGGTGCGGCCCGCAACATCGAGGACGGCGGCTCGCTGACCATCCTCGCCACCGCGCTGGTGGACACCGGGTCCCGCATGGACGAGGTGATCTTCGAGGAGTTCAAGGGCACCGGCAACGCGGAGCTCAAGCTCGACCGGAAGCTCGCCGACAAGCGCATCTTCCCGGCGGTGGACGTCGACGCGTCCGGTACCCGCAAGGAAGAGATCCTGCTCGCCCCCGACGAGCTCGCCATCGTCTGGAAGCTGCGCCGGGTGCTGCACGCCCTCGACCAGCAGCAGGCGGTCGAGCTGCTCCTCGACAAGATGAAGCAGACCAAGTCGAACGCCGAGTTCCTGATGCAGATCCAGAAGACGACGCCCACCCCGGGCAACGGCGACTAGTCCCCGCCGACGTCGTACGGGCCGTCCCCCTTTCGAGGGGGGCGGCCCTTCTGCATGTGCACGACCACGGTACGATCGCGCTCTTCGGTCGCACGTTCGATCGCTGAACCCAGAACATCACATCCCGAGGGGGGACTTGTGGGCACACCCACGTCCGGGGGGCGGCGTCACAGACGCCGTACGCGGATCGCCCTGCCCGTGGTCGCGGTCGGCTTCGCCGCCGCCGTCGCCGGGGCCCTGCTGACGTCGTCCGCGCAGGCGGCGCAGCCGCTGCCGAAGCCGACGGTCGGCGCACCGCCCCAGGCCGAGCTGCAGAAGCGGCTGGCGATCGCCGTCGCCGGTGACGACGTCGCCGGGCGGACGACGAAGCAGACCCAGAGCGCCGGCAGCCGTACGGCCACCGTGGACCCCAAGATCATCGGCGGCACCACCACGACCGTGACCTCGGCGCCCTGGATGGCCCAGCTCTGGTACGGCGACGACCGCGGCACCGCCACCACGAGCGACGACATCGGCTTCTTCTGCGGCGGGGCCGTCGTGTCGCCGACGAAGATCCTCACCGCGGCCCACTGCGTCAAGGGCTACGACTGGCGGGCCCACGGCCTCGTCATCACCGGCACCGCGCAACTGCCGGACGTCGACGCCGACGGCCGGATCACCGACGCCCACGGCGGCACCCTCAGCGGTGCCTGGCGCCAGTGGAACCACCCCTCGTACAACCCGGTGACCGTCAACAACGACATCGCCGTGCTCACGCTGCCGAACCCGGTGCGGGCCACGCCCATCCGGATGACGACCGCGGGCGACACCACGTCCTACAAGGCCGGCACCAGCGCCCGGCTCTACGGCTGGGGCCGCACATCCTCGGCCACGCAGGACATCTCCGAGACGCTGAAGACGGCCACGCTGCCCATCCAGGCCGACTCCACCTGCGCCTCGTACTACGGCGCCGACTTCATCAAGACCCACATGGTGTGCGCGGGCAAGCCCGCCACGGGCAGCGACACGGGGACCACCTCCGCCTGCAACGGCGACTCCGGCGGCCCGCTCGTGGTCGGCGGACGCATCGTCGGCGTCGTCTCCTGGGGCGTGAAGGACTGCGTGGAGGCCGGCGCGTACAGCGTCTTCTCGAAGGTCACCAGCTACGTCGGCGCGGTCTACCCGCGCCTGGACGACACCAACGTCAGCGGTGACTCCTACGCCGACCTCTTCGCCCGCAACGCCTCCACGAAGACCCTCTACGAGATCCCCTCCAAGGGCACCGCGCTCCTGCCGCGCCGCTCCTGGGGGAGCTGGAGCGGCTACAACGTCCTCCTGCAGACCGACCTCGACCGCGACGGCTACCAGGACCTGATCGTGCGCCGCGCCTCGGACGGGGACGTCTACTGGAAGCACTACGTGCCCGCCAGCGGCACCTGGGCGAACAAGCTGGTCGGCGACAACTGGAAGACCCGCCTCGGCATCGTCGCCCCCGGTGACGTCACCGGCGACTACCTGCCCGACCTGCTGTCCGTCGACTCCGCGGGTGCCCTGTGGATCTACCCGGGCAAGGGCAACGGCAGCTTCGGGACCCGGGTGAAGGCCGGGACCGGCTGGAACCGGTACAACGTCGTGCGCGGCCACGGCGACTTCAACGGGGACGGCCGGGCCGACCTGATCGCCCGCGACCGGTCGACGGGCGCCGTCTACCTCTTCCGGGGCCGGGGCGTGCTCGGCTCCAGCGCCTTCGCGTCCGGACTGAAGGTCGCGACCTGGAGCAACACGACGTACAACGCCCTCGCGACGATCGGCGACGTGAACGCGGACGGCAAGGCCGACCTGCTGGCCCGCACGCCCGGCGGCACGCTGTACCTGTACCGGGGCACCGGCGCCAACACGAGTGCGAGCTTCGCCACAAGGATCTCCCTCGGCACCAGCTTCAAGCAGTACGACCTCCTCGGCTGACCCCGCAGGTGAGCCGGGCGCGCCCCGCCCCACCGGTCACCCGCCGTGCCCGTCCTGTCACCAGGGCGGGCACGGTCCGTTGTGCAACCCTTTCCCCGGTTTCCCCGTCTGACGGACGGGGTGACGATGGAGCGGTACGGGCCCGTACGACGGACGGCACCAGGCCTGATCCCGACCGCAGGGGGTATCCGACCGCGCACCGAAGAACCGAGGAGCACATGTCCGCCGAGAGCACGCCGGAGCCCGGCATACCGGGTGGAACCGGCCCCACCGGTCCCCGCAACCGCGGCCAGGGCCGCCGCCGCAAGGCCCGCGCCCGACGCCGGGGGCTGATGATCGCGGCGTGGACCGCCGCGGGCGTCGTCGTCCTCGGCGGCACGGGCCTCGGCTACGTGTACTTCAAGCTCAACGGCAACCTCAAGAGCGTCGACATCGACCAGGCCCTCGGCACCGACCGGCCCATCAAGGCCGACAACGGCAGCGAGAACATCCTGGTCCTCGGCTCCGACACCCGCTCCGGCAGCAACAAGAAGCTCGGCGGCGGCGCGGACGACGGCAGCGCCCGCTCCGACACGGCGATGATCGTCCACGTGTACAAGGGCCACAAGAGGGCGAGCGTGGTGTCCGTCCCGCGCGACACGCTGATCAACCGTCCCGCCTGCACCGACCCCAAGGGCGTCACCCACGACGCCGCCCGCGACGTCATGTTCAACTCGGCGTACTCCACGGGCGGCGCCGCCTGCGCGGTGAAGACCGTCGAGTCCCTCACCGGCGTGCGCATGGACCACTACCTCGAGGTCGACTTCTCCGGCTTCCAGAAGCTCGTCGACCAGCTCGGCGGGGTCCGGATCACCACCACCAAGAACATCGACGACCCCGACAGCCACCTGCGCCTGAAGGCCGGCACCCACACCCTCGACGGCCGGCAGGCCCTCGGCCTGGTCCGCACCCGGCACGGCGTGGGCGACGGCTCCGACCTCGGCCGCATCCAGCTCCAGCAGGCGTTCGTGAAGGCGCTGATCGACCAGGTCGAGCACGTCGGCCTGCTCGGCAACCCGAAGAAGCTGCTGGACCTCGCCGACACCGCGACGAAGACCGTGACGACCGACTCCCACCTCGGCTCGGTCAACTCCCTGATGTCCTTCGCGGACGGCCTGAAGGGCATCGGCGCGTCCGGCATGACCATGGTCACCATGCCGGTCCAGTACGACCCCGCGAACCCCAACCGCGTCCTGATCGAGCAATCCAAGGCCCGCCTGGTCTGGAACGCGCTCAAGACGGACACGGCGATCCCGAAGGCGGCGACGACGGGGACGGCGACGGGTGAGGCGGCGGGTGTGGTGGCGGCCTCGTAGCCGTCCGCGGGCGCGTCGTGGCCGTTCGCGCAGTTCCCCGCGCCCCTGGGGCAAGCTGCGGCTGACCCACCTCGAGGGGCGCGGGGAACTGCGCGACGAGCCACAGCGCACCCGCACCCGCCCGCGGCGACAGGGCGCCACCCCCGTGGGCGGCACCCGGGAATAGAACACCCGCACCCCCGGTTTGGGAGGATGGCGCCAGTCCTGGCAGACTGGTACGTCGGTTCCGGTTCACGCCCCCGCACCCCGCGGCGGCGACCCGGCGCCCTCCCGATACCTAGGAGACACCTTGAAGCGCGACATCCACCCCGAGTACGTCGAGACGCAGGTCAGCTGCACCTGTGGCGCGTCGTTCACGACCCGCAGCACCATCGAGTCCGGCACCATCCGGGCCGAGGTCTGCTCCGAGTGCCACCCGTTCTACACGGGCAAGCAGAAGATCCTCGACACCGGTGGCCGTGTGGCCCGCTTCGAGGCCCGCTTCGGCAAGGCTGCCGCCGGCTCCAAGAAGTAGCGAGCCCCTCTTCGCCGGTCCACGGTCGCGCCCCCGCCCGGGGCGTGCCCGGGACCGGCGTTTTTGGTCGCCCGCACTTCCCCCACGTACGCAACAGGAGCCCAAGATGTTCGAGGCCGTCGAGGAACTGGTCACCGAGCACGCCGACCTGGAGAAGAAGCTCGCCGACCCGTCGGTCCACTCCGACCAGGCCAACGCGCGCAAGCTGAACAAGCGCTACGCCGAGCTCACCCCGATCGTCGCCACGTACCGCTCCTGGAAGCAGACCGGCGACGACATCGACACCGCGCGCGAACTGGGCGCCGACGACCCCGACTTCGCCGCCGAGGTCAAGGACCTGGAACAGCAGCGCGAGGAGCTGACGGAGAAGCTGCGTCTGCTGCTGGTCCCGCGCGACCCCAGCGACGACAAGGACGTCATCCTGGAGATCAAGGCGGGCGCCGGCGGTGACGAGTCCGCGCTGTTCGCCGGTGACCTGCTGCGCATGTACCTGCGCTACGCCGAGCGCGTCGGCTGGAAGACCGAGATCATCGACGCCACCGAGTCCGAGCTGGGCGGCTACAAGGACGTCCAGGTCGCCGTGAAGACCCGCGGCACGACCGAGCCCGGCCAGGGCGTGTGGGCCCGGCTGAAGTACGAGGGCGGGGTGCACCGCGTGCAGCGCGTGCCCGCCACCGAGTCGCAGGGCCGCATCCACACCTCCGCCGCCGGCGTGCTCGTCACGCCCGAGGCGGAGGAGGTCGACGTCGAGATCAACCCCAACGACCTGCGCATCGACGTCTACCGCTCGTCCGGCCCCGGCGGGCAGTCGGTGAACACCACCGACTCCGCCGTGCGCATCACGCACCTGCCGACCGGCGTCGTCGCCTCCTGCCAGAACGAGAAGAGCCAGCTCCAGAACAAGGAGCAGGCCCTGCGCATCCTGCGCTCCAGGCTGCTCGCCATGGCGCAGGAGGAGGCGGAGCGGGAGGCCGCCGACGCCCGCCGCAGCCAGGTCCGCACCGTCGACCGCTCCGAGAAGATCCGCACCTACAACTTCCCGGAGAACCGCATCTCGGACCACCGGGTCGGCTTCAAGGCGTACAACCTGGACCAGGTCCTGGACGGCGACCTCGACGCGGTGATCCAGGCGTGCGTCGACGCGGACTCGGCGGCGAAGCTGGCGGCCGCGTAGCCGCGCACCGGCGCAAACGACGTACCGAGGACGACACGGAGGACGCGCGTGCAGCAACCTTTTGGGGGGCGACCCCCGAGCCCCCGGAGCCTGCTGCTCGCTGAGGTGGCCCAGGCCACCCAGCGGCTGGCCGACGCCGGCGTGCCCTCGCCGCGCACCGACGCCGAGGAGCTCGCCGCGTTCGTGCACGGCGTCAAGCGCGGCGAGCTGCACCTGGTGAAGGACTCCGACTTCGACGCCCGCTACTGGGAGGTCATCGCCCGGCGCGAGCAGCGCGAGCCGCTGCAGCACATCACCGGACGGGCCTACTTCCGCTACCTGGAGCTCCAGGTCGGCCCCGGCGTCTTCGTGCCCCGCCCGGAGACCGAGTCCGTGGTCGGCTGGGCCATAGACGCGGTGCGCGCCATGGACGTCGTCGAGCCGTGCATCGTCGACCTGTGCACCGGCTCCGGCGCCATCGCGCTCGCCCTCGCCCAGGAGGTGCCCCGCTCGCGCGTGCACGCCGTGGAGCTGTCCGAGGACGCCCTGGTGTGGACCCGCAAGAACGTCGCCGGGTCGCGGGTCGACCTGCGCCAGGGCGACGCGCTGACCGCGTTCCCCGACCTCGACGGTCAGGTCGACCTGGTCATCTCCAACCCGCCGTACATCCCGCTCACCGAGTGGGAGTACGTGGCCATCGAGGCCCGCGACTACGACCCCGAGCTGGCGCTGTTCTCCGGCGAGGACGGCCTGGACCTGATCCGGGGCATCGAGCGCACCGCGCACCGGCTGCTGCGCCCCGGCGGTGTCGTCGTCATCGAGCACGCCGACACCCAGGGCGGCCAGGTGCCGTGGATCTTCACCGAGGAGCGGGGCTGGGCCGATGCGGCCGACCACCCCGACCTCAACAACCGGCCACGCTTCGCCACCGCCCGTAAGGCCCTGCCGTGACCACCCCCACCCCCTACCCGCAGTACGTGTACGAGGAGGCCCGCTAGATGGCTCGGCGATACGACACCAACGACGCGACCGACCGAGTGACCGGTCTGCGCGAGGCCGCGTCCGCCGTCCGCCGTGGCGAGCTCGTGGTCCTGCCGACCGACACGGTGTACGGCATCGGCGCGGACGCCTTCTCCAAGGAGGCCGTCGGCGACCTGCTGGAGGCCAAGGGCCGCGGCCGCAACATGCCCTCGCCCGTCCTCATCGGCTCCCCGAACACCCTGCACGGCCTGGTGACCGACTTCTCCGAGCTGGCCTGGGAGCTGGTGGACGCCTTCTGGCCGGGCGCCCTCACCCTGGTCGCCAGGCACCAGCCGTCCCTGCAGTGGGACCTCGGCGACACCCGGGGCACGGTGGCCGTGCGGATGCCGCTGCACCCGGTCGCCATCGAACTGCTCACCGAGGTCGGCCCGATGGCGGTCTCCTCCGCCAACCTGACCGGCTTCCCGGCGCCGGAGACCTGCGACGCCGCCCAGGAGATGCTCGGCGACTCCGTCTCCGTCTACCTCGACGGCGGGCCGACCCCGGGCAACGTGCCCTCGTCGATCGTCGACGTCACCCGCGAGGTGCCGCTGCTGCTGCGCGTGGGCGCGATCTCCGCCGAGGAGCTGCGGAAGGTGGTACCCGACCTCGAGGTGGCGAATTGACGGCCCCTGACGCGGGGCGTGGCATAGGCGACGGGGAGAGCGCGGCGGAGATCACGACGACCTTCGTGGGACTGCCGCGCGACAGTTTCCGCATCCTCCACGTCAGCACCGGCAACGTGTGCCGCTCACCCATCACCGAGCGGCTGACCCGGCATTACGTGAAGCAGCGGCTCGGCATCCTGGGCAGCGCGCTGGTCGTGGAGAGCGCCGGCACCTGGGGGCACGAGGGCGCGCCGATGGAGTCCCACGCCGAGCAGGTGCTGGCCGACTTCGGCGCGGACGCCTCCGGCTTCGTCGGGCGGGAACTGCTCGACGAGCACGTCATCCACGCCGACCTGGTGCTGACGGCCACCCGCGACCACCGCGCCCAGGTCATCTCGATGGGGCACTCGGCGGGGCTGCGCACCTTCACGCTGAAGGAGTTCACCCGGCTGGTGAAGGCCATCGACCCGGCCACCCTGCCGCCGCTGGAGGAGGGCGTGGTCCAGCGCGCCCGCGCCCTGGTCCGGGCCGCCGCCGCGCTGCGCGGCTGGCTGCTGGCGCCCACCGCCGAGGCGGACGAGGTGTACGACCCGTACGGGGCGCCCCTGACGTTCTTCCGTTCGATCGGCGACGAGATACACCAGGCGCTGGACCCGGTGGTGACGGCCCTGACCGGCGTCCCCGCCCGCACCGGCTGACGCCCGCGCGACTGACGCCCTCGTCCTGTGCGGGCTCCCCGGTCGCCGCAGCACCGGGGGCGGGTCCGGGGGCCCGGGCCTACATTGGACGTACGTCAGCGTCGACGCGTCCGGAGCCCGTCATGACCGTCAGCCATGCCCTCGAGGCCGGCCTCCTGCGACGGCAGGATCCCGAGCTCGCCGACATCCTGCTCGCGGAGCGGATGCGCCAGGCCACGACGCTCCAGCTCAGCGCCGCCGAGAACTTCAGCTCACCGGCCGTGCTGGCCGCGCTCGGCTCCCCGCTCGCCAACAAGTACGCCGAGGGCTACCCCGGCGCCCGCCACCACGGCGGCTGCGAGATCGTCGACATGGCCGAACGGGTCGCCGTGGACCGCGCCAAGGCGCTGTTCGGCGCCGAGCACGCCAACGTCCAGTCCCACTCCGGCTCCTCGGCCGTGCTCGCCGCGTACGCCGCCCTGCTGCGGCCCGGGGACACCGTGCTCGCCCTCGGGCTGCCCCACGGCGGTCACCTCACCCACGGCTCGCCCGCGAACTTCTCCGGCCGCTGGTTCGACTTCGTCCCCTACGGGGTGGACGCGGAGACCGGGCTCGTCGACCACGAGCAGGTGCGCACCCTGGCCCGCACCCACCGGCCCAGGGCGATCGTGTGCGGCTCCATCGCCTACCCCCGCCACCTGCCCTACGCCTTCTTCCGCGAGGTCGCCGACGAGGTGGGCGCCTTCCTCGTCGCGGACGCGGCCCACCCCATCGGGCTGGTCGCGGGCGGCGCGGCGCCCAGTCCGGTGCCGTACGCCGACATCGTGTGCGCGACCACGCACAAGGTGCTGCGCGGGCCGCGCGGCGGGATGCTGCTGTGCGGCGCGGACCTCGCCGAGCGCGTCGACCGGGCGGTGTTCCCGTTCACCCAGGGCGGCGCGCAGATGCACACCATCGCCGCGAAGGCGGTCGCGTTCGGGGAGGCGGCCACGCCGGCGTTCTCCGCGTACGCCCACCAGGTGGTCGCCAACGCGCGCGTGCTCGCGGCCGGGCTGGCGGCACAGGGCCTGGCGGTCACCACCGGCGGCACCGACACGCACCTCGTCACGGCCGACCCGGCGCCGCTCGGCGTCGACGGGCGCACCGCGCGCCGACTGCTGGCGGGGGCCGGGATCGTGCTGGACTGCTGCGCCCTGCCGCACGCCGACCTGCGGGGTCTCAGGCTGGGCACGGCCGCGGTGACCACCCAGGGCATGGGGGAGGAGCAGATGGCCGCCGTCGCGACGCTGACGGCCCGGGTGCTGCGCCGGGAGACGGACGCCCAGCGGGCCCGCGAGGACGTCCGCGACCTGGTCGCGGCCTTCCCGCCGTACCCCGGCTGACGGGGTGGTGATGCTCCCGTACACCCCCCGGTGGACCCCGTACGACGGACTCCACAGCGTTACGTGCAACCATCGTGGCTACCCGGAAGTCCTCACTCACATGCGGCCATCGCTAGGGTGTGGGGCTGAGATGGCCAGCGAGACCTGTGGGGAAGCCCGTGCGTGAATACCTGCTGACGCTCTGCATCACGGCCGCGGTGACGTATCTGCTGACAGGGCCGGTACGGAAGTTCGCGATCGTGGCCGGGGCGATGCCGGAGATCCGGGCACGTGACGTGCACCGGGAGCCCACTCCGCGCCTCGGCGGGATCGCCATGTTCTTCGGGCTGTGCGCGGGCCTGCTGGTCGCGGACCACCTGACCAACCTCAACGAGGTCTTCGAGAAGTCGAACGAGCCGCGCGCCCTGCTCAGCGGCGCCGCGCTGATCTGGCTGATCGGCGTCCTCGACGACAAGTTCGAGATCGACGCGCTGATCAAGCTGGGCGCGCAGATGATCGCGGCCGGCGTGATGGTCATGCAGGGTCTGACGATCCTGTGGCTGCCCATCCCGGGCGTCGGCACGGTCGCGCTGACCCAGTGGCAGGGCACCCTGCTCACGGTGGCGCTGGTGGTCATCACCATCAACGCGGTGAACTTCGTGGACGGCCTGGACGGTCTCGCGGCCGGCATGGTGTGCATCGCGTCGGCGGCGTTCTTCATGTACGCCTACCGCATCTGGTACTCGTACGGCATCGAGGCCGCGGCCCCGGCGACGCTGTTCGCGGCCGTGCTGATGGGCATGTGCGTGGGCTTCCTGCCGCACAACATGCACCCGGCGCGCATCTTCATGGGCGACTCCGGCTCCATGCTGATCGGCCTGGTGCTGGCGGCGGGCGCGATCTCGGTGACCGGCCAGGTCGACCCCGACGTGATGAAGCTGTTCTCCGGGTCCGAGCGCAACGCGGTGCACCAGATGGTGCCGGTCTACATCCCGCTGCTGATGCCGCTGACCATCATCGCGATCCCGGCGGCCGACCTGATCCTGGCGATCGTGCGGCGCACCTGGCGCGGCCAGTCGCCGTTCGCGGCGGACCGCGGGCACCTGCACCACCGGCTGCTGGAGATCGGGCACTCGCACAGCCGCGCGGTGCTGATCATGTACTTCTGGTCGGCGCTGATCGCGTTCGGGGCGCTGGCCTACTCGGTGAACTCGGCGTCCATGTGGATCGTCCTCGGCGTGGTGTTCCTCAGCGCGGTGGGCCTGGTGCTGCTCCTGCTGCCGCGGTTCACGCCGCGCGCCCCGCGCTGGGCCGAGGCGTTCGTGCCGCCGCGCTACCGGCGGCGCCGGGCGGCGTCGGCCCTCGCAGCGGCGGAGGCGGACGGTGCCGGAAGCCCAGAGGACGCCGAGGACGCCGAGGACGCCGGGGACACCGGGAGCGAGGGCGTGGCGGCGGCCGACGACGAGCCGCGCAGGCCCGTCCCGGTCGGCGTCTCGGGCGGCCCGGGGGTGCCCGGCGTCAACGGAGCGACCGCGCTCGGCGCCCGTTCGCGTGTTCCCCGCGGATGAGGGCGCCGGGTAAGAATCTGACTAGAACATTGCCAACTCGTGGGGGAGCGAACCCCCCTAATACCAGACAAGTCGGCGCTGTTTTCGCTCAGACGCGCACGATCACCCTCACGTGTGACAGTCAGCACACCATCCAGGTAAAGACCTCATCAAATAGTTTGTGATACGGTTCACGAGAACCCCCGGTAGAGCCGGCAGGCCGCAGTGCGACGGCCCGACGGTGCGAGGTCTCGACCGCCTCCGCCGGGACTACGCTCGTCCATGACGACACCCCAGCCCCCTTTTTGAACGCGGAGTTGCCGCCATGCCGTCCAACGACGTCCGGATCCTGGCCCAGGCCGCTGTGCCCACGGCTGCCGTCGGCGCGATCGCCGCCGTCGTCAGTGGTGTGGTCGCCGGCGGGAAGGGTGCGGTCGGGGCGATCGTGGCGGCCGTGCTGGCGATCCTCTTCATGGGTATCGGTCTCTACGTCCTGCAGCGGACGGCCAGATCGCTTCCGCACCTCTTCCAGGCCATGGGTCTGATGCTGTACGCCGCGCAGATCCTGCTGCTCTTCGTCTTCCTCGCCGTGTTCAAGGACACGACGCTGTTCAACCCCCGGGCGTTCGCGCTCACCCTTGTCGCCGCCACCCTCACGTGGATCGCCGCCCAGACGCGCGCCCACATGAAGGCCAAGATCCTCTACGTCGAACCCGAAAAATCGGGGCACTCGTCGTGAGGGGTAGGGCCGGGATAAGGACGCCTGAGAGATCCTGCTATCGTCCGGTGCCAACTGCGGCATCGCGGGCGCGGGCATTCGAGCTGACGCCTGCTCAAGCGCGAGGCGAGATGCCCCTCAGCCGCCCCCACATCCGTAACACCAGTCCCGTGCCGAACCGCGGCTCGCTGCCGCGCCGACACAACGAGGTTGCCGTACCTATGCGCCACGCTGAAGGAGCCCGCGGTGAGTGCTGATCCGACGCAGGTGCTCGCCTTCGAGACCGACTGCCACATCTTCGACGGCTGTGGCTTCCCGGCTCCCGGCCTGCACTCGTTCCTGTTCGAGCCCCTGTGGGGCGACGGCGACAGCAACGTGTACTTCAACAAGACGATGCTGCTGGCGCTGCTCGGTTCCATCGTCATCGTCGGTTTCTTCTGGGCCGCCTTCCGCAAGCCGAAGGTCGTTCCCGGCAAGCTGCAGATGGTCGCCGAGGCGGGCTACGACTTCATCCGCCGCGGAGTCGTGTACGAGACCATCGGCAAGCGGGAGGGCGAGAAGTACGTCCCGCTGATCGTCTCGCTGTTCTTCTTCGTGTGGATGATGAACCTCTGGTCGGTCATCCCGCTCGCCCAGTTCCCGGTCACCGCGATCATCGCGTACCCGGCCGTGCTCGCCCTCGTGGTCTACGTCCTGTGGGTGTCGCTGACCTTCAAGCGCCACGGCTTCGTGGGCTTCTTCAAGAACGTCACGGGCTACGACAAGTCGCTGGGAGCGGTCCTGCCGCTCGCGATGCTCATCGAGTTCTTCTCGAACCTGCTCGTGCGCCCCTTCACGCACGCCGTCCGGCTCTTCGCGAACATGTTCGCCGGTCACACCCTGCTGCTGCTCTTCACGATCGCCAGCTGGTACCTGCTGAACGGCATCGGGATCGCCTACGCCGGTGTCTCGTTCATCATGACCATCGTGATGACGGCCTTCGAACTCTTCATCCAGGCCCTTCAGGCGTACGTCTTCGTCCTCCTGACGTGCACCTACATCCAGGGCGCGCTCGCCGAGCACCACTGAGCCCCGCCCCGCACCACCCCCCAGCCGTCCGGTGGCCAACCCCCACCGGTCCGTAAAGAAAAGGAAGAACTGGCATGTCCCAGACCCTTGCCGCTGTTTCCGGCTCGCTCGGCTCCATCGGTTACGGCCTCGCTGCCATCGGCCCCGGCGTCGGCGTCGGCATCATCTTCGGTAACGGCACCCAGGCCCTCGCCCGTCAGCCCGAGGCCGCCGGCCTGATCCGTGCCAACCAGATCCTCGGCTTCGCCTTCTGTGAGGCGCTCGCCCTGATCGGTCTGGTCATGCCGTTCGTCTACGGCAAGTGATCTGACGATTCACGATCAGCCGACTAGACGAAAGGCACTGACATGAGCCAGCTGCTCATTCTGGCGGCCGAGGAGACCGAGAATCCCCTCGTCCCGCCGATCCCCGAGCTCGTCATCGGCCTCATCGCCTTCGTCATCGTCTTCGGCTTCCTCGCCTGGAAGCTCCTCCCGAACATCAACAAGGTTCTGGAAGAGCGTCGCGAGGCCATCGAGGGCGGTATCGAAAAGGCCGAGGCCGCGCAGACCGAGGCTCAGAGCGTCCTCGAGCAGTACAAGGCCCAGCTCGCCGAGGCCCGTCACGAGGCCGCGCGCCTGCGCCAGGAGGCGCAGGAGCAGGGCGCCGCACTCATCGCCGAGATGCGTGCGGAGGGCCAGCGCCAGCGCGAGGAGATCGTCACCGCCGGCCACGCCCAGATCGAGGCCGACCGCAAGGCCGCGTCCTCCGCGCTGCGTCAGGACGTCGGCAAGCTGGCCACCGAGCTGGCCGGCAAGCTCGTCGGTGAGTCCCTCGAGGACCACGCCCGGCAGAGCCGCGTGATCGACCGCTTCCTCGACGAGCTCGAGGAGAAGGCCGAGGCGGCGCGATGAACGGAGCGAGCCGCGAGGCCCTGGCAGCCGCACGTGAGCGTCTCGACGCGCTGACGGACTCCACGTCCGTGGACGCCGCGCGGCTCGCCGACGAGCTGGCGGCCGTCACCGCGCTGCTCGACCGCGAGGTGTCGCTGCGTCGGGTCCTGACCGACCCGGCGCAGGCCGGAGAGGCCAAGGCCGAACTGGCGCAGCGCCTGCTCGGCGCCCAGATCAGCGGCCCCGCCGCCGACCTGGTGGCCGGTCTGGTGCGGTCCCGCTGGTCGCAGCCGCGCGACCTGGTGGACGCGCTGGAGGAGCTGGCGAACACCGCCGACCTCACGTCCGCCCAGCGGGCCGGCACGCTCGACGACGTCGAGGACGAACTGTTCCGCTTCGGCCGGATCGTCACCTCGAACACCGAGCTGCGCGCCGCACTGACGGACCGGAAGGCCACCGGAACGGCCAAGAGCGTGCTGCTGGGCAGCCTGCTCGGCGGCCGGGCCGACGCGGCCACCGAGCGTCTGGTCACGCGCCTGGTGAGCGCGCCGCGGGGTCGTAGCCTGGAAGCGGGACTGGACTCGCTGTCCAAGCTCGCCGCCGAGCGCCGCAACCGCGTCGTGGCCGTGGTCACCTCGGCGGTGCCGCTGAGCGACGTGCAGAAGCAGCGCCTGGGCGCCGCCCTGGCGAAGCTCTACGGCCGCAGCATGCACCTGAACCTCGACGTGGACCCCGACGTCCTCGGCGGGATCCGGGTGCAGGTCGGCGACGAGATCATCAACGGCTCGATCGCGGACCGCATCGACGACGCCGCCCGCCGCATGGCGAGCTAGCAGCCAACTCAACACGAACGTACCTACGGCCCTGGTTGGGCCGTGCAGAGGATTCACCTCTTTTGGGGGGGATCCCCATACCCCCCAAGTGAAACTTCGGGCCCAACAAGGAGAGCAGGGAACCCAGATGGCGGAGCTCACGATCCGGCCGGAGGAGATCCGGGACGCACTGGAGACCTTCGTCCAGTCGTACAAGCCGGACGCGGCCTCGCGCGAGGAGGTCGGTACGGTCACCGTTGCCGGCGACGGCATCGCCAAGATCGAGGGTCTGCCCTCGGCCATGGCGAACGAACTGCTGAAGTTCGAGGACGGATCCCTCGGTCTCGCGCTGAACCTGGAAGAGCGCGAGATCGGTGCGGTCGTCCTGGGTGAGTTCAGCGGCATCGAGGAAGGTCAGCCGGTCACCCGCACCGGTGAGGTCCTCTCCGTCGCGGTCGGCGAGGGCTACCTCGGCCGAGTCGTCGACCCGCTCGGCAACCCGATCGACGGCCTCGGCGAGATCGAGACGTCCGGCCGCCGCGCCCTCGAGCTGCAGGCCCCCACGGTCATGCAGCGCAAGTCGGTGCACGAGCCCATGGAGACGGGCTACAAGGCCGTCGACGCGATGACCCCGATCGGCCGTGGCCAGCGTCAGCTGATCATTGGCGACCGGCAGACCGGCAAGACCGCGCTGGCCGTCGACACGATCATCAACCAGCGCGACAACTGGCGCTCGGGCGACCCGAAGAAGCAGGTCCGCTGCATCTACGTCGCCATCGGCCAGAAGGGCTCCACCATCGCCGGCGTGCGCCGCGCGCTGGAGGAGAACGGCGCCCTGGAGTACACGACCATCGTCGCCGCCCCGGCGTCCGACCCGGCCGGCTTCAAGTACCTGGCGCCGTACACCGGTTCGGCCATCGGTCAGCAGTGGATGTACGAGGGCAAGCACGTCCTCATCATCTTCGACGACCTCTCGAAGCAGGCCGACGCCTACCGCGCCGTGTCGCTGCTGCTGCGCCGCCCGCCGGGCCGTGAGGCCTACCCGGGTGACGTCTTCTACCTGCACTCCCGGCTGCTGGAGCGCTGCGCCAAGCTCTCCGACGAGATGGGTGCCGGTTCGATGACCGGTCTGCCGATCGTCGAGACCAAGGCCAACGACGTCTCGGCGTTCATCCCGACCAACGTCATCTCCATCACCGACGGCCAGTGCTTCCTGGAGTCGGACCTGTTCAACGCCGGTCAGCGCCCCGCGCTGAACGTGGGTATCTCCGTCTCCCGCGTCGGTGGTTCCGCCCAGCACAAGGCGATGAAGCAGGTCTCCGGCCGACTGCGCGTCGACCTCGCCCAGTTCCGTGAGCTGGAGGCGTTCGCCGCCTTCGGTTCCGACCTGGACGCGGCCTCGAAGTCGCAGCTGGAGCGCGGCCAGCGCATGGTCGAGCTGCTGAAGCAGGAGCAGTACCAGCCGATGTCCACCGAGGACCAGGTCGTCTCCGTCTGGGCCGGCACCACCGGCAAGATGGACGACGTGCCGGTCGCCGACATCCGCCGCTTCGAGCGCGAGCTGCTGGAGTACCTGCACCGCAAGGAGCAGGGCCTCATGACCTCCATCCGCGAGGGCGGCAAGATGTCCGACGACACCCTCACGGCCGTCGCCGACGCGATCACCGAGTTCAAGAAGCAGTTCGAGACCTCGGACGGCAAGCTGCTCGGCGAGGACACTCCGGCCGCTGCCGCCAAGTGACGTAAGGAAGGACCTGACTCATGGGAGCCCAGCTCCGGGTCTACAAGCGTCGCATCCGATCCGTCACCGCGACCAAGAAGATCACCAAGGCGATGGAGATGATCGCCGCCTCGCGCGTCGTCAAGGCGCAGCGCAAGGTGGCGGCCTCCACGCCGTACGCGCAGGAACTGACCCGCGCGGTCACGGCGGTCGGTACGGGTTCGAACACCAAGCACCCGCTCACCACGGAGGCGGAGAACCCGGCCCGTGCCGCGGTCCTGCTCCTCACGAGCGACCGCGGTCTGGCCGGTGCCTTCAACTCCAACGCCATCAAGGCGGCGGAGCAGCTCACCGAGCGCCTGGAGCGCGAGGGCAAGCAGGTCGACACGTACATCGTCGGCCGGCGCGGTGTCGCCCACTACAACTTCCGTGAGCGCAAGGTCTCGGAGTCGTGGACGGGCTTCACCGACGAGCCGACGTACGCGGACGCCAAGAAGGTCGCGGCACCTCTCATCGAGGCCATCGAGAAGGACACGGCCGAGGGCGGGGTGGACGAGCTCCACATCGTCTTCACCGAGTTCGTCTCGATGATGACGCAGACGGCGCTCGACGCCCGGCTGCTGCCGCTGCGGCTGGACGAGGTCGCGCAGGAGGCGAAGCCGCAGGGCGAGATCCTCCCGCTCTACGACTTCGAGCCCTCGGCGGAGGACGTCCTCGACGCCCTGCTGCCGCGCTACGTGGAGAGCCGGATCTACAACGCGCTGCTCCAGTCGGCCGCTTCGAAGCACGCCGCCACGCGGCGCGCGATGAAGTCGGCCACCGACAACGCGGGCGAGCTGATCAACACGCTCTCCCGTCTTGCCAACGCGGCCCGCCAGGCCGAAATCACCCAGGAAATCAGCGAGATCGTCGGTGGCGCCAGTGCCCTGGCCGACGCGACCGCGGGGAGTGACCGATAATGACCACCACTGTTGAGACCGCGACGGCTACGGGCCGCGTCGCCCGGGTCATCGGCCCGGTCGTCGACGTGGAGTTCCCCGTCGACGCGATGCCGGACATCTACAACGCCCTTCACGTCGAGGTGGCCGACCCGGCCAACGCCGGCGAGAAGAAGACGCTGACCCTGGAGGTCGCCCAGCACCTGGGTGACGGCCTGGTCCGCACCATCTCCATGCAGCCCACCGACGGTCTGGTCCGCCAGGCCGCGGTCACCGACACCGGCAATTCCATCACGGTGCCGGTCGGCGACTTCACCAAGGGCAAGGTGTTCAACACCCTCGGTGAGGTGCTGAACGTCGACGAGCAGTACACCGGTGAGCGCTGGGGCATCCACCGCAAGGCCCCGAACTTCGACGAGCTCGAGTCGAAGACCGAGATGTTCGAGACCGGCGTCAAGGTCATCGACCTGCTGACCCCGTACGTCAAGGGCGGCAAGATCGGTCTGTTCGGCGGTGCCGGCGTCGGCAAGACGGTGCTCATCCAGGAGATGATCTACCGCGTCGCCAACAACCACGACGGTGTCTCCGTGTTCGCCGGTGTCGGTGAGCGCACCCGTGAGGGCAACGACCTCATCGAGGAGATGTCGGACTCGGGCGTCATCGACAAGACCGCCCTGGTCTTCGGTCAGATGGACGAGCCCCCGGGCACCCGTCTGCGCGTCGCGCTGGCCGGCCTCACCATGGCCGAGTACTTCCGCGACGTCCAGAAGCAGGACGTGCTGTTCTTCATCGACAACATCTTCCGCTTCACGCAGGCCGGTTCCGAGGTCTCCACGCTGCTCGGCCGCATGCCGTCCGCGGTGGGCTACCAGCCGAACCTGGCCGACGAGATGGGTCTGCTCCAGGAGCGCATCACGTCGACCCGCGGTCACTCGATCACCTCGATGCAGGCGATCTACGTCCCCGCGGACGACCTGACCGACCCGGCCCCGGCCACCACCTTCGCCCACCTCGACGCGACGACGGTGCTCTCCCGTCCGATCTCGGAGAAGGGCATCTACCCGGCCGTGGACCCGCTGGACTCCACGTCCCGCATCCTGGACCCGCGCTACATCACGGCGGACCACTACAACGCGGCCATGCGCGTGAAGACGATCCTGCAGAAGTACAAGGACCTGCAGGACATCATCGCGATCCTCGGTATCGACGAGCTCGGCGAGGAGGACAAGCTCGTCGTCCACCGTGCCCGTCGCGTGGAGCGCTTCCTGTCCCAGAACACCCACGTCGCCAAGCAGTTCACCGGCGTGGACGGTTCGGACGTGCCGCTGGACGAGTCGATCGCCGCGTTCAACGCGATCTGCGACGGCGAGTACGACCACTTCCCGGAGCAGGCGTTCTTCATGTGCGGTGGTCTCGAGGACCTCAAGAAGAACGCGAAGGAGCTGGGCGTCTCCTGACCCCCGGCTGCCCGTGTGACGCGTGAGGGGGCGGGGTCGTCCCGCCCCCTCTGTCACGCCCCTTAGACTTGTACCCAACACCCGGCGAGCAAGAGCCGGGTGGTGACCCGAGGAGCCTCTCTTGGCTGCTGAGCTGCACGTCGAGCTGGTCGCCGCCGACCGCCAGGTCTGGTCCGGCGAGGCCACCCTGGTCGTCGCGCGCACCACGTCCGGCGACATCGGCGTCATGCCCGGTCACCAGCCGCTGCTCGGTGTGCTGGAGTCGGGCCCGGTGACCATCCGTACGAGTGACGGTGGAACGGTCGTCGCCGCGGTGCACGGCGGTTTCATCTCGTTCGCGGACGACAAGCTGTCGCTGCTGGCGGAGATCGCCGAACTGTCGGACGAGATCGACGTCCAGCGCGCCGAGCGGGAGCTGGAGCGCGCCAAGGCCGAGGGCGACGCCTTCGCCGAGCGGCGCGCGGAGGTCCGCCTGCGGGCGGCGACCACGCACTGAGCACAGCGCGTATGCGATGACGTCACTCAGCCGCGGTCGGCACCGGAGCAATCCGGCGCCGGCCGCGGCTGAGGTGAATCTGGATGTTTTTTCCGTTCCGTTATCTAGGAGTCGAGGAGGTCGGTAGTCGATGGTCCTCGCTCTGACTGTGTGCGGAATCGTCGTCGCCCTCGTGGTGCTGGGTCTGTTCGTCTTCGGTCTGCGCCGCAGGCTGATCCAGCGCTCCGGGGGCACCTTCGACTGCAGCCTGCGCTGGGACGTGCCGGAGCGGCCCGACACCAGCGGCAAGGGCTGGTCCTACGGGGTCGCCCGGTACAGCGGCGACCGCCTGACCTGGTTCCGGGTCTTCTCCTACGCCCCCCGCCCGCGCCGGGTCCTGGAGCGCGCCTCGATCGAGGTGGCCGGGCGCCGGCTGCCGGAGGGCGAGGAAGAGCTGGCGCTGCTGTCGGACGCGGTGATCCTGGTCTGTCTCCACCAGGGGACGCGGCTCGAGCTCGCCATGAGCGAAGACGCGCTGACCGGATTTCTCGCGTGGCTGGAGGCAGCCCCGCCCGGTCAGCGCGTCAACGTCGCCTAGAGCATGTACTCACGGGTCGAGCACGGTCCTACAGGTTGCTGCTGATCGCGTTCACCAGCTCGCCGTTCGCGGTGTCACCGCTGAACTCCCAGAAGAACGCGCCGCCCAGGCCCTGGTTCTTGGCCCAGGCCATCTTGGTGGCGATGGTGGCCGGGGTGTCGTAGGACCACCAGTTGGTGCCGCAGTGGGCGTACGCGGTGCCGGCGACGGTGCCGGTGGCCGGGCAGGACGTCTTGAGGACCTTGTAGTCCTCGATGCCCTGCTCGTAGGTGCCGGCCGCGGGGCCGGTGGCCGTGCCGCCCGGGGCGTCCTGGGTGACGCCGGTCCAGCCGCGGCCGTAGAAGCCGATGCCGATGAGCAGCTTGTTGGCGGGGACCCCGATCGCCTTGAACTTGGCCATCGCGTCGGCGGTGGTGAAGCCCGCCTTGGGGATGCCGGTGTACGAGGTGAGCGGGGAGTGCGGGGCGGTCGGGCCCTTGGCGTCCCACGCGCCGAAGAAGTCGTACGTCATCACGTTGTACCAGTCGACGTACTGCGCGGCGCCCGCGTAGTCGGCGGACTCGATCTTGCCGCCGGCCGAGCCGTCGGCCGTGGTGGCGGCGGTGACCAGGTTGTTGGCGCCGAACTTGGCGCGCAGCGCGGCCATCAGGTTCTTGTACGCCGCCGCGCCCGAGGTGTCACAGCTCAGACCGCAGGCGTTCGGGTACTCCCAGTCGATGTCGATGCCGTCGAAGACGTCGGCCCAGCGCGGGTCCTCGACCAGGTTGTAGCAGGACTGGGCGAACGCGGCCGGGTTGGCCGCCGCCTGGCCGAAGCCGCCGGACCAGGTCCAGCCGCCGAAGGACCACAGGATCTTGATGTTCGGGTACTTGGCCTTCAGCTTGCGGAGCTGGTTGAAGTTGCCGCGCAGCGGCTGGTCCCAGGTGTCGGCGACGCCGTCGACGGACTGGTCGGCGGTGAAGGCCTTGTCGTAGTCGGCGTAGGAGTCACCGATGGCGCACTGGCCGTTGGTGACGTTGCCGAAGGCGTAGTTGATGTGGGTGATCTTGGCCGCGGAGCCGGACGTCACGAGGTTCTTGACGTTGTAGTTGCGGCCGTAGATGCCCCACTCGGTGAAGTAGCCGAGCTTGACCTTGCCGCCGGGGGGCGGGGGAGTGGTGGTCCCGCCGGTGGTGTGGACGGCGACCGAGCCGCTGACCGGGCCGGTCTGGTCGGCGGTGTCGCGGGCCTGCACCGTGTAGGTGTAGTCGGTGCCGGCGGTCAGCCCGCTGTCGGTGTACGACGTGGTGGTCACGGTGGCGACCTTCGCGCCGTCGCGCAGCACGTCGTAGTTCTTGATGCCCTTGTCGTCGGTGGCCGCGCTCCAGCTCAGCTTCACCGAGGTGTCGGTGACGGAGGAGGCGGTGGGGGTGCCGGGCGCGGAGGGGGCCGCGTCACCGGGGACCGTGGGGCCGCCGTCGCAGGAGCCGCCGTTCAGCTTGCAGTTGGCGGGTGAGCCGGGGCCGCTGCCGTTGAAGCCGAAGGAGACGGAGGCGCCGGGGGCGATGGTGCCGTTCCAGCCGACGTTCTTGGCGGTCCAGTGGTCACCGGAGTTGGTGACCGTGGCGTCCCAGGCCGAGGTGACCTTGGTGCCGGAGGGGAAGTCCCACTCCACGGTCCAGGAGCTGATGCTGCTGGTGCCGGTGTTCTTGACGGTCCACTGACCGCCGAAGCCGGTGCCCCAGTCGCTGGTCTTGGTGAAGGTGGCGGTGGCGTTCGAAGCGGCCTCCGCCTGGCTCGCGAGGCCGACCAGTCCGGCCAGCGGGAGCACCAGGGTGGCCACTGCGGCCGCCGCTTTGTGTCTGAAGCGCATCCTGCGTCCTCTGTTTGGGGGAGCGGGGGTGTGGAGATGTGTGGGGGTGTCGTGGGCATGACTGAGCCTTCAGCCCACGGTGCCGCGAGAATAGAAAGGTCTGGACCACAGGTCAATAGGTCTGGACCACTTCGGGGTCGGGTGGCTGGATCCCCAACTCCTGCGCGAGCACCGCCGCTTGGGTCCGGCTGCGCAGCCCGAGCTTGCCCAGCAGACGGCTGACGTGCGTCTTCGCCGTCGCCTCGGCCATGTCCAGCCGCTCGGCGATCATCGCGTTGGACAGCCCCTCACCGAGACAGGACAGCACCTCGCGCTCCCGCCGGGTGAGCCCGTCGAGCACCGCCGGATCGGCTCTCGACTCCCGTGCGGACCCGGCCGCGAACTCCGCGATCAGCCGGCGTGTGACCGCCGGGGCCACGACCCCCTCGCCCCGGGCCACCGTCCGCACCGCCTCGACCAGTTCCCGCGCCTCCGCGCTCTTCAGCAGGAACCCCGCGGCCCCCGCGCGCAACGCCCCGAACACGTACGCGTCCAGGTCGAAGGTGGTCAGCACCAGGACGTCGGCCAGGCGCTCCCCGACCACGCGGCGGGTCGCCGACACCCCGTCCAGGCGCGGCATCTGAACGTCCATCAGCACCACGTCCGGCGCCAGCTCCCGGGCCAGCGCCACCGCCCGCTCGCCGTCCGCCGCCTCGCCGACCACCTCGATCCCGGGCGCGCTGCGCAGGATCAGCACCAGCCCGGCGCGCACGGCCGACTGGTCCTCGGCCACCAGCACCCGCACGGGACGGCTCACCGCACACCTCCTGACGTCATGTCGGCCGCCAGCGGCAGCCCCGCGCGCACCGTCCAGTTCCCGCCGTCCGGCCCCGCCGAGAAGGTGCCGCCGAGCAGCGCGGCCCGCTCCCGCATGCCGACCAGACCGGCTCCCGATCCCGGCGCGAGCGGCCCGCCGCGCCGGACGTACGGGCTGCTCACCCGCACCTCCAGCACTCCGTCCCGTTCGCCCAGCGACACCGTGACCGGGCCCGGCCCACCGTGCTTGAGGGCGTTGGTCAGGGACTCCTGGACGATGCGGTAGGCGGCCAGGCCGACGGGCGCCGGCACCTCCGCGTGCCGCGCGGTCAGGCACACGTCCAGACCATTGGCGCGGGCCGCCTCGACCAGCGCGCCCAGTCCGTCCAGGGTCGGCGCCGCCGCGGGCGCCGTCTCCGCGCCCGCGTCCCGCAGGAGGCCGATCAGCCGCCGCATCTGGGCCAGCCCCTCCACGCTGTTCTCCCGGACGACCGCCAGGGCCTCCTTCGTGGTGGCCGGCTCGTCGATCGACAGGGCCGCCGTGGAGTGGATGGCGATGGCCGACAGGTGACCCGCCACCAGGTCGTGCAGCTCACGGGCCACCCGGGCCCGCTCGGCGGTCACCGCCTGGACCCGGTCCCGCTCCGCGAGCAGCGCCGTCTGCGCGGCGCGCAGCCGGGCCGCCTCGGCGGCGTCGCGGTGGTCACGCACCAGCGCGCCGGTGGCCGCAGGACCGAACGACACGAGCGCCGCGCCCAGCCCGACGAACAGCGCCTGCGGGTCGCGCCACCACACCAGGAAGCCCAGCGTCACCGCGAGGCTCGCCAGCCCGGTGGCCACCGGCACCCGGCGCGCGGCCGACGGGGGCCCGTACAGCACGGCCGCGTAGGCGAGGTCGGTGTACATCAGGATCGTCGCCGCGTTGCCCGGCGCGAGCACGTCCAGCACCAGCGCCCCGGTGCCCGCGAGCAGCGCGGCCCGCGGCGCCGACCGGCGCAGCAGCTCCAGGCCGGCCATCACAGCCAGCGCCAGGAGCCCCCAGGCGGGCGGCAGCAGCGCGCTGCCCGAGGTGGACAGCCCCAGCGCGGACATCGCCAGCCCGCCGAGCAGACCGGCGAGGGCGACGGCCACGTCGAAGCGGTGCGGGCGGGACAGGCGCGGCCGGCCCGGTCGTACGGCCATGTCCCCATCCAACACGCTCACCGGGCCCGGCGCCTGATGCCCGGGGAGGGTCCGCACTGCATCCTTCGATGTACCGACGGGTCGTCATCGGCGACGACGCGCCCGGCCGTCCCCGCCGCGAGCCTGGAAGGGCGCCCGGAAGGGCGTACGGAGGGAGCGAAGCGTGATCGTCGGGTTGGTCGTCGCCTGCGAGGTGGCGTTCTGGGTGCTGCTGGCCGCCGGACTGGCCGTGAGGTACCTGCTGCGGATGCCGCGCACCGGCCTCGCGCTGCTGCTGTGCGAGCCGCTGCTGGAGGTGGTGCTGTTCGCCGTCACCGCGGTCGACCTGCGCCATGGCGCCGAACCGGACTGGCGCCACGGGCTGGCCGCGGTCTACATCGGCTTCACCGTCGGGCTGGGCCACTCCACCATCGCCTGGGCCGACGCCCGCTTCGCCCACCGCTTCGCGGGCGGCCCGCCGCCCGTACGGCCGCCCCGGTACGGCAGGGCCCGCGCCGTCCACGAGTGGAAGGTCGCGGGCCGCTGGATCCTCGCCTGCGCCGTCGCCCTCGCCCTGCTCCAGGCCGCCGCCTGGTACGTCGGCGGCGACGGCGACACCGGCTCCCTGCGCGCCTGGCAGCACCGGATGCTGGTCGTCATCGGCATCAACCTGGTCGTGGCGGCGGGCTACACGCTGTTCCCCGAGCGCGAACGTCCGCGCTAGCGCTCGCCGCCCGGCACCCACAGCACGTCACCGGTCTCCTTGTTCGCCGTACGGGCCAGGATGAACAGCAGGTCCGACAGCCGGTTGAGGTAGGTCGCGGTCAGCGGGTTCATCGCCTCGCCGTGCGCTTCCAGGGCCGCCCACGTCGAGCGCTCGGCCCGGCGCACCACCGTGCACGCCTGGTGCAGCAGGGCCGCGCCGGGCGTGCCGCCGGGCAGGATGAACGAGCGCAGCTTCTCCAGCTCGGCGTTGAAGCGGTCGCAGTCCGCCTCCAGCCGGTCGACGTAGAACTGCTCCACCCGCAGCGGCGGGTACTCGGGGTTCTCCACCACCGGCGTCGACAGGTCCGCGCCCACGTCGAACAGGTCGTTCTGCACCCGGGTGAGGACCGCCACGACCTCCTCGCCGAGCCCGCCGAGGGCGATCGCCGTGCCGATGACCGCGTTCGCCTCGTTCGCGTCGGCGTACGCGGCGATGCGCAGATCGGTCTTCGGTACCCGGCTCATGTCCCCCAGGGCGGTGGTGCCCCGGTCGCCGGTCCGGGTGTAGATACGCGTCAGATTGACCATGGGGCCAGAGTAGTTCGGGTCAAAGCCGCCCAACTACGCCGTACGTGGCGACCTCTGACACGCCCGCGGTGTGATGTCCGTCAGATGAGACGTGACGCGCGTTACTAACCCGTCACACAGCGCCTCCGGCCCGCTAGGGTCCCGCCGAGGGGACGTACGGGCCGGACCGGTCCGCTGCGCCGGACGGCTGACTCCGGTGACAGCGGGCGCGTGAGGGGGCAGGGCTTCTCCCGGCACGGGAAACACTTGCGTCCCCATGGCCTCACCCCTGCGAGTGAATTCGGTATCGGTTCGCTCACAGACGGCAACCTCCGGCCGTTTGCCGCAGTCAGAGGTTGCAACACCGGACCACCACACCGCGGAGCACGAGACGCACGCTTAGGGGAGCGCATATGCACATCAGGGGCGACCACGTCGAGCTGGTCGTCGGGGGCCGCCTCGACGTCCGCAGCGCGGCGGACGCCCGTACGGCCTTGCACACGGCGGTCGACGACGGCGTCGGCGACCTGGTGCTCGACCTGTCCGAGCTGGACTCCTGGGACGCCACCGGCCTCGGTGTGATCATGGGCGCCCACCGGCGGGCCGGCCGCTGCGGCCGGCGCCTGGTGCTGCGCGGGGTGCCGCCGCAGATGCAGCGCCTGCTGGTGGCCACCCGGCTGCACCGCATCCTCGCCATCGAGGGCGGCCTCGCGGCGGAGTCGCTGCCCCACGTCTGAGCCGAGCGGCGGACCCGTTCCCGGACGCCCTGACCGCCCGGCGCACCCGCGCCGCACGCCGGAACCGCCCGGTCCGCGGCGAACCGCGACGTCACACACGCAATCCTCACCGGACCGTGACGTCCCGGACCGCGCGGCACCCCGGACTGTCGGAGATACTGGGCCAAGGTTTACGGTTCGTCTGCCCGCCGCCCGCAACCCTCGAGCGGGCACCGGACCAGAAGCGACAGCGCAGTGTGCAGCAAGGCCGGGAGGGGCTACCGCCACACGACGCTTTTGGGGGGCTTGAGCCTATGGACCCGACCCGCCGGGGACCCGAGGAGTACGGCCGGGACGCCGAGGACCGCGCGCCGCGCCCACGCCCGTCCAGGGACCCCCTGACCCCCGACTTCGGCCAGCACGCGGCCTCGCCGGCCCGCGTGGTGCGCCTCGTGGCCGGCGAGCACCTCGTCACCGTCAACCCCGTCGACGGCAGCGAGATCGAGCTCCGCCCGCCCACCGAACTCCCCGGGCGGCCCGCGCGCCGCACCCCCGCGGCCCGCGCCGAGGCCGACCGCGCCGCCCGGCCGCCCGCGCCCGCCGGACCCGACCGGCCCGCGCCGCCCCTGCTGGGCCGCCAGGACGAACGCGAACAGCTCGTCCGGCTGCTCGCCCGCGGCCGCTCCGTGCGGCTCGTCGGCCCGGCCGGCTCCGGCCGCACCCGGATGCTCGACCTCCTCGCCGAGGACTGCGCCGACCTCGCCCCCGACGGCGTGGTCCGCCTCAGCGGGTTCCGCCGCACCGCGGCCGACCTGCTCCACGACCTCTTCCACGCGGTGTACGACGCACCCGAGTACCGCCCCGACCCGGACGAACTGCTCGCCTCGGTGCGGGACGTCGGGGCCGTCGTGGTCGTCGACGACCTCGACTTCGGCGGCGCGGCGCTCGACGACCTCCTCGACGCCACCCCCGAGTGCGCCTTCCTCTTCGGCGCGTCCCCGGACACGCCCGCGCCCACCGCCGACTCCGACGTGGAGGAGGTCGTCCTGCCCGGCCTCGACCGGTCCGGCGGCGTCGACCTCATCGAGCGGTCCGTCGGCCGCGCCCTCACCGAGGAGGAGGCCAACTGGGCCGGCGACCTCTGGTTCGAGTCCGAGGGCCTGCCGCTGCGCTTCGTCCAGGCCGGTGCCCTGCTGCGCCAGCGCGACCTGCTGCGCGCCAGCGCCGAGGCGGTCGACGAGTACGGCGTCTTCGAGGACGCCCGGCCGCTCGCCGCGGAGGCCGGCGAGAGCGCCGGCCCGGGACTGCCGGACCTGTCCGGCGACGGGGCCGGCGAGGAGATACCGCTGCCCTCCCTCGGCGAGGCCGCCGCGCCCGCCCCGCTGCTCGCCTCCCGGCTCAGCGCCTCCGCCCGCGCCACCCTCCGCTTCGCCGTCGCCCTCGGTGGGGAGGTCCCGCACCAGGCGCACCTGCCCGCGCTCGTCGGCGACACCCACGCCGACGCCGCCCTCGGCGAACTCGCCGCCTGCGGGCTCGTCTCCCCGGTCGGCACCCGCTACCGGCTCGCCGCCGGCGTCCTGACCCAGCTCGAGGCCGCCGGGTACGCCGACGACGGCACCGAGACCGCGCACAGCGCCGCCCGGCACTACGCCTGGTGGGCCGGGCACCCCTCGGTCACGCCCGACCGGGTGTGCGCGGAGGCCGACGCCGTGCTCGCCGCGCTGGCCGCCACCGCACCGGCCGCGACCGGGCCCGCCGAGGACGAGACGTGCGTGCCCGTGGAGCTGGCCCGCACCGCGGCACCGGCGTTCGCCGCCGGACTCAACTGGAGCGCCTGGGAGAAGGCGCTGCGCTCCGGCGCCGAGGCCGCCCGCCTGTCCGGTGCGGTCGCCGACCAGGCCTACTTCCACCACGAACTCGGTGTCCTCGCCCTGTGCGAGGGGCAACTGGACCGGGCGCGCGCCGAGTTGGAGTCCTCCATCGGGCTGCGCGGCGCCCTCGCCGACAAGCGCGGCACCGTCGCCGGGCGCCGTGCCCTCGCCCTGGTCGCCGACCGCTCGGGCGACGTGCCCGGCGTCGCGTCGCTGCTGGCGCCGGACGCCTCCGACACCCTTCCCGAGCAGCCGGTCACCCCGCCCCGAGGCGTGCCCGCCGCGTTCCCCGCCCTGGCCGCGCCCACCCTGGTCACCCACCGTCAGTCCGGCACCGCCCCGACGCCCGCCGCGCACCGCCGCGGGGGCCTGCGGGGCCTCGCCAAGCGCAACCTCGTCGCGGCGGGCGCGGGCGCGCTGCTCGTCGCCGTCCTCGGTACGGTCGTCACGCTCGGCGCGACCTCCGACAACGACGCCCACCACCCCTCCGACCGCGTCGGCGTCAACCCGTCGGCCACGACCGGCCTCGACGACGGCAACCCGGGCACGGACACCCCCGGCGACGACACGGGGACCGGCGACACGGGCCTCGCCACGAGCCGCCCCACGGACCCGGGCCCCGACGGCACCCTCGGCACGTCGGACGACCCGACCCCGACGGGAACGACGGAGCCGACACCGGGGACGAACAGCCCCTCGGGCACCCATGACACCCCGACCCCGTCCGCGTCCCACAGCACGTCCCGGCCGCCGTCCGGACATCCGTCGACCTCGTCCCCGTCCACCCCGACCGGCACCCCGAGCGGCTCGTCGACACCTCCGACGAACACCCCGTCCGACTCGGGCACGCCGACCGGGAGCCCGACGAGCAACACCTCGGCGACGGCGGGCGGCGCGGTCACCTCGGTGCCGACCGCTTCCTCGGGTTCCTCGGGCAGCGCGCCCGAGGACGGCGCCGGGACACCTAGCCCGGCGGGCTCGTCAGGGTCCGGCGAGCCGGTGATCTAGGGGGTGTCTCGGGCCGCCACGCGGAGGGCCGGCCGCGGGGGCCGGCCGCGAGGCCCGCGAGCCTCGCCCGGCCGTCGGCGCCGCCCGCCCCGCGGCGGCGCACCACGGCCCCGGGCCCGTTCGGCACCCGCCGGGCACCGTCACCGTGGCGGAGCGCAGTCTCGGCGACAGGGTGAGCCGCGGACACGGTGGGTCGGCACAGCGGCCGCCGGGAACCGGGCGGTCCGCTGGACGGGCCGTCAGGGGGCGCGCCGCGTGTCCGGTCAGAACAGCCGCAGTTTGTCGTCCTCGATGCCGCGGAGGGCGTTGTAGTCCAGGACGTGGCAGCCGATGCCGCGGTCCGTGGCGAGGACGCGGGCCTGGGGCTTGATCTCCTGGGCCGCGAAGATGCCGCGCACCGGCGCGAGGTGCGGGTCGCGGTTCAACAGCTCGAGGTAGCGCGTGAGTTGCTCCACGCCGTCGATCTCGCCGCGCCGCTTGATCTCCACGGCCACCGTGCGGCCCTCGTCGTCCCGGCACAGGATGTCGACCGGGCCGATCGCCGTCATGTACTCGCGGCGGATCAGCGTGTAGCCCTCGCCGAGGGTGTCGATGCGGTCGGCGAGCAGCTCCTGGAGGTGCGCTTCCACGCCGTCCTTGATCAGGCCCGGGTCGACGCCCAGTTCGTGCGAGGAGTCGTGGAGGACCTCCTCCATCGTGATGATCAGCTTCTCGCCGGCCTTGTTGACGACCGTCCACACGCCCTCGTCGTCGCCGGTGCCCTCCTTCAGCGTGCAGGGCGGCGACATCCAGTTCAGGGGCTTGTAGGCGCGGTCGTCCGCGTGGATCGAGACGCTGCCGTCCGCCTTGACCAGGATCAGGCGGGGCGCGGTGGGGAGGTGGGCGGTGAGCCGACCCGCGTAGTCGACGGAGCACCGGGCGATGACGAGACGCATGGTCGGCAACGCTACTCGACACCCCGGGCGGCGCGCGATTCGCCTCCGCCGCCCCGCATGCCCCGTCACCCCCGTCGCCGGAACGCGTCCCCGCCCGTCCCGCCGATCACTCCCTTTCCTCCCTGTACACGGACGTTTCGGGTGTGGCCGATTGTGTGCCTACCTGGGGTTCCCTTTGTTCGCATTCTCCTGGTGCCGCTCCCGGCAGTTGCCTACGGTGGGAACGGGAGGTCGCGATGCGTGTACTCAGCGTGCGCGTGTTGTCTGTGTGGCGGTCTCCCTTTCCCTGTCCGGCAACCCCTGTTCTTCCGGGGTGCGAGAGGAGAACCCATGTCGCTCGACGTCTCACCGGCCCTACTCGAACAGGCCGAGCGAGGCGAGGTCGACGACGCAGCCTTCGTCGACTGCGTCCGGACCTCCCTGCCCTACGCATGGGAGATGGTCAGCTCCCTGGTGGCCCAGCTGAAGGTCGACGGCGGTCCGTTCGCCGACAACCAGACGCCCCCGCCGGACGAGCAGGCACGCGGTCAGCTGCTGCGAGCGCTCGCGAGTGACGCGATACGCGGCGCCCTGCAGCGGCACTTCGGTGTACGGCTGGCCTTCCAGAACTGCCACCGGGTGGCGGTGTTCCCGCTGGACCCCTCGGTCGACGAGACGCTCACCCGCTTCACCTCGGTGCGCAGCCAGTTGCTGAACCAGTCCCCGGAACTCCGGGACTGCTGACGCGGACCCGTCGCTTGCCGCCCCCGCCCGGGGGGTGCCGCCAGTACGGGAGCGGCAAGCGTCCCTCGGCGCGGGGGAGTTCACCCCAGCCGGGGCAGCACCTCGGCGCCCAGCCGCCGCACGTTCTCCTCCGTCGCCGCCAGGTCGCCGGAGCCCTCCACGAGCAGGGCGAAGCGGGAGATGCCGGTGCGCTCGCAGGTCGCGGCGAGCCGGTCCGCGCACACCTCGGGCGTACCCACCGGGTGCAGCCCGCAGAGGAGTTCGGTGTAGGCCACCGGGTCCCGCATCCGGCGGGAGCGGCCGTCCACCGTGACGTGCGCGTCGAGCCCCTGCCGCAGCCAGCCCGGCATCGCCTTCACGAGCGTCTCCACGGCGTCCGTGCGCCGGTCCGCGATCTGGCAGACGCCCGCCGACACGTGGGCCGCGCCGCGGATCTCGTCCGCGGACCGTCCGGCCGCGCGCGCGTGCTGCCGCCACAGGGCGACCATCTCGGCCTTCTCCTCGTCCCCGACGTGCATCCCGAGCAGCATCGGCAGCCCCCGCTCGGCCGCCAGCCGCACACTCGCCGGCGAGGTGCACGCCACGACCACCTCCGGCCCCGCGGTGTCGGTCAGCGCCTCCGACGGCCGGGGCACCACGGGCACCTCGCGGAAGCGGAACCGCTCGCCGTCCGCCCCGACCCGGGCCTCGCGCAGCCAGCGCACCAGCAGATCGAGTGATTCCGGGAACCCGGACTCGTACGCCGCGAGACCGCTGCCGAACACCTCCAGGTCCACCCAGGGCCCGCCGCGCCCCACGCCGAGCGAGAAGCGGCCGCCGCTCGTCAGGTGCAGCAGCGCGGCCTGCTCGCCGAGCGCCACCGGGTGGGCGGTGGACAGCACGCTGACCGCGGTGCCGACCCGGATGCGCCGGGTGCGGCCCAGCAGCAGCGCGGCCAGGGTGACGGCGGACGGGCACGTGCCGTACGGCACGAAGTGGTGCTCGGCCAGCCACACCGACTCCAGCCCCGCCTCCTCGGCCACCTCGGCCGAGCGGACCGCCCGGTGCAGGGCCTCCCCCTGCCCCTGACCCGGGAACTGGGCCGCCAACACGAAACTTCCTACGCGCATGGCACTTTCCTGCTTCCTCGGCTCCGACGCGGAGCTCCCCCACGGGGCATAACCGTCCGACACGTGCCGAGGACACGGGCGGCGGGGGGATTTGCGGATTGTCGGGAGAACCGACCCGGATCCGGCGCCCCGGAAGGGGACTTGTGAGGGGTGACGCCCTCCGCGTACCCGGCCCGGCGCCGCGTAGGCTGGACCCGAGCCCCGCTTCCTGTATAGCCCCGAGAGGTGTCCCGTGTCCCCGCGTCGCAATCGGCCCAAGGGTGCCGACTCCGCGTCCGGCCGCAGCGCCGAGGACGACCGGGCGGGCCGCTACGGCGGCTGGCAGTCCACGGTGAGCTGGCAGGGCGAGGAGTGGAGCGTGCGGCACGTGGCCGGGGCGAGCGCCCAGGGCAAGGCGTACCGCTGCCCCGGGTGCGACCAGACCATCCCCGACGGGGTGCCGCACGTGGTGGCCTGGCCGGAGCACGCGGGCGTGGACGACCGCCGGCACTGGCACAAGGCCTGCTGGAACGCACGGGACCGCCGCACCCCGGGGGTACGGCGGTCCCGCGGCACGCCGAGGTTCTGACCGCTACACGTCGCGCTTCTCCAGCACGAAGAAGGCGAAGCCCAGCACCACCGCGGTGGCGCCGAGCGCGATCCACAGCGGGTCCCAGCCGCTGGGGCCGCTGTCGGTGAGCGACGAGGAGTAGAAGACCCCGAGCTGGCTGGGGATCGAGTACTCGAACAGCGCCTCGCGCAGGTCCTGCAGGGACTCCGAGAACATGAACAGGGCGATCACCAGCGGGGCCAGCAGCACGCCGATCATGATGGTGATGGCGCCCGCGGAGTGCCGGATCACCGAGCCGACCGCGAGGGAGACCAGGCCGAGCAGCGCCAGGTAGAGGGAGACGCCGACGGTGGCTTTGAGCCACTCGCCGCCGGACGGCTCCCGCGCCTCGGTCAGCACCGCGGTGTCGACCAGCGCGACCAGGAACGTCGACACCAGGGTCACCACGAACGCCACGGCGAAGAACACGATCGACTTCGCGGCGAGGACCCGGCCGCGCGAGGGGCACGCCACGGTCGTCGTGCGGATCATGCCGGTGCCGTACTCCGAGGCCGTGGTCAGCACGCCGAGGGTGATGACGCACATGCTGCCCAGGAGCAGCCCGAAGAAGCCCATGGACAGGGGGTTCTCGCCGTCCAGGCTGCCGTCGGAGGCGTTCGCCGCGACCAGCAGCGCGGTCATCAGGCCGATGCCGATGACCAGCAGCACGTACACGCCCAGCGTCCACATCGTGGAGCGCACGGACCGGATCTTCGTCCACTCCGAGGCGACGGCGTGCCCGAGGTGCGTGCGCACCACCGGGATCGGCGAGGTGTAGCCGGGGTACGGCGCTCCGCCCGGGGCCTGCTGGAGGACGGGCGCGGCCTGCGGCGAGGGGGACTGGGGGCTGCTCATCGGTCGTCCTCGGGCTGGGTCGGGGCGTCGTGCGGAGCGGAGGCGGCGGCCGGGGCGGCGGCGGGCGACGCCACGGGCTGCGCGACGGGCGTCGCGGGCGCCTCCACGGGGGCCGCGGGCGCCTGGGCCGGCTGCTGCGGGGCCGGCTGGGCGTACGGGTTGCCGGTGTGCGGCACCGGGCCGGTGCCCGGGGCGACGGGGGCGCCGTAGCCGGGCGCGGGGGCCGCGGGACCGCCGTAGCCGGGCGCCGGGGCGGCCGGGGCGCCGTAGCCCGCGTAGGGGCCGCCGGGCGGGGTCTGGCCGGGCTGGGGCGGCGGCGGGGCGTACCAGCCGGGCTGGCCCTGGCCGGGCACCGGCACGGGCGGCGCGGCGCCCGGCGGCAGCGGCTGCATCAGGCCGGACTTCTGGTCGGCCGTCGAGCGGTAGTCCACGGCGCCCTGCGTCATCCGCATGTACGCCTCCTCGAGCGACGCCTGGTGCGGCGACAGCTCCCACAGCCGTACGTCGGCCTCGTGGGCGATCGCGGAGATGCGCGGCAGCGCCAGTCCGGTCACGCGCAGCGCGCCGTCCTGCTCGGGCAGCACGTGCCCGCCCGCCTCGGTCAGCGCGGAGGTCAGCTTCTCGCGCTGCTGCGGCTCGCTGTCGGGGGTGCGCACCCGGGCGAAGCCCGCGGAGTTCGCCTCGATGAAGTCCCGCACGCTCATGTCGGCCAGGAGCTGGCCGCGCCCGATCACGATGAGGTGGTCGGCGGTCAGCGCCATCTCGCTCATCAGGTGCGAGGAGACGAAGACCGTGCGGCCCTCCGCCGCGAGGGCCTTCATCAGGTTGCGCACCCACAGGATGCCCTCGGGGTCGAGCCCGTTGACCGGCTCGTCGAACAGCAGCACCTGGGGGTCGCCGAGCAGCGCGGCGGCGATGCCGAGCCGCTGGCCCATGCCCAGGGAGAAGCCCTTGGAGCGGCGCCGGGCCACGTCCTGCAGGCCCACCACGCCCAGCACCTCGTCGACCCGCCGGGCCGGGATGCCGGAGAGCTGGGCCAGGGACAGCAGGTGGTTGCGGGCCGTGCGGCCGCCGTGCACGGCCTTGGCGTCCAGCAGGGCGCCGACGTGCCGGGGCGCGTTGGGCAGCCTGCGGTACGGGTAGCCGCCGATCGTCACCGAGCCCGCGGTGGGGTTGTCCAGGCCGAGGATCATCCGCATCGTCGTCGACTTGCCCGAGCCGTTCGGCCCGAGGAAGCCGGTCACGGCACCGGGCCGGACCTGGAAGGACAGGTTGTACACAGCGGTCTTGTCGCCGTAGCGCTTGGTCAGGCCGACTGCTTCGATCATGCTCCGCACCCATCGAAAGGTTCAGGACAGCGGGCGCACGCGCCCCCGTAAGGGTTAGGAGGATATCCAGCCGCTGACGGTTCCGCCCAAGGGGAAGTAAAACCCCGGCGTCCGGGGCCGCCGGGTCACGCGTCCCGCTTCTTCAGCAGCACGAGGCCGCCGAGCAGCGCCGCGAGCACCCACAGCCCCATGATCCCCAGCCCGCCCCAGGGCCCGTACGGGGTGTCGTCGTCGAGCGGGGTCACCACCTGCATGATCTTGCTGCCGGCCTGGTCGGGGAGGTACCGGCCGACCTTCTTGGTCGCGCTCACGTTGCCGAGGATGGTGGAGATCAGGAAGAAGAACGGCATCAGGATGCCCAGGGAGAGCATCGGCGAGCGCAGCATCGTGGCGACGCCCATGGAGAACACGGCGATCAGGGTCATGTAGAGACCGCCGCCGATGACCGCCCGCAGCACCCCGGGGTCGCCGATCTGCGCCCGGTGCGGGCCGAGCATCGCCTGGCCGAGGAAGAACGCCGCGAAACTGGTCGCCAGGGCCACCACCAGTGCCAGCCCCGTGGCCACCGCGATCTTGCTCAACAGGAACGAGGCGCGCTGCGGCACCGCGGCGAGCGAGGTGCGGATCATGCCGGTGCTGTACTCGTTGGAGACCACGAGCACCCCGAACACGATCATCGCGAGCTGCCCGAGGCTCATCCCGGCGAAGCTGATGAACGTCGGGTCGAAGGACAGCCGGTCCCGCCGGCTCATGCTGTCGAACTCGTTCTTCGACAGCGCGGAGATCAGCATGCCGAGCGCGATGGTCACGACCACGGCGAGGGACAGCGTCCACACGGTGGACGCGACGGAGCGGATCTTCGTCCACTCGGACCGGACGACCTGGGTCACCGCCATGCTCAGCCCTTCTTCCAGTCGTCGCCCCACTGCGGCGCCGACGGCGCGTCGCTGTGCGCGTGGTACTCCACCGACTCCGCGGTGAGCTGCATGAACGCCTCCTCCAGCGACGCCTGCTGAGGACTCAGCTCGTGCAGCACGACGCCGTGCCGGGCGGCCAGTTCGCCGAGCTGCTCCGCCTTGCCCCCGTCGACCTCCAGCGCCCCACCGCCCGCCTCCACCACGGTGACGCCCGCCTCGTGCAGCACGTCGAGCAGCCGCTCGCGCTGCGGGGTGCGGACGCGGACGTAGGAACGGGAGTTGCGCGCGATGAAGTCGGCCATGGAGGTGTCGGCGAGCAGCCGGCCCTGGCCGATCACGACGAGGTGGTCCGCGGTGAGGGCCATCTCGCTCATCAGGTGCGAGGAGACGAAGACGGTGCGGCCCTGCGCGGCCAGGGATTTCATCAGGGTGCGGATCCAGTGGATGCCCTCGGGGTCGAGCCCGTTGACCGGCTCGTCGAACATCAGGATGCGCGGGTCACCGAGCAGCGCCGCGGCGATGCCGAGCCGCTGGCCCATGCCCAGCGAGAAGCCCTTGGCCTTCTTCCGGGCGACCGCGGTCAGGCCGACCGTGTCGAGCACCTCGTGCACCCGGGCCCGGGGGATGCCGTTGCTCTGCGCCAGGCACAGCAGGTGGTTGAAGGCGCTGCGGCCGCCGTGCACGGCCTTGGCGTCGAGCAGGGCGCCGATGTACGTCAGCGGGTCCTTGAGCTGGTCGTAGTGCTTGCCGTCGATCCGTACGTCACCCGCGGTGGGCCGGTCCAGGCCCAGCATCATGCGCATGGTGGTGGACTTCCCGGCCCCGTTGGGCCCGAGGAAGCCCGTGACGATGCCGGGTCTGACGGTGAAGGTGAGGTCGTTCACCGCCATCTTCCCGCCGTACCGCTTGGTCAGCCCCTCGAGCTCGATCATGCGGCCACGCTATGACCCGCGTTCGCCCGATGCCACCCGGGCGGGTGGAGGGAGACCGGCTTCGGCCGCGACGGCCGGGTACGACGAAGGCCCGCGCCCCCGGGAGGGAGGCACGGGCCCACGGTCGGTCGTTTACCGCGTCTGCTGGGCCGGGACCCCGCGGGAGATCGGCTCGTCGTCCGTGGCCGGCGTGCCGGCCGCGGCCACCGCGGCGCCGGTCAGCGTGGCGAGCATCTCGCGGACGTTCGTGAGCTGGGCGTTGATGGAGTCGCGACGGTTCGTCAGCGCCGCCAGCTCGCGCTCGGATTCCGAACGGATCCGGTCGGCCTTGGCGTTGGCGTCGGCCACGATGTCCTCGGCCTGGCGCTGGGCGGTCTCCACCGTCTGGCGGGCGCGGCGCTCGGCGTCGGTGCGCAGCTTCTCGGCCTCCAGGCGGAGCTGCTCCGCGCGGTGCTCGATCTCCGCGAGGCGCTTCTCGGCCTTGGCCTGACGGGACGCCAGGTCACGCTCGGACTGCTCGCGGCGCTTGGCGAGGTTCGTCTCGAAGTCGGCGGCGGCCTGCGCGGCCTTGGCGCGGGTCTCCTCGAAGAGGGCGTCGGCCTCCTCGCGCTTGGACTGCGCGTCCTTCTGGGCCTCGGAGCGGAGCTGCGAGGCGTCGCTCTTGGCCTTCTCGACGATCCGGACGCCCTCGTCCTCCGCCTTGGCCTTGCGCTCCGCGGCGAACGACTCCGCGTCGTTGCGGACCTGCTGGGCCGCCGACTCGGCGAGCTCGCGGTGCTGCTCGGCCGCGCGGCGGGCCTCCTCGCGCAGGTCCTTGGCCTCTTCCTCGGCCAGCCGGAGGATCTTCTCGACGCGTGCGCCGAGACCCGCGTACGACGGCTCCGCGTCGCTGACGGCGGCCTGGGCGTTCTGCGTCTCGAGGTGGAGCTCCTCGATGCGCTTCTCCAGGGCGGTGATGCGGGCCAGAGCACTGTCACGGTCGGAGACGAGCTTGGAGATCCGTTCGTCCACCTGAGCGCGGTCGTACCCACGCCGCACAAGCTCGAAGCCGTAGGGGGAAGTGTCGCTCATGGGGTTCCTGTCGAATGAGACCGGTGAGGTGATAGGTGGAATCCTAGGCGCCGATGCGGTGTGTCATCGAGCGGATGCAGTTTTGATCTGGAGAATGACACCCCTTTAGGGTGGCTCGCCGCCGGACGGCTTGCCAATGACGTGGGCAAAGGCCCCAGACTTCAACGGAATGGGCATCCACCGCTAGTTCTCCGGCGACTTGCCACCCGATCGGGGGGCGCCGACCGTCGCGCCGGCCTTGACCCCGCCGTCCTTGCCGGCCGCCGGCGCCTCGAACGACTCCAGCGCCTCCAGGACGTCCTGCACCCGGGAGATCTCGGCGTTGATGTCCTCGCGCCGGCGCACCAGGATCTCCAGCTCGCGCTTGCCCTCCTCGACCGTGCGCCGGGCCTCGCGGATCGCCTCCGCCTTGAGCTCCTCGGCCTCCCTGACCAGGGTGGCCTTCTTCTGCTCGGCCTCCTTCAGGAGCCCCTCGGCCTTCTTGACCGCGGCGATGCGCACCTTGCCCGCCTCGGAGTTGGCCTCCGAGACGATCTCCTTGGCCTTCGCCTGCGCCTTGGCGAGCTGCTCCTCGGCCGCCTTGATCAGCGCGTCGCAGCGGTCGCCGGTCGACTTCATCGTCTCGGCGGCCTCCCGGCGGGCCCGCTCGTGCAGCTCCTCGATCTCGGACGTGAGCCGCTCGCGCAGCTCCTCCGCCCGCTCCCGGATGGCCGTCGCGTCCCGGCGGGCCCCGACCAGCAGCTCGTCGGCGTCCGTACGGGCCTTCTCCACCAGGGAGTTGCCCTCCACGGTCGCCTCGGACACGATCCGGTCGGCCTCCGTGCGGGCCGCGCCGACCATCGTGTCGGCCTGCGACTCGGCGTCCGCCGTGGTCTTCAGCGCCTGCTGCTGGGCCTCGGTGAGCAGCTTGTCGGCCTCGGCCGTGGTCTCGGAGATGAGCTTGTCGACCTGCTCGGCGGCCTCCGAGCGGCGCTTGTTGGCCTCCCGGCGCGCCTCGTCCAGCGTGCGGTCGGCCTCCTGGCGCGCGGAGTTGACGAGGCGTTCGGCCTCGGTGCGCGCCTCGGTGCGCACCCGGTCGGCCTCGGTGCGCAGCCGCTCCGCGTGCGCCTGCGCGGAGCCGACCGTCTCGGCGGCCTCGGCCCGCAGCCGCTCCGCCTCGTCGGTGGCCTCCCCGATGAGCTGCTCGGCCCGGGCGACGGAGTCGGCCCGCACCCGCTCCGCCTCGGCGGCCGTCTCCGACTGGAGCCGCTCGGCCTCGGCGAGGGTGTCGTTCTGCAGGCGCTCCGCCTCGGCGCGCGCTTCGGTGATGAGGGTGTCCGCCTGGGTCGCCGCGTCGGAGCGGATCCGGTTGGCGTCCTCGCGGGCGTCCGCCCGGGTGCGCGCGGCGGCCTGGTCGGCCTCGGCGAGCGCGTCCGAGGCCTCGGTGCGCACCCGCTGGGCGTGCGCGGACGCCTCCGAGCGCAGCCGGTCGGCCTCCGTGATCGCCTCCCCGACGGTCCGCTCGGCCAGGGCCTTGGCGGCCTCGGTCTCCTCGCTCGCCTCGCGCCGCAGCCGGGTGGCGTCCTCGCTGGCCCGCTCCCGCTCGGCGTAGGCGTCGGCGCGGACCCGGTCCGCCTCCTCCTCGGCCTCCCGGCGCGTGCGGTCCGCCGCGTGCTCGGCGGCGGAGCGCAGCCCGGCGATCTCCTCCTGGGCCTGCTCGTGCAGCCCGGCCACCGAGTCGCGCACCTGCTGGGCGTGCAGCTCGGCCGCCGACACCATCTCGGTGGCGCGCCGGTCGGCCTCCTCCACCAGGCGGATCGCCTCGGCCTGCGCCTCCTCCACGCGGGTGCGCGCCGACGCCAGCAGCTCCTCGCTCTGCTCGCGGGCCCGCTCGCGCTCCTGGTCCGCCTCCTGGCGGGCGGCGCCGAGCAGTTCCTCGGCCTCCCGCCGGCGGCGGGCGGCCTCCTCCTGGGCGGCGGCCAGCGTCTCGGACGCCTCGGCGGCCAGCCGCTCGGCGGCGGCCTGGGCCTCGGCGCGCACCCGGTCGGCGGTGTCCTGGGCCTCCGACTTCAGCCGCTCGGCCTCCCCGGCGGCCTCCGAGCGCAGCCGTACGGCGACGGCCTCGCCCTCGGCGCGCGAGGCGGACGCGTCGGCGGCGGCCTCGTCGCGCAGCCGCTGGGCCTCGGCCTCGGCCTGCTCCTGCAGCGCGCGGATCCGCTCGGCGGCCTCCGAGCGCAGCCGGTCGATCTCCTCGCCGGCCTCGTGGCGGATGCGGGCCGCCTCCTCGCGGGCCTCGGTCAGCGCCTGCTCGGCGGAGGCCAGCCGGGTCTCGGCCTCGCCGTGCAGCCGGGTCAGCTCGGCGGCGGCCTCGGCCTGCCGGGCCTCCACGGCCCGCTCGGCCTCCTCGCGCAGCTCGCGCGCGGCCCGCTCGGCGTCCGCGGTGAGCGCCTCGGCCTGCTCGGCGGCCTCGGCGCGGTGGCGCTCGGCCTCCTTGCGGGTGCGCTCCAGGGTGTCCTCGGCCTGCCGGCGCAGCGTGGTGGCGCGCTCGATGGCCTCGGTGCGGACCTTCTCGCTGTCCGCCGTCGCCTTCTGGCGCAGCTCGTCGGCGTCCGCCTTGGCCTTGGCGAGCAGTTCCTCGGCGGTCCTCGCCGCCTCCTCGATCTGCTGGACGGCCTCCTTGCGGGCCTCCGCGCGGATCTTCTCGCCCTCGGCGACCGCGTCCGAGCGAAGCTGCTCGGCCTCGCCGCGCAACCGCCGTGCCTCCTCCTGGAGTTCGACGGTCTTGGCGCGGTACTCCTCGGTGTCGTCCTTCGCCGCGCCCTTGAGCTGCTCGGCGATGTCGTGCGCCTCGGCGCGCAGCCGGTCCGCCTCGGCCTCGGCCTCGGAGCGGATCCGCTCGGCCTCCTCGGCGGCGGCCCGGGTGGTGCGCCGGGCGTCCTCCTGCGCCTTGTTGAGGACGTCCTCGGCGGTCCTCGCCGCCTTCGACAGCTGGGTCGCGCTCTCCTCGGCGGTGATCGTGCGGGCCTTCTCGGCGGCCTCGGCGACCAGCTTCTCCGCCTCGGCGCGCGCGTCGGCGAGGGCCTGCTCGGCCTCCGCCTTGGTGACCTCGGCCTCCTTGGTGGCCTCCTCGACCAGCCGGGCGACCTGCTCCTTGGCGGTCCGGGTACGCGTCTCGTTGGCGGCCTCGGCGGTGGTGAGGGCCTTGGCGGCGGCCTCCTTGGCCTCGGCGAGGACCTTCTCGGCCTCGGCCTGCGCCTTGCGCAGCGCCTCCTCGGCCTCGGTCATGCGCTGCTCGGCGGCGCGGCTGAGCTCCTGGGCCTGGCGGCGGGCGGTGTCGGACTCGCTCACCGTGGAGGAGCGCAGCGCCTCGGCGTGCTCGGTGGCCTCCTGGGCCTGGGTGGAGGCCGCGTTCAGCAGGCGCTCGGCGTCCGTGCGGGCGCGGCGCAGGATCTGCTCGGCCTCGGTGCGGGCCGACTCGGCCTCGCTCTGGAGCCGCTCGCGGGCCTCCCGGGTCAGCCGCTCGGCCTCGGCGCGGGCGGCCGCCATGGCCTGCTCGGCCTCGGCGCGGGACTCCTCGAGCAGCCGGCGGGCCTGCGACTCGGTGCGGGCGCGGAGCTGCTCCGCCCACGCCACGTTCTCGTTGACGTGCGACTCGACGGTCTGGCGGCGCTCGGCGAGCTCCTGGTCGAGCTGCTGGCGCCGGGCCACCGCCTCGGCGTGCAGCTCCGCCTGGAGGCGCGCGGCCTGCTCGGCGTGCTCCTGGAGGATGCGCTGGGTCTGCGCCCGGGCCTGGCTCAGCTCGCGCTCGGCGTCGGCGCGGATCTGGTCGGCCTGCATCTGCGCGTTGCGCAGCAACTGCTCGGCCTGCCAGCCGATGTCGCCCCCCTCGAAGGAGGGCCGGGACATGATGGTGCGCCGCGCCTCGTGCAACTTGGCGCGCAGCACCTCGACCTGGTAGCCGAGGTCCTCGGCGTGCTGGATCGCCTTTTCCCGCTCGGTCTTCAGCCGCTTCATCTCGGCTTCGAACCGAGTGAGGTGGTCGACGTCAGCCGCCGGCTCCCGCTCCTGGCTCTCGTAGCCCCGCACTGCGCGGTCCCATCCGTCCCCTGGTCGCAAGCATTCCAACGAGCCTCGTCCATCCGCCGGACGGGGCCCCCGGGGGAATGGTGTCAGATCAACGGCGGAACCTGGGCTGCTGCCCGCCGCTCGTACCCCCGAAACCCGGACCCCGGCACGGTCCCGCCGTCGCGGACGGGACCCGGTCGCCCGCGTGGTGGCGACGACCGCCCCCAACCCTACCGGCCCTTATGTACGAGGGTCAGTGCTCAGCCGACTCAACAGGGGCCGAAGTGACCAGTTCTGTCAGGACTCCGTGGCAGTCCTTGGGGTGCAGGAAGGTGATCCGTGACCCCATGGAGCCGCGCCGCGGCTCTTCGTAGAGCACGCGCACGCCCTTGTCCCGGACGGACGCGGCGTCGGAGTCGACGTCCGCCGTGCCGAAGGCGATGTGGTGCACCCCCTCGCCGTTCTTGGCGAGCCACTTGGCGACGGTGGAGTCCTCGCGGGTCGGCTCCAGGAGCTGGAGGTAGGAGGAGCCGCCGTCGGAGGTGTCGTTGATCTTGAGCATGGCCTCGCGCACGCCCTGCTCCTCGTTGACCTCCTCGTGGAACACGGTGAAGCCGTAGGTCGAGGTGTAGAACTCGACGGTCGCGTCGAGGTCGTGGCAGGCGATCCCGATGTGGTCGATTCGCGTCAGCATGGATTCAGTGCAGCGCCCATGCCCTGGTTACGCAACGTGCGCGCGATCACACCGATGGCCCGATGACGCCGTGGACCGCACGTCAGTACATTCGAAGTAAACCCTCGTTCACTCCTCGGCCCGTGCAGGCCGGTAAGGGGATCGCAGCTCATGTCTTCTGCAACGAACACCTCTGTGATCGTCGCGGGCGCGCGCACGCCCATGGGCCGGTTGCTCGGCTCGCTCAAGTCCTTCTCCGGAGCCGACCTCGGCGGCTTCGCGATCAAGGCCGCCCTCGACCGTGCGGGGATCGGCGGCGACCAGGTGCAGTACGTGATCATGGGGCAGGTGCTCACGGCCGGGGCGGGGCAGATCCCGGCACGCCAGGCGGCGGTCAAGGCGGGCATCCCGATGAGCGTCCCGGCGCTCACCATCAACAAGGTGTGCCTCTCGGGCCTGGACGCCATCGCCCTGGCGGACCAGTTGATCCGTGCGGGTGAGTTCGACGTCGTGGTGGCCGGCGGCCAGGAGTCCATGACCAACGCCCCGCACCTGCTGCCGAAGTCCCGCGAGGGCTTCAAGTACGGCGCGGTGCAGATGCTCGACGCCATGGCGTACGACGGCCTGACCGACCCGTGGCAGAACATCCCGATGGGCGAGTCCACCGAGACGCACAACAGCCGCCTCGGCATCGGCCGCGCCGAGCAGGACGAGATCGCCGCGCTGTCCCACCAGCGCGCCGCCGCCGCGCAGAAGAACGGCCTGTTCGAGGCCGAGATCACCCCGGTGGAGATCCCGCAGCGCAAGGGGGAGCCGGTCGTCTTCAGCAAGGACGAGGGCATCCGCCCGGAGACCACCGCCGAGTCGCTCGGCAAGCTGCGCCCGGCCTTCACCAAGGACGGCACCATCACCGCCGGCTCCTCCTCGCAGATCTCCGACGGCGCCGCCGCGGTGGTCGTGATGAGCAAGGCCAAGGCGCAGGAGCTGGGCCTGGAGTGGATCGCCGAGATCGGCGCCCACGGCAACGTGGCCGGCCCGGACAACTCGCTGCAGTCCCAGCCCTCCAACGCCATCCTGCACGCCCTGAAGAAGGAGGGCCTGGAGGTGTCGGACCTGGACCTCATCGAGATCAACGAGGCGTTCGCCGCGGTCGCCGTGCAGTCAATGAAGGACCTCGGCGTGTCCACGGAAAAGGTGAACGTGAACGGTGGTGCGATCGCCCTGGGTCACCCGATCGGCATGTCCGGCGCCCGCCTGGTGCTGCACCTGGCGCTGGAGCTCAAGCGGCGTGGCGGCGGGGTCGGCGCGGCGGCGCTGTGCGGCGGCGGCGGCCAGGGCGACGCGCTGATCGTCCGGGTGGCCAAGGCGTAACCCTCGCCGCCCGCTGTACCACCGACGTACGACCGTACGACCTCTTCGTGAACGGAGCTGTGATGCAGGACGTCTCCTCGCTGGTCGCCCAGGCCAGGGAAGGCCGGCCCCGGGCCGTGGCCCGGCTGATCTCCCTGGTCGAGGGGGCGTCCCCGCAGCTCCGTGAGGTCATGGCGGCGCTGGCCCCGCTGTCCGGCAACGCCTACGTGGTGGGCCTGACCGGCTCGCCCGGCGTCGGCAAGTCCACCTCGACGTCGGCGCTGGTGAGCGCCTACCGGCGGCAGGGCCGGCGGGTCGGCGTCCTGGCCGTCGACCCCTCCTCGCCGTTCTCGGGCGGCGCGCTGCTCGGTGACCGGGTCCGGATGTCCGAGCACGCCTCCGACCCCGGGGTCTACATCCGCTCGATGGCGACCCGGGGCCACCTGGGCGGCCTCGCCTGGGCGGCGCCGCAGGCGATCCGGGTGCTGGACGCGGCGGGCTGCGACGTGGTCCTGGTGGAGACCGTGGGCGTGGGCCAGTCCGAGGTGGAGATCGCCTCGCAGGCGGACACCTCGGTGGTGCTGCTCGCCCCCGGCATGGGCGACGGGATCCAGGCCGCCAAGGCGGGCATCCTGGAGATCGGCGACGTGTACGTCGTCAACAAGGCGGACCGGGACGGCGCCGACGCCACGGCCCGGGAGCTGAACCACATGCTGGGCCTCGGCGAGGCCCGCGGCCCCGGCGACTGGCGCCCCCCGATCGTCAAGACGGTGGCCGCGCGCGGGGAGGGCGTCGACGAGGTCGTGGAGGCGCTGGAGAAGCACCGGGCGTGGATGGAGGAGCACGGGGTGCTGGCGGAGCGCCGGCGCGCCCGGGCCGCCCGGGAGGTGGAGACCATCGCGGTGACCGCGCTGCGGGAGCGGATCGGCGACCTGCACGGCGACCGCCGCCTCGGCGCGCTCGCCGAGCGGATCGTCTCGGGCGACCTGGACCCCTACCGGGCAGCCGACGAACTGGTCGCGGGCCTCACCCAGGGCTGAGCCCGCGCACGGCCCGGACGTGCCGACAGGCGGGCCTCCTCGAGGAGGCCCGCCTGTCGTTCTTCCCTGCCGCCGGTGCGCCGCTCAGGGGCGTCCCCGCTGCCCGCGCAGGTGGTCCGCGATGGGCCGCAGGGCCTTGTCCAGCTCCGCCAGGGCCTCGGGGGAGAGCAGGTCGATGAAGTGCCGCCGCACGGACGCCACATGGTGGGGCGCGACCTTCTTCATCGTCTCCATGCCGTGCTCGGTGAGGACCGCGTAGAGTCCGCGACGGTCGGACTCGCAGTTCTCCCGGCGCACCAGGTCGGCGTTCTCCATGCGGGTGATCTGGTGCGAGAGGCGGCTCTTCGACTGGAGGGTGGCGGACGCGAGGTCGCTCATCCGCATCCGGACGTCCTCCGACTCGGAGAGATTGACCAGGATCTCGTAGTCGTTCATTGTCAGGCCGAACGGCTGCAAGTCCTTCTCGAGCTGGTAGGTCAGCAGTCGGTTGACCTCCAGGTGGGTGCGCCAGGCGCACTGCTCCGCATCCGTCAGCCAGCGCGTGGCCGTCTCGGTCTCCATGAATGAAGTCTACCTAAAATGTTGAAAGGCGAACTATTGAGGGTGGTGTGACGGTGCGCACGCGTTCGATGTCACACTCCGCAGACTACCGCTCACAGCCCGAAGCGACGCTGGAGGTCTCCGAGCTGTCCGGGAAGGCGCGGTGCCCCCGCCTGCGGTCCCTGGGGGCCGTGACCCCCGCCGCCGCCGGGCACTCCCGCCTGCTGCGGGGTCCCTCCCGTGGCCTGCTCCGCCATCAGCGTCTCGGTCGACTGGAGCAGCACCGTGCCGGCCCCCACGAACTCGAACTGGTGCTCCTCCCCGGAGGCCCCGCCGAGGCCCGTCAGCGCACGTAGACCGCCCATTACGCCGGTCATGTACTGGTGGTCGTAGTGGTGGCACGGGGAGGGGCAGTCGGCCCAGCCGACCAGCGCCTGCGGATCCACCCTGAGGGGCGGTTCCATGAACACCACCGGACCGTTGGACGCGGCCACGAACTTTCCGGTTCCGATGAGCGTCAGGAAACCCGGCACGATCGATTGCTTCAGCGACAAGCTTGGCTGAAAAGCGAGCAGGTTGCCCGAGCGAATGGTCAGGTTGCCGTTCTCCAGGTCGTACGAGTTCACGTCGAAGGCCCGGTCGGCGAGGAGCATCTTGCCCGATCCCTCGGCCACCACCCAGTCGCTCGCGTGCAGAGGCGAATGGAACGACGTGCGCACCAGACGGTCGAGACGGCCGTGTCCGATGCCGTTGAACTCGATCGCCCCGTAGTAGGCGATCATCTTCCCCTTCTGCAGGAACCACTGGCTGCCCTTGAGCTCCACGCAGAACGTGTAGGAGTTGACGTTGTCGTCGACGGGCAGCGTCATCGGGTCGTACACCGTCGGCCCCGCGCCGTAGTGGGTGGTCACAGCTTCTCCTCCGACGCCTGGACGTACACCACGCCGCTGCCGCTCAGCTCCAGTTGGAACGCCTCGCCCGAGCCGCGGCCCACCATGTCCCGCCAGCCGAGCGCGGTGGACAGCCTGTTGCGCACGTCGCCGTGGTGGGCGACGTACGCCTGCGGGTCCACGTGCACCGGGCGCTGGGGGGTGATCGGGACCTCGAAGACACCGCCGTGCGCCATGACGGCCACCGCGCCGTGCCCCTTCAGGGTGGTGGTGAACAGCCCCTGGCCGCTGACCTGCCCGCGGACCATGCCCATCACCCCGCCCTGCGAGCCCAGGAACATCGTGCCCTGCTGGAGGGTGCCCTCGAAGGCGAGCAGCCGGTCGGCCTCCACGTAGAGGGTGTCGCCGGTGAGGGTGATGAGCTGGACGTGGTGGCCGCCGTGCCCGAACAGGACCGTGCCGCTGCCCTCGACGGTCATCAGGGGCGTGTCCTCGTTGGCCAGGCGCCGCCCGATCATGGACATCACGCCGCCCTGGCCGCCCTGCAGGTTGGGCGTGAAGGACACCTCGCCCCGGTACGCCAGCATGGCGCCGCGCTGGCTGAACAGCCGCTGCCCCGGCACCACGGTCGCCTCGATCATCTTGGAGTTGATCTCGCGGAAGGCCATCACACGTCCCCCGCGATCGTGTTGCGCTCGCTGGGCTGGACGTAGACCAGGCCGTCGCCCTCGAAGCGGATCTGGAACGCCTCGCCGCCGCCCTCCCCGAGGAACGTGCGGAACGTCACGCCGGACTGGAAGGACTGCCGCAGGTTCCCCTGGTGCGCGACGTACGCCCCCGGGTCCACGGACAGCGGGTACTGCGGGCTGACCCGCAGGACCACCGCCGGGCCGTCGGACGTGATCGCCGCCTGCCCGTGCCCCTCGACGGTGGTCGTGAACAGCCCGTTGCCCTGCGAGGCGCCGCGCAGGCCGGTGAACGTCGTCCCCGTCCTCAGGCCGGCGTCCGTCGCGAGCAGGTTGCTCGACTCCACGTACAGCTTGTCCCCCCGGAGTTGGACGAGGTTGATCTCGGAGGCCCGGTCCGCGAACCAGCACGTGCCCTGCCCCCTCACCTCCATCACGGTCATCTGCTCGCCGGTGAGACGCCGGGTCACCATCCCCCGCAGCCCCTCGCCGCCGCCACTGAGCTTCTTGAAGTCCATTTGTCCGTCGTACGCGACCATCGAGCCGTTCTTGGCCTTCACGGCATCCCCGGTCATGTCGACGGCGAGGACCTTGCTGCCTTGCAGTCGGAACATCGCCACGCTGCGAAAGGTAGCCGCCGGGCGGGTGGAGCGAACAGGGTCCGTGGGTGGAGACCGACCCTGAGCGCACCCCCAGGGCCGCGGTTTGCCACAATGGACGAACGCTTGTGCGTGCGTTCACAAACGCCCGACCGCCGACGCTCCCACCGAAGGTGACCCGTGGACCTCAAGACAGCCGCCGCCCTCCGACGCCTCCGCCTGGTCTCGGCCCCCGAGGCCGTGTCCTTCCTGATCCTGCTCGTCTGCTCCGTGCTGAAGCGGACCACGGACTTCAACGCGGTGCCCGTGATGGGCGCGGTCCACGGCGTGCTGTTCGTCCTGTACGTGGTCTTCTGGGCCGACGCCTGGAACCGCGCCAGGTGGCCGCTGGGCACCGCCGCGCTCTACTTCGTGCTCTCCGTGCTGCCGACCGGCGGCTTCTTCGCCGAGCGCAAGCTGCGCCGGGAGGCCGAGGACGCGGTCATCGCCGCCCGCGCCCGCAAGGAAGGGGTCGTCAACGCATGATCGTCGCCTTCTCCGTGACGCCGCTGGGCGTCGGCGAGGACGTGGGGGAGTACGTCGCCGACGCCGTGCGCGTGGTCCGCGAGTCGGGCCTGCCGAACCGCACCGACGCGATGTTCACGTCCGTCGAGGGCGAGTGGGACGAGGTCATGGACGTCGTCCGGCGCGCCGTGGCGGCGGTCGAGGCCCGCGCCCCGCGCGTGTCGCTGGTGCTCAAGGCGGACATCCGCCCCGGGGTGACCGACGGCCTCACCTCCAAGGTGGAGACCGTCGAGCGGCACCTGGCCGGGTAGCGGCCGTCCCACAGCCCGGCGGGGGCCGGCGCGGGCCGTCGCGCCGGCTCTCCCGGGCGCCCTCAGCGGCGTGCCGAGGCCCGGCGCAGGTACTGCCGCACCGCCCGCTGGGCCACCGGTCCCAGCTCCTCCAGCGCGCCGAGCAGGAAGCCGAGCTGCTCCAGGGCGTCCAGGGCCGCCGTGGCGCCGGCCGCGTCCGCGCCCTCGTACAGTTCGATGCCCACGAAGGACGCGGCGACCGCCCGCGCCAGGCCCGGCGGGTCGGCGTGCTCGCCGAGCGGGGTGCCGGCCAGCACCCGGGTCAGCACGCGCTCGATCTCCGCGATCCACAGCTCCAGGCCCGCCGCGGTCGCCGGGCCCAGCACCGCGTGCGTCTGGGCGCCCGCCAGGAGCTGGCCGAGCAGGGCGACGTGGCCCTCGGCCCGCTCCTCCTCGTGGATCCGGCGGCCCACCGCGAGCAGCTCGGTCAGGGACGACACGGCCGCCAGGCGGTCGCGGTAGCGGGACACCGACTGCTCCGCGCCGTAGCGGCAGGCGGCCGCGAGCAGCTCGTCCACCGAGCCAAAGTGGTAGAAGACCAGCGCCTGGTTGACGCCCGCCGTCGCCGCGATCGTGCGCGCCGAGGTCTTCGCGATGCCCTGCTCGGTCAGGGTGCGCAGCGCCCCCTGGAGCAGCTTGGCCTTCGTCTCCTGCGCCTTCGCCGTCTCGGGACTCACGCCCGCGCCTCCTCCCGCACCGGCCGCAGCCCGGGGCGCACCCCGCGGCGGCGCACGTCCGCGTACGTCGCCGTGAACGAGCCGTCGTAGCCGAACAGCGGGCCGACGTACCGGTTGACCACCCGCACGCTGATCCGGAAGCGGCCCCGCCGCTCGTCGAAGGACTCGCGCACCTCGGCCGTCGCCCCGAGCAGCCCGGGCACGCGCACGTCCAGCGGGCCCTCCCGGAAGCGGTGCTCGCCCGAGCGGATCAGCAGCGAGCCGTCCGGTTCGGCGCGCAGGTGCAGCTCGCTGGCGAGGTGCTGGTGGGTGCCCAGGTAGTCGAGGACGCGGTCGCCCTTGGGGCTGAGCACCATCTGGGCGTCGAAGCGGCGCGGGCCGCCGGGCAGGTCGAAGGTGCGCACGAAGCTCACCGTCTCACGGCCGAAGGAGTCGGCGTACGGCACGTTCTCGATGACGAACGGGATCCGGCGGCCCGCGCGGGGCACCAGGATGTGCCGCGTGGCGCCGAGCGCGAGGAACGGCTTCACGAACGCCCCGCCGTGCCAGATCCGGTCCATCACCCCCCGCCCCACGCACGCCTCGCCGCTCGCCAGGCCCACCGAGAAGCGGCGGCGCAGCTCCGGGTGCAGACGCTCGAAGCCGGCTCCCATCGCCGTGCGGAACAGCGAGGCCGCGGCCTGGCCGGTCATCGGGGCGTCTCCAGGGTGCGCAGCACGCGCGGCGCACGCACGCGTGCCGGGGACCGGCGCTGACAGCGGCGGGCGGCCGGTGTGCCCGGCAGGGGCGGCGCGAGCAGTGCCACGCACACCGCGACGCTCAGCAGCAGGGGGCACAGGTACGCCAGCGACGCGGCGAACGGTCCGAACCACCCGAGGGACGGCTCCAGGCCCACACCTGTGCCCGCGACCACCAGGACCAGTGCGCGCACCGCCAGCTCCGTCAGCCAGCGCGCCAGCGCGCGCTCGGGCGTGGTGCCCCGCTCCAGCCACAGCCGCAGCCGGTCGAACGACCAGGCCGTCGCCCAGCCCATGAGCGGCCGCAGGAGCAGGCGGTCGGCGACGGCGCCGAGGCGGCCCCAGCGCGGCCGGTAGTCGTAGCCCGTCAGGAAGCGCACGCCGTCGCCCTCGGGCACGTAGCGCCAGTAGCCGCTGCCCTCGGCCAGCAGCGAGAGCGGGTGCGGGGAGGCGAAGCGCAGCGCCGAGGTGCGGGTGCCGTCCGGGCGTTCCCGTTCGCCGGCCGAGACGCCGGTGCCGGCGACGGTGAGGAAGGGCAGCACGCGCGTGGCGTACCGGAAGCGCTGCGGCTCGCCCTCCGCGCGCGCGGGAGGTACTCGATCCGGGTGAACCGCAGGTCCCAGCGCTGGTGCGCGGCGGGGTCCTGGGTACGGGCCCACAGGTCGTCGAGGCCGGCGCGGATGCGCGCCTCGACGTAGAGCCCCCGGCGCTCCTGTCGTCGCATGCGGATGTCCCCCTGTCCGAGCGGGTTTGAGCGATCGCTCAAACCGTCGGCATGACCGTACACCCGTTTGAGCGACCGCTCAAAGAGTGTGGACGGCGCGGGCCGGCCTCCGCTCAGCCGCCGCCCGACGCCAGCGCCATCCCGAGCGGCGTCCGCTCGTACAGCACCTGGTGCCCGTACCGCCGCGCGGCCAGCAGGCCCGCGTCGCGCAGCACCGTCAGGTGGGCGGACACCGAGGACGGCGCGAGGCCCAGGCGGTGGGCCAGGGCGGTGGTGGTCGCCGGGTCGTCCAGGGCGGCCAGCACGGCCGCCCGGCCCCGCCCCAGGAGCCGTACGAGCGCGTCCCCGCCCCGGTCGGCCGCCTCGGTCCACAGCCCGCCCACGCCGCGCGCCGGGTAGACGAGCGTCGGCTGCCAGGGCGGGTCGAAGCCGCTCACCACGTCCGGCCAGACGAAGACGCTCGGCATCAGCACCAGCCCCTGGCCGCCCAGGTGGCGCTCGTGCCGGCCGCCGGACCCGACGGTGAGCGTCCCCGCGTCCCAGCCGCAGCGCCGGTTGATCTCCGGCAGCACGCCCCCGAGCCCGACCTCGGCCAGCCGCCGCGAGTGGAAGGCGATGTCCGCCTCCAGCAGCGCCCGCAGCCGTGGCCAGTCCGGCGCGACCAGGGTGTGCCAGATCCGCTCCAGCAGGTCGGCCAGCTCCCGGACCATGCCCTGCGGGTCGGCGAGCCAGGCCCGGCCCTGCGGCGAGTCCAGTGCGCCCGGGGTGTCGGCGAGCGAGCGGGCGGTGTCCTCGCGGGCGGCCCCGGGGTCGGCGGCCCGCACCGCGGCGATCTCCTCCGCGAAGGAGGCCGTCGGCCCGATCGGCGGCGGGCACAGCCAGTCCGGGGAGTGGCCGCGCCGGGGCATCAGCAGCCACAGCCCGGACAGGTCCAGCGCCCGGACCGCGGCACGGTGGCGGCGCAGCCAGGGCAGGTGGTAGCCGTGCCGCTCGGGCCGCTTGAGGGTGCGCGCGGCCTCCTGCGTCTCCCACAGCGGGGACACGGCGAACCGGCAGCGCAGGAAGTCCTCCTCGCCGAAGTGCAGGTAGGACGGCATCGGACCCCCCCGGACGCGACGGAGAAGCGGCCGATGATTCGGCCAGGGCCGAAAGACTACGGCCGGCCCCGGCGCGCGCCGCACGCTGCTGCCCATGTCCGAGAAGCCGTCCCCGCGGGCGGACGTCCGCGAGCACCCCGTCGCACCCGCCCCCGCCCCCGCGAGCCCGCCCCCGGCCGGCTACGGCCGCGTCTTCGCCGTCCGGGAGTTCCGGACCGTGTTCGCGGCGCACCTGCTGTCCATGCTGGGCGTGATCGTCGCCGAGATCGCGCTGTCCGTCCTCGTCTACGACCTCACCGGGTCCGCGCTGCTCAGCGCGCTCACCTTCGCGCTCGGCTTCCTGCCGTACGTCGTCGGCGGCACCCTGCTCGCCGGGGTCGCCGACCGCTTCCCGGCCCGGCGGGTGCTGGTCGTCTGCGACCTGGTGTGCGCGGCCTGCGTCGCGCCGATGGCGGCGCCCGGCGCGTCCATCGGTGTCCTGCTGGCCCTGCGCTGCTGCCTGGCGACGGTCTCGCCGGTGTTCTCCGGGACCCGGACGGCGACCCTCGCGGACATCCTCGGCGACGGCGACCTGTTCGTCCTCGGCCGCTCCCTGCTGCGCATCACCGCGCAGAGCGCCCTCCTCGTCGGCTACGGCCTCGGCGGCCTCCTGCTCACCGTGGTGGCCCCGCGCCAGGCGCTGCTCATCACGGTGGCGACCTTCCTCGCCTCGGCCGCGCTGCTGCGCCTGGGCACCGCCCGCAGGCCCGCCCGCGCCCACGACGGGAGCAGCCTGGTGAAGGACTCGCTGCGCGGGGCCCGACAGGTCCTGGCGCACCGGCGGGTGCGGGCGCTGCTCCTGCTGTTCTGGATCCCGCCGGTGTTCTCGGTGGTCCCGGAGGCGCTGGTCGCCCCCTACGCCGACGACCTCGGCGCCGGCTCGACCGGCCTCGGCCTGCTGATGTGCGCGCTGCCGGTCGGCACGATCGCCGGGGAACTGCTCGCCGGCGCCCGGCTGCGTCCCGCGGCCCGGGAGCGGATCGCGCTGCCGCTGGTCTGCGTGACGCTGCTGCCGTACCTGGGCTACGCCCTGCGGCCCGGTCTCGTGGGGTCGCTGCTGCTGCTCGTGGTCGCGGGAGCGGGCTCGGCGTACACGCTGGGCCTGGACCAGTGGCTGGTGCGGGAGGTGCCGGACGAGGTCAGGGGCCGGGCGATGACGCTGCTCACGGCCGGTCTCATGACGTTCCAGGGCGTCGGGATGGCCCTCGCGGGGGTCGCGGCCGAGCTGGTGGGGGTGCGGGCGGCGGTCGCCGGCGCGGGGGTGCTGGGCACCGTGTGCTGCGCGGCGCTGGCACTGGAGGCCCGCAGGACGGAAGCGGGGGCCGGACGCCGTGGGGCGCGGGGACGGGCGGCGCGACGGCGTGAGGGGCGGGGGCCGAGTGACCGGAAGGCGCCGGAGACGGGCACCGGGTGACCGAAAAGCACGCGGGACGGAAGCCGGGCGACCGAAAGGCGAGACGGGGCTGACCACCATATGACCGCCGGGTAGGGTCTGGTGCCGTGCCGAAGCCCCTCAGTCTCCCGTTCGACCCCATCGCCCGCGCCGACGAACTCTGGAAGCAGCGCTGGGGAAGCGTGCCGGCCATGGCCGCGATCACCTCGATCATGCGGGCCCACCAGATCCTGCTGGCCGAGGTCGACGCGGTGGTCAAACCGTACGGCCTGACGTTCGCGCGGTACGAGGCACTGGTCCTGCTCACCTTCTCCAAGGAGGGCGAGCTGCCGATGTCGAAGATCGGCGAGCGGCTCATGGTGCACCCCACGTCGGTCACCAACACGGTGGACCGCCTGGTGCGGTCGGGCCTGGTGGCCAAGCGTCCCAACCCCAACGACGGGCGCGGCACGCTCGCCGTCATCACCGACAAGGGGCGCGAGGTCGTCGAGGCGGCCACCCGCGACCTGATGGCGATGGACTTCGGCCTCGGGGCGTACGACGCGGAGGAGTGCGGGGAGATCTTCGCGTTGCTGCGGCCCCTGCGGGTCGCGGCGCACGACTTCGACGAGCAGTAGCCGGCCCGTCCGCCCACGTGCGGCCCGGCGGAAGATCGCCCGAAACGGGCGGTTACGCTCGTCGGCATGAAAAAGAGCGTGCTGACCCGCTACCGCGTCATGGCCTACGTCACCGGTGTGCTGCTGGTCCTGCTGACGCTGGGCGTCATCGCCAAGTACCTGCTGCACATCGACGGCGCCGACGGCTTCACCACGGCCGTCGGCATCGCGCACGGCTGGCTCTACGTCGTGTACCTCGTCGTCGCCTTCGACCTGGGCTCCAAGGCGAAGTGGCCGGTCAAGAAGCAGCTGTGGGTCCTGCTCGCCGGGACGATCCCCACGGCCGCGTTTTTCGTGGAGCGCAAGGTCAGCCAGGAGCTGGAGGCCCGGGTCGCGCAGGACGCGCCCGCGGTCGCCAAGGCCTGACGCGGACCGCCGTACGCGTGCGTGCGGCGGTCTCCCATCGACATTTACTTGGACGTCCTAGTAAATTCGACGGTATGGACGCTGACGCCATCGAGGAGGGCCGCCGTCGCTGGCAGGCCCGGTACGACGCCGCACGCAAGCGCGACGCAGACTTCACGACGCTCTCCGGCGACCCCGTCGAGCCCGTCTACGGCCCCCGGCCGGGGGACGCCTACGAGGGGTTCGAGCGGATCGGCTGGCCCGGTGAGTACCCCTTCACCCGGGGGCTGTACCCGACCGGCTACCGCGGGCGGACGTGGACGATCCGGCAGTTCGCCGGGTTCGGCAACGCCGAGCAGACCAACGAGCGCTACAAGATGATCCTCGGCAACGGCGGCGGCGGGCTCTCCGTCGCCTTCGACATGCCGACGCTCATGGGCCGCGACTCCGACGACCCGCGCTCGCTCGGCGAGGTCGGCCACTGCGGCGTCGCCATCGACTCCGCGGCCGACATGGAGGTGCTGTTCAAGGACATCCCGCTCGGGGACGTCACCACCTCCATGACCATCAGCGGGCCGGCCGTGCCCGTCTTCTGCATGTACCTGGTCGCCGCCGAGCGGCAGGGCGTCGACCCGGGCGTGCTCAACGGCACCCTGCAGACGGACATCTTCAAGGAGTACATCGCCCAGAAGGAGTGGCTCTTCCAGCCCGAGCCGCACCTGCGCCTCATCGGCGACCTCATGGAGTACACCAGCGCGCGCATCCCCGCCTACAAGCCGCTGTCCGTCTCCGGCTACCACATCCGCGAGGCCGGCGCGACGGCCGCGCAGGAGCTGGCGTACACGCTGGCGGACGGCTTCGGGTACGTGGAGCTCGGACTGAGCCGCGGCCTGGACGTCGACGTCTTCGCGCCGGGCCTGTCCTTCTTCTTCGACGCGCACCTGGACTTCTTCGAGGAGATCGCCAAGTTCCGCGCGGCGCGCCGCATCTGGGCCCGCTGGATGCGCGACGTGTACGGCGCGCGGTCCGAGAAGGCGCAGTGGCTGCGCTTCCACACCCAGACCGCGGGCGTCTCCCTGACGGCCCAGCAGCCGTACAACAACGTCGTGCGGACGGCCGTGGAGGCCCTGGCCGCGGTGCTCGGCGGCACCAACTCGCTGCACACCAACGCCCTCGACGAGACCCTCGCGCTGCCCTCCGAGCAGGCCGCGGAGATCGCGCTGCGCACCCAGCAGGTGCTGATGGAGGAGACCGGCGTCGCCAACGTGGCCGACCCGCTGGGCGGTTCGTGGTTCGTCGAGCAGCTCACGGACCGCATCGAGGCCGACGCGGAGAAGATCTTCGACCAGATCAAGGAGCGCGGCCTGCGGGCGCACCCGGACGGGCAGCACCCCATCGGCCCGATCACCTCCGGCATCCTGCGCGGGATCGAGGACGGCTGGTTCACCGGTGAGATCGCCGAGTCCGCGTTCCGCTACCAGCAGTCCCTGGAGAAGGGCGACAAGAAGGTCGTCGGCGTCAACGTGCACACCGGGTCGGTCACCGGGGACCTGGAGATCCTGCGCGTGAGCCACGAGGTGGAGCGCGAGCAGGTGCGGGTGCTGGCCGGGCGCAAGGCGGCCCGCGACGAGACCGCGGTGCGCGCGGCGCTGGACGCGATGCTCGCTGCCGCACGCGACGGGTCCAACATGATCGGGCCGATGCTCGACGCGGTGCGCGCCGAGGCGACGCTCGGGGAGATCTGCGGGGTGCTGCGCGAGGAGTGGGGGGTCTACACCGAGCCGGCGGGCTTCTGACCCGCCCGCGGGTCAGGACGGCGCCGTCAGGCCCCGCAGCAGGATGTGGGTGAAGCCGCGCACCCACTCCTCGTCCGCCGGGCGGCCGCTGACCAGGGTGCGGTGGACCACCGCGCCCGCGACCATGTCGAAGATGAGGTCCACCGTGCGGGCGGACTCCTCCGGGTCGGCCTCCGGGGGGAGTTCGCCACGCTGCTGGGCGCGCGAGCGCCCCTCGAGCACCAGGCCCTTCTGCCGGTCGACGATGGAGGCGCGGATCCGGGCGCGCAGGGCGTCGTCCCGGGTCGCCTCCGTCACGACCGCCATCAGCCCGCTGCGCGCCTCCGGGCGGGCCAGGATCGCCGCGAACTGCAGCACGACGCCCTCGATGTCGGCCGCGAGGCTGCCCCGGTCGGGCAGGCACAGCTCGTCGAAGAGCTCGGCCACCGCGTCGACGACCAGTTCGTTCTTGCCGGACCAGCGCCGGTAGAGGGTCGTTTTGGCCACTCCCGCGCGCGTGGCGACATCGCCCAGCGTGAGCTTGGACCAACCCAGTTCGACCAGAGCCTCCCTGGTCGCGGCCAGGATCGCGGCGTCCGCGGCGGCGCTGCGGGGGCGGCCGGGACGGGCGGCGGCGGGGCTGCGGCTCTGCATCCTCCGACCATAACCGGCCGGATGGGCGGCGTCGTGAGGGAGATCACCGGGAAGTGGTGTGCCGGGAGCCCGGCATGGCATTACGCTACGACTCGTAGCGAAAGCGTGGCGGCGTTCTCGCTCGGCGCCCGTGCCGGACGTACACGGGCCATGACCACGCAGGACCAGGCCGGACCGATGAGGCGCGAGGGTGGGGACCCGGCGCCCGGCACCGGCGTTTTCCCGCACACGCGCGGACGGGGGAGGATAGACGCATGCAGCCACGGAACATGTCCATGAGCGGAGTCGTCGACCTCGCCGCGGTGAAGGCGGCCCAGGAGGCCAAGGCGAAGGCGGAGCAGGCGCGCGCCGAAGCGGCCCGCCAGGGCGGTGCGGGGGCCGTCTCCCCGGCCGACCTCGTCATCGACGTCGATGAGGCGACCTTCGAGCGCGACGTCCTCCAGCGGTCCGCCGAGGTGCCCGTCGTCATCGACTTCTGGGCCGAGTGGTGTCAGCCCTGCAAGCAGCTGAGCCCGGTCCTGGAACGGCTGGCCGTCGAGTACAACGGCCGCTTCCTGCTCGCCAAGATCGACGTCGACGCCAACCAGATGCTGATGCAGCAGTTCGGGGTGCAGGGCATCCCGGCCGTCTTCGCGGTCGTCGCGGGGCAGGCGCTGCCGCTCTTCCAGGGGGCCGCCGGCGAGGCGCAGATCCGGGAGACCCTCGACCAGCTCGTCGCCGTCGCCGAGCAGCGCTTCGGCCTGACCGGCCTCACCGTCGACCCCGAGGCCGAGCCGGGCGCGCACCCGGCCCCCGAGGACCGGGCCGGCCCGCACGACGGCCTCCTCGAGGCCGCCGTGCAGGCGCTGGACGCCGGTGACCTGGGCGGCGCGGTACAGGCGTACAAGAACGTCCTCGCCGAGGACCCGGGCAACACCGAGGCCAAACTGGGCCTCGTCCAGGCCGAGTTGCTCCAGCGGGTGCAGGGACTCGACCCGCAGCGGGTCCGCCGGGACGCCGCCGAGAAGCCGGCCGACCCGCAGGCGCAGATCGCCGCCGCCGACCTGGACCTGGTCGGCGGTCACGTGGAGGACGCCTTCGGGCGGCTCATCGACACGGTGGCGCGCACGGTGGGTGACGACCGGGACGCCGTACGGGTGCGGCTGCTGGAGCTGTTCGAGGTCGTCGGAGCCGACGACCCGCGGGTGGCGGCGGCGCGCCGGGCCCTGGCCCGCGCCCTGTTCTGACCGTCCCGGGGCCCGCCCGTCGCACCGAGTGACGAAACGTCAGGGCGTGCGGAACGGGGCGGAAGTCCCGCCGACGGGGCCGCGGCGGCCGCGCTTTGCCAAATCTTGGCAATCGCGGCCGCTGTTACTTGCAGTAAGTCAGGGGCGTTGATCTGTCGGGTTCTGTCCAGCGATCAACAGTTTTGTTCTGGCCTCTCTTGCCACCCTGCGTCGCCGGGCGAGACCTCTGGGTCGTCCTACGGTTATCGCGCCGTTACTAGCGAGTAACGAACCCCCTTGTGCCCGGCGCGAGAATGCACCACGATCGGCCACGCTCGGTCCCTTCCCGCACCCGACCGCCAATCGGGTCACGGGACTTCCTGGGTCCCCACCGAGCAGAGCCGGCGACAGTGGAGCCGGCTCTTGGACAGGGGGGTCTTCGCTTCCCGCGAAGCCTGTCCAAAAAGGTTGTGCGTGATGCGTGTCAGGCGCGACCAGTGGATGTCGCTCGGGGGTGATCGCCGGTGATTCGGGTGCGGTGCACGTGCCTCCGAGTACGGGCGCTCTCCTTTCCGAGGACGTAGCACTTCTCCCATCCCTGCCCGGCCGAGCCGCCGTCCCGGGGGCGAGCCGACGCAGGAGATGTACGTCCGAGAAGGAGGAAATATGGAGTCCCAGGTGCGTGGCGGGACCAGATGGAAGCGGTTCGCTGTGGTCATGGTGCCCAGCGTTGCCGCCACCGCGTGCATAGGCATCGCCCTCGCGCAGGGCGCGCTCGCCGCGTCGTTCAGCGTGTCCGGGCAGTCGTTCAAGGTCTCGGCCGACAAGCTCGTCGGCACGGGCTTCTCGCAGTACGGCGCCATCGACTCGGGCTACACGCTCGACGGCAAGAAGACGGCTCACCCCGTCGCCGTCTCGGCGTTCAAGTCCGCGTCGATCACCAACATGTGCCAGTCGGTCGTCACGCCGAACATCCCGCTGCTCGGCTCGGTCAGCCTCACGCTGAAGGCCGGCGGGGGCGGCACGCCGGTCGAGGCGGAGAACCTGTACATCGACGTCGACGACCTGAGCGCCGACGCGACGTTCAAGGGCATCGACATCGGTGTGGCCGGCAAGGACCTCAACAAGGGTCCGGGCATCAAGGACGGCGACTCGGCGAACCCCTACGGCTTCGCCCAGCAGGCGGAGTCGGCCACGCTGACCGACGTGAAGCAGACGGCGTGGGCGACCACCGCCGGAACCTTCAAGCTCAGCGGCCTGAAGATGTCGCTGTCGACGGGTGTCAAGGAGTGCTACTAAGCACCTCCTGACGGGCGGGGGAGCCGGTGGCGCCCCCGCCCGTCCACTCTCCCCCCGGGGAGTCCCACGCACCCCCCTCCCACCACCACAGCAACAACGCCGCACCAGGGAGCTGTTTTCCATGAGCGCCGAGACTCCTGCCGCATCCGGCCAGTTCACCCGCCGGAGGCTGCAGTTCCGCGCCTGGCGGGGCACGCGGCCGTTCTGGGCCGGCCTGTTCGTCCTCCTCGGCGGACTCCCCATCGCCTACTTCCCGTACGCCCACCTCCAGGTCGGGCACCTGACGCTGGCGATGGCCACCACCGCGGGCGCCGGCTCCCTGATCATCGGCGTCCTGCTGGTCGTCCTGGGCGTCAGCCTGTGGTTCCAGAAGCACGTACGGGTCTTCGCGGGCACCGCGGCGATCCTGCTGGCCCTGGTCTCCATCCCCGTGTCCAACCTCGGCGGCTTCCTGATCGGCTTCCTGCTCGCCCTCGTCGGCGGCGCGATGGCCATCTCCTGGTCGCCGGGCGCACCGCCCGCGCCGGAAGGCCCGGGAGCCGTGCACACGGCGGGCGGCGCCCCCGAGGGCGCGATCCCCCCGGCCGGACCGGGCGTCCCCCCGGCCGCGCCGTACGACGCACAGCAGCAGCCGCCGGCCGTCGACTTCGGCAAGCCCGCGCACGGCGACGCGGGTCCCACCCAGGCCCACCCGGCCCTGGGGGCGCACGATCTGTCAGGAACGAGCCCGGCCAACGGGGCGAACGGGAGGCACAGTGCCGGCTGACGAGGTGACCCACGGGACCGAGGTGGACGTGTCCCGTGAGAGAACCGGGCCCCGCCACGCGGCACCCAAGAAGCCGCTGTTCACCAGGTTCCACATGCCCGCCGGCAAGGCGATAGCCCTGGCCGCGATGCCGACCGCCGTCCTGATGGGGATGGGCTTCACGCCCACGCTCGCCAACGCCGACGACCAGCCGGCGTCCAAGAGCCTCACCGTCGACGAGTACAAGGACTGCGTGGCCGCCCTGGAGGGCGCGAGCGCCTCCTCCTCGCCGTCGCCGTCCGCCTCCGCGAGCGAGAGCCCGTCCGCGGACTCCCAGGACGGCAAGGACGGCAAGGACGGTTCCACCGGGTCGCAGGACGGCTCGGGCAGCTCGGCCGGCTCTGCGGGCTCTTCTGGTTCGTCGGGTTCAGCGGGTTCAGCGGGTTCGTCGGATTCAGGTTCCGACGACACCGCCGCGCCCCGCCCGTCCGCCACCTCCGAGGCGGCGAAGACGCCCGAGAAGTCCTCGACGGGCTCGACCGGCTCGTCCTCCGGCACCTCCGGTGCCGCGGCGGCCACGCCTAGCCCCTCGGCGACCCAGGGCGGCGGCCTGCTCGACACCATCGGCGACGCCCTGGGCGGCCTGCTCACCGGCGGCTCCCACTCCTCGTCCACCGCGACCCCCTCGCCGTCCGAGACCGCTCCGGCGAGCGGCGGCGGCAGCGGGGACACCACGTCGGGGGCCGGCGGCTCGTCCGGGTCCACCGGCACCTCGGGCTCGTCGGGTTCCTCGGGTACGTCCGGCTCCTCGGGCGCGGGCTCCACCGGCTCGAACTCCGGCTCCTCGGGCGCGGGCTCCACCGGCTCGAACTCCGGCTCCTCCTCGGGCAAGGGCTCCGTCAAGGACACCGCCGGCGCCGTCACCGACAAGGTGAAGGACACCGCCGAGGGCACCGCCGAGGACGCCGAGGACAAGAAGGACGCCACGGCCTCCCCGAGCCCGTCGGACAGCGCGTCCGCCGCCGCCGAGGACTGTCCCGCCGCCACCGACGACGAGGGCGGCGTCGACAACAAGCTCCTGGTGCCGGACGACCCCTGGTACCTGGAGGCCAGCTCCCTGCTGCTCAAGGGCGCCGACTACCAGGGCGTCGTCGAGGTGCGCACCGCCGACGGCACCAAGAAGAAGGCGCTCAAGTACGTCATCTCCGGCGGCACCGACATCGGGGACCTGCACCAGCTCGTCAAGGACAAGCAGTCCGGCAAGACGTACCACGTCCAGGCCGGCAAGGGCACCACGTCCACGATCCGCGACGGCGACACGGTGATGTACACCGAGAGCATCTCGGGCAACCTGTTCGGCCTGATCCCGGTCACCTTCACGCCGGACAGCCCGCCGCCGCTGAACATCCCGCTGATCTACTTCACCAACGTGAAGGTGACGCAGGCCGGCCAGTTCGGCGGCACCCTGCACATCCCCGGACTGCACCAGTACGCGACCGGCTGAGCCGACCCTCGAGACCCGTCCGGGAGCCGCACACGCCTGAGGGCGCCCCCTGATCCAGGGGGCGCCCTCAGCGCCGTACGGAAGGGCCTGCGGCCCGCGTGGGGTCAGGCGCGGCCGGTGCTGCCCAGGTGGTGCACCCGGACCATGTTGGTGGTGCCGGCGACGCCGGGGGGCGAGCCGGCCGTGATGATCACGACGTCGCCCTCGCTGAACCGGCCCAGCTTGACGACCTCCTGGTCCACCAGGTCGACCATCTCGTCGGTGCTGTTGACGAACGGCACCACGTGCGGCTCCACGCCCCAGCTCAGCGCCATCTGGTTGCGGGTGCCCTCGTCCGTGGTGAACGCGATGATCGGCTGGGCCGCGCGGTAGCGGCACAGCCGGCGCGCGGTGTCGCCGGACTGCGTGAAGGCGATCAGGGCCTTGCCGCCGAGGAAGTCGGCGATCTCGCAGGCCGCACGGGCGACCGAACCGCCCTGCGTGCGCGGCTTCTTGCCCGGCACGAGCGGCTGCAGGCCCTTGCTCAGCAGCTCCTCCTCGGCCGCCACGACGATCTTCGACATCGTCCGGACGGTCTCGATCGGGTACGCGCCCACGCTCGACTCGGCGGACAGCATGACCGCGTCGGCGCCGTCCAGGATCGCGTTGGCCACGTCGGAGGCCTCGGCGCGGGTCGGACGGGAGTTGGTGATCATCGACTCCATCATCTGGGTCGCCACGATCACCGGCTTGGCGTTGCGCCGGCACAGCTCGATCAGGCGCTTCTGCACCATGGGGACCTTCTCGAGCGGGTACTCGACGGCCAGGTCGCCACGGGCGACCATCACGCCGTCGAACGCCATCACGACGTCCTCCATGTTCTCCACCGCCTGCGGCTTCTCCACCTTGGCGATGACGGGGACGCGGATGCCCTCCTCGTCCATGACGCGGTGGACGTCGGCGACGTCCTTGGCGTCCCGCACGAAGGACAGGGCGACCAGGTCGCAGCCCATGCGGAGGGCGAAGCGCAGGTCCTCGACGTCCTTCTCGCTCAGCGCGGGCACGTTGACGGCCGTGCCGGGCAGGTTGATGCCCTTGTGGTCGGAGACGACGCCGCCCTCGATGACGATGGTCCGCACCCGCGGGCCCTCGACGTCCAGGACCTTCAGCTCGACGTTGCCGTCGTTGATGAGGACCTGGTCGCCCCGGGCGACGTCGCCGGGCAGACCCTTGTAGGTGGTGCCGCAGATCGTCTTGTCGCCCGGCACGTCCTCGGTGGTGATGGTGAACTCGTCACCGCGCACCAGCTCGACGGGGCCCTCGGCGAAGGTCTCGAGACGGATCTTGGGGCCCTGGAGGTCGGCGAGCACACCGATGGCCCGGCCGGTCTCCTTGGCGGCGGCACGGACCCGGTCGTACCGGCCCTGGTGCTCGGCGTGGGTGCCGTGGCTGAAGTTGAAGCGGGCCACGTTCATGCCCGCCTCGATCAGCGCGACGAGCTGTTCATGGGAGTCGACCGCGGGGCCGAGAGTACAGACGATTTTCGAACGGCGCATGGGGCGATCCTATCGGTTTGTTTCGCTCCGGAATATTCCGTCTGGCGGAAGATACAAATGGGCGTGCTGGTGCTCAGGTGTTCTTTCCGACCAGCGCATAGGTCTGTGTCGCGATCTCCAGTTCCTCGTCCGTCGGCACCACGGCGACCGCCACCCGCGCGGCGTCGGGCGAGACGATCCGCGGCCGGTCGCTCCGCACGGCGTTGCGCTCCGGGTCCACCGCCAGGCCCAGGCCCTCCAGGCCCGCGACGGCCGCCTCCCGCACCGGGGCCGCGTTCTCGCCGACCCCGGCGGTGAACGCCACGGCGTCCACCGTGCCGAGAACGGCGTAATAGGCGCCGATGTACTTCTTCAACCGGTGCACGTAAATGTCGAAGGCGAGTGAGGCGGCTTCGTCGCCCCCGTCGATCCGCCGGCGGATCTCCCGCATGTCGTTGTCCCCGCACAGACCGAACAGACCGCTCCTCTTGTTGAGGAGAGTGTCGATCTCGTCCATGGACATTCCGCCAACACGCGCCAAATGGAAGATGACCGCCGGATCCAGATCACCGGAGCGCGTACCCATCACCAGCCCCTCCAAAGGCGTCAGCCCCATGGAGGTGTCCACGCAGCGGCCGCCCCGCACGGCCGACGCGGACGCGCCGTTGCCCAGGTGGAGCACGATCACGTTGACGTCCTCGGGCGCCCGGCCCAGCAGCTCGGCGGTCGCCCGGGAGACGTACGCGTGCGAGGTGCCGTGGAAGCCGTAGCGGCGGATGCGGTGCCGGTCGGCGATCCTCGGGTCGATCGCGTACCGCGCCGCCGACTCCGGCATGGTGGTGTGGAACGCCGTGTCGAACACCGCGACCTGCGGCAGGTCCGGGCGCAGCGCCCGCGCGGTGCGGATGCCCGTGAGGTTGGCCGGGTTGTGCAGGGGCGCGACCGGGATCAGCCGCTCGATCTCGGCGATCACCGCGTCGTCGACGACGGTGGGCTCGGTGAAGAACATCCCGCCGTGCACCACCCGGTGCCCGATCGCGGCCAGGTCGGGGGAGTCCAGGCCCAGACCGTCCCGGGAGAGCTCCTGCGCGACGGCCTTCAGCGCGGCGTCGTGGTCGGCGATGGGGCCCTCGGCCTCCCGCACGTCCCCGCCGGACGCCAGCGGGGTGTGCTTCAGCCGGGAGGTCTGCTCACCGATCCGCTCGACGAGGCCCGCCGCCAGCCGGCTGCCGTCGCGCATGTCGAGCAACTGGTACTTCAGCGACGAGGAGCCGGAGTTGAGGACGAGGACGCGCGTGCCGCGGGTGCCGGTCACTGCTGGGCTGCCTTCTCGAGCGGGGACTGGGCCTGGATCGCCGTGATGGCGACGGTGTTGACGATGTCCTGGACCAGGGCGCCCCGGGACAGGTCGTTGACCGGCTTGCGCAGCCCCTGGAGCACCGGGCCGACCGCGATCGCGCCGGCCGAGCGCTGCACGGCCTTGTAGGTGTTGTTGCCGGTGTTCAGGTCCGGGAAGATCAGCACGCTCGCCTGCCCGGCCACCTCCGAGCCCGGCAGCTTGGTGGCCGCGACGGTCGGCTCCACGGCCGCGTCGTACTGGATCGGCCCCTCGATCTTCAGGTCGGGCCGGCGCTCGCGCACCAGCTCCGTCGCCTCGCGCACCTTGTCGACGTCCGCGCCGGAGCCGGACGTGCCGGTCGAGTACGACAGCATCGCGATCCGCGGCTCCACGCCGAACTGCTCGGCCGTCGCCGCCGACTGGATGGCGATGTCGGCGAGCTGCCGGGCGTCCGGGTCGGGGTTGACCGCGCAGTCGCCGTAGACGAGGACCTTGTCCGCCAGGCACATGAAGAACACGGAGGAGACGATCGACGCCTCCGGCTTGGTCTTGATGATCTCGAACGCGGGCCGGATCGTGGCCGCCGTGGAGTGCACCGACCCCGACACCATGCCGTCGGCCAGGCCCTCCTGGACCATCAGCGTGCCGAAGTAGTTCACGTCCGAGACGACGTCGTGGGCCAGCTCCACCGTCACGCCCCGGTGGGCGCGCAGCGTCGCGTACCGCTCGGCGAAGCGGTCGCGCAGCTCGCTGGTCGCCGGGTCGATCAGCTCGCAGTCGCCGAGGTCGATGCCGAGGTCGGCGGCCTGCTTGCGGATCCGGTCGACCGGGCCCAGCAGGGTCAGGTCGCACACCCCGCGGCGCAGCAGCACCTCCGCCGCGTGCAGCACCCGCTCCTCGGTGCCCTCGGGCAGCACGACCCGCCGCCGGTCCGCGCGGGCCCGCTCCAGCAGCTTGTGCTCGAACATCATCGGCGTGACCCGGTCGCTGCTGGGCGCCGAGACCCGCCGCAGCAGGTCGGTGGTGTCGACGTACCGCTCGAACAGGCCGAGGGCGGTCTCCGCCTTGCGCGGGGTGGCCGCGTTCAGCTTGCCCTCCAGGGAGAAGAGCTGCTCGGCGGTGGGGAAGCTGTTGCCGGACACCGACAGCACCGGCGTGCCCGGGGCGAGGCGGGCCGCGAGGGTGAGGATGGCGTCGCCCGGCACCTCGTCGAGGGTGAGCAGCACCCCGGCGATCGGCGGGGTGCCGGCGCTGTGCGCGGCCAGCGAGCCCACCACCAGGTCGGCCCGGTCGCCCGGGGTCACGACCAGGCAGCCGGGGGTCAGGGCGGCGAGGAAGTTCGGCAGCATCGCCCCGCCGAACACGAAGTCCAGCGCGTCCCGCGCCAGGCCCGAGTCGTCGCCGAGCACCACCCGCGCGCCGAGCGCGTGGCTGATCTGGGCGACGGTCGGCGCGGACAGCGCGGGCTCGTCGGGCAGCACCCAGCAGGGGACCGGCAGCCGGCCCGCGAGCCGCTCGGCGAGGGCCTCCCGGTCCTCGCGGGCCACCCGGTTGGCGACCATGGCGAGCACGTCGCAGCCCAGGCCGTCGTAGGCGCGGAAGGCGTTGCGGGTCTCGGCCAGCACCGACTCGGCGCTCTGCTTGCGGCCGCCGACCACCGGGATCACCGACGCGCCGAACTCGTTGGCCAGCCGGGCGTTCAGGGACAGCTCGTCCGGGAGCTGGGTGTCGGCGAAGTCGGTGCCGAGGACGAGGACCACGTCGTAGTCCCGGGCGACCAGGTGGAACCGGTCGACCAGCGTCGAGACCAGCTCGTCGGTGCCCCGCTCGGCCTGCAGGACGGACGCCTCCTGGTAGTCCATGCCGTAGACGGTCGCCGGGTCCTGGGACAGCCGGTAGCGCGCACGCAGCAGGTCGAACAGCCGGTCCGGGCCGTCGTGGACGAGCGGGCGGAAGACGCCCACCCGGTCGACCTGCCGGGTCAGCAGCTCCATGACCCCCAGCTCGACGACCTGGCGGCCGTCGCCGCGGTCGATACCGGTGACGTACACGCTGCGCGTCACGTGCGCTCTCCGTTCCCTCTCCGTCACGAACATCGCCCACCGAGGTGAGCAGAACCCTCTTGACAGTACCCCCGGGCCCAGTTAAGGCGCCCGTCAGTCCGGGCCGGTGGCTCGCCGCACCGGTCCGGCGGGCATGAAAGAATCGGTCGCGGCTCACCGGTCCCCACAGCGAGCAGGAGACACAGCACGATGCGCATCGGAGTTCTCACCGCAGGCGGCGACTGCCCCGGCCTGAACGCAGTGATCCGGTCGGTCGTGCACCGAGCGGTCGCGCACTACGGCGACGAGGTGATCGGCTTCGAGGACGGCTACGCGGGACTGCTGGACGGCCGTTACCGCGGCCTCGACCTCAACGCGGTCAGCGGCATCCTGGCGCGCGGCGGCACCATCCTCGGCTCCTCCCGGCTGGAGCGCGACCGGCTGCGCGAGGCCTGCGAGAACGCCTCCGACATCATGCGGGACTTCGGCATCGACGCCCTCATCCCGATCGGCGGCGAGGGCACGCTGACCGCCGCGCGCATGCTGTACGACGCGGGCCTGCCGGTCGTCGGCGTCCCGAAGACGATCGACAACGACATCTCCTCCACGGACCGCACCTTCGGCTTCGACACCGCCGTCGGCGTCGCCACCGAGGCGATGGACCGCCTGAAGACGACCGCCGAGTCCCACCAGCGCGTGATGGTCGTCGAGGTCATGGGCCGCCACGCCGGCTGGATCGCCCTGGAGTCCGGCATGGCCGCCGGCGCCCACGGCATCTGCCTGCCGGAACGCCCCTTCGACCCGGCCGACCTGGTCACGATGGTCGAGGAGCGCTTCTCCCGCGGCAAGAAGTTCGCCGTCATCTGCGTTGCCGAGGGCGCCCACCCCGCCGAGGGCACCATGGACTACGGCAAGGGCGAGATCGACCAGTTCGGCCACGAGCGCTTCCAGGGCATCGGCACGGCCCTGGCGTACGAGCTGGAGAAGCGGCTCGGCAAGGAGGCCCGCCCGGTCATCCTCGGCCACGTCCAGCGCGGCGGCACGCCCACGGCCTACGACCGCGTCCTCGCCACCCGCTTCGGCTGGCACGCGGTGGAGGCCGCGCACCGGGGCGAGTTCGGGCGGATGACCGCGCTGCGCGGCACCGACATCGTGATGGTGCCGCTGGCGGAGGCGGTCACGGAGCTGAAGACGGTGCCCAAGGACCGGATGGACGAGGCCGAGTCGGTCTTCTAGGAACTCCGTCCCTCAGGCTTCGTACGGGTCCGGGGCGCCCTCCGCCCCGGCGGTCGACCAGAAGGTCGCGACGATCCCGTCGAGGTACGCGCGTCCCGCGGCGCTGGAGTCGGCGGTGCCGCCGCCCCAGCTCAGGGTGGCGGCCATGTGCCCCTGGTAGTCCTGGTGCAGTTCCTGCAGGGTGCGCTCCAGGACCCGCCGGTCCAGCGGCACGATCCGCGCCACCGGACGCACGTACGCCTGCCAGCGCGACTCCACCGCCCGGCGCAGCAGTTCGGCGAGCTGCGCCTCCCGGCCCGTGACGGTCACCAGGTCCGGCAGGGACAGCGCGAGCACCTGCGCGAGGGCGGCCGTCTGCCGTTCGGTGCCGCGCCACGGTCCGCCCTCCTCCGCCCGCAGGTACGCGGCCAGCGGCAGCCCGGCGGCCCGGGCGACGTCCTGCGGGGCCAGGGAGCGGGCCACGCGGTGCTCGCGCAGGGTGCGGGGCCGGCCGATGAGTTCACCGGGGGAGCACCACAGCACCCCCGCGAGCGCGGTGAGTTCGGAGCTGTCCGGGGTGAGCGTGCCGCGCTCCCAGGCCATCACCAGGTCCGGGGTGGCGTGGGCGAGGCCGTAGGAGACCCGCAGGCCGTGGGCGACGTGGTCGGGGCCCATGCCGAGCGCCGCGCGCAGGCGCCGGGCCGCGAGGCCGTCGAACGGCGGGCCCGGCCGGGACGGGTGGGGTGAGGGTCGGTGCACGGGGGCCACCGTAGGGGCGCCCACGAGAGGTGACCACGGTCTGTTCCGACACAATCACCGCTTGGAGGAACGTACGGCGGCGCGTGGCGTCCGGTGGGCGCCCCGCGCCTCAGCGTGCGGCGCCGGCCCCCGGCACCCACCGGTACACCAGCTCCGGCCGCCCCACCTGCCCGTACAGCGGCCTGCGTTCGGCCCGGCCCGTCTCCACCAGGTGCTCCAGGTAGCGGCGGGCGGTGATCCGGGAGATGCCCACCGCCTCGGCGACCCCGGCCGCGGTCATCCCCTCCGCCGCCCGGCGCACCGCTCCCGTCACCCGCTCCAGCGTCGGCCCGCTCAGCCCCTTGGGCAGCGCCACGGGTCCGGGGGCGCGCAGCGCCGCCAGCGCGCGGTCCACCTCGTCCTGGCCGCTTGCCTCGCCGGCCGCGCCGCGGAACTCGGCGTAGCGCACCAGCCGGTCCCGCAGCGTGGCGAAGGTGAAGGGCTTGAGCACGTACTGCACCACGCCCAGGGAGACGCCCTCGCGCACCACGGTCAGGTCGCGCGCGGAGGTCACCGCTATGACGTCCGCCCGGTACCCGGCCGCCCGCAGCGAGCGCGCGAGCTGCAGGCCGTGCCCGTCCGGCAGGTGCAGGTCGAGGAGCAGCAGGTCGACCTCCGTGCGGTCCAGCAGCCGCCTGGCCTCCGCGCCGGTGTGCGCCTTGCCGACCGCGACGAAGCCCGGCACCCGGCCCACGTACAGCACGTGCGCGTCCGCGGCCACCGGGTCGTCCTCGACGACCAGGACCCGGATCGGCTGGTCCCCCGTCACGCGCCGCCTCCCCTCACCCGCGCGGAGGGAACGGCCGCCCGCAGCGGCAGCCGCACCACGAACTCGGCACCGCCCCCCTCGGCCGCGGACACCGACAGGTGCCCCGCGTGCCGGTGCACGGCCTGCCGCACCAGGGCCAGTCCCAGGCCCCGGCCCCCCGGACCGGACGGCTTGGTGGAGAAGCCGCGCTGGAAGACCAGGTCGGCGTGGCCGCCGTCCACCCCGGGCCCGGTGTCGGCGACCTTCAGCACCAGCTCACCGTCGGGTGCCCGCGTCGCGTACGCCGTCACCGTGACCCGCGCCCGCGTGCTGCCCTGGGCCGCGTCCACCGCGTTGTCGACGAGGTTGCCGAGGATCGTCACCAGGTCCCGGGCCGACAGGCTCTCCGGGAGCACGCCGTCGTCGAGGCGGCTGTCCCCGGAGACCACCAGCTCCACGCCCCGCTCGTTGGCCTGGGCCGTCTTGCCCAGCAGCAGGGCGGCCAGCACCGGTTCGCTCACCGCCGCGACCACCTGGTCGGTGAGCGCCTGCGCCAGCTCCAGTTCGGCCGTGGCGAACTCCACCGCCTCCTCGGCCCGGCCCAGCTCGATCAGGGAGACCACCGTGTGCAGGCGGTTCGCCGCCTCGTGCGCCTGGGAGCGCAGGGCCTGGGTGAAGCCCCGCTCGGAGTCCAGCTCGCCCATGAGGGACTGCAGTTCGGTCACGTCCCGCAGGGTCGCGACGGTGCCGCGGCGCTCACCGCCCGACACCGGGGAGGTGTTGACCACCAGCACCCGGTCGGCGGTCAGGTGCACCTCGTCCACCCGTGGCTCCGACGACAGCAGCGCCCCGGTCAGCGGCGCGGGCAGCCCCAGGTCCGCCACCGAGCTGCCGACCACGTCGCCCGCCACGCCCAGCAGCTCGCGCCCGCCGTCGTTGATCAGCGCCACCCGGAACTGCCCGTCCAGCATCAGCAGTCCCTCGCGCACCGCGTGCAGGGCCGCCTGGTGGTAGTCGTGCATCCGGCTCAGCTCGGTCGCGTTCATGCCGTGGGTGTGGCGCCGCAGCCGGGCGTTGACGACGTACGTCCCCACCGCGCCGAGGGCCAGCGCGCCCGCCGCCCAGCCGACCAGCGCCGTCACCTGGCCGCGCACCCGCTCGCTGATCGCCTCGACCTTGATGCCGGCGCTGACCAGGCCGATGATCCGCTTGTCGTCGTCCTCGATCGGGGTGACGGCGCGGACCGAGGCGCCGAGGGTGCCGGTGTAGGTCTCGGTGAAGGTCTCGCCGCGCAGCGCGCGCCCGGTGTTGCCGAGGAAGTGCCGGCCTATCTCCGACTCCACCGGGTGCGTCCAGCGGATGCCCCGCGGGTCCATGATCGTGACGAAGTCGACGTCCGTGTCCCGCATGACGCGCAGCGCGTACGGCTGGAGCTCCCGGCTGGGGTGGGGGGTGCGGATCGCCGCGCGGACCGAGGGGGAGTCCGCGACCGCGCGGGCCACCGCGGTCGCCTGCCGGCCCGCCGCGTCCTGCGCCTGCCGCTGGTCGCTGACGTACATGAACAGCGCGTATCCCGTGACGACGACCGCGATCAGCACGGCCTGCACGGCGAAGAGCTGGCCGGCCAGGCTGCGGGGGCGGGGGAGCGGGATGCGCATGCGGTCAGTGTGCCCCTGACCTCCGCCGCGCACTAAATGGCCTGCGGCGTGAACTCAATGAACGGAAGGGTGACCGCCCTCACAGGGGCAGCCATAGTCACGGCTATCCCCCACAGCCCGGACGTGAGCCGCACGCCGGTGATGCCGACGAAGACGTCAAGGAGGGCAGCCGTGGCCGCCAGCACCCCCGATACGGCACCAGCCGCTCCCGCCGCCCGGCGGGACCGCACCCACTACCTGTACATCGCGGTGATCGTCGCGGTCGCCATCGGCATCGTGGTCGGTCTCGCCGCCCCCGACTTCGCCGTGGAGCTGAAGCCGATCGGCACCGGGTTCGTGAACCTGATCAAGATGATGATCTCGCCGATCATCTTCTGCACGATCGTGCTGGGCATCGGGTCGGTCCGCAAGGCGACGAAGGTCGGTGCCGTCGGCGGTATCGCGCTGGTCTACTTCCTGGTCATGTCGCTGGTCGCGCTCGCCATCGGCCTGGTCGTCGGCAACATCCTGGAGCCGGGCACCGGGCTCGCCGTCACGGACGCGGTGAAGGAGACCGGCCAGGCGCAGGTCTCGCCGGAGGCCAAGGACACCACCGAGTTCCTGCTCGGCATCATCCCGACCACGATCGTGTCCGCGTTCACCGAGGGCGAGGTCCTGCAGACCCTGCTGGTCGCCCTGCTCTGCGGCTTCGCGCTGCAGGCCATGGGCAGCGCCGGGCGGCCGGTCCTGCGCGGCGTCGAGCACATCCAGCGGCTGGTCTTCCGCGTCCTGGCCATGATCATGTGGGCGGCCCCGATCGGTGCCTTCGGCGCCATGGCCGCGGTCGTCGGCTCGGCCGGCGTGGACGCGCTGAAGAGCCTCGCCGTGCTGATGCTCGGCTTCTACGTGACCTGTTTCCTCTTCGTGTTCGTCGTCCTCGGCGCGCTGCTGCGGGTGGTCGCCGGGCTGAACGTCCTCACCTTCTTCAAGTACCTGGGCCGCGAGTTCCTGCTGATCCTGTCCACCTCCTCCTCCGAGTCGGCGCTGCCGCGGCTCATCGCGAAGATGGAGCACCTGGGCGTCAGCAAGCCCGTGGTCGGCATCACCGTGCCGACCGGCTACTCCTTCAACCTCGACGGCACCATGATCTACATGACCATGGCGTCACTGTTCATCGCCGACGCCATGGGCACGCCGATGTCGGTCGGCGAGCAGATCCCGCTGCTGCTGTTCCTGCTGGTGGCCTCGAAGGGCGCCGCCGGTGTCACCGGCGCGGGCCTGGCCACCCTGGCCGGCGGTCTGCAGTCGCACAAGCCCGCCCTGGTGGACGGCATCGGCCTGATCGTCGGCATCGACCGCTTCATGAGCGAGGCCCGCGCGCTGACCAACTTCGCGGGCAACGCCATCGCGACCGTGCTGGTCGGCACGTGGACCAAGGAGATCGACAGGGAGCGCGTCGGACGCGTCCTCGCCGGTGAACTCCCCTTCGACGAGAAGACCCTGCTGGACGACCACGCGGCGGCACCCGCCACGGACGCACCCGAGCAGCACGAGGACGGCGAGAAGGAACTCGCCCGCGCCTGACCCCGGACGCCCGCCCTCCCCGACTCCGGATGCCCGGCCCCGCCTGAACCGGGGCCGGGCATCCGGCTCTTGCGGCCGCTCCGTCACACCGAGCGCTCCGGCCAGCGTCTGCCCCACTCCTTGACCACGCGGTCGCCGACGTCGAGCGAGCGGTACGTGCTGCCGTTCACCTCGATGCTGAGCTCGCGTCCCTCGTCGGTGCGGATGCGCATCACGTAGCGGCCCGTGGGGCCGTAGGTACCGGTCGACGTGCTCACCCCCCGGCCGATGACCTCCCCGGTGTAGGTCTCCTTGCTCTCGGCGAACCCGCGCGCGGCGATCATCGCCAGGACCAGGGCGAGCGGGCTGAAGGTGAGGAGCAGGACGACGGTGTGCGGCATGGGCGACCCCCCTGCGTCGGCGACGGCAAGAACCGTCCACGGCAGCGTACCGGCCCGGTCGGCGACAGCCCAGGAGGCTTGCACAGAGGGGGAGTTGGGCCGCAGTGCGGGGTGAGGGGCGGCGGCTCGTGGCCCGGGCCGGACCGGCGGGGCCGTCACGCGGGTGAGGAGCTGACCTCCGACACCAGTGCCGCGGCCGCCGAGGCGGGCATGCCCGCCGCTGTCAGTACCGTGACCGCGGCGGAGCGGCCCGCCTCCCGCGTGCCCAGCAGGCCGTCGTTCACCGCCTCCATCAGCGCGAACAGGATCTGTTCGTGCACGTACGCCAGCGCCGGGGCGGGCAGGGCCGAGGCGAACGTGCCCTCGTCGAGGCCCTGCTGGAGCAGCCGCACGCTGTTCTCCCGCACGGGGGAGAGGCGTTCGCGGATGCCCTGCATGGTGACCGTGCGCTGGGCCAGCGCGACCAGCAGGCGGTAGCGGTCGGCGATCTCCCACACCGACAGCACCGAGCGGGCCACCGCCTCGGCCGGGTCGGCCACGCCCTCGCGGCCCGCGGCGTGCGCGGCGGCCAGCGCCTCCACCGCGTCGTCGACGAGCGTGCTGATCAGCGCCTCCCGGCTCGGGAAGTGGCCGTAGACGGTGCGCCGTACGACACCGGCGGCGCGCGCGATCTGGTCCATGGACGCGTCGGGGTCGCGCAGCAGCTCGGCGAGGGCGACGTCGAGGATGCGGCGCCGGTTGAGGTCGGCGCGGCTGGTGTTACCCGTGGTCATGACGGCCATTGTGCCCGCCCGTGGCCGCGGCACCCGCCCGGCGTTCCCCGTCCTTCCCTCCCTCGTGCTCCCGCCCCCACCCCGCTACTTGCACAGTGCTGTGCAACGGGCGTACATTGCACAGTGTTGTGCAATTACCCAGTGGTGTGCACTCATCGGCCGCACCCCGCCGTGTACCCGTCACGAGGAAGGCGATCCCTGCCATGCGACTCGTCGCGAACGAACCGGTCGAGAGGATGGAACGGCCCTACGCCCGGCGCTGGTGGGCGCTGCTCGTCCTCTGCCTGAGCCTGCTGATCATCGTCATGGCGAACACCGCCCTGACGGTCGCCGCGCCCGACATGACCGCGGACCTCGGTCTGTCCAGCGCCGACCTGCAGTGGGTCATCGACGGCTACACCGTCCCGTACGCGGCGCTGATGCTGCTGCTCGGCGCGATCGGCGACAAGTACAGCCGCCGCGGGGCGTTGGTCCTCGGGCTGCTGGTGTTCGCCGGCGGGGCCGTCGGCGGCTGGCTGGCCGACAGCTCGACGCAGGTCATCGCGGCCCGCGCCGTCATGGGCGTCGGCGCGGCGCTCATCATGCCCGCCACGCTCTCCCTGCTCGCCGCGACCTTCCCGCGCGCCGAGCGCGCCAAGGCCATCACCCTGTGGACCGCCACCGCCGGCCTCGCCATCGCCGCCGGCCCGCTGGTCGCCGGGGCGCTGCTGGAGCACCACGGCTGGTCCTCCACCTTCCTCATCAACGTGCCGGTCGCGGCCGTCGCCCTGGTGGGCGCCTTCGTCCTCGTCCCGCCGTCGCGGGCCGGGCACCACGACCGGATCGACTACGTCGGCGGGCTGCTGTCGGTGGTCTGGATCGGCTCGCTGGTCTACATGATCATCGAGGGCCCGCACTTCGGCTGGGGCGCCAAGGCCGTCACCGCTGCGGTCGTCGCGGGCGTGGGCCTGGTCGCGTTCGTCCTGTGGGAGCTGCGCCACCCGCACCCCGTGCTGGACGTCCGCCGCTTCGCCGACCGCCGCTTCGCGGGCTCCAACCTCGCCGTGGCCCTGTTCTTCCTCGCCGTCTTCGGCGCCTTCTACTACCTGACCCAGCACCTGCAGTTCGTCCTCGGCTACGACGCCTTCGACACCGGCCTGCGCATGCTGCCGCTCGCCGGCGCGGTCTTCGCCGGCTCGGCCCTGACCGGCTACCTCACCCCGCGCGTCGGCATGAAGTGGACGGTCACCGCGGGCATGGTCGGCGGCACGGTAGCCCTCGCCCTGCTCACCCGGGTCGACGCGGGCTCGTCGTACGGCGACTTCCTCGCCCCGCTGATCGTGCTGGGCCTGGCCATCGGCCTCGCCCTGTCGCCCTGCACCGACGCCATCATGGGCGCCTTCCCGGAGTCCGAGCTGGGCGTCGGCGGCGCCGTGAACGACACCTCGCTGGAGCTCGGCGGCTCGCTCGGCATCGCGATCCTCGGCTCCCTGCTCGGTACGTCGTACTCCGACCACCTCGGGAACGCGGCCCGGGGCGCCGACCTGCCCGCCGGCACCCTCGCCACCGCCCAGGACTCCGTGGGCGCCGGGTACGCGGTCGCCGAGGGCGTCGGGCACAAGGCGCAGCAGCTCGCCGCGCAGGCGGCACAGGCCACCGACCCGCGGCAGGCGGCCGAGCTGAAGGGCCAGGCCCAGCACCTGGCCGGGGCCGCGCGGCAGATGACCGACGCGGTCGCCTCCTCCTTCTCCGACGCGGTCGCCCACACCAGCCTCGTCGGTGCGGTGATCCTGGGCGCCGGCACGCTCCTGGTCGCCCTGCTGCTGCCGCGCAAGGCCCGCCAGGAGGGCACGACCGGCGCGTCGCAGGGCCCGGACACGGCCCGGGGCGCGGACCAGGGCAACGCGGCGCAGGACGAGGACCGGCAGGACGGCACCGCGCCCGGCGAGCAGGTCGGCGAGCGGCCCGGCAAGCAGTCCGGCAAGCAGTCCGGCACCGCCCGCCTCGGCTGAACCGGCCGGTCCCCGCTGCCCCCGGGGGCTGCCCGTCCTCACCGGCCTCTTGCCCGCCTCCACCAGCGTGCCGCGCCTGTTCAGGGCGCGGCACGTCGGCAGGAGGCACCGGGGGAGGGCAAAACCGGCGGCCAGGACAGCCGTCGCGCTGCGATACTGCGCGGGTGATCAACATGCCTGCCGCCGTGCTGGATTCGCTGTACGGGCTCGCCTTCGGCGACGCGTTCGGCGACCGCTGGTTCGCGATCCTGCGCAAGGACGGGCCGGCAGCCCTGCAGGCGCGGACGCTGCCCGGGGAACCGCTCTGGCGGTGGAGTGACGACACCGCTCAGGCGATCGTGCTCGTCCGGGAGCTCGCCGAGGGCGCGGGCACCGTCGACCAGGACCGTCTGGCCCTGCGCCTCGCGGCGGCCTACGCCGAGGACACGCACCGCGGCTACGGAGCCTCGATGCACGACGTGCTGCGCCGCATCGGGGCGGGCGAGCCCTGGCAGGACGTGGTCGCCGGACAGTTCGGCGGCCAGGGCTCCTGGGGCAACGGCGCGGCCATGCGCACCGCCCCGCTCGGGGCCTGGCACGCTGCCGACCTCGATGCGGTCGCCGAGCAGGCCGCCCGCCAGGCCGTGGTCTCGCACCACCACCCGGAGGCGGTCACCGGAGCGGTGGCGGTCGCCCTGGCCGCGGCGCTGGCGACCCGCAGCCGGGGCGGCCCCGTTCCGGCCGGACCGGACTTCCTGCGGGCGGTCGCCGAACGGCTCCCCGACAGCGACGTGCGGTCGGGCGTGCGGATCGCGGCCCGGATGCCGGAGCGCACCTCGGTGCGGCACGCCGCGGAGGTGCTGGGCTCCGGCTACCGGATGTCGGGGCCCGACACCGTCCCGTTCGCCCTGTGGTGCGCGGCGGGGCACCTCGACGACCTGCAGGAGGGCCTGTGGGTCACGGTCGCCGGGGAGGGCGACATCGACACCACCTGCGCCATCGCGGGCGGGGTCATCGCCGCCCGCACCGGCGTCGCCGCCCTTCCTCCCGCCTGGCACGAGGCCCTCGAACCGCTGCCCCCGGTCGACCGGGCCCCGCGTCCGTCCTTGCCTTGACGTCGGCGTCAAGTCGTACGGTCGGGGACATGCGAATCGGCGAACTGGCCGCACGGACCGGCACCACGACGCGGACGCTGCGCTACTACGAGTCGCGCGGTCTGCTGCCCGCGCGGCGCGACGACCTGGGGCACCGGACCTACGACGAGAGCGACGTGGAGCTGCTGCGGCAGATCCGCACGCTGCGCGACTTCGGGTTCGACCTGGAGGAGACGCGGCCGTTCGTGGAGTGCCTGCGGGCCGGACACCCGGAGGGTGACTCCTGTCCGGCCTCGCTGGCGGTCTACCGGCGCAAGCTCGCCGAGCTCGACGCGCTGATCGGGGAGTTGCAGGCGGTGCGGGCGACGATCGCCGTGCGGCTGGCGTCGACCGACGGCGAGCCACCGTTGTGCGAACTGGGAGGACAGGAACTGTGAGCGTGACCGAGGTGACGGACGCCGATTTCGCGGCGCAGGTGATCGGCTCCGCATTGCCGGTGCTGGTGGAGTTCACCGCCGACTGGTGCCCGCCGTGCCGGCAGATGGGGCCGGTGCTCACGGCCCTCGCCGCCGAGGAGGGGGAGCGGCTGAAGGTCGTCCAGCTCGACGTGGACGCCAATCCGGAGACCACCAACCACTACAAGGTGCTCTCGATGCCGACCTTCATGGTCTTCCGTGCCGGGGAGCCGGTGAAGGCGATGGTGGGCGCCCGCCCGAAGCGGCGGCTGCTGGCGGAGATCGAGGACGCCCTCTGAGGCGTCCCCGCCGCAGCACCCCCGTCCCGGACCGGGACGAAAGAAATCCCCCGGGCGCAATTGCGTCCGGGGGATTTCTTTGCGTATATTGAATGGTTCGCGACTTAGGGAATTCCGGTCGCGGAGAAGTTCAGTGACCACAGTATATCCGGCCGGGAGCGGAATTGTCAAACACCGAATTTCCACACGGTGAAATGCGGGACGAGCAGGAATTCATCGACGAGCTGTACGCGCGCGTGGACGCCCTGCGCGGGGACACCGAGGCCGGGGTAACGGACGCGCTCGCCCAGGGCAACACCCCCATGCAGGCCCGGCTCGAACGGGACATCCTGGTCGCCGAGCGCTCCGGGCTGCTGGCCGCGCTGAACGCCGTGGACGGCTCGCTGTGCTTCGGCCGGATCGACCTGACCTCCGGCACCACCCACCACATCGGCCGCATCGGGCTGCGCACCGACGACGCCGACCGCACCCCGGTCCTCATCGACTGGCGCGCCGACGTCGCCCGCCCCTTCTACCTGGCCACCGGCCATACCCCGCTGGGCCTGCGCCGCCGCCGGCACATCAGCACCCAGGGCCGCCGCGTCACCGCCCTGCACGACGAGATCCTCGACCTCGGCGACGCCACCCGCACCGGGTACGAGGACCCGACCGGCGACGCCGTCCTGCTCGCCGCGCTCGACTCCGCGCGCACCGGCCGGATGGGCGACATCGTGCAGACCATCCAGGCCGAGCAGGACGAGATCATCCGGGCGCCGCACCGGGGCGTGCTGGTCGTCGAGGGCGGCCCCGGCACCGGCAAGACCGCCGTCGCCCTGCACCGGGCCGCCTACCTCCTCTACGAGCACCGCGAACTGCTCGCCAAGCGGGCCGTGCTCATCGTCGGGCCCAACCCCGCCTTCCTCGGCTACATCGGGGAGGTGCTGCCCTCCCTCGGCGAGACCGGTGTGCTCCTCGCGACGGTCGGCGAGCTGTACCCGGGGGTCCGCGCGACGGCGGCCGACACCCCGCAGGCGGCCGCCGTGAAGGGCCGCGCCGACATGGCCGACGTCCTCGCCGCCGTCGTCCGCGACCGCCAGGCGCTGCCCGACCCCGTCCTCACCGTCGAGCACGACCGCGAGATCCTGATGCTCGACGACGGCCTGGTCAACGTCGCCCGCGAACGCACCCGTGCCACCGGACTGCCCCACAACGCGGCCCGCGAGCACTTCGAGGGCCACCTCCTGAACACCCTCACCGAGCTGTACGCCGAGCGCGTCGGCACCGACCCCTACGACGGCTCCAGCCTGCTCGACGCGAGCGACGTCACCCAGATCCGCGACGAACTCGCCGAGAACCCGGCCGTCTGGTCGGCCGTGGACCAGCTCTGGCCGGTGCTCAGCCCGCAGCGGCTGGTCGCCGACTTCCTCGCCGCCCCCGAGGGCTACCTCGACGACGCGGACGCGGCCGCCGTCCGCCGCCCGGTGACCCGCGCCTGGACCGTGGCCGACGTACCGCTGCTCGACGAGGCCGCCGAACTCCTCGGCGAGGACGACCGCGCCGCGCGGGACCGCGCCGCGCGCGAGCGCTCCGCCCAGGTGGCCTACGCACAGGGCGTCCTCGACGTCTCCTACGCCTCGCGCACCTACGAGTTCGAGGACAAGGAGGAGGACGATCCCGAGGGGTCCGAGGTGCTGTCGGCGCACGACATCATCGACGCCGAACGCTTCGCCGAACGGCACGAGGAGGCCGACCACCGCAGCGCCGCCGAGCGCGCCGCCGCCGACCGCACCTGGGCGTTCGGGCACATCATCGTCGACGAGGCGCAGGAGCTGTCCCCGATGGCCTGGCGGCTGCTGATGCGGCGCAGCCCCACCCGGTCCATGACCCTGGTCGGCGACCCCGCGCAGACCGCGGAGGCGGCCGGCGTCGGCTCCTGGGAGGACATCCTCCAGCCGTACGTCCAGGACCGCTGGGAGCTCACCCGGCTCGGCGTCAACTACCGCACCCCGGCCGAGATCATGGAGGTCGCCGCGGCGGTCGTGCGCGCCGAGCACCCCGGCTTCGAACCGCCCGGCTCGGTGCGCTCCACGGGCGTGCGGCCCTGGGCGCGCGCCACCGCCGACCTGCCCGGCGCGGTCGCCGAGGCCGTCGCGGAGCTGACCCCCGCCGAGGGACGCCTCGCCGTGATCGCCCCACGTGACCTGCACCGCCGCCTCGCCGCCCGGCTGGACGGCGTGACGGCGGGCGCCGACCCCGACCTGACCCGCACGGTGGTGCTGCTCGACCCCCGCCAGTCCAAGGGCCTGGAGTTCGACTCCGTGCTGGTGGTGGAGCCGGCCGCGTACGGCACCAGCGACCTGTACGTGGCCCTGACCCGGGCCACCCAGCGGCTCGGTGTCGTCCACACCGGGGACCTGCCCCCGGCCCTGGCCGAGGCGCTCGCCCGGCGGGAGGGGTGAGCCGGGGACGGCCCGGGAGCGAGGACGCTCCCGGGCCGTCCCGGGCGGGTCAGGCGGGGCGCAGCCAGACCGTCGCGAGCGGGGGCAGGGTCAGGCGGATGCTCGCCGGGCGGCCGTGCCACGGGTGCGGCTCCGGCTTGACCGGGTGGGGGTTGGTGACGTCGCTGCCGCCGTAGCGGGCCTCGTCGGTGTTCAGGACCTCGTGCCAGGCCGGCACGTCGTCGGGGACACCGAGGCGGTAGTCCGGGCGCACCACGGCGGAGAAGTTGCTGACCGCGAGCAGCGGGTTGCGGTCGGCGTCGTAGCGCAGGAACGCGATCACGTTGTCCTCGGACGCGTCGCCCACCACCCACTGGAAGCCGGCCGGCTCGGTGTCCTGCTCCCACAGGGCCGGGGTGGCACGGTAGACCGCGTTGAGGTCGCGGACCAGGTCGCGCACACCGCGGTGGTCGGCCTCGGCGCCGTAGGCCGGGTCGAGCAGCCACCAGTCCGGGCCGTGCGCCTCGGACCACTCGGCGCCCTGGGCGAACTCCTGGCCCATGAAGAGCAGTTGCTTGCCGGGGTGGGACCACATGAAGCCGAGGTAGGCGCGGTGGCCGGCGCGCTGCTGCCACCAGTCGCCGGGCATCTTCGACACCAGTGAGCCCTTGCCGTGCACCACCTCGTCGTGGCTGATGGGCAGCACGTAGTTCTCGCTGTAGGCGTACACCATCGAGAACGTCATCTCGTGGTGGTGGTACTTGCGGTGCACCGGCTCGTGGCTCATGTACTGCAGCGAGTCGTGCATCCAGCCCATGTTCCACTTCAGCCCGAAGCCCAGCCCGCCGAAGCCGCTCGGGCCCCGGTGGTGGGTGGCCCGGGTGACGCCGTCCCACGCGGTCGACTCCTCCGCGACGGTCACCACGCCCGGGCAGCGCCGGTACACCGTGGCGTTCATCTCCTGCAGGAACGCCACCGCGTCCAGGTTCTCCCGGCCGCCGTGCTCGTTGGGCGTCCACTGGCCCGGCTCGCGCGAGTAGTCCAGGTAGAGCATCGAGGCGACCGCGTCCACGCGCAGCCCGTCGATGTGGAACTCCTGGCACCAGTACACCGCGTTGGCGACGAGGAAGTTGCGCACCTCGCGGCGCCCGAAGTCGAACTCCAGCGTGCCCCAGTCAGGGTGGGCCGCCCGCAGCGGGTCCTCGTGCTCGTACAGCGGGCGCCCGTCGAACTCCGCCAGCGCCCACGCGTCGCGCGGGAAGTGGGCCGGGACCCAGTCCATCAGGACGCCGATGCCGGCCTGGTGGAGCCGGTCGACCAGGTACCGGAAGTCGTCCGGGGTGCCGAGCCGGGCCGTCGGCGCGTAGAAGCCGGTGACCTGGTAGCCCCAGGAGCCGCCGAAGGGGTGCTCGGCGACCGGCATCAACTCCACGTGCGTGAAGCCCAGTTCCTTGACGTAGGCGGGGAGCTGCTCGGCGAGCTGGCGGTAGGTCAGGCCCGGCCGCCAGGAGGGCAGGTGCACCTCGTAGATGGACAACGGCGCTTCGTGCGCCGGACGTTCGGCGCGCCGTGCCAGCCACTCGGCGTCGTCCCACTCGTACTGCGAGGAGGTCACGATCGACGACGTGGCCGGCGGGACCTCGGTACGGCGGGCCAGCGGGTCGGCGCGCAGGGTGTGCGAGCCGTCGGGCCGGGCGATGTCAAACTTGTACAGCTCGCCCTCGCCGATGCCGGGCACGAACAGCTCCCACACGCCCGAGGAGCCCAGCGAGCGCATCGGATGGCCGGTGCCGTCCCAGAAGTTGAAGGTGCCGGTCACCCGCACGCCGCGCGCGTTCGGCGCCCACACCGAGAAGCGGGTGCCGCGCACGCCCTCGTGGGTCATCGGGTGCGCCCCGAGCACCGTCCACAGGTCCTCGTGCCGGCCCTCGCCGATCAGGTGCAGGTCCAGCTCACCGAGCGTGGGCAGGAAGCGGTAGGCGTCCTCGACCTCCTGGACCGTCTCCTCGTACGTCACGACGAGCCGGTAGGCCGGGACCTCGCGCAGCGGCAGCACGCCGGAGAAGAACCCGTCGCCCTCGTCGTGCAGGTCGGCCCGTACCTCACCGGCCAGCACGGCGACCGCCCGCGCGTACGGCCGGAACGCCCGGAAGAGGACGCCGTCCTCCACCGGGTGGGCGCCGAGCAGCCCGTGCGGATCGTGGTGCGTGCCGGTCAGCAGCCGGTCCCGGTCGTAGGCGGTGAGCGCGGGGGAGACGGCGGCCTCGACGGGGGTGGGTCCGGCCGCGACGGCCGCCGGCCCCTCTCCCGCGGCCGGCACCGACTCGCCCGCCACGGCGGGCGTGGGCTCAGGTGCGGCGGCCGGCGCGGTCGCCACGACCGGAGCCTTCTCGGCCGGCGTGGCCTTCTTGGCCGTGGCGGCCTTCTTGACGGCTGTGGCCTTCTTGGCCGGCGTGGCCTTCTTCGCCGTGGCGGTCTTCTTCACCGCTGTGGCCTTCTTCGCCGGGGCCGCCTTCTCGACCGGTGTGGCCTTCTTCGCGGGGGCCCGCTTGGCGGCCGCCTTCTTCACGGCCGCCTGCCCGGCGGCCGTCTCCTCGGCCACGGGCTCCTTCGCGGCGGGCGTCCTCCCGGCGGCGGCCTCCTTGACCGCGGCGGCCTTCCTGGCGGCGGTCTCCTTCACGGCGGCCGTCGTCCTGGCGGCCGTCTCCCTGACCGCGGCCGTCCCCTTGGCGGCGGCCTCCTTCGCCACCGCCGCCGTCCCCGTCAGCGGATCCGTCGTCCGGGCCGGAGCCTTCTTCGCCGTCGTCGCCTTCTTCGCCGGGGCCTTCTTCACCGCGGCCTTCTTCGCGACGGCCTTCTTCGCGACCGCCTTCTTCACGGTCGCCGTCTCCCCGGCCGCCGCCTTCACGGCGGTCCGCTTCGCCGCCGTGGTGGTCGTCTTCGCGGCCGTCTTCCCGGCCACGGGCGCCGCGGCCTTCGCCGTGGTGGTCTTCTTCGCGACCGCGGAGGTCTTCTTCGCCGCGGCCTTCTTCGCGACCGCCTTCTTCGCCACCGCCTGTCCGGCACTCTGCGCAGGCGCCGCGGAGGCCGCGGTCTTCGAGGTCTTCGCGGTCTTCGCCGGCTGCACGGCCTTCGCGATCTTCTCGGCTGTCTTCTTGACCGCCGCCTTCTTCGAGTCCTTCGGGTTCGAGCCGCTGGACGAGGGGCTGGGAGTCACGGACGAAGCCTCCTGGGCGAAGCTGAGATGACGGCTGGGGAACGGCTAGGACGGGTCCGACGCGGCGAGCCGCCGGACCGCGGAGAGCGGCACGGGGAGCCAGTCGGGACGGTGGCGGGCCTCGTAGACGACCTCGTACACCGCCTTGTCGGTCTCGAAGGCCCGCAGCAGCACCGGGTCGGTGCGCGGGTCCACGCCGGAGACCTCGGCGTATCCGGTGCAGTACGCGGCACGGCAGGCCGCCGCCCAGCCGGGCGCCGGGCTCTCCGCGGAGTGGGCCGCGTAGTCGAAGGACCGCAGCATTCCCGCGACGTCCCGCTCGATCGGCTGCGGCATCCGCCGCTCGGCCAGCGGCCGGGCCGGTTCGCCCTCGAAGTCGATTAGCGACCACTCGCCGGAGGCGGACCGCAGGCACTGCCCGAGGTGCAGGTCGCCGTGCACGCGCTGCGCGGTCCAGGTGTGGCCCTCGGCGGCGAGGTCGGCCAGCGCCGTGTAGGCGGTGCGCAGACCGGGCGCGTACGGCCGGAGCGCCGGGACCGCCTGCGCGGCCTGCTCCAGCCGCTCGATCATGCCGGCCACCAGCGGGTCCACGTGGGCGTGGCCCAGGGTGGTGGTGGGCAGGGCCCGGGCCAGCGCGGTGTGCACCTCGGCCGTGGCCCGCCCGAGGGCCCGCGCCTCCCCGGCGAAGTCCTCGTCCTTGGCGAGCCGGCGCAGTGCCAGCTCCCAGCCGTCCGCCGCGCCCTGCACGAACGGCTGGAGCACGCCGAGGACGTACGGCTCACCGCCGAGTTCGGCCTGCATCCACGCGGTCGGCGGCGGAACCCGGTGGCAGCCCTCGCGGGCCAGCGCCAGGGGCAGCTCCAGGTCCGGGTTGATGCCGGGCACCACGCGGCGCAGGAGCTTCAGGATGAACGTATCTCCATAGATGACGGACGAGTTCGACTGCTCGGACGTCACGCGGCGGGGCACGAGCCCCGCCCGTATCTCCTGGGTCGGGTCCCGGTCGCAGCGCAGGGCGCCGATCCGCGCGCCGGAGCGCAGGGCCTCCAGCAGCACCTCGGCGGGCCGGGTGTCGTACAGGGCGTCGTAGATCGTGGTGCCGGCCAGCGGACCCTCGGTCACGTGGCCGATGAGCGCGGGCGCGAGGTGCGGGGGCAGGGCCTCGCGGGCGCCGATGAGCAACTGGTAGCAGTCGCCGGGCACCGTGCCCTGGTGCGGGGCGGCCTGGTGGGCGCGCACCAGCAGGTGGTGCAGGCCCAGCGGGCCGCCGGCCGGCAGCAGCTCGGTGGCCGCGACCAGCGAGAAACCCGTGACGGGCCGGCCCTTGCCGGCGAACCAGCGCTGGCGCGGCAGCCATTCCCGCAACAACGGGTCGAGTGACGCGAGTAGGCCGGGGCCCGTCGTCAGGGTACGAGTGGTGACCGTTTCCGCCATGGCGTCACGTCCCTTCCCGGGGCGGTCGGGGTGTTATTAGTGCGTGCCCCGGGCAGGGCGGAGGAAACCGCCCTGCCCGGGGTCCGTGCCTGTGAGGTGCGTCCCTCCGCCTACGCGCCTTCCCTGCGCAGCCGGAACCAGTAGAAGCCGTGGCCCGCCAGGGTGAGCAGGTAGGGCAGCTCGCCGATGGCGGGGAAGCGCACCCCGCCGAACAGCTCGACCGGGTGGCGGCCGTGGAAACGGCTGAGGTCCAGCTCGGTGGGCTGGGCGAAGCGGGAGAAGTTGTGCACGCACAGCACGAGGTCGTCCTCGTACTCCCGCAGGAACGCCAGCACCGCCGGGTTCGACGACGGCAGCTCGGTGTAGCTGCCGAGGCCGAACGCCGGGTTCTGCTTGCGGATCTCGATCATGCGGCGGGTCCAGTGCAGCAACGACGAGGGGCTGCTCATGGACGCCTCGACGTTGGTGACCTGGTAGCCGTACACCGGGTCCATGATCGTGGGCAGGTAGAGGCGGCCGGGGTCGCTGGAGGAGAAGCCGGCGTTGCGG
>NZ_SZPR01000016.1 GCF_005280195.1 Streptomyces galbus | reverse complement strand
TCCAGGGCCGGGTGGGGGTGTCGTCGAGGGGCAGGGCGGTGACGCCGGTCTTGTAGAGGGTGGCGTCGTAGCGGTAGCGGGTGAGTTCGTTGTGGGCGCTGCCGCGCTTGAGCTGGATGTCGGTGCCGGCCAGGTCGGGGACGTGGTGGGCGAGGGCGCTGAAGTACTCGGGGTCGACGAGCAGTTCCTTCTCCAGGACCAGGCTCTGTTCGACGGCACGGCGGATCGCGGCCGTGTCCTCCGGGTCCTCCGCCCGCGCCGTCTGCACACCGGAGGCGAAGGTCCGCAGCAGCCGTGGATTGCGCAGGTCGCCCAGGAACAGGGCGCCACCGGGGGTGAGGAGGCGGAAGGCCTGTTCGACGACCTG
>NZ_SZPR01000015.1:78699-224503 GCF_005280195.1 Streptomyces galbus | reverse complement strand
AGGAGCAAGGCGTCGTACGGGGAGGGATCAGTAGCCGGTGTCACGGGGTGGGGCCTTTCCGGGTGCGGTGTGTTTCGCTCGGGTCGTCCTTCCTTCCGCCGCCGTCCCGCGCCCAGATGCACCGCGCACAGCGCAGTCGCGGTTGCTCGCCGCCCCAGGGCACCGGGTCGGCTCCGCATCCGGCGGGGTCTTCGCGAGGGAAGGAACCGACATGCCGCGCATCGTCGTCGTCAGCCCGCCGTTCGCCTCGCACGCCGTGCCCCTGTCCGTGCTCGCGTCCGCCCTGCGCCGGCGGGGGGCCGAGGTGTACTTCGCGTGCGCTCCGGCGTTCGAGGAACTGGCCGCCCGCGCGGGGGTCGCCTTCGTGCCGTTGACCGTGACCCGGAACGCCAACACCGGCGTCGCGCAGGCCACCGAGCAGGCGGCGACGGAGGCGGCCCGGCTGGCCGAGTTCGTGGACGCCACCCGTGCGGGGGCCGTCGAGACGCTGGTCACGCAGGCGCGCCACCGGCGTGCGGACATGCTGGCCGACCCCGAGGCGGTGTACGCCGCCCTGCGCGCCGTGGACGGACGGCTGCGCCCGGACTGGTACGTGGTCGACCAGCTCGACTGCGCCGTCACCCTCGCCCTGCACTGCCTCCGAGCGCCGTACGCGACGTTCTGCCCGGGCCACCCGACCTATGTGCTGTCGGGGCCCGAAGCCCTGTTCGGTGTCCCCTACGACTGGCCCGAAATACTGCGCCCCGACCCCGCCGAGGCCGCCCGGCTGCGGGCCGTCGCCACCGACAACGACCGGATGTTCTCCGGGCTGTTCAGCGACTTCGCCCGCCGCGTCGCGCCCGAAGCGCCCGCTCCGGGCCGGGCGTTCGGGCTGACCTCGCCGCACGCGGTCCTGTACTCCTACCCGCCGCTCCCCTGGCTGCCCGGGCCGCCGAGCGGTCCCGCGCACCTGTACGCGGGGCACATGACGCGGCCCGTGCAGTCGCCGGGCGCCGCGTGGCTCCGGCGGCTCGACCGGTTGCGCGACCGGTCCGACCGGGTGGTGCTCGTGGCGTTCGGTACGTTCCTGTCGGCGCGCGACGACGTGCTGCGCACGGTGGTGTCAGGGCTGCTGGACGCGGCCGGGTCCACGGCGGTGGTCGTGGCCGCGGGCAGCCGTGCGGAGGCGCTCGCCGACCTCGCGGACGAACAGGTCGTCGTCGCGCCGGCCGTCCCGCAGCAGGAGGTGCTCCCGTACGTCGACGCGATGGTGCACCACGGGGGCGGCAACTCGTTCACCGAGTGCCTGCGGGCCGGGGTGCCGGCGCTGGTCCTGCCGATGTCCAGCGATCAGTTCGCCGTGGCGCGCGACGTCGAGCGGATGGGGGTCGGGCTGGTGCTCGATCCGAACGCGCTGCAGCCCGCGGACGTGGCGAAGGCCCTGGACGCGCTGGGCGAGTCGGCGTTCTCGCGGACCGCCCGCTGGGCGTGCGAGGTCAGCGGGCGGGGCCCCGGGTGGGGAGCGAAGCGGCTGCTGGAGGTCATGGGCGACCGGGTGGCGGGACGCTGACCCGCGATCGACGGTGGCCCGCCCCCTCCCCTCCGTGATCCGGATGCGAGGCCGCAACCACCCGTGCGAGCCTGAGAAGGCAGTAGGCGCTGCCCGGCGCCCGAGTACGTCGAGATCGAGGCCGCGCAGCACGGGCTGCTGCGGACCCACGCGCACGAGGTGAACCGGGCTCGCCCTCCTCGCGGAGCAGGGGCCGGAATCCTCACCGGGAGACCCGAGGAGACACTGTGACCGGAGCCGACGTCCCCACCGCCGTCAGGGCCTTCATCGACGCCACCAACCGTGCCGACAGCGACGCCTTCGTGGACGCGTTCACCGAGGACGCCCATCTGTACGACTACGGGCGCGAGTTCCACGGTCACGTCGGCGTGCGGGACTGGAACCGCACCGACAACATCGGCGTCCAGGCGCACTTCGACCTGGTCGACGCGACCGCGGGCGACGCGGAGGACACCTACGTCGTCACGCTGAAGGTGACCAGCCACCGCTACAACGGCACCGGTCCGATGACCTTCCGCCTGCGGGACGGCCTGATCGCCGACCTGCGCATCGGCTGACGGTGCGGGCGACGGCACCGCTGCGGCGGCGCAGGCGCGGGCGGGTACCGGTCCTCCGGTCCGGACGCCGCGCGAAAACGCGCCCCCGTGAGCTGGAGGGAGGTCGCCGGGGACGGCGTCCTCGCGGCACGTCGGGAACTATCGGGCCTCCACTCAACTGCAGGCGGCAATCGGTGGGTTGAGCCGGGCGAAGCCCTCCTGGCGCTGGTACGGGAAGTACGGGTAGGGCGCTGTCCTGCTGCTGGCCTCGTCGAGCCGCGCGGTCTGCTCGGGGGTGAGGGACCAGTCGACGGCACCGAGGTTCTGGCGGAGCTGCTCCTCGGTGCGGGCGCCGATGATGACCGAGGAGACGGTCGGCCGCTGCAGCAGCCAGTTGAGGGCGATCTGCGGGACGGCCCGGCCGGTCTCCTCCGCGATCTCGTCGAGCACGTCGACGACGCGGTAGAGGAGTTCGTCCTCGACCGGGGGCCCGTAGTCCGCCGTCTCGTGCAGCCGGCTCCGGGCGGGCAGGGGCCGGCCGCGGCGGATCTTCCCGGTGAGCCGCCCCCAGCCCAGCGGGCTCCAGACGAGGGCGCCGAGGCCCTGGTCGAGTCCGAGGGGCATCAACTCCCACTCGTAGTCGCGGCCGACGAGGGAGTAGTAGACCTGGTGCGCGACGTAGCGCGTACGGCCGTGCCGCTCCGCGTGGGCCAGGGACTTCATCGCCTGCCAGCCGGAGAAGTTGGAGATGCCGAGGTAGCGGACCTTTCCCGCCCGCACGAGGTCGTCGAGCGTGGACAGGACCTCGTCGACGGGCGTGCCCGCGTCGAAGGCGTGCAGTTGGAACAGGTCGATGTGATCGGTGTCCAGGCGCCGGAGGGCGGCGTCGCACGCGGCGATCAGCCGGGAGCGGGAGGAGCCGGCGTCCCCGGGGCCGTCGCCCGTGGGCAGGCTGGTCTTGGTGGAGAGCAGCACGCGGTCCCTGCGGCCCTTGACCGCCTGCCCCAGCACTTCCTCGGACGCGCCGCCGGAGTAGACGTCGGCCGTGTCGAACATCGTGACCCCGGCGTCGATGCAGATGTCGACGAGGCGGCGCGCCTCACGCGCGTCGCTGCTCCCCCAGGCTCCGAACAGCGGTCCCTGGCCGCCGAAGGTGCCGGCGCCGAAACTGAGCGCGGGGACCATCAGTCCGGACGCGCCGAGTCGCCTGTACTCCATGTCAGAGCCTTTCGCCCGCCTGCACACCCCTGAACGGTTAACGGGTCTGCAGTTCCGTTAGCAACGAGGCTTACGATAGCAGGCGCGGGTCAGCAAATGGAACAGGAGTCCCGTTATGGAGTACGAGGGTGCCGACCCAGGGACCGTCCGCCCCGGAGGGCGTACGGCACGCGTGCGGGCGGCGGTGCTGCGCGCGGCCGGGGACGCCATGGCGGAACGGGGTTTCGCCCACCTGGACCTCGCGGACATCGCGCGCCGCGCGGAGGTGGGCAAGACGACGGTCTACCGCCGCTGGGGCTCGGTGACCGGTCTCGTGGCCGACCTGCTGACCGACATGGCGGAGCAGTCACTGCCGCGCACGGAGACCGGCTCCCTGCTCGACGACCTGAAGGCCAACGCCCGCCTGGTGCAACGGACGTTGACGGACCCGCGGCAAGGGGCCCTGTTCAAGGCGGTGATCGCGGCCGCCACGTCCGACGCCAGGACGGCCGAGGCCCTGCACCGCTTCTACGAGACCAGGGTCGAGGAGTGGGCCCCTTGCGTGCAACAGGCGGTCGTTCGAGGTGAGTTGCCCGAGGGCACGGACCCCCACGAGGTGATCCGAGCCGTCTCGGCGCCGCTCTACTACCGTTTCCTGACGACCGGCGACCACCTCGACGAGGCGACAGCGGACCGGGCCGCGGAGGCGGCGGCGGCCGCGGCGCGGGCGGGGGTGTACGCGCGACCGGCATGACCGGCATGACCGGCATGAGCCGCTGCGGCCGGCGCGGCGACGGGGTGACGACGCGCCGGAATGCCCCTCCGCCGCCGGCAGGCCGGGGTGTCCTCCTCCGTCGGCAGGTCGGGGTGCCCTCCCCCCGCCGTCAGGACGGGTCCCCCCGTCGACCGCCCCCGCCCCCGCCCCCACCCCGCCGAGGTTCATGCCCCGTCGTCGTCCAGTTCCCCGGCGATCGCGTCCCGCAGCGCGTCGTGCCGCGGGCCGAGCCGGAACCGTTCGTCGGTCCACCGGTCGGCCGGATACAGCCAGACCGGTTTGCCCACCAGCTCGGCCGGCTCCCACTCGTACCGCGGCCACACGTGGGCGTGCAGGAACGGGTCGGTGTTGCCGAGGATCTCCAGGTTGACGCGGCGGAAGCCAGGGTCGAGCCGGCCGCAGGCCCGTTCGACCGCGCCGCCGAGCCGGTCCATGGCGGACAGGAACGCCAGCCGCTTCGGTCTCGGCAGGTCGGACAGCCGTTGCACGCCGGGCTCGTCCACGAGCAGCACGCAGTATCCGGGGAGGAACTGCACGTCGCCGATCACCGCGAAGCCGGACTCGAGCCGTCGCAGCACGGTCGGGTTCTCCCCGCGCAGAGCCGCCCCGATCCGGTCCGCGCGCCAGTCGTCAGTCATGGCCCGAGCCTACGCAACGGCCCGGGCGCACGGCCGGGTTCAGGACCAGGCGATCTCCCCGTGCCGGGAGACGAAGCGGCCGGTGCCGGCGCCGGGCGGCTCCGTGGCGAGCGACACGATCGCGTCCGTGCCCTCCGTGACCGTCTGGGGGCCGCTGTGGCCGTTGAGGTCGGTCGCGGTGTAGCCGGGGTCCGCGGCGTTGACCCGGACGCCCTCCAGCGCCTTGGCGTACTGCGTGGTCAGCATCGTCAGGGCCGCCTTGGAGGACGTGTACAGCGGGGCGACGACGCGGGACTCGGGGCGGTCGGGGTCGTGGGTGAGGGCGAGGGAGCCCATGCCGCTGCTGACGTTGATGATCACGGGGTCGTCCGAGCGGCGCAGCAGGGGCAGGAAGGCGGTGGTCGTGCGGATGACGCCGATGAGGTTGACGTCGAGGACGGCCAGGGCGTCGGCGGCCGTGAGGCCGCTCGGGTCGCCCAGGGGGCCGTGCACGCCGGCGTTGTTGATCAGGACGTCGATCCTCCCCTCACGTGCGGCCACGTCCGCCGCGGCGGCCGCCACGGACGCGTCGTCGGTGACGTCGAGCGGGACGTGGCGGGCGCCGAGCGCGGCGGCGGCCTCCCGGCCCAGCTCGGGGTCGCGGGCTCCCAGCAGCACGGTGTGGCCGTGTCCGATCAGGCGGCGGGCGGTCTCGCGGCCGAGTCCCTTGTTGGCTCCGGTGATGAAGGTGATCGTCATGCCGTCGATCCTGGGCCCGGTGGGCAGGACGGTGCCAGGGACGCCGCGACGGTAGGACGAGCGGTACCACCCTCGGGCGGGCGCGCCCCGCCCTCGGTGCGGGAGCATGGGAGGCATGCCGACGACCCCCGGAACCGGACTGGGCACCATGATCCGCACCTGGCGCGAACGGCTGCCCCCGTCGGCCGCCGGACTGCCCGTGGCCCGCGGGCGCCGGGCCACCGGGCTGCGGCGCGAGGAGCTCGCGGACCTGGCCGGGGTGTCGGTCGACTACGTGGTGCGCCTGGAACAGGGGCGGGCCACGACCCCCTCGCCGTCGGTGGTGGCCGCCCTGGCACGCGCGCTGCACCTGTCCACGGCCGAGCGCGACCACCTGTACCGGCTCGCCCGCCTCGCACCGCCGGCGCCCGGCGTCATCCGCGACCACCTCCCGCCCGGTGTGCAGCGGGTGCTCACCCGCCTCGCGGACGTGCCGGTGGCCGTGTTCGCGGCGGACTGGCACCTGCTGTGGTGGAACCGCGCGTGGGCCGCCCTGCTGGGCGACCCCTCCCCCGCACCGCCCCGGTTGCGCAACTTCGCCCTCGACCGCTTCCCCGTCGACGGCACCCCTCCCCGCCTCGCGCTGTGGCCGGTCACCGAGACGGACCGGGACGCCACCGACGCCGCCGTCGTCTCCGACCTGCGCCGCGCCACCGGCCGCTTCCCGCAGGACGAGCGGCTGGCCTCGCTGATCCGCCGCCTCCTCGCGGGCAACGAGCGGTTCGCGCGGCTCTGGGCGACCGGCGAGGTGGCCGCCCACCGCGAGGACCACAAGAGCATCGACCACCCGACGGTGGGCCCGGTCGAGGTGGACTGCGACGTGCTGACCGACGGCGACTCCGACCTCAAGATCGTCATCATGACCGCCGCGCCGGGCAGCGAGGACGAGAGCAAGGTGCAGCTCGCCGCCGTCACCGGCCCGCCGGCCGTCGCGCGCAGGTGAGCCCGTCCGCGCACCGGTCGACCGGCGGGCGCGAAGTCACGTGCCCACCTCGCCACTGATGTGCGCCGAGCCGCGGCCGGAGGCGCTCCCACCCCTCAGCCGGACGGCCGCCGACGCGATACCGGCGGCCCCGGTGCGCGAAGGCGCGAAGGCGTCACACGGACGCCGACGCCTTCTGCCGGCCGAGCCAGTCGGCGAAGGTCTGCGTGCCGCGCGGCCCCGGGCCGGTGGGCAGCAGACCGCCGGCGCTCATGCCGCCGGGGAAGTACATCGGCAGCACCGGACGCCGACGGGCACCGCCCGCGGCGATCAGCGCGCGTGCCATGTCGACCAGCGACTCGACCCGCGGTCCCGCCAGCTCACCGGCCATGTCCTGCGGCTGCCCGAGCACGAGGTCGGCCAGGGCCTCGCCCACTTCGCGCACGGCGATGGGCTGGACGGGCGCCTTCGGCACCGCCGCGATCGGCCCGGGCACGCCGCTCAGGACCTGCCCCGCGAACTCGTGGAACTGCGTCGCCCGCAGGATCGTCCACGGCACCGCCCCACCCCGGACGATCTCCTCCTGACGCAGCTTGCCCGCGTAGTAGGGGTTCCTGACCCGGTCGACGCCCACGATCGACAGCGTCACCAGGTGCCGCACCCCGGCCCGCTCGGCCGCCGCGACAAGGTTGCGTCCCGCCCGGTCGAAGAAGTCCACCGCCACCGACTTGCGCATGGTGGTGACGTTGGCGACGTCCACGACGCCCTCCGCCCCGGCGAGCGCCGCCTCCAGTCCCGTTCCGTTCAGCAGGTCCACGCCCTTGGCGCGCGACAGCACCACCGGCTCGTGGCCGCGGGCACGCAGCGCCTCCACGACGTACCGCCCGGCCACTCCGGTACCACCGGCAACCGCGATCTTCATGACCACTCCCATCCGCTAGGCGCTGTTTGCAGAGAAGACAGCCGGGCGGTTCCGATCGTGACATCCGGGTGCGTGATCCGCCTCACAGAGGCGGTCCGCTGCCGGCGCCGGGTCGGGACGCGGGAGGCGGAGGTCGTCCGGGCGCCGGCGATCAGTGCGCTTCCGCAGGTGCGCCGGGCCCGCAGAGGGGTAACCGGGGGCCATGTTCTTCTTCAGCAATCGCGTCGGCTGCCTCGGTTCCCTGCTCATCAGCGCGGTGGCGACGATCGTCCTGCTCCTGCTCCTGAACCGCTGAGCACGGACCCCGGCCCCCTGCGCGGCACCGGGGCGACGGCGGGACCGGCCCGCCGCGCGGGCGGGTGCGCTCCGGAGCGGCGGCCGCAGCGGCACTCACGCGGTCCGGAGCGACGCCCGCAGCCGGGGCTCACCCCTGTGGGTCCGTCGGCCGGTCGAGCCACTCGGCCAGCAGGGCGCGCTCGGCGCCGGTGAGCATCGGCAGGTCCGGTACGACGGCCCGGAACGCGACGGCCGCGGCGGCGGTGTCGTCCCCCTCCACGGCCGGTACGTCGGTGAGGACCGCCCGGGTCACCGCGTCGTACATCGCGTCGGCGAGGCCGAGGTCACGCTGCTCGGGCGGCGTCGCCAGCAGGGCGAGGACGGCGCCGGTCCCGGCGGCGTGGATCAGCTCCACCGCGCGCCGTTCGGGCACCCGCAGGCGTCCGGCCGCGGCGAGCCGGTGCACGCGGGCGCGCAGGACGTCCAGGCCGGCGACCGTGGCCGGTGAGCGCGACGCACGCGCGGGGTCCGCGAGGAGGCCGAACACCGCCGGGTTGGCGAGGCCGAAGCCGATGTGGGTGTCCCAGCCGGCCCGCAGGTCCGCCACCGGGTCGCGGTGCTCGGAGCGCTTCCCGGCGACGTAGGTCGCCAGGACGTGCTCGGCGACCGAGTCGAGCAGCCCGTCCTTGTCCCCGAACAGCCGGTAGATGGCGGGCGCCTGCACGCCCGCGGCCTGGGCGACCGCGCGCGTGGTGACGCCGGCGGGTCCGTGCTCGCGCAGGAGGCGAGCGGCGACCTCCACGAGGTTCGTCCGCATCGCGGACCGGCCGTCGAGCGGCTTGGTGGTGTCTGTCACGGTCCGACGATAACGCATCCTTGCTATCGCCGATATTAACGGTGTTAACGTTGTGGCAGTAACGGCGATAACACCGATCGCGTCGGCACCCAGCCAGGAGGCACAGCATGTTCGTCATCACCGGAGCCACCGGTCAGCTCGGCTCCCGGATCGTCCAGCGGCTCGTCACCCGTGTCCCGGCGGACCGGGTCGTCGCCTGCGTGCGTGACCCCGAGCGGGCGGCCGGGCTCCTCACCGCCGGCGTCCACGTGCGGCGCGGCGACTACGACGACCCGGCCTCGCTCGCCCAGGCGTTCGAGGGCGCCTCACGCGTGCTCGTCGTCTCGGTCAACGACGCCGGCGACGCGGCGGTCGCCCGCCACAGGGCCGCGATCGACGCGGCCCGCGCGGCCGGCGCCGAGCGGATCTTCTACACCAGCCACCAGGGCGCCCGCGCCGACTCGTTGTTCGCGCCCATGCCCGACCACGCGGCCACGGAGCGGTACCTGGCCGCGACCGGCGCACCGTTCACATCGCTGCGCAACGGCTTCTACGCCGGCACCGTCCCGCTCCTGCTGGGCGGGGCGCTGGAGACCGGCGAGCTGCGGGCGCCGGCCGACGGGCCCGTGTCCTGGACCACGCACGACGACCTCGCCGAGGCGGCCGCCGTCCTGCTGGCCGACGGCGGCCGGTACGAGGGTCCGACCCCGCCCCTGACCGCGGCACGGGCCTACGACCTCGACGACGTCGCCGGCCTGCTCACCCGGCTGGGCGGACGCACGGTCCGCCGTGTGGTCGTCGACGACGAGGAGTGGACGGCCTCACTCGTCGGCCACGGCATGCCGAGCGGGCAGGCCGACCTGCTCCTCGGCATGTTCCACGCCTCCCGGCGCGGTGAGTTCGCCACCACCGGGACCGCGCTGGAAGACCTGCTCGGTCGCCCGGCCGCCGACCTGCCCGCCTTCCTGGAGGGAGCCGTGGCGACCGCTCGCTGACGGAGGCGCGGTGGAGCACCGACCTGCTCTTCGGCCAGGACCCGCCGCACGGCCTGCTCGCGGCCTTCGACGGCAGTAGCGCCGTCGCGGGAGCCCCCGCGGTGGGGTCAGCCGGCGAGCGCCTCGTCGAGGGTGGAGTGGCAGTCGATCACCGTGTCGACGCCCACGAGTTGCAGGGTGCGCAGCACCGACGCGGTGGGTGCGGCCAGGCGCAGCCAGCCGTCGGCGTCGGTGGCGGCGCGGTGGGCGGTGAGCAGGATGTTGATGCCGCTGGAGTCCATGAACCCCACCTGGTGCATGTCGAGGACGACGCGGGGCCGTGCGGCGCCCGTGACGCCGTCGAGTGCCCGCCTCAGCTCGTCGCCGGTGTGGTGGTCGATCTCCCCGGCCAGCGTCAGCACGTGTACGTCGCCGGTGGCGGCGGACAGGACGGACAGTCCGTCCGGCGGCTGGGCCGGCTCGGCGCGCTCTGTTCCCACCAGTGGTTCCTCTGCCATGACGGTGATACTGGCACACCAGTGTTTCAGAGCGAACTCCTGTACCACATCGGACGCCGACCGCCGGGTGACGAACGCGTGCGGGACGGGTCCTTCACCGCGCCCGCACGACGGTCTTGCCCGTGGTGCGCCCGTGCAGCATGTCCAGGAACGCGTCCACGATGTGCTCGAAGCCGTCCACCACCGTCTCGTCGGGTGTCAGGCGGCCACTGCGCAGGTGGGGTACGGCGAAGTCGTACAGCTCCTCCTGGACGTCGGCGTAGTCGCGGACCAGGAAGCCCTCCATGCGCAGGCTCTTCTCCACGACGTCCGCGTGGTCGAAGCGCGCCACGGTCACGTCGGGGGTGTTGTACTGGCTGACGGTGCCGATGCGGACGATGCGGCCGTGCGGGCGCAACGCCCCGACCGCCGCCGCCAGTTGCTCACCGCCGACGTTGTCGACGAAGACGTCGAACCCGTCCGGCGCGGCCTCGGCGAGCAGGTCGGCGGCCGGTCCGTCGTGGTAGTCGAAGGCGGCGTCGTAGCCGACCACCCGCGTGAGGTGACCGGCCTTGGCCGCCGAGCCGGTGCTGCCCACGAGGCACCCGGCGCCGAGCAGCCGCGCGAAGCGGGCGGTGGCCGTGCCGACCCCGCCGGCCGCGCCCGACACGAACAGGTCCTCCCCCTTCTCCAGCCGGGCGATCCTGGTCAGCCCCACGTACGCGGTCAGACCGGTTCCGCCGAGGACGCTCAGGTACGCGGACAGCGGCACCCCGTCGTAGTGGGGCAGCCGGCGGATCTCCTCGGGCGTGACCACCGCGTGCGTGCGCCAGCCCCGCCGGTGGAACACGACCTCGCCCTCGGCCACCCGGGGCGTGCGGGAGGCGACGACCCGTCCCAGCGCGCGGCCTTCGAGGGGCGCGTCCAGCGCGAAGCCGCCGGGCACGTCGTCCATCATCTCGCGGTGGTAGGGGTCGACGGACCAGTAGAGGTTTTCCACCAGGGCGCCGCCGGGCGGGGGTTCGGGCAGCGCCGACTCGACGAAGGCGAAGTCCCGTGGGGTGGGGAAGCCGTGGGGGCGGGCGGTCTGGTGCACGGTGAGCGCGGTCTCGGTCATGAGCGGACCGTAGGGCGGGAATGCCCCTGACGGGCAGCGGGTTGGGGTCATGCGACACGTCGTTCCATGAGCAGCTCTCATACGGTGAGGCAGGCGCCCGGTGACCCGCACGACCGACTCCGATCTCGCCCCGCACGAACTGCGCGTGCTGGTGGCGGTCGCGGACACCGGGGGCTTCTCCGCGGCGGCCGGGACACTGGGTCTGACGCAGTCGGCGGTGTCGCACTCGGTGCGGGGCAGCGAGCGCAAGATCGGTGCCGTGCTCTTCGAGCGCGGCCGGGCCGGTGCGCGGCCCACGCCGGCCGGAGCGGCGGCGGTGGCGCACGCCCGCCGTGTCCTGCGCCTGCTGGACGTGCTGGTCGTGGAGGCGCGCGGGGCGGCCCGGCCCGACGGGTGGGAGGGGCCGCTGCGGATCGCGGCGTTCCGCAGCGCGGCGCTGCACCTGCTGCCGCCCGTGCTGGAGCGGCTGCGTGCCCGGTGCCCCGGTATCGAGCCCCGGGTGCGGATCGTCCGGGAGGTGGGGCGCGGCACGGCCGGTGAGGTGAGCGACGGCAGGGCCGACCTGGCCATCGCGACGCTCGGCGGCCCGCCGCTCGCGCCGGGGCTGGTGGCACGGGGCCTGTTCGAGGAGCCCTACGCGCTGGCGCACCCGCTGGGCCACGCCTCGCCGCGCTCCCTGCCGTTGGTCGACTGGGCGGAGAACTGCGGTGCGCACACCCGGGCTTGGTGGGCCGCACAGGACTGGATACCGGAGGCGACCGTGGAGGCCGAGGACGACGGGGCGGTGCTGTCCCTGGTGGGCGCCGGGCACGGCATGGCGGTCATGCCCGCGCTGTCCCTGGCCGGGGCACCGGCCTCCGTCGGCATCACCTCGCTCGGCCCCCGCCGCCCGACCCGGCAGGTCGGCTACGTGACCACCTCCGAGCTGGCCGGGTCGGCCGTGGTGCGCGCCGTCGTGCGGGAACTGCGCGCCCTGGGACGCGTGGTGGACGTACCGGGAGAGCATGGCGAGGGGCCCGTCCGTGATCCAGAATGATGCGATGGCCCGGCTCGAGACTCCCCGTCTGATCCTGCGTCGCTGGCGCGAGGAGGACGTCGGCCCGATGGCCGCCGTCAACGCCGACCCCGAGGTCATGCGGTGGATTCGGGACGGCGGTGTCCTCGACGAGGAGCAGACCCGCGCCAGGGTCCGGGCGTGGGAGGACGAGTGGGAGGCCCGGGGCTTCGGCCTGTTCGCCGTGGAGATCCGGTCCAGCGGCGAACTGGCCGGGTTCACCGGCCTCTCGGTGCCCGGGTACCTGCCGGAGGTGCTGCCGGCGGTCGAGGTCGGCTGGCGGTTGGGGCGGCCGCACTGGGGTCAGGGCCTGGCCACCGAGGCCGCGCGGGCCGCCGTACGGTTCGCGTTCGAGGAGCGCGGGCTGGACCGGATCGTCAGCATCGCCCAGGTGGGCAACAACGCCTCCGCACGGGTCATGGCCAAGCTCGGGATGCGTCCGGTCCTGGAGACCGCCCATCCCTCCCTGGGGCGGCGGGTACGGGTGTTCGCGCTGTCCGCGCAGCAGTACGCCACCGCCGGGTGACGGCGGGGGTCAGGGCCGCGGGCCGTCGAGGGGCAGGTCCCGGTGGAAGACGACCATGGGGCGGCCGGCGCCGTCGTAGTCGTCGACGGTCCTCGCGTCGAAGCCGAGACGGCGGTGGAAGGCGACCGACCCGGACCGGAGGTCGCGCTCGCCCCAGTACCGGGAGTGGTCGGCGACGACCTGGTGGAAGTCGGCCGCCGAGGCCGGTGCGATGTGTGTCCCCATGGTGAGGATCATGCCCCGGCCGCGGCCCGGCCGTGCCGCTACCGGTTGACCGACCGCATCCCCGCCTCGTCGTACCGCTCCCCCGCCGCCTCCGGCAGCTCCGCGGCGATGCGCGCCAGGTCGTCCGCGGTCAGCTCGATGCCGACCGCTCCGGCGTTCTGCTCCAGGTAGGTGCGGCGCTTGGTGCCGGGGATCGGCACGAGGTGCTCGCCCTGGGCCAGCACCCAGGCGATGGCCAGTTGGGCGGGGGTCACCTCCTTCTCGGCGGCGATCTCCTTCACCTTGGCCGCCAGCCGCAGGTTCGCCTCCAGGTTGGCGTCCTGGAAGCGCGGGTTCTGGCGGCGCCAGTCGTCCGCGTCCAGCTCGTCCGGCGTGCTGAACCGCCCGGCGAGGAAGCCCCGCCCGAGCGGCGAGTACGGCACGAAGCCGATCCCCAGCTCCCGGCAGGCGGGCAGCACCTCGGCCTCCACGTCCCGCGACCACAGCGAGTACTCGCTCTGCACGGCGGTGACCGGGTGCACGGCGTGGGCCCGCCGGATGGTCTCCGCGCTCGCCTCGCTCAGCCCGATGTGGCGCACCTTGCCCTCGGCCACCAGCTCGCCCAGCGCGCCGACGGTCTCCTCGATGGGCACCTTCGGGTCGACCCGGTGCTGGTAGTACAGGTCGATGTGGTCCGTGCCCAGGCGCTCCAGGGAGCCGTGCACCGAGCTGCGCACGTGCTCGGCCGAGCCGTCCTGCGGGCCCACGGTGCTGACGTCGCCCGGTACGGCGTGGTCCATCCGGTAGTTGAACTTGGTGGCGATCACGTACTCGTCGCGGTGGCCCCGGATCGCCTCGCCGACCAGCGACTCGTTGGTGAGGGGACCGTACATCTGGGCCGTGTCGAGGAAGGTGATGCCCAGGTCGAGGGCGCGCCGGATGGTGGCGATGCCCTCGTCCTCGTCGGCGGTGCCGTAGAACGCGGACATGCCCATGCATCCCAGGCCGATGGCCGACACCTCGAGGTCCCTCAGACTGCGCTTCTGCATGACGTGTCCCAGTCCTTCCCTGCGTGTTCGTTCGTGCGTCGTCCCGGCGGTGCGGGGGCCACTCGTCCATCTAGCGACAGAAGGGGCCGACCGGCATCCCGAGCCGGCGCCGCGGGTCCTGCACCGTCGCCACGACGCTACGGCCTGGAGTGCGCTCCAGCGCAAGCGCCATCGCCGGCGCCGTCGCAAGCGCTCAGCGGGAGAGGGCGGGCCGGCGCCCGCTCTCCCGGGTCCGCCGGCCAGGCATGCGGGGTTCCGGGCGGGGAAGACGCGACGAGCGCGGCTCGGCGTGTCGGTGCAGGCCGGGCCGGTGGAGCCCCATCGGGCGGGGTGGACCGGCCGTCCGGGAGCGTGCGTGCGGGTGCGGGACCGGCAGGCCCCATACTCAGTGATCGTCGCGGCCGGGTACGGCGGCGACCGTTGTCGGTGACCGGGTGGAAAGGGCAGACAGGACATGAGCGACGGGGGCCGGCCGAGCATGCCGGAGACGGTGGACAGTCCGGCGCTGCGCACGCAGCCGAGCGGCACGGCCGCGCGGTGGCTCCTGCGGCACAAGGTGCAGCCGGTGGGCCCCGCAGCGGGCGAGAGCCATGCGGAGTCGCAGCCGTGGTGGAAGGTGATGTGCCTGACCGGCGTCGACTACTTCTCCAGCCTCGCCTACGTCCCCGCGATCGCCGCGACGGCCGCCGGCGCGGTGTCACCGCTCGCGACGCTGCTGATCGTGGCGCTGACGCTGCTGGGCATGCTGCCCATGTACCGCAGGGTGGCACGGGAGAGCCCGAACGGCGCGGGGTCCGTCGCCATGCTGGAGGATCTCCTGCCGTTCTGGTGGGGCAAGTTGTTCGTCCTGGTGCTGCTCGGGTTCGTGGCCACCTCGTGGATCATCACCATCACCCTGTCCACGGCGGACGCCACGGTCCACGTGATGGAGAACCCCTTCTTCCCGGCCGCGCTGCACGGTCACCAGGTGGGCCTGACGGTGGCGCTGCTGCTGCTCCTGGGCGGCGTGTTCCTGCTCGGGTTCAACGAGGCGGTCACCGTCGCCATCCCGCTGGTCGCCGTCTTCCTGTTGCTCAACGCCATCGTCATCGCCGTCGGCCTGGTCCACGTCTTCACGACCGGCGGCGCCCTGTCGGGGTGGACGGACGCGCTCGCCGACACCGGGGGCGGCTTCGGTGACCTCGCGGGCCCCGCGGTGCTCGCCTTCCCGCTGCTCGTCCTGGGCCTGTCCGGGTTCGAGACCGGCGTGAGCATGATGCCGCTGATCGCCGCCGAGGGCGACGACCCCGAGCAGCGGCTGCGCACCCGCATCCGCAACGCCCGCCGGCTGCTCACCACGGCCGCCGCCATCATGAGCGTCTACCTGCTGGCCGCGAGCTTCGTGACCACCGTCCTCATCCCGAAGGACGAGTTCAAGCCCGGCGGGGCCGCCAACGGGCGGGCGCTGGCGTGGCTGGCCCACGAGCAGATCGGCGAGGCGTTCGGCACGGCGTACGACATCAGCACCATCCTCATCCTGTGGTTCGCCGGCGCGTCCGCCATGGCGGGACTCATCAACATCGTGCCGCGCTACCTGCCCGACTACGGCATGGCCCCCGAGTGGGGACGCGCGGTGCGGCCGGTCGTCCTCGTGTACACGGCCCTGTGCGTGCTGATCACGGTCTCCTTCGACGCCGACGTCGACGCGCAGGCCGGCGCGTACGCCACCGGCATCCTGGCGATGATGGTCTCCGGCGCCTTCGCCGTCACGGTGTCCGTCACGCGCGGGCGCCGCCGGCTCGCCACGGTCGGCTTCGCGGCGCTCACCGCGGTGCTGTTCTACGCCCTGGCCGCGAACATCGTCGACAAGCCCGACGGCATCGCCATCTCCGGGTTCTTCATCATCGGCATCGTGGCCGTCTCGCTGGTCTCCCGGGTGGCGCGCACCACCGAACTGCGCGCGGACCGGATCGTGTTCGACGACGCCGCGCGCCGCTTCGTCGCCGACACGCTCGCCCACGACGACGCCATCAACATCATCGCGAACCGCCGCGACGCCGGTGACGAGGCCGAGTACCGCGCCAAGGAGCGCGAGCAGCGCGGCGTGAACCACGTGCCGGGGCGGGCCGACGTGCTGTTCCTGGAGATCGACGTGGTCGACCCCTCGGACTTCAGCGAGACGCTCACCATCCACGGCGTCGAGGTAGGCGACTACCGGGTCCTGCGCGCCGAGGCTCCGGCCGCGCCCAACGCCATCGCGGCGATCCTGCTGGCCCTGCGCGACGCCACCGGCGTCCTCCCCCACTGCTACTTCTCGTGGGCCGAGGGCAGCCCGCTGGTGCACATGCTGCGCTACTTCCTCCTCGGCCGCGGCGACACCGCCCCGGTCACCCGCGAGATCGTGCGCAGCAACGAGCCCGACCCGGAGCGTCGCCCGGCCATCCACGTGGGCGGCTGACCCCGGGCGAGGCGCCCCCGGATCAACCGACGAACTCGTGGGCGAGGGCGATCATGGCGCGGGCCGCCGCGCCCGGGGGGTGGTCGCCCGGGACCGCGAGGGACAACGGCCACTCCAGGTCGGCGTCGTGGACCGTGAGGGTGGTGACGCCCGCCGCCGGGCGCAGGGCGAAGCGGGGCAGCAGGGCCACGCCCAGGCCGTGGCGGACGAAGTCCACCCCGGTGCCGATGTCGGTGATCTCGACGGCGACCCGGCGGGGCACGGACGCGGCGGCGAAGGCCCGGTCGGCCACGGCCCGGTTGCCGTAGCCGACCGGGGAGTCGACGAAGTCCAGTCCGGCCAGGTCGCCGATCGACACCCGTTCGCGCCGCGCGAGCGGGTGCCCGGCCGGTACGACGAGGTCGAGCACCGAACTGGTGAGGTCGATCAGCTCGATGCCCGCCGGCCGGGGGCCGGGCAGCGAGACGAAGGCGAGGTCGAGCCGCCGCTCCAGGAGGGCTTCGACCAGCCCCTGGGAGCCCGAGGGCAGGGCACTGGTCTGGAGGACGACGCCCGGGTGGCGGCGGTGGAACTCGCCGAGCAGCGCCGCGAGGTCCAGCAGCCGTACGGAGGTCAGGGTGCCCAGTCGCAGGGTGCCGCGCAGCCCGCCGCGGACCTCGGCCACCGCGTCCGCCGCTTCCTGCGCGGCGTGGAGGGTGGCGCGGGCGCGGGGCAGCAGGGCGGCCCCGGCGTCCGTGAGGAAGACCCGCTTGGAGTTGCGCTCCAGGAGCGGGGTGCCGAGCTCGCGTTCGAGGCTCTTGATCGTGCTGGACACGGCGGACTGCACGACGTGCAGCCGGGCCGCGGCGCGGGTGAAGTTCGCCTCGTCGGCCACGGCGACGAAACACTCGAGCTGACGCAGTTCCATGCCCCGAGTATCCCGCAACCATCTCCCTGAGAGATGGCAACGCTCACAAACTGTCGTTGGACGAGATGGATTCGCCGGTCCAGTCTGGGGACTGTCCGAGCACGTTCCAGCAAGTCGCTCGCCCCAGATCGGGAGCCCGTCATGGCGCAGTCGGTGTCCGCACTCAACCAGCTCCATCAGCCCGGCCGCCCAGCGGGGCCCGTCGGCGACCGGCGCCACGGCGTCGGGTTCGCCCTCATCGCGTTCGCGTTCCTGACGGCGATGGCGTTCTCCACGGTGCCCACGCCGCTGTACCCGCTGTACATGGCCGAGGACGGGTTCTCCACTTTCACGGTGACGGTCGTCTTCGCGACCTACGCGGTCGGTGTGATCATCAGCCTGGTGCTGGCCGGCCACCTGTCGGACCAGCTCGGCCGCAAGAAGCTGCTGCTGCCCGCGATCGGGCTGGAGCTGGTCGCGGCGGTGCTCTTCCTGACGAGCACCGCGCTGCCCGTCCTGCTCCTCGCCCGGCTCGTCACGGGTCTCGGCGTCGGCATGGTCACCGCCACCGCGACGGCCCACCTGCACGACCTGCACAGCGCCCACCGGCCCGGTGCCTCCACGCAGCGCTTCGAGCTGGTCTCCACCGCCGCCAACATCGGCGGCCTGGGCGTCGGCCCGCTCGTCGCCGGTGTCCTCGCCCAGTGGGTCACCGGCCCGCTGCGCACCCCGTACCTCGTGTTCGCGGCCCTGCTGCTGGCGAGCGCCGTCGCGATCGCCCTGACGCCGGAAACGGTCGAGACGCCCCGCGTACGACCGGCCTACCGGCCCCAGCGCGTCTCGGTCGACCACGGCGACCGGGCGGGCTTCACCGCCGCCGCGACCGCGGGGTTCGCGTCCTTCGCCGTCTTCGGTCTGTTCACCTCGGTGGCTCCGGGGTTCGTCGCGGGCTCCCTGCACCACCCCTCCCGTGCCCTCGCGGGGCTGATCGTGTTCGTGGTGTTCGGTGCCGCGGCCACCGCGCAGAGCCTGACCGCCGGGCTGGGCACCGCCGCGAAGCGCACCCTGGGCCTGGTGGCCCAACTGGCCGGTGTCGTGACCCTGGTCGCCGGGATGCACACCGCCGACCTCACCACGTTCCTCGTGGGCGGCGTCGTCGCCGGCATCGGCGCGGGGGTCCTGTTCAAGGCGTCCGTCGGCACGGTGGCCGCGCTGGCCGCCCCCGCGAAGCGCAGCGAGGCCCTCGCCGGACTGTTCCTGATCTCCTACCTGGGCCTCACCCTGCCGGCGGTCGGCATCGGCTTGGCCACGCGCTCCTTCTCGGCGGTCACGGTGATGACGTGGTTCGCCGCTGCGCTGCTGGTCCTGCTCGGCGCGGTCGCCGCCCTGGCCCGCCGCCGGTCGGACGGCGCCTGAGCCGCCGCCGGGGCGTCCACGCCCCGGCGGTACGGTCTCCCACAGACGATCTTGGGAGAGGGACCTGGAACCGGCCGAGGTGCGATGGGTCCTGCGGCGCCGGGACCGAGATGTCGACATCCGGCTTCATCGCTTCGCCGACATGTCAACGAGTCTCGACCTGCCCGACCGCGAAGGCCGACTCTGCTGGAGTTCGACGCAGTCCCGCAGCGCGCTGGGACATGCGGTGCTGGCGGCGGCGCAGGCCGTCTGGCGGGACAACGGGGAGGAGGGCTACCGGGAGAGGTGGGGGGGAGCATCCCTTCCCGGTGGCCGCGGTGCAGGACCTGAGGCGCCTGCACCGGAGGGACGACGCATGCCCACTGGAGCACGACCCGCTGCCGTAGGGCCCGTTCGGCGCACAGGTGCGATGACACGTGGCACGCGGCCCGCACCGAGCGGGCCGCGTGGCCATGCGTTCGTACTCAGGCTCGGATCAGTGACCAGCGGGCTCCTCGGGGGCGAGGAGCACGGCCGCCCGGCTGCTGTGCGCGACGGCGTCGCTGACGCGGGGGCTGAGGATGGCCTCGAGGGCGCCGCGGTGGTGGGGGCTGAGGATGATCAGGTCGGCATCCCACTCCTCGGCGGCGGTGGAGACGGCGGCGGCTATCTGCGTGGTCAGGGCACGGGCGACGACGCCGTCGGCCTCGACACCCGCGTCCCGCAGCGAGGTGACGGCCTCGTCGAGGATGAGCTTGGCCTCCGCGTCGTCCTCCAGGGACACCACGGCGGCGAGGGTCGCGGACGACGTGGCTACGTGCACGACCCTGGCCCGGGCCCCTGTCAGCCGGGCCATGTCACCGGCCAGGCGTACGACGGCCTGACGGGCGGGCCCGGAGTCGACAGCGAGGAGAATGCGCTGGAACATGGGTGATTCCTCTGTCTCTGTACGCAGGGCGCCCGCCGAGCGAACGCGCCTCGCCGAGCATGATCAACACCCTCTGAACAACCCGACGCCGCCGATCTGTTCCTGGCCGCTCCGGGTGAACTCGCGTCGACCACTCCGCGTGCGGCTCACCCGCCCCCCTCCCGCGGGAACTCCCGACACAAGCGCCCCCCTTGTGCGTCCGCGATGTCGATGACGATGCCGGTCCACTCCTCCGCGGGCTCCTCGGGTACGCGGCCCAGGAGGTACTCGGCACCCCCGAGCAGGTCCTCCGTCACCCCGACCCCCGTCAGCCGCTCGGCCAGGGCGAAGGTGGCCGCCTTGGTGTCGACGTCGCGGCCGTCCCCGCCCGCCGGGGCCCCGTCGCCCTGCGGCAGGTCGAAACCCACCTCGCTCATCACGGAGTTGAGCGCGTCGGGGGTGCTGCCCGACCTCGCCGTGGGCCACTCGAACGTGGTCCGCAGTTCCCCGTCCTCGTACCAGTGGAAGAAGTGCATCGGCTTGCCGCCGTTGCTGGTGTGCGCGACGGCCCGTCCGCCCGCCGACAACGCCTCCAGGACGTGCGGCCGTATCCCCGTGCCCCCGTCCCCGAGCAGCAGGACCAGCGTCCAGTCGCCCCCCTCGCCCGGTACGCCGAACGCGCCCGCCAGGAAGGGCTCGTCCCCGTCGTCCGCCGCGTCGAACAGCTCGTCCTGCTCCTCGACGAGCGCCTCCGCGCCCGAGCAACTGCCGTGGGGCTCCGCCCCCATCACCCGCAGCACCTCCGCGGGCACGACACCGCGCACGAGCGCCAGGGTGTACCCGACCTCCAGCGCGTGCCGGAACAGCGGGGAGGAACGTATCCAGGCGTATTCGTCTGCGGTCACCGAGGTCATGCGCCCAGTGTGGCCGCCCCCACCGACAAGCCCGTGCCGGCGGTCCGCGGCAGCACTGGGCGCGCGGGGCGGCAGGGCCGGAGCTATCGTCGGAGGGACGGACCCGGGCATACCGGAGCCCCCCGCGGCGCCACCCTGGAGCGCGGATGGACCACCGCAGACGCATCACCGCACCGGGCGGCCTGTTCCGTGATGCCGACTTCGACTACGAGGCCCGCATCATGCTGGGCGCGGCGGCGTGCGGCGTCGGGGACGTCGGCCTGGTGCTCGCGACGATCGACCGGATCACCGACGGCGATCCGGACAGCTGGTTCGACGCCTGGACCGGGCTGGCCGCCGACCTCTCCGCGCGCGGCGACGAGGCTCTCGAGGCGGGGCACGTCGACACGGCGCGCTGGGCGCTGGTGGCCGCGTCCCAGTACCACGGCAAGGCGCTGGTCTTCGTCGACGGCATGGCCGACCAGTCGGTGCTCCTCCCGACGTTCCGCACGCACCGCGCCTGCTGGGACCGGTTCGTCGACGCGTCCGCCGGCAGCCACGTGCGCGTGGAGGTGCCGTACGAGGACCGGCCCATGCCGGGGTACCTGCTGCGTCCCGACGCCTCGGGCGCCGCGCGCCCGACGCTGGTCGTCACCAACGGCAGCGACGGCACGCTGCCCAGTCTGCTGAGCTACGGAGCGGCGGACGCCCTGGCCCGAGGATGGAACGCGTTCCTGTTCGACGGGCCGGGCCAGCAGTCGATGCTCTTCGAGCACCAAGTGCCCTTCCGCCACGACTGGGAGGCCGTGCTCACCCCCGTCCTGGACACGCTGCTGCTGCGGTCCGACGTCGACGGGGACGCGCTGGTGGGTTACGGCATCAGCCAGGGCGGATACTGGATCACCCGCGCTCTGGCCTTCGAGCACCGGCTGCGGGCGGCGGTGGCCGACCCGGGCGTGGTGGACGTCAGCGCCTCCTGGACAGCGGCCCTGCCCGAGCCGCTGCTCGCGCTGCTGGACGCCGGCCGCAAGGACGAGTTCGATGCCGCGGTCGGGGCGCACGCGGACCCCGCACGCATGCGGACCCTCGCCTTCCGCAGCAGGCCGTACGCCGCGGACACGCTCTACGACCTGCTCACCGAGGTGCGCCGCTACCAGGTGCGCGATGTCGTCGGGCAGATCACCACCCCGCTGCTGGTGCTGGACCCGGACGACGAGCAGTTCTTCCCCGGCCAGCCGCGCGAGCTCTACGCGTTGCTGCCCCAGGAGAAGCAGATCCTGGGGTTCACCGAGGCGCAGGGCGCGAACGGGCACTGCCAGCCCACCGGTCGCCGCCTCACCCACCACGCCCTGCTCGACTTCCTCGGCGACCACCTGCCGGACCGCGGCCCTTGACGTCCTCCCGCGAGGGGAGCCGGCGGCGTGAGGCCGAGGTTGGTGGGCATCCGCATCTCTGGGTCCGGCCGGTGGCCGGGCCGCACTGCCCGTCCCCTCGACCTGCCAGGAGAGTCCGCGTGATCCTCGACGGCATACCCGCGTCCGCCGCCCCGCGTGGCGAACTCGACGCGGAGGCCCGTAAGCAACGTCTGCGTCGCCGCCTGGAGCGGCTGATCGGCGTGGCCGCCACCGAGGGCAACGAGCTGCTCCCCCTGCGCAACGGCGACGAGATCTTCCCCGCGATGCTGGACGCGATCCGCGGGGCCCGCCACACGATCGACATGATGACGTTCGTGTACTGGCGCGGCCAGATCGCCCGCGACTTCGCCGCCGCCCTCGCCGACCGCGCCCGGGCGGGCGTGCGGGTGCGGCTGCTGCTCGACGGGTTCGGCGCCAAGGAGATCGAGCCGGACCTGCTGGACCTGATGGACGAGGCCGGGGTGCAGGTCGCCTGGTTCCGCAAGCCCGTCTGGCTGTCGCCGTTCAAGCAGAACCACCGCTGCCACCGCAAAGCGCTGGTCGTCGACGAGCACACGGCGTTCACCGGCGGGGTCGGCATCGCGGAGGAGTGGTGCGGCGACGCCCGTAGTCCCGACGAGTGGCGGGACACCCACGTCCAGGTGCGGGGCCCGGCGGTGGACGGCATCGCCGCGGCGTTCGCCCAGAACTGGGCCGAGTGCCACGACGAACTCTTCGACGACCGCGACCGGTTCACCGAGCATCCGCAGCCCGGCTCGTCGGTCGTCCAGGTGGTGCGCGGTTCGGCGAGCCTGGGCTGGCAGGACATGCAGACCCTGATCCGGGTCATGCTGACCTCCGCCGAGGAGCGCTTCCGCCTCGCCACGGCCTACTTCGCGCCCGACCCGTACTTCGTGGACCTGTTGTGCCGCACCGCTCGCCGGGGCGTGCGGGTGGAGATCCTGCTGCCCGGCCCGTACACCGACCAGCGTGCCTGCCGGCTCGCCGGCCAGCACTACTACCGGCGTCTGCTGGAGGCGGGCGTGCGCATCCGGCAGTTCCAGCCGACGATGATGCACGCCAAGATCATCACCGTGGACTCGGTGGCCTCGCTCATCGGGTCCACCAACTTCAACCGCCGGTCGATGGACCACGACGAGGAGGTCATGCTCGCGGTCCTGGACGAGCGGTTCACCGCCACGCTGGACGCCGACTACGACGCCGACGTGGAGCGCAGTGTGGACATGGACCTCGAACGGTGGAAGCGCCGGCCGGTCCGGCAGCGCGCCAAGGAGGCCGCCGTCATCCCGATCCGGCGGTTCCTGTGACGGACACGACCAGGACTGTCACATCCCGACGGTGAACGCTACGTCGTGACCGGCGGGTTGGCGGGCGAGGGCTCCGGTGGCGACCAGCGCAGCGGCACCGCGCCGGGCGTCTCGATCACCTCGGACACCGTGAAGCGCACCCGGCGCTCCCCGTCCGCCGTGAACCGCGTCTGCCCCTCTCCGGTCACCTGCAGGGTGGTGCCCGTCGTCCAGTCCAGGAACAGCAGGCCGGCACGGGGGTCCACGGCGAGGTTGCCCAGGGTGAGGAACATGGCGTTGCCCGCGTAGTCCGGCCAGGTCAGCTCGCGTGCCGAGCCGGTCCGTACGAAGCCCGGAAGTCCGCCCCGGTGGCTCACCTCCGCCCGCCCGTCGTGCACGGTGGCGAGGAAGAAGGTGTCGGCCGAGGCGACGAACGCCCGCTGCGCGTCGGTCAGTTCGTGGCCGTGCCGCGGGGCACCGGCGGCCCGCCCGGGCAGCAGCTCGTAGGACTCCCTCCGCTGGATGTACTTGGGGCAATTGGCGAAGACGCGCTGCGCCGTCACCGCGAACCCCGCCTCGGTGGTCCGCAGTTCGCCGTTGAGGCGCATGCGGCGGCGGGTGCGCGGGTCCAGGGCGATGGTCGCGACCGGCGTGCCGTCGGTGGCGAGGGCACGGGCGAGCGGGTCTCCCGGCCGGAGCCGGCCCGTCACGGACATCTGGCGCGGGCCGGTCGCCCGGACGAAACCGGGCCGTCCGACCAGCGGTGACGCCCAGACCCGCCCGTCGTCCGGGGCGGCCGCGCCGAGCACCAGCAGCGGCTGGAGCTCCAGGAAGGCCGCCGCCACCGGTTTGATGCCGTCGCCGACCGCCCGACCCACGTGATCGGCGAGGTCGCGGACCCCGGCCCGGTCCTGCACGGCACGTGAGCCCTCGTGGTAGATCCCCGTCCGGGTTCCCATGACTAGAAGAAACCGCAGGTCGGAGCGGACTCGTGCGGCGCGGGCGCGCCCTCGGCGCCGGACGGCGCGGAGATCTCCAGCCGTATGCCGTCGGGGTCGTGGAAGAAGATGCCGCCGGACGCCGCCCCCTCGCGGTGGGCGACGACACCATCGTGCGCGAAGTCGACGCCCCGCCTGCGCAGGGCCTGCTCGTACGCCGTGACCCGTTCGATCGACTCGACCTGGAAGGCGAGGTGGTGCAGCCCGGAGCGGGCCGGGTCGTACGCGTCGCCCGCCTGCTCCCACAGCGTGAGGACCAGGCTCTCGCCGTCGCCGAGGAACGCGTACCGCCTGCCCTCCTCCTTGCCCTCCCCCACCAGCACGAAGTCCAGGACGTCGCGGTAGAAGGCCAGCGAGCGGTCGAGGTCGGTGACGTTGAGGCCGACGTGGCCGGTGCGCATGGTGGTCATGGCTCTCCCTCACAGATATAACCGTTGACCGACACGTTAGGGGTTAGAATAGAGGAGAGTCAACCAGTCACGTACGATTCAGTGGTTAGCCCGGAAGGAGTCCGTCATATCCGCCCCCCACGACCCGCGCCCCCTGACCGGCGAGCCGCTCGCGCTGGACCTGCTCAACACCCGATGGAACAGCGACGGCGTGGTCCAGGACCTGCTCGGCGACCTGGACGGGCTCGCGCTCTGGCTCGACGCGAACGGGCTGGGCGACGGCCGGTTCCCCGCGGACGCGGCGACGCTGCGCCACCTGCTCCAGGCGCGCGACGCCCTGCTGCGGGCCGTAGCCGGCACCGGCGACGAGGAGGGCCGGGCGGCGGTCGACGCGGTCCTCGGGCACGGCCGGATCCGGGCCACGCTCACCGCCGAAGGGCCGGGCGAGGTACCGGAGTTCGGCGACCCGGCGTGGGGTCCGGCCTGGCTGGCCGCGCGCAACTACCTGGAGCTGCTGGCGACCGCCCCGGACCGCATCCGCCCCTGCGCCCACGAGGCGTGCATCCTGCACTTCTTCGACACGTCACGCAACGGCACCCGCCGCTGGTGCTCGATGGCGGGCTGCGGCAACCGGGCCAAGGCGTCCCGGCACTACGCCCGTTCGAAGGGCTGAGGCACCGGGCGGCGGACCCGCCGCCCGGTCCGGGAGATCAAGGTCGGCCGCGGGTCCCGGAGTCCGACGGCGGCACCCGTTCGGTGAGCGCCGCGACGACGCTCAGCGCGGTCCTCGCCGTACCCGTGACCAGGGTGGCCGCCGGCGTCACCCACCGGTCCAGCCGGCGCTGCACGTCGGCGTCCAGCTCGATGGTGACCCGCACGTACCGGTTGCTCAGCGTGGTGACGCGGGGCGCGAGCGGCGGGGGTTCGACCGGCTCGCGCCGCAGGGCCGCGCGGTAGTTGTCCTTGCGCTGGTTCATACGCCTTCCTCACGCTCGGGGTTCACGCGCCTTCGCGGCGCTTGAGGAGTTCGCCGGCGAGGTCCATGTAGGCCGTGTTCTCGACCTGGACCGGGCCCCCGAAGGACTGGGAGTACAGGTCGAGGCGGGCGATCTGCGTGTCGAGCACGTCGAAGCCCCGTTCCGCGAGCACCTCCCGCGCGTCGGCGTCCGGACCGGTGCGGGTCGACTCCCGGCGGTTGGTGCGGTTGAGCAGCACCGCCGTGCGGGCCGGCTCGGCGCGCAGCGACTGCACCTCGCCCATCTCGGCCTGGATGGGCGCCATCCGGTCCAGCTCGATGGGCGCGGGGGTGACCGGCACGATCCACTCGTCGGCGTGGCGCATCACGCCGCGGGCGATGCGGGCGTGGTCCTCCAGTTGCGGCGCGTCCAGCACCACGGCCTGCCGCCCGCCCAAGAAGTCGTCGATACAGCGGTGTACGTCGCCCACGGGAAGGGCGACCACGGGGAAGGGGAAACCGCCGGCGAGTTCGCTCCAGCGCAGCGCCGAACCGGCGGGGTCGCTGTCGACGAGCAACGGCGGCACGTCCATCGCGCACAGGGCATGGGCCAGCCACACCGCGCTGGTGGTCTTGCCCACGCCGGGTTTCAGATTCACGAATGCACAGCTCAGCAGCACGTCCGCCACCGTAGGGGGCTCCACCCGGAGGGCGCGGCCCGCCGCGCGGGGAGGCCGCCCCGGTTCACCCGGGGGCCGGTCGCGGCGGGCCACCGGTCCGGGCGCCCCGGGTCAGCCGCGGAGGTCGCGCCAGCGCGGGGCTTCGTCGTCGGGGGTGCGGGGGGAGCCGAAGTGGAACGGCACCTCCAGGTGGTCGGCCAGGGCACGGCCGGCCTCGGCCGCGGCCGTCGCCGGGGGCCGGCCGCCGCTGCTGCCGTACACGGTCGCCAGGTGGCCTTCACCCGCCGGGTCGTCGAGCACGGCGACCAGCACCACGAACCAGTCGTGGAACGTGTCCCCGCCCCACAGGGCCTCGACCGCCGCCACACGCCCGGGGAGGGCGGCGGCGCGCTCCGCGAGGGAGGCGACGTCCAGCGGGTCGGGCGGTCTGCGCCGCACCCGGTCCCCGAGGGCCGCGTAGCGGGCCTCGACCACCTGCTCCGCCTCCCGCAGGCCCAGCCCGAGAGGGCGCAGCGCCTCCCACACCGTCCTGATCGCCCCGAGCGCCGCGTCGCGCAGGACGTCCTCGTCGACCTCCCGGCGGGTTCGCTCCTCCAGGTAGGACCACCAGCCGCTCATGGGACCGCCCGGCGGGGCGCAAGGGTACGGGGCACGGGGTCGAACGTACCCGGTCAGGAACCGCTCCCCGCTCCCCCGGGCTCCGCCGGGCGGTAGGTCAAGACCGCGAGGCCGGGGTCGTGGCCCGGGCCGGCACCGACCAGCTCCCAGGAGCGGGGCAGGGCGCCGGGCCGGTGGTACGGGGCGCCGTCGACGAAGACGGGCACGACGGTCAGCGTCAGCTCGTCGACGAGGCCGGCGTCGCACAGGGTCTGGCCGAACCGGCCGTGCCCGTAGACGATCAGGTCCCCTCCAGGGGTGTCCTTGAGCGCGGCCACGGCCTGCGCGGGGTCGCCCGCGACCACGCTCGTGTTCGTCCAGTCCTCCTCCTGGAGGGTGGGGGAGAACACGTACTTCTTCATGGGGTTGATGTGCTCGGCGTACGGCCCCGACGCGGCCGGCCACTGGCGGGGGAACTGACCGCGGTGGCCGGACTCGTCGTCGCCCTGGACCAGCTCGTCGTCGCCACCGCGCTGGAGACGATCCGGCGGGACCTGGGCGCCTCGATGGCCGATCTGGAGTGGACCGTCAACGCGTTCGGGCTCGGGTTCGCCGGGCTGCTCATCCCGGCGGCCGAGTTCGGCGACCGGATCGGCCGCAAGCGGGCCTACCTGTCGGGTCTGCTGCTGTTCGCCGCCGCCTTGCGATGCTGGCTCGGTGGCGGCCCCGGATACGGGTTCGTCAGCGTGCCCAGAGCGCGCGGTGCCTACCTCGTTGCTCTCGCTCAGGCCCTGTACCGGGGACGGCGGTTCGACGGACGGTGTGGGGACGGACCCCGGCTTCGTCTGGTCGTGAACGGGAGCAGCGAGCATGAGTGATCGTGAGCCGCGGGAAGCCATGGGCACGGCACAGCCGTCCCAGACCGTCTCCACCTTCCCCTCCACCGAAGAATTCTGCCCGGCGAGTCCGACGGCAGCTGCACCCGCGGCACCGGCGGCACCGTCGACCCCGAATACGGGATCGTCGACCCGCCCGCCGGCGCCCGGTGGCCCGACCAGGTCCACGGCCTGGCCCGCAACGCGGCACCGCCCCTGACCTTCAACCGCTGACACCGACCCATTCTGTGCGGCTCGAACGGCAACCAGACCGACACGGCCCTGCGCTCCGCCCGGCGCGGGGAGGGCAGGACCGGGCCTCCCGTTCGGTCAGCCGCATGCAGCGCGCGGGAACACGGCCGAGCTTTCTCTCGGCGCCTGCTGTCACCTCTTGCCGCTGTCCACGATGACCGGTGTGCCGTTGGCATCCGTGCCGCAGGGCACTGCGTAGACCGGATTGGCCTTTGCGGCCTCCCTGTAGGCATCCAGGCACTGGTTGTACAGCACCTTGTCGCTGAGCGAACGTTCGATGATCTTGTTGGCGGCGGCGACGCCCTCCGCCTCGATCCGCTTGCGCTCCGCTTCCGCCTTGGCCGTACGGGCCGCCTCCGTGGCCCGCTCGGTGGCCTGCTCCTGCTGGATCTTCTTGTCGATCTGGTCTTGCAGCCTGTCCGAGGGCCGCACATTGCGCAAGTTGACGGTCGTGACGTCGATCCCGCGCGGCGCCAGACGCTCCTTGACGAGGTCCGCGATCTCGGAGCCGATCTGCTCGCGCGCGGAGGCGTACCCCTCCTCGCTGGTGTGCTTGGCGAAGACGTTGCGAATGATCTCGCGGGCATCGGGCAGCACCAGCCGCTGCTCGACAGCCTCCTCGCTGCCCGCCAGCCGGTACAGCTCGACCGCCTCCCCCGGCATCACGGCCCACTTGATGGTGACGTCGGCGTACAGCACACCGCCCTGCGAGGAACGGACCTCGACGACGTCCTTGCCGTTGAGATCGAGATCGACCGGACGCGTCGAGAAGGACGTGACATCGGTGAACGGCGACTTGAAGTGCACGCCGGACGTCAGCGGCGTACCGGTCTTCCCGAAGGTCACCGGGACGCCGACCTCGTAGGCACTCACGACATGCACACAGGCGAACGTCGCAGCAAGCAGCCCCGCCACGCCGCTGAGCACCGCCCCGAGCTTCCAGCCTGTCACCTCCCGGTGGCGACCGACGAGAAAGAGGACGGCGGCCGCTATGAGCAGCACGATGGACAGCACGAACACAGGTGATCCCCTCAGAAAAACGTTCCCGCACCCCTCTGGGACGCGACCCCAGCGCGCATCGTAGCGACCGAAGTTGACGCCCTGACATCACTGCGGTGCACCCGTGCATACCGTCTTCAGCGGCATCGGCGGGAGGCTGAGGTCCTGGGACTCCACTGGTCGACGTGCACGATCAGGGTGTCGTGACTGCCGGTCACCTCAGTGAGACAGACGGAACAGGACCGGGCGTACACGCGTACCTGGATCCGGCACCGTGGCTTCCGCGCGTCGGGCGGGCGTCGTCCGCCACGTCGTCGAGGATGTAATCGGGGCGCACCTCGCCACACTGGTGCGGCACCTCGCCGACTCCGATCTCCCCCGGGACGCGGCCCGCGCGCACTGGGCGGCCCTGCCGGCGAGCTATGAATTCGCCCTGCACGCTTGGGACATCAACCAGACCACCGGGTGCCGCACTCCGCTGCCGCCTACCCTGGTCGAGGCGCTGCTCGCCCACGCTCCCCTGGTCGTCGACGGGGTGGACCGCACCGACCTGTTCGCCCCTCCCCTGTCCCCGCCCCGCCCGGGCCACCCCACCGACCGACTGCTGGCCCTGTTCGGCCGACGCGCCCTGCCCGCCGCCCGACACCCGAAACCGACAGGACGATCAACACCCCTATGAGCGCCACCTTTTCGGAAACCGACCTCGCGACCCCCGACGGCCGCCGCCTGCACGTCTACGACATCGGGGCGGGTGACGGTCCGGCCCGGCTGACGGTGGTCTGGCACCACGGCACACCCAACGTGGGCAGCCCGCCCGCGCCGCTGCTGCCCGCCTCCCGGCGGCTCGGCATCCGCTGGATCTCCTACGACCGCCCCGGCTACGGCGGTTCCACTCCGCTGCCCGGCAGGTCCGTCGCGTCGGCGGCCGCCGACGTCCGCGCCGTCGCCGACGCCCTGGGCGTCGGGCGGTTCGCCGTCATGGGCCACTCCGGCGGCGGACCGCACGCCCTGGCCTGCGCGGCCCTGCTGCCGGAGCGGGTGCTGGGCGCGGTGTGCGTGGCGGGGCTGGCGCCGTACGACGCGGAAGGGCTCGACTGGTTCGCCGGGATGCACGCCTCCGGCCGCGCCTCCCTGGCCGCGGCGGCGGCGGGCCGGGCGGCGAAGGAACGCCACGAGGCGGAGGCGCTCTACGACCCCGGGATGTTCACGGCCGCCGACCATGCCGCGCTCGCCGGGGACTGGTCCTGGTTCGAGGAGGTGGTGGCCCCGGCCCTGGCCGACGGTCCCGGCGCGCTGATCGACGACGACCTGGCCTACGTGCGCCCCTGGGGGGCCGACCCCCGCGCGGTCACCTGCCCGTTGCTCCTGCTGCACGGCGGTCGGGACCGCATCGCGCCGAGCGCCCACGCCCGTTGGCTGGCCGACCGCACCCCGGGCGCGGTCCTCCGGCTCCGCCCGGACGACGGCCACCTCTCGGTCCTGAACAGCGCGGTCAGCGCCCTGGAGTGGCTGGCCGGTCACGCCGAGCCGTGACCGGCCGCCGTGGGGTGCCCCTCCAGGAGTGTCCGCAGGCCCACCCCCGGTCCGGTGTCCAGGCCCAGCGACGCGGCGCGGCGCACGCGGGAGAGTCTTCCTCGTCGGCGTCACACGGACGCCGGACCCGGCACCGGCCGCACTCACTTCGGGGGAACCACATGAACGATATCCTCGCCAGGCGCCTGACGGGACTGGCCGGCATCGCGGCTGCGGTCTGCTTCATCGTCGAAGTGCCCCTGTACTTCCTCTACTCGGGGCCGCCGCCGGACGCCAACGTGCTCGCGCGCCTGCTGATCGGCATCGTTGCGCTGGGCGGACTGATCCTGTCCGTCACGGGTTTCCGCGAGCTGGTCAAGCAGGTGGCCCCCGCCCACGAATGGGTCGGCACGATCGCCTTCGCCACGGGGCTGGTCTACGCCACGGTCACCCTGGTCTCCAGTGGGCTGGAGGCCGGCGCGGTCATCGCCGCCGATCACCCGATCGACCCGACCATCACGGTCAGCGGCACGTACATCCTCTACGGCTCCATCGGCCGCCTGCTGCTCGCGCTGTTCCTCACCGCGGTCGGCCACGGCATCACCCGCGCCCATCTGCTCCCCCGCTGGACCGCCCGCTCCGCCTACGTGCTCGCCGCGGTGAACCTGGCGTTCGTGCCGTCCCTGTTCTTCGGCAACACGCCCGCGCACTTCTACGCGGCGAACGGCTGGGGCAGCACGGCCCTGATGGGTGCGCTGCTGAGCTACTGGCTGCTCGCGGTGAGCGTCGCCACCTACCGCAGCTCGGCCCGCCGTACGCCCGCCACCGCGCCCACCCTGCAGTCCTGACCCGCACCCACGGAGCCAGATCGCGCCACGGAGCCCCGGTCCGCAGCCGCCCCAGCCTCCCGTCGACCACCTGCCGGCGACGATCTCGCGGTCGGCGTCGGTCCGGTCCGCGGGCGACGACTCACCCGCCCGTCCCTCGTCGGCTGGACCGTCTCATCGGGAGGCCGACGCACGGTCCTGCGGTTGCCGGTGACGGCGCTTCCACCACACGCGGGCGATGACGAAGGCGAGGAGCAGGGCGAGGGCGGGCAGCAGCAGGAGCTGGTAGCGCACGGCCTCGCGATACAGGGGGCCGATGTTCGTGCCGGCTCCGTAGCCGAGCGCCGTCCATGCACCCGCCCATGCGGCGGCGCCGACCGCATTGGCTGCGGAGAACGACGCATGGGGCAGGTGATTCGCGCCGGCGAGCAGACCGTTGGTCTGGCGCAGCACGTCCACGAAGCGGGCGGCACAGACGATGCTCGTGCCGCGGCGCCGGTAGAAGGTCTCCGCGCGCGCGTAGCGCTGCGGGGTGAGACGGACATGGTGGCCGTAGCGGTCGATCAGCGCACTGCCCTGGCGGCGCCCCAGCAGGTAGGTCGCTTCTGCGCCGGCGGTGGCGGCCGCCCACGCGACCAGGGCGACGGCGACGACGTTCATCCGGCCGGTCCCCGCGTAGACGGCGGCCATGACCAGCATCGTCTGCCCGGGGACGGGGATCAGCGCGTTGTCCAGGCCGACCAGCAGCGCCAGCGCGGGGTAACCGCCCTTGTCCAGCAGCGGCTCGAGATGCGCCAGCGCACCGGGCAGCCCCGGCCCCGCGCTCACCGCTGCCTCCTGAGCACCGCGGACCCCCTGGCCCACCGCGGCCGGCCGAACGGATACGGGCACGGGCGCCCGCCGGAGCCGGTCCGTGACACAGCTGCACCAAGGGCAGCCGTCCTCGGCCGGCCCCGCAAAACGATCCTCACGCCGTCAACTCCGAGATTTCCCCGCGCATGTCCTGATGGATGCGCAGTACCCGTCCTGGGTGGCCCGATGCCGCTTCCGCCGGTCCACCGGGCCGTCGTACCAGACAGGACCTCGAAGAGCCGGAGCGGGCCGGCACGGGGCCCGCACTCGCCGTACGGAAGCCTACGCACCTTCCTACGGGTCCGTGGTCGTCGTGCCGGTCGTGCCGCCGTTCGGACCGGTCCGCGGCGGGGAACTCGTCGAGCGGCGCACCGACCCCGTGTCCGGCACGCCGGTGGTTGGTTGGTACAACGGTGTGCGGTACGCACACACCGCAGGTCAGCAGGGTGAAAGGCGGCACACAGGTGAGCACACGACGCGGTACGGCCCTGGTGACGGGCGCCTCCTCCGGCATCGGTGCGGCCTACGCGGAGCGCCTCGCCGCGCAGGGTTGGGACACGGTCCTGGTGGCCCGCAGGGCGCAGCGGCTCGACGACCTCGCCCGACGGCTGCGCGAGGAGACGGGCACCTCGGTGGAGACCCTGGTGGCCGACCTGTCGGTGCCCGGCGACCTGGCCCGGGTGGTGGACCGGGCGGCGGGTGACGACATCGGGTTCCTCCTCAACAACGCCGGGATCAACGGGTACGGCCCGTTCGCCGAGCTCGAACCGGACCTCCTGGCGAAGGTGCTGCACATCAACGTCCTGGCCGTCACCGCCCTCACCCGGGCCGCGGTCCCGGGCATGCTGGCCCGGGGTGCCGGCACCGTCGTCAACGTCGCCTCGCAGCTGGCCTTCGCGGGCTCGCTGCCGCCGCACCCGCTGCCCGAGCGCGCGGTGTACGGCGGCACCAAGGGTTACGTCGTCACCTTCACCCGCACCCTCGCGGCCGAGCTGGCCGGTACACCGCTGCGTGTCCAGGTGCTGTGCCCGGGGCTGACCGCCACCGAGTTCCACCGTTCCCGCGGGCAGGAGCCGGTGCCGGGACGGGACCAGGCCGTGCACGACGAGGGCGGCATGCCGGTGGACCAGGTCGTCGACGCGTCACTCGCGGCGCTGGGCACCGGCCGGGTGGTGTGCGTACCGGGACTGGACGACCCGGCCCTGGTCGACGGCCTGGCCGAGGCCGAGGGGGCGATCCGCGCGGCGGCCCGGCGCCGGGCGGGCTGACCCGCGGCGGCCGCTCGGCGGCCCCGCCCCCGCCCGCCGGCCGCGCGGCACGTCAAGCCAGCGGGTCGTGGCCCCAGTTCATGAGCGAGTACCGCCAGCGGGTGTCCCGTACGTCGCCCGAGGGGCGCTGGGCGAGGTGCCGCCGGACGTAGCCGACGACCTTGCGCATGTGCTGGTAGTCGTCGTCGGTCAGGTCGCCCTTCTTGGCCTGGAGGATCTCCACGATCCGGCGGCCGGAGGCGTGGCCGGTGGACTCGCCGTCCTTGTGCTGCCCGGCGTCGCGCGACTCGTCGGTGTCCAGCCACTTCTCCAGCGCGCCCGGTGTCATGTTGACCACCTCGCGGAAGTCGTCCCAGGTCTCTTTCCGCTCGTTGTCGTCCACCTGATCTCCCTCGCTGTCGGCGCGGTCGGAGCAACGGCCGACCTCCAGCCTGCGGGCTTTTCGTCCGCCGCGCAGCTCAGGGGCGCGGGGAGAACCCGGCGAGGACCGACCGGGGTGTCACGTCCTGTTCGAGCCGCCGCTGCTGTGGCGCTCGACGTCTCCGCCGCCGCGCCAGTCCAGCACCAGCGTCGTGGCGTCGTCCTGCAGGGACCCCCCACAGGCGTGGTGGACCGCCGCGGTGAGCGCCCGCACCACCTCGCGGGGGTGTTCGTCACGCGTGTCACGGATGAGGGCCGGCAGGTCCACCGCCGCGGCGGCACGGTCCCGCATGCCGTCGGTGAGCAGCACCAAGCGGTCACCCGGTTCGAGGGCGAGCTGCTGCACCTCGTAGGCGACCGGTGAACGGACACCGAAGGGCAGGTTGATCCTGAGGGACAGTTCCTCCACCCGGCCGTCCCGCAGTCGCAACGGCCAGGGATGTCCGGCGTTGACCAGCTCGCAGGCGCCGGTCTCCAGTCGGACGCGCAGCAACTGCCCGGTCGTCATGCCGTGGCCGTGGTGGATGATCGCCTCGTGGGCGGCCCGCGCCTGGTCCAGGAGGCCCGCGCCGGCACGCCGGGCCCCCCGCAGGGCGTTCACGGTGAGCGTGGCCAGCAGCGCGGAGGCGGTGTCGTGTCCCATGGCGTCCGTGACCGACAGGTGCAGGATCTCCTGGTCGAGGGCGTAGTCGTACGTGTCGCCGCCTATGTCGTCGGCGGGGACCAGGCCGCAGGCGAGGGTGAACTGGGCGGCCTCGCAGCAGGCGGCCGAGGGCAGGAGCTGGTGCTGGATCTCCGAGGCCAGGCTCACCGTGGTGGTGCGCCGGCCCCAGTGGTACAGGTCGGTGTACCGCCGGTCGGTGACCACGATGTAGGCGAGCGCGTGCGCCGCCTGGGCGACCCCCTCGCGTACGGCGTCGTCCGTGTAGGGCACCCGCAGCTCCAGGACCCCGATGCAGTCGCCGCGGTTCGTCACCGGAGCGACCATCCGGCAGCCGCCCTCGCCGTCGTCCTCCTGGTGCAGGTGCTGTGAGCGCAACACGCGGTCGAACACGCTGCCGCTCAGCGGCGTTCGCTCGACCGCTCCGCGTGGCTCACCGGACGTGCCGGCTCGCGGGAGTCGTACGGCCTCCCGTTCGAGCATGTCGACGAACCAGAACGACACCTCGGACGCCGAGAACCGCTTCTCCAGGTTCCGGGCGACCACGTCGACCGACTCCCCGGGCGCGGCGTCCTCGGCCGCTCTCAGGATCTCGTCCAGCCCCAAGGGCTCCTCACCCTTCACGTGCACCTCCCAGTCCGTCTCCTCGTGCCCGCTGGAGCCGCCCGGGATGCGCGATGCCGTCACTCGTCCTGGGTGTCACCCGCCTCCCCCCGCACGTGGACGGGTGACGCGAGGGTGTCGCCGCCGGCGCGTCGGAGCGCGCGGCGCTGGGCGGCCGTGGTGGCGCCCCAGATACCGTCGTCCTCGCCGTGCTCGACGGCCCAGGAGCGGCAGTCGAGCAGTACGGGACAGCGGCGGCAGACCGCCATGGCCGCCCGCGCGTCCGCGCCCGCGGCGAGGCCGTCGGACAGCGGGAAGAAGATCTCGGGATCCTCACCGATGCACGCCGCGCGGTCGCGCCAGTGAGGTGGTGTGGTCGGGCATCCGTACGCTTCGGCCATCGCTCGCCCCTGCCGGCTCTCTCGGGCCCGTGGGCCCAGGCTGACGACGCGGCACGTGTCGTGACGTCGCCGCGCACCCGGCAGGGGGAACCGACATCTTACCCACCGGTAGGGGGATATATCCACGCGTTTGTGCGGATTCGCGGTGGTCCGGGAGTGGCCGCGGCCGACCGCGTCGCGTGAGAGGACCCGCGGGCAGGGGCACACGCGGAGCATGAGACCGACACACACGCGCCGCGCCGACCACTCCTCCCCCGCGCTGCTCCGCTACGGGACGGCGTCCGCCGCGGTGACGGCCGCGGCGGCGGTGGGCGCGAGCGCGGTGGACGCCGACAGCGCCTGGTACCGCGCCTTGCGCAAACCGCCCTGGCAGCCTCCGCCGTGGAGCTTCGGCGCCGTGTGGACCCCGTTGTACGCGTCCGTCGCCTACGCCGCCGGGCACGCCCTCGGCCGCACCCGGGACACCCGCCGGCGCCGGTGGCTCGCCGCGAGCCTCGCGGTCGACCTGGCCCTGAACGCCGGCTGGAACCGGCTGTTCTTCGGCCGCCGCAGCCCGCGGGCCGGCTTGGTGGGCACCCTGTTGCTCGACCTCGCCAACGCCGACCTCCTGCGCCGCACCGCGCAGGTCGACCGCACGGCCGCACGGGCCCTGCTGCCGTACACCGCCTGGTGCGGCTTCGCGACGGCCCTGAACGCCTCGCTGGTACGACGCAACCGCTGACCGCCGTCGGCCCGGGCCGCCACCCTCGGCGGGTGCCGTCACCGTCGGCCCCGGCGCGCCGGGGAGCGGGGCGTCCCGTCCCGCCCCGCGATGTCGGCCGGCCCGGTCGGCACCGCGGCGAGCGCGGCGTGCGGGAGCCGTCCGCGCCGGGCGTCGAGCGACTCACGGGCCGCCTCCCGCGGGTGGCGGCGGCGCCAGCAGGGGTTGTCGTGGGTCAGTCCGCCGGAGACCCGCCCGTACATCCCGAAGGTCGCGATGAGCAGCCCGTTGGTCGACATCCCCGCGACGCTGGACCCGTCGGTGTCGAGCGGGCGCAGCTGGTCGGCGAAGCCGAGGACGCCGAACACCAGCAGGACGACGCCGCACAGCCCGGCGCCGTAGCGGTACACGGTCGCGAGCCGGTGGTCCACCGGCAACTCGTCACGCAGTCTCATGACCTGTCCTTTCGCAGCCGGTGCGGATGACGGGGCCGACCCGGCCCGCGCACCCGGTCGTGACCTCTTCGGCCCGGGGGGCCGCCCCGGTTGCAGCGGTCGCCCGGCCGGCCGACGAAGGCGCGGGGACGGCGTCCCGCCCGGCCTGCCGGACAGGCCGCTGTTACCTTCCGAGCCATGGACGACAGCGTGTACGTGGGCCATGCGGGCAGTGACGCGGCACTGGACCGGGGTTGGCTGCTGGGGCACTTCAAGGACGCCTCCGACCCCCGGCACAGCGAGGCCGTGGAGATCAAGTGGGGCGTCCACCCGGAGGGCGACGAGCGGGCCGAGTGGGTGACCGGCGAGGAGCGCACTGCGCTGCTGGTCCTGATCAGCGGGCGGTTCCGGGTGGAACTGCCGGGCCGCAGCGTCCTCCTGTCCCGGCAGGGCGACTACGTGGTGTGGGGCCGGGGCGTCGACCACTCCTGGTGTGCGGAGGAGGAGTCGGTGGTGCTGACGGTCCGCTGGCCCTCCGTCCCGGGCTACCGATCTATTCCTTGACACGAATATTCGCGGCGAGGAATACTACGGGGCATGGACGCACTCCTCGCCGCCCTGGCCGACCCGGCCCGCCTGCGGCTGGTCAACCTGCTGGCCGAGCGGCCGCGCCCGGTCGGGGTCCTCGCCGAACTCGCCGGGGCGCGCCAGCCGCAGACCACCAAGCACCTCCAGACCCTGGAGCGGGCCGGCGTCGTCAGCTCCCAGCGCTCTGGACAGCGCCGCGTCTACGCGCTCGACGCGGCCCCGCTGCGCGACCTGGCCGCCGCGCTCCTCCGGCTCGCCGACGCCGCGGACCGCAGCGGCGGTGCGGACACGACGTACGAGCGCTACGGGCGCAGCCTGAGCGCGGAGCGGTCCGCAGCCCAGGAGGCCGGGTGGGCCGACGGGCGCTCGTTCGCCTTCCACCGCTCGCTGGCGGCGCCGGCCGAGCTGGTCTGGCGCCACCTGACCGAGGCGCCCCTGCTGGCCCACTGGTGGACGCCCGACGACCTCCGCATGCACCACCTGGTCTTCGAGGCGCGGCCGGGCGGGCGGATCGTCCAGGAGTACCGCGACGCCGAGGACACCGACGGCTCGGGACCGGTCGCCGGACGCGCCGAGGGGATCGTCGAGGACGCACGCCCCGGCGAGCGCCTGACCTACCGGCTCTCTCCGGTCCTCCCGGACGGGAGCCCCGCCTTCACCGCCCACGTCGACCTCGCCCTGACACCGACCGGCAGCGGCACCACCGACCTGGACGTCCACTGGCGGCTCGCCGAGAGCACCGTCGACTCCGCGGACTTCGTCGCGGGGATCGAGATCGGTTTCGGCCAGAGCCTGGACAGGCTCACGGCGGCCCTCGCCGCCGACACCGACAGCACCAGCAGAAGGAGCACGACATGACCGACTCCACCGCCCGCAGGGTGACCGCCAACCTGGTCCTCAGCCTCGACGGGCGCTACAACGGCCCCGGCGGCGCGGCCGACTTCGGCGCGTTCGTCCCGTACGTGACCACCGAGGTGGCGCGGGACCAGCTCACCCGCATCTGGGAGAACGCGACGACGGCCGTCCTCGGCCGGGTCAACGCCGAGGGATTCCTGGGCTTCTGGCCGACGGTCGCGGACAGCGAGGAGGCCGACCCGCGGGACCGCGGCTACGCCAAGTGGCTCGTCCACACGGAGAAGGTGGTCTTCTCGACGACGCTCACCGAGGCCCCGTGGGAACGCACCCGCCTGGTGAACGCCCCCGCCGCGGACGTCGTGGCCGACCTCAGGAGCACCGGCGAGGGGGACATCCTCGTCAACAGCAGCGCGAGCGTCATCAAGGCCCTGCTGTCGGCGGACCTGCTCGACCGGCTGTACCTCATCGTCGTCCCCGAGGTCCTCGGCGGCGGACAGCGCCTGTTCGAGGACGGCCTGCCCGACTCCCACTGGAAACTGACCCATCACGAGGTCGGCGAGCTGGGCGAGACGGCCCTGGTCTACGACCGGGTCCGCTGAGGCCGCCCACGGCGACCCTGTCGCTCCGTCCACGGGACACCGGGCGACGCAGAGGAGCGACGTCCACGAGCTGTCCCGCCGAGCCACCGGCTCCCGGTCCCTCACCGCCTACGGGACCAAGGCGTCCTACGAACCCCAGCAGGGCGTCCGCGGCTACCAGCGTGCCCCGCGGGGCTACCAGCCCGTCTTCGCCCAGTCCGTCTCCCGGCACGGCTCGCGTGCCGCCACCGGCGGCAAGGACGGCGACCTCGTGCTCGCCCTGTGGGACCGTGCTGCGGCCGAGGGGCTCACTCCCTCCGGCCGGCAGTTCGGTCCCGACGTGCGGACGCTCCTCGCGGCCATGGACACCCTCGGGTACGGCAATCTCAGCGGGCGCGGCGAGCAGGAACTGCGGGGCGCCGCCGTACGCCTGCACGAGCGGCTCCCCGGCCTGTTCCGGCGGATCGCCGCGCACTCCGAGCCCATCGACGTCGTCACCTCCGGTGAGGCACGCGCCGTCGCCAGCGGCGACGTGTTCACCGGCGCGCTCACCTCCGACGACCCCGCCCTCAGGTTCCTCGTCCGGCCCGCCCGCTCCGACCGGGACCTGCTCTACTTCCACAAGTCGGCCGGCGGCGCCGCCTACCGCGACTACATCGACCATGACCAGCGGCTGGCCACCACCTTGAAGGACATCACCGACCAGCCGGCCACCGCGCAGGCCGCCCGGCGGGTCCTAAAGCGGATCTTCAAGCCCGCGTTCGTCCGGCGCGTCGCGGACGGCGAGTTCTCCTCCGTCGCCTCGGCCGTCGACGTCGCCCGGGCCGTCTACGGCCTCTACGCGATCGCCCCGAGCATGAGCGCCGAGATGCCGCACCACCGGGCCCTGCCCATGGGGCGCTACATCGCGCCGCGCGACGCCGCGTGGTTCGGGTACCTGAGCGACGCCGAGGACTTCTACGAGAAGGGCCCGGGGTTCGCGGACAGCGACATCACCTACCGGATGGCGGACGTCCTGCTCGATGACTTCTTCCGGCAGGTCGAGGCCAAGCGCGCCGGTACCAGCACGCTGGGCGCGGAACTGTGCTTCACGCACGCCGAGGAGATCATCCCGCTGGCCGCGCTGATGGGCCTGCCGGGCAGCACCGAGGCTGCGGTGCCCGGCCGGCCGTACACCTACGCGAACAATGCGTGGCGCGGGGCGTCCGTCGCCCCCATGGCCGCGAACATCCAGTGGGACGTCTTCCGCAAGGGCGACACCTACCTGGTGCGCATGCTCTACAACGAGAAGGAGACCGCCTTCAAGCAGGGCTGCCGCCCCGTGTCCCGGGGCAGCGCCCTCTACGACCTGGACGAGCTGGAACGCTGCTTCGGCCGCGCGAGCTGAGGCGGCGCGCCGCGCCCCACGGCCCGGCGGTGCCTATCGTGGGGGCGTGGCGGACGACGTGTCCACGTTCCCCCGACCCACCGGAGAGCACCTCATGAGGATCCACCGGCACCGAGCTGCTGCTGGAGCCGTCCGGGCACCCCGCGGTGGGGCCGTACCGGGCGGCACTCGTGCAGGACGGCATCCCGGCCGCCTCGTTCGCGGTGGACGACGTGCGGGCGGAGTTCGAGCGGCTGCGCGCCCTCGGCGTCCGGTTCACGCAGGAACCGCTGGAGACGGGGACGGTCACCACCGCCGTCCTGGACGACACGTGCGGCAATCTGGTGCAGATCGCGCACAGTGACCAGCAGCGCCGGGCGGAAGTCTGAGGCACCCCTAGTCCCGGGGGGTGCCGTCCCAGCGCCACGTGGTGGGGCGGGGGCGTCCGGGCAGGTCGGCGCGCCCGGTGGCCCACAGCAGGGTGGCCCAGGGGTCGGTGGACGTCGGGGCGTCCGGGAACAGCCGGGCGAGCACCCGCGCGCACAGGTCGGCGGGCGGGTCCCAGGGCAGGCCGAGCCCCTGGGCCAGGTCGTACGTGTGGACCACGGTCTCGACGATCCCCATGGCGGCGAAGCCCTCGGCGTCGGAGGCGCCGTGGACGTGGTGGGCGCGCACGTGCGACTGCGTCGTCCGCACCATGGCGACCAGCAGCGCCCCGCACGCCTCCAGCACCTGCAGCAGTCCCGCCGGTCCGGCGGCCCGGTCGGCGTGCACGGCGTTCGCGGGCCCGCCGGGCCGCCGGCTCTCCCACACGAACGGCACCTCACCGTTGGACGGCGGTGTCCTCGGCCCGAGTTGGACGGCGTACGCGAAGAGGTCGTCGCTGAGGTGTTCCACGGTCTCCCAGCAGTCCCACTCCAGCGAACCGGCCTTCCCCTCCCAGGCCCCGTCCGGTGCCTGGCGCAGCAGCGCCACGGCGAGCTGTACGGCGAGATCGAGGTCATCGGCGGTGACGGGCGTCCGGCGGGGGCCGCCCTCGGCTGTTCGCGACATGGCGGGACGGTATCGCGGCGGGCGGGAGCGACGCCTGTCGATTGTTTCAGGCGCCGCGCTCCGTCGGCTCCGGAGCCGGTCGGGGCGTGAGCGCGGTGAGGAAGGTGCCGGGCAGCCAGCGGGCCGCCGCCCACAGGCAGGTGCCCAGCCAGGCCGTCGCGAACAGCCAGCCGGCGACGACGTCCGTGAACCAGTGCACCCCGAGGTAGACGCGGGTCAGTCCGACCGACAGCCCCCAGCAGACGACGGCGACCTGGAGGGCCCGGCCGCCGCGGGGGGCGCGCAGGGCGAGGGCGACGAGGAGGATGCCCGCGGTGAGGGCCGCCGTGGTGGTGTGCCCGGACGGGAACGCCCAGCCGGTCGCGTGCGCGGCCCAGTCGGAGCGCGGGGGCCGGGGGCGGTGGACGCGGGTCATCGTGGCGTAGCGCAGGGCCTGGCCCGTCGCCAGGCAGCCCAGGGCAAGGGCGGCTGCCCGCAGTCTTTGCCACGTGGTCCGTCCGGCCAGAGCGCCGGCCAGGGCCGCGAGCGCGTAGGGGACGACGCCGCTGCCGGTGGCGGTCACCCCCCGGGCCAGCGCCACCAGTTCGTCGGGGCGGTGGCCGACGGACCAGGTCAGGAAGGTGCCGTCCAGCCAGAGCGGTGCGCCCGCTCCGCCCACCACGATCATCGTCAGCACCGCGAAGGCCGTCCAGGCGCCGACACCGGCGCTGCCGGCGAGGTCGGCGGCGTCCCTGCGGTTCACGGGGCCGACAGCAGGGTGCGCAGCGGTGCGGCGGCCGTCGCCCTGCGGGCCAGGTCGGGAGACCGACGGCGGACGAGGAGCATCGCCGGCAGGGCCACCAGGGCCCCCACGAGGACGCCGGTCACCACGTCGTGCGGGTAGTGGACGCCGATCCAGACACGGGAAGCCGCCATCGCGACGGCCGCCGCGCACGCGGGCGTGCCCAGTCGTCGCGAAACGAACAGCAGCGCCACCGCGGCCGCCGCGGCGATGGCCGCGTGGTTGCTGGGGAACGACCAGTCACCGTGCGGGGGACACGCCTCGAGGGTCGTCACGCGCAGGGTCCGGCACGGCCGGTCCTCACCGACGGCCGACTTGAGCACGGCGTCCACGCCGTAGGCCAGGACAGCCACCAGGGGTACGGCGAGGGCCGTGAGCGCCTGCGCGGCCCCCTGCTGCCGGGCCCGCCACCAGCCCAGGATCATGAGCACGGCGAACAGTCCCAGGCCGTACGCCGACCACACCGTCACCGCGGTGTCCAGCCAGCCGGGCGCGCGCTGCGCCCAGTCCGTGACGTCCCGGTAGGCCGAGCCGTCGACCGACGCCCCGCCGAACGCGAGGATCATCCTCAGGCCCCCTTCTCCTGGGTGCGCCTGCGGCCGCGGTACAGCTCGGCGGCGAGCGGGACGAGGGACAGCGCCACGATCAGGGCGACCAGCGGCAGCAGGTAGCGGTCCACGTCGGGGATCGACGAGCCGAGGCCGTACCCGGCCAGGGTCAGGCCGACGCTCCAGACCAGACCGCCGGCCGCCTGCCACACGGTGAACACGCGCGCGGGCACGCCCAGCGCCCCCGCGAGCGGGTTGAGCACCGTCCGCACCACCGGCACGAATCTCGCCAGCACGATCGCCTTCGCGTGCCCGTACCGGGCGAGCAGCTCCTCCGCGCGCTGCGCCCCGTCGCGCAGCCGCGCCGAGCGGCTGCGGGCGAGGAGGGCACCGCCCGCGCGGCGTCCCAGCAGGTAGCCGCACTGGGCTCCGGCGACCGCGCCGAGCGCCGCCGCGCACAGCAGCGGCCCCAGGGACAGCCGTACGCCGTGCTGCCCCGAGCCCGTGCACAGCAGGCCCGCGGTGAACAGCAGGGAGTCGCCCGGCAGGAAGAAGCCGATCAACAGGCCCGTCTCGGCGAACATCACCACGCCGACGCCCAGCACGCCGAAGGCGGCCAGCAGCGACCGCGCGTCGAGGGGATTCACGGCGAGCTGCGACGATAGAGCCAAGGGTGTGTTCATCGGCATGTCCTTTCGTGCGGACCCGTGCGGACGATCCGACCGCCGAGCGGATGCACGGCACCTGACCGACTACAATTCTGTAGACGGTCTACGACACTGTAGACGATCGCGGGGTGAGGATCGTTCCCATGACGGATGCGAAGGACCAACGCCGTCCGGCCGGCGAACTGGAGGCCGCAGTGATGGCCGCGCTGTGGGCCGCGGGCGCGCCGCTCACCCCGGCACAGGTACAGGCCGAGCTCGACTCGGGCCTGGCCCGCACGACCGTGACGACGATCCTGTCCCGGCTCCACGAGAAGGGGACCGTGGAGCGCGAGCGGCACGGCCGCGGCTACGCCTACCGCCCCCTGCAGGACCCGCACGGGCTGACCGCGCTGCGCATGCACAGCGAGCTCGACCGCGGCGACGACCGCGAGAGCGTGCTGGCGCGGTTCGTGGCCCAGCTCAGCCCGGACGACGAAGAGGTGCTGCGCCGTCTACTGCAGGAGGGCCAGTGAGCATCTCGTTCCCGCTGGTCCTGCTGGTCCCCCTGCTGGCGCCGTGCGTGGCCCCGCTGCTCGCCCGCCGGGTCCTCGACCGCTGCCCGCCGGTGGCCGCCCTGTGGACGCTGACCGTCTCGGCCCTGCTCCTGGCGGCCGGCACCGTCGCGACCCTCGGCACACTGACCCTCACCGGGCTGCTCCACGTCCCGGCCTTCGCCGCCGTCGGGGAACTGGTCCACCCCTTGCGCACCCCGTCCGAGTGGCTGGTCCTGCCGCTGGCCGCACTCGCCGCCGGGCTCCTCACGCTCGCCGCCCTCGCCCTCGGGCGGTCCGTCGTACGGCAGACCGCGGGGCTGCGCACCGCACGGTCGCAGGCCGGCCGGTGCCCCGCGGCGGGCGACCTGTGCGTCGTCGAGTCGGCGCGGCCCGACGCGTACGCCCTGCCCGGGCGGCCGCACCGCATCGTCGTCACCACCGCGATGCTGCGCAGCCTCGACGCGCGCGAACGCGAGGCGCTGTTCGCCCACGAGCGCGCCCACAACGCCGGGGGCCACCACTACTTCCTGGCCGCGGCCGAACTCGCCGCCCACTGCCACCCCGCGCTGCGTCCCGTGCGTGAGGCGATCCGGCTCGCCGCCGAGCGCGCTGCCGACGAGGCCGCGGCCAGCCGCGTCGGCGACCGGCGTCTCACCGCGCGCGCCATCGCCCGCGCCGCCCTGGCCGCCCACTCGGCGGACACGGACCGCTCCGCGGTCACCCCGGCGGCCACCACGGGCCCGGTGCCCCGTCGCGTCGCCGCCCTCCTCTCCCCCGCCCACCGCCCGCCCCGCACCAGCACGTGGATCGCGGCGCTCCTGGCCGTCTGCGCGATCCTGTCCGCCACGACGGCGGCGACGAGCGCGGTACGCGTCCACGAGGACATCGAGGTGGCCCAGGGGGAGGCGGGGGGCTGAGGAGACGGCGACGCCGCGTCGCCACAGCCGTCGCCGTCACAGGCGCGGTGAAGCGGGGGTCCTCGGCGGGTGCGATGGGGAGCGGTCAGGCCACGGGGCTGACCCGGCCACCGACTGCCTGCCGCAGCGCGGCCGCCAGCCGGTCGCGGGCCTCGGTCTGGGCGGCGATCCGTCGGTCGAGGACCGCCAGACGTCGCAGCGCGACCTGCAGCCCCCTGTCCGAGGGCGGTGCCGCGGCCACATCACCGTCCAGGCACGGCAGGAACACGCGTACGTCGTCCAGGGTGAGCCCGGCGGCCAGCAGACAGCGGATGTTGCCCACCCGCACCACGGCCCGCTCGTCGTACACGCGGTACCCGTTGGCGGCCCGTTCGGAGGAGATCAGGCCGGCCTGCTCGTAGTGCCGCAGCGCACGAGCGGTCGTCCCGGTCGCCTTGGCCAGCTCACCGATCCGCACCCGCCTCACCTCCCGGGCCACTCCTATCACGCCACGACCGCCCCGCCGTCGACCGGGAGCACCACGCCGGTGACGAACGAGGCGGCCGGCGCGGCCAGCCGGACGATCGCCCAGGCCACTTCCTCGGGGCGGCCGATCCGAGCCAGCGGGGTGTGCGCCCGTTGCCAGGTGCGCAGCGCCGCCCGCTGCTCCGGAGTGAGACCCATGTGCTCCGCGATGGGGGTGTCGACCGCTCCGGGGGCGACCGCCACCACGCGGATCCCGCGGGGCGCCAGCTCGACCGCCCAGCTACGGGTCAGCGACTCCAGAGCCGTCTTCGTCGCCGCGTAGACCGAGCTGCCCGGCCAGGCCCGTTGTCCCACCGATGTACTGACATTGACGATCACCCCGCGCGATGCCTCCAGGAGCGGCAGCGCGGCCTGCGCCATCAGCGCGGGGGCGACGACGTTGCTGGCGAGCTGGGCCTCGATCGTCTCGGACGTCAGGGTGCCGAGAGCCCCGCTGTGCACGATGCCGGCATTGTTGACGAGCACGTCCAGCCGACCGTGCGTCCCGTGCGGCGCGCAGAATCCGACCGGGCCCGCCCCTGGCGGTGACATCAGCGGTCAGCGGGGTGATCCGGGCGTCCCCGGCAGCCGTCTCCACGAGCGGCTCGAGTCGCCGCCCGACCGCGATCACGTGGGCCCCCTCGGCAGCGAAGGCACGGGCGGTGGCCCGGCCGATCCCGGTGCCGGCTCCCGTGACGGCGACAACCCTGCTGGTGCGCAGTGTGGTGCTGTCCATGCCGGTCATCGTCCGACCCTGCCGCCAACGGCAAGGTCAACGGCTACGTCCAGGAGCGCCGGTCCGTGTATCGCCGGTGTATCCGTAACCGCATACGCCCTCGCAACAGCGCCTCCCCTGCAATGGCGGTATGGATCACGCCGCTCCCCACTCGTCCCTGTCCGTACGAGCCCGGCGCGCGCGCACCGGCGCGGCCGTCGGGGTCGTCTGTCTCGCCCTCGCCGGTGCCGCCTACGTCGTGCGGCGGCCGCTCATGATGTCCGCCCCGAGGTGCATGGCGGGGCGGTGGCACGGGTGTCTCGACACGTTCAACGGGGTGGTGCTGATGACGCTGGTCGCGCTGCCGCTGTCCGGGCTGGTGGTGTGCGGGCTGACGTGGTGGCGGCGGCGCCGGGGGGTCGCCGCGGCGGGGCGGGTGTCGCTGGCCGAGGTGGGCATGGTGCACGGGACCGTGCCCTTCCTGTGGCTGACCCTGATGCCGGGCGGCGGCGTGGGCGTCGCCCCGGCCCGGATCAGCCTCGTGCCGCTGCGGGACCTCGTCACGATGGGCTCCCTCGGGATCGTCGGCAACCTGCTCGTCTTCGCGTCCCTCGGCTTCTTCGCCCCCGTGCGGTTCGCGGCCCTCGCGTCCGCACCGCGCGTCCTGGCGCTCGGCGCGGGCTGCTCGGTACTCGTGGAGGTCTCCCAGTCCGTGTTCCGGCTCGACCGCGTGTCGTCCGTCGACGACGTGCTCCTCAACGCGACCGGCGCCCTGCTCGCCGGGCTGGCGTCGCGCCGTTGGTGGCGCAGCGGCACCCGGCGAGCGACGACAGCGGGACCGGATCGTCCGGCGCCGGTGGCGGCGGGTTGACGCACGATCCGGCGGCGGGAGCGGCGCACCACTCACCGCGGCCGGCAGACTTCCTCGTATCAGCAGGTCCGAAAGGTGTACCCACCGGCTCCGCGCGGGGCGACGTCCAGGTCGCGCTGGACGATGCCGAGCCGGGCGCCGAAGCCCGCGCAGGCCCGGCTGAAGCCGCCGCTGCTGTACTCGATCACGAAGACGCGGTCCGCGTAGGCCTCGGCGTAGTCGCCACACTCGTCGTACTCGCCGCATTCCTCGGCGACGGCGAAGTCGAAGCCGATCTTCGTGCTTTCCGGCAGCATGTCGACGGTGTTCTTCTGTCCGACGGCGAGCCCCGCGGAGTGGGCCCGGGTGGCCAGAAGCTTGGCGAAGGCCGCATTGTTCGCCTTGCTCAGGAGCCCGCCCGAACGCTCGTAGGAGTCGAGGTTGTCCGGCTCCACGGCTTGGAAGCCGCTCTTGGCGCAACCGTCCACCCACGCTCCGACGACATCGGCGAGCCGCGAGCGCTTGTCCGCCGTCGAGGTGTCCAGAAGGGCCTCGTCCCAGTCCTGGTCGATCACCGGACGCTTGTTCCTGTCGCGCAGGATCAGGTCGGGGTGGTTCTTCTGCCACCAGTCGAGCGCGTCGGGCTGGACCTGGAACGCGTTGACGTAACAGACGTTGTACAGGCCGTCGACGGGCCGGGCGGACCGGTCGCGCGACACGGCGGTCACCCCCTTCGCGGGGGCGTACGGGCCGCCGATCTGATAGTCGAACGCCGCATTGGCCGTCGGAGGCACCACCTTCGGTGCGGTACCGGCCGCGAAGACGTGGGAGAGGGTCACGCCCACTCCCAGGGCAGTGACGGCGCCGACCACCCCGGCGACGACGGTGCTTCTACGGCGGAGGAGAGGTACAGCGGCGTGGTTCGGCACACGTGCTCCCGGGCGAGGTGACGGACGGACGGACACATCCTGATCCGGGAACCGTGAGGGAATCATGAGGAGGAGTCACGGCCGGCGGAACGACGCGGTGTCCTGGGGCGTCCCGTCCGCCGCTGGGCCGGACCGAGCACGAGCGCGAAGACCGTACCGCCGCCGGGCCGCCTGCGCACCGTGATGTCTCCGCCGTGGGCCGCAGCGACGTCCCGCACCAGTGACAGCCCGATGCCGGTGCCGCCACCCGGGGAGCGGTACCGGACCAGCAGAGCGGGCAGGCTCTCCGGGTCCAGTCCGGGGCCCCGATCCGCCACTGTCACTGTCGTGCCGTGGACGGCGACGTCCACCTGGGCCCGCTCCAGCGGGTCGCCGGGGGTCCGCCCGTGTCGCATCGCGTTGGCGAGCAGATTGCGCACCGCTGTCCGCACCAACTCCGGGTCGGCGGTCACCACCGACGGTTCGAGCAGCGTGCTCACCGTGTGCCGGGAAGGCGGCAACTCCTCGCAGACCTGCTCGACGAGCTGGTCCAGGCGCAGGGGGACGGGACGAGACGTATGCCCGGCCTGCAGGCGGCCGCGAGTGAGGATGTTGTCGACGACATCCGTCATCCGGTCCGCGGCCCGCCGCAGACGCGGCAGGTGCGCGGGCAGCCGGTCCGGGTCGGCGTCTGCGAGGTCGATCGAGCCTCGCATGACGGCCACCGGCGTGCGCAGCTCATGTGCCGCGTCAGCGAGCAGCCGTTCCTGGGCGTCGAGTGCCTCGGCGGCGGGACGCATACTGCGCCCGGACAGCACGTGCCCCGTCACCGCCGCCAAGAGCACCAGGAGAGCGGAGCCGGACAGTACCGCCACCACCAGCCGGTGGTGTTCGGACCGCCCCTCGGCGGGGTCGCCGATCACCACCACCGCGCCCGACGTCTTCTGCGCCACGTCGTCGTAGAAGGGCACTGCCAGGAGGTACACCGGCTGACCGGCGTGGCTACGGCCTTTCGCACGCACCGTGTCGTCGCGGGTCATCGCGCTGCGCGCCACCCGGTCGATCGCGTCCGCCCCGACGTATGCGGCGGGACCGCGTGAGATGAACACCTGCTTCAGTCCGTCGCGGCGGGCCTGGAGCACGATCACCTGGGGACGGCCACTGGTCGCCTCGTCGTCGTAGAGACCGTCGAGCTGGATCCCGGCGTCGGTGTAGTACACCAGCGAAGCGGTCACCGCCGCCCGCCTGCGCATCTCCTCGTACTCGGCGGCCTGCCAGGACCGTCCGTCCGTGCGGATCACCAGCCAGGACAGGGCTCCCACTCCGGCCAGCGTGATCAATGTGTACGCCAGGGTGAGCCGCCGCTGCAGCCGGCTCAGGCGCCGACGGGCCGGAGACGGCCGTCCGTCCGTCATGACGCGTCCGCGCTGTCCGTGAGCCGGAAGCCGTGACCGCGGACGGTGCGGATCAAGGCCGGCTCGCCCAGCTTGCGCCGCAGGCCCGCCATGACCGCGTCGACGACGTTGGAGACGGGGTCGGCCATCTCGTCCCAGCAGTGCTCGATCAACGCGGTACGGGTGACCACCTCGTCCGGGTGCAGCAGAAGGTGGTGCAGGACCGCGTACTCCTTGGGCGTCGGATACAGCAGGACGCCGGCGCGACGCACCTCGCGCCTGACCTCGTCGAGCTCGATGTCGGCGTGGCGCAGCACTACGGGCAGCCGCTCCGGTGCCCGGCGGACGAGACTGCCGACGCGCAGCACGAGCTCCACCATGGCGAACGGTTTCGGCAGGTAATCGTCCGCTCCGGCATGAAAGCCGTCCACACGGTCCGCGACCTCGTTCAAGGCCGTGAGACACAGGACCGGGGTCGTCCAGCCGCGGCGGCGGCGCTCCTGGAGCGGCAGCAGCGTGTCGCCGGACGGCACGATGCGGTCGAGCACGACGCAACTGTAGGGCGCCAGATCGAGCATGACGTCCGCCTCGGGCCAGTCGGACGCGGTGTCGACGGCGTACCCGGCGTCCTCCAGGCCCGCCGAGATCACCTGCCGCAGGTCTTCCTCGTCCTCGACCAGGAGTACGCGCATGGCTTGGATCTCGTCCTTCGGCTGGAGAGGGTTGCAGGGGAGGCGGGCCGACCAGACACACCACCCGTCGGGCCGTTGATCACCGGCCGGGGAGCACCCGTCCGGCCGGACCCGACGTGTTCACCGTCCCGCGTCATGGTAAGAGGCTCGGGACCAGGCGCCCACTACGCCCCCCAGCACGATGGATGGAAGCCGTGGTGCGACGGCGTTCCAGCCCCTGGCAGTGAGCCGTGGTGCCGTGAGATCGTCCGCAGGTGACCGACGCTGCGGATGGGGCAATGACCACGAGACGGCCGGACGACCGCGTTGCGTCCGCCCTGCGCTTCGCGACGGAACTCGTCGCGTGGGTGGCCACCCCATGGGCCCTGGCCGGCCGCTCGTCGCTGCTCGCCGCCCTGTCCGTGCTGGCCCTGATCGGCCTTCCGACGTTGTTCTCCACTCCGGGAGACAAGGCCAACGTGATCATCGCGGTGCCGGGCTGGGTCACGATCTTGCTGGTGCTGCTCCAACTCGTCGCGGCCGTGGTCTTCTCCTGGCTGGCCTGGCCCTTTTGGGCGGCGGCCGCCGTGACCCTGCTGGCTGCCGCCACCCTCGTCACGGAGCGCCGGCGCTGGCGGTGGCTCGGTGCGTGCGGTCACAGGGGTATCCGGTATCGCCGGGTTGCTTGAGCAGTTCCTCCGGTGCGGGGTCTGTACCGGGCAGTCGATGTCAGCGCCGGGTGAGAGGATCACGAGGTGCCTCTGCCTCAGCCCGATGATCTGACCTCGCTGGTCCTGCGTACCGACTTCGGTGACGAGGGTGCCTGGGACGCGGTTCGAGCCGCACTCGACGCGGCTGACGAGCACCCCCATGCCACGTATGTCAGCGAACTCAGGTTCGCCGGCGTGGGGGTCCACGCCCTGGTGGCCGAGGAGGCCGCTGCAGACGAAGACGAGCAGATCGTCTACGTGTTTCTGGCCGACGCAGCCACCATGAAGGATCCGGGTCACCCGCTCCTGGCCGTGGACCTCTGGGACGAGCCCGGGCGGACGTTCAGGGTTCCCGCTCGGTGGTTTCCTGACATCTCGGCCAACCTCAGCATCGCCAACATGGACTTCGCAGAGTTCGCCGACGCGACTGATGGATCCGGAACCTTCCGCGGCTTCGACCAGAGCTGACGCTTCTCGGAGCGGGTCGGCGGGGCTTCGTAGTCGCGCGCCAGGCGTCGGTGGGTATCAGCCGGCCGAAGGTGCTCGGGGTGCTCGCCGGCCTCGGCGGTACGGCCGGGATGGCCGGCGGTGTCGTCCTCACCAAGCGCTGGGGCCGCCCCGCCGGGACCGGGCCGCTCGCCCTCGCCGCCCCCACCGCCGATCAGGCCGACGCCGGCCCACACGAGCAGACCCATCGACGTGCGCACCCACGGCGGATACCGGCGTGTGCAGTCGCGGTACGAGAACGTTCGGCGACAGGCGGCCGGTCGCGGAGCGTCATGCCTCGTGCAGTTCGGCCTGGACGCGGCGCGAGGGGCGGAAGGTGTAGAGGTCGAGGATGCCGGGCGGGTCAGTGAGGCCGGGGCCGCCGTCCTTGATCCAGGCGGTGATGTCGGCAGTGGCCTCGGGGTCGTTGACGAGGCCGAGCCAGACGGGGCGGCCGCCGTTCCTACGGCCTTCGGCGGAGGGCTGGACGACGACGACGTTGGCGCGCTCGCAGGCATCGAGGCAGTCGGTGACGCGTACGGTCGCGATGCCGTCGAGGGCCTGGCGCAGGGCGCGGAGTTGGGCGGCGTGGTCGAGGCCGGGAATCTTGGGCGTTCCGCAGCAGCAGCCGCGGCACACGGTGACGGTGGGACGTGCGGCCCCCGGGGCGGGGGCCGCACGGCGGGTGCGTTTGCTCACGCGGTGTCCTTGGTGAGGCGGGGCCAGGCGGCCTCGCGCAGCAGGCGCAGGCCGTTGAGGCCGACGATGACGGTGGAGCCCTCGTGGCCGGCGACGCCGAGGGGCAGGGGCAGGGTGCCGATCAAGTCCCAGGCGACCAGGACGGCGATGAAGGTTCCGGCGATCAGCAGATTCTGCACGACGAGGCGGCGTGCGGTGCGGGAGAGCTGAACGATCGAAGGGACGGTGGCGAGTTCGTCGCGGACGACGACGGCGTCGGCGGTCTCCAGGGCGAGGTCGGCGCCCGCCTTGCCCATCGCGATCCCGGAGTGCGCGGCGGCCAGGGCGGGGGCGTCGTTGACGCCGTCGCCGACGACCAGCACCCGGCGTCCTTGACTCTCCCATTCCTTGACGGCCGTCACTTTGTCCTGGGGCAGCAGGTGGGCGCGTACGTCGGTGATGCCGACCTCGGCGGCCAAGTGCCGGGCGGCGCGTTCGTTGTCGCCGGTCAGCAGGACGGGCGGGTGGCCGGTCAGGCGGGTGAGGGCGGCGACGGTGGCTGAGGCGTCCGGCCGCAGCCGGTCCGCGATCCCGAGCACGCCCACCGGTTGCTGGCCGCGCAGGACGACAACCGCGGTGCGTCCGGCCTCTTCCAGTTCGGCCACCACCGCCCGGTGCGGCTGGTGGGCGGGGCGGTCCAGCAGCCGGGCGGGGGCGCCGATGGTGAGGCTGTGGCCGTCGACGGTGGCGGTGACGCCTTGGCCGGGGCTGGAGGTGAAGTCCTCGGCGTGGCTCAGGGGCAGGCCGCGTTCGTGTGCGGCGGCGACGACGGCCCGGGCGAGCGGGTGCTCACTGGGGTGCTCGGCCGACGCTGCCAGGACGAGAAGCGTGTCCTGGTCCAGGCCGCTGCCGGGCAGCGGTCGCAGGTCGGTGACGCGGGGGGTGCCTTCGGTGAGGGTGCCGGTCTTGTCCAGGGCGACGGTGTCGATCTGGCCGAGGCGTTCCATGACGACGGCGGACTTGGCGAGCACACCGCGCCGGCCGGCGTTGGCGATGGCCGACAGCAGCGGCGGCATGGTGGAGAGCACGACCGCGCACGGCGAGGCGACGATCATGAAAGTCATGGCCCGCAGCAGCGCCGAGGAGAGGGTGCTGCCGAGGGCGAGCGGGACGGCGAAGACGGCGAGGGTCGCGATCACCATGCCGATCGAGTAGCGCTGCTCGATCCTCTCGATGGACAGCTGGGTGGGGGCCTTGGTCTCGGAGGCTTCCTCGACCATCTTCACGATCCGGGCGATCACCGAGTCCGAGGGGTCGCGCTCGATGCGTACGCGCAGGGCGCCGATGCCGTTGACGGTGCCGGCGAACACCTCGTCCCCGGCCTGTTTGGCGACGGGGAGGGGCTCGCCGGTGATGGTGGCCTGGTCGACGTCGCTGACCCCGTCCAGAACCCGACCGTCCGCGCCGACCCGCTCGCCGGGCCGGACCCGGATCGTGTCCCCGACCGCCAGATGCTCGGTGTCGACCGTCTCCTCGGTGCCGTCGGGCAGGATCCGGGTCGCGGTCGTGGGGGTGAGGTCGAGCAGCCCGCGCACGGAGTCGGCGGTGCGGGCGGTCGCGACGGCTTCCAGGGCGCCGGAGGTGGCGAAGATGACGATCAGCAGCGCGCCGTCGAGGGCCTGTCCGATCGCGGCAGCCCCCAGGGCGGCGACGACCATCAGCAGGTCCACGTCCAGCGTCTTCTCCTTCAGGGCCTTGCATCCCTCCCAGCCCGGCTCCCAGCCACCCGTGACGTACGTCGCGGCGAACAGGGTGCCCCACAGCCATGCCGGTCCGCCCAGCAGGTGGACCGGCAGCGCGAGCAGGAACAGCGCGAGCGCCGCGAGCGCCCACCGGGCTTCCGGCAGCGCCAGGACGCGGGTGCGGCGCCGGGGCGGGGCCGGCCGGACGGCACCGACGGGTGGTGCGGACCGCTGCTGGTCCAGGACTGAAGGCATGACAGAACAACCCTTCACGGGCAGAACGACTGCAACACCTCCACCGTACATCTGAACAGGTCTTCAAGTGTCACCGGTATGATGGGCCCATGGGCCACGGACGCGACACCACCGCCACGAGCAGCGCCAGCACCCGCGAACGCCTCGACGCGGTCGGTACCGCCGATGTCGCCGCCACCCTCCAGGCCCTGGCCACGCCCTCCCGGCTCTACATCCTGGCCCGCCTCCAGGAAGGCCCGTGCGCGGTCGGAGAACTGGCCGAAGCCGTCGGCATGGAAGCCTCCGCCTGCTCCCACCAGCTCCGGCTCCTGCGCAACCTCGGTCTGGTCACCGGCGAGCGGCAGGGCCGCTCCATCGTCTACTCGCTGTACGACAACCACGTCGCGGAGCTCCTCGACCAGGCCCTCTACCACGTCGAGCACCTGCGCTTGGGGCTGCACGACTCCCCGGCCCCCGCGACCGTCCCGGCCGCCGCCGGGCACTGAGCCACAGCGCGGCGGACCCCGCGTCAGCTCTGTTCGCCGCCTCCGTCCTCGTCGAGCCCGGCAGCGTCCGGTCGGGCGGGCTGCGGAAGAGGCGAGCGCAGCCAGCCCCACCGGGGAAGGTTGGCCGCCGGCCTCGCATACGGCGGCGATATGCCGTGCTGCCTACGCTGCTGACATGCGTGTACTGATCGTGGAGGACGAGCCGTACCTCGCCGAGGCCGTCCGGGACGGGCTGCGGCTCGAGGCGATCGCCGCCGACATCGCGGGGGACGGTCACGCCGCCCTGGAGCTGCTCGGCGTCAACTCCTACGACCTGGCCGTCCTCGACCGAGACATCCCCGGCCCCTCCGGCGACGAGGTCGCCCGTCGCATCGTCGCCTCCGGCAGCGGCATCCCGATCCTCATGCTCACCGCCGCCGACCGGATCGACGACAAGGCGTCCGGGTTCGAGCTCGGGGCCGACGACTACCTCACCAAGCCGTTCGACCTGCGGGAACTCGTCCTGCGGCTGAGGGCGCTGGACCGCCGGCGCGCGTACGCCCGGCCCCCGGTGCGCGAGATCGTCGGGCTGCGGCTCGACCCGTTCCGCCGGGAGGTCCACCGCGACGGGCGGTACGTCGCCCTGACCCGCAAGCAGTTCGCGGTGCTGGAGGTCCTCGTCGCCGCCGAGGGCGGGGTCGTCAGCGCCGAGGAACTGCTGGAACGGGCCTGGGACGAGAACGCCGACCCGCTCACCAACGCCGTACGGATCACCGTCTCGGCGCTGCGGAAGCGGCTCGGCGAGCCGTGGGTGATCGCCACGGTGCCGGGGGTCGGCTACCGCATCGACGCGGGCCCCGAGCCGGAGCCCGGCGGCGACGGCGCTGCCGGGCCCGCTCCCCGCCCCGGGCGCCGACGTGGCTAGGCGCCCGCGGCTCGGGTCCAGTGCGCGGGCGAAGCTCGCCCTCAGCTACGCCGGGTTCCTGGCCGTCGCCGGTGCCCTGCTGCTCGCCGTGGTGTGGTGGTACCTGCTGCGCTACGTCCCCGACAACGACCAGGGCCTGCTCGGGGTCTCCCCCAACCGGTACCTCCTGGTGCACACGTTCGCCCCCGCCGCGGCCGAGGCGATGGCCTTCCTCCTCGTGTTCGGCCTGGTGGGGGGCTGGTTGCTCGCCGGCCGGATGCTCGCGCCGCTGGACCGGATCACGGACGCCGCACGGTCGGCGGGGAACGGCTCCCTGTCCCACCGGATCCGCATGACGGACCGTCAGGACGAGTTCCGGGAGCTCGCCGACACGTTCGACTCGATGCTCGACCAGTTGGAGTCCCACGTGGACGAGCAGCGGCGGTTCGCCGCCAACGCCTCCCACGAGCTGCGCACCCCGCTCGCGATCTCGCGGACGCTCCTTGACGTCGCCCGCAAGGACCCCACGCGCGACCGGGAAGAGCTCATCGCACGCCTGCACGCCGTCAACACCCGGGCGATCGGCCTCACCGACGCCCTCCTGCTGCTCAGCCGCGGCGACAGCGGGACGTTCACCCGCGAACCCGTCGACCTCTCCCTGATCGCCGAGGAGGCCGCCGAGACGCTGCTGCCCCTCGCCGAACAGCGCGGCGTCACGCTCGACGTCACCGGCGGGCCGGCCCGCACCAGCGGCTCGGCCGAACTCCTGCTGCGGGTGGTGACGAACCTCGTCCAGAACGGCATCGTCCACAACCTCCCCGCCGACGGCACCGTGACGGTCCGTACGGAGACGTCCGGTGGCGCCGCCGTGCTGCGCGTGGCGAACACCGGCCGCCCGGTCCCGCCGGACCTGGTACCGACCCTGACGGAGCCCTTCCGACGGGGCACGGAACGCGTCCGCACCGACGAGCACGCCGGAGTCGGCCTCGGCCTGGCCATCGTGCGCAGCATCGTCCGCGCCCACGGCGGGACCCTCACCCTGCACCCCGGTCCCGCGGGCGGCCTGGCCGTGACGGTCCGGCTGCCGGCCACGCCGTAGCCGCCCGACGCCGACATCCGCGCCCCCGCCCACGCGCACGCCCACCGGCGGCCTGGGCCATAGGGGTTCCTCAGCCCCTTGCCGCGTCGCCGCGTGAGCGACCGGGGAAGACCCCTCACCATGACAGCGAACGGACCCGCGTTCACCCCCGACGAGCGGACCGCCCACGGGCTGGAGGGGCTGCTCCCGCCCGCCGTGGAGTCGCTCGACGAGCAGGCCCGCAGGGCGCACGCGGCATTCCTCGGCTACGACAAGCCACTCAACCGGCACATCTACCTGCGCCAGTTGCAGGACACCAACGAGGTGCTCTTCCACCGCGTGGTCACCGAGCACCTGGAGGAGATGCTGCCCGTCGTCTACACGCCGACCGTCGGCGACGCGTGCCGGCGGTTCAGCGAGATCTACCGGCGGCCGCGCGGGCTGTTCCTGTCCTACGAGGACCGGCACCGGTTCCGGGAGATCCTGGGCAACCGCCCGCACCGGGACGTGGACGTCATCGTCGTGACGGACGGCCAGCGCATCCTGGGGCTGGGCGACCAGGGGGTCGGCGGCATGGGCATCCCGATCGGCAAGCTGAGCCTGTACACCGCGATCGGCGGCATCCATCCCGCGCGGACGCTGCCGATCCTGCTGGACGCGGGCACCGACAACGAGGACCTGCTGGCCGACCCGCACTACCTGGGGCGCCGGGAGCGACGTGTCACGGGCGCCGCGTACGACGAACTGGTGGAGGCGCTGGTGTCGGCCGTGGAGGCCGAGCTGCCCGGCACGCTCCTGCAGTGGGAGGACTTCGCGACCGCCCACGCCCGCCCGATCCTCACCCGCTACCAGGACCGCCTGCTGACCTTCAACGACGACATCCAGGGCACCGCGGCCGTGGCCCTCGGGGCGCTGCTCACGGCCATCACGGTCGCGGGCACCCGGCTCACCGACCAGCGGATCGTCGTCCTCGGTGCGGGCTCAGCGGCGGTCGGCGTGGCCGACATGATCCGCACCGCGATGACGGACGAGGGCCTGTCGCCGGACGACGCCCGCGCGCGCTTCTGGTTCGTGGACGTCGACGGCCTGCTCACCGCCTCCCGTGACGGGCTCAGCGAGGAGCAGCGCGTCTACGCCCGCGGGGACGAGCGGGAGTCGTACGGGCTCGCCGAGGTGGTGCGGCGGGTGGAGCCGACCGTGCTGATCGGTCTGTCCACCGCGCACGGCGCGTTCACCGAGGAGATCGTGCGGCAGATGGCGTCCGCCTGCGAACGGCCGGTGATCTTCCCGCTGTCGAACCCGACCTCCCACGCCGAGGCCGACCCCGCCGACCTCGCCCGCTGGACGGACGGCCGGGTCCTGGTCGCGACCGGCTCGCCGTTCCCGCCGCTGGAGGTCGACGGCCACGAGGTGCCGGTGGCGCAGGCGAACAACGTGTACGTCTTCCCGGCCATCGGCCTCGCGGTGACGGCGGCCCGGGCCACCCGGGTCACCGACCGGATGATGGTCGCGGCCGCCCGCGCCGTCGGCCGGTGTGCCGCGCGCTCCGCCACGGACGGATCGCGGCCCGCGCCGTTGCTGCCGCCCCTGCGCGACATGCGGGCGGCCGCCCGGGAGATCGCCCTGGCCGCGGCCCTGGCGGCCGTCGAGGACGGGGTCGCCCCACGGGCCGGCGAGGAGGACCTGCGGGAGGCGGTCGCGCGCGCCCAGTGGTCGCCGCGGTACGACGAGCCGTCCCGCTGAGCCCTGGAGGCGCGGCGTGCCGGTGACCGGCGTGCGGCCGGGCGCACGGGGCACCCGATCACCCCTGAGGAGCGTCGCGCGGTGGTGCGCGGGGGAACGGGAGAGGCGTCGTGCGTGGTGTGGCGGTGGCCGGGTCGCGGAGGTCCGGATGACGGTGGACGTGGGGAAGGCGGTGCGGCTGGTCGCGGAGGCCGCGGCGGACGCCCCCGACGAGGAGGTCCCCCGACGGGTGTGCGCCGCCGTGTGCGACGGGCTCGGGGTGGACGGCGTCACGTTGTCGCTGCTCACCGACACCCCGTCCCGCCAGCTGCTGGCCGCGTCCGGCGACGCCGCGCTGGAGCTGGAGGACATTCAGTTCACGGTGCTGGAGGGGCCGTGCATCACGGCCGCGCGCACCGGCGAGCCGGTGGCCGTGCACGACCTGCGGGACGGCCTGACGCCCTGGCCGCTGTTCGGCGCGACCGTGCGGGAGAGACTGCCGGAGGTGCGCTCGATCTACGCCCTCCCGCTGTTCTTCGGTGACTACGTCCTCGGCTCGGTCGACCTGCTGGCGCTCCGCGCCCACGCGCTCGGCGCGGACGAACTGGAGCAGGCGTCCGCCGTGGCCGACGCGGTGACGGCCGCCCTGATGCCCGCCCGGGACCTGCTGCTCCCCGGGCAGTCGGCCCCGGCGTGGGAGCCGCGGCACACGGTCCGCGCGCGCTGGTTCGACACGGCGCGCGCGACCCGGGCGCTGGCCGACCGACGCGGCGTCAGCCGTGAGGACGCCCTCGCGCTCATGCGCGCCGAGGCCTTCCGCACGGGCCGCACGCTGGCCGACATCACCCGGGACGTCCTGCGCGGCCCGAAGGACACGGCCTAGGTCGGCCGGAGCCGACGAACGGGCCGTTCACCCGCACGGGGTGATGGTGAGCCCGGCGATGCGTCCGTCCTCGTCGAGCGTGAAGGCGTGGGCGAGGTCGACGGTGCCGCCGGGGAAGTCGCCCTCGAGGCGCTGGGTCACCGTCCAGTGCCGGTCGTCGTGCGGGACGGCGCTCAGCGGGGTGGTCGTGTAGCTGTACTCGGACGAGGTCCGCCCCAGCCACGCCCGGACCGCCTCGCGGCCGCGGTGGGTGCAGCCGTCGTCGACGACCACCGCCCCGGCCGAAGCAGTCGGCCGCCGTGGGCACGTGCTGTCCTGGTACGCGGGCGCGATGGCGGAGCTGGACGCCGTGGTCGGCGCGCCCGCGGGTCCCTCGGGCGGCCCCTACGGCAACGCGCTGTTCAGCGAGGGCCGCGGGGACGTGCTCGGGTACGTGCCGGTCGCCGCGCCGGTGCCGGACCTGGGCCGGGTCCGGGGCACCGAGCGGCCACCCGCGGAGCTGGCGGTCACCGTGCACCCGGGCGCCCACGACACCATCGACGTCACCTACGGCGAGCTGGGCAGGTGGGTCGCCGACCACGCCCTGGCCGTGGCCGGCCCGGTGCGCGAGACCTACCTGGTGGGGCCGCGCGACACCCCGGCCGCCGACCGGTGGCAACCGAGATCGGCTGGCCGGTGTTCCGGGTCGCCGACGCGGGGCCCCGCCCGGGGTGAGCCCGCTCCGGGCGACGGGGTCCGCGGGGTGCCCTACGCGACCGCCGCCTGCCGGTCGGACGACGGCCAGAGGTAGGGCAGGTCGTCGGGGGTGCCGGGGAACAGCGGCCCGTACGTCCCGGGGTCCTTGCGCACCAGCGCGGACCGGTGGCTGAGGTGGAACGCCTCGTCGCCGAGCCAGGGCGGCAGCTCCCCGGCCTCGGCGAGGGCTGGCTGGTCGCGGACGGAGGCGTGCGGGCGGCCCGCCGCGTACCCGGCGACCAGCGAGGCGGCGCAGCTGTCCTGGTGGCCCAGCTCCCGCCACACCCGGCAGACCTCCAGGCCGTAGCGGACCAGGGCCTCCTCGTAGCCGTGCCACATCCGCACGGCCGGGTGTCTGCGCCAGCCGTACCCGGGGACGGTCAGGCCGCGCAGCACCTGGAGCGCCTCCACCCGCTGTTTGCCCAGGCGGCGGCGGTCCAGGAGTTCCGCGCTGCGGCGGAAGTCCGGGTCGGGGAGGAAGGTCTGCATGCCGGGTGTCCTCGGCGGTTCACTTCTTGTGCAGGGCCGACGGCTTGTGCACCGCCGACTTGCCCGACTTCTCGCTGCGGACCTCGTACTGGGGGTCGTCCGGGGAGGCGTCGACGGTGCGTCCGGCGGCCTTCGTGCGCTCGGTGATCTCGCGCTCGACCGTGCCTTCGGCGGTGGAGTCGTGGCTCTTCCAGGTCACCTCGTCGCCCTTGTCCAGGTCCGCCTGGGACTTGTCGCTCTGCGTCTTCTTGTCGGTCATGGCCGTTCCTTTCCTGGGCCCCCCTTGGTCTGTCCCCGGTTCAGCGCGCGCGTCCTTCCGCGAGGCGGTCGGCCTCGCCCCCGGCGCCCAGCAGGCCCGTGGGCTGCAGTGACCCCTCGGCCTCCAGGCGCGACAGGTCCCGGCGGGCCGCGCGCAGGACCACCGGCGGCAGGGCGGCCCGTACGGGCTGTACGAGGCGCAGCCAGGCCGGCGCGTACACCGCCGTGCGGCGGCGCTCCAGGCCGTCGACGATCCGGGAGGCGATCCGGCCGGCGCCGTAGACGTGCCGGGCGGGGCCCGGCATGTGGCCGCGCAGTTCGCGCAGCACGGTGTACCGGTCGGCGTCGCGGATCATGTCGGTGTCGGTCCAGTTGAGGTAGGCGATGCCCACGGCGACACCGCGGCTCGCCACTTCGGCGCGCAGGGAGTGGCTGAAGGCCTCGACGCCCGCCTTGGACGCGCAGTAGGCGCTCATCAGGGGTGCGGCGCCGAGGGACGCGAGGGACGCGATCTGCAGGTAGTAGCCGGCGGTCGCCTCCAGGTCGGGGAGGAAGGCCCGGGCGGTCTGGGCGCTGCCGGTGAGGTTGACGTCGATCACCCGGCGCCATTCGGCCGGGTCGGTCGCGGTGAAGGGGCCCCCGTCCGCGACGCCGGCGTTGGCGACGACGGCGGAGGGCGGTCCGAGGGTGCGGCGGGTGCGGTCGGCGGCCTCCCGCAGCGCGGGCAGGTCGGTCACGTCGGTCTCGAGCGCGAGCGCCGGGGTGGGCAGCCGTGTGGCCAGCTCGTCCAGCAGGTCCTTCTCGTGCCCGAGGAGCGCCACGCGGGCCCCGCGGCCGGCGATCTCGTACGCGAGGGCCGCGCCGAGGCCGCGGGCCGCTCCGGTCACCACGACGGTCCGGTTCTTCAGGGGACTGGTACGCACGGGTTCGGCCCTCCTGCGGTTCAGGCGTCGGTGGCCGGCGGGCGCGCCGTGTGGTCGGGGTGGCCTTCGGTGCGGCGGTCCTCCTTCATCTCCGCCTCGTACAGGTGGTCGCGTCCGTCGGCCAGCTCGGCCACCGCGGCGCGTTCCAGCTGCCGGAAGGGGTCGTAGTACGTGTCGTTGTAGGCCTCGACGATCTGGAACGTCCAGTGGCCCGGGATGACGTTGCGGCCGAGGACCTCGGTCTCGACCTTGTCCGCCCAGCCGGTGTGCCCGGCCTCCCGCAGCAGCCGCACCGCGCGGTCGAGTTCCAGGTCGGCGGTGCCGGTCAGCTGGTGGAAGCCGTAGAGGTGGCCGCGGGCCCGCTCGACGGTCTCCAGTGCCTTCGACAGCGATCCGAGGGCCTCGACGGTCTTGTCGTCGACGCCCGCGGGGCGGCGGTGCCGGGCGTCGGGGCCGTCGTGGTGGTGGTTCATGGGTCTCCCTCGGTGTGCGGCGGGGCGTGGCCCGTGGGGCGCGGCGGGTGGGCGTTCATCTGGGTGTTCCCTTTCCTGTGCGGTTTCGGATGCGCCCGGGAGCGTGAACGTGGGCTCCGCGGGGTGCGGCGGGAGGGGTCAGCGTTTGCGTCCGGTGCGGTCCCGGCGGGTGAGGAGGCGCTGGGCCCCGGCGAGGACGGGCAGGCGGGCGGTGCGCAGGGCGGCACGGGCCGCGTTGGCGCCGGGGGCGCCGTGCACGCCGCCGCCCGGGTGGGCGCCGGCCGAGGCGAGGTAGAGACCGGGCACCGGGGTCTCCGGGCGCCCGGTGCCGGGGACGGGCCGGAAGAAGAGCTGCTGGTGCAGGGCGGTCGTGCCGCCGTTGATGGCACCGGCCACCAGGTTGGCGTCGAGCGACTCCAGGGTGGGCGGGGCGAGGACCCTGCGGGCCCGCACGCGTGCGCGGAACCCGGGCGCGAAGCGCTCCACCTGCCGTTCCACGCGGTCGGCCATGCGTTCCTGGTCGTCCGGGCCCCAGGCGCCGGTGATGCCCTCGTCCCCCGCGTCCTCGCGGATCTCCCGCGGCACGTGGGTGTACGCCCAGGCCGACTCGGTGCCCGCCGGGGAGCGGCTCGGGTCGGAAGTCGTCATCTGGCCGAACAGGCTGAAGGGCCGGTCGGGCACCTGGTGCATGGCGATCTGCGCGGCGAAGCGGGTCAGCTCGTCCACGCCGTCGGCGAGGTGGACGGTCCCGGCCCGGCTCGCCTGCTCGGCCCGCCACGGCACGGGGCCGTCCAGGGCCCAGTCCACCTTGAAGGTGGCGAAGTCCCACTGGAAGCGCCGCACGTCGTCCATGACCTGGCCGGGGAGGTGCTCGGGGCCGACGAGCTCCCCGTACAGGGCGGGTACGGCCACGTCGGCGAGCACGGCGCGGCCGGCGGGCACGGACGCCCCGGCGGAGGTCCGCACGCCCACGGCGCGTCCCCCGCGCACGATGACGCGCTCCACGCGCTCCCCGCACCGCAGTTCTCCGCCGTGCGCGCGCAGCCGCCGCACCAGGGCGTCGGTGAGGGCGCCGGACCCGCCGACGGGGACGGGGAAGCCGTAGGTCTGTCCGAGCATCGACATCAGCCAGCCGAAGCCGCCGCTGCCGGCCGCCTCGGGGGCGAGGTCGGCGTGCAGGGCGTTGCCCGCGAGCAGCAGCCGTCCGCCTTCGCCGGTGAACTCCTCCTCCCCCAGCCGGCGCACCGGCAGCACGAGGGACCGGGCGGCGCGCAGACCGCCGGCCGCCCGCAGCTTGCGCAGCAGCCGGGCCCCCGCCTTGACCGGCGGGAACGGGGTCATGAGGGCGTCCAGCACGTCCTGGTGCAGGGTGTCCCACAGGCGGCACAGGCGTCGCCAGCCCTCGCCGTCCCCGGGGGCGAACGCCTCCAGGGAGTCGGCGGTGACGTCGATCCGCCGGTCCAGCACGGCGCACCGCCCGTCGGTCAGCGGGTGGGCCAGCACGTGCGGGGCGTGGCTCCAGCGCAGGCCGTGGTCCTCCAGGTGCAGGGAGGCCAGGACGGGCGAGGCGGCGGCCAGCGGGTAGAAGGAGCTGAAGAGGTCGTTGACGTAGTCGGGGTGGACGCCCCGGTCGTGGCGGACCGCGCCACCCGGTTCCGGCTGTTCCTCCAGGACGACCACGCTCCAGCCGGCGCCCGCGAGGAGGTTGGCGGCGACGAGCCCGTTGGGGCCCGCGCCGATGACCACGGCGTCAGGCATGGCCGGGGTTCTCCTGCACGCCGAGGCCGCGGGCGGCCGGCTCGTGGCTCTTTTCGGCCTGCTCCTCGCAGCAGTGGGCGAGCCGGGCCAGCATGGTGCGGTGGCGGAGCTGGATCACTGCCTCCGCGCCGAAGTTGTGCAGCGCGCCCCCTGCGCCCTGCAGCGGATGTTCGTCCGCGATGACCAGGCAGTACTCGCCCCACTCGCGCAGCTCGATCGAGAAGCGGGCGGTGCCGAGGGGGCCGGCCAGGATCTCCAGTTCGAGCTGGCGGCCCTCGTCGCAGCGGCGCACGATCGTCTCGTTGCTGAGCCGCCACGGCCCGATCGGCACCTCGTACTCGATCGAGGCGCCCTTCTCGGGCCACTGGCCCCGGCTCGGGCGCGAGGCGCCGGTGCCCACGACCCAGTCTGCGTACCTGTTGCCGTCGGCGATCACGTCCCACACCACGGACGGGTCGGTCTTGATCAGACGGTGACGAACCGCCATGCGCACCTCCGAGCACACTTCACGGACGGGCCCCCCGGGTGCCCGGGAAGCGGCGGCTCCAACCGTCGTCCCCCACGTCCGGCCGACCGGGTGCCGGGGCGGGGCCCGGGTCCGGGCGAACGCGTTCGTTACGATCCGCCCATGGATGCGAAGCGAGACCCGATCAGCCGCCGCGAACGCCCCGCCAAACCGGCCCTGACCCGCGCGGGGATCGTCGGCACGGCCCTGCGCATCCTGCGCGCCGAGGGGCTGGCGAAGGTGACCATGCGCCGTCTCGCCCAGGAGCTGGACACGGGGCCCGCCTCGCTGTACGTCTACGTGGCCAACACCGCGGAACTGCACGCCGCCGTGCTGGACGCGCTGCTCGGGGAGGTCGACCTGACCGGCGGTGACGTGCAGGCGGACTGGCGGGAGCAGCTCCTCGCGGTGCTCAAGTCGTACACCGACGTCCTGTTCCGGCACCCGCAACTGGCCCGCTCGGCGCTGGTGGCGCGGCCCAGCGGGGAGAACTACCTCGCCCTGGTGGAGCGCGTCCTCGACCTGCTGTCCCGCGGTGGTGCCGCCCCGGACCAGGTCGCCTGGGGCCTCGACCTGCTGCTCCAGCACGCCACGGCCGTCGCCGCGGAACACGCCACCCAGGAGGACTCGCCCGCCTCGCAGGACGACTGGAACGCTTTGTCGCGTGCGGTGCACGGGGTGGACGAATCCACCCACCCCATGATCAGGGCTCATCTCCCCGCGCTGCTCGCGGGCCCGGTGGACCACCGGCTGACCTGGGGCTTCGACGTCCTGATCAACGGCATCGCCGGGACACCGCTCCCCCGTCGGACCGACTGACGGGGCGCGACCCGCGGTGCATGACGGGGACCCTCACGCATGCGACGAACTTGTTCGTCACGAACATGTTCGTTAGCCTCTGGGTGTCAGCACGTCCCGCGTCCCGCCAGGAGGCACCAGATGAGCACCCACCATCCCGTCGCGGTCATCGGCGCCGGCCTCGGCGGTCTCACCGCCGCCCGCGTCCTGCACGTGCACGGCGTCGAGGCGGCCGTCTTCGAAGCGGAGGCGTCGGCCTCGGCCCGCACCCAGGGCGGCATGCTCGACATCCACGAGGACAGCGGCCAGGAAGCCCTGCGCGCCGCCGGGCTCTACGAGGAGTTCCGCCGGATCGTCCACCCGGGCGGCCAGGCGCTGCGCCTGCTCGGCCCGGACGGCACCGTGCACGTCGCCGAGGAGGACGACCCCACGGGCGGGCGGCCCGAGGTGGACCGGGGAGAGCTGCGCGACCTGCTGCTCGCCTCCCTGCCCGAGGGCACGGTCCAGTGGGGCCGGAAGGTCACCGGCGCGCGGCCCCTGGGCGACGGCCGCCACGAGGTGACCTTCGCCGACGGCTCCGCCCTCACCACCGACCTGCTCATCGGGGCGGACGGCGCCTGGTCGCGGATCAGGCCCCTGGTGTCCGACGCCCGGCCCGCGTACACCGGTGTCTCCTTCGTCGAGACCGACCTCCTGGACGCCGTGACCCGGCACCCGCGCAGCGCGGCCCTGGTCGGCGGCGGGTTCTTCCTCTGCCTGGGTGAGCGCCGGGGCTTCCTCGCCCACCGGGAGGCCGACGGCAGCCTGCACGTCTACACCGCCCTGCGCGTCGACGAGGGCTGGCTGGACACCGTCGACTTTGGTGACGCCGCCGCCGCGAAGGCCGCGGTCCTCGCGCACTTCGACGGGTGGGACGAGGGTCTGCGCGGCCTGGTCGCCGACGCCGACGGCGCGCTCGTCCCGCGGCGCATCCACGCCCTGCCGGTCGGGCACCGCTGGGACCGCGTCCCGGGCGTGACCCTGCTCGGTGACGCGGCCCACCTGATGTCCCCGTTCGCCGGCGAGGGCGCCAACCTGGCGATGCTGGACGGCGCCGAGCTCGCCGGGGCCGTCGCCGCCCACCCGGGCGACCCGGAGGCGGCCCTCGCCGCGTACGAGGAGGCGCTGTTCCCGCGCAGCGAGGCGTCCGCCGCCGCGTCCGCCGCGAGTCTGGAGACGATGTTCGGCGAGCAGGGGCTGGAGCGGACGACCGAGTTCTTCACGTCCGTGCGGGGCGGTGCGTGACGGCGGCTCCGCCCCGCCCGACGGCGACGCCGGTGCTCACGTGACCGCGTCGAGGCGGGTGATCTGCTCGGCGACACTCCTTTCGATCACGGCGGCGAGGTCCTTCGCCTGCTCGGCGCTCCCCGACGTGCGTTCGCTCGCGCAGAGCATGCGGACCTGGACGAGATGGGCCCGCAGGCTCTCGGCGAGGAGGCGGTCGAAGTGCTCCCCGGACACGGTCCTCGCCCTGCGCACCGTGTCGAGGCTCACCATCCCGGGCATGGTGTGACCCTCGTGGGGGCGAGTGTCGGGCACGCCTGACAGACGCAACAGCTCGCGCAGGTCGACGAGTTCGTCACCGAGTCGCTTGCGCGCCTCCTTCGCCCGGGCGGCCAGGGCCGGCCGCCCGGCGCGTGCGGGCGCCAAGTCGGTGAGCAGCACGGCCCGTTCGTCCATGGGGATCATGAGCTGGATCCACGCGGTGTCGGTGTCGTTGAAGGCGGCCGGTGCGGGCCGGTCGGCCGCCGGCTGCGGGGTGCAGCCGGCGACCGCCAGGCCCAGGAGCAGGGCGGCCGCCGTCCGCCGGGTCAGAACGTTCCGGCGGAGTTGCACTTGGCGCTCTGCACGATGCAGTCCTTCACGCGCTGCCCGAGGGCCGCGGTGTCCCAGGCGTTGAAGAAGTCGCCGTGGATGGACGAGGCCATGCCCGACGCCAGGGAGAACCCGTCGGCGCTCCCGCTGGTCGGGTAGCTGATGACGAACGAGACCGAGGGGATCGCCACCGGGTAGGCGCCGCTGCACTTGCCGTCGTAGGTGAAGGCGACGTGCGACTTGTGGTCCGGGCTGTCGAGGTGCTTGCCGTCCCAGCAGTCCGGGAAGACCAGTTGGTACACCAGCTTGGCGGTCGGTGCGCACAGCGGCCAGTTGCCGTCGGCGCTGCGGCCCGTCTCGCCGCCCGGTCCCGCGCACCAGAACTGGTTGGGCGAGCCGGCCGGGGTCGCCACCTGCAGCTTGGCGTTGCCCGCGATCATGCGGAAGCCCTGCGGGAAGGGCACGGTCGCCGTGGGGTCGGGCAGCCGTGAGCCGTAGTAGACGATCATCCCGTCGGGTTCGACCGCCTTGCCGCGCTCGTAGAGCGTGGGGATCCAGTAGGCGGAGAGGTCCTTGGCGGGCGTGCAGCTCGTGGCCGTGGTGCCCAGCAGGCTCTGGGTCGTGGTGAAGGCGTCGGTGCTCTTGTTGCCGAAGAAGCTGTGCATGTGGGAGGCGCCCGGCAGACCGGGGAAGACGATCGGGTCGTCGGGCTTGGAGTGGCTGTAGGTGCAGGTGGCGTTGAACTCGGGGACGCGCACCGCGTTGGCGGGCACCGGCGCCGGGGTCATGGCGCGGAACTGGTTCAACTGGGCCTGCCACTTGGCCTGGTCGACGTCGACCCAGCCCGGCGCGGGCTCGTCGCCGCCGCTGACGAACGAGAACCAGTTGATGTTGACGAAGTCACCGGGCGTGGTGCTGCGCAGCACCGCGAACACGGTTTGTGGACCGGTCGGATGGGTGGTGACGTCGGCGCTGCGGGTGGCCCAGGTCTGCCAGCCTCCGGTGGGGCTGACCTGGATCACGGCGAGCAGCGGACCGGTCAGGGAACCGGTGCGCAGTTCGACGGACCCGGTGCCCGTGGCGGAGGCCAGGCGCGCCGACACCGTCAGACGGCCGGCCGCCCCGAGGTCGACCTGGTCGAACCGCATCCAGTCGCCGTCGGCGAGGTAGGCGGCGTTCTGCCCGCCGCCCAGGTCGGCGGTCGTCTCCAGGGTGACGCCGGACTGTGCCGCGTAGGACTCGGCCTGGACCGTGACCGTGGCGGCCCGCGCGGCCGGTGCGCCGAGGGTGATGCCGAGGGCGGCGGCCAGGGCGATCGCCAGGGCACCGACCAGGACGGGATAGAGGTGTAAGGAGTATCTGCGCATGTCACTTCCTGATCTGAGGGGCGGGGCGTGGTGCGGCTGCGGTCCGGCCCGGAACGGAGGTGTCCGGGCCGGACCTGACAAGGGGGGCCGGTGCCGGCCGCGCTACTGGTACACGCGCACGTAGTCGACGAGCATCCGGGACGGGAACGGCGTCGACGCGTCGGTCGGGCCGGGCCAGTCGCCGCCGACGGCGAGGTTGAGGATCATGTAGTGGGGGTGGTCGAAGATCCAGGGGCCCCGGGTGCGCTCCACCTGGTCCTTGTCCAGGGTGAACACGGGGCTCCCGTCGAGGCTGAAGACGATGCCCTTGCTGTTCCAGTCGGCGGCCCAGGTGTGGAAGTCGTCCGAGAAGTCGGCGCCGGAGGGCAGCCGGTAGGGCGAGCCGATCCCGTTGCCGCCGTTGTAGGCGGGGGCGTGCACGGTCGAGTAGGACGTCTTCACGTCCTTGCCGAGGACCTCCATGATGTCGACCTCGCCGTTGTACGGCCACGGACGGCCGGTGAGGAAGTCGGCGCCCATCATCCAGAACGCGGGCCACAGCCCGTTGCCCTTGGGCACCTTGATGCGCGCCTCGACCCGCCCGTACGTGAACTGGAACGTCGCGCCGGTGTTCATGCGGGCCGAGGTGTACTGGCAGGTGGTGCTGCCGGTCAGCGGGTCGGGCGGGCAGGCCCGGCCGGGGCTGGCCTCCTTGCGGGCCTCCATGACGAGGTGGCCGCCGCCGTCGAGCGCGGCGTTGCGGTGGTCGGTGTAGTACTGCAGCTCGCCGTTCTGCCCGGTGCCGGGGTCGGCCCGCCACTTCGCCGGGTCGGGCGTGCTCCCGGCGGCGCCGTCGAACTCGTCGCTCCACACCAGCCGCGGCGGCTGCGCCGGGTCCGGGGGCAGCGGCGGCGCCGGGACCGGGGCGCCGCCCGTGCCGTACACCTGGAACTCCCACAGGGAGTAGCCGTAGGGGGTGGCGCGTTCGGTGCCGTACATCCGCACGTAGCGTCCCGTGCCGGAGACGGCCAGGGTCTGCTTGAAGCCGGTGCCGGACGTGGTCGAGTAGACGGGCGTCCAGTCGGTGCCGTTGGGCGAGACCTGGATCTGGAAGGACTTGGCGTAGGCCGGGTCCCACTCCAGGACCACCTTGGAGATCTGCGCGGTCGCGCCGAGATCGACGGAGATCCAGCCGGGGTCGGTCCAGCCGGTCGTGGAGCTGGTCGCCCAGCGGGAGGCGGGGTCGCGGTCGAAGGCCCGGGCGGGCGTGCACTCCCAGCAGTTCTGGTCGCTCTGCGAGGACGAGGCCGCGCCCGTCTTCCCGTACGACAGCAGCGTGTCGCCGCCACCGCCGCCCGGGTCGCCGCCGGTGCCGCCGGTCCCGAAGACCTGGAACTCCCAGAGGGAGAAGCCGTATCCGGTGCCGCGCTGGGTGCCGTACATGCGGACGTAGCGGCCGGTGGCCGACACGGTCAGGTTCTGGGTGCCGCCGGTGCCGTCCGTCGTCTCGTGGACGGTCGACCAGGTCTGGGCGTCGTCCGACACCTGGATGCGGAACGCCTTGCCGTAGGCCGCCTCCCACTGGAGGGAGACGCGGCTGATGCGGGCCGGGGCTCCGAGGTCGACCCTGATCCACTGCGGGTCGGAGAAGGCGCTGGACCAGCGCGTCGCCGGGTTGCCGTCGACGGCTCCGGGCGCGCCGAACGGTTCCTCGGTGCTCGACGCGACGACGGGACGGCCCTGCGACAACAGGGTCTCGGCGGCGTGGGCGCGGGGCGCGGGCAGGCTGACGAGGGTGAGCAGGACGGCCGCGACGACGGCGGGTAAGCCGATGCGGCGGAGCAGGGGATGCACGGGCGACTCCTCAGTGGGGGAAGGGTGAGGGAGCGCTCCCTGAGGGGTGAGAATGGGCCGGTGCCGAGGGACTGTCAAGGCTTTGAGCAACAGGCTCGTAACACCCCTGACGCACACGGCTGGTTCCGGGGAACGGTTCCTGAGATCCATTCCGGCGGTGTGCACGGCACCCGCCGACGGGCCCCGGGAACCGCTCAGTTGGCGGAGAGCGGCCCCAGCGGTCAGCGAGAAAAGGCCCGTTGACAGCCGGATCGGGCCGAGGTCATCCTGAGGGGAAAACGCTCCCTGGAACTCGAGGGCCGGGCACCGGCGATCGGAAGGCGATGAAACGACCCACGCTCGCGGTGGTCGCCGCCCGGGCCGGCGTGTCCAAGTCGAGCGTCTCCCGGGTCATCAACGGGGAGACCACCGTCGCGCCGGAGATCCGGGACGTCGTCATGCAGGCGGTGCAGGAGCTCGGGTACGTGCCGAACGCCGCCGCCCGCAACCTGGTCACCCGCCGCACGGACGCCGTGGCCGTGGTGGTCTCCGACCCGCCCAAGGGCGTGGTGTCCGACGACCCGCTGTTCTCGACCGTGGTGCGCACCGTCAGCCGCGAGCTGGAGGCCGTCGGCAGACGCGTGGTGCTGATCCTCGCCGAGTCCGACGAGAGCCGGGCCCGGGTGGAGCGCTACGTGGCGGGCGGCCACGTGGACGGCGTGATGCTCGTGGCCCTGCACGGCGCCGATCCCCTGCCGGTCGCGCTCGCCCGCATGGGCCTGCCCGTCGCGTCCTTCAACCGCACCGCCGCGACGGACGTGCCGTACGTGGCGCTGGACAACGCGGGCGGCGCGGAGCTGGCCGTACGGCACCTGCTCGACCGGGGCAGGCGCCGGATCGCCACCATCACCGGGCCGCTGGACCTCTACGAGTCCCGCGAACGACTGGAGGGGTACCGGGCGGCCCTGCGGGGCACCGGGCGCCGTTCGATCGTCGCGCTGGGCGACTTCACCCGGGTGTCGGGCGCGGAGGCCATGCGGCAGCTCCTCGAGGACGACCCGGACCTCGACGCGGTGTTCGCGGCCAACGACCTCATGGCCATCGGGGCGTTGCGGGCCCTGCACCAGGCGGGCCGACGGGTCCCGGACGACGTGGCCGTGGTCGGGTTTGACGACATAGAGGCCGCCGCCTACACCACGCCCGCACTCACCTCGGTGCGCAGTTCCATGGCCGACCAGGCGACCGCGACGGTGCGGCTGCTGCTGGCGCTCATCGAGGGCGGCCCGAGGAAGCCCGTGATCATGCCGAACGAACTTGTGGTCCGCGAGTCGAGCTGAAGGGACGGCCGGAGCCGCCCCGTTGCCCTCGCGGACGCGGCCCGGCGCCGTGCTGCGATGAGCACGGCGCCGGGCCGGAACGTGACGCCGCCCGCCTCAGCGCGTGGCGGTCGGTTCCAGGGCCGCCGGGCGCCCGGCGGAGGCTTCGGTCACGCCGGCCTCCGCCTCGTCGGAGGACGCGTCGGGCTCCGCCGACTCCCTTGCGGTGAGGCCCTGTCGGGCGGGTATCACCAGCGCGGCGAAGGCGCCGAGGACGACGAGCAGCGCACCGGCCACGACGGCGGGCCGCAGGCCGTCCACGAAGCTCTGGGCGCTCTCGTAGCCGCCCTGGGCGGAGAAGATCGACGACATGATCGCGATGCCGAGCGCGCCGCCGACCTCGCGGAGCGCGTTGTTGGCACCGGAGGCGATGCCCTGTTCGTGCGGGAGCACGCTGGACATCACCAGGTTGGCGGCCGGTGCGAAGTACAGGGCCATGCCGATGCCGCTGAGGACGAGGCCGGGGAGCTGGGAGGCGTAGGAGGCGTCGGCGGTGGCCACGGCGGCGAGCCAGGCGAGACCCGCGGCCTGGAGGAACAGGCCCGCGGCGACGACCGGACGGCCGCCGATCCGGTCGGAAAGGATGCCAGCGACGGGGGCGACCAGCATCGGCATGCCGGTCCACGGCAGCATCCGCAGGCCCGCCTCGGTGGGCGAGTAGCCGAGCACGCCCTGCATGTACTGGCTGAGCAGGAAGATCGAGCCGAACATGCCGACGAACATCAGCAGGCTGGCCGCGTTGATGCCGGAGAAGGCACGGGAGCGGAACAGCCGCATCGGCAGCATCGGCGCTGCCGCACGGGAGCTGTACAGGACGAACCCGGCGATCAGCACGGCGCCCGTGAACAGCGAGGTCAGCACGAGGGGGTCGGTCCAGCCGTCGGCGGGCCCGCGGACCAGGCCGTACACGATGCCGAAGAGTCCGCCGCTGGCGAGCAGGGTGCCGGGGACGTCGAGCCGGGCCCCGGCGCCGTGCGACTCGGCGAGCCGCAGCCGGGCGAGCGGCAGCAGGGCGAGGCCGATGGGCACGTTGATCCAGAAGATCCAGTGGTACGAGACGTGTTCGGTGAGGCTGCCGCCGATGAGGGGGCCCGCGGCGACGGCCAGCCCGTTGACCGCGCCCCAGATGCCGAACATCATGCCGCGCTTGGCGGCGGGCACGGCCGCGGTGAGCAGGGTCAGGGTGAGCGGCATGAGCACGGCGGCCCCGACGCCCTGCACCGCGCGGGCGGCGATCAGCGCGCCAATGCTCGGCGCCATCGCGGCGGCCGCGGAGGCGCCGGTGAAGACGGTGAGCCCCACGAGGAAGAGGCGGCGGCGTCCGAAGCGGTCGCCGAGGGCCGCGCCGAACATCAGCAGGACGGCGAAGGTCAGCGTGTAGGCGCTGACGGTCCACTCCAGGTCGTCCAGGGCGCCGCCCAGGTCCTCGCGGATCGAGGGCAGCGCGGTGGTGACGACGAGGTTGTCGAGGGCCGCCATGAAGCCGGCGACGCTGGTGATGACGAGGGCCCACCACATGGACCGTGCGGACGGGGCGCTGTCCGGTTCGTTCTTCGACATCTCTCCCCCAGGGGGTGGTCGGTGGCTGGGTCGGCAGCCGAGAGGGTGGCTGGTCGACGCAGTTAGTTATTGATGACTAACTTCTCAAGGCAGAAAAAAGCGACGGTCCGGACGGAACGACGCTTGCGGGGGGACCCGCTCGACGTCACTCCCTCGGGCGGGCCTTGCCGGCGTCCGCCGGGAAACATCCCGCCCAGACCCGGTGATCCGGCGGAAATCCCATGGCCACCAGGCAGTTGATCAGCATGCCCGAGGCCATGAAGGCGGTCGTGTCGTCGTCCCCGCCGAGGGGCGCGCGGACGGTGTCCCACAGCCGCATCCAGTCACGGCGCACGGACTCGCCGAACTCGTGGTCGCCCTCCTGCTCGGCGGCCGCGACGGCGACGTACATCTGCATCTGCATCATCAGCGCGTCCGGCCGCTCCGCGATGAGGCGCTTGTACGCGTCGGCCATGGCCTGCAGGGCCTCTCCCCCGCTCAGCCCCTCGGACGCCTCCTCGAAGATGCGGGTGGTGTCGTGCAGACACCGCTCGACCACGGCGAGGAAGATGCCCTTCTTGCCGGGGAAGAGCCGGAAGAGGTACGGCTGCGAGACGCCGACACGCTTGGCGATCGCCTCCGTGGACGTGCCGTGGTAGCCACCGCGGGCGAACTCGGCGGTGGCCGCACGGATGACGCTCTCGCGCCGCTCCTCCGCACTCATCCTGGCCATGCGACGAAGTTAGTACTCAATTACTAACTTCGTCAACCGCGGAGGACCGCGGGTTCCGTACCCTGGTCGCATGCGGATGCGCCCCACCCTGGCCTGGACCCCGCCCGAGGACCTGCCGCCGGGCACCACCGACTGGGAACCGGTCGCCGAGGCGCTGAGCGCCGGGGGTGTGCTGGTGCTCAGCGGCGCGGGCCTGTCCACGGAGTCCGGCATCCCCGACTACCGGGGCGAGGGCGGCAGCCTGAGCCGGCACACCCCGATGACCTACCAGGAGTTCACGGCGAGCGCCCGGGCCCGGCGCCGGTACTGGGCGCGCAGCCACCTCGGCTGGCGCACCTTCGGCCGGGCCCGCCCCAACGCCGGGCACCGGGCCGTGGCCGCGTTCGGGCGGCACGGGCTGCTGACCGGGGTGATCACCCAGAACGTCGACGGCCTGCACCAGGCCGCCGGCAGCCAGGACGTCGTGGAGCTGCACGGCAGCCTGGACCGCGTCGTCTGCCTGTCCTGCGGCGCGCACAGTCCCCGCCGGGAACTCGCCCTGCGCCTGGAGGAGGCCAACGAGGGCTTCGCCCCGGTGGCCGCGGGCATCAACCCCGACGGCGACGCCGACCTCACCGACGAGCAGGTCGGCGACTTCCGTGTGGTGCCGTGCGCGGCGTGCGGCGGCGTCCTCAAGCCGGACGTGGTCTTCTTCGGCGAGGCGGTGCCGCCGGGCCGGGTGGAGCACTGCCGCACCCTGGTCCGCCGAGCGACGTCGCTCCTCGTCCTCGGCTCCTCGCTGACGGTGATGTCCGGCCTCCGCTTCGTCCGCCAGGCGGCCCAGGAGGACAAGCCGGTGTGGATCGTCAACCTGGCACCCACCCGGGGTGACACCCACGCGGTGGCCCGGGTGGCGCTGCCGCTGGGGGCGACGCTGACGGCGATGGCGGAGCGGGTGGGAGTCGGGGGGCTAGGGAAGCTCGGAGGGCCGGAGACGGCTGCGGGTGCGGGGGCGGGCGGACGGGGCGGGGCGGTCGGGGGTTCGTAGGGGTCATCCGCCGTCGTGCCGCCCGCGCGGCCGGGAGACACCGTGCGTTCGAACTCACGGCTACTCCGCTTCCGGAGCAGATACGTTGTTCCGGTTCGCTGGCATTTCCGGCGCGGGAACGGCCTCAGGCCTTCGGCGGGCCATCCAGGAGTGTCACGCCGTACTGAGCCAGCAGGTCGGTATGGTCCGTGTCGTGACGCGCGTCGGCGGAGCCGATCGACCGGAAGTAGCCCTCGATGGCCCCGGGGTTGTTGATCTGCAACACCTCGGCCGTCGAAGTGATCGGCTGGAAGGTGTGGGGAACCAGGCGAGGGCCGAAGACGTAGGCGCCCGGCCCGGCGTCATGGACGTCACATTCGTCAAGTGAGGCCGATCCGACCCAGAACCGGACGCGGCCGGAGAGGATCACCCAGCTTTCGTCCTCCCGGCTGTGGCTGTGCAGGGGCGGCGCGTCCGACGGGCGCATGGTCAGCCGCAGGACGGTGGACACTCCTCGCGTCTCGGAGGTCGACACGACCTGCTCCTGGACGGTGTCGTAATAGCGGTAGAGGGTGCCTTCGCCAGGGTTGCGCACGAGCGGGAAGCTCATGTCAGTGCTCCTCTGATGTGGGTCGAGCACGAGGGATTGCCAGGTCGCCGGGGCCACTACCCGACGGGCCCATTTGGTTGACGCTTCAATTATCGCCCGTGGCAAGGGGAGGGCGCCAGGGACGGAACCCCATTCGGCTGGATTTCTGCGCCCTCGCGCCGCGCACGGCTGGCCGTGCCGGAGTCGGCGGCTGTCACTCCGGTCCACGACTCCCCCGTGCTCACGGCTGTCCCCAGATCGGCAAGCGGCCGCTCAGCATGCGATGTGGCTCGGTGGGACGACGTAGTCGGTGGAGGCGCCCCATGCAGGCATGCGGATCGGGCTACGACTTCGACAAGTACGTCGGCTGCTGTGGAAGCGGGGCATCAAAGCCGTTGATCGCTCGACGTGGCGTCGCCCACGGTTCAGGACTGGGCAAGGCGCGTTGGGTCGTCGAGCGTGCCTGCGCCAGGCTGCACCGGTTCAAGCGGCTCCACATCCGCTACGAGCGACGCGCCGATCTCCATCAGGGGACTGCTCTCCCCGGCGCCTGCAGGACCGTGGGACACCATCTAGCCTGCAGTCCTGGCCAGGCGAAACAGGACCCGGGCGTACACGAGGGTCGCCGCCGTGATGATCGTCGGGATGACCGCCAGCGCGAGTATGCCCACCAGCGTGCGACTGCCTTCGGTGGAGGCAAAGAGTCCCGGGTCGTCGTCCAGCAGGAAGCGGTAGCCGAACCACGCCCACAGCGCCAGGGACAACAGCATCCACCCGACCGCCCACTTCTCGATCCGGTGCCCGTCCTGGCGCAGCTGCTCCGCCCCTGCCGTCATCGTTTCCCCCTGGGCTGTACCGCTGATCAGTGCTCAGTTCGCCACAGCGTAGGCGCTGAAGGGCGGGCGGCCTTCCGCACTCCGCCATGCGATGACCCAGCCCCGACAGCAGACGCACTCCGTGCACGAGGCGGCCCCGGCCACGGCTGGCGCCGTTGTCAGTGGCGGCCGCTAGCCTGCGCGCATGATCGAGACGACCGGTGACGACCGCCGCTTCCCGCCCGCCCTGGCCGCCGTCGCACAGGTGGAGTTCGACTACGACGACGGCGAGGGCGTGGACTTCGAGCCCTACGACGCCTTCGACTCCGCCGAGGAGACCACCGACTGGATCCGCAACTGGACCGGTAACCACGAACTGGATGGCGACGCCTACCGGGTCTTCGGACAGGACGGCACCGGTGGCCTCGTCGCCCTGTGGCGTGTGCGCCCGGGCCGGCCTCTCGCCGACCAGCCCGTTGTGTTCCTGGGCTCGGAGGGCGAGCGTGGCGTCGTGGCCGGGAACCTGTCCGACTTCCTGTGGCTGCTGGCCGACGGCCTCGGCCCGATGGAGGTCGTCGAGTACGAGCAGCGCGAAGCGCGACCGACCCCCGCACTGGCCGAGCTCGCCGAGCGCCACGCCACCACGGCGCGCCGACCCGCCCGGGACATCATCACCGAGGCACAGGCCGAGTTCCCGTCCTTCTCGGAGGACCTGGACAGGCTGTGCCGCTGACGCGGTCCGCTCTCGCGCTCAGCGCCTGAGCCCGAACTGACCCGCCAGGGTGGCGGAACGCCGAACTACCTATATGCAGTCGGTGCTGGGGCTGGTGATGCCACTGTCAGCCGCAACTCCTGCGCTGGCGTCGCCTGCGCAGGAAGTCCCGAAAACTGGACGACTGTACCCAGCCAGCCAGAATGACCAGACCCACTGCGACCACTACAAGAAGGACCTTGGCCGCACTTCCCATTCCCTACCTCCAGCACTGCGGCGATCCCCGCGCGGGTGCGGTTGCACGGGGAGCGCGTCAGATCAAAGAACCTGCAGACGGGCCATGATGGGATCTCTTACATCTTGGGCGTCCCCGACCCAGCTCAAAGCGCCTCCTGTTCCTCATCGACGTAGTCGCCCACGGCGCCCACGGCAACGCTTTCAGCGCGTCCGGCTCCGAAGTACTGGCCGCTGCCCCCGGTCCTCATGCCCACCAGCGTGCCCGAGGGTTCACGGGCGAAACGGTCGCCCTCCCGGACGCGCTCTGGCCCGTGAGGCCGACGGTGGCGTTGGTGAACGTGGTCGCGTCGCGGGTCGGGCGCTGGGTGTTGTCGACGCCGACGTACGTGTGACTGGTGGTCCCGCCGGACCGGGCTTAAGACGTCGTTTCTTATGGCTGCGGCGCGGAGTGGGCAGTTTCAGGGAAGCCCAGTTCGTCCAGCAGCGCGTCGAACAGCTCCTCCACGAAGGTCTCCTGTGCGCGCAGCAGTTCCTCGATCCGAGACTGCTGTGCCGTGACCTGGACACCAGCTGCTGAAGCCCAGATGCGAGCGCCTTCGGCGTCGGTCGGCACCTCTGCATCGAGCTCTGAACGCTTATGTCCGATGGCTTCTTCGAACTCCGGAGTGGCTATCCATAGGCTCAGGTCGTCCACGTCTTCGGGTTCCTCGACGAGGAGAGCTGCGGCGTTGTCCAGGTTGAGCCATGCCTGCCAGCGGTGCCCGCCGGTGTCCAGACCGGTCAGAAGGGCGACGCTGCTGTCGGAGACATCGGCGACGCAGGCCGGGGCACCGGTCCATTCGACCAAGGCGAACAGGTACCCGTCCTCCCAGACGCCTTGCTCCAACTGCAGAGTCTGCCAGCCGCCCAGTCGCGGCTGGCACTCATGCACGTCGTCCCTCAGCCCTGGACCCGTGCTGCCGAAGATGGGTGCTTCCAGCAGTGGGCGCTTGCTGCGCGCAAAGACCAGATGACCGGAAAAGCCCATGGAACCTCCTCGTCGAATACCAGCGCACCCTACGAGCTGCCACTGACACCACCGGCGCTGGCCGGCTGTTGCTCTCGACCGACTGGCTCACCGGATCAGTCGGCGGTAGCCGATGAGGGCTGCGGCTATGCCGACGAAGGCGAGGAAGTGCTCGGCCTTGCGCTCGTAGCGTCGGTGGAGGCGTCGGCAGCCGGCCAGCCAGGACACGGTTCTCTCGACTACCCAGCGGTGGCGGCCCAGTCGCTGCGAGGACTCGACACCCTTACGGGCGATGCGGTGGCGGATGCCCCGCGAATGGAGCCAGCGGCGCAGGTGGTCGTAGTCGTATCCCTTGTCTGCGTGCAGTTTCGCCGGCCGCCGGCGGCGCGGGCCGCGGCGGGAACGGATGGGCGGGATGCCGCGCACGAGCGGTTGCAGGCCCTGGCTGTCGGGCATGTTCGCGCCGGAGATGCCCAGCGACAGCGGCAGCCCGTTCCTGTCGGTGACCAGGTGGATCTTCGATCCCAGCTTGCCGCGATCGGTCGGATTCGGTCCCGTCAATGGCCCCCTTTTGCCGCCCTGACGCTGACCGAGTCGATCGCGCACCGCGACCAGTCCAGCTCGCCTCGCGCTCCGAGCTCGTCGAAAATCACCCGGTAGAGCCGAGCCCAGACCCGGTCCCGGCTCCACTGGGCGAACCGGCGGTAGACCGTGGGCCAGGGGGGGCCGAACACCGGGGGCAGCTGCCGCCAGGTGCAGCCTGACGTCGCCACGAAGATGATCGCGGCAAGGACCTCGCGGTCACCTGCCCGACGCCGTCCCCCACCCTGCGGACGCTTCACCTCAGTCGGCGGCACCACCCGCCTGAACAGCACCCACAACTCGTCCGGCACCAGCCGCTCAACGAGATCCGTCATGCACGGCTCAACGGACGATCACGTCATAAGAAACGACGTCTAAGCGGTGAGCTGGGTGAATGACCAGACGGGCCGGCTCCGTGCGACCTTGGCGACCACTGGGCGGCCATAGGCACCTTCGGAGGCCACCCGCCCGCGCGTCCTACATGTCTGGTGAGTGGAGTTACCTCTTACGCGCCTTGCTCACCAGGAACGCTGTCCCGACGATCACCACCAGGGCGATGGCGATGATCCAGAAGGGCGGAGTGCCCTCCCCGGCCCCCTTGGCGAGGAACTGGCCGTATGACATGCGGTCCTCCTGTCGGTCGCGGCTTTCTCTCCCACTGGACCAGTTCCCCAGCGCCGTATCCGACGCCTGAGCAGGGGGCGGCGACGGCTACCCCTCCCCTACCCGCGGTGGGCGCACTCGCTGCGGCAGCGAGGTCCGACGGGTGGGGGGCCTCCGCTCGGCCCGGAGCTCCGGCAGTCAGCTCCCCGGCGTCCGCACCGGCGAGTTCTCGACTCCCTGCGGCGCGCTGTCCGCAATCTTGTGCAGCAGCCCCAGCAGTGCCTCCCGCTCAGCCGGCGTCAGCGCTTCGAAGCACTCCGCGAGCACCGCGTCCGCGACCGCGTGACCGGCCTCGAGGCGCCGTTCCCCTTCGGGGGTGAGGTGGTGTTCGATGCGGCGACCGTGTCCGGGGCGGCGGTCCACGAGCCCTTGGGCCACCAGTCGTCCGGCGAGCGTGCCGAAGGCCTGTTCGCTCTGGAACGTGGCTGCGGCCAGCTCCCGCGCACTGGCACCCGGCGCCCGGCTGATCGCGCGCAACGCGTCCCACTGCGCGAGCGTGCTGCCGACGGACGCGAGGCGGCTGTCCAGCGCCCGGTGCTGGCGGTACTGGACAGCCTTCACGGCCCGTCCGAGGATCTGCAGTTCAACGGCCATGGGGTCAGGCTAACACCTATACTAAGCTTGCTTAATTAAATAAGTTTAGTTACTGTCGACGGCATGACTCACCTGACGCTCACCTCCTACGGCCCCGCCGCCGGCCGCCCCGTCCTGGTCCTGCACGGCGGGGGCGGCCCCGCCACGGTCACCCCCATCGCGGAGCACCTCGCGGCCACCGCGCCCGTACTGCTCCCCACCCACCCGGGCTGGAACGGCACACCCCGGCCCGACCACTTCCTCCGCGTCGCCGACCTGGCGACCGCCTACCTCGACCTCCTGCGCGAGCGAGACCTGTCCGACGTCCTGGTCATCGGCTCCTCGCTCGGCGGATGGATCGCCGCCGAGATGTCGGCCGCGGACACCGAGAGCCGCATCAGCGGGACGGTCCTGGTCGACGCCGTCGGCATCGAGGTCGACGACGCACCGGTCCAGGACTTCTTCGCCCTGGACGCGCGAGGGGTGGCCGAGCACGCCTACCACGACCCGGAGCGCTTCTACCGGGACCCGGCGACCGTGCCGGCCGAACAACGCACCGTCATCCAGGGCAACATGGCGAGCCTGCGCCTCTACTCCGGCGGCCCCGCCATGAGCGACCCCACACTCCGGGCCCGCCTCGCGGCCGTGACCGTCCCCACCCTCGTCCTGTGGGGAGAGAGCGACCGCATCGTGACGCCGGCCTACGGCAGGGCGTACGCCGCCTCGTTCCCGCAGGCCCGGTTCGAAGTCGTCGCCGAGGCAGGCCACTTGCCGCACCTCGAACAGCCGGAGCACACCTTCGCACTCCTCGACGCGTTCGCCGCACGGTCAGCCCTGCTCCGCCCCTGACCCGCCGGGCGCGGCCCGGCCCGCCCTCTTCACACCCAGCACACCCTCGCGTCCGCCGATGTGGCGCCCGTCACCCCCAGCTCCCCAAACGAAACGTTGCCGTTTCGCTAGAACTGTTCTAGCCTCGATGTGTACGAAACGGTTTCGTTTACGGTCCACGTGAGCTTCCCGGAGTGGTTTCCCATGCCCCAGAAGACTGTCGGCGACAGCACCCGTACGGGGGCCCTCGCAACGGCTCCCGCCGAGGCGCCGAGCCACCGGTGGTGGATCCTCGCGGTCATCGCCGTCGCCCAACTGATGGTGGTCCTCGACGCCACCATCGTGAACATCGCCCTGCCGTCCGCCCAGGCCGACCTCGGCTTCTCCGACGGCAACCGGCAGTGGATCGTGACCGCCTACGCGCTGGCGTTCGCCTCGCTGCTGCTCCTCGGCGGACGCATCGCCGACCTGTTCGGCCGCAAGCCCGCCTTCCTCGTCGGCATCGTCGGCTTCGCCGCGGCCTCCGCGCTCGGCGGTGCCGCGAACGGCTTCACCATGCTGGTCGTCGCCCGCGCGCTCCAGGGCGCCTTCGGTGCGCTGCTGGCGCCGGCCGCGCTGTCGCTGCTCAACACCACCTTCACCGACGCCCGGGAGCGGGCCCGCGCGTTCAGCGTGTACGGCGCCATCGCCGGCGCCGGCGGCGCGGTCGGCCTGCTGCTCGGCGGCGTGCTGACCGACGCGTTGGACTGGCGCTGGACCCTGTACGTCAACGTGGTCATCGCCGTGGTCGCCTTCGTCGGCGGCTGGGTGCTGCTGGGCAGCCACCGGGACGCGGCGGACGCCAAACTGGACGTGCCGGGCACGGTCCTGGTCGCCGCGGGTCTGTTCTCCGTGGTGTACGGCTTCTCCAACGCCGAGACCCACGACTGGGGCTCGCCGCTGACCTGGGGCTTCCTGATCGCGGGCGGCCTGCTGCTGGCGGCCTTCTCCTGGTGGCAGACCCGGGCCGCGCACCCGCTGCTGCCGCTGCGCATCCTGCTCGACCGCGACCGCGGCGCCTCGTTCATCGCGGTGCTCCTGACCGGCGCCGGCATGTTCGGCGTGTTCCTCTTCCTGACCTACTACCTCCAGCTCAACCTCGGCTTCAGCCCGACGAGGACCGGTGTCGCCTTCCTGCCCATGGTCGGTGCGCTGATGGTGGCCGCCCAGGTCGGCACCACCGTCCTGATGCCCCGGATCGGCCCGAAGGCGGTCATCCCGCTGGGCTTCGCGATCGCCACGGCCGGCATGGCCTGGCTGACCGGCATCGACCTCGGCTCCTCCTACCCGAGCGCGGTGCTGCTCCAGGTGATCGTGATCGGTGTGGGCCTCGGCCTGGTCATGCCGCCCGCCATGCAGCTGGCCACCGGCGGGGTCGCGGCCGAGGACGCGGGCGTCGCCTCCGCCACCGTCAACGCCATGCAGCAGGTGGGCGGCTCGATCGGCACGGCCCTGCTGAACACGCTCGCCGCGAGCGCCGCCACCGACTACCTGGCGGGCCACAACCCGGCGAGCAGGCAGGTGCAGGCGCAGGCGACGATCGAGAGCTACACGACCGCCTTCTGGTGGTCCGCGGTCCTCTTCGGCGCGGGCACGGTCATCGCCTTCCTGCTCTACCGGCGCGGGGTGCCCCAGCAGAACGCGGACGCGGCACCGGTCGTCCACATGTGAGCCACCGTCGCCGGGCGTTCCGCTCGTCGCGACGCGACCGTCCCCGAGGGGCCGCCGTCACCACGACGGCGGCCCCTCGCAGGCCCGGGGCAGCGTCGGCGGGTGATCCCGAAACGGATCATGACGACCCATCCGCTCGGGCCGGCGCGACGAGCGGGGTACCACCCCGCCCGCCATCGGCCGTCGTGCGACCGTCAGCGCACGGACGTCTCCTCCGCCGTCCACGTCACCCCCCGTTCCCTGTCCCGTGTCCGCCCCACGAGGCCGAGGAGGAAGCCCGCCGGGATCGTGAGGAGGCCGGGCGTCTGGAGGGGGAACCAGTGGAAGTCGTGCTCCGGGAACAGGGAGATCGGGGTGCCCGAGACCGCCGGTGAGGCCGCCATCAGCACGACGATGAGCGGGAGCGTGCCGCGTACCGTCCAGCGGGCGCCGGTGGCGTCGAAGCCGGGCAGGAAGAGCGCGTACAGCAGGATCGGCGCGAGGACCGACGCGGCGACCGCGAGGGACGTCGAGATCAGGGTCAGCCGGCCGCGGTCCTCGAGCAGCACCGCCAGCAGGACCGCGGTCGCGCCGACGAGGAGGACGCCCGCACGGGCCCGGCGGATCTCGGCGGCCCGCGACCGCACGGAGGCCGTGTCGCCGGACGGCCGGGCGCAGTCGCGCACCAGGCTCGACGCGGCCGCCAGGGTGATGCCGGCGACGGCCGCGAGGGTCGTGGCGAACACGGCGCAGGCGACGAGCGAGAACAGCATGCTGTGCCGCGGCCCCCCGGTTCCGGGATCGAGCGCGCTCGTCACCATCAGCAGCGCCGTCGACCCGGAGGGATCGGCCGCCCGTACCGCCTCCCGGCCGACCAGCGCACCGGCCCCCAGGCCGGCCACCACGACGGCGAGGCACACCAGCGCGATCGGGCCCACCGCCCACCCCGCCGCCCTGCGGGCCGTGCGCGCGTCCCGCAGCGGATGGAGCCGCATGGTCAGGTGGGGCAGACAGGCCGCGCCGAGCAGCAGGGTGACGCAGAAGCTGAGCAGGTCGAGCGTCCCGACGGCGGAGTGCCCGAAGTGCAGCCCGGGCAGGGCGTAGTCGCCGCCCGCGCCCGAGCGGTCCCGCGCCGCGTCGAAGAGCGCGGTGGGCGACCACCCGTGCCGGGCCAGGACCAGCCCCGCGACGAGCAACAGCGCGGCCAGGACCACCCCGACCTTGAGGATCTGCACGTACCCGGTTCCGCGCATCCCGCCCAGCGCGGCGTAACAGACCATCAGCAGCCCGCTGGCGACGGTGCACCCGGTGCGCGCGCCCTCAGGCAGCCCCAGCATCGCCACCATGATGTGTCCCGCCGTCGACAACTGGACCAGCAGCAGCGGTGCCAGCACGGCGAGGGTGGCGACGGCCAGCGCCCGCCCCGCGCGCAGGTCGCCGAGCCGGCGGCCGACGAAGTCCCCGAGCGTGAACACGCCTTCGCCGCGCAGGCGTTCGCCGACGACGCGCATCACCAGGTACAGCGAGCCGACCGTGGCGCAGGCGAACAGGATGCCGTCCGTGCCGTCCAGCGCGACCGCGCCCGTGGTGCTGAGCAGCGTCGCCGCCGACACGTAGTCGCCGCAGACGGCGAGGCCGGCGGCGACCGGCCCGAAGGCCGCGCTGCCGCCCGCGTAGAAGTGCTCCGGGTCGTCCAGGTCAGCCGCGGCCAACCCGCACAGCAGCAGGGAGACGGTGACGAAGGCGAGGAAGACCATCAGGGCCAGCGACTGGCCGTCACCGGAACTCACGGCCGTCTCCTCGTGCCGCCCGCCGCCGGGCCCCGCCCTGCCGCGGCGCCGGTCGGGGGCGCGTCGGAGGACGCCGTGGGGCGCCGGACCGCGGGACGCGCGGGGACGAGCGGGCGTACCGATGCGGAAGTGGCGGGAGACATGCCGATCATGGCATCAGCGGCCGGTCGTGCCGTCCAGCGGCCCGCGCGGGCGGGATGCGGGCGCACAACGGGGACGTACGGGGCCTTGTGCGGGCGCACAAGCGCGCCGAGCGGTCGGCCCGGCACGCCCTCCCGGTGATCGGGTTCCCGGCGATCGGGGCACGTCCCGGGGTGCGGTCCGCCCCGTACGGGGAAACCCTTGTTCCTATGAGCAAGGACGCACTGATCGTCATCGACATGATCACCACGTACGACCACGAGGACGCCGACCTCCTCCTCCCGTCGGCCCGGCAGGTGGTCCCGGTGGTGGCCGACCTGCTGCAGCGGGCCCGGTCCCAGGACATCCCGGTGATCTACGTCAACGACAACTTCGGCGAGTGGCGCTCCCACCACGGCGAACTCCTGGACAAGGCCCTCTCGGGACCGCACGCGGACCTCGTGGACCCGCTGCGGCCCGACGACGCGTCGCTGTTCGTCGTCAAGGCCCGCCACTCGATCTTCTTCGAGACCCCGCTGACCTACCTGCTCCAGCAGCAGGGCTTCGAGCGGCTGGTGCTGTGCGGGCAGGTGACCGAGCAGTGCGTGCTCTACTCCTGCCTGGACGCCCACATCCGCCACTTCGACGTGACGATCCCCCGCGACGCCACCGCCCACATCCACGAGGACCTCGCGGACGCGGCCCTGCGGATGATGGAACGCAACATGGGCGCGCACGTGTGCGACAGCGACGAGCTGTGGCGGTGACCGTGACCGTGTCGAACGACCGGTGATCCGTCCGATCGCGTCGGCCTCGGCGACCCCGGTGGCGATCACGGCGATCACGGCGAATACCGTGATCACAGGGGTGCAACGACGCCGCAAACGAGTGATCACCCGCGCTCGTCGCGGCGCCGCTCCCGCCTACCCTGCCGCGTAGGGCGGGGCGCGGGAGAGCGTCCACGCGAGCGGGGGCGGGGGCACTGGTGCGGTCGACGAAGTCATGTGGGGGGATCCTCCGGCGCCTCGCCTGCGGCATCGCGGTGGGCGTGACACTGACGGCCCTCTCGGGGTGCACGGTGCCCGTGGACGCCGTCGCCGGGATCTCCGTGAGCGCCGACGGCCACCTGCTCGGCGTGATGCTGGTCTGCGGGCACCACATCGACGGGGCGACGCTCTACGTCGACGACCCCGACCCCGACCCCGACCACCTGGTGAAGGCGGGCGAGTGGATCGCCTCCCGTCCCCTCACCGAAGGTCTGACCACCTGGACCCTGGACGCCCCGTCCGCCGGCTGGACGACGACGACCCCCCTCACACCCCTGGCCGCCCGAACGACCTACGTCCTGTACGGAGGGACGAAGGACAACTCCTGGTCCTCCACGAGTACCGGCTTCACCCTCGCCGACCGGGCCGTACTCCGCCCGGGGACGGTGCGCTACGAGCGCGTCACGGAGGACGGCGACGAGAGGGCGGTCACGGTCTCCGTGTCGGCCTTCGAGGCCGAGGGTTGCGACGGGTTCTAGGACTCCCCCCACACCCGTCGGAAGGACGGAACAGCGCGCACGTACCCGGCCCTTGATCGGGTACCCGCCCCGGCATGGGATCTCTGAGCTCACCCGTGCTGTTGTTGCTGTTCATCGGCAGTGCCGGCGTCATCTGGTACGCGGGCGTCAAGTTGTCCGACACCACCGACGTGCTGGCCGAGCGGCTTCATCTGGGCAGCGCGCTCGGCGGGTTGATCATGCTGGCCATCGCCACCAATCTGCCCGAACTCGCGATCACGGTCAGCGCCGCGCTGGCCGACCAGCTCGACGTCGCCGTCGGCAACATCCTCGGCGGCATCGCCGTCCAGACCGTCGTGCTGGCCGTCCTGGACGCCGCCGGCGTGCGGCCGCGGGCGCCGTTGACGCGGCTGGCCGCCAGTCTCCAACTCGTCCTGGAGGGCGCACTGGTCGTGGTCGTGCTGGCCGTGGTCGTCATGGGCACCCAGCTCTCCCCCGACCTGCACGCCGCCCGCCTGGCACCCGCCTCCGTGGCGATCGCGGTGCTGTGGGTGATCGGGCTGCTCCTGCTCGACCGGGCCGGGCGCGGGCTGCCGTGGCGCGAGGGCGGGGACGCGCCCGACAGCCAGCCGGAGCCGCGCGGGCACTCCCGCGGCAAGAAGGAGAAGGCCGCCACCGACAAGGGGGTCGGCACCGGCCGCGCCGCGCTCGTGTTCGGGGGCGCCGCCCTGGCCACCCTCGTCGCCGGTGTCGTGATCGAGCGCAGCGGTGAGGAGTTCTTCGCCCGGCAGGGGCTCAGCGGGGTGCTGTTCGGCGCGACCGTGCTGGCCGTGGCCACCGCCCTGCCCGAGATCAGCACCGGCCTGACCTCGACCCGCCTCGGCGACTACCAGCTCGCCGTGAGCGACATCTTCGGCGGCAACGCCTTTTTGCCCGTGCTGTTCCTGGTGGCCGCGCTGATCTCGGGCAAGCCCGTCCTGCCCGCGGCCCACGACACCGACATCTACCTCACGGCCCTCGGCATCATCCTCACCGTCGTCTACATGACCGGTCTCATCTTCCGGCCCCGGCGCCAGTACGCCCGCATGGGCGTCGACAGCATCACCGCCGTCGTGATCTATGTCATCGGCATCGCCGGGCTCGCGACCATCGCCACCTGAGCCCGGTCGGCGGACGGGTCACGGGCGAGGGGTGCGGCGGCGCGCCGCAGTGGTGCTCACGTGCCCGCCGTCGCCCGGGTGAAGAGGCAGAACGGGTGCCCCGCCGGGTCGTACAGGACCCGTACGTCGTCCTGGGGCTGGGAGTCCGCCGGGCGGGCCCCCAGGGCGAGGGCCCGTTCCACGGCGGACGGCAGGTCGGTGACCTCAATGTCCAGGTGCATCATCATCTGCTGGGCCGAGTGCTCGGAGGGCCACCGGGGGCGGGCGTACAGCGGCTCCGTCTGGAACGACAGGCCCGCCCCGCCACCGGGCGGGGCGATCTCGACCCACCCGGGCTCCTCCTTGCGCACGGGCCAGCCGAGCAGGTCCCGGTAGAAGCGCGCCAGGGCGTGGGCGTCCGGGGCGTCGAGGGTTGTCGCGGCCAGCGTGCAGTGCGGCCTCACCGCCGTTTCCGCACGATCACCGCCACGATGCCGGCCACCACCGCGCCCGCCACCCCGGCGAGCGCCTTCCGCACCGCGGAGCCGGGGGCGCTCAGGCCGAAGAGGTCGCGCACCCGGTCGTAGAAGCTGAGCGGGACGCCCAGGACGGCGTTGCCGGGCGGGCGCCGCGGGACCACCGGGTGGGGATGGGTGGGGGCGCTCCGGCGGACCGTCTCCCAGGCCGCGCCGAGCCGGCGGAGCCGGTCGGGGGGCAGGGCCTGCTGCAGCCGGGGCAGCAGGAGGTCCTCCTCGTCGCGGATGTCCTGCCGGATGAGGGCGAAGGCCTGCCGCACCTTGTCCTCCCGTTCCGGGGAACCTGGGTCGAGGCGTTCGATGTCGGCGACGAGGTCGTTGATCTGCTGGTGCTCCTCCTCGACCCGGGAGGTCAGCTCCTCCCCGTCCTCGACCAGGCGCCGGACGGCCGGCCACAGGACGGTCTCCTCCGCGAAGGCGTGGCTGAAGACGAGCTGGACGGTCTGCTGGAGGACCCGTTCGCGTTCCTCGCCGTCCGGGAGGGCGCCGTAGCGCTCCATCAGCCGGTCCAGTTCGGCGTGGTCGCGCCGCTGCCGCGCGAGGACGCTGCCGGGGCCGCCCAACTGGTCGAGTGTCTGGTCCTCGATGGTCCTGGGCATGGACCGCTCCTTCCCGCGGGCCGCGGACGACGCCGCGGTTCGACGTACCGGGGCGTCCCCGGGTACCCCGGCGGCGCCGGGGAGCACACCGGCACTCCGGTCCGGGGCCTCAGCCCGCCGTCAGCACCTCCACGCCCCGCCCCGTCAGGTGCTCCAGGACGGGGTGGCTCGCGTCGGTGTCCGTGATGAGCCCGGTGACCCCCTCCCAGGGCAGGACCCGGAAGCGGGACGCCGTGCCGATCTTCTCGGACGAGGCGAGGATGTACGTCTCGGCCGAGCGTGCCGCCAGGGCGCGCTTCGTCGCGGCCTCCTCGGCGTCCCCGGTGGTCAGGCCCGCGTCCGGGTGGACGCCGGTCACCCCCAGCAGGCACAGGTCGGCGGCGACGCCCTGCGCGGCCTCGACGGTGGCCGCGCCGCAGGTGACCGCCGAGTGCTTGAAGAGGCGTCCGCCCAGCAGGAAGACCTCGGCCAGCGGGTGGCCGATCAGTGCGGCGGCGACGGTCGGGCTGTGGGTGATCACCGTGCAGTCCAGGTCCGGGGGCAGGGCGTGCGCCACGGCGAGTGCGGTGGTGCCGCCGTCCAGGATCAGCGCGCTGCCGGGCCGGACCAGTCCCACCGCCGCGGCGGCGACCTTCTGCTTCCCCCCGGGGGTGACGCTCTGCCGTGCGGTGTAGTCCGCGACGGCCGGGGAGACCGGCAGCGCGCCGCCGTACACCCGCTGGCACAGCCCCTCGGCGGCGAGGTCGCGCAGGTCCCGGCGCACGCTGTCCTCGGAGATCCCGAGGTCCGCGGCGACGTCCTTGGCGACGATCTTTCCCTGCCGGGCGAGCAGGTCCAGCAGGTGGGCACGGCGTTGGGCGGCCAGCATTCACGGTCCTTCCGGTTGTTGCACGTTCTTGCCGGTATCGTAGTCCCCATGACCGACGCACCGCTGCCGTACCTCCCCGAGGAGACCGCGTGACCTCCCGCCCCGGCATCGACACCCCGGACCACCGCGGCCGCACCGGCCTGGACCGCGCCGGGCGCGGTCTCGACCGCAACCCCGACGTCGTGGTCCGTGACGTGGAGCTGACTTCCCAGGGGTGGCACGTCCTGCGCCGCACCACCTTCGACCTGCGGCGCCGCGACGGGCGCTGGGTCACCCAGCAGCGCGAGACCTACGACCGCGGCAACGGCGCCGTCGTCCTGCCGTACGACACCGCCCGCGAACGCGTCCTGCTCACCCGGCAGTTCCGCTACCCCGCCTACGTCAACGACCACCCGGACGGCATGCTGGTCGAGGCGGCCGCCGGACTGCTCGACGGTGACGACCCGCTCGCCGCGATCCGGCGCGAGGCCGCCGAGGAGCTCGGTGTCACGCTCGGCCCGCTCACCCTCCTCTGGGACGCCTACATGAGCCCCGGTTCGGTCACCGAGCGCCTGCACTTCTACGCCGCTCCCTACACGCCGGCCGACCGCACGGCGCGGGGCGGCGGGCTGGAGGAGGAGGGCGAGGACATCGAGGTGCTCGAACTGCCCTTCGCCGAGGCCCTCGCCATGACCGGCGACGGACGCATCCGCGACGGCAAGACGATCATGCTCCTGCAGTGGGCCGCCCTGCACGGCCCGTTCGCCCCGGCCCGGCGGGGCGAGCAGGCCCAGTAGGCACCGCACGAAGGAAGGCCCCAGGCGTCACACGGTGAACGTGTCCGGATCGGCGGCCTTCCAGTCGGCCTCCCACGCGGCGGGCGGCTCCGCCAGCAACTGGCCGGGCTCCAGCCAGTCGTACAGCTCGGCGTAGGAGCGCTCCGTGTACGGGTCGATGCGCCGGCGCAGCATGTGCGGGCGCAGCTCGGCGGGGTCGGACACGCCCATGGCGGCCATGATCTGCAGGGCGCTGGCCACGGTCGACTCCTGGAAGCGCCGCACGCGGGGCGTCTTGTCGCGGACGTCGAGGGCCCGGGCGCGCCGGGGGTCCTGGGTCGTGACCCCGGTGGGGCAGGTGTTGGTGTGGCAGCGCTGGGCCTGGATGCAGCCGACGGCGAACATCATGGCGCGGGCCGCGTTGCCGTAGTCGGCGCCCTGCACCAGGCGCTTGACCAGGTCGGTGCCCGTGGCAATCTTGCCGCTGGCCCCGATCCTGATCCGGTCCCGCAACCCCGTGCCGACGAGGGCGTTGTGCACGGCGTGCAGGCCCTCGGTCAGCGGGGCGCCGACGTGGTCGGCGAACTCCAGCGGCGCCGCACCGGTGCCGCCCTCCCCGCCGTCGACGATGATGAAGTCCGGGGTGGTGCCTTCCTCCAGCATCGCCTTGCACACGGCGAGGAACTGCCGGCGCGAGCCCACGCAGAGCTTGAACCCGGTCGGCTTGCCGTCGGCCAGCTCCCGCATGTGCGCGATGAACCGGACGAGTTCGCGGGGCGTGGAGAACACCCGGTGGTACGGCGGCGAGATCACCGTCTGCCCCTGGGGCACGTCCCGGACCTTCGCGATCTCGGCGTTGACCTTGGCGCCGGGGAGCACCCCGCCGATGCCGGGCTTGGCGCCCTGGGAGAGCTTCAGGGACACGCACTTGACGTGTTCGTGCGCGGCCTTCTCGGCGAACTCGCCGGGGTCGAAGTCGCCGTCGCGGGTGCGGCAGCCGAAGTAGCCGGTGCCGATCTCCCAGACCAGGTCGCCGCCGGGCCGCAGGTGGTACTCGGACAGCCCGCCCTCGCCGGTGTCGTGGGCGAAGCCCCCGGCCGCGGCACCGCCGTTGAGGGCGAGGATCGCGTTGGCGGACAGCGAGCCGAAGCTCATCGCGGACACGTTCAGCAGGGCCATGTCGTACGGACGGCGGCAGTCGGGGCCGCCGATCCTGACCCGCGGCGGGGTGTCGGGCACCTCGCAGGGGGCCATCGACGGCACCAGGTACTCGTAGCCGGGCTGGTAGACGTCCTGTTCGGTGCCGTACGGCTGCTCGGCGTCGGTGCCCTTGGCCCGCTCGTAGACGATGTTGCGCACGTCCCGGTCGAAGGGGCGGCCGTCGAAGTTCCGCTCGATGAAGTACTGCTGGAGCTCCGGGCGGATCCGCTCCAGGAGGAAGCGGGCGTGCCCCAGGATCGGGTAGTTCCGCAGCACGGAGTGCCGGGGTTGGACGAGGTCGGCGACCCCCAGCAGACCCAGCAGGCAGAGCGGTACGGCGGCCAGGCACCACCAGGGCGACACTGCCACCGCGGCGACGGCCGCCGCCAGTCCGGCGACCAGGATCAGGACGACGATTCCCGTACGTTTCACCCCAGCCGCATTGCCCCGCCCCGGGATCCCAGTCCCGCGCCTTCGTCAAAAGAGCCGCAAAGTATGGCAAAAGTCGAGGCGTTGCGGTGCCGATCCGTGCGGTGTTCCCCCTGTTGAGCCAATGCTCCGTACCCTCCGACCAACACTTGCCGTTTGACAACTATAGCCGTGAGACAAGAAAGTAGCGGTGTCGTCGCGCCAGGGAGAGGATCAGGGATGTTCCGGTCGGCGGAGGTCATGCCGCACGTCGGCCGCGCGCCGCGGCCGACGGTCGCCTCGGCGGCTCCTGGGTCGTACGGTCAGGCCGTCCGGCTGCCGGGCTCGTCCTCGTGCCCGGTGAGCTGTTCCGCGGCCACGGCGCAGAACGCCTCCAGGCCGACGAGCAGCGCGCTGCGCGCGGTGGCCGGCATCTTCTCCAGCACGCCGCGCAAGGTGGCCTCGCGCCGGTCGCGCAGATCGGCGAGGAACGCCCGGCCCCGGACGCTGAGGTACAGCCGTACCTCGCGCCGGTCCTCCCGGCTCACCTCCCGCTCGACGAACCCGGCGGCCTGGAGCCGGTCGCAGAGCCGGCTGGTGGACGGCGGCGTGGAGGCGAGCAGGTCGGCCAGCGTGCGCAGGTTGATGCCCTCGTGGTGTTCGAGGATGAGCAGCACGCGCAACTGGGAGGCGGAGGCCGGCGCCGTGGAGGCGCGCCCCCACAGGACCTCCAGCAGCTCCGCGGCCGTGGAAGTGACGCGCGCGACCTCGTCGGGTTCGGGGCGGGGGTGGATGGACGTCACGGTCACACTCTCGCAGGCACGGGGACGCCCCTCAGCGTACTAGGCAGGGGCGCCGTACAGGGATGGTCGGGACGACGCGCGGGTGTCCGCGCGCGGCCGGCCCCACCGGACGGCCCCCCACAGGGCCGGACGACACGTCACTTCGGGTGAGAGATTGGCATATCTACGATCGTGAACAGATTCATGGCTGTCGAGCGGGCGCTGCGCAGGGCGGCCCCCCAGGACCTGGCCCACGCCGCGCGCGAGGAGCTGGGCCGGCAGTACGGTGCGGACTCCGTGGACCTGCTCATCGTCGACTACGGCCTCAGCGTGCTCCAGCCCGTGACCGAGCCGCCGCACGCGCGGACACCCGTGTCCGTCCACAACAGCCCGGCCGGGCGCGCCTTCGCCTCCCAGGAGCCCTTCGTGGAGGCGCTCGGGGAGGGCCGGGTCCGCGCGCACCTGCCGGTGAGCGTGCGCGGTGACCGGCTCGGCGTCCTGACGGTGACCCTGTCGGACGCGGAGGAGGGCCGCGCCCGGCTGGCCGAGCTGGCGGAGCTGGCCGAGGTGCTGGGCCACGAGGTGCTGATCGCCGAACGCGACACCGACCTGTTCCTGCGGGCCCGGCGGCAGGACCGCCTCACCCTGGCCGCGGAGATGCAGTGGCAGCTCCTGCCCGGCACCTCCTGCTCCCGGCCGGAGTTCGACCTGGGCGCCCAGCTCGAGCCGGCCTACGCGATCCACGGCGACAACTACGACTGGTCGGCCACCGCGGACAGCCTCGTGCTGTACGTCTCCAACGGCATGGGCGAGGGCACCGAGGCGGCGCTGCTGACGAACCTCGCCGTCAACGCCCTGCGCAACGCCCGTCGGGCCGGACTCCCCCTGGCCGACCAGGCCGCCCTCGCCGACCAGGCGGTGTTCGGCCACTACGGCGGCCACCGGTACCTGTCGGTGCTGATGTTCGACTTCGAGATCGGCACCGGGCGGGCCCGGGTGGTGGACGCCGGCTCACCCCGGATGATGCGGCTGCGCGGCGGCACGGTGGAGCGGGTCGCCTTCGAGCCGCAGCTCCCGCTGGGCATGTTCGAGGAGACCGACTACGTCACGCAGGAGCTTCGCGTCGAGCCCGGCGACCGGCTGGTGTTCGTCAGCGACGGGGTGTACGCCGTGGCCTCGCCCCGCGGTGAGGCGTACGGTGACTCCGCGCTGGCCCGGGCGATCCAGGCCACGCGGCTGCTGCCCGCCGCGGAGGTCCCCGCGGCGGTGCTGCGGGAGCTGACCGGCCACCGGGGTCACCGCACCGCGGACGACGACGCGCTGGTGGTGTGCCTGGACTGGCGGGGACGCTGACGTCACCCGCCGGTACCCCGCCGGGTCGGGGGCGCGGACGGGGCACGCTAGTGTGAAGGTCATATGCCGAAAGGGTGAATGCCGTGAGCGCGTCTGAACCGGTCCGGACCGCGGAGAGCGCGCTGCGCGCGGCCCCGCCGCACGCCGTGGTCGACACGGCCCGGAACCTGCTCGCCGAGCGCGCCGGGGCCCGGGAGGTCACCCTGTGGCTCGCCGACTACGCGATGCGCGTGCTGCAACCGGTCACCCGGCTGCCGTACACCGGGGAGCCCCTGTCGGCCCACGACGGTCCCGCCGGGCAGGCCTTCTCCACCCAGACGCCCGTCGTGCAGCCCGCCGAGGACGGAACGGCCACGGTGCACCTGCCCGTCACCGTGCGCGGGGACCGGCTCGGGGTGCTCTCGGTGCGCGTGTCCGCCGACGAGGCGGTCCCGGCCGGGGTGCTGCGGCTCTCCGACTTCGCGACCGCGCTCGGGCACGAGGTCGTCACGGCGGAGCGCGACACCGACCTGTACCTGCTGGCCCGGCGCAGCCGCCGGCTGACGCTGGCGGCCGAGATGCAGTGGCAGCTGCTGCCGGGCCGCGGCTGCGCCCGCCCGGAGTTCGTCATCGGCGCCCACCTGGAGCCCGCGTACGCCGTCGGCGGCGACAATTTCGACTGGTCGACCGACGGCGACCACCTGATCCTCACCGTGACCGACGGCATGGGCCGGGGCATCGACGCCTCCTTGCTGACCAACCTCACGGTGAGCGCCCTGCGCAACGCCCGCCGGGCGGGCCTCGGCCTCGCCGACCAGGCCCGCCTGGCCGACCAGGCGGTGTACGCCCAGTACGGCGGCAAGGTGTACGCCTCGACCCTGCTGCTCCGCTTCGACCTGGCGACCGGCAGCGTGCAGGCCGTGGACGCGGGCTCGCCGCACCTGTTCCGCCTGCGCGACGAGTCGGTCGAGCGGGTCGAGCTGGACGCCCAGCTTCCCCTCGGCATGTTCGAGGAGACCGCCTACGAGGAGCAGGTCTTCACCGTGCGGCCCGGCGACCGGCTCGTCGTGGTGAGCTCCGGAGTCCACGGGGCGCGGTCCCCGGAGGGCGGCGTGTTCGGCGAGCAGGCCCTGCGCCAGACCCTCGGCGCGGCCCGGTCGCAGGACACGAACGAGGCGGCGCGGGCCGTCGTGGCGGGCCTGGTGGAGCACTCCGGCAGCTCGGACCTCACCGCCGACGCCGCGGTGGTCTGCCTCGACTGGCACGGCCGGCCGCCCGCCGAGAACTGAGCGGTCCGGCGCCCGTACCGGTCCGGCGCGGTCCGCCACGGCCGTCGTACCGGTGGCGTGCCGGTGTCACTCCGGCGGTGGGAGGTTCTTCTGCACCTCGGCGAACGCCCGCAGGCTCCGGTCCAGGGCGTCCAGGACGTCCGGGTCCATGGCGTGCAGCACCTCGGCCAGGGCACGGTTCCTCAGCCGCGCCACCTCGGCCAGGACGTGCCGCCCGTGGGTCGTCAGGCGCAGCTCCACCTCACGGCGGTTGTGGGGCGCGGCGTCCCGGACGACCAGGCCGGCCGCCTCCAGCCGGTCGCAGAGTCTGCTGACCGAGGGCAGGCCGGCGTCGAGGCGCTCCGCCAAGGCCGTCAGATTGGCGCCCGGCAGGTCCTCCAGGATTCGCATGGCCCGCAACTGGTGCGGCGACAGCCGCACCGAGGCCCGGCTCGCCGCCGCGGCCCACAGCCCGGTCAGGCTGTCCACCGCGTCCGCGATCCGGCCAGCGACGACGTCCGGCCCGTCGGCCCGCGCCGGTTCTCGATCAGCGTCCCCGTATTCCGCCATGGACCGAGGCTCTCAGGGGAGCCGGCAGTGTGGTGATCCTCCGGTCATGTGGTCGCTGTACCCGCGAATGCGGAGGCCAAGCAGGCGTCTACCCGCGCGGCCCCCCGGTCATTCGTCCCGGCGGCCCCGGTGGCGGCCCGTACAGCGGGTGCCGCGCGGACCGCCGGCGGGGCTCAGCGGTTCTTGGGGAGGCGGACCACCTGGACGAAGAAGTCGTCGATCTGGCGGACCGCGGCGATGAACTGGTCCAGGTCGACCGGCTTGGTGACGTAGGCGTTGGCGTGCAGCTTGTAGCTGCGCAGGATGTCTTCCTCGGCCGCCGAGGTGGTCAGCACGACGACCGGGATGAGCGACAGGTCCGGGTCCGACTTGATCTTCTCCAGCACCTGGCGGCCGTCGTACTTCGGCAGGTTCAGGTCGAGCAGGATCAGGTCGGGCCGCGGGGCGTCGGTGTGCTGGCCGCGCCGGTAGAGGAAGTCCAGGGCCTCCTCGCCGTCCCGGACGACGTGCAGCGTGTTGCCGATCTTGTTGTCCTCGAACGCCTCGCGCGTCATCAGTTCGTCGCCGGGGTCGTCCTCGACGAGGAGCACGTCGACGGGGGTGGCGTCAGGGGTGGTCATGTCAGGGCCTTCTCTTCGGTGGCGTCGGTGGCGTCGGTCGAGGGGCTTTCGGCATCGGCGTCGGTGGCATCGGCGGCCGTGGGAAGAGTGAAGCAGAAGCGGGTGCCGTCCGTGTGGCCGGTGTCGATCCAGATCCGGCCGCCGTGGTGCTCGACGATCTTCTTGCACAGGGCCAGGCCGATGCCGGTGCCCCCGTAGGCGTCGCGGCCGTGCAGCCGCTGGAAGATCACGAACACCTTCTCCGCGAACTGCTCGGGGATGCCGATGCCGTTGTCCGTGACGCTCAGGCGCCACATGCCGGGCGCCTCCGGGTCGGCTTCGCAGGTGACGCGGACGTGCGGGGTGCGGTCGGCGTGGCGGAACTTCAGCGCGTTGCCCACGAGGTTCTGCCAGAGCATGGTCAGCAGGGTCGGGTCGCCAGTGATCTCGGGCAGGTCCTCCGGCCGGTCGACGACCGCCCCGGACTCCTCGACGGACGCGGTGAGGTTGCGCAGCGCCTTGTCGAGGGCCTGGTCGAGGTCGACGGGCTCGCGGGCGTCGTTGAGCCGGCCCACCCGGGAGAAGGTCAGCAGGTCGTTGATGAGGACCTGCATGCGCTTGGCGCCGTCCACGGCGAAGTCGATGTACTGCCGGCCCCGGTCGTCGAGCTGGTCGCCGTAGCGTTTCTCCAGGAGCTGGCAGAACGAGGCGACCTTGCGCAGCGGCTCCTGGAGGTCGTGCGAGGCGACGTAGGCGAACTGCTCCAGCTCGGCGTTGGAGCGGCGCAGCTCCACCGTCTGCGCGTCCAGTTCGGCGGCCTGCCGGGTCAGCTCGTCCTGGATGTCGCGGGAGGCGTGCAGCTCGGCGACGATCCGCTTGCGCATGTCCTCGACGTCGCCGGCCACCGCGGTCAGGTCGGCGGGGCCGTCACCGGGGATCTCGTACGCGAAGTCACCGCCCGCGACGCGTCGCGACGCCGCACGCAGGGATTCCAGGGGACGGGCCACCAGCATGCGCACCAGGACGGACAGGGCGATGCCGGTCAGCAGGAAGACGGCCACCATGCCGGCCAGGACGGAGTTGCGCACCAGGCGCTCGTGGGTGATGCGCGCGCGCCCGTCCTGGACGGCGCGGGTCAGGTCGTCGTTCTGCTTCGTCCACAGGGCACGGACCTGGTCGAACTCGGCCTTGCCCCGCTCGGCGGACCGCTGGTCCAGGGTGCGCGGCTGTCCCGGTGTCACGGACGCGGCCAGCGGCTCGGCGAACTTCTCGCGCCACTGGTCCGCCTCGCGCTCGACCGCGTCGAGGTCCGCGAGCAGCTCGGGCCGGCCCTCGAGCAGCTCGCGCAGCCGCCGTACGGAGCGGGCCTCGTCCTGCTTGCCCTGGGTGTAGGGGGCGAGGAACTGCCGGTCGGCGGCGATGGCGTAGCCCCGGATACCGGTCTCCTGGTTGACCTGCGCGGCCTGCAGCCGGTACGCCTCGGTCCGGGCCGGCTGGATGTCCATGGTCAGCTCGTCGGTCACCCGCGCGGTCTGCGCCAGCAGGGTGCCGCCGATGACCGAGCCGACGACCACGAGCAGCACCATCAGCGACAGCGCCAGGAAGAACCAGCCCTGTACCGTCAGCCGTCGCCCGGCACCCGTTCCGCCCGTCACGTCCCTCACCGTTCGCCTCGACACTTCTCGGTCAACTTCCGTCAGTCCCAACTCAGATGCATCACGGCCACGTCGTCCGCCAGGCCGCCCTGCTCCTCGGCGAGGCCCTCGGCGCGCACGATCAGCGCGTCGACGAACTCCTCGGCCGGCAGCGCCGTGCACTCACGGGCCAGCGCCAGCAGGCCGTCCTCGCCCAGCCGCTCCTGTCCGCGCCCCACGTGCCCTTCGAACAGGCCGTCGGTGAACAGCACGACCGCGGCGCCCTCCTCCACGGTCATCTCGGCCACGGGCCAGCGCGCGAGGCCCGGGACCACGCCCAGCGCGGGGCCGCCCGGGGGTTCGAGCCACTCCACGCCGCCGCCGGTCCGCCGCAGCAGCCCGTGGTGCCCGGCCCGCACCAGGCGGACCGTGCGCTGCCCGGGTACGGCGCTGAGCGTGACGAGCGTGGCGAAGACCTCGCTGCGGGTGCGCTCGGCCACCAGGATCTCCTCCAGGCGCGCCACCTGGTCGGGACCCGTGACGCCGGTGAGCACCAGGGTGCGCCAGGCGATGCGCAGGGCCACGCCGAGGGCGGCCTCGTCGGGGCCGTGCCCGGAGACGTCGCCGATCAGCGCGTGGACCGTGCCGTCGGCGCCCTGCACGATGTCGTAGAAGTCACCGCCGAGCAGGGCGTGCGCCCGGCCCGGGCGGTACCGGGTGACCACTTCGACCCCCTCGCCGCGCAGCAGCGGGCGGGGCAGCAGACCCCGTTCCAGGCGGGCGTTCTCCTGGGCCTGGAGCCGGCTGGCCTGGAGCGCCACGGCCGCCCGCTCGGACTGCTTGCGCTGGATCGCGTAGCGCATCGCCCGCACGAACAACTCGGGCTCGACGCGTCCCTTGACCAGGTAGTCCTGGGCTCCGGCGGCCACGGCGGCCAGGCCGGTCTCCTCCTCGGCGAGGCCGGTCAGGACGACCACGGCCGCCTGGTCGGCGCTCGCACGGACCCGGGAGACCGCCTCGAGTCCTTGGGCGTCGGGCAGGTGCAGGTCGAGCAGGATGCAGTCGGGCACCTCGGTGGCGAGCGCCTCGACGGCCTCGGCCATGGAGCGGACCCACGTCAGGCGCACCTTGAGCGCGCTGTCGGCGACCAGTTCCTCGACCAGTAAGGCGTCCCCGGCGTCGTCCTCGACCAGCAGGACCGACGGTTCGCCGGACACCCAGGACGGCTGTCCCATCCCGTCGTCGTTCCTGGGCAGGCCGTCGGTTCGCGTCTGTGGCATCACCCTGCTCCCGCCCTCCTCACCGGCCCTTTTGGCACCCTACTGTTGTCGCTGGACAACGGTTGTGAGCATACCCGCCCTGCATAGGCCACTCGCCTCCTCCCCCTCACCGGGCACGGCAGCGAACGCCTCCGCAGGCGGGGCGTGGGAGCGCTCCTACGGGGTCACCGGGTCGAGGAGGTGCGGGCCGTCGTTGCGGACGTTGTTCACGGCCGTGGAGACGGGCCGGGCGTCGAGGTGGCCGTCCGCGGGCTGCCCCAGCAGGGCGCGCAGGTGGCCGGGGTCCTGGTGGCGGGGGTCGAGCCAGGCGTCGTAGTGGTCCGGGGTGAGGGCCAGGGGCATCCGGGGGTGCACGCGCCCGGCGGCGTCGGTGGCCTCGGTGGTGATGACGGTGCAGGTCAGCAGCCAGGCCCCGGGGTCGTCGTCGTCCTTCACCCCGGGGTCGCGCCAGTACTCGTACAGCCCGGCGAGGGCCATCACCTGGTCGTCCTCGGGATGGATGAAGTAGGGCTGCTTGCGGGCCTTGCCGGTGGCCGGGTCCGTCACCTGCTCCCACTCGTAGAAGCCGTCGGCGGGCAGCAGGCAGCGGCGCTTGACGAAGGCACGGCGGAACGCGGGCTTCTCGTGCACGGTCTCCACACGCGCGTTGATCATGCGTGCGCCGACCTTGACGTCCTTGGCCCACGACGGCACCAGGCCCCAGCGCAGCGGGCGCAGTTGCCGCTCCACCGCCGCGGTGTCGTCCTGCGCGCCGCGCGGGGCACGTTCGAGGACCGCCCACACGTCGTCCGTGGGCGCGACGTTCCAGCTCGGCTCCAGCCTCTCGTCGGGGTGCCACTCGGTGACCCCGAAGAGCTGCACCAGGTCCTGCGGACTGCGGGTGGATGCGTAACGGCCGCACATGCAGCCAGTCTCCCCTCGTCGTCGGCCACGCCCGCGGTCGCCGGAACCCCAGGGCCCGGCGACACGGCGAGCCGTACGGCCTCACGCCGTACGGCTCACGCTCCGTCGTCCGTCGGGGCCCGGAACTCCGGGTCGAGCGGATCCTCGTCCTGCGGCTCGTACCCGGTCAGCTCGGCGACACTCGTGTCGTCGTCGATGGCGCGGCGCACGTCGGCCCGCTCCTCCAGGGCGCTCCCCGGCTCCTCGGTCGCCTCGGGCTCCTCGGGCTCCTCGGCCTCGGTGTGCCGCGGCCAGCCGGCGTCCTCGGCGGTGGTGCGGTCGTCGTGCTCCGCGCGCATGCCGCTCGCCGGAGCGGGACGTCGCGCCTCGTGCTCGGTCATCGTCTTCTCCCCTGCCGTCGCTCACGTCCCGGAGTAACCAGGGGCCGCCCGGCCAACCGTGACCCGGGCGGCCGAGGGACCACCGGACCGGGTGAGCTGGACCGGCACTCCGCCCGGCCGCGACCGGACCCCCGTTAGTGTGGTCGTGGGCACACCAGTGGTACGGCGCCCGTGCCGAGCCGATGACGGGGTACAGGTCCTGCGGGCAGGACACTCGTGTACAAGGCCCGGGCGACCTCGAGGAGGGGGGAAACAGTGCTGGAAGTCATGCACCGTGACGACGACCTGGTGGTGGCGGCCCTTCCCGAGGACGTGGACCTGTTCGCCGCCGAGTCCATGCGCGCGGAGATCGAACGGCTGCTCGGACAGGGCTGCCGCCGGCTGGTGCTGGACGCCTCGCGCACCGCCTACCTCGACTCCACGGGCGTCTCCCTGATGCTGTCCTGGCGGCGTCGCCTGGAGGAACGGCAGGGCACGCTGGTCCTGGCCGGGCTGAGCGAGCACCTGCGCCGGATGATGTGGATCCTGGGCCTGGAGGAGATCCTGCCGGCCTACGCCACGGTCCTGGAGGCCCAGGCCCGGGTGGCCCGCGGCCTGCAGCAGCGGTCGGCGCCCGCGGACGTCGACACCGCGGAGAACACCTCCGAGGTCTGACGGGTCCTCCGGCCGGACTGCCGGCCCGCCGCCGCGCCGGACGCACCGGAACGACCGCGGGCCGGGGAGCCTCAGGACACCCGTTCGCCGTCCCGCTGCAGCGCGTCCCGCATGAACCGCAGGCGTTCCAGGGAGCGCCGGCGCATCCAGAGGACCGAACAGGCGAACGCCGCGACACCGGCCGCGAAGACCGCCGGGAACACCCAGGAGCCGCGCACGGCGCCCAGGACGAACATCCCGGCCGCGAGCAGTCCGAGCAGCCCCAGGTAGTACGGCAGCCAGCGGCGTCCCCGCTCGATCTTCCGCAGGGAGTCGGCGACCAGTCGGCGCATCATCGCCCGCTCCCGCGGGTCCTCGGGCACGTCACGGCGCTGGATCCTGATGGCGAGGTCGGCGAGCCCGCCGGAGTCGGTGCCCACGGACCGGGCGGCGCGCCGGCGCTGCCAGGTCGCGGCTCCGACCGCGACGGCGGTGTAGAAGGCCGCGTGGACCACCCACACGACCGGGTGGTCGTCCCGGCGGAACAGTGCGGTGATGCCCAACGCCAGCACGAACGCGAGGACCGACTGCGCGGCCAGGCTGCGTTCGAGCCGGCGCTTCAAGACGTCCACGGCACGTGTCTCCTTCCCTTCGACGGCTGATCGCTGTCGCTACCGGTTACCCCGCAACCCCGCAGGGTGCACCGGAGGGGAACCGTCCTCTTGGCGGTCTCCGGGCCACGGACGTGTCCGCATCCGAGTGGGTCGTGGCCGGACCGAGGCGGCGCCGCGGGACGGGAGTCGGCACCGTGGAAGGCAGAAGCACACGACAGGCACGAACAGTGCGGGCGCGCGGGCCGTCCCGCTCGCCCCCGCACCCCACCGGAAAGCGCGGGCACCATGACCGACCTCATCGCGGGGGTGGAGATCCCCGAGACCGCAGCCGTGGCGGAGGCCACCTCGTTCCTCGGGCGGACGATCCCTCCCCTGCTGTTCCACCACTCCCGGCGTGTCTTCCTCTTCGGCTCGCTGCACGCGCGCGACCTGGGCCTCACACCCGACCCGGAGCTGCTCTACCTCGCCGCGCTGTTCCACGACGCGGGTCTGCTGACGCCGTTCTCGGCGACGGAGCAGCGCTTCGAGTTGGACGGCGCCGACCACGCCCGCGCGTTCCTGCTCGAGCGGGGCTTCCCCGCGAGCGCCGCCGACGTCGTGTGGACCGCGATCGCCGTGCACACCACGCCGGGGCTGCCCGGGCGGATGGGCCCGGAGATCGCGGCCACCGCCTACGGCGTCCTGACCGACGCGATCGGCTGGAACCTGGACCGGCTGGACGGGGGCCAGGTGGAGGAGATCGTCGCCGCCCATCCGCGCGGGGAGTTCAAGAAGGAGTTCCTCCAGGCTTTCGTGGAGGGGCTCAAGGACCGCCCGGACACCACCTACGGCACCGTGAACGCGGACGTGCTGGAGCACTTCGTGCCCGGGTTCCACCGCACCAGCATGGTCGAGCGCGTCACGGGGGCGCCCTGGCCGAGCTGAGCGGACGCACCGGGAACGACCGAGGAGAGAAAGGACACCACCATGCGAGCCCTCACCGTCTCGGACCGTGACGCGGGCACCGACGGGCTGGCCCTGACGGACCTGCCGCACCCCCATGCCGCCGAGAACGACGTCGTCGTACGGGTCCACGCCGCCGGGTTCACCCGGGGCGAGCTGGCCTGGCCGGCGACCTGGACGGACCGCGCGGGCCGCGACCGCACCCCGAGCGTGCCCGGGCACGAGGTCTCGGGCGTCGTGGCGGAGCTCGGCTACGGCACCACCGGCCTGACCGTGGGCCAGCGGGTCTTCGGGCTGACCGACTGGGCCCGCGACGGCACGCTGGCCGAGTACGTCGCCGTCGAGGCCCGCAACCTCGCGCCGCTGCCCGCGGACGTCGACCACGCCATCGCGGCGGCGCTGCCGGTCTCCGGGCTCACCGCCTGGCAGGGGCTCTTCGACCACGGCGGCCTCACCGCCGGCCGGACGGTGCTGGTCCACGGGGCCGCCGGGGCGGTCGGCTCGATCGCGGTGCAGCTCGCGCGCGCGGCGGGCGCCCGGGTCGTCGGCACCGGCCGGGCCGCCGACCGGGACACCGTCCTCGCCCTCGGCGCGCACGCCTTCCTCGACCTCGGGTCCGACCCGCTGGACGCCGCGGGTCAGGCGGACGTGGTGTTCGACGTGATCGGCGGGGAGGTGCTGCGGCAGTCGGCGGCGCTGGTGCGTCCGGGCGGCACGCTGGTCACGATCGCCGAGCCGCCGCCCGTACGGCCGAGCGACGGGCGGGCGGTCTTCTTCGTCGTCGAGCCCGACCGCACCCGCCTCGCGGAGCTGGTGCGGCAGGTCCGCGACGGGCGCCTGGAGGTGCGGGTCGGCGCGGTGCGGCCGCTGGCCGAGGCCGCCGCCGCGTTCACCCCGGAGCGGCGCGTCCCCGGCCGGACGATCATCCGCGTCGCGCAGGACTGAGCGGACACCGCCGGACGCGGTACGGCCGGGCGGCGGGGGTCAGCCGTCCTCCGGGCGGCGGCCGCCACCGGAAGGGCGGTGCTCCGGTGCCCCGCCCAGGGCGGGCACCGCCCGGTCGGCCGGGTCGCCCCCACCGGGGCGGGCCGGGGAGTTGTCCGGCGCCCGGTCCGCGGCGCGGACGATGTTGCGGGCCATGCCGCCGAAGACGACCGCGTGGAACGGCGAGACGCTCCACCAGTACAGGTGACCCAGCAGGCCGCGCGGATGGAACACCGCCCGCTGCCGGTAGAGCACCGGTGCGCTCCCCGCCGTGCCCTCCCCCGGCGTCTCGACCCGCATCTCCAGCCAGGCGAGCCCGGGCAGGCGCATCTCGGCGCGCAGGCGCAGCAGGCGTCCGCGTTCGATCTCCTCCACCCGCCAGAAGTCCAGCGAGTCACCGACGCGCAGCCGCCGTGCGTCGCGGCGCCCGCGGCGCAGGCCCACCCCGCCGACCAGGCGGTCCAGCCAGCCCCGCACCGCCCACGCCAGCGGGAAGGAGTACCAGCCGTTCTCGCCGCCGATGCCCTCGATGACCTGCCACAGTGCCTCCGGCGCCGCGTCGGTCTCCCGCTCGCGCACGTCGGTGTACAGGCTGCCGCCCGCCCAGTCCGGGTCGGTGGGCAGGGGGTCGCTGGGCGCGCCGGGCACGGAGGCGGAGGACCAGCGGGTGGTGACCTGCGCGTCGCGCACCCGCTGCAGCGCCAGCGCCACCGCGCGGTCGAAGGGCAGGGGGTGCCCGGGCGGGCTGGGCACGTACCGCTCGATGTCGTGCTCCCGGCACACGACCTCATGGCGCAGCGACTCGGTCAGCGGGCGGGCGATCGAGGCGGGCACCGGGGTCACGATGCCCACCCAGTGGCTCGACAGGCCCGGTGTCAGCACCGGTACCGGCACGATGAGCCGGCGCGGGAGGCCGGCGACGGCGGCGTGGCGCTGCATCATCTCCAGGTACGTCAGCACCTCGGGTCCGCCGATGTCGAAGGTGCGGTTCACGTCCGCCGGCAGGGTCGCGCAGCCGACGAGGATGCGCAGGACGTCGCGGACGGCGATGGGCTGGATCAGGGTGTGCACCCACCGGGGGGTGACCATCACCGGCAGGCGTTCGGTGAGGTAGCGCAGCATCTCGAAGCTGGCGGAGCCCGAGCCGATGATGACGGCGGCCCGCAGGACGGCGGTGGGCACGCCCGAGTCGAGCAGGACGCGGCCGACCTCGGCGCGGGAGCGCAGGTGCGGCGACAGCTCCCTCTCCGGCACCCCCTCGGGTGTCAGTCCGCCGAGGTAGACGATCCGGCCCACGTCGGCCGCCCTGGCCCGTTCCCCGAAGATCCGGGCCGCGGTGCGGTCGGTCTCCTCGAAGGAGCGGCCGGTGCCCAGCGCGTGCACCAGGTAGTACGCCACGTCCACCCCGGCCATCGCCCGGGCGACCGAGCCGGCGTCGGTGACGTCGCCCTGGACGATCTCCACCCGGTCGGCCCAGGGCTGGTCGCGCAGCTTGTGCGGGGTGCGGGCGAGGCAGCGCACCCGGTGGCCGGCGTCCAGCAGCTCGGGGACCAGTCGGCCGCCGATGTACCCGGTGGCGCCGGTGACCAGGCAGGTGAGGGAAGGAGAGCGGTCCGTGCCGCCGCCCGGCCGGCCGGTCGTGTGCGTCGGTTCGTCGTTCATGGCTCTGTCGTCACCTGTTCCGTCGCGTCGTCCGCCGGTGGTGTCCCGTGCGCTTCGCCGGGCTCCGTCTGCGGTCTCTACCCTGCGGCGTCCCCGTACGGATGCGACCCGGCGGTGGGCCGTTCGGAGGACATCGGCGCACCGTGCGACCGGGCCCGCTCGCGCCGGTACCGGAAACGACTGAGCCTGAGGTCACAGGCATGTGATCGCGCAGGCCGGTCACACGTAGGGCTATCAACCCCCCAGACCAAGGAGTTGCTGACATGGCGAAGGACTTCACCCCCAAGTACACCGTCCCGGGCATCGAGCGCGAGGCGGCGGGCCGGCTCATCGACGTCCTCCGCCTGCGGCTGCACGCCCTGAACGACCTGCACCTGACGCTGAAGCACATCCACTGGAACGTCGTCGGCCCGCACTTCATCGCCGTGCACCAGATGATCGACCCGCAGGTGGACCGGGTGCGGGACATGGCCGACGACGTGGCCGAGCGCATCGCGGCCCTCGGCGGGGTCGCCCAGGGCACGCCGGGCTCGCTGGTCAAGGAGCGCACCTGGGACGACTACTCCATCGGCCGTGAGGACGCGATCGCGCACCTCGGCGCGCTGGACGTGGTGTACACGGGCCTGCTCGAGGACCTGCGCACCGCCGTCAAGACCGTGGGCGAGATCGACCCGGCGACGGAGGACCTCCTCATCGAGCAGCTCCGGGACCTGGAGCAGTTCCAGTGGTTCGTCCGTGCCCACCTGGAGAACGCCGGCGGCAGCCTGACGACCGCCCGGGAGACCACGGAGGCGGGCGCCGCCCAGGCCGCCAAGGGCTGAGCACGCGGAACAAGGAACACGACGAACACGAGGAACACGAAGAGCGCGAGGCCCCGGGACAGGGGCTGAGCACCAGGGCCGAGCGTCGGCCCGAGCCGAACGCGGCGCCGGTCACGGACCCCGGGACCGGCGCCGCGGCATGTGCGCGGCCGCCGCGTCGCTCCGGGCGTACGTCCGGGTGTCACGTGGGCGTGTGCACCGTGGCGAGGTCGGCGATGCCGGAGACGGCCAGCACGGGCGCGAGCAGGGCGCCGGCGAGGATCTCCAGGCGGTCGGCGTGCTCGAACAGCACGTTGAGGGCCGCGCTGTCGAGGTATTCCACCCGGGTGAGGTCGAGGACGACCCGGCCGGGCGTGCCCCGCAGGGAGTCGGCCAGCACCCCGGCGTTGCTCATGTCGATCTCACCGACCGCGGTGAGCTGCGCGGTGCCGTCGGGCCGCCGGCCCGGTGTCAGTGTCAGCGGTGTGGTCATCACACGATCCTGGTGTGCATGTCGACGGTGGTGCCGACGGGGCCGGGGGTGATGGTGACGTCCTGCATGAGGGCGTGCATCAGTTGCACGCCCCGTCCGCGGTGGGGGTTCAGCTCCGGTCGGGGGGTCTTCCAGCGGCCGCTGTCGGAGACGGTCAGCCGCAGGGTGTCGGCGAACGCCTCGGCGCGCAGGGTGATGGGGGCGCCGGGGGCGTCGCGGTGGCCGTGCTCGATGGCGTTGGCACACGCCTCACCGGCGGCGACCAGGACGTTCTGCACGGTGCGGGGCGGCAGGTCGCACCGGCCGAGCCAGTCGCGCAGTGCTCCGCGCACGACCGCCAGCCGGGACGACTCGGCGGGGAACGACACCTCCAGGGGCGCCGGGTGGCGGTACAACAGCAGGGCGACGTCGTCGTCGTAGCCGCCCTCGGGGACCATCCGGTCCATCACGTGCGCGGCGAGGTCACCGAACACGACGTCCCGGGCCTGTACGAGGGCGGCGCCGGCGAGCTCGATGCCGACGCTCAGGGGGCGGCCGCGGCGTTCGACGAGCCCGTCGGTGTACAGCAGCAGGGTCGCGCGCGGCGGGATGGTGCAGGTGGCTTCGGGGCGCGGCGTCCCGGGGCGGGCGGCCAGCGGCAGGGAGCGGCCGTCCTCCAGGAGGGTGACGGTGCCGTCGGGACCGGCGAGGACGCCCGGCGGGTGCCCGGCGCTGGAGTAGCGCAGTTGCCCGGTCGTGGCGTCCAGGACGCCGCAGAAGACGGTGGTGCACAGCGCGCCGGGCACGCCCACGGCGAACCGGTCGAGGGCGAGCAGGGCCTGGGCGGGGCCGGCGTCCTGCAGCAGCAGCGCGCGGCACGCGCTGCGCAACTGCCCCATGACGGTGGCGGCTTCCAGGCCCCGGCCGACGCAGTCGCCGACGATGATGCCGATGCGGCCGTCGGGCAGCGCGACGGTGTCGTACCAGTCGCCGCCGACCTCCAGGGGCGGGGTGGCCGGTTCGTAGGCGACGGCGAAGCCGTTGGGCAGCCGGGACGGGCCGAGGATGGCGCGCTGCAGGGCGATGGCGGTCTCGCGCTGCTGGTCGATCTGCTGGGCCCGGGCGAGTCCCTGCGCCAGGTGGCCGGCGAGCAGGGAGAGCAGCAACTGGTCCTCGCCGGTGAAGGGCCGGGACTCCCCCGGGTCGACCCAGAGGGCGAGCGGCCCGTCGGGGTGCTCCAGCAGGGTGCCGGCGCCGCTGCTGCCGGCGAGGGGGGTGAGCAGCGGGCGCTGCCGCAGGCCGGTGAGCGCCGCACGCTCCTCGGGCTCCAGCTCCTGCCAGGTCAGGGACTTCTCGGTGGAGACCAGGGTGGCCGCTCCCCCGTCGCCGCCGGGGTCGAAGACCGCCGCGAGGACCCGCCGGGCCCCCCAGAGCTTCTTCAGTTCGTCCAGGGCGCCGTCGAGTGCGTCGGCCAGTCCGGTCGCCCGGGACAGCCGGGTGCTCAGGGCGGCGAGGGCGCTGTCGCGCTGGACGGCGTAGTGCTCGGCCGTCACGTCGCGGAAGGTGCCCACGACGACGGTGCGGCCGGTGTCGGGGTCGCGGACCCGGCTGAACGCGGCGCTGATCCACAGCCGGTGGCCGTCCCGGTGCCGGACGGGCACGGTCTGGGTGCCGCGCGTCTCGGCGACGAGCCGGCGGAAGGCGGCGGTGGCCTTCGCGTGGGCGTCGGGGTGGGACTCGGCGTCGGGCCACCACGGCTTGACCGCCTCGTAGGGCAGTCCTTCGGGGCCGTAGCCGAGGATGTCGGTGAACGCCCGGTTGATCTCGATGACGGCGCCGTCCTCGTCGCAGACGAAGAACGCCTCCTGCAGGGAGTCGATCAGGGCGGCCCGCCAGCGGGCGTGGTGGCCGCGCAGCCGGGCCAGTTCGATGGCGGCCCGGACCCGGGCGAGCAGTTCGGCGGCGGCGAACGGCTTGACGAGGTAGTCGTCGGCGCCGGCCCGCAGGCCCTCGATGGAGGCTTCCTGCCCGGCCCGCGCGGACAGCAGCAGGGCCGGTACGGACGCGGTGCGCGGGTCGGCGCGCAGCGCGCCGACGAGGGCGAGGCCGTCCAGGCCGGGCATCATCACGTCGCTGACCACGAGGTCCGGCGCGTGCCTGCGGGCGGCTTCCAGCGCCTGCCGGCCGTCCCGGACCGCGTCGACGCGGTAGCCCGCGCCGCGCAGCAGCCGGGTGAGGTACTCGCGCATGTCGGCGTTGTCGTCGGCGACCAGGACGCGCGCGGCGTCGGCCGGGGAGGCCGTCCGGGCGGCGACGTCCGGGTCCCCGGCGAGGGTGACGGGGTCCGGCCCGGCCGGCGTCTCGTCGTCGGGCAGCCAGCGCAGGGCCTCCCGTACGTAGGGGTCGGCGGTGCCGGAGGGCGCGTCGGAGCCCGTCGCGGGGACGACGGCGCCGGCGGGCAGGTGCGCGGAGCCGAAGGGCAGCCTGATCGTGAAGCGGGTTCCCTCGCCCTCGACGGAGGTCGCGTCGATCGTGCCGCCGTGCAGGGTGACGAGTTCCTTCACCAGGGCGAGGCCGATGCCGCTGCCCTCGTGGGACCGCGACCGCGCGTTCTCGATGCGGTGGAAGCGCTCGAACAGGCGGGGCATCTCCTCGGCGCAGACGCCGATGCCGGTGTCCTCGACGGTCACCACGGCCTCGCCCTCGCCGGTGTGCACGGCGAGGGCGACGGACCCCTCGAAGGTGAACTTCAGGGCGTTGCTGAGGAGGTTGAGGACCACCTTCTCCCACAGCCCCCGGTCGACGTACACCGGTTCGGGCAGGGGTGGGCAGTCGACCTCGAAGCGCAGCCCGGCCCGCTCGACGGCGGAGCGGAAGACACTGGCGAGTTCCGCGGTGACGGCGGCGAGGTCGACCGGTTCGTACCGGGCCTCCATGCGGCCGGCCTCGATGCGGGAGAAGTCCAGGAGCGTGTTGACGAGCTTGCCGAGACGCAGTCCGTTGCGGTGGACGACGTCCAGGTCCTCGGACAGTTCCGGATCGGCGGGGGCGAGCCGGGCGGTCAGCTCCTCCACCGGTCCCATGATGAGCGCGAGGGGGGTGCGGAACTCGTGGCTGACGTTGGAGAAGAACGTGGTCTTGGCGCGGTCCAGCTCGGCGAGTTCCTCGGCGCGGCGCTGCTGGGCCCGGTAGCTGCGTGCCCCGGCGATCCCGGCGGCCACGTGCCCGGCGACCAGGTCGAGGAACGTGCGGTAGCCCTCGTCCAGGGGGCGGTAGCGGTTGAGTCCGGCCACCAGGAAGCCGTACGGCGATCCGCCCTGGCGCAGCAGGGGCACCGCGAGCGCGTGCGTGGGCGGTTCGGCCCATGCGCCGGACGGTGGATCGGGGTACCGGGCGCCGTGCAGCGGCACCAGGACCGACTCGCCCCGGGCCGGCTCGGTCACCGGCCAGGGCGCGTCGCGGTCCGCGGTGAGGGCCGGCGCGAGCAGCGGGTGTCCGGCCGGTACGCCGGTGGTGGCGGCGAGGCGGGCGTCGCCGCCGTCCTCGAACAGGTACGTCAGGGTGAACGGCAGGTCGTAGGGGTTGAGGCCGAGCTGGGTGCCGGCGAAGTCGAGCATCTCCTGTTCGGTGCGCACCACGCTCGGGTCGGAGCCCAGGTCGCGCAGGGTCGCCATCCGGCGCTCGCCGATGACGCGGTCGGTGTCCTCGCTGACCACGCAGAGCATGCCGACGACCCGGCCCGCGTCGTCGTGCAAGGGGCTGTAGGAGAAGGTGTGGTACGTCTCCTCCGCGTAGCCGGAGCGCCTCAGGAACAGCCGCAGTGCCTGGTCCCACGTCGCCTTGCCCGTGGTGAGCACGGTGTCGATGCGCGGGCCGATGTCGTCCCAGATCTCCGCCCAGACCTCCCGCGCGGGGCGGCCCAGCGCCCAGGGGTACTTCTGGCCGAGGGTGTCGCGGCGGTAGGCGTCGTTGCAGAAGAAGGTGAGGTCGGGGCCCCATGCCATCCACATCGAGAACTTCGACGACAGCAGGATGCTCACCGCGGTGCGCAGGCTCTGCGGCCAGTCCTCGGGCGGACCCAGGGGGGTCGCGGCCCAGTCGACGGCGGCGAGGTGGCGGCCGACCTCGGCGTCGGCGGCGAAGACCTCGCTCCGGGGCGATGCGCCGGGTGCGGCGTCGTCGGGAGGCGTCACCGGTCCCTTTCTTTCGGTGGGCGGGGTCAGAATAGGACAGCCCCCGGGCTGCTGCCGGGGGAACGGCCATCAGGTACCCGCGCCTCCGACCAGCACGCCCGCAAGCGCGGGTCGGAGGCCCGTCGCCCGCGTCGCCCGGACCGTTGCGCCGACCGGGGTGGCCCGGCGCAGCGGTCGGATGTGAGGATGGCTCCATGCATGCGGCCCCTGATACGAAAGTGCACGTCACCCGCCACGAGGACACCTTTGTGATCACGGTGCGCGGCGAAGTGGACCACGACGACACGGAGGACTTCGTCGAGGCGTGGGCCGCTGCCGACCGGGCGGCCCTGCCGACCACCGCGGTGGACCTCTCCCAGATCACCTTCGCGGACAGCATGCTCCTCAACGCCCTCCTCGACGCGCGGCGCCGTCACGCGGACAGCGGCCGTGAACTCGTCCTGCTGGGTCCGCTTCCGCCGCCGGTGAGCCGTCTGCTGACGGTCAGCGGCACCCTGGAGCACTTCGCGGTCGCCGACCCCGGCGACGGTGTCGCCGCTCCCCCCGTCGCGCGCCCCGACCCCGACGGCCGAGAAGACGACCACCGTGAGTGACCGAGACCGACAGAACTGCGACTGCGCGTGAACACAGGACTCTCCCGTACAACCCTCAGGGCCCCTTCGACCGTCATCCCGCTCGTGCGACAGACAGTGAACGACCACGACACGTCGGCGGCCGTCCGGTACTGCGTGGTCTGGGACGGCGCGGGCGTGGCGATCGGCGATGCCCGGCGGGCGGTGCGCACGCTCCTCGCGCGGGTCGGCCACCCGGCCGAGGAGCGGGCGAGCCAGGACGCCCAGCTGGTGGTCAGCGAACTGGTCACCAACGCGGTACGGCACGCGCCCGGCGACGGCGGTCTGCTGCTGGAGCTGACGCCCGACGCCGGGGTGCTCACGGTGACGGTGCGCGACAGCTCACCCAGCGAGCCGCAGCAGCGCCCCCACGACGCGGGGCGCGTCGGCGGTCACGGCATGTACCTGGTCGCCCGGCTGTGCGAGCGCGTGCAGACCGTCGCCCTCGCCGACGGCAAGCAGGTCATAGCCCGGATGGTGCTGAACCGGACCGTCTGAGGGCGCCCCGCGCGGCCGGCCCCAGGGCCGTCAGGGGACGCCCGCTTCGGTGGCGCCGTCGTCCTGCTCGGCCTCCACGGCTTCCTCGCGGTGTCCCCCCGCGGTGAGGTGGTCCAGCACGTTGGTCATCGTGAGCATCCGCTCCAGGAACTCCGGCCGGTGGTCCAGGTGCAGGAGCGCACCGGCCGCACTGGTCCGGCGGTGGATCATCAACAGGGCGGACAGTCCCGTCGAGTCGATGTACCCCAGGTCCCGGAAGTCCAGCCGGACGTCGCGGAAGGCACACGGTTCGGTCAGTTGCTCGACGACGGCTCTGAGCAGGTCGTCGCTGGTGTCGTAGTCGAGTTCGCCGGACACCCGCACGGTGAGCGTGAGGGGGTCGCGCAGGACGGTGAGGACGAACTCGTCGGAATGCAGATCGGTCATACGCCAAGGTCGGGGCCGAGGACAGGACGGGGGGCGGGCCGGCCGCGCACGGCGGCACTGCCCTGTTCGATGAGGCTCACGGTGCGTGGGAAGTCACGGAGTTGGCCGGCCAGGGCGTCCAGGCCCGCCAGCAGGGAGTGCGGGGGCACGTGCCGGGCCTCCAGCACGCCCGCGGTCCACTCGAGGAAGCCGGTGAAGACCTCGGGGTCGTCGACGTACAGGGCGGTCGCCAGGTAGTCGACGATGTGGGCGAGGTCCTCGGCGGTGCGCTCACGCTGGACGTCGCTGTAGTGGCGGACGGCCGGGAAACGCGTCTCCAGTTCGACCAGGGTCTGCTTGACGAGCTGCGGACGGGACTGGACGACCATCGTGTACTCCTGGTCGACCAGGTGCGGGAGGTCCTCGGAGACCTGCCGTACGGCCGCCGGGCGGGGCCGGGCGAGTCCCGCCGCGAGCACCTCGACCGCGCCGCGGGCGTCGGGCGCCCACCGGTCGGCGCCCAGGGCCCGCGCGTACCGGCCTCCCGGGCCGAAGGCGCGGCCGCCGGCCAGGACGGGCACGCCGATGGCCTGACAGGCCGTCACGGCCGCGTGCGCGGTCGGCAGGTGGGTGGCGATGGACCCGGACAGCAGCACCGCGTCGGGGTCGGTGTGGTGCAGGTGGGCGACCAGGTGCGGAGTGGGGGTCTGGGCGCCTAGGTAGTCCACGCGCCACCCGTGCAGGCCGAGGACCTCGGCGACGAGCCGGGCGGGGAACGCGTGCCACTCGCCGTCGATGCAGCTCACCGTCACCCGGCCCCGCGGGGCCTGCGTACGCCCGGCGGCACGGCGGCGGTCGGCCAGGGAGGCGACGACCCGTTCGTTGATGGCCGTCGCGGCGTGTTCCTGGGCCACGGTGAGGCGGTCGGCGGCCCATTCGACGCCGATCTTCTCCTGGACGCGCGCGATCACCTCCAGCAGCAGGGTCTGCTCGTCCACGCCGTCGGCCGCGGCCGCGTGGACGACGTCGACGGCCCGGTGTTCCTCGCCGTCGACCACCGCCTGCCACAACTGCTCCCTGAGCCGGTCCGCGAGCCGGTTCTCGGGGGTCCCGCCCCTCACCTGTTCCTCCGCCCTTCCTGGCCGCTCGCCCGCCCGTTGACGACCGTCAGACGTCCGGTCTTCGGAGCCGTGATGGCGACGGCGGCCATGTCGTCGTGACGTCCGGCCCCCACCCACTGGGAAGCCAGCATCTGCACCCGCTCCACGACCGCCTCCGCGGGCATGCCCGCGCACTGCGTGAGGGCGCGGCGCAGCCGGTGGTCGCCGAAGAGGTCGTCGCCCAGCGGGCCGCCGCGGGCCTCCGTGATGCCGTCGGTGAACAGCAGGCAGGTCTCGCCGGGCGCGAGCACGGTCCGCACCGTGGAGGCCGTGACCGCCGGCAGCGCCCCGACCAGGGTGCCGCGGGTGTCCACCTCCTCCACCGTGCCGTCGTTGCGGACGATCAGCGGCGGCAGGTGCCCGGCGCTCGTCAGCCGCAGGTGCACCTTCCCGCCGCGGCGGGACACCGAGGCGAGGACGAGGGTGGCGAAGCGGGTGTGCCGGGAGGTGAGCAGCGCGCCGTTGAGCAGGTTGAGCAACCGCTCGTGGTCGTCGGCCAGCGGCAGCAGGGCGTGCAGGGTGTTGCGGATCTTGCCGGTGAGCACGGCCGCGTCGAGGCCCTTGCCGGCGACGTCGCCCAGGACCACCAGGGATTCCTGGGAGGGGTGGGCGGCGGGGTGGACGTCGTAGAAGTCGCCTCCCACCCGGTCCTGTTCCTTCGCCGCGCGGTAGCCCCCGGCGAAGTCGACGCCGTGCACGGAGGTCAGCGTCGGCGGGAGGAGTTCCTGCATCAGCGTCTCGGTGATGCGGGTCTGTTCGCTGTACAGCCGGGCCGCCGACAGGGCGGCGCCGGCCCGGGCCGCGAACAGGCGCGCGAAGAGCTCCTCGCCCTCGGTGAAGGCCTGCTCGGTGCTGGAGCGCAACAGGATCAGCGCGCCCGCGGGCACGCCGTGACCGGGCAGCGGGGTGACGATCACCGAGCCCACGGGCCCGGCGAAGCCGTCGGGCACCGCCCAGTCGGGGAGGTCGTCGGGGTTGATCCAGCGGGCCGGCACCGGCGGGAAACCCTGGAGGGCCTCGCCCAGGCCCGGTACGGCGGCCACGTCGATCCGCTGGGTGACATGACTCACCCGTCCACCGCGCTGGGCGTGGGTCAGCGGGTACCGGCGCCCTTGCGACGGAGCGACCAGAACGGCGGCTTCGGCGAGGTGTTCGGCGGCCATCGCGGTGGCGGTCTCCATGCAGCGGGCCACGTTCAGCGTCGACAGGAGCGTGCTCGACACCTCGGTGAGTATCCGGGAGCGCCCCTGGGCGTCGTCCAGTGCCTGGGCCAGGCGGCGGTCGGTCTCCTCGACCAGCCACCACACCACGTCGCCGTCGGCGCCGGGCGTGGGGTGCGCCGCGAAGAAGCGGTCGTCGATGCTGCCCGCGAGGGGCGCGTCGGCCGGGGCGTGCAGCCCCTGGGTGACGCGCAGGTGGGCGTCGGAGAGCCAGACCGGGACCCGCCGGTCCAGGGGCTCACCGTCGACGGCGCCAGGCAGCAGGGTGCGGGCCGCGCCGTTCATCCGGACGAGGCCGCCGTCGCGGTCGGCGACGAGGACAGGACAGGGGGCGTCAGACCACGTCGTGCCGACCGTGCGGTCGGCGTCGGACGGGCGGGCGGGAATGCCGCGGGAAACAGCCACAAGCGGAGGCACGCATCGTGCGCACCTCACCACCTTCCTGCGATGGGAAAAAGATGTCGTACGGCAACCGTCCCGCATCTCCTCCCGGGTTGCAACCTCCTCCTTCCGGTATCACCGTGACAGCACCCATCAGAATGACCCGAAACGTGACCGGCGCGGCGAATGGTAACGAGGCCGCCCCGCGCGCCAGTAACCTTGTCACCCGGCCCGGTGTCCCCTCGCCAAGGTGTTCGCCCCAGCGACAGCCCGGCCGGTGATCCGGAGGTACGGCCGTGCTGCATGTCACCGACCGCGCAGGTGACCATGTCACCGCGAGGCTGCCGGAGGACGTCGACCTGGACACCACACCCGGTCTGCGCGCGGTGGGCGACCGGATGATCGACGAGGGCTGCCGGCACCTCACCCTGGACGCCTCCGGCGTGGTGACCCTCGACTCCACCGGGATCACCGCGCTCATCGCCTGGTACCAGCGCCTGCTGCCGCTCGACGGCTCACTGACGGTGACCGGTCTGAGCGATCACCTCTCCGCGCTGCTGGTGCGTCTCGGCCTGCACGGCGTCATCACCGAGCCGGACGCTCCCGTGACCGGCCCGCCCAGCGGCGTGTGACGACCCGTCGGAAGCCGCCTGTCCGTCCCGCGCCCGTCCCGCGCCGAAAGCTCGTCAGGATCCCTGAGCAACAGACACGTTTGTACGCGCGTATTCGGTACACACGATGTTCTGACACGTTCTTTATACGACGAGACGGAGACGCACATGGGCATCCTCGCGTGGATCATCATCGGTCTGCTCGCCGGCGCCATCGCCAAGGCCATCATGCCGGGCAAGGACCCGGGCGGCATCATCATCACCATGCTCATCGGCATCGCCGGCGGTCTGCTCGGCGGCTGGCTGGGCAAGGTGATCTTCGGCGTCGACTCCGTCGACGGGTTCTTCGAGCTGTCCACCTGGATCGCCGCCATCGTGGGCTCCCTCATCCTGCTCGCGCTGTACCGGGTCTTCACGGGCAACCGACACTCGCACCGTCACGCCTGACCCTGACGCGGCAGCTACCGCGACACCACACGACGGCTCCCACCTGCCGGGCAGGGGGAGCCGTCGGTGTGTGTGCGGGGCCTTCCGATTCCGACCGGACGAGCCCTGCACGCGCACGAGTTCGTTCCGGCGGCGTCAGCCTTCCGTGCCGCGGGCGATGCGGTAGAGCACCTGCGGACGCAACGGACCCTCGGGTGCGGTGGGGTCGTCGAAGTCGCCGTCCGGGTCCCGGGTCATGCCGATCCGGCGCATCACCGCCTGGGAACGGAAGTTGGTGGCCGTGGTGACGGCGAGGATCTCAGGGAGGCGGAGGGCGTCGAATCCGAACGTCAGGACGGCGGACGCGGCCTCGGTGGCGTAGCCGTGCCCCCAGGCCGGGCGGGCGAGCCGCCAGCCGATCTCCACGCCGTCGAACGGCAGGCCGTCGTCCACCGGGTCCAGGCCCGCGAAACCGATGAACTCCCCCGTGGCCGCCACCTCGACGGCCCACCATCCGTGGCCCCGCTGCTCGAACTCGGCCCGGAACCGCGCCACGGAGGCGTCGCTCTGCTCACGGGTCAGCAGGTCGCCCAGGTGTTCCCGGACCTCGGGATCGGCGTTCATCGCCGCCCACGGTGCGAGGTCGGAGTCACGCCATCGACGGAGGGCGAGGCGGTCGGTGCGCAGTTCGGTCATGGCGCCCAGCCAAGGTGACGCGCTCCCCCGGCGCAATCCGATTTGGCCGACCGGAGAGGGCTAGAGACGGACGGGGCCCGGATCGCGGTGGTCGTCGGTGCCGGCGGGTTCGTCGGTCAGCGCGATGCGCGCCGTGATGCGCTTGCCCACCGGTTCCTGCTCGACGAAGAAGCCCTCGGCGATCGCCTTGACGATCTCCAGACCGTGCTGGCCGATGCGGCCCGGGTCGGCCGGGCGTGCCTCCGGGACCGTCGGGTCGCTGTCCCACACCACCACCTCGACGGCCCGGGTGGTGAGGCGCAGCTCCATCATGATCGGCCCTGGCGCGTACTTGCGGGAGTTGGTGACCAGTTCGCTGACCACGAGCTGGGTCAGGTCCCTCGTGCGGTCGGAGACGGGCACGTGGTGGTCGGTGCCGGCGCTGTCGAGGAAGGCGGCGGCGTGGTCGCGCGCCTGCGCGATGCAGCCGTTCTCGTCGCGCAGCGCGTGGCCCACGCGCATCAGGTGCGCGTCCGGCCCCGGGCAGCCGTCACCGTCTGTTGGAGAAGTCACTGGCCTCGCCCTCACTCCCCGTTCACACGGGCGCCCGTACCCGTCAACTCGTACCGCATGCCACACCGTTCGCCGAAGCCACCCGGGTGCACCAGAACCGGACAGTGCCGACCGCGGTCCTCACGCACGTCGGCCCCGGCCGGCCCGAAAGCCGTCCCGGGGTCGGTCGGCGGCGCCGCCGCCGGTCGCACGGAGGTCATTCGGGCGGATCCGTCCGTGCCTGGAGCTGCTGCCAGCAGTGGTGGACGTACCGTTCGGCCTCCTGCACGGCCGAGCGGGCGGTCTGGTCGTCCGGGACGGTGACCGGGACCGTGGCGCGCGCCACGCCCCGGCGGACGGGGACCCGGGCGCCGGCGTGCCGCCGGCCCTGGTGGAGGACCGCGGCCCGGGCCACCAGGACCGCGGCGACGACTGCCGCGGCGGTCAGTGCGGCGGCTACTTGCTGATCGGACATGGGCGCCTGGGTACTCCGTTCGGTTCTCGGTCGGGGCAGGGCGAAGGCCGACGGTCACCCGACGCGTCGGCCCTCCCCTCGCTTCGGCGGTACTGCCGACCCCCGTCAGCCCTTGCGGCGGAAGGCCAGCCACGCCACCACGGCCACGCCTGCGGCCACCAGCAGCGCCTTGCGGTTGTCCCGCGCCAGTCGTGCGCCCTGAGCGGCCTTCTGCCGCACCGGCTCGGGTGCCTTGTCCTGCCAGAGCTGTCCGGCCTGGCCGGCCGCGGTCCGGGCCTGTTCGGCGGCCTGGGCCGCCTTGTCCTTGACCGGGTCGGGCAGCTTGTCCTGCGCCTGGTGCGCCAGTTCGGCGGCCTTGGCCTTCAGCTCACCGGCCTTCAGGGCGGTCTGCTCCTTCAGCTCGGCGGCCTTCGCCGTGGCCTGCTCCTTGACCTCGGCCGCCTTGGCGGTGGCCTGCTCCTTGACCTCGGTGGCCTTCGCCGTGGCCTGCTCCTTCACATCGGTGGCCTTCGCGGCGGCCTGTTCCTTCACCTCGGCGGCCTTCTCCTGCGTGCGCGCCTTGACGTCGGCCTTGGCCGCCAGCGCCTCGACCGTCTGCCCGAGTTCGGCCCTGGTCTGCTCGACCTGCTCCCGCAGTTCCTCCGGGCTGCCGGCGGTGGGCTCGTCGTGCGGCGGTTGGGTCATCGGTGTGCACTCCCCTTGATCTCGGCCACGTCGGCCTTCACGTTCTCGATCGTCTGCTCGGGCTTGGGCGGGGCGGCCTGCTGCATCTGCTTCTTGCCGCTCAGGGCCATCACCGCGGCGATCACCCCGAGCACCGCTGTGACGATGAGCGCCGCCGCCCACACCGGCAGCGGGACCGCCAGCGCCGCGATGGCGGTGGCGACCAGCGCCTGGAGCATCAGGAAGCCCACGACCCCGGCGCCGCCGAACAGGCCACCGCCCTTGCCGTAGCGCTTGCCCTTCTCCTTCATCTCCGCCTGCGCCAGCCTCATCTCGCCGCGCACCAGCTCCGTCAGCTGCTGCGAGGCCCGTTGGACCAGCTCGCCCACCGGCTCCTGGCCGGTGCGCGCGGTGCTGCTGCCGGCTTCGGCATAGTGCGGCTGCGTGTTCGACACAGCGGTCACCTCCCGTCCCTGTCCGTAGCGGTCGGCCCGGCTCTCCTGGTGGCCGGCCGTCCCCTGAGCGCGCGAGTACCCCGAACTGTCGAGTTCAGGGCGTGCGAACACGGTCAGGTACGGATCCCGGACCGGGATGCCCCCGGTGGCGTGCCGACGTTCACACGACCCTTACACGCCCGCGTCGGGTCCTGCCGTGAGGGTGGGCACCCGTGGGGAGGTCGTGAGCCGAGGAGGGAACGTCGTTGTGATGGTCATTGCGGTCCTGGTCCTGCCCGCGCTGGGGCTGACGCTCCTGCTGATGGACCGAGTGGAGAACTGGATGTCCGGGCCGTCCGCGACGCCCCGGCACGCGGGCGCACGGCGTCATCTGCGGCTGATCCCCGGTGGACGGCAGTCGTCCTCGGCCTCCCGGGCGGCGCACGCCTCGGGCGCGCGCCACCGCGACGCGGCGTGAGGCGCGGTTCGGGGCGACGGGGTGGCCCGAGCCTTGCGCGACGAAGGTGAGCCCCAGAGCCCCAGCCGGGCTCAGGGGCGCTAAGCCGCCAGCGTCGCGGTGCCCTTGGCCGCGTCCAGGCGTTCGGTGCGGCAGCGGTCGAGCAGGGCGTCCGCCTCGCTGAGCGCTTCCTCGACGGTGGTGGTGCCGGTCATCGCGCACAGCGCCCGGGTGACGTCCTCCAGGGCCAGGCTGGTGGTGCCGGTGGGGCGTACGTCGTGCTCGATGCGCACCTGCGCGAACCGAGCCAGCGCGGTCCGCAGGTCCTTCTCCGCCGGAAGCAGCATCACGATCCCTCTTCTCATCCGCACACACCCGCACCCGTGGCCGTGCTCCAGGAGCAGCGGACGGCCGGTGACACGACCGGGACCGCGCCCCGAGCCGGGCGGCGCCGGCACGCCTACGTGTTCCCCGAGTTCACAGGCGTACACCTGTCACCCACCGGGGAACGGGTGCAAGGGTGACACCGGTACCGGTGGCCGAACGCCTCACCGGGGTGCGTGTCGCCGACTATTTCCGGGAGCGCCCACCGGGGTTCGGACACGCGGCGGGGCCCGGCCGTGAGTCGGCCGGGCCCCGCGTGTGTGCCGTGGGTGAGGTGGACGTCACCACCTGTACCAGCGGCCGCGGCCACCGCCTGCGCTGGTGGACCGCATGACGAAGCCGAGAAGCCACACCACCAGGACGGCGATGGCGATCCACCACAGGATCTTCACGGCGAAACCGGCGCCGAACAGAATCAGCGCGAGAAGCAGAACGAGAAGCAAAGGAACCATGGTTGTCGACCTCCTGCGCTTCGTCTGCCCTGCGTCCGACCCTTCATGCCCGGACCTCGCCTTGTTCCCGCAGGGGTCAGGACCGGGTGGCCTTGTCGCTGTCCGGGTGCAGGGTGAAGATCTGGTCGAGGCCGACCATGTGCAGGATGCGCCGGGTGTGGGCGGGGACCGCGACCAACACCACCTCGGCACGGGCGGCTTGGGCGTGGCTGTGGGCGGCGATCAGGGCGGTGATGCCGCTGGAGTCGCAGAACTCGAGCCCGGCCAGGTCCAGCACGAGGCGCCGGCCCGGCGGGACGACGAGCCGGCTGATGTGTTCCCGCAGCTCGGGAGCGTGGACGAAGTCGAGGTCGCCGACGACCTCCAGGACCGGACCGGTCTCGGCGTCACGCCTGATGATCTTCAGTGGGCTCATCGTCCGTCCGGCGCCGTGCGGTCGGCGGGGATGCCGAGGGCGAGCAGGGCGGTGTCGTCGTCGAGCCCGTCGCCGAACCCCTCCAGCAGGTTGATCAGCGCCTCGACCAGGTCTTTCGCGGCCCGCCCGGCGTGCGCGGCCACGAAGCCGCGCAGGGCCTCCTCGCCGAACAGGCTGGTGCGGTCGCTCCCCGTACGGGCCTCGGTGAGGCCGTCGGTGTAGAGCAGCAGGGTGTCGCCGGGGGCCAGCACGGCCGTGGTGGTGACGAACCGCGCCGCGGGCAGGACGCCGACCAGCAGACCGCCGGGTGTGTGCAGGGAGTCCACCGTGCCGTCGGCGCGGACGACGAGCGCCGGCGGGTGGCCGCCCGAGGCGAGGTGGACGCGCATCCGGCCGGTGGCCGCGTCGGGCTCCAGCGTGCCGAACACCGCGGTGCAGAAGCGGGGGTCTCCGCTGCCCGTGTAGCGCTCGTGCAGCACCTTGTTGAGGGTGGTGAGGGTGGCGACGGGGTCGGGGTCGTGCACGGCGGCGGCACGCAGCGTGTAGCGGGTCAGTGAGGTGACCGCGGCCGCCTCGGGCCCCTTGCCGCACACGTCGCCGAGGAAGAACCCGAACCGCTTGCCGTCGACCGGGAAGACGTCGTAGAAGTCGCCGCCGAGCTGGTCGGGGGAGGCCGTGTGGTAGTGCGTGGCCGCCTCCACGCCGGGGATGGCCGGCAGGGTGTCCGGCAGCAGCGACTGCTGGAGCACGGCCAGCGCGTGCTGCAGACGGGCCCGGTCGGCCTCGGCCCGGCGGCGGGCCTCCTCGGCGACCTTGCGGCCGCGCAGGAGCTCCTCCTCGTAGGCGCGCCGGTCCCGGGCGTCGAACACGGTGGTGCGGATCAGCAGGGGCTCGCCGGTGGTGCCGTGTTTGACCGCCGACGACACGAGGACGGGGATGCGGCCGCCGCCCGACTGCCGCATCTCCAGGGCGATGCCGCTGATCTCCCCCTGCATCCGCAGCAGCGGAGCGAAGTGGGTCTCGTGGTAGAGCTTGCCGCCCACGGACAGCAGGTCGCTGAACCGCATCCGGCCCACGACCTCCTCGCGGCGCAGGTCGAGCCAGGTCAGCAGGGTCTCGTTGATCTTGGCGACGGTGCCGTCCATCAGCGTGGACAGGTAGCCGCAGGGCGCGTTCTCGTAGAGTTCCTCGACGCTGTCCTCCAGGAGGGAGGCGAACGCCGCGTGCGAGACCCCTCCGTCCCCGGCACCGTGGGGATCCGGTTGTTCCCCGGCGGAGCACATCATCACAGCGCCGTCAGGAAGGACCTGATGGCCGCGTTGGTGGCCTCGGGCGCGGACAGGTGCGGGCAGTGCCCGGTCGCCTCCAGGGTCACGAGGGTCGAGCCGGGGATCGAGCGGTGCACGAAGGCGCCGACCTCGCGGGGCGCGATGACGTCCTGGGTGCACTCGAGGACCAGCGTCGGCACGGACACGGTCTTCAGGTCGTCCCGGGAGTCCGACAGGAACGTGGTGCGCGCGAAGACCCGCGCCATGTCCGGGTCGGTGGCGCAGAAGCTGTTCTTCAGCTCGTCGCCGAGTTCGGGCCGCTCCGGGTTGCCCATGATCACCGGGGCCATGACGGCCGACCAGCCCAGGTAGTTCGACTCCAGGGAGTCCAGCAGTTCGTCGATGTCCGCCGCGCTGAACCCGCCCCGGTAGTCCTCGTCGTCGATGTACCGCGGGGACGGGCCGACCATCACCAGCGCGCCGATCCGCTCGGGGACCCTGGCGGCGGCGAGCACGCCGATCATCGCGCTGACCGAGTGGCCCACGAACACCGCGTCGTCGAGGTCCAGCGCCTCGCAGACGTCCACCACGTCCTGGGCGTAGCCGTCCAGGGAGGCGTAGCGCTCCTCGGAGAAGGCGGAGGCGTCGGCGCGGCCGGAGCCGACGTAGTCGAACAGCACCACACGGTAGTCGTCCGACAGGGCGGGCACGGTCAGCCGCCACATGTTCTGGTCGCAGCCGAACCCGTGGGCCAACACGACCGTCCGGCCGTTCGGGTTGCCGGTGACGGTCACGTTGTTCCGACGGATTATGTCCATGCGCACCAGTCTCTCAGTAACCAGGGTTCGGGCCGACCGCCCGGTCTGGGACGCCACGGTCCCACGGAGGGTAACGCGTACGGCGCGCCGGTGCGTCGGTGCGTCGGCTCGTACGACGCGTCGACGCGCAGGGAGCCGGTCCTGGCCGGGCGGCCCGCTCAGACGTGCGCGAGGAGGAGGTCGAGCGGGGCGGGGGTGCGGTCCGGGTCCAGCGCCTCGACCAGGACCCGGCCGTAGTGGATCTTCCGGCCCGACTTCGTGCCCAGAAAGCGCCTCAGCTGCTCCGGGGCGGGGCGGCCCTGCTGGGCGGGCTGGTGCAGGAAGGTCTGCAGGGGGCGTTCCTCGCCCTGCGCCCGGACGAGTTCGCACACCCGCGGCACGCCCAGGGCGCGGATCAGTTCGTCCTCCAGGTCCGCGGCGCACACGAAGACGTCGCCGGCCGCCCCTGCGTGCTCCAGGGCGCGGTCGTAGTACCGGCGCTCCCCCGCGTCGCACAGGCCGGTGAGGCGCAGGCCGAGGCCGGCCGGCCCAAGCAGGCGGGCGAAGCGGCCGACGTTGGTCGCGCCGCCCATCGGCAGCACGCAGACGCCCTCGGCGGCCAGGTCCCGGCCGCGGCGCGCGGCCAGCGCGTCGACGGCGGCGGCGTCGCTCAGCCCTTCGAGCAGGACGGCCGACCGGACGGGCAGCCGTGCGGCCAGCTCCCGGGCCAGGTCGCCCCGGCCCTCGGAGCCCGTGGCCGACCATGCGGTGACCGCCTCACGGAACGCCCCCATGTCAGCCATGGGGAGAGTCTTCGCCTTCCGCCCCGCACGCGCCAGGCATTTTCGCATCGTCTCCGGTCGTCCTCGATCGCCCTCGGTCGCCGGTGATCGCACCGGGTGACCACGCGGGTCCGGGCCCGTGCGTACCGGCGCGCGGACGTGCGGGAATCCCTCTACACGGTGCGCCCCTCCCCCGTCCACACCCTGCTGACCCGCGCCTTTCGCTGTGCCATGCTCTACGCGTGACGCCACGGGAAGAGCCGCTCCGGCAGCAGGCGGGGTCCGAGTCCTCCGCCCTGGCCAAGGTGGTGGCCCGCCAGCGGGCCGAGATCGTCGACCTGCAACGGGTCGCCGCGCTGCTGCCCGTGCTGGAGCGCGCCAAGGGTGCCGTGATGGTGCAGGAGGGCTGCTCCGCGGAGGATGCCTACGAGCAGCTCCTCGAGCGGTCCGTCGCCGCCGACCGCACGCTCGTCGAGGAGTGCTGGCTGACCCTGGGGGCCATCCGTCCGCTGCGGGGCCGGCGCGGGCGACGGCGGCGGCGTCCGCAGCCCGTGCCCGGTGGTTCGGCGTTCGCGTCCGAGCAGTACCTGGTTCCCGCCGGGCCGGCCGAGCCGGGCGCCGCCCCCGGTTCCGCCCGCGAGGCCGCCCTGCTGCTGGGCCGGCTGGGCCTGGGGCTGGCCACGGTGCGGGACCGGCAGGCGCTCGCGCACTGCCTGCTGGACCACCTGGCGGGCGGCGCCGGGATCGAGGCCGTCCTGGTCTACAGCGCGACCGGCGACGGGATGCGGCTGACCGGCCACGCCGGTGTGGACGTGGTCGAGGCGGCCCGGTGGGACGGCCCGGGCGCCGGCGGGCGGGCGTCCGCCCGCGATCCGCAGCAGGGGCCCAAGCCGGTCTGGGTGGAGGGGCCCGAGGCGCACGAGGCCTACGACGTGCCCGACGGCGCCGCGCGCCGGTGGCCCGCGCGGGCCTGGCTGCCGGTGGAGGCCGGGGGCGAGGTCGACGAGGTCGTCGCCGTCCTGCGCGGCACCGACCGGCCGTTCACCCCCGTGGAGCGCGAACTGCTCGTCGGAGCGGTGCAGTTGTGCGCCGGCCGGATGGCGACGCTCGACTCGGCGCCGCCGCACCGCGACCCGTCCGTCGACAGCGTGCAGCAGATCCTCGACGCCCTGCCCGGGTCGGTGATCCTGCTCGCTCCCCTGCACGGACCGGACGGCACCCTGGAGGACTTCCGCATCGAGGCGGCGGCGCCCGAGTCGGTGGACGTCGCGGGCCGCCGGGGACGCGGACTGGTCGGACTGAGAGTGCTGGAGTGCTACCCGACCTTCGCCGGAACGGAGTTGTGGGAGGGCTACCAGGAGGTCCTCGCGACCGGCAAGCCGTTCGCGAGCGGGCCGTTCACCTACGAGGAGGTCGTGGCCGGCGTCCCGCACCACTCCAGCTACTCGCTGCGGGTGTCCCGGCTGGGCCACCACCTGGTGGTGTCCTGGATCCGCCACGACGTCGTCGACCGGCAGGAGCGCCGGCTGGCCGCCGTGCAGCGCCTGGGCAACCTCGGCTGGGCCGACTGGGACCTGGTGACCGACACCATCACCTGGTCCCCGCACGTGTTCACCATCTTCGACCGGGACGAGAGCCTCGGCCCGATGCGGCTGGAGGACCTGCCCGAGCACGTCCTGCCCGAGGACCTGCCGCAGCTCACCGACGCGGCCCAGCGGCTGCTGAGCGACGGCGACGCGATCGACCAGCCGTTCCGCATCACCACCCGCGGCGGGGTGCGTCACCTGCGCATCGTCGCCGAGGCGGTGACCGACGCGGACGGTACGCCGCTGGAGGTGCACGGTTTCTTCCAGGACCTCTCCGGCCAGCGGGACGCCGAACTCGCCCTGCTGAGCAGCGAACGCGCGGTCTCCGCGCAGCGCGGCCTGCTCCAGGCGGAGCGCCGGATGGCCGCCCGGCTGCAGCAGGCGCTGCTGCCGCTGCCGACCGGCCCCACGCGGCTCGCCGGTCTGTGGTCCAACGCCCTGTACCACCCGGCGGAGCGCGGGATCAGCGTGGGCGGCGACTGGTACAGCGCCGTCGAACTGCCCGACGGCGACGCCCTGTTCGTCATCGGTGACGTGATGGGCCACGGCATCAGCGCGGTGGCGACGATGGCGCAGTTGCGCTTCACCGCCAAGGGCATGATCGTCACCGGGTCCTCCCTCACCGACGCGCTGACCCGTCTCAACGCCCTGCTGATGCACCTGAACTCGCCGTCCGGCAAGCACACCACGGCCACCATGACCGTGGCCCGCTACCGTCCCGCCGACCGCGTCCTCACCTGGGCCCAGGCGGGCCATCTGCCGCCCCTGCTGGTCCGGGACGGCCGGGCCCGGACCGTCGAGCGCCCGGCGGGCATCCTGCTCGGCGCCACCGAGACCCCGGTGTTCGGCGAGGCCACCCTGCGACTCCAGGACGAGGACCAGCTGTTGTTCTTCACGGACGGGCTGATCGAGCGCCCCGGGCAGGACCTGCGGACGGGGCTGGAGACGCTGGCCACGGCGGCCGAGGCCCTGCTGCACACCGCCGAGGCGGACAGCCTGCCCGCCCTGCACGCCGCGCTCGCCGTGACCGAACACCGCGACGACGTCTGTGCGCTGCACATCAGCCTCCCGTCGCAGCGCGCCGGCGACTGACCCCCGACTGACGGCTGTCGGCGCCGGGTATCCGGGACGGGGGGCGCTGTCCGGCGGGTTCACGCCGCGCGGGGTCACTCCCCGTACGCGTGCGCTCACTTGACCGATCCGCCGCTCGAAAGAGCGTTCATGATTGAGCACCGGTCAGCGGGGAACTCCGAAGGGCACCCATTCGGGCCGATTCGAGCCCGTCGTTCCGAGGAGTGGTCGTGACCGTGCGTATCGGCGTGGAGGAAGAGTTCCACCTGGTGGAGATCGAGACCGGGCAGCTCGTGCCACGGGCCGACCAGGTGCTGGAGAGACTGCCCGCAGACACCTTCACGACCGAGTTGCAGCAGGCGGCCGTGGAGTCCAACAGCGCCGTGCACACGACGCTGGACACGCTGTACGACGACCTGGTGGGCAGCAGGCGGCGGCTGGACCGGGCGGCCTCGGCGCACGGTCTGGCCGTGGTCGCCGCCGGCACGGTGCCCCTGGCCCGCCCCGCGTCGAGCTTCCCGACCGGCGGGTCCCGTTACGAGCACATGGTCGACGAGTACCGGCTGCTCGCCGACGAGCAGCTCATCTGCGGGGCCCACGTCCACGTGGACGTCCCGGACCGCGACACGGCCGTCCGTGTCATGTGCGAGGTGTCGCCGTCGCTGCACACCTTGCTCGCGCTGTCGGCCTCCTCCCCGTTCTGGCAGGGCGAGGACACCGGCTACGCGAGCTGGCGGACCATGCTCTGGCAGCGCTGGCCCACCGCCGGACCGATCGGCTGCTACGCCGACGCCGACGCCTACGACCGGTCCGTGCGGGGGCTGATCGACTCCGGCGTCATCAGCGACCCGGGGATGATCTACTACGACGTCCGCCCCTCCGACCACCTCAGCACCCTCGAACTGCGCATCTGCGACGCCTGCCCGCGCGCCGAGACGGCGGTGCTGGTCGCCGGACTGTTCCGCGCCCTGGTCATGGACGCCCTCCAGCGGCTCGGGACCTCGGATGCGCGCCCCTGCGACGGCCGTCACGAGTGGCTGCGCGCCGCCACCTGGCGGGCCGCCCGCTCGGGCCTGGAAGGGGCCCTGGTCGACCCGGAGACCCGCCACGAGGCCCCGGCCGCCGACGTCGTGCGCGGCATGCTGCGCCGGCTGCGGCCGACGCTGGAGGCCAACGGCGACTGGGACACCGTGCGCGCCCTCGCGGAGCGGGCCCTCCGGGACGGCAGCGCCGCCCACCGCATCCGCCGTACGGCCCAGCGCGAGGACCTGCTGGCCGGGACCGACCTGGCGATCGCGGAGACCCGGGGCGAGCGCACCCGGCGCCGCCGGCCCGCCCCGGCCGCCGCCCCGCTCACCTCCGCGCGGCTGAACGTCAACGGCACCCTCGGCACCCCGCCGGCCGCACTGCCCGGCGCGTGAGGCGGCCCGAGCGTGTGCCCGTCACCCCCTGCTTCCCTCCCCACCCGACGGACCACCCCACGGACCGCTCGTCCCGGTCCCCCGATCAAAGGAGATGCACCCGCCATGCCGACCAGTCCGGCTCAGGTCCCGACCAGCAGGTCCGCCCCCACGCCTTCGGCGCGGGCCTCGTACACCCGGCGGCGGGGTGATGCGTGATGTGCGGACTGTGCGGTGAGATGCGCTTCGACGGCCGCAGGCCCGATCTCGCGGCCGTGGAGCGGATGACGGACCGGATGGCCGCCCGCGGGCCCGACGACGAGGGAACCTGGTCGCACGGCCCGGTGGCGCTGGGCCACCGGCGGCTGAAGATCATCGACCTGTCCGAGCGCGGCGCCCAGCCGATGACCGACGCCGAGCAGGGCGTCACCGGTGTCTTCAACGGCTGCGTCTACAACTACCGGCAGCTGCGCGAGGAACTGACCGGCCTCGGCCACCGCTTCGCGTCCACCTCCGACACGGAGGTCGTGCTCAAGGCGTACCAGCAGTGGGGCACCGACTGCGTGCAGCACTTTCACGGCATGTTCGCCTTCGCCGTCTTCGAGCACCGGACCGGACGCCTGGTGCTGGCCCGCGACCGGCTCGGCATCAAACCGATGTACCTGGCCGAGACCCCCGGCCGGCTGCGGTTCGCCTCGTCGCTGCCGGCCCTGCTGGCGGCCGGCGACGTCGACACCGGCCTGGACCCGGTCGCCCTCCACCAGTACTTCAGCTGGCACGCGACGGTCGCCGCGCCCCGCACCGTGCTGCAGGGCGTGCGCAAGCTGCCCCCGGCGACGGTCCGCGTCGTCGAGCCCGACGGCAGCCACCGCGACCACCGGTACTGGCAGCCGTCGTACACCCGCCGCCCCGAGCACGAGGGCATGGGCCCCGACGAGTGGCGCGACGCGGTCCTCGAGGCGCTGCGCACCGCCGTCCGGCGCCGGATGGTCGCCGACGTGCCGGTGGGCGTGCTGCTCTCCGGCGGCCTCGACTCCAGCCTGATCGTGGCGCTGCTCGCCGACGAGGGACAGCGCGACCTGGCCACCTTCAGCGTCGGCTTCGAGTCCGAGGGCGGCGCCGAGGGGGACGAGTTCCACTACTCGGACCTCGTGGCCAGAGAGTTCGCCACCGACCACCACCAGCTCACGGTGCCCTCCGCGCGGGTGTCCGCGGCGCTGGACTCCGCGGTCGCCGCCATGAGCGAGCCGATGATCAGCCACGACGTGGTCGCCTTCCACCTGCTGTCCGAGCAGGTGTCCAAGGAGGTCAAGGTCGTGCAGAGCGGCCAGGGCGCCGACGAGGTGTTCGCCGGCTACCACTGGTACCCGGACATCGCCGCCGCTCCCCGCCACCGTGCCGCGGACCAGTACGCCGAGACGTACTTCGACCGCTCGCACGCCGACCTGGCGAAGATCCTGCAGCCCGCGATGCTGGCCCCGGACGACGTCTCCGCGCGCTTCGTGCAGGAGCACATGGCCGCGCCGGGCGCCGAGACCACGCTCGACGCCGCGCTGCGCCTGGACACCCACGTGATGCTCGTGGACGACCCGGTCAAGCGCGTCGACAACATGACCATGGACTGGGGCCTGGAGGCCCGCGTGCCGTTCCTCGACCACGAGCTGGTGGAGCTGGCCGCCGCCTGCCCGCCGGAGCTGAAGCTGGCCGACGGCGGCAAGGGCGTGCTGAAGGAGGCGGGCCGCAAGATGCTGCCCCGCGAGGTCGTCGACCGGCCCAAGGGGTACTTCCCGGTCCCGGCGATCACCCACATGGCCGGCCCCGTCCTCCAGCGCGTGCGGGAGGCGCTGCACGCCCCCGAGGCCCGGGGGCGCGGCCTCTACCGGGACGGCTACGTCGACGAACTCCTGTCCGCCCCCGACGACCACCGCACCCGGCGCGGGGCGAACGCCCTGTGGCAGGCTGCTCTGCTGGAGATATGGCTTCAGACGCACGGGATATGACCGAAGCGCGCCCCACCACCTACGGCAGCGGACCGGCGGCGTTCGGCCGACGGCCCGACGCGCCGCGGCCCGCCGCGTACCCACCGTCCGGGCCGCACCCGCTGCCCCGGCAGCCGGATGCGGGTCCGGACGGCGCGGACGGGCGGGGCCAGGCGTACGCCGCTCCGGCGCGGGCCCCGCTGGCGGACGCCCGCGGCCCGCGCGAACCCACCACCCGGCTCACCTCGCACGGCTGCTGGTACCCGTCGGCCGACCCGCGCGGGGACCAGGTGGCGTTCATCTGCGACCGCGGCGGTGTGCCCCAGCTGTGGGCGGGCCCCGTGGCGGGCGACGACGTACGGCTGCTAGACGCGGGACCCGACCCCGTCCGTGAGGTGTCCTGGTCCCCCGACGGCCGCTGGATCGCCTACACCACGGCGCCCGGCGGGGGCGAGCACACCCGCGTGCTGTGCGTACGGCCCGACGGCACCGACCGGCACATCCTCGCCGGGGCCGAGCCGGGCACCTCTGCGTACCTGGGCTGCTGGGCGCACGACGGCTCGGCCCTCGCCGTGACCGTCGCCGTCCCGACGGCGCCCTACGGAGCGCCCGTGACCGTGACCGCCGCGGGCGGGGACCCCGACGGCCTGCCGGCCGGCTGGTCGAGCCGGGACGGTACCGCCGTCCTCCTGGGCGCCGGGGCCCGCTACGACGCGGGAGCCACCGCACCGGCGCCCACGTCCCCGTTCGCGGCCCTCACCGGCCACGGGCAGGACGAGACCGGCGCGGGCACCTCGCCCGGCTTCGCGGACGGCCTGTCCGCCTACCTGCTCGACCCGGACGGGATCGGCGCCCCCGTGCTGCTCGCCACCGAGGCGGACGCGGCGACCCTGCGCGTGTGCGACCTCAGCCGCGACGGCTCGCTGGCCCTGCTGCGCCGGGGGCCGCGCGGGCGGCGGGAGGCCGTCGTCCTGCGCACCGCCGACGCCACCCCGACCTACGTGGTGCCGGTGGCCGACGGCGACCCGTGGATCGGCCGGTTCTCGCCGCAGGGGGACACCCTGTGGCTGCGCAGCAACGCCCACCGGGAGTTCGCCGCCCTGGTCGCCGCGTCCCTGGACGCTGAGGGCCACGTGCACGGCTGGTCCGTCGCCGCCGAGCGCGACGGCTGCGACCTGGAGCTGCTGGGCTTCGGCCGGGACGGTCGGACCGCGGTACTGGCCTGGAACGTCGGCGGAGCCACCGAGCTGGACGTCGTCGACGCCCCCGCCGGGGCGGCCGACTCCCCCGCCGGTGCGCCCCGGCCGGTGCCCCTGCCGCACGAGGTCGTCACCCGGATCGTCCCGGCGGGCGGCGCGGGCCTGGTGCTCGCCCTGTCCGGCTCCCAGCGCCGCCCCGGCGTGTGGTGGCTGTCCGGCGGCACCTCCCTGCTGCGCACCCCCTGGTCCTCCCGGGACGAGGACGCCGTTCCGCCGGGCCGCCCGCCCACGCGGCCGGTGCCGCTGCGTCCCACCGCGCGGGACGGGCTGTCGCTGCACGGCTGGTACTACCGCGCGCCCGGACGGGACCCGGGCGAACCGGCGCCCTGCGTGATCCACCTGCACGGCGGCCCGGAGGAGCAGGAGCGTCCCGTCTTCAACCCGCTGTACCACGAGATCCTCGGCCGGGGTCTCGACGTGTTCGCCCCGGACGTCCGCGGCTCCTCGGGGCACGGGCGCTCCTTCGTCGACGCCGACCTGGGCGAGGGCCGCTTCGCCGCGCTCGACGACGTGGCGGACTGCGCCGCCCACGCGGTCCTCGCCGGGCCGGCCGACCCCTCGCGGCTGGCCGTCATGGGCCGCTCCTACGGCGGCTACCTCACCTTCGCCTCGCTGGTGTGGCACCCGGACCTGTTCCGGACCGGGGTGGCGGTGTGCGGCATGTCCGACCTGCTGACGTTCTTCGAGGGCACCGAGCCGTGGATCGCGCAGTCGGCGGCCCACAAGTACGGCCACCCGGAGCGGGACCGCGACCTGTTGCGCGCGCTGTCGCCGATGAGCCGCATCGACGCGCTGCGGGCCCCGGTGCTGGCCGTGCACGGCGAGCACGACACCAATGTCCCGCCGCAGGAGTCGGAGCAGTTCGTCCGCGCGGCCCGCGCGCGGGGGCGCACCGCCGAGCTGCTCACGCTGCTCGACGAGGGGCACGACTTCCAGCGCGCCCCCAACCGCCGGCTGTTCCGGCGGGCGGCCGCGGACTGGCTGCAGCGGTACCTGACGAGCTGACCGGGGGCGGGGGGCCGGGGGTCGGCCCGTCCGTCCGCCCCTCCGCACGCGTCCGCCCCTCCGCATGCGTCCGCACGCGAAAACGTCCATCGGCCGGCCACCACGGGGAACGTGGGGACCGGCCGATGGACGTCGGCTCAGCGGGGAGGGGTGACCGTACGCCGGAGCGGAGGGTCAGTCCTTGGGGAACATGCCCGCGCGCAGACGGGCCAGGGTGCGGGACAGCAGGCGCGAGACGTGCATCTGCGAGACGCCGAGGCGCTCGCCGATCTGGGCCTGGGTCAGCTCCTCCACGAACCGCATGTGGATGATCTGGCGGTCGCGCTCGTCGAGGTCGGCGATCAGCGGGGCCAGGGTGTGGAAGTCCTCCACCAGGTCCAGCGCGCGGTCCTCGCTGCCGATGAAGTCCTGCAGGGCGGCCTCGCCGTCCTCGCTGCCGTTGATGGTGGCGTCGAGCGAGGAGGAGTTGTAGCCGTTGGCGGCCAGGCGCGCCTCGCGCACCTCGTCCTCGGGCAGGCTCATCAGCTCCGACAGTTCCTTGACCGTCGGGGTGCGGCCCAGGCGGCTGCTCAGCTCCTCCGTGGCGCGGGCGAGCTGGACGCGGGCCTCCTGCAGGCGCCGGGGCACGTGGACCGCCCAGGTGGTGTCGCGGAAGAACCGCTTGATCTCCCCGACGATGTAGGGGATCGCGAAGGAGGTGAACTCCGCCTCCCGCGAGAGCTCGAACCGGTCGATCGCCTTGATCAGGCCGATCATGCCGACCTGGACGATGTCCTCCATCTCCTCCGGGCCACGGCTGCGGAAGCGGCCGGCCGCGAAGCGGACGAGGGACATGTTCATCTCGATCAGCGTGTTGCGGGCGTAGCTGTACTCCGGCGTGCCCTCCTCCAGCACGGACAGCCGGTCGAAGAACACCTTCGACAGCTCACGGGCATCCTTCGGCGCGAGCTTCGAAGGGTCGGCGATCTCAGGCAGGTCCGCCGTCCGAGTGCCCGTCGTCGTCATACCCATGAGCGTCATGGGGTGTCCCCTCCCTGAAGCCGTATCCAGATCTCGAGCCCACCGCAGGGGTGGGCGACACACCGCCTACCCTCTCATCCCGGGTCCATGCGTGCCATCCGAGCGATTTCTTTTCACTTTTTTCTCGGGCTCTCCTCACCTCCCGCCCGGGCCTCAGGTGGGCCGGGCCTGCCGGGTGTGGCGCGGCCGGTGGGCCACCGCCGTGGTGCCGTGCAGCCGCCAGGCCGCGGCCAGGGTCAGCAGGCCGGCGATCATGGCGTACACGCCGATGACCTGGGTCATGCCGAGCGCGCCGGCGTCGGGGCGCGCCCACACCAGCACCCCGGCCACCACCGAGGCGCCGCCGGCCGCGAAGAGCATCCACTCGTGGTGCAGCTCGTGCCGGAAGCGCGCGGCGGCCCAGATCTCCGCGGCGCCGCTCCCCACGGCCCACGCCCCGATCAGGCTGGCCAGCGCGAGCGCGGTGACCCCGGGCCAGGCGATGGCGGTCACCCCGACCACGATGCCCAGCACTCCCCCGGCGGTGTGGGCGGTCCGGTGACCGGCGTCCCCTTCCCGGCGCAGGGCGCTCGTGAGCAGGGTGAGGCCGTCGGCCAGGGCGTACGCGCCGAACAGCAGCGCCAGCGCCAGGACGGTCACCTCCGGCCACACCAGGGCCAGCGCCCCGAACATCAGAGCCGCGAAGCTCCGCACCACCAGCGTCCACATCAACTGCCGCCGCATCCCTCGCCCTTCGCTCGGCCGACACCGTCCTGGAACGGCGGGTACCCTCCTGGGCGCGTATCGCGCACACCGCGGCGGACCCGTGGCCGGCCGCCGGAGACTGGGGGATCCACCATGCAGATCGTGTCCGCCGAGGTCGTCGTCACCAGCCCGGGTCGGAACTTCGTCACCCTGCGCCTGACCACCGAGGACGGCGTGGTCGGCCTCGGCGACGGCACGCTCAACGGCCGCGAACTGGCCGTCCGTTCCTACCTCGACGACCACGTCGTGCCGCTCCTGCTGGGCCGGGACGCCTCCCGCATCGAGGACACCTGGCAGTACCTCTACCGGGGGGCGTACTGGCGGCGCGGTCCCGTCACGATGGCCGCCGTCGCGGCCGTGGACACCGCGCTGTGGGACATCAAGGCCCAGTGCGCCGGCATGCCGCTCTACCAGCTCCTCGGCGGCGCCTGCCGGACCGGCGCGCTCGCCTACGGTCACGCCTCCGGCCGCGACGTGCCCGAGCTGCTGGACTCCGTGCGGGCCCACCTGGAGCAGGGCTACCGGGCGGTCCGCGTGCAGACCGGCATCCCCGGCTTCGACTCGGTGTACGGGGTCGCCGCCTCGGCCGCCGGGGGCGGGGAGCGGTACGACTACGAGCCCGCGCGGCGCGCCGCCGGATCCGCGCCGCGGCCGGCGGTCGAGACGTGGGACACGCGCGCGTACCTGCGGCACCTGCCCGCGGTCTTCGAGGCGGTCCGGGCGGAGTTCGGGCCCGAGCTGCCGCTGCTGCACGACGGACACCACCGGATGACACCGGTCCAGGCGGCCCGGCTCGGCAAGGACCTCGAACCGTACGACCTGTTCTGGCTGGAGGACGCCACCCCCGCGGAGGACCAGTCGGCTCTGCGGCTGATCCGGCAGCACACGACGACGCCGCTCGCGATCGGCGAGGTGTTCAACTCCGTGCACGACTACACGACGCTGTTGAGCGAGCGGCTCATCGACTACGTGCGGTCGGCGGTGACGCACGCCGGCGGGGTGACCGCCATGAGGAAGCTGCTGGACCTGGCGGCCGTGTACGGCGTCCGGTCCGGGATGCACGGACCGACCGACATCTCCCCCGTCGGCATGGCCGCGGCACTCCACCTGGACCTGGCGGTGCACAACTTCGGCATCCAGGAGTACATGCGGCACTCCGAGCAGACCCTCGAGGTGTTCCGCACCTCCTACCGGTTCGAGGACGGCCTGCTGCACCCGTCCGACACCCCGGGGCTCGGCGTCGAGCTGGACGTCGAGGCGGCCCGCCGCTTCCCGTACCGGCAGGCGTACCTGCCGGTCAGCCGGTTGCGGGACGGCACCGTGCACGACTGGTAGCGCGGACCGGCGTCGGGGCGTCAGGCGCCGAGGCGCGTCACCGTGCTGTCCAGGCGGGCCGCGACCTCCTCCAGCTCACGGCGCGAGGGGGCGTCCGTGTCGAGCTGGGCGCGCAGGTCCCGCCGGGTGACGACCTGCAGCGCGCCCCGGTAGTCGTCGGTGTCCAGTGCCGTCCCGGGGACGACCGCGGCGGCACCGGCCACCACCACCAGCACCGCGCGCTCGTCGTCCGAGGCGAGCAGTTCCTCCACGTGCTCCGGGGTGATCACGTCGGTACGTCCTTCCGGTCGGCTGACTCCTCGTGGCCCTCCCCCGGTTCCCCACCCCGGCACCGGCCATGCCCGCTTCCGCCCCACGGCGACGGCGACCGAGCGACGGCACGCACATGGCGCGGGTGCGGTGCTTGTGCAGGGCTGTGTTGGTGTAGAGGCCGCGGGTCGTGGGAGGCGATGTGTTCGGCGAGGTCGCCGACGGCCCACAGCACGGAGTCCTCTTCGTCCATCTGCCGGCGGGTGCCGTCCCACCGGTCCTGCCTCGAGGCCGCTGCGGATGATCTGTTCGATGCGCTGCGCCTGGCCCGCGTGTTCGCAGGAGACCGTGACCTCTTACGGTGATCCACCACAGGAGGCGCGGTCGCGAGGCCATTTCCTCCAGCGGTTGCCCGTGGCGCCCTCCCGCAGTCGCAGCCGACGTCCGGCTCGAGCCGCAGCGCCCCGCTTTTTCGGCGACGACAGGGGTCTGGTCCAGGGCAGAGGCCATGTTCTCCGCCCAGGCCGTATGGCGCTCACTCCATCGACTTCATGCTTGGCCTCCATTGGTTCCTGTGCGGTTCCCTGGGCCGGGGTCCCGGCCGTGAGGTCAGACATGACCGGCGACCGCAGGTCGCACCCGGGTACTGGTGTCCCCGTCCGCTCCCGCCTCATCCGTAGGAGTGAGGGGCACATCAGGCCGGGGGCCGTGCCCGCCGGTGTTGCGTCGGCGGCGGATGCGGGTGCACAGCACTCCCGCTGCGGCCGCTGCGGCCGCTACGCCGACGAGCAGGGGGCCTCCCAGCGTGAGCGCGTGCTGCAAGGAGGCGGTCGCGGTGTACCCGGCGCCGGCCTCGAGCGTCGCCCACACAGGAGCGGCGACGCAGCTATAGGGGGCGATGCGACGGTAGGGCAGACGGGCGGCGCCGGGCGCGAGAGTGCGGACGACCGGGAGGAAACGGGCCACGAGGATGGTCTGGCCGCCCTGGTGGGCCGTCAGGGTATCGGTGCGCCGCCATGCGGTGGCAGGGATGCGGCGCCCGAGGCGTCCGGTGCGCAGACGGCTGCCGAGCACCCGCCCGGTGCGGTGGGCGAGGAAGTCGCCCACCACGACGGCGCAAGCGGCGGTCGTGACCAGCGTCCACAGGTCGAGGCTCCCGGTGCGGGCAAGTGCGCCGGCGGTCAGCAGCAAGGTGAGGGTGGGGATGAACGCCCCGATCAGCAAAACCGACTCGGCCAGGACCGCCGCGGCCAGCAGAGCATAGGCGCCTTCGGGGGTCACCTGGCCGAGGATGTCGGTAAGGACGTTCACGCGTCCGCTCCGCTCGAGGCAGGCTTCGGCGCGGGGGCAGTCTCGGCGGGGCGCGTCAACTGCCACACCCTGGCGGGAGGGAGATTGGCCCAGACCGTCCAGCAGCCAGTGGCGCATTGGCGCTGGTAGCCGGCCAGCACCTCCTCCACGGCCCGGTGCCGGCGACTGTCTGCTCGGGAAGACAGCAGCGTACGGGCTTGCCGGGTGCCGCGGTAGGTGAAGTAGGTCAGGATGCCGCCCGGGTGCAGCAGGTTCAGGTAGCGCTGCATGATCGTGTCGACCAGATCCGGAGTGAAGTTGGTGAAGGGCAGCCCGGAGATGATCACGTCGTGACGCAGGCCGATCGTCAGCTCCTCCACGGGTGTGGTGTGCAGATGGACCTGTGAGTACGCCCCGACCATCGGCTCGATATCGGCCTGTGCCGGCGCCATGAGCCGGCTGGACCGCAGGGGCCGTAGGGCGTCCCATCGTCAACGCACGACGACGTCCTCCAGGCTGATGGAGACGATGACGGGTTCGCGCTGTGGCAGGTTGTCCGCTCCCCGCCCGTAGACGGTTCGGGTGCGCGGCACGAGGATGCCGTCCACTTCGTCATGGTCCTCTACGTAGTGGATGCCGGGAACCCCGCCGATGACGTCGACGGTGTAGTCCCGTCGGCGCAGAAGGCCGTCCGGGTCCACGTAGACCACCTGCTGAGTGCTGTGCGACGCGAGCGCCGGCGGATAGGTGACGGCCAGGCGCCGCCACCTCTGCCCGCCCTCCCGCCAGGGGCCGATCTCTTCGGTGCGGACGCCTGGCAGGGTGAGCGAGTACGGCTCAGTGAGGTACGTCCACATCGCGTAACCCGCGAAGTAGCCAAGCTGCAGCGGGTTCCAGGGGGTCTGCAGTGAATGGCCCTCGAACGACTTCCGCGGTTGACTGAGGACGTCGACCTCGCGGTTGGCCAGCCCGGTGATGCGAACCTCTTCGGGGGTGAACGTCAGTTGCTGATCGTCCGCGAGGAACGGCGTGAAGACCGCCTTCTCCTCCTGGACCGACACGGTCACCGTACCGTCGTCCAGAATGCCCGCCACCCCCTTGGCGGGCCAGGTCACACCGCCGAACTTCTTGCGCGCGGTGATGGTCCGGATCTCCTTCCAGCGCTCGATCCCACCGTAGGTATCGACAAGGATGCTCAGCAGATCGGTCACGATTGGTCCAATTCTCGCCAGGAGGGGGGACCCCTCAGATCTCAAATGACGACTTGCCGATGAAATTTTCCACTCGGGTGGGCAAAGTACGTCGGCCCGACGAACGTGCTGCCGATCGAGTTCTCATCTTCACAGTGGACCACTACGCGACAGAAGTCAATCCACTATGATTACGTTGCCTAGTGGCGCTCGGCAAAGCCAGGACACATGAAGGCACTGCTAAGATAGCTGCCGAAACCTGGCAACCTCAGAGCCAACAAGACACGCGACACGGTGAGCGAAATAGTCAAAGTTGGTTACGAGGCGCAGTCATGGTCTGAGCTTCGTCACCCTTCTTGAGCCCTCAGGGCTGCGGAACAGCAACGCGGCCTATCTGCCGTCCGATGCCTGATAGGCCTCGGCCTACCAGGCCTTGTCCGACAGCGCGCCACCACTGGGGCCTGACCATTCCCGCCGCCACCGTGTCACTTCGCCGTTTCGTGGGCCGCAGCGAAGAGTTCCCGCGCAGATCTCCACCGGTCCCTGACCCGCTCCTCTCGCTCCGCGAGTTCCGGAGGAAGCGCCCATGCAGCGGACCGAACCACCACCGACACCACCCACAAGGAGCACACACACCATGTCCACGTCCATCAACTACTCCTTCGACTTCTCGGGGCGAATCGTCCTGATCACCGGCGGCAGCAACGGCATCGGCCTCGCGACCGCGGCCGCCTTCGCCCGGGCGGGAGCAACCGTCGTGATCACAGGCCGGGACCAGGAGCGGCTGGACAAGGCGGCGGGACAGATGCCCTCCGGCCGCGTCGAAGCCGTCCGGGCGGACGTCGCCGTGCCGGCGGACATCCAGCGGCTGGTCCACGGGATCATCGAGCGACATGGCCGACTCGATGCGGTCGTCAGCAACGCCGCCGCTTACGTCCCCGGGGAGATCACCGATGTGAGCGCAAGGCAGTGGGAGCACCTGCGGCAGACGAATGTCGACGGATTCTTCCACCTCGCCAAGGCCACACTGCCGCTGCTGGCCGAGACCGGCGGGACCTTCACTGCCACGAGCAGTGTCTCGGGGCTGTCCGGGGACTGGAAGGGCTCGGTGTACAACGCCAGCAAGGGCGCGGTCTCACAGTTCGTGCGGGCGCTGGCGCTCGACTGGGGATCGCGCGGAGTCCGGGTGAACGCCGTGGCTCCGTCCCTGACCCGGACCGACGCTGTTGCGGCCGTTACCGCCAACCGAGAACTCACCGCCAAGTTCGAGGAGCGTGTCGCGCTGGGACGGCTAGGGGAACCGGAGGACGTGGCATCGGTCTTCCTCTTCCTGGCCAGCGAGGCGGCGCGTTACGTCACAGGCGTCGTTCTCCCCGTCGACGGCGGTACGACCGCTTCCAGCGGTCAGGCCCGCGTCTGACCATCACGGTGTGGCGCTCCGACGGCCCGGAGCGCCACACGCATACGCCGGGTAGCTTCCTACCCTCGTCCGTCAACCGCCGGATTCCCTGCGGGGTCGTCCGCACCAGAACTCGACTACGACGACCACGGGTCGCCGTTGCTCCGTGCTGCCCCTGTACACGGTTCAGGCGACCGGATCAGTGCAGTGACGCACGAAGAGGGCTGTGGGGATCGCCATGACGAGCGGGGTGACACCGCCGGCGAGCGACGACGTCGGTGAAGGCGCGGGCCGCGGAGCTGGTGACGGTGTGGGCGAGCTCGGGGGCAGATGGGCCGTCGGGCCGCTGTGGACCGCGCCGGCGGTGAGGCGGGAGGCATCCGGGCCCCACTTCTTCCGCGCCCCCGGCACCGACACCTCTCAGTCCGGCACCTACAGCGGTACGTTGCGTGCACGACCTCTTGTCGGCATGCGGATCGCATCGATCGGGACGGTCGGCACGCCCACTGGTAGCGCACCGCGGCTGCTGCCACGGTGACCATCAATCAGTCCTCGGGCAGCCCCCAGAACGGGCCTCGCAACCCAACCGAAGCAAAGTAGGCCGCAGCAGAGGCAGGATCGCGCCGTTGATAACCGTGGCTGAGACGACCCGCATACCAGCCGCGGGCCAATCGCCACAGCGTCCCCAGGTCCATGACGTAGCCACGCTGCTGACCCGTGCGCTCCAGCCAGCCCTCGACGCAGTCGACAGAGCAGAACAGGCGCTGATTCTCGCAGGTATGGATCACGTTGTCCCATACATGATCAGCCGGTGTGAGGAAGTGAGCAACCTGGTTGCCCTGCGGGGGTTCCTTCGCGGTCACGGTCCAGGCATGCGGCGTGGCACAAAAGGGGCAGCGCGTTGCGACAAGGACCTCGGGCAGCCACTCCAGGAGATGCGGGATAGCGAAGGAGTCCCATGCGCAGCCGCCCCACCACAGGGTGTCCGGCCCCATCACGGAGAAGTGCATGGGGATGCTGGAAAAGGGGTGTGCCATGACGATGCGTTCGCGGTCCGACGGGTCCAGAACGATGTCCCTGCTGCCGTGCAGTTGCTCAAGGGCGGACCGAACCTCATCTGTCGACAAACCAGTGGTGGCAGCCAAGGTGTCGGTCTGCGGTGCCTGACCAGTGCGGGCGAATCCCTTGTACACCGCGAGCCTTACGTCCTCTGCGGCCATGTCGCTCCTTTCGATCGGCGCTCTCGCACCCTTGTCATAATGCGGCGGATAGCCAGGCGTGGGGCGCCGACTGTCACCGGGCGTTGCTGGTGCCGGCAGGTCTGAAGAGGATCTTCCCATGGCGTCCGACGGCTCTGGCGTGTGTCATGGCCCGGATGTAATCGGTCAGGTCGTATCGTGCTTCGATCGGGGTAGAGAGCACGCCGTCGGCAACAAGGTCGATGATGTGGTCGTAGACCTGCACGATTTCCTCGCGAGGTGCGTAGTCCAGCCAGTTGTGCATCCAGAACCCGTGGACGTGCAGGTTCTTGAAGTTGAGGTACATGGGGTGCACGGCCACGGCTTCACGGCTGGGCGCCGCATAGTTGACGATACTTGCCTCCCGCGCCATGAACGGGGCTAGGGGCTGCGTCGCCAGGCCTCCCACGCCGTCGAGAGCGAGGGCGAGCCGCTGATCGGCCAGCACCTCAGCCACTTCGCCCTGGAGGTTATCGCCGCTGACAAGCACGATATCCGCGCCGGCGTCGAGAAGGGGTTGCACCGCCTCGCTTCGTCGCACGATGTTGAGGGTGCGTAGGCCTGCCTTCCGGGCCAGGGCAATGACGAAAAGCCCAACGTTGGAGTTGGCCGCGGTCTGAGCGATCCAGGTTCCGGGCGCCATCTGCCCTCCATAGCGCAACAGCAGATGCGCGGTCGCACCATTGATGCCCACGGTGGCCAACTGGTCCGTATCCACCTGGCGCTTGATCGGCACGGTGAGACGTTCGTCGACGACATGCTCCTCCTGCCAGGTCCCCTGCCGCTGCGAGGGAAGTATCAGAACGCGATCGCCGACTGCGGTGAGAGTGACGTCGTCGCCGGTCTCCACGACAGTGCCGACGCCTTCTGCACCGGTCGCAGACGGCAGAGGCGGGCGGTAGGCGTATATACCGTCGATCAGCATGAAGTCCGACGGGTTGAGGGGGGCGGACTCGACCCGTATGCGCACTTCCCGGGGGCCGGGCCGCGGCACGTCCACATCCGCCAAGAAAACGGATTCGGGTGACCCGTATGCGGTAAATCGGACTGATTTCATGGGACCTCTTCAATGTCATGGCCGGGCCTGGACAGCGGTGAGCCAAGGGAGCGGGGCAGACTTCCGACAGCCGTGCGCCTCGTACGGTGGCCGGCCACCGCAGGCAGTGTCATGCCCGGCTGGAGAGAGGGCACGGAGCGCCAGCCCTTTCACCCTGAACCACGAGTCAACGCAAGTCAAACGCTGTTGGCTATGTTTTACTCCCCCACCAGTTCAAGGCCGGCTACCGGCGGCGTTACGCAGATGTCGGGGGATGGCCCAGTTCTGCAGATGTCGCCAGCACGTCACCCACTGCGGCCTCGCACAGGACGTAGACGATCTCCGCGCAGCACCGCGCAGTCAGGTGAGGTCCGAGAGGAATCGGTAGAAGGCCTCAATGCCGGCGCCCCTCAATGGGGTTCCGTGCGCGAAGCCGGCGGTTCGCAGGCCGTGGGGAAGTCTGCCCAGGCTGTCGATGCGCAAAGCGGGGTCGGCGGCGAGAGCCGCCGGGCCCACGGCAAGGCCACCGCGATGGAAAACTGCGTCACCCATGAGAGCGGTTCCTGTCGGCTCGTGGCACAGCACGATGTGCCCGGGTGTGTGGCCAGGCGTATGAACGACGCGCAAGCCGCCGGAGCCGTCCAGGACCTCACCGTCGGAGACCGTCCCGTCTGCCGAGAAGGGGGTCCAATGCAGTTTCGGCAAGCGATCGAGGAGGCGCCCGGCGCAACCGGACCTGCCGGCGGGCGGGACACGGCCGACTTCCAGCCACGGCAGGTCCGCGGGATGGATGAGGATCCGCGCGTGCAGACGACGCTGCAACTCCGCCGCGCCCTGGACGTGGTCGGGGTGGGCATGGGTGAGGACGACGCGGCGGATGTCCGACGGCTTTCGGCCCAGGTCCGCCACCGCCTTGAGGAGAGCCACCGGGGCTCTGGCCCAGCCGACGTCGACAAGGGTGAAACCGTCGTCGCCCTCGACGAGGAAGGCGTTGTCCCGCTTGGTCGTGGCGATCTGAGTGATTCCCGGAGCGATCATCTGATGCATGTGCGGTGTCCTCAGTAAAGGCCCCGGCCGGCCAGGGGAGGCGCCGACCAAGGCGGTATCGCGGGTGAGGCAACGCGGAGGCTGTCCCGGATGGAGCACCGGAAGTAGCGGAGCACTCCGGAGGCCTCGCTCACGACAGAGTCAATCACGGTACGATTCATTGAATCAACCAGCGTTCGGCCGTCGAGTACCCGTCCGTCCGGGCCGCCGCCTGCATCGCCCGGCCTGCGGATGCAAGGGGGCCACGCTTCACTCCTTGGCGTACTGAGCCCGGCGTCTCAGAACTCGATGACGCCTTGCCCAGGTGAGCCCCTGAGTCGAAGCAGTCAAGCCCATGCGGCAGTTCGTCGATGGGGTAGCTGTGGTCGATGACGGGGCGCAGGCTGGCGTTCTCCAGTGCCGCCACCAGGTCTTGCTGGTCTTGGCGGCTTCCGACGCCCCCCAGGAGAGGGCAGTTGCGGCCGGAGGGGGTACTGGCCCTCGATCAGCAGGAAGTCTGAGGGGTTGAGTGGCGCTGCGTCGATGGTCACCCGCACCTGCGATGGTCCGGGATGCCTTGCCGAACGTCGCGTGCCGTCCGGATGCCGCGGTCCGTCAAGGGTACCGAGCACCGCGACCGTGATCATGACTCATCAAGTTAAGGCGACACCACCACTCCTCCCAATATTGACATATCCAAACCTAATACATCCATGTCGACTAGCCTGAGTTGCGACAGATACACCTAGATCGACCACCGGATGGCAGTACACACCGGTCGCGAGGCCATGGAGCCTGCCGTACGTCCCGCCGCAACCTTCAGCCTGTCGCCGAAGAACAGAGGTGTAGGCGCTTCGCATCGATCGAGCACAAGGAGGGGTTGCGGGCTTGCAGGTACGCCGCGTTTAGATTACGGTGATAATCTAAGACACCAGCAGGGAGGTGCTAGATGCCTCGCGTCTCGCGTGAACGGGCAGCCCAGACCCGACGTGATGTGGTCGCAGCGGCTTCCAGACTGTTCAGGCAACGCGGTACAGGAGTGAGCCTGTCGGAGGTCACCGCCGAGGTCGGCCTCACCAATGGAGGCTTCTACAAGCACTTCCCGTCGAAGGAGGCGCTGATCAGCGAAGCAACTGATCAAGCATTCGAAGACCTCCGGCGCCGACTCGACGATTTCATGGTTGCCAACAACGGAGATCATGAAGCCGCCAGAGCGGCACTGATCGACTACTACCTTTCGCCGGCGCACCGTGACGATCTGGCTGCCGGCTGTCCGGCATCCGGCTTCGCAGCGGACGTCGTGCGCGGGCAACTGGGCGAAGACACCAAGGACCACTATGTCCGCGGTGTTAGGGAGCTGACGGCCTGGATCGGGGGCGCTGCGACGGACCCCACGCCGGAGACGGACAGCGAAGCCCGCTCCCGGAGCGGCGACCTGTCCGATGAAGCTGTGGCGACACTTTGCACCATGGTCGGCGGGCTGATGCTCTCCCGAGCGACAGTCGGCTCGCCTCTCTCGGAGCGCTTCCTCAGCCAGGCCCGCCAAGCCCTGCTCGACACCAAACCACCCAAGGCCCAAGGGCCAGCACAGGGAGAATGACAATGAGCGACCTGATCAATTTCGTGATCGAAAAGCACGGCGGTCTCAAGCTGTGGGAAGAGGCGTCTCGCGTGAGCGCGACGGTGCACGTGAGGGGAGGCTTCTGGGCGTACAAGGGACAGCCCGATCTGCTGGGCGTCGAGGAGGTCACCGCGGACCTGCGTCGTCGCCACATTGAGATGAGCCCGTTCGGCGAGGGGCAGTCCCTGTCCTTCGACGCAGAGGACGACCGGGTTGTCATCACACGGACCGACGGATCGGTGGTTGAGGAGCTGGACCGCCCTCGTGCCAGCATGGCCGGCTTCGCCGGTGACACGCAGTGGACGGCAGCTCAGACCGGCTACTTCATCTCGTACGCCACGCGCATGTACCTCCTGGAGCCCTACCTGTTCACTCTGCCGGGCATCACCACACGCGAGGTGGAGCCGTGGAGCGAGGCGGGCGAGACCTGGCGTCGGCTGGAGGTCACTTTCCCCGACTCCTTCCTTCCCACGCACAACTCGGTGCAGACCTATTACTTCGACGCCGAGACCGGCCTGCAGCGGCGCATGGACTACTCCCCCGATGTCAACGGCAATCCGCCGGTGGCCCACTACACCAGTGAGCACCAGAACTTCGGTGGTCTGATCGTGCCGACACGTCGACGCGTGCTGCTGCGCAGGGACGACAACACGGCCATTCACGAAGCGGCCGCGATTCTGCTGGACGTCACGGACGTCCGCCTCGAGCGCTGATGTCCACCGGCCGGTGCCGACTGCTTCTTGGACACCCATTCCCCAGAGAGGCTGACCATGCTGCACGACAACATCGAGCAGGAGATCGCCCTTCTCACGGAGGCTGATCGGCGCGCTCGCGCCTACACGGCGGGTATCGGACACCGGCCGGTCTTCCCCTCCTCGGACTCGCTCGAAGGGCTGAGCCAGTTCGAGGAGGAGCTTCCGGCCCGCGGGCTGGGAGACGCCTCGACCCTGGCGCTGCTCGACGATGCCGGTTCGCCGGCTGCGGTCGAGAGCAATGGCTCCCGCTACTTCGGGTTCGTTGTGGGAGCAACCCTTCCGGTAGCAGCAGCAGCCGACCGGCTTGTGCTCGCGTGGGACAACGGTGCGCTGGGACAGGTGACCTCACCCGTGGGCGCCGCGGTCGAGAAGACGGCTGCACGATGGCTGCTGGAGATTCTGGATCTACCGCGCGAAAGCGCTGTCGGCTTCGTCACCAGCGCCACCTCCGGCACACTCATCGCACTCGCCTCCGCCCGTCGTACACTGCTGGCGCGTCATGGCTGGGACCTCGACCGACGAGGCCTTCGCGCCGCACCGCCTCTGCGGATCGTGACATCCGCGCTCGTCCACGTAGTCGTCAAGAAGGCGCTGAGGGTGCTCGGCTTCGGAACCGACGACGTCATTGTGGCGCCGGTCGACGAGCACGGGCGCATCGACCCCGCTCAGATGCCCGAGCTCGACGAGCGCACGATCGTCATCCTCCAGGCAGGGGAGGTCAACACCGGGGAATTCGATCCGTTCTCCTCCATCATTCCGGCGGCCCGGGCAGCAGGAGCATGGGTGCATGTCGATGGTGCCTTCGGGCTCTGGGCCCGCGCATCAGCCCACGCAGCCCTGACCGTCGGTGTCGATGCGGCGGACAGTTGGACGGTCGACGGCCACAAGTGGCTCAACACTCCGTACGACTCCGCCATGGTAATTGTCCGCGACGCGTCGGCACTGACGGCAACGATGACGTCCGACGCCACTTACACGCAGGCCGATGATGATGCTCAACGCAACCGCACCATGGAGTTCTCGCGGCGGGCCAGAGGGGTTCCCGTGTGGGCTGCACTGCGCGCTCTGGGCCGCGATGGAGTCGCCGACCTCATCGAGCGGACCACGGCACTCGCCTCGCACGGCGCGGCAGGACTGCGCGCTGCGGGATACACGGTGGTCAACCGTGTAGTGCTCAATCAAATCATCGCCAAGGCCGCCACACCGCAGGAGACCCTCCGCATCACCGCCGCCGCACAGTCGTCAGGAGCGGTCTGGTTCGGCACCAGCCGATGGCAGGGTGATCCGGTCATGCGCATATCCGTCTCGTCCTGGCGCACGACCACCGAAGACATGGACGCACTGGTCGCACTGCTCTCCTCGCTGCGGACCTGACCTCAGGAAGGATCGATCCGCGCAGTCTGCCCGTCCGGCAAGGGAATATCGCGTCTGCGCCCACTCACATGAGGTCACGCACCGGTGCTTGGTTACACGACTCGGGGCAGGCGAGTGCCGGACGATCCTGTTGGGTGGCGATCAAACAGGCACCGACTCATCCGCCGTCTGCCGGAAGGAGCAGTAGTAGGCGCTTTGTGAGTCTTCTCCCCCACCAGACCGGGTAAGGGTCATAGCTTTCAAAGTTCTGTCGGCCTGTGTGCGAGACTGGTGACAACGTCACCAGGAGGAGGCCGGGAACATGGCTTGGGAGGCTACGCAACGATACGGGCTGCAAACCGCACCTGGCACCCTCGGCTTGGTGCAAGAGTTCCTCAACACTGTGCCGGCTGGAGCACCGCCGCTGCCTGATCTGCTCGCTGACCTCGCGAGTGCGCAGCATTGGGCGACACAGGCGGTCCAGGATTGGTCGGCCGTCTCTGGTGGGCCCGGCGTCACCGTCGAGATCGACGTGGTGGGCTTGGTCGAGCTCCGCGCCTTGCGGGACGATCTGCGCCGGATGATCGCTGAAGGGCCAGCCGATATGCGGACGGCACCCGCAGTTGTCCGAACCACTGCGGCCACACTGCGCATGGACACCGACGGACAGGTCCGTATGGAGCCGCGCGGTACCGGGTGGCGGACGATGCTCTCCATGCTCTTCGCCGCGCTGCTGCAGGCGCAGCTCTCCGAGACCTCTCACCGATTGAAGATCTGCCGCAATCCCTACTGCCGTACAGCCTTCTACGACCGCTCGCGCAACAACAGCGGAGTCTGGCATGACGTGAAGACATGCGGTAACGCGGCCAACTTGCGGGCTTACCGGGCTCGCCAGAAGGCTCAGAAGGCCTGACCCCTGCCCCGTGACCCTTGCCGTCGTCTACTCTCTGCCCG
>NZ_SZPR01000015.1:0-78658 GCF_005280195.1 Streptomyces galbus | reverse complement strand
CGGGCAGAGAGTAGACGACGGCTGCTTCTCAGCTCACGGCCTCGGAGGGCTCTGCGGTCTGCGCCGCATACTCTCCCAGTCGCTCCTCGACAGGGCCGGGCTGCTGCAGACCCTGGTCGAACAATCGCCCGATGTGCGCCAGCACCTCGGGCCTGGAGACGGCCGCGAAGAAGGCGTCGAGCTGAGGAGGGAACTCCGCGTCGTCGGGAAGCGTCAAGGGGTCGACCCACTGCTTGAGTTCCGCGATGGCCCGACGGTCGAAGCGTGCGACCCTCGCCGCGAAAGCTGTAATGAAGTCCTGGAAGTCGGCATCACTGATCGCCCGGTTGACATAGCCGTAGCGTTCCGCCAGGTCTCCGTCGAAATCCTCAGCACCGGCCATGATCTCGATCGCGCGGCCCCTGCCGACCAGACGCGGCAGGCGGGCCGGGGCGCCGGCCCCCGGCACTACTCCCGTGGCCATTTCGAATTGACCGAGCACCGCTCGCTCACGACTTGCAAAGCGGATGTCGGTGGCGAGGACGAACTCACTGCCGGCTCCGCGCACACGACCGCGGATCGCGCTGATGGTGACGACCGGAAGCTTGCTGATGCGGATCAGGACGTCCAGCCATGGATGCTGTCCGGTGGACCCAGGCGGCAGGCTGGCTTGCAGTGCCCCGTCGTCGGCGAGATCCCAGTGGGCTAGGAAGTAGTCCGGGTTCGCGCTCTCGAAGAGGATGACCGCCACCTCGGGATCGGCCTCTGCGGCCTCGACGATGGCGCGCAGTTCTACGACGGTTTGCGAGTCGATGAGGTTGATGGGCTGATTGTCGAAGCGTACGCGCCACAGGGCGGGGGTCAGCTTCACGATGCTGATCTGTGTCATGCGGCAACCATAGACCCCTAACTTGCAAAACAGAAGTCAGATGAGGCCTGGTAGGCTCTCTTTTTGCAAGCCAGGGCTGAAGAAGCCCCTCAGTAGGGCTCGAAGAGCTCTGTGCCGGACGGGAGGAAGCTGTGGCCGAGACAGCGCAAAGCACGGCCGACAGCAGCCGGACGTCGGATGCGCAGTCCCCGATGACCCCAGCGACCGATGCCTTCTGCTCCATCGAACGGACGGTGGGCATCGTCGGTGATCGCTGGACGCTGCTGATCCTTCGCGAAGTACTCACGCGTGGCGTGACCCGCTTCAACGAGCTGACCAGGGCCTTGGGCATAGCGCCGAACATCCTGACCAACCGTCTCGATCTACTGACACGGTCGGGCATCGTCACCAAGCGGGAGTACCGAGAGGAAGGATCCCGCGCCAGACTGGCCTACCATCCCACGGACGCCGGCCGTGAGCTGCTCGTCGTCTTGGCTGCGCTGGGCCAATGGGGCGATGACCACGTCCCTCCGCCGGAAGGAATCGCGCAGACCCGCCAAACCACCGACACCGGGGAACAAGTGCGTCTCGGGTTCGTGGCCGACGCCTCCGCGCTCCTGCCGACCGACAAGGTTGCCTTCGTCTACACACCCGAAGGCGCGGCACGGATGAGGGACAGCGGCCTCATCAACTGAACCCGCCCGGCAGCTCGCGGTGGCGACCGCTACCGCAGGGCTCGGGGTCGCCGGCGAGGAACGCCGCCATCGACCGCATCCGATCGATCGCTTCTCGCGTATGACGGAGCACAGCAACTCCCTGCGGCGGCGGGGAGAGGCTGATCAGCAATTCGTTGTGATCGCGGAGGTGCTTGCGAATGTCGAAGACTGCGGGCCTGAGGCGCTGGCGTGACGTCCGAGCAGGCGCCGGTTGAGCCACATCGTGGCGACGGTGTCCAGGAGCGGGAGGACCAGACGGTCATCCGCCTCCGAACGGTCAAAGGCGGCGCGGTACCACCAGGTCCCCTCCTCGATCCAGCGGACACCCTCGGCATTGCGGTCGAGGAAGGGGTGCTGCATGCGGCCAGCGGCGACGCGACCGCCGCTCGCGGGAAACCAGGATCTGCAGCGGGACCAATGCCCCCATCCCTTGCGGGGGTTGCGCCCGACTACCGGCTCAGGCGGGGGAAGAGGCGAGCCGCGTTCTCAAACAGTAGGGCTTGCTTCCCGTCGGAGGGCAAGAAGTCGTGGGTGACGAGAGTCGCGGCGAGCCCTTCGACTACCCAATCCGCGGTGAAGGGATAGTCGCTGCCGTACAAGAGCCGTTCGGCTCCGACCAGTTCGAGCAGAGCCGGCAGGGCGCGTGGCAGGGCGAGTCCAGCCACGTCGTAGTGCAGTGTCCGCAGGGCGTTCACAACATCGATGGGTGGGTCGGTCTCGAGGAAGGCGAAGGCGGCGACCCGGTCGGCGAGCACCGGCAGTGCGGCGCCAGCATGCGGGATGATGAAGCGGATATCGGGATGGTTCGTCAGCACCTTGTTGAGGACGAGTTGAGCGACGGCCCGGGTGGTGTCGAAGGGGAACTCGATCATGGGGCGGGGACGCCCCAGGCACGTGTCGCGCCAGCCCGCGGGCGAGGTGGGATGCAGCAGCACCACCGCTCGACGGCGGTCGAGTTCGGCCATGAGGGGCTCGAAGGCGGGGTCTCCCACGTAGGTACCGGCATAGTTGGTCAGCAAGACGATGCCGTCGGCGCGCAGGGTGTCGAATGCGTAGGCGACCTCTGCTACAGCGGCTTCGACGTCCGGCAGGGGCAGTGAGGCAAAGAGACCGAAGCGGTCGGGGTGGGCCGCGACCAGGTCTGCCCCTTCCTCATTGACCGTGCGGGCCAGCGCGACGGCGCGAGCGGTGTCACCGAGGTGCACCCCGGGGGAGGACACGGAGAGCATCGAGACGGCGACGCCGGTGGCGTCCATGAGGGCCAGTGCGTCGCGCGCGGTCCAGTCGGGGATGGCGGGCATGCCGTCGGGGTGGTCGTGCCCGGCGGCGATCATCGCCTCGCGCAGCGAGGGGGTGATGTAGTGGGCGTGTACGTCGACGGCGCCGTGGAAGGGTGCTGACTTACCGAGTGGGGAGGCTGTGTCCGCGGTATGGGCTGAGGGTGAGCTGGACGGGCTGGACACAGTCGTCTCCGGTGAGGTCGTGGGACGGGGCTTCGCTCGACAGCTTCCTGCACCGCATCCGTCCGGACCGCTTCCGAGGTTCATTGTGCGGCTGCCACTGGCTGGGTGCTTGCGTTGAGCAGTTCAGAGGCCGACGAGGGCCATCTGGTCGGAGACGTGGTCGGCGGCTTGGCGGACCGCTACGACGGCGGCGTCAAGGGCGCGGTCGGACACTCTGTGCTCCAGGGCGGCAACGCTCAAGGCGGCGATCACGTCTCCGGAATCCGCTCGGATCGGAGCCGCGATACCAAGGATGTCCGGGTCCAGTTCGCCTCTGCTCACGGAGTATCCATCGGTACGGATCTGTGCGAAGCGATCGATCAGAGCGTCGGGGTCTGTCACCGTGCGCGCCGTGAAGCGCTGGAGGCGTTCGGTGGACAGCAGATCACGGCACTGCTCCTCGGGGAGCCAGGCGAGCAGTACCTGCGCTGACGCGCCGGCGTTGACGGGGAGCATGCTGCCGCGTTCGTAGGAGATGCGCACGGGATGGTCCGCCTCGCAGCGCTCGAGGCAGATGGCTGCGGCGCCGGAGCGGCGGGTCAGCAGCACTGTTTCGCCCAGTTGCGTGCACAGCTCCTTCATGACGGGCAGGGCGATGTCGGACAGGCCGTACCCGCGCCTGGCGAGGCGAGCGAGTTCCAGGGTGCGCACACCGAGCCGGTAGCCGCCGGCCGGGTTCTCCTCCAGGAAGCCGCTGTTGACCAGCGTCTGCAGATAGCGGTAGGCAGTCGAGCGTGCAGTTCCCAGCGCTGCGGCCACCTCTTGACCGGAGACGGTCAGCCTCTCCTCGGAGAACAGTCCGAGGATGTCCAGCGCCTTGTCGGCGGTGGAGTTGCGCTCTCGATAGTGGCTGGTGGAAGGTACTGTCCCCGACTCGCGTCCTGTCATACAGGACAGTGTAGCTGTCGGCTGTGGCCCGGCGCTCCCGCGCCCGACGGCGGGCGCGCGCAGCCGCGTGGCGACGCGACGAGCGGCAGTGGACTGCGGCATGAGACTGGGAGTCACTGGACCGGCTGGTATGCCTCGTCGCCGTCATTGAGCAGCCGTTCGGCTTCTGCGTAGATCTCCTCCGGCGACAGACCGAGGTCAATGCTCTTACGGAAGGGCTGGCGCACGTCGCGTTCGATGCGCAAGTACACCTCGTTGCGATTTCCCTCGGGGTCGAAAAAGTAGATACCCAGGGCATTGCCATGGGTGACCTCCTGCTGGACGGTGACCCCTTCCCGGGCGAAACGGAGGTGGAAGGTGCGCAGGTCTTCCAAGGTCTCAACGCGCCAGGAGATCTGGTGCTGCTGCTTGTCACCCAGGGGCGAGGTGCGCCCGGCCTGGAGCACGAACTCGTGGTGCTCGTGTTCGGGTTGGGCGCTGAAGAAGACGATCTGCAGGTTCTCGTCCTCGTCGGTCACGGTGAGCCCCATGACGCGCTCGTAGAAGTCCCGCATCTTCGGCAGGTCGTAGACCCACAGTCCTGTGTGGCCGAGCCCACTGATGGCCATCTCGCAGCTCCGATCTGTCTAGCATTTCAGGACCGCTGTCCTGCATACTGCAACAAGCGTACGATCAGACGCGGCATCGGTCAATGAACGAAAGGGTGCACGGATGCGCCTTGCGACTTTGCGAACCAGTAACGGGACCCGGGCGGCCCTGCGTGACGGGGACTCCTACGTCCTGCTCCCGCACTCTGACGTGGGGGCGCTGCTCGCCTCGGACGGCGGCTGGCAGCGGGTGGCCGCCGGCGAGGAAGGGGAAAGGCATATCGATGTCGGCGCTGCCGATCTCGCTCCCGTCGTTCCTCACCCGAACAAGATCATTTGTCTGGGTCTGAACTATGCGACGCACATCAAGGAGATGGGCCGGGACACTCCTCGCTATCCCACGCTGTTTGCGAAGTACGAGGGTGCGCTGGTCGGAGCCCGCGACCCCATCACTTTGCCGATGGTCAGCGACAGCGTCGACTGGGAGGCGGAGTTGGCGTTCGTCATGGGCCGCACGGCCCGTCATGTGCCCCGGGAGTCGGCCTTGGACTTCGTCGCCGGCTATACGGTCACCAATGATGTGACCGTGCGCGAATATCAGCGGCGTACTCGTGAGTTTCTGGCAGGCAAGACCTTCGAGGCGACGACGCCGCTGGGGCCGGAACTGGTCACGGCTGACGAGTTCGGTGGCGCGGAGCCTGATCTGGAGATCCGGTGCGAGGTGGACGGTGAGGTGATGCAGCGGTCTCGCACGTCCGACCTGCTGTTCGGCGTCCGCGACATCGTGGCTTATGTCAGCGCCATCATCACGCTGGTCCCTGGTGACGTGATTCTCACCGGCACGCCCGGAGGCGTCGGAGACGGCCGTTCCCCCAAGGTGTATCTGCGGCACGGACAGCATCTGCGCACTGTCGTCGAAGGACTCGGCGAGACCCTGAACGTCTGCGTTGCGGAGAGGCAGGCCTGACACTGCGGCAGACCGCGAGAGGCCGCTCCGGGTGGACGGCGATGCGGCAAGTACCCGGATGCGGCCAACAAGCGTGTGACGCCCTGGCTCAACTCGCGTTGCGACGCGGGCTGAGCCTCTCTTGCGTCGCCGCGTTGCGCGGACTCCCCCGAGGTTGCTGTCCGCAGGGCTGCACCTACCAACGTCGTCAGCGGTTGTCGACAGCGTGAACGAAGTGCTTGATCTCCTGGAACTCCCCCAACGCCCTCGGGCCGTTGAGGCGTCCCACACCGCTCTGCTTGAAGCCCCCTTCCTCGAACTGATCGTGAATGACGCCCCAGTTATTGATCCAGACAGTGCCGGCATCGAGGCGCCTGCCCACGGCCAGAGGCCTGTCGACGTCGCGGCTCCACACTGAGGCCGCGAGACCGTACTCGGTGGCGTTGGCCCGGCCTACGGCGTCGTCCTCGTCGTCGAACATCTCGAAGGTGGCCACCGGGCCGAAGATCTCGCGCTGGACGATCGACGCTTGGGGATCGTCGACTTCGATGAGGCTCGGCCGCAGGTAGGCGTCTGCGCCTTCGGGGTTCAGCAGTCCTCCTCGGACAAGGGTGCGGCCGAATGCGGAGGCCGAGACGACCAAATTGTCGATGCGCAGGGCCTGGGCGCGGTCGATGACGGGGCCCATGGCTGTTGCGGGGTCCTGGTCCGGGCCGACGGGCACGGCTTCCAGGGCGGCGATCAGCCGGGTGCGTAGTTCCTCGGCCACTGGCCGGTGGGCGAGGATGCGACTGCCAGCCATGCAGAATTGGCCGGAGAAGGTGGTCACCGCTGCCGTCAGCACGGGGACGGCCGCATCGAGGTCGGCATCGTCGAAGACGATCATGGGCGTCTTGCCGCCCAATTCGAGCGAGCACGGCTTCAGATGCTGCGCAGCCTGCTGCATGATGACGCGTCCCACCGCGGTGGAGCCGGTGTAGCTGACCACATCGGTGCCCGGGTCGGAGACCAGCAGGGGTGCTCCTTGGTTGCCCGACTCGGTGAAGGCGTTGATCACGCCGGCAGGGAGGGTGGTGGTGGCTGCGATGATCTCGAAGAGCAGGCCATTGGTGAGAGCGGTCTGGGCGGGCATCTTCATGGCCACCGTGCAGCCGGCTGCAAGCGCGGGTGCGAAGGAACGCACAGCCAGGACGATGGGCGAGTTCCAAGGAACGATGACTGCGGCGACACCGGCGGGCTGGTGGATGGTCATCGAGTAGCTGCCCGGCCCGGTCTCGGCGGCGCGGCCGGTGTCGGTCAGGGCGAGGGCTGCGTTGTAGCGCAGTTTGGGTATGGCTGCATCCACTTCCATGGCGGCGTCGGCGCAGCGCTTGCCGTTCTCGTGGACGAGCATGCTGATCAGCTCGTCTCGGCGCTCGGCCATCCGGTCGGCCATCTCGAGCAGGGCGCGCGCCCGCATCTGCCGGTCGCTGGCCCAAGACGTGGTGCGAAAGGCCTGGCGTGCCGCGTCGATGGCGTGGCGGGCGCTGGTGGCGCCGGCATCGGCGTAGCTGCCGATGGCCTGGCCAGTGGCCGGTGAGCGGGAGACCCCGGTGGCGTGGCCTTCCTGCCACTGGCCGTTGATGAGGTTGCGGACGTGCGGCAGGCTCATCGGCCCTCTCCTGGTGTGTGGTGGTCGAAGCGGATGACCGGCTTGATCGTCCGTCCCGAACGGGCGTCCTCGACGGCGAGGTGAAGTTGGTCTTCGGAGTAGAAACGGACGAACTTGCGGTAGGGAAGGCGTCCTCGTCGCGCAAGGTCGATCAGTGAAGGAATGAAGGTGACGCGGTCGCTGCCTCCCTCGGTGACGCCCCGCACGGTGCGCCCGTCGATGAGGGCGTTGACGTCGAAGGAGGCCCTGCTTCCGGCGCTCGGGGCTCCGATGACGGCGACGGTTCCTTGAGCGGAGACCGCGGTGATGGCCAGTTCCAGCAGTGCCGGGATGCCGGTTGTCTCCACGATGTGTGTCGGTCCCGCGGGACCGGCTAGTGCACGCAACTGCGTTGCGAGGTCTTCCTTGCTGCTGTCGATCGTGTGAGTGGCGCCCAACTCGGTCGCCAGGTCCAGGCGGGCGGGCACCACATCCACGGCCACGATGGTGCGTGCCGGGGTGAGACGGGCCGCCATGACGGCGGACAGGCCCACTGCTCCTGCACCGAACACCGCCAGGCTCTCGCCGTGAACTGGGCGCAGAAGATTGAGGATTGCTCCTGCACCGGTTTGGATTCCGCAGCCGACGGGGGCCAACTGGGCGAGTTCGCTCTCGTCGGCGACATCGACGTGGACCACGCTTTGGGCGGAGACGACCGCGTGCCGTGCCAGGGAGGATTGTCCGAAGAAGAGTCCGCCGAGCGGTGCACCGTCCTGTGTGCGGATGGGGGTGGTGCCGTCCGGACGGGCGGCGTGGAAGTTGAGCGGGAAGTAGGTGTCGCAGGCGGTGGGCCGGCCGGTGAGGCAGGATCGGCAGCGGCCGCAGGAATTGAAGGAGAGCACGACGTGATCGCCCGGCTCGATGTCGGTCACTTCGGGTCCCACCGCTTCGACGGTACCGGCGCCTTCGTGACCGAGGACGGCGGGCAGGGGCGTGGGCAGGCGTCCGGCGAGGACGGACAGGTCGGTGTGGCACAGGCCGGTCGCGACGAGCCGCACGAGTATTTCGCCGGGGCCGGGGTCGTCGAGGACGGCGCTCTCCCAATGGAAGGTGTCCTCGCCGGTGCGGGCCACGGCGACATTGGTGGAGGTGGGCACGTGCATCTTCTTTCTGGGAGGGGTGATGCGGCCGAGTGTGGTCGGGGGACGTCATGCGCTGCGGTGAGGCAGATCAGGCTCCAGCGCTGGCGCCGTCGATACGGCGGTCAACGCGTCAGTTCGGTCAGGGCCCGGGCCACGGCCGGGATGTCGTCCGGACCCATGACAGCCGCGATGTAGCGGTCTGGCTTGACCAGGATGAACCTGTTGCGGGCGGAAGCGAGGGCGTGTTCCAGGCTGCCGTCGGCGTCGGCGACAGCGGCGCGTGTGCCGCCGGACGGGGGCAGTCGGTCGCCCAGGCTTATGTCGATGCGTCGTATGGGATCGACGCTGCCTGACCAGCGTATGCAGTCCACACGTTGCCAGGCTGCTTCGGGTACGTCGATGCCGAGGAGGGCGAAGGACGGGCCGAGGACTTCGTCGAGCGGGCTGGGACGCAGACTGGGGGCGACCAGGACACGTGGCTGCGGGAGCTGGGTGCCGGTCAGGGGGTGGTCGCCGATGACGAGGCCGGCTTGCTGTCGGACACGGGGACGAAAGCGCATCTCTGTGAGGTAGCGCCGCCCTGGCGGACAGAGCATGAGTGTGCGAGCAGCGGTGTCACGCAGCCAGGCGCGACGGCGGTCGGTGGTCATGACGATGTCACCGAGTCGTTCCGAGTAGCGGACCATGGCAGTGGCGTGAGGGCGGCGTTCTACTTCGTAGGTGTCCAGCAGTCGGTCTGTGGCTCTGCCGCGCCAGACCTCGTCGATCTTCCATGCGAGGTTCGCGGCGTCTCTGATTCCCGAGTTGAGGCCTTGACCGGCGAAGGGCGGCATCATGTGCGCGGCGTCGCCCAGAAGCATGAGGTTGCCGTCTCGCCAGCGATCGGCGATGACTGCGTTGAAGGTGTAGGTGAGGCAGCGCTCGACCTGCTCTTCCGTCAGTGTCCGGTAGGGGGCCACGAGGCGGCGCAGGGTCCTGAAGTCGGGCTTTTGGCCCTTCGCGCCCTCTCCGGCGTGCAGGAGGAACTCATAGCGGCAGCGTCCGTCGCGGCCTGGGACGATCACCGTGGGGCGGCCGGGAGTGCCGTGGTGCATTCCGTACCGTTCGGTGTGGGGGTCGCCCAGGGTGTCGGCGACCAGCCACACCTGGTGATGGCTGGTTCCGGTCATCCCTATGCCGCGTAGCTCGCGTGCGGTGGAGCGTCCTCCGTCGCAAGCCAGGACATAGCAGGCCTGGAGGGTGGTGGTCTCGGTGCCTGCGGAGGTGCGCAGGGTGGCGACAGATCCGGAGCCGCCGGGGTTGTCCGTGACGGAGAGCAGTTCGGTGGAGAAGCGGATGTCCGCTTCCGCGCGGGACTTCAACTCGTCCAGGAGCAGTCTTTCCAGTTCCGGTTGGGCGAACTGGCTCTTGAAGGGGTAACCGAGGCGGTGCGGCCCGGGTCCGCGAGCGTGGAAGAGAGGGCGGCCCTTGCGGTCGTAGTAACGGGTTCCGGTGCCGGGAACGACGATGTCCAGGACCTTGTCCGCGAGCCCTGCCGCCTGAAGGGCCCTCAGCGATTCGTCGTCCAGGCTGATGGCCTTCGCCTCGTCACTGGTGGAGGCGTTGCGCTCGACGAGAACCACAGGCACCCTGCGGGCCGCCAGGAGGTTGGCCATGGCCAGGCCGACGGGTCCGCCGCCGATGATCAGGACGGGGTGTTGAGGGGTCACTGACCGTGCACCGCCGTTCTGACCATCACGGACAACGCCTCGTGACTGCGAGCCGGACTGGATGTGGAGGTGACCCGTGTGTGGTTGTACACGGTGCCGAAGGGGTGGGCGCGTCTCACAAGCTCCGCTCCTGTCCTGACATCAAGGACGCATGTCCTGTTTAACAGAAAGCATAGAAGGTGCGGCGCCGAGAAGCGAGAACGAGATGCCGGCGTCCGTGCCGTGCTACGGGCAGGTGTCGCCGTGATACGCGTGTGCGGCGCCGGCGGCAGGCACGGGCTTCTGAAGTCTGAAGGTCTTTCAGATGCTGGCTTCTGTAAGCCTGATTCGGGCGCTGTACCTCATCAACGCAGCGGTCGATGCTCGTGGCCCAGGCGCGCCAGCGCTGCACAATGAGGTGCTGCCGGGCCGAGCGGGGCGCCGGTCAGGCCGTGCGCAGCGGCCTCGCGGCGACCTCTTGCGCCTCGTTCGCGGGAAGGCCGAGCATTCTCAGCAGTAGTTCCGCTACCTGCTCGCCGGACGTTCGGGGGGCCTGTTCCGCATGGCTGCAGCGGTACTCGACCAGCCCGGCGAGTGCACCGCCAACGGTGAAGAGGGCGGTCCTCGGGTCGCTGATGTGGAAGCGGCCCGAGGCCGCAGCCCTTTCCAGGTCACGCAGGGCGCGCGGAGCCAGGCCGTTGTTCTTGCTCAGTGGTTGTAGAAGGAGCCGAACCCGACGTCCGCCTGTTCGGCGATGCGCTGGATGCTGACATCCATGCCTTCGGACTGCGCGTGGCCGCTCGGCGTCGCTTGTGTCGGGTGACCGGTCTGTCCGGCGGCTGGGTCATGTCGTCACGGTAGCCAGCGTGGTCGCGTGATCACTTTGAACTGCCCCTAGTTCAAATGCCGTTGGTCAATGTAGATGTTCGCGCAGGAAGTCGACCTGCTCGGTGACGACCTTCTCGTAGGCGGCACCGACGTACGGGGCGAAGTGGCCCCCTTCGTACAGGGACATCCGAGCGTGCGGCGCCCTTTGCACGGCGCGACGTACGGGGTCGACCGGGGTGATGTTGTCGGTTGTCCCTGCCTGGAGCAGCCAGGGGCAGCCAACGCGGGCGGCGCGCTGCACGGGGCGGTGCATACCGAGGCGTAGCAGGATGCGGGCGGAGATGTCGGTGGACGGCGGCTCCTGATCGGGGAACATGGCCAGGAATCCTTGCAGCGCCTCGTCACTGGCCATGGCGGCCCGGGTGCCGGCTCCGCCCACTGCCGGCACGAGGTAGGGGGGCCGGTTGAGGGCGGCCCGGGCGACGTCACGTAGGCCGGCGCGGCTGAGGGCCAGTGCTTGCGCGGGTGGCGTGCTGCGCAGGGTCGTATGACCGTCCAGGAAGGGGTTCATCGAGATCACAGCCGCGATGTCAGGGTCATCGGCCGCGGTGAGCAGCACATGTCCTCCGCTGAAGGACGTGCCCCACAGGGCGATCTTGTGGGCGTCGACGTCGGGCAGTGCCCGCGCGAACCTGACGGCCGCGCGCCAGTCCTTCAGTTGCTCCTTGATCGACGTCAGGTGCCGCGGCTGACCGGAACTGTCGCCGAAGTACCGGTAGTCGAAAACCAGGGCGTTCAGGCCGGCGGCGGCGAAGCGCCCGGCGAAGGCGTCAAGGCGGCCCTCACGCGTGGCGCCCAGTCCGTGGGCCAGGACGACGCACGGTCTTGGTGACTCGGCCGCGGCGGGACGGTACAGCCACGCAGCGCAGTCCTCGCCTTGTGACGAGAACGTCGCGTCGGTGCGGTGGTAGGTAGGAGAAGGCAGATCGCTGGGTGTCATGAGGAGGTCCGTGAGGTGTGGAGGGCCGCGGAGGGGCGGGGGGTGTAGTGAAGCGCGTCGTCGTCGAGAGGAGCACGGCGGAAGGTGACCAGGTCGCGTAGGTAGTTGTTGCCGGGACGCCAGGGATCCTTGGCCCCGCTGCGCGGGAACCGGTCGATGGAGCGCTGAACGTATCCGGCGGAGAAGTCGAGAAGGGGCCGGTGTGCGGAGCCGGGCGGTTCGGTCGGGACTACCTGGCCGTGGCCCTTGCGGTCCATGTGGGCGAGCAAGCGGCAGACGAAGTCGCTGACCAGGTCGGCCTTCAGGGTCCAGGAGGCGTTCGTGTAGCCCATGGTGAATACGAGGTTGGGCACGCCGCTGAGCATCACACCCCGGTAGGCGGTGGTGCCCGAGAGGGTGACCTCGGCGCCGTCGACGACGAGTCGGACGCCGCCCAGGCCCAGCAGATCCAGCCCTGTGGCGGTCACGACGATGTCCGCAGGGATCTCCTGCCCTGACGCCACGCGCACGCCCGTCTTCGTGAAAGCGTCGACGTGATCGGTGACCACGGAGGCGCGGCCGTCGCTGATGGCTTCGAACAGATCACCGTCCGGCACCACGCACAGCCGCTGGTCCCAGGGCTTATAGCGCGGATTGAAGTGGGTGTTCACGTCGTAGTCCTTGGGCAGCAGCCGCTTGAGCTGACCGCGGATGACAGCTCTGCTCACACTGGGAACGCGCTGGCCGAGCTGGTAGGAGGCGGCATTGATGAGGATGTTCTTCCAGCGGACGACGGGGTATGCGGCGCGCTCGCCGATCAGGCGCCGCAGACCGGTCGCGACGGGATCCCTGGCGGGCAGGGAGAGGATGTAGGTCGGGGAACGCTGCAGCATGGTGACGTGCGCAGCGGTGCGAGCCATGGTGGGGACCAGCGTGATGGCGGTCGCCCCACTGCCGATGACGATGACGCGCTTGCCCCTGTAGTCCAGGTCGGCGGGCCACTGCTGCGGATGGACGATCTGCCCGGCGAACTGGTCCTGCCCCTCGAACGAGGGGTTGTAGCCCTGGTCGTAGCGGTAGTAGCCGGTGCACATGTATAGAAATGAGCACGTGATCGTGGTGGTGGGTCCTGCAGTGCCGCTGTGACGAACCTCGAGGGTCCAGCGGGCGTCGGCGGAGGACCAGGATGCGCTGATCACACGCTGGCCGAACCGGATGTGCTGGTCGATGCCGGCTTCGCTGGCCGTTTGCCGTATGTAGTCAAGGATTGACGCCCCGTCAGCAATGGCCTGCGGTTCGCGCCAGGGACGGAAGCTGTAACCGAACGTCTGCATGTCCGAGTCGGACCGGATGCCCGGGTATCGAAAGAGATCCCAGGTCCCGCCCATCGCGTTTCGGGCTTCAAGGATCGCGTACCTCTTGTGAGGCAGGGAAGCTTGCAGGCGCCAGGCAGCGCCGATGCCGGTCAGCCCGGCTCCCACGATGAGGACGTCGACGTGCTCATCGTCCTCATCACCCTGGACGGGCTCACGAACCGTGTCTTCCCTCTGCATGTTCTCCCTCTCGACAAGGCTTCATCAACTCCGATGAAATAATCAACTTGGACCCAAAGGGGTGTCAAGGGCAGGTGTTGCACCTTCGAGCGGTCGGGAGGACTCGGGCCGACGGACGTGGTATGCCTCTGAGGTGGCCTGCCCACCGTCGGCTTCCTATGCGTGGGTGTCGCCGAGCCGAAGAGGGCACCCAGGCACACCGGCCACCCTCCGGTGGCCGGTGCCCGCTGCCGCAGCCGATCCGCGCCCGCCCGATGCTCGGCGACCGTCTTCGACTGCAGCGCCGCCCGCAAGGATGGGGCAGGCGGCGTGTCACGTCCGGCTGACCGCGATCCGGCGGTTGCCCGTGGTGAAGGCCTGAAGGGTGGAAGGCGGGCGGGGCTCAGCAGGGTGGTACGACGCCTGTCACCTCTCGCCGAGCCGAGGGAAGAGCCCCAGGGCGTTGCCGGCGAACATGCGCTGCTTGTCTCCGGCGGACAGGGCCGTGGTGGTGCCCAGTTGACCGGCGAGCGCCTGTACCACCACGTCGCTGGTGAAGGGGTAGTCACTTCCGTACAGCAGTCTGCTGGAGTCGACGAGGTTCAGCAGTGCCGGCAGCGCGCGCGGCAGGGAGAACCCGGCGACGTCGTAGTACAGGCGCTTGAGTGCGCCGATGACATCGACCGGCGGTGTGCTCAGAGTCGCGAAAGCCGCGATGCGGTCTGCCATGACCGGCAGGGCGGCACCGGCGTGGGGAACGATGAACCGGATTCCCGGGTAGTCGGCGATGACGTTGTCCAGGATCAGTTGCGCGACCGTCCGCGTGGTGTCGAAGAGGAACTCGACCATGGGACGGGGGCGCCCCAGTGCCGTCGCCTCCCAGCAGGCCGGGGAGGTCGGGTGCAGATGAACCACCGCCTTGCGCTTGTTCAGTTCGGCAAGAACGGGACGGAAGGTCGGATCACCCAGGTAGGTGTCCTCGTAGTTGGTTTCCATAGCTATGCCGTCCACCTGAAGGACGTCGTAGGCGTAGGCGACCTCGGCGACCGCCGCCTCCACGTCCGGCAGCGGCAAGGACGCGAACAGGCCGAAACGCGACGGATTGGCCTTGACCAGGTCCGCCCCTTCTTGGTTGACCAGCCTTACCAAGGTCCGGGTCTTGCCTGCGTCTCCCAGGGCGAATCCAGGCGAGGAGACGGACAGCATAGCCACTGAGATGCCGGTGCGATCCATTACCTGCAGCGCCTTGTCGGCACTCCAGTCGGGTATGGCGGGCATGCCGTCGGGCTGGCTGATCCCCGCGTCCAACAGCGCCTTCCGATAGGCGGGCGTGACGTAGTGAGCGTGCACGTCGACCGTCCGCGGAGGAGGTGCCTGCCCCTTCCCCCTGTCGGCAGCAGTTGCGCTCGGCACGGTTGCGGCCTGGGCCGGCGCGGCCTGGCGCGGGCTGATGTTGAGGCCCAGCCCGCCGACGGTCACTCCGGCCACCCCGATGAGGGCTCGTCTCCGTGTGGTCATGCTGCCTCCAGAACCAATCGGGGGGGCGGCCAGTCGCCGCCAACGCGATGATGGAGGGATCGTAACTGAGGAAACCATCAGTTAAATGTCACGGGAGAGCAAAGAAACACTGCCATGGCAGCGCGCAGGAGGCAGACGCCAGGACGTCTTCACGCCGGGCAGTGGGGGCGGCCCCGCCCCATCACCATCCTCTACTGCACGGGCACCGTGTGACCGGCCCTGAGGCTCTCCCCCTCGATCCCGGCTATGTGCAGGCGGCAACCCGGTCGACATCGTCCAACAGGGAGGCGGAGCAGGGCGCGAGGCGAGTCAGCAGTGATCTGTTCAACAGAGCTCAACTGATTCAGCTCTGTCGAGCTAACATGACCCCACCGACTGTCCACGTCGAGCGAACCCACCGAAGGGTGTCGCCTTGAACCGCGGAAAGGCAAGGTGCGACGCGGTCCCTCGCTGCTTGCGGAGGTTGCTCGTTCGGTCGGCAGTTGAGTCATGGCTCAACGGCACTTACGCTGATGACTCGTCAGCAGCCATCCATCTAGCGGGAGTAGGGCGACTCACGCTTTGGGCCTGCGTACACGCCTCGACAAGGTGAAGCCGCAGGATCGTTGAGCAGTGAGGTAGCGCGGCCATGCCGCCGTCTCGGGTGGCGGCGCGCTTGCTCTTCTGATGCCAAGTCCTGCAGGGAGGTGCACTGTGCAGCAGTTCGCAAAGGCAGACGGCCGGAAGCCGCGCCGGCCTGAGCGATGAGCGCTCGACGAGCGGGCACATCGAGCGGCCAGGTGATCACGCCACTGCGGGGACCGATTTGGACCGCATCTTTTTCTCCATGCCAACCGATTGCTCACTTCCCCCCTCCCCCTCTGATCTCGAAGCATCCCGGCGCTAGCGCTCCAATCCGCCCCACCTCGCTACCCCCTGCGCATTAAAAGGAACGGTACGTCCGTGGCGACCACCAAGTCCCCCCACGCTTCGCCCCGCAAGGACCACCCCATCCCACACCCTGCCTCCACTGCCGGTCGTGAACCCCCGCCCCGTAATGCCTCCTGCCTTCCGGCTTCGCTGGCCATCTGTACGGTGCGTGCTCACTCCAATGATCTGATTGTCACCGCCGCTGAACCGGGCTTTTCCCGACCATTCGGCCTAGCCGTGAAGGACATATACGGACGCAGTCTCCTCAGCCTTCTGCAGTCAGCCGAGCTGGATCGGATCAAAGAACGCTTGAGTTCCCTCTCCTCGGGCCGTACGTCTCGATTCACCGAAGAGGTCACGGGCAAAGCCAATGATGGCGGCTTCTTCCGTGCGCACATCACCTGCGTTGCCGCAACTGATGTGTCCGGTGAAGTCCACAGCGTCGTCGTCTTGCTGTGCGGCCCGGCCCGTGCCGCCGGGCAGGACACCGCCTTGACGGACGGGGGCGCGCCCCTCCTCAGCGCTCTCGACGCCCGGGTGCTGGAGGGCGTGGCTTACGGCGAATCGACGCTGCAGTTGGCCTCTCGCCTATATCTGAGCCGCCAGGGCATCGAATATCGCATCGGTCAGATGCTGCGCAAGTTCGACACCCCGAACCGACCTGCGCTGGTCTCGCGCGCGCACGCGCTGGGGATATTCGCCGCCGGGCAGTGGCCGCCGCGCGTGCGGCCGGGCCGCATCAAGCCATGAGGCGCAGTGCCCAGAAACGCGGGGCACGGCGTCACTGCGCCACGGCCCGCGTGGATGGCTGCATCGCGGCACCGCCCTGTCTCCGACGCAGGGCACATTCGGCCCCTTACGACGTCCGCGCTGCGCGGCTCACGCCGCTTGGGTTTGCCGTACGTGCCGAAAGTAGCAGCGGGCGGGGCGCACAGTGCTGACAGCGCGTGAGCACCTGGGCCGTCTCCTCCTCGATCAGCCCCTGGGGTTCGCGCAGGCTGCCCGGCCCACGGTCGATGACCAGCAGCGCCTCATGGATCGCGTCGGCCGCGTTCTCGCGGGCGATCGGCTGGCGGATTCGGGCGACGCAAGCGTGATGCGCTCGAGCTTGGGAGCGCGGGGCAAGGAGGTCAGGATGGGTGACAGCTTGTTGACGACGGATGTCGGAGGATCCCGGAGGTCAGACCGAGCACCCCGTGACGGGGCGCCGTCCGGCTGCCGGCACCAGTCGCACGTGGAGGAAGCGACCGCGCTGGTTACCGCCGACTTGTGTCGCGGCGGGTGACCCGACGCGTCATCCGCCGACGCACCATCGACACCGCTCACGAGCAGACCTCGCACTGCTGCGGTCCGAGCAAGCTGCTGCGTGACGAGCCACCGGCTTCAGGACCCTCCATCCGAGCCGGCCGCCACCGACGGTGTCAGGGCAGCCCCGCAAGGGCTGCCCTATCCGTCCTTGCCTTGGATTCGGATTTAGCCCACCACCCGAACCACAGACTTCCCCGCTCCGGGAGCGGCCTGTTCCGTGATCATCCGAGGCACCTCGTCAAAGCCGTACACCCGGCCCACCGGTGTGGTGATTGCACCCTTCTTCGCCAGGTCGGCCAGACGGCTCCATACTGCGGCCTCCGCCTCAGGGTCGTCATCCGGAATTGCCAGCACGCCAACCGCCGAGTAGTTCCGCAGCAGCATGTCCATCGGATCGAGCGCGACAGGACTTCCACTCGCAAGGCCGATCATGGCGATACGCCCATTGCGTGCCAGGCTCTTGACGGCTGTAGCCGCTGTTTCACCGCCTACTGGATCGTAGATCACGTCGACGCCGCGCCCGCCCGTGATCCCGGCGACCCGGGCAGTCACATCGTCCGTCCGGTGGTTCACCACATGGTCCGCACCGAGCCTTGTGCAGAAGTCGGCCTTCTCCCGACTGCCCACGACGGCGATCACCGTCGCGCCAAGAGCCTTACCGAGTTGCAGAGCAGTTGCGCCGCTGCTGCCGGCGGCACCCAGAATGAGTAGGCTCTGCCCGGGATGCACCGGGGCGCGCTCGACCAGCCCCGCGTAAGCAGTACGGAAGCCGACGGGGAACCCGCCGGCCTGTTCATCCGTCAGGCCATCGGGAATTCGAATCGCGGAAATCTCCCGGACATAGGCGTACTCCGCATACCCACCCCATCCATCCAGGAACGCCGTAACACCCGTGACCTGGTCACCGACCGAGAACCGCGAACCCGGCGCCACAGCGACGACCTCCCCGGCGGCCTCTTCCCCGAGTCCGAAGGGAGGAGCACCCAGCAGGGGAAAGTGGCCGCCCGTCATCATGAGGTCCGGCAACCCGGCCCCCGCAGTCCGCACCCGGACGAGGGCCTGCCCGGGCGACGGCTCCGCCCACGTCACCTCCTGCAGTTCGGCCGCATCCTTCGGCTCACCGAATCTCACCACGCGCCACGCGCGACCTTTGAACATGTCACTCCAGCCTTGATGATCGCTGCTGCATCTGTGAGCCCGCCGGGGGGGCGTCAGGGCGGGCGCGGCAGCTTCACCAGCACACGGGCGCGACCACCACCCGCGGGCTCGTCCGCGCTGTCTGTTGGGCGCCGTGACCGGGTTGACGAGTCGAAGAGGGTCGGCGTCTGTCAGTGACCGGGACGATCAAGACGGTGAAGCTCTCACCGCGCACCGGGGCCGTCCCTCGCGACGCAGGCGAGGTCCGCGCATGGCACAGCAGCACGCATCTGGCGCTCGACGTCGTCCAGGTCGACCCGCACGTCGTTGATCTTGCGCAGCAGGGTTCGCCTGCCGCGGAATCGGACATGCCGTTCATCGACTACTCCGACGAGGTCCTCGGTGGTCCACGTCGTCGGCCCTTCGGCCGGCCGCGCTCCGGACATCACGAGCGGGGCCTCTCCCCACCGGTGATTCCGAATTGAGTCGGCCCGAGCGGAAGACATCGAGCACAACGTCATGCTGATCAAATCCTGCGCCGACAAGAGCGTCGTGCACTCCGCCCAGCGTAGCCAGTCGGTTGGCTGCGGATTCGTCGGCCTCGACGCGCACCGTACGTCCCAGGTCCCGGACCCGCAGGTCGCGTACCTCAGCACCGTCCTCGTCGAGGAGGGCACGGATCGCGGATTCGGCACGGTCGATCCGGCTAAGTCTGAATCCAGTCACCTCCAGGCCGTACTGAATCCTGCTGGCCAGACATGGTTGGGCAGGCTTGTCCCAAGTGGGTAGGCCCCACTGTCGGCTGAGCAGTCGCACGTCGGCCTTGGTCAGGCCGCTGTCCCGTAGTGGAGCGCGGATGCCCAGTTCCTCCGCTGCGCGGATGCCAGGACGGAACGGGTCCACCGCGTCGTCGGCGTTGGTGCCTGTGGCGACCTGGGTGTACCCATGTGCGGCGGCCAGTTCGGCGATGGCTTCAAGAGAGTGAGCCTTGCAGAAGTAGCAACGGTCCCGGCCGTTGGCTCGGTATCCGGGACTGGCGAGCTCGTTGGTACGGGGAGTGAGATGAACGACACCCAGGCCATGAGCGAATGCGCGAGCGGGGGCCAGTTCGTTGGCGGCCAGGCTTTCTGACACGGCGGTCACCGCCAGCACACGTGAGGGTCCCAGTGACCGGACTGCGGCCGCGAGCACCAGTGCTGAGTCGACGCCGCCGGAAAAGGCCACAGCGAGCGGGCCGATCGCCGTGATGGTCTCGCCAAGACGTACGTCTGCCGGCGTGCTCTTCCGCCTTCCGAAGTCCCTCGGCGGTTGCGTGTCGTAGTCATCGATCGTGTTCATCGGCGGAGGCTTCCTTGCTCTGAGCTGGCTGGCGGACCAGGGCCCTCGCGCGAGAGGCGACGTCGCGTAGGGGAAGGGAAAGGTCGCGGGCGGCCCGAGCAAGGTCCTCGTGTTCGGGTTTGCTGCCGTGTGGGCCGTGCTTGATCCGAATGGTGTGGCCGCGGACCTGCACTGTTTGGGTGGAGCGGGCAAGCACGGCCCTCTGTCCGACCGCGATACGGACCCCCAATGTGCCGGTCTCGGCGGCCACCAGGTCGATGAGTGCTGCGGCGTCCTCCGGTCGGGCCAGTACGTGCAGCACGTGCGCGGGTCGCCCCTTTTTCATCGTCACCGGTGTGCACCAGGCATCCAGCGCTCCGCCTTCGAGGGCACGCTCGAGCGTGTAGGCCAGTGTTTCTGCCGTGACGTCGTCCAGGTTGGTGGACAGCGTGGCTACGGTCTCACGGTGATCTGCCGTGAGTTCGGTCGTCAGATCTGCGGTTCGGGTTTCCCGGCCGATCGTCGCCACAGTGGTGTTGGGGCGATCGGGGAAAGATCGAGTGCCCATGCCATACCCCGTGCTGGTCACGCGCATGGCAGGCATACGACCGAATGTACTGCGGGCACCTACCAGCAACGCCGCGCCGGTCGGAGTGACTGTTTCCACGTCAAGGTCGCTCCCGATGACCTCGGCGTTCTGCAGAAGTGCCAAGGTTGCGGGCGCGGGTGAGGGGAAGGTGCCGTGCGCGCAGTGCACGGTTCCCCGACCAAGGGGAAGAGGCGCGCACACGGTCCGGGTGACCCCGAGATCGTGCAGCGCGGCTGCGCAGCCGACCACGTCCACGAGGGTGTCGTGTCCTCCGAGTTCGTGGAGGTGTACTTGGTCGGGTTCGGTGTTGTGCAGGTGCGCCTCCACGCGAGCCACGGCGGCCAGGGCGGCGACGGCGATGTCTGCCACTGGTGTGCGGGCGCGTCGAGCCATAGTGATCAGCTCGCCGGCCCGGCGGGAGGCGACGGAGTCAGTGACCTGTATCTGCAGGCGAGTGCCTTTCAAGCCGTGGTCGACGACAGTGTGAGCTTCCAGGTGCCAACCTGTCAGCCCGGTGGACGAGATGGCGGCCCGTACTGCTTCGATGGACGCTCCCGCGTCGATCAGGGCCGCGAGGAACATGTCTCCGGCCAGCCCTGTGAAGGGATTCACCCAGCAGATCACCGTGCTGGTCCGTTCCGGTGGAGCGCGGCACCGGCGCGCTGATGGTGCGTGAAAGCCTGGTTGAGTCGGTGGGCGGCCATGGCCGCTCCGAAGCCGGAGTCGATGTTCACCACAGTTACCCCTGCCGCGCAGGAAGCGTGCATCGCCAGCAGTGCGGTGACCCCGTCAAGGGACGCTCCATAGCCGGTCGACGTGGGAACAGCGATGACCGGGCGAGCGACCAATCCGCCGACCACGCTGGCGAGCGCCCCCTCCATGCCGGCGATGACGATGACGGTGTCGGCTTCCCGCAGTTGGTCTGTGGCGGCGAGGATCCGGTCCAAGCCGGCCACTCCGGCGTCATGGATTGCTGTGGTGTTCATCCCCATCGCGGTACACACCGCTTCGGCCTCGCTGGCCACTGCGTAGTCCGAGGTGCCTGCGGACACCACGGCGACGTGGAAGGCTCCAGGAGGAGCCGGCCGGTAGACAAGGAGTCGGCCGTCACGGTGGTAAGTGCCGCCTGGAACGGAGTGGAGGACTTCGGCTGCCGAGTCGGGATCGAGGCGCGTCACCATGACCACCCCGGAGTTGCAGGCCAGCAGACGGCTGACAATCTCCCTGAGGTGGGAGATGTCCTTTCCTGGCCCGTAGACGACTTCCGGGACGCCTTGCCGGTGCTCCCGGCCGATGTCGAGCTGAGCGAAGCCCAGGTTCACAATGTTGGTCATCGTGTGCCGCCAGCGAGGTAGGGGATGGTCTGAGGGCCTTCAGGGAGGATGCAGGCCCGTGCGCCGGTGCCGGCCTCGGCGAGAGCGCGAGCAAGTGTCTCCGTGACGTCTTCGGTCGCCTCGAGGTGGGCCGTGGCGAGATCGTCGCGACTGAGGTAAGAGGTGTGCATGATGACGCGGCTGCTTGCCTGGACGCGGGCTTGAATCTGCACCTGCCACTGGTCGGGCACCGTGGTGGTGCGACTCTGGATCTCTTGCAGCAGCGCCTGCGGGGAGACGGCCGAGGCGAGGACTTCGCGGTAGGAGCCGTGATCGGGAAATCCATCGCGGCACTCTGCTGCACAGATGATGGTGCCGCCGGGCCGGGTGACCTGGTGGGCAGCCGACATACCCTTCACTGCCTGATACAGGTTCTGGTCGAGGGGGTAACCGGAGTTGGTCGTCACCACGACGTCGAAGGGTGCGTCGACGGCACGCATCGCCAGTTGACGGGCCGCGGCTGTGGCGGCACGGTGCATGCTTCCCAGTTGTCCCCCGAAGGCGGCGACGACCTGCTGATCGCGGTTGAGCACTACGTCGAGGGAAAATGTCACTCCGGTTGCTTCGGCGATGACCCGGATGTCGTCGTGAACAGGGTTTCCGTGGGTGACTCCCCAGGTTGCGTGAGGGTCACCGATGCGACGAGCGTCATGGAGGACGAGCACGGTCTCCAGCGCCGCAAGGCCAGGAGCGACCAGCTTGGGTCCGCCGGAGAAGCCGGCGAAGAAGTGCGGCTCGACGAATCCGGTGGTGATCCGAATGTCCGCGTCGACCCATGTTCTGTTGAGCCAGACGGGCACACCGTCACCGAAGGTACCCATCCATTGCAATGCGGAGCTGTCCCGGGCGTCATGGTTGATGATGCGCACCGAGTTCACGACGTCGTCGCCGAACATCCGCCGAAGTTCTTCCTCGCTGTTGCCACGGTGGGTGCCCGTGGCAACGATCACGGTGATGTCTTCGAGCCGGACAATGCCGCTGAGCTCGTCGAGGATCGCAGGGATCATCAAGTGCCGGGGCTGCGGGCGCGTTCCGTCACAAGCCGAGATGGCGACTGTCTGACCTGGGTGCACCGACTTGCGCAGAGGCAAACCGGCAACGGGTGAACGCAAGGCTTCGACTATCGCGGCGCGTTGATCGGCAGCAGCCGGATGATGGACGGGCTGCACAACCGTTGTCACATCGGGGTCGTAGGTGATGTCAAGGCCAACCTCGCCGTATGCGAGCTCGACCGTCCCGTTGCTGCTCAAGGCTTACGCCTCCTTAGAGTACTGACACCTGACCACCAGGTCGCCATAGCAACATAAACAAACGTTGATTATCTATGTCGCCTGCTCGGTGTAATCTCACCGCACTCCACTGTGGCGCGGCCAGCCGAGACAACTGACGGGATAGGGCTCCGGGAACGGCCCCGCCGGTGGCTCAGGGCATGAGCGGCGGGCCTACGATCTGGATGCCGTGCTTGGCTGCGACCCGCGTCAGTTCCGCCGGATCAGGCGTCTCGAACGGCGCCGGTACGTCCAGCGGCACTCCGACTTCGGCCACGAACCGGTCGAATCCGGCCGGGGTGTGGAGTGTGAGGAAGCGGGCGGTGGGTGACGTGACGACGAATCCATGAGCCAGACCGCGCGGGAGTAGTGCCAGTCCACCCGGCCCGACCTGCAACTTTTCATCCCCCACCTCGACGCGCAGTTCGCCGTCGAGGATCAGGAAAGTCTCCTCGTCCGCTTCGTGCCGGTGCAGTGGGGACATGTACCCGCGCTCGCCATGGTGCTCCAGCAGCGCAAACTGCCCGGTCGTGTCCGCGAAGCCTGCCCGCGTGCGCACCACAGCCCCCAGGAAGTTCACGGCCGCCTGAGTGTCAGAGTCGGTGAGGACGGGTGAGGTGATGGCGGACGAAGTGTCGCTCATGATTGTTTGCATCTCCTTGGGCCCTGCGGGGGCTGGTGGCGTTCGCCGCCGCGCGTCGTTCTGTTCCGATATCAGGCGAAGAAGTGCAGCACCTGGGCGCCGAAGTCCTCCGGGTGCTGGAAGAGGAAGCCGTGGCCGGCGTCGCCGTAGAGGATCGTCTTCGAGTTGGGCACCGCCCGGGCCATGGCGTATGTCTGATAGGCGTGTTCCATGACGTCGTGGGCGCCGTTGGCGAACAGGGCGGGGACGGACAATTCACTCAGTCGGCCCCAGGCGGAGTTCGTGCCGTTGTTCCACTGGAGGATCGCGCTCATCTGTGCCGCCCGGGCCTCGGGCGAAGCATCCTGTCCCGATGCTGCCAGCCGCCGGTCGATGCGGCGCAGGGAGGCGAGTCCGGCAGCGCGAGCCTCCTCGGTCTCCGGGTGGAAGAGGAAGAGGAAATCTTCGTCAACGTTGGTCTCGCGAAGGGCGTGCTCGGGCACGCGCGGGTCAGGGCCCGGGTTGTCGGGAACTCCGCCGGGGCCGCTGCCGGCCACGACGAGCGCGCTCACACGGTCGGCGTGCTCAAGTGCAAGATCGAGGCCGATGAAACCGCCCATCGACCAGCCCAGCACGTCGACCTGGCCCAGTTCTAGCGCGTCGAGGAAGGAGACCACGATCTCGGCCATGCCGCGAATGGTGTCGGCGGTCCTTCCCTCGGAGTACCCCACGCCCGCGCTGTCGAAAGCAATGACGCGGCGCTCGGCCGCGAGGACCTCAAGGAAGGCAGGATCCCAGTGATCCAGGGTGCCGCGGAAGCGGTGTAGGAGAACGATGGGCTTACCGGTGCGAGAGCCGAAGTCACGGTAGGCGAGCTTGCCGTGCGGAGTGTCGGTGTAGTGCGTCTCGACGCTGTCAAATAGGTAGTTACTCATGGGACTTCCTCTCGATGGAACGGGAGTCTCGGCGGGCTAGAGCGTGAACAGACCCGCCGGCTGCAAGGCCGCCGTCGACGCCACGCCGATATGTCAGTACGAGGACGGGCTCACCGCTCGCAGTGCACGGTGGCGAGCGTTGGGCGTTCCGGCAACCGGACGGTCGCAGCCTTCACCGAGAAACGCCGACGCCGGTCGGGCTGAAGACGATCTTTCCGCTGCGGCCCGGCCGCCGTGCATGCCGGACCGCCTCCTCGTACTCCTCCAGGGGGTAGGCTGCCTCGATCGTCGTGGACAGCGTGCCGTCCGCGATCAGTTCGTCGATCTGCTTGTAGACGGTCTCGATTTCCTCGCGGGTCGCTGAGTCGAGCCAGTTGTTCAGCCAGAAGCCGTGTACGTGAAGGTTCTTGAAGATGTGGGGTACCGGCGGAACGGCGACCGGACTACCGCTCAGGAACGCGTAACTGACGACGTTGGCTTCCTTGGCCATGAACGGGACGAGATCGTTCACGGCCTGGCCGCCGACGCCGTCGAGGACGAGCGGGAGCTTGCTGTCGCCAAGTGCTTCGGCCACGTTGGCCGCGTAGTCCTCGTCACTGACGACGACGGCGTCGGACCCTGTCTCGCGCAGTGCCGCGGCGGCGTCGGCTCGGCGTACCACGTCGAGGACACGTAGCCCCTGCTTGTGGGCAAGAGCTCTGATGAAGTCAGCGAGGCCCGAGTTTGCCGCGGTCTGGGCGATCCAGGTGCCTTCCGGCAGATCGCGGCCGTAACGGAGCACGAGGACGGCGGTGGCCGCATTGATACCCACGGTGGCGAGTTGGTGAGGATCGCTGTCCAGGGAGACGCGCACCACGAGGCGCTCGTCGGCGACGACCTGCTCCTGCCAGGTTCCCGGCTGCTCGGCGGGAAGCACGAGGACACGTTCGCCCAGCGCGACGGAGGTCACCTCGGAGCCCACTTCAACGACCCGTCCCACACCCTCCGAGCCTGCCGGCGAAGGGAGTGCGGGGCGGAAGGGGTAGTGCCCCTCTATCAGTAGGAAGTCCGACGGGTTGAGGGGTGCCGCCTCGATGGCGACTCGGACTTGATTCGGGCCGAGGCTCTGCGGAGGGGTCTCGGCCAGATACAGCCCTGCCGGGCTGCCGTACTCGCTGAACTGTATCGAGATCAATGTCGTCTCCTTGCTGGTAAGCGGCAACACATCGCTCCGCGGCGTTCCGGGTGGTCCGTATGGGCTGGAGTTCGGTTTCGAGCAGCGCCAGGAGTGGTGAGTGGCGTGCGGCTGCGTGGAGACCCGGTGACTGCCCAGCCTCTTCCACCGATGTGGGCGCGTCTCGACTCATGCCTTGTTGAAGCGTCTCCCATGGGCAAACATACGTCAATGGCTTTGAGGTATGTCATTGAAGGTTACTTCCGTCAGGCTGCGGCGGCGCCGGCCCTTCGGCTGGCGGCCCACACAGCAACCGTCGATGCCTTCCGGGCGGTGCGGCGGAAGCCGACCGCACCGTCCCCAGGCGCTAGATGGCCGCCGTGACCGTCTTGAAGCGGGCGACGGTCTCGGTGATGGCCTTCTCCGCGGGAAGGCGTTCCATGCTGGAAGCCCCGAGGAAGCCGTCGATGCCGTCGACGCGGCTCAGGACGTACTGCCAATCCTGCGGAGTGGCGATGGGGCCGCCGTGTGCCAGCACGATGAGGTGACGGCTGCCTGCCGCCCGGCGGGCGGCGTCCGCGATCTCCTGAATCCGGAACACGGCATCATCGAGAGGGAGAACAGCAGAGGCACCGACCGTACCCGAGCTGGTGAGACCCATGTGGGCGACGAGGATGTCGACTTCGGCATCTTTGACCATAGCTTCGGCCTCAGGAACTGTGAAGGCGTAGGGGGCGGTGACCAGGCCGAGGGCGTTGGCGTCGCGCATCATGGCCACCTCCTTGTCGTAACCCATACCGGTGCTTTCGAGATTTTCTCGGATGATGCCATCGAAAGCACCGACGGTGGGAAAGTTCTGCACACCAACGTAGCCTGCGGCCTGTACCTGCTTGAGGAAGGTGGGCATGCCGCGGAACGGGTCGGTACCATTGACCCCGGCGAACACCGGGATGCGGGAGACAACGGGGATCACTTCGCCGGCCATTTCCAGCACGATCGCGTTGGCGTCACCGTAGGCGAGCAGCCCCGCGAGCGAGCCACGGCCTGCCATGCGGTAGCGACCGGAGTTGTAGACGACGAGGAAATCAGCGCCGCCGTTCTCCGCAGTCTTGGCGGACAGGCCGGTTCCGGCTCCGGCACCGATGAGTGGGCGCCCCGCCTTGGTCTCCGCCTTGAACTGCTGGAGTATTTGATTCTTCGACATGACTGCTCCTTGAGTACGCGGGTGGGCTGTTACGCCGCCAACATGGCGATCAGTCGGTCAGCCATAGCCGTGCCGAACTTCTCGTCATTGATGTCGGTGTCGATCTCGACAATCGGGACGTCCGAGTTCAGGTTTTGCTTGAGTGCGGCGAAGAGGGCCGCGTCCGCCTCCGCGTCGTGGAACGGGCCGCCGGGGACCGCCATCGCCGAGATGCCCCGCAGGGGGAGGAAAACTTCCACCGGCCCTGTGGAGGTGTTGAGGCGCTCGGCGATGCGCTTGCCGAGTTCAGCGGATTCCTCGACCGTGGTGCGCATCAGCGTCATGGTCGTCGCGTGCGAGTAGAGCCGGCGGTCACGGAATTCAGGGGCGATGGTGTTCGGGCTTCCGAGGTTGACCATGTCCAGGGCACCGACGGAAACCACCTGCGGTATACCAGCAGCCGCGGCGGCTGTGAGGCGGCCGGGGCCCGCGGACATCACACCGCCGACGAGATCGTCGGCCAGTTCCGTGGTCGTAAGGTCCAGTACTCCCTTCAGGTAGCCGGTCCGCAACAACGTTTCGAGGGATTCGCCTCCGGACCCTGTGGCGTGGAAGACGAGGACCTCATAGCCGTTCTCCTCCAGTCGCCTGCGCGCGGCTTGGACTCCCTGGGTGGTCACTCCGAACATCGTCGCGCCCACGAGCGGTCGGTCGGCGGTATCGGGTTCCGCGTCGACGCCTGCCATGCCGACGATCGCGCCGGCCGCGTTACGCAGGATCCTTCGGGTGATGGGGTTGAGGCCGGCGATGTCCAGTACCGCATACATGGTGGTGAGATCGGTGCCACGCACATGGGGGCGCATGTCACCCGCGGCAATGGTGGACACCACGAGCTTGGGCACGCCGACAGGCAGTTCATTCATGGCGATGCCGGCAAGAGTCGTTCCACTGCCTCCGCCGAGCGTGATCACGGCGTCGAGCCTGCCTTCAGCGTGGAGGTCCTGGAGCACCGCGCCGGCCCCCTGCCCCATGGCGGCCACCGCATGTGAGCGGTTGCCCGCCGCGGCAAGGGCTTCGGGTGAGGTTCCTGCCCTGGCGGCAACCTCGTGACGAGAGATCTCGACCCCCTCGGGAGGCTCGCCGACGATACCCGCGTCGACGACGATGACGTCGCCTCCGCGTCGCCGTATCTCCTCGGCGAGGAAGAAGTGTTCCTCCGTCTTGGTGTCCAGGGTCCCCAGCACGACGACTGCAGCCATCAATTCCTCCTTGGCCCAGGCGAGCCACATCGAGCAGCGCCACCCTCTACATTCTCAGTGCGACAGAGGCAAACATAGCACACCTCTGTCTAATAGAATCAGTCAGCGATGGGCAGTCATGGTTGGCCGGCTTGCCCCGTCACGTGCAGCCGACCTGGCTCATCCGGTCGACGGCGGCACCCCCACCGAAGAGGGTGTGCGCGCACTCGGCTGCCGCCCCGTGGAGAAGCCGAGCGAGGGAGCACTCGCCCCAGTGGACCTCTGATCGCCTGGAAGTAGAGGGTGAATCCCAGGCCGAGCGCTCGCCGTCGGACGAGACCCGTGAGACGACGGCCCTGTCCTTCACCAATGTCACGTCATCGGGGGCACAGGCCCCGGTCGTACGCCCAGGCACTGAGGACATTCAGGCCGCGCCACACGGAGCATGACCACGCATGCCTGGGCCACCGCCCCGACTGGCACACTCCACGGAAGCGCCCGTCAGATACAGACATGCCGCCTGGCTGCGACGAGAGGGCCTACTCACCGGCGCACTCTGGCGCGCCGCATCCAGCCCAGAGGACCGGGCAGCACGGATGCTCGCGCTCGTCCTCGACGGACTGCGCACCCAACCGCGGTGCTAGGCAGCGTCTTGTCGCTCACGCCTGGAGCCAGATGAGTGTGCTGGCCAGGGTGATGGCGGCGAGGTAGCGGTCGGGCTGTTTGTCGTAGCGGGTGGCGATGCCACGCCACTGCCTGCGGCGGTTAAAGCAGCGCTCGACGACGTTGCGGCGGGGGTAGACGGCCCGGTCGAAGCCGCACGTTCACGGCGCCGGCGTCGGCCCGCGAGCTGGTCGACGCGTTCGGGAATGATCGCCTTGATGCCGCGTCTGCCCAGGCAGGCGCAGAAGGAACGGGCCGAGTAGCCCCTGTCGGCCACCACCCGCTCCGGCCGAACACGGGGCCGTTCCGGCCCGGCACCCGCCACCCGCCACCCGCCACCCGCCACCCGCCACCCGCCACCCGGATCTTGACGATGACCGTCTCGGCCTGGATGCAGTCGATACGGGTGCCGGCCGTGACCGTGAAGGACAGCGGCCGATCCCGCCCGTCACCGGCCAGGTGCATCTTGCCCTTCAGCCCGCCGCGGGAGCGTCCGAACCCGCGTTCCTCGAGCCCCCTTTGGCGGCGGCGCGTTGCTGGGCCCGCACGATCAGATCGGCGCGTCGCCGGTCAGCGAAGGCACCGCGCACGAACGCAGGACCATGAGCGAGTCTTCCATGGCCGCCACCACGGCAAACGAAAACCGGTCGAGCTCAAGACAGAGTGCGACGTCATCAGGATGAACTCCTTGACGCACCCCCTCCGCCAACTCGGCGGCGGCGCGCGACTCGGCGGCGCGGCGGAGGAACTCATCTGCATCCGTCCTCGCCTCGGTGGCTCTCCGAGCGATGTATTGAGCGCACGCCAGATCTTCATCGGCTTGCCCACCCTCGCCAGTGACCACGAACGTGACACTGTCGCACTCACGTAGCCGCAAGAGCCGGGCCGTTGCCTCCGCCACCACGAAGCTGGCGCACAGCACCAGCGACGCCTCCTTGACCGCAAGGGCGCCGACCGTCCCCGCCGTGGTCTTCTGCACAACGGTCCGTCCACCGAGGTCAACAGTCTGCAGCAGGCCCGGCGAATTGAGGGCGTCGAACCCGGACGCGGGCGGACCATCTTTGAGCGCCACCCAATCCGGGTGGCGATCCTTGAGCGCCAGGGCTTCGTCCAGCGACTCAGCAAGAACGATCTTTTGCGCCCCCTGGGCAAAGGCCCAGGCAGCCACGGTGAAAGCACGCATGACGTCGACTACGACCGCCACGGATGGGGCTTCGACCAGCTCTTCGATGCTAAAGAAACGAGCTTTCATTCCGATCATGATTGCTCACGCCCTACCCGAAGCAACCAAAAGGTGACCTGCATCACATCGGCGGTGCTGGACTGCAACGCCTCCGGCGGATCCACCGGCCTGCAACGGGCGGGGCCGACCGCCGCCCTTCACACTCACGCCCGGCACCCGCAACGACTGCACCCAGGCCGAAGCAGTCATCGACAAGATCCGCGTCATCCGGCCCGGACCGGGACGCCCCCGCGTCCGGCCGGAGCGGGTGGTGACCGACAAGGGCTACTCGGCCCGCACCTTCCGCGCCTACCTGCGCAGACGCGGCATCAAGGCCACCATCCCCGAACGCATCGACTAACTCGCAGGCCGACGCAGAGGCCGCGAACGGCCCTGCGGCTCGACCGGACCGCCTACCGCCGCCGCAACGTCGTCGAACGCTGCTTTCACCGCCTCAAGCAATGGCGCGACATCGCCATCCGCTATGACAAACAGCCCGACCGCTACCTCGCCGCCATCACCCTGGCCAGCACATCCATCTGGCTACAGACATGCCCGACAAGACGCTGCCCAGGGGCCGAGGGAGTCGTACACGGCATACGCTGCACGGCCCAGGAAGCCGGTGCGGTGGCTTCGGGCGGGCTCCTGCTCCGCCTTCATGCCCTGCGATCACTCCACAGAGTGACCGCATGACCATGTCAACCGCTAGAGGTCAGGCTCAGGTGATCCAGCTATTGCCGGCGCAGGCGGAAGCTGTCACCCACTGGCTGGCCATGATGTTTCTGTCCATGCTTGCACCGTTGGTGAAGGTATTGTCGCCCAGGTAGTCCGCGTACAGCTCGCCGGGTGCGAGGCAGCCGTAGGAGCCGTCGCCGCCGGGAAGGAAGTAGAAGGCGACGACGTCCCTGCCGCCGAAGAAGCCCGCGTTCATGACGGACCTGGCCCGGTTGCTCGCGTTGGTGAACGCGCCGACGCCGTCGCCCCAGTTGAGGTCGTTTCCGGTGGTTCCGCCGAGGTAGGTGCCGGTGCAGTCGGTCCAGTCCCAGGCGTGCATGCTTCCGTTGCGTCCGGGCCATTTGGCGTTGCAGTTGTCGCCTTGCGTGGAGGCGTGTGCGGGAGAAGGCGAGGTGAGCAGGCTGCACAGAACGAGACCGGCGGTCGCGATGAGTGCGCGTATTCGAGGCATGTTGTACTCCTTGCTGGTGACTACGGTTCAGGTTCGAGGGGATGCGAGTGCGGCAGCGCGTTGCAGCGCCCGGTGCTGGAATGCACGGCTGAGGTTCAGGGCCCGCCGGTAGGCGGAGGGCAGTTCTTTGATGTAGTGGTTCTCGCGTTCCTTGCCGATCGCTCTGAGCGAGGTATTTCGTGCGCAGGTGGCGTCGGCCACCGCGAGGTCGCGTTCCGCCCGGAACGCCCGGGCTGCGCCCATCTGCAATGACTGCTGTGCAGCGGCCTGTCGGGCAGCCCCTGGATTCGTGAAGGGATGGCCAGCCCGGTCCATGCACTGCGACCAGGCACTCAGCGCTGTGGTGAACTTTGTGTCGGCCATGATCTTGGGGACGTAGAGGGCCTGGAGGCTGCCTGCCACCTTGTCGGCGCGGAACCAGCCGCGTACATCCCCATACAGTTGCTTTTCCGACTCGGCCACACACCCCCCTTCCCGCTTCTTGACCGTCCCACCGCGGGGAAGCTCAGCCGTGATGACAGGGGCGTCGAGGCCGCCATCCATAGCCGCGTCGTACTTTCTGCGCTGGGCCGCGGAAAGGCTCGCGTGGTAGGCGATGTTGGGGTTGTGACGCCGCTGACGATCGTCCTTCGCGGTGATCTGACTGCCATATCCGTGTTTACGCGCCCAATCGACGTCGTCCGACACGTATCCCGCCGTGCGGCTCTCCTCAAGACTCTCGCGCTGCGCTTGCCAGTACGCGAAGCCGTTACGGTTCATGCACCTACGCAACAGAACCTGCTGAGCGTCCGAGATCTGCAGCAACTGTGCATCACTCAAAGGGCGCTCGTTGCGGGTGGCCACAAACGGTGCTGCCGACGACGGTGGCTGGTTGCCGCTGCAGCCAGCCAAAAGGACAGCCGCCGCAGCCGCCGCGGTTGTTGCGGCCGGTATCTGCCGCGTTCGTGCCTGCCTGTGGTTCACGTCAGCGTCGCCTTCGTCTCGCCACCGGCTCTCACTCGTAGCAGTTGCGCAGATAGGACCAGGTGATAAAGCCGCTCACGCCGGTACGGGCGTCCGTGCCGTGGGCGTAGGTACTGGTGCTGCCGGCGAGCTCGACCCAGTTGTCACCGGAATAGGCGAGCCCCAGCACCGTGGAGGAGGTGTTCGGCTGAGAGTGGATGCGAACACCATCGCCGCTGACGAAGCAGACCAAAGCCGCAGAGGACGGTGCGGACACCGCAGCCGTGGCGCTTGCCGGGAGCGCCAGGGCGGCTGTGAACACAGCGACGGCGACCGCCGTCATGCGGGCACGCCCGGGCCTCTCGCGGGCCGGACCAATCATGTGTGTCCCCCTTGTGTCGGCTTGTTCTGCAGGCCACAGCCTGAAACTCCTCGACTGGGGCTGGTCGACACGAATGATGACCGTCGGGGAGCGCGCGATACCAGCGTTTCAAACATGCTCGAAACGTGTTTGAACGCCGGTACTGCCGCGCCCGGGCTGCCGGGACTGCGAGTTCCAGCAGCCGATATCGGCCAGTGGTCAGGGCTCCGAGACCTGGGCGCCGACTGCGAGTATTCCGCTCAGGGCGGTGCCCGGATACTTGGTCGCTAGTGCGCGTAGTTCGGGCACGGATCCCGGCTCCCGGCGAGTCCGACGGCCTTACCGTCTCCGAGCTGGTCACGAACGCGATAGTGCACGCGCAAGGGGCTGACGTCACACTGACGATGCGGCTCAAGGACGACTGCACGGCCCCCTCCCCGCCCGCCACGGCGCCCGCCGGCCCTTCACCGACCTCATCACCGACATGGAGAACGCCCTCGACCTGACCCAGCACACACCCGGCACCCTCCCCCGCCACGCCACCTACCTCCACCAGCGCACCGCCGGCCGCATCGGAAGCCTCGCCCGCCTCATCCGCCAAGCCGCCATCACCACCATCTGCGACGGCACCGAACGCATCACCAAAAAATCACTCGAAGAATCATCCAGCTCGACCAGCTCGCCGAAGAAGCAAGGCGCCCCCCAACTCGCCAACCGGCCAGAACGGCATGATGCCGACATGAAGACGACCACCCAGACGCCGGGCGACGAGTTCGCCGCCCTCTGCCGGCAGGCCTGGGACACCCTGATCCCCGCCCGCGCCGGCTACCTCGCCGACGTCTCACCCCACTACGACGACGTCCTCCACGACGTCGCGCAGCGCACCGAGCACACCGGCAGTCTCGGCAAGGCGGACATCGCAGCCCTCGTCGTCCGGAAACGGCTTTCCGCACAAACCCGCTGGGTGACAGCCCTCATGTCTCTGCCCGACACCCACGTACGAGTGGTCACCGAGCGGGCCGTCACCGCCGTCCGCGACACCACCCTCACCCGCAGCGAAGCCGCCCGCACCGGACGCGGCATCATCGCCGAACTGCCCGGCTTCCGCACCGGCGACGCCCTCGCCTCAGCCATCCTGACCGCAGCAGCACCCAAGTGCATGGCCGTCTACGACCGCCGCGTCCAACACGCCCTCGACACCCTCCGCCTCCCCCTCACCCCCACACTGGGACGCTACGGCCGCTACCTCCAACTCCTCGACGACCTCCTCCACCTACGGCCCAGCGCACGCTGATGACTGGACCGCACGCGACATCGACACTGCCCTGTACTGGACCGGCAGACCAGACCCGGCACCAAGTCGCTGACCAGTACAACTCGCACCGATCCTTTAGATGCCGGAAGCTCTCGGCACGGCAGGGGCCGCTCTGCTGGGTGGGTCGGTTCAGTACGGGCCGGGCTGGTCATCGGTGTCCGTGAGCAGGGGTGCTTATTGGTAGTGCCCGCGATAGGTGGCTCGGTTGATGATGTCGCGGGCCAGTTCATGGTGTTTAAGTAGGCAACTGCTCGGCGTTGCGGGAGGCGATGGACGGTGGGTAGGTGACCGCGGCCCGTCGCCAGGTGGCCTGAGTCGGATCTTCCACAGCCTGCGGAACGGCTTCAGAGTTCGATGACGACCTTGCCCAGATGGGCACCCGAGCCGAAGTACTCCAGCGCGTCGTTGAGGTCGTCGAGCCTGAAGGTCCGGTCGATGACCGGGCGCAGGGTCGCCTCATCAAGCGCTCGGACCATGTCACGCTGCTGGCGCTGTCCGCCCACGACCAAGCCGTGGACACGCACCTGCTTCATGTTCAGTTCGCCTGTCGGGATCTCCCCCAAGGTGCCGGTCAGCACACCGATGAGAGAGACCAGGCCACCGATCCGAGCTGCGCGGATGGACTGGGGAAGCGTCGCGGGCCCGCCGACTTCGAGAACGAGGTCGACACCGCCGTTCGTCAACCGCTGCACATGATCGCCCCACTGCGGCTCAGTCCGGTAGTTGACCAGATGGTCGGCTCCCAGTTGCCGGACGCGCTCCAGCTTCGCGTCCGACGACGATGTCACGATGGTGGTGGCTCCTGCCAGTTTGGCGAACTGCAAGGCGAAGACAGCGACTCCGCCCGTACCGAGAATGAGCACTTTGTCACCGGGCTTGATACCGCCGTCTGAGAAGAGCGCGCGCCAAGCGGTCAGGCCGGCAACGGTCAGTGTGGCGGCTTCGGCGTGCGTGTAACCCTTGGGCGCGCGCTCGAACTGGGTGGCGGGGGCGACCGCGATCTCCCGGGCATAGCCGGGCAGCCCCATGCCGGGGGTGGCGTGGAAGTTGTCGGTCGTCGGCCCCCCTTCCAGCCACTGAGGGAAGAAGCGCCCGAACACGGTGTCTCCTACGGCAAGATCGGTGACTCCCTCTCCCACCTCTTCCACGACACCGGCGCCGTCCGCAAGAGGGATGTGACCCGCAAGCGTGTTGGGGTTGCGGATGACCAGGACGTCGTTGTAGTTGATCGTGGTGGCGTGTATGCGCACGCGTACCTCCCCCGGCCCCGGCTTTCCGGGGTCCGGCAGCTCGACGATGCTGAAGGGGGCCGGGGTTCCCGGCTTGTTGATGGCAACAGCCTTCACTTAAGAGCTCCTATCGGAACGGAACATCAGAGATGTCTCGGCGTGGGGTGAATGGAGTCCGGCGATCCGGACGTATACAGCCACAACGACGCTCTGACGTGCGCCGGAGGCACTTGAATCACACCGTCCTCGCGGGACAATGATTCCGGCGTTCGCCGTCGCTGCGGGTGGATGGCATGGACCTTGCGGACCAGTAGGTAGTCAGCCGGCGAGGATGCGCCGAACTCCGTCCGCCAACGCCTCGGTCGGGTGGCCGATAAGGCGACTCAGCGAGCCGTCGGTGTGCGCCAGCGCTCCCTGGGAGATGTTCTCCTCGATGCCCGAGATCGCCTCGATCTCGCCTTGTCCGGCGCCTGCCGCAGCCAGACGTCCTCGACGTTCCGCGGGTTCGATGTCCCGGTACGTCACGGCGTAACCCGTGACGTCGGCGACGGTGGACGCGAGCTGGGCGTACGTCCATGAGACATCGCCGGCGAGTTCATACGTCTTGTTGCGGTGTCCGTCCTGTACCAGGGCAACCGCGGCGGCCTCGGCGTAGTCCTGGCGCGCGGCGGAGGCCAGTGCCCCGTCACCTGCATTGCCAACAATGAGACCCGTGCGTACGGCTTCGCGGATCGCGGGCGCGTAGTTCTCGTGGTACCAGTTGTTGCGCAGAAAGGTGTAATCGACACCGGACTGCTGGATGACCTGCTCGCTGCCGATGTGCTCGGGGGCGAAGACGAGGTCGCTGGTGTCCACTCGAGGGGCGCTCGTGTAGACGATATGGCTGACACCCGCGCCGACGGCGGCTTCGACAGCGGCTGTGTGCTGCGTGATCCTCCGTCCGAACTCGGTACCGGACACCAGCAGGAGTTGGTCCGCCCCGGCGAAGGCGCTGTCGAGGGAACCGGGATCGTTGTAGTCGGCGTATCGGACCTCGACGTCAAGGTCGGTGGCGGCTTCAGGTCGGCGAACCGCAGCAATGACGCGCTCCCTGGGAGCTATCTTCCGCACATGGGTGATGGCCTGCCTGGCCAGATGGCCGTTTCCGCCGGTGATGACGATCATGTTCTTCTCCTCGGACGAGCAGGAATCAAGAAGGTTGCGGGCTCCCCGGGTCAGGCCCCGGCTACTACCCTGAGCCACAGGTCGACATAAGTCAAACGCGTAAGCCTATGTTGGTTAACGTACACCCACCCTGAGAGACGACTGCGGCTCTGACGCGCCTCAGTGCCAACTGGACGCAACCAGTGAGATAGACAACCTACTTACGGCTATGTTTCCACCGGCTCATGACCTAGCGTGAGTTCATGACAATGGACGCAAATGCTCGACAAGGCGTGCGCCCTGCACCTGGCGGCTTGAGCTTCGTCCAGGCCTTCCTGAACACCGAAGGCGGCGGACGTTCGGACCTCCTTGCAGACGCGGCAACAGCCAACACCTGGTACGCCTTCGCATACGCGGCAGTCATCGGCGAACAGTCGGTCGTGGGTGCCGACACACCGACACCCGCGGTACTGTCCCATCACGACGCTCGTCGACTGTCGGTCTTGCGTTCCCGGATCAAGTCGGCCCGAAAGCACCCCAGCGGCGACCGCGGACCGCAATGCACCGAGGCCACCATCCCCGCAGCAACAGTGACGCTGCGACAGTCCGGCGAACTGGCCGTATCCGTAACGCCTTGCGGCACCGGATGCAGCCAGGTTGAGTCACTTCTGGCATTCGAGTGTCTCGTTGCCCAGCTCTCCGACGAGTGGCGCCGCTTGAAGGTTTGCCGTGACGCCGGATGCAGAGTGGCCTTCTACGACCGCTCTCGCAACAGCAGCCGCGTCTGGCATGACGTCCGCACCTGCGGCAACGCAGCCAATCTGCGAGCCTCTCGCGCCCGGCACCGTAAGGACACTGGCACGGCCCACTGCCAGTCGACCTGACTCGAGACGCCGGACGATCCGGCCACACCCCCACAGGGCAGGGCATACTGCGTAACCAGCTTGCGACAGACCCTAAAGCGTGTAGGCTCTTTCCCATACTCGCATCCGACTGGCCCACGTACCGTCCTGGGCACGACCAAGAGGAAGCCATCATGAAGCTCGAAGAGCGTTTCACCATCCAGATCAAGGTCGGCGAGGTAGCCGATGTCGGCGTGGGCCCCGCTGGTCTGCGTCGATTCGTCCAAGCCGCCTCCGGAACGATCAAGGGGGCAGGTCTGGACGCGGCGCTGCTGTCGGGCGGCGGCGACTGGCTCGTCGCCGGCCCCGACGGGCACGCCCGGGCAGACATCCGCTACACCGCTGTCACAGCAGACGGTGCGCACCTGTACATCCAGGGTAGCGGCTTGATCGAACTCAACGAGGCCACACAGGCGGCGATCGGCGCAGGCCAGCCGTCCGACTTCGGAGATCATTACTTGCGGATCGTCTTCTCCATCGAGACAGGTGACTCCCGGTACGCATGGCTGAACACCACGGTTTTCGTCAGCGAGGGCCGCTTCCGAGAGGGCGGCGCCATCGAGTACGTGGTCTCATCCGTCAACTAGTGCGAACTAACTTGAGGCAGTCTCCTACCACGATCGGGCATGTTCCGGTCACCAAGAGTGAAAGCGAGATGATCGTGAGCCGTTCCGATGTACTGGTGTCGGCCGACTGGGCCCAGGGGCACCTGTCAGCGGAAGGGGTGGTCCTCGTGGAAGTGGACGAGGACACTTCGGCCTACGAGGTAGGCCACATCCAGGGCGCAGTGAAGCTCAACTGGAAGACGGAACTGCAGGATGCCGTCAGACGCGACTTCGTCAGCCGAGAGCAATTCGAACAGCTTCTGTCCCGCAAGGGCATCAGCAACGACGACACGGTGGTGCTCTACGGCGGCAACAACAACTGGTTCGCGGCGTATGCCTACTGGTATTTCAAGCTGTACGGGCATGACCGGGTAGTGCTGCTCGACGGCGGGCGCAAGAAGTGGGAGCTGGACGGCCGTGAACTCACCAAGGACGTGCCCTACCGCCCTGCGACCACGTACACCGCCAGTGAGCAGGACCTTTCCATTCGTGCGTTCCGGGACGAAGTCCTGTCGTCCATCGGGCAGGTAAATTTTCTCGACATCCGTGCCCCCGAGGAGTTCGCCGGCCGGCTCCTCGCGCCAGCTCACCTTCCGCAGGAGCAGGCGCAGCGGCCGGGCCACATCCCCGGCGCAGTCAACGTGCCATGGTCGCGTACGACCAACGAAGACGGCACGTTCAAGTCTGACCAAGAGATCGCCCGCATCTACGAGGAAGCAGGCATAGATTTCGAACGCGACACCATCGCCTACTGTCGGATCGGTGAGCGCTCCAGCCATAGCTGGTTCGCCATCCATGAACTGCTCGGCTACAGCAACATCAAGAATTTCGACGGTTCATGGACCGAGTACGGCTCCATGGTCGGCGTTCCCATCGAGTTGGGTCCCTGAGCTCACCGTCGCCGCCCGCCATGGGCACACGCCGCCGACAGCGTCCTGGATCGGATCCCGGGCGGTGTCGGCGCCGTGACGCGTACAGTCCGGTGCTTACTGGTGCACCCTGGGCTATTTCGCCGCAAATCGTTTGACTGGCTGCAAGAGCGTCACGTACGAATCCATGACAGGCGGCCGCGATCTGATCAGTGATTCCGGATCTCAGCCGGATTCGACCCATTGGACCTTTTCCAGCGCTGGGCCGACGCCGCGCCCGGCCCCGACCGGGCGGCGTCCACAGACGGACACCCTCGACCCCATTGGAGACCCTTGCTGATCAACGCATCCGATGGCAACGACCGGCTGAGCGACGAGGAGGTCCGGCCATCGCGGCTGCCGAGACAGTCGTCGTCCACGGCATCGCAGTTCGCCGCGCGCAACCACCAGCGCAGAGCACTTGATGTCCGACCTGCCACATCATGGCGTCCCCGACGCAGCCCTGCGGCGTGCAACGCAAGCGAGCGCATCGCTCAACAGCGAGTCCGCCTGACTGTCCATGTGATGACACCATCAGTTGTGGAATGTCCTAGAGTAAAGCGCATGCAGCAGTCGACACCCCAGCCTTCAAGTCGCTTCGAGCGTCGCCGGATGCAGTCCCGGCAGGCCTTGATCTCGGCGGCCCGCCAGATTCTGGCCGAGACAGGCGACACCTCGGCCAGCATCCAACAGATCGCCGAGCGCGCAGATGTCGGCTTCGGCACTTTTTACAACCATTTCGACACCAAGGCGAACCTCTTCGACGTTGCCGTCGCCGACGCGCTCGAGGAGTATGGGCAGCTCCTCGACAAGATCACCGAGCACATCGATGACGTCGCGGAGAGATTTGCCACCTCCGTGCGCCTGACCCTGGCCATGGCGGCAACGCATCCGGAGATCACCCAGATCATCCGCTTGCGGGGAATGTCGCACATTTTCTCGCAAACTGGCCTCGGCCCCCGCGCCCTGCGAGATCTTGAGGTTGGCAGGCAGTCGCGGCGCTTCGTGATCGATGACGCTGAAATTGCGCTGAGTGCTGTGGGGGGTTCGATCATCGGACTCTTGCAACTCAGCGCCAGCAGCGACATCGACAGCTCAGCCGGCGAGCAGACGGCCGAGCTGGTGCTGCGCATGCTCGGGTTGCCTCTCGAGGAAGCCCATGACATCGCCAATCGCCCCCTCCCCCAGCTTTCCTGACCCTCGAAGACGACGAGACCAGACGTGAGGCCGGGCATGCCGCGAGCGCGCCGGGCCTCACCCATTTACGATCAAATGCGGGAACTAGGGTCCGTCTTCGAAGAGATCTCGCCCACAGCAGGAGTGACGCGAGACTGACCGCTGGTTCATAGGAAGGGGCGGTCTTGTCGTGTCTGGTGGCGATGCCCCGAAGCCTTCGCAGCATCAACGATCGCCCCCCGAATCACCGTTGCAGACGGCGAGCTTTGTAGGCCATTGTCCGGACGCGGTCTAACCCCAGCCTGATGCAGCTAGATTGGTGCCGGGATCGACGTAATGGTAGGCCGCCGGAACCCCCTGCTGCAGGGAGCCAGGGAGCGAATGATCCAAGTCCAGTTCACACTGCCCGAACCTGGTACTCCTTTGCTGCGCCAGTTCGTGCTCAACTGCCGTTCGAAGGTGCTCATCGACGGTCGATGGGTCCGAACTCTGCCTGCGCCTCGGCCTCGTGCTTGAGGTTGTTGACCCAGTTGTGGAGGGAGTTGTCGAGGGCGGACTGCAGGGCGGCCTGGTTGGCTTCGACGGGGGCGCCGGTCCAGGACTCCTTGGTGTGGACGAGGACGCCGTGGGTGGTGGGGGTGAACGTCCACACGTGGACGGCGGTGATGCCCTGGGCGGGGCCGCCCCAGGCCAGGCGCTTGCGGGGGTCGACCTGACGGACGGTAGAGGTGATGTCGAGGCCCTCGGTGGTCCAGCGGAAGACGGAGCCGGGGCGCAGGTGTCCGGGGGTGTCCTTGACGACAGAGACGACGTTGGGCTGCCAGGCGGGCCAGTTCTCGACGTCGGTCTGGATCTTCCAGATGGTGTGCAGGGGGGCGTGGATGAGGATGTTCTCGCGGGTGATGACGGGGGCGGTGGGGTTGATCTCCACGTCGCCGGTGTGGGCGATCAGGGCCTGGGTGGGGACGGCCGGCTTGTCGTTCTCGAGGGCGTAGGCGGTGCCGGTGGCGAGGAGGAGGGCGCCGGTGGTGGCGGCGAGGAATTTGGTGGCGGTCAGGATGCGCATGGTCAGGTCCTTACGCGTCGGTGGGTCGGTGGGGGGCTGCCTGCGGCGGGGCGGGTCCGCCCCGCCGCAGAGGTAGGTCAGTTGTGGGGCTCGCTGTCAGGGATCCAGGAGCCGTGGATTCCGCCGGTGACGCGGCGCGGGAGGTGGACGGTGGCGATCCGGTCGAATCCGGAGGCGTCCAGGACCAGGAGCTGGGAGGCGTCCTGCTTGAGGTCGGAGACGACGGTGAGGAGGTAGCCGTCGTCCTCGCGGGTGGCGCCGGCGGCTGGGACGAAGACGGCTTCGCTGGGCAGGCGGGCGTCGCCGATCTGGTGGACGCGGCGGGCGCCGGTGGTGCGGTCGTACTTGACGACGCCGTAGCCGCCGAAGCCTTCCTGGTCGGGGAAGGAGACCGCGTACTGGTAGCGGTGTTCGGCTCCGACGAAGTCTTCGTTGAGGGTCGGGAATTCGACGGCGAGGTCGTCGATGATCTGCTCGTCGACGCTGCCTGCGTCGAGGTCGATGACCCAGCGGCGGGTGTAGGAGCGGGTGTTGGGCTCGGTGCCGCGGCCGGGTGCGCCGACCCACCAGTTCCAGGAGAGCTGGAAGCCTTCCCGGTCGACGGTGGGGCCCTCCAGGACGATGCGGCCCTGTGCGTCCTCGTAGGCGTTGGCGGCGTGGAGCATGTTGCCCGGCTCGATGGAGAACCAGCGGATCTTCCCGGCGCCCTCTTCACCGCGGGGCATGACGCCGATCCGGGCCGGCTGGTCGTCGTTCCAGCCGTAGGGGATGCCGGAGTGCTCGTCGGGGTCGAAGGTGACGGTGCCCTCGACGAAGACCACGTGGTGGCGAGTGATCGCGAAGTCGTGCTTGAGGGAGGCGGTCGCGCCGGGGATCTCGGCGCTGTGCGTGATCTGCCCCGTGGCGTCGGCCACGTAGTAGATCAGGTAGGGCGGGAACGGGGAGGAGCCGAAGAAGCGCAGTTCCCCGGTGACCGGGTCGGTCTTCGGGTGCGCGGTCATGGCGCTGCGCAGCTTGCCGTCGAAGTCAAAGGCGCCGACGGTGTCCAGTTCGGGTGTGAGTTCGAAGGGGAAGTTCGCCTCGCACAGGGCGAGGAGGCGGCCGGCGTGCTCGATGACGTGGGTGCCGGCAGTGCTGGCGGTCAGGTCGATCCCGTGGTCGGTCATGTAGGGGGCGCCGTCGAGGGCGGGGGTGCGGACCCATCGATTGCGGTACCACTCGGCGCGGCCTTCGCGCAGCCGGATGCCGTGGACCATGCCGCTGCCCTTGAACCAGTGGCTGGGGGTGACGCCCGGCTTGGGGTTGTGGCTGTTGCGGATCAGGCGGCCGGTCAGCTCCGGCGGGAGGGTGCCCTCGACGGTCAGTCGTGTGGCGGTGATCTCGTCGACGGCGGGCGTGTAATGGCCGGTGAGGTACGGCTTGTCGGCGGTCATGGCAGGGATCTCGTTTCGTGGATGCGGCGGGGACAGGACTGGGAGAGAGGTTCAGTTGTTTTGCTCGGCGCGGGACTTGAGGCTGGCGAGCCAGGTGGTCAGGGACTGCTGCAGGGCCTGGCCGAGCTGTTCGGTGGCAGCGTCGACGGGGGCGCCGCTCCAGGACTCCTCGGTGTGGACGGTGACCTGGCTTCCGGTCTGCTCGAAGGTCCACACGTGGACGCCCTCGATGCCGTTGGCGGGGCCGCCCCGTACCAGACGCTGCCCGGGGACGATCTCGCGGAGGGTGGAGGTGATGTCCAGGCCGTGGGTCTTCCAGTGGAAGGAGTTGCCGGGCAGGAGGGGGCCGTCGAGCTCGGCCTGGTCGACGTCCGCGTTCCACTCGGCCCAGGTGTCGATGTCGGTGTGCAGGGCCCAGATGCGCTCCAGGGGCGCGTCGATGACGGTGGACAGGCGGACGATGACGGGGGCGGTCTCGTCGATGGTGAACATGGATGCGGTTCCTTTCGGTTGACGTGGTGACAGGTGTTTGGGCGTCGGTGGGTCAGTGGTGGGCCGCGGGCTGCGGGGCGGGCCGGTCGGACGCCGGGGTCACGGTGCGTCGGCGGGAGAGCCCGAGCGCGAGGGCAGCGGTGGCGGCCAGGACCGCGGAGCTGATGGCGAAAGCGGTCCGATACCCGGCGGTCAGGGCCTCCAAGTGCGGTTGGTGGGGGGCCGCGTGGGCGGTGGCGGTGCCGGCGAGGGTGGCCAGGACGGCCAGACCGATCGCGCCGCCGACCTGGCGGGTGGTGTTGACCAGGCCGCCGGCCAGTCCCGCGTCCTGGACGGGGGCACCCTCGACGGACAGGGCAGTCAGTTGGACGAAGGCGATGCTCAGCCCGAGGCCGATCAGGATGCTGGGGCCCAGGACGTCGACGGCGTAGCTGCCATGGGCGCTGATACGTGACAGCCACAGCAGTCCGGCGGCCTCGGTCAGCAGCGCGCCGGTGACCGAGGCTGTGGCGCCGATGCGGCGGGAGATCCGCGGCGCGAGGGTGGAGCCGAGCATATTGGCGAAGGCGAGAGGGAGTTGACCGAGTCCTGTGGCCAGCGGGCTGTCGCCGAGGACCTGCTGCTGGTAGAGCGGCAGGAAGAAGAACAGGGCGATCCACACCGAACCCAGCAGCGCCATCAGCACGTTCCCGGCGGCGACCCGCCCGGTCCGCAACACGCGCGGCGGCAGCAGCGGGTGCGGGTGGCGGCGCTCGACCAGGACGAACGCGGCAAACAGTGAGGCAGTGACGGCGAAGCTTCCCAGGACGGAAGGATCACTCCATCCTGTGCGGCGCGCGGTCGTCAGACCCCACACCAGCGCGGTGAGGGCGACGGTCACGGTGGCCGTGCCGAGGAGGTCGAAGCGTCCGCTCACCGGGGCAGGCGCCCTTGGCACGCTGGCGGCTGCGGCGGCCAGGACGAGGATGGTGCCGATCGCGACCGTGTAGAAGATCCACGGCCAGCCCCACGCTTGGGTGAGCACGCCGCCGAGGAGGACTCCGGCCGCACCGCCCGCACCGGACACCGCCCCCCAGACCCCGAGTGCCTTCCCGCGACCGGGGCCCGGAGGGAACACTTCCATCACCAGGGCCAGTGCCGCGGGGGCGATCGCCGCCGCCCCCAGCCCCTGCACCGCCCGCGCCGCGATCAGCACCGGGGACGAGGCGGCGAGCCCCGCGGCCAGCGACGACGCGGCGAAGACCCCAAGGCCCAGCAGCAGGATCCGCCGCCGGCCCAGCAGGTCCGCCGCCCGGCCGCCGGCCAGCAGCAGGGCCCCGAAAGCCAGGCCGTAGGCATTGACCACCCAGGTGGTGGCGCTGTCCGACAGGCCCACGCCCGACCGGATCTGCGGCAGGGCCACGTTCACGATCGAGGTGCCCAGCATGACGGTGAACTGCGCCCCTGCCAGGGCCGCGAGAGCGGCTCCAGGGCTGCGGGTGGTGCCGGTCGTTTCCACGGGAACACTCCTTGTGTGGTTAACCACTCACATCTGCTGTCCAAGAAAGGCGGGGCTGGGTGCCCCGCCGAGGGTCCGGCCGCGTGGTCGCGCTCGGCTCAGTAGTGTCTGATGCCGGCCGACAGCGTCCTGGCCCAGGGGGTGTCCACCCCTTCGGCCCCCATGGAGACGATGAGATGGCACAGCATGCCCCGCGCGAAGAACTCCTGGACCTGCTGTTCCGTGCCGCTGGAAGCGCCGCGCACGTACTCCACCAGCCGGGCGTAGCCCTGCCGCACGGCCTCGCGCACGGCCGGTTCCGACACCGCCGCCGCTTGGGCGTGGAGCTGGATCAGCATCAGGTCGTTGTCGCTGATCAGCCGGGCGTACGCCTCACCCATGGCCGCGAGGACCACCTCCGAGGAGCTGCCCGTGGCCTCGGCCGCGGCCCGCTCCAGAGCGGCCCGCACCTGCACGAAGCAGTGCTCGACCACGGCCGTGAACAGCAGTTCCTTGCTCGGGAACAGCCGGTACACGTACGCCTGCGAGATGCCCGCCGCCTTGGCCACCTCGGTGGTGGTGGTGCCCCAGTAACCGCGGGCGGCGAAAGCGCCGATCGCGGTGCGCAGCACCGTTTCGCGACGCTCCTCGGCGGTGGACAACTGACGGGGTCGTTCGCTCTTCATGTGAGTACTCAACCACTCACACTTTGGCGAGTCAACCCGTCGCAGCGTCCTCAGGCGGTGCGGCTCGCGGTCCGGGGGTGCGTGCCGTGGGCTGACGGGGTGGAAGTGTCGGGGGCTTGCAACCGGTGGGGTTCATGCCTCGTAGCGTGGCCCCATCAGCCGTCCCGTAGGGAAGGCCCAGGCGCCGCGCCACGGCCTCCCGCGTGGGGGCGCCCGAGGCGTCCCGGGGCGCTACGGCTAGGTGGGCGGGACCGGGACGACGGCGCACCTCGTCCCCGGCACGGCCACGACCGCGATCCTGCTGACGCAGGTGGCCATGGTGAGTCCGACACCGTCGCCGATCATGCGGAGTTTCTGGGAGGCGCGGTTGCGGCTGCGTGAGGCAGGTCACACCGGGCGGGGAAGAACGACGGGTGGTTCATAGTTCAACTGAGTGCGGGTGCGGAGGGGACAGTGTCCCCGGGCCTCACCTATAGCCCGTGGGGACGATCGTTCGGCTGAAGCCCCACGGAGCCCCTCGCCGAGAGGCGACCGCCCTCCGCCCCGCCTCCGGACCGCCCCGGTCGGCCCTCCCCCGAGCCGACCGGGGCTTTCCTCTGCCCTCCTCCCGCCCGGCACCGCGCCGCCCCGCATGGGCCGAGCCCTGCTGGGCACTGGGCGGGGGTCAGGGGCGGTCTCGGGTGACGGAGGGAGCCAGGTGCTGATCACCGTGGGGCACAGCAGCGCCGACCAGGAGACGCTGGCGGAACTGCTTCGGACGGCGGGAGTCGAGGCCGTGGTCGACGTGCGGACCGCGCCCGGCAGCCGGCGGTACCCGCACCTGGCACGTCAGCGGATGGCCGAGTGGATGCCGCAGGAGCACCTCGCCTACCGGTGGGAGCCCCGCCTCGGCGGGTTCCGCAAGCCGCCGCCCGACTCCCCCGACACGGTGTGGCGCAACGAGTCCTTCCGCGGCTACGCCGCCCACACCCGCACCCCGGAGTTCCTCGATGCGATGGCCGAGCTGATGCGGCAGGCCGGCCAGGAGCGCACCGCGGTGATGTGCCGGGAGGCGGTGTGGTGGCGCTGCCACCGCCGCCTGATCGCCGACGTCGCCGTCCTGGCCCACGACGCCCAGGTGCAGCACCTGATGCACGACGGCCGCTTCATGACGCACACCCCGACGCCGGGTGTCCGGCGGCGCGAGGACGGGCTGCTGGTCTACGACGTGGAGGACGCCGCCGGGTGAGCCGAGCGGCCGCCCGTCCGGCTCACCCGGCGGCCCCGGTCAGGAGGCGGGCCCGGCCTCCCGGCCCTGTCCCACCACCGTGAGCAGGTCGTCCTTGTCGGCCAGGGCGTCCAGCGAGAGCGTGCGGTAGCCGACCTCCTCGAACAGCACGGTGATGCGGTCCCCCTCCTCGCTCAGCACCGTCCCCGGGCCCCACTCGCCGTGCCGGACCTCCGCCCCGATCGGGTAGGCGCCCACGTCCGGGTGCGCCGGGCGCTCGTCGGCCGGGGCGGGGCCCTCGCCGGCCTCCTGCGCCACACAGATGTCGCAGGAGCCGCAGGGCGCCTCGTACTCCTCGCCGAAGTAGCCCAGCAGGAACCGGCGCCGGCAGCCGGTGGTCTCCGCGTACGCCCTCGCCATGTCGACCCGGGAACGCTCCATGCGCCGGTGGGCCTCGGCGCGGTCGGTCGCCCGGCCCACCGCGTCGGACGGGTCGGCACCGGGGGCCGGCCGGACGGTGCCCTCGGCGTCCGTGGCGAGGGCACCGGCCTCCTCCAGGAGGTTCACGGTGGCGGTGACCCGCCCGCGCGTCATCCGGGTCTCCCGGCGCAGGTCCTCCAGCCGGGCGGGCTCGTCGCCGTGGGCGTGGACCGCGTCGACGACCTTGCGCACGGTGTCGGGGCTGGGCCGGCCGCCGCTGAAGAACGCCTGCATGCCGGTGTCCTCCGGGCGGTAGTGCAGGACGGCGAGGGCGGGCTTCCCGTCCCGGCCGCAGCGTCCGACCTCCTGGTAGTACGCGTCCAGGGAGCCCGGCAGGGCGGCGTGCAGCACGAAGCGCACGTCCTCCTTGTCGATCCCCATGCCGAAGGCCGAGGTGGCCACCACCACGTCGGTCTCCCCCGCCAGGAACGCCTCGTGGACGCGCCGTCGTTCGGACGCGCGCAGACCCGCGTGGTACGCCTCCGCGGCGAGTCCCAGCGCGGCCAGCTCCCCGGCGTAGAACTCGCTGTCCTTGCGGGTCGCCGCGTAGACGATGCCGGGCTTCGCCTCGGCGGCGGCGCGCTCGACGACGAGCCGGCGCCGCTCGGCGTCCTCCAGGTGGCGGTGCACCTCCAGCGCGATGTTGGGCCGGTCGAAGCCGGTGACCAGGAGGCGCGGGTCGCGCATGCCGAGCCGCTCGACGATGTCCTGCCGCACCGGGGGCGCCGCGGTCGCCGTGAGCGCGAGGACCGGCGGGCTGCCGAGACGCCGCGCGGCCTGGGCCAGCCGGAGGTAGTCGGGGCGGAAGTCGTGCCCCCAGGAGGAGACGCACTGTGCCTCGTCCACCACGAACAGCGCGGGGTCCGCCTCGGCGAGCCGGTCCACCACCTCGTCCTTGGCGAGCTGCTCGGGCGACAGGTACAGGAAGTGCACCTCGCCCTCGCGCACCGCCGTCCAGGCGGCGTCCTCCTCGGCCGCGGTCAGGTCGGAGTTGACGGCGACGGCCCCGGGCCCCCGGTCACCGCCGGGCAGGCCCGCGATCTGGTCCCGCTGGAGGGCCAGCAGCGGGGAGACGACCACCACCGGGCCGGACAGCAGCAGGGCGGGGACCTGGTACACGGCGGACTTGCCGGACCCGGTCGGCATGACGACCAGGGCGTCGCGGCCCTCCAGCACCCACTCCATGGCCGTGAGCTGCTCGGGCCGCAGCTCGTCCCAGCCGAACACCTCGGCGGCGGTCTCCTGCAGCCGCCGGGCGCGCTCGCCGTCCCGCACCCCCTGCTCCGGCACCCGCGCCGACCGCTCGCCCTTCCCGCTCCCGCCGGACCGTTCCCCGTCCGGCGCCACTGCGGACCTCTCCCCGTCCGCTCTCCGCACCCCGCCGCTCATCGCACACTCCTCCAGTCATCGCACGGGACCGACCTGGCGCGCGGTCCCGCACGGCTGTCCTGGGTACCCGCCCTCGGTGCGCGCACGCACGTGTGCCGGTGCGGGTGCGGGTGCCGACGACGCGACGTGCGCTGTGTCCGGGTCTCCCCGGAACGCGCGCCGGCCCGGCGCCGCGCGTGCGGTGCCGGGCCGGTCTGCAGCAGGGAAGGACCGTCAGCCCTGGCGGGCCTTGAAACGCGGGTCCTTCTTGTTGATCACGAACGTCACTCCCCGTCGGCGCACCACCTGGGCACCGGGCTTGTTCTTCAGGGAGCGCAGCGACTTGCGCACCTTCATGGCGGCCTCCTCGGGTCGATCGGGCGGGTCCACCGGCGGCGGACCCGGGCTGTGGCCCCCGTCCGGGAGCTCGGAGGTCAGCGCTCCTCGCGGAAGAGGACGTGCTCGCCGAGCACCGGGTCGAACTTGCGCAGGACCAGCCGGTCCGGGTCGTTCGACCGGTTCTTGCGGGTCACGTAGGTGACCCCGGTCCCGGCCGACGACTTCAGCTTGACGACGGGCCGCGCGGTGCTGCGTGCCATGAGGTGCTCCTTCCGTCACCATCCGAGTCGGGTGACTCGAACATGTCAGACGTGCCGTACAACAACAGCACCCGGGGCGGCATTCCCGCGGCTCAGAGCGGCCTCCGGTCGGGACGGCCGCGTGGGGACGCGCCCCTCACGCACGGCCGACACGCCGTCTTGCACAGGGCGCGGCCCCCGTCCAGTCACCGCGGCGACCTTCACCCCATCGGGGCATCCTCGTCCCACCCCGCCCGTGCACGATCACGGTGCCCGTACCGTTGCCGCCTCATCCCTCGACACCGGGGTGGTCGGCCGCCAAGCTCGTCACCCCCGTGTCGTGACCGGGGAGACGACGGACCAGCAGGGGGGAGCGACGTGGCCGGCGTGAGCCTTCCAGAACACCGGTACAGCGGCACGGAGGCCACGCGCCTGTTGTGCGTCGGTGTCTACCAGGACGCCGGCTTCCGCCGACAGGTGCTCAAGGAGCTGATCGAGCACCGGGAGCGCCCCGTCGCCCCGGCCAACGGCGTGGACGTCCTGCCCGTGCTGTCGCACGCGCTGCGGGTGAGCCGGCTGGAGGCGCGGGCGGCCCTGCTGATGCTCGGCGCCTGGGTGGGGTTCTACCTGTCCGACGTGATGATGTTCTGGGACAGCCTCGCCGACCGCTGGGGCGACGGCGCCGACATCCACTACAGCGACGTGCAGACCGCGTTGTTCCAGGGCGACGACCGCCTCACCGACGGGCTCCCGCTGCCCTGGTCGCTGTTGTACGCGCTCGTCGCCCTCGCCCTGTGGTTCGCGCGCGCCGCCGGGGAGCGCGGCGGGAGCGCGGCCCGTTCCGCGGGCCTGCCGGACCCCGTCGCCAAGGCCGCCGACGGCGCCGGTTCCCTCATCTCCTTCGGGGCCTGGGGCCTCACGCTCTTCTACTGGTGCTGGTACCTCAACGCCCTCCTGCACGGGCACGCCCAGACGCCGTACCCGCTGCTCTTCCCCCTCGCCATGGCGCTCATCGCCTGGTGGTACCAGACCGCGCAGCACACGCACCTGTGCCGCTGGCTGACCCGCTGGACCTTCCCCGCCGCCACCCAGCCCGACCTGCCCGCCCGCCCGCTGTTCAAGAGGCTGTGCGAGGACGTGCGGCGCGAGCAGGAAGCCGCCCTCACCCTGTACGACGAGGAGAGCCCGTTCCTCGGCCTGGGCGAGCAGGGCGCGTCCTGGTCGTTCGCGATGGAACTGCGCAGGCGCCCCCGGACGCCCGGCGCCACCGGTCCCGGGGACGGGGACACCGGCACCGGCACCGGCACCGGCACCGGCACCGACAGTGGCAGTGGCAGTGGTAGTGGTAGTGGCGAGGGTGTGCTGCCGCGCCAGGCCGCGGGCTGCCTCAGCGCGGAGAGCGCGCTCGCCATGATCGAGCCCCAGTTGACGGCGCTGCGCGAGTCCGCGGCGCGCACGGGCAAGGACCGGCTGCGCGACCTGGAGATCGACCGTGTCGTCTACCTCCGCGGCGGCGTGGCCCGCGCCGAGGAGGTCGAGGTCGGCGGCGTCGGCGACCCGTCGAACGCCCTCACCCAGGGCGACGGACAGCACCGCGGCCGGACCGTCTACGACCCCGCCCAGGTCGCCGCGCACCTGCGGGAGGGCGTCGACGAGGGCGGCGAGGGCCGACGGGTGTTCCTGCGCATCCGGGTCGGGGCCTGGCACGAACAGCTCGTGGTCACCGTCCTCGTGCGCGTGCACACCCAGGGCCGCATGCTCGTCCTCGAAGTGGTGCCGTACGTCCTCGGCCCGATCCGCAAGGAGTTCCGCGCCGTGGACGCCTTCGTGGACAAGCTGCCCGAGACCTGGGTCCGCGCGGCCCTGCGCGCCCTGCGCGCCGCCCCGGTGATCGGCGTCGAGAGCGGCCTGGGCGGTTTCGCCACCCTGCGCAGTACCCTCACCGCGCGCCGGTCCGACCGCGACCGGCTGCCGGACGTGCCCAGGGTGTCCCTGCGCGCCCTGGCCTGCACGGGCCGGCTGTCGGCGTTCCAGGAGATGGACAGCACCCGCTACGTGAAGACGATCCAGGAGCGCATCGTCAACGGCCTCCGGGAGGCCCTCAAGGCGCACGGCTACCGGACCGAGGAGTTCGAGCAGCACGTGTACCAGCTCAGCGGCGGCAGCGTCTTCATCCAGGACATGTCCGGCGGCGCGGTCGCCACGGGCAGCCACGGCAGCGCCGCCCACCACGCAGCGGGCCCGCAGCCGCCGAAGAATCCGGCCGCCGACGCCAGTACGACGTCATGAGCGCCGTGGACGCCATGACGCTGACGAGTGCTACGAGACAGGGGACGTACCGCATGCCGAGCAACGGACAGAGCACTCCGGACCAGCAGCAGCCGGACGAGGACGCCGGCAGCGGCACCGGGGGCGGCAGCGTGAGCATCGGCTCGATGAGCGGCGGCTCGGTCGCCACCGGCAGCCACGGCACCGCCACGTCGTACAACACGACGGGCGCGGGCCCGGACCCGCGCCACGCCGAACTGCTGGAGGCCGTCCGCCAGTTGCGCGAGGACCTGCGGGCGGCGGCGGAGCGCAGCGCCGAGGACGCGGCACTCGACCGGGAACTCGCCGACGCCGAGGCCGAGATCACCGGCACCGGCAGCGCCAGTGCGGGCCGGCTCGCCCGGCTGCTGGGAAGTGTCCGAGGCTGGCTGGGCTCCCAGGGCGCCGCCGTGGGCGCGGTCGCCTCGGCCACGGCCGTCGTCCAGGGCGTCGCCCAACTCCTCGGCTGACGTGCGGACTTCACCCATGGCGGAGACGACGGCGGCGTTACGGCACGGAGGACGGCGACGATGAGAGTGTTCGACACCGAGCGGCAGGAGTGGGCCGGCTCGCGCAGCGAGCGCCTCTTCGACGCCGAGCGGAACCTCGACCTGCCGCGCCAGCGGACGGTCCTGCGGCACACCGCGGTCGTCCTCGCCCTGTGCGGGGTGTCCTTCGGCGTGTGGGCACTGGGCTGGAAGGACGAACCCGAGCCGTACCGGCCCCCGGCGCAGGAGGGGCCGGCCGAGCCGGGCGTGGCCGCCGAGGAGACCCCGGCCACCGGGGACACCTCGGGGACCGGGACGTCCGACGGCGCCACGCCGGCGGTCTCGGCGTCCCCGACGCCGCCTGCGGGCTACGAGGTGCTCGACGACTCCGAGGGCTTCCGCATCGCCCTGCCCTCGGGGTGGACCCGCGACAGCCAGTCGTCGCAGTACGGCATCGACGTCGTCGACTACCGCGGCCCGGACGGCGTCCGCCGGGTGCAGGTGTTCCAGCTCATGGAGACCTCCCCGCACGCCTCGGTGGTGGAGGCCCAGAAGGCGCAGAGCAAGCTGGACGGCTACCGGAAGATCCACGTCCAGTACGTCGCCGACCCCTCCGGCGGCGAGGCCGCCGAGCACGAGTACACCGCCGGCGAGCTGAGCGGCGAGGTGGGCACCGGCGCACCCTTCCACGTCATCGACTACCGCTTCGAGGCTCAGGACGGCGCGAGGTACGCCCTGATCGCCTACGGTGCCGAGGACGACGGGCGCGAGGACGAGCGGGAGCTGCTGGACACGGCACGCGCGTGGTTCTGCCCGCCGTCGACCCAGTGCGAGGCACCACAGGCGTCCTGACGGTCGCGTGGCCGTCGGTGGGGCCCCGGTCAACTCCCCTTGCGGCGCGGTTGTTCGGCCAGGCGACGGGCCTGCGCGGTGGCCTCCCGGGCGCTGCGGCGGGCCTCCTTCACCGCGTGTTCGGCCTCGCGCGCCTGGTCGCGGGCGTCCCGGGCGGCGTCCCGGGCCCGGTTCCGCTCGCCCTCGGCCTCCCCCAGCGCGCGGGTCAGCTCGGCGATCCGCTCCTCGGCGTCCCGGGCCCGCTCCTCGGCCCGACGCTGTTCGTCCTGGACGGCGGTCAGCCGCTCCTCCCGTTCGGTCAGCTCGCGTTCGGCGTCGGCGGCCTGCTGCCGGGCCTGTTCGAGTCGCTCCTGTTGTGCGCGGCGCCGGGCACGCGCGGCCTCCAGATCGGCCGTCCGCGCCGAGGACTTGGTCGCCGACCGGGCCCCGGGCGGGGCGGCCGGCTCCTTGCGGCGGGACGCCGGGCGCGCGATCGACGACACCCGCGAGGACAGGGCCGGGAAGCCGACCGGGGCGCTCAGCGGCCTGGCCAGCCGGCCCTCGGCCCACTCGTGACCGGCATCCGGGTCCGCCAGGACCGCCTGCAGGGTCTCCTGCACCTCGCGCTGGGCCTCCTCGCTGATGGGCTGCCCCGCCTGCCGGGCCAGGTCGGCGGCCTGCCGGGCCAGCGCGGAGGTCACCTTGCGCTGCTGCGCCGACAGCTCGCGGAGCTGGTCGCCGTCGAGGTCCTCGGTGGCCTGCCGCAGGGCCTGTCCGAGCTGGAGCAGGCGCCGGGTCTCCTCGGGCTGGTCGCGCACGAGCAGGTTGCTGGCCCAGGCCGACAAGGTGGGGCGGCGCAGCCGGTGGATCCGGTCCGCGAGCTCCCGGTCGCCCGCGGAGCGGGCGCTCTTCGCCCGCACCTCCCGCGCGGAGGTGAAGTCACCCGGCGACAAGCCGTACAGCTCGTCGGCGACAGCGTCCAGATCCATCCGCGCTCCTGGCCACCCGTGGCTCCGCAGGTCCACCGAGGGACCCGTACGTCCGGAATGCCCAGTGTGGGGCACCGCGGGCGTCCGGGCGAGCGAATGGGTCGATCGAGGTCGCCCTTTGATCCCTTTTCGCGCCAGGTTCGGCTACGTGGGGAACGGGTATCGTATGGCCGCGCGTGTGGCTGACACGGGGGGACGGCTGCAGATGTCTGCCGATTGGGACAACGTTCGCTCCAGGTGGGAAAGCATTCGCCAGGCCGTGGACGGCGCATATCCCGCACCCGGTGACGGGTCGTCCCTCGGGAAGGGACGCGTCGGCCTCGCCAAGAACCCGGTGGCCATCACCGGGGAGGCGGGCGCCGGAAAAACCGTGCTGTACAACGCCCTGGCTCAGGCAATCAAAACCGGAGACGGAGACAGCACTCGCAGTCCCGACAGCGAGAAGCATCGAACGGTTTTCCGTTCCGGATCCCGGCGGGCACAGGCGTCGGTGGTCGTCATTCCGGGGCAGGCTTCCCAGGAACGAGAACTCGCTCTGTCCGCCACCATGGGCGGCACGGCCTCGCCACAGGGCATCATCCACGTCGTGTGCTGGGGGCACAACAGGACGTGGGCGGCCAGCGGGCGGCGAGCCATCGAACAGACGCTGCGTGCCCAGAACCCGGACTTCGACGAGGAGTCGGTACGCGCGTGGCACCTCCGCAAAGAGGTCGAGGACTTCCGTGATCTCTGCGAGAGGATCACCGAGCAGCGCGCCGCCAAGCGTCTTCGCTGGATGCTGATCGCCGTCACGAAGTGCGATCTGTACTGGGACCGTATCGACCTGGCACGCGACCACTACATACCGGGCGGGGCCGTACCCGAGTCGGAATTCTGCACTTTGCTGCGTGATCTCGCGGACGAAACGTCCATCCGGCTGGCGGTGCTTCCCATGAGCTCCCGGCTTATCCGCCACCAGTTCCTGCCTCGGCTACGGCCACGACTCTTCCAGCTTGATGATGAACAACTCGGCATCCTGCGCAGTCACTTCAACAGCGCGCTCGGCGGATTGCTCGCTGAGAGGGGAAGCGAGGAATGACGGCCATTGATGACGGTGAAGCCTTCGAGCAGGTGCTCGCGGAGTCCGAGTCTCGCCTGGTCGTCATCCGCGCGTCGCGCCACCGTCTACGGGTGGCGCGACGCGCGCAGGCAGGGGGCGGCGTCCTGGCGCTCTTGGCAGTCTCCTCGGCACTGCTCGCCTCAGATCGATCCGGGAGCGAGAGGGGTATATGGATCGTGGCCTCACTTCTCGTCGCTGCCGCTTGTCTGGCGAGCGTTCTCGTGGTCCAGGCCACAGTCATCCTTCGGGTCCGCCGACAGGCAGCCGTGGAGGAGCGGGTCATGCTGAGCGATGTCAATCGGCTACGCGAACTCTTCATCCATATCGCCCGGCGCGAGGAGTGGGACAGGGAGCGGACCCACGCGGCCAGGCAACGCCTCTCCCGGTTCCCCATCGAAGGCGAGATGTGCCGATGATTCAGCGATTGGTCAAACTGTCCGGGGTCGCTGCGGCCGTCGCCTGCGTCCTCACTCCTGTCGGCTACGTGTTGGCCACTCGGGAACACAGCAGATTTCGGAACGCGTTCCAGGACCACTGGGAGATCATCGCCGCCGGCCTCGTGCTGGTCGTGCTCGGGCTTTTGGAGATGAGCCGCGGAATCGCGCTCTGCTTCAGCGTGCTGGGTGCGTTCGAGGAGAACAACCTGAACCGGGGCGCGGCCAGCCTCTTGGTCGGCTGCGCGATCAGCGCCTTGGGCGCGGCAGTCCTCTACAGCTTGCTGTTCGGCTGAGGGCTTCCCCAGTCGGGCGTCAGCAGATGCTGAGACCGGGGAAGGGCTCGTACAGGTAGCCGGTGTCGTCCGAACTGTAGAAGCCGACCACGTCGCCCAGGTAGTTGTGGCAGTAGCGGGCGGTGCACGTGGTGCCGCCGAACGACTTCTGGCCCGCGTCTCCCCAGCAGCCGCTCGCCGCCGACGCGCTCGCCGACGTCAGGGCGACCGCGCCGGTCGCCAGCACCGCCGCGGCGCTCAGCGAGGCAAGGATGCGCTTCGTCGTGGTCCTGCCGGTACTGCCGCCCCCATTGGTGGACAGGACCGTCGTCGGACCGGCCACGGGGACCGGCCATGCTTTCGAACCTGGTCGAAGCGAACCTTCGCGACGATCTCTAGACCGCCGCCACCGGGAACAGCATGCAGCTGCTGGTCGCGTGGGCCAGCAGGCGGTCCGTGGTGTCGAACAGCTCCGCCTGCGCCAGGGCTGTACGGCGCCCTTGGTTGAGCACCGTGCCGACGGCGCGGACCTTGCCGGTGTCGACGGTGATGGGGCGCAGGAACTTCAGGGTGAGGTCGAGCGAGGTGTAGCCGGTGCCCGCCGGGAGGACCGACTGCACGGCGCAGCCCGCCGCGGAGTCCAGCAGGGTGGCGTAGACGCCGCCGTGCACGCTGCCGATGGGGTTGTAGTGCTCCTCGCCCGGCTCCATCGCGAACACCGCGCGGCCCGGTTCGACCTCCTCCAGGGTGAAGCCGAGGGTCGCGCTGATGGGCGGTGCGGGCAGGCGCCCCGCCAGGACGTCCCGCAGGAAGTCCAGTCCGGTGCCCCGGCCGACCGCGGACGCGGAGACCTGCGGGTCCTCCCACTGAATGGTGCGTGACCTCGCCATGGGGTCTCCTCCGAAACCGGCCGAGTGCTAACTCCGACTACTGACTTCGCTATCCGAAGCTAGCCAGTGGCACCTCTGGCTGTCAACACCGAAGCCAGCCTACGATGGGGTCCATGACCTGGCTGGAGACCAGCACCGAGAACTGCACGGTGCAGCGCACGCTCGACCTCATCGGGGAGAAGTGGTCGATGCTGGTGCTGCGGGACGCGATGAACGGCGTGCGCCGCTTCGACGACTTCCGCCGTCACATGGGTCTGTCGGAGGCGGTCCTCGCCGACCGGCTGCGCAAGCTGGTCGCGGCCGGGATCCTGCGGACCGTCCCGTACCGCGAGCCCGGCAGCCGCACCCGCCACGAGTACCGGCTCACCCGCAAGGGCTGGGACCTGTGGCCCGTCATGATCGCCCTGAAGCAGTGGGGCGACCGGTACACCGCGGACCCCGAGGGAGCACCCCTGGACGTCCTGCACCGCGACTGCGGCGAGCCGGCCGAGGCGGTCGTCGTCTGCTCCGGCGGCCACGGGGCGCTCACCCCGCGCGAGGCGTACACCCGGGCCGGGGCGTCGGCGCACGCGGCCCGCTGAACGTTTCCCCCTCCCCCGGCGTCACAGCGGTAACCGACCCGAGGGAGTGGTCCCCCATGACCGCCGGACGTTCCCGCACGCACACCCGCACCCGCATCCGCGCCCGCCGGACGTCAGCCGCCGGACTGCTGCTCGTCCTCGCCGCCGCCACGGCGGCCTGCGAGTCCACGCGGGCCACCACGACCACCGCGAACGCGAAGGCCCCCCGCACCGAGACCTCTTGGCGCGAGGCGGCCTCGTACTCCTACACGCTCAGGGCCGAGTCCCAGGTGCTCGCCGGGGAGTTCCGCGTGCGGGTGGAGCACGGCAGGGTGACAAAGGTGACCGGTCTCGACGAGGACAGCCGGCGGCAGGCGCGGGAGGTGTTCCCGCAGGTCCCCACGATCGCGCACCTGTTGGACCGCCTCGACCGGGCCGTCGCGGAGCACGCCGCCACCGCCGAGGCGCGGTACGCCCCCGACGGACGCCCCCTGCACATCTCCCTCGACTGGGACGCGAACGCCGTCGACGACGAGGCCGATTACGGGATCGACGCCTACCGGCCGGCGTCCGGGTAGGCGTCGGGGCGTCACCGGGTCACCCGGTCAACGGGTCACCGTCCACTTCTGGTTGGCGGCGCCGGTGCAGGTCCAGATCTGCAGCCGGGTGCCGTTGGCGGAGCTGCCGCCCGTGGCGTCCAGGCACTTGTTCGCCTGGGGGTTGACGATGTCGCGGGCCGCCGGGGTCGCCCACTGCTGTGCGGGGGTGCCGTTGCAGTCCCACAGTTGTACGGCGGTGCCGTCCGCCGTGCCGCCGGAGGCCACGTCCAGGCACTTGCCGAGGGCGCGGATCGTGCCGTCGCTGCCGACCGTCCACCGCTGGGCGGCGGTGCCGTTGCAGTCGTAGAGCTGTACGGGGGTGCCGTTCGCCGGGTTGGCGCCGGCGACGTCCACGCACTTGCCGCCGACGCCCGTGATGGGTCCGCCGGTGCCGGGCTGGGCGGAGTCGGTGCTGACGCGGACGTAGTCGACGACGAGCTGCTGCGGGAAGGTGGTGCTGCCGTCGGGGTCACCGGGCCAGTAACCGCCGACCGCGAGGTTCAGGATGATGAAGAACGGCTTGTCGAAGACCCACTGGCGGCCCCCCAGGTCGGCCGGCGTGCGCCGCTGGTAGACGGTGCCGTCGACGGACCAGGAGATCGAGTTGGGGCTCCAGTCCACGGCGAAGGTGTGGAAGGCGTCGGCGAACGCCTGGCCGCCGGGCAGGCTGTACCCGGCACCGATGCCGCCGGAGCCCGAGTAGCCGGGACCGTGGATGGTGCCGTGCACGGTGGACGGTTCGAAGCCGACGTTCTCCATCACGTCGATCTCGCCGGAGGCGGGCCAGCCGGCCGTGCCGATGTCGTTGCCGAGCATCCAGAACGCGGGCCACATGCCCTGGCCCCGCGGGATCTTCATCCGGGTCTCGACGTGGCCGTAGGTGGTGGTGAACCGGCCGGCCGTGTTGAGCCGGGCGGAGGTGTACTCGCACCGGCCGTACCAGCACTGGTAATTGCCGGGGTTCTCCCGGCGGGCGGTGATGACCAGGTGGCCCTGTCCGTCGAGGGCGGCGTTGCGGTTGCCCGCGGTGTAGTACTGCCGCTCGTGGTTGTTGACGTTGTCGCCGGTCTCCGTCTGCCACTTCCCGGCGTCCACGGCCGAGCCGGCCGGCCCGTCGAACTCGTCGGCGAACGTGACGGCGGCCGCGGCGGCCGCAGCGGCGGGGCGAGCGGGGCCGCCGGACCCCGCCGGGGGCGCGCCCTGGGCGAGCCCGGACGACAGCGAGGCGAAGGCGGCGAGCGACACGAGCGACGTCAGCAGACGTCGGCGCAGGCGTGGGGGATGCATGACTCTCCCTCGTTCGTGCCTGAGGTCCGGCGGGCCGCGTCGGTCGCACGCCTGCACGTACATATCGTGTTCATGACATGCACGGCCGCGCACACCAGGTGCGCCCGTCGCCCCGTCAGGAGGTGGGGATGGGGTGGGAGTTCCTCGCCGGAAGGAGTTAATTCACTACGTGATTTAAGAGATGAGCAATACGGGTGTCAAGAGTCTGGTACGGACCTGCTGTACGCCGGTCCGTACCGGACCCCCGAGGTCAGGCGGCCACGGGCAGGGCGGCCGCTATCAGGTGGCGCTCACGACGGCTGATCAGCGGGAAGATGATCTTCAGGCCCTGCTGGTCGTACGGGGACGACACCACGAAGGACGAGTTGAGCAGGCGCTCCTTGATGGCCGTGCGCACGAGTCCCGCCCGCGGGATCGTCATCAGGTGCTCCTCCGGGCGGGCGAAGTGGGGGTTGGCCCGGAACACGAAGAAGCGGCGGTCGGTCATGGCCAGGTACATGGGCGTCGGCGTGGGGACCACCGCCATGGCGCCCCCGCTCAGCAGGGCCGAGGCCGCCGCGAACGCCGCCGTCCTGCGCACCGAGACGGAGCTGAGGCCCACGATGGTCGTCACCTCCACCCGCTCCCCGGGCTCCAGCAGGGGGTCGAGGGCGGCCAGAAACAGCCGACGGCGCTTCGCGTTCACTTGGGGTGCTCCTGAGAGATCGTGCCTGACCGGCGAGAGGTTCCTCCCGGTCGTCGGCACACCCTCCCACAGGCCCCCAGGGCCCCCACCAGGGGGGTTCCACCGGTGGCGGGCCGGGGTCGTCAGTAGCGCTGGGCCTGCGCCAGGCGGGGGGTCAGCTTGGGCTCGGCGGGCTCGTGGCTGAAGACGATCGGCTGCTCGCGCTTGCCCGGGGCGAGGTCCTCCGCGCCGGTGTAACGCGTCTCCACGACCTTGTGCTGCGCGTCCTCGAAGTCGATCCGCACGGCGTACGACGCCTTGCTGTCCGTGGAGTTGGTGATCCGGACCAGCACCGCGAGCACACCGCCGGTGTCCGCCCGCGCCAGACCGCTCATGGTGACGTCGGACATCGCGTTCCCCTGGCCCTGGACGCCCTGCAGCGCCTTCTTCGCCGCCGTGGCCCTGCGCTCGAACTCGGCCGACACGGACGCCTCGAACTCCGAGGCGCGTGCCGCCACCGAGGAGGCGGCCGCCGAGGCGGAGGCGCGCGCCGACGCGATCCGGGACGCGGCGGAGGAGGCGATCGCGGAGGGCAGTTCGCCGCTGAACGAGGCGGAGTCGCGGGCACTGGGGGCGACCGTGGCCGTGGACTTCGAGGAGCCGCCGCTGTCGTCGCTGCAGCCGGTGAGGGCGCCGGTGGCCAGCAAGGAGCAGGCCAGGGCCAGGAGGGGCAGGGGGCGCGGGCGCGCGCCGCGCGAGCGGATCCGGCGGTGGGACGGCATGGGCTTCCTCGCTGTGGGGGACCGTGGGGCTCGTCGCGGCCCCGCGGGTGGCACGGGGACCGTGGGCCCATCGTCGGTCGGGGCGCGCCGGGCGGCGAGCCGGGGCGGCGAGCCGGGTGGTCGTCGCCGGGTGCGGGTGGCCCGTTCGGGTGGGGCGTCCGGGTGGGGCGTCCGGGTGGGGCGTGGCCTCCTGCTGCGCCCGTCCCCCGTCAGCCCTCGGCGGGGTGCGCCTGCCAGGGAGCGGCCGCCGTGCCCGCCATCCACCCGCGCAGGGCGTCGTCGCCGACGCACAGGATGCCGCACTGCTCCGCGTACTCCAGGGCGGGCAGGGTGAAGTCGCTGGTCGTGACGACGACGGCCAGGTCCGCCTCGTGGACGGTGAAGCAGGTGCCGCCGAAGCGCTGGAGGTCCTGGGAGCCGACCTTGTTCCCGTCGCAGTACCGCTTGCACTGGATGACGAGCCGGCGTCCGTCGGGCGTCCACGCCACCACGTCCGCGCCCAGGTCCCCGGCGCCGCCCACGACCTCGACCCCCGTGCAGCCGTCGCGCGTGCACAGGGCGGCTATCTCCTCCTCGAACTCATAGGGGTCCTCCGCCGGGCAGGGCTCCGCCACCTCCGCCTCCGGTTCCGCCGCCCCGAACACCGGGTCCACGACCGGGCACGTCTCCGTCATGACGCCCCCGCCCGCGCCCACCAGGACGGGCGCCGGGGTCGGGGCGTCCAGCGCGTCCACGGCGGTGCGCGCCGCCTGCTCCAGCGTCTCGGTGGCCTGCCGGGCGAGCCGGGACGCGGAGAGCGTGCGCCGGCGGCGGACCCAGCGCAGCACCACGGCGACGCCCACGCCCGCCAGCGCGAGGATCCACGCGGGCCGCTGCTCGAACGCGCTCGCCATCGCCCGCGCGACGGCACCGGCCAGCACGACGAGCAGGGCGAGCAGCACGAAGAAGGCGGCCGTGACGCGCAGGTCGAAGCGCCGCTCGCGCTGCGGTCCCGTGGGACGGACGGGCAGGGTCATCGTGGTCGTGCCTCCCGGGAGCCGCGGACATGTGCGTCATCCCGTCTGCCCAAGATCGAATACTTCAACGCCCGCGGTGAACGGGCCGTTTGGGGGCAGTCGGTCGAGCAGGGGCCCGCCGCGGGCGGGGCGCGAACGGAAGGAGCGCGAGCGCGATGGGAACCGCGGTCCACGTCCCGCAGACCCGGGACATGATCGGGGAGGAACTCTCCGGTGACGAGGCGCTGACCGCCCTGCGGCACTACGGCGGGGTGCGCCTGCTGGTGGACTCGTTCAGCCGGTTCCGCTACGCCGACGGCTTCACGAACGCCCGGGCGCTCGGCTTCCAGATCGTGCTCGGCCTGGTGCCCTTCACGCTGGCCCTGGTCGGCCTCGCGACGTCCGTGCACACCGAGTGGGTGGGGCGGGTGATCGAGCGGAGCCTGGGCGCGATCGTGCCCGGCGCGGGCGCCGACATCCTGGACGACGCGTTCGCCGAGACCCGCGACAGCGCCCACGGCGGCGTCTGGAGCACGCTGGCGCTCTGGCTGGGCTTCGGCTTCGCGATGCTGAATCTCGCCTCCGCGATGGGCCAGGTGGAGCGGGGCGCCAACCGCATCTACGGCATCGAGCGTGACCGCCCCTTCCCGCGCAAGTACGCCCGCGCCCTGGTCCTCGCGGTCGCGGCGGGCCTGCCCATGGTGCTCGGGTTCGTGGTGCTGGTCGCCGGGGACGCGGTCGGTGACGCGGTGGCGGCCAGCTCGGGCGGGGGTGACTCCGGGCCGCGCTGGTGGCGGGTCCTGGAGATCCCGGTGGGGCTGGTCCTCGCCTGGCTGGCCTCCGCCGTCATCTTCCGGTGGTCGCCGCGCCGCCGGCAGCCCGGCTACACCTGGCTCGCCTTCGGCAGCGCCGTGCACCTGGTGCTGTGGGTGGGGGCGACGCTGCTGCTGGCCCTGTACGTCGGCCGCAGCTCCGCGTTCGGCGCGGTGTACGGTCCGCTCACCGCATTCATCGCCCTGCTGCTGTGGGCCAACGTCACCGGCATCGCGCTGTTCCTGGGCGTGGCCTTCGCCGCGCAACTGGAGGCGGCCCGGGCCGGGATCAAGGAGGCCGTACGCCCCGACCCCGGACCCGGGGACTGACCCGGCCGGTCAGGAGCGGCGCGGCCGGGCGAGCCCGGTGCGGGTGCGCCGGCCGAGTTCGAGGGCCACCGGCGCCGCCGTCAGGACCGAGGAGTACGTGCCGACGGCGAGGCCGACGAGCAGCGCCAGCGCGAAGTCCGCCAGCGACGGCCCGCCGAGCACGGCGAGCGCGGTGAGGATGAAGGCGGCGCCCGTCCCGGTGTTCACGGTGCGCGGGAGGGTCTGCAGGACCGCCCGGTTCACCGTGTCGGCAGGCGGCTCCTGGGGCGCCGCGCGCACGAGTTCCCTGACCCGGTCGAACAGGACGACGGAGTCGTTGACCGAGTAGCCGATGACGGTGAGCAGGGCCGCGAGGAACACGCCGTCGACGGGTTTGCCCAGCCAGGCGAACACGCCGATGAGGATCACCGCGTCGTGGGCGAGCGCGACCACCGCGGCGCTGCCGAGCACCCAGCGGAAGCGCGCGGCGAGGTAGAGCAGTTGCGCGGCGAGGGCGACGGCGAGCGCGGTCAGGGCACCCCGGCGCAGTTCGGCGCCGAGGCTCGGGCCGATCAGCTCGTCGCGCACCTGGTCCGCCCCGCCGTCGAGGCCGCGCACGGCGCGCGTGACCTCGGCCTCCTCCTCCCGGGTCAGCGGATCGGTGCGCACGGTCAGGCCGCTGTCGCCGGATGCCTGCACGACGGCGCGCGGGAGCCCGGCGTCGGCGAGGGCGGAGCGCACCCGGTCCGGGTCGACGGGCGCGGTGGTGACGTACTCGAGGAGCCGGCCGCCGGTGAACTCCACGCCGAACTGCACGCCCCGCAGCGCGATCCCGGACCCGGCGAGCACCAGCGCGGCGGCGGACACGGCCAGCCAGCGGCGCGGCCGGCCCATCAGCCGGGGGTTGCGGCGGGTGAGGCGCTCGCGCACCGCGCCCGTGGTCGCGATGCCGGTGATCCCGGGGCGCCGGTGCACGGCGGTGCGGCCCGCGGCGAACTCGGCGAGGACCCGCGTGACGACGAGCGCGCTGAACATGGACGCCAGCACGCCGATGCCGAGGGTGACGCCGAACCCGCGCACCGGTCCGGACGCGAGGAAGAACAGCAGGCCGGCCGCGATCAGAGTGGTGATGTTGGAGTCGGCGATCGCGCTGAAGGCGTTGCGGAACCCGGCCGACAGGGCCGAGCGGGTACTGGGGCGCCCGCGGGCCGCGTACTCCTCCCGGGCCCGTTCGAAGACCAGCACGTTGGCGTCGACGGCCATGCCGATCGCCAGGACGAACCCGGCGAGTCCGGGCAGGGTGAGGGTGGCGCCGAGGGCGGCCAGGGCGGCGTAGGAGACCAGGCCGTGGCACAGGAGCGCCACGGCGGCGAGGACGCCCGTCAGCCGGTAGACGACCATGATGAACAGCGCGGTCAGGGCCGTGCCGACGGCCGCCGCCCACGCGCTCGCGGTGATGGCCGCCGCGCCCAGGGTCGGGCCGACGGTGCGCTGCTCCACCGTCTCCACGGGCACCGGCAGGGCGCCGCCGTTGATCAGCAGGGACAGTTCGCGGGCCTCCGCCGGGCCGAAGGAGCCGGTGATGCGCGTGGCGCCGTCCCGGATGCCGGTGCCGCAGCCGACGGACGGGTCGACCTGCGGGGAGGAGATGACCTGGTCGTCCAGGACGATCGCCACCCGCCGCTGGTGCGCGCCCGCCGGGTGACAGGCGGCCTCGCCGGTCAGGCGGGCCCAGCCGGCGCGGCCGGCGCCCGCGAAGTCGACGGTGACGTGCCAGCCGGCGCCGCCTTGCTGGTCGAAGCGCGCGGCGGCCTCCTTGACGTGCTCACCGGTCAGCACGGCGGGTCCGAGCCGCAGGGCGGTGCCGGACTCGTCGGGCAGGACCCGTTCCCGGGCCCCGGGCGTCTCGTCCGCGGTGTCCCGGGCGGCGCCGAGCACCGGGTGCAGGGTGAGCTGCGCGGTGCGGCCCAGGACGTCGGCGGCCCGCTCCGGGTCCTGCACCCCGGGAAGTTCGACGATGATCCGCCGCTCCCCGGAACGCACCAGGCCGGCCTCGGCGACGCCGAGCGCGTCGATCCGACCGCGCAGCACCTCCAGCGTGCGGTCGGTGGCCTCGCGGTCGGCGTCGGTGGCGGCGGTGGAGCGGGTCTCCAGCACCATCTGGGTCCCGCCGCGCAGGTCCAGTCCGAGCCGGACGGGCACGGCGACGGCGACGTACACCGAGAGGGCGAGCACGGCGAGGGCCAGCAGGGCCCTCAGCCGTGCGGAACGGGATCGGAACCGGGAACGCGAACGGGACCGGGAACGGTGGGACGGTTGCAAGGGGGATCTCCGGCAGGAAGGTGCGGACGGGGAAGGTCGGATGCCGGAGGGTGCGGGGGTGCTCGATCGCGGTCGCGGGGGTGGTGGGGTCGCCGGGGTGGACGGTGCTCGGTGGCCGGTGGTGTGCACGGAGCAGGGCCGGGCGCGACGACGGCCGGGTCCGCGGCGCCGTCGGCCAGGGCCGGACGCGGTGGGGCGGGGTGGTCGCGCTGTGCTGGGTGACGGGTCGCCACGGAGGCGGCGCGGGCGGCGTCCTGGCCGTCGTGCGCCTCGGCGTGGGAGTGGTGGAGAAGGGCGGCAGTCGTCGGTCCGGCCGTCGCTGTCGCCGGTGCCGGGGCGGTCGGTGCGGTGGTGCCGAGGATCGTGAGCAGCGCGCAGACGACGGTCCCCAGGAGCCCCCGCACGCGTGCGCGCGCCCGCGTCCCGGTCACGGCGGCGGTCAGGGTTCGATCAGGCCGGCGCGGATGGCGTACCGGGTGAGCTCCAGGCGGTCCCGCAGGCCGAGTTTGTGCAGCAGGTTCGCGCGGTGGCGCTGGACGGTCTTGACGCTGATGAACAGCAGCTCGGCGATCTCCTTGGAGGAGTGCCCCTCGGCCACCAGCTTGAGGACCTCCTCCTCGCGGGGCGTGAGGATCCGGTCCGGGGTCTCCTCGCCGTGGTGGGACCGGTTCAGGTAGGTGCGGATCAGCGCGGTGACCGCGCCGGGGTAGAGGAACGGCTCGTCGCGCATGGCGGCGCGGCAGGCGGCGACCAGGTCCCGGTCGGCGACGGACTTGAGGACGTAGCCGCAGGCGCCGGCCTTCAACGCCTGGAAGAAGTACTGCTCGTTGTCGTGCATGGTGAGCATCAGGATCCGCAGGCCGGGCCGGACGGCCGCGAGTTCGCGCGCCGCCTGGAGTCCGGTCAGGCGGGGCATGGCGATGTCGAGGACGGCCAGGTCGAGGTCGTGGGTGCGGGCCGTCTCGACGGCCTCGGCGCCGTCCCCGGCCTCGGCGGTCACATGGAGGTCGGGTTCCTGGTCGAGGATGAGCCGCACGCCGCGGCGGACAAGGGCGTGGTCGTCGGCGAGCAGGATGCGGATGCCGTTCGTCCCGGCGTGCGACGCCGGGTGCGCGGGGGCGGTGGTGGTCGTGTCGTGCATGGTCAGGGGTGCCTTCCGGAGACGGGTGCGGTGAGCCGCACCTGGGTGCCGGTGCGCGGTGCCGGGGAGATGTCGAGGCGGCCGCCGGCGAGCAGCGCGCGCTCGCGCATGCCGCGGATGCCGGCGCCCTCGCGCGGGACGGTGATGCCGCGCCCGTCGTCGACGACGGTGAGGACGACGCTGCCGTCGTCGTGGCGCAGGCCGACGGTGACCCGTTCGGCGTCGGCGTGGCGGGCCGCGTTGGTCAGCGACTCCTGGGCGACGCGGTAGAGCACCAGTTCCGTCTCCGGGGCGAGCGCGGGCAGGTCGGTGGCGAACCGGCGGGCGACCCGCAGGCCGGTGTGGGTGGCGAAGTCCTCGGTGAGCGAGGTGAGCGCGCTGACCAGGCCCAGGTCGTCCAGCACCCCGGGCCGCAGTCGGCGCACCAGGCGGCGCACCTCGTCCAGGCTCTCCCGGGTGATCTCCTGCACCTCGTACAGCTGCCGGCGCAGGCCCTCGGGTGCCTCGTCCGCCGCGCGCTTGAGGCCCAGCAGGATCGCGGTCATGGTCTGGCCGACCTCGTCGTGCAGCTCCTGGGCGATACGGCGCCGTTCGGCCTCCTGGGCGAGCAGGGCGCGGGCGCTGCTGGTGGCCCGTTCGTGCTCCAGCCGTTCGAGCATGGCGTTGAAGGTGCGGATCAGCTCGGCGACCTCACGGCCCCCGGACGCGGGCAGCCGCTGGCCGGGGCGCAGCAGGTCCACCGTGGTCATCAGCCGGGTGAGCCGGTCGAGCGGGGCGAGGCCCAGGCGCAGCAGCACGGCGTTGGCGACCAGCATGACGGCCAGGCCGCCGAGCAGGATGACCGCCTCGGTGAGCAGGACGGGCACCGACACGGTGACCGGAGCCCACAGCAGCAGCGCCGTGGCCGTGCCCAGCACGACGGCGTTGAGCACGAAGATCCGCCAGAACAAGGACACCGGCTGTGCGCCTCCTCTTCCCGGGTGTCGGTAACGGCTCCCGGTCGGCCGCGCGCCGTCCGGCCGGCCGCGCTCGAAGTCGGTGTCCGTGGTGCGTGGTGCGTGGGTGAGCCTGTGGCCAGCCTCTCCCGGCGCGGGGGTGGCGTCGATGGGGTCCGGACCCCATTTCCGGGACGCGCGTCCCCCATGGGTGCCCGGCCCGGTCACAAATGGGGCCCGCGCCCGATGGGCCCGCGCGGCGGGTCCGGCGAGGGTGGAGACACGGCGCCTCCCCGTCACCGGAGGGGGTACCGCACGTGCCGTGTCCGACGAGAAGAGGACCGATCATGACGCTCGATGCCACCCGCGCCGAGCCCCACCCGCACCACCACGCCCGGCAGCGTCTCGCACACGCCCGCAGTGCCCGACTGGCGCAGTTGCAGGCCCTCGACGAGGCGGGACCGAGCGCCGACGACCACCTCCTGGCGGCGCAGCGGGCCGCGATGGGGCAGGTCCTGGAGGAGATCGACGAGGCGTTCGCCCGGATCGACGACGGCACGTACGGGACGTGCACGGGCTGCGCCAAGCCGATCCCCGCGGAGCGGCTGGAGATCCTGCCGTACACCCGCCACTGCGTCGCCTGCCGCGGTCTCACCGGCTGACCGCACCCGCCGCCGCAGCCGCCGCCGCAGCCGCAGCCGCAGCCGCGACCACCGTGCCCGGCTCCCCGCCCAGCCCCTCCCCGACCAGCCGCCCTGCCCAGCCGCCCTGCCCACGAAGGGGTGAAGTGGTGATCCGCCACACCGTCGACCCACGTCCGACGCACCTGTCGCCCGAGGACCTCGCCGCGCTGCGCGAGGACCTGCACGAGCAGCTCCGGTTCCGCCGGGAGCAACTGCGCCGACTGGCCCGGCCCGTCGTCCCGCGCGCCGGGGCGGCACACGGGCCGCAGACCGCCGCGCAGATCGAGGTGCGGGCCGAACTCGCCGCCTCGGCCCGCATGGTCCTCGCCGACGTCGAGGCGGCCCTGCGGCGCCTGGCCGAGGGCTCCTACGGCGTCTGCCACCTGTGCCGGCGCCCCGTCGACCGGGAGCGTCTGGCGATCGTGCCGCAGGCCCGCTACTGCGCCCGCTGCCAGCAGGTGAAGGAGGCCGCCCGATGACCGGTGACGCGCTCCTCCCCCACCCGGCGGAACGGCACCGGCCGTGGTCCGCGTGCCGCCGCTGCTGCGGCGTGGCCCTGGACCTGGGCAGTGCCCGCACGCGTGCGTGGGTCTCCGGCCGGGGTGTCGTGGTGGACGTGCCCACGGTGACCTTCCTGGAGGACGGCGCGCGGTACCCGGTGCGGCGGGGGGCCGTCGTCGACGTCGCCGGGTGCGCGGAGGTGCTGCGGCGTGCGCTCGGTCACCGGCTGCCCCGCGGCGCCCGGCCGCTGGTCGTCGTCGCGGCGCCCGCGCTGGACGCCGTGGCCTTCCGGACGCGGGCGCGGGCCGTGGCCGGGGTGCTGGGGCCGCGGGCCGTGCTCACGGTGCCGGGCGCCCGGGCCGTCGCCCTGGCCGCCGGGGCCGATCTGTCCCGGCCGCTGCTGGTGGTCGACGTCGGCGCGCATTTCACGGAAGTGGTGCTGCTGTCCGAGGGTGCCGTCACCGACGCCCGCCGGGTGGCCCTGGGCACCGGCGACCTCGGCGACACGGTCACGGCGCAGCAGATCGCCGGGGCGGTGGCCACGATGCTGACGGCGATGCTGCGCCAGGACCGCGGCTCACTGTGCGCCGAGGCGGTGGGGCGCGGGCTCCTGCTGGCCGGCGGGGGCGCCCTGCGCCCCGAGGTCACGTACCGGCTCACCGGACGGCTGCCCGCGCCGGTCCGGGTCGTTCCGGCGCCGCACACCGCGGCGGTCCGGGGCGCGGCGAAGCTGCTGGCGGCGGCGCGCACCCACCCGTCGGCCGCGGGGGCGGGGCGTTAGGGGGACGGATGTCCGGCGGCACGGTCCTGTTCTGGCGGCTGCGGCGCAATCCCCTGCGCCGCCGCGCCGACCTGGTGCAGGCGTGGCTCGGCCTCGGCCTGTTCCTGGCGGCGCTGGCGGCGACGCCCGTCGCCCTGTTCTGGTCCGGCGACACCGCCCACCGCCACTACGCCCGCATCGCGCAGCAGCAGGCGGCCACCCGGCAGCCCATCACCGCCGTCCTGCTGGAGGACGCCCGCAGGCACCCGGAGCCGGGGTCCGCCGAGGAGAGGAGGACCCGCTACCCGGTGCAGGTCGGCTTCACCGGTCCCGGGGGCACGGCGCGCACCGCCACGGCCGACGTCCGCCCCGGACTGCCCGCGGGCAGCACGGTGCGGGTCTGGGCCGGCGCCGACGGGCGACTCACCGGCCCGCCGCTGGACGCCGGCCAGGTCCGCAGCCGGGCGATGGGCTGGGCGGTGATCGGCGCCCTCGCCGTCCAGGGGGCCGCGGCGGCCGCGTACGGCGTGGCGGCGGGTGTGCTGCGTCGCCGCACCCTCGCCGCGTGGGACGCCGCCTGGGCGGAGACGGCGCCCCGCTGGACCACGTCGTCCTGAGCGGGGCGGCTCACTCGGGCCAGGCGGAGTCCTGGATGACGTCGACGAAGTCGGTCCGGCGGAACCCCGGGACGAAGTGCTCCAGGACGTCGGCGTTCACCGTGCCGAACGTGGTGTCCGGGCGGTGCTTGAACCCGTCGGTGAACGCCTGGAGGATCTGCCGCTTGAAGTCGGGACGGGGGTGGGCCGCGGTGACCTCGTCGATCTGGGCCCGCGTGATCCGGTCCAGGTGCAGGCCGAGCACGTCGGTCTCCACGCCCGCGGTGGTGGCGGCGATCTCGGGGGCCAGCTTGTAGGGCACCTCCGGGGTGGTGTGCAGGGCGACGGCCGTCCACACCGTGTCGGCGTCTCCCTCGGAACACCCGTGGGCCAGCAGGAACGCGCGGGCCTGGTCGGCGCCGTCCATCTCGAAGCGCTGGTCGTCGCTGCGGTACGGGGGCACCAGACCGGTGTCGTGGAACAGCGCGGCGACGTAGAGCAGTTCGGGGTCCGGTGCGAGGCCCAGCGCCTGCGCCTGGAGGCTGCCGAACAGGTACACGCGGCGGGAGTGGTGGAAGATCAGGGGTGGGGTCGTCTCGCGGACCAGTTCGGTCGCGGCCTGCGCCAGCGCGCTGTCCGGAACGGCCACACCGGCGATCTTTTCGCTCATGACGCTCTCCTCGAGGGGTGCTGAACGGCTGCCTTCGGTCTCTCCACCCTCCCCTCACCGGCCGTCCCCGTGCCGCGCTCCTACGGCCGGGAAGCCCACCGAAACGGCCATGGCCGGCGGGCGGTGCGCGACCGCCCGCCCCGGGCCGTGAGCAGCGGGACGCCGGTCATGGCGGCGGGGCGGGTGTGCGGGAGCCCGTGCCGGTGGTCGCGAAGCGGTGCTGGTACTTGGTCGGGGAGATGCCCAGGTGGCGGGCGAAGGCCCGGCGCAGGCTCTCGTAGCTGGGGAAGCCCGCCCGGGCCGCGGCCTCGGTGGCGTTGTGGCCGGAGTCCAGCAGGGCCTTGGCGATGTCGAAGCGGAGCAGTTCAACGTACTTCATGGGCGTGGTGCCGAGTTCCGTGCGGAACATGCGGGTCAGGTGCCGTGGGCTGACCCGGACGGCCGCGGCGAGCGAGTCCAGGCTGTGCTCCCCCGTCGGATCCGCCCGGACGGCGTCCTGGACGAGCCGCAGGACCGGGGTGCGCGGCGGCGGTCCCTGCAGCGAGGGCGAGAACTGGGACTGGCCGCCGGGCCGTTGCATGTAGACCACCAGGGACCGGGCGACGCGGCGGGTGAGGTCCGGCCCGTGGTCCTCCTCCAGCAGGGCCAGCGCGAGGTCGATGCCCGCGGTGACGCCGGCGGAGGTGTAGGTGGTGCCGTCCCTGACGAAGATCGCGTCCGGTTCGACCCGGGCCCGGGAATGGCGGCGGGCCAGCAGTGCCGTGTGCTGCCAGTGCGTCGTGGCCCGCCGGCCGTCGAGCAGGCCCGCGGCCCCGAGCAGGAAGGCGCCGGTGCAGACGGCCGCGACCCGGCCGGCCCGGGAGGCGAGCTCGGCGGTGGCCGTGGTCAGACCGGGCTCGACGGGCGCTTCGGGCAGCCGGTCGCCCCCCACCACCAGGAGGGTGTCGAAGGCGGGCGCGTCGGCCACGTCGGCGTCGACGGGGACACGCATGCCGATCGACGAGGACACCGGTTTCCCGCCGGGCGAGACGACCGTCAGACGGTAGTCGGCGCCGTACCGGTTGGCCTCGCTGAACACCTCGGCGGGCCCGGTGAGGTCCAGCATCTTCATGCCGTCGAACGCCAGTACGCCGACGCTGTGTGCCCTGGCCGTCATGTGCTCACCCCGGTTGTGGTCCGCGCGCTGTCTCAGCTCACATCTTCCTCCCTGCGCATTACTGTCTCGGCATGACCGACACCTCCCTGCGCTCCGTCACGGTCGAGCGCACCAGCACCGGCCACTTCGTCGCGACGAACGCCCGCGGCGGCACGATCGCCTTCGGGACCGCCTCCGGCCCGGACGCGGAGACCGAGTTCACCCCGGTCGAGCTGCTGCTCGCCGCCCTCGGGGGCTGCACGGCGGTCGACGTGGACGCCGCGACCAGCCGGCACGCCGAGCCGGACGCGTTCCGCGTGACGGTGACCGGCCACAAGATCACCGACGAGCAGGGCAACCGGCTCACCGACCTGCGGGTCTCCTTCCGCGTGGCGTTCCCGGACGGCGAGGGCGCGGAGCGGGCCCGGGCGATCCTGCCGAGGGCGGTGAAGAGCTCCCACGACCGGCTCTGCACGGTCAGCCGCACGGTGGAGACGGGCACCCCGGTCGCCGCGGAGATCGAGGAAGCCTGATCCCCTGACGCCCGGGGACTGGACCGGTCCCGTCCCCCGGGCCGAGGGTGGACGCCATGAGCGATCACCGCGGCGCCCCCGCCGACCAGGCCGGCCCTCCCGCCGCCGGCACCCCCGAAGCCGCCGAGGTGCGCCGCTTCTGGACCCGGCTCGGACTGCCCGGCCTGGTCGACGTGCACACGCACTTCATGCCCGACCGCGTCCTGCGCAAGGTCTGGGCCTACTTCGACGCGCTCGGCCCGCTCACCGGCGGCATCGAGTGGCCGATCACCTACCGGGCGGAGGAGGAGCAGCGGGCGGCGCTGCTGCGGGACTTCGGCGTCCGCGCCTTCACGGCGATGCTCTACCCGCACAAGCCCGGCATGGCCCGCTGGCTGAACGACTGGGCCGTCGACTTCGCCCGCCGCACCCCCGGCTGCCTGCACACCGCCACCCTGTTCCCGGAGCCGGACGTCCGGGCGTACGTCGGGGAGGCCGTCGCGGCGGGTGCCCGGGTGTTCAAGGCCCACGTGCAGGTGGGCGCGTACGACCCGGCCGACGCACTCCTCGACGACGCCTGGGGCCTGCTCGCCGAGGCCGGGACACCGGTGGTGATCCACTGCGGCTCCGGCCCGGCCCCCGGCAAGCACACCGGCCCCGGACCGATCGCCCGCGTCCTGGCCCGCCACCCGCGGTTGCGCCTGATCGTGGCGCACATGGGGATGCCCGAGTACGAGGACTTCCTCGGCCTCGCCGAGCGGTACGAGCAGGTACGGCTGGACACGACGATGGCCTTCACCGACTTCGCCGAGCGGATGGCCCCGTTCCCCCACCGCGCCCTGCCCCGGCTCAGGGACCTCGCCGACCGCGTCCTGCTGGGCACGGACTTCCCGAACATCCCCTACCCGTACCTCCACCAGCTCGAGGCACTGGAACGCCTGGACCTGGGAGACACCTGGCTCCGCGCGGTGTGCCACGACAACGGGGCGCGGCTGTTCGGCGTCTGAGGCGTCGGCGGGGACCGGGAACGGGGGGAACGCCCGGCGTAGCGTGACCGGACGACGAGTGCGCAGGCCGCGTACCGCCTGCGCTGCCCACTGGGGGGACCGCGTGGAGAAGGACCGTCCGGCCCGGCTGCCGGGCGACACTGTCTCCTGCTCTGGGCGGCCTGTCCGCCGCAGCAGCGCGTCGCGGCCCTGGCCCACGCACCGGCCCACCTCTCGCCTCGCCACGTCCGCCACGGCGCCCTGATCGGCACCGCGCTGGGCTCGCTGGCCGTCGGCTCGGGCAGTGTGCGCACCAGCCCGCAAGCGCGGCTTCCGTGGAATTTACCCGCCCAGGCCTGGCAGGCTCACCACCTCACGGATGCGGAACGGCGCTTCAACGCCCGCGGCCGGCGCAGTGACCTGGCCTCCTGGGCGCTGCTGTGGATCCCCCGCGCGGTCGCGTCCACGACGACTCGCCTGCTGCTCCGGCTCACCCGGTCGGCGACGCGGCGGGCGGAGGCGGAAGCGGAACTCGCGGCGGCCCGTGCGGCGTCCCCGGACGCCGCCGTCGCGGTGCTCGACCGGCACCTGGCGCGCGCGACGCTCCTGGAGTTGCACCGCTTGGTCGTCTAGGCGCGGACCTTCGCCGGCCGACGGGCGGCCCCAGCGCGGCAGCAGGACCTGTGGGCGGAGCTCGCCCGGTACGCGGCCCGCGTGCGGCCCGGCCAGGACACGAGCCGCCGTCGCCCCCGTCGCCCCGGAGCGGGCGACCAGCTCGCTGCTCATCCCGGACATGCCGCGGAGGTCACGCTCGACGCGCCGCGCCGCCTGCGCATCGAAGCGGAACCGCGTGACCCTCAGCGGGAGGTGGCCCTCATGGTGCTGCGTGACGGCATCCCTGTGCCCGCCTCCTTCGGGGCGTGAGCCGGGGACGCACTGCGATCAGGTTCTCCGGCCCGCTCAGGGGGTGCGTAGCGCTAGGAGGGCCACGTCGTCGTCGTTGTGGGGGGCGCGCACCCGGCGCAGCAGGTGGTCGGTGAAGGCCGGCAGGGGACGGTGGATCAGGGCCGCGGCGTGCTTGCGGAGCAGTTGCATGCCGGTGTCCAGGGTGCGGCCCGTCGCCTCGATGAGGCCGTCGGTGTAGAGGATGAGGGTCGAGCCGGGCGGGAGGGCCACCGAGGCGTCGGGGCGGCCCCTGCCCACGCCGGTGCCCAGCAGGATGCCGTGGCCGTCGGTCAGGTACGTGGTCACGCCGTCGCGGCTGACCAGCAGGGGCGGCGGGTGGCCGGCGTTCGTCCAGGACAGCCGCCAGGTGCCGTCGTCCGCCTGCTGGAGACGGCCGTAGATCAGGGTGACCATCGAGACGTCGGTGATGTGCTGGACCGCCGCGTCCAGGCGCTCCACGATGCGGCTCGGCGGCTCCTGCTGCGACCAGGCGTACGCGCGGAGCATGTTGCGTACCTGCGCCATGCCGGCCGCGGCCTCCAGGTCGTGGCCGACGACGTCGCCGATGGCCAGGGCGGTGGACCCGTCGGCCAGCGGGAAGGCGTCGTACCAGTCGCCGCCGACCTGTGAGGCGTCGGGTGCGGGCAGGTAGCGGACCGTCATCTGCAGGTCCGGGACGCCCGGCATCTGGGGCAGCAGGTGGTTCTGCATGGTCTCGGCGACCTTGCGCTGGCGCTGGTAGAGGCGCGCGTTGTCCAGGGCGAGACCGGCACGCCGGGCGATGTCCTCCAGCAGCGGCAGGTCGTCGCTGGTGAACTCCACCGGGTTCTCGGACCGGCCCAGGGTGAGGGCGCCCAGCACTTCGCGGGTGCTGCGGATCGGGGCGATCGCCGCGGAGTGCATGCCCGTGTGGTCGAACAGGCGGCGCTGCTCGACGGCGATGCCGGAGTCGGGTTCCCCTTGGTAGGTCCCGGGCGCGGCCAGGGTGGAGGCCGCCCCGCGCAGCGCACGGGACAGCGGCATCGGGGACTCCGCGGGCACCGGCGGCATGGGGCCCTTCAGCTCTTCCAGCTCGACCAGGGTGTCGCCCTCGGCGTGGACCACGGTGTGCCGCCACACCTCGTCGCGCTCGGTGATCAGGTCGACGACGACCCAGTCCGCCAGCCGGGGAACGACCAGCTCGACGAGTCTGCGCAGGGCCTCGTCCACGTCGAGGGTGGAGGTCAGCCGGCCGGTGGTCTCGGCCAGCAGCGCCAGCCGCTCCAGTTCCGACAGCGCTATGGTCCGCGGCCCCTCCGGTCCGGTGTCGCCGGCCGACGCGTCGGCGGAGTGGAAGAGGACGAGCGTGGTCGACCCGTCGCCTCCGGCGTCGTACGGCGTGATCATCCAGGACACCGTCAGCACGGTGCCGTCGCCGCCCAGGAAGTAGGAGTGCCGGGCCTGGGCCGCCCGGCCGGCGTGGAACGCCTGGCGCATCGCGCACTGGCTGCGCGGCAGCGGGTGGCCGTGGGCGTCGCAGTGGAGCAGGTCGTGGGCGTCGTGGCCGAGCAGGTCCGCCGCGGACCGGCCGAGGAACTCCTCCGCGGCCGCGTTGACCGCCAGGATGCAGCCCAGCTCGTCGACCACGTAGGCACCCGACCGGATCGCGTCCAGGGCTCGGGTGAGGTCGGCGGGCTGCACGGAGCCGCCAGACGGCGGGGCGGTCTCGGTTCCCTCCGGGCCTGACATGGCTCGGCCTCCTCCTGTCTCCGGCCGGCGCGTCCGGCCCGCTGCCGGGAGGATCGCCGTGCCGTTCTTCGCTCGTCGTCCGGTCGCTGCGCGCGATCGAACGCTGACGGGTTCCCCGAAAGCGCCCGCGCAACGCGTGGGGCCACGGTGACCCTGGTGACGGCCACCGCGCGGGGAACCCGGTCAGGCGAGCGGGTGTCCCGCGCCGTCCGTGTGGCCGGCCTGGCTGGAGAACCTGGTCAGAAAGACGTCGTAGCGGCCGTCGGGACGGTGGGTGACGGTCGCGCCATCCTGCCAGACGCCGTTCTCGGGCCACCACTGGGAGTCCGCGGGGTCCCCCTGGTTCTGGTGGACGTTGTGCATGCCGACGTCGCCGCGGGGGCGGTTGTCGAACGGCTCACCGAAGACCAGGACGCGCTGACCGAGGACGAGGATGCCCTCCAGCGCGGTCGCCGCGTCGAGGTTGCTGCCCGCGTGCCACGGCCGGGAGCCGAACAGGTCGAGCAGGTCCGACAGCCAGGACGGCGGGCGCCGCTCGAACAGGACGCCGGAGCGGTCCACCAGCGCCGGGTGGCGCAGGTAGTCAAGGGCGCCCGAGTCGGGCCCGCGGTCCAGTTCGTGGTAGCCCGGGGGCAGGGACACGGCCGGTTCGAGGGCGGCTGCCTCCAGGGTGAACGTCTTGAAGCGCACGCCCACGTTGGACTGGTGGCTGTCGACGTCGACGGCGCAGTGGTAGCGGCCGTCGGGCGCGTCCACCTCCAGCTTGACGTGGAACCAGCGGCCCTGGTCGTCCGGCTCGTCGCGACGGTGTCCGTGCAGGGTCCCCGACAGCACGCCGTAGTGGTCGAAAGGCATGGCGCCAGTGAACCACCGCGGCCACGCGGCGTCTCGCCGTCGTCACGGACGGTACGGAAGAGCACGGCCACGGTCGGCCCCGCTGAACGGGGGCCGTGACGAATCGGCCGCCTGCGGAGGGGCACTCGGACGGCCACGACCGAAGGGAGCCGACATGACCAGCTCGCAGGACGACCTGTCATCTCCGCTGGAGAAGGAGACGGGCGAGAAGGACGTCCACCCGGAGGAGGAGGAAGCCCGGCGCGGCCAGGAGGCCGGGGCGGACTCCGCCGAGGCCGGAGGGACGGAGACGGACGGCACCGAGGCCGAGGGCGTCTGACCGTCTAGGACGTGACGGCCGCGGACGCGGAACGGGGTGCCACCGCACGGTCGGACCGGCGGTGGCACCCCGTTCACATCAGCGGCGGGTGCGCAGCTTGCCCAGGAGCTGCTGGGCCTGGGCGCGACGGCGCGGGTCGGCGGCGGTACGGCGTACCTGGTCGATCGTGCGGCGCCCCTGCGGGCTCTTCGCGAAGCGCTTGATCCTCTCGAGCACTGCGGACACGCGTCACTCCTTCCCCTCTGGGACGCCCGGCTTCGCACCGGGCTCCTCGGGGTGCGGGTACCCGGGGACGGCCGGTCCAGCCCTGCCGAGCGGCCGGGCCGCTGCCGCCGCTCTCTCACGCCACGGCGACCGCTCCGTCGGCCACGGTCAGGCGCGCCCGGCCGCCGTGGGGGCAGTGCACGATCCGGTCGCCGAGGCCCAGCCGCTCCGCCTCGGCCAGGAAGTCCGACAGCGGCGACCGCATCACCGTGTAGTCGTGGTAGTGCACGGGCAGCACGGCCCGGGGGGCCAGCCGGCGGGACAGCTCGGCGCCCTGCGCCCCGTCCATGGTGACGACGAACCCGCCCGGCAGCGTGGTGCCGCCCAGGTGCAGCACGGCCAGGTCGGCCGCCGGGAAGCGCCGGGCTATCTCGTCGAGGCCGTCGTACACCAGCGTGTCGCCCGACACGTACAGCCGCAGCCGCGGCGGCCGGCCCACCGGGCCGAACTCCAGCATGCTGCCCATCACCGGCGGCAGCAGCCCGCGCAGGACCCGGTGCCCGGCGTGCCGACCGGGCAGGGCCGTGACGCGGGCCTGGACACCGCCGCGCTCCAGGGTCAGACCCCGCCAGGTCCGCAGGCCGGCCGTGCGCGCGAAGCCCTGGAACACCTTGAGGCGGCGCGCGGCGTGCGGTGTCGTCACGATCGGGGTCGTGCGGTCGAGGTGGCGGCGCGCCTGCCGGTCCCAGTGGTCGCCGTGCAGGTGGGACAGCACGATCCCGTCGAGGTGGGGCAGGTCCTGCGGCGCGAGGGCCGGTTCGGTCAGGCGCCGGCTCACCAGGCCGTAACCGAGGTGGGCGTACTGGCCGCGGTGCAGGAAGTTCGGGTCGGTGAGCAGGGTCAACGGACCGTAGCGCAGCAGGACGGTCGCGTTGCCGATGAAGTGGAGGTCGAGCGCGTGGTCCGTGGGGCCGACCGGGGTTGCTGACATGGTCACCCGCCCTTCGCCTGTCGCAGGGTCGCGGGGCGCGGGCCGCGGTGCGCGGGAGCGGGCGCCCCTGGTGCGGCCGGGGGTACCCGGAGCGGGGCGGGTCAGTCCTGCCGGGGACGGTCCTACGGCGCGCCGGGGCCGCCCGGTACTCCACTCGGGTGAGCGGCTCAGCCGATCGGCCGCGTGTCGAACGCTGCGGGAGTCGGCCGTCGTTGCACATCGCGAAGATGGCCAGTGACCGACGCCATGGCACCGGCATACCGCGAGCACCGAAAGACACACGACCTGTGAGCATTCTCAACGACCCGCACGGGCCGGCCCCCGCCACCTACGAGAGCGAGCTGCCGGTCAAGGCCCGCAAGCCCGGCAGCGTGGTGGTGAAGTGGCTGACCACCACCGACCACAAGACCATCGGCACGCTGTACCTCACCACGTCGTTCGGGTTCTTCCTGCTGGGTGGCGTGCTGGCGCTGGTCATGCGCGCCGAACTGGCGCGCCCGGGCATCCAGCTCATCTCCAACGAGCAGTACAACCAGGCGTTCACGATGCACGGCACGATCATGCTGCTGATGTTCGCGACACCGCTGTTCGCCGGCTTCACCAACTGGATCATGCCGCTGCAGATCGGCGCGCCCGACGTGGCGTTCCCGCGGCTGAACATGTTCGCCTACTGGCTGTACCTGTTCGGCTCGCTCATCGCGGTCGGCGGCTTCCTCACCCCGAACGGCGCGGCCGACTTCGGCTGGTTCGCCTACACGCCCCTGTCGGACGCCACCCGCACGGTGGGGGTCGGGGGCGACCTGTGGGTGATGGGCCTGGCCTTCTCGGGCTTCGGGACGATCCTCGGCGCGGTCAACTTCATCACCACGATCATCTGCATGCGCGCCCCCGGCATGACGATGTTCCGCATGCCGATCTTCACCTGGAACGTGCTGCTGACCGGTGTCCTGGTCCTGCTGGCCTTCCCGGTCCTGGCGGCCGCGCTGTTCGCCCTGATGGCGGACCGCAAGTTCGGGGCGCACATCTACGACGCGGCGAACGGCGGGCCCATTCTCTGGCAGCACCTCTTCTGGTTCTTCGGGCATCCGGAGGTGTACATCATCGCCCTGCCCTTCTTCGGCATCATCACCGAGATCCTCCCGGTGTTCTCCCGCAAGCCGATCTTCGGCTACATGGGCCTGGTCGCCGCCACCATCGCGATCGCCGGGCTGTCCGTCACCGTGTGGGCGCACCACATGTTCCCCACCCAGGCGGTGCTGCTGCCGTTCTTCTCCTTCATGACGTTCCTCATCGCCGTGCCCACCGGGGTGAAATTCTTCAACTGGATCGGCACGATGTGGAAGGGCTCGCTGTCCTTCGAGACGCCGATGCTCTGGGCGGCCGGCTTCCTCGTGACCTTCCTCTTCGGCGGGCTGACCGGCATCATCCTGGCGTCCCCGCCGATGGACTTCCATGTCACCGACAGCTATTTCGTGGTGGCGCACTTCCACTACGTCGTCTTCGGCACCGTCGTCTTCGCGATGTTCGCGGGGTTCCACTTCTGGTGGCCGAAGTTCACCGGCAAGATGCTCGACGAGCGCCTCGGCAAGATCACCTTCTGGACGCTGTTCGTCGGCTTCCACGGCACCTTCCTGGTCCAGCACTGGCTGGGCGCCGAGGGCATGCCGCGGCGGTACGCCGACTACCTGGCGGCCGACGGCTTCACCGCCCTGAACACGATCTCGACGATCAGCTCGTTCGTCCTCGGCCTGTCGATGTTCCCCTTCCTCTACAACGTGTG
>NZ_SZPR01000014.1:234119-247033 GCF_005280195.1 Streptomyces galbus | reverse complement strand
AGGGGAAACGCCCGGTTACATTCCGAACCCGGAAGCTAAGCCTTACAGCGCCGATGGTACTGCAGGGGGGACCCTGTGGGAGAGTAGGACACCGCCGAACAATCATTGTAGAAAAGCCTCGTGCCATTTGGCACGGGGCTTTTCTGCGTTTACGGATTTCTTCCGCGGGGCCCTCTTCCGAGGGCCCCTTTTTCGTGTTCGCTTCACAGACGTCCCGCTGCCTTGAGTTCCAGATACGTGTCCGCCAGCGCCGGCGGCAGCTCGTCGGGGGTCGCGTCCACGACCGTGACGCCGTGGCGGCGGAGTTGTTGGGCGGTGCGGTGTCGTTCCGCCTGGGCCTGGGCTGCTGCTGCGGCCTCGTAGACGGCGTCTGCGTTGCCGCGGGACGTCGACATGCGGGCGACGTGCGGGTCGGCCACGGACGCGACCACGACGGTGTGGCGTCGGGTGAGCTGAGGGAGGACCGGCAGCAGGCCCTCTTCGACCGGTGCCGCGTCGAGGGTGGTGAGCAGGACGATCAGTGAACGGCGGGGTGCCGTGCGCAGGGCTGTGGCGGTGAGGCCGCGGGCGTCCGTTTCGACGAGTTCGGGTTCCAGGCCGGCCATCGCGTCGACGAGGGACGGGAGGACGTCGCGTGCGGTGCGGCCCTGGACGAGGGCGCGGACGCGGCGGTCGTAGGCGAGGAGGTCGATGCGGTCGCCCGCGCGGGAGGCGAGGGCGGCCAGGAGGAGGGCCGCGTCGAGGGCGGCGTCCAGGCGGGGGGCGTCGCCGACGCGGCCGGCGGAGGTGCGGCCGGTGTCGAGGACGAGAAGGATGTGCCGGTCGCGTTCGGGGCGCCAGGTGCGGACGGCCACCGTGGACTGGCGGGCGGTGGCGCGCCAGTCGATGGAGCGGGTGTCGTCGCCGGGAACGTACTCGCGCAAGCTGTCGAACTCGGTGCCTTCGCCGCGGGTGAGGACGCTGGTGCGGCCGTCGAGTTCGCGCAGGCGGGCCAATTTCGAGGGCAGGTGCTTGCGGCTGGTGAAGGGGGGCAGTACGCGGACGGTCCAGGGGACCCGGTGTGTGCCCTGGCGGGCGAAGAGGCCGAGGGGGCCGTAGGAGCGCAGTGTCACGCGGTCGGCGTGGCGGTCACCGCGGCGGGTGGGGCTCAGTCGGGTGGTGACGCGGCGGCGTTCACCCGAGGGGACCGTGACGCGGTGGCGGGACGCCTCGATCTCCGTGCCGGGCTGCCAGCTACTGGGCGGCCACGCGTCGCGCAGGCGGGCGCGCAGCGGGCGGCCGGTCGGGTTGGTGATCGTGAGGGTGACGTCCGCCGTCTCGCCGAGGCGTACGGCGGTGTCGCCGGAGCGGGTCAACCGCAGGCGGCGTACGGGTGCGGCGAGGGCGTAATCGCAGGCGCAGGCGAGGGCCAGTGGCGCGTTGACGGCCAGCAGGCCGGTCCAGCCGGCGTCCCAGATGCCGACAGGCAGGGAGCCGAGGGCTGCGAGGAGGGCGGTGCGTCCGGTGGGTGCCATCAGCGGGGGACGGGGACGTGGGTGAGGATCGCGTGGATGACGGAGTCGGCCGTCACGCCTTCCATCTCGGCCTCCGGTCGGAGCTGGACGCGGTGGCGCAGGGTGGGCAGGGCGAGGGCTTTGACGTCGTCGGGGATGACGTAGTCGCGGCCGGTGAGCCACGCCCACGCGCGCGAGGCGGCGAGGAGGGCCGTGGCGCCGCGCGGGGACACGCCGAGGGTGAGGGAGGGTGACTCGCGGGTGGCGCGGCAGATGTCGACGACGTAGGCGGTGATGTCGGGCGAGACGGTGGTCTTGGCGACGGCGGCGCGGGCGGCGTCGAGGTCGGCGGCGGTGGCGACGGCGCGGACGCCGGCGGCGTGCAGGTCGCGCGGGTTGAAGCCCTCGGCGTGGCGGGTGAGGACGTCGATCTCGTCCTGGCGGGAGGGGAGGGGGATCGTCAGTTTGAGGAGGAAGCGGTCGAGTTGGGCTTCGGGGAGGGGATAGGTGCCTTCGTACTCGACGGGGTTCTGGGTGGCGGCGACGAGGAACGGGTCGGGGAGCGGGCGAGGGGTGCCGTCCACGGTGACCTGGCGTTCCTCCATGGCTTCGAGGAGGGCCGACTGGGTCTTGGGCGGGGTGCGGTTGATCTCGTCGGCGAGGAGGAGGTGGGTGAAGACGGGGCCGGGCTGGAAGGAGAACTCGGCGGTACGGGCGTCGTAGACGAGGGAGCCGGTGATGTCGCTCGGCATGAGGTCGGGGGTGAACTGGACGCGTTTGGTGTCGAGTTCGAGTGCGGTGGCGAGGGCGCGCACGAGGAGCGTCTTGGCGACTCCGGGGACGCCTTCGAGCAGGACGTGTCCGCGGCACAGCAGGGCGACGACGAGGCCGGTGACGGCGGGGTCCTGGCCGACCACGGCCTTGGCGATCTCGGCGCGCAGGGCTTCCAGGGCGGCCCGGGCGCGGTCCGGGTCCCCGGTGTGCCCGGCGTTGTCAGTGGTCGGGTCCATCATGGACGGCGTACCTCTCTTTCGAGGGCGTCGAGTCGGTCGGCGAGGGAGACGAGGTCGGCGTCGTCGCCGGGCGGCGGGCCGAAGAGGAGGGAGTGCAGGGGGCGTCCGTCGCCGTGGAGGTGGGCGGACAGTGCGGGGACGAGGGCCTCGGGTGTGTGGGCCTGGGTGACGGGGATGCCGACGAGGGGGGCGAGGCGGGTGCGCGTGGTGGAGCGGAGAGCGGCGGCGGCGCGGTCGCGGGCGTTGGCCTTGCGGTAGAGGCGGGCGCGGCCTTCGACGGTCTCGGAGGCGCGGATCGCGACGGGGAGTCGTTCGGGGACGAGCGGGCCGAGTCGGCGTGCCCGCCACAGGGCGGCGAGGGCTGCCGCGACGAAGAGTTGCAGGGTGCCCCAGAGCCAGCCGGACGGGACGAGGTCGAGGAAGCTCTTCTCGTCCTCGGGGCCGGTGGCGGTGGTGTCGGAGAGGGAGGGGAGGTACCAGACCAGATGGGGGCGGGAGCCGAGGAGTTGGAGGGCGAGCGAGGCGTTGCCCTGCTCGTCGAGGCGTTCGTTGTGGAGGATGTCGGGGCCGCCGAGGAGGACGGTGTCGCCGTTTCCCGTGGCGTCGGGGAGGCGCAGGAGGGTGGGCAGGCGGGAGCTGGGGTAGCACTCGTCGGCGTCGGGGCGGGTGCTGGTGTAGCGGATGCCGCCGGTGTCGGCGGGGCCGGCGCGGCGGGCTGCGGGCAGGTCGCAGCCGGGGTCGAGGGTGGAGTCGCGGCTGGTTGCGGGGTCCGCGGTGACCCCGGGGGCGAGTGTGCCGACGGACCAGCCGCCGGCGGCGACGAGGACGGTGCGGCCGCCGGAGCCGGTGGTCGCGGAGTGCAGCAGGGTCTGCTGGTGCTCCGTCAGCCGGTCGGGCACGGCGACCAGGAGTGTGGTGTCGGGGCCGGTCGCGGCGCGGGCCTCGGCCAGGGTGGTGACGAGGCGGGTGGTCACGCCCCGGTCGGCGAGGAGTTCGGCGACGGCCCGGCTGCCGAGGGGGTCGGCGGAGCGCGGGTCCAGCTCGCCGTGGCGGGCTTCGGAGCGGACGGTGGCGACCGCGACGGCCCCGGCGAGGAGCACCAGCAGGGCGAGGGCGATGCCCCGCGAGCGGGTCCAGAGGTGACGGGCCGTGGGCGACACCGATGTGGACGGGAGGGGGGCCTCAGCGGTCATCGGCCGGCTCCGCCGGGCGTGGGGTGGGCCGCGGTGGCGGTGCTGCTGTGGGTGAGCTGGGGCCTGGTGCGCTCCAGGTCGTGGTCGAGTGCGGTGAGGCGGTGGTACGTCTGCTCGGTCGCCCTGCGGCCGCCGTACGTCACGTCGTCGAAGTCGCGGGCGGCGGCGCGCAGCCGGTCGGTGTGGGCGGGCAGGGTGCGGCCCGCTTCGGCGGCGGCCTCGTCCGCGGTGCGGCCGGGGCGGGTGTCGAGGAGGGCGCGTTCCTCCAGGGAGCGGACGAGTGCGCGCATGCGTTCCTGGACGGCCTGGTTCCAGTGGCCCTGGGCGGCGTGTGCCTCGGCGGCGGCGCGGTGGGCGGCGGCGCTGCGGGGGCGGTCGGCGAACAGGGCGGCGGTGGGCGCGGGTGAGCGGCGCGGGGTGCCCAGGCGCCACCACAGTGCGGCCACGACGGCGACGACCGCCAGCACGATCACGGCCAGGCCGAGCGCACCGCCCGGGGTGGCGCCGGACGCGGCGGTGAGCAGGTCGCCCAGCCGGTCCCAGAAGGCGTCCAGGGCGCGTTCGACCAGGCCGGGGTCGTGCTCGTGGTACATCCGTTCGGCCAGCTCGCGCCGGGCCGCCTCGCGCGCGGGGTCCCTGGGGACGGTGAGCGGTGGTCCGTCGCCGCCGTCCGCCCGCAGCAGGCGGGAGGCGTCGCCGGTGCGCAGTACGGTGCGCAGGGCGACGCCGGTGGCGCGGGACAGCGGCGCCGGTTGCGCGGTGAGGACTCCCCCCGTCACGCTCACCGCATCAGCTCCCGGGGGTCGGGCCGGGTGCGGGTGCGGCGTAGCCCGGGACCCCGGCGGCGCGGGCCAGGTCGAGGTCGAGGGCTTCGCGGCGGATCCGCTGGTCGATGTAGAGGAGCACGGTGACGCCCGCCGTGATCGGGAAGGTGATCATGGAGCCGATCACCGAGCCGATGCCGCTGATGACGAGGTACGTCCAGCCCAGGTCGCCGCCGGACTCGACGAAGCCGTGGAACCCGTCGTCACCGGCGAGGGCGCCGACGATGGCGAACGGGACGACGACGATCGCCGAGATCACGTTGGCGATGACCGCGGCGAGCACCTGGATGCCGAACACCCGCCACCAGGAGCCGCTGACCAGTTTCGCGGAGCGGCTCATGGCCTTGCGGATGCCCTGCTTCTCCAGCATGAGCGCGGGCGAGGCGAGGGAGAGGCGCACGAACAGCCAGACGATGACGACGAAGGCGGCGAGCACGCCGAGGACGGCGACCGCGGCGCCCGCGTCACCGGCGCCGGCCACCGCCAGCAGGATGCCGGGCAGCACGCCGACGCCGCCGATGGCGCCCGCGATGAGCATCAGCAGGAGGATCAGGCCGAACAGCCCGGGGATCCGCGGGCGGGCGTCCCGCCATGCCTCGCCGAGGGTGACCTCCTTGCCCAGGACGGCGCGGCTGGTGACGGCGGTGAGCAGGGCGGTGGCGACGACTGTGCCGACGAGGGTGACCAGGAAGATCGCGCCGGAGCTGAGCATGCTGTCGCGCAGGGCGTGGATCTGCTCGTCCGTGGTGGCGCTGGTGTCGCCGAGGGCCGACGAACTCACCGCGTCGTCCAGGACCAGGCCCTGGAGCAGGACGACGAGGGTCTCGGTGACGACGGCGACGGTCAGCGAGATGCCGAGGACCGTGCGCCAGTAGGTGCGCATGGTGGACACCGCGCCGTCGAGGATCTCGCCGACGCCGAGCGGGCGCAGCGGGATGACACCCGGCTTCGCCGCGGGCGGCGGACCGCCCCAGCCCGTACCCCAGCCAGCGCCCCAGCCGCCGCCCCAGCCGGGCTGGCCGTGCGGGGGCTGAGAGCCGCCGTAGCCACCGCCGGGAGGCGGGCCGCCGTAGCCGCCCGGCGGGACGGGGCCGCCGGGGCCCGCGGGGCCGGTCCAGCCGCCGGGGGTGCCGGGGCCGCCGGCCGGCGGGTGGGTGCCCCTGCCGTGGCCGCCGCCGGGTGCCGGAGCAGGGGGCGGCGGGGGCGCCTCGCCGGGGGCCTGTCCGCCTGCGGGGGCGGACCACTGGGCGGGGGGCGGCTGCTCCTTGGACCACTTCGGGCCGGGCGACTGCGGGGCCGCGTCCGCGGGCGGGGCCTGAGGGGCGGGCTCGCCGCTCTCGGGTGCCGTGTCCGGGGACTGGCGGGTGGCTCCGGGCTGGTCGGCCTCGTGCGGGCCGCCAAGGCGTGGGCTCGGGTGGCCGGTGGGCTCGGCAGGGGCCGGTGCGGCCGGCTCCTGCCCGTCGGACGGGGCGGATCCGGGCGAGGCCCAGCCCGGAGTGTCGTTCATCGTCGCTCCTTCACGGTGCCCGTCCGCGGTCGCGGCGGAAGGTTGGGAGCCATCGTGCCATGGGGTGGTCATCGGCCGACCGGCCGCGGTAGGGGCTGCGCACCTTCAATTGTCTGCCGAAAAAGGGGCAGACTGACCGCATGGCTGATCAGTACGCGCACCCCGGCGAGGACAAGCCGCCCACCGACATTCCGGCGATCCGATGGGAGGAGCCACCCGAAGGCCCCGTACTGGTCCTCCTGGACCAGACGAGGCTCCCGGTCGAAGAGGTCGAACTCGTCTGCACGGACGCCTCCGCGCTGGTCGAGGCGATCCGTTCGCTCGCGGTGCGCGGGGCGCCGCTGCTCGGCGTCGCCGGGGCGTACGGCGTCGCTCTCGCCGCCGCGCGCGGCTTCGACGTGGACGAGGCCGCGACCGCGCTGGCCGGGGCCCGGCCGACCGCGGTGAACCTGTCCGTCGGCGTGGAGCGCGCCCGGGCGGCGTACCGGGCCGCCCTGGCCGACTCCGGGGACCCGCAGCAGGCCGCCGGGGCGACACTGGCCGCGGCACGGCAACTGCACCGGGAGGACGCCGAGGCCAGCGTCCGGATGGCGCGGCACGGCCTGGCCCTCCTGGACGAGCTGCTGCCCGGCGGCGGCCACCGGGTCCTGACCCACTGCAACACCGGGGCGCTGGTCTCCGGCGGCGAGGGCACGGCGTTCGCGGTGGCCCTCGAGGCGCACCGGGCGGGGCAGCTGCGGCGGCTGTGGGTGGACGAGACGCGTCCGCTGCTGCAGGGCGCCCGGCTCACGGCGTACGAGGCGGCGCGCAACGGGATGGCGTACACGCTGCTCACGGACAACGCGGCGGGGTCGCTGTTCTCGGCCGGCGAGGTGGACGCCGTGCTGGTCGGCGCGGACCGCATCGCGGCCGACGGGTCGGTGGCGAACAAGGTCGGGACGTACCCGCTCGCGGTGCTGGCCCGCTACCACCACGTGCCGTTCATCGTGGTCGCGCCCGTGACGACCCTCGACCCGCACACTCCCGACGGGGCGTCGATCGAGGTCGAGCAGCGCCCCGGGTACGAGGTGACCGAGTTCTCCGCGCCGCAGGTGCCGGTGACGGGGGCGGGCGGCGGCGTAGCGGTGGCGCCGCTGGGGACGCAGGCGTACAACCCGGCGTTCGACGTGACCCCGCCCGAGCTGATCACGGCGATCGTCACCGAGGAGGGAGCCGTGTCGCCGGTGACGGCGGAGGCACTGGCGGACCTCTCGGCGCGGTCCCGGCAGGTGTCGAGCGGCTGACAGTCCCACGGCCGCGGGGAGGGCCTGCCGGAGGTGAGGCGGCTCCCCGCGGCCCGGCGTCGTCCCGCGCGAGGGCGGGCGGTGACCGGCCGTGCCGCGCGGGAGCGTGCGGGCACGGCCGGTTTTCAACTGTCCGGCGCCGGCGCCGGCCCGTGTCCCGTCCGGGTCCGAAAGGTTCGGAGGGGCGGGGAGGCCACCGTCCGGGCCGAGGGCAGACAGTGACGGCTCGCTGCGGCTAAGGTCACAGGCCAGTGACCCTGCTCACCAGCGCCACCGTCACTGTTATGAGAATGGGATGATGTCGTTTATGAAGGGACGAGTCCTTGTCGTCGACGACGACACCGCACTGGCCGAGATGCTCGGCATTGTGCTGCGTGGTGAAGGTTTTGAGCCGTCTTTCGTAGCCGACGGCGACAAGGCGCTGGCCGCGTTCCGTGAAGCCAAGCCCGACCTGGTGCTGCTGGACCTCATGCTGCCCGGCCGGGACGGCATCGAGGTGTGCCGCCTGATCAGGGCGGAGTCCGGCGTGCCGATCGTGATGCTCACGGCCAAGAGCGACACCGTCGACGTCGTCGTGGGCCTGGAGTCGGGCGCCGACGACTACATCGTGAAGCCGTTCAAGCCCAAGGAGCTGGTGGCCCGCATACGGGCCCGGCTGCGGAGGTCCGAGGAACCCGCACCCGAGCAGCTCGCCATCGGCGACCTCGTCATCGACGTCGCCGGGCACTCCGTGAAGCGGGACGGGCAGTCGATCGCGCTGACCCCGCTGGAGTTCGACCTGCTGGTCGCCCTGGCGCGCAAGCCGTGGCAGGTCTTCACGCGCGAGGTGCTCCTCGAACAGGTCTGGGGCTACCGGCACGCCGCCGACACCCGCCTGGTCAACGTGCACGTCCAGCGGCTGCGCTCCAAGGTCGAGAAGGACCCCGAGCGCCCGGAGATCGTGGTGACCGTCCGTGGTGTCGGGTACAAGGCAGGACCGAGCTGACATGACCGGTGACAGTGCCGCTTCGGCGCCCGGCCGGTCCGGGACCCGGCCGGAGCGGCCTGTCGGCCGGAAGCCCCTGCGGGAGCGCTGGGCGAGTCTCGTGCACGGCGGGCTGTTCCAGGACGGGGTGCAGGGCAGCCCGGTCCTCAGGCTCGTGCTGCGCTGGATACGCAGGCCGCTGCTGCCGCTCATGCGGCTGTGGCGGCGCAACATCCAGCTCAAGGTCGTCGCCACCACCCTGCTGATGTCGCTGGGCGTCGTCCTGCTGCTGGGCTTCGTCGTCATCGGACAGGTCCGCAACGGACTGCTCGACGCCAAGGTCAAGGCGTCGCAGAGCCAGGCCACCGGTGGCTTCGCCGTGGCCAAGCAGAAGGCCGACGAGGCCGCGAGCGCCGGCGCCGACGACGGCACCCCCGCCGACCAGCGCGCCTCCCAGAACGTCATCGAATGGATGAGCGAACTGGTGTCGTCGCTGTCCAGCGGCGGCCAAGGCGCCTTCGACGTGGTCACCCTGCCCCCCGGCGACGACAGCGGCGGCGGCCGCGGACCCCGCGCCTCCGGCGGCGTCGACCCCAACAAGAGCGTCCCCGAGGACCTGCGCGCCCGCGTCAACACCGGCAGCAGCGCCGCCCAGAGCTACACCCGCATCCGCTACAGCAACGGCGACAAGGAGTCCCAGCCCGCGCTCGTCATCGGCAAGCGCGTCAACGACCCCAACGGCGACCCCTACGAGCTGTACTACCTCTTCCCGCTCACCCAGGAGGAGAAGTCCCTCAGCCTCGTCAAGGGCACCCTCGCCACCGCCGGGCTCTTCGTCGTCGTCCTCCTCGGGGCGATCGCCTGGCTCGTCGTACGGCAGGTCGTCACACCGGTGCGGATGGCCGCCGGGATCGCCGAGCGACTCTCCGCCGGACGCCTCCAGGAACGGATGAAGGTCACCGGCGAGGACGACATCGCCCGCCTCGGCGAAGCCTTCAACAAGATGGCGCAGAACCTCCAGCTCAAGATCCAGCAGCTCGAGGACCTGTCCCGGATGCAGCGCCGCTTCGTCTCCGACGTCTCCCACGAACTGCGCACCCCCCTGACCACCGTGCGCATGGCCGCCGACGTCATCCACGAGGCCCGCCAGGACTTCGACCCCGTCACCGCCCGCTCCGCGGAACTCCTCGCCGACCAGCTCGACCGGTTCGAGTCCCTGCTCGCCGACCTGCTGGAGATCAGCCGCTTCGACGCCGGCGCCGCCTCCCTGGAGGCCGAACCGATCGACCTGCGCAACGTCGTACGCCGCGTCGTCGACGGGGCCGCGCCGCTCGCCGAACGCAAGGGCACCGCGATACGCGTCGTCGGCGACCAGCAGCCCGTGGTCGCCGAGGCCGACGCCCGGCGCGTCGAACGCGTCCTGCGCAACCTCGTCGTCAACGCCGTCGAGCACGGCGAGGGCAAGGACGTCGTCGTCAAGCTCGCCTCGGCCGGTGGCGCCGTCGCCGTCGCCGTACGCGACTACGGCGTCGGCCTCAAGCCCGGCGAGGCCACCCGCGTGTTCAGCCGCTTCTGGCGTGCCGACCCGGCACGCGCGCGTACCACCGGCGGCACCGGCCTCGGCCTGTCCATCGCCCTGGAGGACGCACGGCTGCACGGCGGCTGGCTCCAAGCCTGGGGCGAACCCGGTGGCGGCTCACAGTTCCGGCTGACGCTGCCCCGCACCGCCGACGAACCGCTGCGCGGCTCGCCGATACCCCTCGAGCCCAAGGACTCCCGCCGCAACCGCGGCCTCGACGACGCCGGCCTGCCCCGAGGGGGCGGCCAGAAGAGCGCCACCGTGCCCCTCCAGCCCGCCGCCGAGCCCCGGACGGGCGCCCGGGCACCCATCACCCCCCGGGCCACCGCCCCGGCCCCCACCGCCGATCCCACGGCCCTCCCCGGCAACGGCGCACGCGTGGTGGCCCGGCCCGCCACGGCGGGCCCGCGGCGGGCGGACGAGACGAACGGGGCGGGGAAACCCCAGCCGCAGCCACAGCCGATGCAGAAGCCGCTGCCGGAGCCGCACGACGGCCTGGCGAGAGCCGGTCGCGGTCAGCGGGACGACGATGAAACCGTCGCGGGCACGCGGCGGCAGGACGACGAGGTCCGGTCCGGCGCAGGCCGACAGGGGGACGCGTCCGCCGCGAACGGGGCGCGCGCGGGAAGTGCCGGGCGGGTCGACGCGGGAGCGGACGGTTCGGATGATCAGGGGGAGGCGTTCCGTGGGCGCTGAGCGCGAGCGGGGCACGCGGCGCGGACGGAAGCGCGCGACGGCGTACGCCGCGTGCGGGGTCGTTCTGCTCGCCGGGTGCGCCTCGATGCCCGACAACGGCGACCTGCGCGGCGTGGAATCCACCCCCCGCCAGGAGACCCAGGTCCGCGTCTTCGCCATGCCGCCCCGCGAGGACGCGCCGCCCTCCGAGATCGTCCAAGGCTTCCTCGAAGCCCTCACCAGCGACGACCCCAACTTCTCCACCGCGCGCCAGTACCTCACCCCGCAGGCCGCCCGCACCTGGCAGCCCGAGCAGTCCACGACCGTGCTCGCCGACGGACCCGAAGCCGAAGCCGACCGCTCCGGCGGCCGGGTCGACGGCGGCGACTTCTCCTTCACGCTCACCGGCACGCGCGTGGCGACCGTCGACGGGCAACAGTCGTACAGCCCCGCCGACGGCAACTACGGACAGATCGTCCACCTCGTACGCGACAAGAAGTCCGAACAGTGGCGCATCGACGCCCTGCCCCAGGGCGTCGTCATGGGCACCTCCGACTTCCAGCGCAACTACATGTCCGTCAACAAGTACTACTTCGCCTCCACCACGACCACCGCCGGCACCACCCGCCGGCCGGCCACCGTCGCCGACCCCGTCTACGTGCGCGAACGCGTCGACCCCACCACCCAGGTCGTCCGCTCCCTGATCGGCGGACCCACCAACTGGCTGCGCCCCGTCGTCCGTTCCAGCTTCCCCACCGGCACGCAGCTCGCGAAGGGCGTCACCGCGCTGACGCCGGACGACCAGAACAAGCTGACCGTGCCGCTCAACGACAAGGCCGAGAACGTCGGACACACCAAGTGCGACGAGATGGCCGCCCAGCTCCTCTTCACATTGCAGAGCCTCACCCCGGCCGTCGAGGAGGTCGAGCTGCGCGCCGGCGGCACCCGGCTGTGCTCGCTCACCGAGAGCCGCGCCGCCACCGTCGCCGCGCGGGGCTCCGAGGACCACCCCGACTACCTGTACTTCATCGACGGCGAACACCGCCTCGCACGGATGAGCAGCGGCGAGGACACCCGGGCCGACCCGGTGCCCGGCGCGCTCGGCGACGGCACCAAGGCACTGCGCTCCGTCGCCGTCGCCCACGACGAGCACATGGCGGCCGGCGTCACCATCGACGGCAAGGCGCTGTACGTCGGCTCCATGGTCACCGGCAGCTCCCTCGGCGAACCGGTGCTGCGCAGCACCGGCGCCACCGAGAGCGACCGGCTCACCGCGCCCAGCTGGGACGGCCAGGGCGACCTGTGGGTGGCCGACCGCGACCCCGGCGCGCCGCGGCTGCTGCTGCTCCAGAAGGGCGGCGGCACCCCGGTCGCCGTGCGCACACCCAGCCTGGACGGCCGGATCAACGCCGTACGGGTGGCCGCCGACGGAGTGCGGATCGCGCTCGTCGTGGAGAAGGACGGCAAGCAGGCACTGCTGCTCGGGCGGATCGAGCGCGACCAGAAGCCCGGCGAGCAGCAGCCGACGGTGTCGGTCCAGGAACTGCGCTCCGCGACACCGGAGTTGGAGCAGGTCACGGCCGTGTCGTGGGCGGGGGACAGCCGGCTCGTGGTCGTCGGGCGGGAGTCCGGCGGGGTCGAGCAGGTGCAGTACGTGCAGTCCGACGGCTCCGTCCCCGAGGCGGGCACGCTGCCCGGTCTGACCGAGGTGCAGAGCATCGCGGCGTCCGAGGACAGCGAGGCCCCGCTGTTCGCCACGTCCAAGAACGGCCTGCTGTGGCTGCCCGGCGGCAGCGGCTGGCGCACGCTGAAGGAGACGGCTTCGGCGGTGCTGTACCCGGGGTGACGGCAGCCCGACGGTGACCTTGGTCGAGCCCTCCTGATGGTTTTCCACAGGGGGGCTCGACCCTTTTCCACAGGCTGAGCAGACACCCGGGAACCTTGGCACAGTGGTCGTCATGAACGGTCTGCGGGCGTGGTGGCGGGAGTTCGGGGACCTCGTGCTGCCGACCGAGTGTGCCGGGTGCGGGCGGGCCCGGGGCGTGCTCTGTCCCGGGTGCCGGCAGGCGCTCGGCGGGGCCGTGCCGCGGCGGGTGCGGCCGGTGCCCGAGCCGCCGGGGCTGCCGGCCGTGTTCGCGGCGGCGCCCTACGACGGCGCGGTGCGGGCCGTGCTGCTGGCACACAAGGAACGCGGCGCGCTGGGGCTGGGGCGGGAGTTGGGGGCGGCGCTGGCGGGGGCGGTGGGGAGGGGGGTGGGGGAGGGGAGGGGGGAGGGGAGGGGGGAGGCCCCCACCCCGACCGGTCTCTCCCTGTCTCTTCCGCATCCCCACCCCCACGGCCGCCCCCCCCCCCCCCCCCCCCCCCCCCCCCAGGCCCCCCCCCC
>NZ_SZPR01000014.1:0-234094 GCF_005280195.1 Streptomyces galbus | reverse complement strand
CCCCCACCCCCACCCCCACCCCCTCCTCCTGGTCCCCGTCCCCTCCGCCCCCGCCGCCGTCCGCTCCCGTGGGCATGACCCCACGCGTCGGATCGCGCTCGCCGCGGCCGGTGCCCTGCGGCGGGCCGGGAGGCCGGCGCGGGTGGCGGCCGTGCTGCGGCAGCGGCGGCGGGTGTCGGACCAGGCGGGGCTCGACCGGCGGCAGCGGCAGGAGAACGTGCGGGGCGCGCTGGTGGTGTCGCCGGGCGGAGCGCGGCTGCTGCTCACGGGCGGGCCGGTGGTGCTCGTCGACGACCTGATGACGACGGGTGCGTCCCTGGCGGAGGCGGCCCGGGCCGTGCGGGAGGCGGTGAACGCAGCGGACGTAGCCGACGCAGAGTATGCGGTGGACGCAGCGCACACACCGCACACACCGCACCCACCGCACCCACCGCATGCACCGCACGCAGCGCACGCAGCGCACGCAGCGCACACACCGCATGCACCGCATGCACCGCACGCGGCAATCCTGCCCGCATACCCCGATGAGCAGGGCTCGTCACCTTCTGCGCGGGCCCTGCGGCGGGGGTCGGCGAGAAGTGTGCGGAGAGGCATCGGGTGGGGGGTCGCGGGGAAGAGTGGCGGTGGCGGGGGCGCGGCGGCGGAGGGAAGCCGTCGGACCGACGGGGACGCGGGCCGCGAGGCGGGATCCGCGGAAGGGATGAGTGCTGATGACGGGCCTCTCCGGGTACTCGGGGGACGGACCGGAGGGGTGGTCTTCGCGGCGGTGGTCGCCGCGTCGGCGGATTCCTTCGGAATGAAGAGGAACTGACCGTCAGGTCGTGTCGTTGCAGGTAATGAGAGGGTCAATTCACCTGAACGGAGGTACGCGGCAGTAGAGGGTGACGACATCCGTCCGGGCGAGATATGTTCGGTTGTGAGGGAAAGCCGCAGGCCAGACCTCGCTAATCCGAATGCGGTGCTGTGGTTTTCGCAATCACCCGCCGCACTGAGGGTGGACATCGCGCCCGCGGGGGAGGAGGAGGTGGACGTCACCGAGTCCGAGGTTCCGGGGCTCTCCGGGACCTGGTGCAAAAGGGAGATGCTCCGCCGGCGAAGCGGAGCGATCCGGGAACGGAGTTCTGCGTGGACATCGTCGTCAAGGGCCGCAAGACCGAGGTGCCCGAGCGGTTCCGCAAGCACGTGGCCGAGAAGCTGAAGCTGGAGAAGATCCAGAAGCTCGATGGCAAGGTGATCAGCCTCGACGTCGAGGTGTCCAAGGAGCCGAACCCCCGACAGGCCGACCGGTGCGACCGAGTGGAGATCACGCTCCGCTCCCGCGGTCCGGTGATCCGGGCGGAGGCGGCGGCCAGTGACCCGTACGCGGCACTCGACCTGGCGGCGGAGAAGCTGGACGCCCAGCTGCGCAAGCAGCACGACAAGCGGTACACGCGGCGCGGCACACGCCGGATCTCCGCGGCGGAGGTCGCCGACCACGTCCCGGGCGTGGCCACCCTCGACGGCAACGGCCAGGCGGTGCTGTCCGACGAGTCCGAGGGCGTGCCCACCAAGAAGATCGGTTCGCTCGAGGTGCAGGGCGACGGCCCGCTGGTGGTGCGGGAGAAGACGCACGTGGCCGCCCCGATGACCCTCGACCAGGCTCTCTACGAGATGGAGCTGGTCGGGCACGACTTCTATCTGTTCGTCGACTCCGAGACCAAGGAGCCGAGCGTCGTCTACCGGCGACACGCGTACGACTACGGTGTGATCCACCTGCGCACGGACACGATGGTCACCCAGGGCAACTCCGCCGAGTCGGGCGGCACGCTGGGCGGCTGACCCGCGCCGTCGACGGCCCGGCCGGTGCCCCTGGAGCGCGTGTGCGCCCCCAGGGGCACCCTCGTGCGACGCCGTGCGACCCCTTCACGCTCCGCTGCGTCGCCGCGTTGTCGTCCGGGCATGGAATCATGGCCCGAGCGGCCCAACCGGTGGGTCGCTGCCTTGGGTTGGCGACGGCGCAGGACCACGGCCACAGCCTTCAGGGGGAGGAACGATGGCGGACAGCTTCGGACCGATGCGGGACGGGGGCGCCGGCGACGGCGTCGTCGGCATGGGCCCGGAGGCGGGCACTCCACGCAAGGAGCCCATCCGGGTTCTCGTCGTGGACGACCACGCCTTGTTCCGTCGCGGTCTGGAGATCGTGCTGGCGGCCGAGGAGGACATCCAGGTCGTCGGTGAGGCGGGGGACGGTGCCGAGGCCGTGGACAAGGCGGCCGACCTGTTGCCCGACATCGTGCTGATGGACGTGCGGATGCCCAAGCGCGGCGGTATCGAGGCGTGCACCTCCATCAAGGAGGTGGCTCCCAGCGCGAAGATCATCATGTTGACGATCAGCGACGAGGAGGCCGATCTCTATGACGCGATCAAGGCGGGTGCGACGGGTTATCTCCTGAAGGAGATTTCCACCGACGAGGTGGCGACCGCGATTCGCGCGGTGGCCGACGGGCAGTCGCAGATCAGTCCGTCGATGGCGTCGAAACTGCTCACCGAGTTCAAGTCGATGATCCAGCGGACCGACGAGCGCCGGCTGGTGCCGGCGCCGCGGCTGACGGACCGTGAGCTGGAAGTGCTGAAGCTGGTGGCGACCGGAATGAACAACCGGGACATCGCCAAGGAGTTGTTCATCTCCGAGAACACCGTGAAGAACCACGTGCGCAACATCCTGGAGAAGCTGCAGTTGCACTCCAGGATGGAGGCCGTGGTGTACGCGATGCGGGAGAAGATCCTCGAGATCCGCTGAGCCTCGTGCGGAGCGGGCCCGTCTTTCGGATCAGGCCAGCAGGCGGGCGAGTTCCGTGGTGAGGGGCTCGCGGAGTTCCGGGGTGTCGACGCGTTCCACGCGGACGTCCGTGCAGTCGACCCAGCCGGCCGCCTCGACGAGGGCCTGGGCGACGGCGGGGACGGCCTTGCGGTGGTCCACGGTCACCTGCCGGGCGACCAGGGTCCTGCCCTCGCGGGCCGGGTCGACGCGTCCCACGAGCCGGCCGCCGGCCAGCACCGGCATGGCGAAGTAGCCGTGGACGCGCTTGGGCTTGGGGACGTAGGCCTCCAGGCGGTGGGTGAAGCCGAAGATCCGCTCGGTTCGGGCGCGTTCCCAGATCAGGGAGTCGAACGGCGACAGCAGGGTCGTGCGGTGGCGGCCGCGCGGCGGTGTGGCGAGGGCCGCCGGGTCGGCCCAGGCGGGCTTGCCCCAGCCGTCCACGGTGACGGGGACCAGGCCGGAGTCGGCGATCACGGCGTCGACCTGTTCGGCCTTCAGACGGTGGTAGTCGGCGATGTCGGCGCGGGTGCCGACGCCGAGGGACTGGCCGGCCAGGCGGACCAGGCGGCGCAGGCACTCGGTGTCGTCGAGGTCGTCGTGCAGCAGGGGGGCGGGGACGGCGCGCTCGGCGAGGTCGTAGACGCGCTTCCAGCCGCGGCGTTCGACGCAGACGACCTCGCCGTACATCAGGGCGCGTTCCACGGCGACCTTGGTGCCGGACCAGTCCCACCACTCGCTGGTGCGCTTGGCGCCGCCGAGTTCGGTGGCGGTGAGGGGGCCTTCGGTGCGCAGCTGCTTGATGACCTGGTCGTACACGCCGTCGGGGAGGGTGTGGTGCCACTGCGGGCGGTGGCGGTAGGCGCGGCGGCGGAACGCGAAGTGGGGCCACTCCTCGATGGGGAGGATGCACGCGGCGTGCGACCAGTACTCGAAGGCGTGGGTGTCCGTCCAGTACGCCTGTTCCACGGTGGCGCGGCCGACGGCGCCGAGGCGGGCGTAGGGCACGAGTTCGTGGGAGCGGGCCAGAACGGAGATGGTGTCGAGCTGGACCGCGCCCAGGTGGCGGAGGACGCCGCGGACGCCGGCCTTGCGGTCGGGGCTGCCGAGGAAGCCCTGGGCGCGGAGGGCGATGCGGCGGGCGTCGTCCGCGGAGAGCTCGGTCTGGGGGCGCGGGGTGGTCATGGCTCGCACGATAGGCGGCGGCACTGACATAGCGGAGTGACCTGGGCGTTTTTCAGTGCCCCTCCATGCCCCCGTGCCCCTCAGCCCACCCGCCCCTCAGCCCCCTCGAGCGCCCCTGGCTGCCGGCCGGTGCCCCTCGGTCGGCCGCCGGCCCCCCTCGGTCGGCCGCCGGTCCCCCCAGCTCGGCTCAGCCCGGGTCGGCCCGGTGCGGCAGGTAGGGCGTCGTGGACGGCAGGCCGAGGTCGGTGGGCAGGAGGGAGGCGATCCAGCAGTCGCGGCGGGTGCCCCGGTGGTCGAGGGCCGAGCGCAGGACGCCCTCGAGGGTGAAGCCGGCGCGCCGGGCGACGGCGCGCGAGGCGGTGTTGCCGACCTCGGCGCGCCATTCGACGCGGTCGGCGGCGAGGTCGGTGAAGGCCCAGCGGGCGGCGGTGAGGGTGGCCTCGGTGGTGTAGCCGCGGCCGCGGTGCTCCTTGTCCGTCCAGAAGCCGACCTCGGCGGTGCCGGGGGCGCGCCGGGTGAGGCTGAGGGCGCCGGTGAGGGTGCGGTCGGGCAGGAAGACGCCGAAGGTGAACATCGTGTCGCGGGCCCAGCCGTCGGGGACCAGTTGCTCGGTGAAGGCACGCGCGTGCTCGGGGAGGTAGGGGGAGGGGATCGCCGTCCAGCGCTGGATGTCCGGGTCCTGGGCCGCCGTGTACACCGCGTCGGTGTCCCGGGGGGTGAGCGGGCTGAGGACGAGGCGGTCCGAGGTGAGGGTGACGGGGTCCATCGGGTGATTGTGGGGGGCGGGGCGTCGGCGCGTCATCCCCTTACTAGGGGTGAGGGAGTGATCACGATTCGCGCACATTCGTTTGGCGGGGGCGGCACCATCCGGGGGGCCCGGCCGTTGTCCTGGGTGAAGGAGATCCGATCAGCGGGCGCGCATCCGTGTGCGGTCCTCGGCACGGCAGGCCTCCCGGCGTGGCGGGGTCCTCGCATACGATGGCCGTTGCTCAGTCAGTCACCACCCGACCGTCCCAGGCCCGACCGGCAAGGAGACCAACCCCCGTGTCCGTCCTCTCGAAGATCATGCGTGCAGGCGAAGGCAAGATCCTGCGCAAGCTGCACCGCATCGCGGACCAGGTCAACTCCATCGAAGAGGACTTCGTCGACCTCTCCGACGCCGAGCTGCGGGCCCTCACCGATGAGTACAAGCAGCGGTACGCCGACGGGGAGAGCCTGGACGACCTGCTGCCCGAGGCGTTCGCCACGGTGCGCGAGGCGGCCAAGCGCGTCCTCGGCCAGCGGCACTACGACGTGCAGCTGATGGGCGGCGCCGCGCTGCACCTCGGCTACGTGGCCGAGATGAAGACCGGTGAGGGCAAGACCCTCGTCGGCACGCTGCCCGCGTACCTGAACGCGCTGTCGGGTGACGGCGTCCACCTCATCACGGTGAACGACTACCTGGCCGAGCGCGACTCGGAGATGATGGGCCGCGTCCACAAGTTCCTGGGTCTGAGCGTCGGCTGCATCCTCGCCAACATGACTCCGGCGCAGCGCCGCGAGCAGTACGCGTGCGACATCACGTACGGCACGAACAACGAGTTCGGTTTCGACTACCTGCGCGACAACATGGCGTGGGCGAAGGACGAACTCGTGCAGCGCGGCCACAACTTCGCGATCGTCGACGAGGTGGACTCCATCCTCATCGACGAGGCGCGCACGCCGCTGATCATCTCGGGTCCGGCGGACCAGGCCACGAAGTGGTACGGCGACTTCGCCAAGCTGGTGACGCGGCTCAAGCGCGGTGAGGCGGGCAACCCGCTCAAGGGCATCGAGGAGACCGGCGACTACGAGGTCGACGAGAAGAAGCGCACGGTCGCCATCCACGAGTCCGGTGTCAGCAAGGTCGAGGACTGGCTGGGCATCGACAACCTCTACGAGTCGGTCAACACGCCGCTGGTGGGCTACCTGAACAACGCCATCAAGGCGAAGGAGCTCTTCAAGAAGGACAAGGACTACGTCGTCATCGACGGCGAGGTCATGATCGTCGACGAGCACACCGGCCGTATCCTCGCCGGCCGCCGCTACAACGAGGGCATGCACCAGGCGATCGAGGCGAAGGAAGGGGTGGACATCAAGGACGAGAACCAGACGCTCGCCACGATCACCCTGCAGAACTTCTTCCGCCTCTACAAGAAGCTGTCCGGCATGACCGGTACGGCGATGACCGAGGCCGCCGAGTTCCACCAGATCTACAAGCTCGGCGTGGTCCCGATCCCGACGAACAAGCCGATGATCCGCAAGGACCAGTCGGACCTGATCTACCGGACCGAGGTTGCCAAGTTCGAGGCGGTCGTCGACGACATCGCCGAGAAGCACGAGAAGGGCCAGCCGATCCTGGTCGGCACGACGTCGGTCGAGAAGTCGGAGTACCTCTCGCAGCAGCTCAGCAAGCGCGGCATCCAGCACGAGGTGCTGAACGCCAAGCACCACGAGCGCGAGGCGCAGATCGTCGCGCAGGCGGGCCGCAAGGGCGCCGTGACGGTGGCGACGAACATGGCCGGCCGTGGTACGGACATCAAGCTCGGCGGCAACCCCGAGGACCTCGCGGAGGCGGAGCTGCGCCAGCGCGGCCTGGACCCGGAGGAGCACATCGAGGAGTGGGCCGCGGCGCTGCCCGCCGCCCTGGAGCGGGCCGAGCAGGCCGTCAAGGCGGAGAAGGACGAGGTCGAGTCGTTCGGCGGGCTGTACGTGCTGGGCACCGAGCGGCACGAGTCGCGCCGTATCGACAACCAGCTCCGCGGTCGTTCCGGCCGTCAGGGCGACCCGGGCGAGTCCCGCTTCTACCTGTCGCTGGGCGACGACCTGATGCGGCTGTTCAAGGCGCAGATGGTCGAGCGCGTGATGTCGATGGCGAACGTCCCGGACGACGTGCCGATCGAGAACAAGATGGTGACGCGCGCGATCGCGTCCGCGCAGTCGCAGGTCGAGCAGCAGAACTTCGAGACCCGCAAGAACGTCCTGAAGTACGACGAGGTGCTCAACCGGCAGCGCGAGGTCATCTACGGCGAGCGGCGCCGCGTCCTGGAGGGCGAGGACCTGCAGGAGCAGATCCAGCACTTCATGGACGACACGATCGACGCGTACGTGCAGGCCGAGACCTCCGAGGGCTTCCCCGAGGACTGGGACCTGGACCGGCTGTGGGGTGCGTTCAAGCAGCTCTACCCGGTGAAGGTCACCATCGAGGAGCTGGAGGAGGCGGCCGGTGACCGGGCGGGTCTGACGGCCGAGTTCATCGCCGAGTCCATCAAGGACGACATCACCCAGCAGTACGAGGCGCGTGAGGCGCAGCTCGGCTCGGAGATCATGCGCGAGCTGGAGCGCCGGGTCGTGCTGTCGGTCCTGGACCGCAAGTGGCGCGAGCACCTCTACGAGATGGACTACCTCCAGGAGGGCATCGGTCTGCGCGCGATGGCGCAGAAGGACCCGCTGGTGGAGTACCAGCGCGAGGGCTTCGACATGTTCCAGGCCATGATGGACGGCATCAAGGAGGAGTCCGTCGGCTACCTGTTCAACCTGGAGGTCCAGGTCGAGCAGCAGGTCGAGGAGGTCCCGGTCGAGGACGCCCAGCCGGTGGCCGACCTGGAGAAGCAGGACTCCGTGCCGGCGCAGGCGGGTGCGCGTCCGGAGATCCGCGCCAAGGGCCTGGACGTGCCGCAGCGGCGCAACCTGCACTTCTCGGCGCCGACCGTGGACGGCGAGGGCGGCACCATCGAGGGTGACTTCGCCGGTGACGACGAGCCGGTGCGCTCCGAGGCCGACGGGCTGACCCGCGCGGAGCGCCGCAAGCAGGCGCGGGGCGGCCGCCGCCGCAAGAAGTAGCCGCGCCGGGCAGTCGTCGCGAGCGTGTGAGGGCCGGTCACCCCTGGGGGTGGCCGGCCCTTCGCGTGCGTGCCGGCCGGCGGGTGCGCGCGGGCGGCCCGGTCAGTCGTCCTCGGGGTGGGGGCGGGGGCCGCCGAGTTCGACGGCCGTGCAGCGCCAGCGGTGGTCGGTGCCGCGTTCCAGGCGGAAGGCCATGGCGCGCAGCCGGTCGCCGGCGCGGATGCGGGCGAAGACCTCGACGGCGCCGGGGCGGACCTCGTAGTGGCCGATGTCGCGGACGACGGGGCGGGTGCCGTGCGGGGTGCGTAGGGGGCCGTGCTCGGCGAGGCGGACCAGGTCGTCGTAGGCGCGGCCGAGGGTGTGCCGGAGCATGGCGTGCACGGGCTGCCGGCCGCTGAGGACGGCGAGCAGGCGCTCGGCGAAGACGTCGGTGGTGGTGGGCTGCGGCGGCGCCCCTCGTCCCGCCGGGGCGGCCCCGGCGGCCCTTGTGGGGGTGCCGGACGGGGTGGTGGGGCGGTTGTCGGCGGGGCGGGTGCGGTGGGCGGCGCCGGGGCCGGCCGGCGGGCGGTCCCCGGCGGCGGTCGTACGGGCGGTGCCGCCGCTGGGTGTGCGCGGCGGGGCGCCGCCGGGGCGGCCGGAGTCGCGGCGGCCCGGCGGGCGGGTGGCGGCCCGCGGTGCGGGGCGGCGCTGGCTCCTGGTCATGACCTTGTTCATGTGATCCCCGTGATCTGGTGCGCGAGGGGAACTCGGCGCAATCCGGTCGGTACCGGTCGGTAACTGGACGCGGTGGTCGATCTTGTACGGGGTCGGCGAGGGGGAGGGCAAGCAAGGGTGCCGTCGTGGCGGAGGCCCGGGGAAGTTCACCTATCAGAGTGACGAGGAGCGTGCTCCGGCCCATGAGGGAGCGGGCGGGCCGGGTGAACGGCGGGCGCCGGGTGGACGCCCGCCGAGGCGCGGGGCCAGACCCGAAAGGGGACGCCCGCACGGCGGCCGCACGTATTCTGGAGGCCGTCCGAGAGCCCCCGACCCACGAAAGCGGCTGCCATGCGCGTGTACGTCCCCCTGACCCTCCCCGGGCTCGCCGAGGCGCACAGGACGGGGCAGCTGGGGTCCGGGCCGCTCGTCGCGTACGCCGTCACGCCGGGGCTGCGCGAGTGGTACCTCTCCGACGACATCGAGGAGCTGGAGTACGCGGCGCTCAGCCGGGCCGCGCTGGCCTCGCTGCGGCTGCTCGCGGCGGACCCGGGGGCACCGCGGCGGCGCGTCGTGGTCGCCGTCGACGTGCCGGACGGGGCGGCGGCGTCCGACCCGGACCGCGGCCTCGACCCGGCCGCGCTGGGCGAGGTGCGGGTCGCCGGGGCCGTGGCGCTGGCCAAGGCGGCGTCCGTGCACGTCGACGCGGCGGACGCGGAGGGGGACGTGGCCGCCGCGGCGGACGCCCTGCCGGCCGCGGACGGCGGCGACGACGACGCGCAGTTCGTGGTGGACGGGGCCGAGGACCACGAGCTGCTGTGGTTCGCCACGCAGGAGATCGCGAACCTGGTGGGGTCGGGCGGCTGAGCGTCCGCCACCTCCCGGCTGTCGGTGGGGGCGGGTACGTTTGCGGACATGGGGATGCAGACTGGGGCGCACATCGTCTGGGACTGGAACGGCACGCTGTTCCACGACAACGAGGCGATCATCGGGGCGACGAACGCGGCCTTCGCGGAGCTGGGGCTGGAGCCGATCACGCTGGAGCGGTACCGGGCGCTGTACTGCGTGCCGGTGCCGAAGTTCTACGAGCGGCTGATGGGGAGGCTGCCCACGGACGCCGAGTGGGAGGTCATGGACGCGGTCTTCCACCGGTACTACGCCGAGCGGCGGGCGACCTGCGCGCTGACCGAGGGCGCGGCGGAGCTGCTCGCCGGGTGGCTGTCGGCGGGGCGCAGCCAGTCGCTGCTGAGCATGTACGGGCACGACGACCTGGTGCCGCTGGTGCGCGGGTTCGGCATAGAGCCGCACTTCCTGCGGGTCGACGGGCGGGTCGGGCCCTCCGGGGGCAGCAAGGCGGAGCACATGGTGCGCCACCTCCGGGCCCTCGCGGCGGTGGACCCGGGGCGGACCGTGGTGATCGGCGACGCCGCGGACGACGCGGTGGCCGCGCTGCACGTGGGGGCGCGGGCGGTGCTGTACACCGGGGGTTCGCACGGCCGGGCCAGCCTGGAGGCGGTGGGGGTGCCGGTGGTGGACAGCCTGGCGGAGGCCGTGCAGGTGGCGGAGGACCTCGCCGCGTGACCCCTGTGCCCTGACCTCCGGCCCCGGACTCCCGACTTCGACTCCTGGCCTCAGACCCCCGCCCCCCGGCCTCAGGTGACCGGGGCCTTGGCGCGCAGGACGGTCAGGAACTCGCGCATCCAGGCCGGGTGGTCCGGCCAGGCGCGGGACGACACCAGGCCGCCGTCCACCACCGCCTCGGTGTCCTGGAAGGTCGCGCCGGCGGTCTGCATGTCGATCTCCAGCGCCGGGTAGGCCGTGACGCGGCGGCCGCTGAGGGCGTCCACGGCGGCGGTCAGCAGCGGGCCGTGGCAGATCTGGGCGACCGGCTTGTCGGCGTCGAAGAACGACTTGAGGATCTTGCGCAGCTCCGGGTCGTTGCGCAGGTACTCGGGGGCCCGGCCGCCGGGGACGACGACGGCGGCGTAGCGGCCGGGGTCGACCTCGGAGAAGGCCAGGTCGGCGGGCCAGGTGTAGCCGGGCTTCTCGGTGTAGGTGTCGAAGCCGTCCTCGAAGTCGTGGACGACGAACCGGAGCTTCTTGCGGGTGGGGGCGGCGATGTGGACCTCGTAGCCCTCTTCGCGCAGGCGCTGGTAGGGGTAGAGGACCTCCAGGGACTCCGCTGCGTCGCCGGTGACGATGAGGATGTTCGTGGGCACGGCGGCCTCCTCCTGCCGGGTGGTGGTACGGGCACCGTGCCGCCCCGGCGGCGCTGTGCCAAGGGGCCGGTGGCCGATTTCAGCCTGGCCCCTCCGGGGGGCCGCGGCCACTTTTCGGTTCGGCGGGCCGCTCCCTCCCGGTTCGGCCGGGCGTGGCCCGGCCGGCCGTGCGAACGTCGTCCTCCCGTGCGTCACTTCCGTCCCGGAGGCGCCCCCTGCACCTCACCCCCGTCGCCACCCCTGTGCAGAACGTCAAAGTTCCCGCCCCTGTTTTGTACACATACGGCTCATGACGGGGGGCCCGGGAGGGGCGATAGCCTGGTGGCGTGATCAGCGCGATAGTTCGCGGGGGTGCTGTTGCCCCTGCCCTGCGCCCGGTTCGCACGGAGTGTCTCCGTGACCGGGCGGCGGTCGCTGGTCCTCGCGGGCGGGACGAGGGATCGAGGGATCCCCGGACGCCGTACACCCTGGACGAGCGGGACGCGCGAAGCCGCACCGCCGGCGTCGGGGCGTCGGACATGGCTGATAACCCCCCGCTCATCTCATCTCTCGGCATAGCGTCGGAACAGACCGGAGACCCCGTGTCGCGGCGTCACGCCGAAGGGACCGAGACCGTATTTCCTTCTACGTCACGCAACGGCGCGCGACAGGAGCCAGAGGACAATGCAGACCAAGCTGGACGAAGCCAAGGCCGAGCTGCTCGAGAGGGCCGCCCGGGTCGCTGAGAACAGCCCGGTCGGGGGGCACCTACCGACCGGGACGACGAGCGAGGGCAGCGCGCCGGACACCCCGGACGGCCCGGACGCCCCCGACCACGAGTCGGTGCTGTCGTTCCTCCAGCGCTACTACCTGCACACCGCCCCCGAGGACCTCGGCGACCGCGACCCGGTCGACGTGTTCGGCGCAGCGCTCTCGCACTACCGGCTCGCCGAGAACCGGCCGCAGGGCACCGCCAACGTGCGCGTGCACACCCCCACCGTCGAGGAGAACGGCTGGACGTGCAGCCACTCCGTGGTGGAGGTCGTCACCGACGACATGCCCTTCCTCGTCGACTCCGTCACCAACGAGCTGACCCGCCAGGGCCGCGGCATCCACGTCGTGATCCACCCGCAGTTCGTGGTGCGCCGTGACGTCACGGGCAAGCTGATCGAGGTGCTCGGCGCACCGGCCGCGGCCGCCGGGCTGCCGCACGACGCGCACGTCGAGTCGTGGATCCACGTCGAGATCGACCGGGAGACCGACCGGTCCGACCTCAAGCAGATCACCGCCGACCTGCTGCGCGTCCTGTCCGACGTCCGCGAGGCCGTCGAGGACTGGGAGAAGATGCGCGACGCCGCGCTGCGGATCGCCGACGGCCTCCAGGACGAGACGGTCCCCGGCGACCTGCCCGGCCCCGACCTCGACGAGGCCCGCGAGCTGCTGCGCTGGCTGGCCGCCGACCACTTCACCTTCCTCGGCTTCCGCGAGTACCAGCTCCGCGAGGACGACTCGCTGGCCGCCGTGCCGGGCACCGGGCTGGGCATCCTGCGCTCCGACCCGCACCACTCCGGCGAGGAGAGCCACCCCGTCAGCCCGTCCTTCGAGCGGCTGCCCGCCGACGCCCGCGCCAAGGCCCGCGAGCACAAGCTGCTCGTGCTGACCAAGGCCAACAGCCGGGCCACCGTGCACCGGCCCTCGTACCTCGACTACGTCGGCGTGAAGAAGTTCGACGCGGACGGCAACGTCGTGGGGGAGCGGCGCTTCCTCGGGCTGTTCTCCTCCGCCGCGTACACCGAGTCGGTGCTGCGGGTGCCCGTGGTGCGCCGCAAGGTCGAGGCCGTCCTGAAGGGCGCCGGGTTCTCGCCCAACAGCCACGACGGGCGCGACCTGCTGCAGATCATGGAGACCTACCCGCGCGACGAGCTGTTCCAGACGCCGGTCGGCGAGCTCCAGGCGATCGTCACCTCGGTGCTGTACCTGCAGGAGCGGCGCCGGCTGCGGCTGTACCTGCGCCAGGACGAGTACGGCCGCTACTACTCGGCCCTCGTCTACCTGCCGCGCGACCGCTACACCACCGGGGTGCGGCTGCGGATCATCGACATCCTCAAGGAGGAACTGGGCGGCGTCAGCGTCGACTTCACCGCCTGGAACACCGAGTCGATCCTGTCCCGGCTGCACTTCGTGGTCCGCGTCCCGCCGGGCACCGAGCTGCAGCAGCTCAGCGACGGCGACAAGGAGCGCATCGAGGCGCGGCTGGTCGAGGCCGCGCGCTCCTGGGCGGACGGGTTCGCCGAGGCGCTGAACGCCGAACTCGGCGAGGAGCGTTCCGCCGAGCTGATGCGCCGCTACACCCACGCCTTCTCCGAGGGCTACAAGGCCGACCACTCCCCGCGGGCGGCCGTCGCCGACCTCGTCCACCTCGAACGGCTGGACCAGGACAACGACTTCGCGCTCAGCCTGTACGAGCCGGTCGGCGCCGGCCCCGACGAGCGCCGCTTCAAGATCTACCGCAAGGGCGAGTCGATCTCGCTGTCCCGGGTGCTGCCGGTGCTGGCCCGCCTGGGCGTCGAGGTGATCGACGAGCGGCCGTACGAGTTGCGCTGCGCGGACCGCGCCAACGCCTGGATCTACGACTTCGGCCTGCGCATCCCGCGGGCGCTGCTCGCCAAGGCGGCCAACGGCGGCGACTACCTCGCCGACGACGCGCGCGAGCGGTTCCAGGAGGCGTTCGCCGCGACCTGGACCGGCAAGGCGGAGAACGACGGCTTCAACGCCCTGGTGCTGAGCGCCGGGCTGTCCTGGCGCCAGGCGATGGTGCTGCGCGCGTACGCGAAGTACCTGCGCCAGGCGGGGTCCACCTTCAGCCAGGACTACATGGAGGACACCCTCCGCAACAACGTCCACACCACCCGGCTGCTGGTCTCCCTGTTCGAGGCGCGGATGTCGCCGGACCGGCAGCGCGCCGGGCACGAGATCGTCGACGCGCTCCTCGAGGAGCTCGACGCGGCCCTGGACCAGGTGGCGTCGCTGGACGAGGACCGCATCCTGCGGTCGTTCCTGACCGTCATCAAGGCGACGCTGCGCACGAACTTCTTCCAGACCGCCTCGGACGGCAAGCCGCACGACTACGTGTCGATGAAGTTCGACCCGCAGGCCATCCCCGACCTGCCCGCGCCGCGCCCGGCGTTCGAGATCTGGGTGTACTCGCCGCGCGTGGAGGGCGTGCACCTGCGCTTCGGCAAGGTCGCACGCGGTGGTCTGCGCTGGTCCGACCGGCGTGAGGACTTCCGCACGGAGATCCTCGGCCTGGTCAAGGCGCAGATGGTGAAGAACACCGTCATCGTGCCGGTCGGCGCCAAGGGCGGCTTCGTCGCCAAGCAGCTCCCCGACCCGGGCGTGGACCGCGACGCGTGGATGGCGGAGGGCATCGCCAGCTACCGCACGTTCATCTCGGCGCTGCTGGACATCACCGACAACATGGTGGCCGGCGAGGTCGTGCCCCCGGCCGACGTGGTCCGGCACGACGAGGACGACACCTACCTCGTGGTCGCCGCCGACAAGGGCACCGCGACCTTCTCCGACATCGCCAACGAGGTCGCCGAGTCGTACGACTTCTGGCTCGGGGACGCCTTCGCCTCCGGCGGCTCGGCCGGCTACGACCACAAGGGCATGGGCATCACCGCGCGCGGCGCCTGGGAGTCCGTGAAGCGGCACTTCCGCGACATGGGCGTCGACACGCAGGCGGAGGACTTCACGGTCGTCGGCATCGGCGACATGTCCGGTGACGTGTTCGGCAACGGCATGCTGCTGTCGGAGCACATCCGCCTGGTCGCCGCCTTCGACCACCGGCACATCTTCATCGACCCGGCCCCGGACGCGGCCACCTCCTACGCCGAGCGGCGCCGCCTGTTCGAACTGCCGCGCTCCAGCTGGGCCGACTACGACACCGGCCTGCTGTCGGCCGGCGGCGGTGTCTTCCCGCGCACGGCCAAGTCGATCCCGCTCAACGGCCACATCCGCGCGGCCCTCGGCATCGACGAGAAGACCGCCAAGATGACCCCGGCGGACCTGATGAAGGCCATCCTGCGGGCGCCGGTCGACCTGCTGTGGAACGGCGGCATCGGCACGTACGTCAAGGCGTCGACGGAGTCCCACGCGGACGTCGGCGACAAGGCCAACGACGCCATCCGCGTCGACGGCGCCGACCTGCGCGTCAAGGTCGTCGGTGAGGGCGGCAACCTGGGCCTGACCCAGCTCGGCCGGATCGAGTTCGCGCTGCAGGGCGGCCGGATCAACACCGACGCCATCGACAACAGCGCGGGCGTGGACACCTCCGACCACGAGGTGAACATCAAGATCCTGCTCAACGGGCTGGTCTCGGACGGCGACATGACCGTCAAGCAGCGCAACAAGCTGCTCGCCGAGATGACCGACGAGGTCGGCCGCCTCGTCCTGCGCAACAACTACGCGCAGAACACGGCGATCGCCAACGCCCTCGCCCAGTCCAAGGACATGCTCCACGCCCAGCAGCGCTTCATGAAGCACCTGGTGCGCGCGGGCCACCTGGACCGGGCGCTGGAGTTCCTGCCGACCGACCGCCAGATCCGCGAGCGGCTCGCCGCCGGCCACGGCCTGACCGGGCCGGAGACGGCCGTGCTGCTGGCGTACACGAAGATCACGGTGTCGGACGAGCTGCTGCACACCTCGCTGCCCGACGACCCCTACCTGCGCGGGCTGCTCTACGCGTACTTCCCGACGGCGCTGCGCCAGGAGTTCGCCGAGCAGATCGAGAACCACCCGCTGCGCCGTGAGATCACCACGACCGTGCTGGTCAACGACACGGTCAACACGGGCGGTACGACGTACCTGCACCGGCTGCGTGAGGAGACCGGCGCCTCGCTGGAGGAGATCGTGCGGGCGCAGACCGCGGCCCGGGCGATCTTCCGCTCGGCGCCGGTGTGGGACGCGGTCGAGGCGCTGGACAACAAGGTCGAGGCGGAGGTGCAGACCCGCATCCGGCTGCACTCGCGGCGCCTGGTCGAGCGCGGCACGCGCTGGCTGCTCAACAACCGGCCGCAGCCGCTGCAGCTCGCCGAGACGGTGGAGTTCTTCTCCGAGCGCGTCGAGCAGGTCTGGCAGCAGCTGCCGAAGCTGCTGCGCGGCGCGGACCTGGACTGGTACCAGCAGATCCACGACGAGCTGACCGGCGCGGGCGTGCCGGACGAACTCGCCACGCGCGTGGCCGGGTTCTCCTCCGCCTTCCCGACGCTGGACATCGTGTCGGTGGCCGACCGCATGGGCAAGGACCCGCTGGACGTCGCCGAGGTCTACTACGACCTCGCCGACCGGCTGCACATCACCCAGCTCATGGACCGCATCATCGAGCTGCCGCGCGCGGACCGCTGGCAGTCCATGGCCCGCGCCTCCATCCGCGAGGACCTGTACGCGGCCCACGCGGCGCTCACCGCGGACGTCCTGGCCGTCGGCAACGGCACGTCCACGCCCGCGCAGCGCTTCACGGCGTGGGAGGAGCGCAACACGGCGATCCTGGGCCGGGCGCGCACGACGCTGGAGGAGATCCAGGGCTCGGAGACGTTCGACCTGGCCAACCTGTCGGTGGCGATGCGGACGATGCGCACCCTGCTGCGGACGCACTCCTAGGGAGCACGACGCAGGGGCGCCCCGGGCCGTGCGGCCCGGGGCGCCCCTGCGCGTGCGGTGTGCGGCTGCCGTGCGGGTCAGGCCGCCTTGGGCTTGGGCTTCTTCTTCCCATCGCCGGTGAACTCCTCGTACGCCTTGATGACGTCCTCGGCCGGGCCGTCCATGCGCAGTTCACCGCGCTCCAGCCACAGCGCCCGCTCGCAGGTCTCCAGGATCGAGCTGTTGCTGTGGCTGACCAGGAACACCGTGCCGGCGTGCTCCCGCATCTGGCGGATGCGCTCGGCGGACCGCGACCGGAACTTGGCGTCGCCGGTGGCGAGGGCCTCGTCGATGAGCAGCACGTCGTGGTCCTTGGCGGCGGCGATGGAGAAGCGCAGCCGCGAGCCCATGCCGGACGAGTAGGTGCGCATCGGCAGCGAGATGAAGTCGCCCTTCTCGTTGATGCCGGAGAAGTCGACGATCTCCTGGTAGCGCTCCTTGATCTGCTCCCGGGTCATGCCCATGGCCAGACCGCCCAGGTAGACGTTGCGCTCGCCGGTGAGGTCGCTCATCAGGGCGGCGTTGACGCCGAGCAGGGACGGCTGGCCGTCGGTGTAGATCTTGCCGCGCTCGACGGGGAGGAGGCCGGCGATGGCCTTCAGCAGGGTGGATTTGCCCGAGCCGTTGGTGCCGATCAGCCCGATCGCCTCGCCCTTGTGGGCGACGAACGAGACGTTCTTCACGGCGTGCACGATGCGGGTGCCGGCCGCCTTCTCGCTGGCCTTGCGCCGCAGCATGCGGTTGAGGGCGGCGGTCGCCGAACCCCGGCCGCCGGTGGTGCCGTTGACGCGGTAGACGATGTCGACGCGGTCCGCGATGACAGTGGGGATCCGCTCGTCGGTGAGCGCGGTGTTCTCAGCCACGGCCGTACGTCTCCTCAGCCTTCCAGAAGTAGATGAAGCCACCGACGCCCGCGAACAGGGCCCAGCCGATCGCCCAGGCCCACACGTGCGGGGGGAGCTGGCCGGCGTGGAAGCTGTCGATGAGGGCGAAGCGCATCAGGTCGATGTAGACGGCGGCGGGGTTGGCCCGCAGCACGTCGTCGAGCCAGACGGGCCAGCCGTGGTGCTGCTTGAGCAGGTTGTCGATGCTCCACATGACGCCCGAGACGTACATCCAGGTGCGCAGGACGAACGGCATGAGCTGGGCGATGTCGGGGGTCTTGGCACCGATCCGGGCCAGGACCATCGACACGCCCGCGTTGAAGACGAACTGGAGCACCAGGGCCGGGACCACCAGGACCCAGGACACCGCCGGCGGCACGCCGACCGCGAGGAGGATGACCGCCAGGACGGCCATCGAGAACATCAGCTGCTGGAGCTGCTGGATGCAGAACGAGATCGGCAGCGCCGCCCGGGGGAAGTGCAGGGCCCGCACGAGGCCGATGTTCCCCGAGATCGCGCGCGTGCCCGCCATGATCGAGCTCTGCGTGAAGGTCCACACGAACACGCCCGTGACCAGGAAGGGGACGTAGTCCGGGACGCCGCGCTTGGTCCCCAGCAGGACACCGAAGATGAAGTAGTAGACGGCCGCGTTCAGCAGGGGGGTCATGACCTGCCAGAGCTGACCGAGCTTCGCCTGGCTGTAGGTGGCGGTCAGCTTGGCGGTGGCGAAGGCGCTGATGAAGTGGCGGCGGGCCCAGAGCTGGCGGATGTACTCGGGCAGTGAGGGACGCGCGCCGCTGACCGAGAGACCATGACGGGCCGCGAGGGCCGCTAGATCCTCGTGGGCGGCCGTCGCGTTGGGCGGTGTGTCGAGTACCTGGCTCACATCCGCTGCTTTCACTCGGGGGTGGGGGTGCGTCCGGTACCCGCCCGGCGTTCCTACGTTCTCTTGACGTGCTCTTTGCGTCGGGACGGGTCCGTATCGTCGTAAGGAGCGTAGGGCCAGTGGGCGTCGGAACGCAACCGTTTCGACGTAACGCGGACGTCAGAACGGTACCGTATCGTCGTGATGTTGGCGACAGGACGGGACCGTATCGTCGCAACGCCCTATGCTGGGTCGCATGACGACCAACGCCGACGGACCCCAGACGCGTCCGCGCCGCCGGACCCCCGCCGGAGCGGCCGTGCTGCGCGAGGACGTGACGGAGGCCATCCGGGCGGCCGTGTTCGAGGAGCTGGCGTCCGTCGGCTACGCCCGGATGTCGATCGAGGGCATCGCCCGCCGGGCCGGCGTCGGCAAGACCGCGGTCTACCGCCGCTGGCGCTCCAAGCTGCACCTGGTCCTCGACGTCGTGTCGGCGATCGCCGTGCAGGGCCTGCCCGCGCCGGAGACCGGCAGCCTGGAGGGCGACCTGCGGGTGCTGTACGAGGTCACGTCCCGCGCGCTGCGCCACCCCGTGGCCTCGCAGGTCATCCCCGACCTGCAGGCGGAGGCGGCCCGCAACCCCGACATCGCGGAGGCGATGCAGAAGACGCTGCGCGAGGGGCAGGAGGGCGTCGCCGTGAAGATCCTCGCGGCGGCCGCGCGGCGCGGCGAGATCAGCGCCGGCGCCACCGACGAGCTGGCCCTGGACATCATCTCGGGCCCGCTGTACTGGCGCTCCGTGGTGATCCGCAGCCCCAAGCTCCCCAAGGGCTACCTCGGCGCCCTGGCCCGCGCCACGGCGGGGGCCCTCAAGGCCCTCTGAGCGCCGCTCCCCGCGCCCGGGGCGGGCCCGGCTAGCGCTCCTCGGCCGCCGCGTCCAGCGCCCGCGTGAGGACGTCCAGGCGGTCGCGCAGGTCGCGGATCTCCTCGACGTCTAGGTCCGTGGCCGCGACGATGCGCCGCGGCACCTGCTCCGCCCGCTCGCGCAGCTCCGCGCCCTCCCGGGTCGGCCGCACCACCACCGAGCGCTCGTCGCGGGCGCTGCGCTCGCGCACCACCAGGCCGGCCGCCTCCAGCCGCTTCAGCAGCGGGGACAGCGTGCCGGAGTCCAGCCGCAGGTGCTCGCCCAGCTTCTTGACGGGCAGTTCGCCCTCCTCCCAGAGCACCAGCATGACCAGGTACTGCGGGTAGGTCAGCCCCAGGTCCTTGAGGACCACGCGGTACACGCCGTTGAAGGCGCGCGAGGCGGCGTGCAGGGAGAAGCAGATCTGGCGGTCCAGGCGCAGCCAGTTCTCCTCGCCGGAGGGGGCGGTGCCGGTGGCCGGGGCGGAAGCGGGCGTCGGGGTCATGCCCCCAGGGTAGCTCCGGCCGCCTTGATTGGTTGTGCGCAATTGAATTGTGTGCTCTACTTGTCGTCGTGCGGGGCCACCGGGCCCCCGGGCCGCACCCCGGCCCACGCCGACTCGAGAGGGATGGTTTCCATGGACGCGCTCTACACCGCCGTCGCCACCGCCACCCACGGCCGGGAGGGCCGCGCCGTCTCCTCCGACGGCACGCTCGACCTCGCGCTCGCCGCGCCGCCGGAGCTGGGCGGCAGCGGTCAGGGCACCAACCCCGAGCAGCTCTTCGCCGCCGGGTACGCGGCCTGCTTCGGCAGCGCCCTCGGCCTCGTCGGCCGCCAGGCCAAGGTCGACGTCAGCGACGCGGCCGTCACCGCCGAGGTCGGCATCGGCAAGCAGGGCGAGGGCTTCGGCCTGAAGGTGACGCTGCGCGTCGAGCTGCCCGACACCGTGGACGAGGCCACCGGCCGCAAGCTGGTCGAGCAGGCCCACCAGGTCTGCCCCTACTCCAACGCCACCCGGGGCAACATCGACGTGGACCTCGTCATCGAGTAGTCCCGCCCCCGCCCCGGGGGCGGCACCGGGTCAGCCGACCCGGGCCAGCACCTCCCCGGTGCGCCGGCTCCAGTCGACCACCACCGCCTCCGGGGGAACCGGGTGCCAGCGTGTCAGCAGCAGCCAGCGCACCCGGTACCGGCGGGCGACGGCGACCCGCTCGGCGCGCGACGAGCCGGGCGAGAGGTAGGCCCGCACGTCCGCCACCCGCCGCAGCCGCTGCCCCTCGTCTAGGGAGGCGTCCGGCCAGGCGGGCGCCGCGAGGTCCGGCCCGTACCCGGCGATCGCGTGGACCGCGTAGTACCCGTCCGTGATCACCGCCTCGCCGGGCCGGATGTGCCGCGCCGCCCAGTCGTACGACGGCCAGCGCGGCGGCTGCTCGAAGCCGACCGGGTCCAGCGAGCGCGGCACGACCGCCCCCGCCTGCACGGTCAGGAACCCGGTGCAGGCCGCCACCGCCGCGAGGGCCCCGAGCACCCGGCGCCCCGGCCGCCACGGCCGGGGCGCCGCCAGTTCCACGGTCAGGGCGAACTGCGGCGCCACCAGCGTCAGCCCGAGGATCCGGCCGTAGGTGTAGTGCCCGCTCGCCCAGCCGTACGCCACCACCAGGCAGTCCGCGGCGAACATCAGCACCAGCGGGTCCCGCGCCGAGCGGCGCGCCCGCGCCCACAGCGCCGGCAGCCCGGCCAGCGCCAGCCAGAAGTGACCGGCGAGCCCGTCGTACAGCCGCCGGTGCATCGCGTCGACGCTGTCGTCCCCGGCGAGCGCGAGCACGTCGAAGTACGGCCACGGCACGGCCACGGCGAGCGCCACCCCGGCCGTCAGCGCCCACCGTGCCAGGACCCCGCCGCTCCAGCCGCGCTGCCACCCGGCGACCAGGGCGAGCGCGCCCAGCACCGCCGCCACCGCCGTGATCGGGTGCACCAGCAGCACCAGCCCGTACAGCGCGCCCAGCGCCGCGAACCCGGCCAGGCCGCGCAGCCCGCTCGGCCCCACGAACCGCACCCGGCGCGGGTCCCGCGCCCGCTCGCCGGTCAGCGCCCACGCCCAGAACGCCAGCCCGATGGCGAAGGTGGAGGGGTAACCGAGGTTGCCGGTCATCGACATCAGGCCCAGGTAACCGCTCCACCAGGCCCGCTCGGTGCCCCACAGCAGGGTCATCGCGGCCAGCGCCAGCACCGGCGCCCAGGGCCGGGGGGTCAGCACCCGCACGAACCGGCCGACCCCGGTGAGCAGCACCAGCAGGTTCACCGGTCCGGCGACCCGCACCACCTGCCAGCCGCCGAGTCCGGTCAGCCGGGCGAACGCGCCCTCGGCCACCGCGTACGGCGAGTAGTACGGGCTGCCCGCGCCCGGCAGGTCGGCCATGGGATGACGGGGGGCCAGCAGGTGCGCCTTCAGCCGTTCCACGACCGCCGCGTGCTGGCCGGCGTCGCAGCACAGCGGGACCCGCCAGTACGCCAGCGTCATCACCAGGAAGAACAGGAATCCGACGGCCTGGTACGGACTCGGCCGCCACGTCCGGCCGCCGCGCAGCGCCGTCGCACCGCGCGCCACCCGGCGGGTGAGGACACCGGTGGCCGCACCGCTCGGGCCGATCATCGGACTGCGGGGATCAGGGACATCAGGGGCATTGGCCGTATGTTCCCGCCGGGGTCAACGGCCTTGCCTTCCGTCACCTCATCGAGTGAGCCCGTCCGGCGCATTCGCCGCGTGAGTACCGCACGCCACGCGCCGTCCGGCCCCTCACCGCGCCGCCCCGACCGCGGCGCCCTCCCGCCGTTCCCGGGCCGGACCCGGCACCAGGCCCCGCACGACGGGCCGCAGCAGCAGCGGCAGGCCCAGCGCCGGCAGCAGCCAGGCCAGCACGATCAGCCGGTCGCCCCAGATGGCGACGTCGGGGTGGCCGGCCTGGGTGAGGAACCCGGTCCCGGCCGCCGCCACCACCAGCACCCCGAACGCCCGGTCCCGGCGCAGCGCCCCCCACGCACCGCCCGCCAGCGCCGCCAGGAACAGCGGCTCCCAGAGCTGCCGTCGCGCCCACTCGATCCAGAAGTTGAGCTGGAGCCGGAAGAACTCCGGCCACGGGTGCAGCCGGTCCGGGCGGGAGAAGTGGGCGGTGAGCAGGTCCTGCACGCTCTCCGCCTCCGACGGGTAGTGCAGCAGCCGCGCCAGCAGCAGCGTGCCCAGCACCCCGCAGCCGCCCGCCACCGCGAGCGCCCGGTACGGCCGCGACCCGCGCCGCCGGACCACGACCACCAGCGCGCCGGCCGCCAGGCACAGCCCGAGGAACAGCGCCTGCGAGTGCTTCACCGCGAACAGGGCCGCCAGCGCCCCGCCCACCAGCCACACCCCGGCCCGCACCCGCCCCGACACCGCCAGGGCGCAGCCCCACAGCGCGGCCAGGGTCAGCGCCAGCATCAGGCCCTCCGTCATCGGCCGCATCGCGGTCGTCCCGCACGGCAGGACGTAGTACAGGCCCTGGCCGGTCAGGCACGCCCACGGGGGCGCCCCGCGCGTGCGCAGCACCAGGAACGCCAGCACCCCGCCCGCGACGGTCACCGCCACCCCGGCCGCCCACAGCCCCCACGTCACCCCGAACGCGGTGACGAACGGGACGAGGAACACCGGGTAGCCCGGCCGCACCTCGAAGATGCGCATGAAGCGCTCCGGCATGAACGGCACGGTGTGCCCGCCCGTCTGGCCCGCCCTCAGCCGGGCGTCGACCGTGCGCCACTCCGCCGCCCGGCACTCGGCCATGATCCGGGGGGTCGGGTCGCCGCGGTGGAAGCGGACCACGTCCACGTTCTGCCGGCGCAGCGCGATCGCGGCCCGCCCCGCGCACGCGTAGTCGATGGTCGCCGCCGCCGCGGCCCGCTTGTCGTCCCCGCGCAGCGACAGCGCGTACGCCAGGTAGTTCTTGGTGTCGGGGGTGTCCCGGCCGGTGACGTTCGCGAGCTGGGACACCGCGAACAGCGCGGCCAGGACCAGCATCCAGGCGCGCGGCCCCGGTCGCCCGCTCACCTGGCCGCGAGCAGGTCGCCGCCGACCGCCGGACCGGGCACCCGGACCGCGGCGCCCGGCTCGGGCATCGGTTCGCCGAGCAGCAGCGTCCGCACGACCCGCTCGGCGGCGCGGCCGTCGTCGTACGCGCAGAAGCGGGACCGGAAGGCCGCCCGCAGCCGGGCCGACTCCTCGTCCCGCCAGGAGCCGGAGGCGAACAGCCGCACCAGGTCGTCGTGGCCGCGCGTGACGTGGCCGGGCGGTTCGGCGGTGATGTCGAAGTAGGCGCCCCGGCTCGCCGTGTACGCCGGCCAGTCGTCGGCGTGGACCACGATCGGCCGGTCCAGGTTGGCGTAGTCGAACATCAGGGCCGAGTAGTCGGTGACCAGGACGTCCGCGGCGAGCAGGACGTCCTCCACGTGCGGCTCGTCGGTGGCGTCCACGACGACCCCGCGCCGGTGCAGCTCGGACAGGCCCATGCCGCGCGCCGGGCCGGTCGCCAGGGACGGGTGCAGCCGCACCACCAGGGTGTGTCCCTCGCCCAGGTCGGCGGCGAGGCGGGCCAGGTCGAGCCGCTCGACGTGGCCGCCGCGCCGGTACTCGCGGCGGGTCGGCGCGTACAGCACCACCGTGTGGCCCTCGGGCACGCCGAGCCGGGCGCGCACCGCGCGGGCCCGGTCCCGCGGCGGGTCCACCAGGACGTCGTTGCGGGGGCTGCCCGAGCGCACCGACGTGAAGTGGCAGGGGTAGGCCCGCTCCCACACCAGCTCCGAGTGCTCGTTGGCGACCAGGCTGTAGTCCCAGCGGTCGGCGCGGCGCAGCATCTGCGGCACGTCCACGCCGAGCCGGGCGCCGGGCTTGTCCAGCAGGTCGGCCCCCATGTACTTCAGCGGGGTGCCCTGGTGGGTGTGCACGTGCACGCTGCCCGCGCGCTTGACGAGGGACCCGGGCCAGTTGACGTTGTTGACGAAGTACGTGGCCCGCGCGCTCAGCCGTCGGTACGCGGGGGAGTCCAGCAGGACGTGCTCGACCCCCTCGGGGAGCCGCGCGGCCGTCTCCTCGTCGCGCACCACCCACACCCCGCGCAGCTGCGGGGCGATCTCCCGGGCCTTGCGGTAGACCGCGGCCGGGTCGCCCAGCACGCCCCGGTGGGAGAACGCCGAGTACAGCACCAGGTGCGGGTCCAGCGGGCGCCGCGCCTGCACGGCCGTCAGCCCCCGCAGCGCCCGGGCCCCGGCAGCGGCGCGCGCCTGCGCCCCGCGCCGGGCCAGCTCCCGCCCGGCCCGCCCGGCCTGCCGGCGCACCCGGTAGGCCGCGTACGGGCCGCGCAGCACACCGAGGTCGGCGGGGAACGGCTCCCCGGCCGGCCGGTGGCGGCGCATCAGCTCGGCGGTGCGGCGGAAGAACTCGCCCTTGTCGGCGGGCGGCAGCCGGTCCGGCTTGGACAGGATGTCCAGGCAGTGCTCGCCCATCTTGCGGTGCAGGTAGGGCAGCCAGGACGCCAGCTCCGGGCGGGAGCCGACGAAGGCGAAGACCCGCTCGTACTGGTCGTGGATGTCGAAGTGCTTGCGGCTGGTGGTGGACAGGATGTTGCCCTGCCGGCGCTGGCGGTAGTTCAGGCAGATCCGGTCGAGCGTCGCGATCCGCCCGGCGCTGAGCATCACCGGGAACGTCCACGGGGTGTCCTCGTAGTAGCCCGGCGGGAACGCGAAACCGTGTTCCTCGACGAAGGCGCGCCGGTACACCTTGTTCCACACGACCATCAGCAGGTCGAGGATCTCGGGCCGCTCGGCGGCGGTGAACGTCGCGTCGGTCGCGGACAGCAGCTCGGCGAGGGCGTTGCGGCGGGTGCCGCCCCACCAGTAGGTGCGGGCGTAGTCGAAGACCAGCACGTCCGGGTCACCGGCCTCGTCGAGGCGGTCGGCGAGGGCGGCGAGCGCGCCCGGGGTGAGGGTGTCGTCGCTGTCGAGGAAGAACAGGTAGTCGCCGGTGGCGTGCGGCATCCCGGCGTTGCGGGCCCGGCCGAGGCCCGCGTTCTCCGGCAGGTGCAGGGCCGTCACGCGCGGGTCGCGGGCCGCGTACTCGTCGAGGATCTCGCCGCAGGCGTCGGGTGAGCGGTCGTCCACGGCGATCACCTCGATGTCCCGGAAGGACTGCTCCAGGACGGAGTCGAGGCATTCGCGCAGGAAGCCCTGCACCTTGAAACAGGGGACGATGATGCTGAAGCGGGGCACTGCGGGGGTCAGCTCCTTAGAAGGTGTCTCGTCCATCAGGCCGGGCTCGCGGCGGGGGCCGGGACGCGCTCGGTGAGCGGGCGCACGGGCGCGATCGCCTCCGGGGGCTCGCCGAGCAGCACCCGGCGCACCACGCGCTCGGCGGCCCGGCCGTCGTCGAACTGGCAGAAACGCGCGCGGAAGGCGGCCCGCAGCTGAGCCGAGGCCGGGCCCGCGTACGAGCCGTCGGCGAAGACGCGCGCCAGCTCCTCGGGCGTGCGGGCGACGGGGCCGGGCGGCGCCGCCATCAGGTCGAAGTAGACGCCCCGCGTCTCGGTGTAGACGTCCCAGTCGTCGGCGTACACGACGATCGGGCGGTCCAGGTTGGCGTAGTCGAACATGATCGACGAGTAGTCGGTGACCAGCGCGTCGGCGGCCAGGCACACCTCCTCGGAGGAGCGGTGGCCGGTGACGTCGATGATCCGGCCCGAGCCGCGGGCGGCGCCGCCGTCGTAGAAGTAGTGGGCGCGCAGCAGCACCACCACGTCCTCGCCGGCCGCCGCGCAGAACGCCTCCAGGTCCAGGCCCGGCTCGAAGCCGGTGTGGTGGTCGCGGTGGGTCGGCGCGTACAGCACGGCGACCTTGCCCTCCGGCACGCCCAGTTCGCGGCGGACGCGGGCGACGTCGTCGGCGGTCGCCGTGTAGAAGACGTCGTTGCGCGGGTAGCCGTACTCCAACTGCTCGTAGGAGCCGGGGAAGGCGCGCTCCCACATCTGCGTGGAGTGGGAGTTGGACGACAGGTTGTAGTCCCAGCGGTCCACCCGGCCGAGCAGTTTGGTGAAGCTGCCCGTCGCCGCCGCCACCACCGGGTACGTCGACTGGTCGACGCCCATCTTCTTCAGCGGGGTGCCGTGCTGGGTCTGCACGTGGACGCTGCCGGGCCGCTTGACCACGCCCTCCGCGAAGTTGGCGTTGTTGACGAGGTACGTGGCCCGGGCCAGCAGGCGCCAGGCGCGGCGGCTGCCGAGCACGGCGTGGTCGACGCCCGCCGGCAGCGTGTGCGCCTGGTCGGCCTCGACGAGGAACACCGACCGCACGTGCGGGGCGAGTTCGGCGGCCCGGGCGTGGATCGCGGCCGGGCTGCACGCGTAACCGCGGCCCCAGTAGGCGCAGTACACGGCCAGCTCCGGGTCGAGCGGGCGGCGGAGCTGGAGCCGGTAGTACAGGCGGGTGCGCAGCCCCCGCGGCCGGGGCGTGCGCTCGGCGAGCTGCGCCGCCCGGTGGTGGGCGCCGCGCAGCGCCTGGAACGCGCCGTACGCGCCCGCCGCCAGCAGCCGGTGCTGCACGCCCTGCTTGCCGCCCGGCGGCCGGTAGCCGGCCGGGCGGTGGCGGCGGTAGAGCCGGCTCGCGCGCCGGAACCAGGACCGGCGCAGCCCGGACGGCAGCCGTCCGGGGTGGGCGGCCGTCTTCAGCACCGCCGCGAAGAGCTGCCCGAACAGCGCCTGCGCCCGCTCCGGTTCGAGTCCGCGCTCCGCCGCCCGCGCCAGCACCAGCTCGGTGCGGTCCAGGAGTTCGGCGTGGTGCCCGCCCGGCGCGTTCAGCCGGCTGCCCTGCCGGCGCAGCAGGTGCCGCACGACGACCTGGCGCAGCACCGCGATCCGCTCGGCGTGCAGGGTGACCAGGCCCCCGAACCCGGTGTCCGTGAAGTGCCCGTCGGGGAAGGCGAGGCGGTGCTCGGCGAGGAACGCCCGCCGGTAGGCCGTGCCCCACGCCGGGAGCTGCACGCCGGTCACCGCGGGCGCCTCGGCGGGCGTGAACGCCGAGCGGGGGGCGCGGGCCAGCAGCGGGGCGGCCGGGTTGACCGGCTCGCCCTCCCACCAGGGGACCCGCTCGTGCTCGGCGTACACCACGTCGACGTCGCCGGTCTGCTCCAGCCGGGCGGCCAGCGCGGCCAGCGCGCCCGGGGCGAGCGTGTCGTCGCCGTCGAGGAACAGCACGTAGGTGCCGGTCGCGGCCGCGAGGCCGGTGTTGCGGGCCCCGCTCAGCCCGGCGGACGGCGGCGAGTGCACCGGGCGCACCCGGGGGTCCCGGCCGGCGTACCCGGCGGCGAGGGCCGCGGCGGGGGCGCCGGGGCCGTCGCAGACCGGGATCAGCTCCAGGTCGCCGGACGACTGGGCGAGGACGGAGTCCAGCGCCAGGGACAGCCGGCCCGCGACCCCATGGGACGGGACGATGATGCTGAAGCGGGGCATCGCGATCTTTCTCTGCTCGAATCGGTCGGGCCGGCCGGTGCCGCGGCTCACGCCGTACGGCGACCGGGGCGGCCCGTCGGCCGCCACGTGGACGGCCGGGTGGGTGTCGGCCGCGACGTGCTGGGGGGCATCGGGACTCCCGGAAAGGCAAACGGCGTTCAGCGCCGGTCGGTGACGGGCAGCCGGCCGGCGGGTGGGGGCACGGTGGCGAGCGGCGAGCGCTCCGGGTGGGCGGCCGCCGACGGGACGGGGCGCCGCTCAGCCAGCGGCACGACCGGCGGCAGGGCGCTCTCCGGCTCGCCCAGCACCACCCGCCGCACCACGCGCTCGGCGGCGCGCCCGTCGTCGTACGGGCTGAAGCGCTCGCGGAACGCGGCCCGCAGCCGGTCGCTGCGCGCGTCGCACCAGCGGCCCGACGCGAAGACGTCGATCAGCTCGTCCTCGCTATGCGCGACCGCGCCGGGCGGGCAGGCGCGCACGTCGAAGTAGGTGCCGCGGGCCGCCTCGTACGCCTCCCAGTCGCCGGTGTGCAGGACGATCGGCCGGTCCAGGCCCGCGTAGTCGAACATGATCGACGAGTAGTCGGTGAGCAGGGCGTCCGAGGCCAGGCACAGCTCCTCCACGCTCGGGTGGCCGCTGACGTCGAGGATCCGCGGGTGCGTGCCGAGGGGGCCGTCCTGCCAGTAGTGGGCGCGGGCCAGGACCACGAAGCGGGGGCCCAGCCGGCGCAGCACCCGGTCCAGGTCGAGGGCGGCGCGCTGGGTGCGGCGGTAGTCGCGGTGGGTCGGCGCGTACAGGACCGCCACCGTGTCGGGCGCCAGGCCGAGCGCGGCGCGCGCCCGGGCCACGTCCTGGTCGGTGGCCCGCTGGAAGACGTCGTTGCGGGGGTAGCCGTACTCCAGCGTCTCGTAGCCACCGGGGTAGACCCGCTCCCAGGTCAGGGTGGTGTGCCGGTTGGCGGACAGCACGTAGTCCCACTTGTCGACGCCCCGCAGCAGCTCCGTAAAGTCGGTGCCGCGGGCCGCGGCGGGGCGCTCCTGCAGGTCCAGGCCCATGTGCTTGAGCGGGGTGCCGTGCTGGGTCTGCACGAACACCTGCCCGGGCCGCTTGACCAGCCGCCGGTCGAAGTTGACGTTGTTGACCAGGTACCGGGAGCGGGCCAGCGCCGTCCAGTACGCGGCCGTGCCCGGGGTGAGCCGGTCGGTGCCCGCGGGGACCGTGTGCTGGTGCTCGGGCCGGGCGATCCACGCGGTGCGCACGTGCGGGGCGTGGGCGCGGAACGCGGCTTCCAGGGCGGCCGGGTTGCAGCCGTAGCCGCGGTTCCAGTAGGCGGCGAACACGGCCCGGTCGGGGCGCAGCGGCAGCCGCAACTGGACGCGGTAGTGCGCCTGCAGGGCCACCGCGCGCACGGCGCGCGCCGACCGTGCGGCGAGCCGCCGCGTCCACCCGGCCAGCGCCGTCGCCCGCTGCACCACCCGGTAGGTGCGGTGCAGCCCGAAGTGGACCAGGGCGTGCCGCAGCCGCGAGCGCAGCGGCAGGCGGGCGCCGGGCACGCGGTGGCGCCGGCAGTGGGCGCGGGCCCGGCGCAGGAACGCGGCGCGCGCGTCCCGCGGGAGCCGGCCCGGCCGGATGAACACGGTGGACAGGTGGTCGACCATGCGCTGGTACAGCACGGGCCGCCAGCGGGCCAGTTCGGGCCGCTGGTCGAGGAACGCGAAGACCCGGTCGTACTGGTCGAAGACGTCGAAGTGCTTGCGGCTGGTGGTGGACAGGATGCTGCCCCGGCGCTGGCGGTAGTGCACGCAGACCCGGTCCAGCGTGGCGATCGACCCGGCCGCCATGAGCACCGGGTAGGTCCACGGGGTGTCCTCGTAGTAGCCGGGCGGGAAGGCCAGGTGCTCGCGCGCGACGAAGTCCCGCCGGTAGGCCTTGTTCCAGGCGACCATCAGCACCCGCAGCAGGCCCGGGCGGTCCTCGAGCCGGAAGGGGGCCGGGCCGTCCTCGGTGAGCTGCGCCGCGAACCGGTTGCGGACCGTCTCGCCCGTCCAGTACGTCTGCGCGAAGTCGTAGACCAGGACGTCCGGTTCGCCGGTCTCCTTCAGCCGGTCGGCGATCGCCAGCAGGGTGTCCGGGGTGAGCGTGTCGTCGCTGTCGAGGAACAGCAGGTAGTCACCGGTCGCCTCGGCGATCCCGGCGTTGCGGGCGCGGCCCAGACCGGTGTTCTCCGGCAGGTGCAGGGGCCTGACCCGGGGGTCACGGGCGGCGAACTCGTCGATGATCTCGCCGCAGGCGTCCGGCGAGCAGTCGTCGACGGCGATCAGTTCGAGGTCGGGGTACGACTGGGACAGCACCGATTCGAGGCACTCGTGCAGGTACGCCTGAACCTGGTACGCGGGGACGATGACACTGAACCTGGGCAAGGGGACATCCATGGGTCGGCGCGGGCGTTCGGCCCGCCAACGGCCAATGGAGTGACGTGGTTACGCTTTTTGTGGCATACGGGGGAAGCGGGGGTGAACGACGAGGGGCGCGCCGGTGTCGTACCGACCCGCCCCCCTCGACCGGTCGCGCCGGTCACCCGCCCTGCCGGCAGGCGCCGCCGGTCACTTGACCGCGCCGGCCATCACGCCCGAGACGAACTGCCGCTGGAACGCGAAGAACACGGCCAGCGGGATCACCATGGAGATGAACGCGCCCGGCGCCAGCACGTCGATGTTGTTGCCGAACTGCCGTACCTGCGTCTGCAGGGCGACCGTGATGGGCTGGCTGTCGGCGTCGGTGAACACCAGGGCGACGAGCATGTCGTTCCACACCCACAGGAACTGGAAGATCGCCAGCGAGGCGACCGCCGGACCGGCCAGCGGCATCACCACCCGGAAGAACAGGCGCAGTTCACCCGCACCGTCCAGCCGGGCCGCCTCCAGCAGCTCGCGGGGGATCTCCGCGAAGAAGTTGCGCAGCAGGAACACCGCGAACGGCAGGCCGAAGCCCGTGTGGAACAGGACCACACCCAGGATGGAACCGAACAGCCCGATCTTGCCGAACAGTTCGGCGATCGGGATGAGCGCCACCTGCACCGGCACCACGAGCAGCCCGACCACGGCCAGGAACCACCAGTCGCGCCCGGGGAACTCCATCCACGCGAACGCGTAGCCCGCGAGCGAGCCCACGATCACGACCAGGAGCGTCGCCGGGACCGTGATGAGCACGGTGTTGAGGATGGAGTTGGTGATGTCGCTGTTCTCCAGCAGCTTCTGGTAGCTGTCGAAGGTCAGTTGGGACGGCTCGCTGAACACCTTCCACCAGCCGCTCGCGCTCATCTCGTCCGGCGGGCGCAGCGAGGAGATCAGCAGACCGATCGTCGGCACCAGCCAGAACAGCCCGACGACGAGCAGCAGGACGCGCACCAGCCCGCCGCCCAGCTTCTCGACGATCCGCGCGGCGAGCGGCTCGCGCGGCGTCACGCCCTCCACGGGCGGTGCCGTCTTGCGGACGCTGCCGGCACTTCCGGCGTGCGTGGTCATCGCCGCACCTCCCGCCGCAGCCTGCGGATGTTGAACCACATCACCGGGATCACCAGCAGCAGCAGGAACACCGCGATCGCGCTCGCGACACCCGGCTGGTCCTCGGAGAAGCCCTTGCGGTACAGCTCCAGGGCGAGCACGTTGGCGTCGTCCTGCGAGGAGCCCGGCGCGATGATGAAGACCAGGTCGAAGATCTTCAGGACGTTGATCATCAGGGTCACGGTGACGACCGCCAGCACGGGCGCCAGCAGCGGCACCGTGACCCGGCGGAACACCTGCCACTCGGTGGCCCCGTCGACGCGGGCCGCCTCCAGCAGCTCCCGGGGCACCCCCGCGAGGCCCGCCGCGACGAGCACCATCGCGAAGCCCGCCCACATCCAGATGTACGAGCCGATGATGGCCGGCGTGACCAGGGACGGGCCCAGCCAGTCCAGTCCGTTGTACGGCTCCTTGAAGTTGCTGGCGGGCAGCCGCAGCAGGGCCCCGTCGGCCTTCGCCGGCAGGGTGAACGTGCCGTCGCCGGCCGCCGTGGCCGAGGCCACGACCTTGCCGTCCTTGACCGCCTCGATCCTCATGCCCGCGTAGCCCAGCTCCGTCGGGTCGGGCGCGCCGAGCGTGCCCACGCCCTTGCCGCGGGTGAAGTCCTGCCAGGTCGTGCCGGTGATCTTCCCCGGGTCGGCCCCGGGCGCCACCGCCTTCTTCGCGCCGTCGGGCATCTGGCCCGGGGCGACGCCGACCAGCGGCAGGGTGACCGCCTCGCCGGTGTGCACGGGCTGCCTGGTCACGAAGCCGCCGTCGCGGGCCACCAGCGGCGACCGGCGGCCCGGGTGCGCCTTCGGGAACGCCGAGGACTGGGCGAACGTGTCGTGCACGCCCACCCACACCGCGTTGGCGACGCCCTTGTCGGGGTCCTGGTCGTACACCAGCCGGAAGATGATGCCGGCGGCGAGCATCGAGATCGCCATCGGCATGAAGACGACCAGCTTGAACGCCGTTCCCCAGCGCACCCGTTCGGTCAGCACCGCGAAGATCAGGCCCAGCGCGGTGGTGACCGTCGGCGCGAACACCACCCAGATGATGTTGTTCTTCAGGGCGGTGCGGATGCCGTCGTCGGTGAACAGTTCCTTGTAGTTGTCGATGCCGGCGAAGCCGTCGCCGGACTGGTCGTAGAAGCTGCGCACGACCGAGTACCCGATCGGGTACACCACGAGCGCGCCCAGCAGCACCAGGGCGGGCAGCAGGAACAGCGCCGCCACGCTCCTGCGGGTGCCGGTCACGCTCTTGCGCGAACGAGGGGCGGGGGCCTTGCGGGCCCCCGCCGTTGCCGACGCCATGGCCGGATCAGCTCCCGTACGCCTTGGCCGCGTCGGCCTCCAGCTTCGCCTGGGTCCCGGCGACGTCCGACGGGTTCTTCAGGAAGTCCTGGAGCTCCTTCCACTCGCCCTTGCCGGGGGTGCCGCCGAACGCCTGCGGCGCCTGGTCGGACATGTCGAAGCGGAAGTCGTCGCCGGACTCGATCAGCGCCTTGGCGATCCTGCGCTGGACGTCGTTCGGGTACGCCGAGTTGTCCACGTTCTTGTTCGGCGACAGGTAGCCGCCGAGCTTCGCCTGGATCGTCGCCGCGTCCGGGGAGGCGAGGAACGTGGCCAGCGCCTGCGCGCCCTTGGAGTCCTTCAGGATGACCGCGGCGTCACCGCCGGACACCACCGGCGCGGTGCCGCCGACCGCCGGGAAGGGGAACACCTTCGCCCCGGTGCCGACCTTCTCCTTGGTGTCCGCGATGTTCACCTGGACGAAGTCGCCCTCGTAGACCATGGCCGCCTTGGGCTGGTCGCCGCCGGTGAACGTCTGCGTCACCGACGCCGGGAACTCCACCTGCAGCGCGCCCGTCGGGCCGCCGGCGATCCAGTCCTTCTTGCCCCAGACCTGCGCGAGCGTGGTCAGCGCCTCCTTCACGGAGGGGTCCGTCCACTTGATCTTGTGCTGGGCGAGCTGGTCGTACTTCTCCGGGCCGGCCTGGGAGAGGTACACGTTCTCGAACCAGTCGGTCAGCGTCCAGCCGTCGGCACCGCCGACGGAGAACGGCGTCACGCCCGAGTCGAACACCGTCTGGGCGGTGGACAGCAGGTCCTTCCACGTCTTCGGCTCGCTCGCGCCCGCGTTCTCGAGGACCTTCGCGTTGTACCAGATCAGGGACTTGTTGGCGGCCTTGTAGTACACGCCGTACTGCTTGCCGCCGACCTTGCCGATGTCCTGCCAGCCCTGCGAGTAGTTCTTCGCCAGCTCCGCCTGCGCCTCGGCGCCCAGCGGCTTGGCCCAGCCCCGGTCCACGGCCTGCTTGATGGCGCCCGGCTGGGGCAGCATCGCCACGTCCGGCGGCTGTCCGCCGGCCACCTTGGAGCCGAGGAAGTTGATGATCGGGTCCTGCGCCGGGACGAAGGTGACCTTCGCGCCGGTGCGCTTCTCGAACTCCGCGAGGACCTTCTTGAAGTTGGCCTGCTCGGTGCCGGTCCACACGGCGGCCACCGACAGACTGGTGCCGTCGAGCTTGGGGAGGTTCAGGGAGCTGCCGTTCCCCTGCGCACCCGCGCTGGGGGAGGAGCTGCTGTCGCTGTCGTTGTCGTCGCCGCCGCACGCGGAGAGCGAGAGCGCCAGGGCCCCCGCCAGGAGCGTCGCCGCGGCCCGCACGGTTCTGCGTGTCCGGATGGTGTTGCTGGTGCTGCGCATCACTGCCCCGTTCTTCGTCCTCGTCGAACGATCGAGCGCTGTCCCGTGGCCTCTGGTCTACGCCGGGTGCCTGGGGTCGGCAAGAGCGCGAACCGTGTCAAGCGGGCGATCGTGACCGCGTCGTGATCGCGCGGGGCCCGAGCACGACGCCACGCCACGCGCGCCGGCACCGCCATCGGAAGCGACGCGCAGCGCCCAGCGTCCCGTGCTACAGCAGCGACGGCACCTCCGCCGCGGCAACCTCGCGGGCCGCCCGCTCCAACGCGCTGGCCAACAGGGCCAGGTCCGTGGGGCCGTTGCCCAGCTCGCGCACCGGGCGGCGGGCCGGCGGGTCGCCCATCCGGCGCCAGTCCAGCGGCACGACCGTCGGCCGCACCGTCGCCGTACGCGGGATACGGCCCGTCACCCGGCCGCCCTGGAACGGCGTCACGCGGCCGTCCGGGCCGGTCAGCCGGCCCCGCCCGGGCGCGGGTTCGTCCGCGCCGGAGCCCGGCGCGTCCAGGGTGATGCGCAGCGTCGCCCGCCGGGACGGCTCCGACTCCGCCGTACGGCCACCGGGGCCGGCCGCCGCCACCAGGTGCACGCCGAGCCGCTCGCCGTCGCGGGCCACCGCCTCCAGCGCGCGCGTCACCGACCCGGCCGCGGGCCGTCCGGGGGAGCCCAGCGCCGGGGAGACCAGGGCGTCCAGGTCGTCGACGACCACCACGAGACGGGGCAGCGCGGGCGCCGGCTCCGTGCGCGGGCGGGCCGCCGCGCCGGGGCGCAGCCGCAGGGTGGAGCTGGGCGGACCGTCCAGGTCGGCGGCGCCCCCGCCGCCCGGGCCGCGCTGCGGGCCGATCCGGTCCGCGACCGCGCGGTGGCGGTGCCACTCCGCGAAGTCCACCCGGCCCACCAGTTCGGCGCGGCGCTTCAGCTCGGCGCTCAGCGACTGCGCGAACTCCCGCATGCGCACCGGGTCGTTGGCGGTCAGGTGGGTCGTGACGTGCGGGACGTCGGTACAGACCCCCAGTCCGTCGCCGTGCCCGGCACCGCCCTTGCCGACGCTGTCCCGGCCGTCGATCAGCACGATGCCGAGCCGGTCGGGCCGTTCGGCGGCGGCGAGCGAGGCGACGACGGCCCGCAGCAGCTCGGTGCGGCCGCTGCCGGGCGGGCCCTCGACCAGCAGGTGCGGGCCGTCGGCGGCCAGGTCCACGCCGACCGGGCCGCGCGGGCCCGCTCCCAGCACCCCGACGGCCCGGCCGCCGAGGGCCTCCGGGTCGTCGGCCGCGTCCGCCCAACGGGCCATCAGGGACGCCGGGGTGGCGCGGGCCAGCCCCAGCTCGTCCAGCAGCCGGGCCGACGCGGGCAGCGGCGCCGCCACGCGCGGGTGCCGCTCACCGGCGCCGTCCGGGCGCAGCGGGGCCAGCGCCCGCGCGAAGCGCTCGGCCCAGGCGGCGGACACCGCGTCCACCGCGCCGACCGTGCCGTGGCCCACCGGGCCGGGCGGCTCGCTGCCCGGGCCGCCGACCCGCACCACGCGCAGCAGCCGCAGGGCCGTCGCCACGTCGCCGCTGAGCAGCACCACGGCCCCGCAGTGCCGGAAGGCGGGCACGGCCGCGCAGGCCGCCTCGTACGTCTCGGTCACCGGGGAGGCGGGGGAGGCCGACGCGGTCTCGGCGAGGCACAGCACGTGGATCCCGGCATCCGGGCCGTCGAGCGACAGCCGCGCCACGGCCTCCCGCAGGTCGGCGCCGCCGGGGTCGCCGTCGACGACGAGGACGGTGTGGGGGCCGGGGTGAGGCTGCGGGGCGGCGGAGGCGTCCGCGGGCCCGTCGGCGAACGCCCAGGAGGGACGGCGGGCCGGGGCGGCGGACGCGTGCGGGCCGGGGTGGGGGATCTGGTGGGTCGCCCGGGAGGCGGGGTCGGCCGGCTCGCCGTCCGTGGCGTCCTCGGCCGGCCGGGGCTGGCGCTGGGCGGGCAGGGACCGGTCCGGCGCGGACGACGCCGGCCGGCCCGGCCGGTGGGCGTCGGGCTCGTCGTGCGTGTCCAGCCTGCGCAGCAGCTCGTCGAGGCGGGCCGTGGCCTGCTCCCGGTCGTGGGCGAGCAGCAGGCGGCAGTCCTGGCCGTGCGCGGGACGCAGGTGGGGCAGCCAGCCCAGCCAGGCCCACTCCGCGGCGCGCTCCTCCGCGGAGCGGGCGCGGTCGGTGCTGACCAGGACGATCTCCAGGGTGTCGGGGGAGTGCAGCGCGGCGAGCTGCGCCAGCACCGCGCGGGCCAGGCCGGACAGCCGCTCGCGCGGACCGGCCAGGCCCAGGGCGCCCACCTCGCGCAGGTCCGTCGTCACCGGGACGGCGGGCAGCACGCCCGAGCCGTCGGGCGCGGCCCGGTCGGCCGTGCCGAGCCGCACGGTGAGCGCCTCCGGGTGCCCGGGCCCGCGCTCCCACAGCCGGGGGCCGGGGCCGAGCGCCGTCAGCAGCAGCGTGGCCGGGTCGGGCCAGGTCTCGGGCACACCGGGCACGGCGGCCGCCGGCTCGGGCGCGGTGTCCGCCGGGGGCACGTCGTACGGCCCCTCGTCCGGCGTGCCGGGGGCGGCGCCGCGGCCGCCGGTGAGGCGCCGCGCCCACGCGGAGAGCCCGCCGCGCCGGCGCGCGGGCGGCGGGACGTCGGTGCCGCGCAGGGGCGTGGGCTTGCGGCCGGGTCCGTCGTACGGCGTCCCGGTGCCGGCCGGGACGTGTGCGCCCCGGGTGTCGGCGGCCAGTCCGTCGAACGGATCGTGCCCCGGGCGGCCCGCGTGGGTCGCGTCGGCACCCCCTGGGGGCGGGCCGGCGGCACCGCCGTGCCGTTCGACGGACGGGGCGCCGCCCTGCCCGGGGACCGTCGGGCCGGGTTCGGCAGCGGGGGCTCCGCGCTCGCCGGAGGCCGCGCCGGGTGCGTGCGGCCGCTCGCCCCGGGTCGGGGCCGGCCCGGCCCAGCCGCCCGTGCCGTAGCCGTGATGCGTCGCGCCGTCGGGGGAGCGGGAGGTGCCGAGGTCCGTGGGGGCGGGGTCGGGGGCGTCCGCGGGGGCGCCGGTGCCGTCGCCGGCCGGGGCCTGCACCGTGCGCGCGGTGAGTCCGCCCCGGCCGCTCACCCGTCGGCTGGAGCCCGGCGCACCGCCCGGCGCGCCCTGGCCGGCGGCACCCTTGCGCGTGCCGTCGCGCCCGGTGCCGCCCGCCGTGGACCCGGGGCACGCCACGCGCACGTGGCCCTCGCCGTCCGGGGTGGTCGGGACCGGGGTGCCGGGGCCGCCGGGCGGGGCCAGGCGCAGGGTGGACTCGCCGATGCGCAGCAGGGCGCCCGGGGCGAAGCGCACCGGGCGGGCGGGCACGCGGGTGCCGTCCAGGGTGGTGCCGTTGGTGGAGCCGAGGTCGGCGACGGTGACGCGGCCGTCGGCGGCGAGGGTCACCGCGCAGTGCAGACGGGAGACGTCCGGGTCGTCCAGGGGGACGTCGGCGTCGGCGGAGCGGCCGACCCGGACCTGCCCGCCGTGCAGCAGGTGGACCCCGCCCGCGTCCGGGCCGGCGACCACGTCGAGGCGGGCCGGGGCGTCGGCCACCTCCGGGTGCGGCTCGGGGTCGGCGGGGGCGCCCAGGGACAGCACCGCGCCGTCGACCAGCGGGGGCTCGCCGAGGGTGCAGCGCTGGACGTCGAGGCGCTCCACGCCCGCGTAGAGCACCACCGCGCCGCCGGACGCGCTCGTCTCGCCGGAGACCGCCGTGGCGAGCGCCGACGCGACCGCGGCCAGCGCCGTGCCCGCGGGCGCCGTGACCAGCACGTCGCGGCTCGCGGCGCGGCCGCGTGCCTCGGACGCGGGCGGGCCGAGCGGGTCTACGACGGTCAGCCGGATCTGCATCGGCGTCAGCGGTCCCTTCTGCGCGGGTCTGCGCGGGCGCGGACTACCCCCCACCCCACACGAGCACGTCGGCCAGTACTCCAGGCATCCTCGCACCTGTCACCGACAACGCGCCCGCCGCCCGGGAACAAGTGATCTTGATTGGTCGGCTCTGCCCGCAAAAGTGCCTGACAGGTGCCCTGCGGGCGACCGCTCGAGATCCACTTGAGATCGGTCACGCCCGCTCCGGGCAACCGGCGGACCGGGGAGAGCGTCTTTCGTTCGAACATGTCCGGGGAGCCGTACGTACGACGCACGGACCCCCGGTGGACCCCGGTGGGACGCGCAACGGGTGCGGAACACCGGGCGGCACGCCGCGGACAGGCCGGTGGCACGGGCCGCGGCACTACAGTGGGTCGGAATGTAGGCAAGCAGCAGGGAGCGCAGACGTGCGGCCGGTAGGGAGCAAGTACCTCCTTGAGGAGCCGTTGGGGCGCGGCGCCACGGGGACCGTGTGGCGAGCCCGTCAGCGCGAGACCGCGGGAGCCGAGGCGGCCGTGCCCGGCCAGCCCGGCGAGACGGTCGCGATCAAGGTGCTCAAGGAGGAGCTGGCGAGCGACCCCGACGTCGTGATGCGCTTCCTGCGCGAGCGCTCGGTGCTGCTGCGCCTCACCCACCCCAACATCGTCCGGGTGCGCGACCTGGTCGTCGAGGGCGATCTGCTCGCCCTGGTCATGGACCTCGTCGACGGCCCCGACCTGCACCGCTACCTGCGCCAGAACGGCCCCTTCACGCCGGTCGGCGCCGCCCTGCTGACCGCGCAGATCGCCGACGCGCTGGCCGCGAGCCACGCCGACGGCGTCGTCCACCGCGACCTGAAGCCGGCGAACGTGCTGCTGCGCCAGGGCGGCGGCGAGATGCACCCGATGCTGACCGACTTCGGCATCGCCCGCCTCGCCGACTCCCCGGGCCTGACCCGCACCAGCGAGTTCGTCGGCACGCCCGCGTACGTCGCCCCCGAGTCCGCCGAGGGCCGCCCGCAGACCTCCGCCGTCGACGTCTACGGCGCCGGCATCCTGCTGTACGAGCTGGTCACCGGCCGTCCGCCGTTCTCCGGCGGGTCCGCCCTGGAGGTGCTGCACCAGCACCTGAGCGCCGAGCCGCGCCGCCCGTCGACCGTGCCCGACCCGCTGTGGACGGTCATCGAGCGCTGCCTGCGCAAGAACCCGGCCGAGCGGCCGAGCGCCCAGAACCTCGCGCGCGGGCTGCGCATCGTCGCCGAGGGCGTCGGGGTGCACGCGAACTCGATGCAGATCGCCGCCGCCGAGGGCGTCGGCCACGTCCTCGCCCCCGACCCGGCGCCCGCCGCGGTGCCGGACGCGGGCGGCGTCGCCGACCCCACCCAGGTGCTGCCGCACGGCTCGGCGGCCGGACCGGCGGGGGCGTACGACCCGAACGCCGCGACCAGCGTGCTGCCGCACACCGGCGCGCAGCCGCCCGCGGGCGCCGCGGACCCCACCGCCGTCCTGCCGCACACCGGCGCGGCCGACCCGACCGCCGTGCTGCCGCCGGTGCCACCCGGCCAGCCGGGCCAGCCGGGCCAGGGCGGGCAGCCGCCCGAGCAGCCGCACCCCTGGCAGACCCAGTTGCGGGCCGCGCGCGACCGCAACGAGCAGACCCAGATCCAGTACCTCGACCCCGGTGAGGACCCGCTGCGCCGCCGCCCGCAGCGCCAGGTGGCCCGCCCGCAGCAGCAGCCGCGCCCCCAGCCCCAGCCCCAGCAGCAGCGCCCGCCGCAGGGCTACGGCCGCCAGCAGCAGCCGCAGCCGTACGCGCCGCCGCAGCACCAGCAGCCCCAGCGCTACGCCCCGCCGCCCACGCCCCAGCCGCAGCGGCCCCAGCGGCCGGCCCCGGAGCCGCGCGAGCCGCGCCGGCGCAGCGCCAACCCGATGCGGATCCCCGGCCTCGGCTGCCTCAAGGGCTGCCTCTTCACGCTCGTCATCCTGCTCGTGGCCGGCTGGATGGTGTGGGAGTTCACCCCGCTGCAGGACTGGATCGGCACCGGCAAGGGCTACTGGCAGCAGCTCGGCGACTGGATCGACACCGTCACCACCTGGATCGGCGACCTCGGCAGCAGCGGTTCCTCCCAGTAGTCCGGTACGCCCGGTAACGATGCGGGCGACTCTGGGGATTTGTCGACATCCGGCGGGTGATTTCGGCCGCCGCGGTGAAGGTTGGCTCCTCGGACGCGTAGCTTTGTCGGCAACACGCGTACGTAGGAGCAGCCTTGGCACGGAAGATCGGCAGCCGGTACACCGCCCACCAGATCCTCGGGCGGGGCAGCGCCGGCACGGTGTGGCTGGGTGAGGGACCCGAGGGGCCCGTCGCCATCAAGCTGCTGCGCGAGGACCTCGCGTCCGACGAGGAGCTGGTGGGCCGCTTCGTCCAGGAGCGCACCGCCCTGCTGGGCCTGGACCACCCCAACGTCGTCTCGGTGCGCGACCTCGTCGTCGACGGCAACGACCTGGCCCTGGTGATGGACCTGGTCCGGGGCACCGACCTGCGCACCCGGCTGGACCGGGACCGCCGGCTCGCCCCCGAGGCGGCCGTGGCGATCACCGCCGACGTCGCCGAGGGACTGGCAGCGGCCCACGCCGCCGGGATCGTCCACCGCGACGTCAAGCCGGAGAACGTGCTGCTCGACATGCAGGGCCCGCTGGGCCCCGGCGGCTCGCACCGTGCCCTGCTGACCGACTTCGGCGTGGCGAAGCTCATCGACACCCCCAGGCGCACCCGCGCGACGAAGATCATCGGGACTCCGGACTACCTCGCCCCGGAGATCGTCGAGGGCCTGCCGCCCCGCGCGGCCGTCGACATCTACGCCCTGGCCACGGTGCTGTACGAGCTGCTGGCGGGCTTCACGCCGTTCGGCGGCGGCCACCCCGGCGCGGTGCTGCGCCGGCACGTCACCGAGAGCGTCGCGCCCCTGCCCGGCATCCCGGACGAGCTGTGGCAGCTCATCGTCCAGTGCCTCGCCAAGGCGCCCGCCTCCCGGCTGCGCGCCTCCGAGCTGGCGGCACGGCTGCGCGAGCAGCTCCCGACGCTCGCCGGGATGCCGCCGCTGGACGTGGACGAGCCGGACACCGAGCCGGAGGAGGAGCCCGAGACGGCCCCGGCCGCCGGCGCCCCGGCCGCGGCGCCCGCCGCCCGCGCGCGGCGCGGCGCGGTGCCCCTGGTGCCCGGCGCCCGGCCCGACTCCAACCGCGACACCCACACCTCGATGCGGGTGCCGGCCCCCGACGAGCTGGCCGGCGGGGCGCACGGCACGGCCCGCGTCCCCCGGGCGGCGGGCGCCCCCCGCCCCGGTTCGGCCCGCAACCGCGCCGCCACGCGGCGCCGCCGCCTGGTCCTCGCCGCGGCCGCGGTGGTCCTCGCCGCCGCGGCGGGCGTCGGCACCTGGCTCGCCACCTCCGGCGACGACGCCGACGCGAGCCCCTCGAAGCCGACCTCGTCGGCCACCTCGACCCCCTCCGGCCCGTCCGCCCCCTGACCCCGCCCCTGCCCCCCCGGCCCCCTGACCTCCGGCTCGGCGCCCGTCCCCGGCCTCCCCGGCCGCCACCGGCGCTGCCCGCCGGGCGGAGCCGTTACGCTGGGGGTGTGGCAGTCGTCGACGTATCCGAAGAGCTCAAGTCCCTCTCCTCGACCATGGAGTCGATCGAGGCCGTTCTGGACCTCGACAAGCTGAGGGCAGACATCGCCGTGCTCGAGGAGCAGGCGGCCGCGCCGTCCCTGTGGGACAACCCGGACGAGGCGCAGAAGATCACCAGCAGGCTGTCCCACCTCCAGGCGGAGGTGAGGAAGACCGAGGCGCTGCGCTCGCGGATCGACGATCTCGCCGTGCTCTTCGAGATGGCCGAGGAGGAGGACGACCCGGACACCCGCGCCGAGGCCGAGTCCGAGCTCACCGCCGTCAAGAAGGCCCTGGACGAGATGGAGGTCCGCACGCTCCTGAGCGGGGAGTACGACTCCCGCGAGGCCCTGGTCAACATCCGCGCCGAGGCCGGTGGCGTCGACGCCGCCGACTTCGCCGAGAAGCTCCAGCGGATGTACCTGCGCTGGGCGGAGCAGAAGGGCTACAAGACCGAGCTCATCGAGACCTCGTACGCGGAGGAGGCCGGCATCAAGTCGACCACCTTCGCCGTGCAGGTGCCGTACGCCTACGGCACCCTCTCGGTCGAGCAGGGCACCCACCGTCTGGTGCGGATCTCCCCCTTCGACAACCAGGGGCGCCGCCAGACGTCGTTCGCGGGCGTGGAGGTCCTGCCCGTGGTCGAGCAGTCCGACCACGTCGAGATCGACGAGTCCGAGCTGCGCATCGACGTCTACCGGTCCTCCGGCCCCGGCGGCCAGGGCGTCAACACCACCGACTCGGCGGTGCGCATCACGCACCTGCCGACCGGCATCGTCGTCTCCTGCCAGAACGAGCGGTCGCAGATCCAGAACAAGGCCACCGCGATGAACGTCCTCCAGGCCAAGCTGCTCGAGCGGCGCCGGCAGGAGGAGCAGGCCAAGATGGACGCGCTCAAGGGCGACGGCGGCAACTCCTGGGGCAACCAGATGCGTTCGTACGTCCTGCACCCGTACCAGATGGTCAAGGACCTGCGCACCGAGTACGAAGTGGGCAACCCCGAGGCCGTGTTCAACGGTGAGATCGACGGGTTCCTCGAGGCCGGCATTCGCTGGCGCAAGCAGCGCGAGAAGTAACTTTGTCGACAAGCCAACCGCCCCTGGTTCAGGGGCGGTTGGCTTATGTCTGGGTTTTACGTCACACTCACAGCCTCAAGAACCGGCCATTGCGTACGCGGGGGGACATTGCGCGCGCAACGGCCTTGACGCTGCTGGGAAAACTCGGAAGGGTGAAGCGTGGCATGCGTATCTTTGGGGCGCATGTGAACCGGGGGGCTTCGCAGATCTCGCTACCTCCGTCGATCACGGCCCCGAACGCGGCCTCTTCGACGATCAGCTACTGGGGGTAGCAGCCTTATGACCAACAAGACGCGGATCCGGGTCGCGCGCATAGCCGCGGGCGCCGTGATCGCCGCGGGTGCTTCGCTGACGGTGGCGGGCGTGGCCCAGGCCGTCGACAACGAGGGCGGCGACAGCGGCCTCGTCGAGACGCTCGAGGGGAACGTCAAGTCTCCGGACGACCCCTGCGACATCATCGTCACCCCCGACTGCGACCCGGGCAACACCGATGAGGGCGCGGACCAGGGGAACGCGAACCAGGGTTCGGACCAGGGCAACGCGAACCAGGGCTCGGACCAGGGGAACGCGAACCAGGGCTCGGACCAGGGCAACGCGAACCAGGGCTCGGACCAGGGCAACGCGAACCAGGGCTCGGACCAGGGCAACACCTCGAACGGCAACGGCAACAACGGCGGTTCCGGCAACAACGGTGGCTCGGGCAACAACGGTGGCTCGGGCAACAACGGCGGCGGCTCCTCCACCTCCGGCGGCTCCAGCAGCACCGGCGGCAACGGCGGCTCCACCTCCGGCGGTGGCTCCAGCAGCACCGGCGGCACCACCCCCGACGGCACCTCCGCCCAGGAGGCCGGCAGCTCCGCGCTGACCGACACCTCGGACGCCACGGCCGCCGACACCACCGCCCAGGGCGGCGGCAAGCAGCTCGCCGAGACCGGTGCCGGGGAGACCACCTTCCTCGTCATCGGCGCCGCGACGATGATCGCCGGCGGCGTCGGCTTCCGCGTCCTCCCGCGCCTGGTCGCGGGCCGCGGCGGAGCCGCTGCCTGACGGTAGCCGCGACCGCACGGACCGTGCGCGTGTGACAGGAAGAGGCCCGGAGCGCTCGCTCCGGGCCTCTTGCCGTCTCTCGTGCCGTCTTGGGGGCTCGCGCCGCCGCCGCGGGCTACGCGGTCTGGTGGGCCAGCAGGGCCACCGCCGCCACCAGCACCGCCAGCAGCGCGATCAGGGCCATCGGGTTCAGGCCCGCCAGAAAGCTCTCCTGTTGCAGCCGCTCGCGGTTCGCGCGGCACACGGGGCACCGGCCCTCGCTCACGGGCGCCGCGCAGTTCGCGCACACCAGCCGGTCGTACGTCATGCGCCTCGCCCTCCTTGCACCCGGTTCTGCTCCGTACAACGCTCACGGAAACGCGAACGTTCCCCTCCCACTGTGCCAGGTTCCCGCCCGGCGCGCTCAGGGGTGCCGGACGAAGGGCGCGCTCCCTTTCCCCCCGGGGCACCGTACAAAACCGCACAAGCACGCCCCAACCCCGTACGGCGCCTGCGCTCGCGCTCCCGGTTCGCGTATGGTCACGCTCATCTACCCCCGGCGACCCGTGGTGCACCGTGATCCGATTCGACAACGTCTCCAAGGTCTACCCCAAGCAGACCCGACCCGCACTCAGGGATGTCTCCCTCGAGGTGGAGAAGGGCGAGTTCGTCTTCCTCGTGGGGTCCTCCGGCTCCGGCAAGTCCACCTTCCTGCGGCTGGTCCTCCGCGAGGAGCGGTGCAGCCACGGCCAGGTGCACGTGCTGGGCAAGGACCTCGCGCGCCTGTCCAACTGGAAGGTGCCGCAGATGCGCCGCCAGCTCGGGACCGTGTTCCAGGACTTCCGGCTGCTGCCGAACAAGACGGTCGCGGAGAACGTGGCCTTCGCGCAGGAGGTCATCGGCAAGTCCCGGGGCGAGATCCGCAAGTCCGTGCCGCAGGTGCTCGACCTGGTCGGGCTCGGCGGCAAGGAGGACCGGATGCCCGGCGAGTTGTCCGGTGGTGAGCAGCAGCGCGTCGCCATCGCGCGGGCGTTCGTCAACCGGCCGAAGCTGCTGATCGCCGACGAGCCCACCGGCAACCTCGACCCGCAGACCTCGGTCGGCATCATGAAGCTGCTGGACCGGATCAACCGGACCGGCACGACCGTGGTGATGGCCACGCACGACCAGAACATCGTGGACCAGATGCGCAAGCGCGTCATCGAGCTGGAGAAGGGCCGCCTCGTCCGCGACCAGGCACGCGGCGTCTACGGCTACCAGCACTGAGACCGCCCGGCTCCTCGCACGCGTTCCACGGAAAGGTTTGACCCGCCGCCATGCGCGCCCAGTTCGTTCTGTCCGAGATCGGTGTCGGACTCCGCCGCAACCTCACGATGACGTTCGCCGTCATCGTCTCCGTCGCCCTGTCGCTCGCGCTGTTCGGCGGGTCGCTCCTGATGAGCGACCAGGTCAACACCATGAAGGGCTACTGGTACGACAAGGTCAACGTCTCGGTGTTCCTCTGCAACAAGAGCGACGCCGAGTCCGACCCCAACTGCGCCAAGGGCGCGGTCACCGAGGACCAGAAGAAGGAGATCCTCACCGACCTCAAGAAGATGGCCGTGGTCGACACGGTCACCTACGAGTCGCAGGACGAGGCGTACAAGCACTACAAGCAGCAGTTCGGCGACTCCCCGCTGGCCAGTTCGCTCACCCCGGACCAGATGCAGGAGTCGTACCGGATCAAGCTGAAGGACCCGGAGAAGTACCAGGTCATCGCGACCGCCTTCGACGGGCGGGACGGCGTGCAGTCGGTGCAGGACCAGAAGGGCATCCTCGACAACCTCTTCGGGCTGCTCAACGGCATGAACTGGGCCGCGCGGATGGTGATGGCGCTGATGCTGGTCGTCGCGCTGATGCTGATCGTCAACACCGTGCGGGTCTCCGCGTTCAGCCGGCGACGCGAGACCGGGATCATGCGCCTGGTCGGCGCCTCGGGCTTCTACATCCAGGCGCCGTTCATCGCGGAGGCGGCGGTCGCCGGGCTCATCGGCGGCGGGGTCGCCTGCGGGTTCCTGGTGGTCGCGCGGTACTTCATCATCGACCACGGCCTCGCGCTGTCGCAGAAGCTGAACCTCATCAACTTCATCGGCTGGGACGCCGTGTTGACGAAGCTCCCGCTGATCCTCGCGACGAGCCTGCTGATGCCCGCGCTGGCCGCGTTCTTCGCGTTGCGCAAGTACCTGAAGGTGTGACGCATACCAAAAGGGGCCGTACGGATCGGACGCCGTTCCGCCCCGCGCGTTCGCCTAGACTCACCGCCATGTCGGGTTGTGACCTGTTTCGTCAGCCCCGCCGCTTCGGCCGCGGGGCCGCCCTGACATTGGTGTTCGCCAGTGTGCTGGTCGCCGGCGCCGCCACCGGGTCGCTGCCCGGCGACGCCGACGGGCCCGGGGCGACCGGGAGTTCACGGCCGACCGCCGCGCCGGGCAGCCGCCACGACGCGGTCGCCCGGGCCGCCGCCGAGGCCATGGCCGAGGGCAAGTCCCCCACGGAGGCCGCGGAACGGGCCGTCAGCCGCAGCGGGGACCGCTGGGGCGCCGTCTACTCCCCGGGCGAGTACGAGGAGTTCGAGGACGCCCTCGACGGCCGCTACACCGGTGTCGGCCTGTGGGCACGGCGCGAGCGGGACGGCCGCATCGAGGTCACCAAGGTGCAGGGCGGATCGCCGGCCGCCGCCGCGGGCGTCCGCGCGGGCGACCGGCTGCGCAGCATCGACGGGCGGACCGTGGACGGCCTGCCGGTCACCGAGGTCGTCTCCCTGCTGCGCGGCGAGGCGACCGGCGAGGCGGCCGGCACGAGGGTCACCCTCGGCCTGGAGCGCGGCACGCGCGCGTGGCGCGAGACCCTGCGCCGGGCCCGGCTGTCGACCGACTCGGTCACCGTGCAGCGGCTCGCCGGGGGCGCCACCGTGATCAGGATCGCCGCGTTCACCAAGGGCGTCGGCGACACCGTCCGCACCGCCGTGCGCCGGGCGCCGGCCGACGAGGGGATCGTGCTGGACCTGCGCGGCAACTCCGGCGGCCTGGTCACCGAGGCCGTGACCAGCGCGTCGGCGTTCCTCGACGGCGGCCTGGTCGCCACCTACGACGTGGACGGCGAGCAGCGCGCCCTGCACGCCGAGGGCGGCGGGGACACCGCACGGCCGCTGGTGGCGGTCGTCGACGGCGGCACGATGAGCGCGGCCGAGCTGCTGACCGGCGCCCTGAAGGACCGGGGGCGGGCGGTCGTGGTGGGGTCGCGCACCTTCGGCAAGGGCTCGGTGCAGATGCCGAGCCGGCTGCCCGACGGCTCGGTCGCCGAGCTGACCGTCGGCCACTACCGCACCCCCTCGGGCCGCACGGTCGACGGCCGGGGCATCACCCCCGACCTGGAGGCCGACCACGACGCCCTGCGCCGGGCCGAGACGGTCCTGGACGGCCTGGGCGAGTAGCCCCCGTCGGGCCGCCTCGCGGGGCCGCCCGCCCACCTGGTGGTCAATGGCTTCCCGTCCGCCCCCCGCGTAGTGCGAAAATGGTCGGCACTATGGCTAAGGAAAAAGGGCGCAAGCTGATCGCCCAGAACAAGAAGGCGCGGCACGACTACCTCATCATCGACACCTACGAGGCCGGCCTGGTGCTCATGGGGACCGAGGTGAAGTCGCTGCGCCAGGGGCGGGCCTCGCTCGTGGACGGCTTCGTGCAGCTAGACGGGCACGAGGCGTGGCTGTACAACGTGCACGTGCCCGAGTACAGCCAGGGCACCTGGACGAACCACAGCGCGCGCCGCAAGCGCAAGCTGCTGCTGCACCGAGCGGAGATCGACAAGCTGGAGTCCAAGGTGCAGGAGACGGGCCACACCATCGTGCCCCTGGCGCTGTACTTCAAGGACGGCCGGGCCAAGGTCGAGATCGCGCTGGCCAAGGGCAAGAAGGAGTACGACAAGCGCCAGACCCTGCGGGAGAAGCAGGACCGCCGCGAGGCCGAGCGCGCCATGTCGGCCGTCCGCCGCAAGCAGCGCGCGTAGGCCGGCCCCGGCGGGGGAATACGGTGGCATCGACGGACGTTGGTCACGTACGATGGCACCTGCACCTCACAGCGGGTGCGCGGATTGAAAAATCAACATGGGGATGATCGGTTTCGACAGCGGCTGTCGAAGCAGGGGAAGCGTGTCGAGGAAGCGGCCATGATCTCGTAAACCACAGGCCGAAAAAAATAATCGCCACTATCAAGAGCGATTCTCCCAAGGCGGAGCAGTTCGCCCTCGCTGCCTGATCAGGTAGCGAGCGAACTGCCCCCTTACTCAAGGGAGTGTCAGCCCGGGGCTGTTCCCGACCCGGTTCCTGGCATCAGCTAGGGAACTAAACCTCGATCCCGGTCACGGGGTGAAGAGGGAAATCACACAGTGACTGAGCCCGTCGGAGACTTGTCCGCGTGATCTCCGGGGCTGAGAAAAGCGCAGCGGACTGCACACGGAGAAGCCCTGATTCCGCACCGTTGGACGCGGGTTCGATTCCCGCCATCTCCACTCCCCATGAGAAGGCCCGGTGGCACCCGCCACCGGGCCTTCGTCGTTCCCGCAGGCGTTCAGGCGTTCAGGCGTTCAGGCGTTCAGGCGTTCAGGCGGCGCGACGCACCGCCCGCACCGAGCCGATCACGAACGCCACCCCCGCCGCCGCCACCGGCACCGCGAACCCCGTGGTCGGCGCGGAGTGTTCGACGATCCAGCCGCCGCTCGCCGAGCCGCACGCGATCCCCGCGAGCAGCGCGGTGACCATCAGGCTCAGCCCCTCGTTCAGCCGCCCCGCGGGCACCCTGCCCTGGAGCACGGTCATCGCGGTGACCATCGTCGGCGCGGTCGCCATCCCCGCCACCAGCAGCGCGAGCGCCAGCAGCGGCAGCGAACCCGCGGTACGGGCGCTCAGCCACGGCAGGCCCATCAGCACCGTCATCGCCAGCAGGCACCACGGCAGGCGCCGCTCGGCCGGACCGGCCGGCTTCAGCGCGCCGTACAGCAGGCCGGCCGCGCACGAACCGGCCGCCTGGAGCATCAGCACCACCCCGGCGGCGCCCCGGTGGCCGAGCGCGTCGGCGTAGGCGACGGTGACGACCTCCATCGAACCGAACACCGCGCCCGTCGCCAGGAACCCCACCAGCAGCGGCGGCACGCCCGCGACCCGCAGCGGCGAGCGCGCCGCGCGGTCCGCCGGGCGCGGCGGCGGCTCGGTGGCGCGCTGCGCCGCGAACAGCAGGATGCCCACCAGCAGCAGCGACGCCGCCACCAGCAGCCCCGCCTCCGGGGCGACCGCCGTGCACAGGAACGCCGCGAGCACCGGGCCCAGCATGTAGCACAGCTCGTCCACCGCCTGCTCGAAGGAGTTCGCGGTGTGCAGGGCGGCCGCGTCCCCGTCCAGCAGGTGCGCCCAGCGGGCCCGGGCCATGCCCCCGGTGTTGGGCGTGGTCGCGGTCGTGGCGTACGCGGCGAAGAGGGTCCAGTCGGGTGCCCCGTAGTGCACGCACAGCACCAGCGCCAGGCTGCCGAGCACCACGCACAGCGCGGCCGGGACCGCGATCCGCGCCTGCCCGTGCCGGTCGACGAGCCGCGCGATCCACGGCCCGGCCAGCGCGGACGCCGCGAGTCCGGTCGCGCCGACGGCCCCGGCCAGGGCGTACGAGCCGCGGGTGTCGGCGATCATCACGATGGTGCTCATCCCGAACATGCCCGCGGGCAGCCGGGCGATCAGGTTCCCGGCGACGAAGGCGCGGGCGCCCGGCCGGGCGAGCAGCCGCCGGTAGGGGCCCGGCGGTCGGGCCGCGCGGGGGCGGAAGTCGACGGTGACCAGGGTGTCCGCGGTGAGCGTGGGGAAGGGACGGGACGGTGTGCGGGCAGGGTGGTCCCGCCGTGTCGACTGGGGCATGCCCCTACGGTGGCGCCGCGATGATCACCCGGTCCAACACCTGTCCCGCACCGATTGACACACCCGCGTTGTAAGTTCACGGGATGTCCGGCACACCCGCCCACCTCGACCCCCGTCTGCTGCGCGCCTTCCTCGCCGTCGCCGAGGAACTGCACTTCACCCGTGCCGCGGCCCGCCTGTACGTCGCGCAGCAGGCCCTCAGCCGTGACGTACGGCGCCTGGAGCGGGAGTTGGGCGCCGACCTGTTCCTGCGGACCACCCGCCAGGTCACGCTGACGCCCGACGGCGAGCGGCTGGTGCCGTACGCGCGCCGGGTGCTGGCGGCGCAGGACGAGCTGCTCGCGGCGTTCCGGCAGGCCCGCCCGCTGCTGGTGGACCTCAACTCGCCGGGCCTGGTCACCGGCCGCGCGGTGCTGCACCTGGCCCGCGAACTCGCCCCGGATCTGGAGCTGATGGCGCGCTTCGAGAGCGGGCTGACCTGGGCCGCGGCCGAGATCGCGGCGGGCCGGCTGGACGCGTCGTTCGGCCGCTGGGCGGGCCTGGACCCGGCGCTGCGGGCCGCGCTGGACCACCAGGCCGTGCGCCACGAGCCGATGGCCGTCCTGCTGCCCGTACACCACCGGCTGGCCGCGCTGGCGGAGGTGCCGATGGCCGCGCTCGCCGGGGAGCGGGTGTACGCGGGCGCCGGGAACCCGCGCACCCGGGAGTGGACGGACCTCGCCCACCGGCTGTTCGAGGGGCGCGGCATCGAGGTGGCGCCGCCCGCGCCGCTCGCCGTCGGCGACGAGGAGTTCCGCCGCATCATCGAGAAATCGGGCGATCCGGTCCTCGTGGTGGTGGGGTTCCCGGCCCTGCCCGGCACGGTGCTCCGGCCGCTCGTCGACCCGGTGCCGCTGTCCCCGGTCTCGCTGGTCTGGCGCAAGGGGCTGGTCCACCCCGGCCTCGACGCGCTGCGGCGCGCGGCGGCCCGGCTGACGGCCGAGAGGTCGTGGCTGCGGGTGCCCGCCACGGCATGGATCCCGGCCGTGGACAGGGACTCGGCTGCCGCCCGCACGTGACACCGCGTGGCGCACCGGCCGGCACGCCGCGCCACGCCGCCGCCGTCACGCCCGCGTCGCGGCGCGGATCACCGCCGACACGGCGGCCGTGGCGGCGAGGCTGCCCAGCATGACCAGGGTGACGCCCACCATGAACAGGCCGCCGGCGTCGTCGGACCAGTCCCCGTAGGCGGCGAGGGTCAGACCGGCGGTCGTCCCCGCGACGGCCGCCACGTGCTGCCGGGACGCGGCCCAGTACACGGGCACCAGCAGGCTCAGCACGAGCCCCCCGACCTGCCACGCCTCGTACGGCCCGGTGGTCGAACCGTCGGCCTGCACGTCCCGCTGCTGGTCCCACCCCAGCCAGGCGGCCCACAGCGCGAACGACACCCCGGCGAGGACCAGCACGGGCACCAGCCGGGGCACGGGTCTCGGAAGTCCTTGGCTCATGCGCCCAGCCTCCCGCCGGCCCCGCCCCCGGAACAGGGCGCGGATACTCAGAACGACCCGAGTACCTAGGCCCGGCGGGCCGGGGTGTCACGCCCCCGCGTACTTCGCGTCCGTGGCCGGGTCCAGGGCCAGGCGGTAGCCGCGCTTGACCACCGTCTGGATCAGCTTCGGGGCGCCCAGGGCCGTGCGCAGGCGGGCCATCGCCGTCTCCACGGCGTGCTCGTCGCGGCCCGCGCCGGGCAGGGCGCGCAGCAGGTCGGCGCGCGGGACGACCCAGCCGGGGCGGCGGGACAGGGCCCGCAGCAGGGACATGCCGGCCGGGGGGACCGGCTTGAGCTCGCCGTCGAGGAGGACCGCGTGGCCGCGGATCTCCATGTGGTGGCCGGCCACCGGCAACGAACGGGCCCGGGAGGGCAGTTCCTGGCACAGCAGCTGCACCAGCGGGCCGAGGCGGAAGCGGTCGGGCTGGACGGTGTCCACGCCGCGCGCCTGCAGCGGCAGCGCGGTGACCGGTCCCACGCAGGCCGGCACCACGTCGTGGTGGAACGCGGCCAGCAGGCCGGTCAAAAGGCCCCGCTCCTCCGCCCGGGACAGCAGGGACGCCGCCGCGGGCGCGCTGGTGAAGGTCACCGCGTCCAGGCCGCGCGCCACCGTGGCGTCCAGCAGCCGGTCCAGCGGCCCGATGTCCTCCGGCGGCATCCACCGGTACACGGGCACCCCCACCACCTCGGCCCCGCCCTCCCGCAGCGCCTCCACGAACCCGGGCAGCGGCTCCCCGTGCAGCTGGACGGCGACCCGGCGGCCGTCGACGCCCTCCTCCAGGAGCCGGTCGAGCACCTCCGCCAGCGACTCGCTGGACGGCGACCACTCCTCGGTCAGTCCGGCGGCCCGCACCGCGCCCTTGACCTTGGGGCCGCGGGCCAGCAGCTCGACCTCGCGAAGCCGGGCCAGCAGGGGCTCGCCGAGCCCCCACCCGTCGGCGGCCTCGATCCAGCCGCGGAAGCCGATGGCGGTCGTCGCGACGACCACGTCCGGCGCCCGGTCGATGAGTTGCTGGGTCGCGGCGAGCAGCTCCCCGTCGTCGGCGAGCGGCACGATCCGCAGGGCGGGGGCGTGCAGGACGGCGGCGCCGCGCCGCTGGAGCAGGGCCCCCAGTTCGTCGGCCCGGCGCGCGGCCGTCACGCCCACGGTGAAGCCGGCCAGGGGCCCGTGGTCCGGTCGCTGCTGTTCCTCGTACATGACGTCGTCCCGCATTCCCGTGGTCGTCGTGCCGCGGACACCAGGAGGATGCCGCAGTGGCGCGGTGCCCGCATGCCGATCGAGCCTGTCAACGGCGCGTGACAGGCTCGGTTCGGCTCGATGTCGCCGGTGTTACGTCGCACCCGGCGGTCCGGTCACACTTCCGCGTAGCTGAGCTGCGGCTCCTTCTCCGCGGCGCTCGCCGCCGGGCTCGTCGCGCCGGCCGGCTTACGAAGGTATACGGCCCAGGTGACGGCGAAGCAGGCGGCGTAGAAGACGAGGAACGCCACGAACGCGCCGGTGCCGGAGCCGTAGGAGAGGAAGGACTGGCGGAAGGCGAGGTTGATGCCGACGCCGCCGAGCGCGCCGACCGCGCCGATCAGGCCCATGGACGCGCCGGACAGCCGCCGCCCGTACGCCGCGGCCGCCTCGCCCGTCAGCCCCCGGGCGAGGGCCTTGGTGTGGAAGATGCCGGGGATCATCTTGAACGTCGACCCGTTGCCGAGCCCGCTGAGCACGAACAGCGCCACGAAGACCGGCACGAACAGCCCCAGCGACTTCTGCTGGCTGGCGTACACCAGGACGGCGGTGGCCGCGCCCATGCCGACGTACGTGTACAGGCTGATGCGGGCCCCGCCCCAGCGGTCGGCGAGCCGGCCGCCGACGGGGCGGATCAGCGAGCCGAGCAGCGGGCCGATGAAGGTGAGGTACGCGGCCTGCAGCGGCGTACGGCCGAACTGGTTGGTGAGCACCTGCCCGAAGGCGAAGCTGTAGCCGATGAACGACCCGAACGTCCCGACGTAGAGGAACGACATGATCCAGGTGTGGCCGTCGCGGGCCGCGTCCTGGGCGGCGCCGGTGTCGTTCCTGACCTTCTCCAGGTTGTCCATGAAGCGGAAGGCGAGCACCGCGGCGAGGAGGATCAGCGGGATGTAGATGCCGAGCAGCACGCGCGGCCCGCCGTTCGCGCCGATGATGGCGAGGGCGATGAGCTGGATGACCGGGACGCCGATGTTGCCGCCGCCGGCGTTCAGGCCGAGCGCCCAGCCCTTCTTGCGCAGCGGGAAGTAGGCGTTGATGTTGGTCATGGAGGAGGCGAAGTTGCCGCCGCCGACCCCGGCCAGCAGGCCGACCAGCAGGAACGTCGTGAAGGACGTCCCCGGCTCCATCACCGCGAAGGCCGCGACGGTGGGCACCAGCAGCAGACCGGCCGAGATGACCGTCCAGTTCCGCCCGCCGAAGACCGCGACGGCGAAGGTGTACGGCACCCGGACGACGGCCCCGACGAGCGTGACCATCGACGTCAGCAGGAACTTGTCGGCGGGGGTCAGCCCGTACTCCGGCCCCATGAAGAGCACCAGCACCGACCACAGGGTCCAGATCGAGAAGCCGATGTGCTCGGAAAGGACGGAGAAGAAGAGGTTGCGGCGGGCGATCCGCTCCCCGGTCGTGTTCCAGAAGGTCTCGTCCTCGGGATCCCAGTGCTCGATCCACCGCCCGCCCCTGCGCGGGCCGGAGGAAGGTGCGGGGGCTGTGCTCGGGGCTGTCATGACGCCTCCACGGTGCTGCGGGACTCAGGTGGTGCGGGGGGATGAGCGCTTCTGGGTCCCGAAGGTAGGCAGACCGCGTTTCGCCCCTGTGCCCACGGGTGACCGCGAGGGAACGTTGCTCTCACTCGGGCGGGGGGCGGGGTGAGAGGTGACGGGGGGCGGGGTGGACGGTTCCGGTAACGGGGCCGCGCCTGCCGGGGCGGTCATTGCATGTCCCCGCGTCTCACCCGGCGGTAGGATCCGCGCGTCGTCGGCCCGTCCGGGCGGCGGGTCCGGCGGGGGGACAGTAATGGGATTGCGGTTGCGCGTGCTGCGCGCGTTCGTGCTGCTGGCGGGCTTCTTCCTGATGGGCTTCGTGCTGCTGGCGGCCATGGGAGTGCTGGACTGGCTGCTGGTGACGCGGGTGTTCGTCGACCGGGCGGCGTGGGCCGCGGCCACGCTCGTGACCGGCACCCTGGTGGTGGCTCTGGCGATCCTGCAGGGCATGTTCGCCTTCCTGCGGGCGGGGCGCCTGGAGACGGAACCGCACGCGGTCGCGGCGGGAGCGGACGACCAGCCCGAGCTGTGGGACCTCGTCCGGGCGGCCGCCGAGGCGATGGGGGAGCGACCGCCCGACGAGCTGTACCTGACCGCGGACGTCAACGCCGCCGTCGCCGAGCAGAGCCGCCTGCTGGGCCTGCTGCCCGGCCGGCGCCGCATGTATCTCGGGCTGCCCCTGCTGACCGGTCTGACCGTCCCGCAGCTCCGTGGCGTGCTCGCCCACGAGTTCGGGCACTACGCGCACCTCGACACCCGGCTCGGCGGCATCATCATGCGTGGTCGTGCGGCCGTGCTGCACACGGTCGACGTGTTCGGGCGGAACGACACCTACTTCCACCGGGCCGTGGGCCTGCTGTACGTCACCTACGCCCACCTGTTCCTGCGCAGCTCGCAGGCCGCGGGCCGCGAGCAGGAACGCGCCGCCGACCGGACGGCCGCCCGGCACGCGGGACGGGACGCCACCGCCGCCGCACTGCGCGCCCTGCCCGTGCTCGACGCCGCCCACGACCACTACCTGACGGCGTACGCCGCGATGGGTGAGCCGCTGGGAGCTCTGCCGCGGCGGGGAGAGGTGTACGGCGGGTTCCGCCGCATGGTCGATGCCCGGTCGCCCGACGGCATCGCCGAGCTGTCCTCCGGACGACGCCCGCCGCGACCGCACCGGTACGACTCCCACCCCCCGATCGCCGAACGGGTCGCCGCGGTGGAGGCGTTGCCCGACGACGGCCGGGCCGCCGAACTGGACGACACCCGGTCCGCGCTCACCCTGGTGCGCCGCGGGGAAGAGGTGTTCACGGCGCTTGAGGCGTGCACGCTGCCCGTCGAAGCGGCCCAGCTACCCCGCCTGGGCTGGGACGACCTGGTCATGGCCCGCGCCGTCATCGACGCCGAGGAGTGGGCGCGGCCCTTGCGGGTCGCGGTGGCCAGGGCCGTGCGCGCAGAGGAGGCCGGCACCGAAGGGGGCGCACCGGCCGGGCCGGTCGACAGCGACGCGCTGCCCGGTCTGGAGGAGGTGCTGGACGCCTTCGACCGCGGCCTGCTGTGGAGGGAGATCGCCGAGCGGATGCCCAAGCACCATCAGGCGGCACGGCTGACCGGGGCGTCGGCCCGCAACTTCATCCGGCCTCGGGTCTTCGACGGCCTCGCCGGTCTCGTCCACCTGCGTCTCGTCCAGGCGGGGCAGGCCGCCCCCGACGTGGCCTGGTCGGGCCGGCCCGGGCTCGCCCTGCCCGAGGAATGGGAGAAGGGCATGGACGACGCCCTCGACGCGGCCGTCGCCGACACCCCGGACTCGGCGCCCTTGCGCGCCCTCCTGGCCGGCACCGGATCCGCATCCGCCGCCGGCCCGGCGCTCAGGACGGGCTGAGCCTCCTCGCTGCCCGTCCCCCACCCGCAACGCACAGGGGGACGTGCCGGGCGGGGCCGGAGGACCGGGTGGGGCGCCGGGGTGGCGGGCACGTCCGGTACCGGGACCTCCCGGTCACGCGCGCGTCCACCACTGCGACGACCGCGACGACCGCGACGACCGCGTCGACCGCGACCACCGGCGTCCGCCCCCGCCCCGTACGGCCCGTCCCGCCCGGGGACTTCCGGCCGTGCTCCCGGGCGGGCACTGTGAGAGGGGGAACGAAGGACACCGGGGGGAACTGCTCCTACCTAGGCGGTGACAGGCTCATGGCACCGGGTACGGCCACGGCCCCGCACACGCCGCGCTTCGAGGCGGGGCGCCTCTGTCTCGACCTGCTGGCGACCGCGCACCCCGTCGAACGGCTGCACTCCGCGCCCCCGTTGTACGCCTGGATCACCGCGTCGGGACTCGTGCCCCCGGGCACCCCGCTGCCGGAGGCGGACCCCTCGTGGGTGACGGCGTTCCGGGAACTGCGCTCGTGTGTCGGGCAGTTGGTGCACGCATCCCTGACCGCGGACCACCACGGCTCCCATGTCCCCGTCCCCGTCCCGCTCCTGGCCCTGGCCCGTCTCAACGACCTCGCCCGCGTCGCCACCCCGGCCCCCCGCGCCGTACGGGGTGAAGACGGCACCCTCGTACGGCGGTTGGACGCCCCGCCGGACTGTGCCGCCCTGCTCGCCGTCGTCGCGCGGGACGCGGTCGAGCTGCTGACCGACCCGGTCGCGCGGGCCGCGCTGCGGCAGTGCGCGGGGGACAACTGCCCCTTGGTGTACGTCGACACCTCCCGCGGCCGCCGCCGACGGTGGTGTTCCAGCGAGGTCTGCGGCAACCGCGAGCGGGTCGCCCGGCACCGTCGGCGCACCGCCGTCACCCGGGGGTGAGGGGCGGAGGCCGCGCGTCCGACACGTCGGGCCCGTCCGCTGATCGGCCGCTTCCTCCCCGCCCGGCCGCCACGTGATCTCGCTTACACCTCGTGTGCCTCCCGCGCGCCACGGGCAGTCCGTCCGGCCTTGTCGGTGTGGCGGATCTGTAAAGAACCCGGTGGGGGAATGTGCGTTCATGTCCCCCTCGTCGGGACACCTCGAAGAAATACGCATCCCGGGTTTGAACACTCCGCAGCTCACATCCGTACCGGTGGGGGAGCGACCGACTGGGGGAACCCCCGGACACCGGAGGTGGGCGTGCGCAAGGATGCGGCCGTGGCCAATGAACGTGGATCGAGGGCCCGACATCGCATGTCCCAGCCCTCGGAACCTGACGAGGAGCTGATGCGCGCCCTCTACCGGGAGCACGCCGGCCCCCTCCTTGCGTACGTCCTGCGACTGGTCGCCGGAGACCGGCAGCGCGCCGAGGACGTCGTGCAGGAAACGCTCATCCGTGCCTGGAAGAACGCCGGTCAGCTCAATCGGGCGACCGGATCGGTACGCCCCTGGCTGGTGACGGTCGCGCGCCGCATCGTCATCGACGGCCACCGCAGCCGGCAGGCCCGGCCGCAGGAGGTCGACCCGTCGCCGCTGGAGGTCATCCCCGCGGAGGACGAGATCGACAAGGCGCTGTGGTTGATGACCCTGTCGGACGCGCTGGACGACCTGACCCCGGCCCACCGGGAGGTGCTCGTCGAGACCTATTTCAAGGGGCGTACGGTCAACGAGGCGGCCGAAACCCTGGGCATACCCAGCGGCACCGTCCGCTCCCGGGTGTTCTACGCCCTGCGGTCGATGAAGCTGGCACTGGAGGAGCGGGGGGTGACGGCGTGATGAGCATGTACGGGGGATACGGCACAGGTGGTTCGGGTATGTCTGGTCCCATGCAGGGATCGATGCACGGATCTCCGAGTCCGAGCGAGCACGAGACCGTCGGCGCCTACGCCCTCGGGATTCTCGACGACGCCGAGGCAACCGCTTTCGAGGCCCACCTCGCCGGCTGCGAGTGGTGCGCCCAGCAGCTCGACGAGCTGGCCGGGATGGAGCCGATGCTCGCCGCGCTCGCGGACCTGCCCGGGTCCGGCACGCCGGCGATCGGCGAGTCCCTGTCCGCCCGGCCCAGCCCACGGCTGGCGGAGCGGCTGGTCGACGAGGTGGCCGAGCGGCGCGCCCAGAAGCGCCGGCGCTCCTTCTACATGGTCGCGGCCGCGGCGGCGCTGATCATCGGCGGCCCGCTCACCGCGGTCGCGGTGACCGGCGGCGACGACGGCGGCGGCGGGACGCCCGTGGCGAGCGCGAGCAACCCCGCGCGGTCGGTGTTCAACACGATCGGCGACAAGGTCACCGCCACCGACGCGGGCACCAAGGTCACCGGGACCGTGGCGCTGCAGGACAAGGCGTGGGGCACCGAGACCGTCGTCGAACTGAAGAACGTCACCGGGCCGCAGAAGTGCTCGCTGATCGCCGTCGGCAAGAACGGCGAGCGCGAGACCGCCTCGTCCTGGTCGGTGCCCGAGTGGGGCTACGGCATCCCCAACGCCAAGACCGACCAGGCCAAGCAGCCGCTGTACGTCCAGGGCGGCGTGTCGATGCCGGTGAACGACATCGACCACTTCGAGGTGATGACCTTCGACGGCAAGAAGCTCCTCGAGATCGACGCGTAGCTTCCGCGCACCGGCCCCCTTCGCGTACGGTTGACGGCTGCCCAGCACGTCAGAAGGGGGCCCGGTGGCCGCTCAGGCTCAGCAGGACAACGCGGTCGACTCGGTCCGGGGCGAGCACGACTCCGTGCGCGACCGAGAGATCCGCGGGGAACAGGAACACCTGGACCGGGTGTACCGGCGGCTCGCGGAGAAGATCCACGAGGCCGAGTTCCTCATGAACGACGCGGCGCAGCGCGGCCAGGTCGGCACGCCCGGCGCGCTCGCCGAGCGGGACGCCCAGGTCTTCCGCGCCGGCATCCACCTCAACCGGCTCAACAACGAGTTCGAGGACTTCCTCTTCGGCCGGATCGACCTGCTGCCGGGCAAGGACGGCAAGAAGGGTCCCGACGGCGCCTACACCGCCGTCGAGCCGGCCGAGGGCGCCGTACGGCCCGACCGGACCGCCGACATCGCCGAGACGCTGCACATCGGCCGGATCGGCGTCCTCGACCAGGACTACGCCCCGCTGGTCATCGACTGGCGGGCGCCGGCCGCCGCGCCGTTCTACCGGTCCACGCCCGTGGACCCCGGCCGGGTCGTGCGCCGCCGGGTGATCCGCTCCAAGGGCCGCCGCGTCCTCGGCGTCGAGGACGACCTCATGCGGCCCGAGCTGACCGCCTTCCTCGACGGCCGGGAGCTGCCCGTCATCGGCGACGGCGCCCTGATGGCGGCCCTCGGCCAGGCCCGCGGTCACACCATGCGGGACATCGTGGCCTCCATCCAGGCCGAGCAGGACCTCGTCATCCGTGCCCCCGCCGCGTCCGTGACCTACGTCGAGGGCGGCCCCGGCACCGGCAAGACCGCCGTCGCGCTGCACCGCGCCGCCTACCTGCTCTACCAGGACCGGCGCCGGTACTCGGGCGGCATCCTGATCGTGTCGCCGACGCCGCTGCTGGTCGCCTACACCGAGGGCGTCCTGCCCTCCCTCGGCGAGGAGGGCCAGGTCGCGATCCGCGCGATCGGCTCGCTGGCCGTGGACGCGGTGGGCGCCGAGGCCACGCTGTACGACTCGCCCGCGGTGGCCCGCGCCAAGGGCTCCTCGCGGATGCTGAAGGTGCTGCGCAAGGCGGCACGGGGAGCGCTGGAGCTGGGCCGCGGCGCCGGTACGCCCGCCGGGCAGCTCACCCTAGACGGCGGCGACGACGGCGAGGTGACCGGTACGCCGGGCGCCGCCGGTCCGCCCACTCGGCTGCGGGTCGTCGCCTTCGGGCGGCGCCTCGAACTGGACGCCGCCGCGCTGGACCGCGTCCGCCGCACGGCCCTCGGCGGCACCGCCCCGGTCAACCTGCTGCGCCCGCGTGCCCGCAAGCTGCTGCTGGACGCGCTGTGGGAGCAGTCGGGGGCCGCCGGCCGGCAGACCGACCCGGAGCTGGCCGCCGAGCTGCGCTCCTCCTTCGACGACGACATCACCTCGGAGGACTCCTTCACCGAGTTCCTCGACGCCTGGTGGCCGGAACTGACCCCCAAGGACGTGCTGGCCGCCATGGCCGACGAGCGCCGCCTGGGCCGCTGGGCGCGCCGCGTCCTCAACCCCGGCGAGGTCCGCAAGGTGGCCCGGTCGCTGAAGCGGGACGGGTACTCCGTGCACGACATCGCCCTGCTCGACGAGCTCCAGGCGCTCCTCGGCGTCCCCGCACGCCCGCGCAGGAAGCGCGAACTGGACCCGCTGGACCAGCTCACCGGCCTGGAGGAGCTGATGCCGGTGCGCGAGGAGTCGCAGCGCGAGCGGGCCGAGCGGCTCGCCCAGGAACGCACCGAGTACGCCCACGTCATCGTGGACGAGGCGCAGGACCTCACGCCGATGCAGTGGCGCATGGTCGGCCGCCGCGGCCGGCACGCCACCTGGACGGTCGTCGGCGACCCCGCCCAGTCGTCCTGGTCCGACCCGGACGAGGCGGCCGCGGCCCGCGACGAGGCCCTGGGCACCCGGCCCCGGCGCCGCTTCCAGCTCACGGTGAACTACCGCAACCCCGCGGAGATCGCCGAGCTGGCCGCGAAGGTGCTGGCCCTGGCCATGCCGGGTGCCGAGGCGCCGTCGGCGGTCCGCTCGACGGGCGTGGTGCCGCGCTTCGCGGTCGTGCGCGAGGCGCTGGGCGCGACCGTGCGGGCCGAGGCCGAGCGGCTGCTGGAGCGGGTCGAGGGCACGGTCGGCGTGGTCGTCGCCATGAACCGGCGCGAGGAGGCCCGGCGCTGGCTCGCCGGACTCGGCGACCGGGTCGTGGCGCTCGGCAGCCTGGAGGCCAAGGGCCTGGAGTACGACGCGACGGTGGTCGTCTCGCCCGCGGAGATCGCCGACGAGTCCCCGGCGGGCCTGCGCGTGCTGTACGTCGCGCTGACCCGGGCCACCCAGCAGCTCACGGTCGTCTCGGGGGACCGGGACGAACCGGACGCACAGGGTGTTCCGGACCTCCTGCGGGACTGAGCCGGGTGGTCCGTCCGGACTGTTTCCGATGAACCTGCCGGACGGGAATGGGTGCGCGCCATCCGTTTGTTAGTCTGGGTGTGGCACCGGCCCGATCCAAGCCCCCGGGCCCAACCTTCGTCGCTACGAGCGACCACTTGCCGCGAGGCGAGCATGGCGGGTCGGTGCCACTCATCCGTCGAGAGACCCACGTCCTTCGTGACGTGGGTCTCTTTCTTTTGGCCGATCACCTCTCGTATCCTCTCGCATGGCGGAAGACATTTTCCGAATCCGACCGGCCGTGCACCGCGCCCCGTGAACACAACGTCCGCAACCCAGGGCGGCTACCACGTACCGAGGGGTAGGTGCGACGATCGGACGGCACAACTTCGCGACACGGTGAAAGCAGAGGAAGTCGGCCATGGCAACGGCGCCCAGCGTCTCCTACTCGATGACGATCCGGCTGGAGGTGCCGGCGAGCGGGACGGCCGTCTCGCAGCTCACCAACGCCGTGGAGTCCTCCGGAGGCTCGGTGACCGGCCTCGACGTGACCGCGTCCGGGCACGAGAAGCTCCGCATCGACGTCACCATCGCGGCCACCTCGACCGGCCACGCCGACGAGATCGTGGAGAAGCTGCGCGGCATCGAGGGCGTCACCCTGGGCAAGGTCTCGGACCGTACGTTCCTGATGCACCTCGGCGGCAAGATCGAGATGCAGTCCAAGCACCCCATCCGCAACCGTGACGACCTGTCCATGGTCTACACGCCCGGCGTGGCCCGCGTCTGCATGGCGATCGCCGAGAACCCCGAGGACGCCCGCCGGCTCACCATCAAGCGCAACTCCGTTGCGGTCGTGACGGACGGTTCCGCCGTGCTGGGGCTGGGCAACATCGGCCCCAAGGCCGCGCTGCCCGTCATGGAGGGCAAGGCCGCCCTGTTCAAGCGGTTCGCCGGCATCGACGCCTGGCCGCTGTGCCTGGACACCCAGGACACCGACGCCATCGTGGAGATCGTCAAGGCGATCGCCCCCGGCTTCGCCGGCATCAACCTCGAGGACATCTCCGCGCCCCGCTGCTTCGAGATCGAGGCCCGGCTGCGCGAGGCCCTCGACATCCCCGTCTTCCACGACGACCAGCACGGCACGGCGATCGTCGTCCTCGCCGCCCTCACCAACGCGCTGCGGGTGGTCGGCAAGGGCATCGGTGACGTGCGGGTCGTCATGTCCGGCGCCGGCGCGGCCGGCACGGCCATCCTCAAGCTGCTGCTCGCCGCGGGCGTCAAGAACGCGGTCGTCGCCGACATCCACGGCGTCGTGCACACCGGCCGCGCGGACCTGGTGGACGCCCCGGCCGGCTCGGCGCTGCGCTGGATCGCCGACAACACCAACCCGGAGAACCTCACCGGCACCCTGAAGGAGGCCGTGCGCGGCGCCGACGTCTTCATCGGCGTCTCCGCCCCGAACGTCCTCGACGGCGACGACGTGGCCGCCATGGCCGACGGCGCGATCGTCTTCGCGCTCGCGAACCCCGACCCCGAGGTGGACCCGGCGATCGCCCGGCAGACGGCGGCCGTGGTGGCCACCGGCCGCTCCGACTTCCCGAACCAGATCAACAACGTGCTGGTCTTCCCGGGTGTCTTCCGCGGCCTGCTGGACGCGCAGTCCCGCACCGTCAACACCGAGATGATGCTCGCGGCCGCGAAGGCCCTGGCGGACGTGGTGACCGAGGACGAGCTGAACCCGAACTACATCGTCCCCAGCGTCTTCAACGACAAGGTCGCGGGCGCGGTCGCCGGCGCGGTGCGCGACGCGGCGAAGGCGGCGGGCGCGACGGCGTAGGCGCCCGGCGCGACGGCACGCCCGCGCGCGCCCCGGCCGCCCCGGAGCCCCCTGGCCCTCCGGGACACCGCCGCGGGGGCGTACCGTACATACGGGTTGCGGAGGATACGAGCAGCTTGTGAGTACCGCCACGGTCCCCCGCACCGGCGCGTCGTGGAACCACCTGGGCTCGGACGCCCTCTAGGGTGGCGGCCGGGCCGGCGCCCTTCGTGTGACTCCCCAGGGTGTTCTCACGACTCCTAGGGGTGCCGGATTGGCTTTACCGCCGCAGGTGGGGGCAGGATGCGTCCCTGGGCGCGAGCGCATCGGCATCGCAGTGCCTCGTGTGCGGCTCCGCCGCGTGGCACGCCCCAACGGCAAGAAAGACACGGGAGTAACAACATGAACCGCAGTGAGCTGGTGGCCGCGCTGGCCGACCGCGCCGAGGTGACCCGCAAGGACGCCGACGCCGTCCTGGCCGCGTTCGCCGAGGTCGTCGGCGACATCGTCTCCAAGGGCGACGAGAAGGTCACCATCCCCGGCTTCCTGACCTTCGAGCGCACCCACCGTGCCGCTCGCACCGCGCGCAACCCGCAGACCGGCGACCCGATCCAGATCCCGGCCGGCTACAGCGTGAAGGTCTCCGCGGGCTCGAAGCTGAAGGAAGCCGCGAAGGGCAAGTGAGCCGCGCCCCCCTGCCCAGGGGGGTGTCGCACCGTACGCCGATGGGGCGGTCACCCGAGTCCGGGTGCCGCCCCTTCGCCGTGTCCGCGCCGGACCGGCGCCGGCCGCTAGCCGAGCGCCTTGCCGGGCAGCTCGACCTTCGCGCCGAGCTCCACGAGCTTGTCCATGAAGTTCTCGTAGCCGCGGTTGATCAGGTCGATGCCGTGGACCCGGGACGTGCCCTGGGCCGCGAGGGCGGCGATGAGGTACGAGAAGCCGCCGCGCAGGTCGGGGATGACCAGGTCGGCGCCCTGCAGCCGGGTCGGTCCGGAGACGACCGCGGAGTGCAGGAAGTTGCGCTGGCCGAAGCGGCAGTCCGAGCCGCCCAGGCACTCGCGGTAGAGCTGGATGTGCGCGCCCATCTGGTTGAGCGCGGAGGTGAAGCCCAGCCGGGACTCGTAGACCGTCTCGTGGATGATGGACAGCCCCGTGGCCTGGGTGAGCGCCACGACCAGCGGCTGCTGCCAGTCGGTCTGGAAGCCGGGGTGCACGTCCGTCTCCAGCGCGATCGACTTGAGCTGGCCGCCGGGGTGCCAGAAGCGGATGCCCTCGTCGTCGATCTCGAAGGCGCCGCCCACCTTCCGGTAGGTGTTGAGGAACGTCATCATCGAGCGCTGCTGCGCGCCGCGGACGTAGATGTTGCCCTCGGTCGCGAGCGCCGCGGACGCCCAGGAGGCGGCCTCCAGACGGTCCGACAGGGCGCGGTGGGTGTAGCCGCCGAGCTGGTCGACACCGGTGACGCGGATGGTGCGGTCGGTGTCCATCGCGATGATCGCGCCCATCTTCTGCAGGACGCAGATGAGGTCCTCGATCTCGGGCTCGACCGCGGCGTTGGACAGCTCGGTGACGCCCTCGGCCAGCACGGCCGTCAGCAGCACCTGCTCGGTCGCGCCGACGGACGGGTAGGGCAGCCGGATCTTCGTGCCGCGCAGGCCCTTGGGGGCCTCCAGGTACTGCCCGTCGGCCCGCTTCTCGATGACCGCGCCGAACTGCCGCAGCACGTCGAAGTGGAAGTCGATGGGCCGGCCGCCGATGTCGCAGCCGCCGAGACCGGGGATGAACGCGTGCCCGAGGCGGTGCAGCAGCGGGCCGCAGAACAGGATCGGGATGCGGCTCGACCCGGCGTGGGCATCGATGTCGGCGACGTTCGCGCTCTCGACGTAGGTCGGGTCGAGGACCAGTTCGCCCGGTTCCTCGCCCGGACGGACCGTCACACCGTGCAGCTGCAGCAGTCCGCGCACGACGCGCACGTCACGGATGTCCGGGACGTTGCGCAGCCGGCTCGGCGCGCTGCCCAGCAGGGCGGCCACCATGGCCTTCGGTACGAGGTTCTTCGCACCGCGGACACGGATCTCGCCCTCCAGCGGGGTCCCGCCGTGGACAAGCAGTACGTCATCAGCGCCGTTGACGGTCATGAATCTCGCGTTCCGTGGAGTGGGGCAAGGGCCAGAGGAGACAGAGTAATCGCCGTGCACCCCCCTGCCGTAAGCCCGAGGACCGCCCAGCCACGTCATGGCTGTGTCACAACACGAACGGTTCCGCGGCGGGCACGTGCGGTCACCGGTGCCGGTGTGCGCCCGCGGGTGCGCTCGTGAGCCCTGACCAGCCTTCACCCCCGTGCCCGCATTGCCTCCCCACACGGCGCGAAGATGCGGGATCATGTCTGGCATGACCGAGGTGTCCTCGCTCACAGGGCGGCTGCTCGTGGCCACCCCCGCCCTGGCGGACCCGAACTTCGACCGCGCGGTGGTGCTCCTCCTCGACCACGACGAGGAGGGCTCCCTCGGTGTGGTCCTCAACCGCCCGACGCCGGTGGGCGTGGGCGACATCCTCGAAGGCTGGGCCGACCTCGCCGGCGAACCCGGCGTCGTCTTCCAGGGCGGCCCGGTGTCCCTCGACTCCGCCCTCGGCGTGGCGGTGATCCCCGGCGGGTCCTCCGGCGACCGCGTCCCCCTCGGCTGGCGGCGCGTGCACGGCGCGATCGGACTCGTCGACCTGGAGGCCCCGCCGGAGCTGCTCGCCTCGGCCCTCGGCTCCCTGCGCATCTTCGCCGGGTACGCCGGCTGGGGCCCGGGGCAACTGGAGGACGAGCTGGCCGAGGGCGCCTGGTACGTCGTCGAGTCCGAACCCGGTGACGTGTCCTCGCCGGCCCCCGAGAGACTGTGGCGGGAAGTGCTGCGCCGCCAGCGCAACGAGCTGGCGATGGTGGCCACCTACCCGGACGACCCGTCGCTCAACTGATGCCCGGCCGCTTCAGTACTCTTGGCGGTATGAGCACTCTCGAGCCCGAGCGCGGAACCGGTACGGGGACCCTCGTAGAGCCGACGCCGCAGGTGTCGCACGGCGACGGTGACCACGAGCGCTTCGCCCACTACGTCCAGAAGGACAAGATCATGGCGAGCGCCCTCGACGGCACCCCCGTCGTGGCGCTGTGCGGCAAGGTCTGGGTGCCCGGCCGCGACCCGAAGAAGTACCCCGTGTGCCCCATGTGCAAGGAGATCTACGACTCCATGGGCGCCGGCGGCAACGACGGCAAGGGCGGCGGCGACGGCAAGAGCTGACCTCCGGTCCGACGGCACGGCGAAGGCCCCCGCGGCGCGTGGACGCGCGCCCGGGGGTCTTCGCGTCCCGGCGGGGGACACGGTGCGTTGCGGCCAGTGGTCGAGACCTCTTGTGGGCGGCTCCCGGACGACCTAGCCTCCCGCTGTGCAGAGCGAAACCGACATTGCGCAGCGTGCAACGTCCCTCCTTCCGGCGCCGCGCGCCGTCGAGGGCCCGACGCGGCGGGGGCTGGAGCTCGACGACTCCACGACCCTGTGGGCGGCCCCCGGGACCGAGTCGACCGAGCGCTGGCTGCGGGCCACCCTCGGCGCCGCCCTGGGCCTGCCGCTGCGGCCCGGCGCGCCGGACGCCCCGGACGGGATCCGGCTGGTCCTGGACCAGACGCTGGGCGCCGAGGCGTACCGGCTGGACGTCACCGCCGAGGGCGGTGCGCAGATCCGCGGCGGTGACCCGGCCGGCGTCTTCTGGGGCGCGCAGACCCTGCGCCAGCTCCTCGGCCCCGACGCGTTCCGGCGCGCCCCCGTGCGCCACGGGAACCGCCACGGCCTGCCGCACCTGCGCGTCGAGGACGCCCCCCGCTTCCCCTGGCGCGGCCTCCTGCTCGACGTCGCCCGGCACTTCATGCCCAAGGACGGCGTCCTGCGCCAGCTCGACCTGATGGCCGCGCACAAGCTGAACGTGCTGCACCTGCACCTGACGGACGACCAGGGATGGCGGGTGGAGATCCGGCGCCACCCGCGCCTCACCGAGGTCGGGTCCTGGCGCTCGCGCACCAAACTCGGCCACCGCGCCTCGCCGTTGTGGGACGAGCGGCCGCACGGCGGCTTCTACACCCAGGACGACCTCCGCGAGATCGTCGCCTACGCCGCCGAGCGGCACATCACGGTCGTCCCGGAGATCGACGTACCGGGGCACTCCCAGGCCGCCATCGCCGCCTACCCCGAACTCGGCAACACCGACGTCGTCGACACCACCGCCCTCTCCGTCTGGGACACCTGGGGCGTCAACCCCAACGTACTCGCGCCCACCGACACCACACTGCGGTTCTTCGAGGGAGTGTTCGAGGAGATTCTGGAACTGTTCCCGGCGGACGCCGCGCGCTTCTCGGCGTTCGTGCACATCGGCGGCGACGAGTGCCCCAAGGACCAGTGGCGCGCCTCGCCCGCCGCGCAGGCCCGCATCGCGGACCTGGGGCTCGCCGACGAGGACGCCCTGCAGTCGTGGTTCGTACGGCACTTCGACTCCTGGCTCGCCGCGCGCGGGCGGCGCCTGATCGGCTGGGACGAGATCCTGGAGGGCGGCCTGGCGCCCGGCGCGGCCGTGTCGTCCTGGCGCGGCTACGCGGGCGGGATCGCCGCCGCGCGGGCCGGCCACGACGTCGTCATGTGCCCCGAGCAGCAGGTGTACCTGGACCACCGGCAGGCGCCCGGCGAGGACGAGCCGGTGCCGATCGGGTACGTGCGCACCCTGGAGGACGTCTACCGCTTCGAGCCCGTGCCGCCCGACCTGACGGCGGACCAGGCCCGCCACGTGCTGGGCACCCAGGCCAACGTGTGGACCGAGGTGATGGAGGACCAGGGGCGCGTGGACTACCAGGAGTTCCCGCGCCTGGCGGCCTTCGCCGAGGTGGCCTGGAGCGACCTCCCGGCGTCCCCGGAACGGGACTTCGCGGACTTCGAGCGGCGCATGACGGCCCACTACGCCCGCCTCGACGCCCTGGGCGTGGCCTACCGCCCGCCGGCCGGTCCCCTGCCCTGGCAGCGCCGCCCGGGCATCTCGGGCCGCCCCGTGGACGGTCAGCCGCCGAACCGGTAGGGCTCCGGCGGAAATCCCGGCAGGGTCACCGAAGAGTGGCAATTCCCGCGCATCGGTGATGCCGTGCGAAAACGGACCATCCCGCCGGTGAGGTGGGCGAATGCCTCCTAGCGGACCCCCGTCCTCGGGTGCCCGGAAGATGTGCCAGAGTTGCCACGTCCGCCCTGTCAGCACGTACCGTACGGCAACACAGGTGGGACCAGGTGGGGCAGCGGGAAGGGGCAGCCGGTTTTGAGCACGCACGCACCGCAGGCGGCGCAGGCCGTCACGCTGCCCACGACGCTCGACGAGGCGGTGGCGGCCCTCGCGGCCATGCCCGCGGCCGTGCCCGTCGCGGGCGGCACCGACCTGATGGCCGCCGTCAACTCCGGTCAGCTCAGGCCCGCCGCCCTGGTCGGCCTCGGCCGGATCAGCGAGATCCGCGGCTGGCAGTACCAGGACGGGCACGCGCTGCTCGGCGCCGGGCTCACGCACGCGCGCATGGGGCGCCCCGACTTCGCCGCGCTCATCCCGGCGCTCGCCGCCGCCGCGCGCGCCGCCGGACCGCCGCAGATCCGCAACGCGGGCACCCTCGGCGGCAACATCGCCTCCGCCGCGCCCACGGGCGACGCGCTGCCCGTGCTGGCCGCCCTGGAGGCGACCCTGATCATCGCCGGCCAGGGCGGGGCCCGCCGCGAGATCCCCGTGTCGCACCTGCTGGCGGGCGTGGAGATGCTGCGCGGCGGCGAGCTCATCGGGTACGTGCGCGTGCCGCTGCTGCACGCCCCCCAGGTCTTCCTGAAGGCGACCGGCCGGACCGGACCCGGGCGGGCCGTCGCCTCGGTGGCGCTGGTCCTCGACCCCGCCCGGCGGGGCGTGCGGTGCGCCGTCGGCGCCATCGCCCCCATGCCGCTGCGGCCCCTGGAGGCCGAGCAGTGGGTCGCCCGGCTGATCGACTGGGACAACAGCCGCGCGCTCGTCCCCGAGGCCCTGACCGCCTTCGGGGAGTACGTCGCTGCGGCCTGCATCCCCGACCCGGCCCCCGAGCCGGACGGCAGCGTGACGCCGTTGCCGCCCGCCGTACTGCACCTGCGGCGCACCGTCGCCGCGCTGGCCCGACGAGCACTGGGGAGGGCGCTGTCGTGACCGACGACCAGCACGCAGACCGGCACGGGCACGGCGCCCCGCGCAGTGGCGGCCGCTGGGACCCGCTGCCCCAGGGCGAGTACGACGACGGCGCCACCGCCTTCGTGCAGTTGCCCGAGGGCGGCATCGACGCCCTGCTGTCCGGCGACAGCCCGCTGGCGGCACCGGGCCAGTACGTGCCGCCGCAGATACAGGCGAACACCCCGCACGACGGTGCCCCGGCCCCCGGGGACACGGGCGCGTGGGCGGCACCGGCCGGCGGTGTGCAGTGGCCCGAGCCGGGCCCGCCGACCTCCGGCGGCGACCGCTTCACGTACCACCCCGGCGCGACCGGCCAGTGGACCTTCGCCGACCACTCGGCCGACGCCGACGCGGCCGGCCCGCAGGAGCCCGCGCCCGGCCCCGGGCACGACGTGACCGGGCAGTGGTCGATCCCCGTCGCCGGGGGCGACCTGCCGGACGAGTCGGGCGAGTTCACCACGTCCTCCCTGGTCGAGCAGTGGGGCGGCGGCAGCCCCCCGGCCACCCTGCCCGGCGGCGCGCCGGCCCCCTGGGCGACCGGACCGGCGGACCCGGGCGCCGGTGACCCGCACGGCGGGGACGCCCACGGCGACGCGTGGGAGCGGCAGCCCGGCTACGACGACACGTACGGCGGACAGGGGTTCGACCCGCACGCCGGCGCCCACGCGGGCGAGGCACACCCCGCCGACGCCGGGCAGGCGGGCGCGCACCCCGCGACGCCGGGCGCCCCCGCGCACCCGGCCGGGCACCGACCCGCCGACCCCGCACAGCACCGGGGCGGCCACCCCGCTTCCCACGGCGCGCCCGACACCGCGGGCGACGCGCGTCACCACGCCCCGGACGCCGGGTCACCGAGCGCCACCGAGCCGTCGTACGAGCACGCCCCCGTGGAGGGCGCACAGACCCCGTCCGAGGCCCCCGAGGGCCACGACGGCACCGAGGCCACCCCGGGCCCGCACGAGGCCGCCGACGCGCCGCACAGCGCCCCCGCGGCCGACGGCGACACCCCCGCGCCCGAGGGCGAGGACACCGGCCCCGACCACGCCGGGACCGCCGACTCCACCGGGCCCCGGGACACCGCGGCCGACCGCGCCCACGGAGCCGACGCGGCCGCGGACCCCGACGGGCGCGAACAGGACGACGTACCGCCGCAGGCCCCGCACGAGGAGCACCCCCTCGCGTCGTACGTGCTGCGCGTCAACGGCTCCGACCGCCCCGTCACGGACGCGTGGATCGGCGAGTCGCTGCTGTACGTGCTGCGCGAGCGGCTCGGGCTCGCGGGCGCCAAGGACGGCTGCTCGCAGGGCGAGTGCGGGGCGTGCAGCGTGCAGGTCGACGGCCGGCTCGTCGCCTCCTGCCTGGTCCCGGCCGTCACCACCGCCGGCAGCGAGATCCGCACCGTCGAGGGCCTGGCCGTCGACGGGCAGCCCTCGGACGTGCAGCGGGCGCTCGCCCGGTGCGGCGCGGTGCAGTGCGGCTTCTGCGTACCGGGCATGGCGATGACCGTGCACGACCTGCTGGAGGGCAACCCGGCGCCGACCGAGCTGGAGGCCCGCCAGGCGCTGTGCGGCAACCTCTGCCGCTGCTCCGGCTACCGGGGCGTCCTGCGCGCCGTCCAGGAGGTCGTGGCCGAGCGCGACACGCACGCGGGCGGCGACGGCGCCGACGCGGACGGCGACGAGGCCCGCATCCCGCACCAGGCCGGTCCCGGCGCCGGCGGCGTCCACGCCTCGGCGTTCGACCCGGCACCCCACCACGCGCGCGGGCAGACGCACGGACCCGGTCGCGGCCCGGCGGACGGGCCCGGGCACGGACAGGCGTACGGACAGGGACAGGACGGAGGCCAGGCGTGAGCAACGAAGCCGCCACCGCGACCACCGCCGCGGAGGCCGCACCGGCACCCGACCCGATCGCGCACGGCCTGGGCGCGTCCCTGCCGCCCGCCGACGCGGGCGCCAAGACGGAGGGCACCTTCCCGTACGCGGCCGACCTGTGGGCCGAGGGCCTGCTGTGGGCGGCGGTGCTGCGCTCGCCGCACGCGCACGCGCGCATCGTGTCCATCGACACCTCCCACGCGCGCGAGATGCCCGGCGTGCGGGCCGTCGTCACGCACGAGGACGTACCCGGCAGGGCGCTGCACGGGCGCGGCACGGCGGACCGCCCGGTGTTCGCCTCCGACGTCGTGCGCCACCACGGCGAGCCCATCGCGGCCGTCGCCGCCGACCACCCCGACACCGCGCGCATGGCCGCCGCGGCCGTCATCGTCGAGTACGAGGTGCTCGACCCGGTCACCGACCCCGAACAGGCCTTCGAGGCCGAGCCGCTGCACCCCGACGGCAACCTGATCCGGCACATCCCGCTGCGCCACGGCGACCCGGAGGCGGCCGGCGAGGTCGTCGTCGAGGGCCTGTACCGCATCGGCCGCCAGGACCCCGCCCCGATCGGCGCCGAGGCCGGCCTCGCCGTCCCGCGCCCGGACGGCGGCGTGGAGCTGTACCTGGCCTCCACCGACCCGCACGCCGACCGCGACACGGCCGCCGCGGTGTACGGCCTGGCCCCCGAGCGCGTGAAGATCGTCGTCACCGGAGTGCCCGGCGCCACCGCCGACCGCGAGGACCAGGGCTTCCAGCTCCCGCTCGGCCTGCTGGCGCTCAGGACGGGCTGCCCGGTGAAGCTCACCGCGACCCGCGAGGAGTCCTTCCTCGGCCACGTCCACCGCCACCCCACGCTGCTGAGGTACCGCCACCACGCCGACGCCGAGGGCCGGCTGGTGAAGGTGGAGGCGCAGATCCTGCTGGACGCGGGCGCGTACGCCGACACCTCCGCCGAGGCGCTGGCCGCCGCCGTGTCCTTCGCCTGCGGCCCCTACGTCGTACCGAACGCCTTCATCGAGGGCTGGGCGGTGCGCACCAACAACCCGCCCTCCGGCCACGTCCGCGGCGAGGGCGCCCTGCAGGTCTGCGCGGCCTACGAGGCGCAGATGGACAAGCTCGCCAAGAAGCTGGGCCTCGACCCGGCGGAGCTGCGCCTGCGCAACGTGATGGCCACCGGGGACGTGCTGCCCACCGGCCAGACGGTGACCTGCCCGGCCCCGGTCGCCGAACTCCTCCAGGCGGTACGGGACTTCCCGCTGCCGCCGCTGCCCAAGGACGCCCCCGAGGAGGAGTGGCTGCTGCCCGGCGGCCCCGAGGGCGCGGGCGAACCGGGCGCCGTGCGCCGGGGCGTGGGCTACGGCCTGGGCATGGTGCACATGCTCGGCGCGGAGGGCGCGGACGAGGTCTCCACGGCCACCGTGAAGGTCCAGGACGGCGTCGCGACGGTGCTGTGCGCCGCGGTGGAGACCGGCCAGGGCTTCACCACGCTCGCCCGCCAGATCGTCCAGGAGACCCTCGGCATCGACGAGGTGCACGTGGCGCCGGTCGACACCGACCAGCCCCCGGCCGGCGCGGGCTGCCGCGGCCGCCACACGTGGGTGTCGGGCGGTGCCGTGGAACGCGCCGCGAAGATGGTCCGCACCCAGCTCCTGCAGCCCCTCGCGCACAAGTTCGGCATGTCCACCGAACTGCTGCAGATCACGGACGGCAAGATCACCTCGTACGACGGGGTGCTGTCGACCACCGTCACCGAGGCGATGGACGGCAAGGAGCTGTGGGCCACGGCCCAGTGCCGCCCCCACCCCACGGAACCGCTGGACGAGGCCGGCCAGGGCGACGCCTTCGTCGGACTGGCGTTCTGCGCGATCCGCGCGGTGGTCGACGTCGACATCGAGCTGGGCTCGGTGCGCGTGGTGGAGCTGGCCGTCGCCCAGGACGTGGGCCGCGTCCTGAACCCGGCGCAGCTGGAGGCCCGGATCGAGGCGGGCGTCACCCAGGGCGTCGGCATCGCGCTCACCGAGAACCTGCGCACGCCCCGCGGCCTGGTCCGCCACCCCGACCTCACCGGCTACGCGCTGCCCACCGCCCTGGACGCCCCGGACATCCGGATCGTCAGACTCGTCGAGGAACGGGACGTGGTGGCGCCGTTCGGCGCGAAGGCGGTCAGCGCGGTGCCGGTGGTGACGTCCCCCGCGGCCGTCGCCTCGGCCGTACGGGCCGCCACCGGCCGCCCGGTCAACCGCCTGCCCATCCGCCCCCAGGCCGCCGTGGTGACCCCCCAGTGAGCGGCCACGACGGGCAGCGGGAGCCCCGCTACGAACCCGCGCCGGGCGTGGGCAAACTGCTGCTGTGGATCGCGGTGTTCGTCCTGGCGGCGGTCGTGGTGGTGCTGGGCGGCATCTACTTCACGTGAGGCGGCCCGCACCAGCCCTACGTACACCGTGAGGTCGGCGCCGAGGACCACGTCCTGGACGACCGCCGTGAAACCGACCTCGGCTTACGCCTCCGCCGTGGCGGCCGACTCCCGCTGGCGCAGCAGCAGTCGGCCCGCTTGCCCGTCCGGTGCGGTGTCGCGAGCGTAGTCGGCGCGGCCGGAGACGATCATTCGGCGGGTGCCGCCCCCGCGTGTGTGCCGCCCTCGGCAGCCGCTCGGCGAGCGCCCGGGCCACCGCGGATTCCCCGAGGCCATCACGCCGCTGATCAGCACGACGCCGGGCGCCCGCTCCCTGCACCCGCACCCCGCGCCTCGGGCTCTGGCTGGACACCGGTGGGTGGAGCGTGGAGCGGACCGTGGCGGCGATCCTCGCGGGACGGGAACGCGCCACGGTGGCCTGACGTCTTCCCCGGGGGAACGTTCCCCGGAGGGCGGGGCGTTGTCAGTGGGGCCGCGTAGTGTGCGGGGCAGTGGGGGCGGTCGTCCGGCACGGGGTGTCCCGGCGCGGGCGTCCTGCGGGGGTCGGCCGGCGCTGGTCGTCCGGCGCGCCGGTCCGCTGTCCCCCCACGGGGAAGCACGTACGGCGAAGCACGCACGGGAGCACGGGGGAGCGATGAGCAGGACCGACACCGCCACACCGGTGATCACACTCACCGAGGACGCGCTGGACCCCTACGTCACGCACGCCCCCACGCGCCGCTGGCTGACCGGCCCCGGTCTGCCCGTGGAGGGCGGCCTGCTGACCTTCGACGCGGTGCGCACCGAGGGTCTGCGCACGGTCGGCGACTCCACCGGCGACCCCGGCCGCCTGGCGGCGCGGCTGCGCGACCAACTGGTGATCGGCGGCATCCTGGGCGCCGACGGCCGGGAGCGGGAGTCGGTGCTGCTCGACGGGATGACGGGCGCCGTCTCCACGACCCACTTCCTGCACGACCGCCCCGACCTGATGCGCACCCGCCCGCTGGCGCCCTCGCTGGGCACCCTGGTGCGCTTCGCCACGGCCGCCGACGAACTGGCGGCGCTGCGCGGCCAGTTCGCCTCCTACGCGGGCCGCTTCGGTCCGGAGGCGGTGGCGGAGGCGACGAACCAGCTCCTGGCGATCTTCGGCACGGACACCCAGGGCCGTCCCGCGCCCTTCTGGACCATCACCGCGGTGATCCGCCCGCTCGCCCTCATCGCCGGCCCGGGCACCCGCTCCGAGCTGGCGCTGGACCTCCCGCCGCGGTTGCTGGACGACGCGTTCGGCGCCGCCGCGATCGCCCGCTTCGAGGACGTCGACTTCCCGGCCGCCCTCACCCACGAGCCGACCCGCCGCTTCCTGCGGGAGGTGGGCCTGCCCGAGGACGGCGTCTGGTTCGGCGGCAACACCGAGGTGCAGCTCCCCACGCTCGCGGAGTACCACGAGGCCGACTGCGCCCCCGCCACCGCGCCGCTCCCGCCCACCGCGGACCGCCTGATCCGGCTCGGCCGGCTGGTCGAGGACACCAGCCTGGTCGTCGACGGCGGCACGGGCGCGGTGCTGTCCTGGGGCGAACGGGACGCGGCCCTGCGCCCGTTGAACGCCGACGTGTCCACGCTGGCCTTCACCCTCTGGCTGATCCACCAGGAGCGGGCCCTCGACACGATCCACGATCTGACCGACGCCTACGACCAGTTGGCCGACACGATGACCCGCACCCTGTCCGCGGTGGACCCCGCGGCGTGCGCGCCCGGCCGCCCCCACTGGCCCGCGGTCTTCGCGGCGGGAGCGGGCGGCCCGACCACCGGACGCTGAAAACCACTCGCGGACCAGGACGGCCCTGGCCTAGTCTGCGGGGCACTCCGACGAGACGTTCCCCCGGAAGTACGCCGCAGAGCGGGAACGTCCCACCTCACCCGTACCGAGGTGCCGGAGGGGCGGCAGCCACCTTTGTCGACCCTTCCTTCCGGAGGTCCCGTTCATGAACGTCGGAATCGGCCTGCCCATCGGCGCTCCCGCGACCCTGCTCACCTGGGCCCGGCGCGCCGACGCCGGCCCGTTCAGCACGCTCGGCCTGCTCGACCGGCTCGTCTACGACAACCCCGAGCCCCTGGTCGCCCTCGCCGTCCTGGCGGGCGCGACCCGCCGCGTCCGCGTCCAGACCGAGGTGCTGCTCGCCCCGCTGCGCGACACCGCGCTCCTGGCCAAGCAGGCCGCCACCCTGGACCGGATGACCGGCGGCCGCCTGGTCCTCGGCCTCGGCATCGGCGGCCGCGCCGACGACCACCAGGTCGCCGGCGTCGACCTGCGCACGCGCGGCCGGCGCCTGGACGAGCAGATGGCCGTGCTGCGCCGCCTGTGGTCCGGCGAGCCGTACGGCGACGGCGTCGGCCCCATCGGCCCGGCCCCGGCCCGCCCCGGCGGCCCCGAGGTCCTGTTCGGCGGCTTCCGCCCGGCCGCGCTGGAACGCGTCGCCCGCTGGGGCGACGGTTTCCTCGCGGCGGCGCCGCCGTCCTGGGCGGGCACCCTCTTCGACACGGTCCGCGCGTCCTGGACGACCCACGGCCGCACGGGCACCCCCCGCCTCGTGGCCCAGGTCAACGTCGCACTGGGCCCGGCCGAGGTGATCGAGGACGCCCGCACGAACATGCACGCGTACTACCGCTTCACCGGCACCCCGGACCGCATGGTCTCCGGCCTGCTGACCACCCCGACGACCATCCGCACCGCCATCAGGGCCTTCGAGGACCTGGGTGCGGACGAGGTGATGCTCTACTGCTACGGCGTCGACCCGGACCAGGTGGACCGCTTGGCGGAAGTGGTGTGACCCGGGGTCGTCCGGGAAGCGGCGACTGAGGAACGACCGAAGGAGGCGGGCCCCTCGGGGCACCGCCTCCTTCGTGTCGCCCTGTCAGGCGGGTGGAGGCCGTGGCGGGAATCGAACCCACGTAACTCGCTTTGCAGGCGAGCCCCTAAACCACTCGGGCACACGGCCGTTTCCGGGTCGGGAGGTGGTGCGTTCCCTCCCCGTCCCGGTGACTCGACCGTACGGGCCGGGAAGCGGGGCGCTCAAGGGATCCGGGCCCCCCGCAACGCGACTGCCACACGCCGTTCATGAACGGCCGGGGCGGGACTACGACCAAGGGCTGAGGGCGGGACCGTCCCCCGACAGGGGTCACAGGCGGTCGTGGACCTTACTCTGGCGGGCATGGCCGTCGTGGAACCAGGTGACACCGTCGTCGCAGCAGACACCGCCGCCGCAGGGCAGACCGTGCTCGGGCGGTCCTACCGGGCGCTGAGTGTCGGGATCGTGTCCGTCGTGGTGCTCATCGCCTTCGAGGCGACCGCCGTCGGGACGGCGATGCCGGTCGCCGCGCGGGAGCTGGACGGGTTGTCGGTCTACGCGTTCGCGTTCTCCGGGTACTTCACCACCAGCCTCTTCGGCATGGTGCTCGCCGGCCAGTGGGCCGACCGGCGCGGGCCGTTCGGGGCGCTGACCGCGGGCATGGCCGCGTTCGCGGCCGGGCTGCTGCTCGCCGGCACCGCGGGCGCCATGTGGGTGTTCATCCTCGGGCGGGCCGTGCAGGGGCTCGGCGGCGGACTGGTCATCGTCGCCCTGTACGTGGTCGTCGGCCGCGCCTACCCCGAGCGGCTGCGGCCCTCGATCATGGCGGCGTTCGCGGCCGGCTGGGTCGTGCCGTCCGTCGTCGGGCCGCTCGCCTCCGGCGCGGTCACCGAGCACCTGGGCTGGCGCTGGGTGTTCCTCGGCATCCCCGTCCTCGTCGTGCTGCCCCTCGCCCTCGCGCTGCCCCAGATACGCCGCCGCGCCGCCGGACCGGTCGACACCGGCGCCGGGCCCGCCGCCGCCGACCCGCGCCGCATCCGGCTCGCCCTGGCCGTGTCCCTGGGCGCGGGACTCGTGCAGTACGCCGTGCAGGACCTCGGCCCGCTCTCCCTCCTGCCCGGCCTCGCCGGGGTCGCGCTGCTCGTCCCGGCCGTGCGCGGGCTCCTGCCGCGCGGTACCTGCCGGGCCGCCCGCGGGCTGCCCTCGGTGGTGCTGCTGCGCGGCCTCGCCGCCGGGTCCTTCATCGCCGCCGAGTCGTTCGTCCCGCTGATGCTGGTGACCCAGCGGGGACTGGCACCGACCCTCGCCGGGTTCTCGCTCGCGGCCGGCGGGGCGACCTGGGCCCTGGGGTCGTGGGTGCAGTCCCGGCCGCGCGTCGCGCCGTACCGGGAACGGCTGATGGTCGCCGGCATGGTGCTGGTGGCCGCCGCCATCGCGGCCGCGCCCAGCGTGCTGATCCCCTCGGTGCCGGTCTGGACGGTGGCCGTCGCCTGGGCGTTCGGCTGCTTCGGGATGGGGCTGGTCATCTCCTCCACGAGCGTGCTGCTGCTCCAGCTCTCCGCCCCCGAGGAGGCCGGCGCCAACTCCGCCGCCCTGCAGATCTCCGACGGCCTGTCCAACTCCCTCCTCCTCGCCCTGGGCGGCGCCGCCTTCGCCGCCCTCGGCGGTGGCTCCGTCGCCCACACCGCCACGACGGACACCGCCGCCGCGACCACCGGCTCCCACCCGGCCGCGTTCGCCGTCGTCTTCTTCCCCATGGCCGTCGTCGCCCTGGTCGGCGCCTGGGTCACCACCCGCCTGCACACCCGCGACGGAGCCCACCCGCGGTCCGGGTCCCCCTCTTAATCCCTCGCCCCCACCCCGCCCCCGCCTCTACCCTCACCGCCATGCGCCCCTTCCCCCGCACCCCCGGCTCCGCCGGCCTCCACGCCGCCCTCGACGACCTCGCCGACGCCACCGGACGCCGTCCGCAGGACGTGGTGAGCGAGGCCGTCGCCGCGCACCTGCGGGCCGAGGAGGCGCGGGTGCGGGCCGTGGCCGAGCGGCTGGCCGACGCCCACGCCGGCCTGCTGGAGAGGCTCGGCGCATGACGACCCGGTTCCTCACCGTCGCCGAGGTCACCGACATCGCGCGGATCGCGTTCGGCGGGCAGCCGCCCGAGGTCCGCGCGCCCGGCCTGCTCGCGTCGGCCGCGCACCGGCCCCGCGCCCGCATGTTCGGCACCCCCGCCTACGACGACCTGTACGAGCAGGCCGCCGCCCTGCTGCACGCCGTCGCCACCAACCACCCCCTCGTCGACGGGAACAAGCGCGCGGCCTGGCTCGCGGCCGCCACCTTCCTCGCCCTCAACGGCGTCGACCTGGCCGGCTGCGACCAGGACGTCGCGTACGACCTGGTCGTCGACGTCGCCTCCGGCCGGGAGGGGGACGTCGGGGAGATCGCCGGGCGGCTGCGGGAGCTGTGATGTGGGTCCCACCCGGGCCGCAGTCGGGCTCGTCCGCGCGGTCGCGGGTAGGGGCCGCCGGTAGGGTGGCCCGGTTGCCGTCCGCACCAGTCCGCCGCGCTGGGCCCCACCAGCCCGCCGCTGGACCCCGAGCCACCGGTGGACCCCGAAGCCCACCGGAAGACCCACCCGGAGACCGTGACTACCACCGCCGCTTCCTCCTCGCACCACCTGTCACCGGCCTTCCCCGGCCGCGCCCCCTGGGGTACCGCCAGCAAGCTGCGTGCCTGGCAGCAGGGGGCGATGGAGAAGTACCTCCAGGAGCAGCCGCGCGACTTCCTCGCCGTCGCCACCCCCGGCGCCGGCAAGACGACCTTCGCGCTGACGCTCGCCTCCTGGCTGCTGCACCACCACGTCGTGCAGCAGGTGACCGTGGTCGCGCCCACCGAGCACCTGAAGAAGCAGTGGGCCGAGGCAGCCGCCCGTATAGGGATCAAGCTCGACCCGGAGTACAGCGCGGGCCCGCTCTCCAAGGAGTACGACGGCGTCGCCGTGACGTACGCCGGTGTCGGCGTGCGCCCGATGCTGCACCGCAACCGCTCCGAGCAGCGCAAGACGCTCGTCATCCTCGACGAGATCCACCACGCCGGCGACAGCAAGTCCTGGGGCGAGGCGTGCCTGGAAGCGTTCGAGCCGGCGACCCGGCGCCTCGCGCTCACCGGTACGCCGTTCCGCTCCGACACCAACCCCATCCCCTTCGTGACGTACGAGGAGGGGCAGGACGGCATCCGGCGGTCGGCCGCCGACTACACCTACGGCTACGGCTCCGCCCTCGCGGACGGCGTCGTGCGGCCCGTCATCTTCCTCTCCTACAGCGGCAACATGCGCTGGCGCACCAAGGCCGGCGACGAGATCGCCGCGCGGCTCGGCGAGCCGATGACCAAGGACGCGATCAGCCAGGCCTGGCGCACGGCGCTGGACCCGCGCGGCGACTGGATGCCGAGCGTGCTGCGCGCCGCCGACCAGCGGCTGACCGAGGTCAGGAAGGCCATCCCGGACGCCGGCGCGCTGGTCATCGCCTCCGACCAGGAGTCGGCCCGCGCCTACGCCAAGCTGATCCGGGAGATCACCGGCAGCGGGGCCACGCTCGTGCTGTCCGACGACGTGGGCGCCTCGAAGCGGATCGACGAGTTCAGCCAGAGCACCGACCGGTGGATGGTCGCCGTCCGCATGGTGTCCGAGGGCGTCGACGTACCGCGCCTCGCGGTCGGCGTGTACGCGACGACGATCTCGACGCCGCTGTTCTTCGCGCAGGCCGTCGGCCGTTTCGTACGGTCCCGGCGGCGCGGCGAGACCGCCTCGGTGTTCCTGCCGACCGTGCCCGACCTGCTCGGCTTCGCCAACGAGATGGAGCGCGAGCGCGACCACGTCCTCGACAAGCCGAAGAAGGACGGCGGCGAGGAGGACCCGTACGCCGAGTCCGAGAAGGAGATGGACGAGGCCAACCGGGAGCAGGACGAGGACACCGGCGAGCAGGACATGCTGCCCTTCGAGGCGCTGGAGTCCGACGCCGTCTTCGACCGGGTCATGTACAACGGCGCCGAGTTCGGCATGCAGGCCCACCCGGGCAGCGAGGAGGAGCAGGACTACCTCGGCATTCCCGGCCTGCTCGAACCCGACCAGGTGCAGTTGCTGCTCCAGAAGCGGCAGGCCAAGCAGATCGCGCACAGCAGGAAGAAGCCCGACACCGAGGCCGACCTGCTGGAGATGCCCGCCGAGCGGCGCCCGGTCGTCTCGCACAAGGAGCTGATGGAGCTGCGCCGGCAGCTCAACACGATGGTCGGCGCGTACGTCCACCAGAGCGGCAAGCCGCACGGCGTGATCCACACCGAGCTGCGCCGGGTGTGCGGCGGGCCGCCGAGCGCCGAGGCCACGGCCGGACAGCTGCGGCAGCGCATCGCCAAGGTCCAGGAGTGGGCGACCCGCATGAAGTGACCGCGGGCCGCCGCCCGGCCCGCCCCCGCGGCCGGGCACGCCGGCGGTCCGGCGCCCCGTGCGGCCGGGCACGCCGGCGGTCCCGTGCCCCGTGCGGCCGGGGGCGCGTGCGGTCCGGCGCGTGTTCGCGTACGTACCGGGACAAAGTCCGGAAGTCCCTCGAGGTCGCTGACCGGATTCTGGACGGAGCCTTCCGCTCAGCGAACCCGTGCGGCTACTGTCCCGCTACGCACACGCCCCGTGGCAGCGCCGCCGCGGAGCGCAGCCGTGAAGCGACTCTGGCCCGGGAAGAACCCTGGCCGTCACCGATCGGCGGCCTCTGAAGCGCGTCACTGACGGGACTCGGTGACGCATCCGCCACGAAGGGGCCCGCCGACCTCACCGCTTGGAGGAGTGGGCGTCGTGACCGCGGAGACCTCTCAGACGCTCGACCGGGGACTGCGGGTCCTCAAGCTGCTGGCCGACACCGACCACGGGCTGACCGTCACCGAGCTGTCCACCAAACTGGGCGTCAACCGGACCGTGGTGTACCGGTTGCTGGCCACGCTCGAACAGCACGCCCTCGTCCGGCGTGACCTCGGCGGGCGGGCCCGGGTGGGCCTCGGGGTGCTGCGGCTCGGCCGCCAGGTGCACCCCCTGGTACGGGAGGCGGCGCTGCCCGCGCTGCGCTCGCTGGCCGAGGACATCGGGGCCACCGCGCACCTGACGCTGGTGGACGGAGCCGAGGCGCTGGCCGTCGCCGTGGTCGAGCCCTCGTGGACGGACTACCACGTGGCCTACCGGGCCGGGTTCCGCCACCCCCTGGACCGCGGGGCCGCGGGCCGGGCGATCCTCGCCGCGCGGCAGCAGCCGCCGGGGGAGCCGGGGTACACCCTCACGCACGGCGAGCTGGAGGCCGGCGCGAGCGGGGCGGCGGCGCCGCTGATCGGCGTGACCGGCGTCGAGGGCAGCGTCGGGGTGGTCATGCTCGCGGACGCGATACCGGAGCGCGTGGGCCCGAGGGTGGTCGACGCGGCCCGCGAGGTGGCCGAGGCGCTGCGCTGACGGCCGCCGCGCACCGGGACGGTCTCCAGGGGCGGGCCGGGGCGCACGCGGCGGGCCGGGGGCAGCCGACGGCGTACCCGCCGGATCGACCGCGTCCCGTCGCCCCGCACCGGCACCGTTACATTGGCTCCGTGCTCTCACGCCTCACACGCCCCCAAGCCCTGGCCGCCTGTGCCGTCCCCCTCGTCGCGCTGCTCGGCACGGCCGCCTTCGCGCCGCTGCCCTTCTCCGTGGCGCAGCCGGGGATGACGGCGAACGTGCTCGGGGACAACAAGGGCACGCCGGTGATCACCATCGAGGGGGCACCCACCCGGCCGACCCGCGGCGAGCTGCGGATGACCACGATCGAGGCGACCAACCCGGACACCCGGGTGTCCCTCGGTGACGTGCTCGACGCCTGGTTCGCCACCGACCGCGCCGTCATGCCGCACGACTCGGTCTACCCCAGCGGGAAGAGCACGCGCGAGATCGAGGAGCACAACACCGAGCAGATGCAGCAGTCGCAGGACGCGGCCACCGCGGCGGCCCTGCGCTACCTGCACCTGAGCCCCTCCGACGTGAAGGTCACCCTGCGGCTCGCCGACGTCGGCGGCCCGAGCGCGGGTCTGCTGTTCTCCCTCGGCATCGTCGACAAGCTGAACGGCGACGGCAGCGGCGGCGACCTCACCGGTGGCCGGGTCGTCGCCGGCACCGGCACGATCGAGGCGGACGGCACGGTCGGCGCGGTCGGCGGCGTCGCCCTGAAGACGCAGGCCGCGCGCCGGGACGGGGCGACGGTCTTCCTCGTGCCGAAGGACGAGTGCTCCGACGCCACGTCCGAGCTGCCGAAGGGGCTGCGGCTGATCCCGGTCACCACCCTCAAGGGCGCGGTCGGCGCACTGGAGGCCCTCCGCACGGGCAAGGGGTCCGTCCCGAGCTGCTAGCGCGGGCGGGCCCCGCTCAGCCCTGCTTCACAAACCCCTGCTGCGTCATCCACTCCAGCGCCACCAGGTGCGGGTCCTGCCCCTCGACGTCCACCTTGGCGTTGAGCTCCTGCGCCACCGTGTTGGTCAGCCTGCGTGTGACGGGGGCCAGGATGTCGGCGATCTCGGGGTACTTCTCCAGCGTCCTGGTGTGGATCATCGGGGCGGCGTTGTAGTTGGGGAAGAACTTCTTGTCGTCCTCCATGACCACCAGGTGCATCGCCTTGATGCGGCCGTCCGTGGTGAAGACCTCGCCGAAGGTGCAGGCGCCCTTGGCGACCTGGGTGTAGATGATGCCGGTGTCCATCTGCGTGATGTTCCTGGCCGGCAGCGACATGCCGTACTTCTTCTCCATGCCCGGCAGTCCGTCCGCGCGGTTGGCGAACTGGCTCTCCACGCACAGGGTCACCGCCCCCGGGTCCTTCTTGGCCAGCGCGGCCACGTCGGACAGGGTCTTCGTGCCGTACTTCTCGAAGTTGGCCTGGTTCGTGGCGAGCGCGTAGGTGTTGTTGAGCGGGGCCGGGTCCAGCCAGGTGACGCCGTTCTTCCGGTCGGCGTCGCGCACCGCCTTCCACTGCTCGTACGGGTCGGGGATGGGCTGGGTGTTGCCGAGGTAGTTGATCCAGCCGGTGCCGGTGTACTCGTAGTCGGCGTCCGCGGAGCCCTGCCGCACGGCCTCGCGGGAGCCGATGGAACCCTGGATGCCGGTGCGGTCCAGGACGTCGGCGCCGGCCGCCTGGAAGGCGATGCCCATGATCGCGCCGAGGACGAGCTGCTCGCTGAACTCCTTGGAGGTGACCGTCAGGTGCGCGCCCTTGAGCGGCTCGCCCCGCCCGATGGTCCCGGGCTGCACGTCGTCCGCCATCGGCGAACCGCTGCTCAGCCCGCACCCCGGGGCGAGCAGCAGCAGCCCGCACAGCAGCAGGCCGCGGGGTCGGCGGGTCATCGTCCGTCCTCCAGCCCGCGCGGCCGCAGCAGCAGTTCCGCCAGCGACGCCAGCCAGTCCACGAGCAGCGCCAGCGCCACCGTGAGGATCGAGCCCAACACCAGGACCGGCATGCGCTGGTTGGTGATCCCGGTGGTGATGAGGACGCCCAGGCCGCCGCCCCCGCCGAAGGTGGCCAGGGTCGCCGTACCGACGTTGAGGACGAGGGCCGTGCGCACGCCCGCGAGGATCAGCGGCACCGCGAGGGGCAGTTCGACCCGGGTGAGCACGCCCAGCGAGGACATGCCGATGCCGCGGGCCGCCTCGAGGAGCGTCGGGTCGTTGGCGTCGAGCCCGGCGATCGTGTTGGACAGCACGGGCAGCACGGCGTAGATGACGATGCCGATGAGCGCCGCCTTCATGCCGGTGCCCAGCCAGATCACGAGCAGCGCCAGCAGGCCGATCGCCGGGGTCGCCTGACCGGTGTTGGCGAACGCCATCGCCACCGGGGTCGCCCTGCGCAGGGAGCGGCGGGTGAGCAGGATGCCCGCCGGGATGGCGATGACCAGCACGAAGAAGGTGGAGATCACGGTCAGTTCGACGTGCTGCCACAGCGCCTTGGACACCTGGCCGCCGGACAGGGCGTTCTCGGAGATGGCGTCCAGTTCGGCCTGCCGGAACCACAGCCAGGTCGCCAGCAGCAGGGCGACCAGGAACAGCGGCAGCAGCGTCAGCTTCTGCCAGGTGATCCGGGAGCGCCACGCTCCGGCCGCCGGCCGCGTGTCCACCCGTCCCGCGTCCGCCGCCCCGCCGGTGCCCTCGGAGCCGCCGTCCGCCGCGCCGGTGCCGTCCGCGGTGTCCGGGCCGTCGGCGGCCAGGTCCACGCCGTGCCGCGCGACCACGCCGTCCGCCCGGGCGCCCTCCGCGCGGGCGCCGTCCGCCCGGCCGCCCGCGCCGCGCCGGCCGTCACCCCGTCCCGTCCGCCCTCTCACGCCGTCGTCCCCCCGCTCGCGCCCTCCTGTTCGGCGTGGGTCTGCGCGGCCCGGGTCTCCGCCAGGTCGTGCTGGTGCTCCATGGCCTCCAGCCGGTCGGCCTCCAGCAGCTCGTGCACGGAGTTCATCAGCGTCTCCATGTCCACCACGCCCGTGTACTCGCCGCGCCGCCCGGTCACCGCGGCCCGCCCCGAGCTGTCGGTGAGGACCGCCTCCAGCGCGTCGCGCAGGGTCGCGTCCCGGGTCACCGTGTCGTGCACCAGCGTCCCCGCGCGGGCCAGCGAGCCCTTGGCCCGCATCAGGTCGCCGCGCCGCAGCCACTTGTAGGGGCGGCCGCGCCGGTCCAGCAGCAGGATCTCGTTGGTGCCGCTGGAGCGCAGCCGGTTGAAGATCGTCTGCAGCGGGTCGTCGACGGTCACCGTCGGGTAGTCGGTGATCTCCACGTCCCGTACGCGGGTGAGGTTGAGCCGCTTCAGGGCGGCCCCGGCGCCGACGAACCCGGACACGAAGTCGTCCGCCGGGTTGGTGAGGATCGCCTCCGGGGTGTCGAACTGGGCGATGTGGGAGCGTTCGCGCAGCACCGCGATCCGGTCGCCCAGCTTGATCGCCTCGTCGAAGTCGTGGGTGACGAACACGATCGTCTTGTGCAGCTCGTGCTGGAGGCGGATCAGCTCGTCCTGGAGGTGGTCGCGGGTGATCGGGTCGACCGCGCCGAACGGCTCGTCCATCAGCAGCACCGGCGGGTCCGCGGCGAGCGCCCGCGCCACGCCGACGCGCTGCTGCTGGCCGCCGGAGAGCTGCCGGGGGTAGCGGCCGTGGAACTCGCCGGGGTCGAGACCCACCAGGTCCAGCAGCTCCTCCACCCGGGCCCTGATCCGGCTCTTGGACCAGCCGATCATCCTCGGCACCAGGGCGATGTTCTGGGCGACGGTCATGTGCGGGAAGAGCCCGGCCGACTGGATCGCGTAGCCGATCTTGCGGCGCAGCTTCACCGGGTCGATGTCGGTGACGTCCTCACCGCCGATGCGGATGCGGCCGCCGGTCGGCTCGATCAGCCGGTTGATCATCTTCAGCGTGGTCGACTTCCCGCACCCCGACGGCCCGACGAAGATGACGGTCTCGCCCGCCTTGATCTCCATGCTGACGTTGTCGACGGCGGGCCGGGGGCTGCCCGGGTACCGCTTCGTCAGGTTCTCCAGCTCGATGGTCGCGCCCCCGGCGGACGGCTCAGACACGGATCCCCCTCGGAATGGTCAGCCGTCCGATCAGGACGTACGCGGCGTCGAAGAGCAGGGCCAGCACGATGATCCCGAGCGTGCCGGCCAGGACCTGGTTGAGCGCGTTCGCGCTGCCCAGCGAGGAGATGCCGCGGAAGATCTCGTTGCCGAGGCCGGGCCCGGAGGCGTAGGCGGCGATGGCGGCGATGCCCATCAGCATCTGGGTGGCGACCCGGATCCCGGTGAGGATCGGCGGCCAGGCCAGCGGCAGCTCCACCCGCAGCAGCCGGGCCGGCCGGGACATCCCGATGCCGCGCGCCGCGTCGACCAGGGAGGGGTCCACACCGCGCAGTCCCACGATCGCGTTGCGCACGATCGGCAGCAGCCCGTACAGCGTCAGCGCGGTCACCGTCGGCGGCACGCCCAGGCCGACGACCGGGATGAGCAGGCCGATCATGGCGAGCGAGGGGATGGTCAGGACGGTCGAGGTGGCCGTGGTGGCGAGGCCGCCGGCCCAGTCGCTGCGGTAGGTGGCGACCGCGATGAGCACGCCGATCAGGGTGGCCACGACCATGCACTGGAAGACCGCGCTCGCGTGCTGGTAGGCGTCGGTGAGCAGCTGCTGGTGCCGGCTGCTCAGGTACTCCCAGAAGGTCACGCGGCACCTCCTCGCGGGTCAGGTCCTCGCCCGTTCCTCCGCCGCCTGCTCCACCAGCGGGATGATCCGCAGCGGGACGGGGTTCTCCATCACGATCGCGGTGGAGGCCCGGACGATGCCATCAAAACCGACGACCCGGTCGATGACCCGCTGGAGGTCGGCGTTGGAGCGGGCCACCAGCCGGCACAGCATGTCCCCGGTGCCGGTGGTGGTGTGCAGTTCCAGCACCTCCGGCACCGAGGCCAAGTGGGCCCGTACGTCCGGGCCTTGGCCCTGGCGGATCTGCAGGGTGGCGAACGCTGTCACCGGGTAGCCGAGGGCCGCCGGATCGACGTCCGGGCCGAATCCGCGGATGACTCCGTTCGACGTAAGCCGGTCCAGGCGCGCCTGCACGGTCCCGCGCGCCACACCCAGCCGGCGCGACATCTCCAGCACGCCGACGCGCGGCTCACGGGCCAGCAGCACGATGATCCGGCCGTCGAGCTGATCGATCCCCACAGCGGTGCCTCCCCGGGTGGTCATCCTGTACAGAAAGGCCGATGGTTCGGCCGTATTGCTGAACACCTTGCCCAGCGAATGCGCAAACTATTGCGCACCTTGCAGGGCCGGGGTGACCCTTCCGGCATGACGCAGACCACACACCACACTCCCGACGCGACCGCACGGCAGGCCGATCCCTTCCCGGTCAAGGGAATGGACGCGGTCGTCTTCGCCGTGGGCAACGCCAAGCAGGCCGCGCACTACTACTCCACCGCCTTCGGCATGACGCTGGTCGCCTACTCCGGACCGGAGACCGGCAGCCGCGAGACCGCGAGCTACGTGCTGGAGAACGGCTCCGCGCGGTTCGTGTTCACCTCGGTCATCAAGCCCGCCACCCCCTGGGGCCACTTCCTCGCCCAGCACGTGGCCGAGCACGGCGACGGCGTCATCGACCTGGCCATCGAGGTCCCGGACGCCCGCGCCGCCCACGCGTACGCCGTCGAGCAGGGCGCGAAGAGCATCGCCGAGCCGTACGAGCTGAAGGACGAGCACGGCACGGTGGTCCTGGCCGCGATCGCCACCTACGGCGAGACCCGCCACACCCTGGTCGAGCGCTCCGGCTACGACGGCCCGTACCTGCCCGGCTACACCGCGGCCAAGCCGATCGTCGCGCCGCCCGCGCGGCGTACCTTCCAGGCCATCGACCACTGCGTCGGCAACGTCGAGCTCGGCAAGATGGACGAGTGGGTCGGCTTCTACAACCGGGTCATGGGCTTCACCAACATGAAGGAGTTCGTGGGCGACGACATCGCCACCGAGTACTCCGCGCTCATGTCCAAGGTCGTGGCCGACGGCACCCTGAAGGTGAAGTTCCCGCTCAACGAGCCGGCGATCGCGAAGAAGAAGTCGCAGATCGACGAGTACCTCGAGTTCTACAACGGCCCCGGCTGCCAGCACATCGCGCTCAACACGAACGACATCGTGGAGACGGTGCGCACCATGCGCGCGGCCGGCGTGGAGTTCCTCGACACCCCGGACTCCTACTACGACACGCTCGGCGAGTGGGTCGGCGAGACCCGCGTGCCGGTCGACACCCTGCGCGAGCTGAAGATCCTCGCCGACCGCGACGAGGACGGCTACCTGCTGCAGATCTTCACCAAGCCGGTCCAGGACAAGCCGACCGTCTTCTTCGAGATCATCGAGCGGCACGGCTCCATGGGCTTCGGCAAGGGCAACTTCAAGGCCCTGTTCGAGGCGATCGAGCGCGAGCAGGAGAAGCGCGGCAACCTCTGACCCACCCCGCCGCGCCCCCCGGCGGGGCGCGGCCCGGCCGCCGGACGTCAGCGCGGCACGCCGACGTCCGGCTCCTCGGCCACCTGCGCCAGCGCCGCCCGCGCCGCGGGCGCCCCCAGCGGCGAGAAGTACGGGTTGATCCGCAGCGCCTCCTCCAGGTGCCGCCGCGCCGCCCCGGGCCGGCCCATCGCCTGCTCGATCACGCCCCGGTGGTACATGTACGGCGCGCTGCGCACCGTGCCGCCGTGCTCCCGGTCGGTGGCGACCGTCGCGTACCCGAGCGCCTCGGTGTCCTGGCCGATCCGGTGCAGCGCCCAGCCCAGCGCGTCGGCCACGTCGATGCCCGGCTGGCGCCGCCACTCGGCGCGCAGCAGCCGCACCGCGGCCACCGGGTCGCCGTGGTCCGCCTCCAGCAGGCCCAGCACCAGGTCACCGTCGACCCCGCCGGCCGCGTCCCGCCGCACCCGCTCCCGCACCAGGTCGTACCGCGCCGCGGCCTCCTGCCCGTGCCCCAGCGACTCCTGCAGCTCGCCGAGCTCCAGGGCGTACCCGGGGAGCGGCTGGCGGGCCAGCGCCGCCCGGTACGCCGACAGCGCCTGCGCGGTGCGGCCCAGCGCGGCCAGCGCCCGCCCCCGCCCGGCCTGCGCGGCCGCCAGCTCCGGGTCGAGCCGCGCCGCCTCCTCGAAGTGCCGCAGCGCGTCCTCCCGGTCACCGCGCTCGAACGCCAGCTCACCGCCCCGCTCCAGCCAGGCCGCCTGCTCGGCCGGCGCGGTCGCGGCCGCCGCCGCGTCGGACAGGGCGGCCGCCGCGTCCTCCCGCCAGCCGCGCTCGCGGTAGACCTCCGCCGCCCGCGCCAGCACCGCGGGCCCCGACCGCAGCCGCCGCAGCCGCCCGAGGGCGGCGTACGCCCGCTTGTAGTCGCCGAGCCCCGTGCAGGCGTCGATCAGGGACGGGTACGCCGACCACCGCTTCGGCGCCGCCTCCAGCGCGGTCTCGCTCCAGCCGAGCGCGGCCCGGAAGTCCCGGCGCGCGACCGCGAGCGCGGCCAGCCCGTCGAGGGCGACGAGGTCGTCGGAGTCGTCGGGCCGCACCCGCAGCGAGGTGCGCAGCGCCCGCTCGGCCTTCGGGTAGGAGCCCGCCGCGTCCCCCGTGCGCCGCCCCTGCTCGACGTACGCCGTCCCGAGCAGCGCCCAGGACCGGCCGTCGCGCGGCTGCCGGCGCACCGCCCGCTCCCGCTGGGCGATCAGCTCCCCGAGGTCCCCCGGCCCGGCCGGCACGCCCGCCGCGACCGCCGTCCCGGCGCGCGTCCCCGGCGCCGCGGCGGCGGGCGCCCGCGCCGCGGGAGGTTCCCCGAACGGCACGCAGAGCAGCACCGCGCCCAGCGCCAGCGACCCGGCGACCGCACCGGCCAGGAGCGGCCGGCGGCGCAGCACGGCCGGGACCAGGGGCCGTCGCGCGCGGGGCTCCGCTTGGTTCTCCATGGCGCTCACTGTGCGTCGGCGCGGCCACCGCGGTGGCGCAGCCGAAGCGTGCGGCGAGTGGGGTTCACACCGATGGCCCCCGGTGCGAACCTGTGATCATGAGCCGTATCGAAGCGCCCAGCGACGACGTCACCGGCAACCTCCTCGACCGGCTGCTCACCGGCCTGCCCGCCGAGGCCGTCCACACCGACCCCGACGTCACGGCCTCCTACGCCCACGACATGGCGAGCTTCTGCCCGGCCGGCGTCCCGGCCGTGGTCGTGCTGCCGCGCACCGTCGAACAGGTGCAGCACGTGATGCGCGTCGCGACCGAGCTGCGCGTACCGGTCGTCCCGCAGGGCGCCCGCACCGGCCTGTCGGGCGGCGCGAACGCCTCCGACGGCTGCATCGTGCTGTCCCTGACCCGCATGGACCGCATCCTCGACATCAGCCCCGTCGACCGCGTCGCCGTCGTCGAGCCCGGCGTGGTCAACGCGGCGCTCTCCCGGGCCGTGGGCGAGCACGGCCTGTACTACCCGCCGGACCCCTCGAGCTGGGAGACGTGCACGATCGGCGGCAACATCGGCACCGCCTCCGGCGGCCTGTGCTGCGTCAAGTACGGCGTCACCGCCGAGTACGTCCTCGGCCTCGACGTCGTCCTGGCCGACGGGCGGCTGATGTCCACCGGCCGCCGCACCGCCAAGGGCGTCGCCGGCTACGACCTCACCCGGTTGTTCGTCGGCTCCGAGGGCTCGCTCGGCATCGTCGTGCGGGCCGTCCTGGCGCTGCGGCCGCAGCCGCCGCGCCAGCTCGTGCTGGCCGCCGAGTTCGCCTCGGCCGGCGCCGCCTGCGACGCCGTCTGCCGCGTCATGGCGGGCGGGCACACGCCCTCACTCCTCGAACTCATGGACCGTACGACGGTCCGCGCCGTCAACGAACTGACCCGCATGGGGCTGCCCGAGGCCACCGAGGCACTGCTGCTGTGCGCCTTCGACACCCCCGACCCGGCGGCCGACCTCGCCGCCGTCGGCGCGCTGTGCGAGGCCGCCGGCGCCACCCAGGTGGTGCCCGCCGAGGACACCGCCGAGTCCGAACTGCTGCTGCAGGCACGGCGGTCCTCGCTCGTCGCGCTGGAGGCGGTCACGGGCACGACGATGATCGACGACGTGTGCGTGCCCCGCTCGCGCCTCGGCGACATGCTCGAAGGGGTGGAGCGGATCGCCGGGAAGTACGGCCTGACCATCGGGGTCGTCGCCCATGCGGGCGACGGCAACACCCACCCCACCGTCTGCTTCGACGCCCAGGACCCCGCTCAGTCGCGGCGCGCCCGCGAGTCCTTCGACGAGATCATGGCCCTCGGCCTGGAACTGGGCGGCACCATCACCGGCGAACACGGCGTCGGCGTGCTCAAGAAGGAGTGGCTCGCCCGCGAACTCGGGCCGGTGGGACTGGAGATGCAGCGGGCCGTGAAGGACGTCTTCGACCCGCTGGGCATCCTCAACCCCGGCAAGCTCTTCTGACCGGCGGCCCCTGACCGGCCCGGGGCTCACTGCGCGAGCAGCTCGTCGAGCGCGTCGTCGAGGCCGAGCTGCTCGCCCTCCGTCCCCGGGGGCACCACCGTCAGGGTCCGCTCCAGCCACGCCGAGACCTGCGGGATCGGCGCCTCCAGCAGCGCGTCGCCGTCCGGCGAGCTGAGCGCCATCAGCACCACGCTGCGCCCTTGGGACTTCGCCGGCCACGCCCGCACGTCCCCGTGCCCGCACGGCCGGAACACGCCCTCCACCAGCAGCTCGCGGGCGAACGTCCAGTGCACCGGCTGCGCGGAGTCGGTGTGGAAGACGACGTGCACGGCGAACGGGTCGTCACTGCGGTACGTCAGCCGGGCCGGGACGGCGACGCTGCGCTCCGGCGACAGGACCAGCTTCATCTCCAGCTCGCGCTCGACGACGGTGTGATGCATGACGGTGTCCTTTCCACTGGAAGGCCGCTCGGACCGGGCCCGTACGGGGTGAGAGGGAGCTGGGGGCCGGCCATTACGCGGGTTCGGGAAGATTTCTCTCCGAACGGGTGACGCGGGTGCACGACCCTGCCCGGAAAGGGGCGGGACTTGCGGGAGGGGACGTGGGGCCCCCGCTCGTCTGGTAGATGTGGAGCCCCCCATCCCACCCCCGAGCAGATACGGGACGACGGACATGAGCGCCCCAACCCCGGCACCCGGCGACGACAGGCCCCGCGAGGGGTACTACCCGGACCCGTCCATCCCCGGATACGTCCGGTACTGGAACGGCGCCTCGTGGGTGCCGGGCACCAGCCGCCCGGCGCCGTCCGACGGCCGGCCGCTCAGCCCGCCCGCCCCCGACCCGGCCACGGACCGGGTACCCGTGGTGGAGACGACGGGACCGCACTTCTTCGACGAGGACCCGCGTCCGGAGGAGGCCGCGCCGGCCTGGGGCGCCGACCGGTCCCGGCAGTCCGGCTTCGGCGCCGACCAGGACCACCGCGTCTCCTGGGGCACCCCGCCCGCCGACCCCCGTGTCCCGTCCCCCCACCCGGCCCCGGAACCCGCCCCGTCCGCCGGAACGTTCGTCTCCCACCCCCCGGCCCCGGGCGACCCGGACCCGGCGGGCACGGGGGACACCCCGCACCCGGGCACGCCGCGGCCCGCGGGCGGGATCGTCGGGGCCGGTGCCCCGAACACACCCGCTGGACAGGGCATGTTCGGGCCTCCCGGAAGCGGTGCGGCCCCCGGCGCCGACGACGGCAGCGCCGTGCCCGGCGCTCCGGCCGCCTCCCGTCCCGTACGGGACGACGGCACCCTCACCATCCGCGCGCCCGGGCCGCGCACGGGGCGCCACGACGGCGCGTCCCCGGCATCCGCCGGAGCGGCGGCGCAGGGCGCCGGTACACCGCCCGTGGCGGGCGGCCCGGCCTTCGCGCCCGCCGGCCAGGGCCCCGCCCCGGCCCCGGGCACCCCGGCCCCGGGCGCCCCGGCCCCCGAGGCCGGCCCCGCGGCCCCCGTCCGGCCCGGCTTCGCGGCGGGTCAGGCCGCCTTCCCCGCCGCCCCGCTGCCCACCCCTGGCGTCCCCGTCCAGCCCGCCGCGCCGGTCGCGCCCGCCACCCCCGTGACCAGCGGCCCGGGCGGTGGCCAGCCCTCCTGGGCGCAGCAGGTGCACCGGCTCGCCGGAGCGGGGGACGACCAGCCGGTCGTGCCGTGGAAGCCGCCCGTGGAGGACGTCTTCCAGGCGGCCGCCCGGCGCCAGGCGTCGGCCCGTCCCGCGGGCCTCGGCCGCAGGCTGGCCGCGCGCTTCGTCGACAGCCTGGTCCTCGGCGCGGTGACCGCCGTGGCCGCCGTGCCGCTCGGCACGCGGGCCCTGGACCACGTCCACGAGAAGATCGACGCGGCCAGGCTGTCCGGACGGACCGTCACCGTCTGGATCCTGGACGGCACCACGTCCGTGTACCTCGGCATCGTGGTGGCCGTCCTGCTGCTGGCCGGCGTCCTGTACGAGGCGCTGCCGACCGCCAAGTGGGGCCGCACGCTGGGCAAGAAGCTGCTGGGCCTGCAGGTGCGGGACATCGAGGCGCACGAGCCGCCCGCGTTCGGAGCGGCCCTGCGCCGCTGGCTGGTCTACAGCGTCCCGGGTCTGCTGGCGGTGGGTCTGGTGGGCGTGCTGTGGGGGCTGTTCGACCGCCCGTGGCGCCAGTGCTGGCACGACAAGGCGGCGCACACGTTCGTCGCGGGCTGACCGGGCACCGCGGCGGCCGCAGCGGAACCGATACTCCGGACGGCCGCACGCCGGATGCGCGGCGGCGGGGTTCGCGGTCGACTCGGCTCCATGACGACCGAACCGCCCCCCTCCTCCGGCGGCGAGCCGCCGGAGGACGACCCGTTCCGGAAGCAGCCCCCGCAGCCCCCGTACGGTCGGCCCGGCCCGGGCCAGGGGCAGGGCTCGCCGTACGACAGCCCCTACGGCGACCGGCAGCCGCCGTACGGCGAGCAGCCCCCGCCCGGCGGCGGCCAGCCCCCTCCGCCCGGGGGCCAGCCCCCGCCCTACGGGGGACAGCAGCCGCCCCCCTACGGCGGTGGCCCCGGCGGCCCGTACGGCGGCGGCCCCGGCGGCGGCCCCTACGGCGGCGACCCCTACGGGGGCGGGCCCACCGATCCGCTCGCCGGGATGCCCCCGCTCGCCGAGAGCGGCCGGCGCACGCTGGCCAGGATCATCGACATGGTCCTCGTCGGCATCGTGGTGGCCCTGCTCACCTGGGGCTTCGGCGTCAACGAGTACGACGTGAACGGCGACAAGGTCGAGGTGGGCAAGTCGTTCGCGCAGTCGGTCGTGGCCGCGGTGCTCTACATCGCCTACGACACCTTCATGATCACGCGCTCGGGCCAGACCCTGGGCAAGAAGTGGCTGGGCCTGCGGGTGGCCGACCTGAGCAACGGCGCCACCCCCTCCGTGCAGACCTCCCTGGTCCGCGCGCTGGTGCTGTGGCTGCCGTTCGCGTTCTGCTGCGCCTGTGTGTGGACCGTGATCTGCGGCGGCTGGAGCTTCTTCGACAAGCCGTACAAACAGGGCCTGCACGACAAGGCCGCCAAGACGGTGGTGGTGTCCGTGCGGTGACGGCGCGCCGGAGGGCCCGCGCCGCGGCGCGGGCCCTCCGGGAGGCGGTTCAGCGGGCCACCGGCTCCCGCTCCGGGTCGGGGGCGGGAGCGGCGGCGGCCGGCCCGGGCGACGGCTTCGGCGCCGGCACCGTGAGCGCGACGAGCAGGCCGAGCGCGAGGGCCGCCACGGCGATCACGGCGATCCCTGGGCCCGAACTCGTCTGCGACAGCAGCAGCATGGCGAGCGTCGAGACGACGACGGTGCAGGAGCCGTACAGGAGCTGTGCGACAGTCGGACGAGGCATGGCAATCGTGTCCTCGGAAGCGGGGGAGATCTCGACTCTATTCGGCTCCATGCCCGAGGGGAACGAACAGTAAGCGTGAGCTGACCCACGGTGCCGGTGCACGGGGGGCGCACGGAGTCATGATGTCCGCTCCGTGGCCCGTCCCACGCGCCCGTCATATGACAGTCATGTGTCCGCCATGCGAACACGGAGTCCCATTAATGCACTTGACCTGCTCAAGTCAAGGTCTGTCTTTTCTCGTAAACCAGTAGTCAAATGGCGTCACTTGACTACACGCGTATAACCCCGCGCGGACATCCCTTGACAATCGGGACCCCCTGCCGCGCGGTCCGGGCGCGTCAGGGGAGGCATCAAGTGAGCAGTAGATCCTGGACGTTCAGAACGGCCGCCACGGTGGTCGCCCTCGCGGCGGCCTCGGCGACGTTCTCGACGTTCGCCGTGGCGGAGGCCGCCGACACCTCGTCGGCCGGTGCCCCGGCGGTGGACCGGCACGACCCGCAGCCGGTCAAGGCCAAGGAGCACGACTTCGACGGCCCGTTGAGCAAGACGCAGGAGGCCCAGCGCCAGGAGGCCCTCCAGCAGGTCATATCCGGGCAGGCGACCGTCAAGGACCGCAACGGCTCCAAGGTCGTCCAGCTCCAGAGCCGCAAGGGCAGCAGCAAGTACGTCGAGCTCGGCCGCGAGAAGACCGACAAGATCTTCACGATCCTGGTGGAGTTCGGCGACAAGGTCGACAGCCGCTACGGCGGCACCCCCGGCCCGCTGCACAACCAGATCGCCGCGCCGGACCGCGCCAAGGACAACAGCACCGACTGGCAGGCGGACTACGACCAGAAGCACTACCAGGACCTGTACTTCGGCACCGCCAAGAACACCGAGTCGCTCAAGAAGTACTACGAGAAGCAGTCCTCGGGCCGCTACTCGGTCGACGGCGAGGTGACCGACTGGGTCAAGGTCCCCTACAACGAGGCCCGTTACGGCTCCAACGACGCCCCCACCGGCGCCTGGTACGCCGTCCAGGACGGCGTGAACGCCTGGGTCGCCGACCGCGAGGCGGCCGGTGACAGCGCCGAGAAGATCCGCGCGGAACTGGCGAGCTACGACCAGTGGGACCGCTACGACTACGACGGCGACGGCAACTTCAACGAGCCCGACGGCTACATCGACCACTTCCAGATCGTGCACGCCGGCGAGGACGAGTCCGCGGGCGGCGGCGCGCAGGGCGAGGACGCCATCTGGGCCCACCGCTGGTACGCCTTCGGCACCGACGCCGGTGCGAGCGGCCCCGCCGGCAACAAGCTCGGCGGCACCCAGATCGGTGACACCGGCATCTGGGTCGGCGACTACACCATCCAGCCGGAGAACGGCGGACTCGGCGTCTTCGCCCACGAGTACGGCCACGACCTCGGCCTGCCCGACGAGTACGACACCGCGGGCGGCGAGAACTCCACCGGCTTCTGGACCCTCATGTCCTCCGGCTCGTGGCTCGGCACCGGCAAGGAAGCCATCGGCAACCTGCCCGGCGACATGAACGCCTGGGACAAGCTCCAGCTCGGCTGGCTCGACTACGACGTCGCCGCGGCGGGCCGCAAGTCCACCCACAAGCTGGGCGTCGCCGAGTACAACACCAAGGACGCCCAGGCCCTCGTGGTGCAGCTCCCGCAGAAGGAGGTCACCACCGAGGTGGTCGCCCCGGCGCAGGGTGCCACGCAGTGGTGGAGCGGCAGCGGTGACGACCTGCGCAACACCCTGACCCGCACGGTCGACCTCACCGGCAAGTCCTCCGCCTCCCTGTCGCTCACCGGCTGGTGGGACATCGAGAAGGACTACGACTTCCTCTACACCGAGGTCTCCACGGACGGCGGCGCGAGCTACACGCCCCTCGACGGCACCCTGGCCGACGGCACCGCCATCCCGCGCGACGGCAGCAACAAGCCGGCCCTGACCGGCACGGTGGACACCCACCAGAAGCTGACGTTCCCGCTGAACGCCTACGCGGGCCAGAAGATCCAGCTCCGCTTCCGCTACGCCACCGACGGCGGCGTGGCCCAGAAGGGCTTCACGGCCGACGAGATCGCGGTGACCGCCGACGGCGCGACCCTGTTCTCCGACAACGCCGAGGCGGCGGACGCCGCGTGGACCGCCAACGGCTTCTCGCGCATCGGCGCGTCCATCACGGACGACTACGCCCAGTACTACATCGCCGAGAACCGCCAGTACGTCTCGTACGACAAGACCCTGAAGACGGGCCCGTACAACTTCGGCTTCTCGACGACCCGTCCGGACTGGGTGGAGCACTACCCGTACCAGAACGGCCTGTTGATCTGGAAGTGGGACACCTCCCAGGCGGACGACAACACCAGCGTCCACCCGGGCGAGGGCCTGATCCTGCCGATCGACTCGCACCCGGCCCCGCTGAAGTGGACCGACGGCACCCTGATGCGCAACCGCGTCCAGGCCTTCGACTCGACCTTCAGCTGGTACCCGACCGACGCGATCACGCTGCACAAGGCCGACGTGGCCACCAAGATCAAGTCGCGTCCGGGCGTCCCGCTGTTCGACGACGGCCGCTCGACCTACTACGACGCCTCCAACCCGGCGGCCGGGGTCAAGGTCACTGACACCAACACCTCCATCAAGATCATCTCGGAGCCGCTGAGCGGTTCCACGATCACGGTGAAGGTGGGTCCGTCGACGAAGTAGTCGACGTTTCCCCAGGTCAGAAGCGTATCGGCGGCGACCCCCTGGCGGGTCGCCGCCGATCCGTGTTTAGGTGCGTCCTGTGGCTCGCTTATTGACACCGACGGACCGACCGAACAGAACGGGGATGTGACCGCATGGCCGCAGGAGGTTTCTGCAAGCTGCCGAACGGCACCGTGGTGGTGGCGCTGAACCTGCCCCGCCCGGCCGCCGACGGCCCCGGGGGAGTACGCGTCCTCGTGCACGCCGCCAACCGCGCCCGCGCCCTGACCAGGCTGCGCAACCTCGGCCTGCGCGCCGTCTACCTCCGCGGCAACGCGGCCCCGCCGACCCCGGACGAGATCACGGCGGTCCTCCACCACCCCGACGGCCTGATATGGCGCACGGCCCCGGACAACGGTGTCACCGACCTCACGATCGAACTCTGGCACCCGATCAGGGCACTCCTGCGCCGACCGACGGCACAAGCGTGACCAGGCCGACCGGTCCCGCCTCGGGGGCGCGGGGAACTGCGCGACCAGCCACGACGCACCCGCACGCACCCCCGGCGACAAGCCCCCCACACGAACCGACCGCTACTGGACGACCGGCTTCCCCGTGAGCTCCACCCCCGCGGCCCGCATCTCCTCCAGCGCCCGCTCCGTGGTGGGCCCCGCCACCCCCGCCGTCAGATCGAGCAGCACCTGGGTACGGAACCCCGACCGCACCGCGTCCAGCGCCGTCGCCCGCACGCAGTGGTCGGTCGCGATGCCGACCACGTCGACCTCGTCCACCTCCCGCGCGCGCAGCCACTCCGCGAGCCCGACGCCGTTCTCGTCGGTCCCCTCGAAGCCGCTGTAGGCCGCCGCGTACGCCCCCTTGTCGAAGACGGCGTCGACCGACCCGGAGGCGACCGCCGGCGCGAAGTTCGGGTGGAAGCCCACCCCCTCGGTGCCGGCGACGCAGTGGGCCGGCCAGGAGCGGACGTAGTCGGGCTCGTCGGCGAAGTGGCCGCCGGGTGCGATGTGGTGGTCGCGGGTGGCCACCACGTGCCGGTATCCGGCGGGGGCCTGCCCGATCAGCTCGGTGATCGCGGCGGCCACGTCGGCACCCCCGCCCACGGCGAGGCTCCCTCCCTCGCAGAAGTCGTTCTGCACGTCAACGACGATCAAGGCGCGGCGCATGGTCGGTGTCCTTCGACGATGGGTGAAGTGACTGAGCGTAGAGACTCGGGGCCGGGACCGGGAGGGAACAGACCCTAGTTACCCGAAGGCACCTGCACGTACTCCGTGGGCAGGACCGGTTCCCCGCGGGAGAGCTGGGTCGCGGACAGCGGCAGGCCCGCCCGGGCGGCGATGTGCCGGTCGCGGACCACGTCGAGCGGCTCGCGGGCCAGCACCTCGCCGTCCTTGACCAGCTCGACCTGGAGCTGCCGGCCGGCCAGCTCGGCGGGGACCGGCCCGGTGCCGACGACCTCGGCCTCGGCGACCCCGTCCTCGTCCAGCCGGCGCGCGGCCCACTTGCGGCCGCCGATGGAGGTCTTGCCGCCGGACGACTTCTTCGCCACCGGCACCAGGGGGGCGCGCGGGTCGTCGGACTCGGCGCGGGCGACCAGCTTGTAGACCATGGACGCCGTGGGGTGCCCGGACCCGGTGACGAGCTGGGTGCCGACGCCGTACGCGTCCACCGGCGCCGCCGCCAGCGAGGCGATGGCGTACTCGTCGAGGTCGGACGTCACGACGATCTTCGTGTCGGTGGCGCCCAGCTCGTCGAGCTGCTGGCGCACCCGGTGCGCCACCAGCAGCAGGTCGCCGGAGTCGATGCGGACCGCGCCCAGCTCGGGGCCGGCCACCTCCACCGCCGTACGGACGGCCTCGGCGACGTCGTAGGTGTCCACCAGCAGCGTGGTGCCCCGGCCGAGGGCGTCCACCTGGGCGCGGAACGCGTCCCGCTCGGTGTCGTGCAGCAGGGTGAAGGCGTGCGCGGAGGTGCCCACCGTCGGGATGCCGTACCGGAAGCCGGCCGCCAGGTCGGAGGTGGTGGTGAAGCCGCCGACGTAGGCGGCGCGCGCGGCGGCCACCGCGGACAGCTCGTGGGTGCGGCGCGCGCCCATCTCGATCAGCGGGCGGGAGCCGGCCGCCGAGGACATCCGGGACGCGGCGGCCGCGATCGCCGAGTCGTGGTTGAGGATGGACAGGATCACGGTCTCCAGCAGCACGCACTCGGCGAAGGAGCCCTCGACGCGCATGATCGGGGAGCCGGGGAAGTAGACCTCGCCCTCGGGGTAGCCCCACACGTCACCCGTGAAGCGGTATCCGGCGAGCCAGTCCAGCGTCGCCTCGTCCACGATCTGCCGCTCGCGCAGGAAGCCGAGGACACCCGCGTCGAAGCGGAAGTTCTCCACCGCGTCCAGGACCCGCCCGGTGCCCGCGACGACGCCGTAGCGCCGGCCTTCCGGCAGGCGCCGGGTGAAGACCTCGAACACGCTGCGCCGCTCGGCGGTGCCCGCCTTCAGCGCCGCCTGCAGCATGGTCAGCTCGTACTGGTCCGTGAAGAGCGCCGTCGAGGGAACGTCCACCGGCAGCCCAAGGTCCGCTGTGTTCATACGGAGATCGTACCCCAATCTCGTCAGTGTGACGATATCTGGCGGCCGTGGCAGCATGGGCAGTGTGACGTCACCCGCTCCCCTTGAGATCGAACGCACCGAGTCGGCGGAGGAGGTCTTCGCCGTACCCGAGCCGGACGTCCCCTGGGTGACGATCGTGCACAACGACCCGGTCAACCTCATGAGCTACGTGACCTACGTCTTCCAGACGTACTTCGGCTACTCCAAGGACAAGGCCACCAAGCTCATGCTCGACGTCCACCACAAGGGCCGGGCGGTCGTCTCCAGCGGCACCCGCGAGGAGATGGAGCGCGACGTGCAGGCCATGCACGGCTACGGCCTGTGGGCCACCCTCCAGCAGGACCGCAAGTAGCGAGCACGCCCGCCCTCCAGCGAAGAGACCGCGAAACCACTTCATGCCCGGACACTTCGAACCGCTTCCCGGCGGCGGCGCGGCCGTCGCCCTCGACGACGTCGAGATCTCCATCATCCGCTCGCTGGCCGTGCAGCTCCTGGAGCTGATCGGCCCCGGCCCCGCCGAGGACGCCGGCGACGACCCGCTCGCCGAGCTGTTCGCCGAGGGCCCGAGCGAGCCGCCCTCCGACCCGGTGCTGCGCCGGCTGTTCCCGGACGCCTACACCGACCCGGTGGAGCCGCCCGCCGGCCCCCGGCAGGCCGAGGAGCACCAGGCGTACTCCGCCGAGTTCCGCCGCTACACCGAGAACGACCTGCGGGCCGGCAAGCGCGACAACGCCCTCGCGGTGGTCCGCACGCTCGACGCGCTCGCCTCCGAGGCGGCCGGCGAGGGCGGGGCGGTGCTGAAGCTGTCCACCGAGGAGTCCCGGCGCTGGCTCGGCGCCCTGAACGACCTGCGCCTCGCGATCGGCTCCCGGCTGGACATCAGCGACGAGGACGACACCGACCTGCTCTTCCGGCTCCCCGACGAGGACCCGCGCAAGCCGATGGTGATGGCCTACCTCTGGCTCGGCGGACTGCAGGAGACGCTGGTCAACACCCTCATGCCGTGATCCGCCGGCCGGCCGCCCCGGCCGGCGGCCGTCTCCGGGTGTTCGCTCAGAGGACGCTCAAATCCGGATAACGATCCCGTCACCACGGCGGCCGCCTTTGCCGCCGTGTGTCCGTTGTGTCCACTTCTTCCTGTGGTGTCCGCCACAGCACCCTGCGGCGATCAGTGTTGCGGTCGTGATAAATCTTCACGACCGCCCGACGAACACCACCCGTATGTTCGGTCGGGTGCGCCACCGAGCCGGCGACCGCCGGCCAGGCACGGGCGGGCCCGCGCGGCCCGCTCAGCTCCATCATCCGGGGGGATCGAAACCCGATCCGCGGCCGACGAAAGGCCCGGGTCGGCATGGAGAAAGGCGCACCACACATGACCTCGAAGCAGGTCACGGACACCCCTGAAGAGGGGTACGAGCGAGGGCTCGGCAGTCGTCAGGTCCAGATGATCGCGATCGGCGGCGCCATCGGCGTCGGTCTGTTCCTGGGAGCCGGGGCCAACATCGCCAAGGCGGGCCCCAGCCTGATCCTCATGTACGCGCTCGCGGGCGCGATCGTGTTCTTCATCATGCGGGCCCTCGGCGAACTGCTGCTGTACCGCCCGGTGTCGGGCTCGTTCGCGGAGTACTCGCGCGAGTTCCTCGGCCCGTTCTTCGGCTACTTCACCGGCTGGACGTACTGGCTGATGTGGGTCGTCACCGGCATGGCCGAGCTGACGGCCGCCGCGATCTACGTCAACTACTGGTTCCCGGCCGTCCCGCAGTGGGTCACCGCCCTGGTCTTCCTGGTGCTCCTGTTCGGGGTCAACCTGATCTCCGTGAAGCTCTTCGGCGAGCTGGAGTTCTGGTTCTCGATGGTCAAGGTCACCGCCCTGATCGGCATGATCGTCATCGGTCTCGGCGTGCTGACCTTCGGCTTCAGCAGCGCCGGCGACACCGCCGCGGTCTCCAACCTCTGGCAGTTCGACGGCTTCTTCCCCAAGGGCATCGGCTCGTCCCTGATGACCCTGCAGGGCGTCATGTTCGCCTACCTCGCCGTGGAGCTGGTCGGCGTCACCGCGGGCGAGTCCGAGAACCCGGAGAAGACCCTCCCCAAGGCCATCAACACCCTGCCCTGGCGGATCGCCCTGTTCTACGTCGGCGCCCTCACCGTGATCCTGTGCGTGGTGAAGTGGACCGAGTTCGCGCCCGGCGTGAGCCCCTTCGTCGCCGCCTTCGCCAAGATCGGCATCCCGGCCGGCGCCGGCATCGTCAACTTCGTGGTGCTCACCGCGGCCCTGTCGTCCTGCAACTCCGGCATGTACTCCACCGGCCGCATGCTGCGCACCCTGGCCGACAACGGGGAGGCCCCGAAGGGCTTCCGCAAGCTGTCCGCCACCAAGACCCCGGCGCTCGGCATCACCGTCTCGGTGCTGTTCATGGGCATCGGCGTGGTCCTGAACTACGTGGTCCCGGAGAAGGCGTTCGGCTACGTCACCTCCGTCGCCACCGCGGCCGGCATCTGGACCTGGCTGATGATCCTGATCAGTCACGTCCTGTACCGCCGCGCCGTGGTCGCCGGCCGGCTGCCCGCCTCGTCCTTCCCGGCGCCCGGCGGCTCGGTGTGCAGCTGGATCGCCATCGTGTTCCTGCTCTTCGTCACCTGCCTCATCGCCTACGACGCCGACTCCCGCGTCTGCCTGTACGTGATGGCCGGCTGGGCCGCCGCCCTCGGCGTCGGCTGGGCGGTGCTGAAGTCGCGCAACCCGGAGGTCACCCAGCGCCGCGAGCCTGAGCTGGAGAAGATCGGCTGACCCCCGGCCGGCCCTCCTGGGACCCGCGGCGCACGGGACCGCTCGTGGCAGCCCCGGACCGCCGCCGCCCAGGGCGTCCGCCATACGGACCGCCCCGTACCATCCCTCGGTACGGGGCGGTCCGCCGCTTATCCTGGGCCCCATGCTGACCATCACCCAGGCCCTGCACGACCAGATCGTCGCCCACGCGCGCAAGGACCACCCCGACGAGGCGTGCGGCGTGGTGGCGGGCCCGGCGGGCTCGGACCGCCCCGAGCGCTTCGTCCCGATGCTCAACGCGGCGATGTCGCCCACGTTCTACGAGTTCGACTCGGGCGACCTGCTCAAGCTGTACCGCGACCTGGACGACCGCGACGAGGAACCGGTCGTCATCTACCACTCGCACACGGCCACCGAGGCCTACCCCTCCCGCACCGACATCTCCTACGCCAACGAGCCCGGTGCCCACTACGTCCTGGTCTCCACCGCGGACACCGACGGACTCGGCGACTTCCAGTTCCGCTCCTTCCGCATCGTGGACGGCGAGGTGAGCGAGGAGGAGGTCCGGATCGTCGACGCGTACTGACCCCTGCGCGGAGGCCCCCGACCCCCTCCGTCTCACGCCTCGGCCGGATTCTGTCCAGCAGGTGGGATCACACTCGGGGAGCGCGGCCGGGAATCGTTACGATGAGCGCATGGTTCTTCTCGACGTGGGCGACACAGCGCCGGGCACGCTGCTCGTGGCGCGGCTGCACGTCGATCTGTGCAGGCTGAACAGCGCCATCTGTTGACCGACCGCCGCCGCCGCACGGCCCCGAGCCGCGGCGCGCCGTGGTGCGCCCTCCCGCCCGACGAACCGACGAACCCTTCCGACAGGAGCCCTGAGCCATGGCCATCGAGGTCCGCATCCCGACCATCCTCCGCCAGTACACCGACGGTCAGAAGGCGGTGGAGGGCAACGGTGAGACCCTCGCCGACCTGTTCGCCGACCTCGAGACCCGGCATGCGGGCATCCAGGCCCGCATCGTGGACGGGGGCCAGCTCCGCCGCTTCGTCAACGTCTACCTGAACGACGAGGACGTCCGCTTCGTCGACGGCATCGACACCAAGCTCACCGACGGCGACACCGTGACGATCCTGCCGGCCGTTGCCGGCGGGATGGCCTGATCGCGGATGCGTTACGACTCCCCGCTGGCCGCGGTGGGCAACACCCCGTTGGTGCGCCTGCCGCGGCTGTCGCCGTCCGCCGACGTCCGCATCTGGGCGAAGCTGGAGGACCGCAACCCGACCGGCTCGGTCAAGGACCGCCCCGCGCTGCACATGATCGAGCAGGCGGAGAAGGACGGCCGGCTCACCCACGGCTGCACGATCCTCGAGCCGACCAGCGGCAACACCGGCATCTCCCTGGCCATGGCCGCCAAGCTCAAGGGCTACCGCATGGTCTGCGTGATGCCGGAGAACACCTCGCAGGAGCGCCGGGACCTGCTCGGGATGTGGGGCGCCGAGATCATCTCCAGCCCGGCCGCGGGCGGCTCCAACACCGCCGTACGCGTCGCCAAGGAGCTGTCCGCCGAGCACCCCGACTGGGTGATGCTCTACCAGTACGGCAACCCGGACAACGCGGGCGCGCACTACGCCACGACCGGCCCCGAGATCCTCGCCGACCTGCCCTCGGTCACCCACTTCGTCGCGGGCCTCGGCACCACCGGCACCCTCATGGGCGTCGGCCGCTACCTGCGCGAGCACAAGCCGGACGTGCGGATCGTCGCCGCCGAGCCGCGCTACGACGACCTGGTGTACGGGCTGCGCAACCTCGACGAGGGCTTCGTCCCGGAGCTGTACGACGCCTCCGTGCTCACCACCCGCTTCTCGGTCGGCTCGGCCGACGCGGTCACCCGCACCCGTGAACTCCTCCAGCAGGAGGGCATCTTCGCGGGCGTCTCCACCGGCGCGGCGCTGCACGCGGCGATCGGCGTCGGGCAGAAGGCGCTGAAGGCGGGGGAGTCCGCCGACATCGTGTTCGTGGTCGCCGACGGCGGCTGGAAGTACCTCTCCACCGGCGTCTACACGGCCGCCACCACCGAGGAGGCCATCGCCACGCTCCAGGGCCAGCTCTGGGCGTGAGCCGCGCCGGCCGCCGCTCCGGCTAGGGAGCGAGGTGACGGACCTGGTCCCACAGGGCCGGGTCCACCACTCCCACCCGCCGCCGGAAGTCGCCCACCGGCACCTCGCGCAGCTCGTCGGTCTCCAGGAAGCTCGCCCGCCCCCGGGCGTCGTCCACACAACCGGGCGGCAGCGGGATCACTCCCGGCCGCTCGTCGTGGTGCTTGCTGGTGATCTTCACGACCGTCGCCCGGCTGCCGCGCACCACCAGCACCAGGCACGGCCGGTCCTTCTCACCGGGCCGGTCCTCGAAGGGCACGTTCGCCCACCAGATCTCCGCGGGCCGCGGCACCCCGGCCGCCGGGCCCTTCCGCCGCGCAGGCCGCGTGGGCCCCTTCCGCCGCGCAGGCCGCGTCGGCCCCTTCTGCCGCGCCGGCCGCGTCGTTCGCGGACGCCGCGGCCGGGACCCGCGCCCCCAGCCGTCCACGAGCGTGGCGACCAGGGCGAGCAGGACCACCGCAGCGAGTGCCAGCCACCAGGACGTGTCCATACGATGACGGTACCGGCGCGCGATCGGCAGTGCGCGCCCCCTGTCCTGCCTCGCGCGCCGCAGGTCCAGCCGAACCGGTGACAGCGCAGGTGAGTTCGCCCACAACGGCCCCTGGTGGAGGAGCGACCCGGCGTTTCGCGCCTTACGCTCGACGGACCGCACGACCCCCGTCGCCCCGCCCACGACCATTTCCCGCCAGCGGAGGTTTCTGCTCCCATGAAGCTCACCGTCGTCGGCTGCTCGGGGTCGTTCCCGTCCGCGGAATCGGCCTGCTCGAGCTACCTCGTCGAGGCCGACGGCTTCCGGCTGCTCCTCGACATGGGCAACGGCGCCCTGGGCGAGCTGCAGCGCCACTGCGGTCTCTACGACCTCGACGCGATCTTCCTCAGCCATCTGCACGCCGACCACTGCATCGACATGTGCGCGTACTTCGTGGCGCGCTACTACCGCCATGACGGCGGCCGCTGCGACCCGCTCCCGGTCTACGGCCCGGAGGGCACCGAGCACCGGCTGACCACGGCCTACGCCGACACCCCCTCGGCCTCCTCGATGAGCGAGGTCTTCGACTTCCACACGGTCAAGCCGTCCACCTTCGAGATCGGCCCGTTCACGGTGCACACCGAACGCGTGGCCCACCCGGTGGAGGCGTACGGCATCCGGGTCGAGCACGGCGGGAAGTCGCTGACGTACTCCGGCGACACCGGACCGAGCCACGCGCTGGAGCAACTCGCCCGGGACACCGACCTGTTCCTGTGCGAGGCGGCCTTCACGCACGGCAAGGAGTCCATCCCCGACCTGCACCTCAACGGCCGCGAGGCCGGCGAGACGGCAGCCCGGGCCGGCGTCCGCCGCCTGGTCCTCACCCACATCCCGCCGTGGACCGACCCCGAGGTCAACGCGGCGGACGCCCGCGCGGTGTACGACGGCCCGGTGGAGCTGGCGGCGCCCCGGGCGACGTACGAGATCTGACCCGCGCACGCGGGGCCCCGTACGCGGAGCCCGTGCACGAGCCCGTGCATGCGAAGGCCCCCGGAGCGGTTCGCCGCTGCGGGGGCCTTCGTCGGGTGTCAGCCGGGGCTCACGCCTTCGTGAGGTCCTCGACCTCCTCCTCGGGCTCGCGGCCCGGGGTGGGCAGGTCGAACTTGACGATGGCGAACCGGAAGACCACGTAGTAGATCGCGGCGAAGACCAGTCCGATGGGGATGATCAGCCACGGCTTGGTGGCGAGGTTCCAGTTCAGCGCGTAGTCGATGAAGCCCGCGGAGAAGGTGAAGCCCGCGTGCACGCCGAGCGCCCAGGTGACCGCCATGGACAGCGCGGTGAGGACCGCGTGGATGCCGTAGAGGATCGGCGCGATGAACATGAACGAGAACTCGATGGGCTCGGTCACACCGGTCACGAACGAGGTCAGGGCGAGCGAGATCATCATGCCCAGCACGGCCTTGCGGCGCTCGGGGCGGGCGGAGTGCGCGATGGCGAGCGCGGCGGCCGGCAGGCCGAACATCATGATCGGGAAGAAGCCGGACATGAACTGGCCGGCGGTCGGGTCACCGGCGAAGAAGCGGTTGAGGTCACCGTGGACGACCTGGCCGGCCGCGTCCTTGAAGTCGCCGAGCTGGAACCAGGAGACGGTGTTCACGAACTGGTGCATGCCGACCGGGATCAGCGCGCGGTTGATGAGACCGAACAGGCCGGCACCGACGGCGCCCAGACCGGTCATCCACTCGCCGAAGTCGGAGATGACCTCACCGATCGGCTCCCAGACCAGACCGAAGAACACACCCATGACCGTGCCGACGAAGGCCATGATGATCGGCACCAGGCGGCGGCCGTTGAAGAAGCCGAGCCAGTCCACCAGCTTGGTGCGGTGGAAGCGCTGCCACACCACGGCGCCCAGCAGACCCATGATGATGCCGCCGAGCACACCGGGGTTGTTGTAGGTCGCGGCTATGTCCGCGCCGGCCTGCACCTTGGCCTCGGTGACCGGGAACGCCTTGAGCACGTTGCTGTAGACCAGGAACCCGACCAGGGCGGCCAGCGCCGTGGAGCCGTCGGACTTCTTGGCGAAGCCGATCGCGACACCGATACAGAACAGCAGCGGCAGGTTGTCGAAGATCGCGCCACCGGCCGTGGCGAACACCGCTGTGACCTTGTCGGGCAGGTTCAGCTTGTCGTGGATGTCCTGCTGGCCGAAACGGAGCAGCAGACCCGCGGCCGGCAGCACGGCGATGGGCAGCTGCAGGCTGCGGCCGACCTTCTGCAGGCCCTGGATCAGACCGGATCCCCACTTCTTCGGGGGGGCCGCCGATTCGGTGGCGGTGCTCATAGACTTCCTCCATCGGGTGGTGGTCTACACCACTCAGTGGTGTAGGCCTGTTGTAGCACGATGGGGTGGATATAAGGAACCCGTCAAAACTGCAACCGGAGCGCTACGCCGCGTACCGGATCCGGGCCCCTCCACGAGCACGCGGAAGGACCCCCGGACCAGTGGTCCGAGGGCCCAAATACCCTGCTGACGAAGGCCGTTCAGGCCTTGGTGACGTCCTCGTGCTCCTCCGCCGGTTCCCGGCCCGGCGTCTTCAGGTCGAACCTGGTGATCGCGAAGCGGAAGACCACGTAGTACACCGCGGCGAAGCACAGCCCGATCGGGACGATCGCCCACGGCCGCGTCGCCAGGTTCCAGTTGATGACGTAGTCGATCAGCCCCGCCGAGAAGCTGAACCCGTCGTGCACCCCCAGCGCCCACGTCACCGCCATCGACACACCCGTCAGCACCGCGTGCACCGCGTACAGCGCGGGCGCGACGAACAGGAACGAGTACTCGATCGGCTCGGTGATGCCCGTGACGAACGACGTCAGCGCCACCGACAGCATCAGGCCGCCGACCTCCTTGCGCCGCTCCGGCCGCGCGCAGTGCGTGATCGCCAGCGCCGCCGCCGGCAGCGCGAACATCATGATCGGGAAGAACCCCGACGTGAACTGCCCCGCGTTCGGGTCGCCCGCCAGGAACATGTTGATGTCACCGTGCACCGGCTGCCCGCCCGGCGGCGTGTACGTGCCGAACTGGAACCAGATGGGCACGTTCAGGAACTGGTGCAGCCCGATCACCAGCAGCGCCCGGTTCGCCACCCCGAACACCCCCGCCCCCCACGACCCCGCGTCCCGCAGCCACCGGCTGAAGCTCTCCAGCCCGTCACCGATCGGCGGCCAGATCCACAGGCACAGCGCCGCGAACGCGATCGCCACGAACGCCATGATGATCGGCACCAGCCGACGCCCGTTGAAGAAGCCCAGCCAGTCCACCAGCTTCGTCCGGTGGAACCGCGCCCAGAAGAACGCCGCCAGCAGACCGATCACGATGCCGCCGAACACCCCCGGGTTCTGGAAGGTGTACGGCGTCACCGACCCGACCCCCGCCCCCACGCTCACCTGGCACCCGAGGCCCGGGAGCTCCTTCGAGCCGCCCGGGCAGGACTCGGGGAACTGGTGCAGCACGTTGTAGTAGACGAGGAAGCCCACCACCGCCGCCAGCGCCGTCGACCCGTCCGCCTTGCGGGCCATCCCGATCGCCACACCCACGCAGAACAACAGCGGCAGACCGAGCGACCCGTCCAGCAGCGCCCCGCCCGCGCCCTTCATCACCTTCGAGACGTTGTCCCAGCCCAGCCCGTCCGACCCGAACACGTCCGGCTGGCCCAGCCGGTTCAGGATGCCCGCCGCCGGCAGCACGGCGATCGGCAGCTGCAGGCTGCGGCCCATCTTCTGCAGGCCCTGGAACAGACTGTTCCAGCGCGCCCGCGCGGGGCTGACCTCGGCGTCGGCACTCATGGGTGTCCTTCCGGGCCGCTCGGCTCGGCGGCGGGGTTTGGCGACCGTCCGCCAGGTGGTGTAGACCAGTTTCGGACGGTTCCGCTGTCGTGACGCCATCATTCGGTACGGACGGCAAGACCGCTCGCGAAGTTGGGCCAACTGTGGGTTACTGCGACAAAGCGGTTCGGATCAGGGAGAAGCAACATGGCCAGCAAGGCTGAGAAGATCGTCGCCGGGCTCGGCGGCATCGACAACATCGAGGAGATCGAGGGCTGCATCACCCGCCTGCGCACCGAGGTGAACGACGCCTCGCTGGTCGACGAGGCCGCCCTGAAGGCCGCCGGCGCCCACGGCGTCGTCAAGATGGGCACCGCCATCCAGGTCGTCATCGGCACCGACGCGGACCCCATCGCCGCGGAGATCGAAGACATGATGTGACCCGGACGCCCCCCGCGTCCCAGGGGCCCTTCCCGACCCAGGGAGGGGCCCCTTCCGCATCCCCGGCTACCACTAGGCTCAGCCCCATGTCTCGAATCGACGGCCGCACCCCCCGACAGCTCCGCCCCGTCACCATCGAACGCGGCTGGAGCAAGCACGCCGAGGGCTCCGTCCTCGTCTCCTACGGCGACACCAAGGTCCTCTGCACCGCCACCGTCACCGAAGGCGTCCCCCGCTGGCGCAAGGGCAGCGGCGAAGGCTGGGTCACCGCCGAGTACGCCATGCTGCCCCGCGCCACCAACACCCGCGGCGACCGCGAGTCCGTCAAGGGCCGCATCGGCGGCCGCACCCACGAGATCTCCCGCCTCATCGGCCGCTCCCTGCGCGCCGTCATCGACTACAAGGCACTCGGCGAGAACACCGTCGTCCTCGACTGCGACGTCCTCCAGGCCGACGGCGGCACCCGCACCGCCGCCATCACCGGCGCCTACGTCGCCCTCGCCGACGCCGTCACCTGGGCCCAGGGCAAGAAGCTCATCAAGGCCGGCCGCCAGCCGCTCACCGGCACCGTCTCCGCCGTCTCCGTCGGCATCGTCGGCGGGGTCCCCCTCCTCGACCTGCGCTACGAGGAGGACGTACGGGCCGAGACCGACATGAACGTCGTCTGCACCGGCGACGGCCGCTTCGTCGAGGTCCAGGGCACCGCCGAGGCCGCGCCCTTCGCCCGCGAGGAACTCGACGCCCTGCTCGACCTCGCCGTCGCCGGCTGCACCGAACTGGCCGCCCTGCAGCGCGCCGCCCTCGCCACCGAAAGGTAAAAGGCACACCAAGGAGGCGGGCGGCCGGGGGCAACCCCGCCGCCCGCCCCGGCGTCTTGCGCAGTACACGCCAGTACACGCCAGTAGACGCCACCACACGCAGCACACAGCGCGCGCACCACACACGGGGGCCCTGCCAGGGCCTGACAGGGGAGGACCACCACCATGGCCGCGAGCCGCCACCGACGACACCGCACCGCCCTCGCCACCGCCCTCGCGGCCGTCGCACTGACCACCGCCCTCGCCACCGCCTGCGACGCCGTCGACAAGGCCCTCGACTGCGTCCAGACCGCCGACACCATCGCCGACGGCGTCACCCGGCTCCAGCAGGCCGTCGAGAACGCCTCCAGCGACCCCACCCAGATCGACCAGTCCCTGCAGAGCATCGACACCGACCTCGACCGCATCGGCGACCGCACCGACGACACCGACGTCAACAAGGCCGTCGACGACCTCCAGAAGGCCGTCGACAACGTCCGCACGGCCGTCCGCAACGGCGACCGCACCCCCGACATCAGCCCCGTCACCGACGCCGCCGGCGAACTCACCAAGGTCTGCACGCCCTAGGTGTCCTGCCGTTCACGCGCGGCTCGCGGCGCCTGGCACCGCGCCTCGCCCCGTCGTCGTCGGATGGCGATGCACGGCACCAGACGCCGCTCCCCGATCCGGCCTGACCGGCAAGACACCCCGGGCCGCGCCCCACGGCTCCCGCGGCTCCCGCGGCCCCCGGGATACTGAGGGCCATGACCCGCTTGATCCTCGCCACCCGCAACGCCGGGAAGATCACCGAACTCCGCGCGATCCTCGCCGAGGCCGGCCTCCCCCACGAACTCATCGGCGCCGACGCCTACCCCGACGTCCCCGACGTCAAGGAGACCGGCGTCACCTTCGCCGAGAACGCCCTCCTCAAGGCCCACGCCCTCGCCCGCGCCACCGGCCACCCCGCCATCGCCGACGACTCCGGCCTCTGCGTCGACGTCCTCGGCGGCGCCCCCGGCATCTTCTCCGCCCGCTGGTCGGGCCGCCACGGCGACGACCGGGCCAACCTCGACCTGCTGCTCGCCCAGCTCTCCGACATCGCCGACGGCCACCGCGCGGCCCACTTCGCCTGCGCCGCCGCCCTCGCCCTGCCCGACGGCACCGAACGCGTGGTCGAGGGCCGGCTCCACGGCACCCTGCGCCACACCCCCCAGGGCACCCACGGCTTCGGCTACGACCCGATCCTCCAGCCGGAGGGCGAGACCCGAACCTGCGCGGAACTCACCCCCGCGGAGAAGAACGCCATCAGCCACCGGGGCAAGGCCTTCCGCGCCCTGCTCCCGGCCATCCGCGAACTGACGACCTGAACCGGCAGAACGCCCGGCGAACGCGCCGAGGGGCGCCCACGATGCGTGGCGCGCCCCTCACAGGTGGGCCCGGTGGGACTCGAACCCACGACACACCGGACCTAAACCGGCGCCCTCTAGCCAGCTGGGGTACGGGCCCGCAGCAGGGCCTACTCTACTGGGCGCCGCCGATCATTCGGCGCCCTCCTCGGCACCAGGTGCTCGTCACCGCATGGCAGTTCGGGCAGAGCAGGCGCAGATTCTCCGGCCGGTTGTCGTACCGGTCGCCGTTGACGTGGTCGACCTCCAACGTCAGGCGCCGGCCGCGCCATTCGGGGCCGAGCCCGCAGCGGACGCACCGCTCGGGCACACCCAGGGCGACGAGCGCCCTGCGCAGCCGAACGGTGGCGATCCGATGCCCTCCGCCCTGACGGACCAGGACGTCCTGCGGCCGCTTGGCATTGGTCGCGGGCTTCCCCCGCTGGTGCGCCCGGCCGAGGAAGTGGCTCGTGTCCAGGTGCTGCTCGGCGATCCACCGGCGGACCTGCGCGCGCTGCCAGGTGTTGTCGGCACGGCCCAGGCGCCGCAGCACCTCCGCGAGGGAGGCGGACTCCCCGACCGCCCTCCGCATCACGTCCGCGGGGGGCGGGGAACCCCTGCGGCCGGTCGCCGCGAGCGGGACCACGTCCTCGCTCATACGGCACCTGCCCCGCGGCGTCCCTTGCCTCGGCCCCGGAACGTGTCCGTCGCGGAGTGGCAGTTCGGGCACAGCAGCCGGAGGTTCTCCAGCCGGTTGTCGCGCCAGTCGCCGTCGATGTGGTCCACCTCCAGCGGCAGCGGCCGGCCGAGCCAGACCGCCTCGGTCCCGCAGAGGGCACAGCGCTCCGCCACCCCCAGGGCCGTCATCGCCCGCTTGAGCCGGCTGCCGGGGACCCGTCGTGCCCGGTCCGGCGCCTGCCGGACCAACAGGGCCTGCGGCGACCGGGGACCCTGGGAGGTGCCCCGGGGGGCGGTGGCCCGGAAATGCGAGGTGTCGAGTCCGTAGGACTTGATCTTGCGGCTGATGTGGGCGTGGTGGCCGCCCACCACGTCGAGCCCGAGCCTGCGCAGTACGTCACCGACGCTCGTCGACTCGGCGACCACGGGTGCGAGGGCCTGTTTCGTCCACTTGACGCCCTCGCGCTCGAAGTGGGAGACGTCCACCCCGAGTTTCCGCATCCGATCGGCCACATGGCGCCGTGTCGAGCTCCTCGGGTCCACGCCGAGCCGCAGCAGCGCCTCGGTCAGGGTCCGCGCCCCGTCGGCCGCCTGCTCCAGGCGCTCTCGGGTGTAGACCGACGCCCCCATGTGTCCCCCCGTTCGGCAAGACGTTCCTCCGCCGAACGGATCAACGACCCGGTGCGCTGAGGGTCACGCCCGACAGCGAAGCGGCCCGGCCCCGGTCGGGTGGGGGCGGGCCGCTCGGGAGTGGTCAGAGGCCGAGGTCCTTGATGATCTTGGCTACGTGGCCCGTCGCGCGGACGTTGTACAGGGCCCGTTCGACCTTGCCCTGTTCGTCGACGACGACCGTGGAGCGGATGACGCCCAGGTAGGTCTTGCCGTAGTTCTTCTTCTCGCCGTACGCGCCGTAGGCCTCGGTGACCTTCTTGTCGGGGTCGGCGAGCAGGGTGATCCGCAGGGACTCCTTCTCGCGGAACTTCGCGAGCTTCTCCGGGCTGTCGGGGGAGATGCCGATGACGTCGTACCCCGCGCCGGCCAGCAGCTCGAGGTTGTCCGTGAAGTCGCAGGCCTGCTTGGTGCAGCCGGGGGTCAGCGCCGCCGGGTAGAAGTACACGATGACCTTGCGGCCCTGGTGGTCGGCAAGGGAGACCGGCTTGCCGTCCGCGTCGGGCAGGGTGAAGGCGGGGGCCACGTCCCCGGGCTGGAGTCGCTCGCTCATCGGACCAGCGTAACGGGGGGTCCTGACAGTGCGCCGACGCGTGGAGCTGACAGACTGTCCGGAACAGCATCATCGGACTTCGGAGGCCGTACGGTGGCGGACACGTCGGACACCAGAACCCCGGCGCAGATCGAGGCGGACATCAAGCGCCGCCGCGAAGTGCTGGCCGAGACGCTCGACGAGATCGGGGTGCGGGTGCACCCCAGGACCATCGTCGGCGATGCCAGGGCCAAGGTCGTGGCGAATGTCGATCACACCCTCGGACGGGCGTACGTCCAGGTCAACAAGGTCGTCAGCGACGTCAAGGCGCAGTTCGTGGACGAGGAGGGCTCGCCCCGGCTCGAGCGCGTCGTGCCGGTGGCCGTGGTCGCCGTGGGCCTCGTCGGGCTGCTCGTGCTGGGCACCCGGCGCCGCAAGGGCTGACCCGGGCGCGGACGGGACGGCCCGGGGCAGGTAGGTTCGAAGCGTGAGCGCCAAGAGAAACGAGCACAGCACCCACCACGACAAGCTCCCCATCCGGATGCTGCACGACCGCGTTCTGGTCCGGCAGGACACCTCCGAGGGCGAGCGGCGTTCCGGTGGCGGCATCCTGATCCCCGCCACGGCGGCGGTCGGCCGGCGCCTGGCGTGGGCCGAGGTCGTCGCGGTGGGGCAGAACGTACGGACCGTGGAGCCGGGTGACCGGGTCCTGTTCGACCCGGAGGACCGGGCCGAGGTCGAGGTGCGCGGCATCGCGTACGTGCTGATGCGCGAGCGCGACCTGCACGCGGTGGCCGCCGACCGGTTCGAGGGGTCGGAGGACTCCACGGGGCTGTACCTCTGAACCGGAGGTGACGAAGGGCTGGTGACGGTTGTCACCAGCCCTTTCGTCGTGCCTTTGCTAGGTTCGAAGGAGGTCGCCCGACGAGACGCGCCGTACCGGGTCCCCCTCGCGAGGGGAGAGGCAAAGACGACGCACCCCCGCCGCGCACGGTGCGCGGTCGTCGTCCCCGGAGGTGCCCGTCATGGCCTGGATCCTGCTCGTCGTCGCCGGTCTGCTCGAAGTCGCCTGGTCGGTCGGCATGAAGTACACCGACGGCTTCACCCGGCTCGTGCCGAGCCTGTTCACCGGCGCCGGCATCGTCGCCAGCATGCTGCTGCTGTCGTACGCGGCGCGCTCGCTGCCGATCGGCACCGCCTACGGCGTGTGGGTGGGGATCGGCGCCGCCGGGGCGGCCGTGCTCGGCATGGTGGTGCTGGGGGAGCCGGTCACCGCCGCCCGGATCTTCTTCGTGTGCCTGCTGCTGGTCGCCGTGGTGGGCCTGAAGGCGACCGGCGGCCACTGAGCCACGGCGGCCCGACCGGTCGCCCGTCCGACCGGTCGCCCGTCCGACCGGTCGCCCGGCCCGCCGGTCACTCCCGGCGGGCCGTGGTCTGCGGCAGGACCGCGCCGGTCGCCCCGTTGCTGCCGGGCGTGCTGCCCGTCGCGCCGCCGGTGTCGCCGGAGGTGGAGCCCGTGGTGTTCCCGGTGGTGCCGCCGTTGCCCGTGCCGCCGTTGCCCGTGTCGCCGGACGTGCTGCTGCCCGTGGTCGCGCCGCCGGTGGGGGTGGAGCCGGTGGTGCCGCCGGTGCCGGGGCCGCCGTTGGAGGTGCCGCCGGTGGTCGTTCCGCCGTGGGTGCCGCCCCCGCCGGTCTGGCCCTGCGTCCGCCCCTGGTCGCCCTGGCCCTGCGTGGCCTGGCCGGAGGGCGTGGCGCTGCTGTCCCCGTCGCCGGTGGGCTTGGTCTGCGAGGGCTCGCCGGACGGGTAGGCGCTGTCCTCGGAGCCCTCCTGGAGCTGGAGGTTGAAGTCGTCGGCCGGGGTGTCCTTGAGGGCCTTCTTCGTGAACTGCGCCCAGATCTCGGTGGGCGCCCCGCCGCCGTTGATCCGCTGCAGGCCCATCGCGCCGTACAGGGGCTTGTGCGCGGCGGTGACCGGGTCCTGGCCCATCACGGCGACGACGGTGGCGAGGTCGGGCGTGTAGCCCGCGAACCAGGCCGCGGTGTCCTTCTCCGCGGTGCCGGTCTTGCCCGCGGCCGGGCGGCCGACGGCCTGGGCGGCGGACGCGGTGCCGTTCTGGACGACGCTGCGCAGGATCGAGGTGGTGGTGTCGGCGGCTTCCCGGCTGACCACCTGCGAGGTCTTGCGGGCGGGCAGTTCGACGACGTCCTTGCCGTTCCGGGTGACCTTCTCGATCAGGGTGTACGTGCCGTGCCGGCCGTGGTTGGCGAGCGTGGCGTACGCCTCCGCCATGTCGAGCACGCTGGCGGTGGCGGTGCCGAGGGCGATGGACGGGTACGGCTGGAGGTCGGGGGTGGCGGTGGGCAGGCCCAGGTCGATCGCGGTCTGCTTGACCTTGGCGGGGCCGACGTCGACCGCCATCTGCGCGTACACCGCGTTCACGGACTTGTCGGTGGCTTCGCGCACGGAGATGTCGCCGTAGGAGGTCTGGTCCTCGTTCTCGGGGGCGTAGCCGCCGCCGCTCCAGCCCTGGACGGGGCGTTCGTTGGTGCCGTCGTAGACCGTGTTCGGCGTGATGGGGCGGCCGTCCTGGGTCTCGGAGTCGTGCTGGACGGCCGCGGCGAACACGAACGGCTTGAAGGTGGAGCCGACCTGGAAGTCCCGGCGGGTGGCGTTGTTGGTGTACTGCTTGACGTAGTCGATGCCGCCGTACAGGGCGAGGACCTTGCCGGTCTTGGGTTCGACGGCGGCGCCGCCCGCGCGGACGTAGGTGTCGACCTTGCGGTTCTTCTTGTCCAGCTTGGACATCAGCTTGTCGTCGACGGCGTCGACGAAGGCGTCCTGCTTGCTCTTCTCCAGCGTGGTGGTGATGCGGTAGCCGCCGCCGTCGAGCTGGGCCTCGGTGACGATCTTGTTCTGGGTGAGGTGGTCGCGGATGGCGCGCACGATGTAGCCGCGCTGCCCGGACATGCCGGTGTCGGCGGCGCTCTCCTCGCGCGGGGTGGGGAACGCGGTGCCCTGCCGCTTGGCCTCCGTCAGCCAGCCCTTCTTGACCATGCCGTCCAGGACGTAGTTCCAGCGGGCCTCGGCGGCCGCCTTGTTCTCCGGGTGGGCGATCACGTCGTACTCGCTGGGCGCGTTGAGCAGCGCGGCGAGGTAGGCGCCCTGGGGGGCGGTGAGTTCGCCGGCGTCGACGCCGTAGTAGGCCTGGGCGGCGGCCTGGATGCCGTAGGCGTTGCGGCCGAAGTAGCTGGTGTTGAGGTAGCCCTCGAGGATCTTGTCCTTGGGCTGCTCGCGGTCCAGCTTGATGGAGATGAAGAACTCCTTCACCTTGCGGGTGACGGTCTGCTCCTGGGCGAGGTAATAGTTCTTCACGTACTGCTGGGTGATCGTGGAGCCGGACTGCTTGCCCTTGCCGGTGGCGGTGTTCCAGCCGGCGCGGATCATGGCCTTGGGGTCGACGGCCGACTCGGTGTAGAAGTCGCGGTCCTCGGCGGCGAGCACGGCGTGCTGGGCCTCCTTGGAGATCTGCGCGAGGGTGACGTTCTCCCGGTTGACCGCGCCGTCGCGGGCGATCTCGGTGCCGTCGGCGTACAGGTACACGTTGGACTGCTTGGTGGCGAGCGCGTTGGCGTCCGGGATCTTCACCATCGAGTAGCCGAGGAAGAACAGGCCGACGATCAGCACGGCGCCGACCAGCACGGTGCCCAGCACCATCCGCCAGGTGGGCAGTATCCGGCGCCACCCGGTGCGCTTCGGCCTCTTCCCGCCGTCGTCCGCTGCGAGAGCCGCCGGTGGCTCGTCCGGTGCCCCGCCCTCGGTCGGCTGCTGCGGCTGCGGCTCGTCACTCATGTGTTGCACGGACTCCCGTTGTCGCGTCGTACGTTCCCGTACGCCTCATACGCCTCGTACGCTTTTGCGCCCCCTGCTAGAGACTGTCGCACCCTGCGTTCCGTTCCCGGCAACCGGCACGCGTTCTGCCGGAAAATGCGTGGCACGCCACTTCCCGGGCCCGCTAGGGTCCCTTGCTTCGGTTCCGGCGGGCGGAAAGGCGGTTGCCGTGGGATCGGCGCGGTTGTACGCGGCCGTCGCGGCGGGGGGATTCAGAAGGTACGCGACCTACCGGGCGGCCACTGCCGCCGGGGTGTTCACGAACACCGTCTTCGGCTTGATCCTCGTGCACACCTACCTCGCCCTGTGGGACGAGCGGCCGCACCTGGGCGGTTACGACCAGGCGCAGGCGGTCACCTACGTGTGGCTCGGTCAGGCCCTGTACGCGACGTTCGCCATCCAGGGCGGCGGAGTGGAGAAGGACCTGATGGCGCGCATCCGCACGGGCGAGATCGCCATCGACCTGTACCGCCCGGCCGACCTGCAGCTCTGGTGGCTGGCGACCGACCTGGGCCGGGCGCTGTTCCAGCTGGTGGGGCGCGGGGTGGTCCCGTTCGCGGTCGGCGCGCTGTTGTTCCCGACGGCGCTGCCGCGCGACGCGGGCACCTGGGCGGCGTTCGTCCTCGCGCTGCTGCTCGGCCTGGTGGTCAGTTTCGGCATCCGCTACCTGTTCGCGCTGAGCGCGTTCTGGCTGCTGGACGGCCAGGGCGTCAGTCAGGCGATGATGATCCTCGGGATCTTCTGCTCGGGGATGACGCTGCCGCTGAACGCGTTCCCCGCGGGATTCGGCGAGGTGCTGCGGGCGCTGCCGTGGGCGGCCCAGGTGCAGGTCCCGGCGGACGTGCTGATGGGCGAGGCGTCCTGGGCGGACGCGTTCGCCTTCCAGGCGGCGTGGGCGGTGGCGCTGCTCGGCGCGGGCCGGCTGGTGCAGGCGGCGGCGACGCGGCGGGTGGTGGTCCAGGGTGGCTGAGCGCGGGGTGACCGGGCGCCCGGTGGCCGAGTGCGCGGCCGCCGCCCGGCCTTGGACGCCGGAACCGGCCCCGGGCGGCTCCCGGCTCACCGAGAGCCTGCGCACGTACCGGCTGGTCGCGGGCATGTGGATCCGCTCCACGATGGCCTACCGGACCTCCTTCGCGCTGACGGTGGTCGGCAACCTGCTGATCACCGGCCTGGACTTCGCGACGATCCTGCTGATGTTCGCGCAGGTCGACTCGCTCGGCGGCTGGTCGCTGCCCGAGGTCGCGCTCCTGTACGGCGTGTCGGCGACCGCGTTCGGGGTGGCCGACCTGGTGATGGGCTCGATGGACGTGCTGGGCGGCCGGATGCGCGACGGCTCGTTCGACACGCTGCTGGTGCGGCCCGCGCCGGTCCTCGCCCAGGTCGCCGCCGACCACTTCGCGCTGCGCCGCCTGGGCCGGATCACCCAGGGCGCGCTGGTGCTGGGCTGGGGCCTGGTGAGCGTCGACGCCGACTGGTCGCCGGTCAAGGTGCTGCTGCTGCCGGTGGCGGTGCTGAGCGGCGCCGCGCTGTTCGGGGCGCTGTTCGTGGCGGGCGCGTCCTTCCAGTTCGTGGCGCAGGACGCGGCAGAGGTGCAGAACGCGTTCACCTACGGCGGGACGACGCTGCTGCAGTACCCGCCGAGCGTGTTCGGCCGGGACCTGGTGCGCTCGGTGACCTGCCTGGTGCCGCTGGCCTTCGTGAACTGGGTGCCGGTGAGCTACGTGCTGGACCGGCCGCTGCCGCTCGGGCTGCCCGCGTGGACGGCCGCCGTGTCGCCCGTGGTGGCCGGGGTGTGCTGCGCGCTGGCCGGGCTGGCGTGGCGGACGGCGCTGCGGTCGTACCGGAGCACGGGGAGCTAGCGGTGGACGGGACCCCGGGTGCCCACGGGGACGCGGACGCGGATGTGTGCAGGGACGTGGACGGAGCGGAGGGACGTGCGGTGGGTGAGCCGGCCGGTGGGGCGTTCGTCGAGGTGGACGGGCTGGAGAAGGTCTTCCCGGTGCGCCGCAGGACCGGTTTCCTGAAGCGGGAGCGGCGCGAGGTGCGCGCGGTGGACGGCATCTCGTTCACCGTGGGCCGCGGCGAGATGGTCGGCTACATCGGCCCGAACGGCGCCGGCAAGTCGACCACGATCAAGATGCTCACCGGCATCCTGGTGCCGAGCGGGGGCCGGCTGCGGGTGGCCGGCATCGACCCCGCGCGCGAACGCACCCGGCTGGCGCGCCGGATCGGGGTGGTGTTCGGGCAGCGCACCACGCTGTGGTGGGACCTGCCGCTGATCGACTCCTACCGGCTGATGCACCGCATGTACCGCATCCCCGACGCCCGTTACCGCGAGAACCTCGACCGGCTCGTCGAACTCCTCGGCCTGTCCGACCTGCTGAACGTGCCCGTGCGGCAGCTCTCGCTGGGCCAGCGCATGCGCGGCGACATCGCGGCGGCCCTGCTGCACGACCCCGAGGTGCTGTACCTGGACGAGCCCACGATCGGGCTGGACGTCGTCTCCAAGGCCCGGGTAAGGGAGTTCCTGCGGGAGGTGAACGCCGAGCGCGGCACGACGGTCCTGCTGACCACGCACGACCTCCAGGACATCGAGCAGCTCTGCCGCCGCGTGATGGTCATCGACCACGGGCGCCTGATGTACGACGGCGCGCTGGCCGGCCTGCACGAGGCGGGGGAGAGCGAACGGACCCTGGTGGTCGACCTGGAGCGCGAACTGCCGCCGGTGCGGGTGCCGGGCACGCGGGTCGTCCGGGTGGAGGGGCCCCGCCAGTGGCTGGCCTTCCCGTCCTCGCAGTCGGCGGCGCCGCTGGTGGCGCGGGTGGCGGCCGAGTACCCGCTGGTGGACCTGTCGGTGCGGGAGCCGGACATCGAGACGGTGATCGCGAAGATGTACGCGGAGCGCAGCGACGAGCGCGGGGACGGCGCGGGCGTGGACACCCCGGGAGCGGTTCGCTGACGGTTCCCGCGCTCCATGGCCCCCGGCGCGGCGACCTCGTAGGCTGCTGCCATGACCGACGACGCAGCGGACGCGGCCGGCACGGCACCCGACCTACGGGCCTCCGACGCCGACCGGGAACGGGTCGCCGAGGTGCTGCGGGACGCCGTCGCCGAGGGCCGCCTGGACATGACCGAGTTCGAGGAACGGCTCGACGCGACGTACAAGGCGCGCACCTACGGGGAGTTGGCGCCGATCACCCGTGACCTGCCGGTCGCCGGGGTCACCCCGCCGCCCGTGGTGGACCTGCACAAGGACCCCGTTCCGCAGGGGGGTTGGGCCGGCCGCATCGTCGGCGGCGCCGACCCGGGGGCGACGCCCTGGGCGGTCGCGGTGATGTCCGGCTTCGAGCGCAAGGGGCGCTGGGTCGTGCCGCGCCGCATGAACTGCGTCGCGTTCTGGGGCGGCGGCGAACTCGACCTGCGCCAGGCGGACTTCTCGGCCGGCGAGGTCGAGATCAACTGCGTGGCCGTCATGGGCGGCATCCAGATCACCGTGCCGCCGGGCGTCGAGGTCGTCGTGCGCGGCATCGGGATCATGGGCGGCTTCGACCACCGCGAGGCCGGCGTCCCGGGCGACCCCGGGGCGCCCCGCGTGATCGTCACGGGGGTCGCCTTCTGGGGCGGGGTCGGCATCGAGCGCAAGGAGGTCCGCGCGTCCAAGGCGCAGCGGCGGCGGGAGCGGGAGGCCCGCCGGGAGCTGCGGCGTGCGGAGCGCGGTGCCCGGGGCGTCCAGGGTGCCCACCGGCGGATGCTGGAGGGTCACCGGGATCTGCTGGGGGAGGGGCGCCGGGAGGCTCGTGAGGAATACCGGGAGGAGCGGCGGGACCGTCGCGACCGGCGGGGGTACGGCGAGTAGTCGTCCGTCCGCGGGTGCGCGGGGGCTGGTCGCGCAGCTCCCCGCGCCCCCGGGGTGGGGACCGGCGCCCCCTGCCTACAAGCGGGCCGGCAGTGCGGTGCGCAGGTCGTCGAGGCGTACCGTGCGGGCCATCACCCGGTACCCCTTGTCGCTCGGGTGCAGGTGGTCCCCCGAGTCGTAGTCCGGCCGGAAGCGGCGCGGGTCGTACGGGTCCCGCAGCGCCGCGTCGAAGTCGGCGACCGCGTCGAACACCCGGCCCTGCCGGATCGCCGCGTTCACCTCCTGCCGTACGCCTTCGCGGGCGTCGTCGTAGCCGCGGTGCCCCTCGAACGGCATCAGCGTCGCCCCGACGACCTTGATGCCGTGGGCGTGGGCGCGCCGGACGAGGGTGCGCAGCCCGCCCAGGATGCGGTCGGGGTCGGCCACCCCGGGGTCGCGCAGGATGTCGTTGATGCCGAGGTCGACCACCACGACCCGCACCCCGGGCCGCCCGAGGACGTCCCGCTGGAAGCGGTGCAGCCCGCTCTGGTTCTCGGCCGGCCGGCCGGTGCCGTCGGTGAGCACGCGGTTGCCGCTGATGCCCTCGTTGACGACGCCGTGCAGCGGCACGTCGGATCCGGCGTCCGCCGCCTCGCGCAGCCGGTCCGCGAGGACGTCGGGCCAGCGCCGGTCGGCGTCCGCCGTGGACGTCACCCCGTCGGTGAGGGAGTCGCCGAGCGCGACGACGGTCCCCTCGGCGGCCAGGCCGGACACGTCGAGCGCCGTCACGTAGCGCCAGCGGTCGGCGCGGTCGGCGACGTACGCCGTCCCGGACAGGTCGGCGGTGTGCTCGCCGTCGGCGAGGTAGTTGGTCTGCCGGGCGTGCGGGTGGGAGGTGACGGGCCCGGACGCGGTGGGGGAGTACGTGGTCACCAGCACGTCGGAGTCCGCCGGCACGAGCAGCCGCACCGGGTCGCTGGTCACCTCGGCGCCGGCCGGGAGGGTCACCGTCGTGTGCCCGCCGAAGGTGACGCGCCGCATGGTCCCGGCCGCCGCGCCCGCCCCGTCCCCGCCGGCGAGGGCGAGGGTGGCGTGGGTGAAGGTGAGCGGACCGGTCCCGTAGAGGTTGGACAGCGTGATGCGGGCACTCGTTCCGCCGACGCTGGTGTGCACGACGTTGCGCACCGAGCGTCCCGCCATCCCGTCGGTCCCGGTGCCGGGCTCCCCGGCCACCGGGGAGGCACCCCAGGTGCCGGTCCAGACGCCGGTCGAGGCGGGGGCGACCCGGTCGCCCCGGCCGGGGCCCGCGGCGCCGTCCTTCGCGGACGCGACGGCGCCGCCCTCACCGGCCGACACCCCGGCGTATATGGCGGCGGACAGACCCACGATCAGCGCGGCGATCGCGGACAGAAGGGCATAACCACGACGTCTGGCCATGCGGATGCGTGCTCCTAGGGCGAAAGGGGTCGAAGACCGTGGTGCTGTGAGCTCATGATCGGGCACGAGCCGGGAGGAACCCCGAACGAACACACGGTGGGGTCCCCCGGGCAGACAGACGACGGGAACTCCTGTTCCGTTCCGGGAGTCGGACAGGAGGGGACAATGTGTGCGGGATCACCGAACGGGTGGAGCGATGAAGCGACTGGAGCGACCGGACCGCGCGGGGACCGGCGAGGCGCAGGGCCCGGGGCCGGCGAGCGGCCCCGAGACCGGGACGGCGGCCGGGGCGGCGGCAGGGTCGGCGACGGGACCGGCCGGGGCCGGAGCGCCGTCGTACCGCACCATGACCGCGTTCACCGCCGCCGACGAGGAACGGCAGCGCGGTGTGCGGCGGATGAAGCTCACCGCGACCGGGATGCTGCTGTTCGTAGCGCTGGTGTACGTCCTGGCGCAGGTGGCGGAGCACACGGGCGCCGGTGCCTGGGCAGGCTACGTGTCGGCGGCCGCCGAGGCCGGCATGGTCGGCGCGCTCGCCGACTGGTTCGCGGTCACCGCCCTGTTCCGTCATCCGCTCGGCCTGCCCATCCCGCACACCGCGATCATCCCGACCAAGAAGGACGCCCTGGGCGTCTCGCTCGGCGAGTTCGTCGGCGAGAACTTCCTCTCCGAGGACGTCGTTCGGCAGCGGCTGCGTGCCGTCGGCATCGGCAGCAGGCTCGGCGCGTGGCTGGCCGAGCCCGAGCACGCCGACCGGGTGACGGCGGAGCTCGCCACGGCGCTGCGCGGCGCGCTGACCGTGCTGCGCGACTCCGACGTGCAGGCGGTGGTCGGCGAGGCCATCACCCGGCGCGCCGACGCCCGGGAGATCGCCCCCGGCCTGGGCAAGATGCTGGAGAAGGTCGTCGCCGACGGCGGGCACCGGCGGTTCGTGGACCTGGTGGTGTCCCGCGCGCACGACTGGCTGGAGCTGCACCGCGGCGAGGTGATGGGCGCCGTGGAGGGCGGCGCGCCCGGCTGGACGCCCCGTTTCGTGGACCGCAAGGTGGGCGAGCGCGTCTACAAGGAGCTGCTGCGCTTCATCACCGAGATGCGCGACATGCCCTCGCACCCGGCCCGCGGCGCCCTCGACCGCTTCCTCACCGACTTCGCCTCCGACCTGCAGTCCGACACCGAGACCCGGGCGCGGATCGAGCGGCTCAAGGGCGAGGTCCTCGCCCGCGACGAGGTGCAGGACCTGATCGCGTCCACCTGGACCGCCGTACGTTCCATGATCGTGTCGGCCGCGGAGGACGAGCGCAGCGAGCTGCGGCTGCGCGTGCGGGCCGCGCTGCTGTCGCTGGGCGCGCGGATGGCCCGCGAGCCCAAGGTCCAGGACAAGGTCGACAGCTGGGTCGAGGGCGCCGCGGTGCACGTGGTGACCACCTACCGGCGCGAGATCACCTCGCTGATCACCGACACCGTGGCGAGCTGGGACCCCGAGCACACCACCCGCAAGATCGAGGCACACATCGGCCGTGACCTGCAGTTCATCCGCATCAACGGCACGGTGGTGGGCTCGCTGGCCGGTCTGCTGATCTACACCGTGTCGCAGGCGCTCGGCGCGTAAACGAAACGGCCGGGGGCACCCGATGCTCGTTCCGCTCGACGAGGAGGGAGCCCATGGCCACTGCAGGAGCCCCGGCCGGGACCGGTCGCACCATCACCACGAACATACCTGCCCGTCTGGACCGCCTCCCGTGGTCCCGCTGGCACTGGACGATCGTCATCGGTCTCGGCACCGTGTGGATCCTGGACGGTCTGGAGGTCACGGTCGTCGGCAACATCGCCGGGCGGCTCTCCGAGCCCGGCAGCGGCCTGCCGATCTCCTCCGGCCAGGTCACCGGCATCGCGGCGGCGCTCTACGTCGCCGGTGCCTGCGTGGGCGCCCTGTTCTGGGGCCGGCTGACCGACCGCTTCGGCCGCAAGAACCTGTTCATGATCACCCTGGCGGTGTACCTGGCGGCGACGGCCCTGACCGCCGTCTCCTTCGACACCTGGTGGTTCCTCCTCTTCCGCTTCCTCACCGGCTTCGGCATCGGCGGTGAGTACGCGGCGATCAACTCCGCGATCGACGAGCTGATCCCTGCCGAGTACCGCGGGCGCGTCGACCTGATCATCAACGGCAGCTTCTGGCTGGGCGCGGTCGGCGGTTCCCTGCTGTCGATCCCGGCCCTGAACACGGACATCTTCCCGGCGAACGTCGGCTGGCGCCTGACCTTCGCCCTCGGCTCCGTCCTCGCCCTGGTCATCCTCCTCGTACGGCGGCACGTCCCGGAGAGCCCACGCTGGCTGCTGATCCACGGCAGGGACGAGGAGGCCGAGGAGATCGTCACCTCCATCGAGCAGAAGGTGGAGGCGGAAAAGGGCCGGCCGCTGGCCCGGCCGGAGGGCGAGCTGACGATCCACCAGCGCGGCAGCGTGACGTTCAAGGAGATCGCCCGCACGGTGTTCGCCCAGTACCGCCGCCGCTCGATCCTCGGCTTCTCCCTCTTCATCGGGCAGGCGTTCCTCTACAACGCGATCACCTTCGGCTTCGGCGCGATCCTGACGAAGTTCTTCGACGTGCCGAGCGGTCACACCGGCTACTACTTCGCCGTCATCGCGGTCGGCAACTTCTTCGGCCCGCTGCTGCTCGGCAAGCTGTTCGACACGGTCGGCCGCCGCGTGATGATCTCCTCGACCTACCTGCTGTCCGGCATCCTGCTGTTCGGCACGGCCTGGCTGTTCGACCGGGGCTCGCTGGACGCCGTGACCATGACCGCCTGCTGGTGCGTGGTGCTGTTCTTCGCGTCGGCCGGCGCGTCCAGCGCCTACCTGACCGTCTCCGAGGTCTTCCCGATGGAGACCCGCGCGATGTCGATCGCCTTCTTCTACGCCCTCGGCACCGCGGCCGGCGGCATCAGCGGACCGCTGCTGTTCGCCGACCTCACCGACAGCGGCAAGGTCGGCGACACGGTGCTCGCCTTCCAGATCGGCGCGGGCCTGATGTGCGCGGCGGGCCTGGTGGCGGCGTTCCTCGCCGTCAACGCGGAGCGCCGTTCGCTGGAGGACATCGCTCGCCCGCTGACGGCGGCGGCCTCCAAGGCCCGCGAGGTGGCGGGCAGCGGTCCGGCGTCGGGGACGGGGTCGGCGCCGGCGTAGGGGGCCGGGGCCGGGGAGCGGTCCTCGCGAGGGACGGGTGAGTGGTCCTCGCGAGGACCGGGCGAAGGGTCCTCGTGGGGGGCGCCTACGCCCCGGTCGTCGACCCCGGGCGCGCGATCATCAACACCGTCACGGTGGCCCAGAGCAGGTTGAACACCCCGGTGACCATGGCCAGTCGGGCCGTGGCCGCCGGGGTGCCGCCGTTCTCCACGAGCGCCTCCTGCCGGGGCAGCACCAGCGCGCCGAGGACGAGGGCGGCCAGCACCGTCAGCACGATGGACACGATCAGCCAGGTGTCGCCGAGCACCCCCATCTGCCCCGCCGTGGCGAACCCGAACAGCGGCACGACGACGCCGACGACCGCGTACACCCGGCAGATCCGGTGCAGCAGCCGCAGGGTCTCGGCGGCCCGTGCGTCCTCGGGCGCCGCCAGGGCGCGACGGGCGGCCGGCGGGAACATGCTGGCGGCGACGGTGACGGGCCCGATCGCGACGATCGCGGCGAGGACGTGCACGGCGAGGAGGAACTTGGTCACGGCCCGAGGCTAGGCGGGCCGTGGATCTTGTGGCAGTGGCGCTCTTGCCACGTTGCGACGGATTCCCGCCAGGGCGACCCCCGAGGCCGGACCGGGTTGCTCGGGCTGCTTCCCCTGCCCAGGGGCCCGTTGGCCGGAACTCGTCGACCGCCTACGATCCCGCCATGCACACCGTGGCCGTACTCGCCCTCGACGGCGTCATCCCGTTCGACCTCTCCGCACCGATCGACACCTTCGGCTGGGCCCGGCTCCCGGACGGCCGCGAGCCGTACCAGGTGAAGGTCTGCTCGGCGGGCCCGCCGGACCGGGAGGTGCGCTCCGGGCCGTTCACCGTACGGGCGCCCTACGGCCTGGAGCTGCTCGCGGAGGCCGACACGATCGTCCTGCCCGGCGTCGCCGTACCGACCGACCCGCTGCCGCCGGGCGTGACCGAGGCGCTGTGCGCGGCGGCCGACCGGGGCACGCGCATCGCGTCGGTCTGCGTGGGCGCCTTCCTCCTCGCGGCCACGGGCCTGCTGGACGGGCTGCGCGCGACGACGCACTGGCGCGCGGCGGCCGACCTGGCGGCGCGCTACCCGAAGGTCGAGGTCGACCCCAACGTCCTCTACGTCGACAACGGCCAGTTCCTCACCTCGGCGGGCGCGGCCGCGGCCCTGGACATGTGCCTGCACATGGTCCGCAGGGACCACGGGTCGGCGGTCGCCGCGCACACGGCCCGGATGTCGGTCATGCCGCTCGAACGGGAGGGCGGGCAGGCCCAGTTCATCGTGCACGACCTGCCGCCGGCCCCGGCGGGCGCGACGCTGGAGCCGCTGCTCGACTGGCTGGAGGGCCACTGCGAACGCGACCTCACCCTCGACGAGATCGCGTCGCGGGCGGGGATGAGCACACGCACGCTGAACCGCCGTTTCCGCGAGCAGACGGGGACGACGCCGCTGCAGTGGCTGCACCGGGCACGGGTGCGCCGGGCGCAGTACCTGCTGGAGACGACGGAGTACCCGGTCGAACGCATCGCGTCCCAGGCGGGCTTCGGCTCGCCGACGGCGTTCCGCGAACGCTTCCGCCGGGTGGCGGGGACGAGCCCGCAGGGGTACCGGAGGGCGTTCAGGTCGGGGCGGGGGAGGTGAGCGGGCGGTTGGTTGTCGACCGGTGTCGTGCCGGGCACCGGTCATGGGCCCCGGGCCCCGGGCACCGGTCGCGGACCTCGGGAACCGGTCGCCGGTCGCCGTGCGGCTCAGGCCGCCAGCAGGGCGATGGCGATGACCACCGCGAACATCAGCACCACGTAGCCGCAGGTGGTCAGCGCGTCGCGCCGGGCGCCCCTGGCCCCCTCCTCGGTGTCCGCCGCCAGGACGGATCGAGAACAACGGTCACCCAGCTGAGGCCCGGGGGCGGCACTTCCGGCGTGGTCACGCCCCTCATGGTCCCGCCGGCGGCGGCGCGGGACAAGGCGGCACCGAGCTGGAACCCGGCAGGTTTCAGGCCCGTCGGTCGGCGACCGCCCAGGACGCCAGCGCGACCGCGCCCGCCACGCCGAACACCGACGGCCAGGCGCCGACCTTCTTGGCCAGCGGGTGGGAACCGGCGAAGGCCGCCACGTAGGCGGCGGTCAGGGCGCCCGCGGCCACGCCGCCGGCCTGCCGGCGCCACTGCTGGGCGGCCGCGGCGCCCGCCACGGCCAGCACGGCGCCGCCGAGCTGACGCTTGCGCGTCCAGCGGGCCACGCCGTACCCGCCGACGAGCCCGCCGGCCGCGATCACGGAACTGGGAACCTTCGCCATGTGATGCCCTCCTGGTGCTGCCGGTCTCCATATCTCCGGCTCTCCCGAGGCTAACTCCGCCCCCCGCGCCGGACCCCGACCTGAGTCGGGGGTTGTCAACTTTCTTCCCCGGAGCTATATAAGAAGGCGTAGGGCATCGCACAGGCAGCGCCTGAAGAAGGGAGTGAACCGTGATGCTCATGCGCACCGACCCGTTCCGCGAGTTCGACCGCCTCGCGCAGCAGGTCTTCGGCTCCACCGGCCGTCCCGCCGCGATGGCGATGGACGCCTACCGCGCCGGGGACGACTTCCTCGTCCACTTCGACCTCCCCGGCATCGACCCCGAGACGATCGAGCTGGACGTCGAGCGCAACGTCCTCAACGTCCGCGCCGAGCGCCGCAACCCCGCCCCCGAGGGCGCGGAGCTGCTGGTCGCCGAGCGTCCGACGGGCTCCTTCACCCGCCAGCTCTTCCTCGGCGACACCCTCGACACGGAGCGCATCGACGCCTCGTACGAAGCCGGCGTGCTGACCCTGCGCATCCCGGTGGCCGAACAGGCCAAGCCGCGCCGCATCCAGATCTCGGGCGGCACGAGCGACCGCAAGCAGATCAGCAACTGACCCACTCCGGCGTCCCGCGCCCCGGCCGGGCGCGCGGGACGCCCTGCCCTGCCCGCGCCCCCCCCCCGGGGACGCGCCCCAACCCTGAGGAGCAGCCCGAACGATGACCGTGATGTCGACGCAGTCCCTCCGTAGGACGGTGATCCCCGCGCCCGTTCCCAGGCCGTCCGCGCCCGACGGATCGGGCGGTCCCGGCACGACGGCAGCGTCGGTGGGGCAGGAGCGGCAGGAGAGGCCGGGAAAGGCGACCGCCCGCAGCCGCGCCTGGACCCGTCTGGTGGACGCCGTCCGGGAGGCGGGCCGGTACACGACCACCGCGGAGGCGGAACGCGTCACCAGGATCGTCCTGTCCGCCCTCGGCGGCCACGTCGTGGGCGACGAACGCGTGGCCCTGGCGCAGGCCCTGCCCCCGGAGGCGGCGCGGGTGGTCGCCTCGCAGATCCCGGTGACCCGCCCGCAGACGGCGGCGGAGTTCGTGGACGGCGTGGCCGCGCGCATCGAGGGGGCGACCCCGGCGACGGCCCGCTGGGACGTCAGCTCGGTCCTCAGCGTGCTGCCGGAACTGGTGGGCGACGACCTGATCGACCGCGTCCTGAGGGAACTCCCGCCCGGCTACGCCCTGTTGTTCGGCAAGGCCGAGCTGGTCCCGCCCGCTGCCCGGTAAGGGCGGGCGACGCCCGGGCGACGTCCGCCGACGCGGGCATGAACATCCGCCGCCGACGCGCCCCGCACGATGTGGGCCGGCGACGCAACGCCACACGATCCGCATACGCTGCACGAGGCGATCAGCAGGTTCCTGCACCGGACGACGGCGACGAGGAAGGACGCGGCCCACGCATGACGGAGGACCACGGACACCCGGGCGCGGACGTCGATCTGGACGCGGCGCTGGAGGTGGCGAACGACGTGGCGGAGTGGGCCGTGGAGAGGATCCGCCGCCCGCGCCGGCCCGGCGAGCCGGGCGAGGTCAGGGAGAAGGCGGGCCCGGCGGACATCGTCACGAGGACGGACGAGGAGATCGAGTCGTACGTCCGCGAGACCCTGCACCGCGCGTTCCCGACGCACGGCATCCAGGGCGAGGAGTACGGCACGGAGCGGGGCACGGCGCCGGACGCGCCGTACTGGGTGGTCGACCCGGTCGACGGCACGACCAACTACGCCCACGGCATCGGCTGGTGCTCCTTCTCCCTGGGCCTGGTCGCCCCCGACGGCACCCCGTTGCTGGGCCTGGTGGCGGACCCGTGGCGGGGGGAGACGTTCACGGCGCTGAGGGGCCGGGGAGCTCGGCTGAACGGCATCCCGACCCACGCGGCCGACCACACGACACTGACCGGCCACCTGTTCCTGACGGAATGGGCGGCCCACGCCCACTGGCCGGGCCTGGACACCCTGCTCACCGAGCTCTCCTCCCGCCACTGCACGACCCGCGTCATGGGCTCCACGGCCCTCTCCCTGACCCAGGTGGCAGCGGGCCGCGCCACGGCAGCGGCGGTCGGCGAGTTCCACGCGGTGGACGCCCTCCCGGCGTACCTGATCGCCACGGAGGCGGGAGCGGTGGCGATTCCCCCGACACCGGTGTACGACGGGCCGTTGGTGCTGGTGGCGCCGGGGGTGGTGGGGGAGATGCGGGGGGTGTGGGAGGGGGCGGTGGGTAATCGCTGACGGCAACCTTCCTGAGGCGCTACTCATTGCAGTACAGGGCGATTGGCGGAGGTGTACTCGTCCGCGACGTAGAAGACGCTGGCGCAGCGGGGGCATTCAGCTTGTCCGAAGAGGTAGGCAATCCCATCGGCGAGGTCCTCGTGCCCATCACGGACGGCAGTCTCGTGCATCCACCTCCCGGTGCCGCGAAGTGCCTCGGAAGAGGCTGGCCGTAGAGCTCGGCGATCCACGTCGCCCAGGGTCCAGTCCCGGATCGCTGAATAGCGCCCGTGGTCCCCCATAGCGATGGTTACGTCCACGGAGCAGTGGGGGCAGGCCAGGTGGTAGAAGTCGTCCACGAAGTTTCCGAGGACAGCGCTCCAGTGGTATTCCTCCTTGGCCGCGAGCGCATCGACGAAGGTCACGAGGTAGTCAGTCGGCCGGGATTGTAGGTGCTGGTCCAGCAACTGGCGGAACTCCGCAATGGCGTCGCTGCAGTGCGCCAGCAGATCGTCGCAGCCGTGATGCCCTGCGGCGCGTCGTAGGATCGCTCCGACCAGGTGACGCGCCCGTGCACTCCTTGGAGCGAGACGCACCAGACGCGGCACGGCGGCGAAACTGGCGGGGAAAACGAGGTCGTCTTCAAGGACCAGCCGGTATTCCAACTCGTCCCATGCCTCAGCGCTGTCCTCGGCCTCCACCTGTTCCAGGAGCAGGGGGACGCGATCGGTATCCCCGTAGCTGTCGTGGCAGTGCGTCCAATTCATCACTCGGGCATTGAAGCGCCGCATGGCAGCCGGGTGGCCCCTCTTCGACCACCTAGTCTCGAGCGTGAAGTCCCACTGTCAGTGCCATCTGATCAGATAGTCCTACTGGGACCATCGGAGGGGAGTGGGCACGTGACCGACCAGCAGGACTTGCTCAGACGGATCGGCAAGATACGGCCGGATCACCGCCCGGGAGGGCAAGCGCTCCACCGTCCCCTCCTTCTTCTCTGGGCCATCGCCCAGGCTGTGCAGGGTCGTCCACGTCTCCAGCCGTGGTCGCTGGTGAAGGGCGAAGTGGGTCCCCTACTCGCTCAGTTCGCCGCACCGCACCTGAGCGAGGCCGACGTGCGCTATCCCTTCTGGGCTCTCCGCAACGATGCTGTGTGGGAGGTGGTCAACGAGGGTGGCTTGCCTCTGACTAGTGAGCTGCGCCGCCCTACGCTGACGGCCCTGGACGAGGTGAACCCGCTCGGGGGTTTGCTCGAAGCCGATTACGACCTCCTGGTGAGGGACCGCGAACTCGCCATCACGGCCATGAGCAACCTCATCGTCCGGTTCTTCAGCGCGAACCCGGCTGAAGTGCTGCAGGCTCTGCACGTCCACGCGTTGGTGCCTGGCCATGTCGACGCTTACCTGCAGCCTCTGCTGGGGGAGCCCTTCCCGCATCGCACGGCGATTCAGCAGGCTTATGGCGGCAACGGCGTGTCAGGCATCACGCCTCTCGCGGATGGCATCCTTTCCGTCTATTCGGACGAAAAGGGCCCGTACGGGGACCATCGCATCCCGGAGACGGGCTGGATTGCGTACACAGGGGATGGCCTTTCCGGTGACCAGGCGATGGTCAAGGGAAACAAGTCGATGCAGCGCTACCAGGTGCAGAGGAAGGCACTGCGGTACTGGCACAAGCCGTACAAAGGACATTGGACCTTCGAAACCTGGGCCGTCATCGTCCAGTGCCGTCGGCGCTGGGGGCCCGGGGACGATGACCGGCAACGGCGTGAGTACGTCTGGGTGCTCGCTCCTGTTCCCTCCCCGCTGCCGGCGACCTGGCCAGCAGAGGTCAAGGAAGCCTTGGAGCAGGACGACGGTCGGGTTCACGACGACTCCGTCGACGTGGTGCCGATCGAAGTGGACGACGAGCAGGGCGCTTCTCTGCTTCTCACGCCCAAGGAGCGGTACAGGCGATTGACGGCTGCCGCGCGCAGAACTGCTGACCGCCGAACGCGACGGTCGACGATGACGAAGGTCGAGCGTTATCTGCGTTCAGCGGCTGCTCGAGACGCTGTCATCATTCGCAGTGAGGGATGCTGTGAGAACCCCTCTTGTCTGGGCCACCCGCAGGAGCGCACGGACAGCGATCAACCTCTTCTGGAAGTGGATCATGTCGTTGGGCTAGCCCGCACTGGGCAGGACACCCCAGACGTCATGATCGCGTTGTGCCCCAACTGCCACGCGCTGAAAACCCGTGGGAAGAACCGGGCTCAGCTACAAGCGAGCCTGGCCCGCGTGGCTCGCCAACGACACAGCCAGTTCGGGCAGTAGGACACAGACGCCGCGCCATGAGCCCAGCGGTTACGACCGCTGGGCCCGTTCGCTCCCCGTTCGTGCCGTGCCTCAGCGGCCCGCCCCAGGGGGCGCTGCGCTCGACCCGCGGCCGGCGGTCGGCTGCACCGCGCCCCACCCGGCTAGGTCAAGCGTGCGGGCCGTGGCACTGACCATACGGCGCCCCCGACCCGCACCAGCACGGCTCCGCCCCCTGCGGAGGCCACGCCACCGCCCGCCCCCGCGCCGCGAGGGTCGTGGCGTACTGGGGGAGGAGGGCCGTGTCCGCCGGGGTCGTGCCCTCCGATGCCGCGAACGCCTCGTACGACGGGACCGTGCCCGTGACGATGCCCAGGTTGGGGGTGCCGGAGGTGGCGAGTTCGCGGAGGGAGGACTCTATGGTCGCGAGGTGCGCCTCGTGGGACGGGTACTCCGCGGACAGGGTCGGGTAGGCGTCCAGGAGCTCGGTGAGCTCGTCCTTCGGCCAGTGCAGGACCGCCACCGGGAACGGACGGGACAGCGCCTCGCGGTACGTGCCCAGCTCCGCGCGCAGGCGGCTGATCTCGGCCCGCAGCTCCGCCGGGTTGTCCGAACCCAGCGACCACACGCGCCCCGGGTCGTGCAGCTCGTCCAGCGGGACCGGCGCCGAGCTCAGGGAGTCGGCCAGCGTGTCCCACGCGTCGTGGTCCGCGCCCAGCATGCGGCGGACCCGGTGGCGGCCGAAGAGCAGCGGGTGCGTCGCGTACGGCGGCTCCTCCCCGTCCGTCAGCAGCAGCCGCGCGCCCTGCGTGAACGTCTCCTGCGCCTGCTCCAGCTCGTCGTGCGCCTCCAGGGCCTCCGCCACGATCACCCAGGGCGCCGCGTCGCGCGGGGCGGCCGCGCGGATGCCGTCGATGATGGCCCTGGCCTCGGCCTCGTGGTCGTACTCCCACAGGTTCGACGCCTTCAGGGCGCGCACCAGGTGGGGGTTGTCCAGCGCGGCCGGGTCGGACAGCAGACGGTCGTAGAGGGCCGTCGCGGCGGGGCGGTCGCCGGACAGTTCCCGGTGGGCCGCGGCCTGGAGCAGCAGGGCTTCCGCGTCCTCCGGGTAGAGGCCGGCGGACCGCTCCAGGCGTGCCGCTTCGGCGGTGTGGTCGACGTTCTCGGCAGGCGTGTCGGGGCGCATGCACGACACCGTACTGCCCGCCGGTGACAAACGTGAGGTCCCCCTTTGGCCGGTCCTGCCCTGCCCGCCGTGCGGTGGGTCCTACACCGTCACCCCGTCCACCTGCAGCGTCTGCACCGCCTTCGCCGGGAACGGCACGCTCAGGGTCTTCCCGGACAGGTACGTGTCCGAGCGTGCCCGGTACAGGTCGCCGCCGCCCGTCGTCGCCGTCGTCCAGCGCGGGACCAGGCCGCCCGGGCCGCCCGTCACCGTCGTGAAGCGGGACAGGTCGAAGGTCAGCGTCCGGGCGGAGGCGGAGGTGTTCAGGGCGACGATCACCAGGCGGCGCGACGCCGCGTCATGGGCCGCCACGGCGTTGCTCGCGCCCGTGTCCAGGACGCGCATGCCCGGGCGGATGTGCCGGCTGAACTGCGCCATGACGTAGTACTTCGTCTGGACCGCCGTCGGCTGGAGGGTCTTCTCGTCGTAGGCGATCATCGCCCAGCCCGCGGAGGGGTCCATCACCTGCCAGTACACCCAGGCCGTCGGGTGCAGCCAGCGGAAGTCGTAGAGCAGGTCGAACGCCAGGGTGTAGCCGGTGCCGTCGCCGTCGCCGGTCTCCGAGTTCCACAGGGCCTTGCGGGCCGTCGTCACCACGTCCGTGTACAGCAGGTCGCGGCGGCCGCCGGAGCCCTGGTAGCCGTGCACGTTGACCCGGTCGACGTACGCCTTCGTCGTCGCCGAGAAGGAGTTCCACGTGGCGCGGGCCACGTCGTAGCTGGTCTCGTCGCTCGCCGCGATCCGTGTCGACGTCAGTCCTCGCTTGTCCAACTCGCTGCGCAGGTACGGCAGCACGGACGCCTGCACCGCGGAGTCGAGGTGGCAGCCCTCCTGTGTGCCGGTGGCCGTCCACCAGGACGACGACGGCTCGTTGAACGGCTCGACGGTCGCGAAGTCCACGCCCCAGTGGTTCTTCGCGTACAGGGCGACCGCGGCCAGGTGGGAGGCGTGCTGGCGGTGGTTCCAGGGCTGGAGGTTGGTGCCGCCGGCCGCGGCGCCCGACGGGTTGTGGTTCAGGCACATCCACCACATGGGGGAGTTGGCGAACAGCTCGCTCGTCGCCCCGCGCGCCGTCGCCTTCACCAGCATGGCCCGCTGGGTCGCGTCGGCCGTCCAGTCCCACGCGGAGGACGCCGGGTCCTCGTTGTTCCAGTCCTGCCAGTAGCCCTCGATCTGTTTGAAGGCGGGGATGCCGGGCGACACCGCCATGGTCGTGCCGCCCACGCTGTTCCAGCTGCAAGCACCCAGGTTGTAGCGGGCGATGGTCAGGCCCAGGCCCGGCAGCGACGTGCCGTCGTACGTCACCGACCCGGTCGTGAAGAACAGGTCGGCGAAGTCGTCCCGGGCGCCGAAGACGTTCGCCCACCAGGCCAGGGACGTGCCCCAGCCCTCCCAACTGCCGTACGAGACACTCGGGTTCACGGGGACCGTGGCGTCGGCGCGGGCCGTTCCCGTGGCCAGGGCGCCGCCGACCAGCGCCCCTCCCGTCGCCGCCAGCAGTGTTCTGCGCCGGATCATCGCTTCTCCGCTCGCTCACCCGCCGGTCGTCCCCACCGGCGGCGTCGGGGTGCGGCGGTGCGGTGGTCGTCGCCCGCCCGTGCGTCGATGAGCATCGGGGCGGGGTGCGGTGTTGTCGAGGGTTTCGGCAGCCCTTCCTCCAACGCGTGGGGAAAGTCCGGAAGTCGCCGGGGAGTTCGGGCCCGCGGCCCGGGACAGACAGCACCCTCGGGCCGCCCCGGGGGACCGGTGGGGCCGGCCGGTGGGGTGAGACTTCCTACCTCGACGCCATCCCGCTCAGCAGCGCCCCCGTCCCCGCCAGCCCCGCCGACACGACCATCGCCACGTTCGCACCGTGCGCCAGGCTCCCGCCGGACGACGTCACCAGGGCGATCGTCAGCGCGACCCCGGCGCAGGAACCGACGTAGCGGAACGTCTGCTGCGCGCCCGAGCCCATCGCCGCGCGGGCCGCCGGGACGGACTCCACGGCGAGCAGCGGCAGCGCGGCGTTCAGCAGGCCGCTGCCGACCCCGCCGAGGAGCAGGCCGGGCAGCAGCCGCTCCCAGGAGCCGGAGCCCAGGGCGCCGAGCATCGTCACCACGGCGACGGTGTGCAGCACGAAGCCGATGACGAGCTGGTGGCGCGGCGGCACCCGGCCCGCCAGCCGCTTGGCCTGGAGCGCGACCGCGAAGGACAGTCCCGACCACAGCAGGAACAGCCAGGCCGTGTTCATCGCGGACATGCCCAGGGACTGCTGCAGCAGCGTGGGCAGGAAGGAGAACAGCCCGATCACGGCGAGCCCGGTGAACAGGCCGCCCGCGGAGGAGGCGAGGAAGCGGGGGCTGCGGAACAGAGCCAGGTCGATCATCGGCTTGGCGGTGCGCCGCTCCACGAGCACGAAGGCGCCGAGGAGCACCACTGTGGCGGCCGCCGGCCACGCCACGGCCGCGCGCAGCCAGCCGTCGCGGCCCAGGGTCAGCGCGGCGACCAGGGCGACCAGCGCCAGCCCGAAGGTGACCGCTCCGGCGAGGTCCGGCCGGCCGCCCCGCGGTGCGCGGGACTCGGTGAGCACGCGCGGGCCGAGCGCCGCGAGGACGAGCGCGGCGACGCCTAGGACGCCGTACGCGACCCGGAAGGACGGCAGCGCGCCCGCGATCAGCGGGCCGACGGCGATGCCGCCGCTGACGAACGCGCCCCACACGCCGGTGGCGTGCAGCCGTCCGCGCGCGGTCGGGAAGGCGTGCACGAGCAGGCCGAGGCTGCTGGCGAGCAGGGCGGCGCTGGCGGCCCCCTGGGCGATGCGGGCCAGCGTGAACACCCAGGTCGAGGTGGCCAGGGCGCCCGCCGCGGTGGTGACGCCGAGGGCCAGGGTGCCGGCGAGGAAGATCCGCCGGCGGCCGTAGTCGTCGGCGAGGCTGCCGGCGACCAGCAGGAGGGCGGCGAGGCCGAGCGGTGTGCCGTTGAGCAGCCACGCCTGCGCCGACAGCGGGGTGTGCAGGGCGGCGGCCGTGTCGGGCAGCGTGACCATCGGCGCCGTGTACGTCATCAGCGCCACGGCGGTGGCGGCGCTGGTCAGGGCCAGGGTGGCCCGGGGGCGGGCCGCGGCCTCGGGGATGGGCGCGGCCGGCGGCGCGGAAGGGGCGGGTGCCGGGCGGCGGGACCGGTCGGCGACGGCACTTAGGGTTCGTTCATTGAACCTGGGCATGGGCGTCACCGTAGCACGGTCAGTTCGTTCATTGAACCCACGTCGGGAACCTGGTTACAGTGGGGGCCATGGCACTCGGCAAGGACTACGCGACCCAGGAGTGCTCCATCGCCCGTGCGCTGGAGATCGTCGGCGAGCGCTGGACGCTGCTCGTCATCCGCGACGCGCTCTACGGCGTACGGCGCTACAACGACTTCCTCGTCCACCTCGGCATCCCGCGCGCCGTCCTGGCCGCCCGCCTGCAGGCCCTCACCGCCGAGGGCATCCTCGAGAAGCGCCGCTACCAGCAGTCGCCGCCGCGCGACGAGTACGTCCCCACCGAGCGCGGCATCGCCCTGTGGCCGACCCTGCGCTCGCTGGGCCGGTGGGGGCGCGAGCAGTTCGACCAGGAGCAGGTGCGGGTGTTCCGGCACGCCGCCTGCGGCACCGAACTCGGCTCCTACGGCGAATGTCCCGCGTGCGGAACCATCGTGCCGGTCCCGGACGTTGTGATGGAGCCGGGACCGGGAGCCGACCCCGACCCGGCGGATCCGGTCAGCCGCGCGCTGCTCAGGCCGAAGCGTCTGCTGACGCCGCTGGAGCCGGATCCGGTGTGAGCGGCCGGTCCCGCGACGGAAGCGGGACCGCAGGAACGGGAGAGCGGGACAGGGGGGAGGGGGGAAAGCGATGGTCCGCAGCCGTGCTGCCGGGCGCCTCGGTGCCTGCCTGGTCCTCTTCGTGCTGCTCGTCGCCGTCCTCGACGCCGGCAGCCTCTCCGCGACCGTCGCGCTCGCCGCGACCGCCGCCGCCTCCTCCGCGCTCGCCGTCTGCTCCCTCGTCGTCGCGCGCTGCGCGCCCGCCGTGCCGCCCACCCGGGTGCGCACCGCCATCCGGGACCGTGACCGCCGCACGGCGTTCCTGCCCCAGCGCGACCCGGACGCCCGCGGCCGCTCCCGGCCGAGAGCGCCAGGGCACCTCCTGCGGACGACCGTCGCGCAGGTGTCACTCATAGGTCGCTCACAGCAGCATCGCTGATCAGCGTCGCGGTTCCGTGACCCGCGCGGGTCGTCCGTCATGCCGTCCTCACCGCTTCCGGCACGACGAGACCCCCGGAGGGTTCCGCACCCATGTCCGTCCTCGCAGTCTTCGCGACCCTGGTCGAGCAGCTCGCCGACCTGCTCCAGCCCCTGTTCCACGCGTCCGCCGCGGCCGCCGCGATCGTCCTGTTCACCGCACTCGTACGGCTCCTCGTCCACCCCCTGTCCCGGGCGGCGGCGCGCGGGCAGAAGGCGCGGGCGGCGCTCCAGCCGCAGGTCGCCGAGTTGCGCGAGCGGCATGCCAGGGACCCGGAGAAGCTCCAGCGGGCCGTGCTCGACCTGCACGCCCGCGAGCAGGTGTCGCCGCTGTCGGGCTGCCTGCCCGGCCTGCTCCAGCTCCCCGCGTTCTTCCTCCTCTACCACCTGTTCTCCAGCACGACCGTGGGCGGCCAGACCAACTCCCTGCTCACCCACCGGCTGCTCACCGCGCCCCTCGGCGACCGCTGGGCCGACGCGCTCGCCCACGGCGGGGCGTTCGGCACGGCGGGGCTGGTGTACGCCGGGCTGTTCGCGGTCATGGCGGTGGTCGCCGGCTTCGGCTACGTCCGTACGAAGCGGGCGACGGCCGCCGCGCCGACCGCCGCCGCCGGAAGCCCGTCGGCCACCGGGAGCCCCGCGCTGCCCGACGCGGCCGGGCAGGTGCCCGGGCTCGGCGCCGTGCAGCGCGTCGCGCCGTTCCTGCCGTTCCTCACGCTGGTCACCGTGGCGGTGGTCCCGCTGGCCGCCGCGCTGTACGTGGTGACCAGCACGACGTGGAGCGCGGTGGAACGGGCGGTGCTGTACCGCTGACCGGCCGGACACCGGGCGCCGGTGGGCCGGTCACCGACGCCCGGCCCCGGCCCTGCGGTCCAGTACGTGAACCGGGTATTGCAGAGTGGACGCCCGCCTTGGAGGATCGACCAGTCCTCCGACGGCTGCGCCGGCCGCACTCCGGTCGCACCGCGTCGGGCGGACGCCCGTGATCGAGAAAGACGGTGACCATGAAGCTGCTGCGAGTCGGTACGGCGGGAGCGGAACGACCCGCGTTGCTCGACGCCGACGGGGTCCTGCGCGACCTGTCCGGCGTGGTGGACGACATCGACGGTGCACTGCTCGCCGACGAGGCGGCCCTCGGCCGCGTGCGGGCGGCGGCCGCGGCGGGCGACCTCCCCGCGCTGGACGACACCGGGCTGCGCGTCGGACCGCCGCTCGCACGGATCGGCAAGATCGTGTGCATCGGGCTGAACTACCACGACCACGCCCGGGAGACGGGCGCCGAGCCGCCCGCCGAGCCGGTGATCTTCTTCAAGGCGCCGGACACGGTGGTCGGGCCGTACGACACCGTCCTCGTGCCGCGCGGGTCCACCAAGACCGACTGGGAGGTGGAGCTGGCGGTCGTGGTCGGGCGGACGGCCCGCTACCTGGGGTCGGCCGAGGAGGCGCTGGCGCACGTCGCCGGGTACGCCGTCGCGCACGACGTGTCCGAGCGGGAGTTCCAGATCGAGCGCGGCGGCACCTGGGACAAGGGCAAGAACTGCGAGACCTTCAACCCGCTCGGCCCCTGGCTGGTGACCGCCGACGAGGTGCCCGACCCGCAGGCGCTGTCGCTCAGGCTCTGGGTCAACGGAGAGCTGAAGCAGGACGGGACGACGGCCGAGCAGATCTTCCCGGTGGGTGAAGTGGTGCGGTACGTCAGCCAGTTCATGACGCTGTACCCGGGTGACGTGATCAACACGGGTACGCCCGCCGGGGTCGCCCTCGGCCGGCCCGAGCCGAAGCCGTTCCTGCGGGCCGGGGACGTGGTGGAACTGGAGATCCCCGGGCTCGGGCGGCAGCGGCAGGAACTGAAGGACGCCTGAGCCGGCCGGCCGGGCCCGCTCAGTGCCCGGCCAGGAACTCCTCCAGGGCCTCCACCACCAGGCGGTGGTCCTGGAGTTGCGGCAGGCCCGACACCGTCACCGCGCCGATCACGCCGACGCCCTCCACGGTGATCGGGAACGAACCGCCGTGCGCCGCGTAGGTGTCGGGGTCCAGCCGGGAGGACGCCTCGAACGTCGTGCCCTTCGCCCGGAACCGGGAGCCCACCAGGTACGACGACTCGCCGTACCGCTCCACGACCCGGCGCTTGCGCGCGATCCAGGCGTCGTTGTCCGGCGTGGAGCCGGGCAGGGCCGCGTGGAAGAGCTGCTGGCCCGCCCGGTGGATGTCGATGGCCACCGGCGCCCGGCGCTCACGGGCCAGCCCGACCAGCAGGCCGCCCAGCGCCCAGGCGTCCTCGTGGGTGAACCGGCGGAAGACCAGGCGCCGTTCCTGCGCCTGCAGCTCTTCGAGGGTCGGGGTGGCGTCCGTCTCCGGGGCGGACCGAGGGGTGGCCTCCGGAGCGGTCTGCGGAACTGACTGCGGGGTGGTCTGCGGGCCGTTCGTCACAGCGCCACCGCCACTCCGTCGCGCGCCGAACGCCGGGCCGCCTCAAGGACGTCGAGGGCGGCGGCCGCCTCCAGGGCGGTCACCGGGTTGGGGCCGCCGTCGCGCAGGGCCCCGGCCACCGCGGCGTAGTAGGCCGGGTAGGCGCCGGGGAGGGTGCGGACGGGGCGTCCGCCGCCGGTCGCCGGGGACTCGCCGGAGCCGACGCGGCCCCACAGGTCCTCGGGCTCCTCGCCCCAGCCGGGACCCGGGCGCAGGCCCTCGCGCAGGGCCGCCTCCTGCGGGTCGAGGCCGTACTTCACGTAGCCGGCCGTCGAGCCGAGGACCCGCAGGCGCGGGCCGAGCTGGGCGGTCGTGGCGGAGACGTAGAGGTGGGAGCGGACGCCGTTCGCGTGCGTGAGCGCGAGGAACGTGTCGTCGTCGGCCTCCGCGCCCGGCCGGCGCACGTCCGACTCGGCGTACACCGACACCACCGGGCCGAACAGCACCAGCGCCTGGTCGACGACGTGGCTGCCGAGGTCGTACAGCAGACCGCCGATCTCGGCCGGGTCGCCGGACTCCCGCCAGCCCCCCTTCAGCTGTGGCCGCCACCGCTCGAAGCGGGACTCGAAGCGCCACACGTCGCCCAGCGCGCCGTCCGCGAGGAGGGAGCGCAGGGTGAGGAAGTCGTTGTCCCAGCGGCGGTTCTGGAACACCGACAGCAGCAGTCCGCGCTCCTCGGCGAGGGCGGCCAGCGCACGGGCCTCGGCCGCGGTACCGGCGACGGGCTTGTCCACGACCACCGGCAGACCGGCCTTCAGGGCGGCGGTGGCGAGCGGCACGTGCGTCTTGTTCGGCGACGCCACGACGACCAGGTCGAGGTCGTCGGCGCGGTCCAGCAGGTCCTCGGCGGTCTCGGCCACGCGCACGTCCGGGTACGCGGAGCGGGCCTGCTCCTGGCGCTCCGGGTTCGAGGTGACCACCGTGTCCAGGACCAGGCCGTCGGTCGCGGCGATCAGCGGGGCGTGGAAGACGGAGCCCGCGAGGCCGTAGCCGATCAAGCCCACGCGGAGGGGGGTAGCAGCAGCACTCATGCCCCCTACTTTCGCAACGCTGTTGCCAAAGTGCAAGCGGTGGGGACAATGGGAGCGTGTACAGGACGAACGCAGCAGCCCCGGGCGGCGCCAACCTGCCGTCCTTGCGCAGCCACAACACCGCGCTGGTGCTCGACCTGCTGCGGACGGCCGGCGCGGACGGGATCAGCCGGCTGGAGCTGGCCGAGCGCACCGGGCTCACCCCGCAGGCCGTCAGCAAGATCACCGCGCGGCTGCGGGCGGAGGGACTGGCCACGGAGGCGGGCCGCCGCGCCTCGACCGGCGGCAAGCCGCGCACGGTGCTGCGGCTGGTGCCGGACGCGGGGCACGCGATCGGCGTGCACCTCGACCGCGACGAGCTGCGGGCCGTCCTCGTCGACCTCGACGGCACGGTGACGGGGGAGCGGCGCGTCCCGGTGGACCTGGGCGCGGGGGCGGACGCGGTGGTCGAGGCGGTGGTCCGCGAGACGGGCCGGCTGGTCGCCGACGGGACGGAGAGCGGTCGGCTGAGCGAGGTGCGGACGCTCCTCGGCGTCGGTGTCGCCCTCCCCGGCCCCCTCGACCACGACCGGGGAGTCCTGCACCGGGTCACCGGCTTCCCCGAGTGGGACGGCTTCCCGCTGCGGGACGCGCTCGCGCGGCGGCTCGGGGTGCCGGTCGTCGTCGACAAGGACACCAACGCCGCCGCGCTCGGCCTCGCGGTCGGCGGCGAGCGCGGGTCCTTCGTCTACGTCCACCTCGCCACCGGCCTGGGCGCCGGGCTGGTGCTCGGCGGAACGGTGCACCGCGGGGCCCGCACCGGCGCCGGCGAGTTCGGCCACCAGGTCGTCCAGCTCGACGGGCCGCCCTGCCCCTGCGGCAACCGGGGCTGCCTCGAAGCCCTGTGCCTCGCCGCCCTCGACCACGGCGACCTGCCCGGCGCCGCCCGCGTCCTGGGCGTCGGCGCGGCCAACCTCGCCGCCCTGCTGGACATCGACCGGGTGCTCCTCGGCGGCCGTACGGTGGCCCGCGCGCCCGAGGTGTTCGTCCGCGGGGTCGCCGCCGTGCTGGACGCCCGCGCCCGCCGCGAGGGCGCCCCGGACGGCGCCGTCCCGGTCACCCTGGCCCCGGCCGGAGCCCGCGGGGTCGCCCACGGCGCCGCCCAACTCCTCCTGGCCCCGATCTTCGGCCACCCGAACGGCTGACCACCACAAAACCCCGGCCCCCTGTGCCCACCCAAGGGGCGCGGGGAACTGCGCGACCACCCATGGCCGCACAGCGAGCCCAACGCCGCCGACCTCGAAACCCCGGCCCACTGTGCCGACCAAAGGGGCGCGGGGAACTGCGCGACCAGCCACGGACAACCCGCACCCGGCCACCACAGAGCAACCCCAACGCCCCCCGACCCGCCCGGAGGGCTGCCCGCCCCGCCCGGAGGGCTACCCCTCCGGCCACTCCCACCGAGCCAGGTCCCGCAGCCACGCATCCGCCGTGCTGTCGGACGGCGCGCGCCAGTCGCCGCGCGGCGACAGGGAGCCGCCCGCCGCGACCTTCGGCCCGTTCGGCATGGCCGAGCGCTTGAACTGGGCGAAGCCGAAGAAGCGGTGGCAGAACACCTCGAGCCAGTGCCGGATCTCCGGCAGGTCGTAGGCGACCCGCTTGGCGTCGGGGAAGTTGGTCGGCCAGTCGCCGGCCTCCCGGTCGTGCCAGGCGTGCCAGGCCAGGAACGCGATCTTCGACGGCCGGAAGCCGTAGCGCAGCACGTGGAAGAGCGTGAAGTCGTTCAGCGCGTACGGGCCGATCTTCGACTCGGTGGACTGCAGCTCCTCGCCCGGCACCAGCTCGGGGCTGATTTCCGTGTCGAGGATCGCCGTCAGCGTCTCGTCGGTCTCCTCGTCGTCGAACTGCCCGCTGCTGACGACCCACCGGATCAGGTGCTGCATGAGGGTCTTGGGCACGCCCGCGTTGACGTTGTAGTGGCTCATCTGGTCGCCGACGCCGTACGTGGACCAGCCGAGCGCCAGCTCCGAGAGGTCACCGGTGCCGAGCACGATGCCGCCGCGCTGGTTGGCGAGGCGGAACAGGTAGTCGGTGCGCAGGCCGGCCTGGACGTTCTCGAAGGTGACGTCGTAGACGGGCTCGCCCTCGGCGAAGGGGTGGCCCATCTCCTTGAGCATCAGCCGCGCCGTCGGCGTGATGTCGAGCTCGGCCGCCGTGACGCCGAGCGCCCGCATCAGCCGGTGCGCGTTGCCCTTGGTGTGGTCGCTGGTGGCGAAGCCGGGCAGGGTGAAGGCGAGGATGTCGCTGCGCGGGCGCCCGGAGCGGTCCATCGCGCGGGCGGCGACGATCAGCGCGTGCGTGGAGTCGAGACCGCCCGACACCCCGATGACGATCTTCGGGCTGCCGATCGCCGCGAGCCGCTGCTGCAGTCCCGCGACCTGGATGTTGTACGCCTCGTAGCAGTCCTGGGCGAGGCGGGCGGCGTCGGCGGGCACGAACGGGAAGCGCTCGACGCGGCGCTTGAGGCCCAGGTCGGCGGCGGGCGGGTCGAGCCGGAACTCGATCCGCCGGTAGTCGCCGGTGCGGTCGCGGAGGGTGCGCCGGTTGTGGTCGAAGGTGCCCATCCGGGCGCGCTCCTGGCGCAGCAGGTCCAGGTCGACGTCGGCGACCGCGTACTGCTCGTCCTGCGGGAAACGGTCCGTCTCGGCCAGCAGGACGCCGTTCTCGTAGATCATCGTCTGCCCGTCCCAGGACAGGTCGGTGGTCGATTCGCCGAGGCCGGCCGCCGCGTAGACGTACGCGGCCAGGCAGCGCGAGGACGCCGAGCGGCAGAGCATCTTGCGGTCCTCGGCGCGGCCGACGGTGATGGGGCTGCCCGAGAGGTTGGCGAGCACGGTCGCGCCGGCCAGCGCGGCCTCGGCGCTCGGCGGCACCGGCACCCACATGTCCTCGCAGATCTCCACGTGCAGCACCAGGCCCGGCACGTCCTCGGCGGCGAACAGCAGGTCGGGTCCGAACGGCACGCTCTCGCCGCCGACGCGGATCGTGCCGCCGCGCTCGTCCTCGCCGGAGGCGAGCTGCCGGGCCTCGTAGAACTCGCGGTAGTTCGGCAGGTACGACTTGGGGGTGACGCCGAGGATGCGGCCGCGGTGCACGACGACCGCGCAGTTGTAAACCCGGTTGCGGTGGCGCAGCGGCGCCCCGACGACGAGCACCGGCAGCAGGTCCGCCGACCCCTCCACCACGGTGCGCAGGGCCTGCTCGACCTCGTCGAGCACCGTGTCCTGCAGGAGCAGGTCCTCGATCGAGTAGCCGGTCAGGCACAGCTCCGGGAAGAGCGCGACGGCGACCCCCTCCTCGGCGCACCGGCGGCCCAGTCGCAGCACCGCCTCCGCGTTGGCGGGCGGGTCGGCGATGGCGGCGTGGCCGGTGCACGCGGCGATGCGCGCGAATCCGTGCTGATAGAGCGACCAGAAGTTCACCGTGACCCCATATCCGTCATGCGTGTGTGCGTCGTCGTCCGGCGTGCGCGATCCGTCGTCCGTGGACGTCGTCCGTGGGCGGCGTCCGTGGCGGCGTCCGTCTGCGCCGTGCCTGCGTTCCGCGTACCCGTCTACCCATGATCACCGATCCGGTGCACGGTGAGCGAGCCCGGGATGCTCCCGCGCATCTCCTCCGGGTGCCGGTCATACCAGTCATATGAGCTGAACGGGCGGACTCCGTGTCCCGCCCGGAGCGGCGCCCCCGGTGCCCGCCGCCCGTCCGGCAGGCTCACATGACCATGCGACCGACCACGCCCGCGCCCGCCACCGCCCTCGGCCTCGCGTTAGCCGCGACCATGTTCCCCCCCACCGCCACCCCCGCCCACGCGGCCCCCGCCACCCCCACCCACGCGGCCCCGGCCGCCGCCCCCGTGCGGACGACGCCCGCCGCGTCCTCGTGCGACGCCCCCGACGCCGAGGACTTCCCGCTCACCACCCGCCTGCGCGGCGGCCCCGCGGCCTACGAACCCGGCGGCGGCTACGGCACCTGGTACCTGGACCTGGCCAACACCACCGACCGGACCTGCGCCGGCGTCCACCCCGTCGTCGTCCTGGTCGACACCCGGCGCGCGCTGCGCCCGTCCCAGCCGCAACTGGAGTTCTACGCCGACGGCCGCCCGCACCCCGTGCGCTTCCAGCGCACCGACGAGGACGAGCTGGTCGGCGCCTTCGACGGCTTCCCGGGCTTCACCGTCGGACCGCGCGCCACCGTCACCGTGCGGGTCCGCCTCGCGTTCACCTCGGACACCGCGCCCGACGACGTCACCGCGAACGCGGCCGTGGTGCAGCGGCACGGCGACGACGGGGACTGGGTGGGCCAGTCCGGCGACTACCGCTTCACGGTCGCGGGCGACCCGGCCCCCACCGATCCGGTCCCCACCGATCCGGTCCCCACCGACCCGGCCCCCACCGATCCGGCCGCCGCCGACCCCGGCGGTGCCACCCCGGCGGCCGCGACCGCCGCCGGCACGACCCCCGCGCCGGACGCCCCGTCCGGCTCCCCGTCCCCCGGGGCCGTCCTCTCCCTGACCGAGCGGGCCGGCGAGCTGGCCCGCACCGGCCTCGCCTCGCCCCTCGCCGCGGCGGCCGCGGCCGTGCTGCTGGCGGCCGGTACGGCCCTGCTGCTGGCCCGCCGGCGGCGCTGAGCTCGGGGACCGGTCGCCCCGGGACCGCTCACGGCTGATCGCTAGGCTGGGGCCCACGCAGCACCGCGCAGGTCAGGAGACGGCACCATGGCAGACCGCAAGCCCATCGAATCGTGGCTCACCGACATGGACGGTGTGCTCATCCACGAGGGTGTACCGATCCCCGGCGCCGACGCCTTCCTGAAGAAGCTGAAGGAGTCCGGCCGGCCCTTCCTCGTCCTCACCAACAACTCGATCTACACCCCGCGCGACCTGCACGCCCGGCTGCGCCGCATGGGCCTGGACGTGCCGATCGAGAACATCTGGACGTCGGCGCTGGCCACCGCGAAGTTCCTGGACGACCAGCGGCCCGGCGGGTCGGCGTACGTCATCGGCGAGGCGGGGCTGACCACCGCCCTGCACGACATCGGCTACATCCTCACCGACCACGAGCCGGACTACGTGGTGCTCGGGGAGACCCGCACCTACTCGTTCGAGGCGATGACCAAGGCGGTGCGGCTGATCAACGACGGCGCCCGGTTCATCTGCACCAACCCCGACGAGACGGGCCCCTCCACCGAGGGCCCGCTCCCGGCGACCGGTGCCGTCGCCGCGCTGATCACCAAGGCGACCGGCAAGCAGCCGTACTTCGCGGGCAAGCCCAACCCGCTGATGATGCGCACCGGGCTCAACGCGATCGGCGCCCACTCCGAGACCAGCGCGATGATCGGCGACCGCATGGACACCGACGTGCTGGCCGGCATGGAGGCGGGCATGCAGACGTTCCTCGTGCTCACCGGTCTGACCAGCGCCGGGCAGATCGAGAACTTCCCCTACCGCCCGTCACAGGTCGTGGACTCGATCGCGGACCTGGTCGACCGCATCTGACCCGCCCGGCGGACCGCCCGGCGGCCCGCCGGGCGCATGCTGGACGGCTGTTCGGTTCCGGAACCCGTGTTCTGAAACCCGTCCGGCCCCGCAAACCACCCGTATGGCGCAATTCCGGCACTCCTGAGGATGCGGTGCCCCCCTCCCCGGGGGAGTCTCCTGGTACCAGGAGGTTTCACGATGGGTGCATTGAAGGTCACAGTCCGTTCGGCAACGGCGGCCGCCGCACTGGCCGTCACCGCTCTGATCCCCGCCGCGTACGCGGCGGCGGCCGACGGGCGCGGCGTCTCGGTGACCCCGTCGTCCCCCGCCCCCGGTACCGACGTCACCCTGCGGGTCGGCGGCTGCGCGTCGAGGACGGCGGTCGCGGTCTCCGAGGCGTTCGTCGCCGACGCCCGGCTCACCGGCGCGGACGGCACCCTGGTCGGCGAGACCCGGGTGCGCACCTCGGCGGCCCCCGGCCCCCACACCGTCCGCGTCTCCTGCGCCGGCGTGCGGGTCGACGGCACGGTCCAGGTCGCCGCGGCCTCCGCCGCCCAGGGGGCCGGAGCGTCCGCCGCCGCCTCCCCGGTCGCGCCCGTCGCCGCGGGCGGCGGGGGCACCGCGCAGATCACCGTCGCCGACGCCCGCATCGAGGGCCCCGGCGCGGCCCAGGCGGTGACCGGGCTGGTCCTCGCCGGAGTGGCGGCCACCGCGGTGGTCCTGCGCAGCGCGCGCCGCAACCGCGAGGCGGACTGAGCGATGTCCGCACGATGAGGGAGGCGCCCGGCTCCGCCACCGCCAGGTCACGCCTGCTCACCGGCGTGACCTGGGCGGTGCTGCTGCTCGGGCTGTGGCTGTGGGGGCTGGACGTCACCGCCGTACGGCCGCGGCCCGCCGTGCCCGCCGTCACCGGCGCCGCGGCCCCGGGGCGCCCGCCCGGCACGCCCCTGCCCCCGGCCGCCGAGCCGCTCGGCGCCGCGGCACCCCAGCGGATCGACATCCCCGGTCTCGGCGTCCAGGCCCCCGTCGTCCCCCGCGGCCTGGACGCCCGGGGCGCGATCGACCCGCCGCCCTACGACCAGGCGGGCGTCGTCGGCTGGTACGCGCGCGGCACCACGCCGGGCGCCCGGGGCGCCGCGCTGCTGGTGGGGCACGTCGACACCCGGACCCGCCCGGCCGTCTTCGCCCGGCTCGGCACGCTCGCGGCGGGGGCGGCGGTCCGGGTGGTGCGGGCCGACGGCCGGGTCGCGGTGTTCACCGTGGAGGACGTCGAGCTCGTCGCCCGCGACCGCTTCGACGCCGCGCGCGCCTACGGCCCCCGTCGCGCCGGTCGCGCCGAACTGCGCCTGATCACGTGTGGCGGCACCTTCGACCGGGCGAGCGGCACCTACACGGCGAACGTGGTCGTCTCGGCGTACCTGACGGGCGCGGCACGCTGACCGCCTCGCGCGAGCAACGCAGAAGGCCCCCCGCTCCCGCGGAGGGCCTTCTCGTGTCGGTGCGCCGCCAGGGACTCGAACCCCGGACCCGCTGATTAAGAGTCAGCTGCTCTAACCAACTGAGCTAGCGGCGCCTGTTGACGGCGACAACTCTACAGGACCCGCGGCGGTGCTCCGGACCACCGCACGGCCGCCCCCGCCCGTCGCCGGGCGGCCGCGGAGGGCGCCGGAGGGCGCGTGTCCCCGGCGTACATCATTCGGACCGTCAACATGCGCGCCCGGACGACAGTTGAGAAGCTGACCAATGTGTACAGCAGTGGACATTTCCGTCAGGGGTGTGAGGGGAATCGCATGGAGGCTCCGGCGTTCGAGGACATCGATCCGGGGGACGACTGTGACTGCCCCGCCTGCGGCCGGGGCCCGCTGAGCCGGCCCGCCGTGTCCCGCGGGCGCCCCGGACCCCCGGCCGGCAGGGTCCTCGCGGTCGTGGCGAGCACGGCCGCCGCCACCGGCGCGGCGCTGGGCGCCGCCCCCGCCGCCGCGGCCGCCCCGCACACCGCTCCCCGTACCCCCGACCGGCCGGCCGTCCCCGCGGAGGACGAGCCCGGCACCCCGCAGGGCGGCACGGCACCCCTGCACGGCCCCGCCGGCGCCCCGGCCCGGCCCGCCACGGGTGTGAAGACCCCGCCGACGACCCGCGCCGAGATCATCAGACGGGCCAAGGTGTGGGTCGCCGCGCAGGTCCCGTACAGCATGGGCGCGTACTGGTCGGACGGGTACCGCCAGGACTGCTCCGGCTTCGTCTCGATGGCCTGGGGCCTGCCGGGCAACGAGTGGACGGGCAGCCTCGGCCAGTTCGGCGTCAGGATCGGCAAGGGGGACCTCCAGCCCGGCGACATCCTGCTCTTCCACAACCCCGCGAACCCGCAGAAGGGCTCACACGTCGTGATCTTCGGCGGCTGGACGGACTACACCCGCACCTCCTACGTCGCCTACGAGCAGACCCCGCCGGCCACCCGCCGCAGGACCACCCCCTACGTCTACTGGAGCCACTCCGGCCAGTACGTCCCCTACCGCTACAAGGGCGTCACCGCGGGCACGGCCGGTGCGGAGGCGGGCGCGGGCGGCGGGCAGGCCGCGTACCCCGGCCGGTCGTTCTTCGGACCCGGCGCGGACAACGCGTACGTCACCCGGCTCGGGCAGATGCTGGCCGCGCGCGGCGGGGCGTCCTTCTACCGCTCCGGGCCCGGCCCCCGCTGGGGCGACGCGGACCGCCGGGCCACCGAGGCGTTCCAGCGGGCGCAGGGCTGGCGGGGCGAGAACGCCGACGGTGTGCCGGGGCCGCGCACCTGGTCCCTGCTGGTCTCCGGAGGCGGCCGGGACATCGCGTCCGCCGCCACCGGCACCCCGGACCCCTCGCCGGCTCCGGGCGCGCCGGCCTTCCCGGGCAAGGCGATGTTCCGGCCCGGCGCGGACAATGCCCACGTCACGCAGCTCGGCCGGCGGCTGGTGGAGAAGGGCTTCGGCACCCACTACACGAGCGGCCCCGGGCCGCGCTGGGGCGAGGCGGACCGGCGCAACGTCGAGGCCTTCCAGCGCGCCCAGGGCTGGCGCGGCGGCGCGGCGGACGGCTACCCGGGGCCGGAGACCTGGCGCCGGCTGTTCCTGTGAGGAGGCACCGGAGTCACCGGAGTCACCGGGCAGCCCCCGCTGCCCCCACCCGCACGGGCCCGCCCGCCCCTGCGGACCCGTACCCCCTGTCGTGACGCATCTGGCGCGGAGGCTGGAGGCACCTATGAGTACGACCACCGCACACACACCGGAGCCGGGCGGAGCGGCCGAGGGGCCGCCGCGGCCCGTCCGGCTCATCAAGAACGAGGCCACCACCGAGATCCCCGTCCACCTGCTCTTCCGTGACGAGCCCGACCCCCGGCCCGTGCCGCTCGCCCCGACCGTGGTGTCCCGGCGGCAGGGCACCGGCGAGCAGCCCCGCCTGCGCCGTCCGGCACCGGCCGCGCACCGCCCGCCCGTCCCCGTGGACACCGCGCCGGCCGAGCGCCCGGCGCGGGTGCTGCCGGGGGCGGTGGGGCTGCTGGCCGGGACGTGCGGCGCGGCCGGCTGCGCGGCCGCCTCGTGGTGGGCCGGTGTGCTGCCGGCGCCGGTGGAGGCGGCGCTGCGGCTGCCGGTGTACGCGGGTGCCGGGCTCGGTCCGGCGCAGTGGGCGGCGTACGCGGGGACGGGGGCGCTCGCGCTGTTCGGCTTCGGCGGTCTGACGCGCGGCCGGACCGGCCGGGCCTGGGTGCTGGGGCTGTTCGGGCGCTACCGGGGGACGGTCCGCCGCACCGGCCTGTTGTGGGTGAACCCGCTGCTGCGGCGCCGCCGGGTGGACGTGCGGCTGCGGCACTGGCGCAGCGAGCCGATGCAGGCCGCCGACGGCAGCGGGGTCCCGCTGCGGGTGGTGGTGCTGGTGGTGTGGCGGGTGCGGGACACCGCGCGGGCCGCGCTGGGCGTCGACGACCACGAGACGTACCTGCGCGCGTGCGTGGAGGCGGCCGTGGTGCGGGTGCCGGTGGAGGGGCCGGGTACCGGGCGCGGTTCGGTCGAGGCGGCGGGGGAGCGGCTGACCCGGCTGGTGGCGCGGGACGCGGAGGCGGTCGGCCTCGAGGTGTTCTCGGTACGGCCGGTGCGGGTGGAGTACGCGCCGGAGGTGGCCGCCGCGATGCACCGCCGCCGGATCGCCGCGCTGGACGCCCAGCAGCGGGCGAGCGTGCTCACCTCGGTCGTGGACTCGGTGGAGGACACGGTGACCCGGCTGACCATGCGGGGCCTGGTCGAGCTCGACGACTACGAGCGCAAGGCCCTGGTGAAGGACCTGACGGTGGCGTTCTGCTCGGGTCGCGGGGACCAGGGCCCCTGACGGTACGTCAAGTCCGTTCCCCGGGTTGCGCGGTGAGGTTCTGCGGTTGGTATGGACATGTTCAACCAACGGCCATAATCTCGAACTTGGTCTAGACCTGCACGGCTCACTGCATCTCCCCACGTCTCATCAGGAGCGGCCGTATGCGCACCAGGACCAAGCTGTCCGCCGCCGCGGTGGGACTGGCCGCCACCGGAGCCCTCGTGCTCTCCTCCGGTGGCGCCAGCGGCCACGGCTACACCGATCTCCCCATCAGCAGGCAGAAGCTCTGTCAGAACGGCACCGTCAGCAACTGCGGCGACATCCAGTGGGAGCCGCAGAGCGTCGAGGGCCCCAAGGGCTTCCCGGCGTCAGGACCGGCCGACGGGCAACTGTGCAGCGGCGGCAACAGCCGCTTCGCGCAGCTCAGTTCACCGCGCACACCGTCGGGCGGGGCCTGGCCCACGACCCGGGTGACGGGCGGTCAGAGCTACACGTTCCGCTGGCAGTTCACCGCCATGCACGCCACGACGGACTTCAAGTACTACGTCACCAGGCAGGGCTGGAACCAGGACCACAACCTGTCCCGCTCCGACCTCAACCTCACCCCGTTCCTGACCGTCCCCTACGGCGGCCGGCGACCGCCGTCCACCCTCTCCCACAGCGGCACCCTGCCGTCCGGGCTGAGCGGGCACCACGTCATCCTCGCGGTGTGGACGGTCGCCGACACGGGCAACGCGTTCTACGCCTGCTCGGACGTCACGTTCTGAGGTTCCCTTGAGCGGGCCGGCCGGCCGGCGTGGGTAGGTTCCTCCCACGCCGGCCGACCGGGCCGGCGCGGACCACGGGGGAACCGCACGATGGACGACATCTTCTACGTCTTTCCCGGCCTGATCGCGGCCGGTGCGCTGTTCGCCGCGTACCGGGTCGTGCGCCGCTCGGCGCAGCTCCGGCGGGCCTGGAACAGCGGGCTGACCGCCGAGGCGCGCTGTCTGCGGACCTTCACCACCACCCAGGGCGGCCACGACACCGCGGTCCGCACGACGCTGCACCACGTCTACGAGTTCCGCGCCCGCGACGGCCGCAGCGTCCGCTTCGAGGAGCAGGGCGGCCCGGCGACCGTGGTCGAGGGGGACGTCGTCACCGTGCACTACGCGCCGGGCCCGGACGTGGTCGCCACCGCCCGGCGGCCCGACCCGGCCGGAGCCGCGGCCACGGCGCTGGGCTCGCTGGTGTTCCTCGGCGCGATCGTGGCCTTCTGCGTCGCCTTCGTGGTCACCTACGCGAGCGAGTTCCGGGCCTGAGCGCACGGACCGGGCGGCCCTGGACATGCCGAAGGGCCCCTCGCTCCCACGAGAGGCCCTTGCAGGGTGCGCCGCCAGGGACTCGAACCCCGGACCCGCTGATTAAGAGTCAGCTGCTCTAACCAACTGAGCTAGCGGCGCATGACCCTCGCCGTCCGCTTCCCGCGGTCGGCGACGAAGAAAATACTACCTGGTCCGCGGGGGTGCTCGTGACCACCGTGTCCTGCGGTCCCGGGTGGTCACGGCCCCTGGATCGCCAGCGACAGCAGCACCGGTGCCGCGTTCCGGTTGAGGGCGTCGGCCGCCCGGCGCAGCCGGTGCGCGTGGGCGACCGGGAGGGACAGCGCGAGGCAGCCCACGGACGACCCGGCGGTGATCGGGACGGCCGCGCACACCGTGCCGACGGCGTACTCCTGGAGGTCGAGCACCGGCACCGTCGGCGGCTGGGCCTCCAGCCGGGACAGCAGCAGCTTGTCGCTGGTGATGGTGCGCGAGGTGAGACGGGCCATCCGGTGCCGCGACAGGTGGTCGCGCCGGCCGTCGTGGTCGAGCTGGGTCAGCAGGCTCTTGCCGACCGCCGTGGCGTGCGCCGAGCAGCGGAAGTCCACCCACTCGTGGACCGCGGGCGTGGCCGGGCCGGCGGCGTACTGGGTGACCCGGACCTCGCCGTCGACGTACCGGCTGATGTAGACGGCGGCGCCCACCGCGTCACGCAGCCGGTCCAGGGTCCGCTGGAGCTTCTCCCGCAGGGCCTCCTCGCGGCCGCGCGCCGAGCCGAGGCGGGCGAGCGCGTCACCGGTGACGTACGCCCCGTCGGCGGTCTGCTCGACGTATCCCTCGCGGCGCAGCATCAGCAGGAGCGGGGTCAGTCGCTCCGGCCCGAGGCCCGTCGCGCGGGCGAGCCCGGCCTCGGTGACGCCGGCGGTGTGCCGTGCGACGCCCTCCAGGACGCGCAGGGCGTCCTGGGCCGAGTGGTAGGGCGCGGTCGGCTCGTTCCTCAGCGCCACGGTGTCCCCCTGCGGTCGCTCTCCGGCCCGGTCCGGGCGGCGGATCACGTCCACGATACGGGCCCGGGGCGGCGTCCGGAGGGGGTGTGGACGAGATTGCGGCCCCGTCCGCATGAACAGGGCTCGTGAAGGTCCCCGGGGCGCGCCGCGACCGTCGCCCGGTGCTTCCGTGAACGGATTCGGCCTTGGTGAGCTGGTCGTTTCCGGCCGACCGGGTGGACGGTGGGGGCGCGACGGCGCCCACGGGGTACCCGGTCGAGGGGGCGTCGCCCGGAACGGCCCCCGCACCGCACGCGACCGTCACGAGCGACCGCAGGAAAGGCTGGCTGATGACCGCACTCGGACTCCTCCACACGGGCCACTCCGCCGAGGACGACTTCCCCCGCATCGAGCAGCTCCTGGGCAGCGACGTCCGGGTCGACCTGGTCCGCGTCGAGCCCGACCCGCACGCGGCCGACCCGGTGGGGCGGCTGGGCGCGCCGGACGCCCTGGCCGGCGCCACCGAGCAACTGCGGCTCTCGGGCGCCGAGGCCGTCGTCTGGGCGGCGACCGGCGGCAGCTTCGCCTACGGCTGGGAGGGCGCCCAGGCCCAGGTCGGCGCCCTGGCCCGGACCGCCGGCCTGCCCGCCTCGTCGACGTCGGTGGCCTTCGCGCACGCCGTACGGGAGCTGGACGCCGGCCGGGTCGCGGTCGCGGCGCCGTACTCCCCCGAGGAGACGGCCCGGTTCGCGGACTTCCTCACCGCCGGCGGCGTCCGGGTGGTCGTCACCCATGCGGCGGGCGCGCCGCCCGCGACCGCCTGGGACGAGGCCGAACTGCTCGCCCTGGTCCGGGCCGCCGACCACGCCGACGCGCAGGCGGTCCTGGTGCCCGGCACCTCGCTGAGCACGGCGGCGCACATCGCGGCCCTGGAGAAGAACCTGGGCAAGCCGGTCCTCACCGCCAACCAGGTCACTGTCTGGCAGGCCCTGCGCCTGGCCGACCGCCGGGTGAACGCACCGGCGCTGGGCGCCCTCTTCACGCGGGAGCCGGTGGTGCAGGTCTGAGGCGGCATCCCGGCCCCGGACACCGGGGCCGGGGGCCCGGCACCCGGGAACGAGCGGGGACGGGAATAAGCGGGGACCGTCTCCTGTTGTGACCCCGGCAGACGCGACGCACCGCACGAGCAGGAGGCACCCGGTGAGCGGACACCCGGCAGACACCCACCCGGACGACGGGATCCGCGGCCCGGTCCTCGGCAGCGCGCCCGTGCCGCTGTCCGTGCTGGACCTGGTCACCGTGGGCAGCGGCAGCACCGCCACCGACGCCCTGCGCACCAGCGTGGAGCTGGCCCGGGCCACCGAGGCGCGCGGCTTCCACCGCTACTGGGTGGCCGAGCACCACTCCATGCCCGGCGTGGCCTCCTCGTCGCCCGCGGTGATCCTCGCCCACCTCGCCGCCCACACCGGCCGCATCCGGCTCGGCTCGGGCGGCGTGATGCTGCCCAACCACGCGCCCCTGGTGATCGCCGAGCAGTTCGGCACGCTGGAGGCCCTCGCCCCGCACCGGATCGACCTGGGCCTCGGCCGCGCGCCCGGCACCGACGGGGCCACCGCGGCCGCCCTGCGCCGCACCGACACCCTCAACGAGGGCGCCGACGACTTCCCCCAGCAGCTCGCCGAGCTCACCCGCTTCCTCGACGACGACTTCCCCGACGGCCACCCCTACCGCCGCATCCACGCCGTGCCCGGCCCGGTGCAGGCCACCTCGCCCGGCGGGGTGCAGTCCCGGCACCGCCCGCCGGTCTGGCTGCTCGGCTCCTCCGGGTTCAGCGCCCGCCTGGCCGGACTGCTCGGCCTGCCGTTCGCCTTCGCGCACCACTTCTCCGCGCAGAACACGATCCCGGCGCTCGACCTGTACCGGGAGTCCTTCCGGCCCTCGGCGCTCCTGGACGCGCCGTACGCCCTGATCGGCGTCTCGGCCCTGGCCGCCGACGACCCCGAGGAGGCCCGCCGCCAGGTCCTCGCCACGGGGCTGAACATGGTGCGGCTGCGCACCGGACGGCCCGGTCTCTTCCCCGACCCGCGGGAGGCGGAGGCGTACGAGTTCAGCCCGATGGAGCGGGAGTTCCTCACGTCCTGGACGGCGAACATCGTGCACGGCACGGCCGACGAGGTCCGCGCGGGCCTCGACGACCTCCACAAGCGCACCGGCGCGGACGAGCTGATGCTCACCACGCACGCCCACCGCGGCGAGTTGCGCCTGCGTTCCTACGAACTCATCGCCGACGCCTACGGGTTGCCCACCGCCTGACCCTCCCCGGGCCGCTCAGGTGCAGGCCCGGGTGGTGCGCAGCGCGGCGATGCGGTCCGGTGTCACCGGGCGGGAGTACAGCCACCCCTGCCCGGTGTCGCAGCCGATGCGGCGCAGCCGGTCCGCCTGCGCCGCCGTCTCCACGCACTCGGCGGTGACCGTCAGCCCGAGCCGGTGCGCCAGGTCGATCATCGCCTCGACGATCACCTCGTCCGCCGGGTTGGGCGGCGCGGCCTCGTCGCCGCGCCCCTCGTACTGGAAGCCCCGGACGAAGGACCCGTCCAGCTTCAGCACCGACACCGGGAGCCGCGACAGGTAGGCGAGGTTGGAGTAGCCGGTGCCGAAGTCGTCGATGGCGATGTGCACGCCCATGTCACTGAGGGCCTGCAGCGCCTGCAGCGGCCGGCCCGCCGAGCCCATCACCGCGGACTCGGTCAGCTCGAGCTGGAGCAGGTGCGCGGGCAGCCCGGTCTCCGCGAGGATCGCCGCCACGTCCGCCACCAGGTCGGAGTCCCACACCTGGCGCACGGCGACGTTGACGCTCACGAACAGCGGCGGCTCGTCGGGGTTCTCCAGCTGCCAGCGCCGGGCCTGCCGGCACGCGGTGGCCAGGACCCAGCGGCCGAGCGGCACGATCGAGCCGTCCTCCTCGGCCAGCGCGACGAACCGATTCGGCGGCAGCAGCCCGAACCGGGGGTGGTCCCAGCGCACCAGCGCCTCCACGCCCCGCAGCCGCCCGTCCGCCATGCCGACCAGTGGCTGGTACTCCAGCACGAACTCCCCGCGCTCGATCGCGGGCCGCAGCGTGGAGGCGAGCGCCTGACGCGTCATCAGGTGCGCGTTGCGCTCCGGGTCGAACAGCGTCCAGCGGGCCTTGCCGTCCACCTTCGCCCAGTACAGCGTGGTGTCGGCGGCCTGCATCAGCCCGGTCGCCGTCGTCCCGGCCGCGTGCCGCTCCACCACCCCGATCGACGCCGACAGGCTCAACCGCTGCCCGTCCAGGTCGAACGGCGCCTGCAGCGCCTTCAGCACGGCCTCGGCCAGCTCCGAGAGCTGGTCGGTGCCGGTGGAGTCCTCCACCAGCAGGGCGAACTCGTCACCGCCGAGCCGCGCCACCAGCGGGGTGCCGGGCCGGGACCTGCCGACCTCCTCGGCGCAGGCCGTCAGCCGCTCGGCCACCGCCGCCAGCAGCCGGTCGCCGACGCGGTGCCCCAGGGTGTCGTTGACCGCCTTGAAGCCGTCGACGTCCAGGTAGCACAGGCCGATCCGGCCGGTGCCGCCGTGTTCCAGGGAGTCCGCCTCCAGGGCGGCCGTCAGCCGCTCGAAGAACAGGGTGCGGTTGGGCAGCCGGGTCACCGGGTCGTGCATCTGCAGGTGCCGCAGCCTGGCCTGGAGGTCGCGGCGGGCGCTGATGTCGGCCACCGACAGCAGCACGCCGGGCGTGCGGCCGTCCAGCGGGGCCACGGTCACCTGCGCCCACAGGGAGCGCCCGTCGGGCTGCTTCAGCCGCCGGGTGCAGCGCAGCCGCGCCTGCCGGCCGCGCAGCACCTCGCGGTAGGCGTGCCAGGTCCGCGCGTCGGAGGCCAGGTCCAGCAGGTCGGCGGCCACCCGCCCGACCAGCGCCCCGGGCTCGCCCCCGAGCAGCGCGCCCAGGGCGTCGTTGACGCCGACGACCAGCCCCTCGCGGTCCACCACGGCCATGGCCAGCGGGGCGGTGGCGAAGACGGACCGGTAGGGAACGGGGTCGTCGGGGTCGCCGGGAACGCCCGGGTCACCGGCGCCGGCCGGGTAGGTGTCGAGGAGCACCGTGGTCCCCGTGTCGATGACCTCCCCGGTACCGGGAGGTGCCGTGCTGTCACGCTCCGTGACGGCGGACCCGTCGAGGTCTGCCGCGGGCGTCGGCCCTTCGGACGTTCCGCTCACCGCTCGCTCCCGCAGTGCACTCGATCTCTGTCCGCGCAGCAAAGTGTGCCGATCATAGAGGCTGGCCGCGGAGTTGCGCAGCCACTGCCCAGTGTCCCCGAAGCGGTGGCCCTTCTGACAGATCGTTTCTGCCCGCACTGGACCGGTTCTGCGGGCCCCCGATCGCTTGTGACGTTCCGTGAGTGGTCCGGGGGTGTCGCGCGCTCCGCTTCGGGCCCGGCCCTCACTCGTCTGGGGCAGACAAACAGGGCGCAGTATGACAAATCAGCACAGGCTGGGTGGCGGTGTCCCGTGAACCGCTCCCGGAGGTCCTCGTGCCGCGTCGTCCGCTCCCGCGTCCCCGACTGCGCAGCGCGGCGGCCGTGTTCACCACCCTGTCGGCACTCGCCGCGACCTCGCTGATCACCGGTCCCTCGGTGGCCGAGCCCTTCTCACCCGAGCCCTGCGCGCTGCAGCGCACCGCCGCCCACCACTCCGAGGGCCTGGACACCTGGAACACCGCCTACCCCCGGCCGACCCGGTCCCTCGACGCGGTGATGGTGTTCCTGTCGTTCCCGGACTGGACCCCGATGAGCACCCCGGCCGAGCTGACGGCCGACCACTTCCCGGCCACCACCGACTTCTTCCGCCGCGCGTCCTACGGCCGGTTCACCCTGCGCGCACACCCCCTGCGGCGCTGGATCCGGATGCCGAGGCCGTCCACGGCGTACGCCATACAGCGCGACTGGAACCCCGGGCACCGCGCCGCCTACCTGAGCGACGCGCTCGCCGCGGCCGATCCCCAGGTCGACTTCTCCCGCTACGACCTCGTCTACTTCGTCGCCGACCCGGACGCGCCCGGCGTCGACTCCGACGCCACCAAGGTCGTCAACCTGGAGACCCCGCTGCACGCGGACGGCACCGCCATCCGCCGGGTCGTCACCGTCTTCGAGCAGCACCCGCCGGACCGGCTGGTCCTCGCCCACGAGACCGGCCACGTGTTCGATCTGCCCGACCTGTACCACCGGCCCGCCGACGGCAAGGGCGACTGGGACACCTACGTCGGCGACTGGGACCTGATGGGCAGCCAGTTCGCCCTGGCCCCGGACCTGTTCGCCTGGCACAAGTGGAAGCTGGGCTGGCTGCGGTCCCGCCAGGTGGTGTGCGTACGGGGTCCCGGGGCGACCCGGCTGGCGCTGGAACCCGACGCCGCCGGTCCCGGCGTGCCCCTCGCCGGCGCGGCGGGCCCCGATCCGGCCGCCGCGGGCCCGCCGGCCTTCCGCACCCCGGGCCTGCGCACGCCGGGCCTCGGGCCGGGCGGCGGCGTGAAGCTCGCCGTCGTGCGCACCGGCGCCGACAGCGCCCTCGCCTTCGAGGCGCGCGAACCCGCCGGCAACGACCGCTACGCCTGCCGCTCGGGCATCCTCGTCTACCGCGTCCACGGCCGCGCCGAGTCCGGCCGCGGACCCGTCGAGGTGGTCGACGCCCACCCGCACACGGAGGCATGCTGGGAGGACTCGGTCTACCCGCCCCTCGCGGACGCGCCGGTCGCGGCGGGGGAGAGCTTCACGGTGCCGGGGGAGGACGGCGGGCACGGGGTCCGGGTGGACGTGGAGGGCCGCACGGCGTCGGGGACGTGGGCGGTACGGATCACGCCGGGCGTGTGACGCCGGTGGGGGAGCGGCGGGGCGGCGCTTTTCGGCCATGCGAAAAGCCCTCCGCTTGCGCGAAGGGCTTCTCCGTCGTGTGCGCCGCCAGGGACTCGAACCCCGGACCCGCTGATTAAGAGTCAGCTGCTCTAACCAACTGAGCTAGCGGCGCCTGCTGACGTCGTAGACCTTAGCATCAGGGTCCGGGGAGGGCGAAATCGATATCCGCACCGCCGAGCGGGCCGCCCGTACGGCCGCCCAGAGCAGCACCTCCGGGCCCGGCAGCCAGGGCTGACGCGTGTCCGGGGCGACCAGCCAGCGGGCCCCGGCCGGGGCCGTCGCGGTGAGCGGCGGGACGGTCACGGCGTCGCCGGTGCCGTGGCACAGCAGGGGCGGCACGGCCGCCGTACGGCAGTCCCGGGCGTCCCGTGCGCCCCACTCCTCCCACGCCAGCAGGGAGGGCAGGCGCTGGGCGGTGCCGGGGGCGGCGAACAGCAGGACCCGGCCACGGAAGACGGCCACCGGGCCGGTGCCGGCGCCCTCGTCCCACAGCCGGTCCAGCATCCGCCGGCCGAACAGGGCCGGGACGTTCACGACGTCGAAGACCGAGCCGCAGGGCAGGACGACCGGGGCGTCCGGCTGCTCCTCCCACAGGGCGAGCGTGCTGCGTGGGTATGCGCCGGCCGAGGCCAGCCAGGCGGCGCCGTCCGCGGTGACGCCCGAGATGTCGGAGAACTCGTCCCATACGCTGCTCATGAGTCCTACATCTACTGCCTGTGAGCAGCCGGTTCCGGTGAGTTGCGCGAACCGGGGACGCGGCGGTGGGTCAGCGGGTATCGTGCCCGCCTGGCATATGCCGGGGTGGCGTGGCCCTGGCGCGCCGCCGCCCGGGGCGCCGGCCCGTCAGACCGGGTCGACCGGGCTCCGGCCCTCGCCGCCGCGCATCAGGTCCCGCCCGAACTCGACCATCTTCTTGGCGTAGTCCTCGGTCCACTCCGCCCGCTCGGCGATGTCCGCCGTGGTCAGCCGGTCGAAGCGGCGCGGGTCGGCGAGCTGGGCCGCCGCCATGGCCTGGAACTCCAGCGCGCGGTCGGCCGCCGCCCGGAACGCCACCGTCAGCTCCGTCGCCCGCGCGAACAGCGCCCTCGGGTCGTCGATGGACTCCAGGTCGAAGAAGTGCTCCGGATCGCCCGTGGCCTCGGCGGGCTCGAAGAGCAGGGGCGCGGGGCGTAGCCGCGGTTCGTTGCGACGCGGCGTGGGCTCCGCCATGTCGTGCCTCCTCCTGGGGTCGGGTGCGGCCCGCCCGGCGCTTCCGCACGGACCACCCTCCATTGTCTCGCGGCCCCGCAAGGGGGCCCCGCCGCACTCTCAAGCCGCGCACGCGCGGGGATGTTCCCGCGCACGCCCCCCGCTGTCACGGCTTCCAGGCCACCCGGTGCTCCCCCAGGTGCGCGAGCACCGCGTGGTTCGCCTCCCAGCCGTCCGGGAACTTCACCAGCGTGCCCAACTGGACCGGTTCCGTCGACGGGTAGTCGTCGAGGAGGTCGCCGACGCCCGCCCGGCAGACCACGATGCACGCGTGGCGGTGCCGGGAGGCCAGCACGCACAGGCGTCCGGTCTCCAGGTGGAACGCCGTCGCGTCGGGGCGGCCGGACAGCGGGTGCAGGACCACCGTGACGTCGAACTCCCTGCCCTGCAGCCGGTTGGCCGTGTCGACCGTGACGTCCCGCACGCCCAGCTCGGCGAGCGCCGCCCGGACCGCGGCCGCCTGGTCCCGGTGCGCCGTGCCGACGGCGACCCGGTCCGCGGTCAGCGGCGCGGGCTCCGGCGAGCGCTCCGACGTCGCCGCCCCGCCCCGGTCCAGCAGCCGCCGTACGACGGTGGCGACCGCGCGCACCGCCTCGGGGTCCGTGCGCGGGGTGTGCCGGGCGGGCAGCTCCAGCAGGCCCCAGCCGGAGGCGGCCGCCTCGTCGATCACCCGGTCGGGGCCGGAGCCGTCGGAGGGCACGGCGAAGGACAGGTGGCGGTCGCCGTGGCCGGTGCCGCTGCGGAAGCGCGTGTACGGGTAGAACGCGTCGGACACGAGCCGCGCCGCCGACGCCGGGAGCCGCCACGACACCGGCAGCCGGTGCTGGGGCAGGTCCGGGTTGTGGGCCAGCAGCGTCGTCACCGCCGACGCGGACGGGTCGTACGACAGGCCCGCCCACTGCTCGCTGCCCACGATGGCGAACGGGTCGAGCTGCCCCGGGTCGCCCACGAACAGCGCCCGCTCGAACAGGCCCGCCACGGCCAGCAGCCCGTCCGAGCGCATCTGGTACGCCTCGTCCACGATCGCGTGCCGCCACGGCTCGTCGACCTTCACGTGCGCCCACTTCGCCGCCGTGGAGATCACCACCGGCAGCCCGGCGAGGTCGCCCGCCTTCGCCGACTTGCGCACGTTCGGCAGGTCGTCCAGCGCCTTGTCGTAGGGGTCGGCGTCGCTGCTGTGCAGGCGGCCCACCGGCAGCTCGGGGGACTTCTCCGCCAGGCGCAGCACCAGGTCGTCGACCTGGGCGTTGGTCTGCGCCACCACCATGAGCGGGCGGCCCGCCTCGGCCAGCTCCAGCGCGGTGCGCACCACCAGCGTGGACTTGCCGGCGCCGGGCGGGGAGTCGACGACGACCCCGCGCGCGTCACCGTGCAGCGTGTCGCGCAGGATCGCCGCGGTGGCCCGCGCGGCGGCCGTACCGGGGTCGACGTCGGCCTCGGTGCTCACAGGACGTCCTCCTGGGTGAGGGGGTCGGCGGCCTCGGGCACCGGCTCCCCGGGCGGCCCGCCGTGCGTCCACGGGGTCTGCTCGGGGTCGGGCAGCTTGGCGCCGCCGCGCTGCTCGTGCTCGAAGAGCGTGAAGCACACCCGGTCGCCCTTCTCCGGCACCGACCCGGGCTCCGGCTCCTTGCCGCGGCCCATCTTGTCGAGCACGCGCAGCACGACCAGGCCGTCGTCGGTGTCGACGCCCACGCACTCCGCCGACTGCGGCTTCCCGCCCAGCGAGCGGTAGACCTTCGCGCGCTCGCCCAGGTGCGGCCGGTCGTCCGTGCGCACCGTCACCAGCGGGCGCGGGCTGGGCCGCTTGCCCTCGCTGTACGCCATGACGACCTCGGTGACCTCGCCCGCGAACGCCTCCCCGGCCAGCCGCCGTCCCGCCATCACCAGCGGGTCGTCGAGCGCCTCCTGCGCGTCCAGGCGGGCCTGTTCGCGCTCGCGCGTGGCCAGTTTGTTCGCCGCGGTCACCGCGTCGTCGCGGCGCGGCTGCGGGGGCTCGCCCGCGAGGACCCGGTCGCGGTGGCCGGTGAACGACCAGCGGTCGCGCGTCCACCGCTCCTCGACGTGCGCCCCCTCGGGCAGCTCCCGCAGCAGGTCCAGGCCCCGCCAGACCGCGTCCCAGGTGGGCCGGGTCCGGCTGAGGACCAGCTCGCGGACCTCCCGCTCGGCGGCGGTCAGGATGCCCAGCCGGGTGTCGGCCTCCAGGCCGTCCTCCGCGGCGGCGAGCGCGGTGCGCGCCCGGTCGTAGCGCTCGATCGCCGGGGCCAGCAGCTTGTTGTCGAACGCCGGGTCGGTGGCCGGGCCGGCCGGCGGGCACAGCAACTGCCCCTGCTCGTCCCGCGCCAGCTCCGCGCGCAGCGCCGCCTCGGCGCCCGAGGTGCCCGCGGGCGGGTCGATCCACGCCAGCAGCGCGCCCAGGTGCTGGTCCTCCAGGGTGGACTGCCCGGTGGCCCAGTGCCGGCCCAGCACCTCGGTGAGCGCCAGCAGCAGCGAGGAACCGGGCACCCGGGCCCGCTCGCCGTAGTGGGTCAGCCAGCGGCCGAGCAACGGCACGCGCGGGGGCGCGGGGTGCGGTGCCTCCGGATCCTGCTCCGCCGTCCGGCGGAAGCGCATCGACCGGCCGAGCAGACGCACGAACTCCACGCCCGCGCGGCTCGGCACGACGATCTGCGGCGCGTCCGCGCACAGCTCGACCTCGACCTTGACCCGCTTGCCGGTCTCCGGGTCGGTCTCGGTGCGCTCGGCGGCCTCGACGGCGTCGGCGTGGGAGTCGACGTAGGGCAGGACCACATCGGCCAGCTCGGCGAGGAACGCGAACCTCAGGTCGCGGTCGCGCGGCTGCGGGACGACGAGCAGGCGCGGCGCGTCCCGGTCGGTGCCGACCAGCGCGCCGAGCGGCGCACCGGCCTCACCGGCCGTGGTCAGCGGCACGAACACCAGCGGCCGCTCGGACAGGTGCCGGTGGCGGACCGTCGCGAGGGGCTGCGCCCGGCCGGTGGTGACCGCCTCGAGCCGGGACAGGGTGGCGATCAGCGACACGGCGCGGCCTCCCGCACCGTGCCCGGCGTCCCGGCGGCCCCCGCGGGCCCGTCCGCAGGCTCCCGGGCGGGCGGGAGCGCCGCGCCGGCCAGTGCCTCGGCGCGCAGCCGTGCGGCCCGGCGCAGCGCGGCGACCGCCGGGTCGCGCGGGTCGCCCGCCTCGCCGCGCGCGGCGGCGAGCACGTCCTCGACCGTCGTCAGGCCGCCCAGCTCCGCGCGGACCGAGCGGCCCAGCGCGGTCACCGCGCCGGCCGTGCGGGAGCGCTCACGGCAGTGGAACGCCAGCTCGCAGGCGGCCAGGCACTCGGGGGCGTACGTCGCCGGCACCGACGCGACGGCCTCGGCCAGCCGCTCGGCGGGCAGGTCCGGGGCGAAGCACACGCCCTCCGGCAGCGCGCCCGCGATGTCCTCGATGCGGGTGAGGCGGGTCAGCTGGCGGCGGGTGACCGCGCGCTGCTTGCGGATGTCCACGGCGGACGCGGTGGGCAGGTTGGAGAAGTCCTTGGGACACACCAGCAGCACGCGGTCACGCACGCGCGGGGCGGCCTCCAGGCGCGCGGCGACCTCCTCCAGCGCCAGCACGTACACCGCGGCCTGGCGGGCGGCCGCGCCGACCTTCGCCGGGTCCGCCGAACCGTCCAGCATCGGGAAGGACTTGATCTCCACGACCGTCCAGCTCCCGTCGGGGTGCACCACGACCGCGTCCGGCTCCAGGAAGGCCGGGGAGCCCGCGACGTCCAGCGCGAGCATCGGGTGGTCCAGCAGCGTCCAGGTGCCGGCCGCCTCCGTGGCCTCGCGCAGCGCGAGCGCCGTGCGCGCCGTGCGCCCCTCGGGGCCGGGCGCCGTCAGGTCGGGCGTGGCCGCGCCGGCGGGCGGCTCGGCGGCCGGGTCCAGGGTGCGGTGCACCAGGCCCAGCAGCTCGGCCCCGCCGTCGGCCTTCACCCGGGCCTCGAAGGCGTTGCCCCGGGTCAGCGCGAACTGGGACTGGCCGAACGCGGAGGGCGAGCCCAGCCGGTCCGCCAGCACCGCCTTGTCCACCCCGGCGCCGTCGAGGATCGCACGCCGCCGGCACCCGGGGTTCGCGGCGAGCGCCGCGAGGGCGCGGGCGTCCAGCGCCTTGGCCGGTACCTCGGGACCGCGCAGCTCAGCGAGCCGCTGCCGGAGCCCCGTCCCCCGCGTCGCTGGGAGAGGCCTCCGGCTCGGTTCCCGGTTCGAACCGTGACTCGCGCTGCCGTGGAAATCGCTCACCCGGGGAAGTCTGGCATCCTCCACTGACAATCGTGGCGGGTGTTGCCTCGGAGTTCGCCGAGAACACCGGCACGCGTGCGACGACCCACCCGCGCGCCCGGTCCAGAGCGCGCGTCACGAACGGGGTCAGCAGCAGCCCGACGCCCATCGCGGCCGCGCCGGCGACGGCGTCGAGGAAGTAGTGGTTCGCGGTGCCCATCACCACGACCGTGGTCAGCAGCGGGTAGGCCACGCCCAGCACCTTCGCCGTCCGCGTCCCGCCGTGGCGCCACAGCATCACGCCGCACCACAGGGCCCAGCCCACGTGCAGGCTGGGCATCGCCGCGTACTGGTTGGTCATGCCGCCCAGGCCGCGCGGTGCGCTCGCCTCGCCGCCCCACCAGCCGTACGAGCTGTACTGGGCCATCGTGTCCACGAAGCCGTGGTCCGCCGACAGCAGCCGGGGCGGGCAGGTCGGCAGCAGCGTGAAGCCGATCAGACCGATGAACGTCGACGTCATCAGCCAGGTGCGAGCCGCCGAGTAGACCTCCGCGCGCCGGCGGAACAGCCAGACCAGCAGCACCGGGGTGACCAGGTAGTGCAGCGAGGCGTACCAGAAGTCCGCCGGGACGCCGAGCCACGCCTCGCGCGTGAACAGCCGGTTGAGCGGGTGTTCGGCGTTCAGGCGCAGCGTCTTCTCGACGCGCAGGATCGCCAGCCCGTGGTCCACGGCCGACGACACGTCACCGCGCGCGAGCAGCCGCCCCGCCGAGTAGCAGGCGTACACCAGCACGATCAGCGGCAGCTCCGTCCACCAGCGCAGCCGGGTCCGCGAGGTCGCCTCGGTGCCCGGTGTCTCGGTGTGGGGCATCCGATCGCCTCCCCCTTCAGTGGTCTGTGCACGGCGGTCCGGTCAGGTCCGGTGGGTCCGGTCGCGGTCGTGCGGCCGGCCGTGCCGCGGCCGTTCCCCCGCCGTGGCACGGGTGTCCACCGGCTGTGGCACGGGCGTGTCACTTTACGGCGTATGTACGCGCCCGGTCCCGGGCGCCCCGGCCGACAAGACGCCGGGATCGCCCGCCGGGTTGCCCCATCTCGGGGTGCGCGATGATGGAGGGGTCCCGCCCGTCGATGTCCTCCTGTCCTCCCTCGCGTCCCCCCGCACGTTCGTTTCCGGACTTCTCGGCACCCGTCCGCACGCGTCCGCACCCCTCGGAAAGGTCTCCCCATGGCACCGCGCATCCTGCTGGCCCGGCACGGACAGACCGAGTGGTCGTTGTCCGGAAAGCACACCGGCAGGACCGACGTGCCGCTGCTGGAGGAGGGCCGCCGCGGCGCCAAGCTGCTCGGCGAGCGGCTCCACCGGTCCCCGTTCGACTCCCTGCCCGGTGTCGAGGTCCGCACGAGTCCCCTGGCACGCGCGCGGGAGACGTGCGAGCTCGCCGGTTTCGGGGACCGCGCCACCGTCTGGGACACGCTGATGGAGTGGGACTACGGGACGTACGAGGGCATGACCCCGGCGGAGATACAGGCGGTCCGCCCCGGCTGGCTCATCTGGCGCGACGGCGTCCCCGGCGGCGAGAGCCTGGCCGAGGTCACGGCCCGCGCCGACGAGGTCGTCGCCTGGGCCCGCTCGGCCGACCGGGACGTCCTCGTCTTCGCCCACGGCCACATCCTGCGCTCCATCGGCGCCCGCTGGCTGGGCCTGCCGCTGGACTTCGCGTCCCGCATCCGCCTCAACCCGACGTCCCTGTCCGTCCTGGGCTGGGCGTACGGGGAAGCGGCCATCGAGAGCTGGAACGACCAGGGGCACCTGGCCGCGTAGGGGCCCCGGGAGCGGGCGGCTCACACCGTCCCGGCTGACACCGCCCGGGGCCGGGACGCGTGGCGGTCCAGGAAGTCGGCCACGCCGCTCGCCCGCCGGTGCGGCAGCAGCACCCGGGCCGTGCCCGCCAGCATCGTCTGGATGCGCGACGACTGCACCTGGTCGAGCAGGTCCAGGACGCGCGTCCCGGCCACCGCCGCCTCGTCGGGGCGGCCGCCGCGCGCGAGGTCGTCGGCGAGCTCGGCCGTGTACAGCGCGATGTTCCGGGTGAAGTGCGGGTCCTGCAGCCGCGCCGCACGCCGCGCGTGCCGGGCCGCGCGCGGCCAGTCCCCGAGGGTGGACCAGCACTGCGCCTCCAGGCCCTCCAGTTCCGCCTCGCCGTAGAAGCTCATCCACTCGGGGTCGTCGTCCGTGGGGCCCTGCCCGTACAGGGTCTGGGCGCGCACCAGGGCCCGCTCGCAGCCCGCGCGGTCGGCGAGTCCGGCCCAGCCGCCCGCCTCGCGCAGCGCGAGCAGCGACATCAGCCGCGGCGAACCGAGGCCCCGCGCGGCCCGCTGGGCGGCCTGCGCGGCCCGCACCGCCTCGCGGGGGCGGCCGGCGTCGCGCGCGAGGAACGCCGTGTTGCAGAACGCGTGCGCCTCCAGCGCCGGGTCGCCCGTCACGCGCGCGGTGGCGAGCGCCTCCGCGTAGTGCGAGCGCGCGTCGTCGAAGCGGCCCGAGTCGTGCGCCAGCCAGCCCACGGAGATGGCGAGTTCACCGGCTCCCGCGTGCAGCCGGTCGGCGGTCGCCTGCCGGGTCGCGCCCGCGTCCAGCAGGGCGTAGGCGGCGCGCAGCGGGGCGGCCGCGCGCCGGTAGAGGCCGTCGGCGCCGTGCCGGTCGTCGAGCAGCCGGATCCTGCGGACCGCCTCCTCCAGGGCGCTCACCTGGCCGGCCCCCACCCGGCGCGGGCGCCGCGCGGGCGACGCGTCGAGGCAGAGGCCGAGGGGCCCCAGCGAGGCGGCGGCCACGGTGGCGCCCCCGCCGGTCATGAATGCGCGACGCAGCACGTCGCTCTCCTCGTCGTTGTGGTGCGTGTCGTACGGGTCCTGCGGGTCATACGGCTCGTACGCCCCGTCCGTCTCAGCCGTGCCCGGAACGTCCTCGGCGGTGCGCGCCGCGCGTCCGCGGACGGACGAGCGGGGTGCGAAGCCCAGGTCGGTGAGCGTGCGGCCGGGGAACATGTGCAGGAACACGCGCTCGTAGGCGTAGTTGGGGCAGCGGATCTCGCCCGCCTCGACCCGGCCGATGTAGCGCGCGTCGCAGCTCACCCGCTCCCCGATCTCCCGCGCGGCCCGGCGGACCAGCGCCGCGAACTCGGCGGGCGAGCGCGGCCCGCGCAGCCGCCGGAACGCGGCGTTGGGCAGGGGTGGCCGGTGGGGCCGGGGTGCGGGCACCGATGACGACGCCATGGCCGGGTCCTCTCGTGCGAACCGTCGAACCATGCCGGGGACCGGGCGAGTCGGTCCGGACCTCCCGGGGCCGTCCGAGCAACTCCCTGGATCTTCCCGGGACTCCCGCGACTCCCTGGAGCCCCGACGGTCCCGCCCTGTTTCCGGCGGGCTAGAACGTACCGTCTGTGGTCGGGCCGCCACGCACGGTTTGGCCACAAACCGGATATCTCCTCCGCGATCTGCCATGAACTGCCATCCTTTGCGGCGCAATTTCGCCGTAGCCGTTGACGCACTCGCGCGTTGAACCCCACAGACCGCAGTGGGTTCCGTTCCGTCGTGGAGGCCGGCGTGGAGACCAGCCAGAGCAACGTTCCGTGTGAGCCGTGCGACGTGGTGAGCGTGCCGGCGCGGCAGGGCCTGGAGGCGGTGGACATCCTGCGCCGCGCGCCGGGCGACGGCGTCGGGCCGGTGCTGCACATCGAGGGCGGCGGGACGCTGGTGTTCGTGGTCCCGGCGGGCACGGCGGCCGGGTGGGACGTACCGGGCAGCACCTGCACCGAGACCGACGGACGCGGGCTGCGGCTGGAGGGGACGGACGCGCAGGGACCGCACGAGGAGGAGCCGGCCCTGATGGGACAGGACGTCGCCCTGCCCGCACCGCCCGCCGAGGGCTGCGACTGGCTGCTGCCGCCCGGCGAGGCGGACCTGGCGACCGACCCCGCCGTCCTGCGCCGGGCACTGGGCGAGGCGGCCCGGCTCATCGAGGCGGCCGACAGCTGCCGCTGAGGCCCGCCCCCTGCCCCCGCCTCCGTCTCCCCGGGACGGTCACGTGTCCGGGCGCCTGGGACACTGTCCCCATGGGAAAGGCCAGGAACCCCCGGCGGCGCGGCGGGGCCGAAGCGGTCGTCGAGGACGTCGGCGGCGGGCTCGCCCAGCTCGTTCCGGACCGGGACCGCCCCCGCGCCTGGACCCTGTTGGTGGACGGCGCACCGCAGTCGCACGTCGACCTCGACGACCCGGCCCACCTGTCCTTCGAGTACCAGCGGCGCCTCGGCCACGTGATCGACCTGGCCGCGCCGCCCGGCAGGCCGCTGCGCGCCGTCCACCTCGGCGGCGGCGCCCTGACCCTCGCCCGGTACCTGGCCGCCACCCGCCCGCGCTCCACCCAGCAGGTCGTCGAACGGGACGGCGCGCTGGTCGCACTGGTCCGGCGGGAGCTGCCGTGGGACCCGGGCGCGCGGATCCGGGTGCGGACCGCCGACGCCCGGGAGGGCCTGGCCAAGGTGGCCGACGGCTGGGCGGACCTGGTGATCGCCGACGTGTTCGCGGGCGCCCGGACCCCCGCCCACCTCACGTCCACGGAGTTCCTCGACGAGGTGCGCCGCGCGCTGGCGCCCGGTGGGGTCTACGCCGCCAACCTCGCCGACGGCCCGCCGCTGGCCCACCTGCGCGGCCAGATCGCCACCGCCGCCGCGCGGTTCGCGGAACTCGCCCTGGTCGCCGACCCGGCGGTGCTGCGCGGCAAGCGCTTCGGCAACGCGGTGCTGGTCGCCTCCGACCGGCCGCTGCCGGTGGCCGAGCTGACCCGCAGGGCCGCCTCCGACCCGCAGCCCGCGCGGCTCGAACACGGCCGGGCGCTGGTCGACTTCAGCGGCGGCGCGGCCCCCGTGAGCGACGCCTCGGCGACCGCCTCGCCGGTCCCGCCGCCCTCCGTCTTCCGCTGACCCGGGGCGGAGAGGCCCACGGGACCGGGCGGTCCGGGGCCGGTCAGTAGGTGCCGACCTCCACGTGCGGCGGCCCGTCGTGCCAGGTGCAGAACACCGACACGCGGTCCGCGCCCGAGGCGAACTCCACCCGGATCCAGGACGCGGTCGTCCAGGTCTGCATCGACCAGCCGGCCCCGGGCGTCGCGGAGACGAGCGTCGCGGAGGACGCGCCGATGTCGAAGACCACCCGGCCGCCGTCGGTGTCGTAGCTCTTGATCCGGCCGGACGCGCTGGGGGAGGGGGACGGCGACGGCGGAAGCGGGGTCCGCGAGGCGGTCGGGGTGGGCGACGGCTTCGGGGACCGGCTCGGCGAGGGGTCGGGCGACGGGGCGGGCGCCGGGCGGGACGTCGCCGGCACCAGCGGCTCCGGCTCCCGTGCCGCGGCCCCGGCCGCCGTCAACGGCAGCGCGCGGGGCGGGTCGTAGGCGGTGCCGGCCATCACGGTGTGGACGCCCCACCACGACAGCGTGACCGCCGCGCCCGTGGCGAGCGACCACGCGAGTACGTGTACGAGTCCTCTGCGCATCGCGGCCATACTGCCCCAGGAGCACCACAGTTCGCACAGCGGGCGAGTTGTCCACAGGTCCGGACCGGGTCGTGCGGCATGGCGTACGGTGCGGCGCATGGCAAGTGTGCTCGTGGTCGAGGACGACCAGTTCGTACGTTCGGCGCTGATCCGGCACCTCACCGACGCCTCGCACACCGTGCGCAGCGTCGGCACGGCACTGGAGGCGCTGCGCGAGGTCGCCCACGTCCCCTTCGACCTGGTCATCCTGGACCTCGGACTGCCCGACCTGGACGGGTCCGAGGCGCTGAAGATGCTGCGCGGGATCACCGACGTGCCCGTGATCGTCGCCACCGCCCGGGACGACGAGACGGAGGTCGTGCGGCTGTTGAACGCCGGCGCGGACGACTACCTCACCAAGCCGTTCTCCGTGGAGCACCTGGCCGCCCGGATGGCCGCCGTGCTGCGGCGCGCCCGCTCCGGCGCCGGTGAGGCCCCCACGGCCGGGGTGCTGCGCGTCGGCGGCCTGACGGTGGACCCGCTGCGCCGCCAGGCCGAGCTGGACGGCGTCCGACTCGACCTGACCCGGCGGGAGTTCGACCTGCTCGCCTTCCTCGCCGGGCGCCCGGGCGTGGTGGTCCCGCGCCGGGAACTGCTGGCCGAGGTGTGGCAGCAGTCCTACGGCGACGACCAGACCATCGACGTCCACCTGTCCTGGCTGCGCCGGAAGCTGGGGGAGACGGCCGCCCGCCCGCGCTACCTGCACACCCTGCGCGGGGTGGGCGTGAAGCTGGAACCGCCCGGTGAGGGCTCCCGGGGCCTGGAGCAGGCGCGATGAGATGGGCGCTGGTCAAGGTCTGCCTGGCGGTCACCGCCATGGTCGTGGTGGCGTTCGCGGTGCCGCTCGGGCTGGTGGTGCGGGAGATGGCCCGCGACCGCGCGTTCTCCAACGCCGAGCGGGAGGCCGCCGTCCTGGTCCCCGCGCTGTCCATCACCACCGACCGCGAGGAGCTGGAGCGGGTCCTCGCCTCCGCCGGCGCCGGTGACGACCTCGCCGTGCACCTGCCGGCCGGGGACGGCCGGGCCGCCGTCGACCTGGGCCGGCGGCGCGCCGCCGAGCAGGACGTCGCCGCCGTGCGCCGCCTGGGCCGCGCCTCCACCGCCGAGGTGCCGGGCGGCTCCGCCCTGCTGCAGCCGGTCGCACTCGGCTCCGGGACCGTGGTGATCGAGGTGTTCGTGCCCGAGTCCGAGGTCACCAACGGCGTCGGCACGGCCTGGGCGGTGCTCGCCGCCGTCGGTGCCGCGCTGGTGGTGGGCTCGGTCGCGGTCGCCGACCGGCTGGGCGTGCGCATGGTGCAGCCCGCACAGCGGCTCGCCGAGGGCGCGCACGAGCTGGGGGAGGGGCAGCTGGGGGTGCGGGTGCCCGAGGAGGGGCCGACCGAACTGCGGCGCGCGGCCGTGGCGTTCAACTCGATGGCCGACCAGGTCGTCCAGCTCCTCGCGAACGAGCGGGAGCTGGCCGCCGACCTGTCGCACCGGCTGCGCACCCCGCTGACCGTGCTGCGGCTGAACGCCGCCTCGCTCGGCGACTCGCCCGCCGCCGAGCAGACCCGGGCCGCGGTCGCCCAGCTCGAGCGCGAGGTCGACACCATCATCCGCACCGCCCGCGAGGCCAAGCCGCAGACCGCGGCGGCCGGTCCGGGCGCCGGGTGCGACGCCGCCGAGGTCGTCCGGGAGCGGATGGCGTTCTGGTCGGCGCTCGCCGAGGACGAGGGCCGCAAGGTGCGCGTCGCCGGAGTGGAGCGGCCGGTGCGCATACCCGTGGCCCGCGCCGACCTCGCCGCCGCCCTGGACGCCCTGCTGGGCAACGTGTTCCGGCACACCCCCGAGGGCACCGCCTTCGCGGTCGACGTGCACAACGGCGACGACGCGGTGATCGTGCTGGTGTCCGACGCGGGGCCCGGCATCGCCGACCCGGAGGCCGCGATGGCCCGCGGCCGGGGCTCGGGCAGCGACGGCTCGACCGGGCTCGGCCTGGACATCGTGCGCCGGCTCGCCGAGTCCACCGGCGGGGACGTCCGGATCGGCTCGTCGGTGCTCGGCGGCACCGAGGTGCGCGTCTGGATCCAGCTCGACGGGCGGGAGAGCACCCCGTCCCGGCGCGGCCACCGGGGCTCCGTGCGCCGCCGCCGCACCCGCCGGCCGGCCGCCCCCTTTAATCGCTCCCGATCCCATCCTTAAGCGCACCCTAAGATCCACGGCCCGCGTCCGGCTCAGGCGGTTTGTCCGGTTCCCGATCGCTAGCGTGCTGCCGCGTCCCCCCTCCGGGACCCGCGCACTCCCCCCGTGAACCACGAAGGCAGGCACGCCATGAGCACGCACCGGCGCAGGATCAGTGGCAGGAACAAGGTGATCGGCGGCGCCCTCGCCGCGGCGGTCATAGGCGGCGGTGTCGTCCTGCTCACGAGCACCGCGCAGGCCGCCGGGATCGGCGCCGCGTACACCAGGACCAGCGACTGGTCGACCGGGTACACCGCGCAGTACGTCGTGACGAACAACAGCGGGCAGCAGAAGGCCGACTGGACGCTGGAGTTCGACCTGCCGTCCGGGGCGCGGCTGAGCTCGCTGTGGAACGCCGAGTCGAGCGTCAGCGGGCAGCACGTCACCGTCAGGCCCCCGAAGTGGGACGGCGACGGGCTGAAGGCCGGCGAGTCGGTCACCGTCGGCTTCGTCGTCAACGGCACCGTCGACCCCACCGGTTGCCGCATCGACGGCGCGAGCTGCTCCACCGACAGCGGCCCGACCCCCGAGCCCAGCGGCCGCCCGACCCAGACCCCCGCCCCGACGCCGAGCGCGAGCCGGACCCCGACCGCGTCCCCCTCCCAGTCCACCGCACCGGCCTCGCCGACCCCCACCGCGAGCCCCTCGCAGTCCACCGGCACCGGCACCACCGCGAACGCCGGTTTCGCGCCGTACGTCGACACCTCGCTCTACCCGGCCTTCGACCTGATCGGCGCCGCGAACGCCACCGGCGTCAAGAACTACAACCTCGCCTTCGTCACCGACGGCGGCGGCTGCACCCCGAAGTGGGGCGGCGTCACCGACCTCGCGAGCGACGGTGTGGCCTCGCAGATCGGCGCGCTGCGCGGCAAGGGCGGTGACGTCCGGGTCTCCTTCGGCGGCGCCTCCGGTTCCGAACTGGGCACCACCTGCGGCTCGGCGGACGCGCTGGCGGCGGCGTACGGCAAGGTCGTGGACGCCTACAAGCTCACCAAGGTCGACTTCGACGTCGAGGGCGGTGCGCTGCCCAACACCGCGGCCAACACCCGCCGCGCCCAGGCGATCGCCACGCTGCAGCGCCAGCACCCGGGCCTGGACGTGTCGTTCACGCTGCCGGTGATGCCGGAGGGCCTGACGCAGGACGGCGTGAACCTGCTGGCGGACGCCAAGAAGAACGGCGTGAAGATCTCCGCGGTCAACATCATGGCGATGGACTACGGGCCCGCGTACAGCGGCGACATGGGCAGCTACGCCGAGCAGGCCGCCACGGCCACCCAGGCGCAGATCAAGAGCGTCCTGCAGCTCAGCGACAGCGCCGCGTGGAAGGCCGTCGCGGTCACTCCGATGATCGGTGTGAACGACGTCGCCTCCGAGGTCTTCAAGGTGGACGACGCCGCCCAGCTCGTCACCTTCGCCAAGGCCAAGGGCCTGGGCTGGCTGTCGATGTGGTCGGCGACCCGCGACAAGCAGTGCGCGGGCGGCGCGAAGGGCACCGCCGACGCCACGTGCAGCTCGATCGTCCAGGAGCCGTCCGCCTTCTCGAAGGCGTTCGCCGCCTTCGACTGACACGGGCCGGACAGCGACGAACACCGCCGAACGGAGGCATCCCGACCGGGTGTCTCCGTTCGGCAATGTCGATTACGTTTCGACAACTGCGCACACCACCCCTTGACGGTGACTGGACATACGACTGTTATTGCGCCACACCATGTTCGGTCGAGTTGGTTTCTGATTGGTTGAGACCAGGTATGGCCGAACGTGATGTGGTCCTGCCTGGCCCACACCCTCCCAGGAGCCGTCAATGCAGCCGACTTCGCCGACCTCGCCGACCTTTCCCTCCCCCGCCCGCCGGACCCTCCTGCGGGGCATAGCCGGTGCCGCAGCGCTCGGGGCGGGCGTCCCCCTGCTGAGCGCGTGCGGCGGCAGCGGCTCGTCGTCCGACCCCAAGACCGTCACGCTGGGCTCGAACCAGTCGGACGCGGTGCCGAAGAAGGCGTACGGGGACATCTACACGGCGTTCACCCAGCAGTCCGGGATCACGGTCAAGGTCAACACCAAGGACCACAACACGTTCCAGGAGCAGATCAACTCGTACCTGCAGGGCACTCCGGACGACGTGTTCAACTGGTTCGCGGGCTACCGGATGCAGTTCTTCGCGAAGAAGGGCCTGGCGTCCCCGATCGACGACGTGTGGCAGAAGATCGCGGGCAACTTCCCCGAGGCCATGCGGAAGCTCAGCAAGGGTGAGGACGGCAAGTACTACTTCGTTCCGCTGACCACGTACCCGTGGGCGGTCTTCTACCGCAAGAGCGTGTTCCGGCAGCACGGCTACCAGGTCCCCACGACGTGGGACGCGTTCGTGGCGCTGTGCAAGCAGATGAAGAAGGACGGCCTCGTGCCGATCGCGTTCGGCGACAAGGACGCCTGGCCGGCGATGGGCACCTTCGACCAGATCAACTTCCGCGTCAACGGCTACGACTTCCACGTGCAGCTCATGGCCGGCAAGGCGTCCTGGACCGACGCCAAGGTCAAGGCGGTGTTCGACCACTGGTCGGAGATCCTGCCGTACCACCAGGACGGGTTCATGGGCCGCACCTGGCAGGACGCGGCGCAGACGCTGGTGGCGAAGAAGGCCGGGATGTACGTGCTCGGCTCGTTCGTCGGCCAGCAGTTCACGAACCAGGCGGACCTGGACGACCTGGACTTCTTCGCCTTCCCGGAGATCAACCCGGCCTACGGCCAGGAGACCGTGGAGGCCCCCACCGACGGGTTCATGGTGTCGAAGTCGCCGAAGAACCACGACGGCGTCGTCAAGCTGCTGGAGTTCCTCGGCACCCCCGCGGCCGAGGAGATCTACCTCAAGGGCGACCCGAGCGTGGTGGCCGCCTCCACCAATGCCTCGACGGCCTCCTACACGCCGCTGCAGAAGAAGGCGTTCGAGATGATCTCCGGCGCCAAGAGCCTCACCCAGTTCATGGACCGCGACTCGCGCCCCGACTTCACCTCCACGGTGATGCAGCCCGGCCTGCAGAAGTTCCTGCAGAACCCCAAGGGCGTGGACGGTCTGCTCTCGTCGATCGAGCGGCAGAAGAAGACCATCTTCGCGTCCGAGTGAGCGCGCGCGAGATGGCGACCGACACCCCCACGAAGTCCCCGGAGGCGGCCGCCGTGCCGCCCCCGCGGCGCGCGTCCGGCACCGGACGGGACCGGCGGGGCCACCAGCGCCTGCTGACCCGCCGCGACCGCATCACCCTGGGCCTGATGGCCGGGGTGCCGACCCTGCTGCACGTGGCCCTCGTCTGGGTCACCGCCCTCGCGTCGGTCCTCCTGGCCTTCACCACCTGGGACGGCATCGGCTTCGACTCCATCAAGTGGGTCGGCCTGCGGAACTTCACCCAGCTGTTCCAGGACAACCCGCAGTTCTGGCCGGCCGTCGAGCACAACGTCATCTGGTTCGTCGTGCTGATCCTCGTCCCGACCCCGCTCGGGCTGTTCCTCGCGGTCCAGCTGGACAAGCGGATCCGCTTCAGCCGGGTCTACCAGACGGCGTTCTTCCTGCCCGTGGTCATCTCCATGGCCTGCATCGGCTTCGTCTGGCAGCTCGTCTACAACCCGGACACCGGGCTGATCAACAGCATCATCGGGGCCAACGAGCCGGGCCACTACATCGACTGGATCGGCGACCCCGACCTCAACCTGTGGGCGGTGCTGGTCGCGGCCTCCTGGCGGCACACCGGCTACATGATGATCCTCTACCTGGCCGGCCTGAAGAGCGTCGACCCCTCGCTGCGGGAGGCCTCCGCACTGGACGGCGCCGACGAGTGGCAGACGTTCAGGAGCGTCATCTTCCCGACCCTGCGCCCCACCAACACCGTCGTGCTGGTCGTGACGATCATCGAGGCACTGCGCGCCTTCGACCTCGTGTTCGTCTTCAACAAGGGCGCCCAGGGCACCGAGCTGCTGTCGATCCTGGTCACCAACAACATCATCGGCGAGTCCAGCCGCATCGGGTACGGCTCGGCGATCGCGGTGGTCCTGCTGGTGATCTCGCTGATCGTGATCATCCCCTACCTGATCGCGACCTTCCGGAAGGAGCGGCGCGCATGAGCACCCTGAGCACGCCGGCCGGCGCCCCGCCCGCCCGGCGGCGCACCCCCGTGCGCCCCGCCCGCGTCCTGCTGCACGTCTTCCTCGCCGGCACCGCGCTGGCCTGGCTGGCACCGCTGCTGTGGGCCGTCTACTCCGCGCTGCGCCCCTACGGCGAGACCAGCGCCAAGGGCTACGTCTCCTGGCCCGACACGCTGAACCTGGACAACTTCACCAACGCCTTCGAGCAGTCGGACATGCTGCACTACTTCGGCAACACGCTGCTCATCGCGGTGCCGGCCGTGCTGCTCACGCTGTTCCTGTCGTCCATGGTGGCCTTCTACGTCAGCCGGTTCGACTTCCGGCTCAACCTGGCGCTGCTGCTGGTGTTCACCGCCGGAAACCTGCTGCCGCAGCAGGTCATCATCACCCCGCTGTACCGGATGTACCTGCTGACCGACCTGCCGGGCATCACCGCCAGCGGGAAGCTGTACGACTCGGCGCTCGGCCTGGTGCTGATCCACGTGGCGTTCCAGTCCGGATTCTGCGCCTTCGTGCTGTCGAACTACATGCGCTCCCTGCCGCACGAGCTGACCGAGGCCGCGCTGGTGGACGGGGCCTCGGCGTGGCGCCTGTACTGGCAGATCACGCTGCCGCTGTGCAAGCCCGCGATGGCCGCCCTGGCGACCCTGCTGTCCATCTGGATCTACAACGACTTCTTCTGGGCGCTCGTGCTGATCTCCACCGGTGACAACATGCCGATCACCTCGGCGCTGAACAACCTCTCCGGGCAGTACTTCACCGACCCGAACCTGGTCGCCGCCGGCGCCCTGCTCACCGCGATCCCCACCCTGGTCGTGTACTTCCTGCTCCAGCGGCAGTTCGTCAGCGGCCTCACCCTCGGCTCCGCCAAGGGCTGACGCGCCCGCACCGCCCAGGTGGCCGTTGGTCCGCGTCCCGCGCTGAGCCGGACGCACAACGGGGCGCGGCACGCCCCCACGACGTGCCGCGCCCCGTCCCCCCGTCCTCCCCCTGCCACCCCGGACTCCGCCACCCTCAAGGCGGGTCCGGGGGTTCTCGTGCCGCCCTACCGCGCGTCGACCTCCGGCAGCACGCCCGTGCGGGCGGCCCGCTCGTACCAGCGCGCGCTGGACTTCGGGGTCCGCTCCAGCGTCGTGTAGTCCACGTACACCGCCCCGAACCGCTTCTCGTAGCCGTACGCCCACTCGAAGTTGTCCATCAGCGACCACAGGAAGTAGCCGCGCACGTCGGCGCCGTCGGTGATGGCGCGGCGGACCGCGGCGAGGTGGCCGTGCAGGTAGGCGATGCGCTCCGGGTCGTGCACGGTGCCGTCGGCGGCGGGCTTGTCGTCGTAGGCCGCGCCGTTCTCGGTGATGTAGATCGGCAGGCCGGGGGCCTCGCGCGTGTAGCGCATGATCAGCTCGTGCAGCCCGGACGGGTCGACCGACCAGCCCATCTCCGTGCGGTCGCCCGGCGTCTGGTGGAACGCCACGTCGGCCGCGGCCGGCCAGGGCGAGTGCTCGCTGGCCCCGTGGCCGTCCGCCCGCGGAACGCCGAGCTGCGTGTCGGCCGCCGACACCAGGGTCGGCGTGTAGTAGTTCAGGCCCAGCGCGTTCAGCGGCTGGTGGATGATCTCCAGGTCGCCGTCCTGGACGAACGACCAGTCGGTCACCGAACGGGTGCTCTCGAACAGCGACTTGGGGTAGGCGCCGTGCAGGATCGGGCCGTGGAACACGCCGTTGGCCAGGTCGTCGATCTTGCGGGCCGCGGCCACGTCGGCCGGGTCCTGCGACAGGGGCCGCACCACCGAGGAGTTGAGGCTGATCGCCACCTCGTTGCGGGTCGGCATCACCGAGCGCAGCGCCGACGTGCCCAGCCCGTGCGCCAGGTTGAGGTGGTGGGCGGCGCGCAGCGAGGCCGCCGGGTCGGTACGGCCGGGCGCGTGCACCCCGGAGCCGTAGCCCAGGAAGGCGCTGCACCAGGGCTCGTTGAGGGTGATCCAGTGCTCCACCCGGTCGCCGAGCGCCTCGCCGACGATCTGCGCGTACTCGGCGAAGCGGTACGCCGTGTCACGCTCCGGCCAGCCGCCCGCGTCCTCCAGCTCCTGCGGCAGGTCCCAGTGGTAGAGCGTCACCGCGGGGGTGATGCCGTGCTGCAGCAGCTCGTCGACCAGGCGCCGGTAGAAGTCCAGGCCCACCTGGACGGCCGGCCCGCGGCCCGTCGGCTGCACCCGCGACCAGGAGATCGAGAAGCGGTACGCCGTCAGACCGAGGTCCGCCATCAGCGCCACGTCCTCGCGGTAGCGGTGGTAGTGGTCGACAGCGATGTCACCGGTCTCACCGCCGGCGGTCTTGCCGGGCGTGTGGCTGAAGGTGTCCCAGATCGACGGCGTACGGCCGCCCTCCCGCACCGCGCCCTCGATCTGGTAGGCGGACGTCGCCGCGCCCCAGAGGAAGGCGGGAGGGAAGGTCACCGGGCTCTCCGGTGCTGCCGGGCTCACCAGGATCGGGGTCTCCGGCTGTGCGGACTCAGGCATGGAAGCGCTCCCAAAGTGGTCGTCTAGACCTACGGAGGACAGAGGGAAGGAGGGGGGGAGGGAGGAGGGAGAAGAGAGAAGGGGAGACGGGGAGACGGGGCGGCCGGACGGCGGAGCGGAAGGGGCCGAGGCGACGGTGACCCGGCCCCCTGGCAGGCGGCGCACCAGGCGGGGGCGGATCAGCCCTTCACGGCGCCCTGCATGATCCCGCCCACGATCTGCTTGCCGAAGATCGCGAAGACCAGCAGCAGCGGCAGCGTGCCCAGCAGCGCGCCCGCCATGATCAGCGACTGGTCGGGCGTGTAGCCACGGCCCAGCCCCGCCACCGCGACCTGCACGGTCGGGTTGCCGGTCTGGGTCAGCACCAGGAACGGCCACAGGAAGTCGTTCCAGGTCTGCACGAACATCAGCATGCCGAGCACCGCCATCGCGGGCCGCGCCGCCGGGAAGACGATGTGCCAGACCACGCGCCAACTGCTCGCGCCGTCCATCCGGGCGGCCTCGATCAGCTCGTCCGGCAGCGCCTGGATCAGGTACTGGCGCATGAAGAACACACCGAACGCGCTCACCAGCGACGGGAAGATGACCGCCTGGAGCTGGTCGGTCCAGTCGAGCTTGGCGACCATCATGTACAGCGGGATCACGCTGAGCTGCGGCGGCACCATCATCGTGCCGATCACCAGCAGCATCAGCGCGCCACGGCCGCGGAAGCGCAGCTTGGCGAAGGCGAACCCGGCGATCGTCGACAGGAAGACGATGGTCAGCGCCGACACGCCCGCCACGAAGGTGGTGTTGACGAACGCCTCGCCCAGGTTCGCGTCGGTCCAGGCCACGTCCAGGTTGTGGAAGAGGTTGGAGCCGAACCAGAACGGCGGCGGGGTCTGCGCCAGCCGGTTGTTGTCCCGGGAGGCGGCGATCGCCGTCCACACCAGCGGGAACAGCGAGCCGATGGAGAACAGGACCAGGATCGCGTAGGCGATCGGACCGCCGTGCATGTGCCCGCCGGCCCGGGCGGCGCGGGGCTTGCGGGACTTGCGCACGGGCGGCGCGGCGTCCTCGGGTTTCGTCAGGGTCGTCGTCACGGCCGTACTCCTTAACTACTGGCGCGCAGCCGGCGCGAGATGACGTAGTTGACGATCCCGATCACGATGAGGATCAGGAACATCGTCCAGGCGATCGCCGAGGCCCGGCCCAGGTGCTGGTTCACCCAGCCCTGCTCGTACAGGTACAGGCCCAGCGTCTGGAACTGGTGCTCCGCGCCGCCCGACGCGCCCTTGTTCGCGTCGAACAGCAGCGGCTCGCCGAAGACCTGGCTCGCGCCGATCGTCGAGACGACCGCCGTGAACAGGATCGTGGGCCGCAGCGACGGCAGCGTCACGTGCAGGAACTGCTGCCAGCGGCTGGCGCCGTCCAGCGCCGCCGACTCGTACAGGTCCTGCGGGATCGCCTGCATCGCGGCCAGGTAGATCAGCGCGTTGTAGCCGGTCCAGCGCCAGATGATGATCGAGGACACCGCGACCTTGGAGGCCCAGTGGTCGTTCTGCCAGTCGACCTTGCCGATGCCGACCTGGTCCAGGGCCCAGTTGATCATGCCGTAGTCGCGCCCGAAGAGCAGCACGAACACCAGGGAGGCGGCCGCGATGGACGTGGCGTACGGCGCGAGCATCACGACCCGGTAGAAGGTCGAGGCGCGCAGCTTGTAGTTGAGGATGTGGGCGATGCCCATCGCCATCAGCAACTGGGGGACCGTGGAGATGATCCCGATCATCAGGGTGTTCTTCGCCGCGTTCCAGAAGAACTCGTCGTCGAAGATCCGCGTGTAGTTGCGCAGCCCCACCCACGTCATGTCGGTGGGCGCGGTCAGTTCCACCTGGTGCAGCGACGCCCAGCCCGTGTAGATCAGCGGGAACAGCCCGAAGGCCAGGAACAGCACGAAGAACGGCGAGACGAACGCGTAGGGACTCCAGCGGAGGTCCCGCTGCCAGCGGCGGGAGAGCCGGGCCCGCCGGCGCCTGTCCGCCTCCGTCGGCCCGGTGGCCGGGGCCGGGCGGCCCGGGGCCGCGCCCCCCTCGGTGGGGGGCGCGGCGATGTCGTGACGGGTGGACATACGGGTCACTTGTCCAGGTTGTTGTCGATGGTCTTGGTGGCCGTCTTCCAGGCCTCCTCGGGCGACTTGCCCTTGGTGACGAGGATGACGCCGTTGTCGGTCAGACCCTGCTGGATGATCTGGTCCTTCGGGCCGATCACCTGCACGGGGATCTGCTTGGCGGCCGCACCGAAGATCTCACCGATCGGGGTGTCCCCGGTCATGTCGTTCTTGGCGCTGGTCACCTCCGACATGGTGTACGTGCTCGGCGCGCTCGGGAAGGAGCCCTGCACGGCGAACAGCTTCGCCTGCTGCGCCGGGGCGGTCAGCCAGGCCACCAGCTCCTGGGCCTCCTTGGCGTGCTTGGCGCTCTTGGGCACCGACAGGAAGGAGCCGCCCCAGTTGCCGGACTTCGGCGCCACGGCGACGTCCCACTTGCCGGCCGCGTCGGGCTTCGACTTGCCCTTGATGTAGCCGAGCATCCACGGCGGGCAGGCCATCGCGGCGAACTTCGTGTTGGCGATGGTCTGGTCCCAGGTGGGCTGGAACTGGGTCTGGGCGCCCACCAGGCCCTCCTGGGCGGCCTTCGCGGTGAGGGTGAAGGCGGACTTCACGGCCGGGTTCGTCTTGTAGATGACGTTGCCGGACTCGTCGTAGAACTTCTTCTCCTCACTGCTGAGGACGGCGTTGAGCAGACCGCCGGGGGAGTCCCAGAACGTGGTGCCCTTGGGCCCCTTCTTCTTGTACGTCTCACCGGCGGAGACCAGCTTGTTCCAGTCACCGGCCCACAGCTTGGCGACCTCGTTGCGGTCGGTGGGCAGACCGGCCTGCTGGAAGAGGTCCTTGCGGTAGCAGACGGCCATCGGGCCGATGTCGGTGCCGAGACCCACGGTCTGGCCGTCCTTGGTGGTGGCCTGCTGCCACTTCCAGCCCAGCCAGTTGCTCTTGTTCACTCCCGAAACCTTGGACAGGTCCGTGAGCTTGCCCGCCTGGGTGGCGACGACCTCGGCGATGTTGCCCACCTCGACGGCCTGTACGTCCTGCAGGCCGCTGTTGGTGGTGAGGTGGTTGAGGAGCGCGGGGTAGTAGTTCTCGTTGCGCTCGACGACGTTCTCGGCGATCTTGATGTTCGGGTGCAGCTTCTCGTACTCGGTGTAGAGTCCGGCTTCCTTGAAGCCGAACGTACCGAAAAGGCCCAGCGTGATCGTGGTCTTGCCACCGCCGCCGCCGGACGACGACCCGTCCGAGTCGCTGTCGCCGCCGTCGTCGGCACAGCCGGCCAGCAACCCGGCGCCGAGCGACGCTACGGCCGCCAGGACTACCGCCCGGCGGGCGGTACGGGTGAATGCTCGCATTGCGTCCTCCTGTTGCCCTGACGTGCCGACCCCCCGGCCAACTGCATTGTTGGGCCCGTTAGTTCACGCTTGCGGCTCGGGCGGGGAACGTGCGGGATATGTATGTGCCAGGCACTGTGGGAGCGCTCCCACAAGTGATGTGTTGAAGAGTCGTCGGTTCGGGCGGGGGTGTCAAGGGTGGTGACGCGCGAAGGTGTGTTCAGTTATCGGCCTGTTAACTAACGCGGCGAGCGGTACGTTTCGCACGGGGGCGCCGGAGCCATCATCCGCCCAGGTGACGGTGGTGCCCATGGACGCGACTGTTAGATTCCAGGCCAGCGCGTTGACAACGGCGGGAAGGCGGAGCCCATGGCAGGCCACGGAGCGCGGGGGCGGAGCGGCGGCAGGCCGACCCTGGAAGAGGTCGCCGCGCGCGCCGGCGTGGGCCGCGGCACGGTCTCCCGGGTGATCAACGGCTCCCCGCGGGTCAGCGACACCACGCGCGCCGCGGTCGAGGCGGCCGTCGCCGAGCTCGGCTACGTCCCCAACACCGCGGCCCGCGCCCTCGCCGCCAACCGCACGGACGCGATCGCGCTCGTCGTGCCCGAGCCGGAGACCCGCTTCTTCGCCGAGCCGTACTTCTCCGACATGCTGCGCGGTGTGGGCGCCGAACTCTCCGAGACCGAGATGCAGTTGCTGCTGATCTTCGCGGGCAGCGACCGGGAGCGGCAGCGCCTCGCGCAGTACCTGGCGGCCCACCGCGTGGACGGCGTGCTGCTGGTCTCCGTGCACGCCGACGACCCGCTGCCCGACCTGCTGTCCCAGCTCGAGATCCCCGCGGTGATCTCCGGCCCCAGGTCCGAGGCGGAGACCCTGCCCTCGGTCGACTCCGACAACTACGGCGGCGGCCGCTCGGCCGTGGAGCACCTGCTGTCCCGGGGCCGCACCCTCATCGCCCACATCACCGGCCGCCTGGACGTCTACGGCGCCCAGCGCCGCGTCGACGGCTACCGCGACGCCCTGCGCGACGCCGGGCACGAGGTACGGGAGTCCCTGGTGGAGCAGGGTGACTTCACCGAGGAGGGCGGCCGTCGCGCGATGACCGAGCTGCTCGCCCGCCACCCCGACCTGGACGCGGTCTTCGCCGGCTCGGACGTGATGGCGGCGGGCGCGCGCCAGGTGCTGCGCGAGGTCGGCCGGCGCATCCCCGACGACGTCGCCCTCGTCGGCTACGACGACTCGGCCATCGCCCGCCACATGGACCCGCCGCTGACCAGCGTGCGCCAGCCGATCGAGGAGATGGGCCGCCGCATGCTGGACCTGCTCCTCACCGAGATCGCCGACCGCCGCCCGGCGGTGTCGCGGGGACTGGAGCGCCGCCGGGTCGTGCTGGCGACGGAGCTGGAGGTACGGGCCTCGTCCTGACCGGCGCCGGGCGGGCCGCTGCGCGCGGCTCCGCGCCTGCCCGGGCCCCGGCTTCTCCCGCTGCCGCTACGGCAGCTCCAGGCGCCAGCGCGTCTCGCCGTCCTGCTCCTCGCCGGTCGGGGCCAGGCCCGCCGCGGCGGCGACGGCGGCCGAGGCGTGGTGGCCGGGGTGGATGTGAGCGACGACGGTCCGTACGCCCCGCTCGTGCAGCGCGCCGACCAGCCCCCGGGCGGCCTCGGCGGCGTACCCGCGCCCCTGCCAGGGCGTCCCCAGCACCCAGGCGACCTCGGCCCGCGCCGCACCCGGGGTGACCGTGGCCTGGACGGTGCCCACCAGGATTCCCTCCTCCCGGACCCGCACGACCCAGTTGCACCAGGCCACGGCCGGGTCGGGCGAACCGGCGGCCAGGCGCTCGTAGCGCCGGCGCAGCTCCTCGGGCGGGGCGGGGGAGCCGCCGATGAAGGCGTACAGCTCCGGGTCGCCGAGCACCCCGGCCATCTCGGCGGCGTGGCCGGGACGCAGCGGCAGGAGGTCCAGACGGGCGGTGGTGATCGGCTCGGGGCGCATCCGGCGAGGGTACGGGGGCGGGCCCGGGTCAGGGCGCGGATTCCCCGGGGGCGGGGCCCGCCGGGTGGGGCTCGGTGAGCGCAGCGAGGGCCGGGCGCAGGAGGGCGGCCAGGCGGTCGGCGGGGGCGTCGCGCAGGGCGGGCAGGTGCAGCAACTGGTGGCCGATGGTGATGCCGACGAGCGCGGTGACGGCCAGCGCGGCACGCAGTTCGGGGTCCTCGTCGGCGGGCAGGGCGGCCGCGACCGAGGCGATCTGGGCGCCGAGCGCCTCGCGCGCGTGCTCGGCGGCCGTGGGGTCGGTGAGCATCGAGCGCAGGGTGGCGAGCGTGCCCTCGGGCAGCCCGCCGAGCTTGAGGCCGAGCGAGGCCAGCAGCCGGTCGGGCAGGTCGTCCGTGCCGGCGCCGGCGGCCGGCTCGGGGACGGCCCGTACGGCCTGTTCGAAGAGGTTCCGCTTCGTGCCGAAGTACTGCATGACCAGCGCGGGATCCACCTCGGCCGCGGCGGCCACGGCCCGGATGGTGGTGCGCTCGAAGCCCCGCTCGGCGAACAGCGCGCGGGCCCGGTCCAGCACGCGCCCCTCGGTGGCGCGGCGACGGGCGGCGCGGGAGGTGGAAGAGACGGGGGCGGCGGGGGAGGGCCCGGTGCCGGAGGAGGGGGGCGGCGGATCGGGGGGCACGCGGTTCACGCGCTTCACTCTACAAGCGTTGACCGAGCGGTCGCGGCGGGCCTACGGTGGACCCACGGTTCGCTCAACAGTCGTTGAGCGAGTGCGGCGTACGTCGAGAACGAGGTGGTCTCCGTGCCGGTTCCCGTGCCCCCGATGTCCCCCCGCGAGATCCTGGACGCCTATTACCGGGCGATGCGCGACAAGTCCCCCGACGACCTGGCCGACCTGTACGCGGTCGACGCGGTCCACGAGTTCCCCTTCGCCGCCCCCGGCTTCCCGCCGTGCTTCAGGGGGCGGGAGGAGGTGCGGGCGGGGTACCGGGCGGCCTGGGGAGGCAGTCCGGTCACCGTGAGCGACATCCGCGACGTGGTCGTCCACGAGACCGCGGACCCGGCCGTCCTGATCGCCGAGCACGTGGTCGTGGGGACGCTGCCCGGCCCGGAGGCGACGGTCACCGTCCCCGGTCTCCTCGTCCTGCGCGTCGACGGGGCCGGCCGGCTGGCGCACGTGCGCGACTACATGGACGGGTACGGGGTGGCGGCCGCCCGGGGGCACGGAGTGCCGGACAACGCATCAGCCGGTGACCTCCACGAGAGGTCACCGGCTGATGACTGAGGGTGAGTGACGGGACTCGAACCCGCGGCATCCTGGACCACAACCAGGTGCTCTACCAGCTGAGCTACACCCACCATGACCGGCGGTTCGACTTCGTCGTTTCCCCGACCGGCCGAGAAAAAGTGTACAGGGTCCGAAGGGGTGCTCGCGCCCGGCTTTCGCGGGGCCCCGGGCGGGGGGCCGGTCAGCCCTGCTGAGCAGGCAGGACGTGCTTGGCGGCGATGGTGCGGGCGGTGTCGGAGTCGGGGCCCGGCTGGGGCACGAAGATGGCCTCGCGGTAGTACCGCAGCTCGGCGATGGACTCGCGGATGTCGGCGAGGGCGCGGTGGTTGCCGTTCTTCTCCGGGCTGTTGAAGTAGGCCCGGGGGTACCAGCGGCGGGCCAGCTCCTTGACGGAGGAGACGTCGACGATGCGGTAGTGGAGGTAGTCCTCCAGGGTCGGCATGTCGCGCAGCAGGAAACCGCGGTCGGTGCCGACGGAGTTGCCGCACAGCGGCGCCTTGCCGGGCTCCTTGACGTGTTCGCGGATGTAGGCGAGGACCTGCTCCTCGGCGTCCGCGAGCGTCGTGCCGCCCGGCAGCTCGGCGAGCAGGCCGGACGTGGTGTGCATCTGACGCACGACCTCCGGCATCGTCTCCAGCGCCGCGTCGGGCGGCCGGATGACGATGTCCACTCCTTCGCCGAGGATGTTCAGCTCGGAGTCGGTGACGAGGGCGGCAACCTCGATGAGCGCGTCGTCGGACAGCGAGAGGCCGGTCATCTCGCAGTCGATCCACACCATGCGATCGTTCATGCGACCACCCTAAGGCTGACGCCCCGCTTTGCGGACGTCCCGTGCGTGCGCACCCGACGGGGCGCGGCCGGGCAGCCGGACGGGACCGGGGGCGCGCGACCCCCGGTCCTCGTGCGTCAGGCTCCGCTGCGCTGCCCGGGCAGGCTCGCCTGCGGCAGGCCGGAGCCGACCCCGGCCGCGGTGCGGCGGGTCTGCATCGGGACCGCGGAGTCCGGGTGCAGACCCGCGGCCGGGCCGAGAGCGGCGGGCGCCGCGGGCGGCGGCGGGGCGGACGGCGAGGGCGACGGCGCGTCGGGCTCCGGCGCGCGTTCCCCCTGCGGCCGGCGCGCCCGGTACGCCGCCCGGTAGGCGGCCGGGGACGAGCCGAGCTGACGGCGGAAGTGCCCGCGCAGCGCGACCGGTGAGCGGAAGCCGCACCGGCCCGCCACCTCGTCCACCGAGTAGTCCGACGTCTCCAGCAGGCGCTGTGCCTGCAGGACGCGCTGCGTGATCAGCCACTGGAGCGGGGCGCTGCCCGTCAGTGACCTGAAGCGGCGGTCGAAGGTCCGCCGGCTCATGTACGCGCGCGCGGCGAGCGTCTCCACGTCGAACTGTTCGTGGAGGTGCTCCAGCGCCCAGGCGACGACCTCGGCGAGCGGGTCGGCGCCGATCTCCTCCGGTAAAGACCTGTCGAGGTAGCGCTCCTGGCCGCCCGACCGGCGCGGCGGCACCACCAGGCGCCGGGCCAGGGCGCCGGCCGCCTCGTTGCCGTGGTCCGTGCGCACGATGTGGAGGCACAGGTCGATGCCGGCCGCCGTACCGGCGGAGGTCAGCACGTCCCCGTCGTCCACGAACAGTTCGCGCGGATCCACGTGCACCGACGGGTAGCGCTTGGCCAGCGTCGGTGCGTACATCCAGTGTGTCGTCGCGGGACGGCCGTCCAGCAGGCCCGCCGCCGCCAGCACGAAGGCACCCGTGCACAGTCCGACGATGCGGGCGCCTTCCTCGTGCGCCCGGCGCAGTGCGTCGAGCGCCTCCTCCGGTGGCGGGGAAGTTATCGACCGCCAGGCCGGCACCACGACGGTGCCCGCCCGGGAGATCGCTTCCAGGCCATGTGGTGCGGTGAGTTCCAGGCCCCCTGTGGTCCGCAGCGGGCCTTCCTCGCCGGCACACACCAGAAGGCGGTAGCGCGGCACGCCGGCGTCCTGGCGGTCAATCCCGAACACCGACAGCGGAATGGAACTCTCGAAGATGGGGCCGCCGCTGAACAGCAGCACCGCGACGATCTCCTTGCGGCGTCGCCCGGACAGTTTCCGGGCCGCGGCTTCCGGCGCGGCAGTGGAGTCGTGGCTCATCCTGCTAAGCCCCCCTCGGTGGTCGCGGCTCCTCGGTTGTGTCGCTCCTGCACGTTTCCCCTCGGTCCTGCACGAGTCCCCCGCCGTAGACAGTCAAGATCGAATCTACTGTGTCGCGTCGTGCCGGGGTGACCAGGTTCGCCACCCGGCACATTGTCGACATGGCAACTTGGCGTGAAGCATTCGATCACGAAGCGTTGCACTCCCGGGAGGTGCAGGGAAGTGCGCCTCGTCGCAGTGGCCAATCTCCATAGGGTGCACAGGGCATCCCGAGGGTCATCTGCGCAGGTCGAACGGGGGGAAGGGGGTCTTCCCCGCCCGTGGTGCACGGGGGCCGGAAGTTGGCTGAAAAGAAGCGTTCGTGTGCGCGGAAACCGGTCAACCGACCGGTGAGCTCCCACCAGTGTGACGTGTACCTCGGTGTGCTCCGGTCCCGCCCCGCGCCCGGTGCCCCTGGCGGGGCGCGGGGGTCGCGTGGGGCCGCTGGTGGTGCGGGCGGGGCTGCTGGTGGTCCGGCGCCGGGCGGGCCGCGCCGCGCTCGGACCGGCGCAGCAGCAGCCGGCACACGGCTGTGACGGCGGCGAGGCCCAGGGCGGTTCCCGTGGCCCCGGCCAGCGAACTCCCGTACCAGAGCAGGACGACGGGGACCAGGACACAGCTGAACGCCGCCCAGCGGATCAGCTCGGTCGTCCTGTCGTCGCCGGGCGGTACGGTCATGGCGGCCTTTCTGGGGGCATGGATCACGGGGTTCAACGCCCGTCCGACCGGCCGGTCACTCCCCGGAACCCCGGCAGGTAGGTGAAGGCCGTACAAACCGCCTGTACGGGGCAGCAACCATTGCGTGACGGGCACCCCCTCGTGCATGCTCCCTGGAACCCCGCGCACGGTGTGCGGGGGACCCCCCACCTCCGGTGCGCGGGATCTGGGCTGAGGAGGCGTGCCGCCGTACCCTTGGGGGTATGGGGACGGGAAGAGGATTCCCGGACACAGCTCCGCCGCTCACTGTCGTCCCTCCACTAAGGATCGATTCGCCGAGACAGCCATGGCCGGTCACGAATTCTTCGAACCCGCGGACCGCAAGCGGCCGGTCGCCGACCCGACGGCGGCCGATCCCCTGGCGGCGGAAGAGACGCGCCCCACCTGCGACCCGGCGTTCCAGCACGGTGTCGTCGTGGGCTTCGACGGCTCCACCTCGAGCGAGCGTGCCCTCGCGTACGCCATCGGCATGGCCCACCGCTCCCGCGCGGGCCTGATCATCGTCCACGTGGCCAACCGGCTGCCCACCACGGTGTGGGCGGGCTGCGAGCCGCCGGTCTTCGTCGACGTGCCGGACCACCGCACCGAGGTGCTCGGCCTGGAACTGGCCTGCGCGGACTACCTCTCCGAGGTGCCCTGGATCCTGGTCGAGCGCGGCGGCGACATCTGCCACGAACTCGAGGAGGTCGGCCGCGAGTACGAGGCGGACGCCATCGTGGTCGGTTCCACGCACGGCCTCGTGGGGCGCATGTTCGGCTCCGTCGCCGGACGCCTCGCCAAGCGGGCCAAGCGCCCGGTCGTCGTCATCCCGTAGTCACCGCCCGCCGGGATGTCCGGCCGCTCGACTTCCTTCATGCGCAGAGGTGTTCGTGCCCTTGTGAAGGGCATATACCGGTCACCGCACCTGCGCGAAGGGAGCACGCCGTGGACCACGACCTCGTGACCGGCGGAACCCGACTCGACCGGGGCACCCATGGGTTGTTCCTCGTCCCGCCGGTCCTGCTCACCGTCGCGCGCTTCGCGGACGCCTCTTCCCTTGCCCGGGTGGGCGGTTGGTGCGAGCCCACCGGCCGGCCGCCCTGCCCCGACGTGCTGCCGGCCGGGGGGTGACGGCCCACGGCTGAAACGGCAGCCGGCGCCGGGTCGTCGGGCGGACCCGGCACACAGAGGCGGACCCCCGCGTGCGTGACTGCACGCGGGGGTCCGCTTCCGTCGCCCCCGGGCGCCCACGGGGGCGCCGCGCGGGGGTCCTACTCGACCGTCACCGACTTCGCCAGGTTGCGCGGCTTGTCGATGTCGCGGCCCAGGGCCTTCGCCGTGTAGTAGGCGAGGAGCTGGAGCGGGATGCCCATCAGGATGGGGTCGAGCTCGGCCTCGTTCTTCGGCACGACGATCGTGCGGTCGGCCTTCTCCTGGTGCTGGTGGGCGACGGCCAGGATCTGGCCGTGGCGGGCCTTGATCTCCTCCAGGGCCGCGCGGTTCTTCTCCAGCAGGTCGTCGTCGGGGACGATCGCGACCGTCGGCAGCGCCGGCTCGATCAGGGCCAGCGGGCCGTGCTTGAGCTCGGAGGCGGGGTAGGCCTCGGCGTGGATGTAGGAGACCTCCTTGAGCTTCAGGGACGCCTCGCGGGCCACCGGGTAGCCCCGGACGCGGCCGATGAAGAGCATCGAGCGGGCCTCGGCGAACTCGTCGGCCAGCTTCTTGATCTCCTCCTCCTGGGCGAGGATCTCGGCGATCTGCCCGGGCAGCTTGCGCAGCCCCTCGATGATCCGCTTGCCGTCGCGCACCGACAGGTCACGGGTGCGGCCCAGGTGCAGGGCGAGCAGGGCGAAGGCGACCGTGGTGTTGGTGAAGCACTTGGTGGACACCACGCACACCTCGGGCCCGGCGTGCACGTAGACGCCGCCGTCCGCCTCGCGGGCGATCGCCGAGCCGACCACGTTGACCACGCCGAGGACGCGGGCGCCCTTGCGCTTGAGCTCCTGCACGGCGGCGAGGACGTCGTAGGTCTCACCGGACTGGGAGACGGCGATGTACAGGGTGTCGGGGTCGACGACCGCGTTGCGGTAGCGGAACTCCGAGGCGGGCTCGGCGTCCGCGGGGATGCGGGCCAGCTCCTCGATCATCTGGGCGCCGATCATGCCCGCGTGGTAGGAGGTGCCGCAGCCGAGGATCTTGACCCGGCGGATCTGGCGCGCCTCGCGGGCGTCCAGGTTGAGGCCGCCGAGGTGCACGGTGGAGAAGCGGTCGTCGATGCGGCCGCGCAGCACGCGGTCCACGGCGTCGGCCTGCTCGTGGATCTCCTTGTGCATGTAGGTGTCGTGGCCGCCCATGTCGTAGGAGGCGGCCTCCCACTCCACGGTCGTCGGCTCCGCGGTGGTGCGGGTGCCCTCGGTGGTGTAGGTGCGGAAGTCGTCGGCCTTGAGGGTGGCCATCTCGCCGTCGTCCAGCGTCACTATCTGCCGGGTGTGGGCGACCAGCGCGGCGATGTCGGAGGCGACGAACATCTCCTTCTCGCCGATGCCGAGGACCACCGGGGAGCCGTTGCGGGCCACCACGATGCGGTCCGGGAAGTCGGCGTGCATCACGGCGATGCCGTAGGTGCCCTCGACCACGTGCAGCGCCTGGCGGACCTTGTCCTCCAGCTTGTCGGCCTGCGCGCGGGCGATCAGGTGGGTGAGCACCTCGGTGTCGGTCTCGGAGAGGAACTCCACGCCGTCCGCCTCGAGCTTGCGGCGCAGGTCGGCGGCGTTGTCGATGATGCCGTTGTGCACCACGGCGACCTTGCTGTCGGCCGACAGGTGCGGGTGGGCGTTCACGTCGGAGGGGGCGCCGTGGGTGGCCCAGCGGGTGTGGGCGATACCGGTCGTGCCCTTGAAGCGGGCGGGGACCTTCGCCTCGAGGTCGCGCACCCGGCCCTTGGCCTTGACCATCTTCAGGGCCGGCGTCTTGGGGGAGCTGACGACGATGCCCGCCGAGTCGTAGCCGCGGTACTCCAGGCGCTGCAGGCCCTCCAGCAGCAGGGGGGCGACGTCACGCTTCCCGATGTATCCGACGATTCCGCACATGTAAGGGTGTTCCTCTTCAGTTCTCGGCTCGGTCCCGGCCGCCCCGGGGGCGGCCCACGGCTGCGGCTCAGCCGTAGACGATGCGCCGCAGCTGACGGAGCGTGAGCTCCGGCGGCGCCACCGCGCGGTACTTCAGGTCCGCCTCGATCCGTTCGAAGATCGTCGCGTTCACCAGGCCCTGGGCCTGGAGTTCGCGGTGGCGGCGACGGACGTATTGCTCGGTCGTCTCGTCGAAATAGGCCAGCACGTCCTGGATCACCCGCAGCGCCTCGCCCCTGTTCAGGGGTGTGGTGCGGGTCAGATGATCAACAAGCTCGTCGTGCACCCGGTAGATCCTGGGGTACCGGAGCGACTTTCGCAAGGAACCTGCCCGATTTCGGGCAAGCGCCAGGGGTGAAGTCTTGGTCGAACATTGGAACTCTCATGAACGCCTGTTCGGCGTCCGTCCACCCCGCGTCCCGCGAACGGTCGCCTGAGGAGACGATTTTCAGTCGTCATGGACATTCCTCGCATGGGCGTACCCGAGCAGCTCGCCGACCGCATGAGCATGGCCGAGCAGCACGAGTACCTGCGCTCCCGCTTCTCCCGGCGCACGATGATCCGCGGCGGCGCGGTCACCCTCGGTGCCGTCGTGGGCGGCGCCTTCGTCCCGGGCGCCACCGCCCAGGCCGCCGTTCCCACCCGCTCCACCGCGCCCGCGGCCCATAAGGTCGACGGCCGCCTCGTCGCCCCCTTCGGCCGCCACCTCGCCTACGGCAACGACCCGCGCACCGAGATGACCGTCTCCTGGCAGGTGCCCGTCGCCGTCGACAAGCCCTTCATCCGCGTCGGCGCCCACCCCTGGGACCTCTCCCACCGCATCAGCGCCGAGGTCCGCACCCTCCACACCCCGGCCGGCGTCGGCGCGAGCGCCGACCACACCCAGTACTACGTCCACGCCAAGCTGGCCGGCCTCAAGCCCGGCCGCACCTACTACTACGGCGTCGGCCACGCGGGCTTCGACCCGGCCGAGCCCCACCTGCTGGGCACCCTCGGCACGTTCACTACCGCCCCCGCCCACAAGGCGCCGTTCACCTTCACCGCCTTCGGCGACCAGGGCGTCAGCTACCACGGCCTCGCCAACGACGCCCTGATCCTCGGCCAGAACCCGGCCTTCCACCTGCACGCCGGCGACATCGCCTACGCCGACCCCGCCGGCGCCGGCAAGACCGCGGACACCGGCTTCGACGCGCGCACCTGGGACCAGTTCCTCGCCCAGACCGAGTCGGTCGCCAAGTCCGTCCCGTGGATGGTCTCCTATGGCAACCACGACATGGAGGCCTGGTACTCGCCCAACGGCTACGGCGGGGAGGAGGCCCGCTTCACCCTCCCGGACAACGGGCCCGACAAGAAGCACCTCCCGGGCGTCTACTCCTTCGTCCACGGCAACACCGCGGTCATCTCCCTCGACCCCAACGACGTCTCCTTCGAGATCCCGGCCAACCTGGGCATCTCCGGCGGCACCCAGACCACCTGGTTCGAGGGCCGGCTGAAGAAGTACCGCGCGGCCGAGGACATCGACTTCGTCGTCGTCTTCTTCCACCACTGCGCCTACTGCACCTCCACCGCCCACGCCTCCGAGGGCGGCGTACGCCAGGAGTGGGTGCCGCTGTTCGAGAAGTACCAGGTCGACCTCGTCATCAACGGCCACAACCACCAGTACGAGCGCACCGACGTCATCAAGGGCAACACGGTCACCAAGAAGCTCCCCATCGGCGGCACCGCCTACCCCGAGACCGAGGGCGTCGTCTACGTCACCGCCGGCGCCGCGGGCCGCAGCCTGTACGCCTTCACCGCCCCCGACTCCTACGAGGGCCACGAGCACGAGGTCGACTCGGTCGCCTCGTTCGTCAACACCAAGGACGGCAAGGTCGACGAGACCGTCGCCTGGTCCCGGGTGCGCTACCTCAACTACTCGTTCCTGCGCGTGGACGTCACCCCCGCGCCCAGGGGCCGCTACACCACCCTGACGGTCCAGGGCATCGCCGAGACCGGCGACCGCATCGACCACTTCACGGTGGCCCGCCGGGCCAAGTAGCCCCCGGCGCGGGCCCGCACCGGGCCGGCGGTCCTCACCTCCGGTCGAGGACCGCCCGCTCAGTACCCGGCGATCGGGTTCTCCAGGGTGCCGACGAGCTGGAGCGCGCCGGACGGGTCCGCCAGATCGACCATCTGCCGGTTGTCGCGCAGTTGCAGCCGGTTCAGGCAGGACAGCGCGAACTGCGGTGCGAACAGGTCGTACCGGGCGAACTTCTCGGCGAGCTGCGGCGTCGCCTCCTGGTACTCCCGGGTGACCTCGGCGACCGTGCGCCAGAAGCCGTCCTCCGCCAGGACGCCCTCGGCGGCGAGCTGGGCCGCGAGGAAGCGGAAGAAGCAGTCGAAGACGTCCGTGAAGACCGACAGCAGCTTCTGGTCCTCGGGCACCTCCACCCGGATCCGGCGCACCTCCGGCGGCAGCACCGCGTCCGGGTCCAGCACCGCGATCTCCTCGGCGATGTCCTTGTAGACCGCCCGCTGCACCGCCCCGTCCCGCAGCACCAGGATCACGTTCTCGCCGTGCGGCATGTACACCAGGTCGTAGGCGTAGAAGCTGTGCAGCAACGGCGTGTAGTACGCCCGCAGGTAGCCCCGCAGCCACTCGGCCGGCTCCAGCCCCGAGCGCTCGATCAGCGCCCCCGCGAACGACGCCCCCGCGTGGTCCACGTGCAGCAGTGAGGCCATGGTCGCGAGCGACTCACCCTCCGCGAGCGACGGCACGGGGCTCTCCCGCCACAGCGCCGCCAGCATCTTGCGGTACGGCGAGTAGCGGTCCGTCGCCTGCTCGTACTCCAGGTGCCGGTAGCCCACCGCCGCCCGCTCCCGGATGATCGTCAGGCCCGTCGCCTTCAGCACCGGGTCGCCCTCGACGAGCCGGGCCAGCCAGTCGTTGATGGCGGGCGTCGCCTCCATGTACGCGGCCGACAGACCGCGCATGAAGCCCATGTTGAGCACGGACAGCGCCGTCTTCACGTAGTGCTTCTCGGGGTGCGAGGTGTTGAAGAACGTCCGGATGGACTGCTGGGCCAGGTACGCGTCCTCGCCCTCGCCCAGACACACCAGGTGGCGCCGGGCGACCTCCGCGGCGAAGGTCACCGACAGCTTGTTCCACCACTGCCAGGGGTGCACCGGGATCAGCAGGTAGTCGGCCGGGTCCAGGCCCTGCGCGGCCAGCTGCCCGTGGAACCGCTCGACGGTCTCCTCGCCCAGCTCCTGCCGCACGAACGACGCGTACTCGATGCCCGCCCCGGCCGTGAACGCGGCCCGTGAACGGTGCGCCGCCAGCCACACCAGCCGGACCGGACTCGCCGTCTCCGGCGCGTACGACAGGTACTCGTGGACACCGAAGCCCAGCCGTCCGTTGTTCGCCACGAAACAGGGGTGGCCCTCGGTCATCCCCGTCTCGATCGCCTGGAACCCGGCGTCGACCAGCTCCGCGACCGGGACCTGCGCCTTGGTGAGCTTGTAGCAGGTCCCCGACAGCGTCGAGGAGACCTCCTCCAGGTACACCGGCAGGATCTCGTCGCTCAGGCCGAGGGACTGCCGCAGCTCGATGCAGAAGTCCAGCGCGGCCAGCGGCAGTTCCTCCCCGCCTCGGGTCCTCGTGATCGAGCCGGCGTCGACCTGCCAGTGGTCCAGCGCCCGGCGCACGGCGGTGAAGCGGTACGCGGTCAGCCCGTCGTCGCTGCGCACGACGTACCCCTCGCCCTCCGGCTCGGGCGTGATCAGCCGCTCGTGCGCGAACTCGGCGAGCGCCTTGCGCACCAGCAGGCGGTTGGCCCGCTCCCAGCGCTCGGGGGAGAGGTGGGCCACGGCGTCGGCGGGGCTCATGCGGACACCCCCGTCGCCGCGAGGAACTGCTCCCGGGTGCAGAAGCTCAGCAGCGCCCGCTTCTCCGGCTTCTGCACCTCCCGCTCGGGCACGAACCCGACGGCCTCGTTGAGGGCGTGCACGGCCGTGTTGGCCACGTCCGGCTCGACGACCACCCGCCGCACCGCCGGGTCCGCGAACAGGTACGCCATCACCGCGGTGATGACGGCCCGCGTGAACCCGTGCTCCGGCCGGTCGGTCGCCGGCGTCAGGAAGTGCATCCCGACGTCCCCCGGCCGCGCCTCGTACAGCCCGACCAGCTCCCGGTGGGCCGGGTCGTACCGCTCCATCAGGAACGCCGGCGCCCCGTCGCGCAGCCCGAGGAACGCGTCGTGGTGCGCGTCGGCCGCGATCTCCATGTAGGCCCGCTCGACGTCCTCCAGCCGGGCGTCCTGCATCATCCAGAACGCGGCCTTGGGATGCGTGACCCAGGAGTGCACGAGCCGTCCGTCGCTCAGGGGGTCCAGGGGGCGGAAGGTGAAGGTGTGGGGGGTGGTCATACGGAGAACTCCTGGAAGGCGATCGTCTTCTCGACCGGGTAGTACTCGGTGCCGAGCAGTTCGCTGATGATGTAGCTGTTGCGGTACGCGCCCATGCCCAGGTCGGGGGACGTGATGCTGTGGGTGTGGACGCCGGCGTTCTGGAGGAAGACGCCCCGGCCGGTGACGTCGATCGCGTAGTTGCGGGCGACGTCGAAGTTGCCGTGCGAGTCGTACACCAGGCGGTCGCGGACGGGGGCGAGGAACGCGGGCTCGGTGTAGTGGTAGCCGGTGGCGAGGACCAGGCCGTCGCTGGACAGCTCGAAGTCCTTGCCCTGCTCCTCCTGGCGGAAGGTGAGGGTGTAGGTGCCGTTCTCGTGGCGGGCCCCGGTGAGCGCGGAGTTGGTGAGCAGGCGGGTGGGGACCGGGCCGGCCAGGTTCTTCTGGTAGAGCAGGTCGAAGATGTCGTTGATCAGGTCGCCGTCGATGCCCTTGAACAGGCCCTTGTGCTGCTGGGTGAGGCGGTAGCGGGTGGCCTCGGGCAGGGCGCGGTAGTAGTCGACGTACTCGGGGGACGTCATCTCCAGCGTGAGCTTGGTGTACTCCAGCGGGAAGAAGCGGGGGGAGCGGGTCACCCAGTTCAGGCGGTAGCCGTGGACGTCGATCTCGCCGAGCAGGTCGTGGTAGATCTCGGCGGCGGACTGGCCGGAGCCGACCAGGGTGATCGACTCCTTCTGCCGGAGCGCGTCGCGGTGCTGCACGTAGCGGGAGTTGTGCAGGAAGTCGCCGCCCAGTCCGCGCACGGCCTCGGGCAGGTGGGGGGAGGTGCCGGTGCCGAGGACCAGATGGCGGCCGCGGTAGGTGTCGCCGTGCTCGGTGCGCACGGCGTACACGGCGTCGTCCTCGTCGTAACTGACCTCGGTGACCGTCGTGCCGAAGCGGATGCTGCCGAGCTGGTGGGCGGCCCAGCGGCAGTAGTCGTCGTACTCGACGCGCAGCGGGTAGAAGTTCTCGCGGATGTAGAACGAGTACAGCCGGCCCTTGTCCTTCAGGTAGTTGAGGAAGGAGTAGGGCGAGGTGGGGTCGGCGAGGGTGACCAGGTCCGACATGAACGGCGTCTGCAGGTGGGCGCCGTCGAGGAACATGCCGGCGTGCCACTCGAAGTCGGGCTTGGACTCCAGGAAGACGCCGTCGAGTTCGGCGATGGGCTCGGTGAGGCAGGCGAGGCCCAGGTTGAACGGGCCGAGCCCGATGCCCACGAAGTCGTAGGTCTTCCCCGTGGCGGCGGTGGACTCAGGAAGCGCGGTCAAGGGACTCTCCCAGGTACTGCTCGGCGTGGCCGGCGATCAGGTCGAGGACGGCGGCGATGTCGCCGGTCGTCGTCTCGGGGTTGAGCAGGGTGAACTTCAGGTAGTGGCGGCCGCCGACCTTGGTGCCCGCGACCACGGCGTCCCCGGAGGCGAACAGGGCCTTGCGGGCGTGCAGGTTGGCGCGGTCGATCTCGGCGGGGTCGGTGACGGCGGCGGGCACGTAGCGGAAGACCAGGGTGGACAGCGAGGGCGCGACGACGACGTCGAAGCGCGGGTCGGCGGCGAGCAGTTCCCAGCCCGCGGCGGCGAGGTCGCACACCTCGTCGAAGAGCTGTCCGATGCCGTCGGCGCCCATGACGCGCAGGGTCATCCACAGCTTGAGGGCGTCGAAGCGGCGGGTGGTCTGCAGGGACTTGTCCACCTGGTTGGGGATGCGCTCGTGCACCGTGCGGCGGGGGTTGAGGTACTCGGCGTGGTAGGTGGCGTGCCGCAGGGTGGCGGCGTCGCGGACCAGGACGGCCGAGGAACTCACCGGCTGGAAGAAGGACTTGTGGTAGTCGACGGTGACCGAGTCGGCCTGCTCGATGCCGTCGATGCGGTCCCGGTACTTCAGGGAGGCGAGCAGTCCGCAGCCGTAGGCGGCGTCGACGTGCATCCAGGTGCCGTACCGGGCGCACAGGTCGGCGATCTCGGGCAGCGGGTCGATGGAGCCGAAGTCGGTGGTGCCGGCGGTGGCGACGACGGCCATGGGGACGAGTCCGTCGCGGCGGCAGCGCTCGAGTTCGCGGGCGAGGGCGACGGTGTGCAGGCGCTTGTCGTGGTCGACGGGGAGGGTGACGACGGCGTCCGGTCCGAGGCCCAGCAGTTTCGCGGACTTCTGCACGCTGAAGTGGCTGACCTCGGAGGCGAAGATGCGCAAGGACGCGAGGTCGTCGGTCTTGGCCTCCTCGCGGGCCAGCAGCAGGGCCTGGAGGTTGGACTGGGTGCCGCCGGAGGTGAAGACGCCGTCGGCGGCGGGGCCGAGGCCGATGCGGGCGGCCGTCCAGTCGATGAGCCGGCGCTCGATGAGGGTGCCGCCGGCCGACTGGTCCCAGGTGTCCAGGGAGGAGTTGACGGCGGTGAGGACCGCTTCGCCGAGGAGGGCCGGGATGACGACCGGGCAGTTGAGGTGGGCGAGGTAGCGGGGGTGGTGGAAGTGGACGGCGTCGCGGAGGTAGACCTCCTCCAGCTCGTCGAGCACCGCTGCGGTGTCGTGCAGGGGACGGTCGAGGTCGATGCCGTCGATGCGGGGCGCGAGGGCGTCGACCGCGATGCCGGTGAACGGCCGGTCGGTGGCGGCGAGGTGGGCGGCCACCCGCTCGACTCCTTCGGTCACGGTGCGGCGGTACCGCTCCGCGGTCGTGTCATTGAGCAGGTGCGAGCGCATGGTGGGGGTCCTCCGGGGGTGGGGACGGTCCGTCGGGAACGGATCAGGGTGGTGTCCCGGCCGTGTAACTTAGGTTAGCCTAACCTAAGTTACACGGCGGGGACACCACCCCTGCGTGATCGTTCTCACGTTTCCAACCCGAGGCGCCTGTAGGTGAGTTGGCGTTCCTCACTCCACCTCGCGCAGCTGCTCCTCGGTCAGTCCCTCACGCCAGTAGCCGACGAAGGTCACCCGCCGCCGGTCGATCCCGCGCTCCTCGGTGAAGTGCCTCCGCAGCGCCTTGACGCACCCCGCCTCACCCGCGATCCAGACGTACGGGCGGTGTGCGGGCGGCAGGCGGGCGGCCCGTACGGCGTCGACGGCCATGGGGGAGCCGTCGCGCCGTACGAGCCAGGTGACCTCGGCGTCCGCCGGGGTCGTCAGGTCCTGGACCGTCCCGCGGTCGCGCACCTCCAGCCAGGCGCGTACGCGCCGGGCGGGCGGCAGGGACTCCAGGATCGCGGCGACGGCGGGCAGCGCCGTCTCGTCGCCCCACAGCAGCACCAGGTCGGTGTCCTCGGGCGGCCGGAACCGGATCGCCCGGTTGTCGGCGACCGCCGGCCCGAGCAGGACCACCCGGTCGCCGGCCCGCGCGCCCGCGGCCCACCGGGAGGCGTGGCCGGCGGGCTCGTGGAGGAAGAAGTCGACGTCGATCTCGTCGGGGTCGCGGCGCAGTGCCCGCAGGGTGTACGACCGCATCACGGCCCGTACGCCGTCGGGGAGTTCGCGCCACGCCTGCCACCAGCCGTCGCCCCGTTCGACGGGGACGTGCGGGGTGCCCTGCCCCGGGTGCGGCAGGAACAGCGACAGCGACTGGTCGCGGCCGTCGGAGGCGAAGTGGAGCAGGTCCTCACCCCCGAAGGTGACCCGGAGCAGGGACGGGCCGAGCCGCCTCGTCGTCACGACCTGCAGGGAGAAGAAGCGGAACGGGGCGGCCACGGCTGTGGTCATCGGTGCTCCTCGGTCGGGGCGGGGAAGTGACCGGCTAGCTGACCTTCTTGGCCTTCTCCAGGGCCTCGGCGAGGGCGGTGAGCAGCGGCACGCACTTGTCGTAGGAGAGGATCGGCTCCGGCGAGCGGGCGATGACCTGGCCGGCCTTGACCGCGGGGAGCTGCTTCCAGGTCGCCTCGGTGATGTCGGCCGGCTGGATGGCGGAGGTGCGGTCGTCCATCATGATGATGTCGGCCGGGTACTTGTCGACGTTCTCCCAGCTCAGCGACTCGTACCAGCCGCCGCCCTGCTTCTTGGCGCTCTCCGGCGGCTCGACGAAGTTCACGCCGAGGGCCTTGAAGTACTCCAGGTCGATGGAGAGGTCGGTGCCGGAGACGTAGAAGAGCTCCTGGCTCGCGGAGCCGGCCATCACCTTGATGCCGGGCTTGGCCTTGGCGGCGGCGCGCAGCCGGGTGGCCGCCTCCTCGAAGCGCTTCTTGGCGTCGGTGACCTTCGCCGCGGTCATGTCGGCGCCCAGCGACTCGGCCAGTTCCCACATCCGCTGCAGCGGCGCGGTGAGCTGACGGTCGTACACGGAGAGGCCCACGCTCGGGGCGAGCTTGGCGATCTTGTCCTTGGACGCCTCGGGGACGTACCAGAGGGTGCCGGCGGCGTCGAACATCGTGGAGATCAGCACGTCCGGCCGCAGGGCCGCGTACTTCTCGACGTTGAACTCGTCCCAGACGTTGCCGAGGATCTCGACCTTGCTGATGTCCATGTCGCCGGCCTGGACGTCGGCCTTGCCGGCGGAGGTCTTGGTGGGGCCGAAGACGCCCTTGACCTGGATGCCGTAGTCGTACAGCGCGGCGCCGACGCCGGTGAAGGCGACGATGGCCGACGGGGCCTTGCCCAGCTTCACGGTGGTGCCGCGGTCGTCCTTGAACGTCCAGGGGCCGGACTTCGCGGCGCCGGACGCCGTCGAGTCCGAGCCGCCGCCGCTCTTCCCGTCGTCGTCCCCGCAGGCCGCGAGGACGGCCCCGAGGCCGAGGGCGCCGCCGGCGGCGAGGATGCCGCGGCGGGTGGGGTGGCTGGCTCTGGCGTTGGACATGGTTCGCTGCTTTCGAACAGGGCGGATCACCCGCCGGACAAGTCGAAGATAGGTTAGCCTAACCTCAGATCTTGTCCAGGGGTGGTCCGCCCCGAGGCCCCGGGCCGGAGCCGTCCGCGCCGTGCGGCGGGTCAGCCCACCAGGCCCAACTCCCGTGCGATCAGCAGGCGCTGCACCTCGCTCGTGCCCTCGCCGATCTCCAGGATCTTGGAGTCCCGCCACATCCGGGCCACGGGGTACTCGTTCATGAAGCCGTAGCCGCCGTGGATCTGGGTGGCCTCGCGGGCGTTGTCCACCGCGACCGTCGACGAGTACAGCTTGGCCAGCGCCGCCTCCTTCTTGAACGGCGCGCCCGACACCAGCCGGGCCGCCGCGTCCCGCCAGGCGAGCCGGGCGGTGTGGGCCTTCATCTCCATGTCGGCGACCTTGAACTGGATGGCCTGGTTGGCGCCGATCGGACGGCCGAAGGCGTGCCGCTCCTTGGCGTACTTCACCGACTCGTCCACGCAGCCCTGGGCGAGACCCGTGGCGAGCGCCGCGATGGCGATGCGGCCCTCGTCCAGGATGCGCAGGAACTGCGCGTACCCGCGGCCCTCCTCGCCCAGCAGGTTCGCCGCCGGGACCCGCACGTCGTCGAAGTGCAGCTCCCGGGTGTCCGAGGCGTTCCAGCCGACCTTGGAGTAGGGCGCGGCGACCGTGAAGCCGGGCGTGCCCGAGGGCACGATGATCGCCGAGATGAGCGGTCTGCCGTCGGGCTTGCGGCCGGTGACCGCGGTGACCGTGACCAGCCCGGTGATGTCCGTGCCGGAGTTGGTGATGAAGCACTTGGTGCCGTTGATCACCCACTCGCCGGTGTCCGGGTCCCGCCGGGCCGTCGTGCGGGTGGCGCCCGCGTCCGAGCCGCCGTCCGGCTCGGTCAGGCCGAAGGCGCCGAGCACCTCGCCCGCGCACAGCCGGGGCAGCCACTCGCGCTTCTGCTCCTCGGTGCCGAACAGGTGCAGCGGCATCGCGCCCAGCGAGACGCCCGCCTCCAGGGTGATCGCCACCGAGGAGTCCACCCGGGCCAGCTCCTCCAGGGCCACGCCGAGCGCCAGGTAGTCACCGCCCATCCCGCCGTACTCCTCGGGGAACGGCAGCCCGAACAGGCCCATGCGGCCCATCTCCCGGACGATCTCGTACGGGAACTCGTGCCGCTCGTAGAAGTCGCCGATCTTCGGCGCGACCACGTCGTGCGCGAACGCCTCGACCGTGCGGCGGAGTTCTTCCAGTTCGGGGGAGAGCTTGAAGTCCATGGTGCTCAGTGCTCCTCGGTGTCCTCGTGGGACAGGGCTCGGACGGTGCGGGACGGGCTGGGTCGGCCCAGGTGGCCGGCCATCCACGTGCTGGTGGCGACGAGACGGCCGAGATCGACTCCGGTGTCGATGCCGAGACCCCGCAGCATCCACACGAGGTCCTCCGTGGCGAGGTTGCCGGTGGCGGACTTGGCGTACGGGCAGCCGCCGAGGCCGCCGGCGGAGGCGTCGACGGTGCTCACGCCGTGCAGCAGCGCGGCGTGGGTGTTGGCGAGGGCCTGGCCGTAGGTGTCGTGGAAGTGCACCCCGATGACGTCCGTCGGCACGCCCGCGGCGTTCAGCCCGGTCAGCAGCGCGCGGACGTGGCCGGGCGTGGCGACGCCGATGGTGTCGCCCAGGCTCAGCTCGTCGCAGCCCATGTCGTGCAGCGCGCGGCAGACCCGGACGACCTGGTCGAGCGGGACCGCGCCCTCCCAGGGGTCGCCGAAGCACATCGACACGTAGCCCCGCACGTGCGCGCCCGCCTCCTTGGCCTGCCGCACCACCGGCTCGAACACGCTCAGCGACTCGTCGAGGGTGCGGTTGAGGTTGGCCCGGGCGAAGGTCTCGGTGGCGCTGGCGAAGACGGCGACCTCGCGGGCGCCGAGCGCGAGCGCCCGGTCCAGTCCGCGCCGGTTGGGCACCAGCACCGGCAGCCGCACCCCGCCGAGGCCGCTCACCATCGGGAACAGCTCCTCGGCGTCCGCCAGTTGGGGCACCCACTTGGGGTGCACGAAGCTGGTCGCCTCGATGGTGGTCAGGCCCGCGTCGGCCAGCCGGCGGATGAACTCCGCCTTGACCTCCGTCGGCACGGCCGTCTTCTCGTTCTGCAGGCCGTCGCGCGCGCCGACCTCGTGGATCCGCACCCGTGCGGGCAGGCCCTCGGCCGGCACGGTCATGGGCAGCTCGTCGTGGCTCACCCGTCCGCCTCCTCCGTCGGTGCGATCACGGCCAGCACCTGGTCCATGGCGACCGTGGCGCCGGGCGTGACGTCGAGTTCGGTGACCGTGCCGGCGTGCGGGGCTGAGACGACGTGCTCCATCTTCATCGCCTCCACCACCAGCAGGCTCTGGCCCGCGGCCACCTCGTCGCCGACCGCGACCTTCACGACGGTGACGGTGCCCGGCATGGGCGCGGTCAGCGAGTCCGCGCCCGCGTGCGCCGCCCGGCCCAGCGAGGCGGCGACCGGGTCGTGGTCGCGCACCTGCCAGGCGTCGCCGTCGCGGCCCAGCCAGTCGGCGGCGCGGTGGAAGGAGTGGCGCACCCCGTCCAGCGTCACGTCGACCCGGCCGGGTGCCACCCGGGCGTCACCGGCGCACGCGTGCGTGACCGGGTCGAGGCCCGGGACCCGCAGCGCGAACGCGGCCGGCTTCGGGCGCCCGCCGAGGCGCCAGCCGCTCGGCACGGAGAACGGGTCCACCCAGCCCTCGGCCCGCGGCCGCAGCGCGTCGAGCCGGACGGCCGCGGCGGCCTCGTACACCTCGTCGGGGACGTCGGTGGACACCAGGTCGTCCACCACCCGCTCCACCAGGCCGGTGTCCAGCTCGCCCGCCACGACCGCCGGATGGGCCAGCAGCCGGCGCAGGAACCCGGCGTTGGTCGGCACGCCCAGCGTGACCGTCTCCGCGAGGGCCGCCCGCAGCCGGCGCAGCGCGGTCTCCCGGTCGGGGCCGTAGGCGATGACCTTGGACAGCATCGGGTCGTAGAGGCTGCCGACCTCCGTGCCCTCGCTGAGCCCGGAGTCGGTGCGCACGCCCTCGCCCTCCGGCTCGCGCAGCAGCAGCACCGTGCCGCCCGAGGGGAGGAAGCCGCGCGCCGGGTCCTCGGCGCAGATGCGGGCCTCGACGGCGTGCCCGGTCAGCGTCACGTCCTGCTGCCCGAAGCCCAGCCGCTCCCCGGCCGCCACCCGCAGCTGCCACTCGACCAGGTCGAGCCCGGTGACGAACTCGGTGACCGGGTGCTCCACCTGGAGGCGGGTGTTCATCTCCATGAAGTAGTACGACGACGGGTCGCCGCCCGGCACGATGAACTCCACCGTGCCCGCGCCCCGGTAGCCGCAGGAGCGGGCCGCCTGGACGGCCGCCTCGCCCATCGACGCGCGCGTGGCCTCGTCGAGGAGCACGCTCGGCGCCTCCTCGATGATCTTCTGGTGGCGTCGCTGGAGCGAGCACTCGCGCTCGCCGAGGTGGACGACGTTGCCGTGGCCGTCGGCCAGGACCTGGATCTCGATGTGCCGGGGGCGGTCGACCCACCGCTCCACCAGGAGCGTGTCGTCGCCGAAGGAGGCGCGGGCCTCGCGGCGGGCGGCGGCGATCTCGTCGGCCAGCGCGGCGGCGTCGCGCACCAGGCGCATGCCCTTGCCGCCGCCGCCCGCGGACGGCTTGAGCAGCACGGGCGTGCCGATCTCCCGGGCGGCCTCGGCGAGCTGGGCGTCCGTCAGGCCGCTGCCGCTGGAGCCGGGCACGACCGGCACGCCGGCCGCCCGCACGGTCTCCTTGGCGCGGATCTTGTCGCCCATCAGCGCGATCGCGTCCGCGGGCGGGCCGATGAAGACCAGGCCCGCCTCCTCGCAGGCGCGGGCGAAGCGGGCGTTCTCAGCGAGGAAGCCGTAGCCCGGGTGGACGGCCTGGGCGCCGGTGCGGGCGGCCGCCTCCAGCAGCCGCTCCACGGACAGGTAGCTCTCGGCGGCCGGCGGCGGGCCGATCCGGACGGCGGTGTCGGCCTCCCGGACGTGCCGCGCGTCGGCGTCCGCGTCGGAGAAGACGGCGACCGAGCGCACGCCCATCGTCCGCAGCGTACGGATCACGCGCACGGCGATCTCGCCCCGGTTGGCCACGAGCACGGTGTCGAACATGGTCGGGCAGCCCCTCTTACATCCGGAAGACGCCGAACTGGGGGTCACCCAGGGGCGCGTTGGCACAGGCGGTCAGCGCGAGACCCAGCACCTGCCGGGTCTCCAGCGGGTCGATGACCCCGTCGTCCCACAGGCGGGCGGTGGCGTAGTAGGCGTTGCCCTGGCGCTCGTACTGCGCGCGGACGGGCGCCTTGAACGACTCCTCCTCCTCGGCGGACCACTCCTCGCCCCGGCCCTCCAGCTGGTCGCGCTTGACGGTGGCGAGGACGGAGGCGGCCTGCTCGCCGCCCATCACGGAGATCTTGGCGTTGGGCCACATCCACAGGAAGCGGGGCGAGTAGGCCCGGCCGCACATGGAGTAGTTGCCCGCGCCGTAGGACCCGCCGACCACGACGGTCAGCTTCGGCACGCGCGCGCAGGCGACGGCGGTGACCATCTTGGCGCCGTGCTTGGCGATGCCGCCGGCCTCGTAGTCCTTGCCGACCATGAAGCCGGAGATGTTCTGCAGGAACACCAGCGGGATGCCGCGCTGGTCGCACAGCTCGATGAAGTGGGCGCCCTTCTGGGCGGACTCGGAGAAGAGGATGCCGTTGTTGGCGACGATGCCGACCGGGTGGCCGTGGACGTGGGCGAACCCGGTGACCAGGGTCTGGCCGAACTCCGCCTTGAACTCCGCGAACCGGGAGCCGTCGGTGATCCGGGCGATGATCTCGCGCACGTCGTAGGGGGTGCGGGAGTCGACCGGGACGGCGCCGTACAGCCCGAGGGGGTCGACCTTCGGCTCGACGGGGGTGCGCACCTCCCAGGGGAGGGCGGAGCGGGCCGGGAGGGTCTCGACGATGGTCCGCACGATCCGCAGCGCGTGCGCGTCGTCCTCCGCGAGGTGGTCGGTGACGCCGGAGACCCGGGAGTGGACCTCGCCGCCGCCCAGCTCCTCGGCGGTGACGACCTCACCGGTGGCGGCCTTCACCAGGGGCGGCCCGCCCAGGAAGATCGTGCCCTGTCCGCGCACGATCACGGCCTCGTCGCTCATCGCCGGGACGTACGCCCCGCCGGCCGTGCAGGAGCCGAGCACGGCCGCGATCTGCGGGATGCCGGCGCCCGACATCCGCGCCTGGTTGTAGAAGATCCGCCCGAAGTGCTCGCGGTCGGGGAAGACCTCGTCCTGCATCGGCAGGAAGGCGCCGCCGGAGTCCACCAGGTAGACGCAGGGCAGCCGGTTCTCCAGGGCGACCTCCTGCGCGCGCAGGTGCTTCTTCACGGTCATCGGGTAGTACGTGCCGCCCTTGACCGTGGCGTCGTTGGCGACGACCACGCACTCGCGCCCGGAGACCCGCCCGATCCCCGCGATCACCCCGGCCGCCGGGGCCTGCCCGTCGTACAGCCCGTCGGCCGCCAGCGGGGCCAGCTCCAGGAACGGCGAGCCCGGGTCGAGCAGGGTGTCCACCCGGTCCCGGGGCAGCAGCTTGCCGCGCGCGGTGTGCCGGGCGCGGGCCTTCTCCCCGCCGCCCAGCGCCGCCGCGGCCAGCTTGGCGCGCAGCTCCTCGACGAGCGCCAGATGTGCCCGCTCGTTGGCCCGCCAGGCCTCCGACGCGGGGTCTGCCGCGCTCGTCAGCTCCGGTGCCTCGTGCATCCTGCGAACCCCTCACCTTGTTAATGAGCGTTAACGCATTTCCCTCAGGTTAACGAGCGCTAACCTCCCTGTCTAGAATCGATCCATGACCACCAGGACCGACGCCCCCACGCGGCGCGAGCAGATCCTCAAGGAGGCCGCCCGGCTCTTCGCGGAGCGCGGCTTCCACGGTGTCGGCGTCGACGAGATAGGCGCGGCCGTGGGCATCAGCGGGCCCGGTCTGTACCGCCACTTCCCGGGCAAGGACGCGATGCTCGCCGAGCTGCTCGTCGGCATCAGCGGCCAGTTGCTGACGGGGGCCAGGCGGCGCCTGGCGGAGGCCGACGGCGTGGCCGGGGCCGAGGAGGTCCTCGACTCGCTGATCGAGGGCCACATCGACTTCGCCATCGACGACCGTCCCCTGATCACCTTGCACGACCGGGAGCTGGACCGCCTCCGGGACAGCGACCGCAAGCTGGTGCGCCAGCTCCAGCGCCAGTACGTCGAGCTGTGGGTCTCCGTGGTCCGCGAGGTCTACCCGGCCCTGACCGAGCCCTCGGCCCGCTCGGCGGTCCACTCGGTCTTCGGCCTGCTCAACTCCACCCCGCACCTGGGCCGCACCGGCACCCTCCCCGGCCGCACCGCCACGGCGACCCAGCTCCACCGCATGGCCCGCGGCGCCTTCGCGGCAGCGGGCGCGGAGTAGCCGCTCGCGGCCGGCCGGCCCCTCACCAGGACCACGTGTCCACGCAGGTCAGCCGCATGATCTGATGCCCCCTGCACCGAGTGAAGGGGGGAGCCGTGGGAACCGACGCGGCCGCGACATCGAAGGGCCGGCGCGTGCTGCGCGGGCTGGCGGCACTCGCCGTGACGGCGGCGCTGACGGCCGCCGCCGGGGGCGACCGGGCGCGGGACCACCCGCAGGGCGACGCCATCGCGCTGCCGGCACAGGCGTCCTTCCTGAGCGGCTACGAACACGCGCAGGTCGGCGCCGAGTACTGGGTGAGCGGTCCGCTCCCGGACAACGGCACCGCGCGGCCGCTCACGGTGCTGCGCATGCGCGTGCTGCGGGTCCCCGAGGGGCTGGAGGTGGTGCGCTACGGCACCGCCACGCTCCGGCAGACCGGCGGGTACCTCATCGGCGTCACCCAGGATTTCGCGGTCGGACCCGCCCGGCCGTTCGTCGTCGCCCCGCACGGCCGGGCGGGCGCCTACGTCTGGATGCGCGTGCGGGTGACCGGGCCGGTGCGCGGCACGCTGTCCGGGTGCCGCTTCTGGTACCGGCAGGGTGTCGTGGAGTACCGGCAGGACGTGGGCTGCGAGACCGTCGTCCGGCTCGGGCCGCCCCTGCGTCGAGCGTGACGAGCGTTACGGCGGGACCCCTCTGGACGGTTCGGCTACCCGTCGGTACGCTCGAATCTGAGCAAGCGCTTAGACAGGGCCGGCTGAAGGTACGTGGAGGTGGCGGCGTGCGCCGTACGGTGTTCAACGAGGATCACGAGGCGTTCCGGGAGACCCTTCGCGCCTTCATCGAGGCCGAGGTCGTACCGGTGTACGACGACTGGTTCGCCGCGGGCCAGGCGCCGCGCGACTTCTACTACAAGCTCGGCGACCTGGGCGTCTTCGGCATCAGCGTGCCCGAGGAGTTCGGCGGCGCGGGCCTGGACACCCACAAGTTCGAGGCCGTCCTCTACGAGGAGACGGCCCGCGCGGGCGTGCAGTTCGGCGGCTCCGGGGTGCACGTGCTGCTCGCCCTGCCGTACATCAAGATGCTGGCGACGGACGAGCAGAAGAAGCGGTACCTGCCGAAGTTCGTCACCGGCGAGGAGATGTGGGCCATCGCCATGACCGAGCCGGGCACCGGCTCCGACCTGGCCGGCATGAAGACCACCGCGAAGCTCTCCGAGGACGGCACGCACTACGTCCTCAACGGCTCCAAGACCTTCATCACCGGCGGTGTGCACGCCGACAAGGTCATCGTCTGCGCCCGCACCGCCGCGCCGACCGCCGAGGACCGCCGCCACGGCATCTCCCTGTTCGCCGTGGACACCAAGTCCGAGGGCTACTCCATCGGCCGCAAGCTGGACAAGCTGGGCCTGCGCACCTCCGACACCGCCGAGCTGGCGTTCGTCGACGTCAAGGTGCCCGTGGAGGACCTGCTCGGCGAGGAGAACAAGGGCTTCTCCTACCTCGGCCACAACCTCGCCTCCGAGCGCTGGGGCATCGCCTTCGGCGCCTACGCGCAGGCCAAGGCCGCGGTCCGGTTCGCCAAGCAGTACGTGCAGGAGCGCACCGTCTTCGGCAAGCCCGTCGCGCACTTCCAGAACACCAAGTTCGAGCTGGCCGCCTGCCAGGCCGAGGTCGACGCCGCCGAGGCCGTCGCCGACCGCGCGCTGGAGGCACTGGACGCCGGGGAGCTCACCCCCGCCGAGGCCGCCTCCGCCAAGCTGTTCTGCACCGAGGTCGCCCACCGCGTGATCGACCGCTGCCTGCAGCTCCACGGCGGCTACGGCTACATGAACGAGTACCCGATCGCCCGCCTGTACGCGGACAACCGCGTCAACCGCATCTACGGCGGCACCAGCGAGATCATGAAGACGATCATCGCCAAGGACATGGGTCTGTAGGACGCCCGTCATCTCCGGCCGGTACACCTACTCCTCATGAGCCAGGCACTCCAGGACCTCCTCGATCTGCTCGACCTCGAGCAGATCGAGGAGAACATCTTCCGCGGCCAGTCCCGCTCCGCCGTCGTGCCCCGCGTCTTCGGCGGGCAGGTCGCGGCGCAGGCGCTGGTCGCCGCCGGGCGGACGGTCCCCGGGGACCGGCACGCCCACTCCCTGCACGCGTACTTCCTGCGCCCCGGGGACCCCGGCGCGCCGATCGTCTACACCGTGGAGCGCATCCGCGACGGCCGCTCCTTCACCACCCGGCGCGTCGTCGCGGTCCAGCACGGCCGGCCGATCTTCTTCCTGTCGGCGTCGTTCCAGGCGCACGAGGACGGGCTCGACCACCAGGTGCCGATGCCGCCCGCCCCCGACCCGGCCACGCTGCCCACCTCGCAGGAGCGGCTGCGCGGCTACGGCCACCTCGACCCGGACGTGGTCGAGCGCTTCCTGGAGGCGCGCGAGGCGATCGACCTGCGCTACGTCGACGAGCCGCCGTACGGACGGTTCGGGGAGCCCCGCGAGCCGCACTCGCAGGTCTGGTTCCGCACCAACGGCAAGCTCGACGGCGCCGTGGACGTCCCGCTGCTGCACGTCGTGCTCGCCACCTACGTCTCCGACATGACGCTGCTCGACTCGGTGCTGCTCGCGCACGGGCGCGGCGGCTGGGCGGTCGGCGACGTCGTCGGGGCCTCGCTGGACCACGCCATGTGGTTCCACCGCCCGTTCCGCGCCGACGAGTGGCTCCTGTACGACCAGGAGTCCCCGTCGGCCCACGGCGGCCGCGGCCTCGGCCAGGCCCGCATCTACACCCAGGACGGCCGGCTGGCCCTCTCGGTCATCCAGGAGGGCGTGGTCCGCGTCCCGCGGACCGGCTGAGACGGACCGGGACCGGGCGGGGGAGGGACGGTCAGGCGTCCGCCGCGGCCGGTTCGATGTCGCCCGCGAAGACGATCATCTGGTCGATCAGACCCCGCCGCAGGTGGACGACGTCCGTGCCGGCCAGCCGCGGCCCGTCCCCGGGCGTGGTGAAGGCCCACCGGTAGCGGGCCCACTCGCCGGGCATGTCGACCGCCGAGCAGCGGGCCATGGTGCCGGGCCCGGCCGGGTGGCGGCGCAGCTCCCGCACGAACCGCTCGACCGCGGCCACGCCCTCGCTGCGTCCCAGCGGCCCGAAGAACACCACGTCGGAGGTGAGGGCCTGGGACAGCAGCTCGGTCACGTGCCGGTCGTCCGGGACGTTGAACGCGGACAGGAACATGTCGATGGCCGACTCGGCGGCTGCTTCCTCCATGCCCCCAGTCATACCAGCCGCCGCCGCCCCGCCCTCAGCCCTCGGCGCGCTCGCCCAGCCCGGCCCGGTCCAGCAGGTACGCCGTCATGGGGTCGTAGTAGCGGGGGCTGACCACGTGGTCGTCCAGGGGGACCGCCACCTGGAGGGTGCCCTCGGACTCGGCGAGGAACAGGGCCGGGTCGTTGCAGTCGGCGTAGCCGGCGGCGTCCACGCCGTGCTGGGCCGCGTAGCCCGCCCAGCCGTGGTCGGCGACCACCAGGTCGGGCAGCGGGCGGCCCTCCAGCTCCAGCGCGGTGAGGATCGCCTTCATCGGCTCGCCGGAGTGGGTGTGCCACAGGGTGGCCCCGTGCTCCAGCACCGCGACGTCCGCGAACTGCATCACGTAGCCCTCGTCGGTCTGCAGCCGGTCCGGGATCACCACGATCTCGCAGCCCGCGGCGCGCAGCGCGGCGGCCGTGCGGTGGTGCACCTCCAGCAGCCCGCCCGGGTGGCCGGTGGCGAGCAGCACCCGCTGCCGGCCCTCGGCGGCCTTGCGCAGCCGCCCCGCCAGCCGGTCCAGGCCGTCCACGGTGAGCTCGGCGTCGATGGTGTCCTGGCCGTACCGGTACTCGGGGTCGTCGTTGACGCCGACGCGCTCGGCCATCACCGCGAGCACGTCCTGCTCGTCGGTCCAGCGGTCGCCGAACTCCAGCCCGAACCAGAAGTGCCGGTTGCCGTTCGCGAGCTGCCGGTAGTGGGAGAGGTTGTTCTCACGGGGCGTGGCGACCTCGCCCGCGATGCGGGTGCGCACGAGGTGGTCGACGAGCTCGGCACGGCTGGGTGTCCCGGATATCGGCATGGTGTCCATTGTGGGGCAGCGGGCCGGGGAGCTCACCGCGGTTCCGGACCCTGGGACGTGGCTCACCCGCCGCCCGGAGCGCGGTCGCGCAGCGCGAACCACAGGTCCATCCGCACGTCCGGGTCGTCCAGGTCCGCCCCGAGCAGGGCCGCGCACCGCGCGATCCGCTGCCGCACGGTGTTGCGGTGCACCGACAGCGCCACCGCCGTGCGGTCCCAGCTGCCGTGCAGCGACAGCCAGGTGCGCAGCGTCTCCGGCAGCGCGGGCGTGGCCGCGATCGGCGCGAGCAGGGCCCGCGCGTGGGCGGCCGCCTCGTCCGGCGCGACCAGGTCGGCCAGGGCCGCCCGGGCGCGGTGCCGCAGCAGCGGGGCCCGTGTCGCCCGCGCGCGGGCCAGGGCCCGGGCCGCCTGCGCGTCCGCGGCCGGCCACTGCGCCGGCTCCACGGCCGCGCTCACCCCCAGCGTCCAGCCGGGGTACGGCGCCGGCTCCCGCCCCTCGGGCACCAGGACCCGTACGACGCCGTCGGCGAGGTCGACCAGGGGCGAGCCGAGCGCGGCGCCCAGCGCGGAGGCGGCCACCGGGTCGGGGGCGTGGGCGTCGGGGCGGGCGTGCACGACGGCCCAGCGCCCGGCGCCGAGCAGTGGCGCCACCGCCTCGGGCGCGGCCCCGAGCAGCAGCCGGACCAGCGCGGAGGAGCGGGCCGCGCCGGTGCCGCTCTGGTGCTCGCCGGTGAGCAGGGAGAGCAGCACGGCGGCGACGGAGGCGATGGTGTGGTCGCCCGGGTCGCGGCGCGGGGCGGCGACGCCGAGGACGAAGTCGTGCCCGGCGCCCAGGGCGTACGCCGCGAGGTGGGTGCCGGCGGCGGTGTCCGTGGCCGAGGTGGGCGTGCCCGGACCGCTGGGGCGGACCACCTCCGCGAGCGCGGCCAGCGCCTGGTGCGCCGCGGTCCCCGCCGGGCGCCCGGCCGCCGCGACCTCCGTCGCCTCGGGCCCGTACAGCACCGCGCGGCCCGCCACCCGCTGGGCGAGCTGCCGCAGCACCGACGGCACCGGGTCGGGCCGGGAGGCGGCGGCCGCGAGGCTCTGCTGGGCCTCCGTGACCCGGCGCAGCTCGGCCAGCCGGGCCTGGGCCATGAGCTGCCAGACCGCGCGGGCCACGCCGGAGAACGTGGTCTGCGGCGGGACCTCGACCAGTGGCAGGGCGTGCGCCGCGCAGGCCGCGATCAGCGCGGGCGGCACGGTGTCGTGCACCGGCGCCACCCCGAAGCCGAGGGCGGCGCCGCCGGCCGCGACGATCCGCGCGACGTAGGCGTCGAAGTACGCCCCCGGGTCAGGTGTCTCGGGGACGTGCACCCCGGCCGTCAGCAGCAGCTCGCCGCCCAGCAGGTACGGGTAGGGGTCGCTCATCTCCGAGGTGTGCGCCCAGTGGACGGCGACGTCCGGGCCGGAGGGCCCGGCGAGCTGCCGCAGGGCGAGGTCCTCCCGGGCCAGGAGCGCGGCGAGCGGCACCGGCGGGGTGGGCGGGACGGCGGGGTCCGGCATGGTGTGCGTTTCCTCCATCCCGTACGGCGTGAATGGAGGGAACGTACACTTCGCAGTCGCTTTTCGGCCACCTAGGGTCGAGGGACCGGCGACCAGTGGGTACGGGCGGATGTCCCCGCGTCGAGTCGCCGCACACCCCCCCGTTCCCTGCACGACACGCCACCGAGAAGTGTGTGAAGGAGGCCCCATGGCCGTCGACTACGTGGTGATCGCCGTCTATCTGGCCGGCATGCTGGCCATGGGCTGGTGGGGCATGCGCCGCGCCCGGTCCAAGAGCGAGTTCCTGGTGGCCGGCCGGCGCCTGGGGCCCGCCCTGTACTCCGGCACCATGGCCGCGATCGTCCTGGGCGGCGCCTCCACCATCGGCGGCGTCGGGCTCGGTTACCAGTACGGCCTGTCCGGCGCCTGGATGGTCTTCACGATCGGCCTCGGCCTGCTGGCGCTGAGCGTCTTCTTCTCGGCCCGCATCGCCCGCCTCAAGGTGTACACGGTCTCCGAGATGCTCGACCTGCGCTACGGCGGCCGTGCGGGCCTGATCTCCGGCGTCGTGATGTGGGCGTACACGCTGATGCTCGCGGTCACCTCGACCATCGCGTACGCCACGATCTTCGACGTGCTGTTCGACATCAACCGCACCCTGGCGATCGTGCTGGGCGGCTCCATCGTGGTCGCCTACTCCACGCTCGGCGGCATGTGGTCGATCACGCTGACCGACATGGTGCAGTTCGTGGTCAAGACGATCGGCGTGCTGCTGCTCCTGCTGCCCATCGCGGTGGTCAAGGCGGGCGGCTTCGCCGAGATGAAGGCCGAGCTGCCCACCTCGTACTTCGACCCGCTGGGCATCGGCGGTGAGACGATCTTCACCTACGTGCTGATCTACACGTTCGGCATGCTCATCGGACAGGACATCTGGCAGCGCGTGTTCACCGCGCGCAGCGACCGCACCGCCCGCTGGGGCGGCACCGTGGCCGGCACCTACTGCCTCGTCTACGCCCTCGCCGGCGCCGTCATCGGCACCGCCGCCAAGGTGCTCTACCCGAAGCTCGGCAGCCCGGACGACGCCTTCGCCACCATCGTGAAGGACGAACTGCCCGTCGGCGTGCGGGGCCTGGTGCTGGCCGCCGCGCTCGCCGCGGTGATGTCGACCTCCTCCGGTGCGCTGATCGCCTGCGCGACCGTCGCCAACAACGACATCTGGTCACGTCTGCGCGGCATCGTGCGGCCGTCCGCCGAGGAGCACGACGAGGTCCGCGGCAACCGGGCGTTCATCCTGCTCATGGGCGTCGCGGTGATCGGCACGGCGATCGCGCTGAACAACGTCGTCGAGGCGCTGACGGTGGCGTACAACCTGCTCGTCGGCGGTCTCCTCGTGCCCATCCTCGGCGGGCTGCTGTGGCGGCGCGGCACCGTGCAGGGCGCGCTCGCCGCGGTCGTCGTCGGCGGTGTCGCGGTGGTGGGCCTGATGGCGGCCTACGGCATCCTCGCCAACGAGCCCGTCTACTACGGCCTGCTGGCCTCCCTGGTCGCCTACGCGGCCGGATCCCTCGCCACCCGGCCGACCGACGAGGCGGTCCTGACCGCCTGGCGTGAACGGCTCGCCGGACGGGGGAATCCCGAACTCGTGTCCGAACCGGTCCCCGCTCCCCGGTAAAGTCGCCCGGGCAGCAGTACATACGCGACGAAGCGTAGGAAAGAAGGCATTGACCATGAGCAGCAACGAGACGCCCCGCGGCCCCGTCGACTCCTCCCGCATCCCGCGGTACGCCGGCCCCGCGACCTTCGCCCGGCTGCCCCGCCTGGACGAGGTCGGCACCGCCGACGTCGCCGTGGTGGGCGTGCCGTTCGACTCGGGCGTCTCGTACCGGCCGGGCGCCCGCTTCGGCGGCAACGCCATCCGCGAGGCGTCCCGGCTGCTGCGTCCCTACAACCCCGCCCAGGACGCCTCCCCGTTCGCCCTCGCGCAGGTCGCGGACGGCGGCGACATCGCGGCCAACCCGTTCAACATCAACGAGGCCGTCGAGACCATCGAGGCCGCGGCCGACGACCTGCTCGGCACCGGCGCCCGCCTGATGACGCTGGGCGGCGACCACACCATCGCGCTGCCCCTGCTGCGCTCGGTCGCCAGGAAGCACGGCCCGGTCGCCCTGCTCCACTTCGACGCCCACCTGGACACCTGGGACACCTACTTCGGCGCCGAGTACACCCACGGCACCCCGTTCCGCCGCGCGGTGGAGGAGGGCATCCTCGACACCTCCGCGCTCTCCCACGTGGGCACCCGTGGCCCGCTGTACGGCAAGCAGGACCTCACCGACGACGAGAAGATGGGCTTCGGCATCGTCACCTCCTCCGACGTCTACCGCCGGGGCGCCGACGAGGTGGCCGACCAGCTCCGCCAGCGCATCGGCGACCGCCCGCTGTACATCTCCATCGACATCGACTGCCTGGACCCCGCCCACGCCCCCGGCACGGGCACGCCCGAGGCGGGCGGCATGACCTCCCGCGAGCTGCTGGAGATCCTGCGCGGGCTGGCGTCCTGCAACCTGGTGTCCGCGGACGTCGTCGAGGTGGCCCCCGCCTACGACCACGCCGAGATCACCTCGGTGGCCGCGTCCCACACGGCGTACGAACTGACCACGATCATGTCCCGGCAGATTGCGGAGGCACGCGCGAAGTGACCCACGACCACGACCTGGTGCTCCGCCCGACGGACGCCCAGACGACGGCCGCCCTGAACCCGCCCGCCGGCCGCAACGGCGGGGACCTGGTCGTGGAGACGCTGGCCGGGCTCGGCGCGACGACGGTCTTCGGACTGCCCGGCCAGCACGCGCTCGGCATGTTCGACGCGCTGCGCCGCTCGGACCTGCGGTACGTGGGCCTGCGGGTGGAGAACAACGCCGGCTTCGCGGCCGACGCCTACGGCCGGGTCACCGGCGAGGCGGCCCCGCTGCTGCTGTCGACCGGACCGGGGGCCCTCACCTCCCTGGCCGCGCTCCAGGAGGCGGCGGCAGCCTCGGCGCCCGTCCTCGCCATCAGCAGCCAGGTCCCGACCGCGGGCCTGGGCGGCGGCCGCCACGGCTACCTGCACGAACTGCCCGACCAGGCGGCCTCGTTCCGGGGCGTGGTCAAGTCGGTCCACACCGTGCGCACGCAGTCCCAGATCCCGTCCGCGATCGCGGCGGCCTGGAAGTCGGCGCTCACCGCCCCGCACGGGCCCGTGTGGGTGGAGATCCCGCAGGACGTGCTGCTGGCGCCGACCGCGCTCCCGGGGGTGACGGCCCTCGACGCCACCCCGGAGGAGCTCGTCCCACGCCCCGAACTCACCGCCCTCGCCGCCCACTTGCTGTCCCGCGCCGAGCGCCCGGCGATCATCGCGGGCGGCGGGGTGGTCCGCGCGGACGCCGCGGGCAAGCTCCGGGCGCTGGCCGAGAAGCTGGACGCGCCCGTGGTGACCACGTTCGGCGGCAAGGGCGCCTTCCCCTGGACGCACCCGCTGTCGCTGCAGTCGTGGCTGGAGGACCGTCACACCACCGACTTCCTGGAGGACGCCGACGTCCTGCTGGTGGTGGGCTCAGGACTGGGCGAACTCTCCTCGAACTACCACACGTTCGCGCCGCGCGGCCGTGTCGTGCAGATCGAGGCGGACCTCGGCAAGCTGGAGTCCAACCACCCGGCGCTGGGCATCCACGCCGACGCCCGGCTCGCCCTGCAGGCCCTGCTGGAGACCGTCGAGGAGCGCACCGACCCCACGGCGCCCGAGCGGGTCCGGAGCGTCCTCGCGAAGGTCGCCGCCCGTATCGGTGCTCAGGAACTCACCCTGGAGCAGGAGGTGCTGGCCTCGGTGCGCCGCGCGCTGCCGGCCGGCTCCCCGTCCTTCTGGGACATGACGATCCTGGCCTACTGGGCCTGGTCCGCCTTCGACGCCCACGCCCCGAACCTGATGCACTCGGCGCAGGGCGCGGGCGGCCTCGGCTACGGCTTCCCGGCGGCGCTCGGCGCGGCGGCCGCCGACCCGACGCGCCCGGTGCTGGCCGTCTCCGGCGACGGGGGCGCGCTGTACTCCGTCGCGGAGCTGGCCACGGCCCGGCAGTACGGCCTGGACGTCACCTGGCTGATCGTCGACGACGGCGGCTACGGCATCCTGCGCGAGTACATGACCGACGCCTTCGGGCAGGCCACGGCCACCGAGCTGACCCGCCCGGACTACGTGGCCCTCGCGGAGTCCTTCGGGGTGCCCGGCGTCCGCACGACACCGGACACCCTGGAGAAGGACCTCGCCGGGGCGCTGGCGACGCCCGGGCCCTCGGTGGTCGTGCTCCCGGCGGTGCTGCGGATGTTCGCCCCCACCCACCTGGGGTGAGCGGGCCCCGCCGGGCGGGACCTACCAGATCGCCTCGACCCACTCCGGGTGGTCGATGAACGGGTTGCGGTTGTGCTGGTAGGTGTCGTAGATGACCTGGTTGCGGCGCTCCTCGAAGGCGCTGGGCGGGTCCGCCTCGTTCCACGCCTTGAGGACGGACAGCTTGCCCATGTACGGGGCGGAGCCGTTGTTCACCTTCTCGTCGGGCTCCAGGTCGGCGAAGCCGTCGCCGCCGTCGTAGCGCACGGCCATGTAGAGGATCATGCGCGCGACGTCACCGCGGTCCGCGGGGCGCGGCGCGAACGAGTCGGAGTCGACGGTGCTGCCGCCGCCGTTGGCCACGGCGCTGCCGCCGTTGTCGAAGTCCAGGTTGCCGCGGATGCTGTTGACCTGGACGTCGCAGGCGCGCAGGTGGTGCAGGTCGGTGCCGGGGCCGGTCACCTCGCCGAAGTCGCCGTGGGACTTGGCCCAGGTGTGCTCGCGGTTCCAGTCGCCGAGGTCGCCGCCGTTGAGGGACTTGCTGCGGGAGGCGCCGCTGTAGAGCAGCAGGACGTTGCTGCTGTTGTTCGGGTCCTGGTCGGTGACCTTCAGCGCCTCCCAGACCGCGGAGTACGAGATCTTCGACTGGCTGCTGATGATGGTGTGCAGCGAACTCTTCAGGCTCGCGCCGGTCTTGCCGACCGCGTTCTTGTAGTACGTCGAGTCGTACGCCGTCGTCGTCGCCGCGGCCGGGGTCGCCGTCAGGGCGGGGGCCGTGAGGCCCACCAGCACGGCGGCGATGGTCAGCGCCACCGGCTTCCAGCGGCGTATGCGTGTCGCCAGCATAAAGGTCGTCCCATCTACGCGGGTTGAGTGGAGGCGGCACTCGGGAGCGTGACATGGACATGCGACGACGTAAAGGGACGGCGGGTGTCCATCCGGTGACGCGGACCGGCAAAAGCCGTCTTCTCGTACAACCTTTCGGTAGAACTCATGAGTCAACCCGGGCATGACTTCAGGGACTTCCGCACGTCGTGCCGCTCCGGCCGTCGTCGCGCTCACCACCGGCCTGCTGATAACCGGCGTGGCCGTCGCCACCCCGGCCGCCGCCACCGCTCCGGCCGTCACCTGCACCTCGGCCAAGCCCGCCCTCGCCACCAAGCTGAAGAAGGACATCACCGCCGCCCTGGCGACGCGCAAGGGCACGGTCGCCGTCGGCGTCTACGACCGGAGCACCGCGACGACCTGCACCCTGCGCGCCTCGACCGCCTACGACTCGGCGAGCGTCGTCAAGGTGACCGTCCTGTCCGCCCTGCTGTACGACGCGCAGGCGGCGCACCGCTCGCTCACCACCCGCGAGAAGACCCTCGCCACCAACATGATCACCAAGTCGGACAACGCCTCCACCTCGACCCTGTGGAAGCAGCTCGGCCTGACGAAGATCAAGAAGTTCCTGGCCGCCGCGTCCATGACCCAGACCAAGCCGGGCGCGAACAACTACTGGGGGCTGACCCAGATCACCGTCACCGACGAGCAGAAGCTGCTCCGGCTCCTGACCGCCCACAACGCCGTCCTCACCGACGCCTCCCGCTCCTACGTGACCACCCTGATGGGCAAGGTCGTCGCCGACCAGCGGTGGGGCACGCCGTACGGGCGGCCCGCGAACGTGTCGTGGCACGTCAAGAACGGCTGGCTGCAGCGCGCCACGCAGGGCTGGCGGGTGCACAGCGTCGGCACCTTCAAGGGCGGCGGCCACGACTACACGATCACCGTGCTCACCCACGGCAACAGCACCATGAGCTACGGCATCACGACCATCCAGGGCGTCGCCAAGGTCGTCCACCGCGACCTCGCCGCGAGCTGACCCCCGCGGCCGAAAATCCCCGCCCGGGACCTCCCGGATTGTTACAGCGGGATGAAATCGCACCTCACCGGCGTTGGTGCCTTCCGGCAGACCAGGTTCGCAGGAAGGCACCGGCGTGAGCGCACAACGGGGATGGGCACGACGACTCGCGGGCTACGCGTGGCGCTACCCCAGGGACGTGGTCCTCGCCCTCGGCGCCTCGCTCGCCGGCATGGCCGTCATGGCCGTCGTGCCCCTGATCACCAAGGTGATCATCGACGACGTGATCGACTCCCACACCCGGGACATGGCGCCCTGGGCGGCCGCCCTGATCGGCGCCGCCGTGCTCGTCTACGCCTCCGCCTACGTCCGCCGCTACTACGGCGGCCGGCTCGCCCTGGACGTGCAGCACGACCTGCGCACGGAGATGTTCGCCACGATCACCCGGCTCGACGGCCGCCGGCAGGACGAGCTGTCCACCGGCCAGGTCGTCGGCCGCGCCACCAGCGACCTCCAGCTCATCCAGGGCCTGCTGTTCATGCTGCCCATGACGATCGGCAACTTCGCGCTGTTCCTGGTCTCCCTCGTCGTCATGGCGTGGCTGTCCGTCCCGCTCACCCTGGTCGCCCTCGCCGTGGCGCCCGCGCTGTGGTGGATCGCCAAGCGCAGCCGCACCCGGCTGCACCCGGCCACCTGGTGGGCGCAGGCCCAGGCCGCCGCCGTGGCGGGCGTGGTCGACGGCGCGGTCAGCGGGGTGCGCGTGGTGAAGGGCTTCGGACAGGAGGACCAGGAGACCGGGAAGCTGCGCGAGGTGGGCCGGCGGCTGTTCGCCGGACGGCTGCGCACCATCCGGCTGAACGCCCGCTACACCCCCGCGCTCCAGGCCGTCCCCGCACTCGGCCAGGTCGCCATGCTGGCGCTCGGCGGCTGGCTCGCCGTGCACGGCCACATCACCCTGGGCACCTTCGTGGCCTTCTCCACCTACCTGGCCCAGCTCGTCGGCCCGGTCCGCATGCTCGCCGTGGTCCTCACCGTCGGCCAGCAGGCCCGCGCCGGCACCGAACGCGTCCTGGAGCTGATCGACACCGAGCCGGCCCTGCGGGACGGCACCCGGGAGCTGCCCGCCGACGCCCCGGCGACCGTCGAGTTCGACGACGTGTCCTTCGGCTACGACCCCGCCCACCCGGTCCTGGACGGCCTCAGCTTCGAGATCCGCCCGGGCGAGACCCTCGCGGTCGTCGGCTCCTCCGGCTCCGGCAAGTCCACCGTCTCCCTGCTGCTGCCGCGCTTCTACGACGTGACCCGCGGCGCGGTCCTCGTCGGCGGCCGGGACGTGCGCGAGCTGACCCTGGACTCGCTGCGCGCCGCGATCGGCCTGGTCCCCGAGGACTCGTTCCTGTTCTCCGACACCGTCCGCAACAACATCGCCTACGGCCGCCCCGACGCCACCGACGAGCAGATCCGGCGGGCCGCGCGCACCGCCCAGGCGGACCGCTTCATCGCGGAGCTGCCCGACGGCTACGACACCACGGTCGGCGAGCACGGCCTGACCCTGTCCGGCGGCCAGCGCCAGCGCATCGCGCTCGCCCGCGCGATCCTCGCCGACCCCCGCCTGCTGGTCCTCGACGACGCCACCTCGGCGGTCGACGCGCGCGTGGAGCACGAGATCCACGAGGCGCTCGGCCAGGTCATGGAGGGCCGCACCACCCTGCTCATCGCCCACCGCCGCTCCACCCTCAACCTCGCCGACCGCATCGCCGTCCTCGACCACGGCCGCCTCGCCGACATCGGCACCCACGACGAGCTCCAGCAGCGCTCGGCGCTGTACCGCAGGCTCCTCACCGACCCCGACGAGCTCGGCGGCGTCTCCCCGGGCCACGCCCGGCCCGAGGCACCGGCCGAGGACACCTCCGTGCGCGACGAACTGGACGCCGAGTACGACGCCGAGCGCGGGGTGACGCCCCGGCTGTGGACCGGCGACCGGGCGCCCAAGGACACCGCCCTGGCCGGCACCCCGGCCACCCCGGAGCTGCTCGCCCAGGTCGAGGCGCTGCCCCCGGCCACCGACGTCCCCGACGTCGACGAGGCCCGTGCCGTCCGCCCGGAGGAGTCGTACGGCCTGCGCCGACTGCTGCGCGGCTTCCGCGCGCCCCTGCTGGTCAGCCTCGGGCTGGTCGCCGTGGACGCGGGCATGGGGCTGCTGCTGCCGATCCTCATCCGGCACGGCATCGACCAGGGCGTCAGCCGCATGGCGGTCGGCGCGGTGTGGACGGCCTCGCTGCTCGGGCTGCTGACCGTGCTGGTGCAGTGGGCGGCGCAGACCGGTGAGATCCGCATGACGGGCCGCACCGGCGAGCGGGTGCTGTACTCGCTGCGCCTGAAGATCTTCGCGCAGCTCCAGCGGCTCGGGCTCGACTACTACGAGCGCGAGCTGACCGGCCGGATCATGACCCGGATGACGACGGACGTCGACGCGCTGTCCACGTTCCTGCAGACCGGACTGGTCACGGCGTTCGTCGCGGTGGTCACCTTCTTCGGCATCATGGTCGCGCTGCTGGTGCTCGACGTGCAGCTCGCGCTGGTCGTGTTCGCCACCCTGCCGCCGCTGGTCGTCGCCACCTTCTTCTTCCGCCGGGCCAGCGTGAAGGCGTACGAGCTGGCCCGCGAGCGGGTCTCGGCGGTCAACGCCGACCTGCAGGAGTCGGTGTCGGGGCTGAGGATCGTGCAGGCGTTCCGCCGCGAGCGCGACGGCCGGGCCCGGTTCGCCGAGCGCAGCGACAGCTACCGCCGGGCGCGCATCCGCGGCCAGTGGCTGATCTCGGTGTACTTCCCGTTCGTGCAGCTGCTGTCGTCGGTCGCGGCGGCCGCGGTGCTGGTGGTGGGCGCGGGCCGGGTGGACGCCGCCACGCTGACCACGGGCGCGCTGGTGGCGTACCTGCTGTACATCGACCTGTTCTTCGCGCCCGTGCAGCAGCTCTCCCAGGTGTTCGACGGCTACCAGCAGGCCACCGTCTCGCTCGGCCGCATCCAGGAGCTGCTGCGCGAGCCGACGTCCACCGGCGCGGCCCGCGCACCGCGCACGGTCACCTCCCTGCGGGGCGAGATCGCCTTCGAGGACGTCCACTTCGCCTACGGCACCGACGAGGCGGCCCTGCGCGGCATCGACCTGAGCATCCCCGCCGGGCAGACCGTGGCGTTCGTCGGCGAGACGGGCGCCGGCAAGTCGACCCTGGTCAAGCTGGTGGCGCGGTTCTACGACCCGACGTCCGGCCGGGTCACCGTCGACGGCACGGACCTGCGCGAGCTGGACCTCACGTCGTACCGCCACCGCCTGGGCGTCGTGCCGCAGGAGGCCTACCTCTTCCCCGGCACCGTCCGCGACGCCATCGCCTACGGCCGCCCCGACGCGAGCGACGCCGAGGTGGAGGCGGCGGCCCGCGCGGTCGGCGCGCACGAGATGATCGCCACGCTGGAGGGCGGCTACCTCCACGAGGTCGCCGAGCGCGGACGCAACCTCTCCGCGGGCCAGCGCCAGCTCATCGCGCTCGCCCGCGCCGAACTCGTCGACCCCGACGTCCTGCTGCTCGACGAGGCGACGGCGGCCCTGGACCTCGCCACCGAGGCCCAGGTCAACCAGGCCACCGACCGCCTCGCGGGCCGGCGCACCACGCTGGTCGTCGCCCACCGCCTCACCACGGCGGCGCGGGCCGACCGGGTGGTGGTCATGGACCACGGCCGGGTCGTCGAGGACGGCACCCACGACGAACTCCTCGCCCGCGACGGCCGCTACGCCCGCCTGTGGCGGACGTTCGTCGGCGAGCCGGTGGGCGTCGAGTCCGCCTGACGGCGCGCGGGCACCGGACCGGCGCGGGCCGCGCGCAACCGCGCGGCCCGCGCCCGGCGTCCGTACACCAGTACGGCGAGCGACATGGCGGGCGACTCGGGGAGACACGGACGTGGGCAGCGGAACGAGGGGTGTCATACGGCGGCTGGCGGCGGGCGTGGCGGTGCTGACCGCCGCCGGGATCCTCGCGCTGGCCGCGCCCGGCAGCGCGCAGGCGGCGGCCGCCCACGCGTGCGCGGGCCGCAAGGTGCGCACGCTGTCCTTCACCACCGGCTCGGTGCAGGTGTTCAAGGCGGGCCGCTACGTCTGCGCCGTCACCTACGCCAAGGACCCGCGCGGCACGAAGCCGATGTCGGTCAGCGTGCAGGCCCGCGGCGGGCGGCCCTGGCGGATCCAGGCGCGCGCCGCGCGCCAGGTCGGACCCGTCACCGTGTACGCCGGTCACCGCTGCGTGTGGGTGAAGGGCTCGGTGGGCCGCAAGGCGGTCAGTTCCGGCTGGATTCTGTGCTGACGTCCTGAAACCTCCGCATCAACCTCCCCTGGTGCGAACCGGGTTGCTCCGATAGCTTCCGGCGCACATCTGTCTCACAGGGAGGGTGCACGCGCATGCGCAAGGCGCTCAGATGGCTGCTGGCGCTCACCGTGCTCATAGGCACGCTGACCACGGCGGGAGCAGCGACCGCTGCCGAGCCTCAGGCCACGGACATCAAGGACCGGCTGCTCTCGATCCCGGGCATGAGCCTGATCGAGGAGAAGCCGTACCCCGGCTACCGCTACTTCGTCCTGAACTACACCCAGCCGGTCGACCACCGGCACCCCTCGGCGGGCACGTTCCAGCAGCGGATCACCGTGCTGCACAAGGACGTCAGCCGCCCGACGGTCTTCTACACCGGCGGCTACAACGTCTCCACCAACCCCGGCCGCCGCGAGCCGACCCAGATCGTCGACGGCAACCAGGTCTCCATGGAGTACCGCTTCTTCACCCCCTCCCGCCCCAGCCCCGCCGACTGGTCCAAGCTGGACATCTGGCAGGCGGCCAGCGACCAGCACCGCATCTTCACGGCGCTGAAGCCCATCTACACGAAGAACTGGATCGCCACCGGCGGCTCCAAGGGCGGCATGACGGCGACGTACTTCGAGCGCTTCTACCCGCGGGACATGGACGGCGTGGTCGCGTACGTGGCCCCCAACGACGTGGTCAACGACCAGGACGCCGCCTACGACCGCTTCTTCGCGACCGTCGGCACCAAGGAGTGCCGCGACCGGCTGAACGCGGTGCAGCGCGAGGCGCTGGTGCGCCGCGCCGCGCTGGAGGAGAAGTACGCGGCGTACGCCGCCGAGAACGGCTACACCTTCACCACGATCGGCAGCCTGGACCGCGCCTACGAGGCGGTCGTCCTGGACTACGTGTGGGGCTTCTGGCAGTACAGCCTGCTCTCCGACTGCGACACGATCCCGGCGAACGCGGCCACCGCCACCGACGACGAGATCTGGACCTCCGTGGACACCATCTCCGGCTTCTCGGCGTACACCGACCAGGGCCTGGAGCAGTACACCCCGTACTACTACCAGGCGGGCACCCAGCTGGGCGCGCCCACCATCCACTTCCCGTACATCGAGAAGAAGTACATCCGCTACGGCTACCAGCCGCCGCGCAACTTCGTGCCGCGCTCGATCCCGATGACGTTCCAGCCGTGGGCCATGCGGGACGTCGACACCTGGGTCCGGCACAACGCCCGGCACATGCTCTTCGTGTACGGCCAGAACGACCCGTGGGGCGCGGAGCGCTTCCGCGTCGACAAGGGCGCGAAGGACTCCTACGTCTTCACGGCCCCCGGCCTCAACCACGGCGCGAACGTGGCCGGTCTGGTAGCCGACCAGAAGGCCCTCGCCACGGCCCGCATCCTCGACTGGGCGGGCCTGCCCGCCGCGACGGCGTCGGCGGCCAAGCCGCTGGCGAAGTTCGACAGCAAGTTGGACGTGCGGGACGTGGAGCGGGAGCCGGCGCTGCGCCCGTGACCCCTCCGGGGAACTGACGGCGGCGGGCCCGGGGAATCTCCCCGGGCCCGCCGTGCTGCGCGCGCTAGTACGTCAGCCCGTGCCCGATCGGGAACAGCACCCGCGCCGGGTCGTCCGCCCGCTGGACCGGCACCGGCAGCTTCCCGCGGGGGTCGGTGCGGCCCGCGATCACCCGGGCCGCGGCGCGCAGTTCGACGTCCGTCCAGGAGTAGGTCGCCAGGTACGCGGCGACACCGGGCAACTGGGCCACGTCGTACGGGTTGCGGACGGCGACCGCGACCACCGGCCGCCCAGCGGCGAGGAGTTGCTCGACGAGAGTCTTCTGCGGGCTCGTCGCGGTGACGTTGTACGTCGCCACCACCACCGCGTCCGCCTCGCCGGCCGCGGCCACCGCGCGGGCGATCGTCGCCGCCGAGGGGGCCGTGCCGGTGGACAGCGCGGTGGCCGTGAAGCCGAGGCCGGTCAGCGCGGTGGCGAGGACACCGGTGGGCGGGCCGGTCGTGCCGGACGGGGAGGCCGGGTCGGCGCCGACGACCAGCAGCTTGCGCGTGGTGTCCGGTGCCAGCGGCAGCAGCGGGCCCTCGTTGACGAGCAGGGTCGTGGTCCGCCCGGCGATGCGGTCGGCGGCGGCCAGGTGGGCCGGGGTCCCCACGGTCCGGTCCACGCCCGCCTGCCCGGCGTACGGGTCGTCGAGCAGCCCGAGCTTCGCCTTCAGCCGCAGGATGCGCAGCACCGACTGCTCCAGCCGCTCCTCGGTCAGCTCCCCCTCGCGCACGGCCCGCAGCACCGCGTTCCACGCGACGTCCAGCTTCGGCGGGTTGAGCAGCTGGTCGACGCCCGCCTTCAGGGCCAGCACCGGCACCCGGTCGTCACCGTACTTGGTGCGCACGCCCGCCATGTCGAGCGCGTCGGTGACCACGACCCCGTCGTAGCCGAGGCGTTCGCGCAGCAGGCCGGTGACGATCGGCCGCGACAGGGTGGCCGGGTCGCCCGAGTCGTCGAGGGCCGGGACCAGGATGTGCGCGGTCATGATCGAGTCGATGCCGGCCGCGATCGCCGCGCGGAACGGGACCGCGTCCAGTTCCTCCCACACCTCGCGGCTGTGGGTGATGACCGGGAAGCCGTAGTGGCTGTCGACCGCGGTGTCGCCGTGCCCCGGGAAGTGCTTGGCGGTCGCCGCCACCCCCGCGGACCGGTAGCCCTGCACCTCGGCGGCGACCAGGGCGGCCACCGCGTCCGGGTCGGCGCCGAAGGAGCGCACGCCGATGACCGGGTTGGCCGGGTTGACGTTGACGTCCGCCACGGGGGAGTAGTCCTGGCGCACGCCCATCGCGCGCAGCTCGGCGCCCGAGATCCGGCCGAGGGTGCGGGCGTCGGCGCGCGAGCCGCCGGCGCCGATCGCCATGGCTCCCGGGAAGAGGGTCGCCGGGGCGCCGATGCGGCAGACGATGCCGTGCTCCTGGTCGGTGGAGATGAGCACAGGCAGCCCGCGCGGCAGGTCCAGCGAGGCGCGCTGGAGGCCGTCGGACAGGGCGGCGATCTGGTGCGGCTCGCGGGTGTTGTGGGCCCAGGCGAAGTAGATGATCCCGCCGAGCCGGTAGCGCTCGAGCAGCTCGGCCGCCGTGCGGACGCCCAGCTCCGCGAGGTTGGCGTCCACGTCGGCCTGGTCCGGGTCGGTCGCCGAGTGGCCGTACACGCGGGAGACGAAGACCTGGCCGACCTTCTCCTCGAGCGTCATCCGGGAGACCAGCCGGCGCAGCCGCCGGTCGTCCGGTGCGCGGCCGGCGCCGGCGTGGGCGGTGCCCCCGCCGACGGCGAGGGACGCGGTGAGGCCCGCGGTGGCGGCGAGGACGGTGCGTCTGGAGGGCACGTGCGCTCCTTCCGGAGGTGATCCACTGAAGGAAACTTCCGTCGGGTTAGCAGTATCCGGAAAGTTATTGCCGGTCAAGGGAGCGCGCAGGCACGGCGCGCGAGTGGTGGACCGGGGCCCCGACGCGCTCGGGCTCACGCCGGGCCGGTGCCGACGGGCTCGGGCTCACGCCGAACGGTGTCGGCGCGCTCGCCCCAGTGGGCCTGGAGCGTGCGGACCGTCTCGGCGATCGCCGGGCGCCGGGCCGCCCCCTCGCGCCACAGCGCGTACAGCCGCCGTACGGGCAGCGGGTCCAGCCGCACCTCCACCACCCCGTCGGGCAGCGGGCCGCGCCCCAGGCGGGGGATCAGGGCGATGCCGAGGCCCGCCGCGACCAGCGCGACCAGCGTCGGGTTCTCCTCGGCGGTGTGGACGAGGTCCGGCTCGTGCCCGGCCGCGCGCAGGGTGCGCACCAGCCAGTCGTGGCACACCCGCCCCGGCGGCTGGCACACCCAGCGCTCACCGCCCAGCTCCTCGCGCCGTACCGCCGTACGCCCGGCGAAGGGGTGGCCCGCGGGGACCAGCAGGTCGCACAGGTCGTCGCCGATGACCGCCTGCTCCACGCCGGCCGGCGCGGGCAGCGGCGCGATGTCCCAGTCGTGCGCGACGGCCAGGTCCACCGCGCCCTTGGCGACCAGGTCGACCGACAGGTGCGGGTCGACCTCGGTGAGCCGCGCGTCCAGGGCGGGGTGCCGCCGCGCCAGTTCGGCCAGCACCCCGGGCAGCAGCCCGCGCGCCGCCGACGGGAACGCGGCGAGGGTCAGCCGGCCGGACGGCAGCCCGCGCCGCCGTTCCAGGTCCGTCTCGGCACGCTCCACGATCGCCATCAGCTCCTGTGCGGTGGCGGCCAGTTGCCGGGCCTCGGCGGTGAGCCGCACGCCCCGGCCCTCCCGTTCCAGCAGCACCGTGCGGGTCTCCCGCTCCAGCTTGGCGATCTGCTGGGACACCGCCGAGGGCGTGTACCCGAGCGCGTCGGCCGCGCGGCCGACCGTGCCGTGGACGGAGACGGCGTGCAGGGCGCGCAGGCGCTGGAGGTCGAGCATCGGGGTCCCCCTCGGACGGCGGCGGGTTGGGCGTGAGCCCTCGACTCATCAGTTCTGCTTCATCCCACCATGCACGAATCATCGCTGGTGCTACACGGTTCCGGCCGGTGATCCTCGACGCATGCGACCCGCACACCTCCTGCTCGCCGTCCTCGTCGCCGCCGTCTGGGGCGTCAACTTCACCGTCATCGAGATCGGCCTCGGCCACTTCCCGCCCCTGCTGTTCTCCGCGCTGCGCTTCCTGGTGGCGGCGCTGCCCGCGGTGTTCCTCGTCGGCCGCCCGAAGGTCGCCTGGCGGTGGATCGTGGCCGTCGGACTGGTGCTGGGCGTCGCGAAGTTCGGGCTGCTGTTCGTCGGGATGGACGCCGGGATGCCGGCCGGCCTGTCGTCCCTGGTGCTGCAGGTCCAAGCGGTGTTCACCGCGGTCGTCGCCGCCGTCGTCCTCGGCGAACGGCCCACCCGCACCCGCGTCCTCGGCATGGCGGTCGCCCTCGCCGGGATCGTCGTCGCCGCCGTCGACGAGGGCACCACCGGCCCGCTCGGCGCGTTCGCCCTGGTCGTCGCCGCGGCCGCCTGCTGGGGCGTGTCCAACGTCCTGACCCGCAGGGCTGCCCCGCCCGACGCGCTCAACTTCATGGTCTGGGTGAGCACCGTCCCGGTGCTCCCGCTGCTCGCCCTCTCCCTGCTCCTGGAGGGGCCCGGCCGCGACTACGACGCGCTGCGCGCCCTCGACTGGCAGGGCGCCGGCACCGTCGTCTACGTCGCCTGGGTCACCACGGTCTTCGGCTTCGGGGCGTGGGGCCTGCTGCTGCGCCGCCACCCGGCCTCCACGGTCGCGCCCTTCTCCCTGCTGGTGCCCGTCTTCGGGATGACGTCGGCCGCGCTGTTCCTCGGCGAGCCCGTCAGCGGGCTGCGCTGGTGCGCGGCGGCCCTGCTGGTCGGCGGCGTGGCGCTCACCTCACTCGCCCCCGGGCGCGCGGGTCGGGTCCACCCCGTGGACGTCGCCCCGGCGGAGGCCGTCGCCACGCGATCATGACGGGCATGGCCCTCGTCGACATCCCCGGCTCCAAGTCCCTCACCGCCCGCGCCCTCTTCCTCGCGGCGGCGGCCGACGGCGTCACGACCCTCGTACGCCCCTTGCGCTCGGACGACACCGAGGGCTTCGCCGAGGGACTGGCCCGCCTCGGCTACCGCGTCGGCCGCACCCCGGACACCTGGCAGATCGACGGCCGGCCGGACGGACCCCCGGCCGGCGCGGCGGACGTGTACTGCCGGGACGGCGCGACCACCGCGCGCTTCCTGCCGGCGCTCGCCGCCACCGGCCACGGCACCTACCGCTTCGACGCCTCCCCGCAGATGCGCCGCCGGCCCCTGCTGCCCCTCACCCGCGCCCTGCGCGACCTGGGCGTGGACCTGCGCCACGAGGACCGGGAGGGCCACCACCCGCTGACCGTCCGGGCGAACGGCGTGGAGGGCGGCAAGGTCACCCTCGACGCCGGCCAGTCCTCGCAGTACCTCACCGCGCTGCTGCTGCTCGGCCCGCTCACCCGCACCGGCCTGCACATCGAGGTCACCGACCTGGTCTCGGCGCCGTACGTCGGCATCACCCTGGCGATGATGGGGGCGTTCGGCGTGGAGGTGGAGCGGGAGGGCGACGTGTTCCGCGTGCCGCCCGGCGGCTACCGGGCGACGACGTACCCGATCGAACCGGACGCCTCCACGGCGAGCTACTTCTTCGCGGCCGCCGCCGTCACCCCGGGCGCCGAGGTCACCGTGCCCGGTCTCGGCGAGGGCGCCCTCCAGGGCGACCTGGGCTTCGTGGAGGTGCTGCGCCGGATGGGCGCCGAGGTGACGGTGGCCGCCGACCGCACCACGGTCCGCGGCACCGGCACCCTGCGCGGACTGGACGTCGCCATGCGGGACATCTCCGACACCATGCCGACCCTCGCGGCCGTCGCCCCCTTCGCCGACGGCCCGGTGCGCATCGAGGACGTGGCCAACACGCGCGTGAAGGAGTGCGACCGGCTGGAGGCGTGCGCGGAGAACCTGCGCCGCCTCGGGATCGGCGTCGCCACCGGCCCCGACCGTATCGAGATCCGCCCGGGCCGGCCGTCCGGCGCCGAGATCCGCTCCCACGGGGACCACCGCATCGTCATGTCGTTCGCGGTGACCGGGCTGCGCACCCCGGGTATCTCCTTCGACGACCCGGGGTGCGTGCGCAAGACGTTCCCCGGCTTCCACGAGGCGTTCGCCGCGCTGCGGGCGTCGTTCGCGGCACGGGCGGACCCACCGGCCTGGACTTCCGGCGCGACGGGCGAGGAGCGGGGCCGATGAGCCACGTCCTGCGCGGCCCGGTCCTGGAGGGCGAGTTCGTCCGCCTGGAGCCGCTCGGCCACCACCACGCCGCCGACCTGGCCCGGGCCGCCGAGGAGGACCGCGACACCTACGCGTTCACCTGGGTGCCCCGGGCCGACGAGGTCGGCGCCTACGTGGACGCCCAGCTCGCCCGCGCGGCCACCGGGCGGCTCGCCCCCTACGCCCAGGTGTCCCGGGCGACTGGGCGGGCGGTCGGGGCCACCGCGTACTGGGAGCCGCGCTGCTGGCGGGACGACGACCGGCTCGACGCCGTCGAGGTCGGCTTCACCTGGCTCGCCGCCTCCGCCCAGGGCACCGGCGTGAACGCCGAGGCCAAGCTCCTGCTGTTCCGGCACGCCTTCGAGGAGTGGGACGTGGCCCGCGTCGACCTGAAGACCGACGCCCGCAACGCCCGCTCCCGCGCCGCCATCGAGAGCGTCGGCGCCCGCTTCGAGGGCGTCCTGCGCAACTGGTCCCGCTCCTGGGCACCGGGCGAGGAGGGCCGCCTGCGCGACTCGGCGATCTTCTCGGTCACGGCCGCGGAGTGGCCGGCGTGCCGGGCACGGCTGACGGAGCGGGTGGCGCGGTACCGGCCGCGGGGCGGCGGGGCCGCCGAGGGGTGACGGAGCCGGCCTCAGCGCTCGGGGAGGGGCGTGGGGGCGGTGTCGGGGGAGGGGCCGGGGACCGCGGCGGTGTCCCCGGTGGGTCCGGCCTCTCCGACGCACTCGGGATGGCCGGGGAGTGCGCCGGTGGTGTCCGCCGGATCCCCGGTGTCCGGGCCGGGACCGGCCGGCGCCGCACCCCTGAGTTCCGGTGTGGACGCGCCCACCGCCGTCACCGCCGCCAGGCACAGCAGACCGCCGGTGACCAGGGCCGTCGCGCCCGAGGACCAGCCGGCGACCAGACCGGCGCGCAGGTTCCCCAGGTGCGGGCCCGCCTGGCCGACGACCAGCTCGGCGGCGGTGACCCGGCCCAGCAGGGCGTCCGGCGTCACGGTCTGCACGATCGTGCTGCGGGACAGGACGGCCACCGCGTCCGCGGCCCCGGCCAGCACCAGCATCGCCAGCCCCGCCCAGGCGCTGGTGGTCAGCCCGAACCCGGCCAGCGCCAGCCCCCAGGTGCCGGACGCGCACAGCATGACGGGACCCGGCCGGCCCCGGCGGGTGACCGCCCCGGACAGCGCGGTCGCCGTGACCCCGCCGACGGCGAGCGCGGACAGGAACAGCCCGAGGGTGCGCGGATCGCCGCCGAACCGCTCGGTGTTGACCAGCGGGAAGAGGCTGACCGGCATCGACAGCAGGGTCGCCGCGAGGTCGGTGACCAGCGCGCCCCGCACCACCCGGTGACCCGTCAGGAACCGCAGCCCGTCCAGCACCCCGTGCAGTCCGGGCCGGGCCCCCTCGCCCTGCGGCGGCAGCGCGGGCAGCCCGAAGGCGCCGTAGAAGGACAGGCCGAAGCTGAGCGCGTCGAACAGATAGCAGACGCCGATGCCCCACCAGCCCAGGACGAGCCCGGCGACGGCCGGGCCGAGCAGCATCATGGCCTGCCCGGTGACCTGGTGCAGGGCGAGCCCGGCGGCCACCTGGTCCTTCGGCAGCAGCCGGGGCACGAACACCCCGGCCGCCGGGGCGGAGACGGCCGCGAACGACGCCTGCACGGCCACGAGGGCCAGCACGAGCACCACGGGCACGTGCCCGGTGAAGCCCTGCACGGCCAGCAGCGCCGAGCACACCGCCTGCCCGACGTTCGTCCCCAGGTACACCCGCCGCCGGTCGGCCCGGTCCACCCAGGCCCCGGCGAACAGGCCGACCCCGACCATCGGCAGCGCCTGCGCCACGCCGACCGCGCCGCTCCAGACCGCGCTGTGGGTGGTGTCCCACACCTGGTAGAGGACGGTGACCATGGTCATGAAGCCACCGAGCGTGGACACCGTGCGCCCGAACAGCAGCCGCCGGAAGACGGGCGAGGTCCGCAGCGGACGGAGGTCGAGGAGTGTCCCGGCGAGCCTCACGACGACGTGAGGGCGGCGGGCGCGGGGTGCGGGAACGCGGAAGGCGGGAACACGGCGCGGAGGCTAACCCGCGCCGCCGCAGCTCCGCCAGCGAATTAGCAGCCGACGGGTCGACCGGCCGGCGCCCGGCGACGGGCGCCCGGCCCGGCGGTCCTCACGCCGAGTCGTTGAGCAGCCGGCCGAGGTGTTCGCGTCCCGCGGTGAGCAGGCCGGGCAGCGGTTCGGCGGCCTCGTACCAGCGCTTCTCGTACTCCCAGCACAGCCAGCCGTCCCAGCCGTGCCGGGACAGCACCTCCACGCACTCGCCGAGCGGCAGGATGCCCGCGCCGAGCGTCAGCGGGGTGGTGTCGTCGGCCGAGACGATGTCCTTGACCTGGACGTAGCCGAGGTAGGGGGAGAGCGCCGCGTAGCTGTCGAGGGGCTGCTCGCCGCCGAGCCAGGTGTGCATCACGTCCCACAGGGCGCCGACCTGCCGGTGGCCGACCTGGCCGACGATCCGGGTGACGTCGGCGCCGGTGGGGTGCGAGTCGTGGGTCTCCACCAGGACGCGCACACCGAGGTCGGCGGCGTCCCGGGCGACGGTGCCGAGCCGCCGCGCGGCGATCGCGTCGGCCTCGTCGGCGGAGGCGGCGTCCGAACCGCCGGGGAGGACCCGTACGAACGGGGCGCCCAGGTCGTGGGCGAGCCCGAGCAGCGTACGGATCTCCTCCAGCACCGCGTCGTCGTCGCCGGGCGCGGCCACGCGCGCGTAGCCGGTGAGACCGAGCAGTTCGACGCCGGCGTCCTTGAACCGGGCGGCCACGTCCTCCCGTTCGGCGGTGCCGAGCCCTGGATGGACCGGCTCCTCGGGGTGGGCGCGCAGTTCGACACCGTGGTATCCGTGCGCGGTCGCGAGCCGCAGCACTTCGGGCAGGGGAAGACCGGGAACACCGAGCGTGGAGAAGGCGAACTTCATGCCCCGGACCCTACTCGCGCGGACCGGACGGCGCCGCTCCACACCCCCCTCGTGCCCGCGGATCGAGCCACCACACCCGTGCCGTACCGGCTAGGCCGTGTCTCTCGGATCAGCCCGGGGCCGCGGGGCTTGGCACGCACATCTGCTGCGTTTTCGTCGGTTGTCGATGCTCCGCATCGACGCCCTCCTCCGCCTTGCAGCTGCACGCACCAAGCCCCGCTCACCGGCACTGTCAAGGCGCCGCCGGTCCGGATCGGGCTGATCCGAAAGACACGGCCTAGCTGGGCTGTTCGGAGAGGTTGGTGAC
>NZ_SZPR01000013.1 GCF_005280195.1 Streptomyces galbus | reverse complement strand
ACTACCTGTCCAAGTTCACCGCGTATCTGCAGCAGTTGGACATGGAGTCCAACGGCAAGTCGGTGGACCGCGAGGGACGCCCGGTCGAGTGGCAGACCGGACCGGTCGTCTGGGGCACCCCCGGCACCAACGGACAGCACGCCTACTACCAGCTCATCCACCAGGGCACCAAGCTCGTCCCCGCAGACTTCATCGGCTTCGCCGAGCCGGTCGACGAGCTGGACGACACCCTGAAGGCGCAGCACGACCTGCTGATGGCCAACTTCTTCGCGCAGACCCAGGCGCTGGCCTTCGGCAAGACCCCCGAGGAGGTCCGCGCGGAGGGCGTCCCGGAGGAGCTGGTGGCCCACAAGACGTTCCGGGGCAACCACCCCACGACCACCATCCTCGCCCGCGCGCTGACCCCGTCGGTGCTCGGCCAGCTCATCGCGCTGTACGAGCACAAGGTGTTCGTCCAGGGCGCGATCTGGAACATCGACTCCTTCGACCAGTGGGGCGTGGAACTGGGCAAGGTCCTCGCCAAGCGCGTCGAACCCGCCCTCACCGAGGGCGCCGACGTCCCCGGCCTGGACGCCTCCACGCAGGCCCTGGTCGCCAAGTACCGTGAGCTGCGCGGTCGTTAAACCGGATGCGGCAGTCCACTCGGCCGGGTGACACTGACGCCTCCGTCCCGTCCGTGTCACCCCGCCGAGAGGTACCGATGGACCGACTGCTCGCCGCCCTCGCCGATCCGCAGCGCCTCAGGGTGTACGCCAGGATCGTGCTCGACGACCTCCCGCCGGCCGAGGAGGGCGCACCCGCGGTGCGCGGTCACCTCGGGAAGCTGCTCGCCGCCGGTCTGGTCGAGCGGCTGCCGGACGGCTCCCTGAGCGCCGACCCCTCGGTGTTCCGGCGCGTCCGGCCGACGCGGGACAAGGCACCGCCCGGGGTGCCGCGTGCCCTCTCCGGGTTCTTCGCGCAGGGCAGGCTGACCGCCATACCGGTCCGCCCGGCGGTCCGCCGGGAGCTGCTCTCCCACCTCACGGACAGCTTCTTCGACCCCGACCGCAGTTACAGCGAGCGCGAGGTCAACGACGCGTTCCGCACCGTCCACGACGACACCTCGGCGCTGCGCCGGTACTGCGTGGAGAGCGGCCTGCTGGTGCGGGAGCTGGACGGCAGCGGCTACCGGCGCGTCAACGGGCTGGCGGAGACGACGGGCACCGGCTGAGGCCAAGGGGTCACCGTCACCCCCTCCTCACTCACGCCACCGCGCTGAGCGTGTCCGCCAGCCGCCTGCGGGCCGCGCGGGCCGCAGGCACGGCGGCGAGGGCGGTCGCGCCGAGCACCGCGGCCCCCGCGAGCAGCGCCACCAGCGCGGGGGAGGGGCTCTGCGCGATGCCCGCGCCGATGCCGCTCGACCGGCCCTGCGCGTCGATGATCCAGTGCGCCAGCGGCAGCCCCAGCGCCAGCGCGGCGAGCACCGCCACCAGCGTCGTACCGCCCATGGCCGTGACCGTGATCGCGGTGATCTGGCGCGGGGACAGCCCGATCGCCTTCAGGGCCAGCAGGTCGCGCTCGCCCTCGCGGACCGTGCCGCCGATCGCGGTCAGCAGCTCGATCAGCCCGATCAGGGCGAGGACCGCGATCAGCCCGACGACGACGCCGCGCAGCGCGGACAGCCCGTCGGCCGGGTTCGGCACCGTGTGCAGGTCGAGCCGGCCGCCGCCGGCCTCGGTGAGCCGGCCGGCCACCTCGTGCGGGTCGGCGCCGGGGACCAGCCGGAGCTGGTAGAGCGTGGGGCGCAGCGCGGGGTCGTTCTCGCGCAGGGTGTCCAGCGAGGTGGACACCACCCGGCCGGCGTTCTCCGGCTCGATGCTGCGGCCCACGATGTGCAGGACCTGCGGCTGGTCGCCCACGGTCATCCGTACCCAGTCGCCCACCCGGACGTCCAGCAGGTCGAGCAGGCCCTGCCCGGCCACCGCCTCGTCGGGACCGCGCGCCGCCCGGCCCTCGGCCAGGGCGTACGGGTAGGGGTCGGCGTGGGTGCCGAGGCCGCGCAGGGCGATGGTCGCGGTCTGGCCCGGCACCAGGGCGGCCACCTCCACGCCCGGGTAGGCCGCGGCGACCTGCGGGTCGCCCTCCAGCAGGGCGCGCGCCCGGGCGTCGGTCAGCCCGGCGTCGGCGCGGGCGGTCAGCGCGGCGGGCAGGCCGATCCGCTCGGGGCTGCCGTGCGCGCGGTCGATGGTGGTCCACGCGCTCAGCGCGACCACGATCAGCAGCAGCGGCAGGGCGAGCCGGGCGACGGTGCCCAGCGACCGGCCCCGCTGCGTGGCGGCCGTGTGCCAGCCCAGGACCAGGGCGGGCGACACCCGTACCCCGGCGACCCGCACGCCCAGGGCGCGCAGCCCCCACGGGCCCGACCCGGTGAGCCGGCCGCCCGCCGGCCCCGCGGGCCGCGGCACCGGCACCGGCGGCACCCGCCCCGCCCGCCAGGCCGCGAGGCCCGTCGTCGCGCCGATGAACAGCACCACGCCCACCGGCACCGCGGACAGCGCCATGGCGTGCCCCGGCAGGCCCTGCCACACGCCCACCGCGTCCCCGAGCCGCCCGGGCACCCGCTCGCCCAGCGCCTCAATGAGCGCGGCGGCCGCCACGGCGCCCAGCAGGGCGTACGCCAGGTGCTGGAGCAGGAACACCCGGACGACCTGGCCGGGGGTGAAGCCGATCGCCTTCAGCACGGAGATGTCCCGCAGGTGGCCGCGGATACGGGTGCCGATCGCCCCGTGCACGGCCAGGCAGGCGGCGATCAGCGCGCCCAGGCCGAACAGGCCGAGCACCTGGCCGAGCAGCCGGTAGTCGCCCTGGGCCTCGGCGCGGGCCTGCGTCCAGGTGGAGACCTCGCCGATCGCCCCCGCGCCCAGCAGGGTCACGGCACGCTGCACGGCGTAGTCCGTGCCCTCCGGGTCGGCCAGCCGCATGCCGACGACCTGGGCGTCGGGGTCGGGCACGGCGGACGGCAGCGCCCACACCAGGCCGGGCTGCTCGCCCGGCCGGTAGCGGGGCTCGGCACTGTCGGCGACCCCGACCACCGTCAGCCGGCGGGTGGTGCCCGTCTCGGTGAGCGTGTCGCCGGGCTGGGCCAGCAGGGCGCGGGCGAGCCCGCTCTCCAGCACCACCCCGTCGGGCACGGCGGCGTCCAGCCAGTGGCCCGCGGTGAGCAGCGGCCGGCCGACGGCAGGCTGCTCGGACACGCCGCGCAGTTCCACGGAGGCCCGGCTGCCGCGCGAGGCGAGCGTGGCCGAGGCGGTGGGGAAGGGGCCCGCGACCGCCTCGACGCCGTCCAGCGCGGCGAGCTTCCCGGTGTCGGCGGTGGGCGCCGTGTGCAGCCACACGTGGGCGCCGCGCGCCTGGGTGAAGACGCGCTGCCAGGGGTTGGTCGCGTACCCGAACAGGGCGGTGGCCAGCAGCAGCGAGGCGACGACGCCGGCCGTGGCGAGCACCAGGAACAGCGCCTCGCCGCGGTGCGTGCGCAGGTCGGAGTGGGCCCAGCGCAGGGTGGCTCGCACGGGCGTCACCACTCGCCCGGCGCGCGCCGGGCGCACGGGCGGCCGCCGCGGGCAGCCGGCCAGGTCACGGCAGTCATGTCAGCCCCTCCGCTCCGGGACCCGGGACACGGCAGTCATGTCAGTCCCTCAGCTCCAGCACCCCGGAGATCCCGGCCCGGCGCGGCGGCGTGCCCCCGTCCAGTCGCGCGTCGTCGACGATCCGTCCGTCGAAGAAGCTGATCACCCGGTCCGCGGCGCTGGCCAGCCGGGCGTCGTGCGTGACGAGGAGGATGGTCTGGCCGCGCTGGTGGAAGCGGGACAGCAGCCGCATGACCTCGCGGGTGCCCTTGCTGTCCAGGCTGCCCGCCGGCTCGTCCGCCAGCAGCAGCGGGGGGTGGTTGACCAGGGCGCGGGCCAGCGCCACCCGCTGCTGCTCCCCGCCGGACAGCTCGCCCGGCATGCTGCGCTCCTTGCCCTCCAGGCCCAGCTCGGACAGCAGCCGGGCCCGCTCGGCGCGGGCCTTCTTCGGCGGGACCCCGGCGAGCAGGGCGGGCAGTTCGACGTTGTCGGCGACGGACAGGCTGGACACCAGGTTGAAGAACTGGAAGACGATCCCGATGCGGGTGCGGCGCTCGACGGCCCAGCGGGCCTCGGTGTAGGCGTCCGTGCTGGTGCCGTCCAGCCGGATGCTCCCCGCGTCCGGCCGCTGGAGCCCGCCCAGCAGGTGCAGCAGGGTCGACTTCCCGGCCCCGGACGGCCCGGTGATCGCCACGAACTCGCCCCGCCGCACGGACAGGTCCACCCCGCGCACGGCGTGCGCCGGGGCGCCCTCGCCGTGGTGCGTCTTGACCAGCCCCTCGGCGCGCAGCACCTCGGCGGGACGGTCGTCGCTCACCCCAACTCCTCCAGCTCGTCCGGTTCGTGCAGCTCCACCGGTTCCTACAGGTCCTCGAGCTCCTCCTGGCAGCGCTCCAGCCAGTCGAGGTCGGCCTGCAGGTGCAGCATCGCGCCCTCGATGAGCAGGTGGGCGATGCGGTTGTCCCGGTCCTCGGCGGAGGCCAGCCGCGACAGCTGGCGCATGGTGTTCAGGTACTGGCGCCGCTGCAGGTTGATCAGGGCGATCTGGTCGGCCAGACCGGTCCGCGGGGCCAGCGCCAGCTTCATGAAGAACTCGTCGCGCACCCGTGGCTCGTCCTCGGGCTCGGCGAACCAGACGCGCAGCGCCTCCCGGCCGGAGTCGGTCAGGTGGTAGACCTTCTTGTTGGGCCGGCCGGACTGCTCGACGTCCTCCCCCTCGATCAGTCCCTGCTTCTCGAGGCGGCCGAGGGTGACGTAGATCTGGCCGACGTTCGGCTGAGGGTACGCGGAGCCCAGCAGTTGCTCAAGGTCCTGCTTCAGCTCGTAGCCGTGCGCCGGGCCGCGCGCCAGCAGGGCCAGGAGGGGCAGCCGCACTCGTGCTCTCCTCCCGCGTCCCGAGTAATGTGCCGCAGGCCCTAGTATCGCGCATACCTAACAGGTATACATGGCCTCTGACTCCGTGCGAAGACGCCCGGTGCCAGGTGTACAGGGAGGAACCTATGCGGTGGATCCACGCCGCCGGTAGGGGCCTCCTCGTTCTCGTCGTGGTCCTGACCGGTTACGTCGCCTCCGGGGCGCGGGCCGGCGACGGCCCCGCGGGCGGCCGGGGCCCGCTGACCCTCGCCACCGCCGGCGACCTCACCGGCTACCTGGGCCCGCTGCTGCAGGGCTGGAACCGCACCCATCCCGGCGAGCGGGTCACCCTCGTCGAGCTGCCCGACGCGGCCGACGAGACCCACGCCCAGATGGTCACCGACCTGCGCGGGGGCGAGCGCGGCCGCTTCGACGTGCTGAACATCGACGTGAACTGGACCTCGGAGTTCGCCGCAGCGGGCTGGATACGCCCGCTGCCGCGCGAGCGCTTCCCGCTGGGGGCGTTCCTGCCGCCGGTCGTCGACACCGCCACCTACGACGGGCGCCTGTACGCCGTCCCGTACGTCACCAACGCCGGGCTCCTGCTGTACCGCAAGGACGTCCTCGCCAAGGAGGGCGTCCCGCCGCCGCGCACCTGGGCCGAACTGGAGCGGGCGGCGCGGACGATCGCGCCGAAGTACGGACTCGACGGCTACGCGGGCCAGTTCCTGCCGTACGAGGGCCTCACGGTGAACGCGGCCGAGGCCGTCTACTCGGCGGGCGGCACGATCCTCGGCGACGAGGGCGAGCGCGTCACGGTCGACTCCGCCGCCGCCCGCGAGGGCATCGGCTTCCTGGTGCGCGGGGTGCGCGAGGGCTGGATACCGAAGGCGGCGCTGACGTACAAGGAGGAGGAGTCCAAGCAGGCGTTCCAGGACGGCCGGCTGCTCTTCCTGCGCAACTGGCCCTACGCCTACGTCGTCGCGTCGGCCCCGGGCTCCCCGGTCGCCGGGCGGGTCGGCGCCGTGCCGCTGCCCGGGCCCGACGGGCCGGGGACCAGTGTCCTCGGCGGCTCCAACCTGGCCGTCACCACCCACGCGCGCCACCCCGACTCGGCCGCCCGCCTGATCGCCTACCTCACCGGCGAGGCCGTCCAGCGCCAGGTCCTCACGCGCGGCGCGCTGCCGCCGGTACGCGCCGACCTGTACGACGACCCGGAGCTGGTCCGGCGCTTCCCCTACCTGCCGACGCTGCGCGAGAGCGTGCTGAGTGCCGCCCCGCGCCCCAAGAGCCCGCGCTACGACCAGGTCAGCCTCGCCGTCCAGGCGGTCCTGCACGACGCGCTGACCGGCCACGCCACGCCCGCGCAGACGGTGCGGCGGCTGGCCCGCGAGCTGGCGGCCATCTCCCACCGCTAGGCGAGCCCCCACGCCCGCCGGGTCACCTAGTTACATGTTAGGTAACGGGCACATCTCATCTTGCTGCCGCATGCCCTGGTTCATCCGCTTTTGGGACGTCAACCGGCCAGTGACGCCTGTTCTTTTCATTGACACCCTCGCGACACGGCTACCTAACATGCATGCATGTTGAGTAAGCACCGCTGGTGGCGCGACGCCGTGATCTACCAGGTGTACGTCCGCTCCTTCCTGGACAGCACCGGCGACGGCGTCGGCGACCTGGCCGGCGTCCGGGCCGGACTGCCGTACCTGAAGAAGCTCGGGGTCGACGGGATCTGGCTGAGCCCCTTCTATCCCTCGCCGCAGCACGACCACGGCTACGACGTGGCCGACTACTGCGACGTCGACCCGCTCTTCGGCGACCTCGCCGAGTTCGACCGGCTGGTCACGGCCGCCCGGCGGCTCGGGGTCCGGGTGCTGCTCGACATCGTCCCCAACCACTGCTCCAGCGCGCACCCGTGGTTCACCGAGGCGCTGGCCGCCGGACCCGGCAGCGCCGCCCGGGCCCGCTTCCACTTCGCCGACGGCCGCGGACCGGACGGCGCCGAGCCGCCCAACAACTGGCACGCGATGTTCGGCGGCCCCGCCTGGACCCGCGTCACCGAGGCCGACGGCCGCCCCGGCCAGTGGTACCTGCACATGTTCACGCCCGAGCAGCCCGACTGGAACTGGCGCACCCCCGAGGTGCCCGCCGCCTTCGAGCGGATCCTGCGCTTCTGGCTGGACCGGGGTGTCGACGGGTTCCGCATCGACGTCGCCGCCGGCCTCTTCAAGCACCCGGACCTGCCGGACTCGGACGACCCCGAGGCCGACGCCCGCACCCGCGACTCGGTCAACCCGCTCGCCTGGAACCGGCCCGAGGTGCACGACGTGTGGCGGCGCTGGCGCGCGGTCTGCGAGGAGTACACCGCCCGCGACGGCCGCGAACGCCTCCTGGTCGGCGAGGTCTCCGTGCCCACCGCCCGCGAGCACGCCCGCTACGTCCGCCCCGACGAGCTGCACCAGGCGTTCTTCTTCGACCTGCTGAGCGCCCCCTGGAACCCGGACGCCTTCCGCAAGGTCATCTCCGAGGCCATGCAGGACATCGCCGGCACCGGCTCCACGGTCACCTGGGTCCTCAACAACCACGACCAGGTGCGCACCGTCACCCGCTACGGCGAGCCCACCCCCGAGGGCAGCGGACTCGGCCCCGCCCGGGCCCGCGCCGCCGCGCTGCTGATGCTGGCGCTGCCGGGGGCCGCGTACATCTACCAGGGCGAAGAACTGGGCCTGCCCGAGGTCGTCGACCTGCCCGACGACGTGCTGACCGACCCGATCTTCCGCCGCACCGGCAGCCGGGCCCGGATCCGGGACGGGTGCCGTGTGCCGCTGCCCTGGTCGGGGCAGGCATCGCCGTTCGGGTTCACCTCCGGCACGGAGGGCGCCAAGCCGTGGCTGCCCCAGCCCGAGTACTTCGCCGAGTACGCCACCGACCGGGCCCTGGCCGACACCCGCTCCTTCTGGCACCTGTACCGGGACGGCCTCCACCTGCGGTCCGCGCTGCCCCAGTTGGGCGACGGCACGCTGCGCTGGCTGGACACCCCGCCCGGCGTCCTCGCCTTCGCCCGCGGCGAGGACCTGGTCTGCGCCGTCAACTTCGGCACCGCCCCCACCCCCGCGCCGGTCCCCGGCACCCCGCTGCTGGCCAGCGCCCCCTGCCCGGCCGGCGTGCTGCCCGGCTCGACGGCCGCCTGGTGGATCAGGGACCTCTGATCAGCGATCACCAGCGATCACTGAACCCGCGTCCCTTTTCTGAGCCTCCGTCAGTTTCCCATTCCCGAAGGGACATCAACGATGATGCGACGACGCACCACCCTGCTCACCGGCTGCACCGCCCTCGTCCTCGCGCTCGGCGCGACGGCCTGCGGCGGCAGCGGACCCGTCTCGGCCGGCGGCGGCGACAAGGCGCTCAGCGGCCAGACCGTGAGCGTGGCCGGCGTCTGGTCCGGCACCGAGCAGAAGAACTTCCAGAAGGTGCTGGACGCCTTCACGGCCAAGACCGGCGCGAAGACGCAGTTCACCTCGACGGGCGACAACGTCTCCACCGTCGTCGGCAGCAAGATCGAGGGCGGCAACGCCCCCGACGTCGTGATGGTCCCGCAGGTCGGCGTGCTCCAGCAGTTCGCGAAGAAGGGCTGGCTCCAGCCGCTGTCTGCCACCGCGCAGAAGTCCGTGACCGCCGACTTCGCCCCCGTCTGGAAGAACTACGGCAGCGTCGACGGCACCCTGTACGGCCTCTACTTCAAGGCCGCCCACAAGTCGACCGTCTGGTACAGCCCCGACGCCCTCGACCAGGCCGGCGTCAAGCCCCCGGCCACCTTCGACGACCTGCTGAAGGCCGGGCGCGCCGTCTCCGACTCCGGTCTGGCCGCCTTCTCGGTCGCCGGACAGGACGGCTGGACGCTCACCGACTGGTTCGAGAACGTCTACCTCTCCCAGGCCGGCCCCGAGAAGTACGACGCCCTCGCCGCCCACCGGCTGAAGTGGACCGACCCGAGTGTCGTCCAGGCCCTGCAGACCCTCGGCGCGCTGTTCAAGGACAAGCAACTCGTCGCGGGCGGCCCGAAGGAGGCCCTGAACACCGACTTCCCCGGCTCGGTCGAGAAGGTGTTCGGGCCCAAGCCCGAGGCCGGCATGGTCTACGAGGGCGACTTCGTGGCCGGAGTCGCCAAGGACCAGTTCGGCCGGGCGATCGGCGAGGACGCGGACTTCTTCCCCTTCCCGAAGGTCGGCGCCGGGCAGGCACCCGTGGTCAGCGGCGGAGACGCGGCCGTCGTCCTGAAGGACGGCAAGAACCACCGGGCCGGCATGGCACTCCTGGAGTACCTCGCCACCCCCGAGGCCGCGGCCGTCTGGGCCGGCGCGGGCGGCTTCCTCTCTCCGAACAAGAAGCTCGACCTCGCCTCCTACGGCGACGACGTCACCCGCGCGACCGCCAAGTCCCTCGTCGAGGCCGGCGACTCGGTGCGCTTCGACATGTCCGACCAGGCCCCCGCGGCCTTCGGCGGCACCAAGGGCGCCGGCGAGTGGAAGATCCTCCAGGACTTCCTGCGCGACCCGTCCGACCCCAAGGCCACGGCGGGCCGGCTCGAAGCCGCGGCGGCCAAGGCGTACCAGGGCTGACCATGACCACGACCCTGGTGAAAGAGACGCGCGCCCCGGCCGCCCCCGGCCCCGTCGGCGCACGGCGCACCCGGCGGCGGGGCCGGGTCGCCGCCCTGCTGTTCGTCTTCCCCGCCCTGCTGCTGCTCGGCGCGCTCGTCGTCTACCCGGTGCTGTTCTCGGTCGGCCGCAGCTTCTTCGACGCCTCCGGGACCCGCTTCGTGGGCGGTGACAACTACACCGAGATGTTCCGCGACCCGGCGACCGTCAAGGCCGTCCGCAACACCGCGATCTGGGTCGTCGTCGCCCCGGCGCTGCTGACCGGCCTCGGCCTGATCCTGGCCGTGCTGGTGGAGAAGGTCCGTTGGGCCACCGCCTTCAAGCTGCTGCTGTTCCTGCCGATGGCGGTGTCCTTCCTCGCCGCCGGCATCATCTTCCGGCTCGCCTACGACGAGGACCCCGACAAGGGCGTGCTGAACGCCGCCGTGGTCTCCGTCCACGACGCCTTCCAGGACTCCTCGACCTACCCGACGACACGGGCCCGCGACGGCCAGGGCCTGACCAAGGGCCGGGACGGCTCCTACAGCACGAGCGGCGCACTCGCGCCGGGGCGGACGGTGGCGCTCGGCCTGGTCGGCGTCCGCCCCGGCGACCTGCCCGGCTCGGCCCGGCCCGCCTCCCCGGCGGCGGCCCGCGCGGCGGCCCCCGGCGAGCTGCGCGGCGTCGTCTACCTGGACTTCACGCCGGGCGGGGGCGGCAGACAGGGCGCCGTCGACCCGAAGGAGAGCGGCCTGCCCGAGATGACGGTCCAGGCCGTGCGCGACGGGCGGACGGTCGCCACCACGACCACGGCGGCCGACGGATCGTTCCGCTTCGCCGGCCTGTCCGACGGCGCGTACACCGTGCGCCTGCCCGCCGCCAACTTCGCCCCGCCCTACGAGGGCGTCTCCTGGCTCGGCCCGGCGCTCGTCACCCCGGCGATCATCGGGGCGTACCTGTGGATCTGGACCGGGTTCGCCATGGTGCTGATCGGCGCCGGCCTGGCGGCGCTGCCCCGGGACGCGCTGGAGGCGGCGCGCATGGACGGCGCCAACGAGTGGCAGATCTTCCGCCGGATCACCGTCCCGCTCCTCGCCCCCGTGCTCACGGTCGTGTTCGTGACGCTCGTGATCAACGTGCTGAAGGTCTTCGACCTCGTCTACATCATCGCCCCCGGCCCCGTGCAGGAGGACGCCACCGTGCTCGCGACCCAGATGTGGCTGGTGTCGTTCGGCGGCGGCAACAACCAGGGCCTCGGCAGCGCCCTCGGCGTGCTGCTCCTGCTGCTGGTGATCCCGGCGATGGTCTTCAACGTCCGCCGCTTCCGAAGGAGTCAGCGATGAACGCGGTCCGGCGCGGCCTCGGCAACGCCGTGGTGCAGGCCTTCCTCGTGGTGATCGGCCTGGTGTGGATGACGCCGCTGGCCGGGCTGTTCCTGTCCTCGCTGCGGTCCGCCGAGGACACGGCCAAGGGGGGCTGGTGGACGGCGTTCGCCGCCCCCGGGCAGCTCTCCTTCGACAACTACTCCGCCCTGCTGCAGAACGCGGGCATCACCCGGGCGTTCTGGAACACGGTCCTGATCTCCGTGCCCACCACCGTCCTGGTCGTGGTCGTCGCGGCGCTCGCCGGATACGCCTTCGCCTGGCTGGACTTCCCCGGCCGCGACACCGTCTTCCTGGTCGTGGTGGCCCTGCTGGTGGTGCCCGTGCAGATCGGTCTGCTGCCGGTGGCCAAACTCTTCGGCGAACTGGGCCTGTTCGGCACGATCCCCGGTGTGGTGCTCTTCCACGTGGCCTACGGGCTGCCGTTCGCGGTGTTCCTGCTGCGCAACTACTTCGCCGAGATGCCGAAGGAGATGCTGGAGGCGGCCCGCATGGACGGCGGCAGCGAGTGGCGCATCTTCACCCGCCTGGTCCTCCCGGTGGGCCGGCCCGCCATCGCCAGCCTCGCCATCTTCCAGTTCCTGTGGGTGTGGAACGACATGCTGGTCGCCCTGCTCTTCGCGGACAGCTCCTCCCAGCCGCTGACCGTGGAACTCCAGTCGCAGATCCGCCAGTTCGGCAGCAACATCGACGTCCTGGCGCCCGGCGCGTTCCTGTCCCTGATCGTGCCGGTGGCCGTGTTCTTCGCGTTCCAGCGGCACTTCGTGCAGGGGGTGATGGCGGGGTCGGTGAAGTGACGCGGCCCGGGCGGGACCTGACACCCGCCCCGCCGTACACCGAAGGGGCCGGACCCGCGCGGGTCCGGCCCCTCAGGGGGTGCCTCGTCGATCAGGGCGACGCCGGCGGGTACAGCGAGCGGGGGAGCTGGGAGGCCGCCGCCGTGTCCAGCAGCCACAGGGTGCGGGCACGGCCGCGCGCGCCCGCCGCCGGGGCCTGGATCTCGCCCGCACCGGACAGGGCGATCGCCGCCGCCCGGGCCTTGTCCTCGCCGGCCGCCAGCAGCCACACCTCGCGGGCCGCGCGGATCGCCGGGAGGGTCAGGGTGACCCGGGTCGGCGGGGGCTTGGGCGCCCCGCGCACGCCGACCACCGTGCGTTCCGTCTCGCGGACCGCTGGCAGCTCCGGGAACAGCGACGCCACGTGGGTGTCCGGGCCGACGCCCAGCATCAGCACGTCGAAGGTCGGCACCGCCCCGTGGTTCTCGGGGCCGGCCGCCCGCGCCAGCTCCTCGGCGTAGCTCTCCGCCGCCGCCTCGACGTCCGTGCCGTGCGGACCGTCCGACGCGGGCATCGCGTGCACCCGCTTCGGGTCCAGCGGTACGGCGTCCAGCAGGGCCTCGCGGGCCTGCGTGACGTTGCGCTCCGGGTCGCCCTCGGGCAGGAACCGCTCGTCGCCCCACCACAGGTCGAGCCGGCCCCAGTCGACGGCGTCCCGGGCGGGCTCGGCGGCCAGCGCGGCCAGCAGGCCGTTGCCGTTGCGGCCGCCGGTGAGGACCACGGACGCGTGACCCCGGGAGGCCTGCGCGTCCACGATCCTCGTGATCAGCCGGGCCGCGGCGGCCTGCGCCATCAGCTCCTTGTCGCGGTGCACGACCAGCTGCGGGGTGCTCACTTCGCGGCCCCCTTGGTCACCGGCTCCGGCGCCGCCGCCTCGCTCGCGGGAGCTTTCGCAGCCTCCTCGACAGGGGTCTCCACGGCTTCCCGCTTCCCGTCCCCGTCGTTCCCGTCGGCTGCGTCGGCCGACCCGGCTCCGTCGGCTCCTTTGGCCACCGCTTCCGGCGCCTCCGGTTCCGCGGCGGCCGCCCCGGCGGCCTCGCCGTCACCGGCGCCGACGGTGTCGTCCCCGTCGGCTGCGAACGCCTCCGCCGCGTCCGACGTGGCGTTCAGCCGGTCCACGCCGTAGCGCAGCGCCGACGCGTAGGTGTCGTCCGGGTCCAGCCTGCGCAGTTCCTCGGCTATGAGCTCGGCCGTGTCCCGGCGCTTGAGCGCCACCGCGCGGTCCGGCTGGCCCTGGATGGACAGGGTGGCCAGCGAGCCGTCCGCCCGGTCCAGCACGACCGGGCCGCAGTCCGTCGACATGCGCACCGCGGTCAGCCCCGGCCCGCCCGACAGCGTGCGCTTCACCGGCACGTCCAGGCGGTCCGCGAGCCACATCGCCAGCAGCTCGCAGCTCGGGTTGAACTCCTCGCCCTCCACCTCGACCGACTCCACCCGGCAGTTCACCTGGTCCAGGGCCGCGGCCAGCATCGAGCGCCAGGGCGTGATGCGGGTCCACGACAGGTCGGTGTCGCCGGGGGTGTAGGTCTCGGCGCGGGCGGTGAGCTCGCGCACCGGCTGCTCGGCGGCGTAGGTGTCGGTGACCCGGCGCTGTCCGAGGGCACCCAGCGGGTCCTTCGCCGGGTGCAGCGGCGCGTTCACCGGCCACCAGACGACGACCGGCGCGTCCGGCAGCAGCAGCGGCAGCACGACCGACTGGGCGTGGTCGACCACCTCGCCGTACAGCCGCAGCACCACCGTCTCGCCGCTGCCCGCGTCCGCCCCGAGCCGCACCTCGGCGTCCAGCCGGGACTGCGTGCGGTCGCGCGGGGAGCGGGAGACGCGCTTGACGACCACCAGCGTGCGCGAGGGGTGTTCGCGCGACGCGTCGTTGGCGGCCTTCAGGGAGTCGTAGGCGTTCTCCTCGTCGGTGACGATGACCAGCGTGAGCACCATGCCGACGGCCGGGGTGCCGATGGCGCGGCGGCCCTGCACCAACGCCTTGTTGATCTTGCTGGCCGTGGTGTCCGTGAGGTCTGTCTTCATGGCCGGCGCCAGCTCCGTCCCTCTCGTGCGAGCATCTCGTCCGCCTCGACGGGCCCCCAGGTGCCGGCCGGGTACTGGGCGGGCTTGCCGTGGGTGTCCCAGTACTCCTCGATCGGGTCGAGGATCTTCCAGGACAGCTCGACCTCCTCGGTGCGCGGGAAGAGGTTGGAGTCGCCCAGCAGGACGTCCAGGATCAGCCGCTCGTACGCCTCGGGGCTGGACTCGGTGAACGACTCGCCGTAGGCGAAGTCCATCGACACGTCCCGGATCTCCATCGACGTGCCCGGCACCTTCGAGCCGAAGCGGACCGTGACGCCCTCGTCCGGCTGGACCCGGACCACGATGGCGTTGGAGCCCAGCTCCTCGGTGGCGGTGGTGTCGAAGGGGGAGTGCGGCGCCCGCTGGAAGACCACCGCGATCTCGGTGACCCGGCGGCCCAGCCGCTTGCCGGTGCGCAGGTAGAAGGGGACGCCCGCCCAGCGGCGGTTGTCGATCTCCAGCTTCACGGCGGCGTAGGTGTCGGTCTTCGACTTCGCGTCGATGCCGTCCTCTTCGAGGTAGCCGACCGCCTTCTCGCCGCCCTGCCAGCCGGCCGCGTACTGGCCGCGCACGGTGTGCGCGCCCAGGTCCTCCGGCAGCCGGACCGCGCCGAGCACCTTGGTCTTCTCCGCCGCGAGCGCGTCGGCGTCGAAGGAGGCGGGCTCCTCCATCGCGGTCAGCGCCAGCAGTTGCAGCAGGTGGTTCTGGATGACGTCCCGGGCGGCGCCGATGCCGTCGTAGTAGCCGGCGCGGCCGCCGATGCCGATGTCCTCGGCCATGGTGATCTGCACGTGGTCCACGAAGGACCGGTTCCAGATCGGCTCGAACATCGTGTTGGCGAAGCGCAGCGCCAGGATGTTCTGGACGGTCTCCTTGCCCAGGTAGTGGTCGATGCGGAAGACCTGGTCCGGGGCGAAGACCTCGTGGACGATCGCGTTGAGCTCCTCGGCCGACTTCAGGTCGTGGCCGAAGGGCTTCTCGATCACCGCGCGGCGCCAGGCGCCGTTCTTCTGGTCGGCCAGCCCGTGCTTCTTGAGCTGCTGGATGACCACCGGGAAGGAGCGCGGCGGCACCGACAGGTAGAAGGCGAAGTTGCCGCCCGTGCCCTGCGCCTTGTCCAGCTCCTCGATCGTGCCGCGCAGCCGCTCGAAGGCCTCGTCGTCGTCGAAGGTGCCCTGCACGAAGCGCATCCCCTGGATGAGCTGCTGCCAGACCTCCTCGCGGAAGGGGGTGCGGGCGTGCGCCTTGACCGCGTCGTGGACCTCGGCGGCGAAGTCCTCGTGCTCCCACTCGCGGCGGGCGAAGCCCACGAGGGAGAAGCCCGGCGGCAGCAGACCCCGGTTGGCGAGGTCGTACACGGCGGGCATGAGCTTCTTCCGGGACAGGTCGCCCGTGACGCCGAAGATGACCAGGCCCGACGGCCCCGCGATGCGCGGGAGCCGTCGGTCCGCGGGGTCACGGAGCGGGTTCGCCCCGGATCCGGAGGTGGAGGCCAAGACGTCAGCCCTCCGAGGGGGCGAGGCGCTCCAGCTCCGCCTCGGTCGACTTCAGCAGGTCGGTCCAGGACGCCTCGAACTTCTGGACGCCCTCCTCCTCCAGCAGCTGCACCACCTCGTCGTACCCGATGCCGAGCTTCTCCAGGGCGTCGAGGTCGGCGCGGGCCTGCTCGTACGTCCCGGCGATGGTGTTGCCGGTGATCGAGCCGTGCTCCTCGGTGGCCTGCAGGGTGGCCTCCGGCATGGTGTTGACCGTGTTCGGCGCGACCAGGTCGTCGACGTACAGGGTCGGCTTGTAGGCCGGGTCCTTCACGCCGGTGGAGGCCCACAGCGGACGCTGCTTGTTGGCGCCCGCCTTCTCCAGGGCCTGCCAGCGGTCGGAGGAGAAGACCTCCTCGTACGCCTGGTAGGCCAGGCGCGCGTTGGCCAGGGCGGCCTTGCCGCGCAGCGCCTTGGCCTCGTCGGTGCCCAGCGCGTCGAGGCGCTTGTCGACCTCGGTGTCCACGCGGGAGACGAAGAAGGACGCCACGGAGTGGATCTGCGACAGGTCCAGGCCGCGCTCCTTGGCCTTCTCCAGGCCGGTGAGGTAGGCGTCCATCACCCTGCGGTAGCGCTCCAGCGAGAAGATCAGCGTGACGTTGACGCTGATGCCCAGGCCGATGGTCTCGGCGATCGCCGGCAGACCCGCCTCGGTGGCCGGGATCTTGATGAGCGCGTTGGGCCGGTCCACCAGCCAGGCCAGCTGCTTGGCCTCGGCGACGGTGGCCTTGGTGTTGAAGGCCAGGCGCGGGTCGACCTCGATGGAGACCCGGCCGTCCTGGCCGTCGGTGGCGTCGAAGACCGGGCGCAGGATGTCGGCGGCGTCGCGGACGTCCGCCGTGGTGATCATGCGGATGGCCTCTTCGACGGAGACCTTGCGGGCGGCGAGGTCGGACAGCTGCTGGTCGTAGCCGTCGCCCTCGGAGATCGCCTTCTGGAAGATCGTCGGGTTGGTGGTGACGCCCACGACGTGCTGCTGGTCGATCAGCTCGGCGAGGTTGCCGGACGTGATCCGCTTGCGCGACAGGTCGTCCAGCCAGATCGCGACGCCTTCCTCGGAGAGGCGCTTCAGTGCGTCTGTCATGGAATTACATCTCCTACGGTCGTGTGTGAGCGTCAGCGCTGGGCGGCCGCGAGGGATTCCCGCGCCTTGGCGGCCACGTTCTCGGCGGTGAAGCCGAACTCGCGGAAGAGCACCTTGCCGTCGGCCGAAGCACCGAAGTGCTCCAGGGAAACGATGCGGCCGGCGTCCCCGACGTACCGGTGCCAGGTGAGACCGATCCCGGCCTCGACGGCGACACGGGCCTTCACGGACGGCGGGAGCACGCTGTCCCGGTACCCCTGGTCCTGCTCCTCGAACCACTCCACGCACGGCATCGACACCACCCGGGTCGGCACGCCGTCGGCCTGGAGCTGCTCACGCGCCTCGACGGCCACGTGCACCTCGGAACCGGTCGCGATGAGCACGACCTGCGGCTCGCCGCCCTCGGCCTCGGCCAGCACGTAACCGCCGCGGGCCGCGTCCTCGTTCGGCTCGTAGGTCGGCACGCCCTGCCGGGTGAGGACCAGGCCGGTCGGGGCGCCCTTGCCGTACACCTTGGTCCACCGCTTGAGGACCTCGCGCCAGGCGATCGCGGTCTCGTTGGCGTCCGCCGGGCGGACGACGTTCAGACCGGGGATGGCGCGCAGCGACGCCAGGTGCTCGACCGGCTGGTGGGTCGGGCCGTCCTCGCCGAGGCCGATGGAGTCGTGCGTCCAGACGTACGTCACCGGCAGGTGCATGAGGGCCGACAGGCGCACGGCGTTGCGCATGTAGTCGGAGAACACCAGGAAGGTGCCGCCGTAGGCGCGGGTGTTGCCGTGCAGGGTGATGCCGTTGAGCTCCGCGGCCATGGCGTGCTCGCGGATGCCGAAGTGCACGGTGCGGCCGTACGGGCTCGCCTCGGGCAGCGGGTTGCCCTCGGGCAGGAACGAGGACGTCTTGTCGATCGTGGTGTTGTTGGAGCCGGCCAGGTCGGCGGAGCCGCCCCACAGCTCCGGGATGACCGCGCCGAGCGCCTGGAGCACCTTGCCGGACGCGGCACGCGTGGCCACACCCTTGCCGGGCTCGAAGACCGGGAGCTTCTCCTCCCAGCCGGTGGGCAGCTCGCCCTTGGCGATCCGGTCGTACTCGGCGGCGCGCTCGGGGTTGTCGTCCCGCCACTGCTGGTACGACTTCTCCCAGACGGCGCGGGCCGCCCGGCCCCTGTCCAGGGCCTTGCGGGTGTGCGCGAGGACCTCGTCGGCGACCTCGAAGGTCTTCTCCGGGTCGAAGCCGAGGACGCGCTTGGTGGCGGCCACCTCCTCGTCGCCGAGCGCCGAGCCGTGGGCGGCCTCGGTGTTCTGGGCGTTGGGGGCGGGCCAGGCGATGATCGAGCGCATCGCGATGAAGGACGGCCGGTCGGTGACCTGCTTGGCCGCCTCGATCGCCTCGTACAGCGCGTGCGGGTCGAGGTCGCCGTCGGGCTTCGGGGCGACGCGCTGCACGTGCCAGCCGTACGCCTCGTACCGCTTGACGGTGTCCTCCGAGACGGCCGTCTCGGTGTCGCCCTCGATCGAGATGTGGTTGTCGTCCCACAGCAGGACGAGGTTGCCCAGCTTCTGGTGGCCGGCCAGCGAGGACGCCTCGGCGGAGATGCCCTCCTGCAGGCAGCCGTCACCGGCGATGCAGAAGACGAAGTGGTCGAAGGGGGACTCGCCCTGCGCCGCCTCCGGGTCGAACAGGCCGCGCTCGTAGCGGGCGGCCATGGCCATGCCCACGGCGTTGGCGACGCCCTGGCCCAGCGGGCCGGTCGTCGTCTCCACGCCCGCGGTGTGGCCGTACTCCGGGTGGCCCGGGGTCTTCGAGCCCCAGGTGCGGAACGACTCCAGGTCCTCCAGCTCCAGGCCGAAGCCGCCCAGGTAGAGCTGCGTGTAGAGGGTCAGGGACGAGTGGCCCGCGGACAGCACGAAGCGGTCGCGGCCGACCCAGTCCGGGTCCGACGGGTCGTGCCGCATCACCTTCTGGAAGAGGGTGTAGGCGGCGGGCGCCAGGCTCATCGCCGTACCCGGATGGCCGTTGCCGACCTTCTGTACGGCGTCGGCGGCCAGGACGCGGGCGGTGTCCACGGCCCGCTGGTCCAACTCGGTCCACTCGAGGTCTGTGGTGGTCGGCTTCGTGCTCACCCTGAGTCAGGGCTCCTCTCCACATGTCGAATAACCGGCGACTGGTCGCCTACCGGCCGTAGCTGAGCCTACCCCCGTGGGACGTGCATTCTTTCGGGTCGTTCCAGAGTGCCGGGAGTCGTCCCGACGCGCCTGCTGACCTGCTCGTGTCCGCCGTCCACAAGTGATTACGCAGCCGCTCATCCGACGTCTCAATCGTGTCGTCGTCCGCACGTCGGAGCGCGTGCGCCAACACGAACCGACCCCCGCGAATGTCCGGGTCTGGGCAACGTCTACAGTGGCGTGGTACGCGCGAGCCCTTTACCGCCGGTTCACCCGGGAGGCTCGCTGGGATGTCTCTGTCAGGGGTGTGCGTGACGGCCGTTGAATCCCGTCCTGCGGGGCTACTCGGTGCGAGCAAGAGCCCGAGCCGTCGGCCGTTCGGGGCCCGGGTCAAGGGGTTCGTGGCGCTGACCAAGCCGCGGATCATCGAGCTGCTGCTCATCACCACCGTGCCGGTGATGTTCCTGGCCCAGCAGGGTGTCCCCGACCTCGGCCTGGTCGTGCTCACCTGTGTGGGCGGCTACCTGTCGGCGGGCGGCGCCAACGCGCTGAACATGTACATCGACCGGGACATCGACGCGCTGATGGACCGCACCTCGCAGCGGCCCCTGGTCACCGGGATGGTCAGCCCGCGCGAGTGCCTCGCCTTCGGCATCTCCCTCGCGGTCGTCTCCACGCTGCTGTTCGGCTTCACCGTCAACTGGCTGAGCGCCTGGCTCTCCCTCGGCGCACTCCTCTTCTACGTCGTCGTCTACACGATGATCCTCAAGCGCCGTACCGCGCAGAACATCGTCTGGGGCGGCATCGCCGGCTGCATGCCGGTGCTGATCGGCTGGTCGGCCGTGAAGGACTCGCTGTCCTGGGCGCCGGTCATCCTCTTCCTGGTCATCTTCTTCTGGACCCCGCCGCACTACTGGCCGCTGTCCATGAAGGTCAAGGACGACTACGCGCGCGTGGGCGTGCCGATGCTCCCGGTCGTCGCCTCCAACAAGGTGGTCGCCCGGCAGATCGTGCTCTACAGCTGGGTCATGGTCGGCGTCTCGCTGCTGCTCACCCCGCTGGGCTACACCGGCTGGTTCTACACGGCGGTCGCCCTCGTGTCGGGCGGCTGGTGGCTGTGGGAGGCACACGCGCTGCAGAACCGCGCGAAGGCCGAGGTGACGGGCGCGAAGCTCAAGGAGATGCGCCTGTTCCACTGGTCGATCACCTACGTGTCGCTGCTGTTCGTGGCGATCGCGGTCGACCCGTTCCTGCGCTAGGCGCGTTCCCCTGCCGCTCCAGCCCACCCTGAGGCAAGGGTCACTGCGCCCGCCCGTCGCCGAACGATCTACCCCTCGGTAACATCCTGCTCATGGCAGACACGCAGCAGGTTGACCCGAAGGCCGAGCGCAAGGTCGCCCGGCTCGCCCAGCGCATCAGCACCTTCGCCCGGGCCCACGGCGGCGCCGAGGGCCAGGTCTCCTACGTGGGGGAGCGCGGCGCCCGCATCGTGCTCGTCGGCGAGGACGGCGACTGGGGCGACCTGGTGGCCCCGACCTTCGAGATCGCCGAGCAGGCGGTGGCCAAGGCCGGCATCACCCGCCACGAGTCCTTCGACGGCGAGTTCGCGGCCAAGGTGACCACGGGCCCGTACGAGTGGAAGCGCATGGCGGGCATCCAGCTCGGCGGCTGACCGCCGGCGGGCGGTACCCCGGTCCCGGTTCACCCGTTAGGACGTGTGACAGCGCCTACACGGGGAGCCCGGATGATCGACCCCTCGTCCCTCGTGGACCAGTACTGCCACGGCATCCTCAGAACGGAACTGGGCCTCGGCACCTTCGAGGCCCAGCTCGCCCGCACCGAGGGCCCGCCCGCGCCCGGCACCACCCTCTTCGACACCCAGACGGGCTTCGCCGTCCGGCGCTGGTGCCCGCCCCTGCTCGGCCTGGAACCCCACTGCCCGCCCGCCCTGTACCTGGCCCGCCGCCGGGAGCTGGGGTTCCTCGAGGCGGGCCGCAGGCTGCTGCGCGGCAGCGGCATCACGACCTACCTGGTCGACACCGGGCTGCCCGGCGACCTCACCCCGCCCGACGAGATGGCCGGCGCCGGGGGCGGCGAGGCGCGGGAGATCGTCCGGCTCGAACTGCTCGCGGAGCAGGTCGCCGACACCTCCGGCACCGTGGAGTCCTTCCTCGCCAACCTCGCCGAGTCGGTGCACGCCGCCGCCGCGCACGCCGTGGCGTTCACCTCGGTCGCGGGCCTGCGGCACGGCCTCGCGCTCGCGCCGGAACCGCCCGGCCCCGGCGAGGTCAGGGGCGCCGCCGGACGCTGGCTCGGGGACCGCCGGGTCGGCGGGGAGCTGACCGACCCCGTGCTGCTGCGGCACCTGCTGTGGATCGCGGTCGCCTCGGGGCTGCCGGTGCAGTTGCACGCGGGGCTGGGCGAGCCCGGGGCGCGCACCGACCGCACCGACCCGGTCCTGCTCACCGACTTCGTGCGGGCCACGGCCGGCCTCGGCGCCCACCTGGTTCTGCTGCACGGCTACCCCTACCACCGCCACGCCGCCCACCTGGCCGGCGTCTTCCCGCACGTGTACGCCGACGCGGGTGCCGCGCTGGTGCGCACCGGCGCCCGGGCCGCGGGCGTCCTCGCGGAGATCCTGGAGCTGGCCCCCTTCGGCAAGATCCTGTTCTCCAGCGGGGCCGGCGGGCTGCCCGAGCTGCACGTGGTGGGGGCGCAGCTGTTCCGCGGGGCGCTGGCCCGGGTGCTGGGCGACTGGGTGGCCGAGGGGGCGTGGTCGCCGGACGACGCGCAGCGCGTCGCCGGGATGATCGCGGCGGGCAACGCACGCCGGGTGTACGGGCTCTGAGCGGGGCTCCCGGCCCGGTGGGGCCGCGGACGCGTCAGGCGCGCGTCGGGACGGCCGCCGCCTCCGCGGGGCCCGGCAGGTCCGCCGTGGTCCCCGGCCGCTCCCGCAGGGACAGCAGCACCCGCAGCACCCAGATCCACATCACCGAGGAGCCGAGCATGTGGGCGGCCACCAGGGCCTCGGGCAGCTCGGTGAAGTACTGGACGTAGCCGATGACGCCCTGGCACAGCAGCACCAGGAACAGCTCACGGGTGCGCGCGAGCGGCGCCCGGGGCGCGTCCACGGCCTTGAGCACGAACCACAGCGCGAAGGTCAGCGTGACGACGATCCAGGCCAGCACCGCGTGCAGCTTGCTGACCGTCTCCCAGTCCAGCGGCATCCGCTCGACCTCGCTGGAGTCGCCCGCGTGCGGCCCGGAGCCGGTGACCACGGTGCCCACCGCGATCAGCAGCACCGACGCGGCCACCAGGAACCACACCAGTTGCTGCACCGCCTTGCCGACGAGCGGGCGGGGCGTCGTGTCGCCCTCCCGGGTGCGCTGCCACATCACCGTGGCGACCGCGATGAGCGCCGAGGACAGCAGGAAGTGCGCCGCGACCGTGTAGGGGTTCAGGCCGACCAGGACGACGATGCCGCCCAGCACCGCGTTCCCCATCACGATCCAGAACTGCGCCCAGCCCAGCCGGGTCAGGCTGCGCCGGAACGGCTTCTGGGAGCGCGCGGCGACGATCGCCCAGCCGACGGCCGCGCACAGCACGTACGTCAGCATGCGGTTGCCGAACTCGATCACCCCGTGGACGCCCATGGCGCCGGTCGTGGTGAGCGAGTCGTCGGTGCACTTGGGCCAGGTCGGGCAGCCGAGGCCGGAGCCGGTGAGCCGGACCGCGCCGCCGGTGACCACGATGATCACCGACATGACGAGGGCGGCGAGGGCGGCCCGCCGGACCGTGCGGGGCTGCGGGGTCCAGCGTGCGGCGATGAAGGCGAGCGGGTTGCGCACGGCGGCTACGGCGTCGGCGCGGGTCACGTGGGGCACGCCTCCCATCGTAGGCCGCCGCTTGTGCACCCTTTCACGAGGGTCCGGCACGACTTCTACTCCCAGCGGAAGAAGGCCGCGGCGGCGGCGAGGCCCGCCACCGCCCACACGGCCAGGATCCCCAGGTCGCCCCAGGGCGTCCCGGCGCCGTGCTGGAGCACGTCCCGCAGCCCGTCGGACAGGGCCGAGACCGGCAGCAGCCCGAGGACGTCCTGGGCACCCTGCGGGAACTTGTCCAGCGGCACGATCACGCCGCCGCCGACCAGCAGCAGCAGGAAGACGAGGTTGGCGGCGGCCAGCGTGGCCTCCGCCTTCAGGGTGCCCGCCATGAGCAGGCCGAGGCCGGAGAAGGCGGCCGTGCCGAGGACGAGCAGGAGCAGGACGCTCAGGGGGTCGCCGTGCGGGGACCAGCCGAGCGCGTACGCGACGACCGTCAGCAGGATCACCTGGAGCACCTCGGTGACCAGCACCGACGCCGTCTTCGCGGTCATCAGGCCCCAGCGGGGCAGCGGGGAGGAGGCGAGGCGCTTGAGGACGCCGTAGCGGCGCTCGAAGCCGGTGGCGATGGCCTGGCCGGTGAACGCGGTCGACATCACCGCGAGCGCCAGGACGCCCGGGGTGAGGAAGTCGACGGCCTCGCCGGGGCCGGTGTCCACGACGTCGACCGTGCTGAACAGCACCAGCAGCAGGGTCGGGATCACCACGGTGAGCAGCAGCTGCTCGCCGTTGCGCAGGAGCATCCTCGTCTCCAGCGCCGTCTGCGCCGCGATCATGCGGGGGAGCGGCGCCGCGCCCGGCCGGGGGGTGTAGGTGCCGGTGGCGGTCACGAGCGCAGCTCCTTGCCGGTCAGTTCGAGGAAGACGTCTTCGAGGGTGTGCCGTTCCACCGAGATGCGGTCCGGCATCACGCCGTGCTGGGCGCACCAGGAGGTGACCGTCGCCAGCAGCTGGGGGTCGACCTTGCCGGTCACCCGGTACGAGCCCGGGGTCAGCTCGGCGGCCGTGGAGTCGGCGGGCAGCGCCTTGAGCAGGGAGCCGACGTCGAGCCCGGGGCGGCCGGTGAAGCGCAGGGTGTTCTCGGCGCCGCCGCGGCACAGCTCCTCGGGCGAGCCCTGGGCGATGACCCGGCCTGCGTCGATGATCGCGACGTCGTCGGCGAGCTGCTCGGCCTCGTCCATGTAGTGCGTGGTGAGGATGACCGACACGCCGTCGGCGCGCAGGTCGCGCACCAGGTCCCAGGTGGCGCGGCGGGCCTGCGGATCGAGTCCGGCGGTCGGCTCGTCCAGGAACACCAGCTCGGGCCGCCCGACCACGGCCATGGCGAGCGCGAGGCGCTGCTGCTGGCCGCCGGAGAGCCGGCGGTAGGCGGTGCGCCCGCACGAGCCGAGCCCCAGCCGTTCGACCAGGGCGTCCACGTCGAGCGGGTGGGCGTGCAGCTTCGCCATGTGGCGCAGCATCTCGTCGGCGCGGGCGCCGGAGTACACCCCGCCGGACTGGAGCATCACGCCGATCCGGGGGTGGAGCCGGGAAGCCTCCCCGACCGGGTCCAGGCCGAGGACGCGCACGGTGCCGGAGTCCGCCGCGCGGTACCCCTCGCAGGTCTCGATCGTCGTCGTCTTGCCCGCGCCGTTGGGGCCGAGCACGGCGGTGACGCCCGCCCGGGCCGCCAGGTCGAGGCCGTCCACCGCGGTCTTGGTGCCGTACCGCTTCACCAGGGCCTGGATCTGGACGACAGGCTCACTTCGCATGGGCCCGAGTCTAGGTTCGCGCACGGGGGCGCGGACGGCCGGGTGCGGGAACCGGCCACGGGCCCCCGCCGGAGGCGCCGGACCCGCCGGGGGCCGGTCCGCGCAGGCCAACGGCCTGTGCGAGAGGGGGCGCGCTGATCGATCAGAGATCGTTTCCGCAGGTCACCTTAGGTATGCCTAAGTGACGCAGGGCACCGTCGGGTGATCCGGAGGCCGCTTGCCCGGGCCGGAGGAATTACGCAACAATGGCGTTGTGAAAAACGTCGGCGAGGCTCGGGAGACCCCCACGGGGGCCCCTCAGGAGGAGCTCGCGACCGGGGAGCGGTCCACCCGCAACCGGGTCGCGCGGTCCATCCTGGACCACGGGCCGTCGACCGTCGCCGAGCTGGCCGGCCGGCTGGGCCTGACCCAGGCCGCCGTGCGCCGCCACCTCGACGCCCTGGTCGCCGACGACGTCGTGGAGCCGCGCGAGCAGCGCGTCTACGGCACGCGCACGCGCGGGCGCCCGGCCAAGGTCTTCGCGCTCACCGACTGCGGCCGCGACGCCTTCGACCAGTCGTACGACAAGCTCGCCGCGGACGCGCTGCGCTGGATCGCCCAGCAGGAGGGCGGCCAGGACGCGGTCGCCGCCTTCGCCCGGTCCCGCATCGCCGCCCAGGCGGGCGCCTACCGCAGGGCGGTCGAGGGCGTGGCCCCCGAGAAGCGCGCCGAAGCCCTGGCCAGGGCGCTGTCCGCCGACGGGTACGCTGCTACCGCGCGGAGCGCGCCCGTGGGGGAGCAGCTCTGCCAGCACCACTGCCCGGTGGCTCACGTCGCGGAACAGTTCCCCCAGCTCTGCGAGGCGGAGACCGAGTTCTTCGCCGAACTGCTCGGGACCCACGTCCAGCGGCTGGCGACCATCGCGCACGGCGACGGCGTCTGCACGACGTTCATCCCCAAGATTTCCACTGACGCATCTGCAAGCACTGACGCATCTGCCAGCACGGCCGGGAGGAACCCCGCATGACTCTCCCCACGGAGACTGCCCACCCCGAACTCGAGGGCCTGGGCAAGTACGAATACGGCTGGGCCGACTCCGACGTGGCCGGTGCCTCCGCCAGGCGCGGTCTGGGTGAGGACGTCGTCCGCGACATCTCGTCGAAGAAGTCCGAGCCCGAGTGGATGACGAAGCTGCGTCTGAAGGGCCTGAAGCTCTTCGAGAAGAAGCCCATGCCGAACTGGGGCTCGGACCTGTCGGGCATCGACTTCGACAACATCAAGTACTTCGTGCGCTCCACGGAGAAGCAGGCGGAGTCCTGGGAGGACCTGCCCGAGGACATCAAGAACACCTACGACAAGCTGGGCATCCCGGAGGCCGAGAAGCAGCGCCTCGTCGCCGGTGTCGCCGCCCAGTACGAGTCGGAGGTCGTCTACCACCAGATCCGCGAGGACCTGGAGGAGCAGGGCGTCATCTTCCTCGACACCGACACCGCCCTGAAGGAGCACCCGGAGCTCTTCAAGGAGTACTTCGGCACGGTCATCCCGGCCGGCGACAACAAGTTCGCCGCGCTGAACACCGCCGTGTGGTCCGGCGGCTCCTTCATCTACGTCCCCAAGGGCGTCCACGTCGAGATCCCGCTCCAGGCCTACTTCCGCATCAACACGGAGAACATGGGCCAGTTCGAGCGGACCCTGATCATCGTCGACGAGGGTGCCTACGTGCACTACGTCGAGGGCTGCACCGCCCCGATCTACAAGTCGGACTCGCTGCACTCCGCGGTCGTCGAGATCATCGTCAAGAAGAACGCCCGCTGCCGCTACACGACCATCCAGAACTGGTCGAACAACGTCTACAACCTGGTCACCAAGCGCGCCGTCGCCTACGAGGGCGCCACCATGGAGTGGATCGACGGCAACATCGGCTCCAAGGTGACGATGAAGTACCCGGCCGTCTACCTGATGGGCGAGCACGCCAAGGGCGAGACCCTGTCCATCGCCTTCGCGGGCGAGGGCCAGCACCAGGACGCCGGCGCCAAGATGGTCCACATGGCGCCGAACACCTCGTCCAACATCGTCTCCAAGTCGGTGGCGCGCGGCGGCGGCCGTACGTCGTACCGCGGTCTGATCGAGATCGGCGAGGGCGCCCCGGGCTCCAAGTCCAACGTGCTGTGCGACGCCCTGCTCGTCGACACCATCTCCCGGTCGGACACCTACCCGTACGTCGACGTCCGCGAGGACGACGTGTCCATGGGCCACGAGGCGACCGTCTCCAAGGTCTCCGAGGACCAGCTCTTCTACCTGATGAGCCGCGGCCTGTCCGAGGACGAGGCGATGGCGATGATCGTGCGCGGCTTCGTCGAGCCGATCGCCAAGGAGCTGCCCATGGAGTACGCCCTGGAGCTCAACCGGCTGATCGAGCTGCAGATGGAGGGCGCGGTCGGCTAGTCCCCGCCCGCACCCCCGTCAAGCCCACCCGTAAGAAAGCGAGCATTACGACAGCCATGGCTGAGGCCCCTAACATCCCGGTCGGTTCCACGACCGCCGGCTCGATCGCGGTCGCCGCCGAGTCGACCGTCGTCTCGCGCATGAGCGCGTCCCCGTCCTTCGACGTGACGGACTTCCCGGTCCCGCACGGCCGCGAGGAGGAGTGGCGGTTCACCCCGCTGGAGCGGCTGCGCGGACTGCACGACGGCACCGCGACCGCCACCGGCGAGGGCGTGAAGGTCGACGTGCAGGCCCCCGAGGGCGTCACCGTCGAGACCGTCGGCCGCGACGACGCGCGCCTCGGCAAGGCGGGCACCCCCGTGGACCGCGTCGCCGCGCAGGCGTACTCCGCCTTCGGGAAGGCCTCGGTCGTGACCGTGCCGAAGGAGACCGTCCTCACCGAGCCGATCCGCATCGCGGTGCACGGCGAGGGCGGCACCGCCTACGGCCACCAGGTCGTGGAGCTGGGCGCGTTCGCCGAGGCCGTGGTCGTCATCGACCACACCGGTGACGCCGTGCTCGCCGCCAACGTCGACTACCTCCTGGGCGACGGCGCCAAGCTGACCGTCGTCTCGGTGCAGGACTGGGACGACAAGGCCGTCCACGTCGCCCAGCACAACGCCCTGATCGGCCGGGACGCGTCCTTCAAGTCCGTGGTCGTCACCTTCGGCGGCGACGTGGTCCGGCTGCACCCGCGCGTGGAGTACGCCGGCCCCGGCGGCGAGGCCGAGCTGTTCGGCCTGTACTTCACCGACTCCGGGCAGCACCAGGAGCACCGCCTGCTGGTCACCCACAACACCCCGCACTGCAAGTCGAACGTCGTCTACAAGGGCGCGCTGCAGGGCGAGTTGGCGCACGCCGTGTGGATCGGCGACGTGCTGATCGAGGCCGCCGCCGAGGGCACCGACACCTACGAGATGAACCGCAACCTCGTCCTCACCGACGGCGCGCGCGTGGACTCCGTGCCCAACCTGGAGATCGAGACCGGCGAGATCGTCGGCGCCGGCCACGCCTCCGCCACCGGCCGCTTCGACGACGAGCAGCTCTTCTACCTGATGGCCCGCGGCATCCCCGAGCACGAGGCCCGCCGCCTGGTGGTCCGCGGCTTCTTCGCCGAGCTGGTCCAGCAGATCGGCGTCACCGACATCGAGGAGCGCCTGCTCGCCAAGATCGAGCAGGAGCTGGAGGCGTCGGTCGCATGACCAGCACCTTCGTACGCGCCTGTGACCTGAGCGAGCTGGAGGACGACACCCCGAAGCGGGTGGAGCTCGACGGCACGCCGGTCTCGGTCGTGAAGACCGAGGGCGAGGTGTTCGCGATCCACGACATCTGCTCGCACGCGAACGTCTCCCTCTCCGAGGGCGAGGTGGAGGACTGCCAGATCGAGTGCTGGCTGCACGGTTCCTCCTTCGACCTGCGCACCGGCAAGCCGTCGGGCCTCCCCGCGACCCGCCCCGTCCCCGTATACCCCGTCAAGATCGAAGGGGGCAGCGTCCTCGTCGACGTGCACGCCTCCCTCACCCAGGAGTCCTGAGGCACCCATGGCAACGCTTGAAATCCGAGACCTGCACGTCACCGTCGAGGCCGACAACGCCACGAAGGAGATCCTCAAGGGCGTCGACCTGACCGTGAAGCAGGGCGAGACGCACGCCATCATGGGCCCCAACGGCTCCGGCAAGTCGACCCTCGCCTACTCGCTCGCGGGTCACCCGAAGTACACGATCACCGGCGGCACCGTCACCCTCGACGGCGAGGACGTCCTGGAGATGTCCGTCGACGAGCGTGCCCGCGCCGGCCTGTTCCTCGCCATGCAGTACCCGGTCGAGGTCCCCGGCGTCTCGGTCTCCAACTTCCTGCGCACCTCCGCCACCGCCATCCGCGGCGAGGCCCCCAAGCTGCGCACCTGGGTGAAGGAGGTCAAGGAGGCCATGGAGCGCCTCAACATGGACCCGTCCTTCGCCGAGCGCAACGTCAACGAGGGCTTCTCCGGCGGTGAGAAGAAGCGCCACGAGATCCTCCAGCTCGAACTGCTCAAGCCCAAGGTCGCGATCCTCGACGAGACCGACTCCGGCCTCGACGTCGACGCCCTGCGCATCGTCTCCGAGGGCGTCAACCGCGTCCGCGAGTCCGGCGAGGTCGGCACCCTGCTGATCACGCACTACACGCGCATCCTGCGCTACATCAAGCCCGACCATGTCCACGTGTTCGCCGGCGGCAAGATCGTCGAGTCCGGCGGTGCCGAGCTCGCCGACAAGCTGGAGAACGAGGGCTACGAGGCATACACGAAGGGTGGCGCATCCGAGTGACCCAGCTGCCGGGCCTCCTCGACACAGAGGCGATCCGCAAGGACTTCCCCATCCTGGACCGCCAGGTCCACGACGGACGGAAGCTCGTGTACCTGGACAACGCGGCTACCTCGCAGAAGCCGCGCCAGGTGCTCGACGCCCTCAGTGAGTACTACGAGCGGTACAACGCCAACGTCCACCGCGGTGTGCATGTGCTCGCCGAGGAGGCCACGGCGCTGTACGAGGGTGCGCGTGACAAGGTCGCCGAGTTCGTCAACGCGCCCTCGCGCGACGAGGTGATCTTCACCAAGAACGCCTCCGAGTCGCTCAACCTCGTCGCGAACATGCTGGGCTGGGCCGACGAGCCCTACCGCGTGGACCGCGAGACCGAGATCGTCATCACGGAGATGGAGCACCACTCCAACATCGTGCCGTGGCAGCTCCTCGCGCAGCGCACGGGCGCGAAGCTGAAGTGGTTCGGCCTGACCGACGACGGCCGGCTCGACCTGTCGAACATCGACGAGGTCATCACCGAGAAGACGAAGATCGTCTCCTTCGTGCTGGTGTCGAACATCCTCGGCACGGTCAACCCGGTCGAGGCGATCGTGCGCCGCGCGCAGGAGGTCGGCGCGCTGGTCTGCATCGACGCCTCGCAGGCCGCGCCGCACATGCCGCTGGACGTGCAGGCGCTCCAGGCCGACTTCGTGGCCTTCACCGGCCACAAGATGTGCGGCCCGACCGGCATCGGCGTGCTGTGGGGCCGCCAGGAGCTCCTGGAGGACCTGCCCCCGTTCCTGGGCGGCGGCGAGATGATCGAGACCGTCTCGATGCACTCCTCGACGTACGCCCCGGCGCCGCACAAGTTCGAGGCGGGCACGCCCCCCATCGCGCAGGCCGTGGGCCTCGGCGCGGCGATCGACTACCTCAACGCCATCGGCATGGACAACGTCCTCGCCCACGAGCAGGCGATCACCGAGTACGCGGTGCGCCGCCTGACCGAGGTCCCCGACCTGAGGATCATCGGCCCGGCCACGGCCGAGGAGCGGGGCGCGGCGATCTCCTTCACGCTCGGCGACATCCACCCGCACGACGTGGGCCAGGTGCTCGACGAGCAGGGCATCGCCGTCCGCGTCGGTCACCACTGCGCGCGCCCGGTCTGCCTGCGCTACGGAATTCCTGCGACCACGCGAGCGTCGTTCTATCTGTACTCCACGCCGGCCGAGATCGACGCACTGGTCGAGGGGCTGGAGCACGTACGGAACTTCTTCGGCTGAAGGGCGTGAGCTGAGACCGTGAAGCTGGACTCGATGTACCAGGAAGTCATCCTGGACCACTACAAGAACCCGCACGGGCGGGGCTTGCGGGACGGCGACGCCGAGGTGCACCACGTCAACCCGACGTGCGGTGACGAGATCACCCTCCGCGTGAAGTACGACGGCACCACGATCACGGACGTGTCGTATGAGGGCCAGGGCTGCTCCATCAGCCAGGCCTCGGCGTCCGTGCTCAACGACCTGCTGGTCGGCAAGGAGCTGTCCGACGCGCAGAAGATCCAGGAGACCTTCCTGGAGCTGATGCAGTCCAAGGGCAGGATCGAGCCGGACGACGCGATGGAGGACGTCCTGGAGGACGCCGTCGCGTTCGCCGGGGTCTCCAAGTACCCGGCCCGGGTGAAGTGCGCCCTCCTGAGCTGGATGGCGTGGAAGGACGCGACGGCCCAGGCCCTGGGCGGAGCCGACGCCGAAAGGAAGACGGCATGACCGACACCGCTGAGATGAAGCCGGTCTCCGAGGAGGAGCTCCGCGAGGCCCTGATGGACGTCGTCGACCCCGAGCTGGGCATCGACGTCGTCAACCTCGGGCTGATCTACGGCATCCACGTCGACGACGCGAACATCGCGACCGTCGACATGACCCTGACCTCGGCGGCCTGCCCGCTGACCGACGTCATCGAGGACCAGGCGAAGTCCGCCACGGACGGCCTCGTCAACGAGCTGCGCATCAACTGGGTGTGGATGCCGCCGTGGGGCCCCGACAAGATCACGGACGACGGCCGCGAGCAGCTCCGCGCGCTGGGCTTCAACGTCTGAGCCCGCGCCGCGCCCCGGACCGCGCGATGGCCCCCGGCACGACAGTGCGCCGGGGGCCATCGGCGTGTCCGGGGGCGGGCGCCCGTGGAGGGGGGGGCTCGCCGCTCAGCCGGCCAGGGGCGGTACGAGGCGGAACGCCGAGTCGGCGCGGTAGAGGCCGGAGTCCTGGGCGGGGTCCAGCCGGAGCCGGAAGTCCTGGTGGCGCAGGAAACGGCCGGGGTAGTTCACGGACTCCAGCGCGACCGCGCCGGGGACGGCGGGAGCGGGGCGGGCGCAGAAGGTGGCGTCCCGGCCGAACAGCGGGGACCCGTCGTCGGGCTCGGCGCGCAGGACGAAGTCGCGGTGGCGCAGGTAGCGGCCGTCGGCGGTGCGCAGGGAGGAGCAGGCGCGGTCGGCCAGACCGGGGACGACGGTGAAGGTGGAGTCCGCGCGGGCGTCCCCTGCCGGGGCCGGGTCGAGCCGGACGAGTCCCTGGCTGACGTGCCAGTAGCGGTCGGGGTAGTTCACGGAGCGCAGGGAGCGGCGCGGGGAGGCGGGCGCGGGGGCGGCCCGGGTGGGACGCGCGGGGGAGGACGCCGAGGGGGCCGCTGTGGTGCGGTGCCGGACGGAAGGGGTCGGTGACGGCGAGGGGGCACCGGACGGCTCCGCCCCCGGCCCGCCACCGGCCGTCGCGGACGGCGTGGCGAAGGAGATGAGCCCGGGGCCGTTCCGGGGGTCCGCGCCGCTCGGCGCGGTGGCGGTGGTGCGCCCCGACGCCTCGTCGCCCGGCCGGTCGCCGAGCGCGATCGCCGTGACGCAGGCGACGACCGTGGCCACGGCGAGGGCCCCGGCCAGCCAGAGCCGGCGGGTGCCCGGGGCCCGGGTGGTGTCCGGGGCCCAGCCGGCCTCCCATGGTCGGTCGGGAGAGGGCCGGGACTCGTTGTGTGGCATGCGCGGTTCCTCCAGCGGCGCCGTTCGGGGCGGCCGCGGCTGCGACGACCTGGTGGGTGGGCCGCACAGTAGTGGAGGACGGGGCGGTCGAGCAGGGGTTTGCGAGCGGTTTCCGTAACGCTTCGGCTGCCGGGACGGCGGGCGTCCGGCGAGCGGCCGGGGCCGGGGGACGCGGTGGCCCGGCCCGCCACCTGAGACACCGGGCCGCGGGTTCGCTTCGGCGGGCCGCCGCCGGTTAGGTTTCCCCCATGACCGACACGACTGCACCCAGCACCACCGGGGCGGTGGCCGCCGGCCTCGCCACCCTCGCCGCCGACGGCACCGTCCTCGACACCTGGTTCCCCGCCCCCGAACTCGTCGCCGAGCCCGGCCCGTCCGGGACCGAGCGGCTGTCGGCCGAGCGGGCCGTGGAGCTGCTCGGCGAGGGTGCGGCCAGGGCGATCGGCCCGGACGCCCGCCGTGGCGTCGAGGTGATCGCGGTCCGCACGGTCATCTCCGCGCTGGACGCGAAGCCGATCGACGCGCACGACGTCTACCTGCGGCTCCACCTGCTCTCCCACCGCCTGGTCAAGCCGCACGGCCAGAGCCTGGACGGCATCTTCGGCTTCCTGGCCAACGTGGCGTGGACGTCGCTCGGCCCGGTCGCGGTGGACGACGTGGAGAAGGTGCGCCTGAACGCCCGCGCGGAGGGCCTGCACCTGCAGGTCACCTCGATCGACAAGTTCCCGCGCATGACGGACTACGTGGCGCCGAAGGGCGTCCGCATCGCCGACGCCGACCGGGTGCGGCTGGGCGCGCACCTCGCCGAGGGCACGACGGTGATGCACGAGGGCTTCGTCAACTTCAACGCGGGCACGCTGGGCACGTCGATGGTCGAGGGCCGCATCTCGGCCGGTGTGATCGTGGGCGACGGGTCGGACATCGGCGGCGGCGCCTCCACGATGGGCACGCTGTCCGGCGGCGGCAACGTGATCATCTCCATCGGCGAGCGCTGCCTGGTGGGCGCCGAGGCGGGCGTGGGCATCGCGCTCGGCGACGAGTGCGTGGTGGAGGCCGGCCTGTACGTGACGGCGGGCACCCGGGTGACCATGCCCGACGGCCAGATCGTCAAGGCCCGCGAACTGTCGGGCGCCTCCAACATCCTCTTCCGCCGCAACTCGGTGACGGGAACGGTGGAGGCCCGCCCGAACAACGCGGTGTGGGGCGGGCTGAACGACATCCTGCACGCCCACAACTGACCGACGGCGGCCGTGACCCGCGGCCGCCGCACGGCGAGCGCGAGCGCCCTTCCGACGGCCGGCGGCCGGTCCGGGAGGGCGCTCGGCCGTGTCACCGGCACGATGTCCGGCGACGGCTGCCCGGTGCGGTCACCCGGCCGGTCCGCCGCTCCAGACCCCCGCTCCCGACCCCTGGCCCCTACCGTCGGCCCCGACCGTCGGTCCCTCGGTGTCAGGAGGGGGCCGGAGACAGGAACCGTACGCCGGTGAGCCGTTCCGACAGGTCCCACAGACGGCGGCCGGTCCCGGGATCGGCCGCCGCGGCGGACAACCGCACGCGCGTGGGGCCGCCGCGCAGCTCGGCGAAGCCGTCCGGCCCGATGAACTCGCCGCCCGCCACGTCCGGTGCGGTGGCCGCGTGGAGCTGGGGCAGCGCGCCCTGGTCCGGGGACTGGGCGAACGGGGCGAGGACGCGGCCGAACAGCAGCTTCACCAGGCCGGCCGGCGCGGTCGTCTGGAGGTTGGTGGAGGCGTAGCCGGGGTGGGCCAGCAGGCTGCGCACCGGGCTGCCGGCCGCGGTCAGCCTCCGGTGCAGTTCCCGTCCGAAGACGGCGTTGGCGAACTTGGACTGGTTGTAGAACCTCATGGGCGCGTACGTGCGCTCGCCGGAGACGTCGTCGAAGTGGAGGCGCCCCTGCCGGTGGTTGGTCGACGTCACCGTGACCACGCGGGGGTCGTCGCCGTCGGTCAGCGGCCCGAGCAGCAGGCCGGTGAGCGCGAAGTGACCGAGGTGGTTGCCGGCGAACTGCACCTCGTGGCCCTGGGCGCTCAGCGAGCGCGGGGGCGCCATCACGCCCGCGTTGTTGACGAGCACGTCCAGCCGCGGGTGATCGGCGCGCAGCCCCTCGGCGAACGCCCGGACCGAGTCGAGATCGGTCAGGTCGAGGCGGCGCACCTCGAGGCGGGCGCCGGGCTGCTCGGCGGTGATCTCCGCGACGGCCCGGTGGCCCTTCGCCGCGTCGCGCACGGCGAGGACCACGTGGCCGCCCTTGCGGGCGAGTGCCCGGGTCGTCGCCAGTCCGAGGCCGCTGTTGGCCCCGGTGACGACGAACACCCGCCCGGTCTGGTCGGGGACGCTATCGGCGGTCCAGCGCTCGGTGTCCGTCATACGGCACACGCTGCCGTACGTGTCACTTGGTGTCAACTAGGCACCGAGTGTCATGGATGGCATGGCGGTAGGGTTGTCCGGTGAGCTCCCGTCCTGAAGTCACCCTGGCCCAGCGCAAACGCCAGCTCGTCTCCGACGAGTTGAGTGAGGCGGCACTCCAGCTCCTGGCGCTGAAGGGGTTCGACGCGGTCACCATCGACGAGATCGCGGCGACCGCCGGCGTGTCCAAGCGGACGTTCTTCCGGTACTTCGCCTCCAAGGAGGACGTGGTCGTCCGGTTCCTGACCGGCATGGGCACCGACATGCGCGCGGCCCTGGCGTCCCGTCCCCTCGGGGAGCGGCCTTCCGCGTCCCTGCGGCACACCGTCTGGGTCTCGATGGCCGCGTGCGCCGACCACGGGGACAGGGCGCTGCGCGTGGTTCAGCTCATCCTGGGCACCCCCGCCCTGCGCGCACGCTTCCTCGAACGCCAGGACCAGTGGCGCGACGACCTGGCGGCGGAGCTGGCGCAGCGCCTGGGGATCGACTCCAGCACCCATCTCTACCCGCAGCTCGCCGCCGGGATGGCGCTCACCGCCTTCGACGCCGTGCTGCAGCGGTGGAGCGGCAGCGAGGGTGCCGAGGACCCCGCCGACCTCACCGACCGGGCCTTCGCCACCATCGCCCCGGCGCTGGACTCCGTCGGGTAGCCCGCCCGCGCCGCCTCGTGGGCGGGGCCGGTGGTGACCACCGCCCCTACGCCGTCTCCGCGCTCTCCGTCCGGCTGAACGCGTAGCTGCGCTCCACCTTCGCCACGTGCAGGGTGTAGCTCTCGTACCACTCGGCCCGGCCGCGTCGTTGCGCGGCGCGGTGCTCGGCATCGGTCCGCCACTCGGCGAGGGCGTCGGCGTCCCGGAAGTAGCCGACGGTGACGGACAGCCCGCCCGGGGTCTGGGCGTGGTCCATCCCCAGGTACCCGGGGATCTTCTGCACCAGCTCCTCCATGCGCGCGTTGGTCTCGCGGTAGCCGCCCAGCTCCTGGGTCTTCACCGAGGTGAACACCGCCAGGTAGTAGGGAGGTTCGAAGGCCGGCACGGGCGCGACAGGCGCCTCGGGGTGATCGCTCATGACGTCACCGTAGGGCGCCGTGCACACCCCGATCCAGCGTCTTTCCCGAACGGGATCCGGGAGGGATCCATGTCTTTGCCTTCGCCCGCGGTTGTCCCGCTCAGGGTGCGAGGCGCGCCGCGAACTGCCCGAGCGTCGTGAAGTCCGCTGCGCGCAGGCCCAGTCGCGGGTTCACGTGGTGCAGCAGGGCCGGCCCCGGGTGGTGGCGGGTGACGTACTCACTGTCGGCCGGGGACTGTTCGTCGTCGACCCAGGCGAAAGGCCGGCCCGCCGCGTGGGCCACGATCACCTCCGTCTTCCAGTGGACGCCGTCCGGGCGTTCGGCGAAGAGGTGGTCGCCGAAGTCGACGTACGGCAGCCCCGGGAGACCGACCACGGGTGCGATCCACCGGTTGGCCTCGGCCATCCACGTCGTCGCCCAGCACAGGTCGTAGGGCAGGGCCTGCAGGGCGGCCCCGTGGGACGGGTTCAGCCAGACCCGCAGCGGCCGGCCCGGACGGACCGCCGCTCTGATCGTCGTGTATCCCTCCGGACGCCGTTCCGGCTTCGCGGCGTACGGGTTGAGGGGGCCGTCGACGTCCAGGAAGAGGAGCGGCCGGTTGCCGTGGTCCGGTGCCGCCCCGGTCGGTGTCATGACGGCACCGTAGTACGGGATCCCCTCAGGCCGGCGCCCCCGTCAACCGCTCGTACGCCGCCCGCAGGTGGTCCGTCGTCTCCTGGGACGCCGGGCGGAGGGGGGCGCGGGGTGGGCCCGACGGGAGGTCCAGGGTGGTGAGGAGGGCCTTCGTGGTGACCGTACCGGGGAGGGGGGTGTTCATCATCCGGTCGATGAGGTCCGTCAGCCCGAGCTGGGCGTCGGTCGCCTCCCGGGTGGCGCCCGCCGCGTACCTGTCCAGGATCGTGCGGACGTGGGCCGGGACGACGTTCGCCACCGTGCTGACGTATCCCGTCGCGCCGATCGCGCACAGGGCGAGGATCTGCTCGTCGCAGCCCGCGTAGTAGGCCAGGCCGGTGCGGGACAGGACCTTCTGCGTGCCCAGGAGGTCGTACGAGCAGTCCTTCACCGCCACGATCCCCGGGTGCTCGGCCAGCCGGAGCATCGTGTCCGTGGCGACGGCCGTGCCCGTGCGGCCCGGGATGTCGTAGAGCATCACCGGCACGTCCGAGGCGTCCGCCACCTCGCGGAAGTGGAACTCCACCGCCTCCTGCGGCGGGCGGCTGTAGTACGGCGTGACCACCAGGACGCCGTCCGCGCCCGCCTTCGCCGCCGCGCGGGCCAGCTCCACCGTGTGCCGGGTGTCCGCCGTGCCCACGCCCGCCACCAGCGTCACCCGGTCGCCCACCGCCGCCCGCACCGCCCGGACCAGCTCCTCCTTCTCCGCGTCGCTCGTCGTCGGCGACTCACCCGTCGTCCCCGAGAGCACCAGCCCGTCGCACCCCCGCGCCACCAGGTGGTCGGCCAGCCGCTGCGCCCCGTCGAGGTCCAGCGCCCCCGCCTCCGTGAACGGCGTGACCATGGCGCACAGGGCCCGGCCGAAGGGGGCCGCGGGGGCCTCGGTGCGTGTTCTTCGTCGGTCGGTCGTCATGGGGGTAGTCTCGGCCGCCCGGACGTCGTAGGTCTACTTACATTTTCTGCTCGCGATTCCCAAATTCTGCTTACCGATCCCGGGTCGTCCGCAAGGCCCTATGTCCAAAATGGGCCTCCATGGGTCACCATGGCCGGAGCGTCACCGACGGCAGCTCCACCCACTGTCACGGGAGGCACCATGAAGCTCGGCAAGGCCCTGGCCACCGGCGTCGCGGAGGAGCGACCGCAGACCGCTGACACCGACATCGACACAGCCACCGACATCAGCCTCGCAACCGACACCGACCTGCCCGCCGAGGCCGGGGACCGTTCCGCGGCCGACGAGGTGCCGGCCGTCCGATGAGGTTCCGGCTCCCCGAGGAACGCCCAGCGGAGCCGCCGACCGGATACAAGATCGCCCACCCGGTGCTGTCCCACGACGGCACCCGGGCCGGCTTCACCGGTGTGTCGCTCGGCGGCGCGCTGCCGTACGGCGTCCTGGCCGAGGCCACCTGCGTCTACGGCCTGCGGCACCGCGCCCCGCACCGCCGCTGCGACTGTGGCTTCCACTGCGTGCACGACCGCGCGGCCGCGGAGGCCCTGCTCTGCACCGCCGAGCACCGGGCGGCCGTCCTCCTCGAGGTCACGGTCCTCGGTGCCTACATCCGCTTCGAGCGCGGCTTCCGCTCCGCCCGCCAGCGGGTCCGTACGGCGACCGTGGGACCCTGCGCCTGCGGGGCGCCCGCCGTCGCGCTGGCCGACGCCGGCTGGGGCAGGCCCGGCTGGCGCGCGCTCGCCCCCTCCTGCGCCGCCTGCGTCCGCGCCCGTACGTCCGTCTCCCTCGCCTCCTTCGCCCGGCTGGCCGGGGACGGCCTGCGGGTCCTCGCCGTGCCGGTCGGCCGGCCCGCCGCGGACACTTCCGCCGCCTCCCTCGGCGTACCGGAACTCACCGCGGAGGCCGCCCTGCTGCAGGCCCGGCTCGACTGGTTCCAGACGCAGCTCGCCCGGCTGGGGGAGTCCGGCGCGGGCGGAGGGGCCCGGGGGTAGCGCGCGGGCCCCGGGTACCCGACCCGGGTCGACCCGGAGACAGGAGTGGGGAAGGTGCGCCGATGAACGGCAGAGCGAACGGGGCCAAGGGGCTCGGCGAGGTGCGGCACCAGGCCCAGGGGGCCGGAACCCGACTCGGCCGGGCCGTCGGGGAGCTGGCCGGCAAGGCCGCCCACGCCGACGTGACCGGGCGGGCCCGCGTCCGGGCGGCCGACCTCATGGACCGGGCCGGAGCGCTGACGGTCCAACTGGAGGCCGGCGCGGGCCGCGCCCGGCTCGTCGCCCGGCAGCGGCTGACCCGCCTCGGGCGGAACGGCCCGGTCGAGGTCAGCCGGGCGGGTGCCGCCCTGGAGCGCACGGCGCCGCGCCCGACCCGCGCGGTCGTGCGGTTCGGCGTCCGCCACCCGGGTCCCGCCCTGCTCCTCGGCTCCGCCGCCCTCGGCGCCGCGGTGGCGACCGGGGTCGTCCGCCGTCTGCATCGCTGATCCGCCGACCCCCTGGGGAGTGTCTCGTCGATCAGGCCGGGCTCGCGGCCCGCATCCCGGCCGGGTCGTGCCGTGCCCCGTCACACCTCCCCACCGACAACTCCAACCGACTGGACAAAATAATTTGTCGGTGAGACCGTGGACCCATGCTGGATGTGACCGTCATCGAGGACGCCGACGCCGCCGCCGTCTCCCTGGACCCCGTCCGGGCCCGGCTGCTGGCCGAGCTGGCCGCCGGGCCCGCGTCGGCCGCGATGCTGGCCGGCAAGGTCGGGCTGCCGCGGCAGAAGGTGAACTACCACCTGAAGACCCTGGAGCGGCACGGCCTGGTGGAGCTGGCAGGGGAGCGCCGCAAGGGGAACGTGACCGAGCGGCTGATGCGGGCGACCGCCGCGTCGTACGTGATCTCGCCGCTCGCGCTCGCCGCGGTGCAGCCCGATCCGGACCGCTTCCGCGACCAGCTCTCCGCCCGCTGGCTGCTCGCGCTCGGGGCCCGGCTCGTCCGGGACGTCGGTTCGCTGATCACCGGCGCCGCGAAGGCCCGCAAGCGGCTCGCGACCTACGCCCTGGACGGCGAGGTCCGCTTCGCCTCGGCCGCCGACCGCGCCGCGTTCGTGCAGGAGCTGACGGCCGGTGTGAGCGCGCTGGTGCGCAAGTACGGCGCCCCGGATGCCGAGGAGGGGCGCGACCACCGGATCGTCGTCGCCCTCCACCCCACGGTCAAGGACCAGCCGACCCCGTCGACCCCCGTCGCAGAGAACTGAGCAGGAGCCCGCCATGTCCAAGGAGTTCGAGATCGTCCGCGAGTTCGAGGTCGCCGTCCCGCCGGAGGAGGTGTGGGAGGCGATCACCACCGGCACCGGTGGCTACCTGTGGCCGATGGACCCGCCCGAGCCCCGGGAGGGCGGCAAGGGGCCCTTCGGGTCGACCGTCACCGCCTGGGACCCGCCCCACCGCTACACCAACCGCAGCGAGGACGTCGGCTTCCCCGTCCAGTCGGTCAACCAGCTCGACTACACCATCGAGCCCCGCGACGACGGCCGCCGCTCCTGGGTGCGCTACGTGCACAGCGGCATCTTCACCGACGACTGGAACAACCAGTACGACGGCGCCAGCAAGCACACCAACTTCTACCTGCACACCCTGTGCGAGTACCTCACGCACTTCGCGCCCCGCCCGGTGGCCTTCGCCCAACTCCAGGGCCCGCGGAGTTCGCAGACGTCGCGGGCGCTCGCCGCGGCGGCCCGTGCGCTCGGGCTCGCCGACGACGCGGCGGCCGGGGCGAAGGTCACCGTCCGCGGCCCCGGCGGCCAGGACCTCGACGCGGTGCTCGACTACCGCAACCCGTACTTCCTCGGGCTGCGCACGGACCACGCGCTCATCCGCTTCTTCGGGCGCGGCAACTGGGGCGCCCCGCTCGGCATCAGCGTCCACGATTTCGCGCCGGACGCCGACGCCGAGGCCAACGGGGCCGCCTGGCAGGGCTGGCTGGACGGTGTGTTCAGCCGGCCCTGAGACGCCCCCGTACAACCCGTACGGCTGCTGCGGCTGTTACGGGTGGAAGCGCAGCACCTGCGGGTCGTGGTCGCTGATCTGGTCGTGGAACTCCGAGTTGATGTGCACGCTGTCGTACTCGAAGTCGCAGCCGCGCCGGATCGCCGGGCTCACCAGGATCTGGTCCAGGACCTGCTGGTTGCCCTGGTAGTCGTACGTGTACCGCTCGCTCCTCGGCAGCGACTTGATCGCCGACCACAGCTCGCCGTCGCCCTCGAGGATCTGCGCGGTGCCGGAGAACTCGAAGTCGTTGATGTCGCCGAGCGCGATGACGTCCGCGTTCTTCTGGGTGTCGAGGACGTCCTTCACGAAGGCGTTCACCAGCGTCGCCTGCTGGTGGCGCTGGGTCTCGGAGCTGCGCACCGGCGGCTGGTACTGCGACGTCAGCCCCTGGTCGCCGCCCTTGGAGTTGAAGTGGTTGGCGATCACGATGACCGTGCGGCCGCGGAAGACGAACTCCCCGACGAGCGGCTTGCGGCTGCTCTTCCAGGCCATGTCCGCCGGGTCGATCCGGCCGGGGGAGACCGTCAGGGCGGCCTTGCCGCGCAGGCGCTGCACCCCGACGGCGGTGGTGGCGTCGCCGCCCGCGCGGTCGGTGAAGGAGACCCGCTCCGGGTTGAACAGGAACACCTGGCGGATGTTGCCGCCCGGCTCGCCGCCGTCGGTGTCGTTGGCCGGGTCGATCGAGCGCCAGTCGTAGCGCGGGCCGCCCGCCGCGACGACCGCGTCGATCAGCTTGTTCACCGTGACGTCGGCGGCGACCGTGCCGTCGTCGGTGGCGCCGTTGTTGTCCTGGATCTCCTCCAGGGACACGATGTCGGGCGACTTCAGGTTGTTCACGATCGCGGAGGCGTGCGCCTCGAAGGTGCTGTCCGACGGGTCCAGGTTCTCGACGTTGTACGTCGCGACCGCCAGCTCGCCGTTCTTCTGCTTCTCGGTCGACTCCCGCTGCAGACCCGCGCTGCGGAGGGTGCCGAGCTGGTTGGCGACCAGGGTGTAGCCGCCGAACTGGTTGTAGTCCAGCGGGCCGGCGGTGGTGCCCTCCAGGACGTCGCCGACGTTCGCGACCGGGAAGTCGGCGGTCCGGCCGAGCGACTGTATCTGGAGCCGGCCGGTGTTCTGGGCGTCGTAGGAGCCGTAGACCGTGCCGCCGCGGCGGCCGGCGTTCTCCCGCGGCTTCACCGTGACCCACAGCTCGGTGTACGGGTCGGTCGCGGTGACCACGCGCGTGTCGGCGACCTGGACGTTCATGCCCTCCAGGGACTCGTAGTGGTCCAGGGCGTAGGTCCGCGGCTGCAGCGGCAGGCCGTTGACCGAGTTGCCGGCGGCGGGGTCGCCGGCCGGGGCGTACGCGGCCGGGACCGAGCGGGCGTCGATCACGGTGGCGGCCGGGACCGCGTTGCCGCTGGACAGCACGGTGACCGTCGGCTTGGTGATCTCCGTCACCGACTGGTTGCCGGACGAGGTGCCGCCCGGGACGAACTCCGAGACCGTGCCGGAGACGGTGACCGAGTCGCCGACCGCGACCTTCGGCGTCGAGCTGGTGAAGACGAAGACGCCCTCGCTGGTGGCCGGATCGTCGTCCGGGTTCGGATCCTGGATCCAGAAGCCCTTGGACGAGCCGTAGGTGCGCACACCGGTGACGATGCCCGCCACGTCGGTGACCTTCTGGCCGGCGTACGGGGAGGTCCGGGTGGTGCCCTGGACGTCGTGGATCCGTACGGCGGCGGCGTGCGCGGGCGAGACCAGGACCAGGGTGGTCGCCGCGGAGCAGGCGGCGGCGACGGTGAGCGCGGCGAGACGCGCGGACGACTTGCTCGGCAAGGGAATCCCTCCGGGGACGAACATGAGCGCCGGGACGAGGGCTGGCAGATGATGACATGTGCGTGACACGCGTAGAGCCGAGTGAACAGTTGTCCCCCCATTTCTACGCGCGTCAATCTCCTGGTTGATCACGCCAGTTGTCAAGGTTTCGGCCATGTACGACACCCGTCGGGGAGATGAACCGGGCGGCATGGGTGGAAACCCGTCTAGGCTTCGGTCCGAGTCGAGGTGCCTAGGAGAAACAGCCGATGTCAGACAGCTCCCCCCTGCCGCCGGTGCGGCTGACCTCCGCGGCCGAGCTGGCGCGTGACGCGCTGTCCGCGCCGCTGCTCGCCCGCGCCGCCCGGCTGGCCCGCTGGGCCGGACCGGACACCCGGGTCGACGCCGGCGGCGGGCTCGTGGAGGAGCAGCTGCCCGCCGCCGCCGAGGTCCTCGGGCTGACCGGGGAGGACGCCGCCGCGTACGCCGGCGAGGCCTGGCGGGTCGCCGTCGACACCGGGCTGGTCGAGATCGCCGACGAGGAGGCCGGCACCGTCGCGGCCGGCGAGGAGCTGGCGCAGCTCACCGGCGGCTCCCCGCACGACGTCCTCGCCGTGTGGCAGACGGCCCTGGAGACCGTGCTCGCCGACGCGAGCGTGCCCGACCTGGACGACCTGGTCGAGGCCATGGACGAGGGCGGCGAGGTCGACCTCTCCCGGCTCGACTGGGACCCCGAGGCCGAGGCGGAGTTCCTCGACGGCGTGCTCGGCAACCTCTACCTGCTCACCGTCAACGAGGACGGGCCGGGCGAAGGCCCCGTGCCGCTGCCCGCGCTCGCCGCGTCGATGATCGTGCCCGGCGACATGGGCGAGCCCACCAACGACGTCCTGGAACAGGTGTCGGACGCGATGATGCGCCTCGACGACCAGTTCCGGCTGCTGGAGCCCATCGGACTGGTCGAGTACCAGCCCGTGGACGAGGCGTTGATGGCGGAGGCCGACGACGGCGGTGACGACGGGGCCGGGTCCGGTGCCGTCGACGAGACCGACGTCACCCGCTACGGCATGGTCCGCCTCACCCCCCTCGGGCTGTACGGGCTGCGCGCCCGGCTGATGGAGGCCGGGTTCCAGGTGCCCGCCGTGGGCGAACTCGCCGACAAGGGCGCGGACGCCCTGCTCGACGGCACGGCCGCCTACGGGCCGACGGCCGCCCGCGCCGAGACCGAGCAGTGGCTCGCCCGCCGCGAACCGCTCGCCGCCGCCCGGGAGTTGCTGGCCGCGGCCCGGGGCGGCGACAGCGGGGCGCCACTGCGGCGGCTGCGCTGCCAGCAGGCGCTGTCCCTGGTCGGGCTGCCCGCGCAGGAGGCCCTGCGCGAGGTCCTCGACGATCCCGAGCTGGGCGGGCTCGCCCGGGTCTGGCTGACCGAACACGGGGCGCCGGACGTGCCCGCGCCCTCGCAGGACCTGGTCTTCTGGCTGACGATCGACACCCTGGCCGCGCAGCTCGCGGCCGAGGGCAACTCCGAGGAGCTGCAGGCGCTGGTGGAGGGGCTCGCCGCGCAGCACGACGGGTTCTTCGCGGCGGCGTGGCGGGTGGAGCACCCCGCGACAGCGGACGTGCTGGAGGCGATGGGGCGGTTGCATCCCGACAAGAAGGTGGCGAAGGAGGCCCGGAAGGCGGCGTTCAAGGCGCGGTCGCTCTCCAACGGGGGGTAGTGGACGGGGGGTTGGTGCGGGTGGGTTGAGGGCGGGTCGGCGCGGTCCGGGGTGGGGGCTGGGGCGTGGGTGGCGTGTGCGGGTCGGTGGGGGCTGGTCGCGCAGTTCCCCGCGCCCCTTTGGGCGGGACGGGCTGAGGTGGGGTGCGGGGTGTGCGGAGACCTTAGTTCTCCGGGCGCCTGACGTCAGGTCGTGTGGTGTTCAGGTCGTGTTCAGGTGGGGCCGGGACCGTTGCCGCCGACCGAGGTCCGCCACCCTCCACGGCTCACCAGCGTCTCAGGAGACACCATGTCGCTCACCCGCAGGGACTTCGCCAGGACATCAGCGATCACCGGAGCCGGGGTCGCCCTGGCGGGCAGCGTCGGCGCCCTCGCCACCGCGCCGAACGCCCTCGCGTCGACGGAGACCGGCAGCCACGAGGGCGGGTCGGCGGACCGGCACGGCGTCGGCTACGGCCCCCTGGTCCCGGACCCGGAGGGCATCCTCGCGCTGCCGGAAGGGTTCTCGTACCGGGTGATCACCTACAGCGGCCGCACCAAGCTGGAGTCGGGCGAGTTCACCCCCTCCAACCACGACGGCACCGCCACCTTCGACGGTCCGCGCGGCGCGACCCTGCTGGTCAACAACCACGAGCTGAAGGGCCCGCGCGCCAACTGGGCCCACCCGGTGCCGCTCACCGAGGGCCTCGTCTACGACCCGGCCGCCTCCGGTGGCTGCACGGTCGTCGAGGTGCGCCCCGGCCACCACGTCGCCGAGTGGGTCGGCATCGCCGGCACGTCCACCAACTGCGCGGGCGGCAGCACCCCCTGGGGCACCTGGCTGACCTGTGAGGAGACCGAGGACAAGGCCGGCCAGAACGGCATGACCAAGGACCACGGCTACGTCTTCGAGGTCGACCCCGAGGACCGCCGCGCCAACCGCGACCCCAAGCCGGTCAAGGCCCTCGGCCGCTACGCCCACGAGGCCGTCGTCGTCGACCCGAAGAGCGGGCAGGCCTACCTCACCGAGGACGCCTCCAACCCCAACGGCCTGCTCTACCGCTGGACCCTGCCGGCCGGCTTCCGCCACGGCCGCGGCAAGCTGCGCACCCTGGCCGACGACGCGGGCGTGCTGCAGGCGTTCAAGTGCTTCGACTCCGGCGGCCAGTTCGTCGACGACCTCTCCCGCGCCACGCGGATCGGCACCGTGTACGGCGTCGACTGGGTGGACGTGCCCGACCGCGACGCGAAGACCGTCTCCGTGCGCAAGCAGTTCACCGCCGGCCAGGTCACCCGCGCCCGCAAGCTGGAGGGCATGTGGTGGGGCGACGGCGGCACGTACATCGTCTCCTCCTACGCCCGTGAGGAGAGCCCCGGCCGGCACGACGGCCAGGTCTGGTTCTACGACCCCAAGCGCCGCACCCTCACCCTGAAGGTGCTGCTCGGGGTCAACCCCGACCCGGACCGGGACGGCGCCTTCGACGGCCCCGACAACATCACGGTCTCCCCGTACGGCGGCCTGGTCATCGCCGAGGACGGCGAGGGCGTGCAGCACCTGTTCGGCGCGACCGACAGCGGCCGCACCTACCCGATCGCGCGCAACGAGCTGAACATCGGCACCGCGGACGAGCCCGAGTACAGCGAGTTCACCGGCGTCACCTTCTCGCCCGACGGGCGGACCCTGTTCGCCAACATCCAGGAGCCCGGCATCATGCTGGCCATCACCGGCCCCTGGAAGCGCCACAAGCGGTAAATCAATTCGCTCGCGGTCCCCGGGCTGCGCCTCCTAACCTGAGATCACGACAGCGCACCTCCCGGTGCGAAGGCAGCGGCTACTTCTCTGCAAAAGAATCACACGCCGCAGGCGAACTGATCTCGGGAGGCGCAGCTCCAGGACGGGGGCCCGGTGCGCAGGCAGCGGTTACTTCCTGGGATCGGACGGTTGCGGGTTCGAATCCCGTCATCGACTTCGGGTCGGTGTAGCTCAAACGGCAGAGCATCCGACAAGTCCGCCGCCGACTTCTGACCTCGGGCCCCCTTCCCCTGCCGCGCCTCCCTCCGAAACGGAACGGAACCGCACCGGATCCGGGGGGAATTCACCATGACGCGATTCAACAGGCGCACCGCGCGGGCGCAGCCCGCCTCGCGCGTCACCTCGACGGGCCGGGTGCTGCGCACCTACGAGGGCGGCCGCGGCCACGAGCGCGACGCCCGCTCCGAACTCTTCCTGCTCGCCGTGTCGAACCTCGTCACGCAGCAGACCTTCTACGAGTCCGGCCCCGACCGCGACGACCGGTACGCCCGGCTCGTGCGCGAACTCGCCGTGACCGACCCCGCGTGGACGGCCGGCCTGCTGGGCTGGCTGCGCGGCGAGGGCAACCTCCGCACCGCCGCCGTCGTGGGCGCCGCCGAGTACGTCAAGGCCCGCCTGGACGCGGGCGTGACCGACGGCCCCTCGAACCGCCGGGTCGTCGGCTCCGTGCTCCAGCGCCCGGACGAGCCCGGCGAGCTGCTGGCGTACTGGACGGCGACGTACGGCCGCGCCGTCCCGAAGCCGGTCAAGCGCGGCGTCGCCGACGCCGTACGGCGGCTGTACGGCGGGAAGGCGCTGCTGAAGTACGACACCGCGACCCGCGGCTACCGCTTCGGGGACGTGCTGAACCTCGTGCACGCGGCGCCGGACCCCGCCAAGCCGTGGCAGGGCGAGCTGTTCCGGTACGCCCTGGACCGGCGGCACCACCCGGACACCGCGGTGCCGCCCGCCTCCGACCCCGTCCTGACGGCGCACCGTGCGCTGATGACGCTGCCGGCCGAGGAGCGGCGCGCGGTGGTCACCGCGCCCGACGCCGCCGAGCGGCTCGCGGCGGCCGGGATGACCTGGGAGGCGCTGGCGGGCTGGCTGCGGGGTCCGATGGACCGGGCGGCCTGGGAGGCGGTGATCCCCTCCATGGGCGCGATGGCGCTCCTGCGCAACCTGAGGAACTTCGACGAGGCCGGGGTCGGCGACGAGGTCGCGGCCCGGGTGGCGGCGAGGATCAGCGACCCGGAGGAGGTCGCGCGCTCGCGGCAGTTCCCGTTCCGGTACCTCGCCGCGTACCGGCACGCGCCGTCGCTGCGCTGGGCGTACCCGCTGGAGCAGGCGCTCGGCCACGCGCTGGCCGGCGTGCCCGCGCTGCCCGGCCGCACGCTGGTGCTCGTCGACCGCTCCGGCTCGATGTTCTTCTCGCGCCTGTCCGACCGCTCCGAGCTCACCCGGGCCGACGCTGCGGCGGTCTTCGGCACGGCGCTCGCGCTGCGGGCGGCGGACGCGGACCTCGTCGAGTTCGGCACGTCGAGCAAGCCGGTGCGCTTCCGCAGGGGCGAGTCGGTCCTGAAGGTCCTGGGACGCTTCGGCGACCTGGGCGGCACCGACACGACGGGCGCGGTGCGCCGGCACTACCGCCGCCACGACCGGGTGCTGATCGTCACCGACGAGCAGTACGCGCACAGCCCGCACGGCGAGCCGACCGAGCAGGTCCCGGCCGACGTGCCCGTCTACACCTGGAACCTGGCCGGCTACCGGCCCGGCCACGGTCCGTCCGGCCGGGGCAACCGGCACACCTTCGGCGGCCTGTCGGACGCGGCGTTCCGGATGGTGCCCCTGCTGGAGGCGGCCCGCGACGCCCACTGGCCGTGGGAGACGCGCTGAGGGGCCGTCGCGGGTCTGTTCGCCGAGCCGGCTGACATCTAACATGTCAGTCCATGGAGGCGATACGACCCGTCGGCCGGACCCTGTTGCGCGACCAGGCGTACGCGGCGATCCGGGACGCCATCGTGGCCGGGGAGATCGAGCCCGGGGCGGCGGTGCGGGACGCCGAGCTGGCCGCGCGGCTCGGGCTGTCCCGGGCGCCGGTGCGGGAGGCATTCGCGCGGCTCGTGGACGAGGGGCTGCTGGAGAGCAAGCCGCAGAGCTACACGCGCGTGACCCCGGTCGTCGCGGCCGACGTACGGGACGCGGCGGCGGTGGTCGGCGCCATGCACGAACTGGCGACCCGGGCGGCCGTGCCCCGGCTGACGGCGGCCGACGTGGCGGCCATGCGCGCCGCCAACGAGCGCTTCGACGGCGCCGTGCGCGCGGGTGACGTCGACCTCGCCCTGCGCGCCGACGACGCCCTGCACGACGTGCTGGTCCGGGTGAGCGGCAACCGCGCTGCCGCCGCCACCGTGGCCCGCTACACCCCGCTCATCCGCCGGCTGGAGCGACGGCGCTTCGGCGAGGGCGGGACCTGCCGTTCGGCCGGGCTGCACGAGCGGCTGATCGCCGCGTGCGCGGCCGGTGACGCCGACGGCGCGGTCCACGTCACCGCGGAGATCTGGCGCACCCTCGCCGACCTGGCCGACTGACCACGGCCGGCCACGCCGACAGCGGCCCACGACGCCCCAGGACGACCGACGACCGACGACCGCGCCCCGTGGAGGTGCTCATGTCCCTGTCCTCGTACGAGCGTTACCCGCTGCTGTTCGGGCCGTCGCCCGTGCACCCCCTCGAACGCCTCACCGCCCACCTCGGCGGAGCCGCCCTGTGGGCCAAGCGGGAGGACTGCAACTCCGGGATCGCCTACGGCGGCAACAAGACGCGCAAACTCGAGTACCTGGTCGCCGACGCCCTCGCCCGGGGCTGCGACACGCTGGTGTCGATCGGCGGGGTGCAGTCCAACCACACCCGCCAGGTGGCCGCGGTCGCCGCCCGGGCCGGCATGAAGTGCGTGCTGGTGCAGGAGAGTTGGGTGGAGTGGCCGGACGCGGTCTACGACAAGGTCGGCAACATCCTGATCAGCCGGCTCGCCGGGGCCGACGTGCGGCTGGTGCGGGCCGGGTTCGGCATCGGCTTCAAGGAGAGCTGGGAGCAGGCGCTGCGGGAGGTCGAGGAGTCGGGCGGCACGCCGTACGCCGTCCCGGCGGGCGCGTCCGACCATCCGCTCGGCGGGCTCGGGTTCGCCCGCTGGGCCCACGAGGTCGCCGAGCAGGAGCGGGAGCTGGGCGTCTTCTTCGACACGGTGGTGGTCTGCTCCGTGACCGGCTCCACGCAGGCGGGCATGGTCGCCGGGTTCGCCGCGCTGGAGGAGGCCGGCGGCCGGTCCCGCCGGGTCCTCGGCATCGACGCCTCGGCCGATCCGACCGCGACCCGCGCCCAGATCGCGCGTATCGCCGCCGGCACCGGCGACCTCATCGGCGTACGGCGCGACCTGACCGAGGCCGACGTGGAACTGGACGAGCGCTACCACGCCGGCATCTACGGCATCCCCGACGAGCGGACCCTGGAGGCGATGCGGCTGGCGGCCCGCACCGAGGGGATGGTCACCGACCCCGTCTACGAGGGGAAGTCGATGGCGGGCCTGGTCGACCTGGTCGCACGGGGCGAGATACCGCGCGACTCCACGGTGCTGTACGCCCACCTCGGCGGCCAGCCGGCCCTGAACGCGTACAGCGCGCTGTTCTAGGCCGCGGCCGGGCGCGGGTGTCAGGGGCGGTCGAGGGGGCGCGTCGCCGTCCCCCGCGCTCCCTGGCGCCCCCGGGGCGAAGTGGTGGACCATGCGGGCAGGAGACCGCTGCTCGCGAGGAGACGTGGATGACGCAGGTCAAGGCCATGCGCGCGGACGCCCGGCGCAATTACGAACGGCTGCTGCGGGCGGCCGCCGAGGCCTTCGCCGAGCACGGGGAACGGGCCTCGCTGGACGACATCGCCAAGCGGGCCGGCGTCGGCTCGGGCACGCTGTACCGCCACTTCCCGACCCGGCAGGCGCTGCTGGAGGCGGCGTACGTCGACCGCGTCCAGGCGCTGGCCGCACGCGCCGACGACCTCGCGGCCCGGCTGCCGCCGGGGGAGGCGCTGACCGAGTGGCTGTACGAGGTGTGCGTCGGCGGCATCGAGGTGCGCGGCCTGAAGTCCCTGCTGGGCTCGGCGGTCACCGACGGCAGCACGGCGGCCGGCACCCCCTGCGGCACCGCCGTCACGGGCGCCGCGACCCGGCTGGTCGTCGCCGCCCGGCGGGAGGGCACTCTGCGCCCCGACGTCGAGCCGATCGAGCTGCTGCGCCTCGCCCACGGCGTGGCCACGGCCTCGGAGCTGGCCGACGACGGCCCCCGCCACATCCGCCGCTACCTGTGCCTCCTGACGGAGGGCCTGCGCCCGGCGGCCGGGTGAGGGACGGCCGCGCGGGGCGCCCGCCGGGGACGCCCCCCGGGCGGCCGGCCGTTACAGCGCCTGCGCGCCCGGCTTCACCATGTTCCGCACCGTGCGCGCCTTCACGAAGTCGCCGAGCGCCGTCATCTCCCACTCGCCGGAGAACTGACGGATCAGCTTGGCCATCAGCACGCCCGTCTGGGGCTCGGCGTTGGTCAGGTCGAAGCGGACCAGCTCCTCGCCGGTGGTGGCGTCGAGGAGGCGGCAGTACGCCTTGGCGACCTCGGTGAACTTCTGGCCGGAGAAGGAGTTCACCGTGAACACCAGGCCGGTGACGTCCTGCGGGAGGCGGCCGAGGTCCACGGTGATGGCCTCGTCGTCGCCACCGCCCTCACCGGTGAGGTTGTCCCCGGAGTGGCGGATCGCGCCGTTCACGATGGTCAGCTTGCCGAAGTAGCAGCTGTCGATGTGGTTGCGCTGCGGGCCGTAGGCGATGACCGAGGCGTCGAGGTCGATGTCCTTGCCGCGGTAGGCGGGCTCCCAGCCCAGGCCCATCCGCACCTGCGACAGCAGCGGGCGGCCGCCCTTCATCAGGGACACCGTCTGGTTCTTCTGGAGGCTGACCCGGCCCTTGTCGAGGTTGATCTTCCCGGTGCCGGCAGCGGGGGGTGCGGGCGGCGCGGGCGGCATCGGGGGCGCCGGCGGGGCGGCCTGCGGCTGGGCCACGGGCGCGGGCGGGGCGGCCTGGGGGGCGGGCGCCGGGGGAGCGGCCTGCGGGGCGGGGGCCGGCTGGGCCGGTTCCTCCACCGTCACGCCGAAGTCCGTGGCGATGCCGGCCAGTCCGTCGGCGTAGCCCTGGCCGACCGCGCGGGCCTTCCAGGCGCCCTGCCGGCGGTAGATCTCCACGACGACCAGGGCCGTCTCGGTGCCCAGCCGCGGCGGCGTGAACGTGGCCAGCACGCTGTTGTCGTCCGCGTTGCGCAGGGTGGCCGTCGGTTCCACGCCCTGGAAGGTCTGGCCCGGGGCGTCCGGGCTCGCCGTGACGACGATCCTCTCGATGGCCGGCGGCACCGCCGCGGTGTCCACCGTGACGGCGTCGGGGCCGGCGCCGCCGCCCGAGCGGTAGGTCACGCCCGGGCCGGCCGGCTGGTTGTAGAAGATGAAGTCGTCGTCGGAGCGCACCTTGCCGTCGGCGGTGAGCAGCAGGCCCGACACGTCGAGCCGCACCGGAGCGGCGACGTCGACCGTCACGCGCGCGGCCGTGAGGGGGATGTTCGAGCCAGGGGTCATAGCTGTCATGCCCCGAGAACGATCGGACCCGCTTTACCGTTCCCTTACCGACCGCCGTTCGGCGGAGCCGCGCACCGGACCACGCGAACGGGCCCCTACGGCACCACCACGATCTTGCGGCCGACGCCCGCCGCGAACTGTTCCAGGGCCTCGGGGTAGCGCTCCAGCGGCACCCGGTCGCTGATGAACACGTCGGGGTCCAGCACCCCGTTCGCGAACAGCTCCGCGGCGCGCTCGAAGCTGTGCAGCACGGCCATCGAGCCGGTGATGGTGATCTCCTGGTTGTAGATGCGGTACGGGTCGATGGTGACCCGGGTCGCGTAGTCGGCCACGCCGAACTGCAGGAACGTGCCCGCCTTCGCCACCCGTCCCAGGCCGTCCTGGATGGCGGCCGCGTTGCCGGTGGCGTCGACCACGACGTCCCAGCCCTGCGGCCGCTCCAGCTCGTCCGCGCCGGTCGCCGACCCCGTCACACCGAGGCGGCGCGCGGTCCGCAGCCGCTCCGGGTTGACGTCGACCACGTCCACGCTCGCCGCGCCGGTGCGCTTGGCCAGCTCCAGCATCATCAGGCCCATCGTGCCCGAGCCGTAGATCAGCACGTGGGCGCCGAGGCGGGACCGCAGCACGTCGTAGCCGCGCACCGCGCACGACAGCGGCTCGATCAGCGCCGCGTCCTCGCTGCGCACGTGCTCGGGGAGCTTCACGCAGTTGGCGACGGGGGCCACCGCGTAGTGGGCCGCGCCGCCCGCCGTGGTCACACCGATCGCGGCCCACCGCTCGCACAGGTTGTTGTGACCGGTGCGGCAGTAGCGGCACTCGTGGCAGTACAGGGAGGGGTCCACGGCCACCCGGTCGCCTACCGCGACCTCGGTGACCTGGGTGCCGACGCCGACCACCTCGCCCGCGAACTCGTGGCCCGGCACGATCGGCAGCTTCGGCGCGAACTCGCCCTGCAGGATGTGCAGGTCGGTGCCGCACAGGCCGCACGCGGCGACCTCCACGACGACGTCGCGCGGCCCGGGCGTCGGGTCCGGCACCTCGGTGACCACGGCACGGCCCACGGACTCGATGACGGCGGCCTTCATTTCACGGCTCCCAACGACAGGCCCTGGACCAGCTTGTCCTGGGCGGCGAACCCCGCGGCGAGCACCGGCAGGGAGACGACGAGCGACGCGGCGCACACCTTCGCCAGGAACAGGCCCTGGCTGGTGATGAAGCCGGTCAGGAAGACGGGGGCGGTCTCGGCGACCACGCCCGTCAGGACCCGGGCGAACAGCAGTTCGTTCCAGCTGAAGATGAAGCAGATCAGCGAGGTGGCGGCGATGCCCGGCAGCGCGATGGGCGCGACCACGCGGGCCAGCACGGTCGGCAGGCGGGCGCCGTCGATCTGGGCCGCCTCGATCACCGCGACGGGCACCTCGGCGAGGAACGACTGCATCATCCACACCGCGATCGGCAGGTTCATGGAGGTGTACAGGACGACCAGCAGCCAGATGTTGTCGAGCATCCCGGCGTTCTTCGCGAACAGGTACACCGGCAGCAGGCCCGCCACGGCCGGCAGCATTTTCGTGGACAGGAAGAAGAACAGCACGTCGGTCCACTTGCGCACCCGCCGGATCGACAGCGCGTACGCCGCCGGCAGGGCCAGCAGCAGCACCAGCAGCGTGGACGCCACCGACGCCACCGCGGAGTTGAGCAGGGCCGGCCAGGGGCTGGCGCCGCCGCCGGTGCCGAAGAACTCGCGGTAGCCGTCCAGGGTGAACGCGGCCGTGAAGGAGGGCGGGTTGGTCGCCGCGTCGGCCTCCGAGTGGAACGACGTCAGCGCCATCCAGGCGATCGGCAGGAAGAACACGATCCCGGCGAGCCAGGCCAGCAGGCCGAGACCGCCCCGGCGTACGGTCGTCGCGGTCATGCGCGCGACACCTCCTCGCGGAACAGGGACGACACCACGCGCAGGGCGAGGGTCGCGATGACGAGCGAGCCGATGACCACCAGGACGCCGGCCGCCGAGGCGAGGCCGTTCTCGTGGGCCTGGTAGAAGCTCTGGTAGACGGTGTAGGGCAGGTTGGCGGTGCCCAGGCCGCCCGACGTGATCGTGAAGACCGCGTCGAAGTTCTGCACGATGTAGATCGAGCCGAGCAGCGCGCCGAGTTCGAGGTAGCGGCGCAGGTGGGGCAGCGTCAGGTGGCGGAAGATCTGCCAGTCGCTCGCGCCGTCCACCCGGGCGGCCTCGATCTGCTCGGGGTCGCGGCTCTGCAGTCCGGCGAGCAGGATGAGCATCATGAACGGCGTCCACTGCCACACCAGCGACGCCTCGACCGCGAGCAGCGGGGTGTGGGAGATCCAGTCCGGCTGGGGCCCGCCGACGTAGTGCAACAGGCCGTTGAACAGGCCGTACTCGGGGTTGTAGAGCACGTGCTTCCACAGCAGCGCGGCGGCGACCGGGACCACCAGGAACGGCGCGATGAGCAGCGTGCGCACCACGCCCCGGCCGCGGAACCTGCGGTCCAGCAGCAGGGCCAGGGCCAGCCCGAGGACCAGGCTGGCGATCACCACGGCCGCGGTCAGCAGCACGGTCGTGCCCACCGAGCGGCGCAGGTCGGCGTCGGTGAGGACCTGGTGGTAGTTGTCGAACCCGGTGAAGCGGCGGGCGTCGGGGTAGAGGGCGTTCCAGTCGAAGAAGGAGATCACCAGCGTGGCCACGAACGGCAGCTGGGTCACGGCGATCATGAAGATCAGGGCGGGCAGCAGCGGGGCGCGGGTGCTCCAGGCGCGCAGCCGGGCGGACGGCCGGCGCACCGCCGGGACGGGCGCGGTGCTGAGGGGGGTCGTGGTCGTGGCGGTCATCGTCCCTCGTACTCCTCGGAGATGCGCTCGGCGAGCTTCTGGGACTTCCTCAGGGCGGACTCGACCGACTGGCGGCCGGCGATGGCGGCGCTGATCTCCTGCGAGACCTTGGTGCCGAGGTCGGTGAACTCGGGGATGCCGACGAACTGGATGCCGGGCGCCGGGCGCGGCTGCACCCCGGGGTCCTTCGGCCGGGCGCCCTCGATGGCCGCCTTGGTCATCTGCTGGAAGGCGGCGGCCTCCTTGACGTAGGCGGGGTTCGCGTACGTCGAGGCGCGCTTGCCGGCCGGGACGTTCGACCAGCCGATCGTGTCGCCGACGAGTTGCTCGTAGTCCTTGCCGGACGCCCAGGAGACGAACTTCCACGCCTTGTCGGCGTTGCGGGACGCCTTCTGGATGCCCCAGGCCCAGGTGTACAGCCAGCCGGAGGATCCGGTGCGCTCGACGGGCGCGGGCGCGTAGCCGACCTTGCCCTTCACCGGGGAGCCGGCCGCCTCCAGCGAACCGGCCGCCGACGTGGCGTCGTACCACATGGCGACCTTGCCCTGGGTCATGTTGTTCAGGCACTCGGCGAACCCGGACTGCGCCGCGCCCGACTCGCCGTGCTCGCGCACCAGGTCGACGTAGAAGCTCGTGGCCCGCTTCCACTCGGGGGAGTCGAGCCGGGCCTTCCAGCCCTTGTCGAACCAGGTGCCGCCGAAGGTGTTGACGACGGTGGTGAGCGGGGCCATCACCTCGCCCCAGCCGGGCAGTCCGCGCAGGCAGATGCCCTTCATGCCGGGCCGGGCCCCGTCCACCCGCGCGGCCAGGTCCGCGATCTGCTGCCAGGTGGGGTGCGCGGGCATGGTCAGCCCCTGCTGCGCGAAGACGTCCTTGCGGTACATCAGGAAGGACGACTCGCCGTAGAACGGCTGGCCGTAGAGCTTGCCGTCGTCGGCGGTCAGCGACTCGCGCATCGGCTTCAGGACGTCCTGCTCGTCGTACGCCGGGTCCCCGGCGACGTAGGAGTCCATCGCGTGCAGCCAGCCGTTGCGGGCGTAGATCGGGATCTCGTAGTTGGACAGGGTCGCGACGTCGTACTGGCCGGCCTGGTTGGCGAAGTCCTGGCTGATCTTGTCGCGGACGTCGTTCTCGGGCAGGACGGTGAAGTTGACCTTGATGCCGGTGGACTTGGTGAAGTGCGCGGCGGTCAGCTTCTGCAGCTCGGTCATCTGGGGGTTGTTGACCATCAGGACGTTGATGGCGTCACCGCCGGATCCGGCCCCGCCCGCTCCGACCCAGCAGCCGGAGAGCAGCGGGGCGAGCAGCGTCCCTGCGGCGGCCGCGGCGAGCATTGCGCGCGGCCTCCGTCGGCTCTGGGTTCGCATGGATCGCTCCTGGACGTAGGGACATGAGGACATGACGACATAGGGACGTGACGTCATGACGACGTGGAGGAAGAGAACAGCGGAGGGGAGAAGGTGACGTGGGGGTGGCGGCCTCAGGCCCGGACGACCTGGGGGCCCATCAGGGAGTACCGGTGGGCCTCGGCCGACGGCAGCAGCGTGCTGGTCACGATCGTCTCCAGCGTGCCGATGTCCGCGAACCGGCAGAAGCTGACCGCGCCGAACTTGGTGTGCACCCCGGCGAAGACCGTGCGCCGCGCGGCCCGGATCGCCTGCGCCTTGACCTCGCTGACGGCCGGGTCGGGGGTGGTGAGGCCGTGCTCGCGGGAGATGCCGTTGGCGCCGATGTAGGCCAGGTCCAGGACGAACCCCGCCAGCATCCGGGTGGTCCAGTGGTCGACGGTGGCGAGGGTCCCGGAGCGGACCCGGCCGCCGAGCAGCAGGACGGTGGTGTTCTCGGCCTCGGCCAGGGCGCCCGCCACGGGCAGGGAGGCGGTGACCACGGTCAGCGGCCGGTCGCGGGGCAGCGCCTCGGCGATGAGCTGGGGGGTGTAGCCCTCGTCGACGAAGACCGTCTCCGCGTCGCCGAGCAGTTCGGCCGCCGCGGTGGCGATCCGGCGCTTCTCGGGGACGTGGCTGGTGGCGCGGAAGGCGAGCGTCGTCTCGAAGCCGGCGCTCTCCACGGGGTAGGCGCCGCCGTGGGTGCGGCGGACCAGGCCGTGGTCCTCCAGGGCGCGCAGGTCGCGGCGCACGGTCTCCTTGGCCACGCCCAGTTCGACTGCGAGCGCGGCGACGTCGACCGAGCCGGCGGCGCGTGCCACCCGTACGATCTCGCGCTGGCGTTCTTCCGCGGTCCTGGTCATGGCCGACTCCCCGCCTCCTGCCGTGTTGCCCGTTCGGGCCCTCGGTGGGCTCATGGGGGAAGTTCTACAGGGGGTGCGCGGCGCCGACCAGGTCTGTTGCCGAGGTGATACTGCCCGGGTGTGCCCGTTCGGTCGGCGGCCTGCCCGGAGCGGGCCGCGGGTGCGGGCGGCGTCGGGACGGACCGGGGGCGGAGGTTTCGTGGCTGCTCAGAGGGGTGTCACGGTACTCGCGGCGTGCGGTTCGGGTCGTCTCCCGCGGAGCTTCCAGGACGGTGTGCTGCCCGGGTGCGGTGCCCGGATGGACCGCACGGGGGCCCGTTCGGTGCCCGGATGCGCGCCGGGCGGGCCCGTTCGGTGCCCGCCCGCCGCGGGGAGCGACGGTTTTCCGTCACTTCCGACGGCGGCGCCGCCCGTCGCTCCCCTTCGGTGAGGTGTCGTCAGTACGGCCAGATCGGCGGGTCGTTGACGAAGTGGCCGCCCAGGTACGCGTGCGAGACGGTCTCCTCGTCCAGGTCGCCCTGTGCGGCGATCAGCTTCTCGGCGTACGGTTCGGAGTCGTCGCGCGGCTCGTAGCCGAGCGCCCGCGCGCTCGACAGGTCCCACCACAGGCGGGTGTTGGCGGAGGAGCCGTAGACGACCGTGTGGCCGACGTCCGGCGCGGTCAGGGCCGCGTGGAACAGGCGGGCGCCGTCGGCGGGGCTCATCCACACCGAGAGCATCCGCACGCTGGTCGGCTCCGGGAAGCAGGAGCCGATGCGCACCGAGACGGTCTCCAGGCCGTGCTTGTCCCAGTAGAGCTGGGCCAGGTCCTCCCCGAAGCACTTGGACAGCCCGTAGAAGGTGTCCGGCCGGCGCGGCGTGTCGACCGGGATGAGCGGGTCGTCGCCCCGGGGGCGGGGGGTGAAGCCCACCGCGTGGTTGGAGGAGGCGAAGACGATACGGCCGACGCCCTCCTCGCGGGCGGCCTCGTAGAGGTGGTAGGTGCCCTCGATGTTCGCGCGGAGGATCTTCTCGAACGGGGCTTCCAGGGAGATGCCCGCGAGGTGGATGATCGCGTCGACGCCCCGCACGGCCTCGCGCAGGGCGTCCCGGTCCGAGAGGTCCGCGACGACGGCGTCCGGCTCGTCCTCGATCGGCCGCACGTCCAGCAGGCGCAGCGTGTAGCCGTACGCGGGGAGCAGGCCCCGCATCAGGGTGCCGACGCCACCGGCGGCGCCGGTGAGCAGGACGGTGCGCGGAGCGGGCATCCTCGGGTCTCCTTGATCGACGGGTGTCGACGGGTCTCGGCGGGTGTCAGCCGGTGTCAGCGGGTGTCGACGGGTGTGGGCGGCTCTCAACGGCCGCGTGCGTAAACGCCATTCACATGCGTGGACACGCTAGGGAGCGGGACCCGGCCCGTCAAGTGCCGGACGGGTCGCCCCCGCCAGTGCTGTCCTGCCGTTCTTCCCGCTTGACCGGCCCGGTAGGGCGCCTTAGCGTGACCGTGTTCAGAAATATGGACACCAGTCAGAGACGTGCACCGGTCAGCGCCTGCTCCGAGGGAGAGCCCGTGACGCCAGCCCCGTTCGCCGCCCGACTCGCCGTGCCCAGCGGGCCGTTGTTCTTCCCCGTCACCGCCTTCGGCCCGGACGGCTCCCTCGACCTGGACGTCTACCGGGCGCACGTCCGCCGCGGGGTCGAGGCGGGCGCGGCGGCCGTCTTCGCCTGCTGCGGCACGGGGGAGTTCCACGCGCTCACCCCCGAGGAGTTCGAGGACTGCGTGCGCGCCGCCGTCGAGGTCACCGGCGGACGCGTCCCGGTCGTCGCGGGCGTCGGCTACGGCACCGCGCTCGCCGTCCGCTACGCCCGCCTGGCCCACGCGGCGGGCGCCGACGGACTGCTCGCCCTGCCGCCCTACCTGGTGGTCGCCGGACAGGAGGGCCTGCTGCGCCACTACCGCGAGGTCACCGCCGCCACCCCGCTCCCGGTGATCGTCTACCAGCGCGACAACGCCGTGTTCACCCCCGCCACCGTCGTCGGACTCGCCCGCACCGAAGGGATCGTCGGCCTCAAGGACGGCGTGGGCGACTTCGACCTGATGCAGCGCGTCATCAGCGCCGTGCGCACCGAGGTGACCGGCGACTTCCTCTACTTCAACGGCCTGCCGACCGCCGAGCAGACCCAGCTCGCCTACCGCGCCCTCGGCGTCCCGCTCTACTCCTCGGCCGTCTTCTGCTTCGCGCCCGAGATCGCCCTCGCCTTCCACCGCGCGCTGCACACCGGGGACGACGCCACCGCCCGGCGGCTGCTGGACGGCTTCTACCGCCCCTTCGTCGAACTGCGCGCCCGGGGCCGCGGGTACGCCGTCGCGCTGGTCAAGGCTGGCGTGCGGCTGCGCGGCCTGGACGTGGGGGAGGTGCGGCCGCCGCTGCACGAGCCGGGCGAGGACCACGTCAAGCAGCTCGCCCAGCTGATCGAGCGCGGCCAGGCGCTGCTCGACGAGGACAGCACGGAGGACAAGTGAAGGCGTCGGCGTTCGTCTACCCCTGGGACGTCAACGGGGACCCGCAGGCCCCCGCACGGATCGCCGCGCTCGGCGTGCGGCAGGTGACCCTCGCCTCCGCCTACCACTCCACGCGCGCGTTGACCCCCCGCCACCCCCGCCACCGCGTCGTCACCGCCGCGTACGCGGCCGCCCTGTACCCGCCGGGCGAGCGCTGGGAGGGACGCGCCCTGCGCCCCCACCCGGCCGGCGACTGGGCCCCGGGCGACGCCTTCGGCGAGGCGGCCGCCGCCCTCGGCGACGCCGGTCTGGAGGTCCACACCTGGGTCGTCCTCGCGCACAGCTCCCGCCTGGGCGCCGAGCACCCGGACACCTCCGTGGTCAACGCCTACGGCGACCGCTACCCCTGGGCGCCGTGCATCGCCCAGCCCGCCACGCGCGCGTACCTCGTCGACCTCGCCGCCGAGGCCGCCGTGCGCCCCGGTGCGGCCGGCACCGAGCTGGAGTCCCTCGGCTGGTACGGGCTGGCGCACCTGCACGCCCACGACAAGACCGGCGGGGTCGGCCTGGGCGACGCCGGCCACTACCTGATGTCCCTGTGCTTCTGCGCCGCCTGCCGGGCCGGCTACGGCGGGCAGGGCCTGGACGCCGACGCGCTCGCCGCCGCCGTACGCCAGGCGCTGGAGCCGCTGTGGCGGGGGGCGCCGGACGACGGGGGCTGGGCGGGGGTCGAGAAGCTGCTCGGGCCGGACACGGCGGCCGCCACGCGCGCGTGGCGCGACACGACCGCGCGTTCCCTGCAGGAGCAGGCCGTCGCCGCCGTGCGCGCGGCGGCGCCCGACGGCTTCCAGGTGCTGCTGCACGCCGACCCGGTCACCCACCACACCGGCGCCAACGCGGGCGTCGACCCCGCGCACGTGCTGTCCGTCGCGGACGGCGTGGTGGTGCCCTGCACGGGCGGCCCCGGCCTGCTCACCCCCTTCGCCGAGACGGGCGCGGACGCCGTCCTCGCGGCCAACTTCACGATCGTCTCCGGCATGGGGGGCCACCCGGCCACCCTCGCCGCGGACGCGTCCCGCGCGCGTGAGCTGGGTGCGACGGAGCTGCGCCTCTACCACGCGGGCCTGGCCTCGGACGCGGACCTGGAGGCGGTGCGGGAGGCGCTGCGCGGCTGACGCGGCGGGCCTCCGGCGACGACCGATGAATTCCGGGCAGGCGCGCGGTCCACCCTCCGGTAGGGATTCCCGTCTCCCGGAGGAGCACCCATGTCCGACCCCACGACGCTCGACCTCGGACCGCAGGCGCTGGTCGTCGCCCGGCTCGCGGAGGGGGTGACGGACGCCCAGCTGGGCGGTGCGACGCCCTGTCCGCAGTACGCGGTGCGTCATCTGCTGGGGCACCTGGCCGGCCTCTCGGTGGCGTTCCGCGACGCGGCCCGCAAGGACTTCGGGCCGGCCACCGACACCCGGCCGGACGCGAGCCTGCCCGACGTCGGGCCCGGCTGGCGCACGGAGCTGCCCAAGGTCCTGGAGGAGCTGGCCGACGCCTGGCGCGACCCGGCCGCCACGAGCGGCATGACCCGCGCCGGCAGCATCGACCTGCCCGCCGAGGTGGCCTTCGCCGTGGCCGCCGACGAACTGGTCGTGCACGGCTGGGACCTGGCCCGCGCCACCGGCCAGGAGTACGTCCCCGACCCGGCCGCGCTCGGGGCGGCCCACGCCTTCCTGCTGCAGGTGGCGCAGGGCGGCGGTGAGGGCCCCTTCGGCCCGCCCGTCCCCGTCCCCGACGACGCGCCGCTCCTCGACCGCGCCGTGGGCCTCAGCGGCCGCGACCCGCACTGGACCCCGTGACCGCCCCGGCTCCCGCGCGCCCAGGGCCGCCCGTCCCCGCCACCGGGGGCGGGCGGCCCTTCTTTCCGCCCCCACCTGCGCCTTCGCGCCGCCGCCCCAGGTTTCTGTGTCGGAAGCATTGACGAAACACGGGCCCCCTCCTACCTTCAACGCGTCGTACTTCGTACGTCATATATGAGACGCGATACACGAGATCAGATACACCGAGATCTGACACGTGACTTCCGAGAGGCGCGCATGACCTCTGTGCCCACGCCGATTCCCTCCCGTACGCAGTACGTGCTGGAGGAGATCAAACGCCGCATCCTCACCGGGCAGCTCACGCCCGGCCAGGCCCTGGTCGAGACCGAGCTCGCCGCGCAGTTCGGGGTCTCCAAGACCCCGGTGCGCGAGGCGCTCAAGACCCTGGCCGGCACCGGGCTGGTCGTGATGAGCCAGTACAAGGGCGTCACGGTGCGCATGGTGGACGCGGACATGGCGCGCGAGGTCTACGACGTGCGGCTGCTCCTCGAACCCGAGGCGCTGCGCCGGGCGGTGCGCCGGGGCGCCTCCCTGGACGCCGCCCGCGACGCCCTCACCCGGGCCGACGACGCCACCGACACCGCCGAACGCTCCCTCGCCAACCGGGAGTTCCACCGCGCCCTGTACGTGCCGTGCGGCAACCCGCTGCTCGGCCGGATGCTCGACGAGGTCCGCGACCAGGCCGCCCTGGTCTCCGCCGTGGCCTGGGCCGCCGACCCCTCCTGGGAGCGCGAGGCCGGCGAGCACCGGGAGATCCTGCGCCTGGCGCTGGCCGGCGACGCGGACGGCGCGGCCCGCGCCCTGCACGCCCACATCGCGTCCTTCGTCGAGCGGGCGTTCCCCGGGGCGGACGTCCCCGCATCCCACCAGGAGGGCCAGGAATGAGCAGCGTGGTGTTCGAGAGCCAGCGTGCGGCCCTGGCCGACGTGGTCGCCATCCCGGTGACCCCGTTCGCCGAGGACGGCTCCGTCGACCGGCGGACCCACCGGGCGCTGCTGCGCCGGCTGCTCGACGCCGGGATCACCACCCTCACCCCCAACGGCAACACCGGCGAGTTCTACGCCCTCACCCCCGAGGAGCGCCGCCTGGTCACCGAGCTGACCGTCGAGGAGAGCGGCGACCGCGCCGCCGTCCTGGTCGGCGTCGGCCACGACATGCCCACCGCCGTCGCCTCCGCCCGGCACGCCCGCGAGCTGGGCGCCCGGATGGTCATGGTCCACCAGCCCGTCCACCCCTACGTCGCGCAGAGCGGCTGGGTCGACTACCACCGCGCCATCGCCGAGGCCGTCCCCGACCTGGGCGTCGTGCCGTACATCCGCAACGCCCAGCTCCCCGGCGCCCGCCTCGCCCAGCTCGCCGACGCCTGTCCCAACGTGATCGGTGTGAAGTACGCCGTGCCGGACGCCGCGAAGTTCGCCGCGTTCGCCCGCGACGCGGGCCTGGACCGCTTCGTGTGGGTCGCGGGCCTCGCCGAGCCGTACGCGCCCTCGTACTTCTCGGCCGGCGCCACCGGCTTCACCTCGGGCCTGGTCAACGTCGCCCCGTCCGTCTCGCGCGACATGATCGAGGCGCTGCGGGCCGGCGACTACCCGGCCGCGATGAAGGTCTGGGAGCAGATCCGCCGCTTCGAGGAACTGCGCGCCGCCAACGGCAGCGCGGACAACGTCACCGTCGTCAAGGAGGCCCTCGCCTCGCTCGGGCTGTGCCGCCGGGACGTGCGCCCGCCCAGTCGGCTGCTGCCCGACACGGAACGGGCCGAGGTGGCCGCCATAGCCGCGGGGTGGTCGTCGTGACCGCACCCGGACCGCCCCGAAGGAACCCCGAGGACCTGCGCAGCCACCAGTGGTACGGCACCGACGGGCTGCGCTCGTTCAGCCACCGCGCCCGCACCCGCCAGCTCGGCTACCTGCCCGAGGAGCACCTCGGCAAGCCGGTCGTCGCGATCCTCAACACCTGGTCGGACATCAACCCCTGCCACGTCCACCTGCGCGACCGCGCCCAGGCCGTCAAGCGCGGGGTGTGGCAGGCGGGCGGCTTCCCGCTGGAGTTCCCGGTCGCCACGCTGAGCGAGACCTTCCAGAAGCCGACCCCGATGCTCTACCGCAACCTGCTCGCGATGGAGACCGAGGAGCTGCTGCGCTCCTACCCGGTGGACGGCGCGGTGCTCATGGGCGGCTGCGACAAGACGACGCCCGCGCTGCTGATGGGCGCCGCCTCCGCCGACCTGCCCACCGTGTTCGTGCCCGCGGGCCCGATGCTGCCGGGCCACTGGCGCAACGAGGTGCTCGGCTCCGGCACCGACATGTGGAAGTACTGGGACGACAAGCGCGCCGGACTCATCGGCGACTGCGAGCTGGCCGAGCTGGAGAGCGGCCTCGCCCGCTCGCCCGGCCACTGCATGACCATGGGCACCGCCTCCACGCTCACGGCCGCCGCCGAGGCGCTCGGCGTCACCGTGCCCGGCGCGTCCAGCATCCCGGCGGTCGACTCCGGGCACGACCGGATGGCCGCCCGAGCGGGCCTGACCGTCGTCGAACTGATCCACCGCGGCCGGAAGGTGAGCGACATCCTCACCCGGGAGGCCTTCGAGGACGCGGTCACCACCGTGCTCGGACTCGGCGGCTCCACCAACGCGGTGATCCACCTGATCGCCATGGCGGGCCGCGCCGGAGTGCGGCTCACCCTCGACGACTTCGACCGCATCGCCCGCACGGTCCCGGTCCTCGCCAACGTGCGGCCCGGCGGACGGACGTACCTCATGGAGGACTTCCACTTCGCGGGCGGACTGCCCGGCTTCCTCTCCCGGATCCCGGACCTGCTCCACCTGGACCGGCCGACCGTCTCCCACGACACCCTGCGCGAGCAGATCGAGGGCGCGCGGGTGCACCACGACGACGTGATCCGCCCGCGCGACAACCCCGTCGCGGCCGAGGGCGGGGTGGCCGTCCTGCGGGGCAACCTCTGCCCGGACGGCGCGGTGATCAAGCACATCGCCGCCGAGCCGCACCTGCTGAAGCACACCGGCCCCGCGGTCGTCTTCGACGACTACCGGACCATGCAACGCACCATCGACGACCCGTCGCTCGGCATCACCGCCGACAGCGTCCTGGTGCTGCGCAACGCCGGCCCCAAGGGCGGCCCCGGCATGCCCGAGTACGGCATGCTGCCGATCCCGGACCACCTGCTCAAGCAGGGCGTGCGCGACATGGTCCGCATCTCCGACGCCCGGATGAGCGGCACCAGTTACGGCGCCTGCGTCCTGCACGTGGCACCCGAGTCCTACGTCGGCGGGCCGCTGGCCCTGGTGCGCAGCGGCGACCTCGTCACCCTCGACGTCGAGGCGCGCAGCCTCCACCTGCACGTGGACGACGCCGAACTCGGGCGGCGCCGCGCCGCCTGGACGCCGCCGCCCACCCGCTACGAGCGCGGCTACGGCGCGCTCTACAACGAGCAGATCACCCAGGCCGACACCGGCTGCGACTTCGAGTTCCTCGCCCGCCCGGGCCGGGTCGCGGACCCGTACGCGGGCTGAGCACCGCCCCTCCGCACGCCCCGGCACGCCCCGCACGCTCCCGCACCGCCCCCGGCCCGGCCGCACCGCGCCACCGGAGCAAGCGCTTCCCGCACGACGTACCGAGAACGGAGAACAGTCATGGCCCAAGCCGCAGCCGTGGCGAGACCGCCCGCGCCACCGAGGCGGCGCCGTGCCTCCGCCACCCCGCGCAGACTGCCGTACCTGCTGATCGCGCCGGCGGCCCTGCTGATGCTGGGCTTCATCGCCTACCCGGTGATCAGCGTCTTCTACTACAGCCTGCAGCACTACAACCCCACCAAGCCGTGGCGCAACGGCTACGCGGGCCTCGACAACTTCGTGCGCATCTTCACCAACGACCCGCAGTTCTGGGACACGCTGACCTTCAGCGCCCAGTGGGTCCTCGCCGAGGTCGGCCTGCAACTGCTGTTCGGCCTGGCGCTCGCGCTCATCGTCAACCAGACCTTCGCCGGGCGGGCGCTGGGCCGGGCCATGGTGTTCTCGCCGTGGGCCGTGTCGGGCGTGCTGACCTCCGCGATCTGGGTGCTGCTCTACAACTCACAGACCGGCATCACCCGTTACCTCGCCGACCTGGGCATCGGCTCCTACGGCACGAGCTGGCTGTCGGACACCTCCACCGTCTTCCCGGCGGCGGTCGTCGCCGACCTGTGGCGCGGGGTGCCCTTCTTCGCGATCCTCATCCTCGCCGACCTCCAGTCCGTCTCCAAGGACCTGTACGAGGCCGCCGAGGTGGACGGGGCGGGCCGGCTCCAGCAGTTCCGGCACATCACCCTGCCCCACCTGAAGGACGCGATCGTGCTGTCCACGCTGCTGCGCGCCGTGTGGGAGTTCAACAACGTCGACCTGCTCTACACCCTGACCGGCGGCGGCCCGGCCGGCGAGACCACCACCCTGCCGCTGTACATCGCCAACACCAGCGTGGACGCCCACAACTTCGGTTACGCGTCCGCCCTGACCACCGTCGCGTTCGTGATCCTGCTCTTCTGCTCGATGGTCTACCTGCGCCTGAGCAAGTTCGGAGGTGAGTCCAAGTGATCACCGAGGAGGCCACCCAGGCCGCACCCGCCCCCGCGCGCGCCACGCCCGGGCCGTCCCGCCCGGCCGCCCGCCACCGCGCCTGGGACGAGGTGCCCCGCTGGCACATCTACCTGCCCCTGTCGGTCTACCTGGTCTTCACCCTGGTCCCGTTCTACTGGATCGTGCTGTTCGCGCTGCGCCCGGCCGGCTCCACCTCGCTGGTGCCCTGGCCCGTCACCTTCGACCACTTCGAGAAGGTGTGGACCGAGCGCAGCTTCGGCACCTACTTCCAGAACAGCGTCCTCGTCGGGCTGTGCACGCTGGTGATGACGACCCTGGTCGCGCTGGCCGGCGGCTACGCGCTCGCCCGCTTCGACTTCAAGGTCAAGCGGGGGTTCATGCTGGCCCTGCTGTGCTCCCAGTTCGTGCCCGGCGCCCTGCTGCTGGTCCCGCTGTTCGAGATCTTCGCGAAGCTGCAGCTCATCAACTCGCTCGGCAGCGTCATCCTCGCCGAGACCGTCTTCCAGCTCCCGCTGTCGATGATCCTGATCAGCAACTTCATCAAGAACGTGCCGTACTCCCTGGAGGAGGCGGCCTGGGTGGACGGCTGCAACCGGCTGACGGCCTTCCGGATCGTCGTGCTGCCGCTGCTGCGCCCCGGCCTGATCGCCGTCGGCTCCTTCGCCTTCGTGCACTCCTGGAACCACTTCCTGTTCGCCCTGATGTTCCTCAACAACCAGGACAAGCAGACGATCCCGGTCGGCCTCAACACCCTGATGAGCGCCGACAGCGTCGACCTCGGCGCCCTCGCCGCGGGCGGCATCATCGCCGCCGTGCCCGTGGTGCTCGTGTTCGCCTTCATCCAGAAGTGGCTGATCACCGGCTTCAGCGCGGGGGCGGTGAAGGGATGATGACGAACCGTCACCGCGGCGGCGGCGCAACCCAGATGCCGGTCCCCGTCGTGCTGGCCGGCGCACGCGGCCACGGACGCTGGCACCTGGACAACCTCCGCCGCCTCCAGGACAAGGGCATCGTCCGCCTGGCCGGCCTGTGCGAGCTGACCCCGCTCACCCCCGACGAGATCCCCGAGGGCCTCGGCACCCCCGAGCAGTCCGCCGACCTGGGCGCCCTGCTCGACACCACCGGCGCCCGGATCGCGGTCGTCTGCACCCCGATCCCGACCCACACCGGCCTGGCGCTCACGGCCGCCCGCCGCGGCGTGCACCTGCTCCTGGAGAAGCCGCCCGCCCCGTCCTACGCCGAGTTCCGCCGCCTGGCCGACGGGGTCGCCAAGGCCGGCGTGGCCTGCCAGATCGGCTTCCAGTCGCTCGGCTCCCACGCCCTGCCCGCCATCCGCCGGCTGCTCGCCGACGGGGCGATCGGCGAGGTCACCGGGGTCGGCGGGGCCGGCGCCTGGTCCCGGCCCGAGGCGTATTACCGGCGCGCCCCCTGGGCCGGCCGGCGGCGCATGGACGGCGCCGACGTCGTCGACGGCGCGCTGACCAACCCGCTCGCGCACGCCGTCGCCACCGCCCTCGCCCTCGCCGGCGCCACCCGCGCCGAGGACGTCACCGGTGTCGAGGCCGAGCTGTGGCACGCCAACGCCATCGAGTCCGACGACACCTCCTGCGTGCGCGTCACCACCGCGGCCGGCCACCACGTCACCGTCGCCGCGACCCTGTGCGCCGAACACCCCGGTGAGCCGTACGTCCTGGTGCACGGCACCCGCGGCCGGATCACCCACTGGTACAAGCAGGACCGGGTGCTGCTCCAGCGCGCCGGCCACGGCCCCGAGGAGTTCGAGCACGGCCGCACCGACCTGCTGGAGAACCTCGTCGAGCACCTCGTCGACGGCGTGGACCTGCTCGTCCCGCCGGACGCCACCGGCGCCTTCATGAAGGTCGTCGAGGCGGTCCGCACCGCCCCCGACCCCGCCCCGCTGCCCGCCACCGCCTGGCGCCCCGTGCCCGAGGAGCGGCGCCGGGTGGTGCCCGGCGTGGACGCCCTGGTCGCGGCCGCCGCCGACACGCTGTCCCTGTACTCCGAGCTGGGCGCCGGCTGGACGCGGCCCGTCCCGGACCCGCCGGGAGAGGAGAGCCCCCGATGACCACCGACGACGTCACCGTGCTGCGCGTCGCGGGCCGCCCGGTCGCCCGCTACGTCACCCGGCCCGAGCTGCCCGCCCGGCTCGCGCCCCGCCCCTACCTGCACCCCGTCACCACCCTGGCCGGCACCACGGTCACCGAGCTGACCCCCGCCGACCACGCCCACCACCTCGGCGCCGGTGTCGCCGTTCCCGACGTCGAGGGGACCAACTTCTGGGGCGGACGCACCTACGTGCGCGACCGCGGCCCGACCGAGCTGGACAACCACGGCGCCCAGCGGCACACCGGCTTCCCCCTGCGCGACCCCGACGGCTTCGTGGCCGAACTGCGCTGGGTCGCCGCCGGGGCGGAGCTGCTGCGCGAGCGCCGGACCGTCGCCGCCACCGGACTCACCGCGGCCGCCTGGGCGCTGGGCCTCACCTTCTCCCTCACCAACGTCACCCCCGGCCCGCTCTCCATCGGCAGCCCCGCCACCAACGGGCGCCCCGGAGCGGCCTACGGCGGGTTCTTCTGGCGGGCCCGCAAGGAGGACCGCGCGCCGGACGCCTTCACGCCGGACGCGGAGGGCGAGGACGAGGTGCACGGCCGCCCCGCCGACTGGCTGGCCCTCGCGACGGACCGGTGGACCCTGGTGTTCGCGGGCGCCACCGACGCCACCCGCCGCGACCCCTGGTTCGTGCGCACCGCCGAGTACCCCGGCGTCGGCTCCTCGCTGGCCTCCGAGCGGCGGCTGGTCGTGGCCCCCGGCGACACGGCCGTACGCCGGATCGTCACCGTCGTCGTCGACGGCCGCCTGGACCGCGGCGGGGCGGCGGCGCTGGTGCGCAAGGCGGTGGGCACGTGACGACGTACACCAACCCGGTGCTGGACGCCGACTGGTCCGACCCGGACCTGGTCCGCGTCGGTGACGACTTCTACCTCACCGCCTCCAGCTTCGGCCGCGTGCCCGGCCTGCCGCTGCTGCACTCGCGCAACCTGGTCGACTGGACCCTGGTCGGCCACGCCCTCGAACGCCTCGAACCGGAGGAGGAGTTCGTCCGCCCCCGGCACGACGGCGGGGTGTGGGCCCCCTCGATCCGCCACCACGACGACCGCTTCTGGATCTTCTGGGGCGACCCCGACCACGGCGTCTTCCAGGTCAACGCCCACGACGCCAGGGGCCCGTGGACCCGCCCGCACCTGGTGAAGGCGGGCCGGGGTCTGATCGACCCGTGCCCCCTGTGGGACGAGGAGACCGGCGAGGCGTACCTCGTGCACGCCTGGGCCAGGTCCCGGTCGGGCGTGAAGAACCGGCTCACCGGCCACCGGATGCACCCGGAGGGCACCTCGCTGCTCGACGAGGGCACGGTGATCGTGGACGCCGACCGCATCCCCGGCTGGTTCACCCTGGAGGGCCCCAAGCTCTACCGCCACGACGGCTGGTTCTGGATCCTCGCGCCCGCCGGGGGAGTGGAGACCGGCTGGCAGGGCGCCTTCCGCTCCCGCGGGTTCTTCGGCCCGTACGAGGAGCGCATCGTCCTGGAACAGAAGGACACCGAGGTCAACGGGCCCCACCAGGGCGGCTGGGTGCGCACCCCGTCCGGCGAGGACTGGTTCGTGCACTTCCAGCAGCGCGGGGCGTACGGCCGGGTGGTGCACCTGCAGCCGATGCGCTGGGACGGCCCGGGAGGCTGGCCGGTGATCGGCGACGACGGCGCCCCCGTCCTCGTCCACCGCAGGCCCGCCCTGCCCGGGCAGCCGCCCGCCGCGCCCGCCACCGATGACGACTTCCCCGGCGGCCGGTACGGCCGGCAGTGGCAGTGGACGGCCAACCCGTGGGCCGGCTGGGCCACCCGGCACTCCGGCGACGGACTGCGCCTGGCCTGCGTCCGCACGTCCGACGCGCACGACCTGCGCAGGCTGCCCCACGTGCTCACCCAGCGGCTGCCGGGCGCGCCCTCGGTCGTCGAGGTGGACCTGGAACTGGCCGCGCGGGAGCCGGGGGCGCGGGCCGGGCTCGCCGTCCTCGGGGACGCCTACTGCTGGATCGGGCTCCAGCGCGGGACCGACGGGACGGTCCGCCTGGTGCACCGGTTCGCCGAGCCGGCCGCCGACGCGGAACGCGACGCCGGGCACTCCCGCCCGGCACCCGAGGGGCGGGTCCGGCTGCGGATCGAGACGGCCCCGGGCGCCCGCTGCCGCTTCTCCCACGACCTCGGCGGGGGCTTCGAGCCGTCGGGCCCGGTCTTCGCCGCCACCCCCTGGCGCTGGGTCGGGGCCCTGCTCGGCCTCTTCGCCCTCGCCCCCGCCGGTCCCGCGCACGGGGAGGAAGAGGGACACGCGGGAGCGGCCGTCTTCACCCGGTTCCGGATCCGCCCGCTGTAACCCGCCGACCCCCGCCCGCCCGACGGGAGCCGCGCGGACGCACATCCGCCCAGCAAGCGCTTACTCGACGCCACAGAAAAGAGCCGACCAATGAAGACCAGCATGAGCAGAAGCAGGCGGGCCGCCGTGGCCGTCGCCCTGGCATCCGTGCTCGCCCTGACCGCCACCGCCTGCGGGGACGACGGCAGCGGCGCCGGCGGCGACAAGGGCTCCGAGGGCAGCGGCAAGGGAAAGATCGTCTTCTGGGACAACAACGGCGGTGTGCGCACCGACGTCTGGAAGGAGATCATCGCCGACTTCGAGAAGGCCCACCCGGACATCGACGTCGAGTACGTCGGCATCGCGGCCACCGAGTACCAGTCCAAGGTGGACACCGCCCTCCAGGGCGGCGGCCTGCCCGACGTCGGCGGGGTGGGCGCGGCGATGCTCGCCGGGTTCTCCGCGCAGAACGCGCTGGAGCCGCTCGACGGGCGGCTGGCGAAGTCCTCGCTCAACGGCCTGCTCAACAAGGACATGCTCACCTCGCTGAAGGCCGCGGGCGGCCGCGACGGCCGGCTGTACTCGGTGCCGACGTCCGCCAACAACGGCGTCCTGTACTACCGCACCGACCTGTTCCGGAAGGCCGGCCTGGAGGCGCCGACCACCTGGGACACGTTCTTCAAGGCCGCCGCCGAGCTGACGGACACGGGCAGGAACGAGTTCGGATACACCATCCGCGGCGGCGCCGGCTCCATCGCCCAGGCCCTCGACGCGATCTACGGGCAGTCCGGCATCACCTCGTTCTGGAACGGCGACAAGACCACCCTCAACGACCCCGAGAACGTGGCCGCGCTGGAGAAGTACGCCGGGCTGTACAAGAAGGCCACCCCGGCCGCCGACGTCAACAACGACTTCACCAAGATGGTCGCGCAGTGGGACTCCGGCACCATCGGGATGCTCAACCACAACCTCGGGTCCTACCAGGACCACGTGAAGGCGTTCGGCGCCGACCGGTTCCGGGGCATCCCGCTGCCGACGCAGCCCGACGGCAAGCGGGTCCAGGTCTCCAACCCGGTGGACGGGCTCGGTCTGTTCAAGAGCTCCGAGAACAAGGAAGCCGCCTGGAAGTTCATCGAGTTCGCGGCGTCGCGCGCGGAGAACTCCAAGTTCAACGAGTCGGCGGGGCAGGTCCCGGCCAACACGCAGGCCGCGCAGGACACCTGGGTGCAGAAGTCCGAGCCGACGAAGCTCGCCGCTCAGGCGCTGAGCGACGGTTCGACCACGATCGTGCAGCTTCCGTACTACCTGCCGGACTGGAACACGATCTCCAAGGCGGACAACGAGCCGAACTTCCAGAAGGTGCTGCTCGGGAAGATGAGCGCGAAGAAGTTCCTGGACACGCTCGCCGACCAGCTCAACAAGGCGCAGGCCGAGTGGAAGCGGCAGGGCTAGCCGCCGGCTGAGCGGGTGCCGGGTTGCGTCGGGGGCGGTCTGTTTCGTCGCGGGGTGCGGGCCGCCCCTGGCTTGTCGCGCAGTTCCCCGCGCCCCCTTGGGGCAGGTTCGTGCACGCATCTCGTGAGGGCGGCCGCCGCCGCACCTTGCGAGTGACACCCCGTCCAGGCAAGTCCAGAGACGTTCCGAGAAGAGAGAGCCGCACACGATGAACGTACAGAAGTGGCATGCGCATGCCATGACGCGGGCCGCCGCGGTGGTCGGCTGCGCCGCCCTCGCGCTGTCCCTGACCGGCACGGCCGCCCAGGCGCACCCCCGCGACCCCGCCCGGCAGGTGCTGGGCGCCCAGGACGGCTGGGGGGCGTACGGCACCGGGACCACCGGCGGCGCGGTGGCCGACGCGGCGCACGTGTACACCGTCACCACCTGGGCCGAGTTCAAGGCCGCCCTCGCCGCCGGCGGCGACGCGCCCAGGATCATCAAGGTGAAGGGCGTCATCGACGCCGTCTCCGAGGGCTGCGACGCCTTCGCCGCACCCGGCTACGACTTCGACGCCTACCTGGCCGCGTACGCGCCCGAGACCTGGGGCCTGGACACCGACCTCAGCGCCGAGCCCGACGACAGCCCCGAGGGACTGCGGCGCGCCTCGGCCGCCCGGCAGGACCAGTCCGTCAAGGCGAACGTGCCGTCCGACACCACGATCATCGGCGTCGGCCGGGGCGCCGGCTTCAAGGGCGCGAGCCTGCAGATCAAGGCCGTCGACAACGTCATCGTCCGCAACCTGACGTTCGAGAGCCCCGTCGACTGCTTCCCCCAGTGGGACCCGACCGACGGCAGCAAGGGCAATTGGAACTCCGAGTACGACACCGCCGTGGTCTACGGCTCCACCCACGTCTGGCTGGACCACAACACCTTCACCGACGGCAGCCACCCCGACAGCGCCGCGCCCACCTACTTCGGGATGCTCTACCAGCAGCACGACGGCGAGCTGGACATCGTCCGCGGCGCGAACCACGTCACCGCCTCCTGGAACGTCTTCACCGAGCACGACAAGACGATCCTCATCGGCAACAGCGACAGCGAGTCCACCGCGGCCGGCGACCGCGGCAAGCTCAAGGTGACCTTCCACCACAACCTGTTCGAGAACCTCGTCGAGCGCGCCCCGCGCGTGCGGTTCGGGCAGGTCGACTCCTACAACAACCACTTCGTGGCGGACGAGGACTACTCCTACAGCTTCGGCATCGGCAAGGAGTCCCAGCTCGTCGCCGAGCACAACGCGTTCACGCTGCCCGAGGGCGTCGCCGCGGGCAAGATCCTCAAGCGCTGGAACGTCTCACCGGTCACCGCCGACGACAACTACGTCAACGGCAGGCGCGTCGACCTGATCGCCGTGCACAACGCGCAGATCCCCGCCGAGACCCTCCAGCCGGGCGCCGGCTGGACCCCGGCCCTGCGCACCAGGGTCGACCCGGCGAGGGCCGTCCCCGGGATCGTCGACCACCGCGCGGGCGCCGGCCGCCTGCGCTGACGCCCCGCCCCGGCCGGCCGGGGCGGACCGCACCGCCTCCCCACCCCGGAGGCGTCCGCCCCGGCCGTACCTTCCACCAAGGAGCAGCAGCATGTCCTCGCCCCCCGCGCACCCGTCGTCCTCCCGCAGGCGCTTCCTCCTGGCGAGCGCCGGGGCCGGCGCCGCGCTCGCGCTGACCGCCGCGCCGTCCTGGGCCGGCCCGGGGCGGCGCCCGTTCGGCCGCTTCGGGTCCCCCGCCGCCCGCCTCACCCCGCAGACCCTGTACGTCGACCCCGCCGGCCGCGGCGACCACCCCACCGTCTCCGCCGCCGTGGCCGCCGCGTCCGGCAGCGGCTGGACGCTCGTCCTGGCGCCCGGCACCTACCGGGAGACGGTCGCCGTCTCCGCCGCGCGCACCGGGGCGACCTGGATCGGCGCCTCCGAGAACCCCCGCGACGTCGTGATCGTGTACGACAACGCGGCCGGCACCCCCAAGCCCGGCGGCGGCACGTACGGCACCACCGGCTCGGCCACCACCACCGTCCAGGCCGACGGCTTCACGGCCCGCTGGATCACCTTCGCCAACGACTGGCTGCGCGCCGACCACCCGGACGTCACCGGCACCCAGGCCGTCGCCCTGAAGGTCCAGGGCGACCGCAGCGCCTTCTTCCACTGCCGGTTCCTCGGCCACCAGGACACCCTGTACGCCGACTCGACGGCGCTGACCGCCTTCGCCCGCCAGTACTACGCCCACTGCCACGTCGAGGGCGACGTCGACTTCGTCTTCGGCCGGGCCACCGCCGTCTTCGAGCACTGCCGCTTCCGCACCCTGGACCGCACCGATCTCGCGTCGGCGCCCTACGGATTCGTGTTCGCCCCCTCGACCGCCGGGGCCGACCCGCGCGGCTTCCTGGTGACCCACGGCCGCATCAGCAGCGCGGCCCCCGACGCGGCGTACAAGCTGGCCCGCCCCTGGGTGCCCAGCTCCGACACCACCGCCCGCCCGATGCTCACCGTGCGCGAGACCCGCCTCGGCCCCGGCATCGACGCGGTGGCACCGTACGCCGACATGTCGAGCGCCCACCCGTGGCAGAGCCAGCGCTTCGCCGAGTACCGCAACACCGGCCCGGGCGCCGTGATCACCGTCCCCGCGAACCGCCCCCAGCTCACCCGGGCACAGGCCGTGTCGGCGACCCGTGAGGCGTACCTCGGAGACTGGGCGCCCTGGACGGAGGGCCCCTGACCCGGGGAGTCCGCGCCGCACAAGCGGGCGCTTGACCCGTTTTTTGCCCGGCGGGTCTCGCGTCCGCCGGGTGACGCGCGTAGAAAAGCATGTCATGCATAAGTCACTGCGTCTCGCGGCGATCGCCGCCACCTGTGCCGTCGCCGGAGCCGCCCTGTACGGCGCCGGCGCCGCCACCGCCGGCCAGACCACGGCCAACTCCACCCACGAGCCCTACAACATCGGGCTGCTGGTGAAGGACATCGACGCCTACTACGGCACGGCGGCCGACGCCGACGGCGTGTACCAGGCCTCCCCGACCAGCCCGTACGCCCAGGACCTCGCGTCCGTCGACCGGGCGGCGCGCGCGTACATCGACAAGGCAGCCCGCAAGGCGCTGCACAAGGGCGATAAGCCCGCCGTCGTCTTCGACATCGACGACACCCTGCTGCTGAGCCTCGACTACGAGAAGCGCTACAACTACACCTACAACTCGGCGAGCTGGGCGGCCTACGTCAACCGCGCCGACCGCCCGGCGGTCTTCGGCAGCCCGGAACTCGTCCGCTACGCCGCGTCCAAGGGCGTCGAGGTCTTCTACAACTCCGGGCTCAGCGAGGCCCAGCGCTCCGCCGCCGTGGCCAACCTCAAGAAGGTCGGTGTCGACGTCGATCTGGACGCCGACCACATGTTCCTGAAGAACACGGCCACCCCGCCCGCCTACCTGAGCGCCTGCGCCACCCCGGGCACCTGGACCTGCACGACCGTGCAGTACAAGTCCGGCACCCGCGAGCACATCGAGCGGGACCTGGGGTACGACATCATCGCCAACGTCGGCGACCAGTACTCCGACCTCGAGGGCGGCTACGCCGACCGGACCTACAAGCTGCCGAACCCGACGTACTTCGTCGGCTGAACGGCGGGCCGAGGTCCCGGGAAGATCGTCGGGACGCGACCCGGAAGCGTGGCAGCGGCCAACCGCGCTGTTCGTACGGATCTTCGAACACCGTGTGACAGCCCGAACCGCTTCCGGGCGCGCCGCGCCGATCCGCTCTCCCTACCGCAGGGCCGCCTTCATCATCGCCCGGGCCACCGGGGCCGCCAGGCCGTTGCCGCTGACCTCGGAACGGGCCGCGTCCGACTGCTCGACCATGACGGCCACGGCCACCTGCTTGTCCCCGGACGTCGCGTAGGACGTGAACCAGGCGTACGGCGTCTTGCTGTTGTTCTCGCCGTGCTGGGCCGTGCCCGTCTTGCCGCCGACCGTGACGCCGGCGATCCGCGCGTTGGTGCCGGTGCCCTCCTCCACCACGGTCTGCATCGCGGAGCGCAGTTGCCCGGCGGTGCGGGAGCTGACGATGCGGGTGGTGCGCGCCCCGTCGTCGTAGTCCTCCAGGGTGTCGCCGCCGCCGTCGGTGATCCGGTCGACCAGGTGCGGCGCCACCAGCTTGCCGTCGTCGGCCAGCGCCGCGGAGACCATGGCCATCTGCAGGGGAGTGGCCGTCACGTCGAACTGGCCGATGCCGGTCAGCGCGGTCTGCGCCCGGTCCATGTCCGCGGGGTACACGCTGGGGTACGCGCGCACCGGCACGTCCTGGGCGGTGTCGTTGAAACCGAACTTCTCGGCCATCGCCCGTACCTTGTCCTGGCCCAGGTCGACGGCCATCTTCGCGAAGACGGTGTTGCAGGAGTACTGCAGGGCGACCCGGATCGAGGCGTTCGTGCAGGGCGCCGAGGCGCTCTCGTTGCGCAGCGGGGTCACCGTGCCCGGCAGGGTGTACGGGCTCGGGCTCGTGGTCGGCTCGTCGACGGACGAGTACAGCCCGTCCTCCAGCGCGGCCGCCGCGACCACCAGCTTGAAGGTCGAGCCCGGCGGCAGCGGCTGGCGCAGGGCGCGGTTGGTCAGCGGCTTGCCCGGGTCGGCGTTCAGCCGCTTCCAGGCGCCGCCCGCCGTGTCGGCGTCGGTCAGTGTCGACGGGTCGTACGACGGGGTCGACACCGCGGCCAGGATCCGGCCGGTCTCCGGGTCGATCGCGACGGCCCCGCCCTTGGTGTCGCCCAGCGCGTCGTACGCCGCCTTCTGCACGTCCGGGTCGATGGTCGTGACCACGTTGCCCGGGTCGGCCCGCTTGTTCGTCAGGGTGTCCAGCACGGTCTTCAGCCGGGTGTCGGTGCCGTTGAGCAGGTCGGCGTAGATGCCCTCGAGCTGGGTCGGCGCGTACGCCTGCGAGGCGTAGCCCGTCACCGCCGCGTACAGCGGGCCGTCCGTGTACGTGCGTCTGTACTTCAGGTCGCTGCCCTCGGTGACCGCCGAGCCGGTGACCGCCCGGCCGGCCACGACGATGTTCCCGAGCGGCTCCGCGTACGTCTGGATCGCGTTGCGCCGGTTGTGCTGGTCGTCCGCCAGTGCCCGGCCCTCGTAGAACTGCACCCAGGTCGCCCGCACCAGCAGGGCGAACACCAGGAGCAGGGTGAAGACCGAGACACGCCTGATCGTCTTGTTCATCGCATCCGGAAGGACGAACGGGGTGATAGCGAACGTTCCCGGGCGCCCGGATTCTCATCGGACGTTCATGGAACGGCCGGCGTGTCCGGTCCGGCCGGGAGCGCGCAGTCGGTGGCACCGTGACCGAGGATCGGGGTGCTATACCGGTTCACTTGAAAAGGCCCTAGGGTGATGTCGTCACGCGTTCGCGAAGTCGCGTACGGCCGTGGAGGCCGACTCGGTGAGACAACGATGTCAGGCCGGTGTGCCGAAGAGTGCCCGCGCCGCCGTCCGGAGAGGAATGAGCACACCCATGTACGCAGCTCTCGACATAGGCGGCACCAAGATCGCCGGCGCGCTCGTCGACGAAGCGGGCTCGGTCGTCCGCAGGGTCGAACTGCCCACCCCGGCACGGGAGTCGGAGGCCAGGCTGGTGAGCACCCTGGACGCGGTGATCGACGCGCTGGCGGCCGAGCCGGCCTGGTCGGCCGTCCGCGGTCTGGGCATCGCCAGTGCGGGTCCGGTCGACACGGCGGCCGGCACGGTCAGTCCGGTGAACATCCCGGCGTGGCGGGAGTTCCCCCTGGTCGAGAGCGTCCGCTCCCATCACGCGCTGCCCGGCTCCATCGAGCCGGTGCTCCTGGGGGACGCCGTGGCGGTGGCCGCCGCCGAGCACTGGCGCGGTGCCGCCCGGGGCGTGGACAACGCGTTGTGCATGGTCGTCTCCACCGGCGTGGGAGGCGGCTACGTGCTGGGCGGGCGTCTGTACCCGGGCCCGTCGGGCAACGCCGGCCACATCGGCCACATCTCCGTGGACCTGGACGGGCCGCCCTGCGCGTGCGGGGCGCGCGGATGCCTGGAGGCGTACGCCAGCGGAACGGCGATCGCCCGGCACGCCCGGCGGGCCGGCTGGGAGCCGCCGCCGGGGGTGCCGGCCACCGCCGCCGCCGTGGCGGCGTCCGCGCGCGAGGGCGACGAACGGGCCCTGGCCGCGTACGACCGGTCCGCCAGGGCGCTGGCCGCCGCGATCGCGGGCAGTGCCACGCTCCTCGAGATCGAGGTCACCGTCATCGGCGGAGGCGTCGCGCAGGCGGGCGACACGCTGTTCGCGCCGTTGAGGCGGCACCTGACGACGTACGCGACGCTCGACTTCGCCCGCCGTGTCGAGGTGCGTCCCGCGGCCCTGGCGCAGGACGCGGGCCTCGTCGGCGCGGCGTCCGCGGCGCGCCGGCGGGCCGCGGTGGCCGGTGCCACGACCTGACGAGCCGCACCCCCGGCGGCGCGTCGGACGCGCCGCCGGGGGTGCGGTCCCGGGCAATACCGGACTGCCTACTTAACCGGTTCGGTCAAAAGCGTTGCCCGGGGTCCGCAAGCGCCCCTAACCTCAGCGGTGCGAACGGGGCAGGAATGCGTTCAGCGCAGTGAGCCCGCCGTCCGCACCGGTCGGATGCCGTACGTACGCAGGGGACCCATCCGCGCCCGGCCGGGCACCGAGAGCCGTTCATATGAGGCGGCGCACCACCCTGCCCCACCGCGCCGCGCACCGCTGCCACCGCGCGGCAGACGACCACAGGGACACGAGCGGGCCGGCACGGCCCGACAGGACCGCCGTGCCGCCCTCGACCGAGCCGGGAGCATCATCGATGAGAAGACCACTGGCCGCCGCGGCCACAGGCACCGCCCTCGCCGTGTGCGCCGCTTTCCTCGCGGGCGCACCCCAGGCCCAGGCCGCGGACACGACTGCCGGGTTCCACGTACAGGACGGCCGGCTGCTGGACGCGGGCGGCAAGGACTTCGTCCTGCGGGGCGTCAACCACGCGCACACCTGGTACCCGGGCCGCACCGCCCAGGCGCTGAAGGACATCAAGGCCCAGGGCGCCAACTCCGTGCGCGTGGTCCTCGCCACCGGCGACCAGTGGACCAGGAACGACGCGGCGGACGTGGCCGGCGTGGTCAGCCAGTGCAAGGCGAACCGCCTCGTCTGCATCCTGGAGGCCCACGACACCACCGGCTACGGCGAGGCGGGCGCCGCCGCCCCGCTGTCCAAGGCCGTGGACTACTGGCTCGGCGTCAAGAGCGCCCTCGTCGGCCAGGAGAAGTACGTCCTGGTGAACATCGGCAACGAGCCGTACGGGAACACCGGTCACACCTCCTGGACCGCCGACACCAAGACCGCCATCGGCCGGCTGCGCGCCGGCGGGATCGACCACACCCTCCTGGTGGACGCGCCCAACTGGGGCCAGGACTGGTCCTTCACCATGCGGGACAACGCAGCCGGCGTCTTCGCCGCCGACCCCGACCGCAACACCGTCTTCGACATCCACATGTACGGCGTGTACGACACCGCGGCCGAGGTCAGCGACTACGTCGACCACTTCGTCGCGGCGAGACTCCCGCTCGTCATAGGCGAGTTCGGCAACATGCACTCCGACGGCGACCCCGACGAGGACGCCATCATGGCCACGGCCCAGGCGCGGGGCATCGGCTACCTGGGCTGGTCCTGGAGCGGCAACGGCGGCGGGGTCGAGTACCTCGACCTCGTGCAGGGCTTCGACGCCACCCGGATGACCACCTGGGGACAGCGCCTCTTCGACGGCGCCGACGGCATCAAGGCCACCGCCAAGGAAGCCGGTGTCTTCTCCGACGGCGGCGACACGACCGCGCCCACCGCTCCCGGCACCCCGACCGCCTCCGACACCACCGCGAGCAGCGTCCGCCTGAGCTGGCCGGCCGCCACCGACGACACCGGCGTGACCGGTTACGACGTCGTCCGCGTCAGCGGGTCGACCGAGACCACCGTCGCCACCTCCGCCACGACCGGTGCCACCGTCACCGGGCTGAGCCCGAACACCACCTACACGTTCGCCGTGTACGCGCGCGACACCGCCGGCAACCGCTCGCCCCGCTCGGCCACGGTGACCGCCGCGACCCGTCCGGGCAGCACGACCGGCGCGTGCTCGGTCAGCTACCGGCTGAGCGACTGGGGCAGCAGCTTCAACGCCGACGTCACCGTCCGCAACACCTCCGCGCAGGCCGTCGACGGCTGGACCCTCGACTTCTCCTTCCCGGCGGCCCAGCGGATCAACTCCGTCTGGAACGCCAGGGCCACCCAGAGCGGCAGCGCGGTCCACGTCACCGACGAGTCCTGGACGAAGACGATCCCGGCGGCCGGCTCGGTCGGCTTCGGGTTCAACGCCTCCTCCACGCCCGGGACCAACGGCGTCCCCGCCGCCTTCGTCCTCAACGGCACCACCTGCACCGTCTCCTGAACCGCACCGCTCCGGCCCGCCGGGCCCGCACCCCGGACCGGGTGCCGGCCGCCGTCACCCGGTCGAGGGTGACGGCGGCACGGGAGGGCAACCCCGAGAAGGGCTCAGTCGCTCTGGGGCGTGGTCTTCGCTTCCCCACGGGGCCCGTCCGACTCGTCCTCCTCGGCGGTCAGGTCGGCTGGGTCCGGAGCGCCACTGCTCCACGCGACGGGCGGTGTCGGTGCCGTGATCGTCTGCGGTTCGTCGGAACCCGGGTGGACACTCGGCTGGGATCCCGGTGCGTGGGACGGCTGCGCTTCATCATCGGAGTTCGTCATGACGTGTGTGTTCCCGTCGTTCTCGATCCGATTCCCTGTCAGCCGGCGGCTGGTGCCTCCATCCGCAGCCTCGGTGACTGGCTCGTCGACAATCTGGTTCCGTCCTTCGCGACGGCGACGAGCACGAAGTCCAGCTCCTGCGTGAGGAGGTAACGCCATCTGATGCTCGTGGTGTCGCCCGGAACGGTGTCGGTCGTGTAGGTGTAGAACCACCCCTCCTCGGCGGGTGAGGTGGCCGGGTGCCAGACGCCGCTGTGCAGCTCGTAATGGTCGACGTCGCCAGAGGCGCTCGCAGTCCAGCGGAAATCCACACGGCGGCCGTCCGAGACACCGGTGAAGTCGGTGGCGGGCATCGGCGCGGCCGGAACGGCCAGGGGGACGATCGCGCTGGGCAGCGCCCGCAGGGATGCGGAGAGGTACGGCTCCACGGCGAAGAAGTTCGTCCCGCCGGGGGTCACCTCGGCGACGCAGCTGTAACGGAAGTGATCGCCGTCATCGGCGTACTTGAGGCTGATGCAGTACTGCGGTGGCGTCGTCTCCTCCCATGACGGAGTGCCGACGCCGCGCAGGAGGCGGATCTGGTCCCCGCGGATGGCGAAGGTGTCCTTGGGCAGGCTCCACTGCAGGAGTGCTCGGTTGTCACCCTGGTAGGCGGCGGTGACGTCGGTCGCCCGATGCTCCCAGAAGGCGTCGACATGGACCTCGTCGCCGCTTCCGGCGGGTCGGACGTTCCCGGCGGCGTCATAGGCCTCGACGCGGTACCACACAGCGGCGCCGGTGACAGGTACGTAGTCGGTGACCGAGGTACCGGTGGTGACGGCTGCTTCGGACCACTTCCATTGTCCGTCCACGAGGAGCTGATGAAGCACCCGGTAGCGGACGGCATCAGCAACCGGCTGCCAACGGACGACATAGCTTTCCCGGGTGCGGTCGGTTCCCATGGCGACTGTCGCCACCACACGTGCGGGCGGGGTCTTGTCGACCGTGGTCACACCTCGAGCGGCACTTCCGGAGGAGGTGTTGCCCGCCTTGTCGTAGGCGCGGATCTCGTAGGCGTAGGTGCTGCCGGTGGGGGGCGGGATGTCGGTGTACGAGGTGGAGGTCGTCGTGACGAGAGGCGCGGCAGGGAAGGGTTCGCCCCGGAGGCGCCGGTAGACGCGGTAACCGGCGAGATCCATCTCCTTGTTCTTCGCCCAGGCGATTCTCGCCCTGCCCGTGACCTTGTCGTACGTGGCGCCGAGACCGGTGGGGACGAGCGGCTTGACCTTGTCGACGTCGGCCGTGGTGCGAGGCGCGTAGGCGAACTTGGCGTTCGCCTGGCCGGTCCAGTTCACGAAGTCGATCCGCAAGGAGTGCTGTCCCGCGGGAATGGCGACGTTGACGGCCTGCTTCCGAATCGTGGAAACTTTCTTCCAGAGATCGACCTTGCGGACGCCGTCGAGGTAGACGCGGATGCCGCCGCGGGCTTCCGCGGAGAAGGCGAAGGGCCCCCCGGAGCCGAAGTCACGGGTGACGGTCCAGCGCACGCCGAAGTTGTCCTTGGGCAGCCCGCGGGCCGGTGCGCCTGACCAGGACTCACTGATGGCGCTGTCGCAGTCCGTCTTCTTGGGCGTGCCCGAGAAAGCGGTGGTGGCGAAGAACTGCCGCTTGAAGACGGGGGAGGTGCAGCTCGTCGAGGCGGAGGCGGAAGCGGAGGAGGCCGTGAGCAGGCCACCCACCGCCGCCATCACCACGGCGGTGGCCACCACGGTGCTTCTTGCTGGTCTCATACGGTCCTTCATTCGGTCTCGGTCCGTTCCGGCGATCAGCGGAACGGCTCGCTGCCAAGACCGACAGGCGAGGCGCTTGGTTGTACGGGCGGGCCCTTCGCCCGCCCCGGACCGCGGGCGTCCGAGCGACAGCCCTACCCGCGTGGTGGAGCCGTCGACGCGCGCGGTACGAGCGACGGAGTGGCCACCGGCCGGGAGACGACGTCCTGCCCGGCGATGACGTCGAACAGCACCCGGGTGACCTGCGCGCCGAACCCGTGCACGTCGTGGCTCATCGCCGACAGCGTCGGATGGGTGAGCCGGCACAGCTGCGAGTCGTCCCAGGCGAGCAGCGACAGCTCGTCCGGCACCGAGACGCCCATCTCGGCGGCCACGCCCAGCCCGGCGACGGCCATCAGGTCGTTGTCGTAGACGATCGCCGTGGGCCGGTCCGCCGACAGCAGCAGGGACCGGGTGGCGCGGGCGCCCTCCTCGCCGGAGAAGCCGGTCTCCACGTGCGGACGGCCGTCGAGGCCCAGGGCCGCCATCGTCTCCTCGAACGCCTTCGCCCGGATGGCGCTGTGCCCCAGCCCGGCCGGACCCCCCACGCGGGCGATCCGCCGGTGGCCGAGAGCGGCGAGGTACCGCACCGCTTCGGCCACGGCGACGGCATCGTCGGTCCACACCGAGGGGAAGCCGCCCGTGAGCGTCGGGTGACCCACCGCCACGGCGGGCAGCCCCAGCTCGCGCAGCGGACCGGTCCGGGGGTCCTCCTGGTGGAAGTCGACCAGGATCGACCCGGCGATCTGACGCTCCCGCCACCAGGACTGCTGGAGCCGGGTCTCCTCTTCGAGCGATCCCACCAGGCGCAGCAGCAGGGAGCAGTTGCGTTCGGCCAGCACGCTCTCGATGCCGGAGATGAACTCCATGTAGAAGGGTTCGAGGCCCAGCAGCCGGGCGGGCCGGCAGATCGCCAGCCCGATCGTGTCGACCGACTGGCGTGACAGGCTGCGCGCCGAGGAGTTCGGCGCCCACCCCAGTTGCCGGGCCGCGGCGAAGATGCGGGCACGGGTGGCCTCGGAGACGCCCGGCTTGTCGTTGAACGCGAGCGAGACCGCGCCCTTGGAGACACCGGCCGCCGCGGCGACGTCCTTGATCGTCACCCGCTCGGTCGGTGTGCTCACGCCGGTTCCACGCAGAAGAGCGCCGCCTGCACGGCGTTGGCACCGGTCTCGGCCGCGCCCCGGACCCGCAGCCGCACGCTCTCACCGGGCAGCAGGGTCTGCAGGCCCGCGTCACAGGTGGCGTCGGGGCCGAGCCGGTCGGCCTGGAGGAGGAGGTCGCGTACCAGGGTTCGTGCTGTCACCACGACCTCGACACTACCCGCCTCGTCCTCGGCCCGGGACCGCACGACGACGTCGTAGCCGGGTGCCGGGTAGGCGAAGTCCAGGTCGGGGACGGGGAAGTGCAGGGCGCGCAGTCCGTCGGCGTCCGCGACCAGGAACTCCTTCGCCGTCGTCGGGTCCGGGAGGAGGCCGCGCGGGACGACGACGCGGGCGACGGAGTGCGGGGCCGCCGCCGCGTCGAGTCCCGCGCTGCCGAGGACGGTGCCGTCCGCCGTCAGCCGCCGCAGGACGAGGTGCGGGTGCCAGGTCTCGCCGGACTGGTTGATCACGGCGATGACCAGGTGCCCGGCGGGGGCCTCCGGGTCCTCCTGGACGGTGAGGAGGCGGTCCGCGTACACCCGGCGCAGCTCGTGGTAGAGCGGCTTGAGCCGGCCGTCGCCGTCGACGGCCGCCCAGGAGCTGACCGGCCAGCAGTCGTTGAGCTGCCAGACGACGGTGCCCGCGCACACGGGCCAGTGGGAGCGCCAGTGCTCGATGCCGGCGGCCACGGCCCGGGCCTGGACCACCTGCGCGAGGTAGTGCCAGCGGTCGAAGTCGCCGTCGGGGAGGGCGAAGTGGCGGGCGATCCCCCGGTCGAGCTTGCCGTTGCCGTCCTCGGCCTTCTGGTGGTGCAGCATCCCGGGGGAGCCGGGGGCCGGCTCCTCGCCGGGGAGCGCGCGGCGCAGGGTGGCCACGGCGGGCGGCGCCTGCCAGCCGAACTCGGCGACGAACCGGGGCACGCTGTCGCGGTACCCGGCGTAGTCCCGCCGGTTCCACACCTCCCAGGAGTGGTGGGTGCCGTGCGCCGGGTCGTTGGGGTGGTGCTCCCAGGAACCGGACCACGGGCTGCCCGCGGTGTAGGGGCGGGTGGGGTCGAGTCCGGCGACGACGCGGGGCAGGAGGTCCAGGTAGTAGCCGCCGCCCCAGGAGTCGCCGGCCAGCGCGGGCTCCCACTCCCAGTCCCTGAAGCCCCACAGGTTCTCGTTGTTGCCGTTCCACAGCACCAGCGACGGGTGCGGCATGAGGCGGACGACGTTGTCGCGCGCCTCGGCCTCCACCTCGCCGCGCAGCGGCTGCTCCTCGGGGTAGGCGGCGCAGGCGAACAGGAAGTCCTGCCAGACCATGAGGCCGAGCTCGTCGCAGGCGTCGTAGAAGGCCTCGTCCTCGTAGATGCCGCCGCCCCAGACCCGCACCAGGTCCACGCCCGCCCCGGCCGCCTGGCGCAACCGGGTGCGGTACCGCTCGGGCGTGACGCGGGAGGGGAAGACGTCGTCGGGGATCCAGTTCACGCCGCGCGTGAAGAGGCGCACGCCGTTGACCACGAAGGTGAACCCGCTGCCGTGCGCGTCGGGGGAACGGTCGACGTGGACCGTGCGGAAGCCGATCCGGCGCTGCCAGGAGTCCAGCGGCCGGCCCCGGTCGTCCTCGAGCACCAGGTCGAGCCCGTACAGCGGCTGCTCCCCGTGTCCGCGCGGCCACCACAGGGAGACGCCGGGCACCTCCAGGGTGACGACGGCGCGGTCACCCGCCACCTCCGCACGCGCCTGCCGGCCCGCGACCGAGGCCCGCAGGGCCAGGCGGCGGCCGGCCCCCGAGGCCGTGCGCTCCAGGCCCACGTGGATCTCCACGCGCCCGGTGCCGTCGGTGACCGTCACCAGCGGCCGCACGTCCGACAGGCGGGCCGTCGACCACCGCTCCAGCCGGACCGGCCGCCACATGCCGGCGGTGACCAGGGTCGGCCCCCAGTCCCAGCCGAAGCTGCACGCCATCTTGCGGATGTACTGGAAGGGCTCGGGATAGACGTTGGGCCGCTCACCGGTCAGCTCCCGGACGGCGTCGGCCTCGTCGTAGGCGGACGCGAACCGCACGTCCAGCGTCCCGGCGGCGCCCGTCACGTCGAAGCGGTAGCGGCGGTGCATGTTGCGCGTGCGCCCCAGCTCGCGACCGTCCACCGTGATCACGGCCGCGGTGTCGAGGCCGTCGAAGACCAGGTCGGTGCGCTCGTGGCCGTCGCTCCCCGTGTCCCGCGGGTCCAGCGGGCGGCTGTACGTCCACGCCCGGCGGCCCACCCACGCGACGTCCAGCTCGTTGAGTCCGAGGTACGGATCGGGGATCACACCCGCGGCCAGGAGATCGGTGTGCACGCAGCCGGGCACCTGCGCGGGCAGGCGTGTTCCGTCGTGCTGGAGAGTCCACTCCCCGGTGAGCGGGATGACGTCCTTCATGTGCGGCTCCTCGTGGCGGCCGGCCTGGGTGCGTACGACGCTGGTCGGACAAGAACGCCCCCAACCTAACCCGCGGTGATTAACCGGTCTAGACCCTGCCCCTGAATCACCCTCGGACGCCACGATGCAGGTGAAAGGGCTTGATCTGCTGCCCGACGGCAGAGCCAGGTAACGATTAGGTATCGCGCCCAACTCACTAGCTTTACCGGTTCATGAGCGGCTGACATAGTGCCGATCAGCCAGGCGGCCCGAGCCGTAATCCACAGAGGGAGTTGGGCACATGGGTAGGAAGATCCTCGGCACCGCACTGCTGACGGCCACCGCACTGCTGGCCGTCGCGGGGTGCGGCGGGGGCGGGACGGGCAGCTCGGACGAGACCGCCGCGCCACCGCTGAACGCGAACAGCGTCAGCGGAACCATCAAGGTGCTGACCAACCGCACCGACCTCGTGCAGGACGGCACGATGAAGAAGTACGCGGCTGCCTTCGGCAAGGAGTACCCCAGGGTCAAGGTGGAGTTCGAGGGCATCACCGACTACGAGGGGGAGGTGAAGATCCGTATGAACACCGACAAGTACGGGGACGTCCTGCTGATCCCCGCGGCGGTCGCCAAGGGTGACTACCCGAAGTTCTTCGCGCCCCTCGGCTCCACCGGGACGATGGAGCAGAAGTACCGCTTCACCGACAAGACCGACGTCGACGGCCGGACGTACGGCATCGCCAACTTCGGCACCGCCAACGGCGTGGTCTACAACAAGGCCTTGTGGAAGCGGGCCGGCATCACCGAGTGGCCGACGAGCCCACAGGAGTTCCTCGCCGACCTGAAAACGGTGAAGGACAGGACCGGGGCCACCTACTACACCAACTTCAAGGACGGCTGGCCGCTCGTCAGCCCCTTCACCAACAGCATCGGCTCGGTCAGCTGCGACGCCAAGGCGTCCGACAACCTGGCCGTCACGGACAAGCCCTGGGACACCGGCACGGACCTCAACGTGATCGACACCCTCCTGTACGACATCGTCCACGACAGGCTCGCCGAGAAGGACCCCAGCACCACCAACTGGGAGAACTCCAAGACCCTCCTGGCCAAGGGCAGGATCAGCAGCATGGTCCTGGGGTCCTGGGCGATCACGCAGATGCAGGACGCCGCGCAGAAGGCCGGGGCCGGCGCCGACTCGATCGGCTTCATGCCCTTCCCCGTGCAGAAGAGCGGCACGTACTGCTCCACCCTGCTGTCCGACTACCAGCAGGCCGTGAACATCCACTCCGCGCACAAGGCCGCCGCCCGGGCCTGGATCGACTGGTTCACCGAGAAGTCCGGCTTCTCCGAGGCGCAGGGCGCGGTCTCGGCCCTGCGCTCCGCCCCCCTGCCCGCGACGCTCGAGGAATTCGTTGATAACGATGTCACCCTGGTGGAGCGTTCCGAGGCGGACACCGCAGAGGTGAACGCCATCGACAACGCCTCGGAGATCGGGCTGAACAAGCAGGACTACCGGCAGAAGCTGATCGACATCGCCCGGGGCGCGCAGAGCGGCACCCTCGAGGGCTACTTCGCCGACCTGAACAAGCGGTGGGCCGACGCCAAGCAGACCGCCGGCTCCTGAACCGGCCGCGCCCCGGGCTCCCGCCCCCACGCCCGGCGGCCGGGCGGACGGCGAGCCCGGTGCGCCGGCCGACGCGCGCTGTCCGCGGACGACGAAAGGTCCCGCCATGACCCACTCCACCCGCACCGCACCACCGCCCGACCCGCTGACCGGACCGCACACCGCCGGCCGCCGCCCCGGGCACCGCCCGGTCGACCGGCGCTCCCGCCCCCGCTCCTGGCGGGACCACCCGCTGCGCCGCGTCACGCCGTGGCTGTTCCTGCTGGTACCGCTCGCCCTGCTCGTCACGTTCACGTACGTGCCGGTGGGCAACATGATCTACTACAGCTTCACCGACTGGGACGGCGTGAGCCCCGACCGCTCCTTCGTGGGCGGCGACAACTACGAGGAACTGTTCACCCGGCCCGACCTCTTCCGCGTCTTCGCGGTCAGCCTGTACTACCTGGCGGCGTCCGTCGTGCAGATCGCCGCCGCGTTGTACTTCGCCACGGTCCTCAGCTTCGACCTGCGGCTGCGCAACCTGTTCAAGGGCATCCTGTTCTTCCCCTACCTGATCAACGGGGTCGCGATCGGCTTCGTCTTCCTGTACTTCTTCCAGGACGGCGGCACCCTGGACTCCGTCCTGTCGCTCCTCGGCATCGACAGCGACCACGCCTGGCTCGGTGATCCGCGGTCCGCCAACACCGCCCTGGCCGGGGTCTCGGTGTGGCGCTTCACCGGGCTGAACTTCGTGCTGTTCCTCGGCGCGATCCAGTCCATCCCCGGTGAGCTGTACGAAGCCGCGCAGATCGACGGCGCCACCCGCCGGCAGCAGTTCCGCCACCTGATCGCCCCCGGCATCCGGCCCGTGCTCAGCCTCAGCGTCATCCTCGCGATCTCCGGCTCCCTGTCGGTGTTCGAGATCCCGTTCATCATGACCGGCGGCGCGACCGGCACCCAGACCTTCGTCATCCAGACGGTCAAGCTCGCCTTCCAGTTCAACAAGACCGGCCTGGCCTCGGCCTGCGCCGTCGTGCTGCTGCTCATCATCCTGGCCGTCACCTGGATCCAGCGGCGCCTGGTGCCCGACGAGAAGGTGGACCTCGTATGACCGCCCCCGCCCGCACGCCCGCCCCCCTCGACGGCCGGCCGGCCCGGCGCAGGCCCCCGCGCGTCAGCACCGTCCTGACCTACGCGTCGCTGGTGGCCGCCTCACTCGTGGTGCTCGTGCCGCTCCTGGTCGTCCTCCTCACCTCGCTGAAGACGTCCGGCGAGGTCGCCGACGGCACCGACGTGCTCGCCCTGCCCCACGACTGGCTGAACTTCTCCAACTACGGCACCGCGTTCACCGACGGCCACATGCTCATGGCGTTCGGGAACACGGCGTTCATCCTGCTGTTCTCGGTCACCGGCACCGTGGTGATCGGCTCCATGACCGCCTACGCCGTCGACCGCTTCGAGTTCCGCTTCAAGAAGGCCGTCATGGCCCTGTTCCTGCTCGCCACCCTGGTGCCCGGCGTCACCACCCAGGTGGCGACCTTCCAGGTGATCAACAGCTTCGGTCTGATCGACACCCGCTGGGCCCCGATCCTGCTCTACATGGGCACGGACATCGTCTCGATCTACATCTTCCTGCAGTTCATCCGGGGCATCCCCACGTCCCTGGACGAGGCCGCGCGCCTGGACGGGGCCAACGCGTTCACGATCTACCGGAAGATCATCTTCCCGATGCTCAAGCCGGCGATCGCGACCGTGGTCATCATCAAGGGCATCACCACCTACAACGACTTCTACATCCCGTTCCTCTACATGCCCTCGGAGGACCTCGGCACCATCTCCACCGCCCTCTTCCGGTTCAAGGGCCCCTACGGCGCGCACTGGGAGACCATCTCGGCCGGAGCGATCCTGGTCATCCTGCCGACCCTGCTGGTCTTCCTCTTCCTCCAGCGCTACATCTACAACGGCTTCACCCAGGGGGCGACCAAGTAGGTCCCGGAGCGCGGACGTCAGTCCAGGACCAGCACGAACTCCTCGGTCTGCGTGCCGCGCGCCTCGGCGTACCCGGACGCCCGGGCGGTCACCCGGAACCCGCACTTCTCCAGCACCCGCAGCGACCCGGTGTTGTCCGTGGCGGCGCGGGCGTGCAGCGGGCGCTCGGTGACCTCGGCGAGCAGGGCACGCAGGGCGCTCGTGGCGATGCCGCGCCCCCAGTACGCCCGGTCGAGCCAGTAGGTGACCTCGCGCTCGCCCGGCGCGCCGTAGACCGCGACGCTGCCGACCACGTCCCCGTCGGCCAGGACCGTGCGCGTGACGGCGTCGGAGGCGCGGATGCGGACCCACCGGGCCTCGAAGGCGTCCCGGTCGGCGGGGTCCTTCGGGGTGAAGGCGGCCATCCGCAGGGCCTCGGGGTCGTTCATCTGCCGGAAGAACACCGGCAGGTCGCTGTCGTGCACCGCACGAAGGGCGATCTCCATGACCCGAGCCTACGAGAGGGCACCGACAACGGCCGGTGCGCGGCGGCGCGGCGGGCGCGGGGCCGGCCGGAACGCGCGCGTGCGCTCAGAGCCTGCGCGTCGCGAGGGTCAGCCGGTCGCGGGCGTCGAACAGGGCGTCCTTGACCGTCTGTTCGTGCGTCGGGGTCAGCCGGGCCACCGGCACCGAGCAGCTGATCGCGTCGCGGGCCGGGGTGCGGTAGGGGATCGCCACGCCGAAGCAGCGCAGCCCGAGGGTGTTCTCCTCGCGGTCGACGGCGAAGCCCTGCTCGCGGACCTGGTGCAGCTCCTCGATGAGCTTCTCGCGGTCCGTGAGGGTGTTCTCGGTGAGCGCGGGCAGCGTCTCCGGGAGCAGCTTGCGCACCTGCTCGTCGGTGTACGTGGCGAGGATCGCCTTGCCCAGCGAGGTGGAGTGGGCGGGCAGCCGGCGGCCGACCCGGGTGAAGGGGCGCAGGTAGTGCTGGGACTGCCGGGTGGCGAGGTAGACCACGTTGGTGCCGTCCAGCCGGGCCAGGTGGATGGTCTCGGTGGTGTCGTCGGAGAGCCGGTCCAGGGTCGGGCGGGCCGCCGCGACCACCTCGTCGCCGTCGATGTAGGAGGTGCCGACCAGCAGCGCCCGCACGCCGATGCCGTACCGGGTGCCGGTCGCGTCGGTCTCCACCCAGCCCAGCTCGACCAGGGTGCGCAGCAGCATGTACAGGCTGGACTTGGGATAGCCGACGGCCTCCTGGACCGACGCCAGGGAGTGCATGCCGGGCCGCCCGGCGAAGTACTCGAGCAGTTCGACCGTCCGCACCGCGGACTTGACCTGGGACCCGCCCCCCGTCTCGCCTGCCGACATCGCCCTTGACCCCTTCGTTCGACGAGAAATAGTCTCCACAGCATTCAGCATCAGAGACAGCGTTCAGTATATCGAACAGTCCTGGTGGCTGACGTACACACTGCGGCATTGCCTGCGGCATCGATGTGGAAGGGACCCGCTGTGGCAGCACCAGTCTGGAGTGTCGACCCCCGTACCGGGAAGCAGCGCGAGCAGGTTGCGGTGGAGGCCACGGCCCAGGAGGTGGACGCCGCCGTCCGGGCCGCGCACGAGGTGCGGGGCTCCCTCGCCGACCGCGCCGTGCGCGCCGCCTTCCTGCGCGGCGCCGCCGACGCGCTGGAGGCGGCCCGGGACGGCCTCGTGGAGACCGCCGACGCGGAGACCGCGCTCGGCCCGGTCCGGCTGACCGGCGAACTCGCCCGCACCTGCTACCAGCTGCGCGCCTTCGCGGACATCGTGGACGAGGGCGCCTTCCTCGACGTCGTCATCGACCACCCCGACGACACCGCCACCCCGCCCGTCCCGGACCTGCGGCGCTACAAGGTGCCGCTCGGCGTCGTCGCCGTGTACTCCGCCTCCAACTTCCCGTTCGCGTTCTCCGTCGCCGGCGGCGACACCGCCAGCGCCCTCGCGGCCGGCTGCCCCGTCGTCGTCAAGGCGCACCCCGACCACCCGGGCCTGTCCGAGCTGGTCGCCAAGGTGCTGCGCCGGGCCGCCCGCGAACAGGGCCTGCCCGACGCCGTGGTGGGCCTGGTGCACGGCTTCGAGGCCGGCCTGGAGCTGATCCGCCACCCGCTGGTCGCGGCGGCCGGCTTCACCGGCTCGGTCAAGGGCGGCCGCGCCCTGTTCGACGCGGCGGCCGCGCGGCCGGTGCCCATCCCCTTCCACGGCGAACTGGGCTCCCTCAACCCGGTCGTGGTCACCGAGGCGGCCGCCGCCGAGCGTGCCGAGGCCATCGGCGCCGGGCTCGCCGGCTCGATGACGCTGGGCGTCGGGCAGTTCTGCGTGAAGCCGGGCCTGGTGCTGGTGCCGTCGGGCGCGGCCGGCGACGGACTGGTGAAGTCCCTCACCGACGCGGTCAGCGACACCGACGCCGGGGTCCTGCTCGACCACCGCATGCGCGACAACTTCCTCACCGGGATCGCCGAGCGGACGCACCTGCCCGACGTCGAGTCGCCGGTGACGCCCGGCGCGGGCGGCGAGCACACGGTCAGCGCGGGCTTCCTGACGGTGCCGGCCGAGAAGCTGGCCGACGGGGGCGAGCACGACGTCCTGCTGGAGGAGTGCTTCGGCCCGGTGACCGTCGTCGCGCGCTACGACGACGAGGCCCAGGCGCGCGCCGTGCTGTCCCGGCTGCCCGGCAACCTCACCGCGACCGTCCACCTGTCCACCGAGGAGGCCGAGGGGCAGGGCCGCGGGGCGGAGCTCCTCGCGGAGCTGACCCCGCTGGCCGGGCGCGTGCTGGTGAACGGCTGGCCGACCGGGGTCGCGGTCGCGCCCGCCCAGCACCACGGCGGGCCCTACCCCGCCACCACGTCCACGTCCACGTCGGTGGGCGGCACGGCGATCGAGCGCTGGCTGCGGCCGGTCGTCTACCAGAACGCGCCGCAGGCCCTGCTGCCGCCCGAGCTGCGCGACGACAACCCGCTCGGCCTGCCGAGGCGCTTCGACGGCCGCCTCGAACGCTGAGCCACCCCCCGGCACCGCGCCCGGTCCCGCGGACTGGAAAACTCGACCCCATGGACGTCGAACTCCCCGAACTGCCCTTCCCGTTGCGCACCTACGGCCCCGACGGGCACTGGTCCTACGAGGACGGTGTGCTCACCGGCTGGGCCGGGGCCCGGCAGGACCGGTTCGTGACGCCCACCGGGGAGGCGCTGGAGCCCGCCTCCGACGCCCCCCGGCTGCTGGGGGCGCCGGAGGGCGACTTCCAGCTCCTCGCGCGGGTCACCGTGGGGTTCAGCTCCTCCTTCGACGCGGGCGTGCTGTACGTCCACGTCGGCGAGCGGGCCTGGGCCAAGCTGTGCCTGGAGTACTCCCCGGACGTGCCCACCGTCTGCACAGTGGTCACCCGGGGCCACTCCGACGACGCCAACGCCTTCACCGTGGACGGCAGTTCGGTGTGGCTGCGGGTCAGCAGGACCGGGCGGGCCTTCGCCTTCCACGCCTCCCGGGACGGCCGGCGCTGGGTGTTCGTCCGGCTGTTCACCCTCGGCGACGAGAAGGAGACCGGGGCGGCCCTGGTCGGCTTCATGACGCAGGCGCCCCTCGGGGAGGGCTGCGTGGTGACGTACGACCACCTGGAGTTCAGGGACGCGTGGCCGGACGACCTGCGAGACGGAAGCTGAACGCGCCCGTCACCGCCAGCAGTACGGCCGCGAGCGCGAGGCTCAGCCGCATCCCCGCGGCGAACCCGTCCGCGACCAGCGTGCCGAACACCGCGATGCCCAGACCGCCCGCCACCTGGCGCGCCGCGTTGAGCACCCCGGCCGCCAGCCCCGCCCGCTCGGCCGGGACGGCGTCCATCATCGCGGCCGTCAGCGGCGGCACGGTCAGCGCGCAGCCCAGTGCCAGCGGCACCAGCAGCACGGCCACCAGCGGCGCCGGCGTGTCCGCGCCGACGCACAGCAGCAGGAGAAGGCCGGCGACCGCCACCCACTGGCCCACCACCATCGGCAGCCGTGGCCCGAACCGCCCCGCGAGCTTGCCCGCGACCACGTTCGTCACCGCGATCAGGCCTGTCATCGGCAGGAACGCCAGCCCCGCCGCGAGCGGCCCGAGCCCGCGCACCTGCTGGAAGTACAGCGAGAAGACGAACACCACGCTGTAGAAGGCGACGCTCACCGCCGCCCCCGTCGCGACCGCCACGGCCACCGTCCGGTCCCGGAACAGACCCGGCGGCACCACCGGGTGCGGGCCCCGGGCCTCCACGCGGAAGAACGCCGCACCCGACACGACGGCCACCCCGAGTGCCACCGCGCCCGTCGCCCCGCGCTCGATCACCGCGAAGGTCAGCGCGGTCAGCGTCACCACCGCCGTCACCTGACCCGGCAGGTCCAGCGGCGCCGGACGGCGCTCGGAGCGCGGGGCGCGCAGGAGCAGCAGCAGGATCGCCGCGCCCACCGGCAGGTTGACGAAGAAGATCGCCCGCCAGTCCCAGGCCGAGGTCAGCACCCCGCCGGCCACCGGCCCCAGCGCCACCGCCGCCGAACCGCCCGCCGCCCAGGCGGCCACCGCCCGGGCCCGCCGCGCCGGATCGGGGTACGCCTGCCGCACCAGCGCCAGCGAGGCCGGCAGCACCACGGCCGCCGCCACGCCCTGCACCACCCGCGCGCCGATCAGCGCCGGCAGGCCGGGCGCCAGCCCGCAGGCCGCCGAGGCGAGCGTGAACACCGCCGTCCCCAGGGCGTACGCCCGGCTCGCGCCCGCCCGGTCGGAGAAGGCACCGGTGGACAGCATCAGCGCCGCGAAGGCGAGCGTGTAGGCGTCGACCACCCACTGCAGCCCGGACATCCCGCCCCCGAGGGAGGAACCGATCGCGGGCAGCGCCACGTTCACCACGGACGCGTCCAGGCAGACCAGGGTGAAGCCGAGCAGCCCGGCGGTGAGGGAGAGGACCGGCGAGGAAGGCCCCGGTGGCGGCAACTCGGCTCGGTCAGCGGTGCGTTCGTCGTCGAGGGCGGGGTTCGTCGTCATGCGTCCATGCTCCGCAGGACGGGCGCCGTACAGTAGTGGCCCGAATGCCATGCACCCGGAGGTTCTGGCCATGTCCGCGCACCGTGTCGCCGTCGTCGCGCCCTCGCCCGTGTCGATGTTCAACCTGGCCATCCCGGAGATGCTGTTCGGCAAGGTCGTCACGGACGGGCGTCCCGGCTACGAGGTGCTCGTGTGCACCGCCGACCCGGGGCCCGTCCCCACCACCGGCGGACTCGACCTGCACGTGCCCCACGGCCTCGACGCGCTGGAGGACGCCGACACCGTGATCGTCGCGGGCACCGGGGCGCCCTTCGAGCCGGACCCCCGCATCGTGGCCGCCGTCCGCGCCGCGGCCGCCTGCGGCAAGCGGATCGCGTCCCTGTGCACGGGCGCGTTCCAGCTCGCCGAGGCCGGCCTGCTGCACGGCCGCCGGGCCACCACGTACTGGGAGCACGCCGACGAACTGCGCCGGCGCTACCCCCAGGTCGACCTCCAGGGCGACGTCCTCTACGTCCAGGACGGCCCCTACCTCACCGCCTCCGGCTACGCCGCCGGCATCGACCTGTGCCTGCACGTCATCCGCACCGACTACGGCGCCGCCGTCGCCAACCGGGTCGCCCGGCTCGCCCTCGTCGCCCCGGTGCGCCCCGGCGGGCAGACCCAGTTCACCCAGACCCCGCTGCCGCCCGAGCGCGGCACCGCCTGCGCCGACGTGCGCGGCTGGGCCATGCGCAACCTCGACAAGCCGCTCACCCTCACCGACCTCGCCCGGCACGCGGGCGTGAGCGTGCGCACCCTGACCCGCCGCTTCCACGCCGAGAGCGGGGTCAGCCCGCTGCAGTGGCTGCTGCACCAGCGCGTCGAACGCGCCAAGGAACTCCTGGAGACCACCACCCTGCCCATGGACCAGGTGGCCCGCGCCTGCGGCCTGGGCACCGCCGACTCCCTGCGCGCCCACGTACTGCGCCGCACCGGCCTCACGCCCAGCGCCTACCGCGCCCAGTTCAGCCGGCTCGGAACCGCCGGGCGGGAGGCCCCGTCCTCCGTGGCATGATCCGTGACCGGCTGCCCCACACCCTCGTGATCCGCACCGCCGTGCCCGCCGAGGCACCCGCCGTGGCCGCGCTGCACGCCCGTGCCCGGGCGACGTACTACCCCGACGGGCTCCCCGACGACGGCTTCGACTGGCCCGCCGCCTGGCGCACCGCCGTCGGACGGACCGACGGCCAGGTGCTGTGCGCCGTCGAGCACGGCAGGATCGTGGCCCTCGCCTCCTTCCGCACCGAGCCGGACGCGCCCGCCGAGACGGTGGAGCTGCTCCAGTTCCACGTCGACCCCGACCGCTGGCGCACCGGGATCGGCACGCGGCTGCACGCGGCCTGCGTCGACCGGTGGCGGGCCGACGGCCGGCGCACCGCCGTCCTCGGCGTCCACGCGGACAACCGGCGCGCCCAGGCGTTCTACGCCCGGCACGGCTGGACCCCGGACCCCGCGAACCCGCCGGCGGACGACGACCACCATCTGTCGCTGCGCTACCGCGTGCCGCCGCGGGAATGAACGGCACTGCTTGAACGTTCAGGGATTCCGGTGCGGAGAGAGCCCCCGTGCCCCTGAGACCTGGAGAAGAGCCGACAGCATGCGCGTGGAGATCTGGAGCGACATCGCCTGCCCCTGGTGCTACGTGGGCAAGGCCCGCTTCGAGAAGGCGCTGGCCGCCTTCCCGCACCGTGACCAGGTCGAGGTGGTCCACCGCTCCTTCGAGCTGGACCCCGGCCGCGCCAAGGACGACGTCCAGCCGGTGATCACCATGCTCAGCCGCAAGTACGGGCTGAGCGAGGAGCAGGCCCGGGCCGGGGAGGACAACCTCGGCGCCCAGGCGGCCGCCGAGGGCCTGCCGTACCGCACCCGGGGCCGCGACCACGGCAACACCTTCGACCTGCACCGCCTGCTGCACCTCGCCAAGGAGCACGGCCGGCAGGACGAGCTGATCCAGGTCCTGTACCGGGCGAACTTCGCCGAGGAGCGGTCCCTGTTCACCGAGGGCGACGAGCGCCTCGTCGCGCTGGCCGTCGAGGCCGGCCTGGACGCCGACGCGGTCCGCGCGGTGCTCGCCGACCCGGCCGCCTACGCCGACGCGGTCCGCGCCGACGAGCGCGAGGCCGCCGAACTCGGCGCCAACGGTGTGCCCTTCTTCGTCCTCGACCGCAGGTACGGCGTCTCCGGCGCCCAGCCCGCCGAGGTCTTCGCCCAGGCGCTCACCCAGGCCTGGGGCGGGCGCTCCCCGCTGACCCTCCTCGACCAGGGCGACACCGACGCGTGCGGTCCCGACGGCTGCGCGGTGCCGCACCACTGACCCCGGGCGCCCGGACCGTCCGGGAAAACCGCAGCTCGGCGCGGTCCCATAAGCGTCGCTTGGGGAAACCGCGCAGAAAATCGCAATGGACGTGGGACTCCGTGGACCGCAGAGTGGAGCCATGGAGACCACGCCGACGTTCGACCGCCTCGTCCGTGCCGAGTTCGCTCCCCGGAGCACCTACCTCAACACGGCGAGCAACGGCCTGTTGCCCGCCCGCACCGTCGCCGCCCTGCACGAGGCAGCCGTGCTGCGGGCCGAGGGCCGTCCGCTGACCCCGCTGCACGAGGACGTCGAGGCGTGCCGCGCCGCCTACGCCCGGCTCGCGGGCGTCCCGGCCACCCGGGTCGCGGCCGGCGCCAGCGTCGCCGCGCACACCGGGGTGATCGCCGCCTCGCTGCCCGCGGGCGCCGAAGTCCTCACCGCGGAGGACGACTTCACCTCCGTGCTCAACCCGTTCCACGTCCGCGGCGACCTCAAGGTGCGCGCGGTGCCGCTGGAGCGGATCGCCGAGTCCGTCCGGCCCGGCACCGCCCTCGTCGCGGTCAGCGCCGCCCAGTCCGCCGACGGCCGCGTCGCCGACCTCGCGGCCCTGCGCGAGGCCGCCCGGGAGCACGGGGCCCGCACCTACGTGGACTTCTCCCAGGCGGCCGGATGGCTGCCGATGGCCGCCGACGCCTTCGACTTCAGCGTCTCGGTCTCCTTCAAGTGGCTGCTCGGCCCGCACGGAACGGCCTTCCTGGTGGTCCCCGAGGACTTCGGCGGACTCACCCCGGTGCTCGCCGGCTGGGTCGCGGGCGAGGCGCCCTGGGACAGCTGCTACGGCCCCGTCCAGGAACTCGCCCGCTCCGCACGGCGGTTCGACCTCACCCCGGCCTTGTTCACCTTCGCCGGCCTGCGCCGCTCCCTGGAGCTGATCGAGGAGCTGGGCGTGGCGGCCGTCCACGCCCACGACGTGGCGCTCGCCGACCGGTTCCGGGACGGGCTCGCCGACCTCGGCCACACGCCGGTGCCCGCGCCGGGCTCCGCGATCGTCTCCGTGCCCGGACTGGGCAGCCGCCAGGGCGAGTTGAGCCGGGCCGGCATCGAGGTCTCCGACCGCGCCGGCAACCTGCGCGCGGCCTTCCACGTGTACAACACCGCCGACGACGTCGACCGGCTGCTCGCAGCCCTGACCGGCTGACCCGACCGGGCCGGGGCCTCCCGTCCCACGAGGAGGCCCCGGCCCGGGGCCGAGGGGTACGGCGCCGGGCGCCTAGCGCACCGGTGTGAAGTCCCGTGCCCCGATGTACTCCGGTCGCCGTACGGGCGCGGCGAACGGCTCCACCGCCGTGTTCTCCACGCTGTTGAACACGATGAACACGTTGCTGCGCGGGAACGGCGTGATGTTGTCCCCGGAGCCGGCCCGCCCGACGACCCGCTCGTCCCGCACCAGTTGCGCGAAGACCCGGGCTGAGCCGGTGCACCTCGAAGACGGAGCGGATCTCCCCGGTCCCGGGCTCCACGACCGCCCGCTCGTCGGCCCGGACCGCGGGGTCGCCGACCAGCCGTTCCAGCTCGCGCCGGCACAAGCGGGCGTGTCCGGGGCGCGTTAGACGACCGGGTCCTGGCGGGGCACGGCCACTTCGGCGGTGCCGCGGGTGGGGTGGAGATCGGTGAGGGTGGTCATGGGGGTCTCACACCTCCTCGGGCTCGGTGAGCAGGGGGTAGACGCCGTTGTCGTCGTGGTCCTCCCGGCCGGTGACCGGCGGGTCGAACACGCAGATGCAGCGGAAGTCCTCCTTGACGCGCAGCGTGTGCCGCTCGTGGCCGTCCAGCAGGTACATGGTCCCGGGAGTGATCGTGTACGTCTTCCCGGTCTCGCGGTCGGTGAGCTCGGCCTCGCCCTCCACGCACACGACGGCCTCGACGTGGTGCGCGTACCACATGGACGTCTCGGTCCCCGCGTAGAGGACCGTCTCGTGCAGCGAGAAGCCGACCCGCTCCCGGGCGAGCACGATGCGCTTGCTCTCCCAGGTGCCGGACGCCGCCCGTACGTGCCGGTCGGTGCCTTCGATGTCCTTGAACGAACGGACGATCACGTGGTGCGATCCCTTCTGTGGGGGGCGGGTCAGACGGTCTCCCGGACGGCGCGGGCCAGGACGCGCAGGCCCTCGTCCAGCTCGTCCGGGTCGATGGTGAGCGCGGGCAGCAGCTTGACGACCTCGCTCTGCGGGCCCGACGTCTCGATGAGCAGGCCGAGGTCGAAGGCGCGGCGGGCCACCCGCTCGGCACGGCCCTGGTCGTGGAACTCCAGGCCCCACACCAGGCCGCGCCCGCGGTACTCCTTCACGTCGGCCAGGTTCTCCTCGCAGATCTCGATGAGCCCCTGCTCGACCTGCTCGCCGCGCGCACGGGTCTGCTTCTCCATCGCGGAGCCGTCGGTCCAGTACGTCTCCAGCGCGGCCGTGGCGGTGACGAACGCCGGGTTGTTGCCGCGGAAGGTGCCGTTGTGCTCGCCCGGCTCCCACACGTCCAGCTCGGGCCGGAACAGGCAGAGCGACATGGGCAGCCCGTAGCCGCTGATCGACTTGGAGACGGTGACGACGTCGGGGGTGATGCCCGCCTCCTCGAAGGAGAAGAAGGCACCGGTACGGCCGCAGCCCATCTGGATGTCGTCGACGATGAGCAGCATGTCCTGCCGCTCGCACAGCTCCTTGAGCGCCCGCAGCCACTCGGGCCGGGCCACGTTGATGCCGCCCTCGCCCTGCACGGTCTCCACGATCACGGCGGCCGGCTTGTTCAGCCCGGAGCCCTGGTCCTCCAGCAGCCGTTCGAACCACAGGAAGTCCGGGACCCGGCCGTCGAAGTAGTTGTCGAACGGCATCGGCGTGCCGTGCACCAGCGGGACACCGGCCCCGGCCCGCTTGAAGGCGTTGCCGGTGACGGCGAGCGACCCCAGCGACATCCCGTGGAAGGCGTTGGTGAACGACACGATCGCCTCGCGCCCCTTCACCTTCCGGGCCAGCTTCAGCGCGGACTCCACGGCGTTGGTGCCGGTCGGGCCCGGGAACATGACCTTGTGGGGCAGGTCACGCGGCCGCAGCACCAGGTCCTGGAAGGTCTGCAGGAACGTCCGCTTGGCGACGGTCGACATGTCGAGCCCGTGGGTGACGCCGTCCCGGCTGAGGTAGTCGATCAACGCCCGTTTGAGGACCGGGTTGTTGTGGCCGTAGTTCAGCGAACCGGCGCCGGCGAAGAAGTCCAGGTACGCGTGGCCGTCCTCGTCGTACATCCGGCTGCCCCGCGCGCGGTCGAAGACGGCGGGCCAGCCGCGGCAGTAGCTGCGCACCTCGGACTCCAGGGTCTCGAAGACGCTCAGGTCCGGCTGGGTGATGGTCACGGCGAAGAAACTCCTCGGTCGGGATGGGCTGGTGCTCGTACTGGGGGAGGCCGGGCCGGTAGGCGGTCCCGGCTCAGTGCTCGGGCGGCGTCAACGGGCCGATGCGGTACAGGACTTCCGGGTCGTGCGGGCCGTCCGGGAACAGCGGCGTGCCGAACAGGACCTCGCGCGTGACCTGCGCGCCGTGGCGGGCCGCGAAGGACGCGAACAGCCGCTCGGAGGCGGTGTTGCCGGGGGTGATGGTGGTCTCGACCGTGTCCACCCCCTGCTCGGCGGCGAGCCGGCGCACCAGGCCGTCGAGCATCGCCGCCGCGAGCCCGCGACCGCGCTGCGCGGTGTCGACCGCCACCTGCCAGACCAGCAGGGTGCGCGGGGCGTCCGGCCGGACGTAGCCCGTGACGAAGCCGACGGGCGTCCCGTCCTCGTCGCGTGCCACGGCGGAGGTGCCGGCGAAGTCACGGCACCACAGCAGGTAGCTGTAGGACGAGTTGAGGTCGAGGGCCCGGGAATCCTTTGCGATTCGCCAGAGCGCGGCCCCGTCCGCGATCGAGGGCCGGTCCGCGAGACGGTCGGTGAGCAGGTCTGCATGTGCGGCGGTCATGCGGAACGAATTTACCGAGCGCCATGCAGAAATGCATGGCCGGAAGACGTTGGGTCAGGCGGGTCGATGTGTTATCGCGCGGGTGGGTGCGAGTGCGCGGACCGCCCGCGGATTGCCCGATTATGTCCGTGTATTTCTCTGCAAAACGGACGGACTGTGGAACCCGTCACAAGAACGGGACCACCACGGAATGTGCCCGGAATCCTCCGGACGGCGTTCGCGGAATCTTCGCGTTTGGCCCTCGGGGAACCGGGCAGGAGAGGGCGGGGGAACTACCTCGTGGAATTCCCCGATGAATACCGTTGATTCAGGCTCCGGTCACTCCGTCGATGCGTTCGCGAAGAATATCGGCGTGCCCGTTGTGCCGTGCGTACTCCTCGACCAGGTGGAGGAGCACCCAGCGCAGACTGACCTCCAGGCCGGCCATCGGCGGGTCCACGAGCCGTCCCGTGTCCTCGAGGGACCGCCCGGCGATCAGCTCTCGTCCGCGGGCGATCTCCCCGCGCCAGGCGGTGAGCACCTCGTCGAGGCCCCGCTCGGGAGCGAGGGCGTACCCCGTGCCCTGCTCGAAGACGGGCGGCACGTCGAGGCCCGCGAAGACCCGCTGGAACCAGGTCCGCTCCACCTCCGCCAGGTGCTGCACCAGCCCCAGCAGCGTCAGCGCCGACGGCTCGGCCGACGCGCGCCGCACCTGCTCGTCGCTCAGGCCCGCGCACTTCGCCGCCAGCGTGGCGCGGTGGAAGTCGAGCCAGCCCAGGAGCTGGGACCGCTCGTCGCCGGTCAGCGGCGGGACGGGACGGCCGTCGGGCAGGGCGCCGGAGGTGTCGCGGGACGGGTCGCCGGACGTGTCAGTGGTCATGCGCGGAGCATGACACGGGGGTGTGACAACGGGGCCGGAGGCGGGGAGGGGCGCCCGGTGCGCCGGACGCCCCTCCCGTCCCCCGGGCCGCGTCCCCCTGCGCTCCTCTTCTCCCTCGCCCTTGCGCGTCCGCGCGTCCTACCGCCACTCCTCCGACGCCGCCCGCAGGGCCCCGGTGACGTCCACGCCCTGCGCGCCGGACTCCGCCAGCGCGGTGCCGAGCGCCGCCAGGCACGCGCGCACCGCGCCCGGGGTCGCGTCGGGGCCGTAGTGGTTGACCCGGATCATCTCCTGGGCCAGCGCGCCGCCGCCCGCGGCCAGCGGCAGGGCCGGGTCCGCCGCCAGGGCCCGCGCCACCAGCTCGGCGGCCACCACCCCGTCCGGCGTGCGCAGCGTCGTGGCGACCGGGGCCGCCTCGCCGGCCTCGTGGACGTAGGGCTCCAGGCCGCCGCCGAGCGCGGCCACGCCCGCCCGGGTCGCCGCCGCGGCCGAGGCGTGCCGGGCCATCACCGCGTCCAGGCCCTCCGCCTCGATCCGCTCCAGGCACGCCTCCAGGGCCAGCATCTCCAGTTGCGCGGGCGCGTGCAGCAGCGCCTTGCGGCCGCCGTCGATCCAGCGCTCCTTCCAGTCGAGGAGCGACAGGTAGGAGCGGCGCGGCGCCCTCGGGTTCGCCGCCATCCGGGCCCACGCCCGCTCGCTCACCGACACCGCGGACACGCCGGCCGGGCCGCCCATCGCCTTCTGCGCCCCGATCACACAGAGGTCCACGCCCCACGCGTCCGGCAGCACCGGCTCGGCCCCGACGGAGGCCACCGCGTCCAGGTAGAACAGCGCGCCCTGCGCGCGCACCACCTCGCCGATCTCCGCGACCGGGTTGGTGTTGCCGGTCGCCGCCTCGGCGTGCACCAGCGACACGAAGTCGATTTCCGGGTGCTCGGCGAACGCCTCCCGCACCTGCGCGGCCTTGACCGCCGTGTGGAACGGCACCGCGAGGTCGATCACCGTGGCGCCGCAGTCCCGCAGCCAGTCGCCGAACGTCTGCCCGTAGGGGCCGGTGATCACGTTCAGCGCGGTCGTGCCGGGACCGGCGCACGCGCGGATCGCGCCCTCCAGCGGCAGCAGCGCCTCGCCCTGCGTGACCACGACGTCCTGACGGGTGCCGAGCAGCTTCGCCACCCGGTCCTCGATCGAGGCGAAGCGGGCGGCGCTCAGCGGGGCGAGGTCCAGGAAGGGATGGGTCACGGCGGTGCTCTTTCGCTCGCAGGGTCGACCCGCCCGAGCCTAATCCTTGGCCGGCCGCGCCCGGTCCTCGGTCCGCGGACGTCCGGCACCGGCGACTTCTTAGGCCGGACGGCCCCCGTACCATCGGTTTGGTTTGAGACACCCAAATGGCTCCTTATAATCGGAACGCACAGTTCCCTCCCAGGGAGAATCCCCATGAACACGCTCCTCGGGCGCCGCGCCCGCATCCTGGCCGCCACCACCGCGACGGCCGGACTGGTCCTCGTGGCCGGCTGCACGTCGAGCGACGACGGCGGCAGCGGCTCCAAGACCGCCGCCGGCGGGGTCGAGCTCGTCAAGGCCGGCCGGCTCACCACCTGCACCCACCTGCCGTACCCGCCCTTCCAGTCGGAGATCGACGGCAAGGTGCAGGGCTTCGACGTCTCCCTCATCGACCTGGTCGCCCAGGACCTCGGCGTGCAGCAGAGCATCCTCGACACGCCGTTCGAGAACTTCAAGACCGGCGCGTTCCTCAACTCCGGCGAGTGCGACCTGGCCGCCGCCGGCATGACCATCACCGCGGAGCGCAAGAAGAACGTCGACTTCTCCGACCCCTACTTCGACGCCACCCAGGCCGTCCTGGTCGACAAGAAGAGCGGCGTCGACTCCCTCGCCGACGTCAAGTCCAAGGGCGTCAAGCTCGGCGCCCAGGCGCAGACCACCGGCGAGGACTACGCGAAGAAGCAGGGCTTCGACCCGGTGTCCTTCGAGTCCTCCGACGCCGTCCTCAACGGCCTGCGCACCGGCCAGGTCAAGGCCGTCATCATCGACTACCCGGTCGTGCAGGGCTGGCTGAAGGACAAGGCCAACGCCTCCGCCTTCGAGGTCGTCGACAACCTCAACACCGGTGAGCAGTACGGCTTCACGGTGAAGAAGGGCAACACCAAGCTCCTCGCCGCCATCAACAAGGCCATCGCCGACGCCAAGGCCGACGGCACGTACAAGAAGCTGTACGAGAAGTGGATCGGCCCGTACGACGCGTCCGCGGCCTCCCCGTCGGCCTCATGACCGCCGGCGACACCGAACTCCAGCCCCGCGCCAAGGGGCTGACCCGGCGTCAGAAGCGCCGCCTGTCACGCGGCGCGCAGTACGTCGTCTTCGTCGCCGCCGTGGTCGCCCTCGCGGTCACGGCGGACTGGGGACGGCTGAAGAACCAGTTCGCGCAGTGGGACATCGCCCGGCAGATGTTCCCCGACGTCATCACGCTCGCGCTGAAGAACACCGTGCTGTACACGGTGTCGGGCTTCGTCGTCGGACTGGCGCTCGGCATGGTCATCGCGCTGATGCGGCTGTCGTCGGTGGGGCCCTACCGCTGGCTCGCCGGGATCTACATCGAGATCTTCCGCGGCCTGCCCGCCCTGCTGATCTTCATCTTCATCGGCGTCGCGGTCCCGCTCGCCTTCCCCGGCACGGAGATCGTCGGCGGCACCTACGGCAAGGTCGCGCTCGCCCTCGGCCTGGTCGCCGCCGCCTACATGGCCGAGACGATCCGGGCCGGCATCCAGGCGGTGCCCAAGGGCCAGATGGAGGCGGCCCGTTCCCTGGGCTTCTCCCCGGCCCGGGCCATGGTATCGATCATCGTCCCGCAGGCGTTCCGCATCATCCTCCCGCCGCTGACCAACGAACTGGTGCTGCTGTTCAAGGACTCCTCGCTGGTCCTCTTCCTCGGTGTCACCCTGGAGGAGCGCGAACTGTCCAAGTACGGCCGCGACCTGGCCAGCACCACCGCCAACTCCACGCCGATCCTCGTGGCCGGCCTGTGCTACCTGCTGATCACCATCCCGCTCGGCTTCGTCGTGCGCCGCATGGAGGCCAAGGCACAGGAGGCCGTCAAGTGAGCCGACCCGAGATCGAGATCAGGGGCCTGCACAAGTCCTTCGGCGACAACCACGTGCTGCGCGGCATCGACCTGGAGATCGGCCAGGGCGAGGTCGTCTGCGTCATCGGCCCCTCCGGCTCCGGCAAGTCCACCCTGCTGCGCTGCGTCAACCTGCTGGAGGAGCCCAGCCAGGGGCAGGTCGTCGTCGGCGGCACCGAGGTCACCGACCCGGACGTCGACATCGACGCCGTACGCCGCCGCATCGGCATGGTCTTCCAGCAGTTCAACCTGTTCCCGCACCTCACGGTGACCGAGAACCTCACCCTGCCCCAGCGCCGGGTGCTGCGGCGGGGCAAGGCCGAGGCCGCGCGGGTCGCCGCCCAGAACCTCCAGCGGGTCGGCCTCGCCGAGAAGGCGGACGCCTACCCGTCCTCCCTGTCCGGCGGCCAGCAGCAGCGCGTCGCCATCGCCCGCGCGCTCGCCATGGGCCCGGAGGTGATGCTCTTCGACGAGCCCACCTCGGCCCTCGACCCCGAACTGGTCGGGGACGTCCTCGCGGTCATGCGCATGCTCGCCCAGGAGGGCATGACGATGATGGTCGTCACCCACGAGATGACCTTCGCCCGCGAGGTCGCCGACCGGGTCGTCTTCATGGACGGCGGGGTGGTCGTCGAGGACGGCGCCCCCGAGCAGGTCATCTCCCACCCCCGCCACGAGCGCACCCGCCACTTCCTGTCCCGCCTCCTCGACCCGGCGATGGCCGACGTCGAGGAGGGCACCTCCGACCAGGTCGGCAAGGACGCCTGACGCCCGACCCGCCGCCGCGCCACCCCGCCCCGCACGCGCCGGAGCCGCACACCGTTCCGGACATCCGCGCCTCTGTCGCCCGGGGCGGGCGAAGCGCCATCATGCAGCCCATGACGACGCACGACGACACGGGCGGCCCGGGCGCGGACCCGCCGCTGCCGCACCTGCCGGAGGACTGGGACCGCGCCCTGGCCGTGGCCGCGCACCCCGACGACATCGAGTACGGCACCGCGTCCGCCGTGGCCCGTTGGACCGCGCGCGGCAAGCAGGTCACGTACCTGCTCGCCACCCGCGGTGAGGCCGGCATCGACGGACTGCACCCCGACCGGGCCGGACCGCTGCGCGAGGCCGAGGAACGCGCCGGGGCCCGCGAAGTGGGCGTGGACACCGTGGAGTTCCTCGACCACCCCGACGGGGCCGTGGAGTACGGCCCCGCCCTGCGCCGCGACCTCGTGCGCGCCGTGCGCCGGCACCGGCCCGAGGTCGTGCTGACCGGCGCGTACACCGTGCGGATGGTCGGCGGCATCGTCAACCAGGCCGACCACCGCGCCGTCGGCCTCGCCGCCCTCGACGCCGCCCGGGACGCGGGGAACCGGTGGATCTTCCCGGAACTCGCCGACGAGGGTCTCCAGCCCTGGGGCGGCGTCCGCCTGGTCTGCTTCGCCGGCGCCGAGCGGCCCACGCACGGCGTGGACGTGACCGGCGAGCCGCTGGAGCGGGGCATCGCCTCGCTCGCCGCCCACGCCGAGTACACGAAGGGCCTCGGCCCCGGCGCCTTCGACCCCCGGCCCTTCCTCACCTGGGCCGCCCGCCGGGCCGGACCGGCCCTCGGCGTGCCGGCCGCGGTCCTCTTCGACGTCTTCCCGCTCACCCTGGACGGCCCCCCGCCCTGGGAGCAGTGACCGGGCACCGGCCCGCTGGCTAAGGTGCGGTGCATGAGCGATCGCGCGGTGCTGCACGTGAGGGGCAGGGTCCTGGCCGGGCCCGAGGACGTCCGGGACGAACTGTGGGTGGTCGGCGGGCGCGTCTCCTACGACCGCCCGGCCGGCGCCCGGGACGTCACCACCGTCGAGGGCTGGGCGCTGCCCGGACTCGTCGACGCCCACTGCCACGTCGGCCTCGGCGCCCACGGCCCGGTCGACGCCGACGTGGCCGAGAAGCAGGCCCTGACCGACCGCGAGGCCGGCACCCTGCTGATCCGCGACGCGGGCTCGCCCTCGGACACCCGCTGGGTCGACGACCGCGACGACCTCCCGAAGATCATCCGGGCCGGCCGGCACATCGCCCGCACCCGCCGCTACCTGCGCGGCTACGCCCACGAGGTGGAACCCGCCGACCTCGTCGCGTACGTCGCCCGCGAGGCCCGGCGCGGCGACGGCTGGGTCAAGCTGGTCGGCGACTGGATCGACCGCGACCTCGGCGACCTGGCCGCCTGCTGGCCGCGCGAGGCGGCACAGGCGGCCATCGCCGAGGCGCACCGGCTGGGCGCGCGCGTCACCGCGCACTGCTTCGCCGAGGACTCGCTGCGCGACCTGGTCGAGGCGGGCATCGACTGCGTCGAGCACGCGACCGGCCTCACCGAGGACCTGATCCCGCCGTTCGCCGAGCGCGGTGTCGCCATCGTCCCGACGCTCGTCAACATCGCCACGTTCCCCGACCTCGCCGCCGGCGGCGAGCAGAAGTACCCGGCCTGGTCCGCCCACATGCGCCGCCTGCACGCACGCCGCTACGACACCGTGCGCGCCGCGTACGACGCCGGCATCCCGGTGTTCGTCGGCACCGACGCCGGCGGCTCCCTCCCGCACGGCCTGGTGGCCGCCGAGGTCGAGGAACTCGTCACAGCGGGCCTGCCGCCGCTGCACGCCCTCGCGGCGGCCACCTGGTCGGCCCGCGCCTGGCTCGGCCGCCCCGCGCTCGACGAGGGCGCCCCCGCCGACCTGGTGGTCTACGACACGGACCCGCGCGAGGACGTCCGGGTGCTCGCGGCACCGCGCCGCATCGTGCTGAACGGCACGGTGGTCGGCTGACAGCCTGCGGGTCGACGGACCGTGACCGCGCGGGCCGGTGGGCGTTGTGCACTCCGTCCCGCGCGCCTGGCGTCGAGCGGCCGGCCCGCCCGTCCGGAGGTACGCGCGCGACGGAAGGGAACACCCGTGCCGCAGGATTCGAAACCGCGCGCGGAAACCCCACGATGGGGTGAAGTGTCGCCGGATCGCTGCCCGTTCACCCGGAGTGCGTAATTCTGTGCTGGTCCCGAGACTGTCTCCTCTGGGGGTCCCACACCGTGAACGGCACCACCTTCCGCATGCCTGCACACCGCCTCGCCGCCGCCGCGGCGGCCACCGCCCTCGCCGCGGCTCCCGCGCTCCTGGCCGGCGCGGCGCCCGCCCACGCCACCGGCGACCAGGGCAGGGCGAGCGCCGCCGTCCTGCGCACCGGCCTGGACGTGTCCCTGCTCGACAAGACCGTCCAGGTCCCGCTCGCGGTCTCTCTCAACGAGGTGCGGGCCCCGCGCAGCGCGGAGAAGACGTCGCTCACGGCGACGCTGGACGGCGTCGACGGGGGCCGCCCGTTCAGCGTGCTGCGCGCGGACGTCGCCCGGGCGGAGGCGACGGTGACCGCGGAGCGGGCCGAGGCGTCGACCCGGCTGGCCCGGGCCCGGCTGCACGTCCCCGGCCTGCCGCTGCTGTCGGTGGTCGAGGTGGACGCCGTGACGTCGAAGGCCGTGTGCGCGCGGGGCGCGGCCCCGGTGGCCTCCTCCACGCTCCCGGCCTCCCTGACGGTCCTCGGCAAGCGCGTCTCCGTGACGACCGGCGGCACCACCGACGTGAAGGTGCCCGGCGTCGGCGAGGTCCGCCTCGACTTCGCGCACCGCGAGACCACGTCCCGCACCGCGGCGGCGACCGCGCTGCGCCTGCGGGTCACGGTCGATCCGCTGAACCTGAACGTCGCCGAGGTGGAGGGCACCCTGACCCTGGCCGAGGCGACCTGCGAGGCCCCGCCCGCGCCCGCCTCCACCCCGAAGCCCGCGGTGAAGCCCCAGGGCGCTCCGGAGACGGCCGACCTGGCGGAGACGGGCGGCAGCTCCCTGACCCCGTGGCTGGCCGCGGGGGCGACGGCGCTGCTGGCGGCGGGAGCGGGAGCGCTGGCCCTCGCCCGGCGCAAGAACTGAACCCCGCGCACCCCGGTCGACGGGGGCCGCCGCACGGCCGGGGGAGCGGCGGGGTCAGGGGAGGGACGTCAGGGCCTGGTCCAGGGCCTGGAGGAACGCGTTCACCGTCCCCCGGTCCCGCACCGCCACCCGCAGCCAGTCCTCGCCCAGCCCCGGGAAGGTGTCCCCGCGCCGCACCGCGAAGCCCAGGTCGCGCAGCCGTCGCCGTACCGCCGCCGCGCCGGCCACGCCGACCAGCACGAACGGGCCCTCGGCCGGGCCCACGACCCGTACCCCGTCCCCGGCGAACTCCTCCAGCCCGGCCACGAGGTGGGCCCGGTCGGCCGCCACCCGGTGCGCCGCACCGTCCGCCTCCGCGAGGGCCCGCGCGGACACGCACGCCTCGGCCGCCGCCAGCGCCGGCGTCGACACCGGCCACAGCGGCTGCGCCCGCTCCAGCGCCGCGATCGTCCCCGGCCCGGCCAGGACGTACCCGATCCGCAGGCCCGCCAGGCCCCACGTCTTGGTGAGGCTGCGCAGCACCACAAGCCCGGGCACGTCGGTCCGCCCGGCCAGCGCCTCGCGCTCGCCCGGCACGGCGTCCATGAACGCCTCGTCCACGACCAGCGTCCGCCCGGGCCGGGCCAGCCCGGCGATCGCGTCCGCCGGGTGCAGCACCGACGTCGGGTTCGTCGGGTTCCCGATCACCACCAGGTCGGCGTCCTCGGGCACGGCCCCCGCGTCGAGCCGGAAGCCGTCCTCCTCCCGCAGCAGGACCCGGCCCACCTCGTGGCCGGCGTCGCGCAGCGCCGCCTCCGGCTCGGTGAACTGCGGGTGCACCACGACCGGCCGCCGGACCCGCAGCGCCCGGGCCAGCAGCACGAACGCCTCGGCGGCGCCCGCCGTCAGCAGTACCCGCTCGGCCGGCAGCCCGTGCCGCGCGGCCACCGCCGCCCGCGCCGCCCGCCCGTCGGGGTAGGCGGCCAGGCCGGACAGCGAGCCGGCGATCACCTCCCGCAGCCAGGGCGGCGGGGTGTCGGCCCGCACGTTCACGGCGAGGTCGACCAGCGCCGCCCCGCCGTCGCGGACCTCCGCGTCCCCGTGGTGGCGCAGGTCGTGCTCAGTGCGCATGGGCGTGACCGTGCCCGTGGTGGTGCCCGTGCCCGTGGTGGTGGTCGCCGTCGTCGTCCGGGTGGAAGTGCGGCTGCTGCGGCATCCCCACCTTGCCCTCGAACCCGGGCAGCGCGATCCGGTACACGCACGAGTCGCAGTTCATCCGCAGATCGCCCTGCACGGCCTCCGCGTACCGCTCCATCACCAGGTCCAGCAGCTCCGGCTCCGGCCCGATGACGTCCGCCGAGCGCACGTCCAGGCCGGGGTGCGCGGCCGCCCACTCCTCGGTCTGCCGGCGCACCCGGTCCGGCAGGATGCCGGTGAACAGGAAGTACGGCAGCACGACGATCCGCCGCGCGCCCAGCCGCGCGCACCGCTCCAGCCCGCTCGGCACGTCCGGCGCCGCCAGCGACACGAACGCCGTCTCCACGGCACCGTACCCGCGCCCCTCCCACAGCAGCCGGGCCGCCTTGCACACCTCGGCGTTGGCGTCCGGGTCGGTCGAGCCGCGCCCGACCAGCAGCACGGTCACCTCCGCGCGGTCCACCCCGTCCAGCACCTCGTCCAGGCGACGCTCCAGCACCCGCAGCAGCGACGGGTGCGGGCCCAGCGGGCGGCCGTAGGTGTACGAGATCCCCGGGTGCCGCTCCTTCTCCCGGGCCAGCGCGGCCGGGATGTCGCCCTTGGCGTGCCCGGCGGACACCAGCATCAGCGGCACGGCGGCGAAGCGCCGTACGCCCCGCTCGACCAGGTCGGTCACCGCGTCGCCCAGCGGCGGCGGCGACAGCTCGATGAACCCGCCCGCGACGGGCAGGTCGGGGTGGCGGCGCCCCAGCTCCCGGACGAAGTCGCGGAACGCCTCGGCTCCGGCGTCGTCACGCGTGCCGTGGCCGGCGATGAGCAGGGCGGGCGGCGGGGTGGTCACGATGTCTCCTCGACGGAAATGGGGTGGTACAGCAGGGCGTTGAGCGCGGCGGAGGCGACCGCCGACCCGCCCTTCTCGGACACGTTGCTCACGGCCGGCAGGCCGCTCCCGCGCAGCGCGGCCTTGGACTCGACGGCGCCGACGAAACCGACGGGCAGCCCGATCACGAGCGCGGGCCGGGCGTCCAGGGTGAGCAGTTCCTCCAGTGCGGTCGGCGCGTTGCCGATCACCCAGAGGGCGCCGGGCCCGACCTGCTCGTACGCGAGCCGGATGCCGTGCGCGGACCGGGTCAGCCCGGGACCGGCCACGGCGTCCTTCAGCCGGCACACGGTCTCCCGGCGGGTGATGCCGGCGCCCACCATCTCGACGTCGACGACGACCGGCGCCCCGGCGTGCAGCGCGGCGTGCGCCGCGGCCAGTTCGGCCTCGTCCATGACGAGGTCGTCGGCGTACGCCAGGTCGGCGGCGGAGTGGATCACCCGCTCCACCACCGCCCGGGTCAGGGGCGGGAAGTGCGAGGTGTCGAGCCGGGCGCGCAGCCGCCGGTAGGACTCCTCCTCGATGGGGTGGACGACGCGGTTCACTCGGCGCCCTCCTGCCAGCGGTAGCCGCGCGGGGTCACCATGCGGCCCGCGATGTCACGGGTCGCGGTGTTGCCCACGGTCACGACGGTCATCATGTCGACCGTCGCCGGGTCCAGGGCGCCCAGCGTGGTCAGCCGGGCCGACCCGTCGGGCCGGGAGGCGTTGCGCACGACGCCGACGGGCGTGTCCGGCGTCCGGTGCCCGGCGAGGACCGCGAGCGCCTTGGGCAGCTGCCAGTCCCGGCCGCGCGAGCGCGGGTTGTAGAAGGTCACCACGAGGTCCGCCTCGGCCGCGGCCCGCACCCGCCGCTCGATGACCTCCCACGGCGTGTGCAGGTCGGACAGGCTGATCGACACGTGGTCGTGGCCGAGCGGCGCCCCGAGGATCGCGGCGGCGGCGAGGGCCGCCGTGACGCCGGGCACGCCGACCACGTCGATGTCGTCGGACGCCTCGGCGAGCGCCGGGGAGGCCATGGCGTACACGCCCGCGTCGCCGCTGCCGATCAGCGCCACCGCGTGGCCCGCGCGGGCCTCGGCGACCGCGGTGCGGGCCCGCTCCTCCTCGGCGCCGAGCCCCGACTCCAGCACCCGGGTGCCGGGCCGCAGCAGGTCGCGGATCTGGTCGACGTACTGGTCGAGCCCCACCAGCACGGAGGCGCGCCGCAGTTCGTCCCGGGCGCGCGGGGTGAGCAGGTCCCGCGCGCCGGGCCCGAGGCCCACCACCGCGAGCCGCCCGCGCCCCGGCCGCCGTACGACGGCGCAGGTGGCCATGGCCGACTTCCGCTTGGGGACGAGGAGCTGCCCGCCCCGCACGAGGGCGGCGGCCTCCGCGACCGAGGGCGTGCCGACGGCCGCGAGCGGCGCCGCCGACGGGTTCGGCACGTCGACGGCCGACAGTTCCCCGGCGGAGTACGTCACCACCGGCACCCCGAGCCGCGCGGCGGCGGCCAGGATGCCGGGCTCCTCCGCCTTGGCGTCCACGGTGGCCAGTTCGGCCACGCTGCGCGCCGACAGGCCGGCGTCCCGCAGCGCCTCCTCGACCAGGCCCAGGACCTCGTCGGCCGGGGCGCCCCGGGAGGCGCCGACGCCGACGACCAGGGTCGGCGGGCGCAGCAGCACCTCGCGCGGCCCGGCCTCGACGGCACGGTCCGTCAGCCGCACGGTGTGCGCGGCCGGCCCGTCCGCGAACGGCACCGGCGGCAGCGGCCAGGCCACCTCCGCGTCGAGCGCGACCGGCTCGCCGTCGAGCAGCGCCCGGCTCACGCCCGCGACGTCGCCCTCCACCGGCAGGCCCAGCGTGTCCAGGCCCGGCAGGTCCACGGCGTCGGTCGCGGTGGTCACCACCGGGCGGGCGCCCAGCACCTCGCCGACCTCGACGGCGAGGGCGTTCGCCCCGCCCCCGTGGCCGCCGAGCAGCGACACGGCGAACCGGCCCGCCTCGTCGACGCACACCACCCCGGGGTCGGCCGCCTTGCCGGCGAGCAGCGGCGCCACGAGCCGGACGACCGCGCCCGTGGCCAGGAAGCACACGAGCTGCTCGCACTCCGCGAACGCCCGCCGCACGGCGTCCGCCACGGGACCGTCGTACACGCGCGTGCGGTCCGGCCACGCCGCGGCCAGCCGGTCGCGCGCCGCCGCCCCCGCCGCGGTGGCGGAAATCAGGCCGATCACTGAGCAACTCCTTCGTTCGTCGCGGGGGGCCGTACGCCCCACAGCAGGAAAACGGGATTGGTGGCCGCCAGCCGGGTCACGTCCCCCGGCAGCGGCGCCAGCCGCGACGACTGCAGCAGCACGCCGTCGCAGGTGAACCCGGCGCCGGTGAGCGCCGCCCGGGCCGCCGGCACCCGGTCGAGGGCGGCGAGCGCCACGACCACGGTCCGCCGCGCCCGCCGCGCGCACGCGGCCACCACGTCCGCCAGCTCGCGCCCGCCCCCGCCGACGAACACCGCGTCCGGGTCGTCCAGCGCGTCCAGCGCGTCCGGCGCGGTGCCGTGCACCACGTGCACGTCGACGCCGTGCGCGGCCGCGTTGGCGCGGATCCGCCCGGCCCCGTCGGCGGCCTTCTCCACCGCCGTGACCGCGGCGCCCAGCCGCGCGCACTCCACGGCCACCGAGCCGGAGCCCGAGCCGACGTCCCACACCAGGTCACCGGGGCGCGGCCCCAGCCGGGCCAGCGCCAGCGCCCGCACCTCGAACTTGGTGATCATCGAGTCCCGGTGGGCGAACGCCTCCTCGGCCAGGGCCCAGCCCGCGGGTCCGGGTCCCCGCCCCGCGAGCGTCCGTGCGCCGCCCTCCGGCGTGCGCCGCTCGTCCAGGCTGAGGACCACGCTCACCGCGGTGCCCCAGTCGCGCTCCGCGGCCTCGGCGGGCGTCACCCGCTCCAGCCGCTCCTGCGGGGAGCCCAGCGCGGTCGCCACGACCAGCGTGCGCTCCCAGGGCCGCAGCGCGGCACCGATCTCGGCCGGGCCCGCACCGGGCCCGGTGAGCACCGCCACCTTCGGCTGGGCCCGGCACACGTTGACCGCCGTGCGCAGGTCCCGTCCGTGCGCGCTGACGACGACGGCGTCCTCCCAGGTCAGCCCGAGCCGCGCGAACGCCGCCGCGACGGACGACACCCCGGGCCGCACCGCGAGCCGGTCCGGGCCGAACCGCTCGGCCAGCACCCGCACGATCCCGAAGAACCCCGGGTCGCCGGAGGCCAGCACGACCACCCGCCGCCCCGCGCCCACGTACGCCTCGATCGCGTCCAGCGCCGGGCCCAGCGGCCCGAGCACGATCCGCTCGGCCGTCTCCGGCACCGCGGCCGCGTCCAGGTGCCGCCGTCCGCCCACGACCAGCTCGGCGCCCGCCAGGGTGTCCGCGAGGGTCTCGGCGCCGGCCGGTCCGCCCGTCCCCGCGCCCACCACCGTGATCACGTACTCGCCCCCCGCTCGCGCAACGCCCGGCGGGCCTGCGGGTCCGCCTTGCGGAAGCCGTGGAAGTGCCCCGGGTGGTACAGGTGCGAGCGGGTGCCGTGCGCGTCGAGCGCCGGCCCGACGAGGAACAGCGTGTGCTTCCAGAGCTTGTGCTCCTTGACCGTCTCCTCCAGCGTGCCGATCGTGCACCGCACGACCAGCTCCTCCGGCCAGGTCGCCTGGTAGGCGACGACGACCGGGGTGTCCGTGGGGTAGCCGCCCTCCAGGAGCTCCCGCACGAGCTGCCCGCTGCGGGCGGCGGACAGGAAGACCGCCATGGTGGTCCCGTGCCGGGCGAACTCCCGCACCTCCTCGCCGGGCGGCATGGGCGTCTTGCCGCCGCCGAGCCGGGTCAGCACCACCGACTGGGCGACCTCCGGGATGGTCAGCTCGCGCTGCGCGAGCGCGGCCACCGCCGAGAACGACGACACCCCCGGGACGACCTCGGTCGCGATGCCCAGCGCGTGGCAGCGGTCGAGCTGCTCCTGGGTGCCGCCCCACAGCGCCGGGTCGCCGGAGTGGATGCGGGCGACGCGCAGACCCTCGCGGTGGGCCCGCTCGTACACGGCGACGACGTCCTCCAGGGACATGGTCGCCGAGTCCAGCACCTCGGCGCCCCCGCGCGCGTGCTCGAGGACCTCCGCCTGGACCAGGCTGGCCGCCCAGATCACCACGTCGGCCTCGGCGATGGCGCGGGCGGCGCGGAACGTCAGCAGGTCGGCGGCGCCGGGGCCGGCACCGACGAAGGTCACCTTGCCGGTGGGGGCATCGGCCATGGGTTCGGTCCTCTCGAGACGGGCGGATCACGTCGGGTCGTGAAGTCGGGGGTGGATGTGACGGTGGGGTCGGACGGATCGAGCGGGGACGTAACGGGCGTGGCGGGACAGATCACCCGTGCCGGGGTGGCCGGATGTGCGCGGCCGGGGGTTGATCGGATACGAAGGGGCCATGGCGGTCCTCGTCGCGCTCGGCGCGTTCCTGATGACGCTGGCCGGCGGCTGGACGGCACAGCGCGTGACCGACCGTCGCCACCTGGTGCTGGGCCTGGCCGGCGGGCTGATGCTCGGCGTGGTCGGCCTGGACCTGCTGCCGGAGGCCCTGGAGGCGGCCGGCGCGGAGGTGTTCGGCGTCCCGGCCGCGCTGCTGCTGTTCGTGGCCGGCTTCCTGCTGGCCCACCTGATGGAGCACCTGCTCGCCGGGCGCACAGCGGCGCACGGCGCCGGTGACCACCACCACCGAGCCCCCGAGGTGGGCCTGACGGCTGCGGCGGCGATGGTCGGCCACAGCGCCATGGACGGCGTGGCGATCGGCGCGGCCTTCCAGGTCGGCGGCGGCATGGGCACCGCGGTCGCGCTGGCGGTCGTGGCCCACGACTTCGCCGACGGCTTCAACACGTACACGATCACGAGCCTGTACGGGAACGCCCGCCGCAAGGCGCTGACCATGCTGTTCGCGGACGCCGTGGCCCCGGTCGTCGGCGCCGCCTCGACCGCGTTCGTCACCATTCCGGAGCAACTGCTCGGCGGCTATCTCGGCCTCTTCGGCGGAGCGCTGCTCTACCTCGCCGCCGCCGAGATCCTGCCCGAGGCCCACCACGCCCACCCGGCCCGCTCGACCCTGCTGTGCACGGTCGCCGGGACGGCCTTCATCTGGCTGGTGGTGGGCCTGGCGAGCTGACCGGGCGACGGCGGGGCTCACAGCTTGCCGCCCCGCCCGCCGTCGCGCCGCGCGGGCGCGATGAGCGTCGACAGGTACGGCAGCGGCTCGGCGTCCATCCCGGCGGCCGGCCGGATGCTCTCCTCGGGCAGCCCGAGCGAGGCGCCCCACACGGCGTCGTCGAGCCGCCCGGTCTCCCGCAGCACCTCGGCGACCTCGGCGGCGTGCCGGCCGAACTTGTACGCCACCACGGTGCCCGGCCCGGCCAGCGCCTCCTTCAGCACCGCCGACCCGGCCGTCACCGGCACCAGCGTCAGCGGTTCGGTGCCCTCGGTGAGCACGGCGCCCGAACGCGCGGCCAGGTCCTGCATGGCGGTGATGCCCGGCACGGTCTCCACGGCGACGCCCGGCACCAGCTCCCCGACGGTGTGCGCGAGGTAGGTGAACGTCGAGTACACGTTCGGGTCGCCGATGGTGGCGAACGCGACCGTGCCGTGCCGTCCGAGCAGCTCGGCGACCGTCCGGCCGGCCTCGTCCCAGGCGGCCTCGCGGCGCGCCCGGTCGGTGCGCTCGTTCAGCGCGAACACCACGCGCAGGACCTTCTCCGCGGGCACGTAGTGCAGCACCGTCGCCTCCGCGCGCCCCCGCTCGCCGGTGTCCATCACCGGGACGACGACGACGTCGGCGGCCCGCAGGGCGTTGACGCCCTTGACGGTCACCAGCTCCGGATCCCCGGGACCCACCCCGACCCCGACCAACCTGCTGCTGCTCATGACGTCCGGCACCTCTCCACGAACCGACGGGCGACACCGGGCTCGGACGCCCAGTGCGTGTGCAGATAACTCGCGTGCACGCCGTGCTGCACGAAGCCTTCGACCCGCCGCACGGGCGCCCGCACACCCCAGGCGGGAGCGGCACCGGCGCCGGGCTCGACGACGGTGCGGTGGAACTCGTGCCCCCGCATCCGCGTCCCGGCCGCGGCCAGCGCGCTGTCCCCGACGGCCACGGCGTCCCGGTAGCCGAGCGTCAGCCGCTCCGTCATACGGGCGGTGGCGTCGAGCACCCCGCACATCGGCTGCCCGTCCAGCTCCCGGCACAGGTAGAGCAACCCCGCGCACTCGGCGGCCACGGGGGCGCCGGAGTTCGCCAGTTCGGCGACGGCCTTGCGCAGCGGCTCGTTGGCGGACAGCTCCCCGGCGTACACCTCGGGGAACCCGCCCCCGATCACCAGCCCCCGCGTCCCGTCGGGGAGCCGCTCGTCCCGCAACGGATCGAACGTGACGACCTCGGCCCCGGCGGCGGCGAGCAGTTCGGCGTGCTCGGCGTAGGAGAAGGTGAACGCCTCCCCGCCGGCCACAGCAACTACCAGCCCGTCCGGCGATTGAGGACGAGGCCGTTCAGGCCGATCGGGGGTCCAGGGGGCGGCGCCCCCTGGTACGGCACCGGCACCCCGGGCGAGCGCCTCCAACGCGTCCAGGTCACACCCTCGTACGACCAGGTCGGCCATCGCCGCGACGGAGTCGACCGCGGCGGCCCGCCGTTCCGCGACGGGCACCAAGCCGAGATGCCGCGACGGCGTGGACACCGGCTCGGCCCGCCGCAGCGCACCGAGCACCGGCACCCCGCACGACTCCAACGCCTCCCGCAGCAGCGCCTCGTGCCGGTCCGAGCCGACCTTGTTCAGGATCACGCCCCCGATCCGCACCCCGGGGTCCCACGAGGCGAACCCGTGCACCAGCGCGGCCACCGACCGCGACTGCGCGGAGGCGTCCACCACCAGCACCACCGGCGCGCCGAGCAGCTTCGCCACCTGCGCGGTGGAGGCCAGTTCGCCCTCCCCGGCGGCCCCGTCGTACAGCCCCATCACGCCCTCGACCACGGCGAGGTCGCACCCGCGCGCCCCGTGCAGGAACAGCGGGGCGATCAGCTCCGGCCCGCACAGGTACGCGTCGAGGTTGCGACCGGTCCGCCCGGTGGCGAGCGCGTGGTACCCGGGGTCGATGTAGTCCGGGCCCACCTTGTGCGGGGACACGACGAGCCCCCGCGCGGCGAACGCGGCCATCAGCCCGGTGGCGACGGTGGTCTTGCCGCTGCCCGAGGAGGGCGCGGCGACCACCAGCCGGGGCACGGACGACGGGGAGGTCACCACTCGATGCCCTTCTGGCCCTTCTGGCCGGCGTCCATCGGGTGCTTGACCTTGGACATGTCGGTCACGAGGTCGGCGAAGTCCACCAGCTCCTGCGGGGCGTTGCGCCCGGTGATCACCACGTGCTGGGTGCCGGGCCGGTCCCGCAGCACGGAGACGACCTCGTCGGTGTCGACCCAGCCCCAGTGCATCGGGTAGGCGAACTCGTCCAGCACGTACAGCCGGTACGTCTCGGCGGCGAGGTCGCGCTTGACCTGCTCCCAGCCCTCGCGGGCCTTCTCCTCGTTGTCCATCTGGGCATCGCGCTGGACCCAGGACCAGCCTTCGCCCATCTTGTGCCAGTCGACGGTGCCGCCCTCGCCGGAGGCGCCGAGCACGCGCAGCGCGTTCTCCTCACCGACCTTCCACTTCGCCGACTTGACGAACTGGAACACCCCGATCGGCCACCCCTGGTTCCAGGCGCGCAGCGCGAGCCCGAAGGCGGCCGTCGACTTGCCCTTGCCGACGCCGGTGTGCACGACGACCAGCGGACGGTTGCGGCGCTGACGGGTCGTCAGTCCGTCGTCCGGTACGACACTCGGCTGTCCCTGCGGCATTACGCGGCCCTCCTGCTCGTCCCCTGAACGTCCTTGACCAGTCCGGCGATCGCGTCCGCGCGCAGCTCGTCGAGCGTGACGGCGGTGCCGCCCAGCTCGGCCGCGAGCTGCCCCGCGAGCCCGAGCCGCACCGGCCCCGACTCGCAGTCCACGACCACCGACGCGATCTGCTCGGCCGCGAACAGCCGCGCCGCCCGCCCGGCGAGCGCCACCGGTTCAGGACCACCGGTGGCCCTGCCGTCGGTCACCACCACGACCAGCGCCCGGCGCGCCGGGTCCCGCAGCCGCTCCACGCGCAGCACCTCGTGCGCCTTCAGCAGCCCGGCGGCCAGCGGCGTGCGGCCCCCGGTCGGCAGCGTCTCCAGGCGCGCCGCGGCCGCGTCGACCGACGAGGTCGGCGGCAGCGCCACGTCGGCGGCGGAGCCCCGGAAGGTCACCAGTCCGACCTTGTCGCGCCGCTGGTAGGCGTCCAGGAGCAGCGACAGCACGGCGCCCTTGACGGCGCTCATCCGCCGGCGCGCCGCCATCGACCCGGAGGCGTCCACCACGAACAGCACGAGGTTGCCCTCGCGCCCCTCCCGGGCCGCCTGCCGCAGGTCGTCCCGGCGGATCACCAGACCCGGCCCGGACCGGCCGCGCGCCCGCTGGTGCGGGGCCGCGGCCTGCACGGTGGCGGCCAGGTGCAGCTTGGTCAGCGCGCCCCGCGGCCGCCGGGCCCCGGTGGTGCGCCCGTGCTCGGTCCGCGCCCGCGAGCGCCGCCCGGCGGCGCCCTCGCCGATGCCGGGCACGCTCAGCGCCTTGGTGCGGAACGGCTCCGCGGCGCGTGCCGCCGGCTGCTCGCCCGCGCCCGCGCCGGACGGCTGCGGCTCGCCGCCGTCGCCGTCCTCGGGGCGCGCCCCGGTGTCGCCGCCGCCCTGCGGACCCGCGTCGGGCGCCGGACCGCCCCCGCCGCCGCCCGGGCCGTCGGGATCGGGGTCGGGGTCGGGGTCGTCGTCGGGGGACTCGCCGGAGAACTCCTCCAGCGTCCGGTCCAGCTTGTCCTCGTCCAGGCCGGGCGCGTCGAAGGGGTTGCGGCGGCGCCGGTGCGGCAGCGCCAGCAGCGCCGCCTGCCGCACGTCCTCGGCGAGCACGTCGGTCCGCCCGGCCCACGCGGCCAGCGCGGTCGCGGTGCGCGCCATCACGATGTCCGCGCGCATGCCGTCCACCTCGAACGCCGCGCAGGTCGCCGCGATCTGCCGCAGCGCCCCGTCGCCCAGCCGCACCTGCGGCAGCAGCTCCCGCGCCGCCACGATCCGCTGCCGTACGGCGGCCTCCTCGCCGGCCCAGCGCGCGGCGAAGCCGGCCGGGTCGTCGTCGTACGCGAGCCGGCGCCGGACCACCTCCACCCGCTGGTCGGGTTCGCGGGAGGCGGCGACCTCCACGGTCAGCCCGAACCGGTCGAGCAACTGCGGCCGCAGCTCGCCCTCTTCGGGGTTCATCGTGCCGACGAGCAGGAACCGTGCCGCGTGCCGCACCGAGACGCCCTCGCGCTCCACGTACGAGGCGCCCATCGCCGCCGCGTCCAGGAGCAGGTCGACCAGGTGGTCGTGGAGCAGGTTGACCTCGTCGACGTACAGGATGCCGCGGTGCGCGTCGGCCAGCAGGCCCGGCTCGAACGCCTTGACGCCCTCGGCGAGCGCCCGCTCGATGTCGAGCGCGCCGACCAGCCGGTCCTCGGAGGCGCCGACGGGGAGTTCGACCATGCGGGCGGGCCGGTGCGCGCCCGGCCCCGGCTCGTGCGGCCCGTCGGGGCACGAGGGGTCGGGGGACGCCGGGTCGCAGGAGAACCGGCAGCCGGGCACCACGGCCACCTCGGGCAGCAGCGCCGACAGGGCGCGCACGGCGGTGGACTTCGCGGTGCCCTTCTCGCCGCGCACGAGCACCCCGCCGACGGCGGGCGAGACGGCGTTCAGCAGCAGCGCGAGCCGCAGGTCGTCCTGACCGACGACGGCGGTGAAGGGGAAGGGGGTGGTCACTGGTCGTCGCCCTCCAGGTCGCCTTCGAGCTCCAGGTAGGTGGCCCGCAGCCGCTCCAGCGTGTCCGCGTCCGGCTCGGCCCACAGGCCCCGGTCCGCCGCCTCCAGCAGCCGCTCGGTGATCCCGCGCAGCGCCCACGGGTTGGACTTCTTCATGAAGTCCCGGTTCTCCGGGTCGAAGACGTACTCGGCGCTGAGCTTCTCGTACATCCAGTCGTCGACCACGCCCGCCGTGGCGTCGTAGCCGAACAGGTAGTCCACGGTCGCCGCCATCTCGAAGGCGCCCTTGTAGCCGTGCCGGCGCATCGCCGCCATCCAGCGCGGGTTGACCACGCGGGCGCGGAACACGCGGTGCGTCTCCTCGCCCAGCGTGCGCGTCCTGACCTGGTCCGGGGTGGCCGAATCACCCACGTACGCCTCGGGGTTGGCGCCGGTCAGGTGCCGGACCATGGCGACCATGCCGCCGTGGTACTGGAAGTAGTCGTCCGCGTCGACCAGGTCGTGCTCGCGGGTGTCGACGTTCTTCGCCGCCACCGCGATCCGCTTGAACGCGGTCTCCATGTCCCCGCGCGCCGCCCGCCCGTCGAGCCCGCGCCCGTAGGCGTAGCCGCCCCACACCGCGTACACCTCGGCGAGGTCGGCGTCGGAGCGCCAGTTGCGGGCGTCGATCAGCGGCAGCAGACCGGCGCCGTACGCGCCGGGCTTGGAGCCGAAGACGCGGGCCGTGGCCCGGCGCCGGTCGCCGTGCGCGGCGGTGTCCTCGTCGGCGTGCGCCTTGACGAAGTTGCGGTCGGCGGGCTCGTCCAGCTCGGCGACGGCCCGCACCGCGTCGTCGATCAGCCCGACGACGTGCGGGAAGGCGTCCCGGAAGAAGCCGGAGATACGGACCGTCACGTCGATGCGCGGCCGGCCCAGCTCGGCGAGGGGCACCACCTCGAAGCCGGTCACCCGGCGCGAGGCGTCGTCCCACACCGGGCGGCAGCCCAGCAGCGCCAGGATCTCGGCGATGTCGTCGCCCTGGGTGCGCATCGCGGAGGTGCCCCAGACGGTGAGCCCGACGGACTTCGGGTACTCCCCGGTGTCCTGGAGGTACCGGGCGACCAGGGAGTCCGCCAGGGACTGCCCGACCTCCCAGCTCAGGCGCGAGGGGATGGCCTTGGGGTCGACGGAGTAGAAGTTGCGGCCCGTCGGCAGCACGTTGACCAGACCGCGGGTGGGCGAGCCGGAGGGGCCCGCGGGCACGTAACCGCCGTCCAGGGCCCGCAGGATGTGCCCGATCTCGTCGGTCGTGCGGGCCAGGCGCGGCACGACCTCGGTGCACGCGAACTCCAGCACGGCGACGGCGTCGGGCAGTTCGGTGCCGACCACGTCCGCGACGAGTCCCCGGACGCGGGAGACGTCCCAGCCGCGCTCCTCCAAGCCCTCCGCGAGCCGCCGGCACAGCTGCTCCAGCAGGTCGACCGCGTCGGACGCGCTGCGCGCCGGCCCCTCCACCAGGTCGGTCAGCTCCACCGGCACCTTCGCCGGGGCACCCGGCTCGGCCAGCAGCTCCTTCTCGTCCAGCCCGAAGTGGGCGGCCAGCGAGGCCCGCAGTCCCGGCAGCGCGTTCGCCTGCCCGCCCCACACCTGCGAGGCGCGCAGCACGGCCAGGACCAGGTTCACCCGGGGCTCGCCGACCGGACCGCCGCCGAGGATGTGCAGGCCGTCGCGGATCTGGACGTCCTTGATCTCGCACAGGTAGCCGTCGATGTGCATGACGAACTCGTCGAACGCCTCGTCGTCCGGCTGTTCGTCGACGTGCAGGTCGTGGTGCAGCTCGGCCGCCTTCACCAGCGTCCAGATCTGCGCCCGCACGGCCGGCGCCTTCGTCGGGTCGAGGTCGCTCACCAGGGCGTACTCGTCGAGGAGTTGCTCCAGCTTGGCGAGGTCGCCGTAGGTGTCGGCGCGGGCCATGGGCGGGACCAGGTGGTCGACGACCGTGGCGTGCCCGCGCCGCTTGGCCTGGGTGCCCTCACCGGGGTCGTTCACGATGAACGGGTAGACCAGCGGCAGGTCGCCGAGCACGGCGTCCGGGGCGCACCCGGCGCTCAGCCCGAGGCCCTTGCCGGGCAGCCACTCCATCGTGCCGTGCTTGCCCATGTGCACGATCGCGTCGGCGCCGAAGCTGTTGTCCAGCCAGCGGTAGGCGGCCAGGTAGTGGTGCGAGGGCGGCATGTCGGGGTCGTGGTAGATGGCGATGGGGTTCTCGCCGAAGCCGCGCGGCGGCTGGATCATCACGACGACGTTCCCGAACTGCAGGGAGGCCAGCACGATGTCGTCGCCGTCGACGTACAGGGAGCCCGGCGGCTCGCCCCACGCCTCGGCCATCGCGTCGCGCAGCTCCGGGTCGAGCCGGCCGAACCACTCCCGGTAGTCCGCGAGCGGCACCCGGGCGGGCGCCGCGGCGAGCTGGTCCTCGGTCAGCCACTCCACGTCGTGGCCGCCGGCCTCGATCAGCCGGTGGATCAACTCGTCCCCGCCGTCGGGGTACTCGGTGAGCGAATAGCCCGCGTCGCGCAGCGCGTCCAGCACCCGCACCGCCGAGGCGGGCGTGTCCAGGCCGACCGCGTTGCCGACCCGGGAGTGCTTGGTGGGGTAGGCGGTGAAGACCAGCGCGATCTTCTTCTCGGCGTTCGGCTTGTGCCGCAGGCGCGCGTGGCGCACGGCGATCCCGGCGACGCGCGACGCCCGCTCGGGGTCGGCCACGTACACCGGGACCTCGTCCGGGCCCTGCTCCTTGAAGGAGAACGGCACCGTGACGAGCCGGCCGTCGAACTCGGGGATCGCCACCTGCATCGCGGCGTCCATGGGGGCGAGGGCCGCGTCGGACTCCTCCCAGGCGCTGCGCGAGGAGGTGAGGCACAGGCCCTGCAGCACGGGGACGTTCAGCTCGGCGAGCGCGCCGACGTCCCAGGACTCCTCGTCGCCGCCCGCCGACGCCTGCGAGGCGTGCGTGCCGCCTGCCGCGAGGACGGTGGCCACCAGCGCGTCGGCCCGGCCCAGCAGCTCGTACAGCCCGGCGTCCGCGCCGCGCAGCGAACCGCAGTACACCGGCAGGGCGTTGGCCCCGTGCCCCTCGATCGCCTCGCACAGGGTGTCCACGAAGGCGGTGTTGCCGCTCAGTTCGTGCGCCCGGTAGAACAGCACGCCCACGGTGGGGCGTCCGTCGCGCAGTTCGTACCCGCCGTGCACGCCGTAGGCCGGCATCCGGTGCGGCTCGGCGAAGCCCTCGCCGGTGAGCAGCACGGTGTCGGAGAGGAACCGGGACAGCTCCAGCAGGTTCGCCGGGCCGCCCTCGACCAGGTACTTCAGCGCCTCGGCGACCACACCGGCGGGCACGCTGGACTCGGCCATCAGCTCCGCGTCGGGCACGGCCTCGCCGCCCAGCAGCACGGTCGGCACACCGGACGCCTTCAGCGCGGCCAGCCCGTCCTCCCAGGCGCGCTTGCCGCCGAGCAGCCGTACGACGGCGAGGTCCGCGCCGCGCAGCAGGTCCGGCAGCTCCCCGGCGACGTCGACGCGGGTGGGGTTGCCGATGCGGTAGTCGGCGCCGGAGGCCCGGGCCGCCAGCAGATCGGTGTCGGCGGTCGACAACAACAACACTGTGCTCATGCGGGCGCTCCCGGTGGAATGAAAGGCAGTCCTTGCGGCGCGCCCGACTCGATGAGCCGCCACAGCGCGTCCGTGTCCGCGTGCTGTTCGATCAGGTCGCCGAGCCGGTCGAGTTGCTCCTCGCGCAGCGCGGCGAACGAGGTGTCGGGGGCCGGCACGAAGCGGCGGCCCGCGGCGGCGGCCACCTCGCGCAGGAACGCCCGCCGGAAGTCGTCCGACTCCAGCGAGCCGTGCCAGTGCGTGCCCCAGGTGTGGCCGACGCGGCAGCCGTCCAGGAAGGGCTCCCCGCCCCGCACGTCGGCGACGCCGTGGTGGATCTCGTACCCCTCGACCGGCTCGCCGAGGGCCTGCCCGGCCGGCCGGGTGAGGGTCTTCTCGCGGGCGAACCGCACCCGCACGGGCAGCACGCCGAGCCCGTCCACCGCGCCGGCCCGCGACTCGACCTCGTCCTCGATGTGTTCGCCGAGGATCTGGAAGCCGCCGCAGATGCCGAGAACGGGGCGTCCCTCGGCGGCCCGGCGCACCAGGGCGTCGGCCAGGCCGCGTTCGCGCAGCCAGGCCAGCGCCCGCACGGTGCCGCGGGTGCCCGGGACGATCACCAGGTCGGCGTCGGCCAGCTCCTCGGGCCGGTCCACGAACCGCACCACGACGCCCGGTTCGGCGGCCAGGGCGTCCACGTCGGTGAAGTTCGACATCAGCGGGATCGCGCACACGGCGACCCGCAGCACGTCCTCGCCGACGGGCGGGCTGACCGTCGACTCGCGCACGGTGCCGCGCAGGGACACCCTCAGTCCGTCCTCCTCGTCGATGCCGAGCCCGTGCCGGAACGGCAGCACGCCGTAGGTGCGCCGCCCGGTGAGGCCGTGCAGCATCTCCAGCCCCGGCTCCAGCAGCGACACGTCGCCGCGGAACTTGTTCACCAGGAACCCGGCGACCAGCTCCTGGTCCTCGGGTGCGAGCAGGGCCACGGTGCCGAAGAAGGAGGCGAAGACGCCGCCGCGGTCGATGTCGCCGACCACCAGCACCGGCAGCCGCGCGCCCCGCGCGATCCCCATGTTGACGATGTCGGTGCGCCGCAGGTTGATCTCGGCCGGACTGCCCGCCCCCTCACAGATCACCGCGTCATACGTGCCCCGCAACTCGGCCAGGCAGTCCAGCACGGTGCCGAGCAGCCGCTGCTGGCGTCCGCCGTGGTAGCCGCGCGCGCTCAGTTCGCCCACCGGCTTGCCCAACAGCACGACCTGGCTGCTCTGTTCGCCCCCGGGCTTGAGCAGCACCGGGTTCATCTGCGCGGTCGGCTCGATCCGGCACGCCTGCGCCTGCATCGCCTGCGCCCGCCCGATCTCGGCGCCCTCGCGCGTCACGAACGAGTTCAGCGACATGTTCTGCGCCTTGAACGGCGCAACCTTCACACCCCGGCGCACCAGCCACCGGCAGATCCCGGCGGTGACGACGCTCTTGCCGGCGTCGGAGGTCGTACCGGCGACCAGGAGCCCCCCGTTCACTTCCCACGTCCCTTCCACAGCAGGCGCGCCCCGGCGGTGACGCCGAGCGCGAGCAGGCCGACGCGCCGGGACAGCCGTACGGCCCGGTCGATGTCGGTGACGGCGACGGGGCGCCCGGCGGCCCCGTTGAGCACGGGCCGGTGCTCGACCCGGCCGCCGTAGGAGAGCGTCCCGCCCAGGCGCACCCCGAGCGCGCCCGCGAACGAGGCCTCCACGGGGCCGGCGTTGGGGCTGGGGTGGCGGCCGGCGTCGGCGCGCCAGGCGCGCACCGCCGCGCGCGGGTCGGGTCCGGCGAGCGCGGCGAGCACGGCGGTCAGCCGGGCGCCCGGCCAGCCGGCGACGTCGTCGAGGCGGGCGGAGGCCCAGCCGTAGCGCAGGAAGCGCGGCGACCGGTGCCCGACCATCGCGTCCAGGGTGTTCACGGCGCGGAAGCCGAGCAGCCCCGGCACCCCGCCGACGGCGCCCCACACCAGGGCGCCGACCACGGCGTCGGAGGTGTTCTCGGCGACGGACTCCACGACGGCCCGGGCGATCCCGTCGGCGTCCAGCGCCTGCGGGTCGCGGCCGCACAGGTGGGGCAGCCGCGCGCGGGCCGCGTCGACGTCCCCGTGCCGCAGGGCCCGCCCGATGGTGTCGGCCTCGCGGGCGAGCGAGGTGCCCCCGACGACCGCCCAGGTCGCGGCGGCGGTCAGCGCGGCGGAGGCGGCGGGGGAGCGGCGCACGGCCCGTTCGGCGACGGCTCCGAGGGCGACGGCGCCTCCGGCGCACACGGCGGTGTGCAGGGCGCCCCAGCCGCGGTGGTCGCGCCACAGGAGCCGCTCCACGGCCGCGGCCGCGCGTCCGAACGCAGCGACCGGGTGCCCGCGGCGCGGGTCGCCGAGGAGCAGGTCACCGAGGAGGCCGGCGGCGGCGCCGTACGCGTACGAGCGATCGGCACCCATCGGCTCAGCCGGCCGTGCGCGCGGGGGCGGGCCGGGTGGTGGTCCTCACATGGCAGCCGAGCATGGCGGTATGTCCTCACTCAGGGTGTCCACGCCCTGGTTCGACGAGACCGGCGGTGAGAGTTCCTGGCTCCCGGGGTTGGCACCCCGGTGACAGTGGCGGGACCGCGCCGGATTCGCACCGGCTTCCTCTCCTTGCCGCCGTACATGGCCCCGGCAGTCCACCACGCCCCCCGAACGGCCGTCAACTTGCCGTTGACCTGGGGCGGAGGAGTGTGTGGAGGCCCACACGCAAGGGGCCTGCGGGGTCACAGCGACGCGGGGTGCCCGGAGGCACCCCGCGCGGGTGGTACTGCGACGACGGGACGGTCGGACTCAGGCGACGATCAGGCTGATGCCGTACGCCACCGCCGCCGCGCACGCCGCGAAGCAGGCGTACGCGCCGGTGACCGCGAGGGCGGCCGAGCCGCCCCGGGCCTGGGCCCGCTCGCGGGCGGAGAGGCCCGCCACGCCGAGGGTGAACAGGGCGACGAGGCCCACGGTGACCACGAGGCTGACGCCGAAGACGGAGCCCAGGGCTGCCCAGTCGATCTTCATGCTGCTTCTCTTCCTTCGTGCCGGGGCGGGCTCAGACGGCGGCCGGCGGGGCGGCCGGTTCCGGGGCGACGGCCGCGGCGCTCGCCGTGGCCCCGACGGGGGCGGCCACGACCGGAGCGGGCAGGGCCGGGGAGGCCACGGCCGGGGAGGGGATGACCGCCGACGGCTCGTCGGTGGCCGGGAGGCCCGCCGGCGGCGGGGTGACGGCGGCCATCGCGGCGGTGACCACGCCGGCGGGCTCCTCGGTGTCGTTGACGTTGGTGTGGTCGACCACCTGGCGGCGGGAGACCTTCCAGATGGCCGCGCTGGAGGCGATCAGGAAGACGGCCACGACGGCCGTGCCCCAGTCGCCGAGGTCGGTGACCGACTCGGCGAGCGCGCCGACCAGTGCGGCGGCCGGCAGCGTCAGGCCCCAGGCGACGAACATCCGGGTCGCGGTGGACCAGCGCACGACGCCGCCCTTGCGGCCGAGGCCCGCGCCCATCACCGAGCCGGAGACGACGTGCGTGGTGGACAGCGAGAAGCCCAGGTGGGAGGAGGCCAGGATGGCGGTGGCGGCGCTGGTCTGGGCGGCGAAGCCCTGCTGCGGCGCCAGGTCGGTCAGGCCCTTGCCCATGGTGCGGATGATGCGCCAGCCGCCGATGTAGGTGCCGAGCGCGATGGCCAGGCCCGCGGACAGGATGACCCAGGTGGGAGGGTCGGAGTCGGGGGCGACGGCGCCGCCGGCGACCAGCGCGAGGGTGATGATGCCCATCGTCTTCTGGGCGTCGTTGGTGCCGTGGGCGAGGGAGACCAGGCCGGCGGAGGCGATCTGGCCCGCGCGGTAGCCCTTCTCGGCCGCCTTGCCGTCGGCGCTGCGGCCCGCCCGGTAGGACAGGCGGGTCGCGACGGCCGCGGCCACACCGGCCACGATCGGGGCGGCGACCGCGGGGATCAGCACCTTGGTGACGAGCACGTCGCCGTGGACCGCGCCGAAGCCGGCCGAGGCGATGGTGGCGCCGACCAGGCCGCCCATCAGGGCGTGGGAGGAGCTGGAGGGCAGGCCCACCAGCCAGGTCAGGAGGTTCCAGAGGATCGCGCCGACCAGGGCGGCGAAGATGACCTCGGGACGGATGCCGGTCTCGTCGACGAGACCTTTGGAGATCGTGTTGGCGACCTCCACCGAGAGGAATGCGCCGACAAGGTTGAGCACGGCGGACATGGCCACCGCGACCTTGGGCTTGAGCGCGCCGGTCGAGATGGTCGTGGCCATCGCGTTGGCGGTGTCGTGGAAACCGTTCGTGAAATCGAACGCGAGTGCGGTTACCACCACAATCGCGAGGATCAGCGAGAAGCTTTCCATTTACCCAGGCAATCGTTCGAAGTCATCGGTCGGTTGACCGTAGGCAACGTGGGTGAACGGAAGATGAACTGGGGTGGGCGCAGTGGTGTCCGTCTGTCCGGTTTCCGGACCGCGTCGCCCGTGGCGGGGCCCGGGGGAGCGGGCGCGGCGGGCCCGGCGGACCGACGAGGAGATTCCCGTCACAGGCGGGCGGCCGGACCGCACGGCCGCCTGGGAGGATCGGGGCATGAGCGAACAGCGGGGCGCGGGGACGGACCACGGCGATCAGGGCGGTGACGTCGTCGCCGCCTGGGAGGCGCTGGTCGCGACGGCCCGCCGCACCGTCGCCGACGGACTGGTCGTCGGCACCTCCGGCAACGTCTCGGTACGCGTCGGCGGCACTGTCCTGGTCACCCCCTCCGGGGTTCCCTACGACCGGCTCACCCCGGACGACGTGACCGGCGTCGACCTCGACGGCCGCCAGGTGCTCGGCACCCTCGTCCCGACCAGCGAGCTGCCGCTGCACCTCGCCGTATACGAGGCGACCGACGCGAGGGCGGTCGTCCACACCCACGCCGTGCACGCCACGGCCGTCTCCACGCTCGTGGACGAGCTGCCGCTGGTCCACTACATGGCGGCCGCGCTCGGCGGCCCCGTCCGGGTCGCGCCCTACGCCACGTACGGCAGCGCCGAACTGGCCGCGAACGCCCTGCGCGCCCTCGACGGCCGCTCCGGCTGCCTCCTGCGGAACCACGGCACCCTCACCCACGGCACCGACCTCGACCAGGCCTACGACCGCACCGCCCAGCTGGAGTGGATGTGCCGCGTCTGGCTGACGGCGTCCTCCGTCCCCCACCTGACCCCCACCCTCCTGACCCCCGCCCAACTCGCCGAGGTCACGGAAAAGCTCCGCGGCTACGGCCAACGGGGCTGAGGCCAAAGGGAGGCGGGGACACGGCCGAGCCACGCACCCGGCCCACTGTCCCCGCCTCCGAGGGGCGCGGGGAACTGCGCGAACGGCCCCCACGCACCCGCACCCGCCGACGCGAGCGCACCCCATCCCCCCGGGACGCGGCCGCACCAGGCTCCCGGCCCACTGTCCCCGCCTCCGAGGGGCGCGGGGAACTGCGCGAACGGCCCCCACGCACCCGCACCCGCCGACGCGACCGCAATCCCACTCCCGGCCTCGCCCGAACCCGGCAGGGCCCGTCACCCGTCGTGGTCCACCGCTGGCCGTACGCGCACGGGACCTGGACACTGGACCCGTGCGCCCTGTCAAAGCGACGGCCGTCGCCGTCACCGCAGCCCTGGCCGCCGGTGCCGCGAGCGTCGCCGCCGGCCGCCTCGCCAGCGACGCCGCCCTGAAGGCACCCCCGGGCCGCCCCCTGCCGACCGAGCCCCGGCTCACCGTGCACGGCACCGCGGCCGGCCAGGTCGTCCTCACCCGCCACCTCGCCAGCCTGCGCCCGGGCACCTACGGCCTGGCCGGCGACGGCTCCCACGCGGTCGTCGGACCGGTCCTCGACCGGGCGGCCCACTCCGCCGACACGGTCGTGCGCCGGCTCGAACGCGTCACCCACGGCACCCTCAGCCCCGGCGACGCGGTCTGGCTCACCCCGAACCTCTACGTCGGCGACCCGCGCGGAGCCCTCGGCCTGGACCACGCCGACGTCGACGTCCCGGGCGAACTCGGCGCGCTGCCCGCCTGGTTCCTGCCCGGCGACCGCCGTACCTGGGTGATCGCCGTGCACGGCCTGGGCACCACCCGCGAACACGCCCTGAACCTCATGGGCTTCCTGGCGCGCCGCCACTTCCCGGTGCTCGCCCTCGCCCACCGCGGCGACCTGGGCGCCCCCCGCTCCCCGGACGGCCTGAACCACTTCGGCGAGACCGAGTGGCGCGACCTGGACGCCGCGATCCGCTACGCCGTGCGGCACGGCGCCGACCGCGTCGTCCTGCTCGGCTGGTCCACCGGCGCCACCATGGCCCTGCACGCCGCCGACCGCTCCGGGCTGCGCGACCGGATCAGCGGCCTGGTGCTGGACTCCCCGGTCCTCGACTGGCAGACCGCCCTGCGCGCCCTGGCCGCCGCCCGCCACGCCCCGGGCGCCCTGCTGCCGCTGGCCGTGCGGGCCGCCCAGGGCCGCGCCGGACTGGGCCTCGGCCCCGACGGCGGCCGGGCCGCGTTCGACCCCGCCCGGCTGGCCGTGCCGACCCTGATCGTGCACGGCCCCGGCGACACGGTCGCCCCGTGGCGGCTCTCCCGCCGCCTCGCCGCCCGCCGCCCCGACCTCGTCTCCCTGCACACCGTCCGGGACGCCCCGCACGCCGCGATGTGGAACGCCGACCCGGGCGCCTACGAGGAGGTCCTGCGCCGCTTCCTCACCCCCCTGATGTGAGCCCCCGGCGGCCGCCCGCACCAGCCCCCGGCGGCCGCCCCGCACCCGCGCCGGCCCCGCTCCGGCAGACCGGGCGCCACGGTTCCGTTTACCGCCGTACGACTGGCCGAAACATCCCCGTCACCTCCCGTCCCGGCACCACCCCTTGGCCAGTCCCATAGCCCCCCGTGACGTTCCGTTTGGGTTTTCGGACCGTCAACCGGAAGACTGCACCCGTGACGTCCCGTATCCCGCGCGACTCCAGGCTTCGACTCGTCCGCCCCCGACCCCTGGCCGCCGCCCCCTCAGCTGTGAACCAGCGGCGCCCGCGCCGCCCCGCGCCCCGCCCGCCGGAGGGCACCCCCGCCCCCGCGGAGCTGGCCAGAATGGCACGCTCCGGACTGGCCCCCGCCGCCCGGGTCGCCCGCTGGGCCGACGCGGCCCTCGGCCCCGGCAGCGACGCGGCGACCGCCGACGGCAAGGCCACGCTGGCCGACGCGACCGCCGAACGGGCCGCCCGCGACCTCGGTCTGACCCCCGACCGGGTCCGGGCCGACTGGGACACCGCCCGCCTCGCCGGACTGATCGAGGTGCACGGCGCCAGCGCCCGCCCCGGCTGGCGGCTGCGCGCCTGGGACCGCGACGACAGCGCCGTGCTGCGCGGCTGGGTCGCCCTGTTCGACGCCTGGTCGCTGGCCACCCCAGAACCGGGGGACCAGGAGCCCGCCACCGTCGCCGAGGTCGTCTCGGCCATGCCCCAGGTGCTCTCCTTCCTCCAGCTCTCCGCCGGGCCCGTCCCCGTCGACCAGCTCCTGGACCTGCTGCGCCAGCGCGTCACCGAACTGCGCACCGAGCGCTGCGAGGTCGTCTACGACGCCGACACCACCCCCGACGCGGCCTCCGCCGCCGGGAACGCCCCCGCGCGCCCCGCCCTGGCCGCCGCCGCGGGCCCCGCCGAGAGCGAGGCCGAGCCGGCCGACCCCGCACAGGCCGCCGAGCTGGCCCCGCTGCTCGACTGGGCCCTGCACGCCCTCGCCTCCGTCGGCGCCCTCACCTACGGCGACGGTCAGGCCACGCTCACCCCGCTCGGGAGCTGGGCGGTGTGGGTCAAGCTGGAGCAGATCTGCGTGGCCGCGCAGAGCCCCGCCGGCAACATCGAGCAGTCCGCCGAGGACATGCTGCGCGGCTGCGCCCAGCTCCGCCCCAACGCGGCCCGCGCCGAGTACCGCGCCTGGCTCGCCGCCCGCCCCGTCGGCAGCGCCGTCACCGAACTGCTGGCCGCCGCCCGTGGCGAGGACGCCCTGCTGCGCGGCCTGGCCTTCGAGGCGCTGCGCGTGGTCGGCGCCCCGGCCGAGCCCGACGTCCGCGCGGTCGTCGACGAGCCCGCGCTGCGGCCGTACGCCCTGCTGTGGCTCGCCGAGCACGACGGCGTGGACCCCGAGGACGCCCACGAGGTGCTCACCCGCGAGGAGGCCACCTGGCTGTGGGTCGACACCGCGGCGGCCGTCGCCGACCACGGCGAGGCCCCGATGCTGGTGCGCCACCTGGAGTCGGCGCTCCAGCCGACCGTGCCCGCGCTGCTGAAGGAGGTGCGGGCGGTCGGGCACCCGCGCACCGTGCAGGTGCTGGTCGCGCTCGCCGCCGCCCACCCGGACCCGGCGCTCGCCAAGGCCGTCCGCCGCGCCGCCTTCCAGGTGCACACCGGCGGCCACTAGGAGGGCGCAGGCGCCGGGACCGCGCCGTCAGGCCGGTATCTCGGGGGCGTACGTGCCGAAGCTCCACACGTTGCCCTCGAGGTCCCGGGCCATGTAGTCCCGGGAGCCGTACTCCTGGTCGGTCGGGGGCATCAGGACGTCCACGCCGTGCTCCACCGCGTGCGCGTGGTGCCCGTCCACGTCGTCCACCACGACGTAGACACCGGTGGTGCCCGCGTTCTTCATCGCCGCGTCGAAGACGCCGCCGCGGCCCTTGGAGCCGAGCATCACCACGCCGTTGCCCTGCACCAGCTCGGCGTGCAGCACCGTGCCGTCCTCGCCCTCGTACACCGACAGCTCGGTGAACCCCAGCGCCTCCGTGAGCTGCCGGATCGCCGCCTTGGCGTCGGCGTACAGCAGGGTCGGGCAGATGCTGGGCCGGGTGCCGTTCGTGCCTGTCATGGCGGTCACTCCCTCGTGATCGTCTTCGTGATCGTCCTCGTGGTCCCCTGTGATCCGCGGTGGTCCGTCCGTCCCGTCCGGGAAAAGCCGTTGCATGCCCCCGTTAGACTGGGGCCCATGGCCATTCTCCTCGCGCATTAGACGACGGGATCGTCCTCAGCCGTCCGTCCCGCCCCTTCCCCGCCCAGGAGTCTGTCCGTGATCTCCGCCACCGGTATCGAGCTGCGCGCCGGCGCCCGCGTCCTCATCGAGAACGCCACCTTCCGTGTCGCCAAGGGCGACCGCATCGGCCTGGTCGGCCGCAACGGCGCCGGCAAGACCACCCTCACCAAGTGCCTGGCGGGCGAGGCCCTCCCCGCCGCCGGCACCATCACCCGCTCCGGCGAGGTCGGCTACCTCCCGCAGGACCCCCGCACCGGCGACCTCGACGTGCTCGCCCGCGACCGCATTCTCTCCGCGCGCGGCCTGGACGTCCTGCTGCGCAAGATGCGCGAGAACGAACAGCGCATCGCCACCGGCCAGGGCGCCACCCGCGACAAGGCGATGAAGCAGTACGAGCGCCAGGAGACGGAGTTCCTCACCAAGGGCGGGTACGCCGCCGAGGCCGAGGCCGCCACCATCGCCGCCGCGCTGAACCTGCCCGACCGGGTGCTCGGCCAGCCCCTGCACACGCTCTCCGGCGGTCAGCGCCGCCGTATCGAGCTGGCCCGCATCCTGTTCTCCGACGCGGACACCCTGCTGCTCGACGAGCCGACCAACCACCTCGACGCGGACTCGATCATCTGGCTGCGCGACTACCTCAAGACCTACCGCGGCGGCTTCATCGTGATCTCCCACGACGTCGACCTGGTCGAGACGGTCGTCAACAAGGTGTTCTACCTGGACGCCAACCGCTCCCAGATCGACGTCTACAACATGGGCTGGAAGCTCTACCAGCAGCAGCGCGAGGCCGACGAGAAGCGCCGCCGGCGGGAGCGGGCCAACGCCGAGAAGAAGGCCGCCGCCCTGCACTCGCAGGCCGACAAGATGCGCGCCAAGGCCACCAAGACGGTCGCCGCGCAGAACATGGCCCGCCGCGCCGACAAGCTGCTCGCCGGTCTCGACGACGTCCGCATGCAGGACAAGGTGGCCAAGCTCCGCTTCCCCGAGCCCGCCCCCTGCGGCAAGACCCCGCTGATGGCCGAGGGCCTGTCCAAGTCGTACGGCTCGCTGGAGATCTTCACCGACGTCGACCTCGCCATCGACAAGGGCTCCCGGGTCGTCATCCTCGGCCTCAACGGCGCCGGCAAGACCACGCTGCTGCGGCTGCTGGGCGGCGTGGAGCAGCCGGACACCGGCATGGTCGTCCCCGGCCACGGCCTCAAGCTCGGCTACTACGCCCAGGAGCACGAGACCCTGGACGCGGACCGCACGGTGCTGGAGAACATGCGCTCCGCCGCCCCCGACATGGACCTGGTGGAGGTCCGCAAGGTGCTCGGCTCGTTCCTGTTCTCCGGTGACGACGTCGACAAGCCGGCCGGGGTGCTCTCCGGCGGCGAGAAGACCCGGCTGGCCCTGGCTACCCTGGTCGTCTCCTCGGCGAACGTGCTGCTGCTCGACGAGCCCACCAACAACCTCGACCCGGCCAGCCGCGAGGAGATCCTCGGCGCGCTGCGCACCTACAAGGGCGCCGTCGTCCTCGTCACCCACGACGAGGGCGCCGTCGAGGCGCTCCAGCCCGAGCGGATCATCCTGCTGCCCGACGGCGTCGAGGACCTGTGGGGCTCGGACTACGCCGACCTGGTCGCGCTGGCGTGATCCACGCCGGGTGGATCATTCGGCCCATCGGTGATCCCTCATCTGTGTGAGATCTCCTCGTATCGAGGTGTGTCGTACACGCATTTTCCGGCCGGTCCCCCTCTTCCGGGGCGACCGGCCGTCGTGCGTCTCTGACCTGCTGATTCGCCTGGACTGGCGTTCGGTCCTGCGGACGGCTGTGTGTGGAATCACATATTCCGTTCGTGGGGACGCACTCCTGTCGTCACAACCATGTCGTACCGACCTTGCCGAATGGGTGGCCATCACGCCCCGGAGGGGTGATCATGAGGAGACCAGAGCGCACTTCCCATGAGGAGGCACGGGTGGCCGAGACTCTGAAGAAGGGCAGCCGGGTGACCGGCGCCGCGCGCGACAAGCTCGCGGCAGACCTGAAGAAGAAGTACGACTCCGGTGCGAGCATCCGAGCACTGGCCGAGGAGACCGGCCGCTCGTATGGCTTCGTCCACCGGATGCTCAGCGAGTCGGGCGTCACGCTCCGTGGGCGTGGCGGGGCGACCCGGGGCAAGAAGACCCCCTCGTCCTGAGCCCGGGCGGCCCATCGGCTCCGCTGGTGGCCACCCGGTCGGCCGGACCCCCCTGACTCCGCAGGGGCCCTGGGGACACCCCCGCCCGGCCGGGTGGTTACTGTGCAGTCACTTAGCTGACCGCTGACTGACCGCACCCACCGGAGGCACCGCATGGCTTCGTCCGACCTGCTCCTCGACCAGGACGGCGTACGGCTCACCGTCGACGACGCGCTCGCCACGGTGACGCTGGCCAACCCGGCCAAGCGCAACGCCCAGAGCCCCGCGATGTGGCGTGCGCTGGCCGAGGCCGGCCGGCTGCTGCCGGGCGCCGTGCGGGTCGTCGTGCTGCGCGGCGAGGGCAAGTCCTTCTCCGCCGGCCTCGACCGGCAGATGTTCACGCCCGAGGGCATCGAGGGCGAGCCGTCCTTCATCGACCTCGCGCGCAGTGGCGACGCCGAACTCGACGCCGCCATCGCGCGGTTCCAGGAGGGCTTCACCTGGTGGCGGCGCAGCGACCTCGTGTCGATCGCCGCCGTCCAGGGGCACGCCATCGGTGCGGGCTTCCAGCTCGCCCTCGCCTGTGACCTGCGTGTCGTCGCCGACGACGTGCAGTTCGCGATGCGCGAGACCGGACTGGGCCTCGTCCCCGACCTGACGGGCACCCACCCGCTGGTCTCCCTCGTCGGGTACGGCCGTGCGGTGGAGATGTGCCTGACCGGACGGTTCGTGCAGGCGGCGGAGGCGGTGAGCACCGGGCTGGCGAACATCGCCGTGCCCGTCGACCAGCTCGACGCGACCGTCGGCGAACTGGCGTCCGCGATCCTCGCCGCCCCGCGCGACGCGGTGATCGAGACCAAGGCGCTGCTCCAGGGCGCCGCGGAGCGCACCTACGACGAGCAGCGCGCGGCCGAACGCGCCGCCCAGTCCCGCCGCCTGCGCGACCTGGCGGGCCTCGGCGAGTGACCCGAGAGGTCCGGGGGCCCGGGGAGAGCCGGTCGGCTCACCGCGCGTTCACCCGATCGCCGTGATCACCACGGCCACGGTCGGACGGTCGGTGAGTGCCTCGCTCACCGCCGCCCTGACCTGCCGCGCCACGTCCACGGCCCGGTGGCCCGGGTGCAGGGTGACCTCGACGCGCGCGTGACGACGCGGCAGGGCCGCCGCCTCCCGGGTCTCACCCGGACGGGGGTACTCCAGATGGACGGCCCGGCCGAGCCCGCCGAGGTGACCGGTCAGCCCGGACACCCCGGGAATGTCGAGCGCGGCGAGCGCCACGCGCGCCTCGTCACCGCCGTCAGGCACGTCGAGCCGCGCCGTCCCGCGCTCCTGCGCGGGCCGGGGTCCGGGCTCCGGCCCGGGTGCCGGGTCCTCGTCGAGCAGCGTCGTCACGCGCACGTCCACCTCGGCCACCGTCAGGCCCAGCCGCTCGGCCGCGGCCGCGGCCAGCGCCGCCCGCAGCCGTGCCGCCGCCGTCGGCAACGGCTCCGCCGGACCCGCCGCGCACTCCGCCGAGACCCGCAGCGGCCCCGGCAGCAGCCCGCTCGGCGGAACCGGCACGGCGGGCCCGTGGGCGCCCTGCCCGGCGCCGGCCTCGGCACCTCCCGCGTCCGCCGCGTCGGCCGGGCCGACCCGGACCTTGCCCAGCAGGACCCCGGGCACGTCCCGCCCCGCCGCCCGCAGCACCGTCGTCACCGCGTCCTCCGTGATCCACGCGCCGTCCCGCGGCCCGCCCAGGGGCAGCAGCCTGCCCAGTCGCACCTGCGCACGTACCGCCCGCGTCCAACCGTCCGCCGTCGTCATTCCTCCAGCCTGCCGCATCCCTGGAGCGCGGTCGGGCAACCGCGCTTACGGTGGGTGGAGGACGACCACCGAAAGGGACGTACGGCGATGACCGAGATGACGGAGCGGAACCGGACGCAGACCCCCGACGACGGCGTGGACACGCCGGCACAGGTTCGCAAGACCCCGAGGCGCGGCGGAGGTGACCCCGCCGGGCGGGGCCGGACGACCATCGCGGACGGGGTGGTGGAGAAGATCGCCGGCCTCGCGGCACGCGACGTCGTCGGCGTGCACGCCATGGGCAGCGGCATCAGCCGCACCTTCGGCGCCGTGCGCGACCGGGTGCCCGGCGGCTCGAAGTCCGTGACCCGCGGGGTGAAGGCCGAGGTCGGCGAGGTGCAGACCGCGCTCGACCTGGAGATCGTGGTGGACTACGGCGTCGCGATCGCGGACGTCGCCCGCGACGTGCGGGAGAACGTCGTCGCGGCCGTCGAGCGCATGACCGGCCTCGAGGTCGTCGAGGTCAACATCGCCGTGAGCGACGTCAAGCTGCCCGAGGAAGAGGACGACGAGCCGGAGCCCCGGATCCAGTGACCCGCCGACGGCCGGACAGCCGTACGGCTGAGGGGAGAGCACGTTGAGCATGGCCGTGGTCGGCATGATCGCCGGCATGGCGCTGGGCTTCGCCGGGTACTTCGGCGGCTTCGGGGCCTTCCTGCTGGTGGCGGCGCTCGGCGCCGTCGGGTTCGTCGTCGGCCGGTTCCTGGAAGGGGACCTGGAGTTCGGCGACTTCTTCCGCACCCGCGAGGACCGACGGCGGTGACGCGGTGAGCGAAGGGACCGTCGCGCCCGGCCGGCGCGGGAGCGTCGTCCCGGCGGCCGAGCGCGGCGCGACCCGGATCGCCGACCGGGTCGTCGCCAAGATCGCCTCCCAGGCGGCACGCGAGGCGGTCGGTGCGCTGCCGCCGGACGCCGCGCCCCCGCACGCCACCGTCGTGGTGCGCCCCCACGCGCACCCCGGCGCCGGCGGCACCGCCCCCAGCCGTGCCGCCCACGTGAGCGTGCACCTGGAACTCGACTACCCGTGCGACATCGGCGCCCGCTGTCACGCGGTGCGCCGGCACGTGGCCGAACGGGTCCGCGCGGGCGTGTCGATGGAGGTCCCGGAGGTCGCCGTGCAGGTGGAGCGCCTGCACCTGACGGCGACGGACGGCTCCGCGGGGAGGACGCGATGAGCACACCCCGCGAACCCCGCGAGCCCCGCGCGTCCGGGGACGGCGACACCACGCGGCGCCTGCCGGTCCTGGAGAAGGAGCGCCGGCCCGCCCCCGGGACCGGCGGTGAGGACCCGGCAGCACCTGTGGCCTCGACCGAGGCGCTCCCGGCCCGGGCCCACCGCTTCTGGTCGGCACGCCGCGTCCCGGCGGGCATCGTGGCCGTCGCCCTCTTCGTCGTCGCGGGGGCCTTCCTCTACGACATCGCCGCCGTGCGCGCCCACCGGGACGCCCTGTCCTGGCGGCGCACCCTGGCCCGGCAGCTCGCCGAACGCCCCCTGGACGACACCTGGGTGCTGGTCGGCGCGGGCGTCGCCGCGGCCCTCGGCCTGTGGCTGCTGCTCCTCGCCCTCACCCCGGGACTGCGCTCCCTGCTGCCCATGCGCCCCGTCCACCCGGACCTGCGCGCCGGCCTGGACCGGGACACCGCCGCGCAGGTGCTGCGCGACCGGGCCATGGAGGTGGCCGGCGTGCAGTCGGCGCGGGTCCGGGTCCACCGCCGCAGGGCCGACGTGCGCGCGCTCGCGCACTTCCGTGAACTGGACGACGTGCACGAGGACCTGGACACCGTGCTCACCGAGGCGGTCGCCGGACTGGGCCTGTCCCGTCCGCCGTCGCTGTCGGTGCGCGTGCGGCGGCCCGGGAAGAAGGGGTGAGGACGGTGCAGAGGACGGTCAACCGCGTCCTGCTGGCCCTGGTCGGGCTGGTCCTGCTGGCCGTGGGCGGCGCGGTGCTCGCCGTCGGCCTGGGTGTGAAGCCGCCCTCCTGGTGGCTCCACCAGGGCCGGCACGACGTCCTGCTGTCCACCGCCGAGCGCACCCGCTGGCGCGGCGAGGGCTGGTGGTGGCCGGTCGTGATCGCCGCCCTGGCGGTCCTGGTGCTGCTCGCGCTGTGGTGGCTGGCGGCGGTCCTGAGCCGTCGCAGGCTGCGCGAGGTCCTGGTCGACACGGGCGACGGCGCGGGTGCGACGCTGCGCGGACGCGCCCTGGAGCACGCGCTCGCCGCCGACGCCGGCGGACTGGAGGGCGTGGCCCACGCCCGCGCCCACCTGAAGGGCCGCCGGACGGCACCCCAGGCGCGCCTCAGACTGCGCATGGAGCCGCACGTCGACCCCGGTACCGCGCTGCGGGAGCTCGCGGACGGGCCCCTCGCCCACGCGCGCGAGGCGGCGGCGCTGCCCGCGCTCCCGGCGGAGGTCCGCCTGCGCACGGTCAGCCACAAGGCGGAACGGGTCACCTGACGGCGCCCCGTCCCGCCCCGCGGTTGTCAGAACCCGTGCCGCATCCCGCCGTCCACCGGCACCATGATGCCCGTCAGGTAGGAGGCGGCCGGCGACAGCAGGAACGCCGCCGTCCGCCCGAACTCCTCCGGCGTGCCGTACCGGCGCAGCGGGATGCGCGACTCGTTGGCGGCCCGGGTGGCCGCGGGGTCGGCGGACAGGCCGTCCAGCTCCCGCACCCGGTCGGTGTCGATCCGCGCGGGCAGCAGCCCCACCACCCGGATGCCCCGGGGGCCCAGCTCGTCCGCGAGCGACTTCGCGAACCCGGCGAGCCCGGGGCGCAGCCCGTTGGAGATCGTCAGCCCGGGGATCGGCTCGTGCACGGACCCCGACAGCACGAACCCGATGACACCCCCGGCGTCCAGCTCGGCGGCCGCCGCGCGGGCGAGCCGCACCGCGCCGAGGAACACCGACTCGAACGACGCCTGCCACTGCTCGTCGGTGGCGTCGGCGACGAACCCGGGCGGCGGTCCGCCCACGCTGACGAGCACCCCGTGGAACGCCCCGAAGGCGTCCCGTGCGGCCGCGACCAGCCGCTGCGGCGCCCCCGGGTCGGCGTTGTCCACGGCGACGCCGACGGCGTTCGGCCCCAGTGCGGCCGCCGCCTCGGCCGTGCGCTGCTCGTCCCGCCCGGTCACGACGACCTTCGCGCCGTCGGCGACCAGCTCACGCGCCACGGCGTTGCCGAGGCCGCGGGTCGCTCCGGTGACGACGTACACCCGGTCCTTCAGTCCAAGATCCATGGACCTATCCTGCCTCCTCGCCCCCGAACAGCGTAAGGGCGGTGTTCACCAGTCCGATGTGGCTGAACGCCTGCGGGAAGTTGCCGAGGTGGCGGCCGGCGACGGGGTCGTACTCCTCGGACAGCAGGCCCACGTCGTTGGCCAGCCCCGCCAGCCGCTCGAACAACTCCCGGGCCTCCTTCGTCCGGCCCGTCAGGTGCAGGGCGTCCGCCAGCCAGAACGAGCACACCAGGAACGTGCCCTCGTCGCCCGGCAGACCGTCGACCGCGGGGCCGTCGGTGGTGTAGCGGCGCACCAGTCCGCCGTGCCCCAGCTCGTCGCGGATCGCGTCCACGGTGCCGACGACGCGCGGGTCGTCGGGCGGCAGGAAGCCGAGGCGGGGGATGAGCAGCAGGGCGGCGTCCAGGTCGCGGGAGCCGTAGGACTGCGTGAAGGTGTTCCGCTCGGGGTCGTAGCCCTTGTCGCACACCTCCCGGTGCACCTCGTCGCGCAGCGCCCGCCAGCGGTCGGGGTCGCCGCGCAGTTCGGGGTGCTCCTCCAGGGCGCGCACCGCCCGGTCGGCGGCCACCCACACCATCACCTTGGAGTGCACGAACGGCCGGCGGCCGCCGCGCACCTCCCACAGGCCCTCGTCCGGCTGCCGCCAGTTCTCGTCCAGCCAGCGCATCAGCACGCACTGCAGCGACCACACGTGCGGCCGGGGCGACAGGCCCGCCTTGCGGCCCAGCGAGAGCGAGTCCATGACCTCGCCGTACACGTCGAGCTGGAGCTGGTCCACGGCCGCGTTGCCGACGCGGACCGGGGCCGAGCCCGCGAAGCCGGACAGCCAGGGCAGCTCCGTCTCGGGCAGCCGGCGCTCACCCGCGAGGCCGTACATGATCTGCAGGTCGGCCGGGTCGCCGGCGACCGCGCGCAGCAGCCAGTTCCGCCAGGCCTCGGCCTCCTCGTGGTACCCGGCGGCCAGCAGGGCGCCCAGGGTGAGGGTGGAGTCGCGCAGCCAGCAGAAGCGGTAGTCCCAGTTGCGCACCCCGCCCAGCTGCTCGGGCAGCGAGGTGGTGGCCGCGGCGACGATCCCGCCCGTGGGGCGGTACGTCAGCGCCTTCAGGGTGATCAGGGAGCGGACGACCGCGTCCCGGTACGGGCCGTCGTACGTGCACCGGGCCGCCCAGGCCCGCCAGTCCTCCACGCTGGTGCGCAGCACCTCGAACGGGTCGACCAGCGGCGGGCGCGGGTGGTGCGAGGGGTGCCAGGTCAGGACGAACGCCACCCGCTCGCCCTCGGCCACCGTGAACTCCGAGTGGGTGCCGAAGTCCTCGCCCCAGGTGCGCACGTGCGGCTCGGTGCGCAGCCACACCGCGTCGGGGCCGGCGATGGCGACGCGGTGCCCGTCGGCCCGGCGCATCCAGGGGACGACCGCGCCGTAGTCGAAGCGCAGCCGCAGGGTGCTGCGCACGGTGACCCGGCCGCGGACGCCCTCGACGATCCGGACGAGGTCGGGCGCGACGTCGCGCTGGGGCATCAGGTCGGTGACCCGGACCGTGCCCTCGTCGGTGTCCCACTCGGTGTCCAGGACGAGGGTGTCGGGGCGGTAGGCGCGGCGGGTGCAGCGGCCGCGGGCGCCCTTGGGGGCGATGCGCCAGTGGCCGTTGTCCTCGTCGCCGAGGAGCCGGGCGAAACAGGCGCCGGAGTCGAAGCGCGGCAGGCAGAGCCAGTCCACGGAGCCGTCCAGGCCGACCAGGGCGGCGGTCTGCTCGTCACCGATCAGGGCGTAGTCCTCGATGCGGGGTTGCACGCAGGACCGGGTTCCCGGCGGGCCGAGGGGGCAATCAGGGGGTGCGCCCGGGGGAGTGACGGGGGCGCGGGGCCCGGCTCACACCGGTGCCGGCTCGCTCTCCTCCTGGGAGGTGCGCGCCGCCTCGCCCCGGTCGCGCGCCTCGCGGCGGGCCAGGATCACCCAGCCGACGGGGACGCACGCGGCGAAGAGCCACCACTGTATGGCGTAGGCGTAGTTCAGGGCGGCGTTCTCCATGCCGGGCTTGCCGACCAGCTCCGGGGTGCCTCCGCGGGGCTCCGGGGCCGTCTGGGCGAGGTAGCCGCCGAGCACCCGGGCGCCGAGGCGGCGGGCCTCCTGCTCGCTGTTGATCAGCATGACCTGCCGGGCCGGCAGCCCCTTGAGGTCCTTGATGCCGCTGGCCGCGGTCGTCTCGTCGGGCATCAGCCGCCCCGTGACGGTCACCTGGCCGCCGGGGGGCGCCGGGACCTTCGGGAACGCGGTCTGGCTGGGCGCGTCGGCGGGGATCCAGCCCCGGTTGACCAGGACGACGCTGCCGTCCGTCAGGACGAACGGGGTCAGGACGTGGAAGCCGACCTGCTCGTCGCTGTTGACCCGGCGCCGTACGACTTCCTCACGCGCGGTGTCGAAGTGGCCGGTGGCGGTCACCGTGCGGTACCGCTGGTCGGTGGTGACGGTGTGCCCGGGCGAGGTCAGCCGCTCCACCGGGACCGGATCGGCGTCGAGCGCGTCGGACACGAGCTGGTTGCGCGCGGACCGCTCGTCGTAGCGGTGCATCTGCCACACGCCCAGCCTGATCATCGTGGGGATGAGCAGCAGGGCGACCAGCGTGAGGATCACCCACTGCCGGGACAACAGGAAGCGGTACACCCCACGACCGTACAACTCGGACCGTGGGGTGGTGCGCGCAGGGGGCCTCAGACGCGGTCGACGATCCCCGCCCTCCCCTCCGCCCGGGCGCAGTGGGCGCCGCAGTACCAGTGGCCGTCGACCTCGACGCCCTGCCCGATGATCTGGACCCGGCAGTGCTCGCAGATCGGGGCCATGCGGTGGATCGCGCAGGAGAAGCAGTCGAAGACGTGGACCGCGCCCTGCGCGTGCACCTCGAAGGTCATGCCGTAGTCATTGCCGCATACTTCGCATCTCGCCATGCGCCACAGGGTGGGCCGTCCCCGCGGGCCGGGCGAGCGGACGCGGGGCGAGTCGCGCGGCAATCACCCGGAGGGACCCGGGGCGGTCACGCGTCGGCCGGTTCCACGTCGCCGAGGAGCTGGCCGAAGGCGGCCTCGTCCACGATCGGGGTGCCGTACTGCCGGGCCTTGACCACCTTGGAGGTGCCCGAGTCGGGGTCGTTGGTGACGAGCAGGCTGGTCAGCCGGGACAGGCTGGTCGCCACGTGGAGCCCGGCCTCGGTGGCCCGGTCCTCCAGCAGGTCGCGCTCGACCGACGTGTCACCCGAGAAGGCGACCCGCATGCCCTGTTTGAGCGGTTTGCCTACTTCGTAGCGGCCGGGGTTGGGATAGGGGCACGCGGGCCTCTTGCGGGACGGGCGCCACCCCCCGCCGCGCTGACCGCCGTAGCCGCCGTACCCCCCGCCGTGACTCCCGCCCGCCTGACGGCCGATGAGCGGCGCGGGGCGGTCCTGCCACTCCGTCAGCGGCCGGCACTCGTGCAGCGGCAGGCGCAGGCCGCCCGCCGCGGCGGCCCGCAGGCTCGGCCGGAACGCCTCCGCCAGCACGCGCGCGTCGTCCAGGGCGTGGTGGGCCCGCTGCTGGACGACGCCGAAGTGCGCGGCGAGCGTCTCCAGTTTGTGGTTGGGCAGCGGCAGCCGCAGCTCCTTGGAGAGCGCGATGGTGCACAGCCGGTGCTTCACCGGGGCCTCGGAGCGGGCGCGCGCGTACTCCCGGGCGATCATCTGCCAGTCGAAGACGGCGTTGTGCGCGACGAGCACCCGGCCCGCGAGCCGGGCCGCGAACTCCCCGGCGATGTCCTGGAAGAGGGGCGCGCCCTCCAGCGCCTCGCTCGTCAGGCCGTGGATCCACACCGGCCCCGGGTCCCGCTCCGGGTTGACCGTGGTGTACCAGTGGTCCTCGACCTCGCCGCGCGCGTCCAGCCGGTACACGGCCGCCGAGATGATCCGGTCGTCGCGGGCCAGGCCGGTGGTCTCCACGTCAACGACCGCGTACCCCTGGGGATACGCGGCCGGCCACTCGGTGGGGGAGGACACTGCGGTGCGGTCTTCGAGCATGGTCACTGAGGATACGGGCCGGGACCGACAGCCGGACCCCCGCCTCCGGCGCGCGGGGGCGCGCGAAGGCCCGCGCACGGGGGACGCCACGCCCCCTGGCCTGCGGCGGAGCTGAGCCCCCGTCAGGGCGTCCCGGGCGTCGCCGCCCGGCGCTCGGCCTCGGTCAGCGGCGGGCCCGTCAGGTGCGGCCGCCTCGGGCCGAGCAGCATCGGGAGCAGCAGGTCGGGCGAGAACAGCCGGGTCGCGGGCTTCTCCAGGCCCATCACGTCGAGCAGCGCGCCGAGGGCCCGGGGGCTGCGGGCGCCCGTCTCCACGGCCCGGTCGACGAACCGGGCGAGGAAACGTTCCATCGCGGTGGGCGGGGTGTCGCTCGCCCCGGGGTAGAAGGCGTCCTGACCCACCGCCAGGTCCCAGGCGGCGGCGACCGGCCGGGCCGCGGCGCGCTGGATCCGCCGGGCGGTGCCCGGCGCGGTGACGTCGGCGGCGCCCAGGACGGCGCGCACGGCGAGGGCGCACTGCGCGGCGACGGTGAGGCCGTGCCCGTAGACCGGGTTGTAGCCCGCGACGGCGTCGCCGAGGACGACGAACCCGTCCGGCCAGCGCGGGGCCTTCTCGTAGTAGCGGCGGCGGTTGCCGGTGGCCCGGGTGGTGGTGACGCCGCCGAGCGGTTCGGCGTCCTTGATCAGCTCGCCGATCACCGGGTCGCCGAGCGCGAGGGCGAAGTCGGCGAAGGCGCCGGGGTCGTCGCCGGGCCGGCCGCCGCGGGTGCCGGCCAGGGTGACGATCCAGCGGTCGTCCTCGACCGGCAGCACGATGCCGCCCCGGCCCGGCGCCTTCGCCGGGTTGGCCTGCACGTTGACGATCGGGAAGGCGAGGTGCCGGGTGGCCTCGGGGGCACGGTAGAGCCGGGTGGCGTAGACGACCCCGGCGTCGACCTCGCGCTCGGTCACCTCCGGCAGCCCGAGGGCGGACAGCCACCGGGGGGCGCGCGAGCCCCGCCCGGAGGCGTCGACGACCAGGTCCGCGCCCAGGACGCCCTCCTCGCCGCCCGCCCGCACGCGTACACCGGTGACCCGTCCCGCGTCGCCCTCCAGTGCCAGCGCGGTGGTCCCCTGACGGAGCGTCACGCGCGGGTCGGCCAGCACCCGGTCGCGCAGGACCTGGTCGAGCAGCTCGCGGGAGCAGACCAGGTTGCGGTGGTGGGTCGTCGTGAAGCGGCGGAACCAGACCTCGTTGGGGGCCCGGGAGACCATGTCGCCCATGATGTGCGCGAGTCGCGCCCCGCGCGCGAGGCTCGCGTCGACGACGCCCGGCAGCAGCTCCTCGAACGCCTTGACGCCGCCGCTCCACACCATGTGCGCGTGGCGGGACTGCGGGACGCCCCGCCGGGGCCCGGGACCCGTGGGCAGCAGGTCGCGTTCGACGACCGTGACGTCGGCGAACTCGGTGAGCGCGGCCGCGGCGAACAGGCCGGCCGCGCTCGCGCCCAGGACGACGGCGGTGGGCCGGCGGGTGGTGGCTCTGTCGGGCATGGGGTGATCACGCTTCCTCGGTGCGAGCGACCGGAAGCCTACGTCCGGTTCTGCCAACTCTCAACGGCTGAGCCGGCGTTGGCGCGCCCGGACCGGGCGTCAGGAGTCGGTGCGGGCGCCCCGGCACCGGGGGTGGCATCCTCCCCGTGTGAACGCACCCATGCACGACGAGGCCCACGGCGGCACCCTCGGCGCCCGCCTGAACTGGCTGCGCGCGGCCGTCCTCGGTGCCAACGACGGCATCGTCTCCACGGCGGGCCTGGTGGTCGGCGTGGCCGGCGCGACCGACGACCGCGCGGCGCTGCTGACGGCGGGGCTGGCCGGACTGCTCGCCGGCTCGATGTCGATGGCGGCGGGCGAGTACGTGTCCGTGTCCACCCAGCGGGACTCCGAGAAGGCCGCCCTCGCCCTGGAGAGGCGGGAGCTGCGCGACCAGCCCGAGGCGGAGCTGGAGGAGCTGGCCGACCTCCTCCAGGAGCGCGGGCTCAGCCGCGAGGTGGCCCGCGAGGCCGCGGAACAGCTCACCGCGCGCGACGCCCTGCGCGCCCACGCACGCGTGGAGCTCGGCATCGACCCCGACGACCTGACCAACCCCTGGCACGCGGCCTGGGCGAGCTTCCTCGCGTTCACCGTGGGCGCGCTGCTGCCGCTGCTCGCGATCGTGCTGCCGCCCGCCGGGTGGCGGCTCGGGGTCACGGTCGGGTCGGTCCTGGCCGCCCTCGTCCTCACCGGCTGGTCGAGCGCCCGGCTCGGCGCCGCGCCCCGGGCCGCGCGCTGGTGCGCAACGTCGTGGGCGGTGCGCTCGCGATGGGGGTCACCTACGCCGTCGGCACGCTGCTGGGCGCGGCCGGCGTCTGACACGGCCCGGTGGGCGGGCGTCCCGCCCGCCCGGCGCGGCCCTCCCCGCTGCCGCCCCGCTGCCGTCCGGTCCCGCGGTCCTGCCGGGCTCACCCTCGCCGCGCGGCCCGCGCCGGGCGCGGCGTACGGTGAAGTGCGCCCTCCCACCCCGAGGGCGCAGCCGTTCCCCGTCGGCCGACCCCGCACCGACCCCGCACGAGAAGGATCCCCGCCCATGCGCGCCACCACCATCCACGCCCCGTACGACATGCGCGTGGAGGACGTGCCCGAGCCCGTCGTGCAGCTTCCGACCGACGCCGTGGTCCGGGTGCTGCGCGCCTGCATCTGCGGCAGCGACCTGTGGGCGTACCGCGGCGAGGCGGCCCGGCAGCCGGGCCAGCGGATCGGGCACGAGTTCCTCGGCGTGGTCGAGGAGACCGGCTCCGAGGTGGGCACGGTCCGGCGCGGAGACCTGGTGGTCGCGCCCTTCATGTGGTCCGACGGCGTCTGCGACTACTGCCGCGAGGGCCTGACGACGTCCTGCGCACACGGCGGCTTCTGGGGCTCCGTCGGCTACGACGGCGGCCAGGGCGAGGCCGTGCGCGTGCCCTTCGCCGACGGCACCCTCGTGCAGCTCCCCAAGGACGCGGCCTCCGACGACCACCTGCTGTCCGCGCTGCTGACCCTCTCCGACGTCCTGGGCACCGGCCACCACGCCGCGCTCGGCGCGGGCGTCCGCCCCGGTGCCACGGTCGCCGTCGTCGGGGACGGCGCGGTGGGCCTGTGCGCGGTGCTGGCCGCCAAGCGGCTGGGCGCCGAGCGGATCATCGCGCTCGGCCGGCACGAGGTCCGCACCGGCATCGCGCGCCGTTTCGGCGCCACCGACGTCGTCGCCGAGCGCGGTGACGCGGCCGTCGAGGCCGTCCGCGAGCTGACCCGCGGCCAGGGCGCCCACGCCGTCGTCGAGGCCGTCGGCACCGAGCAGTCCATGCGCACGGCGATCGGCGTCGCCCGGGACGGCGGCGCGGTGGGGTTCGTCGGCGTGCCGCACGGCAGCAGCACCGGCGTGGACCTGAGCGTCCTGTTCGACCGCAACGTCGCCCTGCGCGGCGGGGTCGCCCCGGTCCGCGCCTACATCCCGGACCTGCTGCCCGACGTGCTGGACGGCACGATCGACCCGTCCCCGGTGTTCGACCTGACCGTCGGCATCGAGGGCGTGCCGGACGGCTACAAGGCGATGGACGAGCGCACCGCCCTCAAGGTGCTCGTCACCAACTGACCCGGCCGCCCGCGTGGGCGGCCCGCGACGACCGTCACCGGCCGCCCGCCCCGGTGCGCGACCGGCTCACCAGCGCGCCGCGTCCGCGCCCCAGGGGCCCGGCGGACGCGCCCAGTCGCGCGGTCCGTCCGCGAACGACACGGCCGGGCGGGCGTGCCTCAGCCGTCCCACCGGGCTGCCGGTCTCGGCGAGCCACGGCGCGGGGCCGTCGTACGGGACCGCTGCGGCCCCGGCACCCTCCCGTGCCGTGCCGTCCTGCGCCGTGCCGTCCTCGGGGCGGCGCGCGTCCTGCAGCCACGCCCCGGTCCGGGCCAGCGCCAGCCGGACGAGCCGCCCCCGGCCCGCCGCGTCGCCGTACGCCTGCTCGGTCAGCGCCCGCAGGACGGCGGCCGCCAGCAGGTACCCCGTGCCGTGGTCGAGGGCCTGGGCCGGCAGGGCGCCCGGGCGCTGCGGTGAGCCCTCGACGGCCGCGATGCCGGTGGCGACCTGCACCAGGCTGTCGAAGCCGCGCCGCCCGCCCCACGGCCCGTACGCGCCCCACGCCGACACCTGCGCCACCACCAGCCCCGGTCTGCGCTCGGCCAGCGCCTCGGGGGAGAGGCCGAAGCGGTCCAGCGCGCCGGGCCGGTAGCCCGTCACGACGACGTCGGCCGCCGCGAGCAGCTCCTCGAACCGGTCGCGGTCGGCCGCGAGGTCCAGCGTCGCCGACCGCTTCCCGAACCCGGTGTCGGCGTGCTGGTCGGGCAGTTCGGGCAGGTGCGGCGCGTCCAGGCGCAGCACGTCCGCGCCGAGCAGCGCGAGGGTCCGGGTGGCCACCGGGCCGGCCAGGACCCGGGTCAGGTCCAGCACGCGCAGTCCGGCGGCGGGCAGCAGGACGGTGCCGTCGAGGGACGGCAGCGCACGCGCGCGTGCGGTGTCCAGGCGGACGCGCTCGACGAGCGGCCGGCCGGCGAGGACCGCCGCCTGGCCGTGCGCGGCCCACTCCGCGGGCGTGCGCAGCGCCACGGCCAGCCCGCCGGCGGCGTACACGGTCTCCTCCGCCTCCCGGGCGGAACGCTCCCGCAGGGCGGACTCCACGGCCGCCGGATCGCCGGGGACGCCCAGGGCACTCAGCAACCGGGCGCGGTGGTGGGGGTAGTTGGCGTGGGTGCGCACCCAGCCGTCGGCGGTCCGCCAGAACCGCGACAGCGGGGCGAAGGTCTGCGGCGCGCGTCCGTCGACGAGCAGGTGCCGCTCACCGGTGAACGCCGTGGCCACGGCACCGTCGTCGACCGTCACCCGGGGCACGTCGGCGCGTCCGGCCCGGCGGGCCCCGAGCTCCGCCGCGGCGAGCGCGCACGCGCCGACACAGGCGCGCGCCAGCTCCCGCACGGGCAGCCGCGCGGGCAGGGCGCCCGGCCGCACGACCGTGGACACGCGCGCGAGGAGCGCCGGGTCACCGCCCAGCTCCCTCCAGACGGTCCCGATGTCAGGCACGACTGTCATGACTGCCACTATGCATGATTGATTGAATCAATATGGACGGCAGAAGGGGCCGGACGGTCTCCCGTCCGGCCCCGCCCCTCCGCTGGACCGATTACTTGACGGCCCGCAGCGCGTTGACGATGCCCCAGCCGTAGAAGCCGTTGACGCGCTTGTTGCCCACGCAGGTCGCGTCCTGCGTGCCGTTGCCGTCCTGGTCGTACGACGCGGGGCAGCCCGGGTTGACCGCCTGCGCCTTCAGCAGCGCCTGGAGCTGCGCCGGGGTCGCCCACGGGTGCTTGGACTTCAGCAGCGCCGCGACGCCCGCCGCGTGCGGCGAGGCCATCGAGGTGCCCTGGAGCCAGCCGTACCCGCCGCCCGGCATCGTGGACAGGATGCGGCCGTTGGCCGACGGGGTGTCCGTCGGGATCTGGTACAGCCGGTCACCGCCCGGCGCGGCCACGTCGATCACGCCGTAGCCGTACGACGAGTAGTACGACTTGTCGTTCTTGACGCCCGTCGCGCTCACCGTGACCACGCCCGGCAGCTGGGTCGGCACGTCGAAGCACTCGTGCGGGTCGATCGTGCGGGTCACCGGCGTCGCGTCGTCGGGGCTGCTGTCGTCCACGATCGCGTCGGAGTCCAGGTCGTCGGCGGAGTTGCCCGCGGACGCCAGGTTGAGCGTGCCCTTGCGCTGGGCGTAGAGCTGGGCCCGGTTGACCGCGTCGACGATGGCCCGCTGGTCCGGGTCGTCCATGCAGTTGTACAGCCACGGGTCCACGTAGTAGCTGTTGTTCGTGATCTCCACGCCGTGGTCGGCGGCGAACACGAACGCGCAGACCACGTTCTCCGGGTAGAACAGGCCGTTCGTCGGGTCGCTGACCTTGATGCCGGCGACCTTCACGCCGGGCGCGACACCGGCCACGCCGATGCCGTTGCGGGCCGCGGCTATCTCACCGGCGACGTGCGTGCCGTGGTAGTCCTCGGTCGGGTTGTAGGGCCGCCAGGCGCCCGGGGTGGTGTCCGCGACACCGCCGACGCAGTTGGCCGACTGGGACGCCGAGAAGTTCGGCGCGAGGTCCGGGTGGGTGTCGTCCACACCGGTGTCGATCACCGCGACGGTGACCTTGCTGCTGCCGGGGTTGATCTCGGCCGCCTTGTCGGCGCCTATCGCGCGCAGGTCCCACTGGTCGGCCTCGAGCGGCTCGCTCTGGCCCGCCGCGGCCGACGCGGCGGCGGCCTTCGCGGCCTCGGCCTTCGACAGGGGCTGCGCCGCGCCCTCGTCCGTGGTCCCCGCGGGGCTCAGCGGCGAGGTCCGCGTGGCACCCGCCGACTGCACCCCGCGCACCGCGCGTATCTGCGCGCCGAAGGAGGGGTTGGCGGAGTGCACGACGATCACGCCGATCTTGTCGTACGTGGCGACGACGGTGCCGTCGGCCGCGGCGATCGCCTTCTTCACCGACTCGATCGTGCGGTGGTCCACCTTGGTGTTGACGACGTACGCCAGCGTTCCGGCGTCCGCCGCCTGCGTGGCGGAGGTCGTGGCCGGGGCCGCCGAGGCCGCCGCCGGCAGGAAGCCGAGGGAGGCGGTCAGGGACAGCACGACCGGCACCGCGAGGGCGAGTCGGCGTCTGGAAGGCAGATGAGCCATGGGGTCTCCACATCATCCTGAAACGAAACCGGCCCGAGACGCAGGTGTGCTCGGGCAGGTACATGACGGGTGGTGCAGGCACCGAAGCTATCTCCCGCGGTCGCTGGCCAGCAATGACTTACGGCGATCTCGTGCACGCACTTGCGAAAGAACCCGGACGCGTTGAACCGGTCCATCCGCGGCGCCGTGACGTTGAACAGGGAGCCCGAGGACCGTCGAGCCCCCGGATTCCAGCCCAGCCGCAACACGAGGAGACTCCGTGGCCACCGAGACACCGCCCCCCTCGAGAACCCCAGCCCAACTCCCCTCCGCCGAGGAGTTCGTCGCGGTGCAGGAGAGCGCGGAGTTCGGTGAACTGCGCCGCACGCACCGCTCGTTCGCCTTTCCGCTGACGTTCGCCTTCATCGCCTGGTACCTGCTGTACGTCCTGCTGTCCAACTACGCCGGCGACTTCATGGGCACCAAGGTGGCCGGCAACGTCAACGTGGCCCTCGTGCTGGGCCTCGCACAGTTCCTCACGACCTTCCTCATCGCCTGGTGGTACGCGCGCCGCGCCGCCGCCCGGCTCGACCCGCAGGCCGAGGCCATCAAGTCCCGGATGGAGGGCGGCGCATGAGCCCCGCACAGCAGCACACCCTGCTCGCCGCCGGAGAGGCCAGTGAGCACCGGGGGCTGATCATCAGCCTGTTCGCCGTGTTCGTCCTCGCGACCCTCGTCATCACCGTGTGGGCCGGCCGCCAGACCAAGGACGCCGCCGACTTCTACGCCGGCGGACGGCAGTTCACCGGCTTCCAGAACGGACTCGCCGTCTCCGGCGACTACATGTCCGCCGCGTCCTTCCTCGGCATCGCCGGCGCCATCGCCCTCTTCGGCTACGACGGGTTCCTGTACTCCATCGGCTTCCTGGTCGCCTGGCTCGTCGCACTGCTCCTGGTCGCCGAGCCGCTGCGCAACTCCGGCCGGTACACCATGGGCGACGTCCTGGCGTACCGCATGCGCCAGCGCCCCGTGCGCACGGCGGCCGGCACCTCCACCATCGTCGTGTCGATCTTCTACCTGCTCGCGCAGATGGCCGGCGCGGGCGTGCTCGTCTCGCTGCTGCTCGGCATCACCAGCGACGGCGGCAAGATCGGCATCGTGGCGCTGGTCGGCGTGCTGATGATCGTGTACGTCACCATCGGCGGCATGAAGGGCACCACCTGGGTCCAGATGGTCAAGGCGGTGCTGCTCATCGCGGGCGCGCTGCTGCTGACCTTCCTGGTCCTGCTGAAGTTCGACTTCAACGTCTCGGACCTGCTCGGCTCGGCCGCCGACAACAGCGGCAAGGGCGCCGCCTTCCTGGAGCCCGGCCTGAAGTACGGCGCCACCGGCACCACCAAGCTGGACTTCATCTCCCTGGGCATCGCCCTGGTCCTGGGCACCGCGGGCCTGCCGCACATCCTGATCCGCTTCTACACGGTGCCCACCGCCAAGGCCGCCCGGAAGTCGGTCATCTGGGCCATCGGCCTGATCGGCGCCTTCTACCTGATGACCCTCGCGCTCGGCTTCGGCGCCGCCGCCCTGATCAAGCCGGACGAGATCATCGCGTCCAACAAGGCGGGCAACACGGCCGCCCCGCTGCTCGCCCTGCACCTCGGCGGCGTCGACTCCAACTGGGGCGCCGTCCTGCTGGCCACCATCTCCGCGGTCGCCTTCGCCACGATCCTCGCGGTCGTCGCGGGCCTCACGCTCGCCTCGTCCTCGTCGTTCGCCCACGACATCTACGCGAACGTCATCAAGAAGGGCCGGGCCACCGAGAAGCAGGAGATCGGCGCGGCCCGCTGGGCGACCGTCGGCATCGGCGCGGTCTCGATCCTGCTGGGCGCCCTGGCCCGCGACCTGAACGTGGCCGGCCTCGTCGCCCTCGCCTTCGCGGTCGCCGCCTCCGCCAACCTGCCGACGATCCTCTACAGCCTGTTCTGGAAGCGGTTCACCACCTCCGGGGCCCTGTGGTCGATCTACGGCGGCCTGGTCACCGCGGTCGGCCTGGTGCTGTTCTCCCCGGTCGTCTCCGGCAAGCCGACCTCGATGTTCCCGGACGTCGACTTCCACTGGTTCCCGCTGGAGAACCCCGGCATCATCTCCATCCCCGTCGGCTTCCTGCTGGGCATCGTCGGCACCCTGCTGTCCAAGGAGGAGCCCGACACCGGCAAGTACGCCGAACTGGAGGTCCGCTCCCTGACCGGGACCGGCGCCCACTGAGCGCACCCGGCGGAACTTCCGCGCGCGGCCGCGTCGTAGGTCCCTACGACGCGGCCGTGTCGTACCTGTGGGATCGGGAACTGTCGTTGTCGGTGCCGTCACGTAGGCTCGCAGGTGCCGGAAGACGACGTTCGCGACGAGGGAGGGGGCCCACGTGCTCATCGACACCTACGGCCGGGTGGCCACCGACCTGAGGGTCTCGCTGACCGACCGGTGCAACCTGCGCTGCACGTACTGCATGCCCGAGGAGGGCCTGCAGTGGCTGGCCAAGCCCGACCTCCTCACCGACGACGAGATCGTCCGCCTCATCGACGTCGCCGTGCGCACCCTCGGCATCGAGGAGGTCCGCTTCACCGGCGGCGAACCCCTGCTGCGGCCCGGCCTGGTCGGCATCGTCGAGCGGGTGGCCGCCCTGACGCCCCGCCCCCGGATGTCCCTGACGACCAACGGCATCGGCCTGCGCCGCACGGCGACGGCCCTGAAGGCGGCCGGCCTGGACCGGGTCAACGTCTCGCTGGACACCCTGCGCCCCGACGTCTTCAAGACCCTCACCCGCCGCGACCGCCACCAGGACGTCCTCGCCGGCCTGGAGGCCGCCCGCGAGGCGGGCCTGACCCCGGTCAAGGTCAACGCGGTCCTGATGCCCGGACTGAACGACGACGAGGCCCCCGACCTGCTCGCCTGGGCGATCGACCACGACTACGAGCTGCGCTTCATCGAGCAGATGCCGCTGGACGCCCAGCACGGCTGGAAGCGCGACGGCATGGTCACCGCCGGCGACATCCTCGCCTCCCTGCGCACCCGCTTCACCCTCACCCCCGAGGGCGAGGAGAAGCGCGGCTCGGCGCCGGCGGAACGCTGGCTGGTGGACGGCGGCCCGCACGTCGTCGGGGTCATCGCCTCCGTCACCCGCCCGTTCTGCGCGGCCTGCGACCGCACCCGCCTCACGGCCGACGGCCAGGTCCGCACCTGCCTGTTCGCCCGCGAGGAGACGGACCTGCGCGCGGCGCTCCGCTCCGGCGCCCCCGACGAGGAGATAGCCCGCCTGTGGCGGCTGGCGATGTGGGGCAAGAAGGCGGGCGCCGGCCTCGACGACCCGTCGTTCGTCCAGCCCGACCGCCCGATGTCGGCGATCGGCGGCTGAGCCTCAGGAGGTCTCCGGCTCCCGCCAGTCCTCGAACCGCACCACGTCCTTGAGGAAGCCCCGCACCCCGAGGAACTGCGACAGGTGCTCGCGGTGCTCCTCGCACGCCAGCCACGTCTTGCGGCGCTCCGGGGTGTGGATCTTCGGGTTGTTCCAGGCCAGCACCCACACCGCGGCGGTGCGGCAGCCCTTGGCGGAACAGACCGGGGTCTCGTCACTCACCGCTTCGCTCCGCCCCTGCGCACGCCCTGCGTCCCGCCCACTCGCACTCCCCGCCCACATGATCACTTCCGAACATCCCCGCACACAAAGGCGACGCCGAGCAGCCACGGGGGGAGCTGCCCGGCGTCGGTCCGTCGCTCCGACGGGGGATGCGGAGCGCGTACGCAGTATGTCACGGCCGACCGTCCCCGGGGGACCTCAACCACATGATTGGATCTGAGCTTTTCTTGAGCTTCGCACGCGTCCGGCTCAGGGCCGCTCGGCCGGCTCACCCGTCCCGTCCTCCGGGACGGATCCCGGCTGCGGACGCGCACCCCCGGGCACGGTCCCGGCCGACGACCCCGGCAGCGCGCGCGGCGCACCCAGCGGCAGCGGCGTGGGCACGAACGTCGTGGGCATCCCCGGCGCGTTCTCCCGTCCGGCGTTCGCGATCACCACCGCGATGTACGGCAGGACCGCACCCAGCACCAACGCCACCAGCGCCACGTGCCGTTCGACGTTCCACAGCGACGCCGCGAGGATCACCGCCAGCGTACGGACCGTCATCGAGATGACGTACCGCCGCTGCCGTCCGCGCACGTCCTCCTGCAGCCCCTGCCGGGCCCCGGTGATCCGGAACACCTGGACGCCGGTCCCGCCACCCTGCTTCCGCATCACATTCCACCATCCGCCCGCGTCGCGCCCTGCCCCTCCACGGTACGCCCGGGCTGGGCCGCCTTCGAGACCGGGTCGCCTCCCCGCCGGGCGAGCCGGCTGCGCCGTCCCGCGTACGGCGGTACCCGGCATGCGGCGTACGGCCCGCGGAACCAGACTGGGGGCACTGCTCACCCCTGAGCCGACGAGGAGGCAGCCATGGGCTGGTTGTGGGCGATCATCGTGGGATTCGTACTGGGCCTCATCGCCAAGGCGATCATCCCCGGCAAGCAGCACAGTCCGCTGTGGCTGACCACGATCTTCGGCATGCTGGGCGCGATCGTGGGCAACGCCATCGCCCGCGCGTTCGGTGTCGAGGCGACCCCCGGCATCGACTGGAGCCGCCACATCTTCCAGCTCATCGCGGCGGTCATCATCGTCGGCCTGGGCGACATGGCGTACATGGCCACGCTGGGCAAGCGCAAGCAGCAACGGGCCTGAGCGCCGGCGCCCGTCAGCGGCGCGGGGCGGGTGCGCGGCCCTGAGCCCGCACCCGCCCCGCGCCCTTGCGACAGCGGTACCGGTGATCTACGCCCCGGTGACCTCGACGGCCGCCAGGTTCTTCTTGCCGCGCCGCAGCACCAGCCACCGGCCGTACAGCAGGTCCCCGGCCGACGGCACCGCGTCCTCGGCGGTGACCTTCACGTTGTTCACGTAGGCCCCGCCCTCCTTCACGGTCCGCCGCGCCGCGGACTTGCTGGCGACCAGGCCCACCTCCGCGAGCAGGTCCACCACGGGCGCCGGCTCGGCGACCTTGACGTGCGGCACCTCCGACAGCGCCGCGGCCAGCGTCCGCTCGTCCAGCTCCGCCAGCTCGCCCTGGCCGAACAGCGCCCTCGACGCGGCGATCACCGCGGCGGTCTGGTCGGCGCCGTGCACCAGCGTCGTCAGCTCCTCGGCCAGCGCGCGCTGCGCGGCCCGGGCCTGCGGACGCTCCTCGGTCTGCCGCTCCAGCTCCTCCAGCTCCTCGCGGGAGCGGAAGGACAGGATGCGCGCGTACCGCGAGATGTCCCGGTCGTCCACGTTCAGCCAGAACTGGTAGAACGCGTACGGCGTCGTCATCTCCGGGTCCAGCCAGACCGCGCCGCCCTCGGTCTTGCCGAACTTGGTGCCGTCGGCCTTCGTCATCAGCGGCGTGGCCAGCGCGTGCACGCTCGCGTCCGGCTCCAGGCGGTGGATCAGGTCCAGGCCGGCCGTGAGGTTGCCCCACTGGTCGCTGCCGCCCTGCTGGAGCGTGCAGCCGTAGCGCCGGTAGAGCTGGAGGAAGTCCATGCCCTGCAGGATCTGGTAGCTGAACTCCGTGTAGCTGATGCCCTGGTCGGACTCCAGGCGGCGGGCCACGGAGTCCTTCGTCAGCATCTTGTTGACACGGAAGTGCTTGCCGACGTCCCGCAGGAACTCGATCGCGGACAGCCCCGCGGTCCAGTCGAGGTTGTTCACCATCACGGCGGCGTTCTCGCCCTCGAAGGACAGGAACGGCTCGATCTGGGAGCGCAGCCGGCCGACCCAGCCGGCCACCGTCTCCGGGTCGTTCAGCGTGCGCTCCGCCGTCGGGCGGGGGTCGCCGATCAGACCCGTCGCGCCGCCCACCAGCGCCAGCGGCCGGTGCCCGGCCTGCTGGAGGCGGCGCACGGTGAGCACCTGCACCAGGTGTCCGACGTGCAGGGAGGGCGCGGTCGGGTCGAAGCCGCAATAGAACGTGACGGGACCGTCCGCGAGCGCCTTGCGCAAGGCGTCCTCGTCGGTGGACAGGGCGAACAGGCCCCGCCACTTCAGCTCGTCGACGATGTCCGTCACGGTTCTCGTGTCTCCTTGGATGGTCCCGGGCGGCGACCGCCGCCCGTCGGTGAACGCCTACGAGGTTATACGCCCCGGCTGACAGAGCTCATATTGAAATCGGGCACCCGCAGCGCGGGCATCGCGGCCCGGGTGAACCAGTCGCTCCACTCGCGCGGCAGCGTCTTCTCGGTGCGCCCGGCCTCGGTCGCCCGCCCCAGCAGGTCCACCGGCGACTCGTTGAACCGGAAGTTGTTCACCTCACCGGTGACCTCGCCGTTCTCGACGAGGTACACCCCGTCGCGGGTGAGCCCCGTCAGCAGCAGCGTGGCCGGGTCGACCTCGCGGATGTACCACAGGCAGGTCAGCAGCAGGCCCCGCTCGGTGGCCGCGACCATCTCCTCCAGCGAGCGGTCGTCGCCGCCGTCGAGGATCAGGTTGCCCAGCGAGGGCGCCAGCGGCAGCCCCGTCAGCGCGGCGGCGAACCGGCTGGTGACCAGGTTCCGCAGGGCGCCGTCCGCGATCCACTCGGTGGCCGGCACGGGCAGCCCGTTGTCGAACACCGACTGGTCCCCGCCGGAGGAGTGCGCGACGACGAACGGCGCCGACTCCAGCCCCGGCGCGTACGGGTCGCTGCGCAGCGTCAGCGGCAGCTCGGTCAGCTTCTCGCCGAGCCGGGTCCCGCCGCCGGGCCGGGAGAACACCGTGCGCCCCTCGACCGCGTCCCGGCCCGACGCCGACCACATCTGGTAGATCAGCAGGTCCGCCACGGCCGTCGGCGGCAGCAGCGTCTCGTACCGCCCGGCGGGCAGGTCCACGCGCCGCTCCGCCCAGCCCAGGCGGACGGCGAGCTCGGCGTCCAGCGCGGCCGGGTCGACGTCCTTGAAGTCGCGCGTGGAGCGCCCCGCCCACGCCGAGCGCGTGCGGTCCGGCGACTTGGCGTTGAGCTCCAGCGTGCCCGTGGGCTGGTCGTGCCGCAGCCGCAGCCCGGTCGAGGTGCCCAGGTAGGTCGAGACCATCTCGTGGTTGGCGAAGCCGTACAGCTCGCGCCCGCCCGCACGCGCGCGGGCGAACGCCTCGCCCAGCGCGGGCGCGAAGTCGGCGAACACCGCGGAGGACGTCTCCGCGGGCGGCTCGGTGAACTCCGGCGCCTGCGGCACCCCGCCGATCAGCGGCTGCGCGTCCTCGGCGAAACCGGCGCCGCGCGCGGCGGCCTCGGCGGCCCGCACCAGCGACTCCAGCTCGTCCACCGTCACGGCGGAGCGCGACACCACGCCCGAGGCGGTGCCCTCGCGGCCGTCGACGGTCGCGACGACGGTCAGCGTCCGCCCGCGCGTCACGCCGTTCGTGGTGAGCGCGTTGCCGGCCCAGCGCAGGTTGGCCGTGGACCCCTCGTCGGCGATGACGACACAGCCGTCGGCCCGCGACAGCTCCAGGGCCCGCTCGACGATCTCGTGCGGCTCGGGGGTGGGGGCGCTCATCGACCGGCCTCCTGCGTGGTGTTCAGAATGTTGACGCCCTTGAACAGGGCGGACGGGCAGCCGTGCGACACCGCGGCGACCTGCCCCGGCTGGGCCTTGCCGCAGTTGAAGGCGCCGCCGAGCACGTACGTCTGCGGGCCGCCGACGGCCGCCATGGAGCCCCAGAAGTCGGTGGTCGTCGCCTGGTAGGCCACGTCCCGGAGCTGCCCGGTCAGCCGCCCGTTCTCGATCCGGAAGAAGCGCTGGCCGGTGAACTGGAAGTTGTAGCGCTGCATGTCGATCGACCAGGACCGGTCGCCCACCACGTAGATGCCGCGGTCGACGCCCCCGATCAGGTCCTCGGTCGACATCCCGGCCGGGTCCGGCCGCAGCGACACGTTCGCCATGCGCTGCACCGGCACGTGGGCGGGGGAGTCGGCGTACGCGCACCCGTTGGACCGCTCGAACCCGGTCAGCCGGGCGATCCGCCGGTCGAGCTGGTAGCCGACCAGGGTGCCCTCCTTCACCAGGTCCCAGGACTGCGCCTCGACGCCCTCGTCGTCGTAGCCGACGGTGGCCAGGCCGTGCTCGGCGGTGCGGTCACCGGTCACGTTCATCAGCTCCGAGCCGTACCGCAGCGAGCCGAGCCGGTCGAAGGTGGCGAACGAGGTGCCCGCGTAGGCCGCCTCGTAGCCGAGCGCCCGGTCCAGCTCGGTGGCGTGCCCGATCGATTCGTGGATGGTCAGCCACAGGTTGGACGGGTCCACGACCAGGTCGTACAGGCCCGGCTCGACGCTCGGCGCGCGCATCTTCTCGGCCAGCAGCTCGGGGATCTGCTCCAGCTCGGTGTCCCAGTCCCAGCCGGTCCCGGTGAGGTACTCCCAGCCGCGCCCCGCCGGCGGCGCCAGGGTGCGCATGGAGTCGAACTCGCCGCTGGACTCGTCCACCGACACGGCGGTCAGCTGCGGGTGGACCCGCACGCGCTGCTGGGTGGTCACCGTGCCCGCCGTGTCGGCGTAGAACTTGTTCTCGTGGACGGTGAGCAGCGAGGCGTCCACGTGGTCCACCCCGCGGGCAGCCAGCAGCCGGTTGCTCCAGTCGGCGAGCAGCGCGGTCTTCTCCGCGTCGGGCACGGCGAACGGATCGGTCTCGTACGACGACACCCAGGTCCGGTCGGCGTGCACCGGCTCGTCGGCCAGCTCGACCAGCTCGTCCGCACCGGCCGCCCGGATCACCTGCGCGGACAGCCTCGCCATCGCCACGGCCTGCCCGGCGACCCGCGCGGCCGCGTCCATGGTCAGGTCCACGCCCGAGGCGAACCCCCACGTCCCGCCGTGCACGACCCGCACCGCGTACCCGAGGTCGGTCGTGTCCGACGACCCCGCGGGCCGGGCGTCGCGCAGCCGCCAGGACGCGCTGCGCACCCGCTCGAACCGGAAGTCCGCGTGCTCGGCCCCCAGCGCACGCGCGCGGGCGAGCGCGGCGTCGGCCAGGGCGCGTAGGGGGAGCGCTGTGAAGGCTTCGTCGATGGTATGAGGCACCTGCATCTCTTTCTGCCGACGTGACCACTGGGAACGTGCGGGGGAGGACGGTGATCGTGACACCGCGGCCGTCAGCCTCCGATCATGTCGCGCCGACCGCCCCGCGGACCACACGTTTCCGGTGCCGTTCCGCAAACTTTCTGTAGGGACCCCACAGCACGACCCCTGCGCCACTGTCGGTGCCCCAATGTCCGCGGGCGCGGGCGGACCGATAGGTTTCAGGTGAAGCCGCCTGTCAGCCACGTGTCCGGGCGGGTGTGTCAGACCCCTATCGAAAGGGTGATCCGTTGAGCCGCTCGGTTCTCGTCACCGGAGGCAACCGGGGCATCGGCCTCGCCATCGCCCGCGCGTTCGCCGACGCCGGCGACAAGGTCGCGATCACGTACCGCTCGGGCGAGCCCCCGGAGGGCTTCCTGGCGGTCAAGTGCGACATCACCGACCCCGAGCAGGTGGAGCAGGCCTACAAGGAGATCGAGGAGCAGCACGGCGCCGTCGAGGTCCTGATCGCCAACGCGGGCATCACCAAGGACCAGCTCCTGATGCGCATGTCCGAGGAGGACTTCACCTCGGTCATCGACACCAACCTCACCGGTACCTTCCGCGTGGTCAAGCGCGCCAACCGCGGCATGCTGCGCGCCAAGAAGGGGCGGGTCGTCCTGGTCTCGTCCGTGGTGGGTCTGCTCGGCTCGCCCGGCCAGGCCAACTACGCCGCCTCCAAGGCCGCCCTGGTCGGCTTCGCGCGTTCCCTGGCCCGTGAGCTGGGCTCGCGCAACATCACCTTCAACGTCGTCGCACCCGGCTTCGTGGACACCGACATGACCAAGGCGCTCAGCGACGAGCAGCGCGCCGGCATCCTCGCGGGGGTGCCCCTCGGACGGTACGCGCAGCCGCAGGAGATCGCCGCGACGGTGCGGTTCCTCGCCTCGGACGACGCTTCGTACATCACTGGAGCCGTCATCCCCGTTGACGGCGGACTGGGAATGGGTCACTGATCACCATGAGCGGAATTCTCGAGGGCAAGCGCGTCCTGATCACCGGTGTGCTGATGGAGTCCTCCATCGCCTTCCACGCCGCTAAGCTGGCCCAGGAGCAGGGTGCCGAGATCATCCTGACCGCGTTCCCGCGGCCCACGCTGACCGAGCGCATCGCCCGGAAGCTGCCCGAGCCCACCAAGGTCATCGAGCTGGACGTGACCAACACCGAGCACCTCGGCCGGCTGGCCGACGTGGTCGGCGAGGAGCTCGGCGGCCTCGACGGCGTCGTGCACTCCGTCGGCTTCGCCCCGCAGGACGCCCTCGGCGGCAACTTCCTCAACACCCCGTTCGAGTCGGTGGCCACCGCCATGCACGTCTCGGCGTTCTCCCTGAAGTCGCTGACCATGGCCTGCCTGCCGCTGATGCAGAACGGCGGCTCGGTCGTCGGCCTCACCTTCGACGCCCAGTACGCCTGGCCGCAGTACGACTGGATGGGCCCGGCCAAGGCCGCCCTGGAGGCCACCAGCCGCTACCTGGCCCGCGACCTGGGCAAGCAGAACATCCGCTGCAACCTGATCTCGGCGGGCCCGATCGGCTCCATGGCCGCCAAGTCCATCCCGGGCTTCTCGGACCTGGCCTCCGTGTGGGACAGCCGCTCCCCGCTGGAGTGGGACCTGAAGGACCCGGAGCCGGCCGGCCGGGGCATCGTCGCCCTGCTGAGCGACTGGTTCCCGAAGACCACCGGCGAGATCATCCACGTCGACGGCGGCCTGCACGCCATCGGCGCCTGACCGGTTCCCTCACCGGTCCCGACGCCCCGTCCCCGCAGCGCGCGGGGGCGGGGCGTCGCCCGTTCGGCCCAGTCGGCCGGGCGGTCCGTACGGGTGACACGGCACGCTGGGAGGACGCACCGCCCGCCCCGCACCGCCCCGCCGCCGTACGGTCCGAGGAGGTCCCCTTGTGCGCCTGCACCGAAGCCTGGCCCCAGTGACCGTCGCCGCCGCCCTCGTGCTGTGCGCGCCGTACGACGCGGTCTCCCACGCACGCGTGGACGCCTCCGCCGCACCGTTCGGGGCGGAGTGCCGCACGCGCGTGGACGGCTCCCACGTGGTCGCCGACTGCCACAACCCCTATGCCGACACGGACCGCGTCCGGCTGCACGTCGAGTGCGCCCGCTGGTGGGACCTGGACACCGACGGCGCCCCCGTCGAGGCGGGCCCCGCCGAGACCGTGCGGCTGACCGGCCGCTGCTGGATGGAGGTCGGCAGGGCCTGGGTCAGCCACGAGAGGGTCTGAGCGGCGGCGCAGGGCGGGACCGCGGCCCTGGTCAGCCGGTGGCGGTGAAGCGTCCCGGGCGGCACAGGAAGGGGTAGCTCGCGGCCTCCTCCGCCGCCGCCTCCGCGTCGCCCGCGCGGACGGCGTCGACCAGCCGCGTGTGGTCCATGTGCGTCTCCGGGGTCAGCTCGCCGCCGACGTCCTCGCGCAGCCAGTCCCGCAGCACCTCGCCCAGGTCGGCGTACATCGCCGTCATGACGTCGTTGTGGGAGGCCGCCACCACCGCCAGGTGGAACGTCGCGTCCGCCGCGACGAACGCCTCCGCGTCGCCCGACTCCCACGCCTCCTCGCGCCGCAGCAGCAGCGCGTCGAGCTGCTTGAGGTCCTTCTCGGTGCGCCGCTCGGCGGCCAGCCGGGCGGCGCTCGACTCCAGCGTGGAGCGCAGCTCGGCGATGTGGCGGGGATCGGCGTCGGCGAACCGGCGGTGCATCACACCCGCCAGCTCGCTGGTCGCGACCACGTACGTGCCCGACCCCTGCCGGATGTCCAGCAGGCCGTTGTGGGCGAGGGCCCGGACCGCCTCGCGGACCGTGTTGCGGGCGACCCCGAGCTGCTCGACCAGCTCCGGCTCGGTCGGGATGCGCGATCCGACCGGCCACTCGCCCGAGGTGATCTGGGTGCGCAGCGCGGAGATGACCTGCTCGGAGAGCGCCGAGCGGCGGGGATGGCTCAGAGGCATGGCACACCTTCGCACGAGCGGGCCGGGACGGGGCCACCCGGGCCGACGGAGAGTGGACAACCAATCATCCCATGATTCTATGATGGCGGCATGGCACCCGAGGAGACCCGGACGACGACATCCGCCCCGCACCCCGCCCCGGCACCCGCCGGCGCCCCGCCCGCCGACGCGCACCGCCCGCCGGCCTCGCGCGCGTGGCGCACCCGGCTGGTGGTCGTCGGCATCGTCCTGGCCGCCCTCAACCTGCGCCCCGCCATCACCAGCCTCGGCGCCCTCATGGAAGAGGTCCGTGACGGACTCGGCATGAGCGGCAGCGTGGCCGGGCTGCTCACCTCCGTGCCGCCCCTGTGCTTCGCCGTGTTCGGCATCACCGCGCCCCGCCTCGCCCGCCGCTTCGGCGCGGGCGCCGTGGTGTGCGCCGGGATGGCCGCCATCACCGCCGGCCTGCTCCTGCGCCCCTACGCGGGCGGTACGGCGGGCTTCCTGGCCGCCAGCGCCCTGGCCCTCATGGGCATCGCGGTGAGCAACGTGCTGATGCCGGTCATCGTCAAGCGCCACTTCCCCGACCGGGTCGGCTCCATGACCGGGCTGTACTCGATGGCCCTGGCCCTCGGCACCTCCCTGGCCGCCGCGGCCACCGTGCCGATGACCGAGTCCCTGGGCGGGAGCTGGCAGACCGGGCTCGCCGTGTGGGCGGGACTGGCCGGCGTCGCCGTCCTGCCCTGGCTGCTGCTCGTCCGCGACCGGGGCGCGGAACCCGCCGGACCGGAGCGGCAGGAGCGGCAGGCAGCGACGGAGGGACGCTCCCGCTCCGCGCGGGTGGAGCCGTCGGCGCCGCTGCGCATCACGCGCAGCCGCACCGCCTGGGCGCTCGCGGTGTTCTTCGGGCTCCAGGCCACCGCCGCCTACATCACGATGGGCTGGATGGCGCAGATCTTCCGGGACGCGGGCGTCGCCGCCGGCACCGCCGGGCTGCTGCTCGCGGTGACCATGGTGATGGGCGTGCCGCTCGCCTTCCTCATCCCGCGCGTGGCCGCCCGGCTGCCCCGGCAGGGCCCGATCGTCGTCGTGCTCGGCGTCTGCGGCCTCGTCGGCTACGCCGGCATGTACCTCGCACCGGCCGCGGGCGCCTGGGCGTGGGCGCTGCTGCTCGGCGTCTCCAACTGCGCCTTCCCGCTCGCCCTCACCATGGTCGGGATGCGGGCCCGCACGGGCGCGGGCGTGGTCCAGCTCTCGGCCTTCGCGCAGAGCACCGGTTACCTGATCTCCATCCCCGGCCCGCTCCTGGTGGGCGTGCTCTACCAGGCCACCGGCGGCTGGGGCGTGCCTCTCGCGCTGATGGCGGCCCTGATGGTGCCGCAGATCGTCGTCGGCGTCCTCGCGGGCCGCGACCGCACCATCGAGGACGAGGCGGCGGCACGCCGCCCCCGGGGGACGGACCGGGCCCACGGGGTGGGACACTGACCGCATGCCCGTGCTCGATCCGAACCCCCAGAACGGCCAGAAGAAAATGCTGATCGTCTTCGGCTCGTTCCTCGCCATCTTCGTGATCATCGCCGTCATCGCGACGATCGCCTCGCCCTGAGCCGTCGCCCCGCCCGTCGGGGTGGTGCTAGCCCCCCTGTCCCCTAGGGGGCCAGGGTCAGGGTCAAGTGGGTGGATCACCGGATGGGACGCGGCCCGCAGGTTCCGTAGCGTCGAGATGTGGCCGCGGACGGCGGTCCGCACCCACTCGGAGACGATCGGCGACCCGCGGAGGCACCCATGTCGGCCCCTACGCACACCCGGCCCCACCCGGCGACCACGGGCGGCGTCGGCACCCGGCTGCCCTGGTGGGCCCTGGCCCTGCCGACCCTCGCCTTCATCACCCTGCTCGCACTGATACTCAACCCGGCCGACGCCCAGGCGGCCACCGGCGACCCCGTCCTCGCCCACGTCCTGGAGCGGGTCCGGGACCTGCTCGCGCGCTAGTCGGCCCGTGCCGGTGATGCCGCCGGTCAACTCCCTGAGCCCGGTGGCGTGTTTCGTGCGAAGCTGGGAGTCATGAGCGCCGCAGAACCCCGCACGATCGTCCTCTTCCGGCATGCGAAAGCCGACTGGCCCCAGGTGACCGACCACGAGCGACCGCTCGCGGACCGCGGCCGCAAGGACGCGGCCGAGGCCGGCCGCAGACTGCTCGACACGGGCGTCGCCGTCGACCTGGCGCTGTGCTCCACCGCGACCCGGACCCGGGAGACCTGGAAACTGGCCGTGCACGAGTTCCCGCACCGGCCGAAGACCATCTACGAGGAGCGGATCTACGAGGCCTCGCCGGGCGAGCTGATCGCCCTGCTCAACGAGACCCCGGACGACGTGGGCAACCTCCTGCTGGTCGGCCACAACCCGGGGGTGCACGGCCTCGCCGAGATCCTCGCGGGCTCCGCCGACGCCGACGCCGGCGGGCGGATGGACCGCCGGGGCTTCCCGGCCGCCGCCTTCGCCGTCCTGTCCTTCGAGGGCCCCTGGAAGTCCCTGGAACCCCGGGTGGCGACCCTGCGCGACTACTGGGCCCCGAGCGACTGACCCGCCGGGCGGATCCGGCCGGCCGACGGGGTGCCCGGGCCGGCCGGGCCGCGGGCGGCGACCCGTCGGGCGCGGCCCGTCAGCCGCGCGCCGTCACTGCTCGTCGTGGGTGTCCGCCGCCTCGACCTCTTCGCGGGTGATGCCCAGCAGGTACAGCACGGTGTCGAGGAACGGCACGTTCACCGCGGCGTGCGCCGCCTCGCGCACCACGGGCTTGGCGTTGAAGGCGACGCCCAGGCCGGCCGCGTTCAGCATGTCCAGATCGTTGGCGCCGTCGCCGACGGCCACGGTCTGCGACAGCGGCACGCCCGCCTCCGCGGCGAAGCGGCGCAGCAGCCGCGCCTTGCCCGCGCGGTCCACGATCTCGCCCGTCACCCGGCCGGTCAGCCGCCCGTCGACGATCTCCAGGGTGTTGGCCTGGGCGAAGTCGAGGCCCAGCCGCTCCTTGAGGTCGTCGGTGACCTGGGTGAACCCACCGGAGACGACGCCCACCTGGTAGCCCAGGCGCTTGAGGGTGCGGATCAGCGTGCGGGCGCCCGGGGTCAGCCGCACCTCGGCGCGGACCTTCTCCACCACCGACGCGTCCAGCCCCTCCAGCAGCGCCACGCGCGCGTGCAGCGACTGCTCGAAGTCCAGCTCGCCGCGCATCGCGGCCGCCGTGACCTCGGCGACCTTGTCCTCGCAGCCGGCGTGCGCCGCGAAGAGCTCGATGACCTCGTCCTGGATCAGCGTCGAGTCGACGTCCATCACCACGAGCCGCTGGGCCCGCCGGTGCAGACCGGCCGCGACGACCGCGACGTCCACGCCGACCGCGGCGGCGTCCGTGACCAGCGCGGTGCGCAGGGGCCCGGTCTCCACACCGGACACGGCGAACTCGACGGCCGTGACCGGGTACTTGGCGAGCCGGAAGATACGGTCGATGTTGCCGCCGGCCTTCGCGATCCGCGCGGCGACGGCGGCGGTGGCCTCGGCGGTGAGCGGGTGGCCCAGCACGGTGACCAGGGAGCGGCCCAGACCGCGCGGACGGTTGTCACCGGTGCCGGAGATGATCTCCGCCTGCATCTTCATCGACTCGGCCCAGCTGTGCACGGTCGACCGCAGGTCGCCCTCCAGGCCGCGCGTCGGCTCGGTGACCAGCGCGCACAGCACCATGCGGCCACGGGTGACGACCTGCTCGATGTCGACGACGTCCACGGAGTAGGCCGCGAGGGTGTCGAAGAGGCCGGCCGTGATGCCCGGCCGGTCCTTGCCGAAGATCTTGACGAGCAGAGTCGGAACGTCGGCGGGCGGAGTCTGCGAAGCGCTCATGGTGTGACCACCGTATCCGGCACCCGGTGCCCCCCGCCGCCCAGGTCCGCCTGGCGGACACGCAACAGTGGGCGACGGGGAGGTGGCCACAGAACGACGGACGTGGTCCGGCCGACGGGGCACCGTCCCTCGCCGCCCGCTACCCCCTCGGCCCCTTCGGCCGCTTCGGCGGGCCCACCGGCGGGGGAGGGGGCGGCGGTGGCGGACCGTCGCCCCACCGGGCCCGGTTCTTCCTCGCCGGCGGCGGCCCGAGGGGCCCCGCGACCGTCGGCGCACCCGACGTGTCCCCGGCGGGCGGTGGCACGGCATCCTCCGGCTCCGGCTCGCGGCCCCGTGGTTCCCGCACCTCCTCCGGAAGCCGCAGGTACGGATTCGTCCCCGGGTTCGGCGGCCGGTACGGCGCACCCGGCGCGTAGGGACCCGCGCCCGCACCCGGGGAGACGGCCGCCTCCCGCCGCACCCCACCCGTCCCCGCCTCCACGGGCACCGCCCGCACCCCCGCCGCCCCGCACACCCACGCCAGCCAGCCCCCGGCCGCCCCCGCACCCGCGCCCCACAGCGCCCCGCAGACCAGTGCCATGCCGAGGCGCCCCCGCAGCTCGATCCCCGCACCGAAGGCGTCGAAGCCCAGCACCGACAGCGACGCGTCCGCCGACACCTCCGTCAGCCAGGCCAGCAGCGGAAGCGCCACGGCCGTGGCGACCCCGAGCCGCAGCGCGCAGCGCCCCACGAAACCGCCGACCCGGACGGGGCCGCCGTCACCGCCAGGCCCGGCCCCCGCGCCAACTCCCCGCGCACCCAGGCCGGCACCCCCCACCGGTGTCCGTACCCCCACCAACACCCCCGCCAGCAGCATCATCAGGGCCGCCGCGACCCCCAACAGCCACACACGGCCGTCCAGTTCGGCCAGCCGGGCCAGCGTCACCGGCCGGTCCCCGCCCGCACCCAGCAGGTCGTCCAGCGGATCGGGCAGCACCTTCGTCAGGGCGCCGGACGCCCGCCCGTCGAAGGGCACGAGCAGGCCGACGTCGACCCCGAGCCACACCCCGTTGGGCGCCCCCAGCAGCGCGGCGCCCGCGATCCGCTTCGGGTGCGCGTCGCCGACCGCCGCCCAGGCCGCCGCGGCGAGACCGGCCAGGACCGCCGTCAGCCCGACGGTGACCAGGGCGGACACCGCCGGCCGCACCACCCGGTGCACGGCCTCCCAGCCGCGCGGCAGTGGTGTGCGGCGCGAGGCCAGCAGGGCCATCAGCAGCACCCCGGCCGACCAGCCCAGCCCGCCGAGCAGCGTCGGCGCGGTGTCCACCGTGAAGCCGACGGCCGCCTTCGCGTCCACCAGATCGCCGAGCCGGTCCGGCAGCAGGCCCCCGATGTCCCCGACGCCGGGGAGGGTCACCCCGGTCCGCCCGCTCCCGCCGGGCAGGTCGTCGAGCCCGAGCGAGCCGCCGTCGAGCGTGACGACGTCGTGCCCCGCCCACGCCAGTCCGCCGAGCACCGCCACGAACAACGCGACCACCGCGCCCGCGCGGGCCAGGAGTTCGACCGGCGTGATCACCGCACCGGCCGCGCGCAGGGACCGCAGGAAGAACCACGACAGCAGCAGTGCCCCGACCAGGCCGACCCCGAGTGGCGTGATCTCGATGGCCGTGGCCGTGCGCGCGTCGGACAGCCCGAACGCGGACACGTCCCCCGACGGCGTCACCGAACCCCCGGCCCCCAGCGCCACCACGGCCGCCGTCATCGGGCCCGACGAGCCCTCCGCGTCGGCCTCCAGCAGGTGCAGCCCCAGCGCCGCCGTGCCCGCCATCCCGATCAACGCCCAGCTCACCGCGGCGATCGCGGACAGCACCACGTCCCCCCACGGCACACCCCGGGGGCGGCGCGCGTTCCCGGCCGTCCCGGCATCCGTCCCGGCACCCATGCAGACCCCCCGATCCGCGACGCGGGGCGGCGCACTCCGGTGCGGTACGGCCGCCCGTGTCCCCCTCGCGTGCGTTTACCACTCTCCGGGCAGGTTTCCACCCCGTCAACGGAAACGGCCGACGCGACGGCGGACTTGGTTCGCAAGGCCCGACTTTCGGTCAGAGGGCCACTCCTGAAATAGTTCCCCCCGATGTTCGACATCCCTAGACTCCCCGCGACGGGGGCAAATCGGGGGACAACTCAGTGGGGCATGGAGTGCCGGAACTCGTACTGGAATCAAACGGACGTACCTGGACGCTCGATCCGTCCAGGGCCTACACCCTCGGACGTGATCCGCAGGGCGACATCGTCTTCGACGACGCCAGGGTCTCCTGGCGTCACGCCACGGTCAGCTTCGACGGCCGCGGCTGGGTCATCGAGGACCACGGCAGCACCAACGGCACGTACGCGCAGGGACAGCGCGTCCAGCGGCTGGAGCTGGGCCCGGGCACGGTGTTGCACCTGGGCAACGCGACCGACGGCCCCCGCCTGAACCTCACCGCCGCGGCCGCCGTACCGGCGCCGCAGGTGCAGCAGCCGTACGCGGCGCAGGGCGCGAACCCGGGCTGGGCGCAGCAGGCACCGCCGCAGCAGGCCCCGCAGCCGGGCTGGCAGCAGCCGCACCAGGCGCCGCCCGCCTCGCACATCCCGCAACAGCCGGGTCCGGGGGAGCAGTTCGCGCAGAAGGTCCCCGGTGGTGCCGCGGGGGCGCCGCCGGTGCACGGCGACCGCAGCCCCACCACGTTCCACCAGTTCTCGCTGGGCCGCGTGATGCGCATCGGCCGTGCCCTGGAGAACGACCTGGTCGTCTCCGACCTGCAGGTCTCGCGCAACCACGCCGAGTTCCACGCGACGCCCGACGGCCGCATGGAGATCCGCGACCTGGGCTCGCACAACGGCACGTACGTCAACGGCCAGCCGATCCCCAAGGGCGGCACGCAGGTGCTCGGCCCGACGGACGTCGTCGGCGTCGGCCACTCGACGTTCCGCATCGTGGGCGACCGGCTCGAGGAGTTCGTCGACACCGGTGAGGTCTCCTTCTCCGCCCGCCACCTGACCGTCACGGTCGACGGCGGGAAGCAGATCCTGAAGGACGTCTCGTTCGGCGTCCCGGAGAAGTCGCTGGTCGCGGTCATCGGCCCGTCCGGTTCCGGCAAGTCGACGCTGCTGAAGGCGCTCACCGGGTACCGGCCCGCCGACCAGGGCGAGGTCCTCTACGACAACCGCAACCTGTACAAGCAGTTCGCCGAGCTGCGCCAGCGCATCGGTCTGGTCCCGCAGGACGACATCCTGCACAAGGAGCTGACCGTCAAGAAGGCCCTGAAGTACGCGGCCAAGCTGCGCTTCCCGGCCGACACCACGGGCGCCGAGCGCAGCGCCCGCATCGACGAGGTGCTGCGCGAGCTCAAGCTCGACATCCACAAGGACAAGAAGGTCACCTCGCTCTCCGGCGGCCAGCGCAAGCGCGTCTCGGTGGCCCTGGAGCTGCTGACCAAGCCGTCGCTGATCTTCCTCGACGAGCCCACGTCCGGCCTCGACCCGGGCATGGACCGTGACGTCATGCAGTTGCTGCGTGGCCTCGCCGACGACGGCCGCACGGTCCTCGTGGTGACCCACTCCGTGGCCGAGCTGGCGCTGTGCGACAAGCTCCTGGTGATGGCGCCGGGCGGCGCGGTCGCCTACTTCGGGCCGCCCGAGGAGGCGCTGAACTTCTTCGGCTACGACACCTGGGCCGACGTCTTCTCCGCCTTCGAGAACTACCGGGACTACGACTGGGCGGGCCGCTGGAAGGGCTCGCAGCACTACCAGATGTACGCCGCGGACCTCGACGCGGTCGCGCCGCAGGCCGTACAGGTGCCGCCGATGCAGGCGATGAAGCCGCCGAAGCCGCAGGGCTGGCTGAGCCAGTTCCTCACGCTGGTGCGCCGCTACGTCTCGGTGATCGCGTCCGACAAGGGCTTCCTCGGCCTGATGGTGATCCTGCCGGCGGTGCTCGGCGCGGTGAGCCTGCTGATCGATTCCGACAAGGGCCTGCTGCCCAACCCGGCGAACCCGAACACCGGCCGGATCATCCCCAACGGCACGGCCACCACGGTCCTGCTGATCCTCGCGGTGGGCGCCTGCTTCGCGGGGGCCGCCAACTCGGTCCGCGAGCTGATCAAGGAACGGGTCATCTACGAGCGGGAGCGGGCGACCGGCCTGTCGCGCTCGGCGTACCTGATGTCGAAGGTGTTCGTGCTCGGCATGATCACCGTGCTGCAGGGCCTGCTGGTCGGCGTCATCGGCTTCTCCAGCCGGGAGATCCCCGAGAAGGGCCTCGTCCTCGGCGGCGCCACGATGCTCGAACTCTCCGTCCCGATCATGGCGCTGGGCTTCACCTCGATGATGTTCGGCCTGATCATCTCCTCGCTGGTGAAGACCGCGGAGAAGACGATGCCGCTGCTGGTGATGTTCGCGATCATCCAGGTCGTCTTCACCGGCTGCCTGTTCACCCTGCACGGCTCGATCGGCGTCAACGAGTTCTCGTACCTGATGCCCTCGCGCTGGGCGGTCGCCGCCGCGGGCGCCACGCTGGACTTCAACCGGATCAGCCCGCCGGAGACGGCCGGCGACACCGACCCGCTGTGGGACCACACGGCCGGGGCCTGGGGCCTGGACATGGCCGCCCTGCTCGCCCTCGGCGTGGTCTGCGGCTTCTTCGTGGCCCGCTTCCTGCGCCGCCACGAGCCCGAGGTCATGCGCAAGTAGGGCTCATGCGGGAGCCGGGCTCCCGGACGACCCCGAAGGGCGGCCCCCGGTCAGGTGGGGGCCGCCCTTCGGTGTGCGGGGGCGCCGGTCAGTAGGCGCTGTTCACGTTGTCGATCGAGCCGTAGCGGTGCGCCGCGTAGTTGGCGGCGGCCGTGATGTTGGCGACCGGGTCGTAGATGTTCCAGGACGTGCCGGCCACGTGGTACGTGGCGAACGTCGGCGGGATCACCTGCAGCAGACCCTTCGACGGGATGCCGTTGATGGCGTTGATGTCCCAGTCGTTGATCGCGTACGGGTTGCCCGAGGACTCACGCATGATGTTGCGGTGCAGGCCGCTGTAGCTGCCCGGGATGCCCTTGGACTTCATGATGTCCAGGGACTTGCGGATCCAGCCGTCGAGGTTGTTGCTGTACGTCTTGGCGGCGACCTGCTCGACGTGCGGGCGCTTCGCGGAGCGGCTCGCGGCCTTGGCCTTGGCCTTGTGGGCGGCGGCGGCCTTCTTCGCCGCTGCCTTCTTGGCGGCCGCGGCGGCCGCCTTCTTCGCGGCGGCGGCCTTCTTCGCTGCTGCGGCCTTCTTGGCGGCGGCCGCGGCGGCCTTCTTCTTCGCCTCGATGGCGTCGATCTTCACGCTGCTGCCGGCGAGCTGGTCGGTGATGTCGGCCTTGACGCCGGCGAGCTGCTCGGAGCTGTACGCCACACGGGTCGACGCGGCGGCCTCGCGGGTGGTCGTCTGCGCGTCGGCCGGGACCACCGTGAAGGCGACGGCGGCGGCGCCGAGCGTGGCGACACCGGCGAGCGCGATCTTGTGGGTGTTCTTGGGCATGGCGGGATGGACCTCTTCGAATAGCGCGGAGGTCGCTCGGCGGCCGAGGGGGACAAGGCTGCGTTTCGGCACGAGCGCCGCGGGGAAAACCCCGCGGCGCTGAGCGACGAGAGCAATTCTTAGCGGCCGCAAAATCGCCAGGCAAAGGTGTGACCTACGATGCCGGCTAGTGGATCAGGTAAGGGCAAAACGGGACAGACCATGCCGTCTGCCCCGCTCGCGGCGAATCCGTATGTCTCCTAATGTCCTTCGTACGTGATGTGGGCCCTATGTGCGGGCTCACACCGCGGACACAGCGTTCTCACCAAGAGTTGCTGACGCAATGCCGTGCGTGAGGTCTTTTCCGGGCAGCAGCAGATGGACGTCCCCGAACTCGTGCCACAGGTAGCGCCCGTTCAGCGCCTCCTCGTAACTGCGCTCCACCACCGCCCGCCCCGCGACCGCCCGCAGCATCAGCAGGTGTGAGGCCTCCGGCTCGTGCAGCCCGGTCAGCAGCCCGTCCACCACCCGCACCCCGCGCTGCGGCGTCACCACGAGGTCCGTCCACCCCTCCCGCGCGCGCACCACGCCGTCCGCGCCGGCCGCCGACTCAAGCGCCCGCACCGCGGTCGTCCCCACGGCGATCACCCGGCCGCCCCCGGCCCGCGCCGCGTTGACCAGCCGCGCCGACGCCTCCGGCACCGAGAACCGCTCCGGGTACGGCGGCTCGTGCGCCTCCGCCGACGCCACCCCCGTGTGCAGCGTGACCGGCGCGAACTGCACGCCCCGGCTCACCAGCTCCGTCACCAGCCCCGCCGTGAAGGGACGCGCGGCACTCGGCATCTCCGCGCTGCCCGAACCGTCCGGCGCGGGCAGCGCGAACACCGTCTGGTACACCGACAGCGGCTGGTCCCGCTCCGTGTAGGAGTAGCGGATGGGCCGCCCGTGCTCCCGCAGCAGCGCCGGGACGTCGGCCACGGCCCCGCGCGCGGGAGCGGTCCGCGCGGACCCCCGCCCGGGCGTCCGCGCGGGGGCGTCCGGCACGGACACCCGCGCCCACCACAGCCGCTCACCCCGCCCGCTCAGCGGCTCCTCCAGGACCAGCACGGCCCCCGGCAGCCGCACCCGCGTGCCCGCGGGGCCTCCCGCACGCGCGCGCGTGGTTCCTCTCCCGTCCGGGTCCCGCAGCTCGACGGCCCACCGCCCGTCGTCCCCGCGCGTGGAGAAGTGCACCACCACGCGCGCGTCCCCGGCCCACCCGTCCACGGCGGCGGCCAGCGTGCACGAGGTGTTCACCACCAGCACGTCCCCGGCCCGCAGCAGATGCGGCAACTCCCGGAACGCGTGGTGCGTCACCCGCGTCCCGCGCGACACCAGCAGCCGCACGTCGTCCCGGCCCAGCCCCGGCCCGCGCTGCTCCGCGGGCACGCGCGCGGACAGTTCCCGGGGCACCCGCAGCGCCGCCGTCATCGCCCCTCCACCAGAGCCGGCGCGCCGTAGCGGCCGCTCGCCGGCCGCTCGTCCAGCAGCCGCAGGAACCCCGGCACCACCGCGGCCGGCTCGGGCCGTGGCGCGCCGTCGTCGGGCACGGCCGCCGCGTACAGGTCCGTGGCCATGTCCCCGGGGTCCACCGCCCACACCCGCAGTTGCGGCTCCTCCACGGCCAGCACGGCCGCCAGGTGGTCCACCGCCGCCTTCGACGCCCCGTACCCGCCCCACGTGCCGTACGCCTCCACCGCCGCGTCCGAGCTCACCACGACGACCGCGCCGGCCGCGGACGCCCGCAGCAGCGGCAGCGCCTCCTGCACCAGCCCCAGCGCCGCCACCACGTTCACCTCCAGCGCCCGGCGCAGCCCGTCCAGCGGCAGCCGCGCCAGCGGGACCAGCGGCTCGGCGCCGAGCGCGCTCGCGTTGTGCACCACCAGGTCCGGCCCGCCGAGCCGCCGGGCCGCGTCCACCAGCTCCCCGCGGTGCGCGGCGTCCGTCACGTCCCCCGGCAGCGCCGCCACGCGCGTGCCGTGCCCGGCGAGGGCCGCCGCCGCCTCCTCCAGTTCCCGCGCCGTCCTGGCGTCCAGCACCAGGTCCCAGCCCCGCGCGGCCAGCCCCTCGGCCAGCGCGCGCCCCAGCCCCTTCGACGCCCCCGTGATGATCGCGACCGGCATGACGACCGTCCCCTCGTCCGTTCCGCCGCACCTCGGCGGTGCCGTCACCGTAGGAACGCCGCGACCGCCGCCGCGTCGGACCGCGGACCCGCCCCGCGCGGGCCCTTCGCCCTACGCCGCCGAGCCCGCGACCAGCGGCCTAGGCCGTCGCCCGGGCGACCGCCGTACACGGCCTAGGTGTGTTGTCCCGGGAC
>NZ_SZPR01000012.1:731780-732746 GCF_005280195.1 Streptomyces galbus | reverse complement strand
CGGTGGGGTCAGCTCTGGGGCATCAGGACGGTGTCGATGATGTAGACGTTGGCGTTGGCGGTCCTGACGTTGCCGCAGACGACCTTGGCGGAGTCGTTGACGGTGTAGGACTCACCCGAACCGGCCGTCGTGAGCTTCGACTTCTCCAGCGTGTCGAAGGAGCCGTTCTCGAGGTCCTTCGGCGTGAGCTTCTGGCCGACGACGTGGTAGGTGAGGATCTTCGTCAGCTGCGCCTTGTCGTTCAGGACCTTGTCGAGGGTCGCCTTCGGGATCTTGGCGAAGGCGTCGTTGGTCGGCGCGAACACGGTGATGTTCTCGGCGTTGTTGAGGGTGTCGACCAGGCCGGCCTTCTGCACGGCGGACACCAGCGTGGACAGGGCCGGGTTGTGGGAGGCGGCGGTGGCGACCGGGTCCTTGGCCATGCCGTCGAAGGAGCCGGCGCCGTCCTTCGGCACGGCGGAACAGGCGGGGCCGAACGGCTGGTCCATGCTCGCGGCGGCCGTCGAGCCGCCCATGTCGTCGCTGCTCGGGGTGGCCGCTGCCGATGCCTTGCTCGACGAGTCGGACGTGCCGGAGTCCTTGCTGTCGCTGGAGCACGCGGTCAGCGCGAGGGGGAGCACGGCGGCCGCGGCGAAGAGACCGGCGGTACGGCGGATACGGGTGTTCATCATGATCTCCTGTAGGAAGGCGCAGCGTGGTCGCGGCTGCGTTCGGGGTGGTGCGGACAGGTGGTTCAGTGGGCGCGGGGCCCTTCGGAGGGGAGTCAGTCCACGGTCACGACGACGGAGTGCCATCCGCTGGCGCCGTCGGGAATGGTGCGGGTGCGTCGGTCGGTCTGCACCGCGCCGGTGCGGTCGGTGGCGCGGACGGTGAGGGTGTGGCTGCCCTTGGTGGCCTGCCAGGGAAGTGACCACTGGCGCCAGGTGTCACGGGTGTCCTCGGCGGCCAGGTCGGCTTGCCGCCAGG
>NZ_SZPR01000012.1:272860-731691 GCF_005280195.1 Streptomyces galbus | reverse complement strand
TCACCGGGCCCGCCTCGGGACGGGCGAACGGCTTGGGGGTGTCGATCCGCGAGGCGGTTTTGATCGGCGCCTTGCGGGCCCAGCCGCGCTTGACCCAGTAGGGATCGTAGGAGTCGAACGTGGTGAGCTCGATGTCCTTGATCCACTTGCAGGCCGAGACGAACCCGTACAGGCCGGGGACGACCATGCGGACCGGGAACCCGTGGTCGAAGGGCAGCGGCTCACCGTTCATGCCGAGCGCCAGCAGGGCATCGCGGCCGTCCATGACGTCCTCGACCGGGCTGCCGATCGTCATGCCGTCCACCGACCTGGACACCAGTTGATCCGCTGGCCCGCCCCGCGACGGAGCTTTCACTCCGCATTCGGCGAGCAGGTCGGCCAGCCGTACGCCGATCCACCGGGCGTTGCCCACGTACGGGCCGCCGACCTCGTTGGAGACGCACGTGAGGGTGATGTCCCGCTCGATCAGCTCCCTGCGCAGCAGGTCGTCGAAGGAGTAGGTGCCGGGGCGTCGCACGCCCTTGCCGTGGATCCGCAGCCGCCAGGCGGTGGCGTCCACCTTCGGCACCACCAGTGCGGTGTCCACCCGGTAGAACTCCGAGTTGGGGGTGACGAAGGGGCTGATCCCAGGGGTGCGGAGCCCGGCCCTCCTGGGGACCGGCTGTGCCGGTGACCCGGGCGACGGCAGCATGATCTGCTGGCGGGACGCGATCGCGTCCTGGCCGCGTGAGGTGTTCAGGGACCGGCCGACCGTGCCCACCGCGGCGGAGGCCGCCGCGGCTGACGCGGCAGCGAGGACGAATCCTCGCCGGTCCCAGCCCGCGGGGACGGAGGGACCGTCTTCCGTTCCCGTGGCGGAGTCGGCTGCCGACGCCTGCGGCGGCCTCACCGCGGTCAGGCGCCCCACCAGCGCGTACAGGAGCAGCGCTCCCGCCAGGGCGCCCACGACGGAGGGCAGCGCGTCGGCGAGGCCTGTGGAGTCCGGCCGGGTGACGGCGGCTGCCGCCCCGATGGCTCCGAAGAGAAGGACCCCGGCGGCTCCGACCCGCCGGTACCGCACCGCCAGCACACCCGACGCCAGAGCCAGCGCCGTCAGCACGGCGAGGATGCCGAGTTGCAGGACGAGCTTGTCGTCGGTGCCGAAGTGGCGGATCGCCCAGTCCTTGACCGCGGCGGGCGTCGCGTCGATGGACGCCCCGCCCACCGCGATGACCGGACCGGACTGCGGACGCACCCCGGCGGCCACCGACTCGGCCACCGCCAGTGCGGCGAAGCCCGCCAGCACCCCGCTGAGCGCACCCAGCGCCGCGCGCGGCCGGCCCGGCCGTACTCGCTGATCCTTCTCTTCGTCCCTCACGCCGGGAATCCGGTTCTGCCCGCGCGGCGGATTGGTCGCGGACCTGATCAGGTGAAAAAAGATCGCAGACCAATCCGCGCGGTGTTCCGCCACGGATTACCCCTTTGGCGGCTGCGGCTCCCCTGCGCGGGATGCCGTCGTGCAGAGCGACCACCCGCCGCACCGAGGACCGGGACGGCTGACGCACCGAGGGTGGTGTGAGCCGTCGACCGGGGGTACCGGCAGTGCATGAGGCTGTTGGACCAGGTGCGCGACACCGACCGGACCCTGACCAAGAAGGCTGCTCACCGTGTTCCGCCGGGGGTGGGCAAGGTGCTGTCGGCGGTCGAGGAGGCCGCGGAGAGCACGAAGTTGTGGTGCGCAGCGGCCGGCGTGATGGCATGGCGGGGCGGCCGGCGGGGTCGCAGGGCAGCGGCCGTGGGCGTCGCCGCGGTCGTGGTGGCGCAGTTGGTGTCCAACGGCGTGTGCAAGCAGGTGACCGGCCGGCGCCGGCCGCCCGAGGAGTGGATCCCGCACGACGAGGTCCAGGACCGCCCGGACTCCTCGTCCTTCCCGTCCGGGCACACCGCGGCCGCCGTGGCGTTCACCGCGGCCGTCGCACCGGCGTGGCCGCTGGCCGGCGCCCTGTGCGCGGTGCCGGCGGCAGCGGTCGCCGTCGAGCGGGTGCAGAGCGGCGCCCACTACCCCAGCGACGTCGCGGCCGGCGCCGTCATCGGCCTGGCCACCGCCTGGCTCGTCCACCGTGCTCCGCACCTGCTGCGCCGCCGGCTCCTCGACGGGCGGCTGACGACCCCGTGACCGCGCCGGCCGACCGGACGGGACCCCGGACCCGCGCGGCCTCACATCCGTGATCTCAGCGCGTCGGCCTCCAGGCCCGCCGCGTCGCCGCCTACGGCACCGACGTCGACCTCGGCATCATCGAACGCCGTCGAGGTGCTCCTCGTGTCCGTGCGAGGACGCCGTCGGCCACGCCCCACCACCGTGCGGCCGGTCACGCCCCGACCACCGTTCGGGCGGCCCGGCGCGCGGTGGTGCGGCGGGGGTGCGAGCGTGGTGGTAAGACGCAGGGCACCCGCGCCCGCTGCGGGGCGGGTACGGCAGACCCGCGGCCGGTGCGGGCGGACAGGACGGAGCGGCGGCATGGCTCGGGCGATCTGGACTGGTGTCATCACGTTCGGACTCGTCACCGTGCCCGTCGGCCTCTACACCGCCACCCAGGATCACGCGGTCCACTTCCACCAGCTCCAGCGCGGCACGTCGGACCGCGTCCGCAACAAGCGGGTCAACGAACGCACCGGCGACGAGGTCGACTCCAAGGACATCGTCAAGGGCTACGAGATCGACGACGGCCAGTACGTCGTGGTCGAGCCCGACGAGCTGGACGAGATCGCCCCGGGCCGCTCGAAGACCATCGACATCAGCGATTTCGTCGACCTCGACCGCATCGAGCCGGTGTACTTCGACCGCACGTACTACATCGCGCCGCGCGGCAAGGAGTACACCGAGGTCTACGAGCTGCTGCGGGCCGCGCTGGCCGAGGCGGACAAGGTCGGCATCGCCACCTTCGTCATGCGCAACAAGCAGTACCTGACCGCCCTGCGCGCCGAGGACTCGGTGCTGGTGCTGCAGACGCTGCACTGGGCGGACGAGGTGCGCGACCCGGGCGAGGAGCTGCCCGAGCTGCCCTCGTCGCGGGCCGGACGCGGCAAGCAGATGGACATGGCGCTCCAGCTCGTCGACGCCCTGAGCACCGACTGGGAGCCCCGCCGCTACCGGGACACCTACCAGGAGAAGGTGCGCGAGCTGGTCCGGGCCAAGGCGGACGGGCAGGAGATCACCGGCGGCGAGGAGCCGCCGCAGGCCACCGACGTCGTCGACCTGATGAAGGTCCTCGAGGGCAGCCTCGCATCCGCTCGGTCGGGCCGTGCCGGACGGGCCGACCGGTCCGACCGGGCCGAGCGCGCACGGAGCGGCGAGAGCGGCGGGAGCGGCGAAGGGCCATCGGTCCGCGAAGCGGGCGCGAAGAGCGGCGGGCGCAAGGCCGGCCGCGCGTCGTCCGGCGCGAAGAAGAAGGCGTCGGGCCAGACCCCCGCCCGCCGCCAGGCCCCGCCCGGCAAGGCCGGTGCCGCCTCGGCGCGGGCGCGTGAGCGCACTCCCGGGACCAAGAGCGAGCTGCGCGAGCTCAGCAAGGCGGAGCTGTACGAACGCGCCACCGAGCAGAACGTCGCCGGCCGGTCGAAGATGAGCCGCGACCAGCTCGTGGACGCCCTCGCCCGTGGTGGCACCCGACGCAAGAAGAGCGCCGCCTGACCCGGACCACCACGCCCATCACGCCCCGGCGCGCCGTCACCCACGCCGGCCGGGACCCGGGCCGCGTCTCAGGAGCAGCTCCGCCGCGGACAGCCAGGCGACGGCCGCGGTGATCAGCCAGACCTGGCGGACGGGCGACTCGGAGTCGGCGGTGACGGCCACCACGGCGCACAGGACCGACGCGGGCAGCACGCCGACCAGCAGCCACCTCCCCGCCCGGGGCACCGTACGGGCCCGTACCGAGGCGGCGATGACGACGTACGCGCCCGCGCCGGCCGCCATGACCCAGCTGCTCTGTTCGTGCAGCGGTCCGTCGAGGTCGGCGACGACACCCCCCAGGCCGGCGGCCAGCGCCGCCAGGGCGGCCGCGGTGCAGCAGTGCAGGGCCAGGACAGGGGCGGAGACCGGATCGTCGGGGGGCAGGAAGGGGACGCCGCCGTGCCCGCGGCGCAGGCACAGCGACCACAGCAGGGTGAGGGTGAGGAAGGCCGCGGGAGCGGTGAGGTGCAGGTCCCGGTCCCAGGGTGTGTCGGAGGCCGCCTCGACGAGCTGGTAGACCCCCTCACCGAGGACGATGAGGACGAACAGGCCGAGCCGTTCGGCGAGGTGCTCGCTGTCGAGGCGGGCGGTCGTCACGGGAACCGGCGACCCGGACCCGTGGTCGCGCCGGGGCGGTCGGTGCGGGGGCTGGGGAACCCGGCGCCGGATCGTCCTGCCGGCGGGGGCCGCCAGCGTGATCGCGAGGTCCAGCAGCAGGCCCACGGTCCACAGCCACAGGCGCACGGACTCCTCGACGGCCCACAGCGAGGCGATCCAGGGGGCCACCCCGAGGGTGAGGCGGGCGGCGGGCCAGCCCTCCACCCGCTGGTGCCGCTGCTGCCAGACCCTGTCGGCGAAGAGCCGGGCGATCACGTAGGCCAGGGCGAACGCCCGGGCGTGCTCGCCGTCGCGCACGCCGTGCACCGCGGCGGCCATGACCGTCAGCCCGAACATCCCGAGCAGCAGCGTGCGGGTCCTGGTCTTCTCGGCGGCGACGTCGCCGTACAGCGTGTTGGAGATCCACGCCGTCCAGAAGGCGACGAAGAGGACGGCGTACACGGCCACGTCGTGCGCGTCGGTCTCGCCCTGCAGCAGCCGGGCGAGCTGGGCGACGCCGGCGACCGCCACGAGGTCGAAGAACAACTCCAGCCACGAGGCGTGTCGGGCGCCGCCGGCCGGCGGCGCCAGGGCGAGGGACGACGTCCGTTGCATGACCCGACCGTAGTGGCTGGGGCGGTGCCGTCCGGGGTGGCGCGACACGGCCCTGCGCCGTTCGGCGCCGTGCGCGTCGGGCGCGAACGCGGGCGCGGCCAGGGCCTTCCCGTGTGCGCGTCAGGTGTTTCCCTTGCGCGTCAGGTGTTTCCCTTGCGCGTCAGGTGTTTCTCTTGCGCGTCAGGTGTTTCCCTTGCGCGCCGAGCGCTTTCCGCGTCCGCCGAGCGCTTTCCGCGTCCGTCAGGCGCTTTCCGCGTCCGTCGGGCGCTGTGCGGGGCCGCTCGACCGGTGCGGGGTGTCGCGGAGTCGGCGGGCCCGGGTGACGGCTTCGTCGAGGGAGACGGTGATCAGCAGGACCGAGTCGAGGCCCAGGATGTTCAGACGCCAGCGCAGGTGCTCGTCGGGAACCGCCATCACCAGCGCGCCCCCGACGTCGTTCAGGCGGTGCCAGAAGGTCAGGAGCACGGTGATGCCGCTGGAGTCGATGAAGAGGTCCGGTGAGACGTCGAGGACCAGGTAGCGGCAGCCCTCGTCCAGCAGGCGTTCCCCGGCCGCGCGGACGTCGGAGCTGGTGAACAGGTCGACGTCGTCGGGCAGGGCGGCGACGACGAGGTCGTCACTGCGGTCGATCAGGCGAAGGTCCACCAGTCCTCCTCTCGTGCTCGGTCAGCCTCACCCTAACCGTGGTTCCGGCTGCGGCGGGCGCGATGGCCGTGGCCGGGGCATCGCGGCCCCTCATTCTGGCGGATACCCGGCACCTCGCCCGGTTCACCCGATACCGTCGGGGTTTCTCAGCTCCAGGGATCGAGGGCGTGCTTGCCGCGGGTGCGGCCCGCCGCGAGTCGCGCGAGCACCTGCGGCCCCTCGGCCAGCGGGTGGACCCGGGGGGTGCCGGGCGGGTAGACGCCCCGGGCGATGAGCTGGGTGAGGTCGTCGAGCAGGGACCGGTACAGGGCGGGTGCCGCCGTCGCCAGCGCCCCGATGTGCAGGCCCTTGATCTGCACCTGGTGCGTGAAGACCAGGTCGTGTGTGCTGAGGGTGACGTCACCGGACGCGGCGCCGAACACCACCACGCGCCCGGTGAACGGCTTCGTGACCGCCAGGCTGACCGGGAACGTGGCGCGACCCACCGACTCGAGGACCAGGTCGACGCCGCCGGTCCGGCGCCTGATCTCCTCGGCCAGGTCGGGCCGCGCACTGTCCAGCACCTCGTCGGCACCGAGCGCCCTGACCGTGTCGTGCTTGGCCGTCGACGCGGTGGCGATCACGCGTGCGCCGTAGTGCAGGGCGAGGCGGACAGCGGCCTGTCCCACGCCGCCGGCCGCCGCGTGGACCAGCACCACGTCCCCGGCGCGCACCTCGCCCAGCGGCTTCAACGCGGCCAGTGCGGTGGCCCAGTTGAGCACGAGGCCGAGCGCCGCGGCGTCGCTCCAGCCGGCGGGAACGGGGAGCACGCCCTCGGCCGGCATCGTCATGTACTGCGCGAAGGCACCCGGCCCGGTCCCGACGACGTGGGTGCCGGGCGGCAGGGCGCCATCGACGCCCGGGCCCACGCCCACGATCTCGCCGGCGGCTTCGAAGCCCGCCACGTACGGCGCCCGCGGACCCGACCCGTAGGTGCCGTGACTCTGCATCACGTCCGCGAAGTTGACGCCCGCGGCGCCCACCCGGACCAGGTACTCGCCGGGTCCCGCCGTGGGCCGGGGGTGGCCGGTCGTCAGGGCCAGGTCCTGCGGGCCCCGGTGCGAGTGCTGGACCAGGGCCCGTACCGTCTGCTCGGCGGCCTGCCGCCGCCCCTCGTCGCTCCTCATGGGCCGCACCGTAGGACCCTGACACCCGCGTGAAGGTCAAGTCGGGTCCGCCGACGGCTCCTCGACGGTCACGTCACGCTCCCCCGCGCCTCGCGCAGGAAGGCGTCGAGGGCCGCCCGCTGCTCCTCGAGTCCGGCGATGCGGGTGGCGAGTCCGTCGCGGTAGCGTTCCACCTCTCGCACGAACTCCGCGCACACCGCGCCCGGTTGATCGACCGCCAGGTGGGGCAGGACCTCCCGGACCAGCCGCAGGGGCAGCCCGGACTCCAGCAGGGAGCGGATGACGCGGACGCGGTCGAGGGTGGAGCGGCAGTAGTCGCGGTACCCGTTGCCGCAGCGCCCCGGGACGATCAGTCCCTCGTCCTCGTAGTACCGCAACGACCTGGCACTCACGCCGCTGACCCGGGACGCCTCACCGATCCTCATACCCGCGACAACGCCCGTGCGCCCGGAGGTCTTCCGGTCCCCGCGCACGGCCTGCGGAGGCCCGGAAAAGGAGAGCGGCCCGCCCCAACGCCCCTGCTACGGTGACCGCATGGCAACGATCAAGAAGGTTCAGGTCACCTTCGACTGTGCGGAGCCGGAGCGCGTCGGCCGCTTCTGGTGCGAGGTCCTGGGATACGTCGCACCGTCGCCGCCGCAGGAGTTCGCCACCTGGGACGAGTACAACGCCTCGCTGCCGCCGGAGCAGCGAGGTGCGTGGTTCGCGTGCAGTGACCCCCAGGGGGTCGGCCCGCGGCTGTACTTCCAGCGCGTGCCCGAGGGGAAGGTCGTCAAGAACCGGGTGCACCTCGACGTGCGGGTCGGCACGGGCCTGGTCGGCGAGGAGCGCGTGGCCGCGCTGGAGGCCGAGTGCGCCCGTCTGGTCGCCCTCGGCGCCACCCGCGTACACCTCATGCCGGCTGACGAGGACAACGAGTCGTGCCTGCTGATGCAGGACGTCGAGGGCAACGAGTTCTGCCTGGACTGACCGTCGCGGGCCCGCTGGACCGACCGCAGAGCCCCTGCTGGACCGGGCGTCGCGCGCCTGCGGCGCCCTGTCGGGTCCCCTCCCTCTCCCCTCCCTCAGCCGCGGTCCAGTCCCCACGTCTGCAGGGCGAACGGCCGGCCCTTCTCCTCGCCCGTGATCAGCGGGACGTCCAGGAGACGGAAGCCCGCCCGGGTGGCGACCGCGACGCTCGCCGCGTTCTCCGCCTCCAGTTCCAGGACGACCCGGTCCGCGCCCAGCTCCTCGAAGGCGTACGCCGTCATGACGCGCACCGCCCGGACCGCCAGGGCCTGGCCGCGGTGCGCGGGGCCGATCGCGTAGCCGAGTTCCGTGCCCTCGGGGGCGCGTCGCAGCATCACCTCGCCGAGGGGCGCGTCACCGTCGACGGTGACGGCGAGCAGGATGGCCGTGCCCTCCGCGCGCAGCCGCCGGTCCCGGTCCAGGCGGGCCCACGCGGCCTCCTCGTCGAACGGGGAGACGATCGGGGTCCAGTACGCGATGTCGGGGTGGTCGAACAGCGCCGGCATCGCCGGCACGTCCGCCTCCGTCCAGTCCCGCAGGACGAGGCCCTCCCCCGTGAGCCGGAGCCGCTCGGGGAACGGGGACGCGGTGCTGCTCATGCTGTGGGACCTCCCTGCCGGTGCGAACGAGGCAGGATAACCGGGCAGGCGGGCGAGGGGCCGCCGGTGTGCCGGGGCACTCCGCACCCCGCCGGCGTCCGGCCGGTCACACCGCGCCGGCGTAAGGTCGTCATCGACCTCGTGACGACGTCCGACTTCTGGCGGCCTGGGGTGGGACGGCCGTCGCCGACGGACTCGCAAGCCGGTGTGGCCAGGCCGCCCGGCCATCGGTGACATCTTTTCCGCCCTGGTCATCACACCGTAACTCCGGCTTCGATCCGTTGCCGTTCTCCTCATTCCTCTCCTCTTTTCCGGTCCGGCCGTCCCTGATCGGGGGCGTTGTTCCGCGCTGCCGCGCATTCGCTGTGCAGCTAAATGCAGAACAACTTGCTGCACGCGCCACAGGTGGCGGCCCGTGCCCGGACTGCGGCACGGTGATGGTCGTGTCCGCCGGACGCTGGTGGATTCCGCGAGCCCGTCCGGGTAATTCGTCGCCGACGCACGAACGGTGCGCTGAGGAGACCGAATTGAGGAACGATGCAAACTCTTGACACGCTGACCGAAGAGAAAACCGATTCCGCAGCCGGAGCATTATCGGCGGCTGGTATCGGCGGGCACGGCCGTGCGCGAGGGACCTGTACGCCCGGTGAACTCTTGGGCGAGCTGCCGCTCACCGTGCCGGCCGCCCGGTCCGTCGGTGCCGGCCGGGTGATGACGCAGCGCGTGCTGAGCGGCCTGGACGACCGGCTGCTCGTCGTGGTCGGGCCGTGCTCCGTCCACGACGTGGACGCCGCGCTGAGCTATGCGAAGTCCCTGCGCGAGCTGGCCGTCGGTCTGGCCGAGGACCTGGCCGTGGTGATGCGGGTGTACGTCGAGAAGCCGCGCACCACGGTGGGGTGGACCGGACTGCTGTGTGACCCGGCGCTCGACGGCACCCTGGACCTCGACCGGGGGCTGCGCGCGTCCCGGGCGCTCATGCTGGAGATTGCCGAACTGGGGCTGCCCATCGCGACGGAGTGGCTCAGCCCAGCCGCTCCGGCGTACCTGGCCGACCTGATCTCCTGGGGCGCCATCGGCGCGCGGACCGTGGAGAGCCAGGTGCACCGGCAGCTGGCCAGCGGCCTGCCGATGCCCGTCGGTATGAAGAACGGCAGCGGCGGGTCGCTGTCGGTGGCCGTGGACGCCGTCCGGTCGGCCGCCCGGCCCCATGCCTACTTGGGCCTCGGCCGGGACGGCAGGGCGGCCGTCGTCCGCACCAGCGGCAACCCCGACTGCCATGTGGTGCTGCGGGGCGCCACTGGCCGGCCCAACTACCGCCCCGAGGACGTGCGCGAGGCGGCCCGGTTGCTGGCCGCGGCCGCGCTGCCGACCGGTGTGGTCATCGACGCCAGCCACGGCAACAGCGGCAAGGACCACGTGCGGCAGGCGGTGGTCGCGCGGGAGATCGGCGATCAGGTCGCGGCCGGGGACACCGACATCCGCGGGGTGATGCTCGAAGGCTTCCTGGTGCCCGGACGCCAGGAACCGGGAGCCGAGGAGGCCGTGTTCGGCCAGAGCATCACCGACGCCTGCATGGGGTGGGAGACCACGGCCGACGTCCTGCATGACCTGGCGGTCGCGTCGCGCCGGCGCCGCGCGGCGCGGGGCCGCAGGCCCTGACCCGCCTGCCTCCGCCCTCACGTCGCCACTCGCCGAAAGGAAACAGGAGAGCGAGCATGCTGGACATACCCGCGCTGGGTCCGTCGGGGCCCTACCGGACGCGGAACCGCACGACCGTCGCGGACGCCTCGGGCGTTCCGGCCCTGGAGCTGGCACTGGTCCCCGGGCTGGTCGTCTCGCACTGGATGGACCAGTTGCGCGAACAGTCGCCGCTGCCCGTGGCGGAGACGGCGGACGCGCTCAGGCGGGCGGCCGACCTCTTCGAGGCCGAGGACGTCCTCGGAGACGGGCTGGACGCCCACGAGCGGCGGATCGCGCAGCTGACGGGCACCCCGCTCGCGGTCGTCCGCGACTGCGACGCGCTCATCACGAACACGCTGCGCGACGTGGGACGGGCACCGTCGGCGGCCCGGCCCGCGGGCTGCGCCCCGGCCGGCGTCCCGGTGTCGGAGGCGCCGGCCGAGGGTGCCGTCTGGTGCCGCACCGGCGACGTCTTCGCCGTGCACGCGGCGGGCAACAGCCCCGGCGTCCACGCGATGTGGCTGGAGGCACTGGCACTCGGCTACCGGGTCGTCGTCCGCCCCTCCCAGCGTGACCCGCTCACCCCCTTCCGCCTGGTCACGGCACTGCGCGGTGCGGGGGTGCCGCCGACGCAGCTGGTCCTGGTGCCCTGTGACCACGCGACGGCGGACCTCGTCGTCGAGCGCGCCGACCGCGCGCTGGTCTACGGCGGTCAGGACGTGGTGGACAAGTACGGCGGCCGCGCCGACGTTCGGTTGCAGGGGCCGGGCCGTTCGAAGCTGGTGGTGACCGCCGGGGCGGATCGCGGCGCCGCGCTGGACCTCGCCGTCGCGGGCGCGCTGTACCACGCGGGCACCGCCTGCACCGCCACGACGGGCGTGCTGGTCGAAGAGGACCCCGCCGGCTTCGCCGCCGAACTGGCCGCCGTCCTCGGCAAGGTGGCCGCGGCCCCGCCCGTGGACGAGGAGGCCGTACTGCCGTGCATGCCGCGGGCCGCGGCGGAGCGGCTGACGTCGGCGGTCCTCGGCCGGGCCGAGGACGCGGTCGTCCACCTGGCGCCGCGGGCCGAACCGCTCGACGGCGCGGGAGCCCTGACGGCGGTGACGCCCGCGGTGGTGGAACTGCCGTCGCCGCGGCACCCCTCGCTGTCGTACGAGATGCCGTTCCCCTGCGTGTGGGTCGCCCCCTTCGAGCGCGCCGCCGTGGACGTGCTCGACGGCTCGCTGGTGCTGTCGCTGCTCACCGAGGACCGGGAGCTGGTCTCGGCGGCCACCGCACTGACGCGGGTCTCCAACGTCTACCTGGGCCGGCCGACGTCGTGGACGCACCCGGACGTCCCGCACGACGGGTTCCTCGGCGAGTTCCTGATGCGCGCCAAGGGATCGGCCCGCAACGCCCCGCTGCCGGAGCGCGCCGGCGCCCCGGCCCGTCCGCGATCGAGGAGTGACGTATGAAGATCAAGTCCCGGAGCGACCTCGAGCACCTGGAGCAGATACAGCGTGAGGTGACCGCTCACCGCGGTGCCGCGTCCGACGAGGCGTTCTACACCGCGAAGCTTGCCGAGGTGTGGCAGCGTGCCGCGCGCACCGCCGCCTACCCCTCCCTCGGGCCGTTCTCGATGCGCGCGTTCCTGGACCTGCCCGTGACGTCCAAGGACGATCTGAAGGCCCGGCCGCTGGAGTACCTGCGGGTGCCGGTCGGTCAGGGGCTGAAGTACTACCAGACCACGGGTACGACGGGGACCCCCACGCCCACGCCCCGCACGGCCAAGGACATGATCGCCAACACCGTGTCCGTCGCGGAAGCCTGGCGTCCGCTGCTGGCGGACCAAGGTCACCGCGCCCTGATCCTGCTGCCCTCGGACATCGTGCCGGTCGCGGATCTGATGGTCGGGGTCTGCGAGTTCCTCGACATCCCGCATGTGAAGGCTTATCCGTACACGACGGGGATCTCCGACTGGGACCGCATCATCGCGCTGTGGGAGGTGTTCCGGCCGACCGTCGTGTTCGTGGCGCCCGGTGTGCTGCTGCAGTTCTCGCAGATCCTGAAGCGGCGGGGCCTGCTCCACGAGCTGCGCCGGCCGGTCGAACGCCTCATGCTGCTCGGCGAGGTGAGCACCCCCGAGCTGCGGGCCATGGTCGGGCGCTGGTGGGACGCCCGCGCCTGTGACGCGAGTTACGGCAGCACCGAGAGCGGCACCCTCGCGGCATGCTGCGCCCGAGACCGGCTGCACCTGCTGCGCCGCGCGAACTACTTCGAGATCGCCGGCGAGGGCGGCGTCGTGCCCGCCGAGGCGGGGCGTGAGGGCCGGCTCGTCGTCACCCCGCTCAACAACGACGCCCGCCCGCTCCTGCGCCTCGACATGGGTGACGAGGTGTCCGTGACCGACCGGTGCCCCTGTGGTGCCGACGGCCCGGTGGTGACGGTGCACGGCCGGGGCAGTGACGGCACCGCCATCAAGAGCAGCCGCGTCCGCACCCGGGACCTGGAGGGCATCGTCTACGCCGACCACGACGTGCTCGGATACCTCATCGAGGTGGACGGGCGCGGCGCCTGGGCCAGGCTGCTGCTGGAGCGGGACCCCGGTGCCGACCGCGCCGGCGAGCCCGCACGGCAGGAGCTGATCCAGCACCGTACGGACGAGCGCCTCGGCTTCCGCTGGGACGAGGTGCGGTTCGTCAACCGGCTGCCGGTCACGACGAAGAGCGGCGGCTCCCAGAAGAGCTGGAAGCGCTCGAACATCAGGGTCGTCGACGAGGTGGTTCCGGCATGAACCACGACGTGCTGCTGAGGTCGTCCGGGGTGGTCTCCGGCGAGTCCGACCTGTGGTGCACCTACGCGGCGGTCCGCACGCTCTCCTGGCTCGGCCGGACCGGCGACCTGCCCTCCCCCGAGACCGTCGCCGGGTTCCTCGCCTCGCGGCGAAACACCGACGGCGGGTTCGCGTGGTCGGCCGGCATGACCTCCGACGCCTGGGCCACCTACTACTGCACGCAGGCGCTGGCCGAGCTCCCGGCCGACGTCCGCGGAACGACGGGCGAGGCGAGTTCGGCCTGGGTGTGGAGCACCCTGCACGCGGACGGCGGGTTCGCGATGACGCCCGGTCAGACCTCCGACGTGTGGGCGACGTACTACGCCGTACGCACCCTGGTGGAGATCTACGGCGAGCGGCCGCCCGAGGCGCTGTTCGACTGGCTTGCGGCGCTGCAGGCCGAGGACGGCGGGCTGGCGTGGAGCCCGGCCCACGCGAAGAACGGCACGTCCGATGTCCGGGCCTGTTACTACGCCGTCACCGCGTGGAGCACCGCCACCGGCGGGCGCGGGCCGCTGCCGTGGAACCGGGAGCGGCTCACCGCGTGGATCCGGGCCCGGCAGAGCACGGCCGGCGGCTTCACGTTCCAGGCAGGCGACACGACCGACTGCCTGTGGGCGACGTTCCGGGCCACCGGTGCGCTGGCTCGCCTCGGCGAGCGTCCCCGGGACCCGGAGGGCTGCGTCGCGTGGATCCGTCAGCGGCTGCACCCGGACGGTTCGTTCACCCGGTGGCCGGGCTATCCGGTGCCGGACGTGTGGGCCGCGTTCTGCGCGGTCGGTGCTCTGCGGGAGCTGGGCACCGACCTCGACGAAGTGGCGGACGGGGTGGTGCGTACGGTGCTGTCCTTCCGGACGCCGCAGGGAGGCTTCACCTACCGCGCACCCGGGTTCGCCTCGGACGTGCTGACGACCTCCGCCCACCTGCTGGCGGGCCGTTTCACGGACGCCGGGGCACGCGACGCGCTGCGGTGGACGGAGAGCTGCGTCCTGCCGAACGAAAGCGGCGTCATGTATATGCCCGGTCGGGGCAGTGAGGTGCGGTGCACTCTGTGGGCACTGTCCGCCGGGGCGTTCCGGGACGACGCGCCGGCCCGTGCCGCGGTCGCCGACTGGCTCACCGATGCCATCCAGAACCCCGACGGAGGGTTCGGCTACTGGGAGGGCCGCGCGTCGGACATGGTGTCGACGTGCGCGGCCGCGGAGGTCCTGCGCTTGACCACCGGCGAGCCCCCCGCGGCCGCCCTGCACGGCATCGCCGGCTACGTGGCCTCGTGCGAGACGGAACCCGGCCGGTACGCCAACGTCCCCGGCGGCCGGTCCACGCTGCGCGCCACTCTCCAGGGGCTCAGGGCGCTGCACCGGGCCACCGACAGTGCCGACGGCGCCCGGGTCGCCGACGCGCTCGCCCGGCACCGGGTCCGCGGCGGCGGGTTCGCCAACGAGGGCAACCGCGTCCCCGACCTGCTGAGCACCTACGAGGCCGTGCTGACGGCGGACGTGTTCGGCTTGCCGCTCGACGCCGGCCACCTCGCGGCGTTCCTGGACAGCGTGCGCACGGCGGACGCCGGGTTCGCCTGGACCCCCCTGATGGCCACGAGCGGCGGTCCGCTCGCGGACTGCCTGGGACGGCGCCTGGAGCTACGGCTGTCGTCGGCACGGCACGCGCTGCCGCCGCTGGCCCTGTCCTGAGGAACACCCGTCGCGACAGGCCGGGACCGTCGTGACAGACCGGCAGGATCCCGTCGTCACAGGGCCGGACCCGGTGACGGCCCGTATCTCGAAAGGCGCCGAACCTTGCCCACCATCGAAGTGTCCAGTACCCCGCTGACCCCCTCGGCCCGGCTGCGGGCCGCCGTGCGCCTCACCAGGTGGCTGGCCGCGCACGGCTCGCGGGCCGCGCACGTCGTGGTCACGTTCCGGACCGTGGAACCGATGGCGTACTTCTGCGGTGGGGTGCCGCTGACGACCTACGCGGACACCGCCGCGGACGGCGCGACCGCCGACGGCACCGGCGAGAGCGCCACCGTTCGGTGGGCGTCCGTCGTGTGCCGCGTCCATCCCGACCGCGACCATGCCTACCGGGCGGAGCTGGCCGAGGAGATCCGGGAGGCGCTCGGTCTCGACGGGGACGGCGCCCACCTGACGGTCCGCTTCGAACCCACCCAGCCCGAGCGGGTGTTCTACCTGGACTCGGGGTCGATGACGAGCGGCGGCCCGGCGGCGCCGGCCGGCCGCGCCCAGCAGAAGGGAATCGATCATGCCCACCACTGACCTCACCCAGATCCACGACCGGGTCCGGACGGTGCTGGAGAAGCGCTTCGGCGACGCCGCCCGCGCCCTCGCCCCGGACGCCGAACTGTCCGCCGCGCTGCCGGGCTTCGACAGCCTCGCCGCTCTGGAGTACGTCAGCGCCGTGGAAAGCGAGTTCGGCATCGAAGTCGACTTCGTCGCGGACGACGTGCGCTACTGGTTCAGCACCCTCGACCGCACCGCCACGTACCTGCGCGAGCGGATCGAGGACCAGGCGGCATGACGGCGACCGCCGGCACCGCCTCCCCCTCCGCTGCACCGCGCGGCGCGCTCGGCTTCGAGACCTCCGGCAGCACGGGTGCCGCGCGCCGCTGGTTCCGGCTCCCCGAGCAGATGGAACGCGAGGTCGAGCTGATCGGCGGGCGGCTGGTCGGCCCCGTCGACCACGTGGTCAGCTACGCTCCGCCGCGGCACTTGTTCGGTGCGCTCTTCGGTGAGTGGCTGCCGCGCCGGGCCGGGGCGCGCGTCCACCAGGCGTGGGCCGATCCGTTCGCGCCGCTGCCCGTCTCGCCGGGAGAGCGGGTGCTGGTCGTCTGTGTCCCGATGGCCTGGGAGCTGCTGCACCGCGCCTGGCCGGCGCTGGAGCGGGCCGCCTCGGTCGTCGCCCTGCACAGCTCGGCGGCACCGCCGCCCACGGCCCACGGGCTGATCCGGCGCGCCGCCGGGCGGCTACGGGCCCACGAGATCTTGGGTTCGACCGAGACCGGGGGCATCGCCCACCGGCCGCTGGGGCCCGAGCCGGACGACGGAGGCTGGCAGGCCTTTCCCGACGTGACCTTGCTCCGCGACGCCGGCGCACCGGCCGACGGCACGGAGGACTTGGTGGTCCGCGGCCCGCGGCTGGCCCGCCCGGCCGTCACGCGCCGGCCGCCGGACCGGTGGGCCACCGGCGACCTGGTGCGGTTCACCGGCCCGCGCACGTTCCGCCTCGTCGGCCGCAGCGGCTCCCTGCTCAAGGTGAACGGGAGGCGGGTCCACCTCACCCGGGTCGAGGAGCGGCTGCGGGCCGCTCTGCCGGGCACGGAGTGCGTGGCCCTGCCGCTGCCCGGCGACCCGCTCGCCGGGGAGGGATACGCCGTCTTCTGGGCCCGCCGCGGCGGCCGGGCCGGCGTGGCGGAGATCAGGGCGGCCCTGCGGGACTTTCCCGCTCCGTCGACGGTGGTGGAACTGGCGGCGGTGCCGAGGACCGCCACTGGTAAACCCGATCACCGGTCGTTGGTGGCCGCGCTCGAACGGCTGCCCTCCGGACCTCGTCGCACCCGCTGATCGTGTCAGTACGTCGAAGGAATCACTGTGTCCAGGTTGATCGTGGTGACCGGTGCGAGCGCCGGCATCGGCAAGGCCACGGCGAAGCGGTTCGCCGAGAACAAGGACAAGGTGCTGCTGGTCGCCAGGGGCGAGCAGCGGCTGCACCGGGCGGCCGAGGAGATCACGTCGGACGTGCCGGGCGCGGACGTCGAACCGCTCGCCCTCGACATGTCCGACGCCGGGGCGGCGCACGCCCTGCGCGAGCGGGTCGGGGCGGCGGGGCTGCCTCCCGGCGCGCTGCTGTGCTGCGCGGGAGCGGTTCCCGCATCGGGCGGCGAGGACGTCTCTTCAGTGCTGACGGAGTGGCAGGAGGCGTACCGCTCGAACGTCCTGACGTCCGTCATGGCCGTGGAGAGTCTGCTGCCGCTGATGGCGGACGGCGGCAGCATCGTGCTCTACAGCTCCATCGCCGCCTACCGGGGCTCCGGCGGGACGGGGGCGTACGGCGCCGCCAAGGCGGCCCTGCACTCGTACGTCCATGTCCTCGCGACGCGTCTCGGGCAGCGCGGCATCAACGTCAACGCGATCGCGCCGGGTTATGTGGCGGGCACCGACCTGTTCGGCGACGGCTTGCCCGGTGCCCGGGAGTCGATGCTCGTCCGGCAGACCGCGCTGGGACGTGCGGGTGACCCGGCGGACATCGCCGAACTGGGCTTCTACCTCTGCTCGCCGGGCGGCGCCTACGTCACCTCGCAGATCCTCCAGATCAACGGCGGCTCGCAGCACGGCGTGTGAGCCCCCCTCATCGTCACCTCCGACCGAGAAGGCAGGCAGCAACCATGAACGCCCGTGAACAGGCGGACGCCCACGTCCGCGCCATGATGCGCTGGCACTTCGACCCGGCCACGGGATCCCGCTTCTGGCTGGAGCGCCGGGACCGGCTGGGGTTCGACCCGGTCGAGGACGTGCGGTGCGTCGACGACCTGCTGAGGTTCCCCAACCTGGTCGACGAGCTGCGGGACGTGCCGGTCGAGGACCTCCTCCCGCGCGGCCTGGACGCGACGGAGAAGGTGTTCGCCGTGTACGAGAGCGGCGGCACCACCGGCGCCCCCAAGCGGTTCGTGATGTTCGAAAGCTGGTTCGACCAGTACATGGCCTGGGAGAACGCTCACTACCCCGACGACGGTCAGGGTCACACCCTCGCCGTGGCCCCCAGCGGTCCCCACATGCTCGGCGAGTACTCCCGGAGGATCGCGCAGGCCAGGGGCGGGATCCGGTTCTCCATCGACCTGGACCCCCGCTGGGTGAAGCGGCTCATCGCCGCGGGTGACACCGCCGGCGCCGCCGCCTACGTCGATCACCTCGTCGACCAGGCCGAACTCGTCCTGCGGTCGCAGGACATCGCCTTCCTCATCACGACGCCGCCGCTGCTGACCCGGCTGGCGGAACGGGCCCCGGTCCGCGAGCTGATCCAGGAGAAGGTGCGCCTGATCATCTGGACCGGAGCGCACATGGATCCCGACACGCTGGACTACCTGTCCACGGAGCTGTTCCCCAAGGTGCGGTTCCGCGGGTCCTACGGCAGCACTTCCGTCCTGAGCGGCACGGTGCAGCGTCCCGACCCGGAGGGCGCGGGTGACGCGGTCTTCGACTCGTACGCCCCCTTCGTCTTCTATCGCGTGGTCGACCCCTCCTCGGGGCGGCCTGTCGAGTTCGGCGCGGAAGGGGCCGTCGTCATGAACTACCTGACGAAGTACGGCCTCGTGCCCAACAGCCTCGAACGCGACAGGGCCACGCGGGTGCCCAGCCCCACGGGCGTCGGGGACTCCCTGCGCGACATCCACCCGGTGGCCGAGGCGGGCGGCCGCAAGCTCATCGAAGGCGTCTACTAGGCACCGCCCAGCCGGTGCCGGGAGGAGCAGGACACATGACGCACGGGCCCACGGCCGGGCACCTCGAACTCGACGGGTCCGGCCTGTCGCCCCTCGCGGTCGCCGCGGTGGCGCGCCGCGGCGGCGCGGAGAGCCGGGTGACGGTCGGCGCCGCGGCCACCGAACGGATGCGGGCCTCCGTCGACCTCAAGGACGCGCTGCTGGAAGAGGAGATACCCGTCTACGGCGTCACCACGGGATTCGGGGACAGCTGTGTCCGGCAGATCGCACCGGACAAGGCGCACGAGCTCCAGCGCAACCTCGTGCTGTACCACCTCAATGGTGTGGGGCCGGTGGCCACTCCCGCGGTGGCCCGGGCCACCATGATCATCAGGGCGAACGCGCTGGCGAAGGGGGTCTCGGCGGTCCGTCCACAGGTGGTGTCCACGCTGCTGGAGTGTCTGCACCGGGACATCCTGCCGCTCATCCCCGAGCGCGGTTCGGTCGGTGCCAGCGGTGACCTCGTACCGCTGTGCTACCTGGCCGCGGCGCTGATCGGCGAGGGCCGGGTGCTGCACCGGGGCACCGTGCGCCCGGCGGCGGACGCGCTGCGCGAGGAGGGCATCGAGCCGCTGCGGCTCGCGCCCAAGGAGGGCATCGCCCTGATCAACGGGACGTCCTTCGCCGCCGCGTACGCCGTGCTCGCGGCGTGGGACGCGCGGGAGCTGGCGTTCGTCGCCGAACTCGCGACAGCCATGACGGTCGAGGCGCTGGGCGGCAACGCGTCTGCCTTCCACCCCTTCGTGCACGGCAGCAAGCCGCACCCGGGACAGGTGCGGTCCGCGGAGGTCGTCCGGACGCTGCTGGACGGCTCCCGGCTCGCCACGTCCTTCGAGAACATCCTGGTGCGCCGGCGACGGCTGGAGGGACGCAGCTGCGTCCGGCTCGACGAGCGGGTCCAGGACCGGTACTCGGTGCGCTGCGCGCCGCAGATCATCGGCATCGCCCGGGACACGCTCGCCTGGGCGGAGGACTGGCTCACCACCGAGATCAATTCCGCCAGCGACAACCCCCTGTTCGATGCCGACGGTGGCGGTCTCCACCTCGGCGGCAATTTCTACGCGGGCCATGTCGGACAGGCCATGGACAGCCTGAAGACGGCGGTGGCCGGCCTCGCCAACCTCCTCGACCGGCAGCTCGCGCTCGTCGTGGACGAGAAGTACAACGAGGGTCTGCCGCCCAATCTGGTGGCCGCGCGGACGCCGGACCATTCCGGGGCGGGCTTGCACCACGGGTTCAAGGGGATGCAGATCGCCGCGTCGGCGGTGACCGCCGAGGCCCTCAAACAGACCGGGCCGGTCTCCGTGTTCTCGCGGTCCACGGAGGCGCACAACCAGGACATCGTCAGCATGGGCACCATCTCGGCCCGTGAGGCGCGCACCATCAACGGCCTGGTCCGCGACGTCGCGGCCATCCATCTGCTGGCGCTCGCCCAGGCGCTCGATCTGCGGGGCGTCGGGCAGGCCTCGCCGGCCGTCCGGGCGGTGCACCGGCTCATCCGCGAGCACAGCGCGTTCGTCTGTCGTGACCGGCGGCTGGACGAGGACATCGTCGCGGTCGCCGACCTGATCGAGACCGGGGAACTGCGGCGGGCCGCCGGTCTCGACGACGAGGAGTTCGCCGGTCCCGTCGGGACCGGTGCGGCCCGCCGGACCGATCACACCGCTCTCACCTGATCAGGAGTTGAAAACCCATGTCTCTTCCTGTGCGCAGGACACGCCTCGCCCTGTTCGCCGCCGTCGGCACCGGGGTGCTGGCGCTGGGCCTGTCCTCCCTGCCGGCGTCTTCCGCGCAGGCCAGGTCCGAGAAGGTCATCGAGCTGGCCGTGGGCAATGACGGCGTGGTGCAGACCGACGTCGGCGCTCCGGGGGTCAGCGTCGGGGACGAGTTCGTGTACGCCGACAAGCTGTTCCGGGACGGCGAGCAGGTCGGCGAGGACGGCAGTTCCTGCCAGGTGACCAAGGTGGACGGCCCGAAGACCGTCACCAACTGCGTGCTGTCGGTCCGGCTGCCGGAGGGCCAGCTCACCGCCCAGTCGCTGTGGGTCAAGGGCACGGACACCGTACGGATGGCCATCACCGGGGGCACCGGCGCCTACCGCGGCGCCACCGGTGAACTCACCTGCCTCGACATCCAGACCCCGCACGAGACCTACCGCATCTCGCTGGACGGGTGAGCGGGTTGCGGCCGGTACCGGTGGCGCTACCGCTGGTCCCGCCCCGCGCGGGCCGCGTCCTGACGACCGGTCAGTCCGCCGGACGGCCCGTGTCCGCCGTTTCCGTCACGTCGGCCATGTCCAGCAGCAGCAGCGCGTCGTGGTCCGGGGTACCCGGTACCGCCTGGTAGGAGACCAGACGCTGGCCGTCCGTGCGGAGGATGTCCATCACCTCGTAGCCGAGGCACATCGAGCCGACCTCCGGGTGCTGGAAATGCTTCTGGCCGCCGCCCCGCGTCTGCACCTCGTACCGCTCCCAGAGGCGGGCGAACTCCGGGCTCTTGACGACGAGTTCGCCCACGAGCTGGGCCAGCTCCGGCAGGTCCGGCTCGGCGCCCGAGATGGCCCGCAGGTGGGCGGCGCTGTGCGCCGCCATCGTCTCCCACTCGCGGTACAGCCTGCGGGCCATGGGGTGCAGGAACATGTAGCGGGTGAGGTTGCGACGCTCGGGCGGCCAGTCGGTGAGGCCGGGGAACAGGCGCAGCCCGGGCCGGTTGGCGGCCAGCAGGTCGTTGGTACGGCTCACCACGTACGCCGGCGACGGGCGCAGGGCCTCCAGCATGGTGCGGACCGACGGGCGTACCGTGCGGCTCGGTCCGGGGGACGGGGCCGGTGCCTGGCCCGCCGCGAGGGCGACCAGTTCGTGCAGTCGGCGCAGCGCCTCGGGGGACAGCCGCAGGGCCTCGGCGAGGGCACTGACCACGGCGGGCGAGGGCCGGGTCTCGCGGCCCCGCTCCAGCCGCGTGTAGTAGTCGACGCTGACCCCGGCCAGCGTCGCCAGCTCCTCGCGGCGGAGCCCCGGAGTGCGGCGGGTGCCCGTTCCCGCGGGCAGGCCCACGTCCTGCGGACGGAGCTGCCCGCGCCGGGCACGGAGGAAACGACCCAGTTCCGTTCCTTCGCTCATCCGACCAGTATCACAGGCCGTGACGCGCTGAGGGAGGCCGTGCCAAGGCCAGGAACGGCGCTCCCCCGCACGGCCCGGCCTGCCTGCCGGCGCGCGCGCCGAGCACTCTGGTGACGATGCCACCACGATGCCACGTATATGTCCTGACAAACTTCGCAGCAGTAAGGAGCAGTGCGCGATGAGCGTGACGAAGGCAGGTACCGGCGCCCGGCCAGAGGAGCGGGAGGCCCCGCGGGCGGGCGGGCAGGCAGGCTCCGCCACCGCGGCCCTGACCGCCGCCGTCCTCGGCTTCTTCGTGATCACTCTGGACGTCTCCGGTGTCAACGTGGCCCTGCCCGCCGTCGGGCGCGACCTCGGCGGCTCGCTGTCCGGGCTCCAGTGGGTCGCGGACAGTTACACCCTGATGTTCGCGGCGCTGATGCTCTCCGCCGGCGCCCTCTCGGACGCGGTCGGCGCGCGGCGGGCGTACGCCTGGGGGCTCGGTCTGTTCACCCTCGCCTCGCTCGCCTGCGGGCTGGCGCCGACGGTCGGGGCGCTGACGGCGGCGCGGGTGGTGCAGGGCAGCGCGGCGGCGGTGATGGTGCCCGCCTCGCTGGCGCTGATCCGGCAGGCGTTTCCCGATCCGGACGAGCGGGCGCGCGGCATCGCCCTGTGGACGGTGGGCGGCGCCGTGGCCATCGCCGCGGGCCCCGTGCTGGGCGGGCTGCTCACCACGGAGTGGAACTGGCGCACGGTGTTCTTCCTGAACGTGCCCGCCGGGCTGGCCGCCCTGGCGACGCTGGCGCGCGCGGCCCGCTCCGCCCGGCAGCCTGTGGTGTTCGACCTGCCCGGGCAGGTGACGGCGGTCCTGGCGCTCGCCGCGCTCACCTTCGCCGTGATCGAGGGCGGGCACCACGGGCTGACCACCACCGTGCTGTCCGCGGCCGCGGTCGCGGTGGTGGCCGGGGTGGCCTTCACCGCCGTCGAGGCGCGGCGGCGCGCACCGATGCTGCCGCTGGAGCTGTTCCGGCAGCGCGGCGTCAGCGTGCCGGTCGTCGCGGGGTTCGCCTGCAACGCCGCGTTCTACGGCGGGGTGTTCGTGCTGAGCCTCTACTTCCAGGAGCAGCGCGGGCAGTCGGCGTTCTCCGCCGGGCTGATGTTCGTGCCGATGGCGGTGATCACCGCGCACTTCAACTACTTCTCCCCCAAGGGGGTCTCCCGTTTCGGACCGCGGTCCGTGGTCGTCGCGGGGCTGCTGACCGGCGCGGTGGGCTGCGGCGGGCTGGCTGCCGTCGGCACGGGCACGCCCTGGTGGGTGACCGCCGCGCTGATGATCCCGCTGGGGATCGGCGGCGCCCTGGCCATGCCGGCGCTGACCTCGCTGATGCTCGACAGTGTCGCGGCTGAGCGGGCCGGTACGGCCGCCGCGCTGCTCAACACCAGCCGGCAGGCCGGCGGGGCTCTCAGCATCGCCGTGTTCGGTGCCCTCCTCGCGGGTGACTTCGCCCGCGGCATGGCGGAGAGCCTCGCGCTCGCCGCCTGCCTGCTGGTGGCCAACGCGCTGGGCGCGGCCGCGCTGCTGCCGCGCCGCCGGTAATGCCGCGCCCTCGGCGAAAAGCTACCGCGCGCCGGTACATTCCGGCCCGCGCGATATCGCCCGTCGGATACCGGGCGCGGGTTTCTCTTTCCACTGCCGGTAATTCCTTGTCCTGACTCACCGATGCAGGAACCTGCCCGACAAGTTGCTGCACTCCCGGGACGGTGGCCCGCTGCCCCGACACGTCGTCAAGCTGGTCGCCGAGTCCTTTTCCCGGATCAGCCGAAAGGCAGATGCCATGTCAGTCCAGCGAGTTCCCGTCCTTGTCGTCGGGGGTGCCTACACCGGGCTCACCACTGCGCTGAGCCTCGCCGCGCGCGGTGTGCGCCCCCTGCTGGTGGAGCGGCGGCCCACCGTCTCCACCCTGCCGAAAGCGTGGGGGCTCAACACGCGTTCGCAGGAACTGCTCAACACGCTGCCCGGCGTGGCGCGCCGGATCCGTGTCGCCGTCGCCGGTACGCAGTGGCCCCGTATGAGCCACGGCCTCTCCCTGGCCGACCCCGGGCGCCGCTACCTGGATCCGCCGGAAGGGCCCGACCCGAGCGAGCTGTCCGCCGTACCGCCGCTGGCCTGGATATCCCAGGCGCAGGTGGAGGAGATCCTCCGGGTCAGCGCCGAGGAGGCCGGCGCGGACATCCGACTCGGCACCGAGATGACGTCCCTCGTCCAGGACGACGACAAGGTCACCGCGACGCTGCGGGAAGCCGCCACCGGACGCACGTACTCGGTCGAGGCGGACTACCTGGTGGCGGCCGACGGCAACATGAGTCCGACGCGGGACATGCTCGGCGTCGCCGTCGAAGGCAGCGGCGTCATCGGCCACATGTACATCATCACGTTCGAGGCCGATCTGACACGCTACGTGAAAAAGGGCGCGGTCGAGGTCATCGGAATGCCCGGCAGCGGATCCAGTTTCATTCTGGACGGGTCCGACCGGCATACCCTGTGGGTCGATTACTTCCCCGAACGGGGTGAGACACCACAGGACTTCTCCGAGGAACGCTGCCTCGAACGGATCCGCCGGGCCATCGGCGATCCGGAGATCGACGTCACCTTCGTCAACGCCCGTTTCTTTCCCATCAATCACAAAATGGCGGAGCGGTTCCGCGAGGGCCGCGTCTTCCTGGCCGGTGACTCGGCACACGCCTGCCCGCCCAACGGGGGGCAGGGCGGCAACCTCGCCATCCAGGACGCCTACGACCTGTCCTGGCGGCTCGCCCTCGTGCTGACCGGTCAGGCGGGCCCCGCCCTGCTGGACACGTACGAGACCGAGCGGCGCCCGCTCATCGACATCACGTTGCGCCGTGAGGTCGAGCTGGCGAAGATCTCCGAGGGACGGGTGCCGGCCAGCTACAACCCGGCCGACCCGAACGCCCCGGTCCCCATGCCCAAGGAGTTCCTCGGCTTCCGGTGCCACTCGGTGGCGGTCCGCACCGAGGCCGGCGACGACGGCAGCCTCCAGGAGGATCCGTGGCACCCCACCGGCCGTCCGGGCGGGCGCGCCCCGCACGTGCCGCTGAGCGACGGGCTGCGGGAGTTCTCCACCCACGACCTGTTCGGCCGGGGATTCGTGCTGCTGGCCGGGTACGAGGCGCCCGAGTGGGTCACAGCCGCGGAGCGGGCCGCCCGTCGGCTGGGGATCACCCTCACCGCGTACCGTCTGGGTGACCGGTTCAACGACAGCGACGACCTGTGGTGCCGGCGGTACGGCGTCGGGCCGAGCGGGGCTTCGCTGGTCCGGCCCGATGCCGTTGTGGCCTGGCGCAGCAGGGGGGCTGCGGACGATCCGCAGGCCGAGCTGGAGGCCGCCCTCAGCGCGGTGCTGGCCCGCTGACCGCGGCGTGCCGCACCCGCCTGTGCCCCGCGGCACCTCGGCGCTCCCGGGGCACAGGCGGGGCGGCTCACGCCGCGGTGTGATCCCCGACGGGCTCCTCACCGGTCGGGCGCACGGCCCCGTCGCCGGTCATGAGCATGCGGTCGCGCACCATCCACCCTGCCTGGAACCGGCTGTGCGCGCCCAGTTCGTCGAACAGTTCGGCGATGTATTTCCGGCAGGTCCGCACGCCGATCCCCATCCGCCGGGCGATCACTTCGTCCTTGTAGCCGGCGGCGAGCAGCTGGACGATCGCGCTCTTCGTCTCCTGGGTCAGCGACTCGGGGATGCGCTTGTGGCCCCCCGCGCACTGGAAAGGCGCGCTCGTCGCCCAGGCGCTCACCACGGTGTGCACGATGAAATCGACCAGGGCGGGGTGCTTCACGAGGTGTGCCCCGGCCGTCTCCTCGCCCTCCAGCAGGACGGCCACGGAGCGGTCGAAGACGAGCAGTGCGGGCAGGGAGACCGCCGTGGTGCGCACCTCGCCGCCGGACGCCGCGATCCGCTCCACGCAGTCGCGCACTTCCGCGTCGTAGCGGGACAGGTGGGGAAGCAGTACCCGTAAGCTGACGTCCGGGCCGACCGGTGCGCAGTCCCGGCAGACGACGTCCCGGGCGAAGTCCGGCGTACCCCGCCCCAGGGGCTGCACGGCGAGTACCTCCTCGGTGCACCCCGAGGCGTAGTCCCTCAGCGCATCACGGATGTCGGCCGCGTCCTCGACCGTCACCACGGAGCCCAGGCCCGCGTCGTGCGCTCCCTCGCCGCACAGGCCGGACAGGCCGGACAGGGCGTCGAGCTGGTGACGGAGCTGCTCCAGCTGGGCCTGCCACACGTCGATGGCGCCCGAGAGCGGCTTGGCGTACTGGAGCCGGACCGTCTCCGGGTGCACCGCTGTCCAGGCGCTGCCGCCCTGTGCCCCGAAGCGCGCGAGTCGCATCTTCCGCAGCCGCGACAGCACGCGCTCGGTGCGGCCCGGTCCCCAGCCGAGACTCCGGGACAGTCTTTCCAGGCTGGCACCCCCCGTGGTCGCGAGGAACCGATAGGCCGTCCACTCCTCGTCCCCGATGAGCGGAACGATCTGGCCGATGTCCACAGCATTCCCCTCCTGCCTCTTCGGCTATCGCAATGCAAGAATAGACATGGACTCAAGTTTGGATGCAAGTAGAACTTTAGGCAGGACCTCCAGGCCGCCACAGTGACGCAGGGGTGGAGAAAGGGGACGTATCGACCACTAGGCCGGTCGAACAATGGGCCTTGGTGTATTTTTGGATCGCTCTTGACGATCAGCCTGTTCAGCCCTGCATGAAGCCTGGAGTTCTCCATGCACGCACAGGAGTTACCGCCCGCCCCCGTCGCGATCGTCGGCATGGGGTGCCGCTTCCCGGGGATCGGGAGCGTGGACGAGCTGTGGGAGGTGCTCGTCGCCAACACCGAGACCGTCACCCCCGTCCCACCCGACCGTTTCGATGTCGGCGCGTACTACGACCCGGCCCCCATGACCCCCGGCCGGACGGTGTCCCGGCACGGCGGCTTCCTCGCCGATCCGTTCGGCTTCGACGCGTCGTTCTTCGGCATCTCCCCCGTCGAAGCACGCTCCATGGACCCCCAGCAGCGGCTCCTGCTGCACGTCGTGTGGGAGGCCCTGGAGTCGGCCGGGATACGTCCCTCGCTGCTGGCGGGCAGCCGGGGCGGCGTCTTCGTCGGGCAGGCCACGGCCGAGCACGCGGACACCGACCCCCGACCTCACGCACCCGATGTCCGCGGCATGGTGGGCAGCCGGCTGCGCGCCGTCACCGCCGGCCGTGTCTCCCACGCTCTCGACCTGCGCGGACCGAGCGTGGTCCTGGACACCGCCTGTTCCTCCTCGCTGGTCGCCGTGCACGCGGCCCGGCAGAGCCTGCTCACCGGCGAGAGCGACCTGTGCATCGCCGCCGGGGTCAACCTGATCATGTCCCCGCACGACGCGGTCGCCTACTCGCAGGGCGACATGCTCTCCCCCGGCGGCCGCTGCCGGTTCGGCGACGCCCGCGCCGACGGGTTCGTCCGCAGCGAGGGCGTCGGCGCGGTCGTGCTCAAACGGCTCGACGACGCCCTCAGGGACGGCGACCCCGTGCACGCGGTGGTGTTGGGCAGCGCGGTCACCAACGACGGCGCCGCGAGCGGGCTGCTGGTCCGTCCGTCCGTTGCGGGCCAGGCCGACGCGCTGCACCAGGCTTGTGCGGCCGCCGGCGTCAAGCCCTGCGAACTCGACTACGTGGAGGCACACGGAACCGGGACCCAGGTCGGGGATGCGGTGGAACTCCAGGCACTCGCCGAGTCGGCGGGCAGCGGCCGGCCCGCGGACCGGCCGCTGCTGACCGGGTCCGTCAAGACCAACATCGGTCACTGCGAGGCCGCCGCCGGCATCGCCGGACTGATCAAGGCGGCACTCGTCCTGCGGCACGGGATCGTCCCCGCTTCACTGCACCTCGACGAGGAACACGGCCTGCTCGCCCAGGACGGCTTCCCCGTGCGCGTGGTGACCCGCAATCAGCCCCTCGAGCGGGCGGCTGCGGACACGCTGATCGGCATCACCTCCTTGGGGCTGTCCGGCACCAACGCCCATGTGGTCGTCGGCGGCCACGCCGACCCGCCCGCCGGTTCCCGTCCCCGCACGGACCCGGACGCCGGTCCCCACCTGCTGGTGCTCAGCGCGCGGACGGCCGGCTCCCTGCGCCGCCTGGCCCGGGCCTACGCGCACTACCTCGGCCCCGCCGGGCCCGGACGCGGGCTGCCGCTCGGCGACATCTGCTCCGCCGCGGCCACCGGACGCGACGCCCATCCCCACCGGCTGTGGGTGGTGGGCCAGGACCATGACACCTTGGCGCGGCGGCTGTCCGCGCTCGCCGACGGGGAGACGATCCCGGACGGCGGTATCGCCGAGGCGGGCCTGTCCGACGACAGGCGCCTCGTCTTCGTCTTCTCCGGGCAGGGTTCGCAGTGGGCGGGCATGGGCCGGGCTCTGTACCGCGCGTCCTGCGCGTTCCGGGAGGCGCTGGACGCGTGCGACGAGGCGGTGCGCGAGGAACTGGGCTGGTCGGTCCGGGACCGGCTGCTGGCCGAGGACGCGGAACTGCCCACAGACGTGAGCACCGTCCAACCCGCCCTGTGGGCCGTGCAGGTGGCGCTCGCCGCCGCCCTGCGTGCCCGCGGACTGGAGCCGGATCTGTGCCTGGGACACAGCATGGGCGAGGTCGCGGCCGCCCACGTCTCGGGCGCCCTGTCCCTGCGGGACGCGGCCGCGGTGATCTGCCGGCGCAGCAAGCTGATGCATCGCACGGCCGGTCAGGGCGCGATGCTCGCCGTGGAACTGCCGGCCACCGAGGCACAACGTCGCATCGAAGAATACGGCGACGCCGTGTGCGTGGCGGCCGAGAACGCCCCCACCAGCACCGTCCTGGCGGGCGACCCCGGCGCACTCGCCGCCCTCCAGCGGGACCTGGAGCAGCGGCAGGTCCTGTGCCGCGCCGTGAAAGTGAACGTCGCCTCGCACTCGCCGCAGATGGACGCCCTCCGCGAGGACCTGCTGCGCGAACTGGCCGGCCTCTCCCCCCGCCCTGGCACCACCGCCATGGTCTCCACCGTGCACGGCGCCCCGGTCGCGGGCACCGAGCTGACGGCCGCGTACTGGATGGAGAACCTGCGCAGCCCGGTGCGGTTCGCCGACACCGTCCGTACGGTGGCTCACGCGGAGGACAGCGTCTTCCTGGAGGTCGGCCCGCACCCGGTGCTGGTCACCGCCGTGGCCGACACGCTCGCCGCCGACCAGGCCGAGGCCGTCGTGGCCTCGCTGCGCCGGGGATGCGACGAGCCGGCCGAACTGGCGCGGGCGACGGGCCGCGTCTTCGCGCACGGCGGCCGGGTGGACTGGCACCGGTGGCACGGCGGCGGCCCGCGGCACGTGCCGTCGCTGCCCACCTACGCCTGGGACGCCGTACAGTACCGCCGTGCGGCAGCGGCCCTCTCGGCCAGGCACGGCTCCGCGGCCCCGCGCGTCCGTCACATCGACCTCGCGGCCTGGGGCGGGGGCACCGGCCGGGACAGCATGCTGACGGTCCGCGGCGTCGCGCCGGTACCCCCCGTCGTCCCTCTCGCGGCCCTGCTCGAAACGGCTCAAGAGGCTGATCCGGGGGCGGAGTTCGAGCTGCGGGACGTGCGGCTGGGCGACACGCCCCTGCTCGCGGAGGCCGCCGACCGCACGACCCTGCGGGTGACCGTGGACGGGCCGCACGGCGACGGTCACCTGTCAACCGGGACAGCAACCGTGCACGCCTTGCTCCGGGACGGCCCCGCCCCCGTCTTCTGCGCCACGGCGGGACTCGTGCGGACGGCGAGCGGGGACGCGGACCGTAGGGCCGGCGATGCCCTCGACGCGGCCCTGGCCCGCTGCCGAGACTATGTGGGGGCGGAGGCCTTCCTCACGCTCGCCCGGCGCCACGGGGTGGAAATCGGCGAGCCCTTGCGCGCCGTACAGCATCTCTGGCGGCGCAACGGCGAGGCCGTGGCCCGTGTACGGCTGCCCCGCCCGCTGGGCCGTCTCGGCTGGGAGGCGGGCCTGTTGCCCCTGCTTGCGGCCTGCGAGCTGCCGGGGGCCGCCGACCGTCCCCTCGTCCCCGTCTCCTTCGACGCGGTCCGCCTCCACGCGGAACCGGAACCGGACTTCTGGAGCCTGAGCACCGTGCGCCCCGGTACCGCCCCGGACGCTGTCCTGGCCGACGTCCTGCTGCTCGCCCCGGACGGGCGGGTCCTCGCGGTCTTCTCCGGCATCCGTCTGCGGCGGCCGGTACCGGCCGCCCCGGCTCAGACGCCCCTGGCACGCATACCCGAGCTGGTGTCGGCGCTCGCCGGCCCCTACGTGCGGCCGCTCACCGGAGCGGTCAAGAAGGTCGCTGCTCCCTTCGGCACCGGCCTCCTCGGCGAACTCCTGCGCCCGGCGGCCCGGTTCGGCACCACGCCGTCCGCCGCGTCCCCGGCCCCGCCCGCGACGGCACCCGCCTCCACCCCCTCGTCACCCGCCGAGGACACTCCCGCCGAACGCCGGGCCCGCGTCGGGGACGCCGCCGAGGCGCTGCTCGACCACGCGGCGGACCTGCTCGGCATGCCGGCATCGACCGTCGACGAGCGGCGCTCACTCCGCGAGCTCGGCCTGGACTCCCTCATGGCCTCCCAGTTGCGGCAGCGCCTGCGCCGCAGCCACGGTGTCGAGATCAGCGCCGGGCGGCTCCTGGGCGCGGAGAGTCTCGCCATCCTGCGCGCGAGCCTGACGAACGACGACGCGGGCCCGGACGGCGGGTGACGACCACATGGCGGCTCCGTTTCCCGCATCGTGCGCAGCGCCTAAACTTGCACTGTGGTATATAAATCACAGTCGGGCCGGCAGTGCGCAGGACAGGATGCCGCCGTCCCCCACGGCGCCGACCGGCCCAGGACCGACTCCCCCGCCCGGGCCGTGCGCCCGGGCGGGGAGCACTCACATGTTCACAGGAGGGACGGAATGGACTCGCGCGCGACGATGCCGCAGGCCGGCCGCCGGGAACGCAACAAGCAGCGAGTCAGGGAGCGCCTCTACTCGGCTGCGGTCGAGCTCTTCATGGAGAAGGGGTACGAGAACACCTCGATCAACGAGATCGCTGACCGCGCCGATGTGGCGAGGGGGACGTTCTTCAACTACTTCCAGCGCAAGGAAGACATCATCACCGCCTGGGGAGAGAGGAGGCGTGGCGCGCTGGTGACAGCCCTGGAGCAGAGCGGCGCGCTCACCCCCGACTCGGTCGCGCAGCTGCGGCAGTGCATGGCGATCCTCGTCCGCATCAACCAGGAAGAGCCGCACCTGACGGCGGCCATGCTCACGGCCTGGGTGAAGGCTGGGCGGCCCATACTCGAAGAGCCGTACGTGGCCCAGGTGTTCGCCGAGATCGTCGACCGGGGGATGAGCCGCGGGGAACTGAACCCGGGCATGTCCCCGCTCGGCGTCGGCAACGTCCTGCGCGACGTCTACCTCGGAGCCCTGTACCGGTGGGCCCACCGCCCGTCGGAAGGGAGCAGCTCGGCCCTCGCCGACGAACTCCAGCAGATTCTGCGCCTTCTCCTGGACGGCATGGCCTCGACCGCGACGGCTTCCTAGACCTCGCGCCGCCCCACGGGTCCGGGCCGCGGGCTCCCGCGCCCAGCCGGCGGTGAGCATGCCCTCGCGCGAGCTCTGCTCGTTCTGAGACCCGTCTCGTGGAACCGCGAAGGCACCCGGCACACTCTGCGTGTTGTAGTCCCTTCGACACAAGGATGCACCACGCATGATCACCCTCACCAAGGAAGACGGTCCGGCGGACCTGGACGGAGTGACCCATCTGTCCCTGGGCGTTTCCTGGGACCCCACCGCCGGCAGCAGCGGCGGGATGCTCGGCAAGTTGCGCCGCAAGAGCGGCACGGACCTCGACCTGATCGCCATCGCCCTGCAGGGCCAGGACCCGGTGCGCCTCGCAGGTCTCGACTCGCTCGACCCGATGGGCAACGGCTCGTTGGTCCACAGCGGCGACAACCAGACCGGGCACGGGGACGGTGACGACGAGACGGTGACCGTCGAGTTCGCCCGTGTACCCCCCAACATCACGTCGATCGTGTTCATAGCCGCCGCCTACAAGAAGGGCAGTTCGTTCCAGAAGGCGCGCAACGTCAGCTTCAAGGTCTACGACGCGACCGGAGGCAGCTCCCAACAGGTCGCCGACATCTGGCCGAGCCTGCTCACCCAGGACAACGGCTGCGCCGTGGCCAAGGTGCTGCGGGTGGACGGCACGTGGAAGCTCACAGTGATCAACACGACGGGCAAGATCAAGCAGGGCGACGAGCACGCGCTGATGCGTTTCGCCACCAGCAAGTAGGCCGTTCGGGCGGGGGACACGACGGTGGGTCTCACGATCCGGGAGGCTGCACGGGCGCCGGCTGGACGCCGGGGAGGAGAGCGCGGAGGGACTGCCAGCGGGGAGAACGGACCAGGGCGGTGGCATCGGCGGTGGTGGAGCGGTTCACGGTGGTCGAGCACGACCGGCCGGTGAACACGGCCCCCGAGTCGGCGACCTGCAGCTCCTGGACGACGGCGGCGAGCACCGGGAGCAGGGCACCGCTGCCGCCCAGACCCAGGACGAGTGCACCCCACTGCACGGCGTCCGTGGAGCGGCTGCCCGGTGGGGGCGGGCCCTGCCTCATCCGGTCGATGCCGTCGAGGTCCAGCTCACTCAACTCGGCGATCAGGTTCTGCAGTTGCTCCTCGGCGTAATCCTCGTCGCCGTCGCCTGTGTCGAGTACGAGCACTACCGGAATCGGTCCGGTCCCCATGACGCCACCCCCGTTCAGCCACACTTCGAGGGAACTCCGGCGACGCCGAGCCCGAGGGGGGACTGGTCCGAAAAGATCCGATGGTCACGGTTGCGCACGCGCGGGCCCTGCCCGCCCGAGCGGCGTCAGTCGTCTCCCCCCTGACGCTCAGCCCGGCAGACGGACGATCGGAGACACGCCCTGGCCGTCCGCGCCCGTCAGCACCGCCCCCGCCACCAGATCGAACAGGCGGTCGGCCCGGGGGGCCAGGGAGGGCTGGTCGCCCAGCCAGGCGAGCATGGCGATCAGGGCGAACAGGTCCTCGCCGTCGATGTCCTCGCGCGCCGCGCCCGCGGCCTGGGCGCGGTGCAGCAGGCGGGCGCCGGCCGCGCGCAGGGTGACGCACGAGGCGTGCAGCGCGGAGTCGGGGTCCTTGATGGCGGCGGCCATCAGCACGGTCGCGCCCCGGTACTCCGTCGTCCACGCCACGCAGTCGCGCAGCCACGACACGAGGGCGTCCTCGGGCGAGGCCGACGTCTCCAGCTCGCCCGCCTTCGCGGTCATCTCGTCGAAGCCGGTGCGCAGCAGCGCGTCGAGCAGTGCCTCGCGTGTCGGGAAGTGGCGCAGCAGGGTCGCGAGGCCGACGTCGGCCCGGCGTGCGATGTCCCGCAGCGACACCTCAACCCCCTGTTCGGCGAGGGCGCCGCCCGCCACGGCGAGCAGGTGGTCGCGGTTCTTCCTGGCGTCGGCGCGCATCGCCCCTCGGCCTCCCTTGCCATCCGGATCAGTGGTCCATATATTCGGATCAGTGGTTCACTTATGTGGACCGCCGCTCCGGATGAGCGTATCCCCGTGCCCCCTGCAGGAGAAAACGATGTCGACACGCACCATGAAGGCCGTCCGGCTCCACGCGCACGGCGGCCCCGACGTGCTGCGGTACGAGAACGCGCCCGTCCCGGAGCCCGGTCCGGGTGAGGTGCTCGTGCGGGTGTACGCGGCGGCCGTCAATCCCCCGGACCGGCTCCTGCGCGACGGGCTGACCAGCGTGCCCGGCGCGGACGTGACGGTCACCCTGCCCGCCATCCCGGGGACCGACGTGTCGGGTGTCGTCGAGGCCCTGGGCCCGGACGTGGACCGCTTCGCCGTGGGCGACGAGGTGTTCGGCCTGCTGCGCTTCCCCAGCTTCGCGGGCAGCGCGTACGCCGAGTACGTGGCCGCACCCGCCGCAGACCTGGCCCGTAAGCCCGCCGGCATCGACCACGTGCACGCCGCCGGGGTGCCCATGGCCGGGCTGACGGCGTGGCAGTTCCTGATCGAGGTGGGGCACGACCACCCCTCCCCCTTCCAGGACGCGCCGCACCGCCCGGTGCGGCTCGACGCCGGCACGACCGTGCTCGTCAACGGCGCCGCAGGCGGCGTGGGGCACTTCGCCGTGCAACTGGCGAAGTGGAGGGGCGCACGGGTGGTCGCGGTGGCGTCGGGCGGACACGAGTCGTTCCTGCGCGACCTCGGCGCCGACCGGTTCCTCGACTACACCCAGGAGCGTGCCGAGGACGTCGTGCGCGACGTCGACCTCGTGCTCGACGCGGTGGGCGGCCCGGACAGCCGGCGTTTCCTGCGCACGCTCAAGCGCGGCGGCTCCCTGTTCCCCGTCCTGCCCGGGGTGTTCGACGAGGCCGAGGTCGCCGGGCTCGGCGTGACGGTCTCGAGCGCCCAGGTCCGCTCGAACGGTGCGCAATTGGCCGAGCTGGGAAGCCTGTTGGACGCGGGCACGGTCCGCGTGGCGATCGACAGCACGTACGCGCTCGAGGACGCCCGGGCGGCGCACGAGCGCTTCGCCCGGGGTCACCTCCGCGGCAAGATCGTCCTCACGGCCGCCTGAACACCTCCCGCCGGTCCTGCGCCCCCTCACCGTCCTCGACCCCGCCGCGCCCGACGGTCCTACGCCTCCTCGCCCCCGTCGCCTCCGCCCGCGCCCCCCGACGGCAGCCGCTCCCGGATCTCGTCCATCACCGCGGAGTCCGTGAGCGTCGTGACGTCGCCGAGGGCGCGGTTCTCGGCCACGTCCCGCAGCAGACGGCGCATGATCTTGCCGGAGCGGGTCTTGGGGAGCTCCGCGACCAGCAGGATCTGGCGGGGCCTGGCGATCGGGCCGATCTCCTTGGCGACGTGGGAGCGCAGTGCGGCGGCCACCTCGTCCGCGTCGGCCGGGCCGCCGGCGCCCGGCTCGCCCCCGTCGCCGCGCAGGATGACGAAGGCCACGACACCCTGCCCGGTCGTCGGGTCGGCCGCGCCCACCACCGCCGCCTCGGCGACCCGGGGATGGGACACGAGCGCGGACTCCACCTCCGTGGTGGAGATGCGGTGCCCGGAGACGTTCATGACGTCGTCGACCCGGCCCAGCAGCCAGATGTCGCCGTCCTCGTCCTTCTTGGCGCCGTCCCCGGCGAAGTACGTCCCCGGGAAGCGCGACCAGTACGTGTCGACGTACCGCTGTTCGTCGCCCCAGACGGTGCGCAGCATCCCCGGCCACGGCTCGGTCAGGACCAGGTAGCCGCCGGCGCCGTCGGGCACGGGTGTGCCGGTGTCGTCGACGACGTCGGCCGCGATGCCCGGCAGGGGGCGCAGCGCCGAGCCCGGCTTGCACACGCTCACCCCGGGCAGCGGGCTGATCATCTGGGCGCCGGTCTCGGTCTGCCACCAGGTGTCCACGACCGGACAGCGGTCGGAGCCGATGTGCCGGCGGTACCAGATCCACGCCTCCGGGTTGATCGGCTCACCGACCGAGCCCAGCAGGCGCAGCGACGACAGGTCGAACTGGGCGGGGACGTCGGTGCCCCACTTCATGAAGGTGCGGATCGCGGTCGGCGCGCAGTAGAGGATCGACACGCGGTACTTCTCGATCAGTTCCCACCAGCGGCCGCGGTGCGGGGTGTCCGGTGTCCCCTCGTACATCACGGAGGTGACGCCGTTGGCCAGCGGGCCGTAGACGATGTAGGAGTGGCCGGTGACCCAGCCGATGTCCGCCGCCGTCCAGAACACGTCCCGGTCGGGCTTGACGTCGAACACCGCCCAGTGCGACCAGGCGACCTGGGTGAGGTAGCCGCCGGTGGTGTGCAGGATGCCCTTGGGACGGGCGGTCGTACCCGAGGTGTACATGATGTACAGCGGGTGTTCGCTGTCGAACGCCTCGGCCTCGTGCTCGGCGGGCTGGGCGTCCACCAGGTCGTGCCACCACACGTCCCGCCCGTCGGTCCAGTCGACCTCCTGTCCGGTGCGGCGGACGACGAGCACGCTGCGGACGTCGGGGCACTCCCGCAGCGCCTCGTCGACCGCGGGTTTCAGCGCCGAGGGCTTCCCCCGTCGGTAGCCGCCGTCGGCCGTGATCACCACGTGCGCGTCGCAGTCGAGGATGCGGCTGCGCAGCGCGTCGGCGGAGAAGCCGCCGAAGACGACGGTGTGCGGGGCGCCGATACGGGCGCAGGCCAGCATGGCGACGACCGTCTCCGGGATCATCGGCAGGTAGAGGGCCACCCGGTCGCCGGCGCGCACGCCGAGCGACCGCAGCGCGTTGGCCGCCCGGCAGACCTCGGCCGTCAGCTGCGCGTAGGTGATCGTGCGGGTGTCGCCGGGCTCGCCCTCCCAGTGGAAGGCGACCCGCTCCCCGAGGCCCGCCGCCACGTGCCGGTCCAGGCAGTTGTACGCCGCGTTCAGGCGCCCGCCGGTGAACCAGCGGGCGAACGGGGCGCGGCTCCAGTCGAGCACCTCGTCGAAGGGCCGGGCCCACTCCAGCCGGCGGGCCGCCTCCGCCCAGAAGGCCAGGCGGTCGGCGTCGGCGCGTGCGTAGTCCGCCGCGGTGGCGTTGGCCGCGTCGGCCAGCTCCGCGGGCGGCGGGAACCGCCGCTCCTCGTGGAGCAGGTTGGAGAGCGTCTCGCCACCGGAGCCGGTCATGCCCGAGCCGGTCATGCGTGGGCTCCGAAAGGTCCGTGGTGGTGCGTGCGGCGCGAGCGCAGGTGCTCGCCGAGGTTCGGGAAGACCGGCACGACGGCACGCCTGTAGGTGGAGTTGGTGACGCCCGCGAAGGAGGCGTACCAGGCGCACACGGCCGTGATGAGACCGAGCCAGCCGCCGGCCTTCACGGTGTTGGGCGACTGCGCGAACTCGGCGGCGCACAGCACGACGAACGTCGCGGACAGCATGACGAACACGGCCAGGATCGCCCCGGTCGTACGGGTCGCGGCGACCGTCATGTAGACCGTGAAGACGGCCCACACCAGCAGGAACAGCCCCGTGGCCTGGTGCGCGGTGGACGCCGGCAGGCCGGGCGCGACGAACTTCGCGTAGGCGGCGTACGACAGCCAGAAGGCGCCGAAGGAGCCGAACGCGGTGGCCCCGAAGGTGTTGCCCTTGCGGAACTCCCACATGGCGGCGAGGAGTTGGGCGAGTCCGCCGTAGAAGAGCGCGAGCGGCAGGACGACGGCCGCCAGCCGCTGGTCGGTGATGAGGTGCGCGTTGAACGTACTGAGGACGAACGTCGTCGCGGCGAAGGCGGCGAGGCCGAGGGGGCCGGGGTCGCCGATGGTTCCTTGGTCGGTGGTCGGGGTGCTCATGACGCCTCCTCCTGTGATCCAGGTCACAAGACGATCGACTCCATTGTAGGCACCACCTAGCCGCGCCGAGGTCTCCCCGTACAGACGTGCGAAGGGTGAACTGTCCTCGGCGGGACCGACTGCCCCGTCCGGCGCTGGCACCCTGGGAGGAGTGGCCGCAGCACGGCCGTGAGCTGCGGTGTCGTCGTCATGGGGGGCGGACATGAGTGTGCGCGGGACGCCTCGGCACGTCGCCTGCGTCATGGACGGCAACGGGCGGTGGGCCGCCCAGCGGTCCTTGCCCCGGACGTCGGGGCACCGGGCCGCCGAGGCCGCGGTGATCGACGTGATCGAGGCGGCCCGGTCGGCCGGCGTCGGATGGCTCAGCCTGTACGCGTTCTCCACCGAGAACTGGAGCCGTCCCAGCACGGAGGTCGGCTTCCTCATGCAACTGGTGCGCCGCGTCGTCCGCAAGCACGCGGCCCTGCTGCACGCGCGTGGCATCCGCTGCCGCTTCCTCGGGGTCGGCGACCCACGGGTGCCCGGCGCGCTGGCGCGGGACTTCGCCGACCTGATGACCCTCACGCGGGACAACCGGGGCATGACGCTGACCGTCGCCTTCGACCACGGCGGGCGCCGGGACATCGTGGAGGCCGCACGGTCCCTGATCCGCAGCGGCGTCCCGGCCGACGCCGTGACCGAGGAGAGCTTCGCCGCGCACCTGCCCTTCCCCGACACCCCCGACGTCGACCTCGTCATCAGGACCTCCGGCGAACAGCGCATCTCCAACTTCATGCTCTGGCAGGTCGCCTACGCCGAGTGGGTCTTCCCGCAGGTGCTGTGGCCGGACTTCCGCGCCGCGCACTTCCTCGACTGCCTGCACGCCTACCAGCGCCGCGAACGCCGCTTCGGCGGTGTCCTGCCCGCCCAGAGCCAGGGTCCGGTCCGCAGCCAGGGCGAGGGGCCCGGCCGCGGCCGGAACCCGCACCCCACCCCGGAGCAGCCCTCCTACCAGCACCAGAACGGAGCAGACCGCACGTGACCCACGCAGACGACGGTTCCCTCGACAGCCCCGGTGCCGACCCGACGGACCACGACGGCGGACCGTCACGGCCCGGCGCCCAGGAGGCGACGCACCCGCTGTTCGGACCCGGCTCGGAGTTCCACGAGTTCTTCCACGACCCGCGCTGGGCCCTGGCCATGATCCGGGCGACGGTCCTGGAGGCCGCGCACCCGCAGGTCGGCGCCGCCCTGATCGACAACTCCACGTTCGTCACGCACCCCTGGCGCCGGCTGCGCAACACCCTCGTGAGCCTGCAGCGCATGTGGGGCTCCGACGAGCAGGCCCGGCAGCGCGAGGCGCAACGGCTCAACCGCCTGCACGCCCGGATGAGCGGCGCCGACGACCGGCACCGCCCCTACGACGCGATGGACCCCGCCGTGCGGGCGTGGGTGGTCGCCACCCTGTTCGAGAGCACGGTGACGATGTGCCGGCTCAGCGGCCAGCCCCTCGAACAGGACGTGATGGAGCGCCTGTACGAGGAGTTCCGGGGGTTCCTCGCCGCGCTGGAGGGGCACGCCGACCACCTCCCCGTCTCGCTCACCGACTTCTGGCGCTACTACGACCGGGTCGTCGAGGAGGAGCTGGAGAACACGGAGGCGATGCGCATCGTCCTGTACAAGCTGTTCGACCACCTCCCCGCCCCGGCCCTGCTGAACGGACTGCCCACGCTGTGGGCGGCGGGACGTGCCCTCGTCGGGCCGGTCATCGGAGCGGTCACCGTGGCGTCGCTGCCCGAGCCCTTCCGCCGGCGCGCCGGACTGCCCGAACTTCCCGGCGCCCCGACCCTCATGCAGGGCGCCTACCTGGCCGCCGGGCTGGCCCGCGTGCTGCCCGAGGGCTGGCGCAGGCCGGAGGCCATCACCGATCTGCTCGCCCTCTCCCCCGGCAGCGACGACCCGCGCGCCCGCACCGTCACCGCGCTGCGCGACGCGATGCACCGGGCCGGCGCCCTCATCCGGCTCATCAGCCCGCTGTCCCCCGAGCCGGAGCCGGCCGCGGCGGACAGCGGGCCGCGGCGCGGCGCGGAGGAGTTCTTCGCCGAGGTGCTCGACCAGACCGGCAACGGTTACCTCGACTGGCCCGACCTCGCCGCCATGGCCCGCGAGCTGTCCACCCGCCTGGACCTGGACGAACCCGAGGAGAACCGGCTCTACGACGCCTTCGCCGCCTGGTGGCGGGAACTGCAGGCCGCCCTCGACACCGACGGCGACGGCCGGGTGAGCGCCCAAGAGTACGCGGCCGCCGTACCGTCCCTGGCGGGGCCCGCCCTGATCAAGGTGGCCGAGGTCCTCTTCGACGTCACCGACAAGGACGGCAACCAGACCATCGACGCGGAGGAGTACCGCGCCCTGTTCCGCACCGCCTTCCACCGCGACACGGCGGCGACCGGGACGACGTACACGCGCAGCGCGTTCGTCAAGGACTTCGTGTCCTTCATGACCGGCCGCCGCCGCTCGTCACCGTACGACCCGCTGCTCGCCCAGGCGTGACGCCGGGCGCCGGCCTCGTCGGGGAGCCCGCCACGGCGAGCCCCGCGGGGCCGGCCGTCAGTGCTCGGCGCCCTGGACGCCCGCCACCTGCCGTACCTGGACGCCGGCGGGAGCGGCCGGCCGCAGGCGGACGGCGGCGCACCGGTGCAGGGCGGCACGCAGGCGCCGGTACTCCCGCAGGGCCGTGACCTCCACGACGCTGGGCCCCGCGCTGTCCCGCACCCTCAGGTGCACTCCCCCGGTGATGCGGGAGGAGAGGTTGTAGAAGAAGGCGGCGACGGTGGCCAGGGCGGTCCCGAGGACCACCTCCACCGTGAGGGTGACGGCGAGGAAGGTCAGTCCCCAGACGGGCGAAGGTCCCGCCTCCGGCTGGGGGTTCAGGAAGTCGATCACCACCCAGGTGAGCGAGGCGGCCACCGCCAGGCACACGCCCAGGGCGAGACAGACCAGGGCGCTGGTGGCCGCCACCGACCACAGGTCGACCTGCGTGAGCTGCCGGCCGGGCTGGGAGGAGTGGGCCATCGCTCCGGCCGGCGGCGGAGCGGGCAGGGCCGCTTGCTGGACAGGCGCCGGGGCGGCCGGAGGGGCGGTGTCGGGGACCATCACCCGGACGGGCGGGGCGACTTGGGCCGACCGGGCGACCTGGGCCGGAGGGACGACCCGGGCCGCCGGTGGAGCCGGGGCCGCCGTGCCGGGCGGCTGTTGGCCGCCGTGGGGGGAGGGCCGGGCGCCGGATCCTTTCGGCTGCCTGCGCGTGTTCCTACCGCGGGCGCTCTTGGCGCGGCCCATGCCGGTCTCCTCCCGTGTCGACGACCCAGCCCGACCTGTTCACCGGTGGGACGCTTCGACGGTAGGTGCGCGGGTCGGGTCCCGCATCCCGGGCCACGCACCGTCGGCCCCGGTCCACTGTGTGGGCCGGCGACTGACCGGGCGCCCGCGCACCGCGCCCGTCGGCGAGGCGGCTCAGGCCGCGGAGCCGGGTCCCGGTGGCAGGTGGACCGTCATGACGAGGTGACAGGTCTCCGTGCCCGCGCCGCGGTACGTGTGGGACGTACTGCCGTCGAAGGTGGCCGTCTGCCCCGCCTCCACGGTGTGCTCCGCGGCGTCGACGAGCAGGGTCATCCGGCCGGCGGTCACACTGACGGTCTCCACCACCCCGGCCTGGTGCGGGTGGCTCGGGTACTCCTCGCCCGGCTCCAGCCGCCAGCGCCACACCTCGACCGGGGCCGGCCCCGAGGTGGTGAGCATCAGCCGCGCCTCGCTCCCCCGCTGCCCCGTCCACAGCGGCGCCACGGCGTCCGCGGCCACCACCCGTACGCGCCCCTCGGGCGGACCCTGCATGAGGGCGGACACCGAGATGCCGAGGGTGTCGGCCAGCCGGACGAGGGTGGCCAGGTTGGGGTTGCCCTGGGCTTTCTCCAGCGCCACCAGCGCGCCCTTGCTGACCTGGGCCCGCCGGCCCAGTTCCTCCAGCGACAGCCCCGCCCGCAGGCGCGCCGCCCGGACGTTGTGCGCGACCGTCCGCAGCGCCGCGGCAGTCTCCGCCACCTGGTCTCCCTCCTGACACGTGGATCACGTGAGATCACATCGAGCACGTCGATCAGATCCATCGATCGTTCCACTGGACCGCCCGGTCGTTTGATTGACAGAGGGTGGTCGTTTTGTTGTACGGTCCGGTCGTTCGGATGGATCGTAAGGGATGGACGGTACGGAGGAGCACGGCATGCTGGTTCACCCCTGGGACGCGAGCCTGGACGACGCCGAGTGGCAGCGCTGGATCGCCGCCGGCCACGACTTCGGGCTGCTCGTCGTCAACGGGACGCCCGGCCGGCCGCCCCACACCGTGCCCACCCACTTCGCCTCCGAGGGGCGCCGGCTCCTCGTGCACCTCGCCCGGCCCAACCCCGTCTGGGCGGCGATCGAGCGCGACCCGGACGTCGCCCTGACGGTCATCGGCGACTACGCCTTCGTCCCCGGCCCCTGGCGTGCCCCGGCCGGGACCCCGCCCGCCGAGGGCGTGCCGACCAGCTATTACACGGCCGTCCGGTTCACCTGCCGCGCCCGCATCGTCGACGACCCGCAGGACAAGGCCGACCTGCTGCGCCGTCAGCTCGCCCACTTCCAGCCGGACGGCGACCACGCCGCCGTCGCCGCGGACCGGCCGCCGTACGGGCGCATGCTGTCCGGCATCCGCGGGCTGCGGCTGGACGTCACCGACGTCCAGGCCAAGTTCAAGTACGACGACCACAAGCCCGTCGAGCACCGCACGGCCGTCGCCGGCCACCTCACCGCCCGCGACCAGGGCCTCGACGCGCCCGCCGCCCGCCAGCAGCTCCGGCGCCTGGACCGTATCGGCCGCTGGACCTGACATTCCCGGCGCGCCCCGCTCGCACCCTGACACCCCCGACCCGCACGGAAACGGACCTCCCCGCCATGCCTGCCTTCCGCCTCGGCACCGCCGTCGCCGACGCCTTCCCCGGCACCCTCGTCGCCCTCGTCACCGCGACCGGCCTGCGCGGCCGGGAACCCTGGCCCCTGACCACCGCCGCCGTGGCGGACCTGGAACAGCGCCTGGCCGACGGCACCTGGGCCCCCGCCGACGAGACCGACCCCCGCATCGAGGCCTGGCACACCGCCTACCGCTCCTTCGGCACCAATCCGCGACGCGTCCGGCCCAGCGTCGACGCGCTCGGCCGCCGTCTCGCCAAGAGGGGGTCGCTGCCGCGCATCAACCCGGCCGTCGACTCCTACAACGCCGTCTCCGTCCGGCACGGCCTGCCCGCGGGCGCGTTCGACCTCGACCGGGTGGCGGGCGACGTCGACATCCGGCCCGCGGACGGCACCGAGGCGTTCACCCCGCTCGGCGAACCCGACACCGTGGAGCACCCCAAGCCCGGCGAGGTCGTCTACGCCGACGCCGACGGTGTCCTCACCCGCCACTGGAACCACCGCGACGCCCACCGCACCCGGGTCACCGAGGACTCCACCCACGTGGTCTTCGCCCTGGAGACCCTGCACGCCGAGCGCGACGGCGACCTTCTGGGGGCCGCGGCCGAGGAGCTGCGGGCCCTGCTCGCCCCGCACGCCGCACACACGGCCGTGCACCACCTGGACCCGGCCCGGCCGGAGGTCCTCGTCTGACCGGCCGGGCGGCGTCCCCGGAGGTCCGGCCCGGTCCCGGCGGTCAGCGGTGGGGTCCCCGGCGGCCCAGGGTGTCGACCGGACCCGCCCCGGGGCGCGTCCACTGCGGTACCGGGCGGCTGGTCGGGCCCCAGGTGGCGTTGCCGTCGGCGTCCGAACGCCAGTACCAGCACGGCTTGTTGCCCTCCGGCCAGCCCTCGGGGTTGTCCTCCCACGCCTCGCCGCGGCCGTACGGCGTCATGTCGAGCAGGCCGAAGGTCGCGCTGAACGCCTCGTTGCCGCGGCCGGTCGTGGAGTAGGTGAGGAACGTCCGGTCGCCGTCCCGCAGGAAGCAGGAGACGTACCCCATGTCGCCGCCGACCGGCGGGGGCACGTCGCGCACCGAGTACCAGGGCTGGGTGTAGCCCATGAACGCGACGAACGGCGCCACCTCCTCCCAGCGGCCGGTGGTCAGGACGGCGAACGACACCCCGCGGGCGTTGAGGTAGACGGCGTCCTTGAGGTGCCAGGCGGCGTTGGTGCAGCCTTCGCACTGGCCCTGGTGCGGGGCGCCGTCGTGCCACATGTGCTGGTAGACCACCAGCTCGTCCCGTCCCTGGAACAGGTCGAGGAACGGCACCGGTCCGTCGGCCCCGACGACCTCGACGCTCCCGTCGAACTCCACCATCGGCAGCCGCCGCCGGGCCGCGGCGATGGCGTCCCCCTCCCTCGTGTGCGCCTTCTCCCGTACCAGCAGTTCCTCCCGCGCGGCCCGCCAGGTGGCGATGTCCACCACGGGCGGACGCCCGGGCAGCGCGCTGGTCGAGGGGTCCGGGGTGGTCGTCATGGTGTCCTCCGGGAGGTCGGCTGCGGGCGGCGTCGTGCACCGTCCCTACGACGGTCACGGGTAGGGACTCCCGGGCCGACCGGAATTCATCGCCGGCGTGCGCGCCGATCGGGCCTCAGGCGCGGCGATGCCGTCGAGCGCGCCTCAGGTGCCCGCGATGCCGTCGAAGAGGTTGCCGACCAGGCTGGTGACGAACGCGTCCGTCACCGGTTCGTCCGGGATCAGGATGCGGTGGTAGACCGCGCCCCACAGCTGGTCGACCAGGACCTGCACGTCGACGTCCGCCCTGATCTGGCCCTGCTCCCTGGCCCTGGCCAGGCGTTCCCCCGCCAGGCGCCGCCGTTCGGAGGAGTACAGGGCGCGGAAGGCGGTGGCCAGGTCCTCGTCGGTCTGGGACTGGCCCACCAGCTCGGTCACCACGCGGCCGGCCGGGGTCGTGGTCATGATCCGCACGAAGGCGCGGAGCTGGTGGAGGAGGTCGGCGCGTATGTCGCCGGTGTCCTCGAAGGCGAGGGTCTGTTCGACGGCGTGGAAGTAGCCGTCGAGCGCGAGGGCGCCCTTGGAGGGCCACCACTTGTGGAGCGTGGTCTTGCTGACACCGGACAGACGGGCCACCCGCTCGAACGTCAGGCCAACGATCCCCTCGGTCAGGAGCACCTCCCCGACCGCGCGGAACACGTCCGCGCGGACCTCGTCGGCCGGGCGGCGCCCCCGCCCGCGGGCCGGGCGCTCGTCGGCGCCCTCGGCCTGCTTCGTCACGGTGTCCTCCTCGCTCGTGTGCCGGGCCGGATCAGTCTAGGAAGCCCTGCGGCGCCTCCGGTGCGGGGGCGGTCCTGACGTGCAGGAGCTCGCCGAAGCCGAGCCGGGTGACGAAGTCCTCCTGGGCGCGGCGCAGGACCTCGTTGACCTCCTCGACCCCTGCCCGGCTGAAGTCGACGACCGTGCGGAAGGGCCGGGTTCCGGCCGGGAGGGCCAGAACGCGGACGATCTCCTCGGCGACGGCCCGCGGGTGCGCGTCGACGCCGGGCGGGAACAGCCCCTCCGTGGCCTTCTCGTTGCGGGCCACCAGCGGGTCCAAGGCGGCGTAGGCGCGGGTGCGTTCGTCGTCGCGGGCGCGGTCGGCGTTCGGGAAGTGCTCGGTGCCCTGGGTGAAGGGGCCCGGCATGACGACGGTGGTCTCGATGCCGAGCTGTCCGACCTCGTACGCGGTGACCTGGGCCAGGGCGTCCGCGGCGAACTTGGAGGCGACGTACGGGCCGAGGAACGGCGGTACGACCACCGAGGTCGTGCTGCCGACGTAGACGAGGGTGCCGGAGCGGCGCGAGCGCAGGTGGGGCAGGGCGGCGCGGTTGACGCGCTGGATGCCGAGGACGTTGATGTCGAGGAGGCGCTGGATGTCCTCGGGGGTGAACGCCTCGACGTAACCGACGTACAGGTGACCGGCGTTGTGGACGACGGTGTCGAGCCGGCCGGCCTCGTCCAGGACGGTCGCGACGGCGGCCTCGGCCGACGCCTCGGACTGGACGTCGAGTTCCACGACGCGCAGGTCGTGGCCCTCGCGGCGGCCGAGGGCGAGGAGTTCCTCCGCGCGGGCGGCGTTGCGGCCGCGCACGTCGCGCATGCTGGCGTAGACGGTGTGGCCGGCCGCGGCGAGGGCGCGGGCGGTGAGGTTGCCGATGCCGGTGGCGGCGCCGGTGATGAGGACGACGGATGACATGGGGGTCCCTCCGGACGTACGGGTGGGGGTGCGGGCGGCGGGGGTCAGGCGAGGCCGCCGTTGGTGAACAGGACCTGGCCGTTGACCCAGCGGGCGGGACCGGCGAGGAAGGACACCGACTCGGCCACGTCCCGGGGCTCGCCGAGGCGCTCCAGCGGCGCGGCCTTGGAGAAGGCGGCGACCGTCGCCTCGTCCTTGCCCTCCAGGAAGAGCGGGGTGGCGATCGGCCCGGGCGCGACCGTGTTGACGGTGATGTCCCGGCCGCGCAGCTCCCGCGCGAGGATCAGCGTGAGGCCCTCGACGGCGGACTTGCTCGCGACGTAGCCGCCGTAGGTGGGCAGTTGGGTGCGGGTGACGGAGGTGGAGACGTTGATGACGGCGCCGCCGTCGCGCAGCCGGCGGGCGGCCTGCTGGGAGACCACGAAGGTGCCGCGGACGTTGGTGCGGATCATCCGGTCCAGGTCGTCGAGGTCCAGGGTGGCGACCGGCGCCAGGACCATGATCCCGGCGGTGTTCACCACCACGTCGATCCCGCCGAACGCCGCCTCGACGGCGTCGAACGCGACCTCCATCGCCTTCTCGTCGGCCACGTCGCCGGTCACCGCGACGGCCCGGCCGCCCGCGGCGGTGATCTCCTCGACGAGGGCTTCGGCCCTGCCCTTGTTCCCGGCGTAGTGCACGGCGACGGCCAAGCCGTCCGCCGCGAGCCGCTCGACGACGGCCCGGCCGATGCCGCCGGAACCGCCGGTGACGAGGGCGACGCGACGGGGGGTGCTGGGTGCGGTGGTCATGGGAGTCCCCTTCCGGAGCTAGATATGAACGCTGAGTCCATATAAGCATAATATGAACGCCGCGTCCATATCTATCGGGACGGGAATGCGGATTCGCCTCCATCCGCGCCCGCCCGGAACCGGACGGGCCCCGCGCGGCATCATGACCACCGGACACACCGCACGCCCACGGGGGAATCATGAACAGCCGCGCCACCGCCATCGCGCTCACCGCCGCCGCACTCCTCGCGCTGACCGCCTGCTCGTCCTCCGACGACGACGCGGCACCGGCCAGTGACAGCGGGACACCCGTGGCGGAGCCCACGGTGAGCGTGCCGGCCGCGCACGAGAACGACGACCTCCAGGCCGCGATCGCCGTCTACACCGCGTCCTACTTCTCCGGCGACGCCGACACGGCGTACGGCATGCTCTCCGAGCGCTGCCAGGGCACGACGACGCCCGCGTCCTACAAGGCGGTCGTGAACAAGGCGGCCGCGGACTACGGCCCCGACCACCGGGCGACGGACGTGCGGGCGAAGGTCTCCGGCGCTCGGGCGCAGGTCAGCTACAAGGTGAGCGGTCTGCCGAAGTACGACCAGCGGGACCAGCCGTGGACCCTGGAGGGCGACACCTGGCGCTACGACGCCTGCTGACCCCCGGCCCCGCGGGCGGGCCGCTCACCCGTGACGCGGCGGCGCCGCAGCACGTCGCCCACCCCTCCGAACGGCACCCCCGACGGAACCTGCCACGACGGCACTTGACGCTCACTTCACCTTTCCGGCCCACACTTCCCTCGCTCACCCGTCCCCCGCTCAGTGTCACGGTCGCGGCCCGGCGTGCCGGTGATCCCGGTCGCGAGGCGGTAGGCGACGGTGACGTCGTCGTAGTCGTGGCCCGCCTCGACCGGGCGGGGCAGGCGCGACCGCTCGCTGCGGCTCGTCGACGTCCGGTCCCCGGTGCCGGGGAAACGGACGTCGGTCGACGGTTCCTCCTCGAAGCGCAGCCGGTCGGCACGGACCGTCGACGCGAACGCGATGTCCCAGGCCGCCGGCTCCGGTGGCCGGGCCGCGGCGTCCGCCGTTCAGGGCGGCTCGCCGGCTTCCCCGGTGGCCCGGCGGCGGCGCGGGCGCGGAGGGAGCTTCCCGTCCTCGGTGCGCTTGCGGCGCGGGCGCGTGCCGCTCTCCCCGCGCGGGGCGTCATCCGGCTGCTCGGCCGCGGCCTCGGGGGCCGTTCTCCGCCCGGCCAGCTCCGACCGACGGCGTGCGGGGCCGCCCGCCGTCCTGCGTGCCGGCTTCCTGGTGGTGCCGACGGCTTCCGCGCCGACCGTCCCGGCAGCGGCCGCGGAGGTGCCGGCCACGTCACCGGTCACGCGCCCCGCCTCGCCGCCGACGTCCCCGACGGTCCGCCGCGCGGCAGCACCCACGTCACCGACGGCGCGGCCCGCGCCCCCACCGACCTCCTCGACGGTGCGCCCGGCGCCGGCGCCCACGTCCCGGACCGCACGGCCGGCGCCACCGCCGACGTCCTCGACCGCACGGCCCGCGCCCCGGCCGACGTCCACGGCCGCCGAGCCGACGCCGTGACCGACGTCCTGTACGGCTGCTCCGGCACCCCGGCCCACGTCCTGGACCGCGACCCCGGCGCCGCGGCCCACGTCCTGCACCGCCGCCCCCGCACCCGTGCCCAGTTCACCGACGGCCAGACGGGCTCCGCTGCCGACGTCCCGCACCGCGGAGCCCACCCCGCGGGCCAGCTCGTGCAGGATCTCGGGGTTGCGGTCGAGCGTGGTGAGCACCCGGTTGATGATCGTCGCGACGTTGTCCAGGCGGACCCTGAGCTGGGCCTGCGCCTCCACGCCCGAGATGCCGAGGTGGACGCGGCCGAGCGAGACGTCGGCACCCACGTTGAGTCTGAGCAGGTCCAGCACCTCGGCCTGGAGGGAGACGTGGGCACGCAGGTCCTCGACGTCGAGGTCGATCTCGTCGACCTTCAGCAGGGGGACGTCGAGGAAGACGTCGGGATCCGCACGAAGGGCCGCGGCGTCCGCCGCGTCGATGTCCTCGTCGTACACGCCCTCATCCTCGTCGTACCCCGGCTCGGCCTCCTCGTCGTACGGCTCGGGCTCCGTGGGCTCCTGCCCTGTGTCCTCGGCGTTGTCGTGCATCACCGCACCCTTGCGATCGAACCGGGCCTTTCGGATCATTCTGGTCCGGCGCGGATCACCTGGCGCGTCGGCTGGATGGGACTCCCGCGGAGTCGGTACCGGTGCCGGCGCCGGCGCCGGCGCCGGCGCCCGGGAGAGTAGCCACCGCGGGTCCCCCTCCAGAAGGGCCGACACGGCCGCACACGCGGAAGCCGCGCCGTGGGCATCCCCACGGCGCGGCCTCGGCATGCGGTGCGCGGTTACGCCGCCAGCGTCTCCTCCTCCTGGGTGACAGCGCTGCGGCGGTTGACGCAGTACCGGTCGAGCAGCGCGTCGGCCGCCGCCAGCGCGTCGTCGGCCGTGCGGGCACCGGTCATCACACACAGCGTGTAGGTCGCGTCCTCCAGCACACGGCTCGTGTCACCCGTGGGGCGCCGGTCGTGCTCGATTCGCGCCTGGGCGAACCGAGCCAGCGCAGCACGGAGTTCCTTCTCGGCCGGAAGCAGCATGACCATCCCTCTCCCCTGCAAACACCTCGCCCGCCGGCCCTGAACTCCCACCAGGAGCAGGCCGTAGCGGTGGACATCCGCGGCCACCGCGTTGGCGCCGAACAACGCCGGGCACACTGGTACGCCTGCCCGCAGTTCACAGTCGTATACCGAAGACTTTTGGCCTTTCGGCGATCATTCTCGGCCGTCGGAGCCAGGCGCGGGGTCGACCGGGTCACTCCCGCACGGTTCGGCGTGACGGTGCCGGTCCGGACATGGCAGTGGGCGTGCCGTCGAGCTCGGGGGGAGGTTCACGTCGGCACACCCACAGGAGGGAGACGTGCACAGGAACACGTCCCTCCCCGACGGGGCGCCTGCCCCGTGCGCAGGGCGGCATGCTGGGCCGCACGGGTGAACAAACCGGGGGCGAGTGCGGGAGGGAGCGTTCAGCGGTGGCCCAGTACGTTGATCACCCGCCCGTTCGGGTCGCGGACGAAGAAGCGGCGCACCCCCCACTCCTCGTCCTGCAGCGGGTGCACGATCTCCGCGCCCGCCTCCCGCACGGCCGCGTAGGCCGCGTCGACGTCGTCCACCTCGACGCTCATGTCCGGGACCACCGGGGCCGTCCGGTCGTACGCCATGAAGCTCACCTGGGCCGCCGGCTGGCTCGGGGAGGCGAGCGTGGTGATCCAGCCGAGGTCCATGACCTCCTCGAAGCCGAGCAGGCCGTAGAAGGCGCGGCTCTCCTGCGCGGCGTCGGACGAGATGGTGGGCACGACACGGCGAACGGCCATCGACGGCTCCTCCTCGGACGAAGGCAACAGCTACGGCAACACCGATCACAACCGGCAACGACAACGGCAACGGCTGGAGTTGTGGCTATGGCTGGCGCCACGGCCTCCGGCGCGGGAAGGCCGCCCCCGTGTCACAGCACCCGCAGCACTCCGACCACCTTGCCCAGGATGCGAGCCTCGTCGCCGGGGATCGGGTCGTAGGCCGGGTTGCGGGGCATCAGCCAGACCCTGCCCTCCTGGCGGCGCAGCACCTTGACCGTGGCCTCGTCCTCCAGCAGGGCCGCGACGATGTCCCCCTGGTCGGCGCTGTCCTGGCGTCGTACGGTCACGATGTCGCCGTCGCAGATCGCCGCCTCGATCATGCTGTCACCGGAGACGGTCAGCGCGAAGAACTCTCCCTCGCCGACGAGTTGGCGGGGCAGCGGGTAGACGTCCTCGACCATCTCCTCGGCGAGCAGCGGCACACCGGCGGCGATCCGGCCCACGAGGGGCACGTCCACGGCCGACGTCCGCCGCGGCTGCTCGGCCGCGCGCACGGCCGGCTCCGGCAGGCCGGACAGCTCCGAGAGGTCGGTCAGGTCGGCGAGTTCCGCCTCGCGGACGCGGTAGGCGCGCGGGCGGTGCGGATCGCGGTACAGGACTTCCTTGCGTTCGAGCACCATCAACTGGTGGGCGACGGAGGAGGTGCTGGCCAGGCCCACGGCCTGGCCGATCTCGCGCATCGACGGCGGGTACCCCTGCCGCTGCACCGTGGCCGTGATGAACCGGACGATGTCCTGCTGCCGAGCGGTCAGCCGACCCTCGACAGGCCGGATGCCCGGCGGCCGCCCACGGCGTACCGGCGCGTTGTTCTCCATTTCGGGCACCTCCATACAAGATCTCGCCGAGTGTGACCTTAGCCTGCCTCCCTCCACAAATGGAACACCGATTCGACCAGAGGGGTCGCGCACGGGCTGCCGCGGCCCCAGCAGACGGCGGTGGCAGCTCCGTTGACGAGAGGGAAGGCCCCGACTCGCACTCGGCCGTCCGCGGTGTCGGCGTCCGTCAGCGGTGTCCCTGGGTGCGCCAGGCCGCTCGCCGGTGTCCCCGGGTACGCCGAACGGGTCGGCGGGCGCCCCCGATCCGCTCGGCGGCCCACGCCGTGCCGTGCCGTACGCCCGCGCCCGCAGCGCGGCGCAGCCTGGTCCGCAGTGACGGCCAGGTCGGCGGCAGGGGCAGCCGCGTCCGCCGCGCGTGCGTCTTCCAGTCCTCGTAGAGGCCGGGTGCGAACACCGCGGCGAGCAGCAGCAGGGGGATCACCACAGCGGATATCAACGCAGCACGTCCTTCCCGGTCGCTCGGTGTCATGAGTGGCCCGCGGCCGCGGCGCCTGTTCCCTGTATAGAGGCACGGGAAGTGCCCAGCCACCGCGCGGACCGCGGCCGTCGGCCCGGCTCCGGGTGTGTGCCGCTGCCCCGCGGGGGAACCTGGTCGCCGGGTCCGAACCCGGTGAGAGGAGCAGGTGTGAGCACGTCGACGGCATCGGGGGACGGTGGGCAGCCCGGCGCCCGGAACGACGACCACGAGCCCGACCCGCGTCGGTGGCGGGCCCTCTGGGTCACGCTGGTGGCGGGGTTCATGAGCCTGCTCGACGTCACGATCGTGGCGGTCGCCCTGCCCACCGTCCAGCGCGACCTGCACGCGTCCCCGGCACAGGTGCAGTGGGTGGTGTCGGGGTACGCCCTGAGCTTCGCCCTCGCGCTCGTCACCGCGGGACGCCTCGGCGACGCCCTGGACCGGCGCCGCATCTTCCTGCTCGCGCTGAGCGGGTTCGTGCTCTTCAGCGCGGCCTGCGGAGCGGCTCCCAGCATCACGCTGCTCGTGGTGGCGCGCCTCGCCCAGGGCCTGGCGGCCGGTTTCATGGCCCCGCAGAACTCGGCGCTCATCCAGCAGATGTTCCGCGGCGCCGAACGCGGCCGCGCCTTCGGCTTCTTCGGCGCCACGGTCGGCGTCTCCTCCGCCGTGGGCCCCCTGGCCGGCGGCGCCATCCTGGCGCTGGCCTCGGGCCCCCAGGGCTGGCGGTGGATCTTCTACGTCAACCTGCCGATCGGCATCCTCGCCGTGCTGCTCGGCCGTCGCCTGCTGCCCCGGACGCAGCGCTCGGGCCGGGGACACGTGGACGTGCCCGGCATCGTCCTGCTGGGCCTCGGTGTGCTCGCGCTGATGTACCCGCTGGTGCAGGCCGAGTCCGGCGGCCTCGGGGGCCTGTGGTGGCTGTTCCTCGTCGGCGCCGGGCTCCTCGCCGCCTTCGTGTGGTGGCAGCGGCGCCTGGTCGCCCGGGACACCCAGCCCCTGCTCGACCCGCGGCTGTTCACCACCGTGCGCGGCTACGCCGTCGGGGCGGGCGTCGGCACCCTGTACTTCATCGGCTTCAGCGGCGTCTGGCTGGTCTTCGCGCTCTTCTACCAGCACGGGCTCGGCTTCTCACCGCTGCGCTCGGGCCTCGCGGTGACCCCCTTCGCCCTCGGGTCCGCGTGCGCCGCGGTGATCGCGGGCCGGCTGGTCGACCGGTTCGGCCGGCTGCTGACCGTGGGCGGCCTGTCCGGGGTGATCCTCGGCCTGGGCGGCACCGCGCTGCTGCTCCGCCTCGCGCCGCTGGACACCGCCCCCTGGATCGCCGCCCCGGTCCTGTTCGTCGGCGGTCTGGGCAGCGGCTGCGTGGTCTCGCCCAACATCACCATGACCCTGCGCGACGTCCCCGTGCGCATGGCGGGCGCGGCGGGCGGTGCCCTGCAGACCGGGCAGCGGCTCGGCGCGGCCGTCGGCACCGCCGCGCTGCCCGGCCTCTTCTACGTCGTCCTGGGCCACGGCCACGACTACCGCGGGGCCCTCGTCACCGCGTTGTGCGCCGCCCTCGTCGGCATGGCGGCCTCGCTGGCGCTCGCGACGTACGACTGGCTGCACGACCGGCGCGCGCACACCTCCCGCGGTCCCTGTCCGGACGAATTCGCGCACAGCCCGGTGCACGCCCGCCACTCCTGACCCCGCCCCCGGCTCGGGCGCGCCGCTGGTCGTGGACGCGTGTGCGGGCAACCGGCGCCCGAACCGGGGTACTCCCGCGACTCCCGGGTACGCGTGGAGGAACGCCCCCCTCCCCTTGGGCGCCGTCCGACGCCCCCCTGCGACGCAGTAGGAGATGACATGAGGCTCCGCCAGTCCGCCTGGAGTTCCGAGCGAGTGCTGGCGGGGCGGTATCGCCTGGACGCGCTCATCGGCTCGGGCGGGGCCGCCGACGTCCACCGCGGTTTCGACGACCGGCTGAAGCGGCCGGTGGCCGTCAAGATCTTCCGCACCGGCACCGACGTCGACATGGAGGAGCGGTTCCACAACGAGGCGCTCATCCTGGCGCGGCTGCACCACCCCGGCCTGGTCACCGTCTACGACGCGGGACGCCACCAGGGCACCGCCTTCCTGGTCATGCAGCTGATAGAAGGTCCCACGCTCAAGGACCGCATCGCCGCCGGCCCCCTCTCCCCCGCCGAGACCGTGATCCTCGGCGCCGGTCTCGCCGAGGCGCTGGACCACGCCCACGCCGCCGGGATCGTGCACCGCGACGTCAAGCCGTCGAACATCATCCTGGACCCCTCCGGCCGGCCCCACCTCACCGACTTCGGCATCTCCCGGCTCCTCGACTCCACGTCCCGCACGGCGACCGGAGCGCTCATCGGCACCGCCGCCTACCTCGCCCCCGAGCAGGTCCTCGGGCGCCAGGTGGGCCCGGCGGCCGACGTCTACGCCCTCGGACTGGTCCTCCTCGAGTGCCTCACCAGCCGCCTGGAGTACGACGGGGTCCCGCTGGAGTCGGCGATCGCGCGCCTGCACCGCGAGCCGGTGCTCCCCGCCGACCTGCCGGACGAACTGGCTTCCCTGATACGGGAGATGACCTGCCTGGACGAGCGCGACCGCCCGTCGGCCCATGCCTGCGCCCGGCGACTGGCCGGCCTGGCCGACACCCTCGGCCCCGTGGCCGCCCCGGCTGCGGCCGGCCTGACGAGCGTGGTCCCCCGCGGCACGGCGGGGTCCGACCCCCAGCCCACCCACCACGACGGTCCGCCGGCCGCGGGAGCCGCCGTGGCGGCGCTCGCGGCCGGGGCCTCGACACCCGCGGGGGTGACCACGTCCGGGCGCACGCGACGGCGGCTGCTGACCGTCGGCGGAACCGCCGCGGTCGCCACCGTCATGGCCGCCACGCTCGCCGTCACCGCGGGTTCCTCGGACCAGACGTCCGGTGACCGCGCGTCCCACACGGACGGCCGTTCCGCCGCCGGGACCAACGCCCCGGCCACACCGGAGGCCAGGACCGGGACGGGCCGCGCCGAGCCGAGCGACGCCGCTCCCGCCGCCGACTCCTCCGGCACCTCCGGCTCCTTCCGCTCCACGGGCTCCTCGGGCTCCTCCAGCACACGGCTGCGTGACGCCCGCCTCGACGAGGGGGCCCGCGTCCCCGGCGCCCGTCCGAGCAACGACCACGCCACCGGCGCCGCGTCCCACGGCAAGGACAAGGGCAAGGACAAGCCGCCGACACCCCCCGGCCGGGGCGCCACGCGCGGCACGACGCACGCCCCGGCCACCGGGACCCCCGACACCTCCACGCCCAGCGAGTCCACGCCCAGCACGTCGCAGTCCCCGGACACGCCGCCCGGCCAGCAGGACGGGTCCGGGCAGGCCCAGGACGTCACCCGGGTGAAGAAGGACAAGTAACTCGCCTCTCCCTCCACAACTTGCCGTGCTGTCCAGCGAGTTGGTGCGTCCGCCTGCGCTTCTTGCGAGGTCGGGACGCCCGAAAGGGAACCAACTGCTCCGCCGATGCGTACTATCGCTTCCCACGGCACACGGCACCCGTCAGGTCGCCCTCCGCCGCAACGACAGCCACGAGACACTCAACGCCTCGTCGACTCACCGAGTTTTCAGCGGTCCGGGCGGACACTGCCGGCCGAGGCCGCGGAGAGGTCAGCGCCATGTCCGAGAACACCACGGCCACCACCGAACTGGCATCCCAGTACGCGTCGCAGGTGACCACCGACCTCGAGCGCAACGTCGAGGAACAGGCCCGCCTCAGCGCCGAGATCGCCGCGCTGCAGGAGCAGTTGACCACGCTCCAGCACGACCACACCGTGCTCGTGAACCTGCAGCAGGCCCTCGGCCTCGCCCCGTCCGCCCCCGCCGGACCGACCGCCACGCCCGCGGTGCCCGCGCCCCGCACGAAGGCGTCCGCCGCGGCGGAGACCGCGAAGAAGCCGCGGGCCAAGAAGGCGTCGGCCGCCGCCGACCGCACCAAGAACACCAAGTCCCCGTCCGCCACGGCTTCTTCCACGGCGGCCAGGACGACCAAGGCGAGCGCGACGACCAAGTCCGCCGCGGGCAAGACCGCCAAGTCCCCCGCGTCGACGGCGTCCACCACGGACCAGGCCACCAAGTCCCCCGCGTCCAGCGCGTCCACGGCCGGCAAGCGGGCCAAGGCCCCCGCCGCCACGCCCGCCAAGAGCTCGGCGCCCGCCAAGAACCGGAAGCCGGCCGCCGCCCCCGCGGACCGGCCGACGCTGGTCGACCTGGTCCGGGAACACCTCGCCGAGCAGTCCGAGCCCCGCTCCGCGGCCGAGATCGCCGCCACCCTCGGGCGCGCCCACACCGACCGTGCCGTCAAGCCCACCGTGGTGCGCACCACGCTGGAGGGGCTCGTCGCCAAGGGCCAGGCGCAGCGCACCCGTCAGGGCCGCTCGGTGTTCTACACCACCCCCGACGCCCCCGAGCAGCGGACCGGGCAGGACCGGCCGGCCGAGCAGTCCGACCAGGCGGACCGCACCCCGGCGACCACCGAGTCCCGCACCGAGGACGCCGCCTGAGGAGGGCCGGGGCCTGAGGGGCGTACCACGTACGGTCGTTCAGCCGCGCTCGGCCACGTACAGGCTCTGGGTGCCGCGGCCGAGCGGGCCCCGGGTGTCGTGCAGGGCGGACTCGGCGAGGCCGACGCCCCCGCCGTCCACCATCGTCCGGGCGTCCAGGCACACCCACTCGCCCTCGGGGTGGCGGTGCAGGGTCACGGTGAGGTCGGCGTTGACGAAGACGTAGCGGTGGAAGTCGAGTGCGGCGCTCACGCCGTTGCCGGAGTCGGCCGCGGTCAGCACCCGGCTGAGCGGGGCGATCTCCTCCCCCGCGACCAGGGGCACGCGCATCCGCATCCACGCGGTGGCCGGGCCGGTCTCCAGGAAGGAGCCGGTGGCGAAGCGCACCTCCATGGCGGTGTGGTAGCCCTGCTCCCACGGCACCGGGAAGAACCCGGCCGGGGAGGCGTCCTCGGGTCCGGGCACCTCGGGGGCCGGGGACACGTCCGGCACCGAGCCGGGCACGGCGCGCATCGACAGGGCCGTGGCCCGCATGACCTCGTCGCCGCCGTCGGGGGTCAGCGCGACCTCCACCAGTTCGACGCTGCGCCCGGAACGCAGCACCCTCCGGGACACGCTCAGCGGCCGCAGCGGTACCGGCCGCATGATCTCGTACGTCAGCCGTGCGACCCGCAGGTCCGGCCGCGGCGCGACGGCCAGGCCGAGCAGTGCGGCGGGCGGTCCGGCGTGCTGGGCGTCGGCGTCCCAGGGGCCCCGGGTGTACCCGGTGGGCAGGAACCTGACGTCGTCCGCACGCTCGTAGAACGCCTCGGCGTCCGACACCGGCATGGCTGGCCCTCCTCGCGGCAGGATGCACGTGGGGGCCATGTTACTGAGCGCTTGCTCATCCGTGCGGTGCCTAGCGGTCCGCCAGCGCGATGCGCACGGTGATGCGCTTGCCGACCGGCTCGCGCTGCGCCTCGAACCCCTCGGCGACCGCCATCACGATCTCCAGGCCGTGCTGCCCGACGCGTCCGACGTCGGCCGCTCTGGCCACCGGGAGCACCGGCTCGGAGTCCCACACCATGATTTCGACGGTGTCCCCGGCGAGCCGCAGGTCCAGCAGGACCGGTCCCGGCGCGTACTTCCGGGCGTTGGTGACCAGCTCGCTGACCACCAGCTGCGACACGTCGACGGCCCGCTGCGAGACCGGCACCCCGTGTTCGTCCCGCATGCGGGCGAGGAAGTCCGCGGCCAGACGGCGGGACTGCGCGATGCAGCTCCCGTCGCCCTCCAGGACCAACGTGGTCTGTTTCGTCGTCACATACGGCGCCGCGTCGTCCTCGCCCATGGGCGCAGGTTCCACTGCGGTCGCCTCAGCTACCCCGTTCACACCAGTCGCTTACCCGCGATCCCCCGCAGCAGACCTACGAGTTTCCGGACCCGCCCCGGACGCCGCGCCGGGACGCGGGGTCGCCCGTCCGGGTCATGCAGGACCAGGCCGTTTGCGGGTAGAGGGAGGGCGTTGGACCGCCCAGAACTTCTCCCGTGAGGAACCGAGGAATGACCGATGACGCCTACCTCGCCCTGCTGACCGGTCCGGGCGCGACGCTCGGCGTGCCGCCGGCGGCGGTCGGCGAGCTGGCCTTCATGGACACGCCCGCGGTACGCGCGTGGCTCGACGCCCAGGGGGTCACCCCGACGTCCCCCGAGCTGCGCCTGCTGCCCCCGGAGCAGACGGCCGCGCTCCCGGAGGACGCCGAGCGGCTGCCCGTGCCCCTCGGGGACGAGGAGTTGAGCCGCCTGCGCCACGAGACGGCACCGCAGGACGTGGCCCGGCTGGAGGAGGAGCTGCTGGCCTACCGCGACTGCGCGGACGGCCGTGAGGCGCTCCTGGCCCGCGCGGTCGCCGCCGGCGTGCCGCCGTACCGCATCGCCGAGCTGACCGGCGAGGACCTGGCCGCGGTGGAGGCCGTGGCCGGCTGACACCCCGGAAGTCTCACCGGGGCCCCGTCCCGTCCCGCTCCCGCGTCTCCGTCAGACGGACGGCCGTTTCTGCGGCCGCCGCACGACCAGGCTCTCCACCGTGTACGACAGCTCGGTGGCGGAGGCGTCGGGAGGCGGGTGGTAACGGCCCGCGCACACCGAGAGATTGACGATGAGGTGGGCGTGCCAGTCGCGTCCCACGCCGCGTCCGTCGGAGAAGACCGGTGCGCCGTTCAGCGTCCAGACCACGTCGCTCCGGCCGAAGGTGACGCCGAGGTCGACGAGGCCACCGGGGCGGACCTCCTCGTCGCGGACGTACTCGCCCGCCTGCCGCACGTGGTTGGTGAGTTCGAGCAGGTCGGGGTTGTCCGGGTGGTACTCGAACAGGTCGACCTCGTTGTCGCCGTCGCGCCAGGTCCAGATCGCCGGCCAGGCGCCGAGGCCGACGGGCAGGCGCACCCGGGCCTCCAGCCGGTCCCCCGTGCGGACCTCGAAGCCTTCGGCGCTGCCCTCCGTGGTGAGCAGGCCGGTGTCCCACAGGCCGTCGGCGCGGCGCGTGGCGCGGAACGTCCCGGTGCGGCTGTGGTCGGGGGCGTCGGTCAGGTGGTCGAGCTTGTTGTCACCCGGGTTGGTCGGGCCGCCGTTCGGATAGGCCCAGGAGCGCCCCGCGACCCACTGGTGCTCGGACGCGAAATCGGCGGTGAAGACGACCTGCCACACCGTGGCCCCCTCGCTGGACGGGAACGTCCTCGGACAGGGCGGTTCTCCCCGCGCGCGTGCGGTCCATGCGGCGGGCACGGGACGGCGGGCGTCTTTCACGCGTGTGAGTGAGGCGCCCTTCACCCCTGTGAGTGAAGGGCGCCGGGCCTCGGGGTCAGCCCTCCGAGTCGATGCCCGTGACCGCCGCCGGCCCCAGGGGGGCGCGGGAGGCGTCCAGGCCCACGGAGCTCAGCGCGGAGGCGGCGATGCGCTTGGCCTCACGCTCGGCCTCGGGGCCGCTGCTCGCGTCGACGGTCAGGCGCAGGGTGAAGGTGTCGTCGTCGTTCACGGTGAGGACGTCGAGGTCTTCCTCGTTCCCCAGGTGGGTGCGGTGCGGGTCCTCCGGGCGCAGCGCCCGGGCCAGCTCCGTCCGTGTGTCCGGCTCGGCCCCGCCCGTGAACGTCCCGGGCACCGAGATGACGTACGTCGTCATGGCATTCCTCCCTCGGTTCTCCACGCGCCTACCCCGCACCGGCCGCGCGATCCCCGGAAGCCGGGACCCTACGGCCGTTCGGCGGGTGCGCTCGCCGCGACGCCCGCGACGCCCGCGGCGCTCTCGGCCGTACGGCGTGCCGTGGCCTCCCACAGGCACCAGGTGGACCAGAGCAGCAGGACGAGGAAGGCGGCCAGCAGGACGAGCAGGACCACCGTCTGCCGCGCCGACCCCTCACCCCAGACGGTGCTCAGCAGCAGGCTGAGGGTCCAGGCGAGCACGCCGCCGGCGTACACGGCCCTGAGCTGTCGCAACTGAGTCACCGAACGCATCGTCACCCCTCCGAGCACAATTGCCACGCGTTCCTCTGCCCGTACCCCCGCCGGGCCGCTTCACCGCACCACATTCCGGACGGATTCCGCGCGGGATCCGGCCACCCGCCCCGACGCGGTGGCCCGGCCGCTCCGATCGCGTCGCGTGGCCCGTCGCCAGACCATGGCAGGAGGAGGCACCGCCGGCGTCCCGCACCCAGCCGGCGTCGTCCGTACGCCGAACCGGGAGGTGGCCCCCGTGCAGGCCCTGCTCTCCGTGGTCTTCGCCCTCGGGGCGGCCTTCAGCAACGCCCTGGCGACGGTGCTGCAGCGCAAGGCCGCGCTGACCGTGCCGCGGTCCCAGGGGCTGCGCGTGGGGCTGCTGTTCGACCTGCTGCGGCGGCCCGTCTGGCTGGGCGGCATGCTCGCGGTGGTCGGCGCTGCCGTCTGCCAGGCCGTGGCGCTGGCGACCGGGCCGCTGACCGTCGTGCAGCCGTTGTTCGTGCTGGAGCTGCCGCTCGCCCTGATGATCGCCACCGTCCTGCTGCACCGGCGCCTGCCGCCCCGCGGCTGGGTGGCCGTGACGGCGGTGGTGGCCGGTCTGGCGGTCGCGCTCGCCGCGGCCTCCCCGCACGGCAACCTCACCCAGGTGGCCCCGCACCGCTGGGTCCTGGCGCTCGCCGTGTCCCTGGGCGCGGTCGTGGCCCTGTCCCTGGCGGCGCTGCGACGGCCCGAGGGGCGGGCACGGGCCGCCTGTCTCGGAGCGGCGACCGCGATCTGCTACGCGGTGACCGCGGCCCTGATGAAGGCGTCCACGCACACCCTCGACGAGGACGGGATCGTCGCGTTCTTCACCGCCTGGGAGACGTACGCCTTCGCCGCGGCCGGGGTGTGCGCGCTGTTCCTGCTGGAGAACGCCATGCAGGCCGGACCGCTGGTCGCCTCCCAGCCCGCGCTCACCCTCGGCGACGCGGCGGTGAGCCTCGCCCTCGGCATCACCCTGTACGAGGAGGAGGTCCGCTCCGGCTGGTGGCTGCTGCCCCAACTGGTCGGGGTGGTCCTGATCGCGGCCGGCGTCCTGGCGCTGTCCCGCATCCCGCTCACCCGGACCCTGGTGGCGCCGGACGAGTCCGCGCGCGACACGCGCGTCCCTCCCGACGACGCCGGACGCTGACGGGAGGAGGCGCGGTCACATCCTGGTGCCGAAGTCCTGGGTCCAGTACGGGCCGCCGTCGCCCTGGTGGACGCCCACGCCGAGGTTCTTGAAGGCGCAGTTGAGGATGTTGGCGCGGTGGCCGGGGCTGTTCATCCACGACGTCATCACCGACCGGGCCGTCTGCTGTCCCTTGGCTATGTTCTCGCCGTACGTCGACCAGCGGTACCCGGCGGCGGTGATGCGGCGGCCGGGGTCGGCGCCGTCCGGGTTCACGTGGTCGAAGAAGTCGCGCCCGGCCATGTCGTCGGAGTGGGCCTGCGCGGCGTCGCGCAGCCGGTCGTTCTGCGTGAGCGGGGCGCAGCCCGCCGTCCTGCGCTCCTGGTTGACCAGGGCGAGCACCTGGCCGGCGACGTCCGAGGAGGCCGCCGGGGCCGCGGCGCGCGGGCTCGCGGCGGCGCTCTTCGGCGTGACCGGCCGGGCCGGGGTGGGGGTGGGACGGGTGGTCCGGGCGCTCGGGCTGGGGCTCGCGCTGGGGGACGGGGAGGCCGAGCGGGAGGGACGGGCGGACGGGGAGGGGGACGCCGAGGCGTCGGAGCCGGGGGCGGGGGTGGGCGGCTGCGACGCCGGGGATATCTCCGCGCCGCGCGCCGCGGTCGGCTCCTCGGTCCCCTCCCCCGGCTGGGTCAGGACGTAGGTCAGGCCGCCGCCCGCCAGGCAGGCCGCCACGACCGCTCCGCCGACCGCCCGTCGTCGGGTACGGCGTCTGCGCCGGGCCGCGCTGCGCGTCAGGTTCCGGTCCGCGCCGGCGTGGGCGTCCGGCCGCGAGGACACCAGGGGTTCTGGGTCACCGGTCGGCGGCACCACGGACCCGGCGGGCACCAGGGTGTCCGTGGCCGTGCGGACGCGTTCCAGGAGCAGCGGCGAGGCGGCGACCAGCGCGAGGCCCGCCAGCAGCCCCTCGGCGGGCACCAGCCCGCTCCACAGGCCCGAGCAGCGGGCGCAGCCGCGGGCGTGCCGGGCGATGCGCTTGCGCCACAGCGCGGAGGGACGGCCGTCCCAGCCGGCGAGCGTGGTGTGCAGGTCGGGGCACGGGGGCTGGGCGTCCAGGGCGCGTACGACCACTCGTGCGGCCTCCAGCTGGGCCTTCATCCGCTGGACGCGGACCGCCGTGTGCTCCGGGGTGAGTTCGAGGGCCGCGGCCACCTCGGCGCGGGTGAGTTCGCCGGCGGTCTCCAGCCACCACAGCGACAGCAGCGCCCGGTCGGTGGGCTCCAGCCAGCGCGTGGCGCGTGCCGTCTCCTGCCGCTGGCCGGACAGCTGCAGCCGCACGATGGTCAGGTCGACGAAGTCGGCCCCCGGGTCGGCGACGTCCCAGGCGTCCTCCACGGGCCCGGCGGCGGGGGTGCGGCCCTGCCAGTGGGCGCGCACCTGGTTCATCACGATGGCCACCAGCCAGGGGCGGAAGCTCTCGGGGGCGCGCAGGGTGTCCAGGGAGCCGAGGGCGCGGAGCATGCTCTCCTGGACGACGTCGTCGACGTCCACCGAGCCGTTGAGCGCCCGGCCCACGATGTTGTAGACGAGCGGGAGGTACGCGCCGACGAGCGCGTCCTGGGCCGCCTGGTCGCCCGTCCGCGCGGCGTTCACCAGTGCCGCCGTGTCCGTGCTGCTCGTCTGCGCTGACCTCATGTGCCGTTTCCCTGTCGTCGACGCCGAATGGTGCTTGTCCGTCGTAGGGGAGATCCCTGAGGGAGCACCGCATAACGGTTTTTCGGCAGAGCGTTCGACGACAGGGGAACCGCATCGGCGTCCCGCGCGCAAGGAGGGGGATCACACCGGGGGCCGTCCGGTGGACGCGCGCGGGCCGGTCGCGTCCGTTCGAGTGGGGTCGGGGCCGGGACAGAAGCGGGGTGGGCGGGACGGGCGTTGAGGTGTCGTTGGGCACGACCATCCACCGCTGTCGGAAGGACCACCACGATGCGACGTACCGCTCTGCTCGCCCTCTGCGCCCTCATCTCCGCCGGGGCGACCGGCTTCTTCGCCACCAGCGCGCTGCGCAACCGCTGAGACGGCCGTCCGCCGCCCGTCCGCCGACCACCGCTCGCCGGCTGCTGTCCGGTCGGCCGGCGAGGGGTGGCGGGGCGGGGGCGGCGGGCCGTCCGCGGGGAGTGCCGGTGTACGGCACGGGGTGCCGGTGCTACGGCAGGGGGGTGCCGCCGGTCGCGTTGAGGACCTCGGCCGTGACGAAGCTCGCCTCCTGCGAGGCGAGGTAGACGTAGGCGGGGGCCAGTTCGGCCGGCTGGGCCGGACGTCCGAGGGGGCTCTGCTTGCCGAACTCGGACGTGTCGGGCATGGTCGCCGGGATCAGGGGCGTCCACACGGGGCCGGGGGCCACGGCGTTGACGCGGATGCCGCGCTCGGCGACCATCTGGGCCATGCCCTGGGTGAAGGTCACGATCGCGCCCTTGGTCATCGCGTAGTCCAGCAGGTGCGGGCTGGGCTTGTACGCCTGCACCGACGTGGTGTTGATGACGCTGCCGCCCTCGGGGATGTGCGGCAGGGCGAACTTGGTGAGCCAGAACATGCCGTACAGGTTGGTCCGCAGGACGCGGTCGAACTGCTCGGTGGTGATGGCCTCGATGCCGTCCGGCTGGGACATCTGGTAGGCCGCGTTGTTCACCAGGACGTCGATGTGCCCGAACTCCTCGACCGCCCGGTCGATCAGGGCACGGCAGTTGGCCTCCTCGCGGATGTCGCAGGAGACGGCGACGGCCTTGCGTCCCGCCTCCTGCACCAGGCGGGTCGTCTCGCGGGCGTCCTCCGCCTCCTCGTCGAGGTGGGTGAACAGGACGTCGGCGCCCTCCCGGGCGAAGGCGAGCGCGACGGCGCGGCCGATGCCGGAGTCGCCGCCGGTGATGACCGTCTTGCGGCCCTCCAGCCGGCCGGAGCCGCGGTAGGAGTCCTCACCGTGGTCCGGCGGCGGGTCCATGGGCCCGGTCCAGCCCGGATGCGGCTGCTCCTGGGAGGCGAAGTCCGGCTGGGGGTGCTGTGTCGTCGGGTCCTGCTGAGCGTGCTGCTCGTCGCCCACGTCGGCCTCCTGGTCTGATCGTGCGGTGTTCGGCTCGACGGGTTCCCTGATCGCCCCGGTCGAAAGCCCCCTTCACCCACGTGGACCGCACCGGCCGCCGTGGAGCGCTCAGGGGCGCACCTCGCCGTCCGTCTCCGGGTCCGGCACCGGGCGGAACTCCACGGCCACCACGCCGTCGACGGCCCCGCACAGTTCCTCCAGCTCGGCCACCGACACCCCCGGGGAGAGGCGGCCGCTGAGGACCACCTGGCCGTTCGTGACGTCCACCTGCACGGCCGAGGGCGCCTCGCCGAGCGTCTTGACCAGCACCTCCTCGACGATCTCGGTGCGGATGGCTTGGTCGGTGCGCAGGAAGATGCGCAGCAGGTCGCTGCGGCTGACCACGCCGATCAGCCGCTGCTCCTCGTCGACGACGAGCAGCCGCTTCACGCCGTGCCGGGCCATGACCCGGGCGGCGTCGACGACGCTCCAGTCCTCGTACGCGCAGACCGGCGGGGAGGTCATCAGGCCGGCGGCGTCGACGGCCGACATCTTCGCGGGTGGCGGTGCGCCGCCGGCACCGGTCACGGCCGCCTCCTGCCGGCCCCACATCTTGTGCAGCAGGTCGGCCTCCGAGACGACGCCCACGGGGCGGTCCGCCGCGTCCACCACCGGCACCGCCGTGATGTCGTACTCCAGCAGCAGGTGGGCGATCTCCTTGAACGGCGTACCGGCCTGGACCCGGACGACCGCGCTGCTCATCACGTCGCGCACCGTCTGGTGGTTCATCACGGGGCTGCCTCTCTGCTCACCGGCCACGACCGGTCGGCCGCGCACACCGCCGCCCTCGTCCTCACAACGAACGAGCACCCGGGAAGTGCGCCCGCCGCCGCCCGTCCGGCCGACCCGTCAGTTTCGGAGAAGCCGGCGCCCGCCGTCGCCCCCTACGCTCGGGGCAACCCCATCGGGGGACGGTCCGGCGAGCGGGAGACGTGCGATGGGTGAGACGGGGTTCACGGCCGAGGAGCGCGCCGCCCTGAAGGAGCGGGCACGGGAGACGAGGGGGGCGCGCCGTGGGGCCGGGAAGGCGGACGCGGAGAAGGAGGTGCTGGCGAAGATCGCCGAGATGGAGGACGGCGACCGTGCGCTGGCCGAGCGGGTGCACGCCCTGGTCACCGGTGCCGCGCCGCAGCTCGCCCCGAAGCTCTGGTACGGGATGCCGGCGTACGCCAGGGACGGCAAGGTGGTCTGTTTCTTCCAGTGCTCGGCGAAGTTCAAGGCCCGCTACTCCACGCTCGGCTTCAACGACGCGGCCCGGCTCGACGACGGCGCGATGTGGCCGACCGCGTTCGCGCTGACCGCCGACCTGACCCCCGAGGACGAGGCGCTCGTCTCCGAACTGGTGCGGCGGGCGGCGGGCTGACGACGACCGGCCCGCGGGGCGCCGTTCACGGGATCTCCTGCTCGGCCCAGATGACTTTGCCGGTGGCGGTGTAGCGCGCCCCCCAGCGGTGGGCGAGCTGGGCCACCAGGAACAGGCCCCGGCCGCCCTCGTCCGTGGAGCGGGCGTGCCGCAGGCGGGGTGCGGTGCTGCTCGCGTCGGAGACCTCGCACGTCAGGCGGGAGTCGCGCAACAGCCGTAGCCGCACGGGGGGTTCGGCGTAGCGGATGGCGTTGGTGACCAGTTCGCTGACGATGAGCTCGGTGGTCATGACCAGGTCGTCGAGGCCCCAGTCCGCCACCTGGCGGGTCGCGAGGGCGCGCATCTCGGCGACGGCGGCCGGGTCGGCGGGCACGTCCCAGGACACGACCTGGTCGGCGCCCAGCACGTGGGTGCGGGCGAGCAGCAGGGCGACGTCGTCGGGCTGCGGCTCGGGCAGCAGCCGCCGTACCGCGGACGTGCACAGGGTCCGCAGGTCGGGCTCCGGGCGGGACAGGGCCTCGGCGAGGCGGGCCATGCCGTGCTCCATGTCGCGGTCGCCGCCCTCGACCAGGCCGTCGGTGTACAGGCCGAGCAGGCTGTTCTCGGCCAGTTCGATCGTGGCGGCCTCGAAGGCCATGCCGCCCAGGCCCAGCGGGGGGCCCGCGGGGGGCTCGGGGAAGGAGACCTGTCCGTCGGGGGCGACCACGACCGGCGGCGGGTGGCCGGCGCGGGCCATGGTGCAGGACCCGCTGACGGGGTCGTAGACGGCGTAGAGGCAGGTGGCGCCGAGGAAGGCGGCGGTGCTCTGCCGGGCCGCCTCGTCGTCGGTCATCTCCTCGCTCAGCCGGAGCACCAGGTCGTCGAGGTGGGCGAGCAGTTCGTCGGGGGGCAGTTCCATGTCGGCGAGGGTCTGCACCGCGGTGCGCAGCCGGCCCATGGTGGCCGCCGCCGTGATGCCGTGGCCGACGACGTCCCCGACGACCAGGCCGACGCGCGCCCCGGACAGCGGGATCACGTCGAACCAGTCGCCGCCGACGCCGCCGCGGGGGTCGGCCGGGAGGTAGGAGGAGGCCACCTCCAGGGCGGTGCCGCCCTGGAGGGCCTGCGGCAGGAGGCTGCGCTGGAGGGTGACGGCCGCGGTGTGCTCGCGGGTGTAGCGGCGGGCGTTGTCGACGCACAGCGCGGCCCGGGCCACCACCTCCCGGGCCGGCAGGACGTCGTCGGGCTGGAAGGAGACGGGGTTGAGCGACCGCATGAAGGTGGTCAGGCCGAGGACGGTGTTGCGGGCGCGCATCGGCACGCAGATCAGCGAGTGCAGCCCGAACGCCCGCAGCCGCTCCGCGCGTTCGGGCTGTTCGGTGACCCAGAGCTCGTCGGCGGGGTCGAGGACCGGCAGGAGGACCGGCTCGCCGTCGATGAGCAGCCGCGCGTCGTGCGGCGGCGGGAGGAAGTCCACCGTCTCCCCGAGTCGCGCCACGGCCTCCGGGCAGCCCTCGCGGATCGAGCGCAGGCCGGCCCGGCGCATCACGGGCCGGGTGGGTGCCGGGCCGGCGTCGGTCAGCCACGTCCCGTGCCCCTCGGTGCTCAGGACGTGTTCCAGGAGGTCCACGACGACGAAGTCGGCGAAGCGGGGCACCGCGAAGTCGGCCAGCTCCTGGGCGGTGCGCATCACGTCCAGGGTGGTGCCGACGCGGGTCCCGGCCTCGTTGACGAGGGACAGCAACTGGCGGGCGTTCCACCGCTCGGTGACGTCCAGGACCATGTAGCAGACGCCGGTGACGGTGTCGTCGGCGTCGACGAGCGGGAAGAACGACGTCGAATAGGCGTGCCGCCGGTGCGGGTCGGCCCAGCTCCAGCCGCCGTACTCGTAGTCGGTGACCGGTGCGCCCGTCTCCAGGACCTTGCGCATCAGGCCCTCCAGGGTCTCGGCCTGGAGGCCGGGCAGCAGGTCGCTGAGCCGCCGGCCCAGCCGCTGCTCGCGGGGCACGCCGCCGAGGCGTTCGAGGGTGTCGTTGAGCCAGACGAAGCGCAGGTCCCGGTCGACGACGGCCATGCCGACCGGGGAGCGGGTCAGGAACCCGTCCAGGAAGGACCGGTCCATCGTCCAGCGCTCGCGCCGCTCCCGCGCCGAGAGCAGGAAGCACTCCGCGCCGCCCACGCCGAACGAGGCCGAGACACGCAGGTCGACGTCGAGCCGGCGGCCGTCGCGGTGGCGCAGGGCGGCCGAGCCGCTCCAGCCCATGCCGGCCCGGCACCGCTCGGCGACGCCCGCGGCGCGCAGCGGGTCCGCGGGCGGGTCGAGCAGGTGCGCGGCGGGCCGGCCGACGACCTCGGCGGCCGGGCGGCCGAGGAGTGCCTCGGCCGCCCGGCTCCAGCCCAGCACGACGCCGGCCGTGTCCACCACGGCCGCCGCGTCGCTGGACGCGTCGAAGAACTCGTGCGGTCCGGCGGACGCCGGCGGGTCGCAGCCTTGTCGCGGAGCATCCATGGGCGCCGTCCCTCGCAGGACTGGTACAGGACCATGTTGCTGCCTGGCCGTCCGATCCGCACGGTTCGCCCCGCTCCCGCCCCCTTCCCGCCGTTCGCCTGGTCCCTGACTGGGCAGGGCGCGGCGGCGGGGGCAGCATGGAAGGACCGGCGGTCGGCCCCGGCCCGCGCGCGGCGCGACGGACGCGGGCGGCACGGGCCCGAGCCGGTGCGGGAGGTCGTCCATGGCAGCCGAATCCTTCGAGTACGGCGACGGCCCCGGCGGCCTCGCCGCGTCCCGGCCGACGGGGCTGCTGGACGTCCTCAGCGTCGCGGCGGTCGTGCTGGACAGCGAGGGGCGGATCGTCTTCTGGACCCCGCAGGCGGAGGAGCTGTTCGGCTACACCGCCCAGGAGGCGCTGGGCACGTACGCGGCCCGGCTGTTCGTCCACCCCGAGCACCTGCAGTCGGTGGTGAGCCTGTTCGCGGAGGTGCTGGAGACCGGCCGGAGCTGGGCCGGGACGTTCCCCGTCCGGCACAAGGACGGCAGCACCCGGCTGACGGAGTTCCGCAACATGCGGCTGCAGGACGACCTCGGGGACATGTACGCGCTGGGCATCGCCGCCGACCACGCGCTGCTCCAGCGCGTGGAGACCGACCTGGCCCTGTGCGAGCGGCTGATCAACCAGTCCCCCATCGGGCTGGCCCTGCTGGACCCGGACCTGCGCTACCTGCTGGTCAACCCGGCGCTGGAACGCATCGACGGCATCCCCGCCGAGGACCACGTCGGCCGTCACCTGAGGGAGACGCTGCGGTTCCCCGACATCGACACGATCGAGTCCGCGCTGCGCCAGGTGATCACCACCGGCACCCCGCTGCTCGACCAGTACCACGTGGGCCGGCCGGCCGCCGATCCCGACCAGGAGCGGGCCTGGTCGCTGTCGTTCTACCGGCTGGAGGACCCCGGGGGCCGGGTGCTGGGCGCGGCCGCGTCGGTGGTGGACGTCACCGAGCGGCACCGGGCGGCGGCCGAGGCGGACCGGGCGCGGCGCCGGCTGGCCCTCATCGCGGACGCCTCCACACGGGTGGGCACCACGCTGGAGGTCGACCGGACCGCGCACGAGCTGGCCGAGATCGCCGCCGCCGAGCTCGCCGACGTGGTCGCCGTGGACATCCTCGACTCGGCCCTGGCGTGCCGCACCTCCCGCCGGCCGGACAACGGTCCGGAGCTGTTCCGGGCGCTCGCCCTGACGGCGGCCCACCCGACGGTCGCGCTGGAAGCCGCCGACGCGCCCGGCGACCTGGCCGCCTACGACGGGGACCGGCTCGTGACGCTGTGCGTGCACACGGGCCGGCCGGTACTGGTCCGGCACGTCGGCGACCGGGACCTGGCCCGCATCGCCCGCGACGAGGAGGCGTCCGGGCTGCTCGCCCGGGCGGGCGTGCACTCCTACCTGGCGGTGCCGCTGATCGCGCACGGCGAGGTGCTGGGCGCCCTGGACCTGAAGCGCACCCGCAATCCCCTGCCGTTCGACCAGGACGACGTGGTGCTGGCCGGTGAGCTGGCCAGCCGGGCCGCCGTCGCCATCGACAACGCCCGCTGGTTCCAGAGCGTCCGCAACACCGCGCTCACCCTGCAGCGCAGCCTGCTGCCCGAGCACGCCCAGCACCGGACCGGCCTGGAACTGGCCTCCCGCTACCAGCCCGCGCAGGCCACCAGCGAGGTCGGTGGCGACTGGTACGACGTCATCCCGCTCACCGGCGACAAGACCGCGCTGGTCGTCGGCGACGTGATGGGCAACGGCATCGACGCCGCCGCCACGATGGGCAGGCTGCGCACCGCCACCTGCGCCTACGCCGACCTCGACCTCGAACCGGGCGCCGTCCTGGAGCACCTGGACCACATCACCTGCGACCTGGAGCACTACATCGTCACGTGCCTGTACGCGGTGTACGACCCGCACACCCGGCGGTGCTGCATCGCCAACGCCGGCCACATGCCGCCCGCGCTGGTCGGCCCCGGCCGCCCGCCCAGGCTGCTGCGGCTGCCGCCCGGGGCGCCGCTGGGGGTGGGCGGTGTGGGCTTCGAGGCGACGACGGTGGAACTGGAACGCGACGACCTGCTGGTCCTGTACACCGACGGCCTCGTGGAGACCCGGCAGCACTCGATCGACGACCGGCTGGACGTCATGCTGAGCTTCCTCGACGAACCGCGGCGGCCGCTGGAGGAGACGTGCGACCTGCTGCTGTACGGTCTGCGGCACCCGGACGACCACGACGACGTGGCGCTGCTCGTCGCGCGGGCCCTGTAGCAAGATCCGGGTGCGGCGGGAGGTTCCTGGACGAAATCCGCACCGTGCGGGTTTCCGGGCGCCGGCGGGTACGGTGGAGGAAATCGCACCGGGTCGGCGCCCCGCGCCGGTGACCGGGCGCGCACCCCGCCGGGCCGGACGGCCGCGGCCCCTCGCACACCCCTCGACGGAGCAGACATGCCGCACCCCTCCGCGGGGCCGGACAGCGGATCCGACGCCCTGTTCGACCTGGACGCCCTCGGGAACCCCGTCCCGGACGACAGCGGCGCCGGCCGGTCCCCGCAGCCAGCGGCCACGGACGGCACCCTGTTCCGGGACAGCGCCACGGCCCGCCGTCTGCTGCCCGTGCGGACCGTCTACGCCGAGCCGGCGGCCGCCGCGTCGCCGCGCGGCCGCGCGGTCCTCGCCCGCTTCCCGCAGGCGGAGGTCGTCGAGGTCGACTCGCACTGGCGCATCCCGGGGCTGTACGGCAACGAGGGCAACCTCGAGCGCTGGGTGCGCGTCAAGGGCGAGACGCTGGTGCTGGGCGAGCGCAAGTCCCTGGCCACGCGGCCCAACGGCCGCTCCGCGGACTGGATCGCCCCCGGCCCCTCCAACGGGTGCGCCCTCGCCTGCGCGTACTGCTACGTGCCGCGCCGCAAGGGCTACGCCAACCCGATCACCGTGTTCACCAACATCGACCGGATCATCGGGCACCTGGGCCGGCACCTCGCGCGCCTGGGACCCAAGCCCGAGCCGAACCAGTGCGACCCGGCGGCCTGGGTGTACGACATCGGCGAGAACGGCGACTGCTCGGTGGACGCCCTGATCTGCGACAACACCGCGGACCTCGTCCGGGCCTTCCGGCGGTGGCCCACCGCCAAGGCGTCCTTCGCCACCAAGTTCGTCAACCCCGACCTGCTCGCGCTGGACCCGCGCGGCCGCACCCGCATCCGCTTCTCCCTGATGCCGCCGCAGGACTCCCGCCTGCTCGACCTGCGCACCTCCCCCGTGGACGAGCGGATCGCCGCCGCGGCCGACTTCCTGGACGCCGGGTACGAGGTGCACTTCAACCTCTCCCCCGTCGTGCTGCGCCCCGGCTGGGAGGAGGACTGGGCCGAGCTGCTGCGCCGGCTCGACGACGTGCTCCCCGAGCGGGTCAAGCGGCAGGCGGCCGCCGAGGTCATCATGCTGACGCACAACCGGGAGCTGCACGAGGTCAACCTGGGCTGGCACCCGCGCGCCGAGGAGCTGCTGTGGCAGCCGGACCTCCAGCAGGGCAAGCGCTCGGAGAACGGCGCCCTGAACGTCCGCTACCGCAACCAGGTCAAGGCCGACGCCGTGCGCCGCGTGCGCGAGCTGGTCGCGGCCCACGCCCCGTGGCTGCGCATCCGGTACGCCTTCTGACGCGCCCGTGACCGGGGCCCGGGCCCACGGGGGCTCAGCGGTTCCAGGACTCCGGGCCGCCGCCCCGCCACTCGATCCACTCGGCGTCGGCGACGTCGCGCGGCTCCACGTCCTCCAGGCCGGCCGAGCGCAGGAATTCGACGACGTCGAGCGTCGTGTAGGCCATGCCGACGAAGTGCTCGCCGACCCGGACACGACGGCCGCCGTCGGCTGCGGGGGGATGCACGACCACCTGAGGCATGACGCCCACCCTCGCCCGGGCCGCGGCCCCACGCACGCGGGGCTCACCCGGACGGGTCGGCGGGCCCGGCGGGTGAGCGGCGGCGGGGAGGGTACCCCGGTCGCACGGTCGACGAGAGGGACACCATGAGCCGTGCGATCCGTCACGAGCACCTGCGCCGGCAGGGGCGGCCGCGGCGTCCGACGGGCGCCTGGGCGGCGGGCGCGGCCGCGGCCGGGTTCCGGGCGCTGGCCCGCCGGCGCGGCGGCCCCGCACTGCACCCGCACGGGCTGACCTGCACCGCCGACCTGGAGGTCGTCGCCGACGGAGGCGGGCCCTGGGGCGTGCGGTGGCTGGACTCCCCGGCGCGGTACGCCGCGACGGCGCGTCTGTCCCGGGCCGGCGGCCTGCCGGTACGGCTCCCGGACGGGCTCGGGCTGGCCGTGCGGGTCCAAGAGGGTGACGCCCTGGACGAGCCGGTGGACCTGCTGCTGACCAGCTGCGGCCGCGGCCGCCTCACCCGTCACCTGCCGCTCCCGCGCGCCGACGCGCTCGGCGGGCCCTACGGCAGCCTGCTGGCCTACAGGATCGGCGACCGCTTCGGCCTCCTGGCCGCCGTCCCCCGCCGCACCGGCCGCAGTGCGGGTGCGGCGCACGGCGACCCGGAGAGCCTGCGGGCGGCACTGCGACACGCTCCGCTGGTCTTCGACCTCCGCGCGCAGACACCGCGCGGCGCGTGGCGGACGTTCGCCGTGCTGACCGTACGCACGGCGCTCCCGCTGGGGCGGACGCAGAGCCTCGGCTTCGACCCGTACGAGCACAGCGCGCCCGGGTTCGCACCGGGCCCTGCGCTCGCCGCGGTCCGCCACGCCGCCTACCGTGGCTCCCGGGCGGGCCGGTCCCGGTCCACGTGACCCACCGGATCGCGGCGCGGGAGGACTGACATGCCCGGTACGGGATACGCACGGGCCACCACTGCCGCGCCGCGTGAGGACACCGATGGCCACACACACTGAACCGGTCGCCCCGGTACCGGCGGCCGCGCGCCCCGGGGGCAGCCCGGGCCGCATCGTCATCAGCTGGCTGACCACCACCGACCACAAGAAGATCGGGCACCTCTACCTGATCACGTCGTTCTCCTTCTTCCTGGTCGGCGGGCTGCTCGCCATGGCGATCAGGGCCGAACTCGCCCGGCCCGGGCTGCAGTTCCTGTCCCAGGAGCAGTACAACCAGGCGTTCACCATGCACGGCACGATCATGCTGCTGCTGTTCGCGACACCGACGTTCGCGGGGTTCGCCAACGCGGTCATGCCGTTGCAGATCGGCTCCCCGGACGTCGCCTTCCCGCGGCTGAACATGTTCTCGTACTGGCTGTTCCTGTTCGGCGGCCTGATCGTGCTGGCCAGTTTCCTCACCCCGCAGGGCGCGGCCGACTTCGGCTGGACCGCGTACACCCCGCTCAGCGGCGGGGAGCGCACCGCGTACGTCGGCGGTGACCTGTGGATCATGGGGCTGGCGCTGGCGGGGTTCGGGACGATCCTCGGCGCCGTCAACTTCATCACCACGATCATCTGCATGCGCGCCCCCGGCATGACCATGTTCCGCATGCCGATCTTCACCTGGAACGTGCTGCTCACGTCGGTCCTGGTGCTGCTCGCGTTCCCGGTGCTGGCCGCCGCCCTGTTCGCGCTGGAGGCCGACCGCAAGTTCGGCGCGCACGTCTTCGACCCCGAGAACGGCGGCGCGCTCCTGTGGCAGCACCTGTTCTGGTTCTTCGGGCACCCCGAGGTGTACATCCTGGCCCTGCCGTTCTTCGGGGTGATCACCGAGATCATCCCGGTGTTCTCCCGCAAGCCGATCTTCGGCTACATGGGCCTGGTCGGCGCCACCATCACCATCACGGGGCTGTCCGTCATGGTGTGGGCCCACCACATGTTCGCCACGCAGGCCGTGCTGCTGCCGTTCTTCTCCCTGCTGAGCTTCCTGATCGCGGTGCCGACGGGGGTGAAGTTCTTCAACTGGATCGGCACCATGTGGAAGGGGTCCGTGTCCTTCGAACCGCCCATGCTGTGGGCGTCCGGGTTCCTCGTCACGTTCCTGTTCGGCGGGCTGACCGGGGTGCTGCTGGCGTCCCCGCCGATGGACTTCCACGTCACCGACAGCTACTTCGTCGTCGCCCACTTCCACTACGTGCTGTTCGGCACCATCGTCTTCGCCATGTTCGGCGGCTTCAGCTTCTGGTGGCCCAAGATGACCGGCACCATGCTGGACCCGCGCCTGGAGAAGGTCCACTTCTGGACGCTGTTCGTGGGCTTCCACACGACGTTCCTCGTGCAGCACTGGCTGGGCGCCGAGGGCATGCCGCGCCGGTACGCCGACTACCTGGCCGCCGACGGCTTCACCGCGCTCAACACGGTCTCCTCCATCGGCGCGTTCCTGCTGGGCCTGTCCACGCTGCCGTTCCTGTACAACGTCTGGAAGACCGCCCGGCACGGGGAGCGGATCGAGGTCGACGACCCGTGGGGGTACGGCCGTTCGCTGGAGTGGGCCACCTCCTGCCCGCCGCCCCGGCACAACTTCACGGCGCTGCCGCGCATCCGCTCCGAGTCGCCGGCCTTCGACCTGCACCACCCGGAGATCGCGGACGCCGAGTACGGGGAGCACGGCGGCCGTCGGGACGCGGTGGACGCCGAGGGGCACCGGGGCAAGCCGCGCTGAGCACCCGGCACCGACCGACGGCCGACGGCCGACGACGAGAGGGCCCTGGCGGGAGTGCCCGCCAGGGCCTTCGGCGCGTGGTCGTCAGGGGGTCAGGTCAGGAGGAGCGGCCGTGTGCGCGGTGCGCGCCGGTGCCGCGGCCCTTGAAGTGCGGCCGCCACCCGTCGGCCGACCGCGGGTCGTCGCGGCGCAGGCGGATCTCGACGTGCCCGTCGACCTCCCGGGTGTCGAAGGCCGGCTGCGGGGCGGTCGCCGGACCGCGGACGTTCCAGCCGTCGGAGAGGCGGAAGACGCTCCCGTGCCAGGGGCAGGTGACGCAGCCGTCGGCCACCGTGCCCTCGGCCAGCGGCCCGGCGAGGTGGCTGCACCGCTCGGCCAGCGCGTGGACGGCCCCGCCCGCCTCCCGCACCAGCAGGACGGGCACGTCGTCGACGAGGCGGCGTTCGGGGCGCCCCACGGGAAGGTCGGCCACGGCCGCGACCCGGTGCCAGCCCTCGCGCACGACGTGCGGGACCTCTTCGGCGTGGTTGGCGCCGGACGCCTGCCGGTAGGCCAGGTGACCGCCCAGCAGGCCGCCGAGCGACACCGCGGTCATGCCGAGGAAGCCGAGGGTGCGGCCCGCGGCGTCCCGTCCCCGCAGCCGGCAGGTGAGCGAGGCGGCGTACAGGCCGACGCCCGCGACGTTGGCCAGCGCGTGCACCAGACCCACGCGGGCCTGCTCCGGGCGCAGCTCCGCCCAGTCCACGGCGCCCGCAGCGGCGGCGGGGGCCGCGGCGGCGAGGCCGACGCCGACCAGCAGGGTCGCCTCGCGCGAGCGGCCGGGCCGCACGTCCAGGACGGCCGCCGACAGCCAGCTCCCGATGGGCACCTGCACCATCAGCGGGTGGACGGGGTGCCCGAGCCACCGGCCGTGGAGCAGGTCCCGGCCGGCGCCGAGCGGCAGCTTGTGGACGCCCGACCGCAGTGTGTCGATCAGCGGGTCGGCGCGCGGCTGCCGTTCCAGGCGGTCCAACAGCCACAGCATGCGGTTCTGCTTCATCCGGCGGCGACGTACCGATGCGCTCATGCGCCCCTGGGTTCCCCGCCCGCCCTGTACAAAACGGGCGCGGGTGGAGACGTGCGTCCGGTGGGCGCGGGGGTGCGGGTGTGTCCGGTGAGGCGAGGGGGGCACTCGGCGGGCATGCAGACTCCCCGCCGCCCCTGGGCGGATCACACGCTGCCCCTGCTCGCCGAGGGCTACGCCTGGTTGCCCAACCGCATGCGGGAGAGCCCGGACCAGGTGGTCCGCACCCGTCTCATGGGCCGTCCCGCGCTGGCCGTGCGCGGTCCCGAGGCGGTGCGGTTCTTCTACGACGAACGGCACGTGCGCCGGCACGGCGCCCTCCCGGAGCCGGTGCGGGGCACGCTCTTCGGCAAGGGCGCGGTGCACACGCTGGACGGGGACGCGCACCGGGCGCGCAAGTCGCTGTTCCTGCCCCTGCTGCAGGTGGAGCGGATCGCCGGGCTGGTGGAGGAGGTCACCGCGGCGTGGGACGAGGCGGTGACCTCCTGGACCGGGCGACCCGGCGTCGTCCTCTTCGACGAGGCGGCCGTGGTGCTCACCCGCGGCGTGTGCCGCTGGGCCGGGGTGCCGCTGCGCGACGACGAGGCGGAGCCGCTGGCCCGCGATCTGGTCGCGCTGGTCGACGGGTTCGCCACGGCCGGCCCGCGGCACTGGCGGGCCCGGCGCGCCCGCGGCCGGCAGGAGGCGCGGCTGGCCGCGCTGGTGGAGGACGTCCGCTCCGGCGCCGTGTCCGCTCGCGAGGACTCCGTGCTCGACCGGGTGGCCCGGCACCGCGAGGCATCGGGCGAGCTGCTCGAACCGGGGACGGCGGCCGTGGAGCTGCTCAACGTCATCCGGCCCACCGTCGCCGTGAGCTGGTTCGTCGCGTTCGCGGCGCACGCGCTGCACCGGTGGCCGCAGCACCGGGAGCGGCTGCGGGCCGGCGACACCGCGTACGCCGCCGCGTTCGTGCACGAGGTGCGGCGCTTCTACCCGTTCGCCCCGTTCCTCGGCGGCCTGGCCGTGACCGACCTGACCTGGAACGGCGCGCACCTGCCGAAGGGCGGGCTCGTCCTGCTGGACGTCTATGGGCAGAATCACGACGAGAAGCTGTGGGAAGACCCGTACACGTTCCGTCCGCAGCGGTTCCTGGAGCATCCGGTGGGGGCCGACGAGCTGATCCCGCAGGGCGGCGGCGACCCGCGCACCGGGCACCGCTGCCCCGGCGAGGGACTGACCATCGGGCTGCTGGAGGCCCTGGCGGTCCGCCTGGCCCGCCTGGAGTACACGGTGCCCGCCCAGGACCTCACCATCTCGCTGCGGCGCATCCCGACACGGCCCCGCAGCGGTTTCGCGGTCACCGGCGTCCGTACCCCGGTGCCCACGGGCGGCTGAGGCGGCCCGTCGCGCGCCCCCCGTCCGCCTCCGGGCAGGCGGGGGGCGTCCGGCGCGCCCGTCCGCGCACGGCGCCTCCGGCGCGTCGCAGGCGGCGGCCGGCTGCCGTGTACCAGCCCACGGCCAGCACCAGCGCGAGGGCGACCTCCACGGCGTCGCCGCCGTAGTACATGACCTGTGCTCCGGCCCGCAGGTCGGCGGCGGTGAAGGCGGTGCCGGGCGGGCCCGTGGCGTACAGGGTCTTGGCCAGCACCGCGTGGGCCGTCCCGGCGACGAGCAGGGTGGTCGCGCGCAGGGCCGTGCTCCGGCGCCGCCGTACCGGGTCGAGCTGGCAGATCGCGGCGCCGAACAGCAGGCCCGCGGCTGCCATGTGCAGGTGCAGGGCGCCGTCCAGCCAGGGGTGGTGGTGGGCGGCGGCCGCCAGACCCGTCCGGTACAGCACCCACAGGCTGCCGACGTCCACGGCGGCGGCGACCGGCGGGAGCAGCAGCCAGGCGGCCGGCGGGGAGTGCGCCACCCTGAGCAGGCCGCGTCGCAAGCCCCCCGGCGGCAGGAGCCGCAGCGTCAGGGTGAGCGGCCGTGCGACCACGAGCAGCGCAGGGCCCGCCATCCCGACGCACACGTGCCGCAGCGCGTGCCCGGTGAACGGCCCGCCCGGCAGCGCGCCGGACAGTCCCCAGGCGAGCACCGCGGCACCGGCTGTGAACGCGCAGTCCCGCGGCCACGGCCAGGCGTCGCCCCGGCGCCGCAGCCGGAGCGCGCCCGACAGGTACGCGGCGCACGCCAGGGCGCAGGCGAGGACCGCCGCCGGCCCGAAGGGCGCGTCGCCGGCGGTCACGGGAGCCGCTCGCCCCGCGCACCGGCCCGGCCGGCCCGGACGACCAGCACCGCGCCGACCAGCAGCAGGGCGAGTCCGGCGAGGTTCCACGCCCAGTCGTACGGTGTCACGTCGACGCCGTAGCGGATCTGGTGCACCCGCAGCACCTTGTGGTCGACGAGCCCGTCGAAGACCTGGAAGGCGCCCAGGCCGAGGAACAGGCCGCTCCACGCGTGGGCCGGCGACAGGGCGCGGCGCCGTCGCAGATCGGCGAACAGGAAGAACCCGGCGACCAGCGCGAGCAGTTCGGCGGTGTGCAGCAGCCCGTCCGACACCAGGCCCGCGGCGGTCGTGGAGCGGTCGTAGAAGTGGTGCCAGTGCAGGATCTGGTGGAAGACGATCTCGTCGACGGCCGCCATGACGGCGGCCCCCAGCAGGGCGCACACCAGCAGCGACCGTCGTGCGTCGGGGTGCTGCGGGTCCGCGTCCCGCTCGGGTGTGCCCACGGTCGACCTCTCCTGCGACGGGTGACGGGCTTGCTGCGCCGCGGGCCCGGGGTGGGTCCGGACCCGCGCGCGGGCGGCCTCAGCCGTTCTTCATGGCCTTGCGGACGGCGTCCTTGGTGCGGTCCATGAGGGCGGCGACGGGGCCGAGGGCCACGTTGGCGGCGGCGGACTCGACTCCGGGGTGGGGCCGGGTGGGGGCCATGGCCTCGGCGGCCTTCACCGCCTTGGCCATGGTGGCGAGGTTGGTGACGTCGGTGCTGCGCCGGATGTGCGTGAACTCGTAGCGCTCCTCCGCCCGGGCGTGCTCCTGCACGTCCGTGCGCAGCGCCCGCAGCTTCGGCAGGAACTCCGGGTCGTCGGTGTCCAGGTCGTCCAGCGCGGAGAGGGTCTCCTTGGCCGCCCGCTCCTCGGCGAGGCGGTCCTCGACGACCTGCTCCCCGCCCTCGAACGCGCGCCGGGCGAAGGGGTGGACGACCTCCTCCTCGGCGGTCTCGTGCACGGCGAGCAGCCGCACCAGGCGGTGGAAGGCGTCGCGGCGCTCGTCGCCCTTGCTCTGCTCGACCTCGTCGAAGAGGTTGCGGATGTCGCCGTGCTGGCGCATCAGCAGGCCCACGACGTCGAGATCCGGGGCGTGGTCGTCGCCGGCCTGGGGGGTGTGGAGTTCGGACATGGTCGGCGGCCTCACTTCTCGCGCATCGCGGGGTCGGGGTGCTCGCCCTCGGACTGCACGCGGTACTCGCGGCCGAACATCTCGTCGTGCTCGGCCATGACCCGGTCGCTGGGCGGTTCCTCGCCGCCGTGGATCTGCTCCTGCATCTTCTCGAACCGCTCGTGGGCCTCGCGGACGTAGCCGGCGCCCAGCGTGGTCAGGTCCATCTGGGTGTCCAGCAAGTGCCGCAGGTACTGCTTGTTGGGCTCGAAGGTGAGCACGTTCGGCAGCTCCGGCGCCAGGACCTCCTGCGGCTCGCGCCCGTCGTGACGGCGCATCAGGTCGCAGGCGATGTGCAGGTGCTCCAGCTCCATGTTCAGGTGCAGCTCCCAGATGGCCTTCACCTTCGGGTCGCTCTCCTGCTCCATGAAGGAGTAGTACAGGTAGCACTCGTTGTACTCGTGGTTGACGAGCTGCTCCCACCACGTCTCCCCCGGGTCCACCAGGGACTCGTAGTGGGTGACGTGTTCCTCCTCGATGAGCCCGATCTCCTGGTAGAGCTGGCGGGCGATCGGCTCCATGTACTGCGGGCCGACGTTCATGTAGAAGTTCATGGTCTGCTGCTCGGCCGACATGATGGTCAGCGCGTGCAGCTTGGACAGCGGGTTGGTCGTGTCCTTGTCGTACGGGTCGCGCACGTTGTCGACGGGGTCGCGGTGGTGGAACCGGGTCGGCCGGCCCGGCATGACCTCGGTGAGGTTGTCGACGATCGACTCCGCCTTGCGGTGCTCGATCATCTCGTAGAGGTTGGCGTACCGGTACAGGTGGTCGAAGTCCTCCAGCACGCCGAACTCGTACGCCTGTTTGAGGTAGGGGTCCGGCTCCATCCGGGCCACCCAGCCGGTCAGGTCCACCGCGACCTGCTCGTAGGCGATGGTGGTCTCCAGGACCGAGGAGACGCCCGGCAGCAGCCAGTTGACGACCTTCTGCTGCTGGGCCTCGATGTACCGGGTCCGGGCGAGCTGCCGCTTGACCTCGGGGTCCACGGTGTTCCGGGCGAGCTGGTGGCTGAACATGATGGCTTCGACCTCGATGCCGTTCATCGTGATGATGCGACATCGGGTGTACGGGTCACAGCGGTCCGGGTCGATCGGCGGGACGTTCAGCTCCCGCCAGCTGCGGAGCTGGCGGTCCAGCGGGATGCCCCGCTGCTCGAGGGGATTGAAGGTCATGGGCGGTGCCTCCTGGGGGGGGTGGTGGAACTCGCGCGTCCGCGGAGTACCCCGCCGAGGACGACGAGCACAGGTCCGACACCGCAGTCTGTGCCGCTACGGCGTTTCCCAGCCACCGCACAGGGCCGTGGGCGACAGGGTTCCCCCTGCTGACCCGCCCGGCGTGACAGTGCGCACGGCATATGGCATGACCGAAAGACGCCCGTGCCCCTCACCCTTCCGCGCCCCCGCGAACAGCCGTACGCACCGGGCGCGGACGATCCCGAGGACGTATGACGCATACCGGGCCGGGTACCCGTCGTCCAGGCGGGTGACCGCACATCTGATCGGAGGCCGCGATGCTGTCCCACTCACTCGACCGGGACGTCCTCGTTCTCACCGTGCACGACGACGTGGACGCCGACGGCCGGGGCACGCTCTACACGCGCATCAGCGACCTGGTCCAGGGGTGCAGGCCGTCCGCCGTCGTCATCGTCCTCGACGGGCAGAGCGCGCTGAGCGCGACCGTCGGCGTCGTCCTGCGCGTGCAGCGCCTGTGCTGCCGGCTGGGCATCCTCCTCTCCGTGGCCGCGGCCAGCGCACCCGTGCGGCGTCTGCTGGAGACGAACGCCGAGGCGTGCGGCATCCGTCTGGTGATCCACGCGCGCGCCGACACCGCCGTGGCGACCGCGTACACGGCGGCCGCCTGACGGCGTGACCGGCCTGCGGCGCCCCGCGCGGCCTCCGGCTACGCCCGGCTACGCGGCGAACCGTACGGGCAGGCTCTGCGGGCCGCGGATCATCAGCCCCTGCCGCCAGGTCAGCGCGGCCGGGTGGACGTCCAGGGCGAGGTCGGGACAGCGTTCGAGCAGGGTCCTGACGACGATGCGGGCTTCCAGCCGGGCGAGGGGCGCTCCCAGGCAGTAGTGGATGCCGTGCCCGAAGGCCAGGTGGCCGCGGGCGTCGCGGGAGATGTCGAAGCGGTCGGGCGCGGCGAAGCGCGTCGTGTCCCGGTTGGCGTCGGCCAGCGCGACCAGGACGAGTTCGCCCCCGCCGGGGATCTCGGTCCCGCCGATGGTGACGGGTTCGGTGGTGAAGCGGTAGGTGGGGGTCTCCAGGGGCCCTTCGTAGCGCAGCATCTCCTCGACGGCCCGCTCGGTCAGGTCCAGGTCGGCGCGCAGCGCGGCGAGTTGGTCGGGGTGGGTGAGCAGGGCCAGGACACCGTTGGCGATGAGGTTGACCGTGGTCTCGTGCCCGGCCACCAGCAACAGCCAGGCCATGCCGACCAGTTCGTCCTCCGACAGGCCGTCCGGGTCATCGCGCGAGCCCTTGATCAGGGCGCTCATCAGGTCCTCGCCCGGGTGGCGGCCCTTCTCCTCCACCAGCTCCCGCATGTACTGGGCCATCGCCTCGGCGGCGGTCCTGCGCACCTCACGGTCGGTGGCGCTGAGCGCGTCGTTCGACCAGGCGCGGAACGGTGCCCGGTCCAGGTCGGGCACCCCGAGGAGGTCGCAGATCACGGTGATGGGCAGCGGGAAGGCCAGCGCCTCCACGAGGTCGGCCCGCCCGTCGGGCGCGGCGAGCATGCGGTCCAGGAGCAGGTCGGTGGTCTTCTGGACGCGCGGGGCGAGGTCGTCGACGCGGCGCGGGGTGAACTCGCGCGCGACGGCCTTGCGCAGGCGCGTGTGGTCCGGCGGGTCGGCCCGGAGCATGTGCCGGCCCGCCGAGACCGCGCCCAGTCCCAGGCGCGGGGACGCCGAGTCCCAGTCCTTGGACAGCCGCGGGTCGGTGAGCGCCGCGCGTCCGGCCTCGTGGCCCACGACGAGCCAGGCCTCGGTGCCTCCCTCGGGCATCCGGATCCGGTGCACGGGGCCGCGGGCCCGTAAGCGGGCGTAGACGGGGAACGGGTCGCGGGTGAAGGACTCACCGAGCGCGGCGAGATCGACGATGCTCATGCGCGGAATCACCTCTCGGGCGGGAATCTCCGCCCATGGTGCCTTTGTCGCGGCGCCGGTCCCGCTCGAACGGCGCACATCGGCCGACTCGGGACGAGGAGTTGGCCGATCAGCACCCTGCCCGGCGGACGACCGCGGTGCACGACCGGTCTCCGTACGCCCGGTCCGGCCCGCCGCACCGGTCGCACCACCGGCCTCCCCGCCCGGCCCCGCGCACCGGTGGCAGTACCGGCCTCCGTCCGCCGGGAGCGGCCCGCGCACCGGCTCCGGTGCTCCGTCCGGCCGAGCCCCGCTCCCCCCTTCGAGGCACGCGGCGGGGCCTCCCCCTGCCGACCCGGGCCGATGATCCGACGATCGTCAAGCAGCAGCCGTACCTGCCGCCCGGCGCCACGGCGTTCCTCGACGGGAGAGTCCATACGTGAAGTGGGTACAGATGGCCGCCGCGGCCGTCACCGGGGTGTTCGCCCTGCACGGAGCGCCCGGGCCGACGGTGCCGTCCGACGGCCCCCGCCCCGTCGCCGCGCACAGCCAGACGCGCGCGGTGCCCGTGGCCCCCGGTGAGCGCGACGCCTCCGTGAGCCTCTCCGAGACACGGCCCTTCAGCCTGCTCGGCGTGACCTGGGACGACCCGCGGGCCCGGCTCACCGGCACGGCCGAGTTCCGTACCCGCAGCGCCGTCTCGGGCCAGTGGTCGGGCTGGTCGCCGCTCGACGCGGACGACGGCCCCGGGGACGCCTCGGCCCGCCGCGGCGGTACGTCGGCGGTGTGGGCCGGGCCGTCCGACGGCGCCGAGGTCCGCATCGCGGCCGGCTCCGGCCCGACGGCCGCACTGCCCGCCGGACTGCGGCTGGACCTGATCGACCCCGGCCGGGACACGCCGGTCACCCCGGCCGCCGGCAGCCCGGCGCAGCCCGCCGGGGGCGGCACGGGGACGCTGGGCGCCGGGCGGCCGGCCATCACCTCACGGGCCGGATGGGGCGCGGACGAGTCGATCAGCCCGGCGGCGCCGCAGTACCTCCCGGGCGGCAAGGTCAAGGCCGTCGTGGTGCACCACACCGCCGGCAGCAACGCCTACTCCTGCGCCGAGGCACCCGCCGTCGTACGGGGCATCTACGCCTACCACGTGCAGCAGTTGGGCTGGCGGGACATCGGCTACAACTTCCTGGTCGACAAGTGCGGCACCCTCTACGAGGGCCGCAAGGGCGGTGTCGACAGGCCGGTGCTCGGCGCCCACGCGTACGGCTTCAACACCGAGACGTCCGGGATCGCGGTGCTCGGGACTTACACCACGGCCGCGCCGGGCGAGGCCGTGACGTCGGCGGTGGCCCGCCTCGCCGCCTGGAAGCTCGGCCAGTACGCCGTCAGCCCCACCGGCACCACGACCCTCACCGCGGGCGCCGACGGCACCAACTACTTCGGCAGGGCGTGGACCCTGGGCACCCGGATCAGCCTGCCGACCATCCACGGCCACCGCGACGGCTACAACACCCAGTGCCCCGGTGACGCGCTGTACGCCGAGCTCACCCACATCCGCACCCTGGCGGCACAGGCGGCGGGCTGACCCCCCGCCCTCAGGTGCTGCTGCCGCACGACGACGAACTCCCGCAGGACGAGGAACTGCTCCCGCACGACGACGAGCCGCTGCCGCACGACGAGATGCTCCCGCAGGACGACGGGGCGGAGCCGCACGAGGAGTGGTGCGAGGAGTCGTGCCCGTGGTGCCCGTGGTGGGACGAGTGGGAGGGCGAGCCGTGCCCGGACGTCTCCGCCACGTACCAGGACGTCGCGAGGATCGCCCCCGTGTCCCCGTCGGCCCCCGACCCCGCCGAGCCCGCCACCCGCGTGCCGTCCGACGGCCAGGTCCGCCCGCCGCGGCGGGCGCTCCCGGCGCCCGCCGGCCCTCCGGGCCGGGCGCGCTTCTTCCAGGCCCGCCGCCAGGACCTGCGCGCCGGCCACATGAGCCCGACGACGGCCGGCAGCACCAGGACCGCTCCCAGCAGTACGAGCGTGAGCACCATGACGTCTCCCCCTTCGCGCCGGGCGTCCGCACCGGCTGCTCCGAGGGTGCCCACCCCGGCTCCCGCCCCAAGCCCCTCTTGAGCAAGCCCAGAGGTTCAGGCGTCCTCAGGCGTCGTCGCCGCTCCCGGTCCCCGGCTCCGCCTGCTTGCGGTGCATCGCCGCCTTGGCGCTGTCCGGGAGGACCCGGCCGGCCAGACCCTGGGCCTTCGTCTTCAGGGAGCCCGTGACGATCTTCTTGCGGCCCTTCATGACGGCGTCGAACGCCTGCCGCGCCACCTGGGCCGGGTCGTCCTTCTCCATGGTCCCGATCTTGGTGTCCTCGTCCATGCCGGCCCGGCGGAAGAAGTCGGTGTCGGTGGGCCCCGGCATGAAGGACGTCACGGCGACGCCGGTGTCCTTCAGCTCGTTCTGCAGGGCCTCGGCGAAGGACTGCACGAAGGACTTGGAGGCGTTGTAGACGGGCTGGAAGGGGCCCGGCATGGTGGAGGCGATCGACGAGGTGAACACCAGGTGCCCCGCGTCGCGGGCGACCATCTCGCGCAGCAGCGGCTTGGCGAGCCGGACCGTGGCGGTCACGTTCAGGTCGATGACCGACTGGTCGTCGGCGAGGTCGGTGTCCACGAAGGCGCCGCCCTGGCCGACCCCGGCGTTCAGCGCGGCCACGTCGAGCCGCAGCCCGGTGGTGGCGGCGACGAGCCGGTCCACCTCGGCGGGGTCCCGCAGGTCCGCCCGTACGGCACGCACGGCGACGCCCGTCTCGCGCAGTCGCTCGGCGGCGAGCTCGAGACGGGCGTCCTCGGCGTTGATCACCAGGTCGTAGCCGTGCTCCGCGAACTGCCTGGCCAGTTCGTACCCGATTCCGCTGGATGCCCCGGTCACCAGGGCGAGGGGCTTGGTGTCGTCCATGGGACCGGGGTAACCACGAGGGGCGGGCCCAACCGCCCGGTGGCGCGGCGCGCGGACCTCACCGCGTGACGACGTGCCGTTCGTCGGGGACGCAGTGGGTCATCGTCAGGCCCTCCACGTCACGCGGCGGGTTCTCGCCCAGGTTGGCGAGCCGCTTGCGGTCGTCCTCGGAGAGGTCCTGGCTGGCCAGCGGCTCCAGGTGGGCGACGTCGGCGGGGGCGATGCCCAGGCCGTCGCCGACCCTGCGGCCCAGGTCGTTCTCGACCAGCAGGAAGTGCCAGACCATGCGCTCCTGCACGGGCCGGTCGCACTGGGACAGCATGGCCGTGAGGTTCTTGACCAGGTCGTCGCGCTCCCAGTCCTCCATCAGCAGGTAGCGCTGGCCGGCCTGGAGGTAGTCGTTGGTCAGCGGGATCCGCTTGCGGGTCAGCCGGCCCCGGATCTCCGGGCCCTGCTCGTCGTGCGTGGGGTACTGGGCCTCACGCAGCCCGCCGGTGATCGACGGCTCGTAGTTGACGATCGGGTTCTCGCCGCCGCCGTCGACGTGGTAGGTCATCTGGCCGTCGCGCTGGTTGGTGCGCACCTCGGAGTTCTTGGCCTGGTTGACGGGGAGCTGGAGGTAGTTGGGGCCGACCCGGTAGCGCTGGGTGTCGCTGTAGGAGAAGGTGCGGCCGACCAGCATCTTGTCGTCGGAGAAGTCCAGTCCGTCGACGAGGACGCCGGTGCCGAAGGAGATCTGCTCGTTCTCGGCGAAGAAGTTCTCCGGCATCCGGTCGAGCACCATCCGGCCCACGGCCTTGGGCGGGAAGTCCTGCTCGGGCCAGGTCTTGGTGTCGTCCAGCGGGTCGAAGTCCAGCTCCGGGTGCTCGCCGTCGTCCATCATCTGCACGAGCAGTTCCCACTCCGGGAAGTCGCCGCGCGCCACGGCCTCGTACAGGTCCTTCGTGGCGTGGCCGAGGGAGTCGGCCTGCACGTTCGCGGCGTCCTCCTCGGTCATGCTGCGCACGCCCTGCTTGGGCATCCAGTGGTACTTCACCAGCTTGGTCTCGCCCTGCTGATTGACCCACTTGTACGTGTTGACGCCGAAGCCCTGCATGTGGCGGTAGTCGGCGGGGATGCCGCGCGGGCTGAACAGGTTGACCAGCATGTGCATCGACTCGGGCGTCTGCGACATGAAGTCGAAGATGCGCCGGGGCTGCTGCTCGAAGGTCACCGGGTCGGGCTTGAGGGCGTGGATGACGTCCGGGAACTTGATCGCGTCCCGGATGAAGAAGACGCCCAGGTTGTTGCCGACCAGGTCCCAGTTGCCGTCCTCGGTGTAGAACTTCACCGCGAAGCCGCGGGGGTCGCGGGCGGCCTCGGAGGAGTCCCGGCCGCCGATCACGGTGGAGAAGCGGACGGCCAGGTCGGTGCGCTTGCCGCGCTCCTGGAAGAGCTTGGCGCGGGTGTAGCGGTCGATGGGCTCGTCGCCCCAGGCGCCGTACGCCTCGAAGTAGCCGTACGCGGTGACGCCGCGGGCGTGGACCACCCGCTCGGGGATGCGCTCGCGGTCGAAGTGGCTGATCTTCTCCAGGAACTGGTAGTTCTCCAGGGTGGCGGGGCCCCGGGCGCCGACGGTGCGCTGGTTCTGGTTGTCGTAGACGGGGTGTCCCTGCCGGTTGGTGAGCACCTTGCGGTCGTCGCCGTGGGCGGGACCCTGGCTAGATACGTCCGTCATGAGTGCGGACTCCTTCGGCTCGTCCCCACGGGCGCGGGGTGCGGGGCCACTGGGGCAGTGGCCGCCGCCTGGTCACAGCGGGAGTCACGGGTACCCGTTCGCCGCGCGCGAGTCACCTCGATCGGCATATTCCACGCGATCGGCGGGCGGTACGGGACCCGTCACGCCTCCAGCGCCTCGCTCACCGTGCGGTAGCTGGGGATGACGCTGTCCAGGCCGACGAGCTGCATGGTCCGCAGGACCGCCTCGGTGGGGGCGGCCAGGCGCAGCCAGCCCTGGGCACCGCGGGCCGCCTGGTCGGCGCCGATGAGGAGGTTGATGCCGGTGGAGTCCATGAACGTGACGCCGCTGAGGTCGACCACGGTCCTGGGGGCCGTCGCCTCCCGGGGCACCGCCAGGGCCTGCGCCAGGGGTGCGCAGCTCGTGAGGTCGATCTCCCCGTGGGCGGCGACGATCAGCACGCCGTCACGGCTCCGGCGGGAGACGGCCAGACCGTTCGCGTCTGACCCTTGGTGGTTGTCTGCCACACTTTCCTCGTCAACGACACTCGGTGAATCTCCGGCCAGTACGTGCCGGTCGTAAGACTGCCCGCATCGTAGAGGAGATGCACCTGAGTGGCCCCGCCATGTGCGCGGGACGTGACGGGAAACGTGCCAGGGACGTCGGCGGCAGGGAACGGGGTGACGAGGCGGTGGGGATGGAGCCGGTTCTGCTCGGAGGGGACAGGGCCCCGGAACCCGGTCCGCCGCGGATGACGGCCGCCCTCGAACCGGGCGGCGGACGCATCGCCCACGCCCGGCACCTCACGGCCGAGTTCCTCGACCGCGTGCGCGACGAGCACGGCGTGCCGGTGTCCCCGCGCGCCTCGCAGACCGCGGTGCTGGTGGTCAGCGAGCTGGTCACCAACGCGCACAAGTACGCGCCCGGACCCGTCCTGCTGGACCTGCGGGTCACCGGTGACGCGGTGGACGTTGCGGTGTGGGACAGCGACCCGGTGCTCCCGGTGGCCCGCGACGCCGACCCCGGCCGGGTGGGCCAGCACGGGCTGGAGATCGTACGGGCCGTCGCCGACGCCTTCGACGCACGGCGCGAAGGAGCCGGCAAGCGGGTCGTCGCCCGTGTCCGCCTGGTCGAGGACGCCGACGGGGGCGGGAACGGCGGCGCGCCCTGACGGGATGCGGCGCGCCCTGACGGGAGGCGACGAGCCCTCACGGTCGCACAGGACCCGTACGGCCCGAACGGCCCGTAGGGGCGCCTGCGGCCTGTGCCACGCGCCGCGCGGTGGGTACCCGGCGGTGAGCCCGGGGACCGGAACGGCCCCGCGGTCCGCCACGACGAAGGGGCACGCCATGACGGACGTGCAGACCTCCCGCACCGCCCACCGGGACCGCGCGCACGGCGGCGGTCCCGACCTGCTGGGCATCTACCTCAACGACCACCTCATGGGCGCCACCGCCGGCGTGGAGCGCGTCCACCGGCTGGCCCGCACGGCGCGCGGAACGGACCTGGGCGCCGCGCTGGAGCCGGTCGCCGCGGAGTTCGCCGAGGACCGGGCGGCGCTCCTGGCGATCATGCGGGACCTGGACGTCCCCGTCCGGCGCCACAAGGTCGTCGCGGGCTGGGCGGCCGAGAAGGCGGGCCTGCTGAAGACCAACGGCCGCCTCGTCCGCCGGTCCCCGCTCAGCACGGTCCTGGAACTGGAGGTGCTGCGCGCGGCGGTGGAGGGCAAGGCGGCCGGCTGGCAGGTCCTGCGCCGGCTGGCCGAGTCCGACGCCCGCCTGGACGCGCACCGCCTGGACACCCTCCTGGGACGCGCGGCACGCCAGCGGGAGACCCTGGAGGAGTGGCGGGTCCGCCGCGCTGTGGAGGTCTTCGGCTAGACCGTGTCCGCAAAGTCGCTCCCCCCGGAGGGGCCCCAGCCCCGCGACGCCCGGCACGCGCGCTCCCTGCAGGATCCGTGACGTCTCGACCGCGTGGGCGACGAGCGGTCGGTCCTCATGATCGTCGAGCTTGCGAACGGTAGCCGGCGCCTCCGGCAGGTTGCGTCCCTTGGCGCCAGCCCTGCGGAACCGGAACGGTCGGGGGTCAGAGGGCCGACTACGACGCTGACGATGACGCCCGACAAGGGCAAGACCGACGTCCAGCGCGATGAGGAGGGTCGAATCGTCGGCGTCGGCGCAGAGGGAGCCGGCGAGGACCGCGAGCAGGACGACACCGACGCCGCTGCCGAGTCCGCCCTGCTGCACTTCTCCAACCCGCGCGACGCGGCGCCAATCGATCACGCCGCAGGAGCCAGGAAGTTCGGGTTCGGACGCCTGCTCCGGGCCTCCCCTGCCCTGTCAGGTGCCGCCCACGACATCAAGGCGCGCACCCACGGCATCATCGCCCACCCTGGAGAGTTGGCGGCTCCCGCGCAAACTCCGTTGCGGTACCACCCGCATCACCGACATCGTCAACGTCGTCCTGACCCTGCACCGCATCACGGCAACCTGAGATCGCTGCGGTCGAGGGCATCGACGAAGCAGCGCCACCATCAGCGACAGCAAGGAAGACCCCTCGTTATGACAGATGTCAGAGTCACCTATGACAAGACTGTCAACGCAGCGTACGTATACCTGACCGAACCGCGAGCGCGCGTGAAGTCCGCGCGCATGTACCCCTGCAATCCGGTGGATGTCGACGGCATGATCAACCTCGACTTCGACGAGCAGGGCCGCCTCATCGGCATCGAGGTGTTGGCGGCCAGTTCGAAGCTGCCCGAGTACCTGCTCCGGTCCGCGGAGCGACTTGACGCCGAAGGTGCATGACCAGCCGAGCACCACGCTCGCGGCGAAGAGGTCGGAGGCCCGGAGCCACAACCCCGCCCCACCGCTCGTCCGTTCACCCCCACACGCCATAATGATCACCTCATCAGCAGCTCCCAGGGGGGATCATGGGCTTCATCAACAACGCCAAGGCCAACGAGGCGACCAGAGCAGCCGAACAGGCATACACCGAAGGCCGACAGGTACTGACCTTCAAGATCATCGAAGCGAACTCCTCGAGCCGCCACACCGGTGTCATGACCGGTGTCGGTGAGCAGATCGAAGCCATCGAAGCCCAAGGCTGGACGCTGACCAACATGGCCGCAGCAGAGAGCAAGGCGCTGACCGGCGAACGCACCGGCCTCATCTGCCTGTTCCGCCGACGCTGACCACCCCCACCCGTACGGACAGGGCCCGCTGCAGCGCAAGAACGGCTGGACGCACCGAAAACTCCCAGATCAGCGTCTTCCTCGCCTACGCCACGAGACGTGTCCAGGATGCCGAGGGCGCCGTTCGGGAGCGAGCGGCAGCAGCGGGATCCTGCAACGGCTTGGCCAGGGCGACGAAACTGAGCCCGTCCGGGTCCGGGCCCTCTTAGGCCGCCAATGCCTCGAACAGCGGCCTCACTCTCTCCCAGCCAGGACCCGATGTGATGGTGCAGCTCCTGGATGCCGGGGAGCGAACCGAACGGACTCTGCGCCGGCTTCATGCGGGTGTCGGCCCCGACGTGGGGGTGGATCAGCTGCCCCTCCGCGCCACCGGGTGCGGCTGGGCGCCGCCGGTGAAGCGGACGGAATCCGGCGAACCTGCCTGGCAATCGGTCCAGCTTCAGTGTGAGAGGACACCGCGGCCCCATAGCGGGCCGGTCAGCCAGGACGAAGACGAACAGGCACACCCAGAAGGTGTGCACCCGACCAGGTCCACGCCGAGAGCGTCAGCACTTCTCTTTCCGCGCCTGCTGGATCAGCGGCTCGGCTTTGTCCAGCGTGAAGGTGACCTGCCAGGTCTGGGCCGCGCGATGCAGGGTGTCGGCGAACTCCTGGTAGCCCTGATCCTGTTCAGCCGCGTCGCCGGCGCGGTTGATCGCCGTATACAAGTACTGCTCGGCGGTCTGGTAGTAGGGATCGGTCAGATTGGACGGCCGGGGGCGGGCGAGTTGATCGGTCAGCTGCTGCAGGGAGGCGCAGGCGGACTTGGCAGACTCGCGCGCCGCCACCGTGGCCTTGGAGGGCGTCGAGTCGCAGGCCGCCAGGGTGAGCGTGGACGCCAACACCAGGTGCAGGGGCAGTAACAAGCGATGTATCAGCCGACGTCGACTAGTCATGGGTCAATGCTAGTCAGCATGACGGCCTGATCATCCGGATATCGGGTGGGCTCGCAGCCCCCAGCCCGCCTCTAAGCCTTGTCTGCTCTGGCCTGGTGTGCTCTGGCCTGCAACGCGGCCATCGACCACGGCACCGCTTCCGCCCACTCTCGCCTCAACGCCCGCGCACCTCGGCGGGTTCGTCACCCGCGACGGTAGGAGCCAGCTACACGATCCCCTGCCAAAACCCCCGCGTAGCACCCCAGCGAGGAACCACGCCCACCTAAATTCACCCGGATGCACTGGGCCGGACGGTCCCCCCCGTTCCCCCTCCTCCCCGGCGGCCGCTTGAGTGATGCGTCCCCGCGACCACGCGGGACCCAGCCCGTCATCCGGCGCCACTGGGCGCCGTCAGGACGGCCGCCAGGCGCACAAGAGGGTGTCCGTGGCGGAGGAGTTCCAGCTGCCGACTCTGACCTGCGGACGGGTTAGCCCCACAACCTTCGGGAGCGTCCGTGCAAGGTCGCACCGGGGCGTCGGCCGACACGTGCCTCGCGCTCAACCGTCTTGACCTCCCTACAACCGGTCCCCCGCGCTGGGTGGTTCCGGCGGATGCATCCCGCCACCGTCCTTGACGTCCACTTCACAGGTGCGTCGGTCGTACGACTGATCATTGGGGATCAGCAACACTCCGGCCACCTGCTCAGGGTGCTCAACGGCGAGCCAGTCGTCGCCCGTCAGGGGACCGTCGGCCGGCCCGAACGCTTGTGACGAGGAGATCGTCTGACACCCCAACGCCACACGCTCCCTATCCACCGCGCAGGCGTCCACTGCGGGGTCGGAATACCCGTCGGCGCCCTCGAAGCGGAAGTGGAAATGGACCCGGTCGCCCTCGGAGGGCACCTGCGGGTGAGGCCCAAGGCTCCAGTCAGCAATCGCAGCGGTGACGCCGAGAGGCTGCCCATCCGTGTCCACGACCTGCACCCTGTCAGCCGCCTCACCGCGCTCCGCCATCGTGTCGGTGCAGCCCCAGGAAGCGCAGCCGGAGAGGGCGAGGATCATCGTAGCCAGCGGGGCAATGGCGAATACCCGTGCGGGGAACACTGAGATGACCTCCGGTGGGGCGGGGCGGGGAAGTCTATCCCGGGGTCTGACAGCTACGGTGACGGCGGCGATGCCGTAGCGTGCTCTCTGGCCGCCGTGCACGGGTACCTTCTCAGCCGTACCGTACGCGTGCCCCATCGATGCCCAGTCGATGCGATGAAGTCCCTTGAACGGCCCGGCGCATGCTGAGAGGCACGGCGGACCGTGCAGTCCGGAGAAGCCCCGGCTTCTGCGGCGGACGGTCGCCGCGCTTCGACCCGGCGGACTAGAGATCGCCGTCCGCTGTGACACGAACGACCGTCCTGTTTGCCGCCGTCAGCGAGTAAGTGTGGCCCTCGGTCGTCGCACGACGGGATCCACGCTCCACCTCGCGGGCGTCTCCGCCTCACCGTACGGTGTCAGCACGCTGGTCCCTCGTACACGGTTCCTCCGAGATATGGGACAAGCCGCAGACGATGGCTTGATCGGCGTTGTCCGTAGGCTGTGCCCACGGGCCTCAGGGTTGACACGGTCTGGCGGATCTGTGGGCTGGATGTCGGCGAGGGGCGGTTCGACGGGGACGGCTTGTCGTTGTTCGTGGTGTGCGCGTGCTGCGGCAGCGAGGCCGGGATCGAAGACAGCACCGCGACGGCGGTCCGTCGGTACAGCGAATCTCAGATCCTAAGGCGTCCGTGCGGCGGTCGTCGCCGTCGGCCGGCCGCCGGGCGGGGAGCTGAGTGCTCGCTTCCTCAGATCGGCCAGCTCGGCCACCTGCCGGCGCGCGGACGCGGGCAGGGCGGCCTCCGCACGTTTCTGGGCGGCGCGCACGGCCCCGGCCAGGTCGCTCCGGCGTTGGCAGGCCGCGTCCCGCTCGGCGAGCCGGAGTTCACGGCGGCCGACGGCCTGCAGAGCGACCCGGTCGCTCCCGGCCCTGTTCGCGGAGTCCTGGATCGCCCCGCGCGCATCCTGCAGCGTCGCGAACGGCTCGCCGTCGGCCCGCAGGCAGTCGGCCCAGGTCCGCTGCGCCCGGCGGAACCCGGGGTCGGCGAGGACTCGGTCGATCACCCGCGCGGTCAGCCCCGTGACGGTGAGTCGGGCCTGCTCCCACTCACTGCCGTACATCGCCCGCCGTCCGAGGTACACGCAGCCGTCCGTGTTGATCCGCAGGTCGGGGCTGTTCGGTGCGCTGAGCGTGCGCACCTGCTTGCCCGTTCCCGTCAGCGCGTCGCGCCAGGCGGCGCGGCGCCCGGGATCCAAGCGGGCCAGGAGCTGCGCGTTGGGATCGGGGGGCGGACCGGCCAGGAGGTCGGCGGTGAGGCCGTACCCGTCCCTCGCGGCCTGCTCCTCGGTCAGCAGTCCGTACGGGTTGTCCGCCACCGTGCGACCGACGGGAACCTCGCGGTAAGGGAAGCCCCGCTGCCGCATGCAGGCGGCGACGGCCCGCTCCTCGGACCGGTGGAGGGACTTCGCCTGCTCCACGGAGGCAACGGCCGCCCCGCCGAACGGCGCGGGCGGCGGGTCGTCGCCCCGGTGGGCGGGTGCCGGTGAGCACCCGCCCACCGCCAGCAGGCACAGAGCGATCACGACCGCTGGTCGGGCGCGCATGCCATCAACACCAGTGGTTGGAGGCGATGTTCTTGTAGAACGGGGTGCCGGAAAGGTTGCCGTTGCCGTAGCCGCGGGGAATGTCCATATGGCTGCCGGACCTGCTGAGACCGCTGTAAATGGTCACCGTGCACTGGGTACCGGAGTTGGACACCGACACCGCGTTGTTGAACTTGGTGTACTGGAGCAGGTTGTCGTTGTTGCCGTACACCGTGCCCGGGTCGCCCGCATAGTTCGCGGACAGGTACGCGCAGAGCGCACCGGAGGGGCACGTGTCGGCGGTGGCCGTCGTGGCTGATCCCACGGCCAGGCCCAGGGCGGCTGCCGCGATCGCGGCTCCGCTCGCCATGACCTTTTTGAACATGCTCATCTCCCGTTTTTCCGCCGGGACTTCCGCCCGGCCGAGCGGTCAGAACGGAGCCATCATGTGCGCACAATTCTTACGTGTACCAGTCAATTACCGGTCACTCGCTCAGCACCCTCGAGTACCGGCCATCTGCTTCTATTCCAGCCGCTCCCCGGGCGGTCTTTTCCTGCGGTATTCCAGCCAGAACGGCTGGACCCCGCGGTCCGAAACGAGCCGCCGCCTAATGCGAGCGAAGCCCCCCCGGGGCTCCCCGGGCGGACTGCCACCCGACCTCCCCACCCGACCCTTGTTGCGCATAGTATGCAACAGCTTTCGATCATCAATAAGGGTGGGACGTCATGACGGTTCGACGGATACGGACAGCCGCCGCCACGGCGGCGATACTCACGGGTGTCTCAGCGTGCTCGGCCCCCGGCAGCAGCACCGGCAGCGGTGCGGGGGCCGATTCCGTCGTGATCGGGGTGGCCTCCGAGCCGGACACGCTCAGCCCGCTGCTCGGCTACGGCAAGGACGGCAACTCGAAGATCTTCGACGGCCTGCTCGCCCGCGACGCCGGCCTGGAGTTGAGACCGGCCCTGGCAAAGGCGCTGCCCGAGGTCGCCGCCGACGGCCTGACCTACACGTACACCCTGCGCCAAGGCGTGAAGTTCAGCGACGGCGAGCCGCTGACCTCCGCCGACGTCGTCTTCACGTACGACAAGGTCCTCGACGCGAAGACCAACAACACCTACCGCAGCGAACTGGACGCCATCGAGGACGTACGGGCGGACGGCGACGACAAGGTCGTCTTCACCCTGAAGTACCCGTACGCGCCCTTCGCCGGGCGGACGGTGCTGCCCATCGTCCCCGAGCACGTCGCGGGCGAGCAGGACCCCAACACCGGCTCCTTCCACACCGAGCCGATCGGCACCGGCCCCTACCTGCTCACCTCCTGGAGCAGGGGCGAGAAGCTCACCTTCGAGGCCAACCCCGGCTACTGGGGCGGTGCGCCGGAGGTCAAGAAGGTGACCATGGCGATCGTCAAGGACGACGACGTGCGGGCCACCCGGCTGCGCTCCGGCGACCTCGACGGCGCGGTCCTGCCGCCCCGCCTCGCCGCCACCTTCAGGAACGACGAGTCGAGGAAGACGTACGACGCGAAGACGTACGACTTCCGCGCGGTCGCCCTCCCCCAAGCGAACGAAGTCACCGGTGACCGCGCCGTCCGCCAGGCCCTGGACGCGGCCGTGGACCGGCAGGCCATGGTCGCCGAGATCCTCGACGGCGCCGGGCGTCCGGCGTACGGGCCGCTGCCCGTCGACGACCCATGGTTCGCCCGGGGCATCCAGCGCGGGCAGGACCTCGCCGAGGCCCGGCGCATCCTGGACCGGGCGGGCTGGCGGAGCAGCAGCGAGGGAGGCATCCGCGCCAAGGACGGGCGGCGGGCGTCGTTCACCCTGCTCTACCCCTCCGGCGACAAGGTCCGCCAGGACCACGCCCTCGCCTACGCCTCCGACGCCAAGAAGGCCGGGATCGAGGTGAAGGTGGAGAGCGCCACCTGGGAGGTCATCGAGCCGCGGATGAGGACGGACGCGGTGCTGGCCGGCTTCGGCAGCAGCGGCGACCCCGACTACGGCCTCTACACCCTGCTGCACTCCTCCCTCGCCGGCGACGGCTTCAACAACATGGCCCGTTACGACGACCCGGCCGTGGACGAGGCGCTCGACACCGGCCGCCGCACCTCGGACGAGGCGACCCGCAAGGCCGCCTACGACGGCCTCCAGCGCGAGCTGGTGAAGGACCCCGGCTACACCTTCCTCACCCACATCGACCACGTGTACGTCCTCGCCGACCGTTGGCAGGCCCTGGCCACCCAGGTCGAACCGCACGAACACGGCTTCTCCTCCGGGCCGTGGTGGAACCTCCAGGCCTGGCGGCCGAAGAAGTGAACATCTCCCTCCCCTGGGCGGCGATGGCACGACTGGTGGGGCGACGGCTGCTGTTCGCCGCCCCGATCCTGCTCGTCGTCACCTTCGGCGTCTTCGCGATCGCCGCCGCGTCCCCCTTCGACCCGGTCAAGGCGTACGCCGGCACGGCCGCCCTCGGCGCGGACGCGGACACGCTGGCACGGCTGCGGGAGAACCTGGGCGTGGACCGGCCGTTCACCTCGCGCTGGTGGCACTGGGTGACCGCAGCGGTCACGGGCGACCTCGGGCACTCCAGCGTGATGCGGCAGCCGGTCTCCCAGGTCATCGGCGAACGGCTCGCCTGGTCCACGCTGTTGTGCGCGGTCGCGTTCGCGGTGGCCGTGTCGGCGGGCACGGTCCTGGGCGTGCTGGCTGCCCGGCGCCCGGGATCGCTGTTGGACCGGGCCGTGACGTCGCTGGCCTACTCGCTGGAGGCGGCGCCCGTCTTCTGGCTGGCCCTGCTGGTCGTCTGGCTGTTCGCCCTGCGGCTGGGCGTGCTGCCGGCCGGTGGCCTCACCGACACCGCGAGCGAGCAGGTCTCAGCCGCCCAAGTGGTCCGTCACCTCGTGCTGCCGGCCGGAGTCCTCGCCGTCTCCCAACTGCCCTGGTTCACCCTGTACGTCCGTCAGGGCGTCGGCGACGCCCTCGTCGAGGACCCCGTACGCGGAGCCCGCGCACGGGGGGTGAGCGAGCGCACGGTCCTGCTCGGCCACGCCCTGCGCTCCGGCCTGCTGCCGGTCCTCACCCTGGTCGGCTCCCGGGTGCCCGAACTCATCACCGGCGCACTGCTGGTGGAGAGCGTCTTCAGCTGGCCCGGTATCGCGGCGGCCACCGTCCAGGCGGCCACCGCCGTGGACTTCCCGCTGCTGGCCGCCCTCACCACGCTCGCCACCGCCGCGGTGCTCGCCGGCAACCTCCTCGCCGACCTCCTCTACGGCCTGTTCGACCCGAGGGTGACGTTCGATGACATGTGACCCCGCGACCACGGCCGAACCCGCCTGGCGGTCCCACGGCACCGAGCGCCGCTCCACCCGGGCGGTGCGCGTACGCGTCTGCGTCGTCCTGGTGGCCGCGACCGTACTGGCCGTGCTCCTCGTCCCGCCCCTGGTGCGGCTCGACCAGCAGGCCGTCGACCTGTCCTCCAGACTGCTGCCGCCGAGCCGGTCGCATCCCTTCGGCACCGACGACCTCGGCCGCGACCTCCTCCTGCGCTGCGTCTACGGCCTGCGGGTGTCCCTGCTGGTCGGGGTCGCGGCGGCGCTCACGGCCACCGTCATCGGCACCGCCGTCGGAGCGACCGCCGGTGCGCTGGGGGGCTGGGCCGACCGCGGTCTGATGCGGGTCGTCGACACGTTCTCCTCCGTGCCGCACCTGCTGATGGGCATCTTCATCGTGGCCATGTTCCGGCCCGGGGTGTGGCCGGTGATCGTGTCCGTCGCGCTCACCCACTGGCTGTCCACCGCCCGGATCGTGCGCGCCGAGGTGCTGTCCCTGCGCGCCCGCCCGTACATCGACGCCGCCGTCTCCGGTGGCGCGTCCCGGTGGCGGGTGACGGTACGGCACCTGCTGCCCGCCGTCCTCCCGCAGGCCGCGCTGGCCGCCGTCCTGATGGTGCCGCACGCCATGTGGCACGAGTCGGCGCTGTCGTTCCTGGGGCTCGGCCTGCCCACCCACCTGGCCAGTCTCGGCAACCTCATCCAGGCAGCGCGGGGATCGCTGCTCGCCGGGCAGTGGTGGCCGACCCTCTTCCCGGGCCTGCTCATCATCGTCCCCACGCTCGCCGTCGCCGGCCTCGCCGGTGCCTGGCGGGAACGGATCAACCCGCGCCGCCGATCGGAGCTGATGCTGTGACCGACCGAGAAGCGGTCCTGTCGGTACGGGGGCTGTCCGTGCGCTTCCTGATGCCGGGCGGGCGGCGGATCGCCGCCGTCACCGACGCGCACTTCGACGTGGCGGCCGGCGAGTGCCTCGCCCTGATCGGCGAGAGCGGCTGCGGCAAGTCGGTCCTCGCCTCCGCCCTGCTCGGCCTGCTGCCCGCCAACGCCCGGACGGCGGGCGAGGCCCGGCTCGGCGACCTGGACCTGCTCGCCGCCGGCGAACGGACACTGGCCCGGACGGTACGGGGTCGCCTGGTCGGCCTCATCCCGCAGAGCCCCGCCGCCCACCTCACGCCCGTGCGCACGGTCTGCTCCCACCTGCGGGAGACCGTGGCCGCCCTGACCGGGACGCGAGGACGGGCCGCCCTGCGCGCGGCGGCCGAGGCAGCCGCCGCACGCGCCGCCTTCCCCGCCGATCACCTCGACCGCCACCCGCACCGACTCTCCGGCGGCCTCGCCCAGCGCGCCGCCACCGCCCTCGCCCTCGTCGGCGACGCGCCGCTGCTCCTGGCCGACGAACCCACGACCGGCCTCGACCGCGACCTGGTCGACCCCACCGTGGACGAACTGCGCCGCCACGTCGACACCGGCCGTCGGAGCCTGCTCGTGATCACCCACGACCTCGCCGCCGCCCGGCGCATCGCCGACCGCGTGGCGGTGATGTACGCGGGCCGGATCGTCGAACTGACCGACGCGCGGACCTTCTTCGGCACGCCGGGCCCCCGCCACCCGTACAGCCGGGGTCTCCTCGAGGCCCTCCCCGACCGTGCCTTCGCTCCCCTGCCCGGCATGCCGCCAGAACTCGGCAGCCTCCCCCGAGGCTGTGCGTTCGCACCCCGCTGCGACCGGGCGACCGACGCCTGCACCGCCCTCCCCCGGCTCGCCGACGGCGTCGCCTGCCACCACCCGCACCTTCCGGAGGGCCTCCGTGCTTGAACTGCGCGACATCACCGCCGGATACGACCCGGCCGCCCCCGTCGTGCGCCACGCCACGCTGTCCCTCGCCCCCGGCGAGAGCGTCGGCCTCCTGGGCCCCAGCGGCTGCGGCAAGTCCACCCTCGCCCGGGTCGCCGCCCTGCTGCACCGCCCCGACACCGGTACCGTGACGCTCGACGGCAGCCCCGTACGCGGCTGGCGCCACCGCGCCCCCCGCGCCCAGCGCACCGCCGTCGGCGTGGTCTTCCAGCAGCCCCGCCTCTCCGCCGACCCGCGGCTGCGGCTCACCGAGCTGATCACCGAGCCCCTGCGCGCCACCCACCGCCGGGACGAGATACCCCGGCGGCTGGCCGAACTGGCCCCGGCCGTCGGCCTGACACCCGACCTCCTGGACCGCCGGCCCCACGAGGTCAGTGACGGCCAGCTCCAACGCGCCTGCCTCGCCCGTGCCCTCGTGCTGCGGCCCCGCTGGCTGGTCTGCGACGAGATGACCGCCATGCTGGACGCCTCCACCACCGCCGCCCTGGTGGCAGCCGTCGAGGACTACCGCGCCGCCACGGGCGCCGGTCTGCTCGCCGTCGGTCACGACCACGTGCTCCTGCAGCGCTGGTGCGAACGCACACTGCACTGGAACGACGTCACCAGGACACGGGACCCAGCACCGCTGTGACACCGGGGCGGGAGACCGACGGCAGCCCGCCGTCCGGCCCCGCGGCGGTGGACGCGCGGCAGGTCACCGCGTGGATTCCTGTCGGCCGTCACACTCGGCGTCCCGCCGCACGGGAAGCGCCTGCTCGATGTGTCGGGCCAGGCTCTCGGGGTCGTGGGCGTGCGCGAGGTGGCCCTGGCCGGGCATCGTCACCACGCGGGCCCGGGGCAGGGCCGAAGCGAACGAGGCGAAGGCGTCACCGTACGGCGGGACGCCCTCGTTCTCGCCGCCGAGCAGGAGTGTGACGGGCACGTCGAGCGTGCCCAGCTCCGGCAGGTCGGCGTGGTGCCGGTCGAGGGCCGTCAGCTCCCGGGCCAGCGGGACAGCCAGTCGCCGCAGCACGTCCCACACCGCGCTGCGGCGCAGTTGCGCTACGTATTCCGCGGAGAACCCCGACACGTCGCGGTTCACGATCTCCACGGCCCGGTCCAGGTCACCGGCCTGGTCGGCTTCCCACAGCGCGGGGAGCACGTGACGGCCGAAGGGCCGTACGACAGGCTCGTAGAGGGTGAGCGAGTGCATGGCCGAGGGGCGTCGCGCCGCAGCCTCCAGCGCGACGAGCCCCCCGAAGCTCCAGCCGAACAGGTCCAGCCCGCGCTGCGCACCCTCGGCGGTCATGATCTTCTCGACGACGTGGTCCAGGTCGTCGATCTCGGTGCGCACCGAGTAGTCCGCACCGAGCTCACCGCTGGGCCGACGTCCGCGCCGGTTCAGTACGTAGACCGGTCCGGCCACCTCCAAGGCGTCCACGACCGGCTGCCAGGCTGCGGCATCGGCCATGACCCCCGGCACGATGAGCAGTGGCCGGCCCGCGCCCTCCCGCCGGGTGAGAGTGATCCGGACGCCGTCGCGTTCCACCTCGAGCACGGTGCTGTGCCTCCCAGCTCGCCGACTGGCCGTAACTCTGACAAGGCGTAACTGCCGCACGGGCCCCCCGACTTCAGCCGTGCCGGGTCCCCTCGCGCCGTCCGATGTGTGCCGGCACAGGGGTGTCCGGGGGCAGCAGCGGGTCGGGGACGGGGGCGCCCCAGACCTGGGTGAGGGGGAGGGTTCCGGCCCACAGACCCAGCTCGGCGTCGGGGCCGTCGCCGTCGTCGGGCGCGCCGGTGCGGATCTTGACGGAGGCCTCCTCCAGGGAGACGGCGAGCAGGGTCGTGGCAGCCAGTTCCTTGCGGTTGGGGCGGCGCGCGTACGACCACTGGCCCGGTGTGGCGTGCTCGGCGAGCCGGCGCAGGCCCTCCAGCTTCTCGTCGGGGTCGGCGACGGTGCGGGCCTCGCCGTGGATCACGGCGCTGCGGTAGTTGACACCGTGCTCGAAGACGGAGCGGGCGAGGACCAGGCCGTCCACGTGGGTGACGGTGACGCACACGGGAGCGGGGCCGGCGAGGCTGCGGCTGGCGACGGAACCGTGGACGTACAGCCACCGCTCGTCGCGGCCGTAGACGGTCGGTACGACGAGCGGCCGTCCGTCGATCACCACCCCCAGGTGGCAGATGAACCCGGCGTCCAGGATCGCGTCGAGATCCGCCCGGGCCAGGCTGCCCTGCTCCCGGAGACGGCGATGCCGGGTGCGATCGGTGAGCGGGAGGGCGGAGGGAAGCGGCTGTGGCGTCATACGAGGAAACTACCGAATGCGCATGCCTTCGACGACACTTGCGACTAAATCTGTGGTTCGACAACCGACGAACAACGAAATCAGTAGCGCAGGCCGCCCTCGGCGCGCGTCACCAGCACGAGCCTCAGGAGCCGACGGGCAGTTCCTGGTCCAGGGCGTGGAGGAAGTCCGTGAGGATCCGGGTGTACTCCTCGGGGCGTTCGAGGTTGGGGAAGTGCGCGGCGTCATCGATCACGGCCGTCCGGCCCCGTGGCGCACTGCGGGCGATGGACTCGGCCATGGCTCGCAACTCGGGTGTGTCCTGTGCGCCGTTGAGGGCGAGGACGGGGACGGCGATCCGGTCGGCCCGGGCAGCGAGGTCCTCGACCGCGACGTGGTGGTCGGGTTCACCGGGAGTGTGCTTGCCGATGGTGCGCTGACGCATCTCGCGAAGACGGGTGTAGATCTCGGGCCGGACGGCTTCCCGCGGTCGCTCGGGGCCGTGCGCCCAGGCGTCGCTCGCCCGGTGCCACGCCTCGATGTCACCGGCAGCCAGGGCCCGGAACTGCGCGGCCCCGGCTTGCCTGGCCCACGGCTCGGTGAGTTCGCGTTCGCCCGTGCCGCCGCCGGAGATGACCAGGGCCCGGACCAGATCGGGGTGTTCCAGCGCGGCCCCGACGGCGATCACCGCACCCATGGAGACGCCGACGAGCACGGCGGGTCCCACGCCCAGGTGTCGGAGCAGCTCGGCGAGGTCGTCCTCCTGACGGAACGGGCGGCTCGCGTTGGCGGACCGTCCGTGACCGCGAACGTCGGGCGCGATGACGCGGAACTCCCGCGCGAGGGCCGGGATGCACTCGTCCCACATGGTGTGGTCGAGGAAACCCGCGTGCAGCAGCACGACGGGGGCGCCCGGGCCACCGGTGTCGCGGTAGGCGAGCCGACCGTCGGCGGACGCGAAAGAACGGAGATCGGAAGCTTCTCTCATGACAACCAGGTTGTCATGAGAACGAAAGGATGACAACTCGATTGTCATTTATCATCGGTGGATGAGTGATGGAGAACGCCTGCTGCCTCCCGACGAGGCGGGCCCGCGGCTCATGGAGGTCTTCGCCCTCGTGGGACCGCTCTACCGGCGGGTGCAACGCAAGATCGAGCAGGACGCCCCGCGGCAGGGTCTGTCGGTGGGAGTGCGCGCGGTGCTCGATCTGCTGCGCGAGCACGGACCGATGACGGTCCCCCAGATGGGCCGAGCGCAGTCGATCAGCCGTCAGTTCGTCCAGCGGATGGTCAACGACGCCGCGGCGGACGGCTTGGTGGAGGCCGTGCCGAACCCCGCGCACGCCCGGTCCTCGCTGATCCGCCTGACCGACGCCGGCCGCACCGCGATCGAGGCCGTCGTCGCCCGCGAACACGCGCTGCTGCGCGAGGCGGCGGACGTCCTCACCGCAGCGGATGTGGACGCGTGCGTCCGGGTGCTCAGCCGGATGCTCGCCCTGTTCGCAGATGCCGAGGACAACAGCTAGCCGACAGCTCGGGCCGGATCAGGCCGGCGCGTGGGCCTCGGCCCGGGTGAGCGCCTCTCCCCGCCCCGTCCTCACCGGGTGCCGATGCCGAACTAGTCTTCGGGCCATGGCCTTGCGACCTGACGAGTTCCACGACCACGCGCTGACCGCTGCGGACGGTGAGCGTCGGCTCCCGCTCGCGCGCATGACGGGGTGGGACATCAGCCCGTTCGAACCGGACGGCCTGCGCGTCGCGCCGCTGCGCCCTCCCGTTCTGCCCGAGCCGCCGCGACACGGCGAGGACCCCTCGAACTGCGACGCGTGCCGTGACCGGGGCGACGGAATCTGGTTCAACGACCAGTGGCGGCTCACCCGGATCACGGGTGTCGGTGTGCCGCTGGTGCTCATGCTGTATCCGCTCGAGCACCATGACATGGCCGACCTGCCCGACGAACTGGCAGCGGAGCTGGGGGTCCTGTCCGCTCACATCGTCCGTCACGTGCAGGGCCTGCCCCACATCTCGCGAGCCCACATCTACCGCATCGGAGACGGAGCCGCACACCTGCACATCTGGTTCTTCGCCCGGCCCGAGGGACAGAGCCAGCTCCGCGGGTCATGGTTGCCCGTCTGGGACGACCTGCTGCCGGAGTACCCGGCGGAGGCCGCAGAGGCGGACGCGGCGGTCGTGGCGGACGCACTGGTCGCCTCCGTCGGAGGCCGTCGCTCGGCCACCGGTGCGTCGCCACGCGACTGAGCGACGGTCAGCAGGTGCGCCGGACAACCCCGCAGCGCTTCTGCGTCGTGCGCGTCGATGCAGGGAAGAGGACCATGTGTCGCCGGCCCGGACGGCCAGGGCGGCACCCCAGGCGAGGACACACGAGGGTGCGCCCCCGCCCCGAACGCAAGACAGGAGGCCGTCAGTGACCGCCGTTCCCGAGGGCCGCGACTGGACCCGTATGAGGCGGGCCGACTTCGACGACTGCGCCCCGCTCGACCTGGTCGACGAGGAGGACGCGGCGCTCGGCCGTCCCGTGCCCGCCGTGCCCGACGCGTGCGGGACGCAGGCGCTGTTCGGGAAGGCCCCGCAGCCGCCGCGCCCCCGCCGCACCCGCGCGCCGGCCCCCGCTCCGGCCGAGGACACCGACCCCCTGTTCTGAGGCCCGGGGTCCCGCACCCGGTCCGCCCAGGGCCTCGGACCCAAGTCGCGGTCCCCCTCGAAGACTTGCGTCTGGAGACGCGTCCGCCGGGCATACGGGTCTCACGCGAACGACCTTCACTCCCCTACCCGTTCGCGTGGAAGGAGCCCGAGATGCTCGGCATCGTGGCCGCAGTCCTGTTCTTCGTCAGCTTCCTCGTCAACGCCGCGGACATCAGCACCAACGACACCTTCTCCTCGGTGAACATCATGCTGCTGGGGCTGACCGCGCTCGCCCTGCACGTCGCGGGGATCGGTTCCGGCTGGGCCCGCAGACGGTGACCCGGCGTGCAACGGCGGCCCGGGTGTGCACCACCCGGGCCGCCGTTCCACGTCGTGCCGCGCGGTGTCGTGACGCGCGGTGTCGTGACGCGTGGGTCAGCGTCGTCCCGACGCCGCCTCGGTCGCCCGGTAGAGGCGTCCGGACGTGGTGATCAGGTCCTGCTGCTCCTGCTTCGAGCCGACCATCGGCTGCGAGCCCTTCAGCGGCACCTGGGCGCTCTCCGGCAGGAAGCGGACCGTCACCAGCCCGATGACGCCGGCCGCGATCAGGTAGTACGCGGGCACCAGGTCGTTGCCGGTGGCGTCGACCAGGGCCGCCGTGAACAGCGGGGTGGTGCCGCCGAACGCGGCGACCGCGATGTTGAAGCCGATGCCCATGGCGGCGTAGCGCACCGCGGTGGGGAACAGCGCGGGCAGCGTCGCGGCGCTCGGCGCGGCGAAGCCGGCCAGCAGCGTGGCGAGGATCAGCACGCCGAGGATCGGCAGCCACGTCCCGTGCGCCTTGAGCAGCAGGAACGACGGGACGGCGAGGAGGATCATGCCGATCGCCGAGACCGCGTACACCGGACGCCGTCCGACGCGGTCGCTGAGCCGGCCGACGAAGGTGATGAGCACCACGATCCAGACCATCGCCACCAGCACCAGCACGTCGGCGGAGCCGCTGGAGCGGCCCAGGGTCTCCGTCTGGTACGTGGGCAGGTAGCCGGTGACCATGTAGTTGGTCACGTTGTAGAGGAGCACCAGCCCCATGCAGACCAGCAGGGGCCGCCAGTGCTCCTTGACGATCGACCGCAGCTCGCTGCCCGCGGACGCCTGGGCCAGGCTCTTCTCGTGGCTGTCGAGCTGCTGCTGGAAGGCAGGCGACTCCTCCAGCTTGAGCCGCATGTAGAGGCCGATCACGCCCAGCGGTCCGGCGATGAGGAAGGGCACGCGCCAGCCCCAGGCCAGCATCTGGTCGTCGGTGAGCGCGGCGTTCAGCGCGGTGACCAGGGCCGAGCCGAGCGCGTAGCCGACGAAGGTGCCGAAGTCGAGCCAGCTCGACAGGAAGCCGCGCCGCCGGTCCGGCGAGTACTCGGCGACGAAGGTGGTCGCGCCGCCGTACTCACCGCCGGTGGAGAAGCCCTGCACCATGCGGGCGACCAGCAGGAGGATCGGCGCGGCCACGCCGATCGTGGCGTAGCTGGGGATCAGGCCGATGGCGAAGGTGCCGACCGCCATCATGATCATGGTGGTGGCGAGGACCTTCTGCCGGCCCAGCTTGTCGCCGAGCGGCCCGAAGACGAGACCGCCGAGCGGGCGCACCACGAACGCCGCGGCGAACGTGGCGAAGGACGAGATCACCTGGGCGGCGGGGGACGCCCCGGGGAAGAACACCTTGCCGAGGGTGGCGGCCAGGTAGCTGTACACCCCGAAGTCGAACCACTCCATGCAGTTGCCGAGCGCCGAGGCGCCGACCGCACGGCGCAGCAGGGGGCGCTCCACGACCTGCACGTCGTCCTCGCGGAAGGCGCGCTTGTTGCGCCTCAGCCTCCGCAGGAGGTCGGTGCGTACCTGTTCGGGGAGTTCCGCCGGATGTGCGTCGGCCACAGCATGGCGCCTTTCGTGTGGGGTCAGGTGCACGTCGGCGCGGGCCGTGGCACCGGCGGGGGGGCCGGTACGGGCCGCGGGGCACGCGGGACCGCGTGCGCGCCGACAAACAACGGGGGCGGCGCAGACCTCCCCAGGCAGCGCCGCCCCCATCTCCGTTCGTGCGTGTGCCCACCCTTACCCGGACCACACCTGTGTCTGTGGTCACATGATCCAGGTCACCTCACACGGCCGCCGGGAAGCGTTCCCAGACCCGGTGCGCGCCGAGCAGGCGGAGGACCTGCTGGAACGCGTCCGTGCCGCTGTCGGCCAGGACCACACCGGGCGCGTCGGCGGGCACCCGCGCCGCCTCCAGCGCGGCCTCGGCCCCGTGCCAGGCGCCGATGGCCTTGCCGTGCCGGAAGGCCTCCGACAGCAGCAGCCCCACCCGCGGGTCGGTCACGCCGACCGCGCCGATGCCGAAGCCCGCCTTGGCGTCCCGCGCGCCGTACGCGTCGGCTCCCGCGCCGGGCAGGCCCGCGACCAGCAGCGCGTCGAACTCCACGGACCGCGCGGTGGCGTAGGTGCGCTGCACGGTCAGGGCGTCCTCGCCGGTGCCGAGCTTGCCGCCGGCCGGGGCGATGACCAGGGGCACCATGTCCGCGGCGAGGACGGCCTCGCGCACGGCGCGCACGCCCTCCAGGTCCCCGTCGGGTCCGGCGACGATGCCGACGATCCGGCCGTCGACCGGCCAGGTCTGCCCGAGCTGCGACAGGGCCGGGCTCGGCTCGACGTCGGCGAGCGGGACGGTGGGCTCGGGCGCCGGCAGGCCGAGGCCCGCGGCGACCTCGGAGCACAGCACCGGGTCGATGTTGGCGAGGACCTGCAGGGTGCGCTCCTTGACGGCCTGCTCGTAGCATTTGCCCAGCTCGAAGGTGTAGGCGGCGATGATGTGCTCGCGCTCCACCGGGGTCATGCTGAGCCAGAACCGGCGCGGCTGGCTGAAGTGGTCCGCGAACGACTCCGGCGCCGCGCGGACCTTGGTCGCCTCGGGCACCGGGACCGGCGTCTCGACGTACGCGCCCGTGTCGGCGCCGGCGGTGAACGGGCAGCCGCCGTCGAGCGAGTTGGGCCGGTAGGGGGCGACGCCGCGGTGGACGGCGGTCTGGTGCATCCCGTCGCGCAGCATGTCGTTGACCGGCGCGTGCGGGCGGTTGATCGGCAGCTGCGGGAAGTTGGGCCCGCCGAGCCGGGTGATCTGGGTGTCGAGGTAGGAGAAGAGGCGGCCGGCCAGCAGGGGGTCGTCGGTGACGTCGATGCCGGGCACCAGGTGGCCGACGTGGAAGGCGACCTGCTCGGTCTCGGCGAAGTAGTTCGACGGGTTGCGGTTCAGGGTGAGCAGGCCCACCGGCTGCACCGGCGCCAGCTCCTCCGGCACGAGGTTCGTGGGGTCGAGGAGGTCGATGCCCTCGAACGTCTGGTCGGGCGTGTCCGGGAACGTCTGGATGCCCAGTTCCCACTGCGGGTAGGCGCCCGCCTCGATGGCGTCCGCGAGGTCACGGCGGTGGTAGTCCGGGTCCACGCCGTTGATGATCTGGGCCTCCTCCCACACCAGGGAGTGCACGCCCAGCTTGGGCTTCCAGTGGAACTTCACCAGCGTGGTGCCGCCCTCGGCGTCCACCAGCCGGAAGGTGTGGACGCCGAAGCCCTCCATCGTGCGGTACGACCGGGGGATGCCCCGGTCGGACATGTTCCACAGGGTGTGGTGGGTGGCCTCGGTGTGCAGGCTGACGAAGTCCCAGAACGTGTCGTGGGCGCTCTGCGCCTGGGGGATCTCCCGGTCGGGGTGCGGCTTGCCGGCGTGCACGATGTCCGGGAACTTGATCGCGTCCTGGACGAAGAACACCGGGATGTTGTTGCCGACCAGGTCGAAGACGCCCTCGCTGGTGTAGAACTTCGTGGCGAACCCGCGGGTGTCGCGGACGGTGTCGGACGAGCCGCGCGAACCGAGGACCGTGGAGAACCGGACGAACACCGGCGTCTCGGCGTCGGGGGCCAGGAACGCCGCCCGGGTCACGGAGGAGGCCGTGCCGTAGCTCTGGAACACACCGTGCGCGGCGGCGCCCCGGGCGTGGACGACCCGCTCCGGGATGCGCTCGTGGTCGAAGTGCATGACCTTCTCGCGCAGGTGGTGGTCCTGCAGCAGCACGGGGCCGCGCGGCCCGGCCTTCAGCGAGTGGTCGGTGTCGTACAGGCGGGTGCCCTGGGCGGTGGTGAGCCGGCTACCGGACTGGGCGACGTCGGCCTGGTCGGCGCCGGTCGGGTGGCCGGTCGGCGACATGGTGGCCGGGCCGCTCTGGTCGGGCTTGGGCGGCAGCGGTTCGCGCGGTTCGGTGGGCTCCGTCACCGACGGCGACTGCGGTCCCGGCTTGCCCGGGACCCCCTCCTCCGGCGCGGCCATGCCCTGCAGGGTGTCCGAGACCTTCCGTACGGCTCGCTTGAGGGGGTTCTCTTCCGTCATGACCGTCGTTTCCTCGCATCGGATCCGGGGGCGGGTGGGCGGATCCGCTCGGCACGGGACGCCGCACGTCACGGCGGGCACCGGGCGAGCGGCGCGAACGCCCCCGCCGGAGCACGCACGGCGCGGGCCCGGTCCTCACGGACCCGCGACGCGTACCCAGGCTCCGATGATCAAAGCCTCGGGGGGACGGAATCACCCGGCCGCCCGGCCCGACTTGCGCACCCGCCCTCCATATTCGGCCGTGCCGACCCCTGGCTCTCGCGACCTACCGGCCGGTATACATGCGCAGTCGAGCGTGCGCGGCCCGCCCCCGCGTCCCGGGGGCGTGCCGCGCCGCGACCCGATCGAGGGGGAGGACTGCCATGGCAGACGGCACAGCGGACACGGGCGGACGGAGACGGGGCCGACGGGCCGCCACCTGGACGGCCGCGCTCGGGGGGTGCGTCCTCGTGGCGGCCTCCACCGCTCCGGCGGCGGCCCACGGCCCCGGCCGGACCACCGACTACACGGCCCTCGGCGACTCCTACACCTCCGGGCCGCTCATCCCCCGCCAGGTGGACGCCGACTGCGCGCGCTCGGACCACAACTACCCCTCGCTGGCGGCCGCGACGCTGCCCGGCGTGGTGCTCAAGGACGTGAGCTGCGCGGGCGCCACGACCGAGCACATGGGGAAGGCACAGGGCACCAACGGCCCCCAGCTCGACGCCGTGGGGCGCGACACCGACCTGGTGACGGTGCAGATCGGCGGCAACGACGTGGGGTTCGGCTCCATCATCGCCACCTGCGCGCAGGTCGCCGCCCAGGACCCGACGGGCGACCCCTGCCGCCGGCACTACGGCGCCGGCGGCGTCGACGAGCTGACCGTGGCCGTCGCCCGGACCGCGCCCAAGGTCGCCCGCGTCCTGCGGGCCGTCCACGCCCGCGCGCCGCACGCCCGGGTGCTGGTCGTGGGCTACCCGGACCTGCTGCCCGACGACGGCAGCGGCTGCGCCCCCACGGTGCCGTTCGCCACGGGCGACTTCCCCTACCTGCGCGACACCGGCAAGCGCCTGAACCTGATGCTCCGGCTGGTGGCGTCCTGGAACGGCGCCGAGTACGTCGACACCTACGGCCCCACGGTCGGCCACGACATGTGCAAGGACCCCGCCGACCGCTGGATCGAGCCGCTGCGGCCGGCCTCGCCCGCCGCTCCCGCCCACCCGAACGCCAAGGGCGAGGAGGCGATGGCGGGCGCCGTGCTGGACCGCCTGCGCACGGGCCGCGGGCACCACTGACCGGGCCGTCCGCGCGCCGGGGCGGCCGCAGCGCCCCGGCACCGGCTCACCCTGCCGGGTGGTGGGCGCGTCCCCCTGACGTGCCCCTCCCGTCACGCCGGCACCGCTCGACGATAGGTTGGGCGGCATGAGCGAGAACGTCTACTTCGACATCACCATCAACGACGAGCCGGCCGGCCGGATCACCTTCAAGCTGTTCGACGACGTGGTGCCCAAGACCACGCGGAACTTCCGCGAGCTGGCCACCGGCCAGCACGGCTTCGGCTACGCCGGCTCCTCGTTCCACCGGATCATCCCCCAGTTCATGCTGCAGGGCGGCGACTTCACCGCGGGCAACGGCACCGGTGGCAAGAGCATCTACGGCGAGAAGTTCGAGGACGAGAACTTCACCCTCAAGCACGACCGCCCCTACCTGCTGAGCATGGCCAACGCCGGCCGCAACACCAACGGCTCGCAGTTCTTCATCACCACGGTCGTGACGAGCTGGCTGGACGGCAAGCACGTCGTCTTCGGAGAGGTCGTCGAGGGGTCGGACATCGTCGACCGCATCGAGTCCCTCGGTTCCAGCAGCGGCTCCCCGAAGGCGAAGGTCACCATCGCGGCCAGCGGCACAGTCTGAGCAACGGCCGCCGGGGGGCGTGACGGGGACTACCGCTCCTCGTCCGCCTCCCGGCACCCCAGCGCGCGGAAGAGGCGCAGGGCCTCCTCGCACAGCGCCCGGCCGGTACGGGCGGCACCCCGGCGCAGTTCCGCGGTGCCAAGGTCGCGCAGGGTGCGGGCGCGCCACTGCGGCAGCTCCAGCTTCTCCCACAGGCCGAGCGCCCCGCGCAGGTCCTCGGTCGCGGACCCCTCGTCGTGCACGGCCAGGTGCCACTCCCCGCGGGTGCGCAGCACCAGGGCCTCGCCGAACAGGTCCCGGCGCTCCCGGGTCACCTCCAGGCAGCGGTCCAGGCGGGCACGGGCCGGGGCCGTGCGGCCCCGCCGCAGCTCGACCTTGGCGAGCGCCTGCTCGGCGTACACGACCCCGAAGGCGTCGCCGGTCTCCTCGAACAGGTCCAGCGCCTGCCGCAGCAGCCGCTCCGCGGCGGGCAGGTCGCCGCGCGCCCGGTGGCACAGGCCCAGCCCGCGCAGGGCGAGCGCCTCGCCGTGCCGGTCACCGGCGGCCACGTACAGCCGGTGGGCGCGGGCCAGGGTGTCCCACGCCTCCTGGTGGCGCCCCTGGTCCCGGTACACGCTCCCGACGCCGTACAGGACGTACGCCGTCGCGGCGCCGTCCTCCGGCTCCCGGTACAGGGCGCGAGCGGACTCCAGCAGGGTCAGGGCCTCGTCGAAGCGCGCCTGCTCACGGCGGGCGGAGCCCATTCCGGCCAGCGCCTGTGCCCGGCCCAGGCGTACGTCCCGCTCCTCGAACAGCCGCAGCGCCGCGGCGAAGAAGGCGTGGGCCTCGTCGAACCGGTCCTGTTCCAGGCGGAGTTGGCCGAGCCCGTGCAGCAGCCACGCCTCGCCCTCCACGTCGCCGCCACGGCGGACCGCGGCGAGGGCCACCTCGTGGGAGCGGGACCAGGCCTCGAACTCGTTGTACAGCGCGGCGGAGGCGGCCATCAGGGCGGCGGCCAGCTCGCGGGCGGCCTCGAACAGGCCGTGTTCCGCGCAGTGGGTCACTGCGGCGAGCAGACAGCCCTGTTCGGCGGCGAACCAGGCGATCGGCTCGTCCTCCAGGGCGCCGGGTCCTTCGGCGCCCGCGGCCGGCAGCAGGCGGGACGCGCCCCCGGGGCCCCGGGCGGCGGCGGTGCGGGCCATCTCCCGCCAGCGGTCGACCAGTCGCAGTATCGCCGCGTGGCGCTCGTCGCGGTCCTCGTCGGCGAGGCCGCGCTCGCGGGCGTACTCGCGGGCCAGGTCGTGGATGCGGTAGCGGGTGCGCCCGGTCTCGTCGGTGTGCACGACCTCGACGAAGTGGCAGTCGACGAGGCGTTCCACGGCCTCCTCCGCCTCCTCGGGGGTGATGCCGAGGAGCGGGGCGGCCACCCAGGCGGCGAAGTCGGGCAGGTCCATCAGGGCCAGGCGCCGCAGCGCGCGCTGCTCCTGCGCGCCGAGCTCGGCGTAGCCGAGCCGCAGGCTGGCCCGCACCTCCAGGTCGCCGGCGCGGAGTTCGTCGAGGCGGCGGTGCTCGTCGCGCAGCCGTGCGGCCAGCCGCGAGGGGGGCCAGTGGGGGCGGGCGGCGAGGCGGGCGCCGGCGATGCGGACGGCCAGCGGGAGCCGTCCGCACAGGGTGACGATCTCGGCGGCCCGGGCGGGCTCGTCGGTGGGGCGGTCCGGCCCGGCCACCCGGGCCAGCAGGTCCAGGGACTCGGCCAGGGACGGGACGTCCAGGTCGAGGTGGGCGGCGCCTTCCAGTGCGACGAGCCTGCGGCGGCTGGTGACCAGGGCGGCCGAGCCGCCGCCCGGGGGCAGCAGGGGGCGCAGCAGGGCCTCGTTGACAGCGTTATCGAGGATCAGCAGGACGCGGCGGCGCGCGATGTGGGTGCGGTAGAGGCCCAGCAGGTCCTCCTCGTCGCGGGGCGACGGGTCGGGGTCCACGCCGAGGGCGCGCAGCAGCCGGGCGAGGGCGTCGGCGGTGCGCACCGGGGCGGAGTCGGAGGCGCGCAGGTCCACGAAGAGCCGGCCGTCGGGGAACAGGCCGGCGGTGCGGTGGGCGACGTGGACGGCGAGCGCGGTCTTGCCGGTCCCGGAGCGGCCGGAGATGACGCCGATGGGCGGGGCCGTGCGCCGCGGGTCGCGGACCTCCCCCAGCAGGGCGGTCGCCCAGTCGATCTGCTCGGCGCGTCCGACGAAGTCGGCCACGTCGGGCGGCAGGTGGGACGGTGCGGGAGGGTGGGCGGTGAGGTCCGGCGGGTGGTCGATGGCCCTGCGCGGCGCGGGCAGCACCGCGGTGATGTCCCCGCCGGGCCCGGCAGGGGGCTCCGGGGGCGGGTCCGTGGAGCGGGGGGCGGGGTGCGGCCCGGAGGGCGGACCGCCCGGGGTGCCGAGCACGGCGGTGTCGGAGCGCAGCAGGGCCAGGTGCAGGGCGCGCAGTTCGGGGCCCGGGTCGACCCCCAGTTCCGCCCGCAGCAGCCGGCGGCCCTCCTCGTAGCAGCGCAGGGCCTCCGCGACCCGGCCGGTACGGAACAGCGCGGTCATGAGCTGGCCGCGCGGGCGCTCGCGCAGGGGGTGGGCGGCGACGTGCGCGAGGAGTTCGGCGACGAGGTCCGCGCGGCGGTCCAGGTCGAGTTCGGCGGCGAAGCGGAACTCCTGTGCTTCCAGGCGCAGTTCCGCCAGGCGCAGGGCCTCGACCCGGGCGAAGGACTGGTCGAGTCCCTCGAGCGCGCCGCGTCCGCGCCACAGGCCGAGCGCCGCGTCCAGGAGGTCGACGGCGTCCTCGGCGCGTCCGGCGAGCACGGCCTCGCGCCCGGCGGTGAACGCCGCCTCGAAGCGGCGGGCGTCCACGGCCGACGGGGGCAGGTCCGCGACGTAGCCGGGGGAACGGGTGCGGACCAGGTGCTCGGCCTCGGTGCCCGCGAGGGCGCGGCGCAGCCCGGACACGTGGGAGGCGACGAGGGCGCGGGCGGTGGCCGGGGGGTCCTCCTCCCACACGAGGTCCACCAGGCGGTCCGCGGACAGCACTTCGCCGAGGTGCACCACGAGGGCCGCGAGGATCGCCGTCGGCCGGGCGCCGTTCAGCGGGAGGCGGCGGCCCTCGCTCGCCACCTCGACCGGTCCCAGAAGGCGAACGTCCACCGTGTCCCCCGCATGTCGCGTTGCCGCACGTCGGGGCCAAGATACCGGCGCCCGCGGACCGCCACGCGCGGCGGCGGACCGCTCCCTCGTGCGGCGGCCCGGCAGGCGTGGCGACGTGGCCGGAACGCGTCCGGCGTGCGGTGGGCGGTCCCGCGTGCGACGCGGCGGGCGCACGCCTCCCGTCCCCGGGACGGGGCGCGGCGGGTCGCCGTAGGAGGGGGTGTGGAAGGAACCGCCGTCGTCCGCCACCCGATCGAGTGACGGGCAGATTGGCGTGAAAACCCGTCACCGGTGCGGGTGAACGGGCCTCTCCCCCGGCGGACGTCCGTTCTGCAGTGCGGCCGTGTCGCGCCTGCAGGGGATCTGCGTCGTTCCTGCAGCGGCCCGGCCCACGCTGGTGCGAGACGGACACCATGCGTCCGGCAGCGGGCGGGACCCGCTACGACAAGTCGCCGGCGCGACCACGCCGCGCGACGGAGCAACGGGGGAAGCACACCGTGGAGAGCACCTGTGCCACGGCGACCACGACCACGTCGCCGACACCTGAACCGACCTCACCGACCTCAACCACCTCACCGACCTCATCGACCGGGCGGTGCGCGTCGTTCGCCGTGCGCGCGGACCTGAGCGTCGACGAGTTCGACGCCGCGTTCACCGCCCTCATGCCGAGGCTGCGGCGCCGGCTGCTGGCCCTGGCCGGCAACCCGCACGACGCCGACGACCTCCTCCAGGAGACCTACCTGCGGCTGTCCCGGCGGGCCCGCGCCCGCACGCTCACCCGCCAGCAACAGCCGTACGCCTACACCTGCGCGACCGCGCTGAACCTGCTGCGGGACCACTGGCGCCACCCCGCGCGCCGGGAGCGCTGCACCGACCGGCTGCCCGAGCCCAGTTGGGACGGCGGCTTCGCGGGCAAGGAAGCCGAGGCGGTGGCGACCGCGCTGCTGCGGGCGCTGTCGCCCAAGGAGGCCGCCGCGGTGATCCTCGTCGACCTCGAAGGGCTCACCCACGACATGGCGGGGGAACGGCTCGGCACCCACCGCGGCACCGTGCAGCGCAACCGCATGCGCGGCCTCGCCAAGATCCGTGCCGCGGTCGGCGCACCTGAGGACGACCCCGCGGCCGTCTCCCCCACGCGGGCCGAGGACATCGGCCCGCGTCCGCCCGCCTGACGGTGCGTCAGTCGCGGGCCACCACGCGCAGGGTCTTCACCGTCGGGTCCGCAGCGTCCGAGATGAGGAAGCCGTGGTCGACGCCGCTGCGCAGGTAGTCCACCACCTCGGCGGTGATCACCTCGCCGGGGGCCACCACGGGCACGCCGGGCGGGTAGGGGCTGATCGTCTCCGCGGCGATGCGCCCCACGGCCCGCTCGGCGGGCACCTGCTCCACCGTCGCGAAGAAGGCGTCCCGGGGCAGCATGGCCTGCTCCAGTTCGAGGGCGCCCGGCTGCGGCAGCCGTACCTCGGGCAGCTTCTCCATCTCGCCCGCGTGCTCGGTCAGCGTGCGCAGGGCGTCGGTGAGCCGCTTCTCGGTGATGTCGTCGTCCGCGAAGGTGATCGACGCGCTGATCCGGCAGGTGTCCGAACCGCCCACGTCGGTGTGGCAGTTGGCGCGCAGCCATTCGGCGGCCTGCATGCCGCTCACGCCGAGCTCGCGCACGTCGATGACGATCTTCAGCGGGTCGAAGGAGGCGGCGAGGCCCTCGTCCACGACCTCCTGGCCCATCACGCGCAGGCCGGGCAGGGCGTCGGCCAGCTCGCGGACCCGCTTCGCCCGCACGATGGCCCCCTCCAGCAGGTCGTGGCCCTGCTCGACCATCTGGCGCCGCCAGCCGTCGAGCGACGCGTAGACCAGCGAGGAGGCGCTGGTGGTGCCGAGCAGGTCCTCGCGCTGCTTGAGCACCTCGGGCGCCACCCGGTCGTACTGGAGGTGGAAGACGGAGCTCTGCTCGATGGCCCCGCCCATCTTGTGGACGCTGGTCACCACGAGGTCCGCGCCCGCGTACATGCCCCAGGGCGGCAGCTCGGGGTGGAAGGGCAGGTGGGCGCCCCACGCCTCGTCCACGATGAGGGGCACGTCGAAGGCGTGGCACGCCTCGGCCACCCCGGCGACGTCCGCGCAGGTGCCCCAGTCGGTGGGTGTGATCAGCAACATGCCCTTGGCGTCGGGGTGTTCACGCAGCCGCCGGCGTACGTCCTCCGGCTCGGGCGGGTGGGCCAGGTGCCGTTCGCCGTCGAACTTGGGGTGGACCCAGATCGGTTCGACGCCGTTGATGATGACCGCCGCGATCACCGCCTTGTGGGCGTTGCGCGACAGCAGCAGCTTCTCCCCGGGCCCGGCCACCGACAGCATCGCCGTCTTGACCGAGAGGGAGCTGCCGCAGGTGGAGAAGAACGCCTGCTCGGCGCCCACCGCGTCGGCCATCAGCTCCTGCGCCTGGGAGAGCACCCCCTGCGACTGGCGCCGGTCGTCCAGGCCGTTGAGGCTGAGCACGTCGGAGCGGAAGACGTCGATGCCGAGGACCTCGGCCACGCGGGGGTCCGTGCCCCGGCCCTGCTTGTGTCCCGGCGGCCCGTAGGCGATGTCGCCCCGGCGCCGGAACTCCTCCAGGGCCTCGAGTACGGGTACGCGTGAATGATCCATGGTGCCTCCCGGGGCGGACTCCGTCGTGGGCCGCACCGCCCCATCGGGGGCGGCTCGGCCCAGCCACCGTGTTGCACCGGGCGCGCGGTCCAAACCCCGGGGCGGTGTCGGTGCGGCGTTGTGTCGGTGCGGCGTTGTGTCGGTGCCGCGTTGTGTCGGTGCCGCGTTCGGTGGAACCCGGACGGTGCCGGAGCAGCCGACCCGAGGAGGCCCGTGTGCCGTCCACGCCCGATGCCGTGCACCGCCGCGTCCGCCACGAAGTGGCCGACCGGATGGACCTGTTGTGGGGGGTGGCGAGCGCGCTGCACGCCGACCCCGAGTGCGCCTTCGCCGAGCACCGGGCGGCGGCCCTGCTGACCGGCGAGCTGCGCCGGGCCGGGTTCGACGTGCGCCAGGACGTGCCCGGCCTGCCTACGGCGTTCACGGCCCGCGCGGGCGAGGGGCGGCCCACGGTGGCGCTGCTGCTGGAGTACGACGCCCTGCCCGGCCTCGGGCACGCCTGCGGCCACCACCTCATCGCCGCCGCCGGGCTGGGCGCCGCGCTCGCGGCCCACGCGGCACGGGACGGCGCCCCGGGGACGGTGCTGGCGGTGGGCACGCCCGCGGAGGAGGGCGGCGGGGGCAAGGCCCTGGAGGCGGAGGCGGGCGTCTTCGACGAGGTGGACGCCGCGCTGATGTTCCACCCGGGCGTGCACGACTGGGTGCGCGCGCCGCTCACCGCCCAGGAGCAGTACCGGGTCGGTTTCCACGGCCGGGCCGCGCACCCGACGGGCAACCCCACCGAGGGCATCGACGCGCTCGCGGCGCTGATCGAGCTGTTCAACGTGCTGGCGGGCCTCACCCACCGGCTGCCGGAGGCGTCCCACGTCCAGGGCATCATCACCCACGGCGGCACCGCCACCAACATCGTCCCGGAGTACGCCGAGGGTGTGTTCGGGCTGAGGGCGGCGACCACCGGGGCGCTGGACGACCTCGCCGACCGGCTGCGCACGGCGGCCACCGGGGTCGCCCAGGCCACCGGCACCACGGTGACCGTCGAGCGCGCGACCGTCCGCTACGAGCACTTCCGCGACAGCGAGCCGCTGTCCGCCCGTTTCGCGGCACACCTCTCGCGCGCCGGGATCGACCTGACCCCGCCGGCACCCGGCGTGTACCTGGGCTCCTCGGACATCGGGAACGTCAGCGGGCTGATGCCGGCCATCCACCCGTTCGTCGCGATCATGGGCGCGGACGGCTCCGACCACACGCCCGAGTTCGCCGAGGCCGGCCTGTCGCAGCGGGCCCGGGGCGTGCTGGCGTCGGTCACCGAGGCTCTGGCCTGCACGGCCGTCGACGTCCTCGCCGACGACACCCTGCGCACCGCCGCGTGGCGGGCGCACGGGTCCGCGCCCGTGCCCGCACACTGAGCGGTCCGCGTGGACCGGCCGCAGTCTGGAGGGAGCACGGGGCGACCCGACCCGGAGGTGGACACCGTGGAAGGCAAGCAGTGGACCGTGCGGGTCCACATCACCGAGGACGGCGACGAGACGCGGGCGCGGGCCGTGCTGTCGGGCCGTGACACGTCGAGCGTCGCGGGGACGGGCGTCGCGCACCGCAACCCGGACGACCCGCCCGCACCCGAGGTCGGCGACGAACTCGCCGCCTGCCGGGCCCTGGAGGACCTCGCGGCCCGGCTGCGCGACCTGGCCGCCGACGGCGCCGGCCGGCCGCCCGCCCCCGCCCGGGCGTGGAGCGTCGACTGACCCGCACGCGGGACCCCGGCCCGCGGGCGGACGCCACGCTGCAACCGCGCCCGCCGAAAGCGTGTCTTCCTCCCCGTGGTCCACCGCGCCACGCACCACGCGGCGGTGGCGCGCCACGGCAGGGGGGACGGCTGTGAACGGATGGGCGGTACCGGGGTACTTCGAGTCGCTGGAACTCGGCTCCGGGGCGAGCGGGCGGGTGGTGCTCGCCGTGCACGAGGAGACCGGTGTGCCGGTCGCCGTGAAGTACCTGAGCGAGGCGCTGCGCACCCGGCCGGGGTTCGTGCACGGCTTCCGCGCCGAGGCGGAACTCCTCGGCGGCCTGGAGAGCCCGTACGTGGCCGGCTTCTACGAGTACGTCGAGGCGCCCTCGGGTGCGGCGATCGTGATGGAGCTGGTCGACGGCGTCTCCCTGCGCACGCTGCTGGCCCGGCAGGGCCCGCTGGCGCCGGAGGCGGCGCTGGTCGTGCTGAAGGGCTCGCTGCTCGGGCTGGCCGACGCGCACCGGCTGGGCGTCGTGCACCGCGACTACAAGCCGGACAACGTGCTGGTCACCGCCGACGGTTCGTCCAAGCTGGTCGACTTCGGCATCGCCGTCGACCACGGCGCCCGGGCGGGGATCGCCGGGACGCCCGCCTACATGGCGCCCGAGCAGTGGACCGGCGCGCCCGCCTCGCCCGCCGGTGACGTGTACGCCGCGACGGCCACCTTCTTCGAGTGCCTCACCGGCCGCAAGCCCTACCCGGGCGGCAACCTCGCCGAACTGGCGCTCCAGCACCTCGAACACCCCGTCCCGGCCGACGAGGTGCCCCCGGCCCTGCGGCCCCTGCTGCGCCGGGGGCTGGCCAAGGCACCCGGGGAGCGGCCCACGGACGCCGCCGCGTTCGTCGCGGACCTGGAGCGGGCCGCCGTCGGCCGGTACGGGCCCGACTGGGAGACGCGCGGCCGCGCCCGGCTGGCCTCGCTCGTCGCGCTGCTGCTGTTCCTGCTGCCGCCCCGGCACCGGCGGACGGCGCGCACCACCACCGACACCGCCCGCACCGTCCTCGGGACGGGGAGCGGCCGGCTCGCCGCGTGGCGGCCCACCTGGCCCGGTGTCGCGGTGGGCGCGGCCGCGCTGCTCCTGGCCGTCCTGGAGACGCAGGGCATCGGTCCGATCGCCGGTGCGGACACCGCCGGGCGGGTGACGGACGTCCTCGCCACCACCAGCGCGGGCCCCGCCGTCACGAGCGCGGGTCCGACACCGACCGGGCCGGCGACCCCGTCGCCTGCCGCGTCCGGTACGGCCACCGCCACGCCCTCGCCGACCGAGTCGCTCCCGGGCCCCTCCCCCTCGCCGGCGGCGTCCGGGCCGGACACCGCGTCCCCGCCGGCCGGGCCCACCGCGAGCCCGAGCACCGGCGCGCCCTCCGCGCCCGGCTCCCCCAGCCCCTCCGCCGACGCGTCCTCCGCACCGGCCGCGCCCGCGGTGAAGGACGTGTCCGTCACGGCGTTCCGGCAGACCGGCCCCACCACGGCGACCGCGACCCTGACCGTCGCCACCGACGGCACCGGCCCGGTCACCCTGACCGTCGCCTGGTCGGCGGGCGACAGCGGCGGACAGCCCGGGACGGCCGACGGGACCGCCACCTCGTTCCGGCGCAGCGGCGCCACGCAGTACACGGTCACCGTCGACCACGCCTTCCGGTCCACCGGTTGCTACTGGACCGTGCAGGCCACCACGAGCCCCGCCTCCGCCGACGGCGGTGCCGGACAGCAGCTCCTCACCCGGCAGTGCGAGATCCGATGACCGCTCCCCAGGACCCCCGTGCCCTGCCCGGCCCCACGGCGCCGGGCGACGACGACTACAGCGCGACCGTGCTGGCCAGCCACTGGATCCGGCGGCCGGTGACGGACCCGCCGCCGCAGGACGCCACGCCGGCCGACGCCACGGTGCCGGCCGTGCCGTCCGGGGCCGGCGAGGAGACCGTGCTGCGCTTCGGGCCGGGGGTCACCACGGCCCTGGCCCACCGCCCCGACGTCACGGCGGCCGTCGGGGCGACACCCCGGCGGCGGCCGAGGGGCCGGTGGCGCCGGTACGTCGTACCGGTGTGCGTGCTGGCCGTGGTGCTGGTGTTCCTGTGGTGGCGGGACCACTCCTCGGCGCCGCTGTCCGTGCGCGCGGTCGCGGTGCGGGCCGACCGGACGCACCTGGTCTGCGACGGCACCGCCGACGTGGTCGGCGTCGTGCGGACCGACGGGCACGAGGGCACCGTCACCTACCGGTGGGTGCGCGGCGACGGGACCGCCTCCCCCGTACGGCACACCTCGCTGGACCGGGGACGGCGCACCGTGCGCGTGCACCTGCGGTGGACGTTCCAGGGGCACGGGCGGCAGAGCACCACCGCCACGCTGCGCGTGCTGTCCCCCGCCCCGCACACGGCGAGCCTGCGCCTGTCCTACGACTGCCCCTGACCGGGGCCGCCGCCCTGGAGCCGCTCCAGGTCCGAGGGGCGCACCTGGATGACGAGCAGCGCGATGACCGCGGCGACCGCGGCGAGCACGGCGGCCGTGACGAAGGCCCCGGAGACGCCGGCCGTCAGGACCTCGTCCGACCAGGGGTCGGGCAGCACGCCGGTGCGCTGGAAGCGCAGGCGTTCCAGCGGGGTCGCCTGGGACAGGAACGCCGGGATCTGGCGGTGTGCCTCGTCGGTGCTGGCCGTGCCGAACACGGTGACCAGGATCGACAGGCCGAGGGAACCGCCCACCTGCTGGGTGGCGTTGAGCAGCCCCGAGGCGGCGCCGGACTCGTGCACGGGCACGTTGGACAGGGCCATCAGCGTCAGCGACACGAACTCCATGCCCATGCCGAAGCTGAACACCAGCATCGGGCCGAGGATGCTGCCCGCGTAGGTGGAGTGGACGTCGGTGAGCGTGAGCCAGGCCAGGCCGGCGGCCGCCAGCAGCGCCCCGACGACCATGAAGGGTTTCGGGCCGTACACCGGCAGGAAGCGGGAGGCGAGGCCCGCGCCGACCGCGATCACCGCGCTCACCGGGAGGAACGCGAAGCCTGCCCGCAGCGGGCTGAAGTTCAGCACGTCCTGCACGAAGAGGGTCAGGAAGAAGAACATCCCGAACATGGCCGCGGCCAGGCAGAGCATCATGCCGTAGGTGCCGGCGCGGTTGCGGTCGGCGAACATGTGCAGCGGCGTGATGGGCTGCCTGGAGCGCCGCTCGGTGAGCACGAACAGGCCGAGCATGACGATCGCGGCCGCGAACGACGCCAGCGTCCAGGCGTCCCGCCAGCCCTCCTGGGCGGCCCGGATGAAGCCGTAGACGAGCAGGACCATGCCCGCCGTCGAGGTGAGGGCGCCGGCGACGTCGAAGTGGCCCGGGTGGCGTTCGGACTCCTTGATCCAGCGCGGGGTGGCCAGGGCGATGAGGACGCCGATGGGGACGTTGACGAAGAGCACCCACCGCCAGTTCAGCCACTCGACGAGCATTCCGCCGGCCATCAGTCCGATCGCCCCGCCGCCCGCCGATACGGCCGCGAACACCCCGAACGCCCGGTTGCGCGCCGGGCCTTCGCGGAACGTGGTGCTGATCAGCGCGAGGGACGTCGGTGACGCGATGGCCCCGCCGACGCCCTGCAGGGCGCGGGCCGCGAGGAGCTGGCCGCTGTTCTGCGCGAGTCCGCCGAGCAGGGAGGCGACGACGAACAGCAGCACGCCGAAGACGAAGACGCGGCGCCGGCCGAGGATGTCACCGGCCCGGCCGCCGAGCAGCAGCAGACCGCCGAAGGTCAGGGTGTAGGCGTTGACCACCCACGACAGACTGGTGGTGGAGAAGTCGAGGGAGCGCTGGATGTGCGGCAGCGCGATGTTCACGATGGTGATGTCCAGGACCACCATGAGCTGGCACGAGGCGATGACGAGCAGCGCCATCGCGTTGCCGCCACCGCGGGGTTCCGGTGCGGTGGTCGTGGGGGCGGACGCGGGTTGCGGGCTGCTGCTCATATCGGTTCCACGCTCGGGGAGCGGGCGTCGTGGCCGCCGGCGAACCGGGGTGTCCACCGGCGCGTGCACCGTTCGACCGTACGCCGGTCGTGGAGGGGTCACCACTCGGGTGCGGGAGGGCCCCGCGGGGGGCGGCGGGGGCGGCGGGCGGCTCAGTAGGGGTCGCGCGGCCGGCGGGCGCCGGGGCCCGGGCCGTCGGCGTCGTACGTCTCGTCGTCGTACGTCTCGTCCGCGGGGCGGGGCGGCGGTGGTTCGCCCGCCGTGAGGTGTTCCAGGACCTCGGCCAGTTCCTGGCAGGCCCGCTCCACCGAGCGTCTGGTGTTGCGCTGCTCGGTGATCACCGCTGACAGCAGCAGCGCGGTGAGGGCCATCGCGCCGTTGAAGGCCTGCAGCTTCGCCATCACCTCGATGCGGCTCAGGCCCGCGAAGGGCCCGGTGCCCTCGGTGGCCGCCAGCGTGGCGAGCACCGAGGCGAGCAGGGCGCACAGCATGGTCCCGGCGAGCTGGAAGCGCAGGGCGCCCCAGATCAGCAGGGGGTAGACGAGGAACAGCAGGCTGACGCTGCTGTAGGTGGCCAGCGGCACCAGGACGGCGACACTGACGACGAGCGCGGTGGCCTCCTTCCAGCGCCACCTTCGGGGGTGCGGGCGCCAGCGGGCGTGGTACAGCAACAGCAGGACCGGCGTGACGATGAGGACGCCCATCGCGTCGCCCACCCACCAGGCCAGCCACACCGGCCAGAAGTGACCCGCGGCGAGCCGGTCGGTCAGGACGAGCACCCCCGCCCCGGTGGTCGCGCTGATCAGCATGGCCGTCAGCGCGCCGAGGAAGACCAGGGCGAGGCCGTCCCGGAGCCGGCTGAGGTCGGTGCGGAAGCCGGAGCGGCGCAGCAGCAGGTAGGCGCACAGCGGCGCGACGGTGTTCCCGGCCAGGGTGACGAGGACGGCCGGGGTCAGCGCGGTCGTGATCGACAGGATGACGAGGAAGGCCCCGAGGGCGATGCCGGGCCAGCAGCTCAGCCCGAGGACCAGCAGCGCGGCCACGGCCACGCCGGTGGGCGGCCAGATGGGGCTGAACACCGCGCCCTCGACCACCAGGTGCCGCAGCAGGCCGAGGCGGCCCGCGCCGTAGTAGCAGGCACCGACGACCAGCGTCCGCATCAGGAAGACGGCTGGTCGGCGCAGCTCCTCGGTACCCACCACAGGAGCCATCAGACACCGTCGGGCCGGGGACGGCGAGGCGAGGGCGGCACCCGTCCGGCCCTATGGCTGAACGGCCGGGGTACGGGCTCCGGGGGCGGGGCGCGCCGCCCGACGGGGGCGCGGGCGTGGGGTGTCACGGCCGTACTCGCCCGACGGCGCCCGGTCCGTCACGGCTGCCGCGCTCGGGACGGCCGTCCCGGCCGCCCTGACCGCCGTGGCCCTCTCGACCGTCCGCCCCGCCGCGACCACCGTGGCCCTCTCGACCGTCCCCGCCGCCGCGACCGCCGTGGCCCTCGTGGCCGCCCGCACCGCCGCGCCCCTCGTGCTCGTCGTGCCGGTCGTGGCCGATGACCAGGACGGCCGCGTCGTCCTCGTGGCCTACGCGTGCGGCGCCCTTGATCACGGCGGCGGCCAGGGAGGACGCCTCGAGGCCGGCCACAGCCGCTATGCCGGCGAGCCGCACGACCTGGTCCAGGCCCTCGTCGAGGTGCATGGAGGGCCCCTCCACGACGCCGTCCGTGAGGAGGACGAAGACACCGCCCGCGGTGAGGCGGAACCGGGTCACCGGGTACTCCATGCCCGCCACGATGCCCAGCGGCGGCCCGCCCTCGTCGTCGGCGATGCCGGACTTGCCGTCGGCCGTGGCCCACACGCTCGGTATGTGCCCGGCGCGGGCGCTCTCCAGGACGCCGGTGGCGGGGTCCAGGCGCAGGAAGGTGCAGGTGGCGAAGAGGTCGCCGCCCAGGGAGAGCAGCAGGTCGTTGGTCCGGGAGAGCAGTTCGCCGGGGTGGCTGGTGACGGAGGCGAGGGCGCGCAGGCCGACGCGGACCTGGCCCATGAAGGCCGCCGCCTCGATGTTGTGGCCCTGGACGTCGCCGATGGACAGGCCGATGCCGCCGTCGGGCAGCACGAAGGCGTCGTACCAGTCGCCGCCCACGTTCAGGCCGTGGAAGGCGGGCGCGTACCGGACGGCCAGGTGCAGGCGGGGGGCGACGGGCAGGTCGCGGGGCAGCATGCCCCGCTGCAGGGCGATGGCGAGTTCCACCTGGGTGCGCTGCAGCTCCGCCCGCTGGCGGGCCTGGGCGGTGAGCGAGCCCAGTCTGGCGAGCAGCTCGTCACCGTCGTCCGTGGGGCGCTTGCGGGGCATCGTCACTCCGGCCAGGGCGGTCGCCCGTCTCGGGACAAATCGCTCGATTTTATCTCGTTGCGGGGCACACCCGCTGTGATCACACCGGCTGCGGGCCCCGAGCAGGGGTGTGGTTAGCATATGAGCGCCACCTAGCTCGAAAGATGGATCCGTGACTGTCAACGACGACTCGTTCACCAACTGGAAGAACCGCGAGGAAACCGCGGAGGCGATGATCCCGATCATCGGGAAGCTGCACCGGGAGCGGGACGTCACCGTCCTCCTGCACAGCCGCTCCCTGGTGAACAAGTCGGTGGTCAGCATCCTCAAGACCCACCGCTTCGCCCGGCAGATCGCCGGCGAGGAGCTCTCGGTCACCGAGACCATGCCGTTCCTGCGGGCGCTCACCACGCTCGACCTCGGTCCGTCGCAGATCGACATCGGCATGCTCGCCGCCACCTACAAGGCGGACGACCAGGGCCTGACGGTCGAGGAGTTCACCGCGCAGGCGGTGGCGGGCGCCACCGGCAGCAACAAGATCGAGCGCGGCGAGGGCCGCGACGTCGTCCTCTACGGCTTCGGCCGCATCGGCCGCCTCGTCGCCCGGCTGCTGATCGAGAAGGCCGGCTCCGGCAACGGCCTGCGCCTGCGCGCCATCGTGGTGCGCGGCGGCGGCGAGCAGGACATCGTCAAGCGCGCCTCGCTGCTGCGGCGCGACTCGATCCACGGCCAGTTCCAGGGCACCATCACCGTCGACGAGGCGAACAGCACGATCGTCGCCAACGGCAACGCGATCCGGGTCATCTACGCGAACGACCCCGGCGAGGTCGACTACACGGCGTACGGCATCAAGAACGCCATCCTGATCGACAACACCGGCAAGTGGCGCGACCGCGCGGGGCTGTCGCTGCACCTGCGTCCGGGCATCGACAAGGTCGTGCTGACCGCGCCCGGCAAGGGCGACGTCCCGAACATCGTGCACGGCGTGAACCACGACACCGTCAAGCCGGACGAGCGGATCCTGTCCTGCGCGTCCTGCACCACGAACGCGATCGTGCCGCCGCTGAAGGCGATGGACGACGAGTACGGCGTCCTGCGCGGGCACGTGGAGACGGTCCACTCGTTCACCAACGACCAGAACCTGCTGGACAACTACCACAAGTCCGAGCGGCGGGGCCGGTCCGCGCCGCTCAACATGGTCATCACGGAGACCGGCGCGGCCTCCGCGGTCGCCAAGGCGCTGCCGGACCTGAAGGCCCGCATCACCGGCAGCTCCATCCGCGTCCCGGTGCCGGACGTGTCGATCGCCATCCTCAACCTCCAGCTCGCCCGCGAGGCGTCCCGCGAGGAGGTGCTGGACTACCTGCGCGACGTGTCGCTGACCTCGCCGCTGCGCCGCCAGATCGACTTCATCAGCGCGCCGGACGCGGTCTCCAGCGACTTCATCGGCTCCCGCCACGCCTCGATCGTCGACGCGGGGGCGCTGAAGGTGGAGGGCGACAACGCGATCCTGTACCTCTGGTACGACAACGAGTTCGGCTACTCCTGCCAGGTCATCCGGGTCGTCCAGCACGTCTCGGGCGTCGAGTACCCGACGTTCCCGGCCCCGGCTGCCTGACCGGCCCTCCCTCTGCACGCGCCCGTCGCCCCGGTGAACCAAGTGCCGCCGGGGCGGCGGGCGTTCGTGGTTCCGGGCGGCAGTCGGGCAGGTGCGCGCCGACGCTTGTGGGAGCGCTCCCCCGGCGGGATGATCGGGGCATGAAACCGATGCCCTTCGTGCGGCCGTACCGGGTGTCCGACCGCCCGGCGCTCGGGGAGGTCTGCGTCCTGACCGCCCACAACGGGCAGGACTCCTCGGGGGTCTACCCCGACCGGGAGTTGATGCCCACGCTGTTCGCCTACCCGTACGCCGACCACGAGCCGGAGCTCACCCGGGTCCTGGACGACGGTTACGGGCGGGCCGTGGGGTACGTCGTCGGGACGGCGGACACGCCCCGGTTCGTGAAGTGGTTCCGGGACGAGTGGCTGCCCGCGGTCGCCGACCGGTACCCCGAGCCCGGCGGGGCGCCCCGCACACCGACCGACGAGATGATCGGCCTGCTGCACGACCCCGAGCGGATGGTGCAGCCGCAGCTCGCGCCCTTCCCCGCGCACCTGCACATCGACCTGCTGCCGCCCTGGCAGGGCCGTGGCTACGGACGCGCCCTGATGGAGGCGTTCCTCGACGCGCTGCGCGAGAAGGGGGTGCCCGCGGTGCACCTGTGCATGGCGCGGGCGAACACCCCGGCGCGCGCGTTCTACGACCGGCTGGGGTTCCAGGAGATCGACGTCCCTCAGGAGCAGGGGCCGGTCTGGTACCTGGGACGGCCGACCGCGCGGTGACGGCCTGCCCGGTCCGCGGTGAGGCGGCGGACCGGGCAGGCCGGCGGCGGGTCAGCCGGTGGTGAGCAGCTCCGCCAGCGCCTCGCCCGTGGCCGGGTGCACGCCCAGCAGCGCGGCGCCCCGGGACGTGGCCGCCGGTGCCTGCTGCCACGGGTCGTCGCAGCCCAGCAGCCCGGCCAGCGCGTCGCAGACCGCGGGGTGGGCGGCGAGCAGCGAGACGCCCCGCCCGGCGTGCGGGCCCACGACCCCCTGCTCCCCCACCGGTGACGGCGGTGCCTCCCACGGCGGGGTCCAGGCGTCCAGGGCCGCGAGCCGTGCGGGGAACAGCCGGTCGGCCTCGCGGATGAGCAGCGGGGCCAGCTCCGTACCGCCGGAGCGCAGGGAGGTGATCAGGCTCGGCAGCCAGGGCAGCAGCACCTGGTCGGGCAGGCGCGCGAACGCCTGCGAGACGGCCTCCACCACGAAGTCGGCCAGCGCCGGCACCGGTTCCAGCGCGTGCAGGAACCCACTCAGGTAGCGGGGGTACGACGGCACGACCAGCGGGTTGCCGAGCAGGCCGGCGCAGCGGGCGCGCAGCTCGGTGCGGGAGAGCGTGCCGAGGTGGGTGCGGGCCGCCCACAGCAGGGCGGTCTTCGCCGGGTCCCCGGGCCTCGACTGGGCGACGGCCAGCTCCAGTTGGGTGCGGTCGCAGCCCAGGGACAGGGCCAGGCCCTCCATGCTGAACAGGAAGCCGAGCATCGCCCCGACCTGGCGGACGGTGGCGTCCTCGTCGGTGACCGCGGTGGGCAGCAGCGTGCAGTAGTGCGCGTACCCGGTGGTGACGAAGGACTCGATCCACGCGGGCAGCGCGGGCTCGTGCGTGCGGTGGTACGCGAGCAGCCGGCGCACCCGGCGCAGCACCTCGGGAGCCCCGTCGACGCCGCGTTCGCGGGCGAGGACCTCCAGGGCGCGGGTGCCGAGCTCGTCGGCGAGGCGCCGGCTGCGCAGGTGGAGCAGGGCGTCCTCGACGGTCTCCAGGACGGCGCCGGTGGTGGCCCGGGGGTCGTAGGCGGTGCGGCGCAGGCGCTGCTCCAGCACCTGCTCGATGCTGACGCCCTCGTAGCCGAGCTCGATCAGGGCCCGCTGGTGGGTGCCCAGGGCCAGGTCCCAGGACTCCTGGACGGGGCGTTCGCCCAGGCGCCGCTCCCCCATGATCGGCCGGGCGGCGCCGTGGGGCAGCAGGCGGCGCAGGATCCACAGGACGTCGGAACAGGCCTCCAGCTCCGGCCGGGAGGCGATGTCCAGCAGGGCCCGCTGGACGCCGCGCTGCTGGAGCTTGAGGGCCAGGGGGGCGAGCCGGTCGTGGACGTCACGGGCCAGCGGCGGCAGCGCGTCGTAGCCGACCTGGCCGACGCGGTCGCCGCCCATCATGCTCTCGACGAGCCGCCGCACGTCCCGCCGGCCCGGTACCACGTCCTTCTCGATGCAGGTGACGGCCGCGTCCTGGAAGTCGTACGGCGTCGGCTTGGCGCGGTCGCGCATCCCCGCGAGGAGGATGGACGTCTCGAACACGGCGATGGCGTCGGCGGTGGAGGCGAGGTAGCCGTTGCGGCGGGCGGCGCGCACGATGTCCACGGACCAGCCGAGCAGTTCGGCCTCGTCGAGGCGGTCCAGGGCCGGCGGGCGGCCCAGGAATCCCGAGAGCTTGTCGGCGGGCGTCCCGGACGGTGCGGGCACCGCCGGCAGTACGGCCTTGCGGCCCTGCTTCTTGGTGCCCGCCTGGCCCGCCAGCCGGAACGGTTTCACTCCGGTGCGCCGGACGTTCTTCGCCCACTCGGCGGCGGCGATCGACACCGAGCCGCCCGCCAGGCCGAACTGGGCCTCGATGGCGGCGTGGCTGGACGGGATCAGGCCGTGGCGCCACGTGGTGCCGCTGGGCGGGCTGATGGTGAAGGTGTCCGTGCCGTGGACGCCGAACTCCTCGACGCGGCTGGCCGCGTGGAAGGCGCCGCACACGTAGAGGCCGTCGGCGGGGTCGGTGCCGGTGGCGGTGAGGTGGGCGCGGATACGCGTCCACATGTACCGCTCGCGGTCCTCGTCGACCCGGACGCGGCGCGGGTCGCCGGGGGCCAGGCGGCGGAAGAGGCTGCCGATGAGCAGCATCACCTGGCGGTAGGTGTCGTGGTCGCCGTCGCCGAGGGGCACCTCGACGTACTGGTGCCACCACTCCGACCAGTGCCGTACCCGGCCGTGCCGCAGCAGGTGCTCCTCCAGCTCAGCGAAGCGCGGGCGCAGGTCGCCGATCTCCACGCCGACCGCGTCGCCGTGCAGGGCACCGTCCTCGCCGTGCGGCGCGTCGGGGTCGGCGGACTCACCGGGGGCGGCCGGGTGCTCGTCGCGGGCCTCCCACTGGAAGACGTGGTCGGAGGAGCGGTCGACGAGGACCAGCTGCACGCCGGGGGTGTCCAGGGCGTAGGCGATGGCCTGGTACTCGGCGGAGGCCTCGGTGATCGGGGCGACCACCGAGAGCGGGGACCAGTCGGCGGGGAAGCCCACGACCTCGCCCGCGAACGCCTGGACCGCCACCGGCAGGCGGCAGTTGCGCAGCTCGGTGAGCAACGGGGCCATGTCCTCGCACAGTTCGAGGTAGACCACCTTCGGCTGCTTCGCCCGCAGCCGCCGGGCCATGGCGAGGGCGGAGGCCGGCGAGTGGTGGCAGACGGGGAAGATCTCCAGGGGTTCGCGCACGGCGCGGTCGACGTCGTCGACGATGCCGCGCAGGATGCCCTCCAGCGCACCGGGGCCGTCGGCGAACGCGGTGGCCGCCTCGTGGAGCTGGCCGCGCAGCGCCTCGAAGGTGCCGGCGCTCACGAGAGGGTCGCGATCGCGTCGCGGCCGCCCTCCAGGAACTCCGGCCAGGAGCCCCCTTCTTCCTTGCTGCGCGGCTCGACCACGCCGTGCAGGTACTTGTTGAGCAGGGCCAGGTCCTCCGGGTCGCGGCGCGCGAGCGAGCCGACCAGGGACGAGGCGAGGGTGCGGGCGCTCAGGGTGCGTTCGCCGAAGAAGGTGCTGTGCAGGACGGCGTCCTCCAGCACGCCGATCTGCTCGGCGGTGGACAGGGCCGACTCCAGCTTCTCGTCGTCGCTGGTGGCTGCGGCCGCGGAGGCCCGCAGGTCGGCGAAGCTCTGCAGCAGCACGTCGAGCAGGGTGGGCGGCACCTCCAGCTCGATGCGGTGGCGCCGCAGCAGCTCCTCGGTGCGGAAGCGGACGATCTCCGCCTCGCTCTTCTTGTTCGTCACGACCGGGATGCGCACGAAGTTGAAGCGGCGCTTGAGTGCCGAGGACAGGTCGTTGACTCCCCGGTCGCGGCTGTTGGCGGTGGCGATGACGGAGAAGCCCGGCTGCGCGAACACGATGTTGTCGCTGTCGCTGTCGAGTTCGGGCACCGAGATGTACTTCTCGGACAGGATGGAGATCAGCGCGTCCTGCACGTCGCTGGTGGCGCGGGTCAGCTCCTCGAAGCGGCCGATGGCGCCGCGCTCCATCGCGGTCATGATCGGCGAGGGGATCATCGACGCCCGGGACTGTCCCTTGGCGATGACCATGGAGACGTTCCACGAGTACTTGATGTGGTCCTCGGTGGTGCCGGCCGTGCCCTGCACGACGAGCGTGGAGTTGCGGCAGATGGCCGCCGACAGCAGCTCCGCCAGCCAGCTCTTGCCGGTGCCGGGGTCGCCGATGAGCAGCAGGCCGCGGTCGGAGGCCAGGGTGACGATGGACCGCTCGACGAAGCTGCGGTCGCCGAACCACTTCTGGGAGATCTCCCGGTCGAGGCCGTCGGCGCGCTCGGAGCCGAGGACGAACAGCCGGACCATCTTGGGCGACAGCCGCCAGGAGAACGGCTTGGGGCCGTCGTCGACCGACTCCAGCCAGTCCAGCTCCTCGGCGTACTTGATCTCGGCGGGGGCGCGCAGCAGGTCGGACATGCGGGGGCCTTTCTGAGGTACGGGTGACGTGGGTGGGTGCGTGCTCGTGCGGTCCCGCTACGAGGCGAGGAACGTCTTCAGTTCGTGGACGAGCTTGCGGATGTGTCCGGAGAGGACCGGTGTGCCGAGGTCCTTGAAGCGCTCCCGGAACCACGGGTTGACGCTGCCGCGGCCGGAGCTGGTCACCGAGCCGACCGGGATGAACCGGGTGCCGGAGCGGTGCAGGGCGGCCATGCTGTCGTAGAGCTCCTGGCTGCGCCACTCGTAGAAGTCGGAGATCCACACCACGACCGTGTTGCGCGGCTCGGCGATCTTCGGCTGGGCGAGGGCCATGGCGACCGTGCCGTCGGTGCCGCCGCCGAGGTTGGTGCGCAGCAGCGTCTCGAACGGGTCGTGCACCCACGGCGTCAGGTCCAGCGCCTGCGTGTCGTACGCGACGAGGTGCACGTCGACGCGCGGCAGCCCGGCGAAGACGGACGCCAGGATGGTGCAGTTGACCATGGAGTCGACCATGGAGCCCGACTGGTCCACCACGACGATCAGCCGCTGCGGTGTGGTCTTGCGCGCGGTGTGGCGGTAGTAGAGGCGGTCGACGTAGAGGCGTTCCTCCTCGGGGCTGTAGTTGGTGAGGTTCTTCCAGATGGTGCGGTCCAGGTCGAGGTTGCGGAAGACCCGCTTGGGCGGGACGGAGCGGTCGATCGCGCCGACCGACGTCTTCTCCACCTGGGTGCGCAGGACTTGCGCGACCTCGTCGACAAAGCGGCGGATCAGCGCCTTGGCGTTGGCGAGGGCCACTCCGGAGAGGTTGTTCTTGTCGCGCAGGAGCTGCTCGATCAGCGACATGCTGGGGGTGAGCCGCGCGGCGAGCTGCGGGTCGGCCAGCACCTCGCGCAGCCGCATCCGCTTGACCAGGTCGGCCTCCAGCGCGCCGAGTTCGGGCCCGATCTGCGGGATCAGCCGGCTCAGGTCCGGTGTGCTGCCGCCGAGGCCGGTACCGGTCGGGCCGACACCGCCCGGGGCGCTCGTACGGCCGCCGCGCAGGTCGCCGGGGGCACAGCCGAGCGCGCGCTCCAGCCAGCCGGCGTCGGACTGCCAGCGGGCGAGCTGTCCGGCGCTGACGGCTCCGGAGCCGGTGGCGAAGACGTTGAGCAGCACCTTGGAGACGAGGGCGGCACGGCGGACCTCGGCGGCGCGGTCGCGGGCATCGCCGTCGGGGCTGTCGGCACCGCCGTCGGGGCTGTCGTCACCCTCGGGACTGTCGGCGCTGTCGGCGCTGTCGGCGACGACCGTGCTGTCGTCCTGCCGGTGGGCGCCGTCCTGCCGGTCGGTGCCGTCCTGCCGGTCGGTGCCGTCGGGGGTCATCAGGCCGTCGAGTTCGGCCGCCAGGTGCGGGTGGCGCTGCACGATCGAGTCGATCGAGACCTGCGGGTCGAGCAGTGCGGCCGGCAGGCCGATGTCCTCGACGACGGCGAGGCTCGCGGCTTCCAGGGAGGCGCGCTCCTCGGGGTCGAAGAGGCGGGCGAGCAGCCGCCAGTAGAGGACCTGACGGCGGTGGTCGTGGGCGTCCGGGGCGGGCGTGGTCTCGGTCATTTCCGCAGCAGCCTTCCGGCGCGCTCGCGCAGCACGCTCACGGCGTCCGTGGCGGCCTTCTCCGCCTTGGCGGCCGCCTTGTCGGTGGTGCCGCCGGCCCACGCGCCCGCGTGCACGGACACGGTCCTGCGGCGCACGGTGCTCTCCACGGCGAGCGGCTGGAGGCGGTACGTCCCGGCGTCCCAGCGCAGCAGGGCGACGCAGGCGGCCGACGCGGCGACCGTGTCGGGGGTGAGGGGGCCGGCCGCCGGTGCCCGGTCGGTGTCGACGGGCAGGGGGTGTCCGGCGACGGTGAACGTCACGGTGTCCTCGTGCCGTTCGACGGTGTAGCCCTCCAGGAACACCGGGACGGCGAGAGCCGCCGGGTGCCGGTCCAGGGGCGCCGTCGCGGCGGCGGTGGCGGTCGGCAGGGCGACACGGGCCGTCGCGAACGGGTCGGCGGGCTCGCCGGGACGGGCGTGCGCGTCGTCCCACAGGAGGTCGCCGTCGGTGGTGGCGGGCATGTCGGTCAGCTCCATCGCGCGACCTTCTCCGGCGGCGGCGAGGAGCGTCATGTGGGGGCGCAGCAACTGCCAGACGCCGGCGCCGACGACGGTGTCCGGCTTGGGGGCGGACACGCCGGCGCGCACCAGGCGGGAGGGGCCGCCGTCCGCGGGCTCGAACACGGCGTGCACCTGGGCCTGGACGGCGGTCGCGTGCTCGTGCAGATCCGTGCCCAGGGGCAGCAGCCGGCCGGTGAGCCGGTCGGGTGCGCCCGTGCCGAGGGCGCCCGGCAGCGTGAGCAGCAGGGCCCGCGCCCACAGGTCGCCCCAGCGGCGGGCCGGTATGCGCTCCAGTGTCGCTCCGGGGCAGGAGGCGGCGAGTTCGGCGGCGAAGCCGTCGAGGAGGACGGCGAGCCGACGCAGCGCGGGGTCGGGCAGCAGCGCCGAGACGATCGGCGCGGACCCGGCGATCAGCTCGTGGTCGATGCCCTGCCAGCCGCTGCGCGCCAGGTCGCACAGCCAGGAGCGGGCGGCGGCGAGGAGGTTGGCGGCGTCGGGCGCGTCGGGTGCCGACGGCTGCCGCTCGGCGGGCGTACGGCCGGTGAACTCCTGCACGCGGACCGCCAGGGCGTCGTGGACCGCGCCGAGGAGCGCGGCGCGGCCGGCGGCGAGCGCGACGAAGTGCTCCTCCCCGGCGGCTCCGGCCGACGCCTTGTCGGCGGCCTCGGCGACCCGGGAGGCGAGCGGGGAGGCGGCGACGGCGTGCGCGAGGTGCGTCAGGTCGGCGCCCTGCTCGGGCCGGGGGCGCAGCAGGCCGCCGGTGAGGGCACGGTCGACGGCGTCGACGGCGGCCAGGGCGTCGTCGAGGCCGTCGAGGGGTTGGGCGAGGGGGTGGGCGGAGGCCGCCTCGGCCTCTTCCGCGTCCGGCGCGGCCTGCCCGGTGGCGTCGGCACTGTCCGTCTCCGCTGCCGTCGCGCCCTGCCGGGACGGCGGGAACCAGTGCATCTCGGGCAACGGCGCGGTGCCCGGGGCGAGTTCGAGGTAGGCCAGGTGGCGCAGGAAGCGGCTGAAGACGGCGGCGGCCGCCGTGCGGTCGGCCTGCGGCGGGTGGGTGGCGGTCATCGCGCCGGTCAGGGAGGGGGCGTCCGCCGCGGCGTCACCGGTGTCCACGCGCAGGTAGCGGGCGACCCGCCGGCCGCCGTACTGGAGGACCGCCTCGGTGACCAGCGCGCGGATGTGGTTGCAGAACCCGCCGCGGGCGCCGCCGCAGGGGCGGTTGTTGTTGGTGCTGCACGCGAAGGCGAAGGTGCCCGCGGCGACCGACGAGACGTAGACCCGCTCGATGTCCGAGCCGCTGGACACGACGCCCTGCAGGCGTCCGTCGGCCAGTTCGACGAACGGGACCTTCGCGAGCTTGCGGGGCCGCGCGGGTGGGACCACCCGCGCGGCGCTCGACTTCTCCCAGACCGACAACGCACCAGCTCCTTTGCGGCAGCACGAGGGAATGCGCTCGCCGGACCGGCGAGGCGTGATCGAACTTAGCGGCGACCACTGACAACGCCGTGCGGAGCGGGTACGGCCGTCACCGGCCTTCGCCACCCTGGTGCCGGGCCGTGCGGACAAAGGGGCGGCCCCGCCACCGGGGGGATGGGTGGCGGGGCCGGTGCGCTCGGAGGGGGAGCCGAGCTGTCGACGTGCTGGTGCCCTGTGATGGCGCATATATGCAGGGCAGCTCGCGTTTTTGTTGACGGTGCGGAAGCGGTGGGCGCGTACCGGTGTGGAGACCCCGCAGTACGCGAGCATGGACGCCGCGCCGCCGAGATCGAGGCCGGGGCCCGGCGCCCGGTCGCCGAGCTGGTCGCCGACGTACGGGCGACCGCCGCGCGCTTCGAGGAAGCGGTACGCGCCCTGCCGCCCGCGGCCTGGCACGCCGAGGTGCGGATGCGCACCGGTGAGTGGCGCACGCCCGCGACGCTGGTCCCCACCCGGCTGCGCGGATCGGCGCCGGGGTAGCCCTCCAGCGGCTCGCAGCCGAGTTCCGCGAGCCGGTCCACGGCCTCGGCGGCGCGGACCAGGTCGGCCAGGCTCGGGCGCAGCTGGGGCACGAGTGGGAGTAGGAGTGGTGGCGCGCTGGGCGGGGTGGCCGGGCATAGCGGGGAAGACGACCCGGAGGGCCCCTTCGGCAGCCGCTGCTTCACCCTGACGCTCTCGCAGGCCATTGACAGGGTCATCACCCGCCAGCAGGACCACCTACGGCACGAAGCCCCGCACCTGTTCCACGAAGACGGCCGGCCCCGTTCCACCCGCATGGTGCTGTTCCCACCCCCGCCGCTCCCGTGCCGACGCATTCGGCGAGCGGCCGTACGACAGCGGCACAATCGGCTACTGGCTGGAGACCTGGCTCGACCAGTTCGCCGTAACCGACGAACACGGCAAGCCCTTCGACCCGGCACGGGTGTTCCCCTACGCCTCTTCGGCACACCTATGCCCAACTCCGCGCCGACGCCGGCGTCCCGCTCGACATCCTGCGAGTCCTCATGGCCCACCAGGACCCTCCACCACACAGGTCTACTACCGGCCTCGCACCCCCGACGGGTGGAAGCGGTACGCGCCATCGCCGCCAATTACCAGTTCGACCTCACCGGCGGCCGGATCCGCACCCGCAACCCGACGACGACCTTGCCGACCGGATCCGCGCCGGCGTCGGCTCTGTGCCCGTCCCCGCGGGACGCTGCCACGAAATGAACAACGTCCGCGCCGACGGACAGGGTTGCCCGGTATACAACCGCTGCTTCTCCTGCACCTTCTACAGGACTTCCCGCCCTGGGTCACGTGTTACGGATTCATGGCCCGCTGGGCGGCCTGCGGCGGCGTTGGGCATATCCGTGACCAGCTCCGCACACGCATGCGCCGCGAGATGGGCAAGGCGCCCGGAGCGGTCGCGACCGTCATCGACCCCCAGTCGGTCCAGGCCGCCAGCACCGTCGGCAAGGACTCCCGCGGCTACGACGCCGGCAAGAGAAGTAACGGCCGCAAGCGGCACCTAGTCGTGGACCCCAAGGGCCTGCCGCTGCCGCCCGAAGAACGTCCCCGGGTTCGTCGTGCTGCCCCGGCGCTGGGTCGTCGAACGCTCACACGCCGGGCCATGCACGTCACGCCGGCACGCGCGCGACTACGAACTGCTCATCCAGCACTCGGAATCGCTCATCACCTGAGCCGCGATCACCCTGATGACCAGGCGCATCACCCGCAGAAGCTCCCGCAGGAGCGGACAACCGGACTCCCGCGAAGCCCAATGCGACTGATCGCATCGCCCTGACGGTCAGCAGTCCAACCAAGAAGTCACCGGGCCCTCGATGCGGCCTCATTGACGGACCCGACTGCGGCAGCCAGCACCGTCCGCGCCCCTGCAGCGGCTCCCGGCCATGACAGCGAAAAAGGGGCGGCTGGCGCGCTCAAACCGCACCAGCCGCCCCGTCTCACGTTCCGTAAGGAAACCCCGCCTACGACGACCTTCACGGCCCCCGCCACCGTCATCGACAAGAACCTGGATACCGCGTGTGCCGCTCTCATCAGCGAGATCAACCGAACGGACGGCGAGGCGTCCCTTTTCTTAGAACTACTGGAAGGCCGGATCGACTGGAGCACGGTCAGTGCGGACTCGACCCCTTGCCGCGTCCATCAGCCACGATGGTTCGACCAGCCCCTCACGGCTGTGCCAAATCGTTCAGCACGTTTCCGTCTTGCCGTAGTTGCCGAAGGTGAAGTGGTAGGCCGCCCCCGAGCCCGGGGGAATGGTGAAGCAGTCGCTGTCCGGCCCCCAGCCGATAACGACCCGTGCCCGTTGCGTGTTGCCGCATGCGTTCCACACCCACGCGACCTGCCCGGAAGCCTCGTTGTAGATGTCCGTCGAGACGCACCACGGGACGTCCCCCATCACGGATGCGTCCTGGGCAGGGGCCGCGACCGCGGGTCCTGCCGCACAGGCGAGGGCGGCCGCTGCCACCAGAGAGGTGAAGAGAACTTTGCGTGAGGCCATAGGGCGCCCTCCGTTGTCGTGAGGTGGTGGCCCAGCGCCTGCGCGCCTGAGTAGGTGTTTTACGACGTCTACCCGGGCCGTTACCGGTCGTGTCCGGGTACGGCGTGTGCGGGTGACCAGGGTGCAGGCAGGAACCAGTAAAGACCGAGTCAGTATGTGATCGCAGAATGCCGCAGTCCAACGTTTCGATATTCCTAGAAAAGGTGGACGTGTGGACGCCCTCCTGCTAGCGCGCCTGCCCGGAGCTGGCTCGCTGGCACGTGTCGATGAGCTTGCCGGCCTGTCACCCGACGCTGACGTCAGCACTCTCCGTTGTGACGGTCATGGGATCTTTCTGGGGCCCACGTCGGGGGCCTGTGCTGGTAGCTGATGGCACTCGGGCCAACGCGGAGAAACGCCGACGCGGAACGACGGCTTCTGCACCACTGACAACACACCGCCTCTGACCTGCGGCATCGAGGTTGATAAACCCCTACTTACTGGTGTGGGGCACCGCCCAGTAGCTCAGCCGGTGTTCCTGCAGCGCCCTGATCGCGTTGAAGAGGGCCTGCACGGAGAACGCGATCGGCGTCATCGCGAAGCCCAGGCCCAGTAGACGGCGGTGAGCTGTCCGACCCAAGCGGATCGGACGTCCTCGCCTTCGGGGTCGCGGGGGTTGAAGGGCGGGAACGACCACGGATCGCGGCCGGCGATGTCCAGGTCGTCCCTCAGCATCTCACGTGCATGCTCGGGCAACTCTTTGACGGTGCCTGCTGCTTGGGGCGACAGACGGGCGGGCCAGGGCGGTTGTGCGTCGCTCACGTCCGGGCTCCGAGGACCTGGTCCAGGTCGATGCCGTCGGAGTCGTCGCACCCGCCCTCGATGAAGACGTCGACAGCCGGGGCCGAGGCGAGGCGGGCCCGCCAGGTGCGGGCGACCAGGTGGACCGGGGTGAGGCTGGGGAGTGCCGGGCGTCGTCCAGCGCGCGTGCCCAGTCCTGTTCGAACGCGGGCACCCACATGTCGGCCCGCCGGTCGGCGCGCAGCTGCCCGGCAAGGTCGCCGACTTCCTCCCGCGCCGCCGACCTGGAGCCCGACGAGCGGGCCGCGCTCGTCCAGGGAGTGGTCGTGCGGCGCGGCCAGGGGTACACCCTGCGCGTCACCGTGGTCCCGATCGTGCACCGCCGGCTCCTCGCTCTCTGCCAGCCGCTCGACGGCGGCCAGGGCACCCCGGCGGTCCCGGCTCAGCGCAAGGCCCGCCACGAGTACGAGAACCGGGTCAGCGCGCTCGCGCTGTACCGATGTTCCCCGATCGCGTTCGCCCTCGCCTACACCGAGCGGACCCGTGAGGATTACGCCGCCTTCACCCGGGCCATCGACGAGGGCCGCCTGCCCTCCGCCCGGTAGGCGCGGCGCCGGGCCAAGCCGCTTGAAAGATTTTGCGTCATCTTGCGCAAGGCCGGGCGGGCTCCTGCGGAGGCCCGCCCACCGACTCGAGGTGGCCCACGGGTGAAGCCCTTCAGGCCCTGCCTGTGCCCGCTTCCTCCACGACCAGCATGATCGACTCCCCGCCCGAACCGTCGACAGTTCGTTCAGGACTTTAAGGAAGCCGCGAGAAGAGTCGGCCTCCGCGGCCGGATCAGGTGCATCTCTGAACGCTGCGAGCGCATGCCGTCACCATTCGACTTCAAGGTGTGTTGGGATGTGCGCGGTCGGCGGGCGCAGGGACCCGCCGCATCGTTCGTCCTCATGCATCGAAGGGATGTCATGCTCTCGATACGTCACCGGGTGCCCGCCGCCTTGCGGCCGGTGCTCATGCTGGCCGTGCTCCTCGCCGGACTGCTCGCCGGCACCGCCCCCCACGCCCGGGCGGCCACGGCCCAGGACACCTCCGTCACCTTCCGGGTGAACGCCTCCACGCAGGGCGAGACCCTCCTGGTCACGGGCAGCGTTCCGCAGCTCGGCGGCTGGGACCCGGCCAAGGCCGTCCCGCTGGGCACCACCGCCAGCGCCTATCCGAACTGGTCGGCCGGCGTCCGGCTGCCCGTCGGCGCCACCGTCGAGTACAAGTACCTCAAGCGCTCCCCCACCGGCACGATCACCTGGGAGAGCACCGCCAACCGCACCCTGACCGTCGCCGCGGACACCACGGGCACCAACGACAGCTGGAACGTCGTCCCGGTCGCCGCGACCTTCCGCGCCACCGCCACCACGAGCTGGGGCCAGAACCTCTACGTCACCGGCAACCTGCCCGACCTCGGCAGCTGGGACCCGGCCAGGGCCGTGCGCCTGACCACCGGGTCCGGCACCTACCCGCTGTGGACCGGCGCCCACCCGCTGCCGCCGAACACCGCCGTGCAGTACAAGTACTTCAAGAAGAACCCCGACGGCTCCGTCACCTGGGAGAGCGGTGACAACCGCACCGTCGTCACCCCGCCCACCGGCACCCTGACCGTCAACGACACCTGGCGCTGACGTCCGGCGCCGGGGCCGAGGGGTATGTGATGGATACCCCCCGGCCCCGGCGCCCGTCAGTATCGCCCGTCCGGAAGGGTTCCCGCACCGCCGTCCTCACCGACCGGACACGGCCGCCGCTCGCTCCGGGCCGCCCGGAGCGGTCGCGGTCACGACCAGGGCCGCCTGGTCGTCGTCGATGCCCGTGTCGCGGGCGAAGGCGTGCACGGCCTCGACGAGCCTGTCGATGATCCGCTGGGGTTGTCCGTCGTGCCGCGCGGACAGGGCCCGGGCGAGACGTTCCTCGCCGAACTGTTCGCCGTCCGGGTCGCGGACCTCGGTGAGACCGTCGGTGTACAGCACCAGGCTCTCGGCCGGGCGGAGCCGCAGGCGGTGGGTCTCCACACGCGGGTCCGGCGTGATGCCGAGCAACGAGCCCTCGCAGTCGACGGTGCGTGCGGCGCGGCCGTCGGCCAGGTGCAGGGGGAAGGTGTGCCCCGCCCGGACGAGGGTGACGTCGAGACCGCCGTCGCGCGACGGCGATACGGAGGGAGGGGCCCGCCGTCGCCGCCCCCCAGTGCGGCGCGGGGCACCACCCGGTCGCACCTTCCGGAGTGCGGGCCGGAGGCCCCTGCCGGAGAGTCAGGGCAGGTCCCCCGACGACAAGGAGACACCCCATGCTCAGGCGCGTATCCCTCGTTCTCACCGGTCTGCTCGCGGCCGGGTTCATGGCCGCCGCTCCCGCCGCGGCGTACGGCGGCGACGACGACATCAGCTACTGCTGGCAGTCCGGCGGCGGCGCCGCAGCCGATGACACGAACGCCGTCTGGGGCGACGCGGGCTGCGCGCACGTCGGCGACTACCTCGACTGATCCAGTACGCCCCAGGAGACGGACAAACTCAGGCCGAACGGCCCCGGTACCTACTGTGAGGTACCGGGGCCGTTCTCTGTCTCAACTCTGCCACTGTCGGCTACGCACGTCCTCGTACACGTCCCCCGGCAGTGATCACAGGTGCCGACGGCGTCGTGCTTCGAGGGGTCGCACGCCCTCCCGCAGTGGTTGCCGACAACTCGTTCGGCAGCCAGTTGGACCTGCCCCGGGGCATACAGACCGCTGCCGCCTCGCAGGTAGCAGCCGGGGTCGGCAGCGAACATCCGGACAGGCGTGACGGTCAACGTCTGCTCCTTCTGCGGGCCTGCTAGGACCAGGACCGAGTCTCCGGCCCTGTGGTACTTCCGCATGAGCGGTGTGCTCTCCTCTCAACTGGCAGGCCAGTGCGTTGGCCTTGCTCGTGGCGGCGCGGCAGATGAACGCAGAGACCTTCCTGGAAACCCTCGACAACGGTGCTCACGGGACCGTCGGGTCGGCGAGGACGGCGAGGTCCTGTCCGGCCGCAGCCGTCCGTTGCAAAAAGGTCGCGACAGCCTCGGGGAGCAACGGGAGGGGGCTAAGGGCTGCGGAGGCATGAGCGATCTCGTCGAGCTGGTAGGTGCCGTGGTCAGGGTCGTCGATCTCCGGCCCGGTTCGGCCGCTTTCGGACCAGCGGGCGATCCGGGCAAGGTACACGTGGTCGCGTTGGTGGGTGTCGTCGAAGGTCAGCAGCCGGCCGAGGATGTCCGGGACACCACCGGTCTCTTCGCACACCTCGCGGGAGAGCGCCGCGCGAAGGTCCCGGTCATCGGGCTCGACGTGGCCGCCGGGCAGCGTCCAGTAGGGGACGCCGCCGGGCCAGGTACGGCGGATCAGCAGCAGCCGGTCGGCAGGAGTGAGTAGAACCGCGCGCACGCACTCGATCATGTGGATTCTTCCGTCCGAGGTGCTGCACCTGGTGGAGGAGTTCGGGGCCATGGTGCGCTCCCGGTCGCTTCGGTCGCTGGCGGACAGCTTGCCGGCGGCGAGGGCGATGTCGGCCGCCGGGACATGAAGGTCGTGCGGGGCACACAGGTGCCGGCGCCGCGGTCCTCGCGCAGCTGGGCGAGTAACTGCGCGGCGGCGGCCGGAGCCGGCGGGTCGGGAGCTTCCTCGGGCTGCGCGCTCATCGGCACCTCCTGACGGGTCGTACGGCCACCGTACGCGCGGGGCGGGACGGTGGGGGCGGACATGCGGTGATCCCTCCCGGCGCTCAACGGCGTCAGTCGACGCCGTAGTCGAAGACTTCGTCGTCGGTGTACTCGTCGAGGATCGCGCCGACGGCCTCGCGCAGTCGTCCGGCGATCTCGTCCGCGACTTCGGGGCTGCACACGGTTTTTGTCCATTCTCCGAAGGCTTCACCGGCTAGTGCGCATCCAACTGCTCCCGCAGTACTCGCTCCGGCAATGGCGCCAGCTGTCACCACTACACGGTCTCGCACCAGGATCGCGTCCGGCTTCGGCATATCCATCGGCACCGCCCACGCGTACGGCACCGCCCACGCGTACGTCACTGCCGTGACCAGCCTGCTTGCCGACTGTGCCCCGGGCCTGCTCAAGACTGTGCTCGAGCACGATCCGGAGTTCGTCCTGCTGGACGAGACCCTGGCCGAGTGCGACCGCGTCGGCGACAGTCGAGCCGACTACTCGGCCAAGCACCGCCAGCACGGCGTGAACGCCCAAGTCGTCACCGACCCCACCGGCGAGGTGCTGTGGATCTCGCCCGCACTGCCAGGCCGCACCCATGATCTGACCGCAGCCCGCACCCACCGCATCATCCGGATCTGCGAACGCCAGGGCGTCCCGATCCTCGCCGACCGCGCCTACCAGGGCGCCGGCCCCTGGCTGACTACCGGCCTCATTCGTCCACCCGGCGGCGAACTCACCATCACCCAGCGCACCGTCAACCGCGCCCCCGCCCAGGCCCGAGCACTTGTCGAGCGCGGCATGGCACGGCTGAAGTCCTGGCAGATCTTCCGCAGATCCCGCATCAGCCCCAACCGCATGAGCGTCATCACCGAAGCCGTTCTCACCCTTGAAAGGCAACGCTGAAAAGACTCATTGATTCGCCCATCGGCCGGGCGGACCGGACGATCACGCCTCGGCCGATCCCGAGTCGGACTGACCCAGCTCCCTGTCACCTGCGACGGCCGCGGCCGGCCGCCCGAGCCGGTTGGCGATCGGCGGACGTGCCCGGACTGGCCGGAACGCCATGGCGGCGCCGGACGGATCCGGGCCACTTACGCGCCCGGCAGGACGGTCAGTAAGTGAGCGGGCCCACACTGATGCTGGGCACCGGCACGCCGTTTTCGTCCTCGTCCGCCTCGGCGTCGGACGGGTCAAGGTCGACTTCCACGCCGGCCGGTTCGAGCGCGTCCCGAACACGCTGTCTCATCGGCTCGCTCAGGTAGTTGTGGTGCAGGTCGAGCTTCCTGAGGTGCGTCAGTGGCTGCCCGCCGAGCAGCGCCTCGGCGCCGGTATCGGTCAGTGTTCCGAGCGACAGGTCGAGCACGTCGAGGTTGGCGACGATGGGCGCCGCCCCCATGGCCGCCGCGACCTCGTCCTGCATCTCGCTGTTGCGCAGGGCGAGACTGCGCAGCCTCGGCAGCCGGTTCCCGGACAGGATCCCCGCGAGGTCGGCGATCTCGCCGTCGCCCCCGTCCTCGCGCGCCCCCAGCCACAGTTCGAGATGTTCCAGCGCGGGCAGCTCGCTCTCGCCCACCCCGCGCAGGACGTGGCCGCGCAGCCCGGCGCTCTCGACGACGAGCCTGCGTAGCCCATCGTGGCGTATGCGGGGAAACCTCAGCGGGTGCAGCCCTTCAATGTCGTAGGACTCGCCGGCCCGGACCGAGAACTCCTCCAGGGTCGGATAGCTCGCGAGCAGCGGCGTGACGTCGGTCTGGCCGATCCTGGAGATCCGGCACTCCTCGTCGGTGATGTCGCCGAAATAGAGCGATCGCAGCCCTGTCAGCCGGTCCCGCGCGCCCAGGAACGCCTCCATGACCTCGTCGGGTTCGGTGTCCTCCGGATCTCCCCAGATGCCGATGATCAGGGCGCGGATGCGCGCGCTGTCCACGGCCGCGCACAGCCGCTCGAAGGTGTCCGTCCACCGCTCGCCGGAAGCCCCCCGCTCGTATCCGATCCGCCAGGCCACGGCGTCGGCCTCGGGCAGCACGACGCCGGCCGCGTCCTGCTCCTCGGGGAATGTGAAGGCGGGGAGCCCGTAGAGCTCGGTGAGGTGATCGTCCTTGGTTCGCATGTGTCTGCCCGCTCCCGCCGTACGAGACATCCGGCGCGACCAGCGCCCTTGATCTGCACGGCAGTTCTACCAGCCGCAAGTGACAACGCCGAGGCTCACCTGCGGGGGTGCCGGCCGTCCCTCTGGGGCTCTGCAGTGTCGGCTTACTGGCTCTGACAAAAGCTGTTGATCACGAGTCTGTCGGCCTTTCTGCTCGTAGGTGCGGGCATGGGTAACCGTCAGTCGCGGCCGTGGATCGTGTCGGGCATCCATTTCCCATCTCGGCGGCGACGTGCGCGCTCGGGCGGGTACGGCAGCGCTCGACGAGCCGCCTGCGGCCTACAACGGACAGCGGCGCGTTGCGATGAACCATGCGTGTCAACGTGCGTCGGAGCGCATCTCGGCAAGGGTGTCCGCAGTGACAGTGACCGTGTTGGTGAGCGGTCGACCGAGCAGCTGGACGAGGTCGGCGCTGGTGCTGTTGAGGAACCCGTGGCGGACGCTGGTGGCGATGGAGGTGAGCATCGGTGGCTGGAACGGCAGCAGGCTGCCGTCGGCGAGGAGCCGGGCGCGGTACTCACCGAGTCCGATCGTCCGATGAGCGACTCCGAGCTTTTCGGCGATGTCGGTCACTGTGATCGGCGGGCCGACCAAGTCGTAGGTCTTGCCCGCGTGCGCGCCCGGATCGCCGGCCACGATTGCTGCGGCTGTGGCCAGATCCGCCCGCGCCACTGCAGAGAGAGCACCGTCGCCGAACGGCGACTCCAGGCCATCAGGGGTCCAGGTCAGCAGCGCGCCGAAGAGTTCGGCGTAGAGCCCGTTGCGTAGGATCGTCCATCCGAGTCCGCCAGCCTTGATCATCCGCTCGGTGGCTCGGTGGGCTAGTGCGAACCCGAGGTGGACCCCGTCCCCGGTCAGACTGGTGTAGACGACGTGGTCGACGCCATCGCGCCCCGCGGCATCGAGAACGGCCTTGTGGCGGGCGAGAACCTGGTCGTCCTCGGCGTACCCGGCCGAGACCAGGACCAGGGTCGAAACGCCGCTGAAGTCGAGGGTGGCGGGGTCATCGAAGTCGAGGCGGCGCTGCCCTTCCGTGGGGGTGCGACTGCCTCCGGCTGCGGGCACGTCGCGCTCGGCCAACTCCTGGAGCGTGAGGGAAGCGAGCTGGCCGTTCGCGCCGGTCACCATGATCATTGTGGTTCTGCCTCCGTACCGTGGTTCTCTTCAGTAACTACGGTGAGATCTTCAACCGGCCGTGGTCGGCTCACAAGGAGGCAGTTTCGTGTCAATGACGCACACCGGTGTAACCGCTGGAGCCGCCGAGCTCGAGCCCTGCGGGCAGCCCGACCACCCTGACTGCGGGATCCGAGACGTCCTCGACCGGGTTGGTGACAAGTGGTCGGTCCTCGTCATCGTCGAACTCGCCGGAGGGCCGCGTCGCTTCCGGCAACTCCAACGAGCCATCGACGGGATCTCCCAGCGCATGCTGACCCTGACGGTGCGCCGACTGGAACGCGACGGACTCGTACTTCGCACCGTGTACCCGACAGTGCCTGCCCAGGTCGACTACCGTCTCACCGAGACCGGCGCGAGCCTGACCCACCTCGTCAAGGCTCTCGCCGACTGGTCGCTGGAACACCGTGACGGCATCGCCCGCGCCCGCCGGACCTACGACGACCAGCACCCTGAGAACGAGATTCGATGAGTGCCGCAGCGTCAACATCCTCCCGACCCTAACAACTAGCGCGTGTCTTCTCCGTGTGGCACCCCGAAGAGGTTCACGGCGGAGGGTTCGCCGGGGGAAGGCCGGCAGCGCGTTGAGTGCGGCCTGGGGCTCGCATTGGGGCGTCCGGGGGCGCCGCTGACGTCAGCGCAGAATGGTCATGCGCGCACGTGCCCGGGTTGCAGGGTGGCCCGGACGGTCTTGCGGCGTCCGTCGGCGGCTACGGCTTCCGCGACATCCCGGCCGACGCCGCCCGGTGGATCGTCGAGGACATCGCGGAGGCGCTCGCCCGGCGGCCTCACCCCCCTCCGCTGCGCCTGGAGACGACGGACACCGGCCTGGTACGCCGGCTGGGGACGGGTGGCCCCACGGTCCGCGGACCGCTGGCCGACCTCCTGGCGTGGCTCAGCGGCCGCTCCCCCGGCACCGGGCTCACCGCCTCGGGCGCCGACGCGGTGCCCTCGGCGCCCTACTGGATCTGAGCGCGGCAGCGCCCTCGGTGCGGCCCGCGCTCGACGTCCGTTGCGGCACGGTACGGTCCGCTTCGGTCTGTTCGATGGACGGTCGTCCCGCAGTGCAGTAGACCCCTTGGCACAGCAGGCAGACCTCCGAGGGAGACCACATGCCCATCACGGTTCAGCAGTTCCGGGACTTCGTCTTCGCCTGGGTGCGCGACAACGGCGAGCGGGCCCGGCGCGTACAACTCCTCGAATGGGGCTGGGAGTGGTGGCTGCAGGCCGAGCTCGCCGGGAATCTGCTGGCGCAGGACTCGACCCGCGACGTGCGCAGGGAACAGCTCGTCTTCGACGGCAAGCAGCGCAGCGATCTGCTGCTCAACGGCTCCAGCAACGTGCCGGGCGAGCGGATCATCGTCGAACTGAAGACATTACGTGCCACCGAGTACCAGAAAGCCGCGTTCGTCAAGGAGATCGAGGCGGACGTGTCCAAGCTCTGGAACCACCTGAAGGCGACGCACCAGGGTGCTCAGCTCATCGTCATGGGGTTCTACTTCGACGCCAACGCCCCGATCCCCGACGGCTTCCAGCGCAAGGAGGACCTCCACCGGGACCTGGCCGTCTGCTGGCGCGACATGGTGGTCCTCGACTGACGGAGATACCAGGCCCCGAGGCCCGTGAGGGTCACCGCGGTCGCGGCCACGACGGTGACGGCGCGGGTGCGGTGGTGGGTGCGCCGGGCCAGGGCCGCGCCTGACGAACGGGCGGACAGCGCCGAACCCGTGCTCAGCCAACTGCCCGCCGATGCCAGCGACGCGGCCGAGCCGACGGACCCACGGACAGGACACTGCCGACCGAGGCGACGGACAGGACGCTGCCCACGGAGCCGACGGACAGGAAGGAGTCCACCGATCCGATCGACAGGGCCGACCCCTTCGACCACAGGGAACGCCAGGACGTCCGCGGGCCGTTCACGGCGGACAGGGCACTCGTGGCACCGGACGTGACACCGGAGGGGAGACGCGGCACGCTCATGCCCCGATCCTGCCAGAAGGCGCCTCGTCGCTTCTCTTGGCCAGAGGGTCCCCTCGACTCACTTGATCGCATGACAGGCCGGGGGAAACCTCGATCTCGCCGGGGCGCCCCATGAGGCGACGGGTGCAGGCAAGAGCGATCGCGTGTCGATCCCCTCGAGGGGACAACGCTCCACGGCAAGGTGTCGCCGACCCAAGACGGCCCTGTCTCCGCTCCCGCAAGGAAGCCAGGAGTCGAGATATAGATGTCCAAGTACTACGTCTCGGCTCAGCCGGCAGTTCCCCGTCATGATGCGCAACGTCATCGACGCCTGCGCCGAACACGGCACAAAGCTCGTCTTCTTCGACAACACCTACATGTATCCCGGAACGCCGACGCCCCAGACCGAGTCGACCGCGTTCGCACCGGGCGGGCGCAAGGGACGGGTCCGCGGACAGATCGCCGGCATGCTGCTGGAGGCCATGCGGGCCGACCGGGTCGAAGCCCTGATCGGCCGGGCGCCCGAGTTCTACGGTCCGGGCCGGACGAAGAGCTACACGAACTCGCTGGTGTTCGACCGGATCAAGGCGGGCAAGCGGCCGTTCGTCCCCGTCGACGCCCAAGCCAAGCGTTCCCTGATCTGGACCCCCGACGCGAGCCGGGCTCTCGCCCTGCTCGGCAACACGCCGGACGCCTACGGCCAGACGTGGCACCTGCCCGTCGACCCGGACCGCCGGTCCTACGCCCAGCTGATCGAGATCGCCGGCGAGGTCACCGGCCGAAAGATCGGCTACACGGTGCTGCCGATGCTCGCCTTCCGCCTCGGGCGCCGCTTCGTCAAGCCGCTCGACGAGATGTTCGAGCTGCTCGTCCGCTACCGCGACGACAACATCTTCGACAGCTCGAAGTTCGCGGCCCGCTTTCCTGGATTCCAGGTCACCAGCTACCGGGAAGGCGTGGAGCGGATCCTCGTCGGCTGACTCGCCGACAGGGCCTCGCGTCGGCTGACTTGTGCCGCGACGCCGAACCGGCGACGGTACTGCGACGACGTGACGCCCGTGGCGCGCACGTCCAGGTAGCCGACGCCGCGGGGGATCCGGGTGACCGGCATGATACGTCCCGGTCGGCGCGCCCGGTCCGCGTGCTCAGCCGACGTCCCACAGGAAACGGTGGGTGTGGATGGCGAAGTAGGGGAAGGACTGGACGCCGCTGACGCCCTCGACGGTGCGGACGACGTCGTTGACGAAGTCCAGCAGGTCCTTGGCCCCCGGCGCGACGACCTCGGCGAACAGGTCGAAGCCGCCGGAGGTCAGCACCGAGTACACCACCTCGGGGTGGGTGGCGAGGGCGTCGGCGACCGGGCGGGGGTCGCCGTCGACGGTGATGCCGAGCAGGGCCATGGCCTGGCCGCCCATCGCCATCGGGTCGGTCACGCCGACGACCTGAACGGCCCGGGAGTCCAGCAGCCGTTGCAGGCGCTGTCGGGCGGCCGAGGCGGACAGGCCGACCCGGGGACCGAGGTCGGCGTACGCGATGCGTCCGTCGCTCTGGAGCTCCCGCAGGATGGCGCGGTCGATCTCGTCCACGGGTGGTCCTCTCCGCCGGACAGTGTTGTCGGTCAGCCGGCCAGTTCCGCCAGGGCGGCGGCGAACAGCTCGGTGTGCCGGTCCACATCCTGCTCGGTGGTGTCGGGGCACATCAGCGCCATGTTGTGGAACGGGGTGAGCAGGATGCCACGGTTGGCGAGGTAGAGGTGGAGGAAGTCCTCCAGCTCCGTGTCACCGGCGGCCGCCGCCTCGGTCCCGGTGCGGGGCGCAGGGGAGCTGAACCGGTACTCGGTACGGGCGCCCAGACGGCTGACCGACCAGGGCAGGGCGTGCTTCTCGATGCCCACGCCGACGCCCGCCTCGAAGCGCTCGGCGAGCCGGTGCATGTGGGCGAACGCGGCGTCGGTCAGGACGTGTTCGAGCGTGGCGCGCATGGCGGCGACGGACAGGGCGTTGCCCGCGAGGGTGCCGCCGACGCCGCCCATGTCGACCAGGTCCAGGTCGTCGCGGCCCAGCAGCCGGTCGGCGAGTTCGGCCGACAGTCCGTAGGCGCCGGCGGGGATGCCGCCGCCGATCGCCTTGCCGATGGTCAGGACGTCCGGTGTGAGGTCCCAGGCCGCGGTGCAGCCGCCGGGCCCGGCGGAGAAGGTGTGCGTCTCGTCGTTGATCAGCAGGGTGCCGTGGCGGCGCGTCAGTTCGCGGACGCCGTCGAGGTAGCCGGGCTCGGGCAGGACGATGCCGATGTTGGTGAGGGCGGGCTCCATGAGGACGGCGGCCACGTCGCCGTGGGCGAGTTCCCGCTCCAGTTGCTCCAGGTCGTTGAACTCGGCGACGCGGCTGGTGAGGGTGACGTCGCAGGGGGCGCCGACGTTGCCCGGACGGGCGGTGCCCGTGCCGTCGGGGCCGGTCACGATCAGGGACTCGTCGACACTGCCGTGGTAGCAGTAGCTGTTCACGAGGATCTTCGGCCGGCCGGTGAGCGCGCGGGCGAGGCGGATGGCCCAGCGGTTGGCGTCCGTCGCGGTGAGGGAGAAGCTCCAACGGGTGAGGCCGAACCGGCGGGTCAGCTCGGCGCCGACCCACTCGGCGTCCTCGGTCGGCAGCATGGCCGTCGCGCCGCCCAGGTCGGCGAACCGGTGCTGCACGGCGGCGGTGACCGCGGCGGGCGAGTGGCCCGTCATGGCGCCGGTGTCACCGAGACAGAAGTCGACGTACTCGTGGCCGTCGATGTCGGTCACCCGGGCGCCGCGGGCGGCGGCCAGGTAACGCGGGAAGGCCCCGGCCGTCTTGTTCATCCAGGTCATCGGCACCCGGCCGAAGAGGTGGTCGGCGCGGGCGTAGGCCGCCTGCGAACGGGGGTTGCGCGCCTCGGCCTCCGCGCTCTCGCGGGCCAGCAGGTGACGCAGTCGGGCTCGGTCCATGGCGCACCCCGATCGGAGGGAAGACAAGAGAAGCAGGAATGAGGGAAACCTACGATCGGATGAGCTGCGAAGGCAAGACTCGACGCTCGATTCAGTCGTCGCGACACGCGAATCGAGCGAAGCGCTCTGGCCGGGTCTGCGCCGGAAGGCCAGACACGAGCGTCAAGGGGCCTCCAGGGCGGAAGAGGGGCCGGTATGCGGCTGCCCGGGCGAACCTCAGGCGCTCTCCGCGCGGACTCTCGCCACCGCCGCGGTGAGCTGGTCCCTGAGCTGCTCGCGGGGCTCGCCGCCCTCCGCGGTCGAGACGATGTCCTGGGCCAGGTGGTGGAGCTTGGTGTTGGCGTGCTGGGAGGCGGTGACCAGGACGCGCCACGCCTCCTCGGAACCCAGTCCGAACGACGCCATGAGGATGCCCCGGGCGAGGTCGATCACCGGACGGGTCTGCATGGCGCGCCGCAACTGCACCACCTCGACGCGCAGCTCCCGCAGGGCCTCGCCGTCGCCACCCCACTCCGTCGCGCCGTCGGGACCCGCCAGCAGGGACCGGGTGCCGGTGAGGTCGAGGATTCGGTCGACGGTCGGGGCACTCTCCCGCAGCTCCATCGTCTTGCCTTCCGCCAGGGCGCGGTGACGGGCCGCGATCAGCACGTTGAGCGCCGAACAGTCGCAGAAGCCGACCCCGGACAGGTCCAGGTCGACGCCGCGGACCGATGAGCCGAGGGCGGTGCGCAGCCCCTGTTCCAGCGGCCGTGCCGCGTCCAGATCCAGGTCACCGCGCACTCTCACGACGGCACGGTCACCTTCGGGGCGGACGTCGATCACCGGCCCGGGCACGGCCCGTACCGCCGACACACCATCCACCTCTGCCCGCACGGCGGCCTCCCTGCTCCGGGGGGTCATGTCGTGCGCAGGCTCCGGCATGACCGCCTCCCCCGGTCTCTTCCGTTCTCAGCTCAAGCGTCGCTCGGTTACCCACAACACGTCAACCAATACATGAACTGTGGTTCCGTCTTTTGAGTTCATGAACTAGACGCCATACAATCCCCTTCATGGAGGGAGTGCCCGAGCCGCACACAGGATGGACGTTCCTCACCAATCACGCGCGCGTCCTGGCGGCCATCGCAGACAATCGCACCGCCCGCATCCGTGACATCGCCGCGCACTGCCGGCTCACGGAACGCGCCGTCCAGAAGATCATCGCCGACCTCGAGCAGGACGGCTACCTGTCCCACACCCGCACGGGGCGCGGCAACACCTACATCATCGAGCCCGCCAAGGTGCTGCGCCATCCGGCAGAGGCCGGGCTGACCGTGGCCGCGCTGCTGTCCCTGCTCGTCCATGACGAGGCGGCCCGGCGACGGGTGCTGGACGCCCACCCCAAGGAGGGCGGCCCGCTCGCCACTTGAGGCCGTACGAGACGAAGGTCACGAAAACGTATCGGACATTCGAGGCGTGAATCTTCACACCAGTCACACAAGTTGGCTAGGTTGACGCCCGGGCCGCACGACCGACTCCGGCGAACCCCGCCGGACCGCGCGGCCTCCACCGAGTCCGCGACACCCTGACGGGTGCGGGTGCTGCTGATACCGCCCGCGCAGCCGGCACCACCCCTTCTGCCGGTACTGCGGGGACGCCTCCCCCGCACCGTGCCGAACGCTGGACCGGTGGAGCACGGAAGGAGTACGTCCGCCATGGCGACGGACCGCAGCCAGGACCTCATGGGAGCCGACCTCGTCGGCCTGCGCGGCTCCGCCCCCGCTGTGACGACCCTGCCCTCCGTGCCCGCCCGACCCACCGGCTCGGCCCGCCTCGAGGACCTCGTACCGCCCAGCCCGGCCGAGGTCCAGCAGCGGGTCAACGCCTTGTACGACCGCGCCGAGACCGACACCGGAACGTTCAACGCCACCCGCGCGATGACGTCCGGTGCGCGCCGCGGCTCCGGCGGCCGTACGGGCGACGCCGCCGTCAGCGCCGTCGCCCGGCAGTGGTTCGACACGGCCCGCAGCGTGCTCGGGCCGACCGTGCCGGCCGTCCTGCCCCGCGACCGCACACCCCAGCGTCCCGCCGTGACGTCCCGTCCGCAGCGCGCCGCCGTCGAGCCCGCCGGCGCCCGGGAGTTGGAGTCCGCCGAACGGCACCTCCCCGAACTGACCGCCCGCGCCCTGCCCGCCCTGCCCCCGGCGCCCACGGCGGACGGGCTACGCGCGTCACACGAGGACGGCGCCCCGGCTTCGATGGCCCTGGCTCCGGCGCCAGCGGCCGCCTCCGCTCCCCTGCAGGCCGAACTCCCGTCCCCCAGCGCACCGGCCCCCGAGCCGCTCGCGGCCGAAGCGACTTGGGACACCGGGCAGGTGCCGGCGTACGGCACCGGAGCCGTCACCTGGGGGACACAGGACAGCGACTACACGGCCCGGGCGGCGCAGGACGGCGGCGCCATGGCCGGAGGGATGCAGGACACCGGCGCCACCTCCTGGGCAGCGCAGGAGACGGACGCCCTCACCTGGGGAACCCAGGACACCGACGCCATGACCTGGGGAACGCAGGGGGCGGGTGCCGCGAACTGGGGCGCATGGGAGGCGAGCGCCACGCCTTGGGGAGCACCGCAGGACACCGGCGGCTTCAACGTCCCGTCCGCGATGACGGACACCGGCACCTTCGCCGCTCCGTCCACACCGATGGACACCGGCAGCTTCTCCGCTCCGTCCGCATCGATGGACACCGGCGGTTACGCCGTCCCGTCACCCTTCACGGACACGGGCGGCTTCTCCGCCCCGCTCCCCCTGAGCGACACCGGCTCCTTCTCCGCCTCGCTGCCGCTGACCGACACCGGCTCCTTCTCCGCCCCGTTCGCCCTGACGGACACCGGCGGCTTCACCATGCCCTCCGTACCGACGGACACCAGCGGGTTCGCCGTCCCCTCCGCACAGATGGGCACCGGCGGCTTCCTCACCGCGCCCGTCGCGCCGCCGGGCACCGCTCCCGGCGGGCCCGTCCCCGCTTCCTTCGCCCCCGACCCGGTCGGCCACAGCCCCGTCACCCCCGACACGGTCGACTACAGCCCCGCCCCCACCTACCCGGCCAAGGCTGACAAGGCCGTCGCCTTCGCCCGGGCGCAGCTCGGCAAGCCCTGCGTGTGGGGCGCCAAGGGGCCGGACTCGTACGACTGCTCGGGCCTCACCCAGGCGGCCTGGACGGCTGCCGGACTACCGCTGCCCCGGGCGACCGCCGACCAGGCCGGCGCGGGCACACCGGTCGAACTGGACGACCTGCGACCCGGCGACCTCGTCTTCTTCTTCGACGGTCTGCGCCACACCGGGCTCTGCACGGGCAACGGCCTCATGATCCACGCCCCTGGTCCGGGAGCCTTCGTCCGCGAGGAGTCGATCTTCCACGCGGGACAGGACGCCATCCGCGCCGCGGTGCGTCCCGCGTGAGCGGGCGCGCCGGACGACCGGCGCGCCCGCTCCTTCCACCCGGGTCAGCGCATGGCCGAACTCGGGCCCCGCAGGCTTCTTCTGGCGTTGTTGTAGAGGCGCAGCAGGTGCTTGGCCACGGCACACGGGACCGTGTCGACGGCACACTGCCGGCACGTGCGCTGATGGTCCTCGTACGCGGCGCGTGCCTGGTGCAGGGCGTCCTCGGGCGAGTGCATGGGGGGCCTCCGGGTGAAGGGATCAACGAGTCGGGGATGGAACGTTGCCTGTACAGACCATCCAAAACGCCAAGTTGATCATGTTACTGACGGTAGCGGAAGTCCCGTCTCCCCCTGCCCCCGCCCGGAGTGGGGAAGGTCACCGATGGGGCAGCGTCGGCAGTATCTTCCCTTTCGGACATGGCCAGTTGGTGACCCTGTGGCGGTGAGCAGCTCCCATGATCACCCGGGCACGCACGGTGATGGGAGCGGGCCCACCTGTGGACCCACCGGTCACCTCTTCGCCGCGCCTCCCCTGGCCCCGGCGACCGCCAGCACCGTCGCCGCCGCCCCCGTCCCGAGAACGGCGCCGGCGATCACGTCCCCGGGGTAGTGCACTCCGGTGTGGATCCGCGAGTAGCCGACCGCGACGGCCAGCAGGCCCAGCGGGATCGTCGCGGCAGGCAGGACGGGACTGACGGCGGCGGCGAACGCCACGGCCGACGCGGTGTGCCCCGACGGGAACGACGCCGACTCCGGCATGGGCACATGACGCCCCGGGAACGGCGAGTCCACGGCCCGGTGCGGCCGGGGGCGGCGTACGAGCTTCTTGCCCAGCAGGTTGGCCGTCGCCGAGGCCACGCCGATCGCCGCGACCCCCACGATGGCGGCCCGGCGCGTACGGCCGGGGCGCAACGCCAGCACCGCGGCGGTCGCGAAGGACAACTTGGAGTGGTCCGCGGCCGTGGACAGGCGCCGCAGCGCGCTGTCCAGGGTGGGCGTCCGCGTGACGGTCACCGCCTCGTACAACGCCCGGTCCAGTGCCGCGAGGTCACGCACCAGGCTGACCGCGGTCGTACGGGTCGAGGGACGCTGCTCAGGCATCGCCCGCCTCCTTGCTGCTCTGGGCCGGGGTACGACGCTCCACCGTCGTCGTCCTCCGTGCCGGTCGGGATACGGACGGGTCGATCACGCCCCTGTCCTGTGGGTCCTCGCCGTCGGGGTCGCGCCAGGGCCGGTTGAAGGCGAGGTCCACGATGTGACGCCAGTCGACGGAGGGCGGCGCGTACGTGGCCCCGGGGCGCCGCCGCGGCACCCGGACCCGCAGGACGCCCGGGCGCAGGGTGCACACCACGGGGGTGGGCAGGACGAGCGCCTCGCCGTCGACGGCGACCGGGATCCGGTCCTGGTCGGCCGCCACGTCCACGCGCCGGGAGGTGACGGAGGTGATGCTGCCGGCGCGCTCCCCGCGCAGGGCGAGTTCGGCGGCCCGGGCGGCGCCCTCCACGCGGACGCCGATCACGCCCAGCGTCCCGGAGTCCAGCCGCGGTCGGCGTCCGCCGCCGAGCGGGTCGGCGCGGGCGTAGGGGTTGTTGCTGACGAGGACCGCCTGCGGCGCGTGCAGGACGGTGTCGTCGACGCGGACGTCGAGGGTGGCGCCCGCCTCCCCCGCCAGCAGGTCGGGCAGGTGCTCGAGCGCGGTGGCCGTCTTCGCCTCCCGGTACTCGGGGCTCTGCACGATCTCGGCGTACGCCCCGAAGGACACCGTGTTGACGAAGGGCCGTCCGTCGACGTCGCCGAGGTCGACGCGCAGTTCCACGCCGTCGGTCAGTGCGTCGAGGCTCCGCACCGGGTCGGTGCGGTCGAGGCCCAGGTCCATGGCGAAGTGGTTGCGGGTGCCGGCGGGCACGACGAGGAACGGCACGCCGTGCTCGGCGGCGACCGCGGCGACCAGTGCCTGGGTGCCGTCGCCCCCCGCGACACCGAGGCAGTCGGCACCGGCGGCCAGGGCGCGCTCCGCCTCGGCGCCCGGGTCCGTCGGGGCGTCCGGGTCGATGAGGATCACCCGGCAGCCCAGTGACTCGGCGCGGGTCACGAGGTCGTGGCGCTCCACTTTGCCGCCGCCGGACCGCGGGTTCATGATCAGGACGGGCCGGCGCGGCCGTGGCGTCCTGCGGGTGCGCATGGCCCGTGGTCTGCGCAGCTTGCGCAGGGCGGACCGTGCGCTGGCCAGGGCGGCCGCCCAGAGCGACAGTCCGCCGACGGCGACGGGCCACAGTCCTGACGCCGCGTACATGATGATGACGCCCACCGGTGCGCCCACGGCCAGGACGGCGCCCAGCAGGCGGCCCAGACGTCGGTGCGTCAGCGCCCACCACAGCCCGGCGCCCGCGACTGCCAGCCCGGCCAGACCGCCGAGCAGCACCAGCCAGCCGCCGGAACCGGCGCCCACCGTCACCACGAGCGCCGCGCCGACGACCATCAGCAGGGCGACCCTGGCCCAGCCGCGCGCGCGGCGCACGTCGCGGTCGGCGGTGCGGTGCCGCCCGGTGCCGTCGGTACTGCCCGTACTGCTCATGTCGTGTCCGCCATGTCGCGTCGTCCCCCCATGGTTCCCTGCCGTCCCCTGCCGTTCCTTGTCGTTGCTTGTCGTTGCTCGTCGTTCCCGGCTGTTTTCTGCCGTTCTCCGCCGTGTTCTCCTGTGTGCCGCTGTCCCTGGGGCCGCTCCTGTCCTGCTCCTGCCCATCGTCGTGACGTGCACGCCGGACGGCATGTCGGAGCGGGGCGGAAGACGCCCGTGGGTCCTTCGATCGATGAACGTCCGCGGTGACGCGGCCGTGCCCGTCCTCTCCACGATCAGTCGTTCGAGTGACGCGCAGGTGTCGCGGGGGCCACGATCCGAGCGCCACCCCGGACAGCCGCAGGCCCGTTCGGACGCACCGGGAGGTGCGTCCGAACGGGCCTGGTGTGCAGTGCGCCGCCGGGTGTCCTGAGCTGCAGGTGTCAGAAGGAGCGGCGTCCGCGGCGGAACAGCAGGACGACACCGGCCAGCACCAGGACCGCGCCCGCGGCCGCGGGCCAGAGCTGCGCTCCCGTTTCGGCCAGACCGCCCTGGGCGGCCTGCTGTTCCGTGCCGGTCGACGTGTCCTGGGCGATGGGGGCCGGGGTGGACACGGAGTCGGCGGCGGCCGCGTTGCCACCAGCGCCCTTGTCGTTCGCCCCGATGCTGTCGTTGCCCGCGTCCTTCGGGGCGGGCGACGAGGTCGCGGCGATCGTCGGCTTCGCGTAGACGCGGGGCTGGTCCCCGGGGGTGGCGGCGCCGCCGCCGTCACCCGTCTGGGGAGCCGCGTCGGAGGGCTCGTCCTGCGGTGCCTCGGCGGTCGCGGTGGCCGGGGGCTGCTCCTGGGCGCCACCGGCGGAACCGTCGTCCGCGCCGCCACCGGTACCGTTCTCGTTGCCGTTGTCGCCGGTACCCGTGTCGCCACCGGTGCCGTTGTCGCCGGTCCCGGCTCCGTCGCCCGCGCCGCCAGCGTTGCCGCCGCCACCGTTGTTGCCGGTGTCGCCGCCGTTACCGCCGGAGCCGTCGTCCGTGCCGCCTCCGTCCTTGCCGGCGCCGCACTGGCGGCCCTCGTTGATGCAGTCGACCATCTGCCGCATCAGGCTCTCGTCGAAGACGTTGATGAAGTCGCCGTGGTCCGTGACCGGCTTGTGCAGCTGCTCGGGGAAGGAGTCCACCGCGAACAGCGGGGTCCTACGGCCGCCGTCGTCCAGGCTGGGCGCGTCCACGTCGTAGACGATGCGCTGCACGAGCTGCGGGATGGCGCGGAAGCCCTCCGGGCAGCCGCCGTCGGGGGCGGCGAACGCCACGTGCGTACGGTGGTTGGCGCTGTCGATGTTGCGGCCGTCCCAGCAGCTCTGGAAGTGGAAGGTGCGCACCACGTCGCTGCCGGACGGGCAGAGCGGGTACTTGTCCTTGAGCTGGCGGTCCTCGAAGCCGGTGCAGCTCCACGACGCGTTGGCGTTGGCCGGGCCGTTGACGAAAGCCTTCGCGTCGCCTGTGATGATGCGCAGCAGCCGCGGCATCCCGGTGACCTTGGACCGGGCGTTGCCGACGAAGGTCAACGTGACGTCCTTCGGCGTGACGATCTGGCCCGCGTTGCCCTCGACACCGCCGCCCGGGCTCTTGGCGTCGCGCTCCTGCGTGCCGTTCTGCAGGCGCAGCACGGGCCAGTAGTAGGTCGACCTGTCGCCCTGGTCCACGCAACTCGTCTTCGCCTTCGCCAGGTCCTCGTCGGAGGCGAAGGCGGTGTTCGACTGGTTGCCGACGTAGTCGTGGAAGTGGTGCGCGCCGTTGCTGACGCCCGGGGCGACGATGACGTTGTCCGAGTTGAACAGGCCGTTCTCGTTCACCCCGCAGCTCGTGACGAAGGTGCCGCGGGAGGGGCCGGAGGCCGGGTCCGCGGGCTGCTGCGCGGGCTGGACGGTGGTGATGTCCACGTAGTCGGCGGGCACAGGGCCGTTGCCGGCCTGACCGCCGTTGCCGTTCTGCTGGGCACCGCCGTTCTGGTCGCCCTGGCCGCCTTTCCCGTCCTGGCCGCCCTGCCCGTTCTCGCCGCCCTGCCCGTTCTCGCCGTTCTGGCCGTTCTCGCCGTTCTCGCCGTTCTGCGACTCGTCCGTGCGCAGCGTGCAGGCGGCGAGGTCCTTCAGCCCCTGCGGGCGGTCACCCGTGCGGTCGACGGCGACGGCGATGCGCTCGATCGTGGCGCTGCGCTTCTCCTCGAGCGGGTTCATGACCGCGTTGTCCGCGAAGGAGTCGTCCTGCCGTACGGCCTGGGCGTTGTCCTGGAGTTGCTGGTACGCGGCGGCTGTCTGCTGGTCCAGGAGGGCGAGTTCCTTGTCGACCTCGGCCCGCGCGTCGTCCGGCACGGCCGTCAACGCGCTGCCGACGTCGGGGCAGTCGATGGTGACGGCGCCCGTGGTCCAGGGCTTTCCGTCGGATCCCGAGCCGCCCTCGGTGGCGGAGGCATACACGTTCGCCGCCATCAGTCCCCCGCCGCCCAGGATCAGGGCGACTGCCGCGAAGGTCGCGCGTCGTCCGCCGGTCGGGCGTCTGCGCCTGTTGTGTCCCAAGAGTGCTCCTACGCTTCGTGGGCGGCTCGGCCTGAAATCCCCCCGGTCCCATACGGAGCCGGACCACGGCGTGTTCAACCGTCACTCCGATTCACAGAGATTTCTCATCGCTGTCGCCGAAGGATCATGTCGGCGAGGTCCGGACACGGCGGCTGACCAGTACAGTTGAAGACCTGTTCGATTCAGCGCCCGGCCGGCCGGTCGGACCGGCGGGCGGGGGTCCGGGGAGGAGGTCCTCGGTGGGCGGTTTCACCGAGGCCGTACAGGAGCGGGTGCGAGCGGCGCGTGCCGCACTCACGGCCGCACTGGAGGCCGACGACGCTTATCAGGTCGCCGTGGCGCAGGACGAGTTGGACGACGCGGTACGCATCGCCCGCGCGCACGGCATCGACGACGAGCCGGGAACGGACGTCGGCGCGGGCGACGGCGCGGGGGCCGGTGGAGGCACAGTCACGGGCGACAGGTGACCGGCGGGCCGTCGGTAGCGATCAGCGGGTGACCCGGGTGGGTCCGGCCCCCGCCGAGGGGCCACCGCACGGCTCAGGGGTACGGCTCCGGACGACGGCGGCGGTGCGCGGCACGGTCGGCGTCATGGCGGATGCCGCCGTGGACGCTGCTGCCGGTGCCGCGGTGGGTACGTCCCCAGCGGACGTGGTCATGGAGACCGTGGCGGGCGCCGGTACGACGACGGCTTCGGCCGCCGCTGCCGTCACACCGGCCCCGGCGGGCGCCGCCGCGGGGAAGACCCCGGTGGAGGCCCCGGCGGAGCCCGTCGCGGGAACCGCCACGTTCGCCCCCGTCCGCCGCGGCACCGGCCACAGCGCCCGCAGCCTGCGGCGCACGCCCTCGCCCCGCCCGTGCAGCAGGCCCAGGACGACCGCGGCGGCCACCGCTATCAGGTGCTCGCGGCCCGCCAGGTTCGGCTTGGCGATCGACTCCCACACCATCGAACCGCCGGTGAGGGTGAAGACCACGGGTGCGCGGCGCACGACCGACATGTAGGTGAACAGGCCGACCACGGCCGCCGAGGGACCGGTGTCCAGCACCTGGCCCGCCTCGGGCGGCAGGCCGAACCCCCACCAGCCCGGGCCCACGGCGATCATCACGCGCGCGGTGAGGGTGCCGGCGAGGGTCGTCACGTACGCGACGAGCAGGGTCCTGCGGCGGCCGAGGGCGACCTCGGCCAGCGCGAAGGCGAGGAACAGCTGGGTGATGCCGGCCCACACCGGCAGGTCGAGCGCCGGGACGTAGAGGGAGACCGGTGTGCGCAGCAGCGCCAGCCACAGCGGCAGGTCACCGCGCACTCCCCCGACGAGCCGTACGACCGTCGCACCGGCCGGGTGCTGGGCGATGGCGTGGAAGAAGATCACGCCCGCGCAGGCGACGAAGGCGAGGGACAGCGCACCCGGGCCGCGGCGGAACAGCTCGCGCAGCGGGTCGGCGATGATGCCCCGCCACTCGCCGTACACCGTGCGCCCGAGCCAGCGGACGGCACGGACCAGCCCGGCACGGATCAGCGCCGCACGTGTGTGCGCGGCGCGCGTACCGCGGTCGTCGTCGCGCCGCTGCGGTTCTGGACGCACAGTGCCCCCATCTTTCTCGTCGCCCGTCCTGCCGTACGGAACGACGTGCCCCGCGAGGGCGACGTCGAACACGGGCACCTCGGCAGACGTGAAAGCCGACGCACAGGTTGCTCGGGTGACGGGGCACACACCCGGCGAGCGGCGGGCCACCGTCCGGGCCGCGGGAGCGCACGGTGTTCCGGGTCAGCGGCGAAGACCACGCAGGTCAGCGCCGCCACGCCGGAGCGGCGGGGCACCGGGGCCACCGCCGGGCCGCGGGAGCGCACGGAGCCGAGCGGCGGGAGCGCACAGAGCCGAGCGGCAGCGTCACCCCCTCGCCGCCACCGCCGGCCGCGGCCGCGCCACGGCGCCGTGGGCTCTCGATCCACAGCCCGGTCCGACCGCTCCCGGCTCGGTTACAGTTCTGGGCCGGTGCCGAGGGGCGGCATGCAGGAGGGGGCGGCACAGTGCGGTTCGGGGTGCGGGCGAGGAGCGTCGGTCGTGGTGGGCCGGTGCCGGGCGGCGGGCTGGTCCTGGCGGTCGCCGGATGTCTCGTGGGGGCGCTGACGGCCTGTGGGGGCGGCGGCGGTCACGACGCGGCGGCACCGGCGGCGTCCGGCGCCGGTGCGAGCGGGGCCACGGCGGCGCGCGGCGGGACGATCGGCGGCCCGGGTTCCGCCTGCCGGCTGCCCGTCACCTTCGCCCTGGCCGAGAAGTGGAAGCCCGAGTCCACCGTCCCGGACTCCACGGGCTCCTCCGCCTCGCCCGCCGACGACCTGGCCGCCGAGATCGCCGACGCACTGCTGCACCAGGGCCCCGTCACCGCGGTCTGCGAGGTCGACGCCAAGCCCGCCGGGCACCTCGGCTTCCTGCGCGTGTGGACCGGCGAGCCCGGTGACGCCGACGCGCGGTCCGTGCTTCAGGCCTTCGTCGGCGCGGAGAAGGGCGCGAGTCACGCCACGTACCGGGCCTTCAGGACGGGCGGGCTGTCCGGCACGGAGGTGGAGTACCGGGTGACCAGCGAGCTCCTCGACGAGACGAAGACCGAGCGCGCCCTCGCGGTCGGCACGCCCGACGGCCCGGTCGTCGTGCACCTCGGCGGGCTGGACGACGAGGAGCACCGGGCGATGCTCCCCGCGTACGAACTCGCGAAGAGCACCCTGCGCGTCACCGCGTCCTGAGCGGCTCACGCCGGACACCACACCACGCCCCTCCCGCACGAACGCACGGACGTACCCACGCACGGACGGACGAACGCACGGACGGACGGCCGCACGGACGCACCCACGCCCGCCCGACAGCGCACGCACGCCGCGTACGGACCCGTCGCCCCCTTCCTGCGGATGCACCACACCACTCCCGTGGCGCATTCTTGCTGTGTCGCCGTGCGGCGGCGCACGGACGAGGCAAGGGCCGATGGCAGGGCCGATGACTGGGCCGATGACGGGGAGCGTCGGAGACGAGCGGGAGCCGCGCGGGCGGCTGACCGCACTGCTGACCGGGGCCGCGGCGGACGCGACGCGTGCGGCGGGCGGCCTCGCCGGCGGGGTCTACCTGCGCTCCAGCACCTCCGGGACGCTGCGGCTGGCCGTGCTCACCGGGCTGCCCGGGCCGCTGTTCCGGCCGTGGTGGCGGGTGCACGTGGACCGGCCGTTCCCGGTGGCCGAGGCGCACCGGCTGGGGGTGCCGGTGGTGCTGGCCAACGCCACCGAGACGATGCGCCGCCATCCCCAGCTCGCGGCCGGCCTGCCGTTCCCGTTCGGCTGTCTGTGCGTGCCGGTGGTGTCCGGCACGCACGCGTACGGCGTGGTGACCGTGCTGCGCCCGCCCGTGGACGACGCCACGCGGATCGCGGCGGAGGTCGAACGGCTGACGCTCCTGGCGGACGAGCTGGGCGCGGCGCTGGAGCGGCTGGAGGGCGAGGGGAAGGCCGTCGTATGGGACGCCGAGCCGCACTGCGTGCGTCCGCCGGCCACCGGCCCGGCTCCCGCGCGCGTCGGACACTTCACCTGGGATCCGGCGACCGACACGGTCCGCGCGGACGAGGACGCGCACGCCCTGCTCGGGCTGGACCGGGGTGCGTTCCCCCGGACGCTGGACGCGCTGGCCCGGACGGTGACGCCGGCCGGCGCGCTCGAGGTGCCCACGCTGCTGCGGGAGGCCGCCGCGGGGCGTCCGCCCCCGCTGCCGGTGCCCGTGTGCACCGAGCACGGGATGCCCCGGCTGCTGACCCTGTGGTCGCCCGACCGCTCCCGGCCGCCGTCCGCGGTCTCCGTCTCCGGCTTCCTGGTGGATCCCAGCCCCGGCGGGCTGGGCGACGCGGCCGCCGACCTACTGCCGCAGGGCGTGTTCTGCGTGGACCGCCTGGGGCTGGTCGTCTACGCCAATCCCCGGGCCGCCCACCTGCTCGGGGTACCCCCGCGGGACCTGCTCGGCCGGTCGCTGTGGGACGCCGTGCCCTGGCTGAACCAGCTGGCCTGCGAGGACCACCTGCGCGCCGCGCTGCTGACGTGCGAGCCGGCGCACTTCCACGTACGGCGGCCGCCCTCGGACGAGCCCTACGAGGGCGACTGGCTGAGCTTCGCCGTGCACCCGGGGCCGGACCGGCTGACCTGCACCGTCGTCCCGGCGCACCGGGTGCCCGACGGCAGCGGCGGCGGTCCCGCCGAGGAGGAGCCGGCGTCGGACACGGCGGCCCCCGTCTACCGGCCCATCGTCCTCGCGATCGCCCTGACGGAGGCGGTGACCGCGCGGCAGGTGTCGGAGGTGGTGATGCGGGAGCTGCTGCCCGCCTTCGGCGGCAACCGGCTCGCCATCTACCTGCTCCAGGAGAGGCACCTGTACCTGGCGTGGGAGTCCGGCTTCCCGAAGGGGTTCCTCACGCCGTTCGAGGGGGTGGCGCTCGACGCGCGGCTGCCGGGCGTGGAGACGCTCACCACCGGCCGTCCGCTGTTCTTCGACTCGATGCGGCAGCTCGCGGCCGCCTACCCGGGCATCCCCCTGGACGCGAAGGAGGGCACCCGGGCGTTCCTGCCGCTGATCGCCTCGGGTCGTCCGGTCGGCTCGTGCATCCTCGGCTTCGACCGCCCGCGCAGCTTCGGCGCCGAGGAGCGCACCGTGCTCACGGCGCTCGCGGGGCTGATCGCCCACGCCCTGGAGAAGGCCCAGCGCTACGACACGGAGGCGGCCCTGGCCCGCGGACTGCAGCAGGCGCTGCTGCCGCGACGGCTGTCGGCGCACCCGTGCGTGGAGACCGCGGGCCGCTACCTGCCGGGCACCGAGGGGATGGAGGTGGGCGGCGACTGGTACGACGTGGTGGAGGCCGGGGACGGGCTGGCTCTGGTCATCGGGGACGTGCAGGGGCACGGGGTGCAGGCGGCGGCCACCATGGGGCAGCTGCGCAGCGCGGTGCGGGCGTTCGCGCTCGGGGACCGGCCGCCCGAGGAGGTCATGGCCGGCACCAACCACCTGCTGATCGACCTGGACCCCGGTCAGTTCGCGAGCTGCTGCTACGTCCGCCTGGACCCGGCGCGGGGCGTGGCGCGGGCGGTGCGGGCCGGGCATCCGCCGCCGCTGCTGCGCTCGCCGGGCGGGCGGACCCGGGTGGTGGACCTGCCCGGCGGTGTGGTGCTGGGCGTCGATCCGCGCGCCCACTACCCGGTCACCGAGCTGCGCCTGGAGCCCGGCGCGATCCTGGCGCTGTACACGGACGGGCTGGTCGAGCGTCCCGGCCGGGACATCGACGACGGGATCACCGCGCTGCGTCTGGCCCTGGCGCGGACCGGGGAACCGGGTGTGCGTAGGCTGGCGGAGGTCGCCGACCGGCTCACCGCGGTCGCCCGGCAGGCCACCGACCGGCCCGACGACATCGCGCTGCTCCTCGCCGCACGGCACGGCGACGCGGACGCGACGGACCTTGCGCGAGGTGCTTCCCGTGATCTTCCGTGACCCCCCTCGCCCCGTGGGGCCGGGCGGTGTAGACATGGGCACATGGCCCGACCCCTGGGGCGCTCGGATCCACCGTCGGCCCGTCGTCCGCACGGACCGCGTGACCGGCACGTGTCCGAGCGCGCCCGGCCGGCGCGCGAGCGCCGGGTGACCCGGGAGCGTGCGTCCGTCCGCGCGGCGCGGCTGGCCGAGCGGACCCGGCAGGACGACACCGGGCGGCGGTCGCGGCTGGGCGGACTGAGCCTGGCCGCCCAGGTGTTCGTGCTCCAGGTGGTCATCGTGCTGCTGCTGATCGTGGCGGCGGTCGTGGCGTTGGTGCTCCAGGTCCGGCACGACAGCACCCAGGAGGCCCGCAACCGCTCGCTGGCGGTCGCCGAGACCTTCGCCAACTCTCCCGGTATCGTGCAGGCGTTGGCGAGCCCCGACCCGACGGCGGTGCTGCAGCCGAAGGCCGAGGCGACGCGCAGGGCCGCGCACGTCGACTTCGTCGTGGTGACGAACACCGACGGGATCCGCTACACCCACCCCAAGCCCGACCGCATCGGCAAGAAGTTCGTCGGCGACATCGCGCCCGCGCTGGCGGGGCAGTCGGTGGTCGAGGAGGTCGACGGGACGATCGGGCGGCTGGTGCAGGCCGTCGTCCCGGTGGAGGGTCCGGGCGGCCGGGTGGTGGGGCTGGTGTCGGCGGGCATCACCACGCGGCACGTGGGCGGCACAGCCGACCGGCAGATGCCGCTGCTGCTGGCCGCCGCGGCGACCGCGCTCGCCCTGTCGACCGGGGGCACGGCGCTGGTCAGCCGGCGGCTGCTGCGCCAGACGCACGGGCTCGGGCCGCGCGAGATGACGCGGATGTACGAGCACCACGACGCGGTGCTGCACACCGTGCGCGAGGGCGTGATCATCGTCGGCGGCGACGGCCGCCTGCTGCTCGCCAACGACGAGGCGCACCGCCTGCTGGACCTGCCCGGCGACGCCGAGCGGCGGCACGTGCTGGACCTCGGCCTCGATCCCGGCACGGCCGACCTGCTCTCCTCGGGCCGGGTCGCCACCGACGAGGTGCACCTGGTCGGCGACCGGCTGATCGCGATCAACCAGCGGCCCACCGACCTGGCGGGCGGCCCGCCCGGCAGCGTGGCCACGCTGCGCGACTCCACCGAGCTGCGCGCCCTGTCCGGCAAGGCCGACGCGGCCCGCGAACGCCTGGACATGCTGTACGCGGCGGGGGTGGGCATCGGCACCAGCCTGGACGTCACGCGCACCGCCGAGGAACTGGTGGAGCTGGCCGTGCCCCGGTTCGCGGACTTCGCGACGGTGGACCTGTTCGACGCGGTGCTGGACGGGGACGAGCCGGAGCCGGGCAGTGTGCTGCGGCGCACCGCGGTGACCGGTGTGCGCGAGGGGGCGCCGCTGTACGCGGTGGGCGAGCAGATCCGGTTCGTCGAGACCTCGCCGCAGGCGCGCGGCATGGCCCAGGGGCGGCCGGTGCTGGAGGCCCGGCTCGCCGAGTCGCCGGGCTGGCGGGCGCAGGACCTGGAGCGCACCGAGCAGGTCGTGGACTTCGGCATCCACTCGCTGATCGCGGTGCCGGTGCGGGCGGGCTCGCTGCTGCTGGGTGTGGTCACCTTCTGGCGGTCGGAGCGGCCGGACCCGTTCGACCGGGAGGAGGTGGCGCTGGCGGAGGAGCTGGTGACGCGGGCCGCGGTGACCATCGACAACGCGCGCCGCTACACGCGTGAGCACGGCATGGCGGTGACGCTGCAGCGCAGCCTGCTGCCGCGCACGCTGCCCGAGCAGAACGCCCTGGACGTCGCCTACCGGTACCTGCCCGCGCAGGCCGGGGTGGGCGGCGACTGGTTCGACGTGCTGCCGCTGTCGGGGGCCCGGGTGGCGCTGGTCGTGGGGGACGTAGTGGGGCACGGGCTGCACGCGGCGGCCACGATGGGCCGGCTGCGCACCGCGGTGCACAACTTCTCCTCGCTGGACCTGCCGCCGGAGGAGCTGCTCGGGCTGCTGGACGAGCTGGTGGCCCGCATCGACCAGGACGAGACGGCGGACGGCGGCACGAGCGGCCCGGTCTCGGGGGCGACCTGTCTGTACGCCATCTACGACCCGGTGTCCCGGCGGTGCACGGTGGCCCGGGCCGGGCATCCGCCGCCCGCGCTGGTGCGTCCGGACGGGCGGGTGGACTACCCGGAGGTGCCGGCGGGCCTTCCGCTGGGCCTGGGCGGGCTGCCGTTCGAGACGGTGGACCTGGAGCTGGCCGAGGGCAGCCGCCTGGTGCTGTACACCGACGGGCTGGTGGAGGACCGGGAGCGGGACATCGACGCCGGGCTCGCCCTGCTCAGCGGGGCGCTGGAGCGGGTGGGCGACGCCTCCCCCGACGAGACGTGCCGGGTCGTCCTGGACGAGCTGCTGCCGCCCCGCCCGAACGACGACATCGCGCTGATCGTGGCCCGTACCCGCGCGCTCGGCCCGGACCGGGTGGCCGAGTGGGACGTGCCGATGGAGCCGGCGGCGGTCGGCGAGGTGCGCGCGGCGGTGGTCCGGCAACTGGCGCGCTGGGAGCTGGAGGAGCTGTCGTTCAGCACGGAGCTGATCCTGAGCGAGCTGGTGACCAACGCGATCCGCTACGGCGGCGCGCCCGTGCGGGTACGGCTGCTGCGCGACCGGGCGCTGATCTGCGAGGTCTCCGACGGCAGCAGCACCTCACCGCACCTGCGGTACGCGGCGATGACCGACGAGGGCGGGCGGGGGCTGTTCCTGGTGGCGCAGCTCGCGGAGCGCTGGGGGACGCGCTACACACCCACCGGCAAGATCATCTGGGCGGAGCAGCCCCTGTCCTGAGCGGTCCGGCGCACCCCCAGGGGCTCTTTGGGTAGCCATAAAACGTGCTTATGACCTCATAGACCGGACCCGCGTACCGACTTAGGTTGCCCTTAGCTTAGGCTTCCCGACGAGCGATCTTTCGTCTCTCGAAGGGAACCTGCCATGCCCCGCCCCCTGCGGGTAGCCATCGTCGGAGCCGGCCCGGCCGGGATCTACGCCGCCGACGCGCTGCTCAAGTCCGATGCGGCCGCCGACCCCGGTGTGTCCATCGACCTCTTCGAGCGGATGCCGGCCCCGTTCGGACTGATCCGCTACGGCGTGGCCCCCGACCACCCCCGCATCAAGGGCATCATCACCGCCCTGCACCAGGTGCTCGACAAGCCGCAGATCCGTCTGTTCGGCAACGTCGACTACCCGAGCGACATCACCCTGGACGACCTGCGCGCCTTCTACGACGCGGTGATCTTCTCCACCGGCGCGACGGCCGACCGCGAGCTGCCGATCCCGGGCATCGAGCTGGACGGGTCCTACGGCGCCGCCGACTTCGTCTCCTGGTACGACGGCCACCCGGACGTGCCGCGCACCTGGCCCCTGGACGCCGAGAAGGTCGCCGTCCTGGGCGTCGGCAACGTCGCCCTCGACGTGGCCCGCATCCTCGCCAAGACCGCGGACGAGCTGCTGCCGACGGAGATACCGCCGAACGTCTACGAGGGCCTCAAGGCCAACAAGGCGCTGGAGGTCCACGTCTTCGGCCGCCGCGGCCCGGCGCAGGCGAAGTTCAGCCCGATGGAGCTGCGCGAGCTGGACCACTCCCCGAACATCGAGGTCGTCGTCGACCCCGAGGACATCGACTACGACGAGGGCTCGATCGCCACCCGGCGCGGCAACAAGCAGGCCGACATGGTCGCCAAGACGCTGGAGAACTGGGCGATCCGCGACGCCGGCGACCGCCCGCACAAGCTGTTCCTGCACTTCTTCGAGTCGCCCGCCGAGATCCTCGGCGAGGACGGCAAGGTGGTCGGCCTGCGCACCGAGCGCACCGAACTGGACGGCACCGGCAACGTCCGGGGCACCGGCAGGTTCACCGACTGGGACGTCACCGCCGTCTACCGCGCCGTCGGCTACCTCTCCGACAAGCTGCCCAAGCTGCCCTGGGACCTGAAGACGGGCACGGTCCCCGACGAGGGCGGCCGGGTCATCGAGGAGAGCGGCGCCCACCTGCAGTCCGTGTACGTCACCGGCTGGATCCGGCGCGGCCCCGTCGGCCTCATCGGCCACACCAAGGGCGACGCCAACGAGACGGTGTCCAACCTCCTCGACGACCACGCCCACGGCCGTCTGCACGCCCCCGCCTCCCCGGAGCCCGAGGCGGTCGACGCGTTCCTCGCCGAGCGCGCCGTGCGTTACACCACCTGGGACGGCTGGTACCGGCTGGACGCCGCCGAGCGCGCGCTGGGCGAGCCGCAGGGCCGCGAGCGCGTGAAGCTCGTCGAGCGCGAGGACATGCTGCGCGAGAGCGGCGCGTGACCCGGCGCGTCCACGCGTCCGCATGACGGCCCGGCCGGGGGCGGGTGCCCCGCCCGCCCGGGTCAGCTCCCGCGCGGATAGGTGTTGATCACCTTGCCCCCGACCGTCGCGGACAGGTGGCCGGAGCCGTAGGCGTCGGCCAGGTAGACGCCCAGGTAGGGGTCGGTGTCGAACACCGTGGAGGCCGGCTGCACCACGACGTAACGGGCGGTCGGTGACGGCACCTTCAGGGTGCGGGCGGCCTTCGCCAGGAGGGCCGGGACCGCGTCCCAGTCGTAGAGGTCCGGGTCCACCGGGACCTCGCCGCTCATCACCGTGCCGCCCGGTCCGCTCTTGACGGCGACATCGGCGCCGGCGTCGTAGCGGTAGGAGTCGTACAGCTCCGGGTCGCCCTTCACCGGCACCCCGGCGATCGCGTACTCGCCGTACACGGCGAGGCTGGTGAACTTCTCGCCGCCCGAGGCCGCCTTGATCTTCGCCACGGTCGTGCGCAGCCCCTCGGCGGTCAGCAGGTCGGTCGGGGCCGTGCCCTTGTCGTCGGCCGCCGGGGTGGCGCCGCTGGTGGCTCCCGCCGTCCCGTGGCCCCTGCCCGAGCCGGCACCCGTCGTGCGGCCGGCCGAGGTGCTCGCACCGCCGCCGCCCGACCCGGCACCGCCCTTCCCGTCGTCCGGGAGCAGCGTCCACACCAGGGCGCCCGCCAGGGCGACCCCGGCGACGGACGTCGCGACGGCCAGCGTCCGCGCGCGCCGGGCGGGACGGCCGACCGGGGGCACGCCGACCGTGACCGCCGGCCCGCCCGACGAGGGCCCCGGACCGGGCGGCGGCAGGTGGTACGAGGTCGGCGCGGCGTCCGCGGGTACGGACGGGCCGTACGCGGGGCCGTGCGGCGCAGGACCGTACCCCGGGGAACGGAGCACGGAGCCGTACGCGGGGCCTTGGGGCGCGGAGCCGTACGCGGGGCCGGGGGACGACGCGGTGGTCGCCGGGGGCGCGACGTCGTGCGGAGTCCGGCCCGGACCGGCGGGGCTCCCGCCCGCCGCCTGGCGTGCCTCGGCGAGCATCCGGTCGACCGTCGCGGCGTCCGGCCGGGCCTGCGGGTCCTTGACGAGCAGGGCCGACAGGACGGGCGTCAGCGGACCGGCCCGCCGGGGCGGGGGCACCTCCTCGCTGAGGACCGCCGCGAGCGTGGCCAGGGTGGAGGAGCGGCGCAGCGGGTGGTGGCCCTCGACGGCGACGTAGAGCATCATCGCCAGGGACCACAGGTCGGCCGCGGGGCCGCCGTCCTTGCCGCTGACGCGCTCGGGCGCCATGTAGTCCGGTGATCCGATGACCGCACCGGTGGCGGTGAGGCTGGTGTGCTCACGGATCGCGGCGATGCCGAAGTCCGTGAGCACGGGTCTGCCGTCCGGGCGCAGCAGCACGTTCGGCGGCTTTACGTCCCGGTGTTCGATCCCCACGGCGTGGGCCGCGCGCAGCGCCGCCAGCACCTCGCGCCCCAGGCCGGCCGCCTCACCCGGGGTCAGCGGCCCGCGCTCCAGGCGGTCCTGGAGGGAGCCGCCGGTGACGAGTTCCATGACGAGCCAGGGGAACGTGCCCTCGCCGCCGTCGACGACGTGGTGGATGGCGACCACGTTCGGGTGGTGGACGCGGGCCAGCGCACGGGCCTCGCGCAGCACGCGCTCGCGCAGCAGCCGGGCGGCCTGCGGGTCGTGCTCGGCGAGGCCCGGGTCCGACGGCCGGACCTCCTTGACGGCCACCTCGCGCAACAGGACCAGGTCACGGGCCCGCCACACCAGGCCCATCCCCCCGCTCCCCAACCGCTCCAGCAGTTCGAAGCGGCCGTCTATCACCCGTGCGCCGGATCCCCCTGAGCTCATGGAGGGAGCCTAAGGCGCGCCGCGCGCGGACGCGTACCCCGATCGGATAGGGAACGGGCCATACGTGCGCGTGTGCGGGGAACGAGAACGGGTCGGTGTGCCGTGAAGCGGGGTTTCTCCGGGTATCTCTCCCTCAGCGCACCTGCGCGCAGCACTCCCGACGACAGAAGGACACACGGCCTTGGCTCTCGCGTACCCTGACGCTCCCTCAACTCGCCGCCCGGGTCGGTCATGGACGATCCGGGTGACGGGGCACCGCGACCGGAGCGCCTCCGTCAGCTGCTCCTCGGGCTGCCGCATGCCCGCCCGTTCGCGGGACGTCGCCGCCCTGCGCCGCTTCGCCGAAGCCCATGCCGCCGCGCACGCCCGGGCGGCCACCGTCCGCCCCGACGCGTCCTGCGGCTGCCGGCAGTACAAGTGCTCCGCGCACGAGGGGGCCCGCGTCACCTGCGCGGGCTCGGTGGTGCTGGTCCTGCGGCACGACCCCGCCGTGGGCCAGGTGTGGACGCTCACCGAGGTCTGCTCCGCGTGCGCCCCGCTGATGACCCACACGCGCGTGGTCGGCCACGCCACCCCGCGCGCCCGGCAGACACCGGAGGCGTCCCTCCCCCACGAGGCCCCGCAGCCGGTCGTCGAACACCCCGCCGGTGTGCCCCAGGGCGTGGCGGCGGGCGCGGAGGCCCGGGCGGTACCCGGGGGGTTCAGCGCACCGGCCGCCTTCCCCGCCGAGGGTGTGCGGCGGGGCGGCGGGCCGGGCCGTCCCCGCGGCCGGTGACGCAGGGGGCCGTCCCGCACGGCCCCGGACCGGCCGTGCGGGCGAGCGGGCAGGACCCGCCCCGACGCGGATGGATGGGCGGGCCCTGTCCGTCCGGACGATTGTGGTGAGCGCGCGCCACCGTGGACACGGGTGCGCGCGCCCCGGCTGGTGTGCGCCGCACGCGCCCCGCACGCGTCACGCGCACCCCGTGTGTGCGGGGCGCCGTCGCCACCGCCCCCGTCCCCCCTGTCCACGGGGAGCCGTGGCCACCGCTCTGACCGGGACGGCCCCCCACGTGATCGAGTACGCGTGACCAAGAGCAATACTGGAACGCGCACGCCGCCCCCTTTTCCCAGATGGACTCATGCCGACCTCTTCCACCGCCCGTCCCGCGACGCCCTCCACGGTGTGGCTGGCGCGGGGCCGCCACACCGGATCCGCCCCGGCGCAGGAGCTCCTGGAGAACCTCCGGCGCCTGAAGGACGAGGGCGCCCTCCAGGACTTCATGGAGCTGTCCGAGGACGAGCGCGCACCCGACCTACGGGTGTTCGAGGCGCGCTGGCTCGTCCCCGACGGGGTGACCGTGCGCGCCCGGCTCGAACTGGCCGGGGCCGCGGGACGCGCGCCGGGCCACACCTGGACCCTGGTCGCCGAGGCCGAGGGACCCTGGGGCCGGCGGTGGCCCTCCCCCGCCACCCGGTTCTGGCCCGCCGGGACGGGCGCCGGCGCGGACGGTGACTGGGACCACGCGCCCGGCCCCGGGCTGCGGTTCCGGCACGTCAACCCGCTGCCCGACGACGACAAGGAGCTGCGCCGGGTCCTCAGGGGCGCGCTGCGCGACGACTGGAACGTCCACCTCGTCGTGCACGAGGCGATGACCCCGGACGCGCGGGGCCGCAAGCCCCTCGTCCGGTTCCTGCCGCCCGGTCTGCGCGACCGCGTCGTGGAGCACCGCGCCGCGCCGCACCAGCTCCGCGCGGTCAACTGGGCGCTGCGCGACTCCGGTGCGGAGGTGCCGCGCGGCGGCGCCGTCGTGCTGCCCGGTCCGGCCGGCGCGGTGGCCGCCGGCGCCGCCGACTTCGCCGTACGGACCGTGTTCCTCGACGGGTCGGAGCCGACGGAGCTGGTGGAGGTGGTCAGCCGGTTCGCGGCCGCGGTGAAGCCGCTGCCCGAGGGCGCCGAGGAGGTGCTGACCGCGCTGCGCGAGGAGTGGCACCTGCTGACGCTGGAGGAGGAGCTGGCCCGGCAGCGGCAGTTGGTGGCCCGTTACGCCGAGGCGCTGGAGGCCATGACGCGGTCCCGCGACCTGTACCGGGAGGCCGCCGAGCAGGCCCACGAGGCGCTCGCGGTGTACCGGGAGCACGCCGAGATCCCCCTGGTGCAGCCGCGCGGCGAGGAACCGCAGCCGGCCGTGCGCTCCGGCGGCTCACCCTTCCAGCAGCTCACCCGCACCCTGGAGCGCCTCAGGGACAGCGCCAGGTCCCTGCGGCCCGCCCCGGACGGGCCCGCCCCGACCGAGCCGCCCGGGACCCGGGCCGCCGAGGACCCGGAGCCGTCGGCGCAGCAGCGCTAGGGGGTGTCTCGTCGATCAGGCCGGGCTCAGGAGAACAACGGGAAGCGGTCCGCGTCGGCGCCCAGGGCGGTCCGTTCGCCCTGCGTCAGCGCGGCCCGGCCGGTGCCCACGCGCGCGTAGTGCTCGTCCGTCCACTCCACGGGCGCGGGCCGGCCGAGCAGTCCGTCCAGGGTGGCGCGTACCGCCGCCAGGGCGGCCGGGGCCGGGCGGGGCGCGTCCGGCAGGCACTCCACCAGGTCGAGGTGGTGCACGGCGGCCTCGACGGCGAGCGTCGCCATCAGGTCGCCCACGGTCAGCACGTGCCCCTGGGTGGCCACGTGCCGGTCGGCGGGCGTGGACCCGGTGGCCCGTACGGTGGCCGCGGCGGTCTCCAGGTACAGCGCGCGCAACTGGCGGAAGTCCGGGAACATGCTCGCGGCGACCCGGTCGAAGCGGCGCCCGTTCGCCGCGCCGACCGGATCGTGGCCCCAGTCCCGCCAGTACGTCACGGCATCCCGGTCGGGAGGCCCCTCGGCGGGGGTGTGCAGGGCGACGAGAGCGCGCTGGGCGTCGCCGACGCAGTGGAAGACCAGGTCGCGCACGGCCCAGCCCGTGCAGCCGGTCGGCAGCCAGGACTCCTCGTCACCGAGCGCCCCGACGACGGCCGCGAAGCCCTGGTAGGCGGCACGCAGGGCCCCTGCGGCACCGGAGCGGGGGTGCGGGAGCGTGGTCATGGCGGCCAGCGTAGACCGGGGCCGGGGCGGACGGGCGGGTCGGGGGCGGCGGGCGACGCCCGCTGAATCCGGCGGACCCGCGCAGCCGGCGCCACGGCCTGGCGAACCCGGACGGCCCCCGCCGGCAGGGCGGGGGCCGTCCTTCGTTCCCGAGGGGTCAGCGCGTCTCCGCGGGCAGGTCGGCGCGGACCGGCACGGCGCGCGGTGCGGGCTGCTGGAAGGCCAGCAGCAGGGCCGACAGCGCGGCCAGCGCCGCGCACACGGCGACCGCGCCGGCCAGCCAGGGCGGAGCGGCGGTGACCCGTACCACGTCGGACAGGGCCGACGGGCCGAGCCGGTCGACGAGGAGCTCCCCGACGGCCAGGGTCGCGGCCACCACCACCGCGGCGGAGAGGACCGCGAGGGCGGGCCAGACCAGCAGGACCATGGCCAGCATCCCGCACAGCACCGAGGCGCCCAGCGCGATGCCGTACGCCTGGCCGGTCGCGCCGACCGCGTGCAGCGGCAGGAACGCGGCGCAGCACAGCACGAGCAGGGCGCCGGCGAGCCGGCCGGGCCACAGCGAGGTCTCCTCGGCGCGCCGGACGGGCCTCGGGGCCGCCGCCGTGCGTTCCCGGCGCGGGCGGAGCTGCGGCGGGTGCGGTGCGTCGGCGTGCTCGGCGGGGAACAGGTCGTCGTCCTCGGGTGCCGGGAACGGCCCGACGGTCCGCTGCGGAGCCGCCGGACGGCTCAGCCGGCCGATCAGGTCGACGAGTTCCCCGAGCGGTCGGCGGGTGGCCGCCGCCCGGACGGCCTCCTGCTCGCAGTGGGGCTCCAGGGCGGCCTGGCGCAGCAGTTCCATCAGCCGGGTGACGTCCTCGACCGGGCGGCGCTCGGCCGCGGCGCGGATCACCTCGTCGGCGCCGTCGGCCGGCCGGGGCGGCTGTGTGAGAAGGGTCACGAGCCGGGCGACGTCGTCCACGGAGCGGTCCACCCCGGCGGCGCGCAGGGCGTCGCCCACGGCCCCGGCGTGCTCCGGGGACTGTTCGAGCAGGGTGATGAGTTCGGCGACCTCCTCCAGCGGCCGGTCCACGACAGCGGCCCGGACCAGCCCGTCGACCGTGTCGGCGCCCGCCAGGTCGAGGGGCGCGCGCACGGCGTCGGCGGCCCCGGGGCCGTCGGACGCGGACGCGGGGAAGGGGGACACCTCGCTCGGAGGTATGGCCGTGGGATACGGAGGGACGGACGGTGAGCGGGTGGTCATGGTGGCTCCATGGGAGGTTGCGGTCGGTCCTGCGCCCCCGATGTGCGGTACGCGACTACGCCTGCCATGGGACGTCCCCCTACGACGTCGCGCCACTCGGGTGCGCCACAAGGATGAGAGGGGTCCGCGGCCATGCTTCACCACCCGTCAGGAAGGGCTCCCACAACCTCCGCAGGGGTGGAGTACGGCGGGCCCGTGCCATAGGGGCGCGGTGGGCGGGTACTTCCTCAGTGGGGCCCGCGACGGGCGGTGCCCACGAGGGGCCGCCGCCGGCGGCACCCGGACTGGGGGGAGGGTCCCGTGGACACGACCACCACCGTGCTCGTCATCGCCGCGCTCCTCGCGGCCGTCGTGCTCGCCGTCGCGGTCGGGCTGGCCGTACGGCTGGTGCGCACCCGGCGCGACCTGCGCCGGGCCGGACTTCCGACCGGGCGTCGCTGGGTGTTCTGGGGCGCGCTCCTGTATCTCGTGCTGCCGACCGACCTGGTGCCCGACCCCGTCTACCTGGACGACATCGGGGTGCTGCTGCTCGCCCTGCGCAGTCTGCGCGCCCCGCACACCCCCCTTGCCGAACCGGAGCCCGAGCGGCCCCGGACGGTGCGTGCCACCGCGTCCGGCCACCGGCCGGACCGCTCCCTCTGACGTCGAGTCAACCTCCGCGCCCCGTTCCGCCGTCTCAGGACCGGGGCGCCGAACGCGTCGTGATTACTCAGTGTAAGGAAACCAATCACCCGTTCGATTCGTATAAGTAAGAGGAAGCCCAGAAGATCAGCGGGCGAAGCGGCGACACGGCAACGACGGCTCGGTCGGCGCAGCACCGAAAAGGGAGAGACGATGCAACCGTTCGCGCTCAACTACGCACGCCCGGCGGCGGAGTTGGAGGTCACCATTCCGTACGCCTACGACTCCGGTCTGCAGTTGAACGTACTCCTGGACGGCCGGATCGCAGCCAAGGACCACGCCCTGCTCCGGGAGCTGGGGACCACCACCTCCACGGCGGGTTCGAAGACCCACTTCGACGACTGAACGCGGCCCGGCGTCGATGACGGTGCTGATCCTGACCAGTGAAGAGGACGTGACGGCGGACATGGTGGTGGTCCACCTGAACGCGTCCGGGATTCCCGTGGTCCGGCTGGACCCCGCCGACCTGACCGGCGGGGTCGCCCTCTCGGGCGAGTACGTGCACGGGTCGTTCCGCGGGCACCTGTGGGCCGGGGGGCGGCTGGTCGGCATGGAGGGGCTGCGGTCGGTGTGGGTGCGCCGGCCCGGCGTCCCCGCGTCGCGGGTGCCCGAGCCCTCCGACTGGCTGAGCGAGGAGTCCTCACAGGCCCTGTACGGCATGCTGCGCGGGACCGACGCGCGCTGGATGAACCACCCGGACGCGTCCCACCGCGCCCGGCACAAGCCGTGGCAGCTACGGCTGGCGCAGCGCTGCGGGCTGCCCGTGCCGGCCACGCTCATCACGACGTTCCCGCAGGCGGCGCGGGAGTTCGCCGCGCGGTTCCCGGACCTGGTGGTCAAGCCGGTGTCGGGGGCGCACCCGCAGGAGCCGCCGCGGGCGGTGCCGACCAGCCGGGTGGCGCCGGACACGGACTTCACGGCGGTGGCGTTCGGGCCGACCCTGCTGCAGCGGCGGGTCGCCAAGCGGGCCGACATCCGGTTGACCGCGGTCGGCGACCGGCTGCTGGCGGCGCGCAAGGCGACGCCCCCGGACGCCGACCCGGACGAGGTCGACGTGCGGTTCGCCTCGGCGGCGACGCCCTGGACGCCGGTGGAGGTGCCCCCGCGGGTCGCCGACGGGGTGCGGGACTACCTGCGGCAGGCGGAACTGGCGTACGGGGCCTTCGATTTCGCGGAGGACGGGGACGGCACCTGGTGGTTCCTGGAGTGCAACCAGTCGGGCCAGTTCGGCTTCGTGGAGGTCGAGACGGGCCAGCCGATCGCCCGCACGATCGCCGAGTGGCTGGCGGGCCCGGACCCGGAGACGGGAACGCCCTGCGGGGGCGGCACCAACGGCGCGCTCTACCGCTGAGGGACGCGGGGGCCCGAGCGGCCGGCCCCCTCCCCCGCCGCCCCGGGCCCTGCCCGGCCCCAGCCCCCTGCCGTCTCAGGCGACCTGCCCGCCGTGCAGCGCCGCGTAGGCCCCGTCCCGGCGCAGCAGGTCCTCGTGGGTGCCGATCTCCCGGATGCGGCCGTCGTCCATGACGACGATGCGGTCGGCGCCGCGCACCGTGGACAGCCGGTGGGCCACGACGAACGTGGTGCGCCCCCGCAGCAGCCGGGCGAGGGCCTCCTGGACGAGCGCCTCCGAGCGGGTGTCCAGCGCGCTGGTCGCCTCGTCGAGCACGAGGACCCGGGGGTCGCGGATCAACGCGCGGGCGATGGCCAGGCGTTGGCGCTGGCCACCGGACAGGCGCGCGCCGCGGTCCCCGACCAGGGTGTCCAGGCCCTGCGGCAACCGGTCGACGAACTCCAGGGCGTTGGCGTCGCGCAGCGCGGCGCGCACCGCCTCCTCGTCGGCCTCGTCCTCCATGCCGTAGGCGACGTTCTCGCGGATCGTGCCGTCGAACAGGATCGACTCCTGCGGGACGACCGAGACGAACCGCCGGTAGGTGCGCAGGTCCAGGCCGCTCATGTCGGTGCCGTCCAGGAGCAGCCGCCCGGAGGTCGGCCGGATGAAGCCGATGACGAGGTTGAGCACGGTGGACTTGCCGGCGCCGGACGCGCCGACCAGCGCGACCGTCTCGCCGGGGGCGACCTCCAGGGTGAAGTCCTGCACGGCCGGGCGGCCGTCGTCCTCGTAGGCGTGGCCGACGCGGTCGAAGGCGACGGCGCCGCGTACGGCGGTGACCTGCGTCTTGCCCTCGTTGTCCTCGAGTTCGGGTGCCTGGAGCACCTCGCCCACCGAACTCACCGACTCCAGGCCCTTGGTGATGACCGGGGCCAGACCGGTCAGCGTGGTGGTGGAGTTGGTGAGCGTGGTCAGGAAGGCGCTGAGCATGACGACGTCGCCGGGGGTGACGCCCCACAGGCCGTAGTACGACACGAGCGCGGCCGCGGTGAGGACGGCGACGCCGACGACGTTGAGGACCACCCAGGCCAGCGAGCCGAAGCGGCCGTTGACCAGGTCCAGGCGCATCCCCGAGGTGAGCAGCCGGCTCAGGGTGCCGTCCATGCGGCGCAGCGCCTTGCCCTCCAGGCCGTGGGCGCGGGTGACGGGGATGAGCCGGGTCATCTCGGTGACGCGGGAGGAGAGGGTCTCCACCTCGTGCCGGAAGTGCTCGTTGTGGGCGCGCAGCCGGGACCTGAGGCGGGCCACCAGGAGGGTGGCGGCGGGCACCACGACGAGGAAGACGGGCACGAACTCCGGGGTGCGCACGGCGATGATGACGAGCCCGCCGATCAGCACGGTGACGGCGCCGAGTCCCTGCTCGGCGGTCTGCTGCACCATCTGCTCGACGGTCTCGACGTCCCGGACGACCTTGGCCTGCAGGACGCCGGCGCTGACCCGGGAGTGGTAGCCGATGGACAGTTGCTGCATGCGGGTGCACAGCGCGGAGCGCAGCGTGGTGCCCATGCGGCGGACGCTGCCGTACAGCAGGCGCACGTACAGCACGTGCAGCGGGTAGTTGACGAGAAGGATCACCATGATGACGCCGGTGGCCGTCCACAGCCGGGAGACCGGCTGGTGCTGGACGACGGTGTCGATGATGGAGGCGGTGATCAGCGGCAGCAGCCAGATCGGGCTGTGCTTGACGGTGAACACGACGACCGCCGCGGCGAGGCGGCGGCGGTCGGCGCGCAGCAGGTAGGCGAGTGTGCGGACCGGGTGTTCGCCCCGGTAGCGGTGGTCGAGCGGGCCGGCCGGCGTCGACGCCATGAGTGGTGGTCCCTCCCCGGGTGCCAGGTGTCGGCAAGCACTTCCCCCACCGCCGGGGCTCGCCGTACACCTGGCGGGGACGGTCCCTCGCGCGGGCTGTCAGACGGCGTCCAGCTCCGCCAGTTCCTCGGCGCTGAGCCGCAGTTCGGGCGCGGTCGCCGAGTCGCGGATCGTCTCGGGCCGGCTCGCGCCCGGGATGGGCACGACCACCGGTGACTTGGCGAGCATCCAGGCCAGGCAGACCCGCTGCGGGCTCACCCCGTGGGCCTCGGCGATCCGGGCGAACGGCGCGTAGGCCGAGCCGAGTTCGGCGGCGCGGGAGATGCCGCCGAGCGGGCTCCAGGGCAGGAAGGCGATGCCCAGCTCGTCGCACAGGCGCAGCTCCGGCTCGCTGGAGCGGAAGGCCGGGGAGAACTGGTTCTGCACGGAGACCAGCCGGCCGCCGAGGATGTCGTTCGCCTCGCGGATCTGCTCGGGGTTCGCGTTGGAGACGCCGGCCATGCGGATCTTGCCCTCGTCGAGCAGGTCCCGCAGCGCGCCGACGGACTCGGCGTAGGGCACCCGGGGGTCGGGGCGGTGGAACTGGTAGAGGCCGATGGCCTCCACGCCCAGCCGCTTCAGGGACTCCTCGCAGGCCCGCTTGAGGTGGGCGGGGCTGCCGTCGAGGGTCCAGCTCCCGTCGCCGGGGCGCAGGTGGCCGCCCTTGGTGGCGACCAGGACGTCGCGGCCCCGGTCGTGCCCGGCGAGGGCCTTGGCGATCAGGGTCTCGTTGTGGCCGACCTCCCCCGCGTCGCGGTGGTAGGCGTCGGCGGTGTCGATGAATGTCACTCCGGCGTCCAGCGCGGCGTGGAGGGTGGCGAGGGAGCGCTCCTCGTCCGGCCGTCCCTCGATCGACATGGGCATTCCGCCCAGTCCGATCGCGCTGACCTCCACGTCACCGATGCGGCGGGTGTGCATGGGCTGTCGACCCCTCTCGGCTCTTTCGGCTGTCGCTCGGACACGGTGAGTACCCCGCGCCCCGTGGGCGTCGCGGGACACCGGACCGCACTCCAGCCTCTCGCCGTGCCGCGCACAGGTCCAATGGAGGAATCCGAACGCATTCAGCACGCGCACTGCTGAATCCCGGCCCGTGTGAGGGACACGGGCCGGGACACCCCCCTGCTCGGTCGGCGCTCCAGGGGGACGGGGTGGTCTCAGCGGCTCGCCAGGTACTCCTGCGCCCCGGGCACCTCGTGCGCCAGCTCGGCCTCGACGAGGCCGCCGACCGCCCCGGCGTCCGGCTTGAGCACGTACGTCTTCAGGCTCGCGGGCCGGTCGACGTCGGAGAAGTCCTGCGGGGTGCCGAGGCCGGTGTCGGCGTTCTTCTGCGACCGGTGCGCCTTGACCACGTCCTCACGGGCCAGGCTGCCCGCCGCGCACGCCTTCTTGAGGTCGGCGCCCAGCAGTTCGGCGGCGTTGTACCCGGACAGCACACCCGAGTCGACCAGCGCTCCCGGGTACTTCTTCTGGTACGCGGCGACCATGCGGCGCACCCCGGGCAGGTCCGAGCTGACGGCGGGCGCGGCGCTCACCACGTTCAGCAGGCCCGCCAGCGCGGGCGCGGCCGGGGTCTTCATGAGCTGCGGGGCGAAGCCGGGGGCGCTGCTGACCACGGGCACCTTCAGGCCCTTGGACGCGGCGACGCCGACCAGGGACGCGGTCTGCGCGGGACCGGCGCTGATCAGCACGGCCTTCACGCCCGCCGCGCGCAGCGCGGAGACCTGCGCGGACAGGTCGGTGTCGGTCGCCTTGATCTTCTGTCCGACCACCTTCAGGCCCGCCTTGCGCGCGGCCCAGGTGGAGCCCTCCAGGGCGTTGGAGCCGTAGTCGCCCTCGAAGTAGACGTGGCCGATGCTGTCGCCCTTCTTCAGGCCCTTGGTGCGGGTGAGGAAGTCGACGGCGGCGATCATGTCGACGTCGTACGTGGTGCCCAGCACCTGCACGGACGAGTGGCCGAGCAGGGAGGCGGCCCAGGCCTGCGGGAAGGTGAGCAGGTGGTCGCGCTCGACGTCGTCGAGGAGGGCCGCGACCACCGGGGAGCCGATGACCTGCGGGAGCGCCACGACGTCCGGGGCGATGTCGGCGTACGCGGTGACCGCCTTCTGCACGTCGTAGCCGTGGTCCTTGACGACGATCTCGACCTTGCGGCCGCAGATCCCGCCGTCGGCGTTGGTCTGGTCGGCCCACATCTGCTGGGCCTGGACGATGCTCTTGCCGAGGGTGGCGTAGGGGCCGGTCAGGTCGGTGAGCGCGCCGAGCCGGACGGTCTTCGCGCTCACGCCGGGGCCGCCCTTGACGCCGTCGGCGCCGTCGGACGTGCCGCTGCCGTCCGCCTTGGAGCTGCATCCGGTGGCCGCGAGGAGCAGCGCCGTGAGGGCCGAGGCGAGGGCGAGGCCCGGGGTGCGGTGGGTGACGTTCACGGGGTGTGCTCCTTGGTTCGTACGGCGGAGGCGGACGGGGTGGGGGCCGGGGCGGGGCCGGGTGCGGCGGCGGACGGCGGCCGGCCGGGGCCCGTCCGGCGGCGCAGGCGGGCGCGCAGCCGGCGGACGAGGCCGTGCAGGCCGTCGGGGGCGAACAGGAGGATCACGACGATGGCCGCGCCGTAGAGGTAGCGGGCCGCCTCGGTCGGGCCGACCCCGCCGTCGGTCGTGCCCGGCGAGGCGACCAGGGGCAGTTGGTCGGCGTAGCGGGTCATCAGCAGGGGCAGCGCGGTGACGAACACGGCACCCGCGGTCGCGCCCGCGACCGAGCCGAGACCGCCGATGACGATCATCGCCAGGTAGTCCACGGAGAGCGTGAGGCCGAAGTAGTCCGGCACCACGCGGCGGAAGGCGAGCGCCAGGAACGCCCCGGCCAGGCCCGCGTACATGGACGACACGACGAACGCGGCCGAGCGGTAGCGGGCGACGTCGACGCCCATCACGGACGCGGCGGTCTCGCTGTCGCGCAGCGCGGTCAGGGCCCGGCCGGGGCGGCCGCGCAGCAGGCCGCGCGCGGTCCACCAGGTGAGCGCGAAGAGCGCCAGGCCCAGGTACCACAGGCGTTCCTCGGCGCCGAACGGCACGCCCAGGACGACGAGTTGCGGCTCCAGGTCGAACGCGAACGACCCGACGGTGAGCGGTGGCACGGAGCGGCCGTTGAAGCCGCCGGTCACGGAGTCCGCGGTGAGCAGGACGTGGTGGCCGAGGAAGACCAGCGCCAGGGTGGCGACGCCCAGGTAGATGCCCTTCACCCGCCCCGCGACGGGGCTGAACAGCCCGCCGGCCGCACCGGCCAGCAGCACCGCCAGCAGCAGCGCGAGCAGCGGCGGCAGCCCGAGGCCGGGGTCGCCCGCGAACCACGTGTAGCCGTAGGCGCCGACCGCGAGGAAGAAGGCGTGGCCGAGGGAGAGTTGGCCGGCCGTCCCGCACAGCAGGCCGAGGCCGACGGCGCCGATCGCGGCGGCCATCGAGAACAGGCCGATGCGCAGCCAGAACGCGTCGAGGTAGAACGGCAGGGCGACGAGCAGCAGGACCGGCGGCAGCAGCCGGACCGTCCTGCGGATCGGGTCAGACACGGACCGCTCCCTTCGCGCCGAACAGTCCGGTGGGCCGCACCAGCAGCACCGCGATCATCACGGCGTAGGGTGCGACGTCGCCGACGCCCTCGCCGAGGACGTGCAGGTCGGACTGGTAGCCCGCGACGAACGCCTCGGTCAGCCCGATGACGAGGCTGCCCGCGAGGGCGCCGGCCGGGGAGGCCATCCCGCCGAGGATCGCGGCGGGGAACGCCTTCAGGGCGATCTGCCCGGTGGTGCGCTCCAGGCCGGGCGCCGGGAACGCGGCGAGGAACACCGCGGCCAGCGCGGCGAGCGCGCCCGCCAGGCACCAGGCGAGCATCCGCACCCGGCTCAGCCGTACGCCCATCAGCGCCGCCGCCTCCGTGTCCTCGGCCGCCGCGCGCAGCGACAGGCCCCAGGGGGTGAACCGGAACAGGGCGAACACCGCCCCGATCACCACGGCGGAGACCGCGATCGCGGCGATCCGGCTGTCGGCGACGGTGACCGGGCCGATCTCGGTCACCGCGTCGCCCCAGGGGTCGCCGAGGGACAGCAGGTCGCCGCCGATGCGCCGGGACAGCTCGGTCACCAGCACGATGTCGACGCCGATGGTCACGATGGTCTGCACCGGGGCGGCCGCCGGGTCGGGGCCGCCGCGCTGCAGCAGCAGGCGGTCCACGGCGCCCGCCAGGAGTCCGGTGGCGAGGACGGCCACGGCGAGGGCGCCCGCGAAGCCGAGGTCGTCGTGCAGGACGGCGACCAGGTAGCCGCCGAGCAGCAGCAGCGAGCCCTGGGCGAAGTTCAGCACCCCGGACGCCTTGAAGATGACGACGAAGCCGAGGGCGACGAGCGCGTAGACCGCGCCGAGGGCGAGGCCGCTGAGGGTGTTGTCCAGGAATGCGGTCATGCCGCGTCCTCCTCGTCCGCGCCGGTGCCGAGGTAGGCGCGCAGCACCTCGGGGTGGCGGCGGACCTCGTCGGGGGTGCCGTGGGCGATCGGGCGGCCGAAGTCGAGGACGGTGACCTCGTCGGCGAGGCGCATCACCAGGCCCATGTCGTGCTCCACGAGGACCACGGACAGGCCCAGTTGCTCGCGCACGGTGCCCACGACCTCGGCGGTGCGCGCGCGTTCGGCGCCGTTCATGCCGGCCACCGGCTCGTCGAGCAGCAGTACGCGCGGCTCCAGGCAGAGGGCGCGGGCCAGTTCCACGCGCTTGCGGTCGCCGTACGACAGCAGCGCCACGGGCGCGTCGAAGTGCGCGCCGAGGCCGACGAGTTCGGCGATCTCGCGGGCGCGGGCCAGGTGCTCGCGCTGCTCGCGCCGCGCCCGGGGCAGGCCCAGGGCGCTGGCGGTGAAGCCGGCCCGCGACAGGGCGTGGCGGCCCAGCATGAGGTTGTCGGCGACCGTGCCCGCGGTCGTGACGATGTTCTGGAACGTGCGGGCCACGCCCAGCGCGGCGATGCGGTGGGGCGGGCGTCCGGTCAGCTCCGTGTCGCCGAGCAGGACCCGTCCCGCCGCGGGGCGGCACAGGCCGGACAGCACGTTGAAGCAGGTCGACTTGCCGGCGCCGTTGGGGCCGATGAGCGCGTGCACCGAGCCCGGGGCGACGGTGAAGGACACGGCGTCCAGCGCGGTCAGTCCGGCGAAGCGCACGGTGACGTCCCGCACGGCGAGGGCGGGCGGCGGTGCGGTGGTGCGGTCGTTCACGCGGCCCCCTGGTCGCGGGTGGGGTCGGTGGCCGGGCGGGTGGCTTCCGGGGCGGTGGTCGTCCCGTCCGCCGTCCCGACGGCCGTTCCGCCCGTCGTCTCCTCCGTCGTCTCGCCCAGGTACAGGCGGCGTACGGCGTCGGTGCGGGCGAGGTCGTCGGCGGACCCGGAGAGCCGGATCTCGCCGACCTCCAGGACGTGGGCGTCGTCGGCGAGGGAGAGGGCCATGCCGGCGTTCTGCTCGACCAGCAGCACAGCCGTGCCCTGGGCGTTGATCTCGCGGATCACCTCGGCGATCCGGTGCACCATGAGCGGGGCGAGGCCCAGCGAGGGCTCGTCGAGCAGCAGCAGGCGCGGCGCGGCCATCAGGGCCCGCCCGATGGCCAGCATCTGCTGCTCGCCCCCGGACAGCAGCCCGGCGGCCTGGCGGCCGCGTTCGGCGAGCACGGGGAACAGGCCGAACACGCGGTCACGCGCCTCGCGGACCTGGGCGGGTGCGCGCCGGCCGAGGCCGAGGCCGCCGCTGCGCAGGTTCTCCTCGACGCTGAGCCCCGCGAACACCCGGCGGCCCTCCGGGACCTGTACGACGCCCGCCCGGACGGCGGCCACCGGGTCGCGGCCGTCGAGCGGGGTGTCGCCGTAGCGGATGCGGCCGGCGGTGACCGTGCCGCGGTGCAGCCGCAGCGTGCCGGAGACGGCGCGCAGGAGGGTGGTCTTGCCCGCTCCGTTCGCACCGAGCAGGGTCACGATGCCGCCGTACGGGACGGTCAGGGACACGGAACGCAGGGCCGAGACGGCCTGTCCGTACATCACGTCGACGTCCTCGACGTGCAGTGCCGGCCGTTCCTGCGGTGGTGCTTGGGGCATCGCGGCTCCTCGGGTCCGTGCCGGTGCGGCACGGCGCTTCGGGGGAAGGGGTGCTCACGACAGCACGGCGGCGCGGGCGGCGACAGGCCGCGGGGCGGGATCGCTGCGCGGGCCCAGCGGCCGGCGGGGCGGGCTGTGCGGGTGCCCAGGGGGCGGGGGGCGGGGGCGGGGGCGGGCAGCGGAAGAGGGCCGAGGGGGCCGGTCGGCGCCCTCGGCCCAGGTCGGGCTCACGGGTGCGGGCGCCCCTGGGCACCCGCCGGTTCACCGGGTTCGGGCTGCCACCCGGACCCGTCGGCTCACCGGGTGCGCAGGCGGCGGGCCGTCAGGGCGAGGCTGATCTCGACCATGTCGGCGGGGCGGGTCAGGGAGCGGCCGGTGAGCTGCTCGTAGCGGCGCAGGCGGTTCAGGACGGTGTTGCGGTGGCAGTAGAGCCGTTCGCCGGCGCGCTGCGCGGAGCCGTCGCACTCCAGCCACGCCTGCAGCGTGTCGAGCAGCACCTCGGCGTCCGCGGGTTCGAGGGGCGCGAGCGGCCCGAGGACCCGGTCGGCGAGGGCCTGGCCGAGTTCGGGCGCCGTTATCACCAGGGCGGCGGGCAGGTGTTCGGTGAGGCGGACCGTGCCGCCGGACGGCGGGCACATCCGCAGCGCGGTGTCCGCGAGGCGGCGCGCGTCGCCGACGGCTGCGAGTCCCGCGACGGCCGTGCCGATGCCGACCCGCGCGCCCGGCACCGGGTCGTCGGCGCCGGGCAGGCAGCGCTCCGGGTCGTCGCCGTCGCCCAGCAGCACGATCCCGTGGTCCACGTCGGCTCCGGTGTGCCAGTGCACCCGGGCGTCCCGGGCGACCGCGGCCCGCGCGGCGGCGCCGTCCGCCGGGCCGGCCGCGGACACGGCGACCACGACGTACCGCCCCTGCTCGGGCAGTTCGAGCGCCTGGGCGGTCTCCGGCAGGTCGGCGATGCGGCTGCTGCCGTCGAGGAGCGCGCCGGCCAGCATCCGCAGCCGGTTCTCCCGCCGCCAGGCCAGCCGCCGCTCGGTCTGCCGGTAGGCGTCGGCCACGAGCGTGCAGTGCTCATCGACGAAGTTCCACACGTCGGCCGCCACGTGCACGAGGAGCCGTACGTCCTCCGGGGCGGTGCGGGAGGTCTCCTCGACCAGCGCCTGCCAGACCATCGAGCCGCCGAGCCGGAAGGCGTGCAGCAGCGCGTCCAGCGGAAGCCCCTGCTCGGCCCGGGTCGCGCCGATCTTCCACGAGCAGCGGCGGGCCGCCTCGCGGCTGGCGCGCGGGTCGAGCAGCGAGGCCACGCTGTGCCGCAGCGAGCGGTGCACCTCCTGCCAGGTGGCGCCGCTGTCGTGGTCGACGGTGGCCCGGTAGGCCGGCTCCTGCTCCTGCAGGACCAGCACCAGCCGGTCGGTGAGGTCGGCCAGGTCGTCCAGCAGGACGCGGGCTGCGCGGTGCAGGACGTCCAGGGCGTCGGCGTCGATCAGCGAGCGGCCCCGCCGCGTGCGCGGCCGCACGGCCGGCCCGAGCGGGGCGGGGCGCACGGCGGCGCGAGGCCGTACGGCGTACTGCATGGCTGTCCTCCCCGGGGATCGCCTGCGTCGTCCTGCCCCGCAGGATGACATACCGTCCGGTCGGTCCCTAGGGGTGTGCGGGGGTCTTTTCGGTCTGCTCGACCAGACGGGCCAGTTCGACGCGGGAGCGCACGCCCAGCGCGGCGAACACCTTCCGCAGGTGGTAGTCGACGGTACGGGTGCTCACGGTGAGGGCCTGGGCGATCTCCCGGTTGGTCGCCCCGGCGGCCACGTGGCGGACGATGCGCAATTGCTGCGGGGTCAGCGCGGACAGGTCCCCGGCGCGCGCGCCGCCGGCGGACGTCCCGTTGGCCCGCAGCTCCGCCCTGGTCTGCTCGGCCCAGGCCCGCGCGCCGCAGCGCTCGAAGCCGACGAGCGCCGCACCCAGGTGGTCCCGCGCCTCGCGCAGCCGGCGCCGACGACGCAGCCACTGCCCGTAGAGCAGCTCGGTCCGGGCCCGTTCGAAGTCGCCGCCCGCCGTCTCGTGCAGGGCGAGCGCGTCCTCGTACAGCCCGTCGGCCCGGTCGGGCGGGGCCAGCAGGGCGCGGCAGCGCAGGAGTTGGGCGGGGGCCTGCGGGTCGGCGCCGAACCGGGCCCATTCGGCGAACTCCTCCACGACCGGTCCCGCGCTGCCGCCCTGCCCGGCCCGTGCGGCCGCCTCCACGTAGCACGGCACCGCCAGCATCCACACCGCGAAGTGCCCGCGCCGGGGCCCCGGCCGCACCAGCGGGCCGAGCCGGTCGGCGGCCTCGGCGGGCCGGCCGTCGCCCAGGTCGGCGCGGGCCAGTGCCCACTCGGCCAGCGTGGCGGCCTGGGCGAGGCCGTGCCGCAGGGAGATCTCCTGCGCGTGGCGCACGTGCCGGGCCACCGCGTCGGCGTCGCCGTCGATCGACGCGGCCAGTGCCTGCGCGGCGTGGTGGTGGGCGGCCGTGTTGCGCTGCCCGGCCCGCAGCGCGGCCCGCAGCCCCTCCTCGGCGTGGGTGCGGGCCAGCCCGTGCCGTCCGGCGCGCAGTTCGGTGTACGCCAGGTACTCCAGCGCCGGGCCCAGCGCCGCCGCCTCGCCCTGCGTGCGCGCGGCGACCAGGGCCGCGGTGGCGGCCCCGCGGGCGCCCACGAGGTCACCCATGAGCAGCGCCGCGGCGGCGGCCCGCAGCAGCAGGTCCGCCCGGTCGCCGGGCGCCGCGCCGTCCACGACGCGCCGCAACGACCCCACGGCCACCCCGAACCGCCGCTCGAGCAGGGCGAGCATGCCCCGGCGGTGCTCGCGCAGGACGTCGTCGGCGCATGCGCCGGAAACGGCGGAGGCGGTGGAAGCCGCTGGGGCCGTGTTTCCGAGGGCGGGACGGGCGGGGGTGCCGGCGCCCTCGCGTGGGTGGAGCCGGGCCCGCGGCCCGCCCGGGTCGCCGGTGCCGCCCCCTCCGTCCCGCTGTCCCTCCGTCAGTGCCTCCAGGCACCCCGGTACGTCGCCCGCCGCCCAGGCCGCGTCGGCGGCGCCGAGGGCGGCGGCCAGGGCCGCGTCCGGGGCGTGCGCGGCCAGCAGGCTCTTGGCCAGCAGCAGGGTGGCCCGGGCCTCGTCGACCGGCCCGTCGCGCAACAGGGCCGCCCCGCGCAGGAGTTCCGCCCGGCCCCGCAGCTCGCTGTCCGGGGCGTCGGTGCGTACCGCGTCGAGGAGGCGCAGGGCCCGGTGGGGCTGTCCGGCGAGGAGGGCCTGACGTGCGGCGGCCAGGCGGTAGCGGGCCCGGTCGTGGCCGTCGCCGGTGAGGTCGGCGGCGCGGGCCAGCGCGGCGCACCGCAGCCGGGGCGACGCGGGGACGGCCGGGTCGGCTGCGGCGGCCGCCAGCCCGGCCGCGCGGGCGCCGGCAGCGGCCGGGCCGTCGGCCGTCGTGGTCGCGTCGGCAGGTGCCGCCCAGGCGTGGTGCAGCAGTCCGGGCAGGCCCGCTTCCTGGGCCGCGAGTGCCCGGTGCGCGGCCCGCCGCCCGCGCTCCCCCGCGCGCGCGTAGAGCGCCCTGCGCACCAGCGTGCTGCGGAACCGCAGCCGTCCGCCGCTCACGACCAGCAGGTCCGGGGGCGGATCGAGGCGGGCGGCGGGAGCGCCGCCGGTGAGCCGGGCGAGGGCCCGCCGCACGGGCGCCACGGCCGTGGAGCCGTCCTCCGCCTCGCGTACGGCGGCCGCGGCCGTGAGCAGCACCTCGTGCTCCTCGTCGGTGAGGGCGCCCAGGCGGTCGCCCACCAGCCCGGTGAGGATCTCGGCGTCGGCCAGGGGCCGGGGCAGCGGGGCGCGTCCGCGCACCTGGGCGGGCGTGAGCGAGCGGAGGAGGGCGAGCAGGAGGGCGGGGTTGCCCTCCGCCTCGGCCACGAGGCCGTCGCGGACGTCACGGTCGATGCCCCCGCCGGTCTCCGCGTCCAGCAGCGCGGCCGACGCGGCGGCCGTCAGCGGGTCGAGGCGCAGCCGCGGGACCCCGGCGAACTCCGGGTCGACCGGGCGGTGTCCGGGAACGGTGAGCAGCAGGCTGACGGCGCCGGCGGCGCGCGGGTCCCGGCCGAGGCGGCCGAGCGCGGACCGGGAGGCGGGGTCCCACAGGTGTGCGTCGTCGACGCACACCAGCAGTGGACCCCCGGCGGAGGCGGCGCACAGGGCGGACCGCAGGACGGTGTCGGCCGGTCGGCCGTCGAGCCCGGCCGGGGGTGGTGCGGCGGCCTCGTGCGCGTGCGGCGGGGCGAGCAGCCCCAGCAGGGCGCGCAGCCCGCCGTACGGCACGGTGGCGCAGGCCGGGTCGGCGCGGACGTGCGCCACGGGTCCGGCCGTGAAGGCGCGCGCGGCCCGGTCCAGGAACCGGCTGCGCCCGCACCCGGGTTCACCGGTCACGAGCCGCGCCTCCCCCTCGGCCACGGGCGGCCCGGCCGGCTGCGGGACGGCGGTCGGCCGGTCGCCGCGCACGACCGCCGGGGGAGCTGTGTGACGCACGGTCGTCTGTCCGGTCATCCCCGTGACGTTACGAGCGTGTGACGTGGACCGGAAGCCTTCCGTCCGTGCCGGTCGCCCGCGGGTCCCCGGCGCGAGCTGGGAGTTGGCGGGCCGCCCGGCTCACCGGACTGTGCCGTCGCCCAACGCCCGGCCCCCGCCGCGGTGCGCCGGCACAGGTCCGGGAACGGGGCGCGGCGGACGCGCCGGTCGCGCGTCCGCCGCTGTGCGGTGCCTGCCGGGGTCAGGAGGTGTGCGGGCAGTTGCCCCGGTACTCGTCGATGGTCAGGCTCGGCCTGGGCAGCGGGCAGAGGAACTGCTCGTAGCGGGTGTCGTTGTCGATGAAGCGCTTCAGCCAGGAAATGCTGTACTTCGCGATCGTCGTGTTCGACGAGTTGGGCGTGAAGTGCGTGGCGTTGTTCAGCTCCAGGTAGGCGCGGTCCAGCGAGGACGGCAGGGTGGAGTAGAACGGCTCGGCGTGACTGGCCACGGGGGCGATGGTGTCGCCGTCCGCGCCGAAGATCAGGGTGGGGGTGCTGATCTCGGGCCAGGTCTTGTCGAGGTTCCACGGGGTGAGCGGGATCGCCGCCTGCAGCGAGGGGCGCGACTTGGCCGCCTCGAGGCTGCCGCCGCCGCCCATCGAGTGGCCCATCACGCCGAGCCGGGAGCTGTCGATCCGGCCGCGCACGGAGCTGCGCCCGGTCAGGTAGTCCAGTGCGGCGAGGAGCTGCCGGCCGCGGGAGTCGGGCTGGTCGAGCGTGGTGAGGGTGTCGATGGTGAACACCACGAAGCCCTGCGAGGCCAGGCGCGGGCCCAGCCAGGCGATGGACGACTGGGTGCCGGTGTAGCCGGGCGAGACGGCCACGGCGCCGAACGTGCCGTCGCTGGTGCTGGTCGGGTAGTAGATCGTGCCGCCGCCGAAGCCGGTCACGGCGAGCGAGGACACCGAGGTCTCGGAGACGGCGTACGGGCCGCGCAGGGCCTCGATGCTGGACGTCGTCGGCGCCGGGCCGCGCTCGTAGGGGTTGTCCGCCGCGTGGGCGCCGGGCCCGCCGAGGAGGCTGAGGCCGACGGTGGCGGCGATCGCCACCGCCGCGCCGGCCAGACGCCGGGCCCCGCGCCGGGCCGGTCCGGAGGGGACCTGGGCGCGGTGGGGAGTGCCGGTGCGGGTGTGCTGCTGCACGGAGGGGGGTCCTCTCGGTCGTGGCGTGCCACCGGCCGTGCACGCCGGACGGGGTCCCGTGGGGCGGGCTCCCGCCGTCCGGCCGGCCGGCGGATCACCGCCGTTGGGATGGCCGTGCCACTGTGGGCCGCCGACGGGCCCCCGGGGACCGGCAATGTCACCGGTCTCGTGGCGTCGCGGGCGTCACCCTGGCCGCCGGTCCGGTGGCTGTCGCCGGCGTCACTCTGGCCGCCGGTCTCTCGTCGCCGGGGTGACCGCGCGTCCGCCGTTCTTCCGTCACCCGGGCGGCTGCACGGCCGCCGGACGGGTGTGCGAGGCTCGCTGAGGAGCGGCCGGTGTTCGTCGGCCGTCGTCCTGTCGTACGGCAGCGAGGAGAGTCAACGGCATGCGCATCGGTCTGCTCGGCACCGGCCCCTGGGCGCGGATGGTCCACGCCCCGGTTCTCGCCGCCCACGGCGGCCTCGACTTCGTCGGCGTGTGGGGGCGGCGCGCCGACGCCGCCAAGGAACTCGCCGACCAGCACGGCACGCGGCCCTACGACGACGTCGACGCGCTGATCGCCGACGTGGACGCGGTGGCCGTCGCCCTGCCCCCGGCCGTCCAGGCGCCGCTCGCGGAGCGCGCCGCGCGGGCGGGGCGCCACCTGCTGCTCGACAAGCCGCTGTCGCTGACGGTCGACCAGGGGCGGGCGGTCGTGGACGCGGTGCGTGCGGCAGGGGTCGCGTCGGTGGTGTTCTTCACGACCCGGTTCCAGCCGGAGACCGCGGAGTGGATCGCGCGGCAGGCGGACGAGGGCGGCTGGTTCACCGCCCGGGCCGAGTGGCTGGGCGCGGTGTTCACCGGCGACAGCCCGTTCGCCGCGTCGCCGTGGCGGCGGGAGAAGGGCGCGCTGTGGGACGTCGGCCCGCACGCGCTGTCCGTGCTGCTGCCGGTGCTCGGCGACGTGTCCCGCATCGCGGCGGCGGCGCACGGCCCGGGTGACACGGTCCACCTGGTCCTGGAGCACCAGGGCGGCACGACCAGCACGGCCACGCTGAGCCTGACCGCCCCGCAGGCCGCCGCCGGCGCCGCGGTGGAGCTGCGCGGCACGGCCGGGGTGACCCGGCTGCCGGAGACCGCCGAGGGCGCGACCGAGGCCCTGACCCGCGCGGCGGACGCACTCCTCGCCGCCGCCGCGTCGGGCGTCCCCCACCCGTGCGACGCGGCCTTCGCCCTGCGCGTCACCGAGATCCTGGCCGCGTCGCAGTCACTCCTGGACGGCACCGCGCAGGGGGTGCTGGACACTCCTTAGGCGGGTGGTGGAGCGGCGGGCCGCCGGTGAGGGCGGCCCTCCCGGCTCGGACCGGGGCCGAGGGACGGGCCGGTCCGGTCGCGGCTCACCCGCCTGCCGGGCCGGGAGGCGGTCGGGGCGGAGCGGCGCTTCGATGGCTGCCATGAGCGAGCGCGACGACTTCCTGGCCTGGGTCGGAACCGACCTGTACGCGGCGGAGCTGGCCCTTCACAACGGCGACGCGGGCCCGCGCAGGGCGCTGTGGTCCCACGAGGAGCCGGTGAGCGTGCTCGGCGCCTGGCGCAACGCCTTCGGGCTGCGTGAGGTCGACGAGCTCTTCACCCACCTCGCGGAGGACTTCTCCGACTGCACGTCGTACACGTTCGAACTGCGCGCGTGCGACGTGGTGGGCGACGTGGCCTGGACGGCCGGCTTCGAGCACACGTCCGTGTCCGTCCGCGGCGAGCCCCGGAGCTACACGCTCCGGGTGACGCAGGTCTACCGCCGCGAGGACGGACGGTGGCGGGTCGCCCACCGCCACGGGGACGAAGAGCCGTGACCGGCCCCCTCGGCCCGGCCGCCACGTGTCACCCCGCCGCGAAGTGCACCCGCTCGCCGAGGACCGGGTAACCGGCCCGCGCGAAGGGGGACACCATCGGCGTGTTGCCCTGGTCCGTGGCCGCGGCGACGGACTCGGCGCCGTGGGCGGCCAGGTGGTGGGTGCACTCGGCCAGCAGGTCGGACCCGTAGCCGCGGCCGCGGTGTTCGGGCAGCACCCCGACGAAGGGTGTCGGCGTGGATGCGGCGCAGGGCGTCGAGGAAGACCCCGTCGTCCGGTTCGGGGGCGCACCGCAGGCGGCCGGGGCGTTCCGGCGGACCGCACGCCCGGGTCCAGCGGTAGCGGCAGCGCTCGACGAGGAGCGCGCACCCGGCGGCGCGGGCCGCGGCGAACCGGGACTCCCAGGGGCGCCGACGGAGCACGGCCACCGGTTTTCCCGCGCCCGCTTTCCCGCTGCACTCCCCGGTCTCGCTCCCCCGCCCGGTCTCCGCATGCGGCCCGGCTGCCCGTGGTGGAGCCTGGGGGCGTGGGCACAGAGGGTGGTCCGGCGGTGCGTCCGCCGCGGGACGGGGAGCGGCGCGGCTGGCTGCAGGGAGCTCCGCCGCCGCTGTGGGTGCGGGCCCTGCCGCTCGCGCTGACCGTGGGCGTGGGGGTGGCCGCCCTGCTCACCCCCGACGCCGAGGACCTGGGCTTCCTGCTCGGCGCCATCCCGCCGCTGGCCGTGCTGTCGTACGGCCCGCTGGCGACCGCCGCCCTCGGCGCGGCCGTGCTGGCGATCCTGACGTCGTCGGTCTTCCACCTGAACCGGCCCGGCCAGGCCGACCTGCTCACCGTGCTGTTCGTGGCGCTGCTGAGCGTGTTCGTGTCGTACGTGCGCAGCCGGCGGGACGTCCAGCTCGACACCGAGCGCACCATCGCGGAGGCCGCGCAGCGGGCGGTGGCGCCGCCGGTGCCCGAGCGGGTCGGTCCGGTGCGGTGCGCGGGCCTGTACCGGGCGGCGGAGCGCGGGACGCTCGTGGGCGGCGACTTCTTCGACGTACGGCAGAGCCCGTACGGGGTGCGGGCGGTGCTGGGCGACGTGCAGGGGCACGGGCTGTCGGCGGTGGCGACGGTCGCCTCGCTGCTGGGGGCGTTCCGGGAGGCGGTGCTCGACCTGCCGGACCTGGCGTCGGTGGCGGCGCGTCTGGACCGGCGGCTGGTGGTGGACGCGGCCCGCAGCGCGTACCCGGAGCTGTTCGCCACGGCCGTGCTCCTTGAGTTCGCGCCGGACGCGGCCCGGGTGCGGGGCGTGGCGTGCGGGCACCCGCCGCCGGTGCTGCTGCGGGACGGCACCGCCACGCAGGTCGAGGCGGTGCCGTGCCTGCCCCTGGGCGTGGGCCTGCCCGAGGCGGTCGGGCCGAGCGCGTTCACGCTGGACCTGCGGCCCGGTGACCGGCTGGTCGTGGCGTCGGACGGGGTGTGGGAGGCCCGCGACGCGGCGGACGCGTTCTACCCGCTGACCGAACGGCTGCCCGCGCTCGCCGACCCCGACCCGGCGGTGACGGCGGACCGGGTCTGGGCGGACGTCCTGCGGCACGCCCCCGAGGTCCGCGACGACGTCACGATGCTCGTGCTCGTTCCGGTCCCTCCGGAGCCCCGCTGACCCCCGGCTCGCCCTCCCCCTCGGCGTCGATGTGCGGCAGCAGCCGGTCCAGCCACCGGGGCGTCCACCAGGCGTGCCGGCCCAGCAGCGTCATGACGGCGGGCACCATCAGCAGCCGTACGACGGTGGCGTCGATGAGGACACTGACCGCGAGGCCGAGGCCCAGCATCTTCACCACGATGTTGTCGCTGAGGATGAACGCGGCGAACACGCTGACCATGATCAGGGCGGCACAGGTGATGACCCGGGCGGTGATCTCCAGGGCGTGGGCCACGGACGCCTCGGCGTCGCCGGTGCGCAGCCACGCCTCGTGGACGCGGGAGAGCAGGAAGATCTCGTAGTCCATGCTGAGGCCGAAGATGATCGCGAACATCATCATCGGCACGTAGCTCTCGATGGGCACCTTGCCCGAGACGCCGAGCGCGGGGCCGCCCCAGCCCCACTGGAAGACCGCCACCACCACGCCGTAGGAGGCCGTGATGGACAGGACGTTCAGGACGGCGGCCTTCACCGCCACGAGCAGGCCGCGGAACACGGCGAGGATGATCAGGAAGGCGAGGGCCACGACCACGCCGATGATCAGGGGCAGCCGGCTCGCCACGATGTCGCGGAAGTCGACCTGGGCGGCGGTGGTGCCGGTGACGTAGCCGTGGGCGGCGGTGCCGGAGACCGCGTCGGGCAGGGTGTGGTCGACGAGCCGGTTGGTCAGGTCCGTGGTGGCGGCGTCCTGCGGGGCCTGCTCGGAGTAGACGGTGCCGATCAGCACGTCCCCGTCCTCGGTCGGGGTGAGCTGGGTGACGGTGGCCGCCCCGGGGACGGCGCTCAGCGTCTTCTGGGCCTGGGTGGCGAGGGCGGAGCGCTGGTCGGAGGGCACCTTCGTCTGGTCGACGACCACGGTGAGCGGTCCGTTGGAGCCCGGCCCGAAGGCGTCGGTCATCAGGTCGTAGGCCCGCCGGTCGGTGAAGGACGTCGGATCGGCGCCGTCGCCGATGTGGCCGAGCTGGATCGAGAACACCGGGATCGCCAGCACCGCGATCGTGGCGACGCCGGCGGCGAGGAAGCTCCAGGGCCGGCGTTCGACGCGCTGGGCGTAGCGGTGCCAGGTGCCCTGGGGTGCGCTCCCCGGGTCGGCGTCCGTCTCGGCGACCGGGCGGCGCACCCGGTAGCGGTCGACGTGGCGCCCGACGAGGCCGAGCAGGGCCGGGACCAGCGTGAGGGCGCCGGCGACGGCGGAGACCACCGTGACGGCGGCGGCCAGGCCCAGTTTCCCGATGAAGCTCACCCCGGAGGCGTACAGACCGGCCAGGGCGATGATCACCGTGGTGCCGGAGACGAGGACGGCGCGTCCGCTGGTCGCCGTGGCGTGCCCGGCGGAGCGCACCGGATCGGCGCCGTCGATCAGCCCCTGGCGGTGCCGGGTGATCAGGAACAGCGCGTAGTCGATGCCGACGCCCAGGCCGATCATGGTGGCGAGGGTCGGGGAGACGGTCGCGAAGGTGAAGGCGGCGGCGAGCAGGCCCAGGCAGGCCAGGCCGCCGACGACGCTGATCAGCGCGGTCAGCAGGGGCAGTCCGGCGGCGATGACGCTGCCGAAGCCGACCAGCAGCACGACGATCGCGACCGCGAAGCCGATCAGTTCGCTGACCCGGTCGTCGGCGGCGGGCCGGGCCAGTTCGCCGAGCGGTCCGCCGTACTCCACCTGGGTGCCGGCCGCGCGCAGCGGCTGCACGGCGTGGTCGACGCCGTGGAGGTAGCCGTCGCCGAGCGTGGAGGGCTGGACGTCGAAGCGGACGGTGAGGTAGCCGGTGTGCCCGTCGCCGGACAGCGGGCCGACCGGGGAGGCGGGGGTGGACAGCGGGTTCTGCACGGCGAGCACGTGGGGCAGTTTCTGCAGGTCGCCGACCGTGGTGGACATCTGCGAGCCGAGTGCGGTCAGCGACTGCTTGCCGTCGTGCACGACGATCTGGCTGCTGTAGCCGCCGGCCTGCGGGTCGTGCCGCTCGAGGACGTCCAGGCCCTGCTGGGACTGCACGCCGGACAGGGCGAAGTTGTCCGAGTAGGTGCCGCCCCAGGTGCGGCTGAGGACCTGGAGCGCGACCAGCGCGACCAGCCAGGCGATGATCACGACGAGGAAGTGCCGGGCGCACCACTCGCCCAGGCCGCGCAGTCCTCCCCCGGCGGTCTTCCCCGGCTTGCCCCCCGGGCCACCGGTGGTGGCGTTCATGGGCCCACCGCCCTCTCCGCCGGAGCGGGATGTCCGACTCCTCCATTGCACGCCAGGCGGTGTGGCCCGGCATCTCGGGTCGCCGGGAGGCCGTACGGCGGGGGGCGGGGCTACCGTGGTGGTGGGGAGGCAGCGGCTCCGGGCGGCCCCGGCGCCTTCCGGCCGGTGCGCTCCCGCGGTGAACGGCGATGGCGGGCCCGGTGACGGCACCGGACCGGAGCGCCATCCGGACCCGAGGAGCCCAGATATGTCGACGTCACAGCCCTCCCAGGACCGCGCCACCCCGGACAACCTGCTGCACACCTGCAATGGCACCGATGTGTCGCCGGAGGACGTGGTCATGGCCACGGGCAGGGACCTCACGCCGCACAACCTCGAATGGGCCCGGCGCAAGCTGGCCGAGGACCCGAACGCGGTCGAGAAGCTGCTGCCGTAGGCCCTGCGGGGTACGGGGGACCGACCAGACACCTGGGGACCGACCAGACACCTGGGGGCCGGGCGGAGAACCGCCCGGCCCCTGAGGCACCCCTGCGGGAGGACTGGTACTAGTACTCCCCCGACTCCCGTTCCTCCGGCAGGTCGCTGTCGTCGACGATGTGGACCGCCGCCTCCTCGGCGCCGGCGGCGCCCGCGTCGATGCCGACGTCCTGGGCGACCTCTTCCTTCGTCTCGTCGGTGTGGGCGCCCTCGTCGGGGGCGACGAGCCGGCCGGCCCGCCGTGTGCCCGCCTCGGGGTCCACGGGTTCGCCCTCGCCGCCGGGGAGGTCGCCCACGTCGTCACCGAGGGGCTCGGTGGCGTCCGGGACCTCCTGGGCGAGGCGCTGGTCGAGGGACTCGCCCTCGTGCTGCTCGGCCGCGGTGGTGCCGTACTTGGTCACGCCCAGCGGCTTCTCCGGCGGCGAGTAGCCCTCGTCGAGAGTGTCGTCGTAGGTGCGCTCGTCGAGGGCGTCCTGCAGGTCCAGCGGGGACGCGTCCTCCTGCTCCTCGTTGGTTCCGGTGGGCTGGTAGGCGTCGTCGCCCATCGTCTCGGGCTCGGTGCCCATGGGTGCCTCCTTCGCTGGCCGGGGGCCTGATCGTCCTGGTCCGCGTTTCCCGTCAGCGGCCGCCCAATCACGGCACTTGCCGCGAGCGCGGCGGAGAGGGGCGCCGGCGTTCACACCGCGCGGCGCCGGACCAGCAGGCCCAGGACCAGCAGGCCGGGCAGCAGGGGCAGCCACGCCGTCAGCAGCCGGTAGCCGAGGACGGCGGACGCGGCGGTCGCGCCGGGGCTGCCGGCCGCGGTGAGGGCGAAGGCCAGCACCGCGTCGAGGGAGCCGAGGCCGCCCGGGGTGGGCAGCAGGGCGGCGGCGCTGCTGGCGGCGAGGTAGAGCAGGGCCACCCGGGCCGGCGCGAGGGGCAGGCCGACCGCGTGGGCGACGGCGACCAGCACCAGCGCGTGCAGCACGGCGAAGGCCAGCGAGCCGCCCCACAGGGCCGCCGCCCGGCCCGGCCGGGCGTGCACGGCGCGGATGTCGCCGAGGACCGCGGCCGCCGCCCGCCGCCAGCGCGGGCGCAGCGGGCCCCGCAGCAGCGCGGCGAGGGCCAGCGCCGACCCGCCGGCCACGGCGAGGGCCGTGGCGGAGACCTGCGGCAGGCGCAGGACACCGGGGCAGCCGAGGGCCAGGACGGCGATGAGGGCGCAGCGGGCCAGGACCGCGGCGATGCCCTTGACGGCGACGGCGGTGGCCGAGCGCCCGGCCGGGACGCCGCAGCGCAGCAGGAAGCGCAGGGTGACCGCGCCCGCGCCGAGCCCGGCGGGCAGCAGGTGGTTGGCGGCGGAGGCGGCGAACTGGGCGGCGACGAGCCGCGCGCGGGGCAGCGGCCGGGTCACCGCGCCCTGCTGGGCCAGGGCGGCGCACAGCCAGGTGGCCGGGGTGAGCGCGGCTCCCAGCAGCAGCCAGCCGTGATCGGCGTCGGCGAGCCGTCCGGCGCCGCTCTCCAGGACGGGCCAGTGGCGCCGGGCGACGTAGGCGACGGCGGCCAGGACGGCGAGCGCGAGCGCGAGGTGCCACCGGACGCGACGTAAGGCGGAGGTGGGTGCGGACTCCTTGACGCCGGGGGCGGCCCTCGCAGAGCCGGGGGCGGTCTTCTCGACGCCGGGAACGGATGTCGCAGCATCGGGGCCGGGCTTCTCGGCGCCCGGAGCGGCTCTCGCGGCACCGGAAACGGGCTTGTCCACGCAAGCAGCGGATCTCGGGGCACCGGAGGCGGACTTGTCGACGCCGGGAGCGGCGTCCGCGGGGCCGGTGGTGGACTTCCCGGCGACGACGATGGGCGGGGGTGCCGCCTGCTCCCTGGTCCTCCGGGTCGTCGACGTCGTCCCGGTCGCCGGGGTCATCGGACGGCGCTCCGCCGGGCCGTCGGGGCGACCTGCACGCTGACCTCGCCGATCCGGTGGTCGTCCCACGTCCGCGCGTAGGCGGGCGTGGGGTGGCCGGGGCCGGTGAGGTGGGCCACGGGGATCCGGTCGGCGGTGGCGCGGATGCCCGCCTCGGTCGTGGTCGTGTCCGGCCCTCGTGTCGCGGCGGAGGCGCAGCCGGCGTAGTACGCGACGGGGATCGCCTGGTCCCCGACGAGCAGACAGGGCGGGCGGACGCCGAGACGGTGCAGCCCGGTGGCGGTGCGGGTCCAGGTGACACGGTCGGCGGTGGTCCGCTCGACGGTGCGGTGCAGGACGGCGTACTGCACGCCCAGGTGGCCGGCCAGCGCGCAGGCCACCAGCACGGCGGCCACCGGACGCCGGCGGCCGTCGGGCCCGCGCACGAGGTGGAGCAGCGCGTCGGCGACGGGCAGGGCCAGCAGCGCGTAGGCGGGCAGCAGGAAGCGCGGGGCGGCGTAGCCGATGAGGAACAGGTACGGGAAGGCGGCCGTGACGGCGCAGGCGAGGGGTACCAGGGTGCGGGCGGTCCGGCCGGCCCGGACCGCGACGACCAGGCCCAGCGCGGCCAGCAGCGGCAGGGCGAACCACCACAGCAGCACCACCGGGTGAGGCATCGGCGCCGTGCACGGACGGCACAGGGTGCGCCCGACGAGGCCGCGCATCTGGTCGGCCACGGCGACGTGCCAGCCCAGGCCGCCCTGGACGCGGGAACCCTCCGACAGGCGCTCGGCGAGGCCGCCGTAGCGGACGTACGCCTCGATCACCCACTCGGCCGCGCCCGCCGCGAGGCCCGCCACCAGCGCCGCCAGGAGCCGCAGGCGGCGGGTCGCCGGGGCGAGGAGGAGCAGGGGCGCCGCCACCCACGCCGCGTCGGTGGGCCGCATCCACGCCATGAGCGCGGCGCCCGCCCCCACGCCCCACAGGGCGGCGCGGTCCGGCCCGTCCGCGCATGCCCGCAGGAAGCAGCCGACGCAGATCAGCGCGCCGAGCGCCACCCACAGGTTGGGCATGACCTGGGGGCCGTAGAAGAGCGTGACCCACAGGGTGGCGAAGAGCGCCCCGGCGCCGGCCAGGACGCGGGCCGGGAAGAGGCCGCGCCACTGGCGCAGCGCCAGGTAGAGGACCAGACCGGACAGCAGGGCGAGGTAGACGCGCAGCAGGGCGGTGGACGTCGACCAGGAGGCCACCGGGGCGACCAGCAGGGACACGCCACGGGCGCGCGGGGCGCTGAAGGAGGACGCCGGGGCCTGGGCGCCGACCTGGCTGACGTACACGGTCTCGTCCCAGCCGAGGCCGAGGCCCGGTCCGACCAGCAGCAGTTGGGCGAGGGTGAAGGCGCCGGCGACGGCCGCGAGGAGCGCGTCGTCGCGGGCCTGCCAGGCCGGGCCGGCGCGCGCCCGCGGCTCGCGCCGCCGCACTCCGGTGAACAGGGCATCCACGCCGTAGACCATCGTCCGACCTTCGCCTCGCCCGTCGCGGGGTCACAGGACCCCGCGGCCCGGAGGGGGACGGGCACCGGGACAACACGGTCAAACTAGCCCAGACCCCGGCCGGCCGCCGCGCTGGACGGGGCCGGTCGGGGACGCGGGCGGTCAGCGCACGTGCGGGGCGCGGTGCGGCGGCTGTTCGGGCGTCGGCCGGGCGGGGAGCGACGGCACGGCCCGCACCTCGGGTCCGTCACCGTCGACGGTGAGCGGTGCGCCGTAGTGCCGGAGCGTCAGGGGCGGCCCGGACAGCAGGCGGTAGGCCGCCTTGCCCGGGGTGATCTCCACGTGCAGGCGGCTGTCGCGGAACTGCAGGCTGAAGGCCAGCCGGCTGAACTTCTCCGGCAGGCGCGGCTTGAAGCACAGCGTCCCGCGCTCGTCGCGCAGCCCGCCGAACCCGGCGACCAGCGCCATCCAGGTGCCGGCCAGCGACGCGATGTGCAGTCCGTCGCGGGTGTTCTGCTCCAGGTCGTGCAGGTCCATCAGCGCGGCCTCGGCCGTGTACTCGTAGGCCAGCCGCAGGTGTCCCGCCTGGGCCGCGATGACCGCCTGCACGCACGCCGACAGCGAGGAGTCCCGCACGGTCAGCGGCTCGTAGTAGGCGAAGTTGCGGGCGACCTGCTCGTCGTCGAAGTGCTCGGGGCAGGTGTACATCGCCAGCACCAGGTCGGCCTGCTTCACCACCTGCTTGCGGTACAGGTCGAAGTACGGGAAGTGCAGCAGCAGCGGGTACTGGTCGGGCCGGGTGCCGGCGAAGTCCCAGCGCTGGTACCGGGTGAACCCCGCGTGCTGCTCGTGCACCCCCAGCTCGTGGTTGTACGGCACGTTGACCGCTTCGGCGGCGTCCCGCCAGGCCGCGCTCTCCTCGTCGTCCACGCCGAGCCGGGCGGCCTCCTTCGGGTGGCGCTCGACGGCCTCGGCGGCGGCGAGCAGGTTCGCCCGGGCCATCAGGTTGGTGTACGTGTTGTCGTCGGCGATGGCGCTGTACTCGTCGGGGCCGGTGACCCCGTCGATGTGGAAGGCGCCGTGCGGGTCGTGGTGGCCCAGCGAACGCCACAGGCGGGCGGTCTCCACCAGCAGTTCCACGCCCGTGTCGCGTTCGAAGTCGGTGTCGCCGGTGGCCACCACGTAGCGCTTGACGGCGTCCGCTATGTCGGCGTTCACGTGGAAGGCGGCGGTGCCGGCGGGCCAGTACGCCGAGCCCTCCGAGCCCTCGATGGTGCGCCAGGGGAACGCCGCGCCGCGCAGGCCGAGCTGGGCGGCGCGCTCGCGGGCGGCGGGCAGGGTGTTCTGCCGCCAGCGCAGCGCCTCGGCGACCGCCTCGGGCGAGGTGTACGTCAGCAGCGGCAGGACGAAGGTCTCGGTGTCCCAGAAGGCGTGCCCGTCGTAGCCGGACCCGGTCAGCCCCTTGGCGGGGATGGCGCGCTGCTCGGCGCGGGCGCCGGCCTGCAGGACGTGGAAGAGCGCGAAGCGCACCGCCTGCTGGATCTCCTCGTCGCCCTCGACCTCGACGTCGGCGCGGGCCCAGAAGTCGTCGAGGTAGTCGCGCTGCTCGTCGAGCAGTCCCTGCCAGCCGCTGTGCCCGGCCGCCGCGAGCGCCGCCTCGACCTGGTCGCTCATCGCGGGCCGGGAACGGGCCGCCGACCAGCCGTGGGCGACCAGCTTCTCCACGCGCAGGGTCTCGCCGGGCTCCAGCACGGAGGTGACGGTCAGGCGGGCGACGTCGACGTTGCTCTCGCTGGCGGTGGTGGTCCGCTCGGGCCCGCTGACGACGTGGTCGGCGGCGACCGCGACGCGCAGTCCGCTGCGCCGGGTGCGGTGGACCAGGCGCAGCCGCCGGCCGGCGGTGAAGTCCTCCTCGGGCTCCAGCGGCGACTTCAGGGCGCGCGCGGCGCGCGGGTCGCCGTTGGGTTCGGGGAGGCTCTCGTTGGCGACCAGCTCGGACTGGATCACCACCCGGCTGCGGCTGCCGACGGCCTCCACCTCGTAGGCGATGGCGGCCACGGCCCGCTGGGTCAGCGACACCAGCCGGGTGGAGCGCACCCGGACCGTGGTGCCGGCCGGCGAGGTCCACTCGCAGGTCCGCTCCAGCACGCCCCGGCGCAGGTCGAGCACGCGCTCGTGGGAGACCAGGCGCCCGTAGCGCAGGTCGAACGGCTCGTCGTCGACGAGGAGCCGCAGCACCTTGCCGTTGGTGACGTTGATGACGGTCTGGCCGGACTCCGGGTAGCCGTAGCCGGCCTCCGCGTACGGCAGCGGGTGGACCTCGTGCACGCCGTTGAGGTAGGCGCCGGGCAGGCCGTGCGGCTCGCCCTCGTCGAGGTTGCCGCGCCAGCCGACGTGCCCGTTGGACAGGGCGAACACCGACTCGCTCTGGGCGAGGACGTCCAGGTTCAGCTCGGTCTCGCGCACGCACCACGGCTCGACGGCGTACGCCCCTTCGGTGATCACGCCTGTGCCCCCAGTTCGGCGAGGTCTTTGACGACGATGTCCGCGCCGTGCGCGTACAGGGCGTCGGTCTGGCCCACGCGGTCGACGCCGACGACGTACCCGAAGTGCCCGGAGCGGCCCGCGTCCATGCCGGCCAGGGCGTCCTCGAAGACGGCCGCGCGGGACGGCTCCACGCCGAGGTCGCGGGCGGCGGCGAGGAAGGTGTCCGGGTTCGGCTTGCCCGGCAGCCCCCGCTCGGCGGCCACCACGCCGTCGATGCGCACGTCGAACAGGTCCTCGGCGTGGATCGAGCGCAGGACGTCACGGGTGTTGGCGCTGGAGGAGACGATCGCCGTGCGCAGGCCCCGGGCGCGGACCGCGTCCAGGTAGCGCAGGGTGCCCTCGTACGCCTCGACGCCGTCGGTGCGGATCCTCTCCAGGAGCAGTTCGTTCTTGCGGTTGCCGAGGCCGTGGACGGTCTCGGCGTCGGGCGGGTCGTCGGGGGTGCCCTCGGGCAGCTCGATGCCCCGCGAGGCGAGGAAGCTGCGCACGCCGTCGGCGCGTGGCCGTCCGTCCACGTACTGGCCGTAGTCGTCGTCGCTGAAGGGCCGGAAGGAGTCGCCGTCGCGGGCGCGCAGGAAAGCGTCGAACATCTCCTTCCAGGCGGCCGCGTGGACCACGGCCGTGCGCGTGACGACCCCGTCGAGGTCGAAGAGGCAGGCCTGGATCGTGTCCGGTAGACCGAGCTGCGTCGTCATACAGGACACCGTTCCCCGCTCCGGGCCCGCCCACCGGGTGGCGCACGCCACAACACCCCACGGGATCAGTCGTGCGGGAAGGAGTGGTGCTCGTGGGCGATCAGCCAGCGCCCGCGTTCCTTGCGCAGTCCGAACGTCAGCCGCAGTCGCGGCGCGGGCGGCCCGGCCGGGTCCCCGGGCGGATCGCAGCGCACCGGGGCGTGGGCGAACGCGACCTGGGCGCCGGCGGTCACGTCGAGGGTGTCGAGGTCGAAGGCCGCCCCCTGGGACTGCCAGGCGAAGAACGGCGGCCAGAGCGCCCGGTAGGCGGCCAGGCCGCGGAAACCCCCGTCGGGCGGGGGCACGTAGTACAGGACGAGATCCTCGGCGTGCCCCGCGAGCACGCCCTCCAGGTCGCCGCGGCGCACCGCGTCGGCCCAGCGGGTGATCAGGGTGCGGATCTGCGTCTCGTCGTCGGGCACGGGCGTCCTCCTCCTCCCCGGCGGGGCCGGGGCTGCTCGCAGTACCTCGGTGGGGCGGTGCCACACTGTGCGGTGTGTCCGTGAGTGCTGCGTCTGTGGTGTTCGACGATCTCCTCCTGCGTGCGCGTTCCCTGGTCCGCGACGGCCACCGCGCCCTCCTCGGGATCGCGGGCGGTCCCGGCGCGGGCAAGACGACGCTCGCCGAGCACCTGGTGGAGGCGCTGAACGCCGGCGGTGAGCCGTGGGTGGCGCACGTGCCCATGGACGGCTTCCACCTCGCGGACCAGGAACTGGACCGGCTGGGGCTGCGCGACCGCAAGGGGGCGCCCGAGACGTTCGACGCCGCCGGGTACGCGGCGCTGCTGCGCCGGCTGCGCGACGACGAGCCCGACACCGTGTACGCGCCCGGCTTCGAGCGGGTCCTCGAACAGCCCCTGGCGGGCGCGATCCCGGTGCCGCCGGCCGCACGGCTGGTGGTGACGGAGGGCAACTACCTGCTGCTGGGCACGGGCGCGTGGGCGCGGGTGCGCCCGTGCCTGGACGAGGTGTGGTTCTGCGACCTGGACGCCGGCGAGCGGGTGCGCCGTCTGGTGGCCCGGCACGAGGAGTTCGGCAAGAGCCACGAGGAGGCGGTGGCGTGGGTGCACCGCTCGGACGAGGCGAACGCCGTGCTGGTGGCGGCGACCCGGGAGCGGGCGGACCTGGTGGTGCGGGAGGTGGCGGGGCTGCCCCGGCACTGAGAACGGCTCGGCCCGGATCGCGCTGAACCCCGGCGGGCCGCGGGCCGTACCTGTGGGCAGGGCGGGAGGTCCGCCGGTCCGACTCCTGGGGAATGATGGCGCGCACACTGCACTCGGCCCCGGCTCCCCCGCTGGACGCGCGCGGGTCCGCCGCCGCGCGGGCGCGCCGCCCCCGGCTCGTGGCGCTGCTCGTGGCGGTGCTGCTCGGTCAGATGGCGGTCGCCATGGTCACCACGGCCGTGCAGCAGACGCCGACCATCGACGAGCCGGTGTACGTGGCCACCGCCGCCGACTACCTGCACGCGCACCGGGTCCGCTACAACGCCGAGCACCCGCCCCTGGGCAAGCTGGTCATCGCCGTCGGGGTCGCGGCGGCCGGCCCGCGCGTCGACCCGTCGTACACCGGTGACCAGACCGCGGCGGGACGCCGGCTGCTGTACGGCACGGGCAACGACCCCGGCCGGCTGATGCTGTGGGCGCGGCTGCCGGTCGTCGTGCTGACGTTGCTGTTCGGGCTGGTGGTGTTCGCCTTCGCCCGCGACCTGGCCGGTCCCGCGGCGGGAGCCGTGGCGCTCGCCCTGTACGCCTTCTCGCCCGACGTGATCGCCCACGGTGCGCTGGCCACGCTCGACGTGCCGACGGCCGGCTTCCTGCTGACGTCGGTATGGCTGCTGTGGCGGGCCCGCGAGCGACCGCGCCGTTGTCTGCCGCTCGCGGGGGCCGCGCTGGGGGCGGCGCTGGCGACGAAGATGAGCGCGCTGCCCGCCGTGCCGGTGCTGATGGCCCTGGCCGCGCTCGCGCTGTGGCCCACCCGCCGGTGGCGGGCCCTGGCCGGGGCCGGCGTCGTGGCGGGGGCCGCGGTCGCCGTCGTGTGGGCGGCGTACCTGGCTGTGGACCCGCGGCTGCGGTGGGACCCGGGCGCCACCCACGTGCCCGCGGTGCACGGGCTGCGCGGTCTGCTCGTCGACCTGCTGCCCTTCCCGCCGGCCTACCGGGACGGCCTGCGGATGCAGTTCGGGCTGGAGAACCAGCCGTGGCAGGGCTTCCTGTTCGGGCACCTGTACACCGGTTCACGCTGGTACTACCTGCCGGCCGCGCTGCTGGTGAAGACCCCGCTCGGGCTGCTCGCGCTGTGGGCGGCCGGGGCGGTGGCCCTGCCGGCGGTGCGGCGGCTGCGCCCGGCGGCGCCGTACCTGCTGCTGCCGTCCGGCACGCTGCTGGCCGCGGCGATGACCGGGGCCCGGGACTTCGGCACGCGGTACGTCGTGTTCCTGCCGCTCTTCCTCGCGGTGGCCGGCGGGTGCGTCGTGACCCTGCGGGCCGGGCCGCGCGACCGGGTCCGGACCGGCGTCGGGGCGCGGGCCCGGTGGGCGGCCTGGGCGACGGTGCTGCTGGTGGCGTGGGTGGCGGTCAGCTCGCTGCGGACATTCCCCTATTACCTGCCGTACGCCAACGAGGCGTTCGGCGGGCCGGCCCGCACGCACGTGTGGCTGCACGACTCCAACGTGGACTGGGGCCAGGACCTGGGCCGGCTCGCGGACCGGCTGCGCGAGCGCTACCCCGGTGAGCGGGTGTGGCTCGTGTACAAGGGCAGCGGGGTCCCGTCCGCCTACGGCATCCACGCCGCGGACCCGCTGCGGGTCCCCGCCGGCGAGGTGCGCGGACTGCTGGTCGTGTCGGACTCGGCGGCGGCCAAGGCGCGGGGCGCCCTGGCACGGCTGCTGGACGGCAGCCGGCCGGTGGACGAGGTGGGCCACTCGATCACGCTGTACCGCCGGTAGGACCCGTGCCGGGATCTTGCCGGGCCCCCGGGCGTACCCGCGCGGCGGCGCAGGTCGCGCGGGTCGTGCGGGGCCCGACGGGTGTGCTCGCGGCCCCGGTTCGGGCGCGGCCGGTGGGCTATGTTGAGTGCTCGTGGGAGACAAAGGAGGCGCACCCGTGCCATCGCCGCAGCAGGCACGTGCGCAGGCATCAGCGATCACCTCGGGCAGGACCGCCCCGGAGGCCGAGGGCTCTCCGACGTCCCGGCTCAGGGAACTCTTCGACCGGCCCCAGCTGTCCCCGGGGCAGCGCCGCATCGCCCAGTACCTGATCGAGCACATCACCGAGGCGGCGTTCCTGTCGATCACCGACCTCGCCGAGCGGGTGGGCGTCAGCCAGCCCTCCGTGACCCGGTTCGCGGGCGCGGTCGGCTTCAGCGGCTACCCGGCGCTGCGGGAGAAGCTCCAGGCGATCGCCCTCGGGGCGCTGGCCGGGGGCCCGGCGACGGACGAGGTCAACCGCAGCAACGAACTGCAGTCGGCGGTCGACGCGGAGATCGAGAACCTGGAGAACCTGCGCCGTGACTTCGCCGACCCGGACCGGGTGATCGACGTCGGCCGCAGCCTGTCGGAGTCGACCCCGCTGACCGTCCTCGGGCTGCGCATCTCCGCCTCGCTCGCCGAGTACTTCGCCTACGCCGCACGCCGGATCCACCCGGACGTCCGGGTGGTGACCCGCGGGGGCAGTGTCGCCTACGACGCGCTGCTGCAGTCCCGGGAGGCCGGGGGCACCTGGGTGCTGGCGTTCTCCATGCCACGGCACGCGCGGGAGACGCTGACCGCGGTGCGGGTGGCGCGCAGCGCGGGCCTGAAGGTCGCCCTGGTGACCGACCTGGCGCTGGGACCGATGGCCGACGAGGCCGACGTCACCTTCGCCACGGGCACCGGCTCGCGGCTGGTGTTCGACTCCTACGCGGCGCCGGGCGTGATGTCCGCCGCCCTGCTGCAGGCCATGACCGACGCCGGTCCGGAGCGCACCCAGGCGCGGCTGGAGGAGTACGAGCAGATCGCCGAGCAGCACCACTTCTTCCTGCGGGACTGACCCGGGCCGCCGCAGCCCCCCCCCCGCTGGGAATCTGACGCCGGATCACTGCGCGCCCAGCGCACATGAATGTTTTCATACGTCTTGCCAAGGGGACGGCATATATAAATACTGCTCACGGCCGCACCCGCCCGACAGGGCTCCCGTTCGGACACCCCGAGCCGCCGTCCCCTACCCACGCCGGCGCACGGGTGCCCGGGGCACCGCCCGGCGCGCGTGCCCGTGGCGGCCCCGGTCATCCCCTGGGCCGGGGCCGCCCCGCCAGGTCGGACCACCCGTCCCGACGCCGTACACCGGAAGCGATGATCATGCCCCTGACGACGACGCGCATCAGCCCGGACTGGCCGCGCCAGGTGAAGACCCCCGGCAGCTATGACTGGGAGCGCTCGGCGACCAAGTGGCTGCGCGAGCTGGTGCCCGCCCGCTACGCGAGCTACCCGGCGCTGCTGCGCCACCCGGTGCTGCTCGCCCGCCACGCGCACCTCCAGGTCCAGCAGGAGATCCGGGTCGCCCGCACCGCCCTGCAGACCGCCCGCGCCGACCTGCCACGCCTGGGCCTCGCCGAGTCGGTCATCGAACACACGATCAAGCTGTACGCCGCGGAGATCATGCAGCTCCAGCACATCGCCCGCAGCGTGCGCGCGGTGACCGAGGCCCTGGTGGAGCACACCGCCGGACGGTGACCGCGGGGCGCTCGCGCTCTGCCCCGAGACCGCGATCGAACGACCCCACCTGTGTCATGCTCGTTCCGTGACGAGCGAACCCGCGGTGCCCGGAGACCCGGGCGGCGCGCCCGATCTGGCCGCGCTGACCCGGGTGGTGGCGCGGCAGCGCGCCGAGATGGACCGCCTGCAGGACGTGGCGGCCACCTCGGCGGTGATCGAACGCGCCAAGGGGGCCGTCATGGCCCGGCTCGGCTGCACCCCCGACGCCGCCCACGACACGCTCGTCCAGCGGGCGAAGGCCGCGCGGCGCACGCTCCTTGAGGAGTGCTGGATCACCCTCGGCACGCTGGCCCCGCCCCGCGCCCCGGCGCCGGGACCCCACGCCCCCGACGCCGTCGCACCGCTGCGCGCCGTCCCGCCGGCCACCGCCGAGGACGTCTCCGTCTCCCTCGCCCGGCTCGCCCGGTCCCTGGTCCGGGTGGGCGCCCCGCAGGACCTGGCGCGCTGCCTGCTGGAGCACGTGGCGCCGGACGTGGGCGCCGACGCGGTGCTCCTCTACGCCCGCCTGCCCGCCGGTGGCCTGGAACTGATCGGCCACGCGGGCATCGACGACGCCCTGGCCGTGCAGTGGCAACAGGTGCCGCCGCTCGCCGGGATCGCCCCGCTGGAGGCCCTGCGCAGCGGTGAGCCCCGCTGGCTGGAGGACCTGAGCGCCGACCGCAAGCGCTACCTGCTGATCGGGGAACCGCCCGAGCGGTGGGGGTCCCGGGCCTGGCTCCCGGTCCTCGGTGCCGGCGACGCCCCTGGTACGGCCGACGGTGCCGACGACGACCCCGGTACGGACGCCTTCGGCGACTCCGGCGCGGAGGAGGCCGCCGTCGTCATCGGGTTCCTGCGCCGCGTCGGCGCGCCGTTCACGCCGCGCTCCCGCGAGCAGCTCGAGGCAGCCGTGCGGCTGTGCGCCGGCCCGCTGGCCATGTTCGGCACCCGCCAGGAGCCCGCGGTCGGCTCCGCGGTGGACGCCGTGCAGGCCGTGTTCGACCGGCTCCCCCTACCCGCCGTCCTGCTCACCCCGGTGCGCGGACCGTCGGGCTCCGTCGAGGACTTCCGCGTCGACGCGGCCACCGTCGACACCGTCGACTCCACCGGCCGCAGCGGGCGCCGGCTGATCGGGCTGCGGCTGCTGGAGTGCTGGCCGACGATCGCCGCCGAGACGCTGTGGCACGGCTGCCTGGACACCCTCACCCGGGGCACGCCGTTCACGGGCGAGCCCGTCGCCCGGCAGCGGATGGTGGACGGCGAGGCCGAACTGTCCACGTTCTGCGCGCACGTGGAGCGGCTCGGCGACGGACTCGTCCTGAGCTGGCTGCCGTACGACCCCTCGGACCGGCAGGAGCAGCGGCTCGCGGACGTGCAGCGGCTGGGGAACCTGGGCTGGGCCAACTGGAACCTCGCCAGCGGCGACATCGGCTGGTCGTTAGGTGTTCACCATATTCGAGCGCGATCCGGCGCTGGGCCCCGTGCAGTTGACCGACCTGCCCGAACTCGCCCTGCCCGAGGACGTGCCCGGACTGGCCCGGGCGGTCGGCGAGCTGGTGCGGCTGGGACGGCCGTGCGACGTGCCGTTCCGCATCGTCACCCGCGGCGGCGTCCGGCACCTGCGGGCCGTCGCCGAGGCCGTGACGGACCAGTACGGCACGCCGGTGGAGGTGCACGGCTTCGTGCAGGACCTCACCGCGCAGCGCAGCGCCGAACTCGCCCTGGTCGCCAGCGAACGCGCCATGCTGACCCAGCACGGTGTCCTCCAGGCCGAGCGGACGGTGGCCGCCCGCCTCCAGGACGCGCTGCTGCCGCTGCCGAAGGAGCCGGTGCGGCTGGCCGGGCTGCGCGTCGAAGTGGCCTACCTGCCCGCCCAGTCGGGGCTGAACGTCGGCGGCGACTGGTTCAGCGCCATCCAGCTGCCCGACGGCGACGCCCTGTTCGTCGTCGGCGACGTCGCGGGGCACGGCATGGACGCCGTGGCGACCATGGCCCAACTGCGGTTCACCGCCAAGGGCATGGTGATCACCGGTTCGTCCCTGACGGGTGCCCTGAACCGGCTGAGCGCCCTGCTGCTGCACTCCCGCGACTCGCACGGCACGGCCACCATGGTGCTGGCCCGCTACGACCCCGCCGAGCGGCGCCTGCTCTGGGCGCAGGCGGGGCACCCGCCGCCGCTGCTGGTGCGCGACGGCGCGGTCCGCTACCTCGACCGGCCCGCCGGGATGCTCCTCGGCGCGTCGGACACGCCCCGTTACGGTGAGGCCGAGTGCCTGCTGCGGCCCGGGGACCGCGTACTGCTCTACACCGACGGGCTGGTCGAGCGGCCCGCGGAGAACATCGACCGCGGCCTGGAACGCCTGGCCGGGGCCGTCGCGGCCCAGGCCGTCGCCGGCACGGCCTCGCTCGACCGGCTCCTCGGTGCCGTCCTGGAGGCCGAGCAGCGCGACGACGTGTGCGTGCTGGACATCCGCGTCCCCGAGGACGACACCGCGCGCTGAGGCACCGGGCACCGCTGCACCGGGCGGGGCGTCGCCGGGGCGCTCCGCCGTGGTCACGTCCGTGACTCCAGGTCGCGCCGGGTGTCGTCGCCGTAGACGCCGCTCTCGTCGCCGCGGATGCCGTACCAGAGCTGGAAGCGGGCGACGGCCTCCGCGAGGACGGTGCCGTAGCGGCCGTCGGTGGGGCCGTCGTCGTAGACGTCCGGGACGCGGCGCAGACGTTCCTGGAGGTCGGTCACCTCGGGTCCGCTGTCGCCCTCGCGGAGGGTGCCGGGCCCGTCGGGGTCGCCGGGGGCCGGGCCGGTCGGGGCCGGGCCGGTCGGGGCCGCGGCCGCCGGAGGGGTCCGCCCGGCTGCTCCGCCGCCCGGGCCGGGCAGCAGCAGGGCGCAGGCGAAGCCGGCGAGGGCGGCGACGAGGACGCCTCCGGCGACGGCGGCGCGCCGCGGACCGGGGCGGCCGGCGCAGCCGGCGCAGGCGGGACGGTGGGCGCGGCCGGCGTGGCCGGGACGGTGGGCACCGGGTGCGGGGGTGGCCGATCCGCCGGGCACGGGCGGGAGTTCCTCGGTGTCGGCCTCACCGCCGGGGCGGCCCGCGCCCCGGGCGACCGGTCCGTAACCGGCGGACGGGCGGTCCTCGGTCAGCTCGCGGAACAGCTCCGCGAGGGCGTCGGTGCGGCGGGGCCGCAGGACCCGGATCGGTTCCAGCACCGGGCGCTCCGGGCGCTCGGGGGGCTCCCCCGGTTCGGGCGGTGTCGGCACGCTGCCTCCTTCGGTGTCCCCGGGGAGTGGTACGTGCGGGCCGCCGTCCGGGTTCAGTGCGTGCGGCCGCCGTCGGCCAGGAACCGGTGCAGGGACGCGGCGAAGGCGGCCACGAACGCCTCCCGCCGGTCCTCGTCCAGGGCGTCCAGGGACAGGTAGGGGTTGAGGTCCTCCAGCTCCACCAGCAGCAGCTCCCCGTCGGGCGCGCGGCAGGCGTCCACCCGCTGGATGCCGTGCCGCAGCCCGTTCCACTCGATGAAGCGGCGGGCGAACTCCAGGTCGCGCACGGTGGGTTCGTACGGCCGGAGCTCCCAGCGCCGAGCCGGGTCCGGGGCGTACAGGGCGTACTGGAAGGCGTCGTCGACGAAGCAGAAGGAGACCTCGTAGGCGAAGTCGACGTGGGGCTGGACCAGCACCGTGCCGTCGGCGAGGGCGGGCAGCTCGGCGCGAGTCACGATCCGCAGGCCGATCGAGTCGGCGCCGAGGCGGGGCTTGACGACGTAGCGGCCGGCCTCGGGCAGCCGGTGCAGGTCCTCGGCGCGGTCCACGGTCGGGATGACGGGCAGTCCGGCCGCGCTCAGGTCGAGCAGGTACTGCTTGCCGGCCATGTCCGCGCGTCCGGTGAGCGGGTTGTAGACGCGGGTGCCCTGCCGCAGGGCGCGCTCGCGGAAGGCGTCGTACTCCGCCCGGTAGCCGAGGACCGGGCCGCTGTTGCGGACCACGACTGCGTCGAAGGCGTCCATCAGGGCGGCCGCGTCGCGCGGGTGGCACAGGGCGAGGTCGAACCCGGCGCGCAGCCGGGAGGTCAGCAGGATGTCCTCGTCGCAGTAGCGGCGCCCGCGGGCCGGGTACGCCAGGTCGCTGACGTACAGGATGCGGGGGCGGGCGTCGGCCATGCGGTCTCTCCAGGTCACGGCGGGCGGGGCCCCGACAGGCTACGGCGTGGCGGCGGCGCCCCCGCGGGCGGGCCGGGCGGGCCGCCCCGCACCCGGCACGGGGCACTGAGTGCCAGGTGCGGCATCGGGCGCTACAGCCCCGCTCGAGGACCACTCGCAGACCGCGCAAGGACTCTTCCAGAAGTGGTAGGCACCCGGTTCCTCATTCGTGGTACGCAGTATCTTTACGCCTGGCACTGAGTGCCATACATTGAGCGGGTGCGCGGTGGCACGGCGGCCGCGCGGACGGGTGCACGGCCGGGCCGTGCGCGTGGATTCCGGCGTAGTGCAGGGAGTTGACCAGCGTGTACCACTTCGCAGGAGACGGCGTTCAGCAGACCACCGGCGCCCCGGCGGGCGTCCTCGACCGCCGGGGACCCGACGGCGAGGCGATCCTGTTCCAGCGCTGCACCTACTGCGGCACCGCCGTGTACCACCGGGTGCTCTGTCCGGTCTGCCGGGGCAGCGACCTGCGCACCGAGCGCAGCCAGGGCACGGGCACGGTCCGCCACTCCACGGTGGTGCACCGCAACACGCCCGCCGCGCGCAACGTGTCGCTGATCGAGATGGCGGAGGGCTTCGTCGTCCGGGGCCGGGTCATGGGTCCGCCCATCGGCATCCACAGCGGTGACCGCGTCCGGCTGTCGACGGCCCAGGACCCGGTGCGCGGCGAGCCGGTCTTCCAGCTCGTCGACGAGCCGCTGCGCGCCTGGACCTGAGCCCCCGTCACGCCCCTCCCCCGGCTCCCGGATGGCCGGATCCCGGCGCCGGAACGCGCCGGACCTGCGGGTCACAGGCAACCCACAGGGACCGTCCCGCATCCTCCGGGGCGCGTGAGGCTCCCGGGACCGACGGGTCGCCCGCGCGCCACGTGCGAGGAGGGGACCATTGATCCGTGCCCGGCACATAGGTGTCACCGCCGTCGCGTTGCTCGCGACACTGGCGGGCACACCCGGCCTGGCGGCGGCCCAGCAGCCGCCCGGAACACGACCGTCGACCACGCTGTCCGACACGGGGCTGCCACCCGGCTGGCAGCTCTCCGCGCGAGGTGACCGGCGCGAGCTGGTCTGGCACGCGCCCGCCCCGGTGCCCATGGGCGACGCCCGCGTGGAGTTCCACGCGGGCGACCGGCTGCTCGGCGTCCCGCAGGCGGGCCGGGACGGCCGCACCTTCCGGCTCGGCCTCGCCCAGGGCCGCCCGTCCGACCTGAAGGACCTCCGGGTGCTGGCCTCCGGGCGCCGGCTGGACGCCCCCGCCGAACGGGGTGCCGCCGGCCGCCGCACCGCGCCGCCCGCCACCCCGCCGGCCGCCGTCGCGCCCGCCGCGCCGGCGCCGGCCGGCGCGGTCGACCCCGGCCGGCCCGGCTCGTACCGCACGGCCACCTCGGCCTACGACCTGCAGCCGGTGACGCTGCCCGGCCTGCCCCGGCCCGTGGAGATGAAGGCCGTGGTGGTCGCGCCCAGGAACGCGGCCGGCAGGCGGCCGTTGGCGCTCTTCCTGCACGGCCGGCACTCCACCTGCTACCGGCCGGGCGCCGAGGACGACGTCACCGGTGACTGGCCCTGCGCCGACGGCTACCGGCCGATCCCCAGTCACCGCGGCTACCTCCGCGACCAGCAACTCCTCGCCTCCCAGGGCTACGTGACCGTCTCGATCGCCGCCAACGGCATCAACGGCCAGGACTGGCAGGCCGAGGACGGCGGCGCCGAGGCCCGCTCGTCGCTGGTGCGCCGGCACCTGGCCGACTGGGCCGACTGGGCCGCCCACCCGGGCCACGCCCCGGCCGCGCTGCGCGGCGTGCCGCGGGCCGACCTGTCGCGCGTGCTGCTCGTGGGCCACTCGCGCGGCGGCGAGGGCGTCAACCGGGCCGCGATGGACAGCCTCTACCCGCCACCCGCCGGCCAGGACGGCTACCGCGGCCCGGTGCGCTGGAGGATCCGCGGCACCGTGCTCGTCGGACCGACGATCTTCGGCCAGAATCCGGTCGCCGACGTCCCGTCCGCCACGATCCTGCCCGGCTGCGACGGCGACGTGTCCGACCTCCAGGGCGAGGTGTACGTCGACGGTACCCGCGGCGTCAGCAAGGGCACCGCCCTGCACAGCGCGGTCTACGTCGTCGGCGCCAACCACAATTTCTTCAACAGCGAGTGGACGCCCGGCCAGGCCGAGGCGCCCGCCTCCGACGACTTCTGGGACGACGAGGGGGAACGCGACCCGGTGTGCTCCCCCGGCACCCCCACCCGGCTGACCGCCGACCAGCAGCACCGGGCCGGCACCACCTACATCGCCGCGGCGGCCCGGCTGTTCGTGGCCGGTGACGACCGGGCGCGGCCGCTGCTGGACGGCACCGGCCTGCGCGCACCGTCCGCCGACCCGGCCCGCGTCCTGACGCACGCGGTGGGCGCCCGGCGGGCCGGAGGGTTTCTGCCGGACGGGCCGGTGACCGTGACCGGCGGCCGGCTCTGCTCGGCCGTCGACCCCGACCCGGCCGTCGCCTGCCTGGACCCCGAAGTCCCCGGCTCCTCCCCGCACTTCGCGGGCTGGGAGACCGACCGCGAGACCGGCCGCCGCGCGGTGGCGCTGGCCTGGACCGCGCCGGGCGGTACGACCGTCGCGGTGCGGCCGCGGGCCGCGGTGTCCCTCGCCGGTGCCCACAGCCTCGCGCTGCGCGTCATCGTGCCGCCCGGCAGCGGGCGCACCCCGTCCGACGTGGCCGTCACCGACGCCTCCGGCCGCCGGGCCGCCCTGGGCCGGGTCACGGTCGAGGCGCTGCCGGGCAGCGGGCGGACCGCCTCCTACTGGGCGCGCGAGGTCCGCGTCCCGCTCACCGCGGCCACCCGCGCCGGACTGGACCTGCGGCACGTCACCTCGCTGGCACTCACCCCGCGTTCGGGCGCCGGGCGGGCCTGGCTGGTCGACGCCTGGGGGTGGCGTCCCGGCACCCCGGCCGTGCGGGCCGCGGCGCTGCCGCGCGTCGACGTGGGCCGTACGACGGTCAAGGAGGGCGACTCCGGCGTGCGCACCTACACCGTGCCGGTCCGCGTCTCCGGGCACGGCTCCGGGCAGGTCCGCGTCTACGTCCTCGACCCGGGCACCGGCCGCGGCCGGGACCGGCTGGTCACGGTGCGGCCCGGCGGCCACGCCGTCGACGTGTCGGTGGCGGTGCGCGGCGACACGGCGTTCTCCTACGACGTCCAGCACGACATCGCCGTCAAGGCGGTGCACGGCGCCGTGGTCGGGGCGCACCGGGGTGGCATCACCGTCGAGAACGACGACCCGATGCCCGCCCTCACGGTGACACCGACCGCCGGCCGGGTGACCGAGGGCGCGGCCCTCGGCTGGCGGCTGGCGCTGTCGGAGCCGAGCGCGGTGGACATCTGGCTGCCGTTCCGGATCGTCCCGGTGACCGAGGGGGCGGAGTTGTCCACCAAGGACGTCGACCCGCGGTGGCTGAGCGAGTGGACCGGGGCGGAGCCCGACCCGGAGCGTCCGCTGTCCGCCGCCGACGCCTGGGTGTGGGTGGACTTCCCGGCGGGCGCGACCCGTTATGACTTCAGCCTGCCGACGCTCACCGACCAGGTGGCCGAGCCGGCGGAGTCGGTGCGGTTCGAGCAGACCGACGACGAGGGGCGGCCGGTGCCCGGCGGCACCGTGTTCACGGGAACGGTGACGGACGCGCCGTGACCGCACGGTGTGCGGGGGCCCGGACCGGCCGGCCGGTCCGGGCCCCCGTGCGTCAGTCCGTCGCGCCGTCGGCCGCGCCCGGCGTCACGCGGATGCCCACCGTGCCGTCCAGCCCGCGGCGCAGGCGGCTGCCCAGCAGGGTGAGCCGGCCGGTGAGGCCGTACTTGCGGGCGATGAGCTGCCGGTAGCGGCCCACGGTCGCGGCGTCGACGATCTCCGCGGTGGCCGGCACCTGGTCGCCGGTCGGGTGCCCGCGCAGGTCGCAAGGCCCCACGAGGACACCGGGGCGGGCCCTGATCCGCTTGACCTTCCACGAGTCGGCGGTCGTCCAGACCCCGAGCGCGTCCCCGTCGCGGACCACCCACACCGGGGTCGCGACGGCCGTTCCGTTCTTCCGGTAGCTGGTCAGGAGCAGGTACTTGCCCGCTCCGAGCCGGTCGAGCAGCGTCTCGTCCATCCCGGCAGTCTAGGGGCGCCGGGCCCCGCAGGACCCCTCCCGATCTCCGCAGCCCCCGTGCGGCCTTGAACGCCGCGCCCTCCGGGCCCGTATGGACGGTGGGTGCTCGACGACCGGAGCGCCCCGCGGTGTCGACGCCGCGCGCGTTCGGGTTCGGGAGCGATGCATGAGGCACGTACGACGGCGGATCGTCCGGCGAGTGACACGACTTGCGGCCGTCGGCGGACTGCTCCTGGGCGGGGCCATGGTCGCGCAGTCCGCCATGGCCGGTGAACCGGGCGGCCCGGCCGCGCAGCGGGGCGCGGCCCGGACGCTCTCCGCGACGGGCGCGGACCTCGTGGACCGCCTCGGTACGGCCCGCACGGCGGGCAGTTGGGTCGGCGACGACGGGCGGACGGTGGTCGCGGTCACCGACGCGCGCACGGCCGCCGAGGTCGAGCGGGCCGGCGCCGAGGCGAAGGTCGTCGGCCACAGCATGAACGAACTCGAGGCGGCCGCGTCGGCGCTGCGTTCGGCGCCGCGCGTGGCCGGCACGGCCTGGGCGCTGGACTACCGCACCAACCGCGTGGTGGTGCGCGGCGACAGCACCGTGTCGGCCGCCGACTGGGCCCGGCTGACGCGGGTGGCGGACGGCATCGGCAGCTTCGTGCGCATGGAGCGCACCCCGGGCACCTTCACGCCCCGGCTGAACGGCGCACAGCCCATCCTGTCGACCGGGGGCCGGTGTTCGGCCGGCTTCAACGTGACCGACGGGCAGCGGGACTTCATCCTCACCGCGGGGCACTGCGGTCCCGCGGGCGCGCAGTGGTTCGCCGACAACCAGGGCAGCCGGCCCGTCGGCCGGACCGTGAACTCCGCCTTCCCGGGCGCGGACTTCTCCCTGGTGCAGTACGCGAACGGCGCGGCGGGCGAGGGCGCCGACGTCGTGGCGATCGGCAACGGCAACGGCGTCCGGATCACCGGGCTCGCCGACCCGTCCGTCGGGCAGCGGGTGTTCCGCAGCGGCAGCACCAGCGGGCTGCACGACGGGCAGGTCACCGCGCTCGACGCGACGGTGAACTACCCGGAGGGGACGGTCACCGGGCTGATCGAGACGAACGTGTGCGCCGAACCGGGCGACAGCGGCGGCCCGCTGTTCTCGGACGGGATCGCGCTCGGGGTGACCTCGGGCGGCAGCGGCGACTGCACCACGGGCGGCACGACGTTCTTCCAGCCGGTGACGGCGGCGCTGACCCGGCTGAACGTGAAGCTGATCGTGTCCGCGCAGGCGGCGGGCGGGGCGAGCGCGTCGCCCTCGTCCGGAGCCGCCGTTCCGTCGGCCTCCCCGACCCAGGCGGCGATCGCACCGGGCGCGGCCTCGCCGGGTTCGACGGCCCCGGTCACGGGCGGCGCGGGCACGGGACGGACGCTGGTGGCGCGGCTCACGGACCCCGGCGCCGTCGGTCCCGGCCTGCTGGTGATCGCGGGCAGCCTGGTGGCGCTGGTCGCCACCCGCTACCTGCGTGCCGAGCGGGACCGCAAGGCGTACCAGCGGTACTACTCGACGACGTGGAGCTGACGGGCCGCGGGAAGCGGCCCTGGTGTGCGCGTGATGCGGTGGTACGGGGATTTCCGGGGGGTGCGGCGCGCGGTGGCCGCCCGGCGTGCGGAGCGGCGGTCAGGCCGCGTCGGCCCGCTGCTGGGCCACGGCGGCCCACTCCAGGACGAGGCGCTGGTACTCCGCGCGCTGCTCGACGCTCAGTGTCCCGCCCGACCGGAGCCACAACGCCCGGATCTCCTCGTTGACCTCCGCAGCCGATCGCTCGGAAACGGGTTCAACAGTGGTGGACATGGTGTGAATCTTACGGTGTCCAAGGTGAAGGCCGCGTGAGTTAATACGCGATATTCCGGGCAAATCGGACCGTGTTGCTGATCACGTCCATCTCGCAGGAAAAAGCCGTGCCCAACCGCCCGCACCCGCCCGGGAGTCCGCCGCGACCTGCGGGAACGCGCGCACCACGACGAGCGGGCGGCCCCGTGGGGAGCCGCCCGCCCGTCGTGTGTCACGCGACACGTCCGCCCGTGCCGGTCAGGTGCCCGGCTTGCGGCCGTAGACGAAGACGTCGTCGCCGGTCTTCAGCAGCGACCAGTACTTCTTGGCGGTCGCGGTGGTCATGTTGACGCAGCCGTGCGACCCCGGCGGGTTCCACATGCTCAGGCCCACCGAGTGGAAGGCCTGCCCGCCGTCGAAGAACTGGCTGTACGGCATCGACACGTTGTAGATCGTGGACACGTGGTTGATGTGCCGCCAGTAGATCTTCTTCAGGCCGGTGCGGGTCTCGTAGCCGTCGCGCCCGGTGCGCACCGGGACCGGCCCGTAGACGAGCCGGCTGCCGTCCTGGATCCAGCTGAGCTGGAGCGTGAGGTTCACGCAGGCGATCCGGCCCTTGTTCGTCGGACACTTGTGGTCCTTGTTCGGGTTGTTCCCGACCGCCTTCTGCTTGTTCATCAGGTCCATCACGCCCCAGGTGACGGGTCCCGCGTACCCGATGTTCGGGGTGATGCCGTGCTTGTTCTGGAAGGCCTGGATGGCCCGGCAGTCGGTGGAGGACTGCTTCCCGTCGACCGGCCGGCCGAGGAACTTCTCCACCTGCTTCTGGTACGGCCCGGCCTGCGTGGTGCAGCTGCTCGCCGCCTGCGCCGGTCCGGTGCCCAGTGCGAGGGTGAGCGGCGCCACCAGCGCCGTCATCCCCAGGGCTACCACCCCTCGTCTGCGTATGTCCCCCATGTCCGCCCTCTCCCTGGCCCCGTGTGCGTCGTGTGCGCCGTTGTCGATGAACTAGACAGCATCACGCGTCCTTGGGTTGTAGCAGGGCGAGAGCTGTGACGAAACAGTGAAGTTCGGCCGTGACGGTCGTCACGCACACGTACACCTGCCCGCACGCCGACCGGCCGGGCCGACGGGCCTCAGTCCTCCTCGCCGCGGCCGGTCGCCCGCCTGAAACCGGTGTGCACCGCGGTGATGCCGCCGTCGACGACGACCGAGGTGCCGGTGACCCAGGCGGCGTCACGGGAGGCGAGGAACGCGACGGCGGCGGCGATGTCCTCCGGCTCGCCCACCCGGCCGAGCGGGTACAGCGCCCGGATCTCCTCCAGATCGTCGTCGCGGCCCTCCCACGCGCCGGTGCGCACGGTCCCCGGAACGACCAGGTTGACCCGCACGCCCCGGGCGGCCGCGTGCCCGGCGAGCGTGCGGGTCAGGGAGGCGAGGCCCGCCTTGGCGGCGCTGTAGGCGTGGTTGCCGAAGTCCTGCAGGCCGTTGACCGAGCCGATGTTCACGATGGCGCCGCGTCCGCCGGCGGCCAGGTGGGGCAGGGCGGCCCGGCTGCACCGGTAGGCGCCGGTCAGGGTGAGGTCCAGGTCGTGGGCCCACGCCTCGTCGGGCTCGTCCTCGAAGAGCGGGGCGTCGGGGGTGCAGCCGTAGGCGTTGTTCACCAGGACGTCGAGGGCGCCGAAGGTGTCCACGGCGTGCGCGACGGCCGCCTCGACGGAGGCGCGGTCCGCGACGTCGCAGACGAACCCGGCCGTCTCGAGCCCCTCCTGCCGCAGCTCGCCGGCGGTCCGCCGCGCCGCGGCCGGGTCGACGTCGGTCACCAGCACCCGCGCCCCTTCCCCGGCGAGCCGGCGGGCGACGGCCCGGCCGATCCCGCGGGCGGCGCCGGTGACGAGGACTGCGTGGCCTTCGAAGCGCTCTGCGTGTGTCATGGCTCCGACGGTAGATCCCGTGCGGCCCGGCGGACCACGCTCACGCCCTCACTCCCGGCTCCGCCGGTCCCGCAGCCACTGCTCGAACCCGGTGGCCACGATGCGCTCGTCGTGCACGCCCAGCGCCACGCCGGTCGCGCCCGGCGACCGTCGCCGCGACGGACTCCGCACGCTCGCCGGACCGACCGGTCAGTGCGCCGCGGCCCGCGGCCGGTGCGGCATGTCCCGGACCGGTGTCAGGCCCGAGGGGAGGGGAACCCGGTGCAGCCCCGCCGCACCCGGACCCGGTGATGCGCCGGTTCGCGGCGGCGGCCGATGCACCCGGTCCCTGCTCGGCAGGGCGACAGCTCCACGACGTGAAGTGAGGCGATCCAATGGCCCGGGTTCCCGAGGTGGCCGTGGTGGGAGCCGGCATCGTCGGCCTCTGCACCGCCTTCGCACTGGCCGAGCGCGGAACGCCGGTGCGGGTCTACGAGAGCGGCGTTCCGGGCCACGGGCAGTCCGGCGGGCAGTCCCGCATCTTCCGCCACGCGCACGACGACCCCCGCCTGGTCGAGTTCACCCGGCAGGGCCGCGCCGTCTGGGACGAGTGGGCCGAGCGGCTGGGGGCCGAGATGGTCTCCGGTGACGGAGTGGTCGCCCTGGGCGGTTCCGTTCCCGGGAGACTGCGCATTCTGCGGGAGGCCGGCGGCATACCGGCCCGGACCGTGGACAGCGCCGAGCTCCACGCCCGTATGCCGCTGCTCGCCGACTACGGCGGCCCCGCGATGCTCGACGAGGGCGGTGGCGCCATCCGTACCCGTGCCGCCGTCGAGAGCCTGACCGACGCCCTGGGCGACGCGGTGGTCACCGACGAGGTCATCTCGCTGCATCCGACGGGCCGCGGCACGGTGGAGGTGCTCAGCTCCGTCGGCCGCGAGGAGTACGCGGCGGCCGTGGTGTGCGCGGGCACGGGCACGGCCCGCCTCGCGCGCACCGTGGGGCTGTCGCTGCCCGTGCAGCCGGCAGCCCACGTCCGCCTCACCTTCCGGCTCAGGGGAGCGCCCCCGCAGCGGGTCGCCTGCCTGCAGGACAGCAGCGGCGCCTTCGGCGAGGTCGGCGTCTATGCCACCCCCTACCCCGGCAACAGCCGGTACGCGGTGGGCCTCAGCGAGACGGTCGAGGTACGGGAGGACGGCAGTTTCGCGGACCCCCGGGCACTGGTGGCGCTCAACGACCGCGCCCGCGCGTACGTCTCCCGCGCACTGCCCGGCCTGGACCCCGAGCCCGTCGAGTACCTGCACTGCTGGGTGACGAGCCTGCCGTGGAGCGAGGACGGCATGGCGGTCTGGGAGGCCGACGGGATCTTCTTCGCCGCCGGGCACAACCTGTTCAAACAGGCACCTCGGCTGGGACGGGCCCTGGCCGCGGCGGCCACGGGCGGAGGACTCGAGGAGGACCTGCGTCCGGCGGCAGCACTCGGCCGGCCCCGCTGAGCGCCCCGACGGGAAAATTCCGGCCGTTGCCCTTAGGAGGGGCCCCGGTCAGCGGTAGCCCGTCGTGTCCGCCGGCCTGCCCGCGTCCTGCACCTCCACCAGGTACCGCCAGGCGTCGGGGCGGCTGCCGTCGAGGTCGGTGAAGCCGTACTCCCGGGCGAGGCCGCCGCTGGACAGGGACCGGCCGTTGAAACGGGCCACGTCCGGGTCGGCGGCCAGCGCGGCGACGGCCCGGCCGACGTAGCGCGGGGTCTCCGAGATGGCGAAGTGCGGCACCTCCTCCAGCGCGTCGCGCCAGGTGTCCTCCCGCACCCCGAAGGCGTCGAGCATCATCTCCGAGCGCAGCCAGCCCGGGGTGAGCGCGAGGGCGGTGGCACCGCGCGGGCCGAGTTCGTGGCCGAGCGCGAAGGCCATGCGCAGCACGGACGCCTTGGCGAGGTCGTAGAAGAAGGAGTTGCGGTAGCGGTCGCGGTTGTACTCCGCGGTCCCGTCGGTCATCTCGACGACCAGGCCGCCGGGGTGCCGCAGCAGCAGGGGCAGGGCGTGGTGGCTGGTGACGGCGTGCGTCTCGACCGCGAGCCGCAGCAGGCGCAGCCCGTCGTCGAGGTCGTGCTCCCACAGGGGGGTGTCGAAGGCGAAGAGGTGCTCGCCGCCCCAGATGTCGTTGACGAGGACGTCGAGGCGGCCCCGCTCGTCGGCGATCCGGTCCACGAGGGCGCGGACCTGGGCGGGGTCGAGGTGGTCGGTGGGGACGGCGATGCCCTCGCCGCCGGCCTCGGTGACCAGGTCGGCGGTGTCCTCGATGGTCTCGGGGCGGTCGTACTCGGAGCGGTGGGCGCGGGTGCTGCGTCCGGTGACGTAGACGGTGGCGCCGGCCGCGCCGAGTTCCACCGCGATCCCGCGGCCCGCCCCGCGCGTCGCGCCCGCCACCAGCGCGACCCTGCCCCGCAACGACTGCGGCATGTCCGGCCTCCCGTGTTCCTCGTGCGTACGGTCGCCTCACAGCGTGCCGGGGAAGCCGGACATCTTCTGTCGTCTTTTCGAGCGGGGTTCTCCGGGTGACCCCTCCGGGTCGGGCGGGGTCACCCGGTCGGCCGTCAGTGCCCCCGGTCGATCCACTCCTGCAGGTGCGGGGCCTCGGCGCCGATCGTGGTGCCGTCGCCGTGCCCGGTGAAGACCTCGGTCGCGGGCGGCAGGGTGAGCAGCCGGTCGCGGATCGAGGTGATGATCGTCGGGAAGTGGGAGTACGACCGCCCGGTGGCGCCGGGACCGCCCTGGAACAGGGTGTCGCCGGTGAACAGGGCGCCGAGACCGGGGTCGTGCAGGCACACCGCGCCGGGCGCGTGCCCGGGGGTGTGCAGCACCGTCAGGTCGGCGCCGGCGGCCTCGATGACCTGCCCGTCGACCAGGTGCGCGTCGGGGTCGCGGTCGGGGTGGGTCAGCTTCCACAGCGGCAGGTCGTCGGGGTGCAGCCAGATGGTGGCGCCGGTGAGGTCGGCGAGGGCGGGGGCCGCGTTGACGTGGTCGTTGTGGGCGTGGGTGCACACGATCGCGGTCAGCCGCCGGTCGCCGACGGCCTCGGCGATGGCCTGCGCGTCGTGGGCGGCGTCGATGACGATCACCTCGTGGTCGTCGCCGACCAGCCAGACGTTGTTGTCGACGTCCCAGGTGCCGCCGTCGAGGGTGAACTGCCCGGAGGTGACTACGCGTTCGATGCGGGCGGCCATCACAGCACCACCACCGAGCGCAGCACGTCGCCGTGGTGCATCCGCTCGAACGCCTGCTCCACCTCGTCCAGTCGGATCGTCTCGGTGACGAACGCGTCCAGCGGCAGGCGCCCCTGGAGGTGCAGGTCGATCAGCATGGGGAAGTCCCGCGAGGGCAGGCAGTCGCCGTACCAGGAGGACTTCAGCGCGCCGCCGCGGCCGAAGACGTCCAGCAGCGGCAGCTCCAGCTTCATCTCGGGGGTGGGCACGCCGACCAGGACGACGGTGCCGGCGAGGTCACGGGCGTAGAACGCCTGCCGGTAGGTCTCCGGGCGGCCGACCGCCTCGATGACGACGTCGGCGCCGAAGCCTCCGGTCAGCTCGCGGATCGCCTCGACGGGGTCGCTCTCGCGGGAGTTGACGGTGTGGGTGGCGCCCAGGGCGCGGGCCTTGTCCAGTTTGCGGTCGTCGATGTCCACGGCGATGATCTTCGCCGCGCCCGCCAGGCGGGACCCCGCGATCGCCGCGTCGCCGACGCCGCCGCAGCCGATGACGGCGACCGAGTCGCCGCGGCCTACGGTGCCGGTGTTGATGGCCGCGCCGATGCCGGCCATCACCCCGCAGCCGAGCAGGCCGGCGACCGCCGGGGAGACGGACGGGTCGACCTTGGTGCACTGTCCGGCCGCGACCAGGGTCTTCTCGGCGAAGGCGCCGATGCCCAGCGCGGGGGCCAGCTCCTGGCCGGTCGAGGCGAGGGTCATCCGCTGCCGGGCGTTGTGGGTGTCGAAGCAGTACCACGGGCGCCCGCGCAGACAGGCGCGGCACTGACCGCACACGGCCCGCCAGTTGAGGATCACGAAGTCACCGGGCGCGAGGTCGCCCACGCCGTCGCCCACCGACTCCACGACGCCGGCCGCCTCGTGCCCCAGCAGGAACGGGAACTCGTCGGTGATACCGCCCTGCTTGTAGTGCAGGTCGGTGTGGCAGACCCCGCACGCCTGCACGCGGACGACGGCCTCGCCGGGCCCCGGGTCGGGTACGACGATCGTCTCCACCCGTACCGGCTCGTCCTTGCCCGGTGCGATCACGCCGCGCACTTCCTGCGCCATGGTGCTGCCCCTTTCGTCGCGGTCGTCGTGGTTCGACATCCGGCTCCGACCCTAGACGCAACGGATCACCGGACGCACCGGGTCACGCCGGGGGGTGGTCGTGCCGCGGGGCGGACCGGTGGCGGTCCCTGCACCGGTCGGCCGGGGCGGGACACGCCTAGGTCGTGTCCGCAAAGTCGCGTCATCCGCCCGGAGGGCGGGCCCTGCGGCGTCCGGTGCGTGCTCTCGGCGTGCCGGGCGGACGCCCGCGTACTGGCCGTACGCGGGTGTTCGCCCGGTGCGGCGGTGGGGGCACCTCCCGCGTGAGCGAAGCCGAGCGTGGGGGAGCGTGCCGGGCGCCGTGGGGCAGGCGCGACTTTGCGGACACGACCTAGGGGGCCGCCCGGTGTGCGGGCGGCCCCCTCGGGGAGGTGCGGTGGTCAGGCGTGCACCGACGGCAGCAGTCCGGTGACGGGGGCGACCAGGCCGGCGATCTGGTACACCGGTTCACTCACCCTCTGCAGCTGCTTCACCTTGTTGAGCTCGTTCAACTGGGCCGACACCGGCGGCAGTTCGCCCCGGTGCTGCGCGGGGAGCTCGCTCGCGGCGAGCGAGTCGAGAAGGGTCAGCGGGCTCAGCCGACCCGCGTCCTTGGCGTCGGCCGCGTTCGCCAGGGGCGCGGCGAGACCCGTGACCCCGACGGCGAGACAGGCTGCGGCGACGATGCGTCGAGTGGAGATCATGCCCTCAGCAACGCCCCCGGGCGCCCCGGGGACACGGCCGCGGGTCGCCGCTCACCCGTGAGGCGCAGGACGGGCCGCGGGCTTGCCGGGTCCCGCGGCAGGGAGGACGCTCTGAGGTGAGGGCCGCACGGCCCGGTCCGCTCGGTCCGCGGCCCTCCGAGGAGGTCACCATGGACACCGCGACCGGCTCGTCCTTCGACGCCGACACCCTGCGCCGGGGACTGGAAGGCAACACCGGCGACACCCTGCTCTCGCTCTACGCGGACGACGCCGAGCTGCGCATCGTCGACCGCACCGCCCAGCCCAGCCACCCCAAGGTGGTGCGGGGCCGGGCCGCGATCGCCGAGATGCTCGACGACGTCTACAGCCGGGACATGACGCACAAGCTGGACCAGTGCGTGGTGCAGGGCGACCACGCCGCCTACTGCGAGTCCTGTGAGTACCCGGACGGCGTCCGCGTGCTCTCCGAGTCGATGACCACGCTGCGCGACGGCAAGATCGTCGACCAGGTCATGATCCAGGCCTGGGACGAGTGACGGCACCCGCGGGCCGGTCCGGGTCACCGCCCGGCCGGCCCGCACTCCTGCGGCGGGGCACCGGCCCGGTCCGGCGGAAGGGGGGCTGGGGGTCCTCGGTTACGCTGGGGGCGGGCCGTGACTGGCGCTGAGGTGGAGCACCACCGGGGAGCGGCCCGGACACCCGACATGCCGTGCGCCTGGGCGACACCGACCGATCCGCCCAGGAGGACACCCATGTCGCAGGCCCGGCTCATGGACGGCACCGCGCTCGCCCGGCGCATCGTCGAGGAGACCGCCGAGAGAACCGCCGACCTCACCGCACGCACCGGTACGACGCCCTGCCTGGCGACCGTGCTGGTCGGGGAGGACCCGGCCTCCGTGACGTACGTGCGGATGAAGCAGAACCGCTGCCGCACCGCGGGCATCGACTCGCGGCACGTGGCGCTGCCCGCCACCACGACCACCGGGGAGCTGGTCGGCACGCTGCGCGCGCTGTCCGCCGACCCCACCGTCCACGGCATCCTGCTCCAGCACCCGATGGGCCGTCACATCGACGAACGGGCGGCGTTCGAGGCGATCGCGCCCGAGAAGGACGTCGACGGCGTGACCTTCGCGTCGTTCGCGACGATGAGCTTCGGCCTGCCGGGCTTCGTCTCGTGCACGCCCGGCGGGATCATGCGGCTGCTCGACGCGTACGGCGTCGACCCGGCCGGCAGGCGGGCCGTGGTGGTCGGCCGCAGCGCGATCCTCGGCAAGCCGGCCGGGATGCTGCTGCTCGCCCGGGACGCCACGGTGACGTACTGCCACTCGCGCACGGCGGACCTGTCGGCGGCGGTGCGGGAGGCGGACATCGTGGTCGCCGCCGTGGGCCGGCCGCGGCTCATCCGGGGGCAGGACCTCAAGCCGGGGGCGGTCGTGGTCGACGCCGGCTACAACGCGGGCAACGTCGGCGACGTCGACTTCGACTCGGCCGTGGAGCGCGCCTCGCTGATCACCCCGGTGCCGGGCGGAGTCGGCCCCATGACCATCGCCACGCTGCTGGAGCAGACGGTGACCGCGGCGGCCCGGCAGCTCGGCGTCTGAACGGCGCCCGTCCCGCCGGCGCACCGGAGCCGACGGGACGGGCCGTTCGGGACCCTTCCTCGGGTCGAGTTGTTCCTCATGTCGAACGCGGCACGGCTCACCGAACCCGGGCGCGCGCCGACCGTAGGACCGTCCGGGGACGAAGTCAACGCTGCGGGCAGGGCCCGAACCGGCCGGCCGCGTGGTGCGGGCGCCGACGGCACTGCCCGGCGGGGCCTGGCGCCCCCATACTGTTCCTCGTGCGAGTGGCGATCATGACGGTGGGGTCCCGGGGCGACGTCGCGCCCTTCACCGGGGTGGGCCACGGGCTGGTGCGCGCGGGGCACGAGGTCACCCTGGTCACGCACGCGCGGTTCGCGCCGCTGGTCCGGGGCTCGGGGGTGGGCTTCCACGCGCTGGCGGTGGATCCGCGGGCGGAACTGGAGTCGGAGCGCGGGCGCGGGCTGCACCGCAGCGGGAGCGGGGCGGGCAAGCTGCTGCGCGCCGCCGCCCTGGCGCGGTCACTGGTCGGTCGGATCACCGACGACCTGATCGCCGCGGCCCGCACCAGCGACCTGCTCCTGCTGTCCGCCTCGGTGGCCCCGCTCGGCCAGGCCGTCGCGGCGGGCCTGCGGTTGCCGAGCCTGGTCCTGCCGCTGCAACCGGTCACGGCCACACGGGAGTTCGCTCCCCCGCTGCTGGGCGGCGGCTCCTACGGCGCCCTCGGCAACCGCATCGCGGGGCGCGGCCTGGAGCGGACGGTGCGCTGGGTGTTCGGCCCGGCCCTGCCCGGGCTGCGCGCCCGGCTGGGCCGCGCCGCCGCCTTCGGACCGACGCCCGACCGGCTGCTGCACGGCTTCAGCCCCCAGGTGGTGCCCCCGCCGCGCGACTGGGGCCCCGGCCTGGACGTCACGGGCTACTGGTGGCCCTACGACCACACGACGCATCTGCCCGCGGCCGTACGGGACTTCCTGGACGCGGGGCCACCGCCGGTGTTCGTCGGGCTGGGCAGTGCGACCGTGCCCGACCCCGGGCGGCTGAGCGCCGACGTCGTACGGGCCCTGCGGCGGGCCGGACTGCGCGGGATCGTGCAGCGCGGCTGGGCCGGTCTCGGCGCGGACGGCGACGACGTGCTGACCGTCGACGAGGTCCCCCACGCGCTGCTCTTCCCCGAGACGGCGGCCGTGGTCCACCACTGCGGAGCCGGCACCACGGCGGCCGGGATCCGAGCGGGCGTACCCGCCGTGCCCGTCCCCGTCCAGTTCGACGAGGGCTTCTGGGCGGACCGCCTGGTGCGCCTGGGTGTGGCCCCCCGGGCACTGCCCCTGCGCCGGCTCACGGCCGACGCCCTCGCGGCCGCGCTGACCCGCGCCACCGGCGACGCGGGCCACCGCGAGCGGGCGGCGCGGCTGGCGGCCCGGGTGCGGGCGGAGGACGGGGTCGGGCGGGTGGTGGAGGCGGTGGAGCGGCTGGGACGGGCCTGAGCCGTCTCACCACGGCGGGTGAGACAGGTCCTCAGGTTTTCCGCGACCCTTCCGAACGCCAGCCCTGCGGCCGGAGGATGCCGAGGAGCTGGCGGACCAGTTCGTCGACCACCTCGTCCAGGGCCGCCTCCACCCAGCCCGCGCTCCAGTCGTGCAGCAGGCCGTTGACGCCGCCGATGAAGGCCGTCGCCGCCAGCCGGTAGTCGCGGGGTGCCGCCTCCCCACGGGCCGCCGCGGCGGTCGCCTCGGCGCAGATCAGGTCGACCCAGCGGGAGCGGCGGGCCAGGCGCTGCTCCTCCAGGCGGGCGCTGACGCCGATGATCTCGACGAACGTGATGCGGATGCGGCGCGGGTCGGCGGTGACGTTGCCCGCGTAGGCGCGGAAGACGGCCGTGACCCGTTCCTCCAGCGGCAGGTCGCGGGCGGCGGCGAAGGCGGTCAGAACGGCTTCCTCCGCCCAGTCGTTGACCTGGAGGTGCAGGGCGGCGAGCACGTCCTCCAACGTGCGGAAGACTTCGTAGAACTGACGGGTCGACAGCCCGGCGGCCTCGCTGAGCGCCGCGACGGTGGTGCCGCGGTAGCCGGGGGCGCCGCCGAACAACTCCAGTGCGGCGTCCAGGAACCTCCGGCGCCGCTCGGCCTGCCGCTCGGCGGCGGACTTCCCTGCGTACCGGCCGGTCGGGGCCCTGAGCCTGCCCGCCACTGGTCCTCCCTCGTCCGTCCGACTCCCGATTTTGTCCTGCACGCGGTCTTGTGGCGAAGGGCGCCCCTTCCTTACTTTCCAGTAAGTCCACTCTGAACGCAGCGGTGTTCAGATTCGGACCGAGCCGCTGTGCCCTGCCCCGCTCCTGCCGCCCCCCAGAGGAAGAGAGCACACATGCCTGCCTTCAGACCCAGGCACCTTTGCTCCGTGGCCGCCGCCCTCGCCCTGACCGTCGCCGCCCCCGCGAACGCCGCCACCGCCGCCGGTGCGGCGTCCGACGCCGCCGCCCTGCGCGAGGTGCTGTTCGTCGGGAACAACTGGGACGGCACCGCCGACGTCATCAGGTCCACCGGCGACTTCGCGAAGATCGGCCGCATCGACGTCATCCCCGACAAGGCCGCGCGGATGGCCGAGATCAACGCCGACCCGATCAAGTGGATCTACTTCCAGGCGATCCGCAACGGCGTCGGCGAAGGACACGACCAGTTCGCCGACGACATGTACTCCACGCCCGACGGCACCTCGGTGGTCGTCTCACGGCCCAGCTTCGCCGACGTCGTCTCCCTGGACCTGGCCACCGGCGCCGTCAACTGGCGCTTCCCGGTGTCGGGTTACCGCGCCGACCACATGGCCGTCTCCCCCGACGGCAAGCGCGTCGCGGTCTCCGCGTCGACGTCCAACACCGTGCACGTCCTGGACATCGTCACCGGCAAGCAGGTCGGCTCGTTCGCGACCGGCGACAAGCCGCACGAGAACATCTTCACCAAGGACGGCAAGTACATCTACAACATGGCGATCGGCGACGTGAACACCTCGCTGGACGCCCCCTGGCTGGACTGGACGAAGGGCGACCGGCACATCACGGTCGTCGACGCGACCACCTTCCAGCAGGTCAGGACCATCGACATGCGCCAGCGGCTGGACGCGATCGGCCTCGGCGACTACTCGGACGCGGTGCGCCCGGCGGTCTTCTCGCCCGACGAGTCCAGGCTGTACTTCCAGGTGTCGTTCTTCAACGGCTTCTTCGAGTACGACCTGGCCACCGACCGGATCACCCGCACGAAGACGCTGCCCAAGAACCCGGCGACCAGCGACGACCGCACCACGTTCGTCAACGACTCGCGCCACCACGGCCTGTCGATGAAGCCCGACGGCAGCAAGCTGTGCGTGGCGGGCACGATGGACGACTACGCCGTGGTCGTCGACCGGGCCACGTTCCAGCAGGGGCCGCTGGTCAGCGCGTCCAAGCCGTACTGGGCGACGGTCAGCGGCGACGGGCGGGACTGCGTGATCTCCGAGAGCGGCGCCGACCAGGTCACCGCGATCGACTTCGCCACCGGCCAGAAGGTCGTCTCCGTGCCCGTGGGCGACCACCCGCAGCGGGTGCGGCTGGGCCACGTGGCCGCCGACTGGACCGGGCCGCGCGCGTCCTGACGCCCGGGCCGCGGGTTCACGGCGGTGCGGCGGGTGCTTCCTGTCGAAGGCGCCCGCCGCACCGCCGTGTCCCCGCCCGGCGCGTCCGATGAGTTTTCCGCTCGCGGTCGGTCCAGGCTCGTGACACCCACGGGAGAGGACACCGCCATGTCGGAGCTTCTGGTCGACTTCATCACCACCCTCGACGGATACGCGTCGGGAGAGGGATGGCCCGGGTTCTGGGGCCTCGAGGGCCCGGAGTACCTCGCGTGGCTCGGCGAGCAGCCCTCGGCCACGTATCTGATGGGAGCGAACACCTACCGCCTGATGTCGGGCTTCGCCACGGGCGAGATCCCTCCCGGCGAGGACGGCTTCCGGCCCGAGGAGGAGGCGTCCCTCGACGAGCTGGCGCGGGCGCCCAAGGTGGTGTTCTCCTCCTCCCTCGAGGAGCCGTTGACGTGGGCCAACTGCACGCTCGTCCGCGACGACGCCGTCGAGGCGGTCCGCGCCCTGAAGGCGAGCGGCCCGGGACTCCTCAGCACGCTCGGCAGCCTCGGCCTGAGCCGGTCGCTGCTGCGGGCGGGACTCGTCGACCGCTTCCGGGTCGTGATGTTCCCGGTGATCACGGGGGCCACGGGCGAGGAACGCATCTACGACGGCTATCCGGACGTGGCCCTGGAGATGACCGGGTCGCGCACCTTCGACGGCCGCATCCAGTTGGTCGAGTACCGGCCCCGCGTGCTCGACCACCCCCCGCTCGGCGCCCCCGCGTGACGTCGCCCCGGCATCAGGGCGTGTGCCGGGTCCACGCCTCCAGCTCGGCGAAGGCCGTGACGAAGGACGGCAGCATCGGCTTGAGCGTCCCGGGCGCGAGGGGGACCAGCCCGTCGGTGTGGGTGCCGCCGGCGACGAGGACGTAGCGCTGCAGGGCGGAGCGTCCGGCGTCGGTGACCATGCGGTGGTACACGTCGCCGAAGGCGGACGGCGGGGTGAGGACGTCCAGGGTGCCCTGGATGCTGATCAGGGGCCGCTGGATGCGCCCGCTCAGCGCGATCCGGTCCACGGCCCGGTGGACGGCGGCGGGGCGGGAGGCGAAGTCGTAGTCGGTGTCGCAGCCCGCGCCGGTCCCCGCCGGGCAGAACGGGGTCCCCGCCTGCGCCGCGCCGTCGTACCCGGGGTCGACCTCCTCGCGGATCACCCGCTGCAGGAAGTCCCACTGGGTGCGGTAGTGGTGGTCCCACAGCGCCTCCGAGCCCGCGGGATAGCCCGCCGCGAGCATCTCGGCGTGCGCGTCCGGGTCCCCCGCCCGGTAGCGGGGGTAGGCGCGCAGCGCGGGCGGGAGGGTGGTGAGCAGGCTGCCGTTCCGGGTGAAGGTGAGGGCGTTCCAGTCGATGCCGCCGGTGTACAGCCGCGGGTAGTGCTCGAGCTGCCAGCGGACCAGGTACCCGCCCGCGGAGAGCCCGGCGGCGTACGTGGTGCGCGGGGCGTGGCCGTAGTACGCGGCGGCGGTCCGCTGGGCCGCCCGGGTCAGCTCCGCGAAGCGGCGGTGCCATTCGAGGATCGCGTCTCCGGGGCGCTCGCCGTCCCGGTAGATCTCGGAGCCGGTGTTGCCCTTGTCGGTGGCGGCGTAGGCGTAGCCCTTGGCGAGCACCTGGTCGCTGATGATGCGGTCGTTGGCGTACTGCTCGCGCACGCCCGGCGGGCCGGCGACGACCAGGCCGCCGTTCCAGTGCCGGGGCAGCCGGACGACGAACTGGCTGTCGTGGTGCCAGCCGTGGTCGGTGTTGGTGGTGGAGGTGTCCGGGAAGTAGCCGTCGACCTGGACGCCGGGCACGCCGGACGGGGTGACGGTGCCCGGCGCCTCGAGGCCGGCCCAGTCGGCGGGGTCGGTGTGGCCGGTCGGCACGGTCCCCGTGGTGGTCAGGTCGGCCAGGCAGGCGGAGACCGTGTAGGCGGCTCCCGGGACGTGCACGTCGGCGCAGCCGGCCGGGGCGGGGCCCGGGTGGCGGGCGGTCGCCGCGGGGGGCGCCGCGGCGTCGGCGGCCGCCGCGGGGGCGGCGAGGCAGGTGGTGAGCAGCAGCGGGACGACCGCGAGACGGCGGAGCACGCCGTTCTCCTCTCGGTGGGTGACGGGACGCCGCCGAATCTAGGAAGCGCGGGTCCGCGGGAGTAAGTGCGGGACGGCCAGAGGCCGGTGGCCGAAGGGCACATGACCTGTGGCCAGGATGTGGGACGGCGGCTTCCGGTCCGGCGCCCGCTGCGTAGGCTGCCCGCGGTGGGAGTGGGGAGACGCGTGAGCCCGTGGGGAGGCCCGATGACGCGACCGGTGCCCTGGATACCTTCCGTCCTGTACGGCGCCGTGCTGTTCGGGGGTGTCTACTACGCCGCGATCGGGCCGGGACTCGGGGTGCGGGCCCTCGGGTTCGCGGGTCTGCTCTGCGCGCTGACGGTCCTGGACGCGCGGGAGTGGCCGGTCGCGCCGGGGGCGGTGTTCGCGGTGAGGGCGGTGCTGCTGGGCGCGGTGGCGGCGCTCGACCCGTCCGGGCTGTCCCGGGTGCTGTTCGTGCTGCTGCCGTTCCTGGCGTTCTTCGTGTACGGGCGCACGGTGTCCGTCGTGCTCGGCGCCGGCTGCGTGGCCGTGCTGGCGGGGGTCTTCACCGTCCGGGTCCCGCACTGGGAGGTGCGGGCCGAGTACATCTCCGACCTGTTGATGTTCGCCCTCGGGGTGGTCCTGGCCCTGGCCATGGCAGCGGTGGCCGTCCGCGAGCAGCAGGCCCGCGCCCGCCTGGAGGGCACGCTCGCCCAGGTGGCGGCGCTGTCCGCGGCGCGTGAGCGCAACCGGCTGGCCCGCGACATCCACGACAGCCTCGGCCACCACCTGACCGCGATCGGCATCCAGCTGGAGAAGGCGGAGGCGTTCGCCTCGCTCGACGCGGCCGCCTCCGCGCGGGCGGTGGCCCACGCACGGTGGTCGGCGCACCAGGCCCTTGACGAGGTGCGCGCCTCGGTGCGGGCGCTCGGCCCCGAAGCCGAGTCCGAGCCGGCCGGCCTCGGACGTGCGCTCACCGACCTGGTGCACCACCTGGACGGGGGCAGCGGCCGGATCACCCTGGAGGTGTCCGGCACCGAACGCCGGCCGCTGCTGGTGCTGTACCGGGCGGCGCAGGAGGGACTGACCAACGCCTGCCGGCACTCCGGGGCCACACAGGTCCGTGTAGATGTCGCCTACGAGGAGCACGGGGCCCTCCTGCGCGTGGCGGACAACGGGCGCGGGCTCGGCAGCGCCGAGGAGGGGTTCGGTCTCGCGGGCCTGCGCGAACGCCTCCGCCTCGCCGGCGGGTCGGTGGACCTGCGCAGTTCGGCGGCCGGCACCGTGCTCACGGTGAGGGTCCCCTGGTGACCGGGGTGCAGGACCCGGCCACGCGGGTGCTCGTCGTCGACGACCAGGAGCTGGTGCGGGAGGGCATCTGCGCGCTGCTCGGCATCCAGCCGGGCGTCGTGGTGGTGGGCAGCGCCGGCGACGGCGCCGAGGCGGTGGAGGCGGCGCAGGCCCGCCGCCCCGACGTGGTGCTGATGGACGTGCGGATGCCCGGTCTGGACGGCGTGGCCGTGACCGCCCTGCTGCGGCGGGTCCTGCCCGCCTGCAAGGTGGTGATGCTGACGACGTTCGCCGACGACGAGTACGTCACCCGGGCACTGCGCGCCGGGGCGGTCGGGTACCTGCTCAAGAACCTGCCCGCCGCCGCCCTCGCCCAGGCCGTCCGCCTGGCGCACGCGGGCGTCGCCCAGTTCGACCAGAGCGTCACGGCGGGCCTGACGGCGGGCGTGCCGGCGCCGGAGCTGCTCACCCCGCGCGAGACGGAGGTCCTGCGCCTGATCTGCGCGGGCGCCACCAACAAGGAGATCGCCGCCCGCCTCTACCTCAGCGAGGGAACGGTCAAGAACCACATCTCCCGCGTCCTGAGCCGCCTCGGCCTGCGCGACCGCACCCAGGCGGCCCTGTACGCCAGGGAGAACGGGCTGCTGTGATCCCGGGGCCCCGGTCCGCCCCACCGGGTCGTCACCAGGGTGGCTGCCCTGGGGCGGGGCGCGGACGCGGGCGGGGACGCGGGGCCGGCGTACGGCGGTCGCCCCCACGAGGCGCGCACAGGGGGCGAAGCCGGCCCGGCGCGGTCGACGGGTCGTCGGCTCAGCGGTCGACCCGGCGGGTGACGTTCAGCAGGTACTCCTTCCGGTTCAGCGGGTTGTGGTCGGTGCGCGGCCGCTCCGGCACCGCCGCGCCCGGCGCCACGGGCGCGTAGTGGTCGAAGGCGCTCTCCAGCTCGCCCTCGCCGCGCGTCAGGCCCGGCAGTCGCTGCTCCAGCGCGTGCACCCGCGCCGCGGGCACCGCGCCCTCCAGGACGCACGTCGCCCCGTGGGTCCGGGTCGTCTGCGGCACCGCCCCCAGCCGGGCCAGGACGGGCAGCAGGGCGCCCAGCGTGTCGGCCGGGGCCTCCAGGCGGAAGCGGTGCATCGGCTCGTGCACCCGGGTGCCGGCCCGCCGCAGCGCCTGTGTCAGCACCAGCGGGGTGAGTCCCCGGAAGTCGTGGCCGGTGCTGGACATGCTCTTGTCGAAGCGCTGGTGGGCGTGGCTCTGCCGGGGCGAGTAGCCGCAGTGCGTCATCGTGACCGCGCAGTCGGTCACCTGCCAGCCGTGCAGGCCCTGTGCCAGCGTCTCGTGGACCGTGTCCCGCACCGCCTTGAAGAAGGCGTACGGCATGGAGCCGAGCTCCACCTCCAGCGCGAAGCCGACGCCGCTGCCGGGCGGGGCGGCGTCGACGCGCAGGCCGACGGTGGCCAGGAAGGGGTTGCCGTCCCCGCCGTTGAACTCGACGGCGGCGCCGCTGCCGGCCGGCCGCTCGACGCACAGCGGGGTCGTCCCGCGGAACGTGACGTCGACACCGTGCTCCTCGGCGAGGGTCGCCTGCAGGACCTCCTTCTGCACCTCGCCGTACAGCGAGACCGACGTCTGCGCGCGGACCTCGTCGTGGCGCAGGGCGATCAGCGGGTCCTGCTCGGCCATCCGGGTGAGGGCCAGGTGCAGGGCCCGGCGGTCGGTGCCCGGCGCGGGGACCACGACCGTCTCCAGGGTCGGCGGCGCGAAGTGGTGGTCCTCGCTCCGACGGGCCACCCCGACGGTGTCACCGATGCGGATGTCGGCCAGGCCCCACAGCCGGGCGATCCGGCCTGCGGGGACCTCCTCGGCGCGGACGTCGGAGCCGTGGTCGAAGACGCTCAGCGCGGTGATCCGGCCCTCTCGGCCGGCCGCGCCGAACGGCAGCCGGTCGCGCACGCGCAACGTGCCGGAGACCACCCGCGCGCAGGCGACCTTCTCCCCCGCCGGGCCGCGCTCCACCTTGAACACCGCGGCGGACGGCGGACCCTCGGGGTCGCCCGCGGCGGGCGGCAGCAGCTCGGTGAGGCCGTCGACCAGCGCGTCGATGCCGGCCCCGGTCATGGCCGAGCCGAAGAACACCGGGTGCACCGAGCCCCGGCGGGAGGCGCCGGCCAGGGCGGCCCGCAGCCGTTCGGGCGGGACCGCGCCCGCGCCCTCGACGTACGCGGCGAGCAGCGCGTCGTCGTGGTCGGCGAGCACGTCCAGCGCGTCCGGGGCGAGGCCGGGCACGACGTCCGCCCCGCGGGTGCCGGGTGCGGTGACCCGGCCCAGCGGCACGACCGCCGGGGTCAGGCGCTCGGCGAGCGCCCGCAGGACCGCCTCGGGGCGCGCGCCGCGCCGGTCGATCTTGTTGACGAAGACGAGGGTGGGGATGCCCAGCCGCCTCAGGGTGCGCATCAGCACCCGGGTCTGCGCCTGGACGCCCTCGACGGCGGAGACCACCAGCACGGCGCCGTCGAGCACGCCCAGGGCGCGTTCGACCTCGGCGATGAAGTCCGGGTGGCCGGGGGTGTCGATGAGGTTGACGGTGGTGTCGCCGACGGGGAACGAGACGACGGCCGCCTTGATGGTGATGCCGCGCCGGCGCTCCAGCGCGAGGGTGTCGGTCCGGGTGGTGCCGGCGTCGACGCTGCCGACCTCGTCGGTGATCCCGACCCTGTGCAGCAGCCGTTCGGTCAGGCTGGTCTTACCGGCGTCGACGTGCGCGAGGATGCCGAGGTTGAGCAGGTGCACGGAGCGTCATGTCCTTGGGAGTGGGGTGGATTCCTTCCTGGATGGACAGCGACGCAGTGCGCACGGGGGCTCCTCGGGGGACGACGGCAAGGACTCCTGCAGTGCAGCAGAGCCGGGCGGGCGGCGGCAACGGATTAAAGAGCGCGGAACAAATCGAACAAATCGGTCGTCGAATGAGGGTTGGCCCCCTGCCGGAGGGGTAGGCGGCGCGTGACGGACGAGACATGCATGTCGGTCAGTCCTCTGTCCCCGAGCCGTGGGAAGGAGGTCCGTGACAGCGCACACTCACAGCGTCCGGGCCGTTTCCGGGGAGAACCAGCCGGGACGGCCCGGTCCGCTGCGCGGGGCGGGTCACGGCCTGCGGGTCACGGCCTGCGGGGCGGCAGACGGTGCAGGACCACGTCCGTGAGCCGGCCGTCCGTGACGGCGGCGGTCATGTACGTGCAGTGCGGCTGACGGCGGCGGTCCGTCGGTGAGCCGGGGTTGAGCAGGCGCAGCCCGGAGGGCGCGGTGGTGTCCCAGGGGATGTGGCTGTGCCCGAAGACGAGGACGTCCAGGCCGGGGAACCGGGCGGCGCAGCGGGTCTCGCGGCCCTGGGCGGGCCCGGTCTCGTGGACGACGCCGAAGCGCAGGCCGCCGAGGTCGGCGTACGCCACCTCGGGCAGCCGGGCGCGCAGCGCGGGCCCGTCGTTGTTGCCGTACACCGCGACGAGCCGGCGGCTGCGCTCCTCCAGCAGGTCGAGGGTGGCCGTGTCCACCCAGTCCCCCGCGTGCACCACGACGTCCGCGCGGGGGAGTTCGTCGAGCAGCGGGGCGGGCAGGGCCTTGGCGCGCTTGGGCAGGTGGGTGTCGGACACCAGGAGCAGACGCACGGCACCAGCCTACGGGCGGGCCCGGCGGGGCGCCGGGCCGCGAGGTGAGGGGCGTGGCGCGCGGCGTCGGCGTCCCACAGGACCGACGCCGCCGCGCGGCCGTCACGGAGGGTTCAGCGCCTCTCTGCGGTGGGCGGGTCAGCGGGCACCCGGTCCGCCACTGCCGAACCCGCCGCTGGAGCCGTCGCTCCACTGGGGCGGGGTCTGGTCGGCGCTGTCCCGGCCGCCGGTGGGGTTCAGCTCGTGCGGGGTCAGCCGGCTGCCGTCCTCGCTCCGGGGCATCTCGTTGGGTTCGCGCACCCGGCTGCTCTCCTGCACGGGGCCGTCCACGGGCCGCTGCGGCTGCTCGCTCGGCGCGGGCGGGCCCGGCTCGTTCTTGCGGACCTTGAACCCCAGGCGGAAGGCCCAGATCAGGCCGCCGACGAGCGCGAGGCCGACGACGATGAAGGCGACGGTGGCCAGGGCGGACCGGCCGGAGGCCGCCAGATAGGCAGTGGCGAAGGTGTCCATGCCCGGCGGGTACCCGGCGCGTCCGTGAGAACACGTCCCGGCGCGGGACGCGCCCCGTTCGGCGCACGGACCACCGGTGACGGGCAGCGGCTCAGCCGTCGAGCTGCAGCTCGCACCACACCTGTTTGCCGCCGCTCACGGGGACGGTCCCCCACGACTCCGCCATCGCCTCGACCAGCAGGATGCCCCGGCCTCCGGTGGCCTCCCAGCCGAGGCTGGTCGGCTTGACCGGGGTGCGCGGCGAGGAGTCGGTCACGGCGATGCGCAGCCGGTGGTTGATCAGCGTGAGGTCCAGGCGGACCCGGCCGTCGGTGTGCACGAGCGCGTTGGTGACCAGCTCGGACACCACCAGCAGGGCGGGGTCCATGACGTCCGGGCGGACGCCCCAGGCGAGCAGGGTGCGCCGGGTGAAGCGGCGGGCGTGGCGGGCGGCCTCGGGGACGCGCCACACGGTCCAGCCCTCGCGCAGCGGCCGTACGGCCATGCCGTCGTAGCGCATGAGCAGCAGTGCCACGTCGTCGCTGCGCGGGGCGTTGGCGAGCAGGGCGTCGGCGACCAGGCCGAGGTGGGAGGGGTCGGAGACGGCGAGTGCGTGGGCGAGGCGCCGCAGGCCGGTGTCGATGTCGCACTGCGCGGTCTCCACCAGACCGTCGGTGGTCAGGGCGACCACGGTGCCGGGCTGCAGGCGCAGCGGGGTCATCGGGAACTCGGCCTGGGTGAGCACGCCGAGCGGGGGGCCGCCCTCGGTCTCGGCGATGTCGGTCGAGCCGTCCGGGTACCGCAGCACCGGGGGCGGGTGCCCGGCGCGCACGCACCAGGCGGTGCCGGCCTCCATGTCGACCTGGACGTAGGCGCAGGTGGCGAACAGGTCGGTCTCCAGCTCCAGCAGGAGCCGGTTGGCGTGCGAGACCACCACGTCGGGCGGGTGGCCCTCGGCGGCGTAGGCGCGCAGCGCGGTGCGCATCTGGCCCATCAGGGTGGCGGCGGCCGTGCTGTGGCCCTGGACGTCCCCGATGACCAGGGCGACCTGGTTGTCGGGCAGCGGGATCACGTCGTACCAGTCGCCGCCGACCTCCAGGCCGGCCGTGGCGGGCAGGTAGCGGGCGACGGCGACCGCGCCGGGCAACTGGGGCAGGCGGCGCGGCAGGAGCTGGCGCTGGAGCATGCCGACCAGCTCGTGCTCGGCGTCGAAGGCGTGGGCGCGCGTCAGGGCTTGTCCGACGAGACCGGCGGAGGCGGTGAGCAGGGTGCGCTCGTCGGGCCCGAAGTCGTGCGGGGTGTCCCAGCCGATGAGGCAGGCGCCCGCCATCCGGCCGCCGGCGGGCAACGGCAGCACGGCGAGGCCGCCGGGGCCGACCTCGGCCAGCGCCGGCTCCAGCGCCGTCCCGGCGGGCCAGATCTGCGCGCGCCCCTCGCGCAGGGCGGCGGCCAGGGTGGGCATGGCCCGCACCGGCGCGTCGGGCCACTCGGTGCGCCACTCGGTCTGCCACAGCTCCGGCCACGCCTCGGCCTCCGGCGGGTCCAGGACGGTGACGACGAGCCGCTCGTTCTCCAGCTCGGCGAGCGCGATCCGGTCGGCGCGCAGCGGCACCCTGAGGGCGGCCACGACGGCCTGGCTGACGTCGCGCACGGTGCCGGCGGTGGCGAGGGTCGCCGCGAGGCGCTGCACCCGCGCCACGTCAGTGATCCCGCTGCGCAGGCTGGAGGCGTCGGCGACGGTGCCGACGAGCCGCGCCGGTCGGCCCTCCCCGCCGGGCAGCAGCCGGCCGCGCAGCCGCAGCCAGCGGGGCGGTCCGGTGGGCTGGAGCACGCGGAACTCCAGCTCGCGCTCCCCGATGGTCATGTGGTCGGCCTCCACGACCGACATCAGCGAGGGCAGGTCCTCGGGCACGGTCAGGCCGAGCAGGGTCTCCACCCGGCCGTCGAACTCCTCGCGGGTCAGGCCGAACAGGTCCAGGATCGCGTCGCCGACCTCGACCCGGCCGGTGTCCATGGCGAGGGCGAACGCGGTGCCGCGCAGCTCCTCGCCCTGCTCCACGGCGGCCCGGGCGGGGCAGGCGACGGCCCCGGCGACCAGTTCCAGGCAGTCGCGCTCCTCGGGGCCGAACCCGTCGGGGCTCTCGCTGACCGCGAGCAGACAGCCGCCGGTGCCGTCGGACACGGGCAGTGCCGCCAGATGGACGTCGCGGGAGGCCATGCGGCGCGCGTCGGCACCGTCGGCCAGGTCCTCGGGGCCCAGCCACACCGGACGCCGGGCGCGGTACGCCTCCGCCGCCGGCGAGTGCCCGTCCCTCGGATAGCTCTCGCGCAGCCCGTACACGGTGCGCGGCACGCCGGCGGACTCCACCAGGCGCAGCAGGCGCTCGCGGTCGTCGTCGGGCGTGTACACCGCGGCGAAGGACGCGCCCGCGAAGACGAGGGCCTGTTCCAGGACCCGACGCGTCCGTTCGGGTGAACGGGAGTCGGCAGCGACCGTCTTGAGGGCGACCTCGGCACGCACCGTCCTCGCTCCGCGTCCCGCAGCGCCCTGACTGACCACGTGGGTATTACAGCGCTTGTGGGGCGTCCGCGCAGCCCCTGTGACCGCCCCGCGCAGGCGGGAAGGCGATCGCGGGAGCCCCTTGCGCCCGGCGTCGCGCCCCCCGGGGCCGCGGTGTCCGTCCGTCGGGGGTCCTGGGCCGTCCGGGGCAGAGGGCGCGGGGCGCGTGCCCTCGCCGCCGCCCGCCCCCGCGCGGGGGCGGTCCGGTCCTCCCGCCGGAGGACCGGACCGTTCCACCACCGGGGCGCAGCCGCCGGTGGGGCTTCGCGGGCCCGCGGAGCGGGGAAGCGCGCGGGCCCGTGCCGGGTCAGTGGGTGTCGGTCAGCCCCGAGCGGCCGGACCGCCCGGCGTGCCCGGTGCCGGACGCCTGGCCGGTGCCGGAAGCCTGGCCGTTCGAGGCGTCCGCCCCGGACTGGTCGTCGGCCGCTCCTGAGCCGTCCGCGGAGCCGTCACCGGCGCCCGCGCCCGCCTCCTGGCCGCCGCCTGTCTGGTCGCCGCCCGCCTGCTGCCCGTTCCCGGCCTGCTGGTCGCCTCCGGCCTGCTGGCCGCCCGCGCCTGCGTCGCCCAGCGTCGCGCCCGTCGCCGCGAGGGCGGTGGTGACCGGCTGGAAGAACGTCTCACCGCCGGACGTGCAGTCGCCGCTGCCGCCGGAGGTCAGCCCGACGGCGCTGCCGTCCTGGGTGAACAGCGAGCCGCCGCTGTCGCCGGGCTCGGCGCAGACGTCGGTCTGGATGAGGCCGGTGACGGTGCCCTCGGGGTAGTTGACCGTGGCGTCGAGGCCGAGCACCTGGCCGTCGTGCAGTCCGGTGGTGCTGCCCATGCGGAACACCTGCTGCCCCACGGTCGCCTCGGCGGCCTGGAGGATCTGCACGCTCTGTCCGCCGCCGACGTTCACGTCGCTCGGCGCCTGGGTGTTCGGGTCGTCGTACTTCACGAGCGCGAAGTCACCGTTGCCGGGGAAGGTCGCCTGGTCGACGGTGGCGATCGGCGCGCCGTTCTGCGCGTCGGACCACTGCTGGGCGGCGACCCCGCAGTGACCGGCCGTCAGGAAGGCCGGGGAGCCGTCGCCGGCGGTGACGTTGAAGCCGAGGGAGCAGCGCGCGCCGCCGCCGAAGATGGCGTCGCCGCCGGAGGCGAAGGTCTTGAAGGTGCCCGCGGACTTCTTGACGGTGGCCATGCCGGAACCGAGGCCGTCGACGGTGGACTCCAGCCGGTCCCACCGGGCTCCGGTGACGGTGGAGTCGGCGGTGACGAGGATCTTGTTCGTCCGGGGGTCGACCGCCCAGGCGGTACCGGGGATGGTCGCCTTCGTCCTCAGCGTCCGCGCCGCCGCCTTCAGTTCGGCCGCGCTGTTGTCCACCTGGCGCACCTCGGCGCCGGCCTTCTTCGCCTGCACGATCACGTCGTCGTCGCCCGAGACGTCGGTGACGTCGACGACGAGCCGCCGGCTCGCGGAGTCGTAGTACGACCCGGCGAAGGCGTCACCGAGCAGTTTCGAGAGCTGTGCGGAGAGGTCGGAGGCGTCGTCCGCCTTGAGGGTCCTAGCGGTGGACGCGCCGCCCCCGCTGCCGCCGTCCTGGGACGCGTTCGCCTGGGGGAGCAGGAGGGCCGCCGCTCCGAGCGCCGCCACACCGCCGACGGCGATGGCGGCCTTGCGCTTCGGAATTCGCTTGTGACTCAACTTCTTCGACCTCCTGGGGGGGGACGGGGTCTCGTGCTGCCCGTGCGGCAGCCCGTACAGCGGCGCCTGGTTGGCCGTTGGTACGCATGCGCCGGGCGGTGCGTTCAACCCCGCCGGGGCGGCGTCCGGCGCGTGCGGCCGTTTCGGCCACGGTCCGCGTCCCGGGGTCGACACCGGGGAAGGATCGCCCCCATGACGATGACGACCGCCGAAGCCGACACGATCCTCGCCGACAACTTCGCGCCCTGGGTGCGGGCCCTGGGCCTGTCGGTCACGTCCCTGGGCCCCGACCGGGCCGTGCTGCGTCTTCCCTGGTCGGGGGCGCTGGCGCGGGAGGGCGGGGGGCTGTCGGGGCAGGCGCTGATGGCGGCCGCGGACACCGCCACGGTGATCGCCGTGTCCTCGGCCCGCGGCGCGTACGGCCCCATGACGACGGTTCAGCAGTCCACGTCGTTCCAGCGGGCGGTGACCGACTCGGACGTCCTGATCGAGGCGGTCCTGACCAAGCTGGGCCGGCGGATGGCGTTCGCGGACGTCGTGATGACCGCCGAGCGCACCGGGGAACTCGCCGCGCGGGCGAGCACCGTGTACGCACTCCTGGGCTGAGACGCACGGTGACCGGCACCTGACGCTGCGTCATGGATGGGCGCCCCACTCTTCGCTCCAGAGAATCTGCACAGCGAATGCCCAACGGGGTCACCGCGCACGGGGCTTCTGCACAACTCCCGGGCACCGCGGCACGCCTTTGGGGCGGGAGTGCCGGATTCGCGGTGCGTGTCGCCCGCGTGCCGGGGTGCCGTTGCCGCACGACCTGTGAAGGACTCGCCGGAAAGCCGTGGGCACACCGTCACCGTTTGCTGCCCCGCAGAGCCAAGTTCGCAGGTGGGGGGCCGGGTTGAGTGGCTGTGCGGGGCGCGGACCTGCTTACATCCAACGCACCGCGGGAGCACCGCTCAGCGCTCCGGCGGCCCCTTGTGAATATCCATAGGAAGGGAAGTTCCCCCATGAACTCCACCCCCCAGGTCGAGACCGTCGAGATCTCCGACGCCGAGCTCGACAACGTCTCCGGCGGCCTGTCGCTCAACACCCTGAACACCGTCACCGGTGCGGTGGACGGCATCGCCCCGGTCACCGGCCTGGTCGACACCGCCGTCTCCACGGTCGAGGGTGTCACCGGCCTGAACGTGGCCCCGGTCACCAACCTGGTCGCCGGTCTCTGATCGCACCCGGTCGCCCTGAGTCCCGGAGCCGTGCGCGGTTCCGGGACTCACGGGTGCCCCGACAGCCGTCGCCCCCCAGGGCGTGGGAAGGTCCATGCAGTTTCGTCAACAGGCCCTCGCCAAGCTCCAGTCGCCCGAGGAGCTCGACCTGCCGGTGCGCTTCGCGCGTCCGCAGGGCTGGCTCGTGCTGTGCGTGACGGTGCTCGTCGTCGCGGCCGCGTCCGTGTGGGCGGTGACCGGCTCGGTCGCCTCCACGGTGAGCGCGCCCGCCGTCCTCACCCACGGGGAGGGCAGTTACGTCCTGCAGAGTCCCGCCGCCGGGCAGGTCACGGCGGTACTGGCGAAGGAGGGCGAACGGCTCCCGGCCGGCGCCCCCGTGCTGAAGGTGCGCACGGCCGACGGCGACACGGTCGTGCGGACGGTCGCCGCGGGCCGCATCACCGCCCTCGCGGCGAGCATCGGGCAGATCATCTCCACCGGCGCAGACGTCGCAGCCGTCGAGAAGGTCGCCCACGCCGACGACCCGCTCTACGCGACGGTCTACGTGCCCGCGGAGAACGCCGCCTCGATCCCCGCGGACGCGCCCGTCGACCTGACCGTGCAGACCGTCCCCGCGCAGCGGTACGGCGTGCTGCGCGGACGGGTGAAGGCGGTGGACCGCACCGCGCAGTCGGCCCGGCAGATCGCCGCGTTCCTCGGCGACAGCCAGCTCGGCGAGCAGTTCACCCGCACCGGCCGCCCGGTCGCGGTGCTGGTCCGGCTGGACGCCTCCGCCACGACGAAGAGCGGCTACCGCTGGTCCTCGCACGACGGACCGCCGTACGCCCTGACCTCCATGACCCTGGCCACGGGCTCGATCCGGCTGGCCGACCAGCGTCCCGTCGATTGGCTGCTGCCGTGACCACCGCCCAGGAGACCCGCGGTCGCCGGCGCGCCGCACCGCCGCGGCGGTCGGTCCCCCGCAGCCGGGAGAAGACGGTCCGCACCCCGACCGTGCTGCAGATGGAGGCCGTCGAGTGCGGCGCCGCGTCCCTCGCCATGGTGCTCGCCCACTACGGCCGGCACGTCCCGCTGGAGGAGCTGCGCATCGCGTGCGGCGTCTCCCGGGACGGCTCGCGCGCGAGCAACCTGCTGAAGGCGGCGCGCAGTTACGGCCTGACCGCCAAGGGCATGCAGATGGACCTGGCCGCCCTCGCGGAGGTGCGGGCGCCGGCGATCCTGTTCTGGGAGTTCAACCACTACGTCGTCTACGACGGCATGGGCCGCCGCTTCGGGCGGCGCGGGGTGTTCGTCAACGACCCCGGCAAGGGGCGCCGGTTCGTGCCGATGGAGGACTTCGACGGCAGCTTCACCGGCGTGGTGCTGGTCCTGGAGCCGGGCGAGGGCTTCACGCGGGGCGGGCGCCGGCCGGGTGTGCTGGGGGCGTTGCCCGCCCGGCTGCGCGGCACGGCGGGCACCCTGCCGGCGGCCGTGCTGGCCAGCCTGCTGCTGGTCGTGGTGGGCGCGGCGGTGCCCGCGCTGAGCCGCACCTACATCGACCTGTTCCTGATCGACGGCCAGACCTCGCTGCTCGGCGTGCTGTTCACGTCGATGGGCGCCTGCGTGCTGCTCACCCTGGTGCTCACCTGGCTGCAGCAGGCCAACCTGCACCACGGCCGGATCATCTCCTCCACCCTGTCCAGCGCCCGCTTCCTGCGCCATCTGCTGCGGCTGCCGGTGACGTTCTTCGCCCAGCGCAGCCCGGCCGACCTGGTGCAGCGGCTGCAGTCCAACGACGCGGTGGCCGAGACACTGGCCCGCGACCTGGCCTCGGCGGGCGTGGACGCGGTGGTCGTGGTGCTGTACGCGGTGCTGCTGTACAGCTACGACCCGCAGCTCACCTTCGTCGGGGTGGGGGTGGCGCTGCTGAACGTCGTGGCCATGCGGATCGTGGTGCGGCTGCGGGCGACGCGGACGGCGAAGCTGCGCGCGGACACGGCACGGCTGACCAACACGGCGTACACCGGGCTGCAGTTGATCGAGACGATGAAGGCGACCGGCGGCGAGGACGGCTACTTCCGCAAGTGGGCGGGGCAGCACGCCACCACGCTGGAGGAGCAGCAGCGGCTCGGGGTGCCGAGCGCCTGGCTGGGTGTGGTCGCGCCGACGCTGGCCACCCTCAACAGCGCGCTGATCCTGTGGATCGGCGGGCTGCGGGCGATCGAGGGGCACCTGTCGGTGGGGCTGCTGGTGGCGTTCCAGGCCCTGGTCACCCGCTTCACGGCGCCGCTGACCCGGCTCAACGGGGTCGCGGGCCGCATCCAGGACTTCGCCGCGGACGTGGCCCGGCTCAAGGACGTCGAGAGCTTCCGTGCCGACCCGTTGTACGACCGCCCCGGCGGCGCCGACGTCACGCGCCGGCTGCGCGGGCACGTCGAGCTGGAGAACGTCACCTTCGGCTACAGCCCGCTGGACGCGCCGCTGCTGAGCGGTTTCGACCTGACGGTGGGGCCGGGCCGGCAGGTGGCGCTGGTCGGCGGCTCGGGCAGCGGCAAGTCGACCGTGTCCCGGCTCATCTCGGGGCTGTACGCGCCGTGGGAGGGCGTCATCCGCATCGACGGGCAGCGGCTGGAGGACATCCCGCGCGGGGCGCTCGCCGCCTCGGTGTCCTTCGTCGACCAGGAGGTGTTCCTCTTCGAGGGCACCGTCCGCGACAACGTGGCGCTGTGGGACCCGTCGATCCCGGACGACGCCGTGGTCGAGGCGCTGCGGGACGCGGCCCTGTACGACGTGGTGACGCGCCGGCCGGGCGGCATCCACAGCCGGGTCGAGCAGGACGGCCGCAACTTCTCCGGCGGCCAGCGGCAACGCCTGGAGATCGCCCGGGCGTTGGTGCGCCGGCCGAGCATCCTGGTGCTGGACGAGGTGACCAGCGCGCTGGACGCGGAGACCGAGCAGGTCGTGATGGACAACCTGCGCCGGCGCGGCTGCGCGTGCGTGGTGATCGCCCACCGGCTCAGCACCGTGCGGGACAGCGACGAGATCGTCGTCCTGCAGCACGGCACGGTGGTCGAGCGCGGGCGGCACGAGGAGCTGGTGGCGCGCGGCGGCGCGTACGCGGCGCTGGTCGGGGAGCGGTGATGACGGCCGTCCACGAAGGTGACCTGGTGCTCGCCGCGCTCGGGCAGCTCGGCGCGCGCGTCGACTGCTCGGGCCTGACCCGGCTGGACCTGGAAGGGCCGCAGGTGCTGTGGCTGGTGACGTCCGGCGCGCTGGACCTGTTCGCGGTGGACGCGCGGCAGGAGGGCCACTGGCACCACCTGGGCCGGCTGGAGGCGGGCTCGCTGCTGCTCGGCCCGGTCACCGGAGCGGAGCACACGCTGGTGGCCCGCCCGCTGCGCGACTGCGTGGTGCACCGGATCGGGCTGCGCGAGCTGTACCAGCCGGCGCAGACCCAGACCTGGGCGTACGACGCGTACGGCAACCCCCAGTACGTGCCGCCGGAGACGAGCCCGCTGGAGTACGCGCTCGCCCTCGGCGTCGGGCGCGGTCTGTCGGTCCTCTTCCAGGCGCCGATGGGCGCGGAGCGGCCCGCGCACACCACGGACGACGACGTGTTCTGGATGCAGGTGCCGCCCGGCAGCGTCCGGTACGGCGCGCTGTACGGCGCCGAGGCGGCCGCCGACCTGCTGATGGACCCGGCGGTGTGGCAGGGCATGGTCGAGCAGCAGTACCGCCTGCTGACCACGCTGGACCGCTGGATCGAGCAACTGGAGCGCACCCACGAGACGCGGACGGCCGCCGGCATCAAGGCCGGTGAGGCGGTCCGTGCCCAGGCCGACCGGACGCTGCTCGCGGCGATCGTGGGGCCCGCGGGACAGCGGGCCACGGCCGCCGACGCGGACGCCACGTACGCGGCGTGCAAGCTGGTGGCGCAGGCCGCGGGGATCGCGCTGGCCGCGCCGGAGCGGATGGGCGCGGGCGGCGACCGGCTGGACCCGGTGGAGCGGATCGCGCTCGCCTCGCGGGTGCGCACCCGGGCCGTCCGCCTGGACGGCCGCTGGTGGCGGGACGACGTCGGCCCCCTGGTCGGCCACCGGGCGCTGTCCGGGGCGCCGGTGGCGCTGCTGTGGCGGCGCGGCGGCTACGTCGCCGTGCACCCGGCGACCGGGCGGGAGACACCGGTCGAGAAGGCCAACGCGCCGGAGTTCGAGCCGCGCGCGGTGATGTTCTACCGGCCGCTGCCCGACCGGGCGCCGAGCCCCTTGCGGCTGCTGCGCTTCAGCATGCGCGGCACCGGCCGGGACCTGACGAACCTGCTGCTCAGCGGGCTGGTGACGGTGGCGATCGGCGCGCTGGTGCCGCTCGCGACGGGCCGGGTGCTCGGCGCGTACGTGCCGCGGGCGCAGGAGGGCCCGATCGTGCGGGTGTGCCTGGCGGTGATGGTCGCCGGTGTCGTCGCGGCCGCGTTCATGCTGTTGCAGAACCTGACGATCCTGCGCCTCGAGGGACGGGTGGAGGCGACGCTGCAGCCCGCCGTGTGGGACCGTCTGCTGCGGCTGCCGACGCGGTTCTTCGCCGAGCGGTCGACGGGTGAGCTGGCGAGCGCCGCCATGGGCGTCAGCGCGATCCGGCGGCTGCTGGCGGGGCTCGGTCCTTCGGTGGTGCAGGCGTCGACGGTCGGCGCGGTCAACCTGGGGCTGCTGCTGTGGTTCAGCGTGCCGATGGCGCTTGCGGCGGTCGGGATGCTGGTCGTCGTCGCCGGGGTGTTCCTCGTGCTCGGCCTGTGGCAGGTGCGCTGGCAGCGCCGGCTGGTGGTGCTCACCAACAAGCTCAACAACCAGGCGTTCCAGACGCTGCGCGGACTGCCGAAGCTGCGGATGGCGGCGGCCGAGAACTACGCCTACGCGGCCTGGGCGGCGCAGTTCGCGCGCAGCCGGGAGCTGCAGCAGCGCCTCGGCCGGATCAAGAATCTGAACGCGGTGCTGGGCGCGGTGTACCTGCCGCTGTGCTCGCTGCTGATGTTCATGCTGCTGGCCGGCCCGGCGCGCGGTGCGCTGTCGGCGGCGGACTTCCTCACCTTCACCACCTCGATGACGATGCTGCTGACCTCGGTCACCTCGCTGACCGGGGCGTTCGTGGCGGCGGTGGCGGCGCTGCCGCTGTTCGAGGAGATCAGGCCGGTGCTGGAGGCGACGCCCGAGGTGCGGTCCGGGAGCACCCGGCCGGGTCCGCTGTCGGGCGCGGTCGAGGCGCGGCGCCTGTCGTTCCGCTACGCCGACGACGGGCCCCTGGTGCTGGACGACGTGTCGTTCGAGGCACGGCCGGGCGAGTTCGTGGCGGTGGTCGGGCCGAGCGGCTGCGGCAAGTCGACGCTGCTGCGCCTGCTGATCGGCTTCGACCGCCCGCTCTCCGGCAGTGTCCTTTACGACGGCCAGGACCTGGCCGCCCTCGACCAGTCGGCGGTGCGCCGGCAGTGCGGGGTGGTGCTCCAGCACGCGCAGCCGTTCACCGGCTCGATCATGGACGTCATCTGCGGCACCGAGGCGTACACGCCCGAGGAGGTGATGGCGGCGGCCGAGCTGGCGGGCCTCGCGGAGGACATCCGGCGCATGCCGATGGGGCTGCACACGATCGTCTCGGGCACCGGATCGGTCTCGGGCGGTCAGCGCCAGCGCCTGATGATCGCGCAGGCGCTGATCCGCCGGCCGCGCATCCTGTTCTTCGACGAGGCGACCAGCGCGCTCGACAACGAGACCCAGCGCACGGTCATCGACAGCACCCGGAAGCTCAACGCCACCCGCATCGTCATCGCCCACCGCCTGTCGACGGTGCTGGACGCGGACCGCGTCGTGGTGATGGAGCACGGCAAGGTCGTCCAGCAGGGCACCCCGGCCGAGCTCCTCGCGGACCCGGCGGGCCGCCTGCACGAGCTGGTGCGGCGCCAGTTCACCTAGTCACGCGGCCGTCCCCACCCGCGCTTTTGGCCGATGTTCGCCCCCACGCCACAGGCATGGGACGACGTGGGGTGGGTAACCCGCCAGGCCATGAGAATCAGCGTGGTGGACGTGGGATCGAACGCGGTCCGGCTCGTGGTGGCCGACGCGGCGGGCGGGGTGCCGCTGCCGGTGCACACCGCCAAGTGGCGGTTGCGGCTGTCCGAGGAGGTCACACCCGGTCTGCCCCTGCCCGAGGAGTCGGTGGAGCGGCTGGTCCAGGCCGTGGCCGCGGCGGACCGCACCGCCGCCGAGTGGGGTGCCGCCGGTCCGCTCGCCTTCGCGACCGCGGTGGTGCGCGGCGCGCCCAACCGGGGCGAGGTGCTGCGCACCGTGCGCGACCGCACCGGCGTCGCCCTGTGCACCCTGCCCGGCGAGGTGGAGGCGGAGCTGACCTTCCTCGGGGCACGGCGCTGGATGGGCTGGCGCTCGGGGCCGCTCGCCATGCTGGACATCGGCGGGGGCTCCTTCGAGGTGGCCTTCGGCCGCGGCAGGCTGCCCGACTTCGTCGCCTCGCTCCCGCTCGGCGCGGGCCGGCTGACGCACGAGTTCCTCGCCGGCCAGGACCCGCCCCACCCCGAGGCCGTCAGGGCGCTGCGGCGCCGGGTCCGCCACCAGCTCAGGGACGCGGCGGCCCGCATCCGCTGGGAGGGACCCCGTACCGCCGTGGCCACCTCGCGCACCTTCCAGCAGCTCGGCCGGCTGTGCGGGGCGGCACCCGGACGCCACGGGCCGTTCGTCGAGCGCACCCTGCGCCGCAGCGACCTGCGCACGGCGATCGACCGGCTGGCTCCGCTCACCGTCGCCGAGCGCGCCGAACTGCCCGGCATCTCCGCCCCGCGCGCCGCGCAGAGCCTGGCCGGCGCGGTGATCGGGCACACCGCCATGAAGCTGACCGACCTCAGGTCGGTCACCGTGTGCCCGTGGGGCATCCGCGAGGGCGTGCTGCTGCGGCACATCGAGGACGGCCCGTCCTGGTGGGCGGAGATGATCCGCCGCTCGGACGGCGCCGAGCCCGAGGAGCCCGTTCCCCTGCGCGTCGCGGGGAAGTGAAAGAAACAACGACGTGATGGACCCAAGGAAGGGAGACCCCGTGTCCGACACCGACCGCGAGCAGTCGCGCGAGCCCGAGACCGCGCTGCAGGAGGTGATGCGCGAGGTCGAGGACGCCGAGACCCGCGTCACCGACCGCGACGACCGCCACGGCGACCGCCGTGCCGGGGACGGCGACACCGGTGAGGCGGGCGAGGCGATCACCCCGAACACCCGGGCGCAGGAGGAGTCGCAGGGCGAGTGAACCCGCAGGTCACCGGGCCCGGGCGCCGGTGACTCGACCGGCAGGTGCGCTCCCGGGCCGTCCGGGGTACCCGCGCCCCATGGCACACGATCATGCGGAACCGCGGCTCCCGGCCGCCCGGGGCCCCCTGTCGGCGGCCGTCCAGGAGTACCTGCTGGGCGCGGGCCCCCTGCCGGACCTGGGGCCGGTCGGGGACGCCGACCCCTACGGCGACGACCTCCAGCTCGCCCTGTACCTCTGCTACGAGCTGCACTACCGGGGCTTCGCCGGGGTCCCGGCCGACGCCGAGTGGGACCCCGACCTGCTGCGGGTGCGGGCCGCTCTGGAGGAGCGCTTCCTGGCCGCGCTGCGCGCCGACACACAGGTCCCCGACACCGTGGACGAGGCGGTGGAGGCCCTGCTCGTCGAGCCCGTGGAGGGCAACGGCGTGAGCCACTACCTGCGCGACGAGGGCGAGCTGTGGCACCTGCGCGAGTACGCGGCGCAGCGCTCGGTGTACCACCTCAAGGAGGCCGACCCGCACGGCTGGGTGCTGCCGCGGCTGTGGGGCCGGGCCAAGGCGGCGATGGCCGCGGTCGAGTTCGACGAGTGGGGCGGCGGGCGCGCCGACCGCGTGCACGCCCGGCTGTTCGCCGACCTGATGGCCGACCTGGACCTGGACACGGCGTACGGCCACTACCTGGACGCCGTCTGCGCGGAGGCCCTGGCCACCGTCAACCTGATGTCCCTGTTCGGCCTGCACCGCTCGCTGCGCGGCGCGCTGGTGGGCCACTTCGCGTCCGTGGAGATCACCTCCTCCCCCGGCTCCCGGCGGCTGGCCGAGGCACTGCGGCGCACGGGTGCCGGCCCGGCCGCCGTGCACTTCTACGACGAGCACGTCGAGGCCGACGCGGTGCACGAGCAGGTCGTGCGCAACGAGGTGATCGCCGGTCTGCTGGAGGCCGAGCCGCACCTCGCGGCGGACGTGGCCTTCGGGATCGCCGCGACCGACACGGTGGAGGACCGGCTCGCCGCGCGGCTGCTCGCGGACTGGCGGGCGGGGCGCCCCTCGCTGCGCACCCCGCTGGACGCCCCGCATCATGCGCCTCAGTCTTCCCATAGTTTCTGAATGTCCGGGTACTCAACCGGCGTGAACCCGCTGGTGCTACCGGGCGTCTACGCCCCACAGGAGGACACCGCCCTGCTGACCGGGGCGCTGTCCGAGGAATCGCTCCCGCCGCACGCCGACGTCCTGGACGTGGGCACCGGCTCCGGAGCCCTGGCGCTGGAGGCCGCCCGGCGCGGCCTGCGCGTCACCGCCGTCGACGTCTCCCGCCGGGCGGTCTGGGCGGCGCGGCTCAACGCCCGGCGCGCCGGGCTGTCCGTACGGATCCTGCGCGGCAACCTGTTCGATCCGGTGCGCGGGCGCACCTTCGACCTCGTCCTCGCCAACCCGCCCTACGTCCCCGCCCCCGACCGGGGTGCGCCGCCGCGCGGCCGGGCCCGGGCGTGGGACGCGGGGCAGGACGGGCGGCTGGTGCTGGACCGCATCTGCCACGAGGTGCCGGGGATGCTGCGTCCCGGGGGCGTCCTGCTGCTGGTGCACTCCGCCCTCAGCGATCCGGAGAGCACCGTGAGCTGTCTGCGCGAGCGCGGCCTGAAGGCCGCCGTGACCCAGCGCCGGCACATCCCGTTCGGGCCGGTCCTGCGGGAGCGGCAGAACTGGCTGCGGGCGCGGGGCCTGCTCGCCTCCGACGACAAGAAGGAAGAGCTGGTGGTCGTCCGTGCCGAACGTCCCCTCTGACCGGCCCCGCCGGATCAGCGTCCAGCGTCAGGGACCGGTGCTCGTCGAGGGCCCGGTCGAGATCGAGCTCGAGGACGGCACCACCGTCTCCTCGGACCGCTTCCGCGTCGCACTGTGCACGTGCCGGCGCAGCCGCCGCTACCCGTGGTGCGACACCAGCCACCGCAAGCGCGGTTAGGGCCTGTCGTTTGGATCAGCCCGGCTGGGCCTGCGGCACCTTGGCGCCTACCCGAGCGGGGTCCGGTGCGTGCAGCTGCAAGGCGGAGGAGGGCGGCGACGCGGTGGGGGTCCCCCCGCGCGAGCTCGGCCGAGCGTGGGGGAGTCGACAACCGACGACAACGCCGCAGATGCGCGTGCCGGACCCCGCGACGCCGGGATGATCCAAACGACAGGCCCTGGGCGCGCGGCCGGCACGTGCGACATCCCCGGCAGCTTCTCCTTCTGCCGGGGATGTCGCACGTGCTGCCGTAGATGACCCCAGGGGCCGGCGGGCGGCCCCACTCCGCCCTTCCGGCCCCTGGGCAACGAGATCGTCGCGGTCCGTGGACGGGCTCGCACTCCCCAGTCACGAGCCCTCGCGGCGGCCACGGGTCCACACGATCCCGGTCCTAGAACGCGAAGACGCTGCTTCCGCTGGCGTTCTTCACGCACTCGTTGGCGAAGGTGCGCTCGTAGGAGACGCGCTTGCCCTGCCAGACGCCGTCGACGGTGATGACGACGGGTGCGTACTGCTTGGTACACACGGTGTCCGCCGGCCCGGCGAGGGCGTCGAGGTCGCCGCCGGCCGCGCGCAGCTCGGCGCACGCGAGGGCGGGCGCGGGGTGCGTGCCCGAGGCCGACGGCGCGCAGTTCAGCGTGACGGCCCGGGCCGGGCTCACCGCGGCCGCGCTCTCGCCGTGGCCCATGGTGAGCACCAGGGCCGACGGCGCGTAGAGCGACGTGGGGGCCGACGGGGTGGCGAGGGCGGGCCCGGCCAGGGGGGCGCAGACGGCGGTGGCCGTGAGGCCGAGGGTCGCTGCCCAGCGCGCGGTGTTCCGCATTGTGTGCATCCTTCCGCTCGATTCGGGGGGTGCCGTCCAGCACCGGTGGGTGCCCGGAGCGGCGACCGCGAGTCTGCCGAGTCCGCCGCCGAAACTCACATCGACCCCACGGATTTCAGTAACCTTGCGTATTGAATCAGTGGCGTGAAGTCACGGAATTCGAACGTGCCGACGCCGGAACCAGGCCTCACCCCGGGCCTCGGATCGGCCAGGTGGCCGGTTTGCATAGGTTCGTTAATCGTCTTGAAACATTCCGCCCGCTGCCTGGTTCTGCCCTTGGTGGATCACTTCCCGACGCCTCGTGTTCATCGATCCGCACGTGGCCGCCCCGGTATCGACCCCGCCGCGGCGGCCGGAGCGGCACGTTCCCGACACCCTGTCCCCCGGTGCCGTACCCGCCGGTAGGGTCGGCGCAGGCTCGACGACGAGAGGCGGGAGGCCGGATGGCCAGGCACTGGGCGGACTTCCAGTACGAGATCTACCTCAACGGGATGTCCGGGGCGGTCCCCCGGCTGCCCACCGACCTGACCCGTCTCGAGGCGCTGGCCGAGCACCGGCTCGGCCCCGGCCCGGTCGGCTACGTGGCGGGCAGCGCCGGTGACGGCAGCACGGCGCGCGCCAACCGGGCCGCCCTGGCGCGCCGGCGGATCGTGCCGCGCATGCTGCGGGACGTCCACGAACGGGACCTGTCGGTTCAGGTGCTGGGCCGCCCGCTGCCCGCGCCGCTCGCCCTAGCCCCGGTCGGCGTGCTGTCGATCATGCACCCCGACGCCGAGCCGGCCGCCGCGCGGGCCGCCGCCGCGCACGGCGTGCCGTACGTGCTGTCGTCGGCGTCGAGCACGCCGATCGAACAGGTCGCCGAGGCGATGGGCGACGCCGAGCGCTGGTTCCAGCTCTACTGGTCCAAGGACCGCGAGGTCACCCGCAGTTTCCTGGACCGGGCGAAGGCGGCCGGGTTCACGGTGCTGGTGGTCACGCTGGACACGCCGATGCTGGCGTGGCGGCCGCGCGACCTGGACCAGGCGTACCTGCCGTTCCTGCACGGGGTCGGCACGGCCAACTACTTCACCGACCCCGCCTTCCTCGCCGGGCTGGCCAAGCCGCCGCAGGAGGACCCGAACGCGGCGGTGCTGCACTTCCTCGGCCTGTTCGCGGACCCCGGCAAGACCTGGCCGGACCTCGCGTTCCTGCGGGAGCACTGGGACGGGCCGATCGTGCTGAAGGGGGTCCTGCACCCGGACGACGCGCGGGAGGCGGCCGACGCCGGGATGGACGGCGTGGTGGTGTCGAACCACGGCGGCCGGCAGGTCGCCGGGTCGGTCGCGGCCGCCGACGCGCTGCCCGGGGTGGCGCGGGCCGTCGGCGACCGGCTGGCCGTGCTCTTCGACAGCGGGGTGCGCACCGGCGACGACGTCGTCAAGGCGCTCGCCCTGGGCGCCCGCGCCGTCCTGCTGGGCCGCCCGTACGTGTACGGGCTGGCCCTGGACGGACAGCGGGGCGTGGACCACGTGATCCGCTGCCTGCTGGCGGAGCTGGACCTCACGCTGGCCCTGTCCGGGCACGCCACCCCGTCGGCCGTGTCCGCGGCCGACCTGGTGACCGACCCGGGGTGACGGCGGCCGTCAAGCGTCGTGACCGGACGCGTGGGCCGGGCGGGCGGCCGGGCCGCCGGTGCCGCTGACCGACAGCGAGCCGCGGCGCGGCGCGCTGCCGTCCGCCAGCCACCGCTGGCCCGGTGCGCCGTCGCGGACCTTGACCACGAGGTCGGCGCCGGGGTCGCGGCCGGCCGTGGTCAGCGCCAGGTCCTGGTCCCAGCGGGGCAGGAACTCGCCCTGTGCGGTCAGGTCGTAGCGGACGTCGTCGGCGCGCGCGTCGGCGCCCTCGGTGCACGCGCCGAGCAGGACGACCCCGGCGTCGGCGTGCGAGTCCACGCACAGGTGGGGCTCGGCGACGCTGCGCAACTGCCCGTCGCTCTCGTACCGCCACTGCTGGGCGGGGTTCGCGGAGCACGCGGCGAGGGAGAGCGGGGCGCCGTCGCGGGGGGCGCCGTCGACGGCGAGGCAGAGGTCGGCGGCCGCGTTGCGCAGCCGGGTCTCCTGGGGCGCGGTGGGCAGGCGGGCGGAGCCGGGGACGGTGCCGCCGCCGTCGGCGCTGGTGGAGGCCGCGGGGTCGGCGCCGCCGTCGTCGGACCACATGCCGGTGGCGAGCAGGGTGGTCAGCAGCCCCGCCGAGGCGAGGCCGACGCCGGTCAGCAGGGTGCGCGAGGAGCGGGCGGGCACGGGCAGGCGGTCCAGCAGGCGCAGCGCGGCGCGGCGCGGGCGTCCGCCGCGGTGGCGGGCCGCGCCGCGCAGCCGCGCGGACTGCTGCCGGGAGCGGCCCGGACGGGACTCGAGGTAGCGGCCGGCGCCCCAGCCGAGGACCGCCTCGGCGAGGAGGGCGCCGAGACGTCCGTCGAAGTGGCCGAGCTGCTCGGCGGCGGCCCGGCAGTACCGGCAGGCGTCCAGGTGGCGGCGCACGTCGGGCAGGAGCTGGGCGCCGCGCCGCAGGGGGACGTCGAGGAGCCGGTTGTAGAAGCGGCACTCCCGGCTGGGTGCGAGTTCGCGGTGGGCGCGGACCAGGCCCTCGCGCAGCTTGTCACGGGCCTGGTCGAGGGCCGCGGCGGCGGTGTCGGCGTCCACGCCGAGCAGGGCGGCGGCGAGGCCCAGCGGCTCGGCCTCCACCTCGACGTGCCACAGCACGCTGCGGTCGACCGAGGGCAGGCCCTGGTAGGCGCGCTCGGCCAGGACGCGGTTCTCCGGGACGAGCGTCTTGGCCGCCCGCATCCCGCGCGCCCCGGACGGCTTGCCGAGCACGGGCAGCACGCCGGATATCCGCTCGGCGCCGGACCACAGCAGGGCGGTGTCGCGCACGGTGACCAGCAGCCGGGGACGCAGCGCGGTGCCCTGCTCGCCCAGCTTGAGCCGGTCGAAGACCTGGTGGAAGGCGGCCCCCGTGACCATGGCGGCGACGCTGCCGGACGAGGCGAGGCAGATCACCGCGTACTCGTGCACCGGCCGCCAGTGCCGGGCGATCAGCAGGGCGGTGGACTCGGCGACCTCTCCGTCCGGGCCGCCGCGCACTCCGGCGGCGAGTGACTCGTCGGACTCTCCGGAGTCCCCGCCGGGCGGCGGGTAGGGGGGACGGGGAGGACGGGGGGTGAGCACTGAGCGGTTCCTTCGGGGGCGTGACCAGGTCGGCGTGGCGGGGAGCGCGGTCGCTCCGGGCGACGTGGGCCCCCGCTCGCAGACGGATGCCCCTGGTTCCCCGTGATGCACGGTGATCCCGGCCGTCACCCCCCGCACGGGTGTTTCACCCTCGCACACCTCACGAGCGCGCAACAAGGCACAAGTACAACTTCGGCCTTATTGAAAGAAAGTCGACAGGGCGGCCCAACTCGGACCCGTCAGCGAGGTGTTCGTTTCCTCCGCGCCCCGTGTGAACCCCGCGCACGCGCCGGGGCGCGTCGCACGCTCCCCGAGGACCGGGGGCCGTAGTGCACTGGGGACGGCCCTTCCTCGGAGGCCCCGCGCGGGACGGCGGCTCCCCCGCGCGACACCGGCCGCCGGCCTTGATCCTCCCGCCCTCGGCCGGCGGCCCCGGGGGCCCCGGTGGCCGGGCTGCCGTGCGCCGGGCCGGCCGGCGCCTCAGATCTGCCAGGAGCGCAGCCGGTCGGCCGCGCCGTAGACGTCGGCCTTGCCGGACATCAGGTCGCGGGCGAGGTCGACCAGCGCGCCGTAGGGCGGGTCGATGCCGACGCCGCTGACGAACATGTAGGCGACGGCGGTGGCGCACGCGAAGCGGGCGTTGGCGGACGGCAGCGGCTTGAGCACGGCGAGGGTGTGCAGCAGGGCGGCGGCCCGCCAGGCGGGGTCGGAGTCCACGCCGAGCCGGGGCGGGTCGACCCGGTGCCGGGCGACGGCGGCGACCAGGGCCGAGAAGTCGTTGACGGTCGGCTGGTCCGGGAGTACTTCCTCGTGGCGCTGGAGCAGCCAGGGGACGTCGATGTGGATGACGGCTGTCATCGGTCAGGCGACCCGCCCCTCGCCCCGCACGGGCGCCTCGTCGTCGGGGAACGCCGCCGCGAACTCGTCGGCGTGCGAGGCGAAGAAGCGCCGGAACGCCTCCGCCCCCTCCTGCAGCGCCCGGTGGCGCGCTATGTCGGCGGCGGCCGCCTCGCGCACGAGCGCCTTCATCGACGTACCGCGTTCCTTGGCGATCTGCCGCAGGTCCTCCAGCTCGCGGTCGCTGAATTCCACATTGAGGGCTGGCATGTCCTTCACGGTACCGCTCGGGTACTGACCCGTAAATAGCGCCAGGTCAGAGGCGTACCCGAGCGGTACCCGGGGTGGTGCCGGGTCAGCCCTGGTCGGCCGCGAAGGAGGCCATGCGGGCGAGGGCCGCGTTCCAGTTGATCGCGGTCTCGTTGGTGGACCAGGACTGGATGTCGTCGATGTAGCAGAACTGGCCGACGCAGCCCGTCAGTTTCGACTGGGCATAGGGGTCCTGGATGCTGGAGTTGGGCCCGCCGGCGAGGGTGCCGGACGGCGGGTTGGGCAGGCTCGGGTCGAGCTCGTGGGCGTACCAGCGGCTGTGCTGGTTGTGGGAGCTGACCTCGCCGTAGCCGGTGACGTAGGAGATGTTCAGGGCGTTGCGGCCGAGGATGTAGTCCATGCCCTCCAGTGCCCCGTCGCGGTACTTGCGGGCGCCGGTGAGGTCGTAGGCGCCGGCGATGACCACGGCGTTGTTGAGGACCTGGTGGCTGGAGCCCCAGTCGTAGCGGTTGCCCGCGGGTGCGTACGGCATCCCGTACGGGTGGGCGGTCAGGGTGGCGAGGTAGGCGTCGGCGCCCTTGACCACCGAGCGGCGCACCTGGTCGCGGCCGGGCAGCCTGTTGGGCACGAGGGCCAGGTCGAGGCGGCCGGCGGCGGCCGTGTGGCCCCAGTCGAAGCCGGTCGGGCCGAAGATGTCGGCGGTGTGCAGCGGGGAGGCGAGGACGTGGTCGGCGAACTGCCGCTCCCCCGTGGTCAGGTAGAGCTCGGCCGCGGCCCAGTAGAACTCGTCGGTGACGTCGTCGTCGTTGTAGGCGCCGCCGCCGGTGCCGTCGTTCGGGTCGGCGTAGAGGTCGGGGTGGGCGAGGGCGGCCTGCCAGGCCGTGCGGGCGGCCGTCAGCGCCCGCGCGGCGAACGCCTTGTCGTAGGGCCGGTACAGCCGGGCGGCCTGGGCGGCCGTCGCGGCCAGGTTGAGGGTCGCCGCGGTGGTCGGCGGGTGCAGCTCCCGCTTCTGCGGGTCCTGGCTCGGCAGCAGGGGCAGACCGGTCCACTGCTCGTCGTGGACCTTGTGGTGGACCATGCCGGCCAGCGGCTGCCCGGCGGGCACCTGCATCTTCAGCAGGAACTCCAGCTCCCAGCGGGCCTCGTCGAGGACGTCCGGCACCTTGTTGCCGCTCTCGGGCAGCGCGAGGGTGCCGTCGCCGAGGGCGGCCGGGTGCCCGGTGCGGGCCAGCAGCGACCGCTCGTAGGTGCTCAGCAGTTCCCAGGTGGCGATGCCGCCGTTGACGACGTACTTGCCGTGGTCGCCGGCGTCGTACCAGCCGCCGGTGACGTCGAGGGTGTAGTCGCACACGCCCGGCTGGCAGGGGACCTTCCCGTCACCCTGGTTGGGGGCGACGTCCAGGTGGCCGGCCGCGCGGCCGTAGCCGGGCCGCAGGTCGTCACGGATCGCGATGCCGCTGCGCTGCGTGTAGTAGTACTTCACGGAGTCCAGCCGCAGCCGGCGGTAGGCCGCCGCGTCGATGTCGAACGGGTGGCTGGTCTCGCCGTCGGCGACCAGGGTGTAGCCGGTGCCGTGCCCACGGTAGGTGCCGAAGTCGATCGAGTGGACGTTCTGCCCGGAGGAGGCGTCGACCCCGCGCGGCACGGTGAGGCCCCGGGCGACCGTCGCGCCCTTGGCGTCCCTGAGCTGCCAGGGCAACCGGGCGGTGGCGTCGGTGACGAGGGTGGCGTTCTTCGGTCCGGCGGGCAGGTAGGCGACCTGGTTGACGCGCACCCGGGGCCCGGTGTCCGGCTCGTAGACCTCCGGGGGCACCCCGCCGAGCAGCGACACGTCGTCCACGCAGAACCGCCAGGCGTCGGTGCTGCCGCCGACCTGGAAGGCGACCTGCCCCTGGGTGGTGTCGACGGGTGCGGTGAAGGTGTAGGAATACGAGCCGTCGGCCTCGGTGAGCACCGGGCTCGCCTCCTGCCAGGTGTCGTACGGCGACACGGCCAGGCCCACGATCGCCCGCACGACGTGTCCCTCGGGAACTGCGGAGGCGTGGAAGGAGAACCGGTACGTCTCCCCCTTGACCAGCGTGATGTCGTTCTGGCCGATCGCGGAGTCCCAGCGGTTGGCGGTGCCGCCGGGCACGTCCGCGCACAGCCGGCCGTCGCTCAGGCCCGCGGTGACGTTGCTCGTCCACCACGGGTCGCTGGTGGTGTCGAAGGTGCCGTTCCTGACCTGCTCGGCCTCCTCGGCACCGGCCTGCTGCAGGGGCAGCGCGGTGAGCGCCGTGCCCAGCAGGGCGGTGAGGGTGAGCAAGGCGGTTGTGCGTCGTTTCACGTCTGGGCTCCTCGGGACGTGCGGGTGCGCCAGGTGCGTGGGAGCGCTCCCAAAATTCGGACGCGAGACATGCTTGCTGCGCTCATGACACCCCGTCAACGGTCAGGACACGATGGATTTGCGTCCGCGTCGCGCAGCGTCCGGTCGGCCGGAAATCGCCCTTGACCCGGGGCCGGGGCGGGGCGTTCCCGGCCCCGGGGGTTCCGGTCCGCGCCGGGACCGGACGCACTACGCTGGGACCAGGTGCGCGCCTGTTCACTGTGAGTGTCCGCGATGGAGTGGCGAGGATGAGCCCGGTCTATCCGTTCGACGAAGCCGCGACGGCGCGGGCCGTCGTCGGCGACGACGGCACCCTCGCGGACTGGGGCCCGGGCGCCCGCACGCTGCTCGGCTGGGAGCCGCACGACGTGGTCGGCACCCCCGCCGCCCACCTGCTCGCCGACGGGGCACCGCGCGTCCCCACCGGCCCCCGCTGGTCCGGAACACTCACTTTGCGCCACCGGGAGGGCCACCCGGTCACCGTGTGGCTGCTCGCCCACCACCGGCGGCCCGACGACGGCGGTCCCGGCCACTGGCTGGTGGTCGCCCCGCTGCCCGCGCCGCCCTCCCCCGCCGACGCGCTCCTCGCCGTGCAGGGTCCCCTCCAGTCGCCCTGCGCGGTCGCCGTGTACGACGACCGGCTGCGGCTGAGCCACCTCAACGACGCCATGGCCGAACTCCTCGGGCTGCCCGCCGAGCACATCCGGGGGCTGCGGCCGTCCGAGATCGGCGGGAGACCGCAGAGCGAGGCGCTGGAACGGGACATGCTGCGCGTCCTGACCACCGGCCGCGCCGAGGACGTGCGGACCCACCTGCGCACCGACGGCGAGGACGGCGCGTACGCCTGGCTGGCCCGGCTGGCGCCCGTCACCGACGACGCGGGGCGGGTGCGGGGCGTGACCATGGCCGCGCACGACTTCACCGAGCACCACCGGGCCCGCGAGCGGCTGCAACTGGTCAACGAGGCGAGCGTGCGCATCGGCACCACCCTCGACGTGACCCGCACCGCGCAGGAGCTGGCCGACGTGTGCGTGCCCGCCCTCGCCGACTTCGTCAGCGTCGACCTGCTGGACCCGCGCGGCGGCGAACCGCCCGCCCCGCTCACCGCCCCGCTGAGCCTGCGCCGGGCCGCGCACCAGTCGGTGAACCCGGGCGTGCCCGAGGCCCTCGCCGAGCCCGGCCAGGTGCTGACGTACCCGTCGGGATCGCCGCAGGCCGACTCGCTGACCAGCGGCCGCACCGTCGCCGTGACGCTGCCCCACCCCGACATGGAGCAGTGGCTGGCCGTGGACACCGAGCGCCGGGACCGGATGCGCGCGCTGGGCATCCACTCCAGCATGGCGGTGCCGCTGCGGGCCCGCGGTGTGACCCTCGGGGTGGCCGTGCTGCGGCGGTTCCGGCGGCCGGACCCGTTCAGCCCGGACGACGTGCTGCTCGCCGAGGAGGTCACCGCGCGGGCCGCCGTGTGCGTCGACAACGCGCGCCGCTTCTCCCGCGAGCGCGAGACCGCCCTCGCCCTCCAGCGCAGCCTGCTCCCCCGTTCGCTGCCGCGCACCGCCGGCGTGGACGCCGCCTCCCGCTACCTGCCGGCCGCGCGGGCCGGGGTCGGCGGCGACTGGTTCGACGTGATCCCACTGTCCGGGATGCGGGTGGCGATGGTCGTGGGCGACGTCGTCGGGCACGGCATCCAGGCGTCGGCCACGATGGGCCGGCTGCGCACCGCGGTGCGCACCCTCGCCGACATCGACCTGGCGCCCGACGAACTGCTCACCCACCTCGACGACCTGGTGGTGCGGCTGTCGGAGGAGGCGGGTGGCGAGGGCAGCCCCGGCGAGGTCGGGGCGACCTGCCTGTACGCGGTGTACGACCCCGTCTCACGCCGCTGCACGCTGGCCCGGGCCGGTCATCCCGCGCCCCTGATGCTGCCGCCCGGCGGTGCGCCCCGGACCGTCGAGCTGCCGGCCGGTCCGCCGCTGGGGCTGGGCGGGCTGCCCTTCGAGTCGGCCGAGCTGTACCTGTCCGAGGGCAGCGTGCTCGCCTTCTACACCGACGGGCTGATCGAGTCCCGGCTGCGCGACGTGGACGCGGCCCGCGACGACCTGTGCGCGGCGCTGGCCGCGCCGTCCGGCTCCCTGGACGAGACCTGCGACCGCATCCTGCGCGGGCTGCTGCCGGCCGGCGGTGCCGCCGACGACGTGGCCCTGCTGCTGGCCCGCACCCGCGGCCTGCCCGCCTCGCAGGTCGCCACCTGGGACATCCCGGCCGACCCGGCGCTGGTCGCGCCGATCCGCAAGCAAGTCCTCGCCCAGCTCGACACCTGGGAGCTGAGCGCGGTGTCGTTCACCGCCGAGCTGGTGGTCAGCGAACTGGTCACCAACGCCATCCGGTACGGCTCCCACCCGATCCGGCTGCGGCTCATCCACGACACCGCCACGCTGATCTGCGAGGTGTCCGACACCAGCCACACCGCGCCGCACCTGCGCCGCGCCAAGACCTGGGACGAGGGCGGCCGGGGGCTGCTGCTGGTCGCGCAGCTCACCCAGCGGTGGGGCAGCCGGCACACCGCCGACGGCAAGACGATCTGGGCGGAGCTCGGCCTGGTCGAGGAGGAGTGAGCCGCCCGGCGCACGGGAACACGCGGTGCCAGGGACCGCTTCGAACCACCGGGAAAGGTGGACGGACATGGTGCACGGTCGCCCCGGCCGACTGCTCGTAGGCGCTCTGGCGGTACTGGGCCTGGTCGGCGGCTGCGCCGGCGGCCACGGCTCCGGTGCCTCGTCGGCCTCCCCCGCGGGCGGGACCACCTCCGCGGCGCCCCGGACCTCGGCGTCCGCCCCCGCCCCCGGGACCCCCACGGCCGCGACCGCGACCGCTCCGGGGCGCGGGGCGTCGACCGCGGCCGGCGGCCGCTGCCACAGCTCCGAACTGCGCGCCTTCGTCGGCCGCGACGACCCGGGGGCCGGTCAGGAGAACTTCCCGGTCGTGCTCACCAACACCTCCACCCGCACCTGCACGGTGTACGGCCATCCCGGCGCCGCCTTCCTCGACGCGTCCGGCCGGCAGCTCGGCGCCGACCCCGAGCGCAGCTCCGCCACCCCGCCGGTGCGGATCACGCTGGCCCCCGGCCGCAGTGCGTGGGCCGGACTGAGCTTCTCCAGCCCGGAGGTGAGCGGCGCGCGGGCGGCGACCCCGGTGACGCTGCTGGTGACCCCGCCGGACGAGCACGACCCGCTCAGGGTGCGGTGGACGGGCGGCCCGGTACCGGTGTCGGGCAACGCCTCCGCCGTGCGGCTGACGGCGCTCGCGGCGGGGACCGGTCCCTGACGGACCCCGGCGGGCCGTTCCTGCCTCGCCGGACCGGGCGGTTCCGCGATGGAGCGGACCGAGCGATTCCGCGATGGAGCGTTTCTTACCGTGGCCTGTTTTGATGTGTTCCCTTGTCCGACTGTCCGACCGAACGCGCTCCCGAGGATCCGCCCTGAACGCCCCGCTCGCCGAAGCCCTGTCCGTCGTCCTGCTCGTCGCTTCCCTGGTGTGGGCCGTCCTGCGCCCCCAGGGCCGCCCGGAGGCACTGGTCGCCGTGCCGGCCGCCGCCGTGGCGCTCGCCGCCGGCGTGATCTCCCCGCAGCACGCGCTCGCCGAGGCCGAGCGGCTGGGGCCGGTGATCGGCTTCCTGGCCGCCGTCCTGGTGCTCGCCCACTTCTGCGCGGTCGAGGGACTCTTCACGGCGTGCGGGGCGTGGATGGCCCGGCGGGCGGCGGGGCGCCCCCGGCGGCTGCTGACGTCGGTGTTCGTACTGGCCTCGGTGATCACGGCGGTGCTCAGCCTGGACGCCACGGTGGTCCTGCTCACCCCGGTCGTCCTCGCCACCGCGGCCCGCATGGGCGTGCGGGCCAAGCCCCACTTGTACGCGTGCGCCCACCTGTCGAACACGGCCTCGCTGCTGCTGCCGGTGTCCAACCTCACCAACCTGCTGGCGTTCACGGCGAGCGGGCTCAGCTTCACCCGGTTCGCGGCGCTGATGACGCTGCCCTGGGTGGTCGCCGTGGGCGCCGAGTACCTGGTCTTCCGCCGCTTCTTCGCCGCCGACCTGCCGGCGGCCGAGCCGGAGCCGGACACCGGCCCGGCGCCGCAGGTGCCGCTGTTCGCCCTGATCACGGTGGCCTGCACGCTCGCGGGGTTCGTGGTGGCGTCGGCCGCCGGGGTGGAGCCGGCCTGGGCGGCGTTCGCCGGGGCGCTCGTCCTCGCCGTGCGGGCCATGGTGCGGCGGCAGGCGGGGCCCGTCGAGGTCGTGCGGGCCGCGGCACCGGGGTTCCTGGCGTTCGTGCTGGCGCTCGGCGTCGTGGTCCGGGCGGTCGTGGACAACGGTCTCGCCGACGCCCTGCGGCACCTCCTGCCGGAGGGCTCGGGGCTGCTCACCCTGTTCGCGGTGGCCGCCCTGGCCGCCCTGCTGGCGAACCTGATCAACAACCTGCCGGCCGTCCTGGTCCTGGTGCCCCTGACGGCCCCGGCCGGGCCCGGTGTGGTGCTGGCCGTGCTGCTGGGCGTGAACATCGGCCCGAACCTGACGTACGCCGGGTCGCTGGCGACCCTCCTCTGGCGGCGCGTGGTGCACGCCCAGGCGGACGCCTCCGACCACGCGCAGGTGGGTGAGTTCACCCGGCTCGGCCTGCTCACGGTGCCCGCGTCCCTGGGCGTGGCGGTCCTGGCGCTGTGGGGGTCGCTGCAGCTCCTGGGGACCTGACCCGGGCGCGGGTCAGCGGCGCCCGTACCCGGTGCCTCCGTGGCCGTGACCGTCGTAGCCGCCGTAGCCGCCCGGGCCGCCTGGCCGGCCGTCGCCGCCGCGGTCGCCCCACGAGCAGGCGTACCAGGTGGCGTACGAGCAGGTCGGCGTGGCGGACGCCGACGGGGCGGGCGTGCGGTCCGGCGGGGCGGTGGTCGGGGCGGGGGCCGCGGGCCGCGCCGGCCTCGGACTCGGGGACGAGCTGGGGCCGGTGCCGCCGTCGGCGCCCCAGTTGACGGTCTGCAGGTGCGGATCGGGCCCGGAGGTGTCGATCACCCAGCGCTGGACGGCGCTGTCGGCGCGGTTCTTCGCCACGAGGGTGCCGGAGCCGTCGGTCGCGGCGGGGGTCAGGGCCAGGTCCTGGTTCCAGCGCGGGACCAGCGTGCCCTGGAGGGTGAAGTCGTGGCGCAGGTCGCGGGCGGCGGTGCCGGTGCTCGCGCACGGGGTGAGCCGTACCGAGTAGGCGAGGCGGGAGTCGAGGCAGAGGGCGGGGGCGGCGCCGTTGCGCAGCAGCCCGTCGGGCTCGTAGGCCCACTGCTGTCCGGCCGCCGAGGAGCAGGGGGCGAGGCCGGTCTCCGCGCCGCTCACCGCCTTCCCCCCGATGATCCCGACACACAGCCCGGAGGCGACGTTGTGCAGCCGGCCGCGCAGGGTGCCCGCCGCCCCGGACTCACCCGCGCTCACCCAGGAGGGCCCGGACGTTCCGGCGCCCGGCCCGGTGGAGGTGGCCGGGCCGGGGCGGCGGCCCGCTCCGTCGCCGGTGCCGAGGAGGGACCACACGACCAGGGGCAGCGCGATCAGGCCGCTGACGGTGAGCGCGGCGACGGCGAGATGCCTGCGGCGGGCGCGACGGGCCGCCTTGCGCACCGACCGCGGGCGGGGCGCGGTGGATGCGCTGGTCCCGGCCGCTGCGCTGGTCCTGCCGGCTCCGGTGGCTGCGGTGGCCCCGGTCGTGAACGCCTCCCCCGCGGGCGGGGGCGTGTCCCGCGCGCCTGCGGTGTGCGGGGTCGCGTGGTCGGGCGGCGGCTCGGGGAGGGTGAGGCGCGAGGTGAGGTAGGCGCGGGCACCCCAGCCGAGCACGCCCTCGGCGAGGGCGAGGCCGAGCCCGTCGGCGCAGTGGCGCAACTGGTCGGCGGTGTGCGCGCAGTGGCGGCAGTGCCGGAGGTGGGCGCGCAGGTCGGGGTCCACGTCGGCGCCGCCGCGGCGGCAGGTGACGTCGAGCAGCCGGTGGTAGCGGTGGCAGTCCTCGTCGACGGCGAGTTCGCGGTGCAGCTGGAGGCACTCCTCGCGCAGTCGCTCGCGGGAGCGGCGCAGCTCGACCGTGGCGCCCTCGTCGTCGAGGCCGAGCAGGGCGGCGGGCGCGGACGTCGGTTCCGCCTCGACCTCGGTGTGCCAGAGCAGGCAGCGGGCCGTCTGCGGCAGCCGCTGGTAGGCGCGGGAGAGCAGGCGGCGGTTCAGCGGCGGCAGGAGCCGCGCGGCCAGCCGCTCGCCGTCGCCGCCAGCGGCGCGCAGCTCGGGGTGGAGGAGTTCGCGGCGGCCGTCGCCGTCCCACTCGGCGGCGATGCGGCGCACGGTGACCAGCAGGTGGGGGCGCCAGGCGGCGGTGGGGCCGTTCTGGCGCATCGACTCGCCGAAGACGCGGGTGAAGGCGGCCGTGGTGAGCATGCCGGCCGCGCGTTCCCCGTCGGTGCACAGCCGGGCGTAGGCGAAGGCCGCCTCCCAGTGCCGGTCGAGGAGTTCACCGACGGGGTGCAGCGCGGGTGACGCACCGGTCCAGTTCTTGAGTTCGGCACTGAGCTGTTCGTCCGTCGCAGCGGAACGGCGTGCCGAAGTCGTGGAATCGGACAGGCCGGTGTCTTTCACGACTGCATTCCTCCTGGGACACGTGTCAGAAAGTCCATACCAAACGGTATGGCGACCGGCCGACGGAGCGCCGGGCTTTTCTCGCGCAGGGTTGGGCTTCTCGCACGTCCGCCAGGGGCTGCCCGTGTGGAGCGTGGGGGGTGGACGGGAGCGGCCTCCGCGCACAGCGGGGCGAACCTCGTTGTCTGTGCGCCGACACGCACACCTTGGCACAGCCGAAGGATCAGGAACAAGCGATTCCACGGTTTTGCGCGAAGGGTGCGGTCGGCGCGATATTGACACCGGGTCAATTCGCGCGGCTATTCGAGGACGCTCCCGCTATTGGTGTCCCTTTCGCGAGGTCAGCGGTGTCCGCATTCCGCGCAATGGGGTGTTTCAGTGACCGGCGACGGGGTGCGGGGTGTAGGGCCCTTCCAGTTCTTCCCGCTCCTTTTCGGTCAGGTCCAGTTCCACCGCGGCCACCGCGTCCTCGAGGTGCCGGGGCTTCGAGGCGCCGATGATCGGAGCGGTCACGGTGTCCTGCTGCAGCAGCCAGGCCAGGGCCACCTGGGCGCGCGGGACGCCGCGCTCGTCGGCGATGCGGCCGACGGCCTCGACGACGGCGCGGTCGCCCTCCTGGTAGAGGCCGCTGCCGAAGGCGTCCGTCGTGCTGCGGTCGGTGACGGTGCCCCACTCACGGGTGAGCCGTCCCCGGGCGAGCGGGCTCCACGGCAGCACCCCGACGCCCTGGTCGGCGCAGAGCGGCAGCATCTCGCGCTCCTCCTCGCGATAGAGGAGGTTGTAGTGGTTCTGCATGGAGACGAACTTCGTCCAGCCGTGCCGCTCGGCGGTGTACTGGGCCTTGGAGAACTGCCAGGCGTACATCGAACTCGCCCCGATGTAGCGGACCTTGCCCGCCTTCACCAGGTCGTGCAGCGCCTCCATGGTCTCCTCGACCGGGGTGTGCGGGTCCCAGCGGTGGATCTGGTAGAGGTCCACGTAGTCGGTGCCCAGGCGGCGCAGGCTGTGGTCGATCTCGGTCATGATCGCCTTGCGGGAGAGCCCGGCGCCGTTGGGGCCCGGGCGCATCCTGCCGTGCACCTTCGTGGCCAGCACGATGTCGTCGCGGCGGGCGAAGTCGCGCAGCGCCCGTCCGACGATCTCCTCGCTGGTGCCGTCGGAGTAGACGTTGGCGGTGTCGAAGAAGGTGATGCCCGCCTCCAGCGCCTGCCGGATCAGCGGGCGGGAGGCGTCCTCGTCCAGGGTCCACTCGTGCGTGCCCCGGTCCGGCACGCCGTAGGTCATGCAGCCCAGGCAGATCCGCGACACGTCCAGGCCCGTCGTGCCGAGCTTCACGTACTCCATCGTTCCTGCTCCCCGCGGTCGGTGGCGTTCTCGCTCCGGCACCCTCGTCGGGCCCGGCCGGTCAGCGGCGGTCCTCGTCGAGCAGGTCGAGCACCCGCTCCCAGCCGAACTGCGGCCGGCCGCCGTCCTCCCCCGCCTGCCCACCGTAGGGGTCGGCGAACCGTACGCCCATGCCCCGCAGGCGGGCCACGCTCTCCCGGTACGCGGGGTGTGCGGCCAGCGCGTCGGCCACGCAGGGCAGCACGGCGATCGGCACCCCGAGCCCGGCCACCTCGCACAGGGTGCCCAGGGCGAGGGTGTCGGCTATCCCGGCGGCCCACTTGTTGACGGTGTTGAAGGTCGCCGGGGCGAGTACGAGGGCGTCGGGCGCGGGGAAGGGCCGTGGCTCGCCGGGACGCCGCCAGGCCGAGCGCAGGGGCCGGCCCGTCCGGGCGCGCACCGCCTCGGCGTCGAAGAAGCCGTTCATGGCGTGGGGGGTCGCGATGACGCCGACCTCCCAGTTCCGCTCCTGCGCGGCGGTGATCAGTGTGCCGACGTCGGCGGCGACCCCGGCGGCGCAGACGACGACGTAGAGGAACGGGCTGCGGTCGGGATCGGTCATCCGTGCACCCTACTGAGGCGGGCGGGCGACCTCGCGCGGCCGGGCCACGGGGAGCCGGCGGCAACGGAGTCGGGCCCTCCTCAGGCACCGGGGTGACGGCCGCCCCGGGTGCGGCGATCCGCGCGGGCGTAGCCGCGGGCCAGTGCGTGGAACGCCTCCTTCGGCTCCCAGTGCCAGTCGGAGTCCGGATCGCCCGGGCGGTCCTGGAGCGTCTTGGTGAGCGCGTAGCTCGCCAGGTCGAGGTCGTGGCGCGGGTCGCCGGGGCGGTGCGGGCTGTCGGGGGTGACGAACTCGAACGCCATCGCGGCGTACAGGCCCAGCGACGAGAAGACGTCGACCAGGTCCGCGACGTAGGCCGCCTGGGTGCGCTCGCTGCGCACGAGCCCGGCCCTGACCTCCCCCGTTGCCGGGTCGACGACGTCCCAGCCCATTCCGCCGGCCCCGGGTGCGCCGACGTAGGCGCAGGTGCCGAACTCGGTGATCGCCAGCGGCTTGCCCCAGCGCAGGTACCGGCGCAGTTCGCGGCGGTGCGCCGCGTGGTCGCGGAACGCGGCGTAGTAGTCGATGCCGACCACGTCGAACAGCCGCCAGTCGACCTCGTCGTCCTGGGCGGCGGCGTACCCGAGCCGGCCGTGGAACACGGAGCGGCCGACGGCCGCCGCCCGGGCCGTGAACGCGTCCAGCCGGCGCTGCACGGCGACGGGGTCCACGTGGCCCTCCAGCAGGTTGCGCACCCGTTCCAGGACCGTGGCGCCGGGCACGATGCCCGGCACGAACAGCCAGAACTCACAGCCCACGCCGAGGTCCACGCTCACCCCCTGCCGCCGCAGACGCTCGGCGAACCGCCCGGTCTCGGCGAGGTGGTCCAGGATGTCGCGCTGTGGCAGGTCGCCGAGCGTCGGCTGCAGCCAGACGTGCAGCCCGAGTTCGGCGGCCTCGGCGGCGGTGGCCGTCAGGCGCGCCACGCCGTCGCCGGTGACGTCGACGGTGTCGGCGTGCAGGGCGTCGCGGATCACGCGGAGGTCCGCGCGCATCCGGGCCGCGCTGAAGCCGGTGGCCGGCGTCCCGCCGGCGCCGACGGTGTACACGACACCCCGGTGGCGCAGGCCGCGCCGCGGCCCGCCGGCCCCCGCGGCGGCGGCCCGAGCGGCTCCCGCGGTCTGCGCGGCCCCCACGGCCCGGCCGGTGGGCAGCAGCGCCGCCGACACTCCGGCGGCCGCCGCTCCGGCGAGGAACCGTGCCCTGCTCGTCCCGTTGCTCTTCTCCATGCCGCCACTCTCCGGGCGCGCCGGGCCCGGCGCCGTCGCCCGAAGGTCTACGGCACCGCGACCGAGGGATGACGTCCCGGGCCGAAAGCCGCCCCGCAGTGCGTGTCGGTACGCGATCCTGGCGGAACCCGGTGCGGATGATCCGTAGGCGTACCGGTGTTGACGCACGGTGCGAGTCAGTCCGTGACGCGAGGAAAGGACATGCCATGCCCCTCGAAGGCGAGTACGAGCCGAGCCCCGAGCAGTGGGTGCGCGACCAGGTGGAGCTGTACGAGAGCTCCGGCGGCACCGAGGGAACGACGCTCCGGGACACCGGGCTGCCGGTGATCGTGCTGACGACCCGGGGAGCGAAGAGCGGGAAGATCCGCAAGACGCCGCTGATGCGGGTGGAGCACGAGGGCCGTTACGCGGTGGTCGCCTCCCAGGGCGGTGCGCCGAAGCACCCGGTCTGGTACCACAACATCAAGGCCGACCCGCACGTCGAGCTGCAGGACGGGCCCGACCGGCGGGACTACCGGGCCCGTGAGGTGACGGGTGCGGAGAAGGCCGACTGGTGGGAGCGGGCCGTCGCGGCGTACCCGCCCTACGCCGAGTACCAGACGAAGACCGACCGGGAGATCCCGGTGTTCGTGCTGGAGCCGCTGTCGGACTGAGGCACCGGATCCCGCGGCGGGTGCGGTACGGGCAGACCCGTCCGCACCCGCCGAGGAAGTCCCTGCCCGGGGCGCATGAAGGACCGCGCCCCGGGCACGCGGAGGTCAGGCCCCGCCGCGCTCCCCCGTCGCGGCGGGGCTTTCGTGCGTCTCCCGCGTGCCGCGGTCGGTGACGTCGAGGAAGATCTCCCCCGCGTCGGGGACCGCCTCGGCGACGGAGCGCTTGATGCGGTCGGCGACCTCCTCGACCTGTTCGCTGTCGAGGCCGGGCATCAGGTCGATACGGGCGGCGACCAGGATCGAGTCCAGGCCCGTCTTCATGGTGAACAGGGCCTCCACGCTGTCGATCTCCGGCTGCGCGGCCAGCAGGTCCCGGATGCGGTCGCTGGCCTCGGGGTCGGCCGCCTCGCCGATGAGCTGGTCGCGCGCCTCGCGGCCCAGGCGGTAGGCGACGTAGACGAGCAGCGCGCCGATCGCGATCGAGGCGGACGCCTCCCACACGACCTGCCCGGTCACCATGTGCAGCGCCATGCCGACGGCTGCCAGGGTGACGCCGAGCACCGCGGTGCCGTCCTCCGCGACGACGGTGCGCAGCGCGGGGTCGCGCAGTCCGGCCTTGCCGCCCTGGCGGCGGACCTGCTGCAGGGCGCGGAACAGCGAGGCGCCCTCGGCGAGGAAGGCGACGCCGAGCACGATCAGGCCGGCGATGTAGCCGCTCAACTCCTCCTCGGCACCGTTCCTCAGGGCCTCGACGCCCTGGAAGACGGAGAAGCAGCCGCCCATGACGAAGATCCCGACGGCGGCGAGCAGCGACCAGAAGAAGCGCTCCTTGCCGTAGCCGAAGGGATGACGCCGGTCGGCCGGGCGCCTGCTGCGCCGCAGGGCCGCCAGCAGGAAGACCTCGTTCAGGCTGTCCGCCACGGAGTGCGCGGCCTCCGACAACAGGGCCGGGGAGCCGGCCAGCAGGCCGCCCACGGCCTTGGCGGCCGCGATGACCAGGTTGGCGGCGAGCGCCACCAGCACGGTGACCCGTGTGCGGCGGTCCGCCCCCTCCTCGGTGTGCTCGTCCGTCCGGTCCGTCTCTGTCTGCGTCTGCGTCGCTGTCCCGCTCACCCTGGGCGACTGCCCCGGCCGGATGCGCTCACACCGTGCCGTCGGCCGAAAACGGGGAACGCGTAGCGCAGGAGACGCACGAGCGACGGGAGGCGGCATGAGGGGTGGCGGCGACGGCAACCAGGCGTACGGCCACCGGGCGTTCAAGCGGTCCCGGAGCCACTTCGCGGACCGGATCACCGCGGACGGCCGGGACGGCTGGCCGGTGGAGGCCGGGCGCTACCGGCTGGTCGTCAGCCGGGCCTGCCCCTGGGCGAGCCGGGCGGTGATCTCCCGGCGGCTGCTGGGCCTGGAGGAGGCGCTGTCCCTCGCCGTCACCGACCCCGTGCAGGACGACCGGAGCTGGCGGTTCACCCTGGACCCCGACAGCCGCGACCCGGTGCTCGGCATCCGCTACCTGGCGGAGGCCTACGAACGGCGCGAGCCCGGCCACCCCGGCGGGGTGAGCGTGCCGGCGGTCGTCGACGTGCCGAGCGGCCGGCTGGTCACCAACGACTACCAGCAGCTCACGCTGGACCTCGCCACCGAGTGGACGGCGCTGCACCGGCCGGGCGCGCCCGACCTGTACCCGGAGAAGCTGCGCGACGAGATCGACGCGGTGATGGCCGACGTGTACGAGGACGTGAACAACGGGGTGTACCGGGCCGGGTTCGCGCACGAGCAGGCGGGGTACGAGGCGGCCTGCACGGGCGTCTTCCGGCGCCTGGAGCTGCTGTCGGAGCGACTGGCCGGGCAGCGCTACCTGGTGGGTGACACGATCACCGAGGCGGACATCCGGCTGTTCACCACACTGGTCCGTTTCGACGCGGTCTATCACGGTCACTTCAAGTGCAACCGCTGGAAGCTGACGGAGGACCCGGTGCTGTGGGCGTACGCGCGTGACCTGTTCCAGACGCCCGGCTTCGGCGACACCGTCGACTTCGACCACATCAAGCGGCACTACTACCAGGTCCACACCGGCATCAACCCGACCCGGATCGTGCCCCTCGGCCCGGACCTGTCCGGCTGGCTCGCCCCGCACCGCCGGGAGGAGCTGGGCGGGCGGCCGTTCGGCGACGGCACCCCGCCCGGGCCGGTGCCGGCCGGCGAGCAGGTCCCGGCGCGGGGACGGCCCTGACCCGACGACCGACCGTACGTACAACAAGGAGGCGCACGTGGCCAAGAAGAAGCGGAAACTCCCCCTGGTCTACCAGCCCGTCGGATTCGTGTTCAGCTGGGCGAGCGGCGCCCTGGCGGGATACGCCTTCCAGCAGGTGTGGAAGGCCGTGCGGCACGAGGACGACGCTCCGGACGCACTGGACCGTGAGCGCGGCTGGGGTGAGATCCTGCTGGCCGCGGCGATCCAGGGCGCGATCTTCGCGGCGGTCCGCAGCGCGGCCGACCGCACCGGTGCGAAGGCGATCGAGCGGTCCACCGGGACGTGGCCGGCGAAGGACAAGAAGGGCCGCGACTGAGCGGCGGGGTGTCACGGGCCGGAGACGCCAGGGACGCGGACACCGGCCGGTACGACGTCGAGAGGGGCTGGGCCGTGCGGCCCAGCCCCTCTCGTGCGTCGCCCTCGCCCCGCGCTGTGCGGTCAGCCCTGCTTGGGCGCGGGTGCCGGGACCTTGCGCAGGGTGAAGGAGTGGCCCGCCGGGTCGGAGCAGGCACGCTCCTCGTACGGGCCGGGAGCGGACTTGGCCTCCAGGGGACGGCCGCCGAGGGACACGACCCGGCGCTCCGCCTCGTCGAGGTCCGTGACCACGAAGTCCAGGTGCGCCTGGAGCGAGTTCTCCGGGCGCGGCCAGCTCGGCGGGGTCGCGTTGACGTCCCGGCGGAAGGCGAGCCGGGTGCCGCCCGCGCCGGTGATCTCCACCCGGTTGGCGTTGACGTAGGTCTCCTCGCCGTCCAGCAGCGCCTTGTAGAACTCCGCGAGCTGCTCGGGCTCCGCGCAGTCGAGCACGACGACGCCCGCTTCCACCAGTGCCATGACTCCTCCGTGTCTCCGGTCGGACCCTTCTGATACCCCGGATTCAGGCCCCCACCGGCCGCCCGCCGTCCCCGGCCGGCCGCCCCCGGCCCGCCGGCGCGCTCACCCCGCCCGGCGCAGTCCCGCGACCAGGAGGGCCGCCAGGCGGCGCGCGTCGTAGCGGGGGTCGTTGTCGGCGCCGATGCAGAGGTTGCCGACGCCCCGCATGAGCGCGTACGGCTCGATGTCGGCGCGGATCTCGCCGGCGGCGGCGTCGAGCAGATGGCCGCACACCGGCACCAGGCGGTCGAGGAAGTAGGCGTGCAGCGCGTCGAAGCCGGCGCCGGGCTGGAGGACGGCGGCCAGGCCGTGCTTGGTGACCAGGAAGTCGACGAACAGGTCGATCCACCGCTCCAGCGCGGTGTGCGGGCTGGGGCTCTCGGCCAGCAGGCGGGGGCCCGCCTCGGCGCAGGCGTCCACCTGGTGCCGGTAGACGGCCACGATGAGGTCCGCGCGGGTCGGGAAGTGGCGGTAGATCGTGCCCACGCCGACCCCGGCCCGGGCCGCGATCTCGCGCACGGGCGCGTCGACGCCCTGCACGACGAAGACCGCGGCGGCCGCCTCCAGCAGGTTCGCCTTGTTGCGCCGCGCGTCCTTGCGCCGGCCGGCCGGCCCGGCTCCCTCGTCGCCGTCGTGCACGGTGCCGCTCCTCTCTCCTGTCGCCGGGTCGTGGCTGACGCCGGACCTGCGTCGCTGGCAAAACGGAACGATGTTCCGTATGGTCGTAACGGAACGCGGTTCCGCTTGCTCATGATGCCAGAGCGCGGGCCACCGCGGCCACGTCCCGCGCTGCCCCCGTCCCTCGGTGGCAGCCGCCTTCCCTCGCAGTGGAGGAACACGGTCATGCAGTACCGCACCCTTGGCCGCACCGGTGTGCAGGTCAGCTCGCTGGCGCTCGGCGCCATGAACTTCGGCCGGATCGGCCGCACCACCCAGGAGGAGGCCACCGCGCTCGTCGACGCGGCCCTGGAGGCGGGGATCAACCTCATCGACACCGCCGACGTGTACGGCGCGGGCGAGTCGGAGGAGATGGTCGGCAAGGCCCTCGCCGGCCGCCGCGACGACGTCGTCCTTGCCACCAAGGCCGCCCTGCCGATGAGCGACGAGCCCAACCACCGCGGCAGCTCGCGCCGTTGGCTGGTCCGGGCGCTGGACGACAGCCTGCGCCGGCTCGGCGTCGACCACGTGGACCTCTACCAGATCCACCGCTGGGACCCGGCGACCAGCGACGAGGAGACGCTGTCGGCCCTGACCGACCTCCGACGGGCGGGCAAGATCCGCGCGTTCGGCTCCTCCACCTTCCCCGCCCACCGCATCGTGCAGGCCCAATGGGCGGCCCGCGAGCACCACCTGGGCCGGTACGTCACCGAACAGCCCAGTTACTCGATCCTCCAGCGCGGGATCGAGGCCCACGTCCTCCCGGTGACCGAGGAGTACGGGCTCGGGGTGCTGGCGTGGAGCCCCCTGGCCTCGGGGTGGCTGTCGGGCGCGGTCCGCCGGGGCCGGGAGGTCACCACCCACCGCTCGGCGTTCCTGCCCGACCGCTTCGACCTCTCGGTGCCCGCCAACCGGGCCCGGCTCGACGCCGTCGAGAAGCTGGCGGAGATCGCCGAGGAGGCGGGCCTGACCCTGATCCAGCTCGCCCTCGGCTTCGTGACCGCGCACCCGGCGGTGACGAGCGCGCTCGTCGGTCCCCGCACGGTCGGTCACCTGCGCGACCAACTGGCCGCCGCGGACACCGTGTTGTCGGCCGACGTCCTCGACGCGATCGACGCGGTCGTCCCGCCCGGCACCGATCTCGCACCCGGCGAGAAGCACGACACCCCGCCCTCCCTGCTCGAGGCGTCCCTGCGCCGCCGCCGGTGACCCGGGAGTTCCTGGACAGGTGTCCGGCTATGATGGACACCTGTCCAGGAAGCGGCCCCGTGGGGGCCCGGAGGGAAGAGGCCGTCGATGGGGATCGTCGCGAACGTGCTGGTGGCGCTGGTCGCCGCTGAGCACGTGTACATCCTGGTGCTGGAGATGTTCCTCTGGCAGCGCCGTCCGGGGAGGTCCCTGCACGGCTTCGACCGGGAGACCGCGCGCACCACCGCACCGCTGGCCGCCAACCAGGGCCTGTACAACGGGTTCCTCGCGGCCGGACTGGTCTGGGGCCTGCTCGCCGGCGACCCGACCGGCCCCGAGGCCCAGGTGTTCTTCCTGTGCTGCGTGGTCGTCGCGGGCGTCTACGGCGCCGCCACCGCCAACCGGCGCATCCTGGTCGCCCAGGCCCTGCCCGGCGCCCTCGCCCTGGCCGCCGTCCTCCTCGCGCGATGACGCGCCCGGCCCCCGGCGACCCCCGCTCCGCCCGCACCCGGGAACGGCTGCGCGCCGCCCTGCTCGCGGAGTGCGCCGAGCGCCCCCTCCAGGAGGTGGGGGTGGCCGCGCTGGTGCGCCGGGCGGGCGTCGGACGCGCCACGTTCTACGTGCACTACGCCGACCTGGAGGCGCTGGCCGTGGACGCGTGCGCCGATGTCGTACGGGAGGCCGTCGAGGCGCTGCACGCCTGGCGGGGGCGACCCGATCCGGTGCGGGCACCGCAGGCGCTGGCCGGCTTCTTCGCCTCCCTCGCCCCGCACGCCGGCCTGTACCGCGCGCTCCTCGCCCCCGGCGGGGGCGGACCGCTCGGGCGGGTGCTGCACCGGGACCTGCGGGAGTACAGCCTGCGCGAGCGCACGCGGGCGGGCGCGGCGGACGCCCCACTGGTGGCCTCCGCGGTCGCCGCCACGTTCGCCGGGGTGCTGGCCGACTGGCTGCACGGCCTGCTGGAGGCCTCCCCCGCCGAGATCGCCGACCAGGTCTGGCAGTTGCTGGTGGCGCTGCACGCGAGCCGGTGACGCCCGCCGACCGCGTTCCGTGCCTCACAGGCACCCCACCCCGCCCCGCAGCGCGGGCCACACCTCCACGCCGTGCGGGGTGCGGACGTAGACCTTCGTCCGGTCCGCGGTGAGCCACACCTCCCGTTCCCCGTAGCGGCGTCCGGTGTCCCTCGCGGCCGGCGGCAGACGCACGCCGACGCGGTACGGGGCCGTCAGCATGTCCGGGCCGAGAACGCCGTCGGGATCGCGGGCGTACGTGCGCGCGTCCTCGTCGCGGCCGAGGGTCAGGAAGTGCGCCCGCTGCCAGCCGCAGTGCTCGGGGCCGGCGGCGCTGCTGATCTCGGCGACCGGCAGCCGGCGGCCCGCGCGGTCCGTCCAGACCTCGTAGCCCCGGGTGACGCTCGCCGGGAGTTCCGACGGGTCGCAGGCGGCGGTCGTCTCGGGGCCCCAGCCGGGCCGGTGATCCTGGTCCTCGGCGACGACGACGGCCACCTTGGTGCGACCCGCGACGTCGAAGGAGTAGAGCACGCGGTGGGCCTCACGGCGCTCCACCCGGTAGCCGTGCCGCGGGAGTTCGGGTTCGTCCCGGTCGAAGTACAGCCGCAGCCCGTCCTCGGGGGTGTGGCCCCCGTCGCGCCGGCTCCAGCCGTCCGGTCCGGTGCCCGCGTAGGGGCGGCCGTCGCACTCCAGTGCGCGGCCCGCGGCGCCGGACGCCAGGACCAGGTCGCGGACGGTGTGCCCGTCCACCTCCCGGGTGGGCACGAGCAGCGGACCGGCGTACGGGGTCGCGGGCGGGGTGCCGTCGACGACCACGTCCGGATCGTGTCCGCCGGCACCGCACCCGGCGGTTCCCGCCGCGAGCACCGCGTCACGATCGCCACGACCGCCACCGCGCCCGTGCGCATACCGACCCACCCCCGTTCCCTCGACCGTCGTCGTGTGCCTACGACGCCGGCCGGCGCGGAAACGTTCGGTCGCCGCAGGACCGGATCAGCGGGCCTGCTGGAAGGTGCGCCGGTAGGTCTTCGGGGAAACGCCGATGGCCGCGTGCAGGTGCTGGCGCAGGGAGGCCCCGGTGGCGAAGCCGACCTGGCCGGCGATCTGGTCGACGGACAGGTCGCTGGCCTCCAGCAGGTGCCGGGCCCGGACGACGCGCTGCTGGATGAGCCAGCGGCCGGGGCTCAGGCCCACCTCGTCCTGGAAGCGGCGGGCGAAGGTGCGCCGGCTCATCCGCGCGTGGGCGGCCAGGTCGGCCAGGGCGAGGGGCTCCGCCAGGCGTTCCAGGGCCCAGGCCCGGGTGGCGGCCGTGCTCGCGGCCCCCTGCTGCGGGACGGGCTGCTCGATGTACTGGGCCTGGCCGCCGTCCCGGAAGGGGGGCACGACACAGCGCCGGGCGACCTTGTTGGCGAGTTCGCTGCCGTGGTCCTGGCGCACCAGGTGCAGGCAGATGTCCACGCCGGAGGCCGCGCCCGCCGAGGTCAGCATCGGGCCGTCCTCCACGAACAGCACGTCCGGGTCGAGCTCGACGCGCGGGAACATCCGGCGGAAGGCGTCCGCGACCTGCCAGTGGGTGGTGGCCCGGCGGCCGTCCAGCAGTCCGGCCGCGGCCAGCACGAAGGCGCCGGTGCAGATGGACACCAGCCGCGTGCCCGGCCGGATGCGGGCCAGGGCGGCGGCCACGGCGTCCGGCAGGTCCCCGCTCACCCGACCGGGCGAGACGGCCGCGACCACGACCGTGTCGGCGCTCTCCAGCACCTCGGGCCCGTGCTCCACGGTGATGCCGAAGTCGGCGCTGGTGCGCACCGGACCGCCGTCGACGCTGCACGTCAGCACCTCGTAGCGGCCGTCGGCGGCGCCCAGGATGCGGCTGGGCATGCCCAGCTCGAAGGGGTAGACGCCGTCGAGGGCGAGGACGACGACGCGCTCGGGGCGCCGGGCGCCGTGCTCGGCGCCGGTGCGCTGGGGAGAGGTCATGGCACGATCCTATCGAAGGGTGACCATCATGCCATTGTCCCGGGCGCGCGGGCCCCGGCAGGCTGGGTCACCATGAGCACTGTGAACACGATGCGCGCCATCCGCCAGGACGTCCTGGGCGGCCCCGAGGTCCTGCGAGCGGTGGAGGTGGAGCGGCCCGCTCCGCGTCCCAACGAGGTACTGGTGCGGGTGCGCGCCGCCGGCGTCAACCCGACCGACTGGAAGCACCGCGCCACCGGCGGCTTCCTGGGCGAGCCGCCCTTCGTCCTGGGCTGGGACCTGTCCGGGACCGTCGAGGCGGTCGGCGTCGGCGTCGCCACCTTCGCGCCCGGCGACGAGGTCTTCGGCATGCTGCCGTACCCGTGGGGTAACGGCTCGCACGCCGAGTACGCCATCGCCCCGGTCCGCGCCCTGTGGCACAAGCCCGCCGCCCTGGACCACGTCCAGGCGGGCGCGCTGCCGCTGGTGTCCCTCACCGCCTGGCAGGCGCTGGTGGAGACGGCCGGCCTGGAGGCGGGGCAGCGGGTGCTGATCCACGCGGCGGCCGGCGGGGTCGGCCACGTGGCCGTCCAGATCGCCAAGGCGCGCGGCGCCCACGTCATCGGCACCGCGAGCACGGCCAAGCACGACTTCCTGCGCGACCTGGGCGCCGACGAGGTGATCGACTACCGGGAGACCGACGTCACCGAGGCGGTCAAGGACGTCGACGTGGTGCTGGACACCCTGGGCGGCGACACCTCCACGGCGTCGCTGCGGGTGCTGCGTCCGGGCGGGGTCGTGGTGTCGATCCTGCCCGTGGGTTCGCCGGAGTTCTTCACGGAGGCCGAGCGGCTGGGCGTGCGGGCGGTGCGGATGCTGGTGGACGCCGACCGCGCCGGGATGCGCGCGATCGCCGAGCTGGTCGAGGCGGGCCGGCTGCGGCCGACGATCGCCGGGACGTTCCCGCTGGCCGACGCCGCCGAGGCGCACCGCATGGGCGACACCGGCCGCACGACGGGCAAGCTGGTGCTGGTCGTCGACTGACCGGGCCACGGCGACGGGCGGTGCGGGGTGACCCCGCACCGCCCGTCGCCGGTTCGGGGCCGGGACGCCGCCCCGCCGCGCATGACTTCGCTCACGTCACGAGAAAACTCCGGCGCGTTTCCAAGACATATGTCAATCGAACATGCTGGAATTCACTCGATCGAGGGTAACTTGCTGGGGTGGGGCCTGAGTTGGAGCCGACGGGAGGCGATGTCGTGGTGCAGCGGGAGCCCGCGGCGGAGTCCCGGTACCTGCGCCTCCGTCGCGAACGCGGGTACACGGTGCTGGAGTTCCACGGCGAGATCGACATCGCCGCGGCCGCGGAGATCGCCCCCCTCCTCGACGCCGCCACCGAGGAGCCCGGCGCCCGCGTGGTGATCGACCTCGGCCGGATCGAGTTCTTCGACTGCTCCGGGCTGCGCCTGCTGTACCGGGCGCGCGCCCGGGTCCTGGACCGCGGCGGGGAGCTGCGCCTGGTGTGCACCCACCGGCTCACGCTGCGCGTGCTGCGGGTCACCGGACTGTCCCGGCTGCTGCCCCCTTCCCCCAGCCTGGAGACGGCCCTGAGCCGGCGGCAGGCCGCTTCCGGCTCCCTGTGACCCGGCTCCGGCTGTCACGGAACGCCGACAACTCCAACGGGACGGTCTGCCACGACATTTGACGGGCATCCGTCCGGTAGGAAGGAGGACCGTCGACATGACGACTTCCGTCAGGACGCCATCGAAGAAGCAGGTCCCGCCCCGGCGCGTGCCCGGCTGGGCCAAGGCGCTCATCGCCGTCGTGGTGGTACTGGTGGTGATGTTCGCGGGGATCCGGCTGAGCCTGCTGCCCGGACTGCGCGACCTCTTCGGCACCGAGACGCACGACCGGACGGGCCCGGCCCTGCTGGAGTCCATCCAGGACATGAGCCGCTACGAGGCGGCGTCCGGCAACTTCCAGGTCGTCGTGGACCTGGAGAAGGACGCCAAGTTCCTCCCGGACGCCATCCGCGGCACCCGGACCCTCTACGTCGGCGCGGGCACCGTGGACGCCTACGTCGACCTCGGCAAGGTCGGCGAGAAGGACGTGGTGGTCAACGACGACCGCACCGTGGCCACGATCCGGCTGCCCCACGCCCGGCTCGGCACCCCCGCCCTGGACCCCGACCGCTCCTACGCGGTCTCCAAGCAGCGCGGTCTGTTCGACCGGCTCGGCGACCTGTTCTCGGGCAACCCCAACAGCGAACAGGCCGTCCAGAAGCTCGCCGTGCGGCACATCGGCGACGCCGCGAAGGAGAGCGGCCTGACCGGGCGGGCGGAGACCAACACCACCGGCATGCTCAAGGGCCTGCTGCGCTCCCTCGGCTTCAAGGAGGTGCACGTGTCGTACGGGACCCGGTGACGAGGCGCCCGGCCGTCCCGGCCGGGCCCGGCGGGCCTCGCTGCGACTGGCCGAACGGCGCCGCATCCCAGCTGCTTCTCGGGGTAACCGCTCGGGGACGCAGGTAAGTTGAGAACTGGAGGACCGCATGGCCCGGCTGGCACTGAGCCCGCGCACCGCTTTCCGCCTGCGCACGAGCAAGTCCGAGGAGCCGGACGCGGTGGACAGGACCGCCGACGCCCGGCCGGACCGGTCCGCGCCCGCGGAGCGGGCCGACCGGCGGCGGCCGCTGCGGGCCCTGGTCCGGTGGACGGCGATGCTCTGCGCCTTCGTGTTCATGGTGGCGTTCGCCGTGGTGCTCGCCCGGCTCACGCTGGAGCCGTCTCCCGCGTCGAAGGCGCTGGTGCACACCAACCTCACGCCCGGCCACTCGCTGCGGGCCTACCTCGACCAGCCCGAGCTGCGCGACGCGGTCAAGCAGATCGGCGGCAACATCCTGCTCGGCGTGCCGTTCGGCATCCTGCTGCCGATCGTGGCGCCGGGCACCCGCGGCTTCCTGCGCATCCTGCTGCTGACGGCGGTCGTGATGCTGCTGGTGGAGTTCGCGCAGGGCGCGCTGGTCACCGGGCGCGCCTTCGACGTCGACGACGTCATCCTCAACACCACGGGCGCGCTCATCGGTTACCTGCTGCTCGGGCGGCGCCTGAGCCGCGCGGTGCACAAGCGCGCCTGAACCGGGCGCGGCCGGCCGCCCCGCGGTCCGCGCCGCGCCCACGATCCCGCCCGGGCCCGGGTGGGCGCCCCGCGCCCGCCCGGGCTCAGTGCACGGTCCAGGTGTAGCGGTCCCCGCCGACCCAGCGCACCACGTCGGGATCGTCCAGGTCGTGGACCGTGATGCCGAACGCGGCGGCTGTCTCCAGGACGTCCGTGACGCCCCGCGCCTCGCCGACCACTTCGCCATCGATTTCCACGATGCGGAACGGCGGGTGGCCCGGCTGCACCCCGAGCACCATGATCCGCGGCTGGGAGATGTAAGGGCTCGCGATTTCGGTCATGTCTTAGAGCGTAGATCGGCCGGCTCCCCGAGGGGCAGGCGGAACGGGCCCGCGGCGGTCAGCCGCGGCGCCCGTCGAGCAGGTCCAGGACGGCCCGTTCCACGGCGCCCTGGGTGGCCGGGCGCCCGAAGTCCCCGTGCTCGCCCAGCCGGGTGAGCGCGGGCGCGATCGTGATCCCCTGGTCGAACAGCTCGAAGACCATCGGGTCGATGTAGGAGGCCCGGCACACGGCCGGCGTGTTGCCGAGGTAGTGGCTGACCTCCCGCACCGCGCGCGCCACCTGGCGGCGCCGGGCCGCCGCGGTGGCGCGGGCCTCCTCGGCGGTGACGGACAGGGCGACCGCCGCGAACACGGTGGCGTGCCAGGTGCGGAAGTCCTTGGCGGTGATGTCCGTGCCGGACAGCCGGCGCATCGCCTCGTTCAGGTCGGCACCGTGCAGCTCGTGCCAGGACCCGCCCTCCCAGAACGCCAGCAGCCGCGGACCGCCGCGCCGACGGCGCAGCAGCGCCCGGACGACGGCGTGCGCGTCCTCGTCGACGAGCGCCCGCACCAGCTCGATGCCGCCCTTGGCCGGGTAGTCGAAGGCGATCTCGCCCTGCCCGCAGTGCACGTGCTCGCGCAGCATCGTGGTCAGGCCGTAGGTGCCGTTGGCCTCGGTGTGCCGGTCGCTGCCGATCCGGAAGAAGCCGAGGTCGAGCAACCGGACCGCGCAGGCCGTGACCCGGGCGCGGCTCAGCCCGCGCCCCGCGAGGTCGGCGGCCACCGCCTTGCGCAGGTCGGGCAGGGCCCGGGCGACCTCGCGCACGTGCTCGTGCTTGGCCTGGTCCTGCCGGGCGCGGAACTCGTCGTGGTACCGGTACTGGCGTCGCCCGGCGTCGTCGGTGCCGACGGCCTGGAGGTGGCCGTTGGGCCAGGGGCAGATCCACACGTCCCGCCAGGCGGGCGGGATGACCAGCGCACGGATGCGGGCGAGCTGCTCCGGGTCGGTGAGCGGCTCGCCGTGCTGGTCCTCGTAGCGGAAGCCGCGACCGCACCGGATCCGGCGGTACCCCGGGCCGTCGCAGGAACTCGTTCGTAGTCTCATGGCTGGTGACTGCCGGTACCCCCGCGACGACGGCACAAACGCGGGTGCGCGCCGGGGGGTCCTGGGGAACCCTGGGGGCAGGAGTGACCAGGAGGTGGCGATGGACCCCGTGGAGGCGCTGGACCGGATCGCCTTCCTGCTGGAGCGGTCGCTGGCGCCGACGTACCGCGTGCGCGCCTTCCGCACGGCGGCCCGCGTGCTCGCCGCGCTGCCGCACGACGAGGTCGCCGGGCGTGCCGCCGCCGGGACGCTGGAGAGCCTGAAGGGCGTGGGCCCCAAGACGGCCCAGGTGGCCCGGGAGGCGCTGGCCGGGGAGGTGCCGGCGTACCTGGAGAAGCTGGAGGGCGAGGCCGGCCGGCCGCTCACCGAGGGCGGGCAGGAGCTGCGGGCGCTGCTGCGCGGCGACTGCCACGTGCACTCGGACTGGTCCGACGGCGGCAGCCCGATCGAGGAGATGGGCCGCGCGGCGGCCGCGCTGGGACACGAGTGGGCGGTCCTCACCGACCACTCCCCCCGGCTGACGGTGGCGCGGGGGCTGTCCCCGGAGCGGCTGCGCCGGCAGCTCGACGTGGTGGCGGAGCTGAACGCGACCTGGGCGCCGTTCCGGCTGCTGACCGGGATCGAGTGCGACATCCTCGACGACGGCTCACTCGACCAGGAGCCGGAGCTGCTGGACCGGCTCGACGTGGTCGTGGTGTCCGTGCACTCCAAGCTGCGCATGGACGCCCGCTCGATGACCCGGCGCATGGTGGCCGCCGTGCGCAACCCGCACGCCGACGTGCTGGGGCACTGCACGGGGCGCCTGGTCACGGGGCGGGGGCGGCCGGAGTCGGCGTTCGACGCGGACGAGGTGTTCGCCGCGTGCGCCGAATCGGGGACCGCGGTGGAGATCAACAGCCGTCCGGAGCGGCTGGACCCGCCGCGCCGGCTGCTGCGCCGGGCCGTGGACGCGGGGGTGCTGTTCTCCGTCGACACCGACGCGCACGCGCCCGGCCAGCTCGACTGGCAGGTGCTCGGCTGCGCGAGGGCGCAGGAGTGCGGGGTGCCGCCGGAGCGGGTGGTGACCACCTGGTCGGCCGAGGAGCTGCTCGACTGGACCCGGGAGGGCCGGGTGCCGGCCGGCGTGGGCGGCGGCTGACGTGGTACCCGCGCCCGGCGGCGCCCCGCGCCGCGGGAGAGAGGATCATGGGACATGCGGGCCGGGAGCCGGGCCGGCGTGCGGTGCGTGGGGGTGCTGTGCGGGGGCATCCCGCGCGCGGACCTGGAGGAGGCGGGCGCGCAGGCGGTGTACGACGATCCGGCGCACCTGCTGGCCTCGCTGGCGGAGAGCCCGTTCGGCCCGTGACGCGGGACCGGCGGGCCGCGCGGTGACGCACGTCACCCCCGGTCGGCGCCGGCCGGGGAACACCATCGGGTGGTTCTCCGTTGAACAAGCCGTGGGTGCGGACGGGACAGTGTCCCCGGGCCTCACCTTTTGCCCACAGGGACGATCGTCCGGCTGAAGCCCTGTGGAGCGTCTCGCCGAGAGGCGACCGCCGTCCGCGCCCACCACGAACCGCCCCGACCGCGGCACCCCCCCCCGCCCGGTCGGGGCTTCTCCATGTTGACTTCGAGAGCACTCGAATCCGTAGCGTTCAGGACATGGACAACAGCGTCATGAACACCAGCGGCACGGACGACGACTTCACCCCCCAGCGCCGGATCGGTTCCGGCTTCGGCGCCACCAGCACCGCCGAGGACGTCCTGCGGGGCATCGACCTCACCGGGAAGCTGGCGGTCGTCACCGGCGGCTACTCGGGCCTCGGCCTGGAGACCACCCGGGCGCTCGCCGCGGCCGGCGCCCGCGTCGTCGTCCCGGCCCGCCGTCCGGACGCCGCCCGGGAGAGCCTCGCGGGCGTCGAGGGCACCGTCGAGGTGGACGAGCTCGACCTCGGCGACCTGGCGAGCGTACGGGGCTTCGCCGAGCGGTTCCTCGCCACCGGCCGCACCGTGGACATCGTCATCGACAGCGCCGCGATCATGGCGTGCCCCGAGACCCGGGTCGGACCGGGCTGGGAGGCGCAGTTCGCGACCAACCACCTGGGGCACTTCGCCCTGGTCAACCACCTGTGGCCCGCGATCGAGCCGGGCGGCGCCCGCGTCGTGTCGGTCTCCTCGCGCGCCCACCACTTCTGCGGCATCCGCTGGGACGACGTGCACTGGCGGCGGGACTACGACAAGTGGGGGGCGTACGGCCAGGCCAAGACGGCGAACGCGCTCTTCGCGCTGCACCTGGACCGGCTGGGCCGGGACCGGGGCGTACGGGCGTTCTCACTGCACCCGGGCGGCATCCTCACCCCGTTGCAACGGCACCTGCCCCAGCAGGAGATGGTCGACCGGGGCTGGATCGACGAGGACGGCACCCCGCTGAACCCGAAGGGCTTCAAGACCCCCGAGCAGGGCGCGGCGACCCAGGTGTGGGCGGCGACGTCCCCCCGGCTCGACGGCATGGGCGGGGTCTACCTGGAGGACTGCGACGTGGCCGAGCCGGCCGTCGACGGCGACACGAGCGGCGGGGTGCGCGACTGGGCGACCGACCCGGAGCAGGCGGCCCGGCTGTGGGCGCTGTCGGCGGAGCAGACGGGGGTGGACGCCTTCGCCGGGTAGCCGTGTGCCGCGTTCCGTCCGGTACGTGCGGTGACCGGCGGCCGGGGTACTCGGTCGGCTCCGCAGGGGCGACCGGGGCGGCCCCGGTCGCCGGGGAGCAACGGGAGGAGACCGACGTGAGCGGCAAGGTGGTCGTCACGGGCGCCACCGGCAACGTGGGCACGAGTGTGGTGCGCCTGCTGGCGGAGGACCCCGACGTGGAGTCGGTACTGGGACTGGCGCGGCGGGTGCCCGACTGGTCGCCCCCGAAGACCGAGTGGGCGGCGGTGGACCTGTCGTCCGAGCAGACGCAGCTCGCCGGGCTGCTGGCCGGTGCCGACGCGGTGGTGCACCTGGCGTGGGCGTTCCAGCCGACGCACGACCCGGCGGCGACCTGGCGCACCAACGTGCTCGGCAGCATCCGGCTGTTCGAGGCGGTCGCGGCGGCCGGTGTGCCGGTGCTCGTGCACGCCTCGTCGGTCGGCGCGTACTCGCCGGGACCCAAGGACCACGCGGTGGACGAGTCGTGGCCGACGCACGGCTGGCCGGACGCCGCGTACTGCCGGGAGAAGGCGTACCTGGAGCGGGCGCTGGACACCCTCGAGCGCGAGCACCCCGAGGTGCGGGTGGTGCGGATGCGGCCGGCGTTCCTGTTCAAGCGGGAGTCGGCCAGTGAGCAGCGGCGGATCTTCGGCGGCCGTTTCCTGCCGGGCCCGCTGGCGCGTCCCGAGCTGCTGCCCTTCCTGCCCGACATCCCGGGCCTGCGGGTGCAGGCCCTGCACACCGACGACGCGGCCGAGGCGTACCGGCTGGCCGTGCACACCGACGTGCGCGGCCCGTTCAACCTGGCCGCCGAGCCGCCGGTGGACGCCCGGCTCCTCGGCGAACTGCTCGACGCCCGCCCCGTCCGCCTGCCCCGCAGCGCGGCCCGCTCGGCGATCGCCGCCGCCTGGGGCCTGCACCTGCTCCCGGCGTCCCCGCACCTCTTCGACGCGGTCCTGCGCCTGCCCCTGATGGACTGCACCCGCGCCCGCGTCGACCTCGGCTGGAGCCCCCAGCACGAGGCGACGGACGTCCTGAAGGAGTTCCTGGACGGCTTCCGCTCGGGGGCGGGGGCGCAGACGGCGCCCCTGCAGGGGCACAAGGTGGGCTGAGCCGACGCCCGTTACGCGGCGCGTCGACTTCCTGCGGACGGACGTGTCCGGACGCGCCGCTGCCGGTGGCTGTGGAAGAAGCCACCGGCAGCGGCGCGTGCGACGTGTCGTCCCGGAGCGCCCGGCGCGTCCGGGGTCCCTCAGTCGGCGGGCTCGTCCGGGGTGGGGTGCTCCGGGTGGGCGGTGGCCGACTGCGGGGCGCCCTGGCGGCCGGTGCCGGCCTCGTCGGTGTCGGGGACACCGGTGTCGGCGCCGGTCTCGTCGTCGCCGGCCGGCTGTCCTGAGGTGGTGCGCTCGGCGTGTTCCTGGGCCCGGGCGGGGCTGCCCTCCCAGGGGTCCTCGCCCGCGTCCGCCTGCTGGTCGGGCAGGTCGCGCGGCACCGGGGTGCCGTTCTCACCGGGACCTTCGAGGCGGTGGTCGACCACGGCCGGCTCCCTTCGCGTCGTCCGCACGCCGTGCGCGGCACGGCGACCCGGGGCGGAGATCGCCCGGGCGCGACGCGAGTACCGCACCGCCGACGGGCGAAACCCGGCGGCCGGCGGGGGCCCGCCGGCGGGGCGGGCGGCCCGGACGCGCCCGCTCAGTGCGTGGCGCGTTCCTCCAGGACCGTCCGCCACACCGGGACCGGGCCGGTGGGGGCGGGGTCCGGGCGGCGGCCGCCGCGGGCGAAGAAGTCGGCGAGCGGCAGGATCGCGGCGCCGACGGTGACGGCGTCCGGTCCCAGCCGGCCGAGGTCGACGGTGACCTTCTCCGCCGGGTGGTGCAGCGCGTACGACCGCGCGTACCGCCGCACGGCCGGCAGGAAGCGGGTGCCGAGCTGGAGCCCGGCCCAGCCGCCGATCAGGATGCGCTCGGGCTGGAACAGGTTGATCAGGTCGGACAGGCCCGCGCCCAGGTACTCGGCCGTCTCCTCCAGCACGGCGAGGGCCACGGGGTCGGGCGCGCCGCCGTCGGCCGGGTAGGCGGCGGCGAGCATCGCGGTGAGCGCCGTCTCCTCGTCGGCGTCGCGCGGCGGCCGTCCGCCCTCCTCCCGCCAGCGGTCCAGCAGCGCCTCGGCGCCGGCGTACGCCTCCAGGCAGCCGAGCGCGCCGCAGCGGCAGCGCCGGCCGCGGACGCGGACGGTGAGGTGGCCCCACTCCACGGCCCGGCCGTGCTCCACCTCGGGGGTGACCAGGCAGGCGCCGACGCCGGAGCCGAACAGGACGACCACCGCGTTGCGGGCGCCGCGGCCGCCGCCGAACCACATCTCGGCCTGGCCGAGCGTCTTGGCGCCGTTGTCGATGAAGTACGGCACGGTGTCCGGCAGCTCGGACCCCTCGCGCAGCAGCGCCTCCAGCGGGACGGCGTCCCAGCCGATGGTCTGGCCGTGCACGACCGCGCCGCGCTCGGGGGTGCGCTCCACGATGCCGGGGACGCCGATGCCGACGCCCAGCAGCCGCTCGGGGGCGACGCCCGCGACGGCCAGCACCTCGGCGATGCCGCCGCGGATGTGGCCGACGATGCCCTCGACCTCGTAGCGGCGCTGCTCCAGGGGGCGCTCGGCGCGCGCCAGTTCGGTCAGGGTGAGGTCGAACAGCTCGATCCGGACCCGGGTCTCGCCGACGTCCACACCGATCAGGTGGCCGCTGCCGGGGGCGACGCGCAGGAGCGTGCGGGGGCGTCCGCCGTCGGAGTCGACGCTGCCGGCCTCCTCCACCAGTCCGTCCCCGACCAGGTCGGCGACCACGTTGCTGACGGATCCCGAGCTCAGGCCGGTGGCCGGGCCCAGCTCGAAGCGACTGAGGGGGCCGTCGAAGTAGAGCCGCTGGAGGACGGCTGTGCGGTTGGCCCGCCTGAGATCGCGTACCGTACGCCCGTTCCGCCCCGCCATGTGGCTCCCTTCCGCACCCGCCCGACCTGCAACATACCGCCCCGGAGGCGGTCCGCGCGACTTTCTTCCAACCCTTAGTTCACGATGTGAGCTAAGCGGGTGGGGCGGAACGGCCAGTTCACCGCCCTGATCGGGGGCACCCGGACCGGCAACCGGGGGCACCCGGGGCCGCGCACGGACGGAAATTCGGTGGCTCCGAGCGGCCCGGCTCCCTAGCCTGAAACCGAAACCTAGACCCCCTAGGTTTCGGACGACGACCCCGGCGACGACTTCGGAGGCCCCCGTGCGCCCGCTCACCGAGCAGGAGATCCGTGACTCCTTCATCAACTGTTCCAAGGGGGAGGCCAAACGCCTGGCGGTGCCGCGCGACCTGGACGAGCGCCCCTGGGACGACCTGGACTTCCTCGGCTGGCGCGATCCGGGCGCGCCCGACCGCAGCTACCTGGTGACCGAGCGGCAGGGCCGGCGCGTCGGTGTGACCCTGCGCTTCCCCGCCTCCCAGCGCGGCTTCCTGCACCGCAGCATGTGCTCGCTGTGCCTGACCACCCACCCGGGCGGCGGCGTGTCGCTGATGACGGCCCGCAAGGCCGGCGCGGCGGGGCGCGAGGGCAACTCCGTCGGCCTGTACATGTGCACGGACCTGGCCTGCTCGCTGTACGTGCGCGGCAAGAAGGTCCCCGAGAGCGGCGGGCGCTTCGAGGAGAGCCTCACCCTGGAGGAGCAGATCGCCCGCACCACGGGCAACCTGGCGGCGTTCGTCGAGAAGTTGTACGCCTGACCCGCCGGCTCACCCCGCTGACGGACCCCACCGCGGTGCGCCGCCGCGCGGCGCGCCCGGACGGCTCCCCCGCTGGTGCGAGCGGGTTCGAACCCCGCTGTCACGTTCGAGCCACCTGATGAGCGGGAACAGGCCAAGGGATGTCCGATGCACGTGAGGAAACCCCACCGCTGGAGCGGCTGCTGAAACGGCGCCGGGACCCGGTGGTGGTCCAAGCCCTGCGGTCCGCCGCGGCGGCCACGGTCGCCTATGTCGTGGCGCTGCGGCTCAGCCCCGAGGCCGCCCCGCTGACCGCTCCCCTGACCGCCCTGCTGGTCGTCCAGGTCACCCTCTACGCCACGCTCACCAACGGCATCCGCCGGGTGAACGCGGTCGTGGCGGGCGTCCTCGTGGCGATCGCCTTCAGCCTGCTGGTGGGGCTCACCTGGTGGAGCCTCGCCCTGCTCATCGTGGCCGCGCTGGGCGTGGGCCACCTGGTCCGCGTCGACGAGTACGTGCCCGAGGTCGCGATCAGCGCGATGCTGGTCCTCGGCGTGACCGCCGTCGGCGACTACGCCTGGGCGCGGGTCGTGGAGACCCTGATCGGCGCGGTCGTGGGGCTGAGCTGCAACCTGCTGCTGCCGCCCCCCGTGTGGGTGGACGAGGCCGGTGAGTCGATCGAGGGGCTGGCCCGGCGGGTGCGGCAACTGATGCTGCGGATCGGCGAACAGGCCGCGGGCCGCACTCCGCCCGAGGTGGCCGCCGCCCGGCTGCACGAGGCGCGCCGGCTCGACCACGACATCGCCGAGGTGGACGCGGCGCTGCGGCAGGCCGAGGACAGCCTGCGGCTCAACCCGCGCGTCCGGGAGGGCGTGCTGCACCGCGTGGTGCTGCGCACCGGCCTGGACACGCTGGAGATCTGCACGGTCGTGCTGCGGGTGCTGGCCCGCTCGCTCACCGACCTCGCCAAGGAGCGCGAGCCCGAACCGCTGTTCCCGCGCGAGACCGGTGAGGTGGTGGAGGCCCTGCTGTCCGAGGTGGCCGACGCGGTGGTCAGCTTCGCGGTGCTGGTCACCACGTCCGTCAGCCTGAACGCCGACGCCGCCGAGGCCCGGCTGGCCAACGAGCTGCACCAGGCCGCCGCCACCCGCGACAAGCTGGCGCAGCTCCTGCTCGACCAGCTCCAGCACGACGCCCGCCAGTGGCAGTTGCACGGCGCGGTGCTCACCGAGGTCAACCGCATCATCGACGAGCTCGACACCGAGCACCGCTCGCAGCGCCTGCTGGAGGAGCTGGACCGCTCCACCCGCGAGCAGCGCGAGCGCCTGCCGCGGCTGACCGCGCTGCAGGGGCGTCTTTCCGGCCGGCCCTGGCGGAACCGGCGGCGGTCCGCGCATCGTTCTAGGTGAGGAGCCGTCCGCCGACCGCCGGCGGCGCGGACGGACACGCCACGGCACCGGCCATGCGGGACGACGAGGGGACGCGGATGACCGACAGCACCGTACGCATCGACGGGAACACGCTCCGGCTGCCGGGCGGGGTGGCGGTGCGGTTCGTGCGTACCCTGCGCCTGCCCGAGACGGGCACCCACCCGCTGCCCCCGGGCCTGGGCGAGTTCCCCGTCCGCCGCGTCACGGACTACCCCGGCACCGCGCCGGCCGACTGGCTCGCGCGCGGGGGCGTGATGCTGCCGGTGTACCTGCGCGAGGCGATGTGGCTCAGCTTCGCCGGGAGCACCGAGCCCGCCGCGCTCCAGGTCGGCGTCGGCAAGGTCTGCGCGGTCTCCGGCAAGCCCTGGAGCGACCGGCTCTCGCGACGCCCCCAGAACTACGTGGTGCTGCCCCGCCAGCCCTGGCTGGACGGCATCAACTCCGGCAGGGGCACGGTGCGCCAGTTCGTGGCGGTGCCGCTCGGCCTCGGCGCGACCGTCGAGGGCCAGGTCACCGGCGAGGAGGTCTGGGGCGGCGTCCAGCTCCAGACGTTCCCGCTGAACGAGGCACGGCTCGCCGAGTGGCGCGAGGCCCAGCGGCGGCTGGAGGAGCAGCGGCGCCGGTCGGCCTCCCGGTTCACCGGCCACGGCGGCCCGCCCGTGCCCGGCGCGATGCCCGCCCCGATGGCCGCCGCCGGGGGGCCGCCCATGGCCGCACCCGGAGCAGCGCCGGGGGCCGCGCCCCGGGCCGCCGCGGCGATGGGGCTGGGGGTGGGCGGTTCGATGCGCCAGGAGGTCTACCAGGACGACCGGTCGCTGAAGGACTGGGCGAAGGAGCCCGCCGGGCGGGTCTTCGTGCACCTGGTGACGCCGCCGGAGTGGCGCCGCATCACCGGCGAGGCGCCGCCGCCCTCCCCGGTCGACCGCGCGGCGTACACCCGGGCGGGCCTGCCCTGGTTCGACTACTACGACGAGGACGGCCAGGACCTCGCCCCCGGCGACACCCTGGGCACGGTCAAGCCGGTCGGCGACTGGCTGGGCGACGACCTCGACCCCTGGGCGCCGCCCGCGCCGCCCCAGGTGAAGCCGCTGAAGGACGCGCCGGGCGCGCCGGTGACGGACGGGGACTGGTAGCCGCCCCGGCACCCCCCGGCGCGGCGCGCGCTTTGCCTCCGGCGCCCCGGCCGGGTCAAGGTGGTCGTCACACGAGCGAGCGGCGACGACCCGAGGTGCGGACATGAGCGGTGGGACCGGGGCGGCGCGCGCCCGGTGGAGCAGGCGCGGCTTCGTCGGGGCACTCGGTGCCGTGGCGGCGGGCGGCGCGCTGGCCGCCTGCGGCGACGGCTCGCCCGGGCCGGGGCCGGCCTCCCCGTCCGGCTCCTCGGCGTCCGCCGGCCGGGACGGCTCCGCCGGGTCCTCGCCCGCCGCCACGCCCGCTGCGTCGTCGACGGGGACGCCCGCCGCACGGCCGCTCTTCCTCGGCACCTACACCTCCGCCGAGGGCGGCGGCCGGGGCATCGGCCTGGCCGCCTACGACCCGGTGTCGGGGCGGATCACCGGCGCCGGCACGCTCACCGGGGTCGACGACCCGTCGTACCTGGCGGTGCACCCGGACGGCCGGACGCTGTACGCGGTGAACGAGCGGGAGCGCGGCTCGGTGACCGCCGTACGGATCGCCGACCGGAAGATCCTCGGCAGCCGCCCGACCGGCGGCGCGCAGCCGTGCCACCTGTCGGTGCACCCGAGCGGCCGCTGGCTGCTGAGCGCCGACTACGGCTCGGGCACGGTGGCCGTGCATCGCGTCGGCGCCTCCGGCGCGCTGGGCGAGCGCACCGCGCTGGTCCGGCACACGCGGCCCGCTCCCGGGCCGGGGCAGCAGGGGCCGCACGCCCACCAGGTCGTCACCGCGCCGGACGGCGGGCACGTCCTCGCCGTGGACCTCGGCACGGACACCGTCTACAGCTACCGCCTGGACGACGGGGCCGGCACGCTCACCGAGGTCGCGCAGGCGCGCACTAGGCCGGGGGCGGGGCCGCGGCACCTGACGTTCCACCCGGGCGGGCGGTACGCCTACCTGGCCGACGAACTCGACGACACGGTCGCGGTCTGCGCCTACGACCCGGTGACGGGGCGGCTGACGGTCGGCGCCCCGCAGTCGACGGGGTCGGGCACGAGGAAGGGGGCGGGCGCCAACTACCCGGCACAGTTCGCGGTGTCGCCGGACGGCGCGCACGCCTTCCTGGCCAACCGGGGGGCGAACACCCTCGCCCGGTACGCGGTGGAGGCGGACGGGGCCCGGCTGCGGCTGCTCGGGACGGTGCCGGTGGCCGGGGACTTCCCGCGGCAGATCGCCCTGGCGCCCGGCGGGCGGCTGCTGTTCGCGGCGAACCAGCGCAGCGGCACCGTCAGCGTCTTCCACGTGGACCCGGCGGACGGTGGACTGCGGCGCGCGGGTGAGCCGTTCGCGTCACCCGTCGCGGTCTGTGCGCTGCCGCTGTAGGGCCCGCGGGCAGGAGGCGGCGCTCGCCTGGTTCAGCAGGACGTGCATCCGCTCGGTGAGCTGACCGGTGTCGTCGGCGGGCCGGTGGAAGGGCAGGCGTACGTCGCCGTGGCCGCGCACGCGCTCGATGCGCAGGGTGAGGCCGTGCCGGTCGACGGCGAGCGGGCGGACCCGGACGGCGCCGTGCAGGCTGTCCGGCCCGACGAGCCGGGTCAGGCGCTCGACGGCGTCGGGATGGGCGTCGGCGAGGTGGGTGAGCAGGTGCGCCTCGGCGCCGACGTGCGGGTCGGGCGCGGCCGCGGCGAACTCCTCGGGGTCGACGACGACGGCGCCGGAGGGCTCCTCGAGCACGACGCGGGTGGGGTGCAGCGCGAGGCGGCCGTCCTCGGAGGTGAACCAGCCGGCCAGCCGGAGGCGGGCCCGCACCCGGTGGCGCACGGGGACGGGGGCCACGTCGGCGAACTCCAGCACGGCGTGCGGCTCGCCGCGCGGGGCGCAGAGCGCGGCGGCGTGCAGGGCGCCGTCCTGCTCCGCGGTGAGCAGCACGCGGCCGTCGTCGGTGACGGTGTGCGCGCCGACGAACTCCGCGCGTGCGCCGTCGGCGGTGACCGCGCAGGTCCACGCGGCGGCGAGCACCGACCGGGCCCGTTCGGCCGCGGCAGGCGTGGCCGTCCAGCTCTGAGGGACACCCATCCCGTTCCTCCTTAGGTAAGGCTCACCTAACCTATCGGAGATCGGGGTGCGCGCCAACCACGCGGGTACGGGGCCGCCTACGCCAGGACACCCAGCAGCGCCCGCGCGCACAGGTCCCGCACCTGCTCCCGCGTCAGGTCCCCGCCCCGCAGCCACTCCAGGCTCACCGCGGTGGTGAACGCCAGCCAGCCGCGCACCGCCAGGCGCACCTCGGGGCGCCCCTCCGCGTCCGGCCCGAACTCGGGGTCGGCGGCCAGGGCGGCGAGCACCTGGCGCTCCTGGGCGGCGAGCGCCCGCTGGTAGACGCGCCGCACCGCGCTGTCCCCCGCCGCGTCGGCGCGGTGGAAGGCGCGGTAGCCGTGGGCGTGCGCCCGCACGTACTCCAGGTAGGCGTCCAGGCCGGCGGCGAGCTGGGCGCGCACCGGGACGCCGGGCACCGGTGCCGTCATGGCGAGCATCCGCTCGCTCTCGCGCTCCACGACCGCCGCGAAGAAGTCCCGCTTGGTCGGGAAGTAGTGGTAGAGCAGCCCGCGCGAGACTCCCGCGATCTCGGCGACCTGCTCGATCCACACGTCGTCGTAGGGGCTCTCGGAGAACAGCCGCGCGCCGACCCCCAGGAGTTGTTCCCTGCGCTCCCCGGTGCTCAGCCGACGGCGCACGCGCTCCCCGTGGTTGGCGGTCATGGCCGCACTTTACTTGACGCCGGTTCAGCAACGGGACGAGACTGGGCGCGCTGTTGAACCCACGTACAACACCGTGGGTGACAGCACGTGCGCGACCGCAACGGGCCGCTGGAGCGAGGGAGTTCGCGTCATGGCAGGGACGACGACCGGGCACGCGCCGACCGGTGACGTGCGGCCGGGGGGCTTTCGCAGCGCGGAGCACGGCTGGCCGGAACTGCACCGGATCCCGCACCCGCCGTACCGGCTGCCGCTGCTGGGCGACGTGGTCGGCGCCGGACGGACCACCCCCCTGCAGGACTCCCTGCGGTTCGCCCGCCGGCTGGGCCCGGTCTTCCGGCGACGGGCCTTCGGCAAGGAGTTCGTGTTCGTGTGGGGCGCCGGCCTGGTGGCCGACCTCGCGGACGAGACGCGGTTCGCCAAGCACGTGGGCCTCGGCATCGCCAACCTGCGCCCGGTGGTCGGCGACGGGCTGTTCACCGCGTACAACCACGAGCCCAACTGGCAGCTCGCCCACGACGTCCTCGCCCCGGCCTTCAGCCGCGAGGCGATGGCCGGCTACCACCCGATGATGCTGGACGCGGCCGCGCGGCTCACCGACCACTGGGACCGCGCGGCCGGCGGCGGGCGCGAGGTGGACGTGCCCGGGGACATGACCAAGCTGACGCTGGAGACGATCGCGCGCACCGGGTTCGGGTACGACTTCGGCTCCTTCGAGCGGGCCCGGCAGCACCCCTTCGTCTCGGCGATGGTCGGCACCCTCACCCACGCCCAGCGGCTGAACACCGTGCCCGCCCCGGCGCTCGCGCTGCTGCGCGGCGCGCGGCGGCGCAACGAGGCCGACATCGCCCGGCTGCACCGCACCGTGGACGACCTGGTGCGCGCCCGGCGGGCCTCGGGCGGCGGCGCGGGCGACCTGCTGGACCGGATGCTGGAGACCGGCCACCCGGACACCGGCGAGAAGCTGTCCGACCAGAACGTGCGGCGCCAGGTCATCACCTTCCTGGTCGCCGGGCACGAGACCACCTCGGGCGCGCTGTCCTTCGCCCTGTACTACCTCGCCCGCCACCCGGACGTCGCCGCCCGCGCCCGGGCGGAGGTCGACCGGGTCTGGGGCGACGGCGTCCCCGGCTACGACCAGGTGGCCCGGCTGCGGTACGTCCGCCGGGTGCTGGACGAGTCGCTGCGGCTGTGGCCCACGGCGCCGGCGTACGCCCGGGAGGCCCGCGAGGACACCGTGCTGGCCGGGGAGCACCCGATGCGGCGCGGGGCGTGGGCGCTGGTGCTGACGCCGATGCTGCACCGCGACCCCGCGGTGTGGGGACCGGACGCGGAGCGGTTCGACCCGGACCGGTTCGACGCCGGGGCGGTGCGCGCCCGGCCCCCGCACACGTTCAAGCCGTTCGGGACGGGCGCGCGGGCCTGCATCGGCCGGCAGTTCGCGCTGCACGAGGCCACGCTGGTGCTCGGCCTGCTGCTGCGCCGCTACGACCTGGTGGACGACCCGGCCTACCGGCTGCGGGTCACCGAGCGGCTGACGCTGATGCCGGAGGGGCTGCGGCTGCGCCTGGAGAGGCGCACCCCCGCCCCGGCGGCCGCGGACACCGGGGCCGGCGGCGGCACGGGGGCGGAGGACAGTCCCTCAGCGGCGCGCTGCCCAGTGCGCCGGACGCGTGACTGAGTCCGGCAGCCGGGTGCCCTCGCTCCCCCGGGCCGCGTTCACCTGCGGCTGGGTCAGGAAGAACGCGCCGGTCAGGTCGGCGTCGGTGAGGTCGGTGTCGCGCAGGTCCGCCCCGATGAGGTCGGCGCCGCGCAGGTCGGCGCCGGTCAGGTCGGCCGCGATCAGGTAGGCCCCGCGCAGGTCGGCGCCGCGCAGGTCGGCACCCCTGAGCCGGGCGCCGATCAGGTCGGCACCCCGGCGTTTCGCCCTGCGGCCCGGGAGCCCGGCGCGCACCAGTTCGCTGGTGCGCAGCAGCAGGACGTTGACCTCCTGGCGGTGGGCGCCGACGTCCAGGGCGGCCAGCTCCTCGGCGCCGGCGAGGGTCAGCGCCTCGGTCCGCTCCCGCGCGCGGCGCAGGTCGCCGTGGATGGGGCCGGCCGCGGGCAGGGCGAGGGCCTCGGTCAGGTGGGCGAGCAACTCCTGGAGCTGGCGGACCACCGGGAACACCTCGACCATGCGGCGGGCGTGCTCGGGCGGTCCCGTGCGCCAGTCCCGGCCGCCGAAGGTGATCTGCGAGACCTTCTGGCCGGCGCCGAAGCAGTCGTAGACCGTGCAGCCGGTGAAGCCCCGCTGCCGCAGCCGCGCGTGAATGCCGCAGCGGTGGTCGTCGCCGAGGTTCGGGCAGGGGGTGCCGGCGTCCTTGTCGAACGCGAAGTCCGCCGACCGCGCGAAGGGCAGGGCCACGCAGCACAGCCCGAAGCACCGGGTGCAGTCGCCCCGCAGGTCGGCTCGCTCGTCCGTTCGGTCTGCCATGGCGTCCAGCATAGGCTCGGCCCTGGCTCAGGCTCCGCGTCCGTCGAGGTCACCGGGGTCGCCCGGGGCGTCCGCGGCGGCGGGGTGCGCCGGTTCCAGGGAGGCCAGGTCCGGGACGTCGAGGGCGGCGACCCGCTCCTCGTCGGCGAGGATGTCCAGCGCCACGACGCGCCCGTCGACGACCGTGACCGCCATGACCGACACCAGCCGGCCGTCGACCACGTTGACCACGCCCACGGCGTCCCCGACCAGCGCCACGCGCGCGTAGGGGGCGAAGTGGCGGAAGAGCAGCGACTGCCCGGCGACCTCGCGGGCCCCGCGCACCAGCTTGGAGGCGGCCAGGCCGCGCACCTTGGTCCCGGCGTCGGCGCGCAGCACCACGTCCGGGGCGAGCACCGCGACCAGCGCCTCGAAGTCACCGGCGCGGCTGGCCGCCAGGAACGCCTCGACGACCGCGCGCTGCCGGGCGAGGTCGCGCTCGGCGGACGGGGTGGCGCCCCGCACCCGGCGCCGGGCCCGGCTGGCGAGCTGCCGTGCGGCGGCCGGGCTGCGCTCGACGATCGCCGCGATGTCCTCGAAGGGCACGGCGAACAGGTCGTGCAGCACGAACGCGAGCCGTTCGGCGGGCTCCAGCGTCTCCAGGACGACCAGCAGGGCGAGCGCCACCGCGTCGGACCGCAGCGCCTCCTGCTCGGGGTCGACGGCCGACAGGGGCCGTACGACGGGGTCGGGCACGAAGGTCGAGTCGTCCCCGATCGGCTGCTCGCGGCGCGCCGTCCGGGAGCGGAGCAGGTCGAGGCAGATCCGTCCGGTCACCGTGGTCAGCCAGCCGCCCAGGTTGCGCACGTCGGCGGTGTCGGACCGGCCGAGCCGCAGCCAGGTCTCCTGGACGGCGTCCTCGGCCTCGGCCAGCGAGCCGAGCATGCGGTAGGCCACCGCCCGGAGGTGGGGCCGGTGTTGCTCGAACCGGTCCGCCAGTGCCTCGTCCGTGCTGCGCACCCGTCCCCCGTGGTCGTCGGTCATGGCCGCAGCGTACGCGGGCGCGTCAGACCTCGTCGCGGGCCAGGGCGAGCAGGCGGTCCAGGACGCGCGGGCCGCCCGCGCGGACGCCGTCGTGCTCGAACTCGTCGGTGACCCAGGTGCGCAGGCCCCGGATGCGCCGCGCGGTGGTGAGGGCGTGCCCGGTGTCGACGTACATGTCGTCGTGGTAGACCGCGGCGGCCACCGGGACCTCGTTGGCGGCGAGCCGGGCGGGGTCGTACAGGGGCGGCCAGCCGGTGCGGGCGGCCAGCAGTTCGGCCGTCTCGCGCAGCGGGCGCAGCGCCGGGTCGCCGTCGAACATCCAGGGGTGAATCGATTCTCCGGTGAACAGCAGCGGCCCGTCGCCCGCCAGCGCCTTGGCCGCGTCGAACTGCGGGAACTCGGCGCGGACGCGTTCGGCGGCCCAGTCGGTGGGGCGGTCGCCCTGACCGTAGGCCGCCTCGTGGACGAGGGCGTACAGCGGGTGCGCGGCGAACGACAGCAGGCCCCGCACCTCCTCCTGGAAGGCGTCCGACAGCTCGGGGCCGTGCGGGGTGCGCACGAAGGCGTCCTCGAGGAGGTGGTGCAGCCGGTGGCTGCCCTCACCGCCGCCGAGCAGGATGCCGAGCGACTGGAACGCCTCGACGGTCAGCAGGTGGCCGCCCGGCAGGGTGACCTCGTGGGTCAGCAGGTGGTCGGCGATGCGGCGGGCCCGCTCGACGTCCTGCGGGTAACGGGCGTAGTGCGCGGCGACCTTGCGCTCGATGCGCGGGTAGGCGGCGCGGTAGACGTCGTCGGCGTGGGCGTCGAGGGAGGGCAGGCCCCCGGTGATCAGGGCGGCGGCCAGGCCCTCGGGAGCGAGGGAGAGGTAGGTGACGGTGCAGAAGCCGCCGAAGCTCTGCCCGAGGACCGTCCAGGGGGCGCCGCCGGTCACCCGGCGGCGGACCAGCTCGCAGTCGCGGACGATGGAGTCGGCGCGGAAGTGCGCCAGGTACGCGGCCTGTTCGGCGGGGCCGCCGCGCAGCGGGAGCGTCTGGCGGTTGGCGGGCGTGGAGGCGCCGGTGCCGCGCTGGTCCAGGAGCAGCACGCGGTACTCCTCCAGGGCGCGGCCGAGCCAGGCGGGGCGGCCGATGAAACGGTTCGCCCCGAAGCCGGGGCCGCCCTGCAGGTACACCAGCCACGGCAGGTCGTCCCGGTCGGCCTTCTCGCTCGCGACTACCTCGCGCGCGTACAGCTCGATCGTCTCCCCGGCCGGGTCGGCGTGGTCGAGGGGGACGGTGAAGCGGTGGTCGGTGAGGACGACACCGGGCTGGCGGTAGGTCGTGGTCAACGGGGCTCCCGGGACGGAAGGGGTGCGGGCCGCGTCCCAGTTCAGCACACGCGCGGTGGCAGGTCGCGCCCGGGGACGGCACACCCGCGCCCACCTGCTGCTGAACGGCCGGTCAGCGCGACGCGGAGCCGTTGAGCACCGGACGACCAACTCCGGCCGGAGCACACCCGCCGGTGCTCGTGCGGCCGCGCACGCGCACCGTCCGCCGATCAGGCCGTCCTTGCCGTGTACGGGGAGTGCCCCCGCCCACGGCCTCCTGCCCGACCGGCGGGTCACCGCCTAGGCTTGACCCCTGCCGAAGATCGCCGAAGGAGCCGCGATGCGTGTCGCCCTGTTCCTGACCTGTGTCAACGACACGCTCTGTCCGGACACCGGCCGCGCCGTGGTGAGACTCCTGACCCGGCTGGGTGTCGACGTCGACTTCCCGATGGCGCAGACCTGCTGCGGCCAGGCGCACTACAACACCGGTTACCGCCACGAGGCCGAACCGCTGGCCCGGCACTTCGCCGAGGTCTTCGGAGAGTACGAGGCCGTCGTGACGCCCTCCGGGTCCTGCGGGGCGATGGTGCGGGAGCTGTACCCGCGCATGGGCGAGCGGGCCCGGGCCGAGGGCCGGGGCGACTTTCTCGCCCGGACGCTGGCGCCGGTGGTGCCGAAGACGTACGAGCTGACGGAGTTCCTGGTCGACGTGCTCGGCGTGACGGACGTGGGCGCCTTCTACCCGCACACGGTCACCTACCACCCGACCTGCCACGGCCTGCGCGCCCTGGGCCTCGGCGACCGGCCGCGCCGGCTGCTCGAGCCCGTGCGGGGCCTCGAACTGGTCGAGCTGCCCGGCGCCGACGAGTGCTGCGGCTTCGGCGGCACGTTCGCGGTGAAGAACGCCGACGTCTCGGCCGCGATGGGCGCCGACAAGGTGCGCAACGCCGCCTCGACCGGCGCGGAGGTGCTGTGCGCGGCGGACAACTCCTGCCTGATGCACCTCGGCGGGACCATGACCCGGCTGCGCAGCGGGATGCGGCCGGTGCACCTCGCGGAGATCCTGGCCAGCACGGAGGAGGAACCGGCCGTATGAGCGGGACGTTCGTCGGGATGCCGGCGTTCCCGGAGGCGGCGCGGGACGCCGTCCGCGACACGACGCTGCGGGGCACCCTGCGGCACGCCACGCACACCATCCGCGCCAAGCGGGCCAAGGCCGTCGCCGAGGTGTCCGACTGGGCGGCGCTGCGCGAGGCGGGCAAGCGCATCAAGGACCACACGCTGCGCCATCTGGACCGCTACCTGGAGCAGTTGGAGGCCGCGGTCACCGCGGCGGGCGGCACCGTCCACTGGGCGGCCGACGCCGACGAGGCCAACCGGATCGTGGCCCGGCTGGTCCAGGAGACCGGCGAGTCCGAAGTGGTCAAGGTCAAGTCCATGGCCACCCAGGAGATCGGGCTGAACGAGGCGCTGGAGGCCGAGGGCATCCGCGCCTACGAGACCGACCTCGCCGAACTCATCGTGCAGCTCGGCGAGGACCGGCCCTCGCACATCCTCGTCCCCGCGATCCACCGCAACCGGGGCGAGATCCGGGACATCTTCCGCTCCGAGATGGGCAGGTGGGGCCGCCCCGCGCCGGAGGGCCTGACCGACACCCCGGCCGAACTCGCCGAGGCGGCCCGGCTCCACCTGCGGGAGAAGTTCCTGCGCGCCGGGGTCGGTGTCTCCGGCGCCAACTTCATGGTCGCCGAGACCGGCACCCTGGTGGTCGTGGAGTCCGAGGGCAACGGCCGGATGTGCCTGACCCTGCCGGAGACGCTGATCTCGGTCGTCGGCATCGAGAAGGTCGTTCCGTCCTGGCGGGACCTGGAGGTGTTCCTGCAGACGCTGCCGCGCTCCTCCACGGCCGAGCGCATGAACCCCTACACGTCCACCTGGACCGGCACCACGGACGGGGACGGACCCCGGGTGTTCCACCTGGTCCTGCTCGACAACGGCCGCACCGACACCCTCGCCGACGAGGTCGGCCGCCAGGCGCTGCGCTGCATCCGCTGCTCGGCCTGCCTCAACGTCTGCCCGGTGTACGAGCGGGCCGGCGGCCACGCCTACGGCTCGGTCTACCCGGGGCCGATCGGCGCGATCCTCAGCCCCCAGCTGCGCGGCACGGCGAGCGACATCGACGCCTCGCTGCCGTACGCGTCCAGCCTGTGCGGCGCCTGCTACGAGGTGTGCCCGGTGGCCATCGACATCCCCGAGGTGCTGGTGCACCTGCGCGAACGGGTCGCGCAGGGCGGCCCGGTCACCCGGGACGGCAACAAGGTCGTGCTCCGGCCGGCCCGGGGACACGGCGCCGAGCGGGCGGCGATGCGCGCGGCGCGCTGGGCGTTCCGCCACCCCGGGGCCCTGCGCGCCGGGCAGCGGCTCGCCTCGCGCACCCGGCGCTTCCATCCGCGTACGCTGCCCGGCCCCGGCCGGGCGTGGACGGGCAGCCGGGACCTGCCGCCCGTCCCCGCGGAGCCCTTCCGGGACTGGTGGCAGCGCACGCACGGCGGGAAGGACGGTGGCAGGTGAACAGCAGGGAACGGATCCTGGGCCGGGTGCGGCGGGCGCTCGCCGACGTCCCGCGTGACGACTCCCCGATCGAGCGCGGCTACCTGCGCCGGCACGGGGAGCGCACCGCGGAGGAGACGGTCGCCCTGCTCGCCGAGAACCTGGCGGACTACCGGGCCCTCGTCCACCGCTGCGCCCCGGACGAACTGCCGTCCCTGATCGGCCGGTTGCTCACCGAGCGGGGGTCGGCGTCGGTGCTGGTGCCGCCGGGCCTGGACGCGTCCTGGCTGGCGGGGACGGACGCCGCCCGCGTCGCCGACCGCGCCGGGAGCACCGCGCACGAGCTGGACCGGGTCGACAGCGTGGTCACCGGGTGCGCGGTCGCCGTGGCGGAGACCGGCACCGTCGTGCTGGACGGCTCCCCCGACCAGGGCCGCCGGCGGATCACCCTGGTCCCGGACCACCACATCTGCGTGGTCCGGGTGCCCGACCAGGTGGTCTCCTCGGTCCCCGAGGCCCTCGAACGGCTCGACCCCCTACGCCCGTCGACGTGGATCTCGGGCCCGTCGGCCACCAGCGACATCGAACTGGACCGGGTGGAGGGCGTGCACGGACCGCGCACCCTGGAGGTCGTCCTGCTGGGCTGAGCCGGCCGGCGCCCCGCCCGGTGGCTCACAGGTCCCGGCGCTCCAGCGGGCGCACGGCCGGCCCCTGGACGACCTTGCCGTCGGGGGCGAACCGGGAGCCGTGGCAGGGGCACTCCCAGGCGCCCTCGGCCCGGTTGAACGCGACCAGGCAGCCCAGGTGGGTGCAGCGGGCCGACACCGCGTGGAGCTGTCCCTCCGCGTCCCGGTGCACCGCGCACCGCTCGCCGTTCACCCGGACGACGGCGCCGTCACCCGGGGCGATCTGCTCCACCGAGGAGGCGCCCGGCGTGGACAGGCGGTCGCCGACGAAGTGCCGTGCCACCTCGGCCTGGGTCTTGAGGAAGGTCCCGCCCTCACGGACCACGGAGGCGAGGCGGCGGGGGTCGTACAGCTCGCTCCACGGGCACTCGTGGCCGGTGATCTGCTCGGACAGCAGCCGGCCGGCCATGATGCCGGTCGCCATGCCCCACCCCGCGAACCCGGTGGCGACGTAGGCGTGGTGAGCGCGCGGGTGGAGGAGCCCGACCAGGGGGACCGAGTCGGTGGGGTCGTTGTCCTGGGTGGCCCAGCGGTGCGAGAAGGCCAGGGGGCCGAACCGCTCCGTCGCCCAGCCGGCGAGACGGTCGAAGCGCTCCTCGACGTCACCGCCGGCGCCCGGCGTGAAGTGCTCACCGGTGACGATCAGCAGCCGCCGGCCGTCCGGCAGGGGCGCGGTGCGCACCGAGCGGGTGTTCTGCTCGGGCGTGATGTACATGCCGCGCGGCGCGCGGGACGCCTCGACGGGCGCGGCGAGGACCAGTTCGCGGCGCGGGGACAGCCGGGTGAAGAGCAGGGCCCGGTCGAACACCGGGTAGTGGGTGGCGACGACCACGTCACGGGCGGTGATCTGCGGCCCGTCGCCGCCGCCGCTGCCGGCGCGCCCGCCGTGCAGCAGTTCCGTCCGCAGCACGCACGGCTCGCCCTCGGTGAGGCCGGTCACGCGGGTGTGCTCGTGGATCATTCCTCCGAGCCGGCGGATGTCCTCGGCCAGCGCCAGGAGGTACTTGCGGGGGTGGAACTGCGCCTGGTCGGCGACCTTCACGGCGCCCGCGACCGGGAACGGCAGGTCCGTCTCGGTGACGAACTCCGCCTCGAGCCCGGCCTCCCGTGCCGCGCTCGCCTCCGCACGCAGCTCCTGCACGCGCCCGGGGTCCTCGGCGTAGGTGAACGACTCGGTGTCCTCCCAGTCGCAGTCGATGCCCAGCTCCCCGGCCGTCCCGGCGGCGTGCCGGATGGCGTCCATCTGCGACTGGGCGTACAGGCGGGCACCCTCGGGGCCGCGGGTGCGGCGCAGCTGGTCGTAGATGAGGGTGTGCTGCGCGCTGAGCTTGGCGGTGGTGTGCCCGGTGACGCCGGCCGCGATCCGGTCCGCCTCCAGCACGGCCACGCTGCGGCCGCGGCGGGCCAGTTCCCAGGCCGTGCTCAGACCCGCGATACCGCCGCCGACGACGGCCACGTCGACGGTCAGCGGGCCCTCGGGCGGGGGTGCGGGATCCGCCGGCGGGGCGGTCTCGAGCCAGTACGACCCGTGGATGTACGCCTGATCGTCCATGCGGGCCGAGTGCCCGCGGCCGGGCGGATCACACGACGGGGGTGGGAGGGGGCGGGCCCTGGTGGCGACGGTCCTCGCCACCAGGGCCCGCCCTCCCCCTGCGCACCTACTGGTTCGGCCGGGCCACGCTGATGTCGCCCAGCGCCGACTCCGGGTCGCGTTCCATCGCCAGGTCGGCCAGGGCGACGATGCCGACCGGGTGACCGCCCTCGACGACGGGCAGGCGGCGCACGGCGTGCTCCCGCATCAGCCCGACGGCCCGGTCCAGGTCGTCGTCGGGGGTGACCGTGACCAGGTCGTCGCTGCACGCGTCGGCCACGGTCGTCTGCTCGGGGTCCCAGCCCTCGGCGAGGGCGCGCACCACGAGGTCCCGGTCGCTGACCAGGCCGCGCAGTTCGTTGTGGTCGGTGACCAGGACGGCCCCGATGTGCTCGTCCCGCATCAGCCGGGCGACGGCCGTCAGCGAGGTCTGCGGCTCCACCGTCACGGGCTCACCGGTCATGATGTCCCGTACGTGCTGTGCCACGGCGTGTCCTCCTCCCGGTGTCCGGCGGTGCGGCTCACCGCCGCTCGGCGGCCGGGTACCCCGCGCGGGCGCAGCATCCCGGTCCCGGTCCCCCTGCGGCGCACCTCGTGACAGCGGCGGTGAACAAGCGCTTAGATAGGTGCCTGGCCGCACCACCGAGCACACCCGTACGACCCACCGCACCCGCCGGGAGGCCCCGTTGTTCACGTCCGTCGACGACGTCTCCGCCCGTCTCGCCGAGACCGGCTATCTGGCCTCCCCCGCCGTGGCCACCACCGTGTTCCTCGCCGACCGGCTCGGCAAGCCGCTCCTCGTCGAGGGCCCGGCGGGGGTCGGCAAGACGGAGCTGGCCAAGGCCGTCGCCCAGGTCGCGGGGGCCCGGCTCGTGCGCCTGCAGTGCTACGAGGGCGTGGACGAGTCCCGCGCGCTGTACGAGTGGAACCACGCCAAGCAGCTGCTGCGGATCAGCGCGGGCCGCGACGAGACCTGGGACGAGACGCGCACCGACATCTTCAGCGAGGAGTTCCTGCTCCCCCGCCCGCTGCTCACGGCGATCCGCGGCGACGACCCGAAGGTCCTGCTGATCGACGAGACCGACAAGGCCGACGTCGAGGTGGAGGGCCTGCTCCTGGAGGTGCTCAGCGACTTCCAGGTGACGGTCCCCGAGCTGGGCACGATCACCGCGGCCCGGCGCCCCTTCGTGGTGCTCACCTCGAACGCGAGCCGGGAGCTGTCCGAGGCGTTGCGGCGCCGCTGCCTGTTCCTGCACATCGGCTTCCCCGACGAGGAACTGGAGCGGCGGATCGTACGGCTGAAGGTGCCCGGCGTCGACGAGGCACTGGCCGCGTCCGTGGTGCGGGTGGTCGGCGCGCTGCGGGCCATGGACCTGCGCAAGGCGCCGTCGGTCGCCGAGACCGTCGACTGGGCGCGCACGCTGCTGGCGCTGGGCGCGGACACGCTGGACGAGACGGTCGTGCGGGACAGCCTCGGCGTGATCCTCAAGCACCAGGAGGACGTCCTGAAGGCGTCGGCCAAGCTGGACCTGGACGCGCTGTGACCGCGACCGCGGACCTGGCGGCGCGGCTGACGGACTTCGTCGCCGCGCTGCGGACGCACGGGGTGCGGATCGGCACCGGCGAGACGGTGGACGCCGCCCGGGCCGTGGCGGTGCTGGGGCTGGCCGACCGGGCGGTGCTGCGCGAGGGGCTGGCCGCGACCCTGCTGCACGAGACGGGTCAGCGGCAGGTGTTCGACGCGGTCTTCGACCTGTACTTCCCGCACGCCGTGGGCGGCCCGGTGACGGAGGCCGCCGGCCGGGAGGAGCTGCGCGACCGGCTCGCCGACGCGCTCACGGCGGACGACCGGGCGATGCTGGCCCGGCTGGCCGTCGAGGCGGTGGACGGGCTCGGCGGCTACGGGAGTGCGCCCGGGTCGGACGGCTGGTCGTCGTACCAGACGCTGGACCGGCTGCGCCCCCAGACCCTGTTGGCCAGGGTGCGGGACGAGCTGCGGGCGCGGGGCGCCGGCACGGGGTTCACCGACCGGCTGCTGGAGGACGAGATCCGGCGCCGCATCGAGGCCTTCCGCGCGCTGGTGGCCGTGGAGGCGCGGCGGCGGGTGGCGGAGCGGCGGGGCCCGGAGGAGATCGCCCGCCGGGCCGTGGCGCCCACCGCGGACCGGGTCGACTTCCTGTACGCGGGCAAGGACCGGCTGGCCGAACTGCGCCGCACCGTGCAGCCGTTGGCCCGCAAGCTCGCCACCCGGCTGGCCGCACGGCGGCGGCGGGCCGCCCGGGGCGCCGTCGACCTGCGCCGCACCCTGCGCGGCTCCCTGTCCACCGGGGGCGTGCCCATGCGGCCGGTGCTGCGCCGGCGCCGGCCGGGCCGTCCCGAACTGGTGCTGCTGTGCGACGTGTCGGGCTCGGTGTCCGGGTTCTCCGACTTCACGATGCTGCTGGTGCAGGCGCTGCACGACCAGTTCACCAAGGTGCGCGTGTTCGCGTTCGTCAACCGAGTCGACGAGGTGACCGGGCTGCTCGTGCACGGCGCCGCCGACCCCGGGGGGTTGAGCGCCCGCATCCACACCGAGGCCGCCGTCGCCGCCTGGCACGGCAGCAGCGACTACGGCGTGGCGCTCGGCGAGTTCGCCGAGCGCCACGCCAGGACGCTCACCCCCCGCACCACCGTGTTCGTCCTGGGCGACGCCCGGACCAACCGCAGCGACCCGAACCTGCCCGCCGTCCGCGAGATCGCCCGTCGCTGCCGCCGCGTCCACTGGCTGAACCCGGAGCCGCGCGCCCAGTGGGGCACCGGGGACTCGGCGGCGCTCGCCTACGCCGACCTGGTCCCCATGCACGAGTGCCGCACCGCCCGCCAGCTCGGCACCCTCGTCGAGCGCCTCCTGCCGGTCTGACCCGCCGGGCAGGCGCCGGGCACGCCGCGGGGCGGGAGAGGGTGTGCCCTCCCCCGCCCCGGTCGGTCGGGGTGGTGCGCCACGGCCGTGGCGCCCTGGCGCCCTGGGGTCAGTCCCCGGCCTTCGCGTAGTCCCGGGCCATGGCGCCGGCGAAGTCGTACACCACGACCTGCTCGTCCCCGACGACCCAGGCGTCGTGGCCGGGCGTGCAGACGAACACGTCGCCGGGGCCGACCTCGCTCTCGCCGCCGTCGTCCATGTGCAGGTGCATGCGTCCCTGGACGACGTAGCCGTTGTGGTGGACCTGGCAGGTCTCGGTGCCCGCGATGGGCGCCACGGACTCCGACCAGCGCCAGCCGGGCTCGAAGGTGGCCACGGCGAAGTCCAGCCCGCTCAGGTGGACGGCTTCGAGGTGACCGCGGGGGAAATCGCGCCGCTCGTCCGGCTTGTCGAGCGTCTTCACTTCCAGCATGACGCTCCTCCCTTCCGGCCGTGCCTCACGGCCGGGGCCGGTCTCCCCGGCGGCCCTGGACGTCACCGATGGGGGACCGCACCCCATCCCCTCATCGTCCGCCCGTCCCGGTCCGGCCGCCATTCGACGGCCCGGGACGGGCGGACGGTCGCCGGAGGGCGGGTGGAGCGGGGCGCGGGGCAGGTGGCGGGAGGATGGCACGTCATCTGCCTGGTGCCGCCAAGTCCCGCTTCCCTACGATGTATTGTCGGTCCCGCCGGTCCGCGGCGCGGTGTCTGGGGGAAGAGATGCAGCCTGGAGAGCAACTGTCCACGAAGATCGACGCGTCGGTTCCCACGGCCGCGCGCATGTACGACTACTACCTGGGCGGCAAGGACAACTACGCCGCCGACCGCGCGGCCGTCGAGGAGCTGGACAAGGTCGTCCCCAGCACCCGCGCCCTCGCGCTGAACAACCGCCGCTTCCTCCAGCGGGTCGTGCGCACGCTGACCCAGGAGTACGGCATCCGGCAGTTCCTGGACCACGGGTCCGGCCTGCCCACCCAGGACAACATCCACCAGGTCGCCCAGCGCATCGACCCGGGCGTCCACGTGGTCTACGTCGACAACGACCCGATGGTCATGGTCCACGGCCGGGCCCTGCTGGAGCAGGACGAGCGGACCACGGTCATACACGCCGACCTGCGCGACACCGACGCGATCTTCGGCCACGAGGACACCCGGCGCCTGATCGACTTCGACCGGCCGGTGGCCGTGCTGTTCAACTCGGTGTTCCACTGCATCCCGGACAGCGAGACCGACGGCCCGCCGGCCGTGGTCCGCCGCGTCGTCGAGCGACTCGCGCCGGGCAGCTGCCTGGTGATGTGCCAGCTGGTCAGCGCCGACCCGGCGGTCCGGGAGTTCGTCACCGACTTCATGGACAAGGCGACCCAGGGCCACTGGGGCCGGGTGCGGGAGGAGAAGGACGTCGAGGCCTGGTTCGACGGGCTCGACATCCTCGAACCGGGACTGGTCGAGGTCTCCACGTGGCGCCCGGACAGTGAGGTGTCCCCCCGCCAACTCACGCAGGAGTGGATCGAGTTCGGCGGCGTCGGCCGCCTGGGGTGACGCGGTCCGGGGGCGCTGCCGTGCGGCGCCCCCGCCCCGCCTCGTGACGGCCGGCCGGCGGCGCTCCTACGCGTAGCGCTGCTTCATGGTGTCGCGCAGCCGGTCCAGGGACTCCCGCGGGTTGAGCGCCTCGTCGGCCAGCCGGTCGAGGACGACCCGGTACTCCTCGGTCTCGTCCCGGTCCTCCAGGAAGGTCGCGCTGCGGATCTGCTCCAGGTACACCACGTCGGGCAGGTCGGAGCCGCCGAAGCGCAGGTAGGTCACGGGGATCACCGGCGCGGAGGCGTGCGTCACGTCCAACGGGACGATCTGCAGGGTGACGTGGGGCTTCTGCGCCATGGTCACCAGGTGCTCGAGCTGTTCGCGCATGACCTCGCGGCCGCCCAGCACGCGCAGCAGCACCGACTCGTCGACGACCGCCCAGAGCTGCGGGGCGTCCGGGCGCTCCAGGAGTTCGCGGCGGCGCATGCGCAGCTCCACGCGCCGCTCGACCTCCCGGGCCGGCGCGGCGGGCAGACCGCGCTCGACGACGGCGCGGGCGTAGGCGGAGGTCTGGAGCAGGCCCGGCACGTACTGGATCTCGAAGGTACGGATCGCGGTGGCCGCCTCCTGGAGTCCGACCAGCCGGTCGAACCACTCGGGCATCAGCCGTTTGTCGTAGCGCTGCCACCAGCCGGGCTCGTTGGCCCGCCGCAGGAGCTGCAGGATCAGCGACGTCTCGTGCTCACCGGTGCCGTACAGCCCGAGCAGGGCGCGCACGTCGGTCTCGGTCGGGGGCTTGCGGCCCTTGCCCGCCTCGATGCGCGACAGCTTCGCGGGGCTGAAGCCCAACTGCCGCACGGCGTGGTCCTGGGAGTAGCCGGCGTCCTCGCGGATGCCGGCGAGCTGCACGCCGACCAGCATCTTCAGCAGGGTCGGGGCCGGTTCGGGCCGGCTCAGATACGGTTCGAGACGGGAGACCCTAGGCTTCTCGACAGACATCCTGACTCCCGCTGGTCCGGCAGACGACACCCGCATTATCGCATCCGGCCGCCGTCCACCGCACGGGGTACGGAAGCTGAAACCGCCTCAGTTCGCCCCGCTGGGTGGCCTCTTGGGCTGTACGGCCGAACCGCGAGGTCACACCAGGTGGTCGAACTCACCGTCCTTGGCGCCCGCCAGGAACGCGGCGACCTCGGCCGGCGTGTAGACCAGGGCGGGGCCCTCGGGATCGCGCGAGTTGCGCAGCGCGACGCCGCCGCCGTCCAGCGCGGCCACCTCGACGCAGTTGCCCTCGGCGGCGCTGTGGGTGCTCTTGATCCAGCGGACGCCCAGCGAGCTCGCCCGCACTCCGTTCCGTATCGACGCCACGGCACTCTCCTCGTTCTTGCGTGCGCAATTTCCCGTGAAATTGCACGAGGCCATCCTCAGCGTGGATAATAGCCGTGCCGTCAACCGCCGTTCCGGCGCCCCGTCCTGACGTCGCTTCAGGGAGATGCCGTGTCATCACCTGCACAGTTCCGGAGTCGAGAGTCCGTGCACGACTCGGCCCGAACAGCCACCTTCCGCATCACCGGCAGCCGGGAGGGGTTCGCCGAAGCGCGCGCGTTCACCCACCGCATGCTGGACCGGTGGGAGGTGGCCCAGTGTGCCGACGACGCGGTCACGGTCGTCACCGAGCTCGCCGCCAACGCGGTGCTGCACGCCGGTCCCGACGTGCCGGGCTGCGCGGACGTACGGCTGCGGCTGACCCTGCGCCGGGCCCACCTGGTCTGCGCGGTCAGCGACCAGTGCGACACCCCGCCGGTGTACCCGACCCCCGGGGAGTCGCTGCTGGAGCACGGCCGGGGGCTGCACATCGTGGAGGCCCTGTCGGCGCACTGGGGCTGGACCCGCCGCGCGCCCCTGGGCAAGACCGTCTGGGCGATGCTGCCGACGCGAGCGCAGGCCTGACATGACCACGGTGAAGAGAACCCTCGACGACCTGGCCCTGGTGCCGTGGCCCGAGATCAAGGACTGCGCGGGACCGGCCTCGGGGATCCCCTCCCTGCTCACCACCCTTGCCCGGGGCGACGAACCGGCCGCCACCTCGGCGCTCGCCCAGCTCCGCGACCGCGTCTGCCGCTACGGCTTCGTCGTCGACCAGGCCACGGCTCCGACGGTGCCCTTCCTGTGGGACCTGGTCCAGTTGCCCCACCTCGGCTGCCGGGCCCGCATCCTGCGCCTGCTGGACGAGATCGCCCACGCCCGCCAGTGGGAGACCACGGCCGCGACCTACCCCAAGCTGCTGCACTACCCGGAGGACTACGTCGGCTGGGAGCGCGCGGCCCGCGAGGCGGTGCGCGCCGGACGTGCTGTTCTCGACGCCCTCCTCGCCGACCCCACCACCGCCGCGGACCCGGACCTCGCCCGGGCCGCCACGGACCTCGCCACGACCCTGTCCGACTGAAGGCCGGGTTCCGCCGCTCCGGCCCCGGGGACCCGGCCACCGCTCGACGGCCCCTCCCCCGCCGTCGCCGCCCGACGTGGCCCCCGCGGCGCCGGCAGGCACGCCGTGCGCGAGCCGGAGGGCCGGCTCGGCGGGTGTCCCGTCGAGCCGGCCCTCCGGTGGTGGACCGGGCGGAGCCCGTCAGTCCGTGCCGGACTCCATCGCCGCGCGGTCGAGCAGCGCGTCCTCCTCGGAGACCTCGCCCCGCGAGGCGATGGCCTCGGCGCCGCCCTCGGGCAGCTCGGGCATGGTGCCGATGAGCCCGGTCGCGGCGGCCTGGGAGGCCCCGATGGTCGGGGTGGCGGTGCCGATCAGGCCGAGGCCGACGTACTGCTCCAGCTTGGCGCGGGAGTCGGCGATGTCCAGGTTGCGCATGGTGAGCTGGCCGATCCGGTCGACCGGGCCGAACGCGGAGTCCTCGGTGCGCTCCATGGACAGCTTGTCGGGGTGGTAGCTGAACGCCGGGCCGGTGGTGTCGAGGAGCGAGTAGTCCTCGCCGCGCCGCAGCCGCAGGGTGACCTCGCCGGTGATCGCCGAGCCGACCCAGCGCTGCAGCGACTCGCGGATCATCAGCGCCTGCGGGTCCAGCCAGCGGCCCTCGTACATCAGGCGGCCCAGGCGCCGGCCCTCGGTGTGGTACTGGGCGAGCGTGTCCTCGTTGTGGATCGCGTTGACCAAGCGCTCGTAGGCCGCGTGCAGCAGGGCCATGCCGGGGGCCTCGTAGATGCCGCGGCTCTTGGCCTCGATGATGCGGTTCTCGATCTGGTCGGACATGCCCAGGCCGTGGCGGCCGCCGATGGCGTTGGCCTCCATCACCAGGTCGACGGCGGAGGCGAACTCCTTGCCGTTGATCGTGACGGGGCGGCCCTGGTCGAAGCCGATCGTCACGTCCTCGGTGGGGACCTCGACGGCCGGGTCCCAGAACCGGACGCCCATGATCGGCTCGACCGTCTCGACGCCGGTGTCCAGGTGCTCCAGGGTCTTGGCCTCGTGGGTGGCGCCCCAGATGTTGGCGTCGGTGGAGTAGGCCTTCTCCGTGCTGGCGCGGTAGGGGAGGTCGTGGGCGAGGAGCCACTCCGACATCTCCTTGCGGCCGCCGAGCTCGGTCACGAAGTCCGCGTCCAGCCAGGGCTTGTAGATCCGCAGGTTGGGGTTGGCGAGCAGGCCGTAGCGGTAGAACCGCTCGATGTCGTTGCCCTTGTACGTCGAGCCGTCGCCCCAGATCTGGACGTCGTCCTCGAGCATCGCGCGCACCAGCAGCGTGCCGGTGACGGCGCGGCCCAGCGGCGTGGTGTTGAAGTACGCGCGCCCGCCGGAGCGGATGTGGAACGCGCCGCAGGTGAGCGCGGCCAGGCCCTCCTCGACCAGTGCGGCGCGGCAGTCGACCAGGCGGGCGATCTCCGCGCCGTAGGTCTCCGCGCGGCCGGGCACCGAGGCGATGTCGGGCTCGTCGTACTGGCCGATGTCGGCGGTGTAGGTGCAGGGGACGGCGCCCTTTTCGCGCATCCACGCGACCGCGACCGAGGTGTCGAGGCCGCCCGAGAAGGCGATGCCGACGCGCTCGCCGACGGGGAGGGAGGTGAGGACCTTGGACATAGGAAGAGTATGCACCCTGTCGCATGGTCATGCAAAGCGGGCTGCACGGGCCCGTGCCGTCCGGGTGCTCGGACGCCCTCCCGCCTCGTCCCGCCGCGCCCGCCGGACACACACGCGCACGGGGCCCGGCCCGACGGCCGTGCCCCGTGCGTCTGCGGTGGGCGTGTGCGGGTCAGCCGGACACCGCGGCGTCACCGGACACCGCGGCGTCGCTCTCCCAGCGGTAGAAGCACTGCGCCATGGCGTCCTTCGGGCCCCGCCAGGTCGCCGGGTCGTAGGCGGACACGAACGGCGTCAGCCGCTCGCTGACCTCGCGGAACTCGGGGTGGTCGGCGAGGCGGGCGATGGCCGGACCCGGGTCGTTCTCGCTCTCGATGAGGTGCAGGTACACATCACCGAACTGGAAGAGGCTGCGCCGGGTGACGCCCACCAGGTGGGGCAGGTCACCGCTGTCGGACTCGGCGAAGACCCGTGCGATGTCGTCGGCCGCGCCGGGCTTCATCCGGGCGACGATCAGGGTGTGGTGCATCGGTGTGCCCTTCACTCGCTCAGTACGCCGGCGGGACGCCGCTCGCCCGCGGCCTGCTCGATGCGGTCGCGGATGAGGGCGAGCTGGGTGCGGGAGTTGCGGTTGATCATCTCCTCCATGCCGGCGTCGTCCACCGGGGCCTCGGGCTTCATCGAGAAGTCCTGGACCCAGCGCATCCGCGTGCCGGCCGGGGTCTCCTCGTACTCCCAGTGGATCCGCATGAACGCGAACGGCCCGGTCTCCACGCGGTGGGCGTCGACCTTGCGGGCCGCGCGGTCGGCGGTGCGCTCGGACACCCAGCTCCACACCCGGCCCTGCTCGTCCGGGTGCATGGTGAGCCGGAAGGTGGTGCGGTCGCCCTCGCGGTCGAGGATCTCGACCGAGGCGTACTCGCTGAAGAGCTGCGGCCAGTTCTCGATGTCGTTGGTCATGTCCCAGACGAGATCGAAGGGCGCGTCGATGACGATCTCGTTGTCGGTGTGCGCGGGCATCTCAGACTCCTGTCGTCAGCGCGCTGTTGATGAGCGCGAGGAACTCCGCGGGCGACTTGCAGCGCTCGGCGTCCGGCGGCATCGACAGGCCGTAGCGCTTCTCCAGCTCGGCGACGATGCCGAGCAGGCCCAGCGAGTCCAGGCCGAAGGTGTCGAAGCCGGCGTCGGCCTGCCGGGCGAACTGGTCGGGGTCGACGGAGACGCCGGCGGTGCGCTTCATCAGCGCGGCCAGGTCCTCCAGGGTGACCTCGTAGGAGACTTGGTCGGTCATGGGGTGCGCTCCTTCGGTGGTGCGGATCGGTTACTGGTGCGGGCCCTGGGCGCCGCCCTTGCGCAGGACGAGCGCCGCGTTGCAGCCCATGAGCCCCCGGCTGAGGACCAGGGCCGTGCGGGCCTCCACGGCACGGGCGGAGCCGGTCACCAGGTCCAGGTCGTGGCGGGGGTCGGTCACGTGCGGCGTGGGCGGGATCAGCCCGTGCTGCAGGCCGAGCACCGCGGCCGTCACGTCCAGCACCGGCGCGGCGCAGTAGGCGCGGCCGGTGCCCGTCTTCGGGGCGGTGACGGGGACGCGCCGGGCGTGCGGCCCGAGGGCGTCGGAGAGCGCCCCCGCCTCGGCCCGGTCGGCCTCGGGCACGCCGAGGGCGTCGGCGTAGACCACGTCGACGTCCTCGGGGCGGCAGTCGGCCTCGCGCAGCGCGATGTCGATGGCGTGGGCGAGCCCGTCGCGGGACTCGGCCCAGCGGGAGGCGCCGGTGAACGTCGCACCGTGTCCGGCGACGGTGGCCCGGACCTCGGCCCCGCGGGCGCGTGCCGCGCGCTCCTCCTCCAGCACCAGCACCGCGCCGCCCTCGGCGGGGGTGAAGCCGCATGCCTCGTCGGTGAAGGGGAGGTAGGCGCGGTCGGGCCGGGTGGCCCGGCTCAGCTCGGGGTAGCCGAGCTGGCAGACGATCGAGTACGGCGCGAGGGGTGCCTCGGCCGCGCCGACGACCACCGTGTCGGTGCCGTGCCGCACGGTCCGCGCGGCCTGTGCGAGGGCGTCGAGTCCGCCGGCCTCGTCGCTGGCCACCACCCCGCACGGCCCCTTGAAGCCGTGCCGGATGGAGATCTGGCCGGTGCTGGCCGCGTAGAACCAGGCGATCGACTGGTAGGGGCCGACGTACTTGGACCCCTGCCCCCACAGGTTCTGCAGTTCGCGCTGGCCGAACTCGCCGCCGCCGGAGCCGGCGGCCGTGACCACGCCCACCGAGTACGGCGAGTCGAAGTCGGCGTCCGCGAGCAGGGCGTCCTCCAGGGCCAGCCGGGCGGCGGCCATCGCGAAGTGGGTGAACCGGTCGGTCTGCACGAGGAAGGTCTCCTCGACCAGCGCCGCCGGGTCGAAGCCGCGCACCTGGCCGGCGACGCGCAGCGCGTAGCCCTCGCAGCCGCCGCGGTCCAGGGCGGCGAGGCTGCTGCCGCCGCTCACGGTGGTCTTCCAGAACACCTCGGTCCCGATGCCGTGCGGGGTCACCGCGCCGATGCCGGTGACGACCGCCCTCCGGGGTTCTCGTCCGCTCATCGCCTCACGCCTTCCGCTCGGGGCCGGTCAGGACGACCGCCGACTGGAACCCGCCGAACCCGCTGCCCACGGACAGCACACCGCGCAGCCGGCGTTCGCGTGCCTCGCGCGGGACGTAGTCGAGGTCGCACTCGGGGTCGGGGGTCTCGTAGTTGGCCGTGGGCGGCACCACCTGGTGCGTCAGCGCCAGGACGCACGCGACCAGTTCGATGGAGCCGATCGCGCCGAGCGAGTGGCCCACCATCGACTTGATGGAGCTCATCGGCGTCGCGTACGCGTGCTGGCCCAGGGCGCGCTTGACGGCCGCGGTCTCATGGCGGTCGTTCTGCTTGGTGCCCGAGCCGTGCGCGTTGACGTAGTCGATGACCGTGGGGTCGAGGCGGGCCTCGTCCAGGGCGGTCTCGATGGCCCGCGCCATCTCCAGGCCGTCCTTGGTCAGCCCGGTCATGTGGTGGGCGTTGCCGAAGGTGGCGTAGCCGGCGACCTCGCAGAGGATCCGGGCCCCGCGGGCGCGGGCGTGTTCCAGTTCCTCCAGGACGAGGACGGCGGCGCCCTCGCCCATGACGAACCCGTCGCGGTGGGCGTCGAACGGGCGCGACGCGTGGGCCGGGTCGTCGTTGTTCGGCGAGGTGGCCTTGATCGCGTCGAAGCAGGCCATGGTGATCGGGGAGATCGGCGAGTCCGACGCGCCGGCTATGCACACGTCGACCCGGCCGTCGGCGACCGCCTGGTGGGCGTAGCCGACCGCGTCCAGGCCCGAGGTGCAGCCGGTGGAGACGGTCTGCACGGGCCCGTGGGCGCCGAACTCCTCGGCCACGGCGGAGGCCAGGGTGCTGGGCGAGAAGGCCCGCTCCAGGGCCGGGCCCGCCTTGCGCGCGTCGACGTCCCAGCGCGCGCCGCGCTCGCTGACCAGGACGTAGTCCTGCTCCAGCCGGGTGGTGCCGCCGACCGCCGTGCCGAGGCTGACGCCCGTGCGCCAGGGGTCCTCGCGCGCCATGTCCAGCCCGGCGTGCTGCACCGCCTCGCGCGCGGCGACCAGCGCGAACTGCACGTAGCGGTCGCAGCGTTCGACGGTCGTCGGGTCCAGTCCGTGCGCCGCCGGGTCGAAGTCGCACTCGGCGGCGATCTGCGAGCGCAGCCCGGCCGGGTCGAACAGGGAGATGCGTCGCGTCGCCGTGCGCCCGTGGGACAGCAGGTCCCAGAACCGGGTCACGCCCGTGCCGCCGGGGGCGACGACGCCTATGCCGGTGACCGCGACCCGCCGGCTCATGAGACCGCCTCGGACGCGAGGCCCTCGGCCGTGACGTCGCGCGGGCCCTCCTCGGTGTCGACGTGCCCGAGGTCGGGGCGGGGCGCCAGCGGGCCCAGGTGGAAGACGAGCCGGGCGTCGCGGTCGCCGACGTTGCGGAACCGGTGCCGGACGTCCTTGGGGATGAGCAGGCCCTGCTCGGCGCGCAGGGGCTGCGGCTCGCCGTCGAGGTCCACCTCGAAGGCGCCCTCGATGACGTAGACGAACTCCTCGGAGTACGGGTGGTAGTGCTCGGCGATGCTCTCGCCCGGCCGGACGATGGCGACGCCCATGAAGCCGCTCGTCGAACCCACCGTGGAGGGCGTGAGCAGGGCGCGCACGTCCCCGCCGCGGCGGCGGTTGGGTGCGATGGAGCTTAGGTCGACGATGCCGGTGCCGATGCCGGTGCCTGCCTGCTGCTGTGGTGTCATGTCGGTCACTCCGGAGACGGTCGCTGGTGGGGACGGTGGGGACAGGAGGGTGGTCCGGTGTCCGGCGGTGGGTCAGGAGGCCGGGGCCCGGCGGTCGGTGAGCGGCTGCATCCGGGCGTGGGCGAGCAGCCGCCGCAGCGCCCGTTCGTCCGTCGGGGGGCCGTCCAGCCCGAGGGCGGCCGCGTCGAGCAGGCGCCCGGCCTCGGCGGCCGACGCGGCGTCCGGCAGCGCCAGGACCGGCCCGGGGGCGTCCTCCGGGTCGCCGTTCACGTCGACCAGGCGTACGACGATGTCGTCCCGGTGGAAGACGGTGGCCGCCAGGACGGGGCCGTCCGGGTGGGCGGCGACGGCTTCGTCCTGCCGGGACAGCAGCCGGGCCAGCTCCTCCCCGCGGCCGGGGACGGCCGGGAGGAACAGCGCGCACCGCCGGACGTCGGTGCCCTCGGCACGCCCGGAGGCCGTGTGGTGCACGGCGGGCAGGGCGGCGCGGGTGAAGAACACCCGGGCGGACTTCGGGTCGGTGAGGTCCCGTTCCTGTTCCAGGTACGGGTCGATCGCCTGCTCCACGGCCCGCACCTCGGGCTGGCGGGAGACGTGCCGCAGGGCGTCCTGGAGGTCGCCGCGCACCTCGACCGCCCGCACCACGCGGTTGCCGTGCAGGAACAGCGAGGTGCGCAGCAGCCGTGTGGTGTCGTTGACGACCGGCTGCGGTGAGGCGTAGCCGGAGAGGATCTCGGCGACCTTGGACTCGCTGCCGGGGGTGACGGTGAACGTCAGGGCGTGCCGGACGACGTTGTCACCGGTGCGGGGCGCGGACTGCAGCGCGACGGCCCCGGGGGCCGGGGCGGTGTCCGTGCCGCCGGTCTCGCGCAGGATCGTGTAGCGCAGCGAGCGGGTGTCGCGCACGCAGTCGGCCAGCGGCTCGACCATGTCGATGTGCTCCTCGCTGTTGACCCAGGCGAGGAAGGGCGGTGCGCTCTCCCACTCGCTGGTCAGCAGCCACTGGGTGGGGTTCTCCAGGGACTGGCACAGCTGGTCGCTCAGGTGGCCCGGCACGGCGGCGACCCGGTGACGCATCCGCTCGTAGGCGTCCAGGAACTGCTGCTGGGCTCCGTCGTGGACGTCCAGCATGAGCAGGACCCGCACGCGGGACCCGTCGAAGGCGGTGCTGGACACACCGCCCGGGACCGTCGGCGGATCGGGGGAGACCGTCATCCGGCACACCTCTTCCTTGTGGTCTTCCACGTGGCTTCCTCGCGGTACGTCGACGTCTGTCGCGGACCTGTGGGACGGACGCGGCCCCCCGTGGCCTTTGGGGGCCCCGCGGACCGGGACGGTGGTCCCGGAGCGCGTGCCGGGCGGCGTCGGTCGCGTCGTCAGGTCGATCGTGGGTGCTGCCGTGCGTCACCGCGAACCGGGCGGGTTAAGCGGGTGAAGCCTGAGCCGTGGGGCGTGCCGCGGGGCATGGATGAAGGCCCCGGCCGGATTCGCCCGAGCCGGTGGTCACGACGCGTGTGGAGGCGAGATGAACGCACAAGCCGGGCGGCCCGACCTGGAGGTCCCGGTACTCATCGTCGGAGGTTCCCTGGTCGGCCTGTCGACCTCGCTGTTCCTCGGCCGGCTCGGCGTACGGCACACCCTGGTGGAGAAGCACGCGGGGACGTCGATCCACCCGCGGGGCCGGGGCAACAACGTCCGCACGATGGAGCTGTTCCGGGTGGCGGGCGCGGAGGACGGGATCCGCCGGGCGGCGGCCACGCTGGCCGACAACCACGGCATCCTGCAGACCCCGTCGCTGGTCGGCGGCGAGGGCGAGTGGCTGTTCCGGGAGATCGACCCGGGCGGCGGGCTGGCCCGGTTCAGCCCGGCCTCGTGGTGCCTGTGCAGCCAGAACGACCTGGAGCCGGTGCTGCTGGACCGGGCCGTGGAACTCGGCGGGGACCTGCGGTTCTCGACCGAGCTGCAGTCGTTCGACGCCGACCCGGACGGCGTCACCGCGTACCTGAAGAGCCGGGAGACGGGCGAGCACACCGTCGTCCGGGCGCAGTACCTGGTCGCCGCCGACGGTCCGCGCAGCCCCGTGCGCGAGCAGCTCGGCATCGGGCAGAGCGGCCCGGGCGACCTGTTCCACAACATCAGCCTCACGTTCCGCTCGCGCCGGCTGGCCGACGTGGTGGGCGAGCGCCGGTTCATCGTCTGCTACCTCACCCGTCCCGACGCGGACGGGGCGCTGCTGCCCGTGGACAACCGGGAGCACTGGGTCTTCCACGCGCCGTGGCACCCCGAACGGGGCGAGACGCTCGAGGACTTCACCGAGGAGCGGTGCGCCGAGCACATCCGCCGCGCGGTCGGCGACCCGGACCTCGACGTGGAGATCACCGGGCGTGCGGCCTGGCACGCGGCCCAGCGGGTCGCCGAGCACTACCGCGCCGGCCGGGTCCTGCTCGCCGGTGACTCCGCGCACGAGATGTCCCCCACCGGGGCGTTCGGCTCCAACACCGGCATCCAGGACGCCCACAACCTGGCGTGGAAGCTGGCCGCGGTGCTCGGCGGCTGGGCGGGCGACGGGCTGCTGGACACCTACGACAGCGAGCGCCGCCCCGTCGCGGAGGCCACCAGCGCCCGCGCCGCCGCGCGTTCGGTCGAGCACAGCCACCCGGGCTACGCCCCGGCGCCCGAGGCGGGCGGGGGCGGCCGTGCCGGCGGCATCCTCAACGTCGCCCTGGGCTACCGCTACCCCCGTGGTGCCGTCGTCGGCACCGACCCGGCGGCCGAGGTCGTCCCGGAGAAGCTGGCCCTGACCGGCGAGCCGGGCAGCAGGGCACCGCACCTGTGGGTCCGGCACCGGGGCGACCGGGTGTCCACCCTGGACCTGTTCGAGACGTCGCCGGTGCTGTTGTCGGGCGGCCCGGGGCCGGGCCCGGCCGGCGTGCACTGCGACTGGCACGGGGCGGCCGTGCGCCTGGCCGAGAAGCTGTCCGTGCCGCTGGTGTCCCTGCGCCTGGGTCCCGGCGCGGAGCTGGTCCCCGACGACGACACCGACTGGGCCGGCCGGCTGGGCATCTCCCCCGCCGGGGCGATGCTGGTCCGGCCCGACGGCTTCGTGGCCTGGCGCTCGCCGGAGCCGGCCGCGGACCCGGAGGCGACCCTGCACGAGGTCCTCTCCACGGTGCTGTCGCTGTCCTGACGCACCGGCGGCACGGCGCGGGTCCCCGCCCGGCGGCAGAAGTCCGCGGGCGGGGACCCGTCGTGCGCGCGGGCGGGTCCGCGCGGGGCGCCGGCTCGCGACGGCCGGCCGGGCCGGCTCAGGCCACCGCCTCCTGGCGGCCGGCCAGTGCCCAGATGACGAACACGTCGATCGCCATCATCACGACGGACCAGACCGGCGCGTACGGCAGGAACAGGAACTGGGCGATCAGGCTCAGCGAGGCCAGGAAGACGCCGGCGAGGCGGGCCCATGCCTGGTCCATGAGCAGGGCGTAGCCCGTCGCGGCGACCAGGGCGCCGACGACGATGTGCACGACGCCCCACCCGGTCAGGTCCAGTGCGTAGACGTACGCGCCGACGCGGGCGTAGACGTCGTCCGCGGCCACGGCGGAGATGCCCTGCAGGACGGCGAGGACACCGCCGCACACCATGAGGACGGCCGCGAACACCACGCCGCCGCCCACCCGGCCGGCGCTCCGGCCGGCGGTGCGCGGCGGCGCCGGGCCGTCGGGCCGGTCCGGCTGCGCTGCCTGGCTCATGAGCGGTTCCCTTCTCTGCCCGGGCCGCCCGCCGTGGTCCGGCGGGCGGGATCGGCCAGGGGCGGCGCGGCCCCGCGGGGTCCGGCGGGGGCCCTGGCCCTGCGAGCCTCGGACCGGGCGGGGCGTACGACCATCCGGGGTGGGCCGACCGGGTGAGCCCGGCCCCGCGTGCCGGTCCGGCCGTGCGGGCGCCCGGCCGGTCAGGTGCCGGGGGCGGGGGATGCCGTGGTCCCGCGCACCTCCAGGACCGGGGCGGCGAGGTCCACCGCGCCGGGGCGGTGCGGGTCCTGGATGCGGTCCAGCAGGCGCTGGGCGGCCCGCCGCCCGACGTCGTGGCCGGCGTGGTCGACGGTGGTCAGCCACAGGTGGCGCAGCCGGGCGAGGGAGGTGTTGTCGTAGCCGACGAGGGAGAGGTCCCGGGGCACGCGCAGGCCACTCTCCTCGGCGGCCGACAGGGCGCCGACGCAGGTCACGTCGTTGACCGCGAAGACGGCGGTGGGGCGCCGGGGGCGGCCCAGGAGCCGCACGGTGGCCCGGTAGCCGCCCTCCTCGGTGAGGTCGCCCTGCTCCACGGTGGCCGTCGCGGCCAGGCCGTGCTCGCGCATGGTGGCCTCGAAGCTGCGGCGGCGCAGCTCACCGACCGCGCCGCGGCCGGCGATGTGGGCGATGTGCCGGTGGCCGAGGCCGATGAGGTGCTCGGTGGCCAGCCGGGCGCCCAGCTCGTCGTCCCCGGCGACGATGTCCACGCCGGGCAGGACGGGTTCGCGGGTGCCGGCGACGACGGTGGGGACCCGGCCGGCGGCGGTGCGCAGCGCCTCGGGGTCGTGCAGGGTGCCGACGGCGACCAGACCGTCGACGCGCAGGTCGGTGAAGGTGCGGGTCAGGTCCTCCCCCAGGCGCCGGTTGAGGTGGCCGTCGGCGAGCAGCACGTGCAGACCGCTGTCGTACAGCCGCGTGTTCAGCCCATCCAGGAGCTCGACGTACCAGGGGTTGCGCAGGTCGTTCAGGAGGACACCGACGGTGCGGGTGCGGCGTTCGCTGAGGCTGCGGGCGGCGGCGTTGGGCCGGTAGCCGAGTTCCTCGACGGCGGCGAGGACGGCCGCCCGCTTCTCCGGGCGCACGCTGTCCGACCCCCGCAGCACCAGGGAGACCAGGGACTTCGACACGCCGGCGCGCGCGGCGACGTCGCGGATGGTCGGGGCGGTCATGGCTGGACCGTTCCACAGCCCTACCGGTGCTGTAAAGGCCCTTGACACCTGGTGGGGGCGCCGCTCATGGTGTGCCGCAGGTTTTGGATCGGTCCAAGAGCGGGTCCGGCCCGGCGGTCGTGAGCGGCCGCCGGGGCTGTCGGCCGTCGACGAAGGGGCTGTCATGGGGAACACGCTGGGCGTCGCCGTCGTGGGCTTCGGCTGGATGGGACGCGTCCACACGCAGGCGTACGGCCGTCTGCCCCACCACTTCCCGGGGCTCCCGGTGCGGCCGGAGCTGGTCGTCGTCGCGGACGAGGTGCCGGGGCGGGCCGAGGAGGCGGCCGGGCGGTACGGCTTCGCGTCCGCGACCCGCGACTGGCGCGAGGTGGCCGCCGACCCGCGGGTGGGGGCGGTGAGCGTCACCGCGCCCAACTTCCTGCACCGCGAGATCGGTGTCGCGATGGCCGAGGCCGGCAAGCACCTGTGGATCGAGAAGCCGGTGGGCCTGACCGCCGAGGACGCCCGCGCGGTCGCCGACGCCGTCCGCGCGGCGGGCGTCCAGGGCACGGTCGGCTTCAACTACCGCAACGCGCCCGCCGTCGAGACCGCCCGCCGGATGGTCGCCGACGGGGACATCGGCACCGTCACGCACGTCCGCATCCGCCTGTTCAGCGACTACGCGGCCCACCCGGACGGCGCGCTCACGTGGCGCTACGAACGTGGGCGCGGCGGCAGCGGGGTGCTGGGCGACCTGGCCTCGCACGGCGTGGACCTGGCGCGCTTCCTGCTCGGTGAGATCGCGGCGCTGACCGCCGACACCGCGGTGTTCGTGCCGGAGCGGGCCCGCCCGGCGGCCGCCACCGCGGGACACACCCGGGCGACCGGCGGCGCCCCGGGCCCGGTGGAGAACGACGACTACGTGAGCTGCCTGCTGCGCTTCGCGTCCGGCGCCCGCGGCGTGCTGGAGGCCAGCCGCGTCTCGGTCGGCGAGCAGAACGCGTACGGCTTCGAGATCCACGGCACCACGGGCGCGCTGTTCTGGGACTACCGGCGCATGGGCGAGCTCGGCGTCAGCCGCGGCACCGCCTACCAGGACCAGCCGGTCAGCACCGTGTTCGTCGGGCCGGGGCACGGCGAGTACGCGGCCTTCCAGCCGGGCGCGGCCAACAGCATGGGCTACGACGACCTGAAGGTGATCGAGGCGTACCACTTCCTGCGCTCGATCAGCGAGGGCACGCCGTACGGGCCGACGCTCGCCGACGCCGTGGCGAGCGCGACGGCGCTGGACGCCATGACCCGCTCGGCGCAGCGGCGGGCGTGGGTGGACCTGCGGTGAGGGGCGGTCAGACCGCGCTGAGGCCGCCGAAGTCGGGGAACGCGCCCGCGGTGTCGCTGAGTTCGGCCCAGACCGTCTTGCCGACGCGGGTCTGGCGGGTGCCCCAGCGCTCGGCGAGCTGGGCCACCAGGTGCAGGCCCCGGCCGCCCTCGTCGTACCTGCGGGCCCGGCGCTGGTGCGGTGCGGTGCTGCTCGCGTCGCGGACCTCGCACAGCACGGACCGGCCGTGGCCGGCGCCCGGACCGTCGGGCGGCTCGGGGTCGGGCAGGACGAGGCGCAGGTGGATGGGGGGCCGGCCGTAGCGGATGGCGTTGGTGACCAGTTCGCTGACGACCAGCTCGGCGGTGAACTCCAGGTCCTCCATGCCCCACCGCCGCAACTGCGCGGCGACCCGGGCGCGCACCCGGGACACCTCCGCGGGGTCGGCGGCCAGGTCCCAGCCGGCCACCCGGCGGTCCCCCAGGGCGCGGGTGCGGGCGAGGAGCAGGGCGACGTCGTCGGCGGGCCGCTCGGGCAGCAGGGTGTCCAGCACCGTGTCGCAGACGGCGTCCAGGGTGCGGGCGGGTCGGGTGAGCGCCTGCCGCAGGCGGGTCAGACCGGCCTCGACGTCGTGGTCGCGGGCCTCGATCAGGCCGTCGGTGTACAGGGCGAGCAGGCTGCCCTCGGGCAGGTGGACGTCCACCGCCTCGAACGGCAGGCCGCCCAGCCCGAGGGGCGGTCCCGCGGGCAGGTCGAGGGTGCGGTGGACGCCGTCGGGGGTGACGACGGCGGGCAGGACGTGACCCGCGCGGGCCAGGGTGCAGCAGCAGCTCACGGGGTCGTAGACCGCGTAGAGACAGGTCGCGCCGATCTCCGCGGCGTCCTCGTCGGGGTCGGTCGCGGCTTCGGCCGACAGCCGCAGGACCACGTCGTCCAGGTGGGTGAGCAGCTCGTCGGGCGGCAGGTCGATGTCGGCCAGGGTGCGCACCGCGGTGCGCAGCCGGCCCATGGTGGCGGCGGCTCGGACACCGTGCCCGACGACGTCGCCCACCACCAGCGCGACCCGCGCCCCCGACAGCGGGATGACGTCGTACCAGTCGCCGCCCACGCCGAGCCGGTCGCCGGCCGGGAGGTAGCGGTAGGCGACGTCCACGGCGGACTGCGCGGGGGTGTGGGCCGGCAGCAGGCTGCGCTGCAGGCCCAGGGCGGTGGCGCGGGCGTGGGTGTAGCGGCAGGCGTTGTCGACGGCCACGGCCGCCCGCGCGGCGATCTCCTGCGCGAGGAGCAGGTCCTCGTCGTCGTACGGCTCGGGGCCGCCGTCCCGGGAGAACCGGGCGACGCCGAGGGTGGCGCCGCGGGCGCGCAGCGGCACGAGGAGGGTGGAGTGGCCGGCCTGCGGGGACCCGTCGGCGGAGAGCCGCGCGGGCTGCCCGGTGGCGAGGACCCGGGCCGGCGTCGAACCGTCCGGGTAGGTGTGGAGCTGCTGGGGGGCGACGGCCGGGCACGGGGGGCCGTCGTCCGGGTGGGCGCCCTTCTTCGCGCGCTGGGCGATGCGGCGCAGGACGAGCGGCCGGCGGGCCGGGTCGTGGCCGTGCAGGAGGGCGTCGAGGAGGTCGACGCAGGCGCGGTCGGCGAAGTGCTCGGTGGCGAAGTCGGCCAGCTCCTGGGTGGTGCGGGCGATGTCCAGGGTGGTGCCGATGCGCATCCCGGCGTCGTTCACCAGACACAGCCGCCACCGCAGCCGCCGGTCCCGCTCCTCCTGGTAGGCGACGACGCCGCGTTCGGAGCTGCGGTCCACGTAGCCCGTGGTCACCTCGGTCAGCCGGCGGGCCGCGGCGCTGATCAGCTCCGGGTCGCCGGTCAGGCGGGGCAGGGCGGCCAGCACCCGGTCCAGGGCGATGGCCTGGGCGAGCCGGTGGGCGCGCAGGACGGCGGTGACGGAGACCCCGCCGCGGGCGAGCCGGCGGGCCCGGTCGAGGTCGGCCGCGGGCGGGGGGATGCGGTCCGCCTCGACGCCGTGTTCCAGGCCGGCGAGCGCCGCGGCGATGTGCTCGGCGATGTTCCGCGTGGTCACCCGGGCGATCTCCGGGTCGGCCCACAGCTCGGGGACCTCCCGGCGCAGGCCCCGCTCCACGTCGGCGACCAGCTCGTCCGCGTCGGCGCTCAGCTCGCGCGCGGCCCGGGCCACCAGGCTGTCCGCGGTGACGTCCACAAGAACGACGGTACGCCGATCGCCGGGGCGGGCCAGGCGGGGGCGGCGGGGTCAGGCGGCGGGCAGGGTGCGCAGCGCCTCCCCGAGTTGGGCGACGCCCTCCTCGATCTCGTGGGCGGCGCCCGCCGCGTAGCCGAGGACCAGCCCGGGCGGGCCGGGAGTGATCCGGTGCCAGGACAGGGGGTGGGCCTTCACGCCCCGGGCGAGCGCGGCCGCGGCGAGGTCGGTGTCGCGGACCCGGCTGCCGGGCCCGTCGGCGAGGGTGACCATGAGGTGCAGGCCGGCGGCCGCCCCGTGGACGCGGGCGCCGGGCAGGTGTGCCTCGACGGCCCGCAGCATGGCGTCCCGGCGCCTGCGGTGGCGGCGCCGGACGTGCCGCAGGCCGAGTTCGCCGGAGTCCATCAGCCGGGCCAGGACCAGTTGGGTGAGGACGCCGTTGCCGAGGTCCGCGTACCGCTTGGCGGTGACCAGGGCGTCGCGCAGGTGGGGCGGGACCAGCAGCCAGCCGACCCGCAGGGCGGGGGCGAGGAGCTTGGAGACGCTGCCCGCGTAGCAGACCCCGTCGGGCAGGAGGGAGCGCAGCGCGGGTACGGGGGGCCGGTCGTAGCGGTGCTCGGCGTCGTAGTCGTCCTCGATCACCACGCCGCCCCCGGCCGCCCAGCGCAGCAGCTCGCGCCTGCGTTCCCCGTCGAGGACCACGCCGGTGGGGAACTGGTGCGCCGGGGTCATCAGCACCGCCCGGGCCCCGCAGGCCCGCAGCGCGCCGACGTCCAGGCCGCCGGCGTCGACGGGGACGGGGACGGTCGTGTGGCCGCCGTACTCGAGCTGCTGGCGTGCGCCGAGCGAGCCGGGGTCCTCGACGGCGACGCGGTCGATGCCGTCGGCGCGCAGCAACTGCGCGAGCAGCCCCAGGGCCTGCGCCACACCGGCGACCACCACGACCTCGTCCGGTTCGGCGCGGATGCCGCGGTTGCGGGCGAGCCAGCCGACGACGGCCCGCCGCAGCGCGGGCGCGCCCTGGGGGCTGCCGTAGCCGAAGTCGGCCGGGGTGACGGCGGCGAGGACGGCGCGTTCGGCGCGCAGCCAGGCGGCCCGGGGGAAGGCGGCGAGGTCGGGCACGCCCGGGGAGAGGTCGATCCGGCAGGGCAGCCCGCGCAGCGCGTCGACGAGGCCGTCGCGGTGCGGGGAGGCGAAGAAGACGTCCGGGGCGGGGGCGGCGGGGGTCCGGCGGCGGGAGGCTCGGGGCCCGTCGGCCGGGGGCTCGGGGCGGGCGGAGGCGGCGGGAGCCGTGGGGGGCGTCGAGGACGACGCCGGGGGTGCCGGGGCGGCGACGACCACCGTGCCGCGCCGTCCCCGCCCGGCGACCTGGCCGGACTCGGACAGGCGCCGGTAGGCCTCGGTGACCACGCCCCGGGTGACGCGCAGCTCCTCGGCGAGCACGCGGCTGGCCGGGAGCCGCGCCCCGACCGGCAGCCGGCCGTCGGCGATGGCCGACCGCAGCCGGTCGGCGAGCCAGGCGGTCCGCCCGCCCGGGGGTGCGTCGGCGATGTCGAGCTGGAGGAAGTCGGAGCCGAGCGAGGCGCCGGGCGGTGCCGGACGCGCGTCGGCCGCGGCGGCCGGGGCGGCCGGTGCCGCTGTTTTGGACCCCTCGACCGACGGTTCTGTGGACCTGCCCATGGCGTCCATTGTGCGGCCAGGGTGGAGGCATGGACACCCCTTCCGCTTCCTTCACGCCCCTGGTCCCCGGCATGGTCGGGATGGTGCTGGTCGGCAGCAGCGTCAGCGTCTCGCACGCGCTCGTCGACGCCCCGCTGTTCACCGCCCAGGCCGTGCGCTACGCCGCCGCGACCGTGATCCTGCTGCTCCTCGCCCGGCTCGCCGGTGCCCGCCCGGTGTGGCCCCGCGGCCGGGAGTGGCTGTGGCTGGCCGGGCTCGCGGTGACGGGGCTGGTGCTGTTCAACGTGGCCGTGGTGCGGGGGGTCGCCCACGCGGAACCCGCGGTGATCGCGGTCGCGGTGGCGTCGGTGCCGGTGGTCCTCGGGGTCCTGGGCCCGCTGCTGGAACGGCGTGCCCCCAGCCGGCAGGTGCTGCTGGCGGCGCCCGTGGTGGTGGCGGGCGCGGTCCTGGTGGAGGGCACGGGCCGTACCGACGTGGCCGGGGTGGCCTGGGCGGCCCTGGCCCTGGGCTGCGAGGCGGCGTTCACGCTGCTGGCGGTGCCGGTGCTCGGCCGGCACACGCCGTGGGGGGTGTCGGTGCACGCGTCGTGGCTGGGCGCGGTGCTGTTCGCCGTCCTCGGCGTGACGTGCGAAGGGCCCACGGCCGCACGGGAGGTGACGGGGGCGCAGTGGGCGGCCGTGGCGTACCTGGCACTGCTGGTCACGGCGGTCGCCTTCGTGCTGTGGTACTCGACCGTGCGCACCGTCGGCGCCGGCCGAGCGGGCCTGCTCACGGGTCTCGCCCCGCTCGCGGCGGCAGCGGCGGGCACGGCGACGGGCGCCGGGGTGCCGGGCACCACGGTGTGGGTGGGGATCGCGGTGGTGATCGCAGGGCTGGTCGGGGGGCTGCGGGCGCGCCGTGCCCCAGCCCTCGGTACGCCGTCCGGCCGGGCACCGTCCGCCGACGCGCCCTCCACGACACCGACCCGGCCCGACCCCTCGCGCCGCGGCTCACGCCTGTCGTGACGGACGGTGATCACGACGAGGGAGTCGATGTGAGCGAGAAGGAGCCGGACACCGCGCCCGGGCCCGAGGAACCCGCGTCGGTGCTGAGCGAGCGCCTCAAAGAACGCATCTACGCCTCCCTCACTCTGCTGGCCGTCCTCATCGGCCTCGTCGAGGGGCGGCACGTCGACCACACCGGGGCCGTCCTGTCGGTCGCCGTGACCGCGCTCGCCTGTGGTCCCCAGGCGGCCAGCGCGGCGACCTCGGTGCCGATCGCGACCCACAGCGCGGTGCGCAGCGCGAGCACATCGGCCGCGGACAGGTACCTGGGAGGCCGGCGCATCGGCTCGGGCCCGCTGCGCGCCGCGGTCACCGCGGCGCTGAACACGGGCATCGGGCTCGTCGTGGTCGGGGTGAAGCTGCTCGCCGGTCACTGAGCGCGCCGCGTGCCGGAGGCGGGCGTGGCCGTCGCACGCCCGCCCCGGGTCACGTGCCGTCCGTCAGGGGGCCGGCACCGTGTCCTCGAACGCCTTCCCCGTCGAGCGGTACGCCGCGACCTTGGCGTCCACCTGAGCCGGGGTCAGCACCTGGTCCTTGACGTGGAGGACGTAGTCGACCTGCTGCTCGTAGGCCCGCGGGGTGGTCGACGTCTGGCCGTCGAGGTCGATCAGCCACTGGTTGAAGTTGAGGGACATGGGGCGCTCGGGCAGGTAGGCGGCGTCGTGGGTGCCGAAGAGCCGGCCGTCGATGTAGTACGTGATGGACGAGCCGTCGATGGTGAGGACGAGGTCGTGCCAGCCGGCGTAGCTCTGGCGGCTCTCGGTGTGCTGGTTGACGGCTTGCCAGGGGTCGGGGTTGTAGGTCTCCCAGGAGGTCGTGTAGAGGATGTTGGACGGCTCGCCCCAGCCGCCGTTGGGGAGGTACTCGAAGTCGTACTCCGCGTAGTCGTCGGCCATCGGGGCCTTGAGGTCGTTGATGGTGAAGAAGGTCTGCACGAGGTGGTCGCCGTCGGGGCCGGAGCGGGGCGCGTCGTTGAACCGGACGCGGGCGGCGTAGGTGCCGTTCTGGAACTTGGTGGCCTTGGTGAGGACTTCGGCCTGCTCGGTGGTGCCGGCGGTGCCCGCGGTGGACGTCTCCAGCGTCATGACGGTGTTGCCCGCGCTGGTGGCGAAGGTGACGTTGGAGGGGTCCCAGGTGGCGCCGGGCACGCCGGGGCCGCCGGAGTTGGAGCGCACGGACCAGCCGTTGGCGGAGATCTTCGGGTCGGTGGAGGACGTGTAGCTGAAGTCGTCCCACAGCGTGCCCGATCCGCCGGGCGGGGGTGTGGTGGGCGGCGGGGTGGTCGGCGGGTCGGTCGGGGTGTTGCCGGCCGGGGCCGTGCCCCACACCAGGCTGCCGGCGCGGGTCGCGGTGACCTTGGGCCAGTCGCCGTACGCGGTCCGGCTCGCGTCGAAGGAGTAGTCGTCGCTCTGCCGCAGCGGCTGCCAGGTGGACTGGTAGAACCGCAGTTGCATGTCGCCGGTGTCGGTGCCGGGCGCGAGGGAGCCCGCACCGGAGGTGAAGCCGACCTCGAGGTAGCGGTCGGCGGTGTCGGTGGGACTGGCGAGGGTGCCGAAGGTGCCGGTGATGTTGGCACAGCCCTTGGTCGCCCAGGAGCAGGCGAACCGGTACGTGGCGGTGGGCGAGTCGGCCTTGAAGTAGTAGCGCAGCTTGACCTCGCTGAGCGGCAGCGCGGTGCCGGCGGTGTTCTTCACCTTGAACCAAGGTTCGCTCTGGTCGGCCGTGGCGCCGGTGGCGCTGGTGCGGTACTGCACCGTCAGCCCGCCGGCCGCGTCGGCGGTCGCGGGCAGGGCCGCGAGGGTGGCGGCGCCGAGGGCGGTGACGGCGGCCGTAGCGAGGAGCATGCGCAGCCGGCTGCTGCGGCGCTGCGGCGCCGGGTGGTCATGACTGGTCACGGGCGGTTCCTCTCCGTGGTGGGGTCATCCAGGGGGTCGGCCGGCGGTTCGTCCGGGGAGGGTGGTTCCGGCCGGGGGATGTCGGGGGGAGGGTGCTGTACGGGCCGTCGTCCGGGGGCGCTGGTGCCGTCCCGGGGAGGTCAGGCGGAGGGTGCCGTGCGGGCCGCGGTCGGCTCGGACGGTGCCGCGGTCGTGGGGTGGTGGCGTACGCCGAGGGCGTCCAGGCGTCGCGTGTGCGCGGCCAGCCGGCGGGCGAAGTCGGGCCAGGGCGTGGGCCCCGACCAGGCCCGGTCCGCCAGGGCGCACAGCCGGGGGTAGGCGAGGCGGTCGAGGTCGGCGGCGGTGGGGGCGAACTCGGTCCACAGCTGTGCCTGGGTGCCGAGGACGCGTCCGGCGCCGGGCGCGGACGCCGCGGGGTCGGGGTCGCCGCGGTGGACGGTGCGCAGGTCGACGACGGGCCCGGGCTGGACGGGCGGGCCGCCGGGCTCCTCGTCCTGGGCGTAGTCGAGGTAGGTGGTGCGGTGGTGGGTGAGGACGACGTCGTGCCCGCGGGCCAGGGCCTCGGCCGCGTGGCTGGTCGCCCGCCAGCTCATCGCGGTGAAGCCCGGCGGGAGGACGGTGCCCGTCTCGGCCCAGGCGACGGGGTGGCGGCCGCGCTCCCGGAGGTGCGCGCCGGCCCGTCCGAGGAGCCAGCCGCGCAGGTCGGCCGGCCCGGACAGGCCCTCCGCCGCGACCCGCGCGCGGGCGGTGGCGCTCTGCTCCCACTCGGTGGTGGGGCACTCGTCGCCGCCGAGGTGGACGTACGGCGAGGGGAAGACGTCCATCACCTCGTCGAGGACGGCGCGCACGAAGTCGAGTACGGCGTCGTGGACGCCGAGCACGGTGTCGCACACGCCCCAGCGCGTCCACACGTCGAGGGCGCGGCCGGGGTGGTTGCCGAGGTGCGGGTAGGCGGCGAGGGCGGCGCGCACGTGGCCGGGCATCTCGATCTCGGGGACGACGGTGACGCCCCGGCGCGCCGCGTAGGCGACCAGGCCGGTGAGGTCGGCGCGGGTGTAGGCGCCGGCGTGCGGGCGCGGGCCGCGCGGCGAGGTGCCGGGGCTGTGTGCGGTGTCCGGGCCGGTCCGGCGGGCGCCGACCGTCGTCAGGCGGGGGTAGGCGGCGACGGGCATCCGCCAGCCCTGGTCGTCGGTGAGGTGGAGGTGCAGGACGTTCAGCTTGTGCAGGGCGAGCAGGTCGACGTGGCGGCGCAGGGTGTCGACGGGGTGGAAGTGGCGCGCCACGTCGATCATCAGACCGCGCCAGGAGCGGTGCGGGACGTCGGTGATCTCGGTGCAGGGCAGGTCCCAGCGGTCCGGAAGGTCCCGCTCCCGCCCCGGCCCCGTCGGGAGCCCGGGGTGGCCGCCGCCCGCCGCCACCAGGGCCTGCTCGGGCAGGAGTTGGCGAAGGGTCTGCACCCCGCGCAGCAGCCCCGTCGGGTGGGCCGCGCGGAGCAGGACGGAGTGCGGGGAGACGGTCAGGCCGTACCCCTCGCGGCCGAGTCCGCGCAGCCCGGCGTCGACGGCGAGGGTGACCGTCCCGGACGGCGAGGGCGGTAAGGGCAGACCGGTGGCGGGCGTGAGCAGGTCGCGCAGCAGGTCGGCGGCGGCTTCGGCGCCGGGTGTGGCGTGCACGCCGGTGGTGGCGTCGAGCGTGAAGTGGCCGGAACGCAGGGAGACTCGGGTGGGCCGGGGCAGCAGGGCCTGGTCGCGGCGGAGTGCGGGCACGGGAGGGCCTTCCGGGAGGGGCGCCGGGGGGCGTGCGGGGGGCGCGGGGGCGGTGGGTGAGCGCAGGGTGGTCGGTGGGCGCGGGTGCGGGGCCCCGACCGCCACGCGCGGGGCGGGGTCAGCCCTTGACCGCGCCCGACGCGAGTCCTGACGTGACGTGGCGCTGGAGGAGGAGGAAGACGGCGAGGGCGGGCAGGGCGAAGAGGGTGGAGGCGGCCATGGTGGCGCCCCAGTCGGTGCCGAAGGTGTTCTGGAAGGACGACAGCCAGACGGGCAGGGTGCGCTGGTCCTGGTTCTTGATGATGAGGAAGTTGGCGTAGGCGAACTCGTTCCAGGCGGTGATGAAGCCGAACAGCGAGGTGGCCATCAGTCCGGGGGCGAGCAGCGGCAGCGCCACGCGGCGGAACGCGCCGGGCCGGGTGCAGCCGTCGACCTGTGCCGCCTCCTCCAGTTCGGGCGGGACGGTGGCGATGAACCCGCGCAGCACGATCACGGTGAAGGGCAGGGTGATCATGAAGTAGACCAGCGTCAGCGTGGTGAGCCGGTCCAGCATGTCGGTGTCGCGGGCGATGATGTAGACCGGGATGATCAGCGACTCCCACGGCGCCATCTGGGCGATGAAGACGGCGAGGACGAACTGCCGGCGGCCCCGCCAGCGCATCCGGGCGACGGCGAAGGCCGCCGCGAGGGCGACGAACAGGGACAGCAGCACGGCACCGGCGGTGACCAGCAGGCTGTTGCGCCAGAACTGGGCGAAGCCCGGCGCGTCCACCGCGGTCCTGAAGTGCTCCAGCGTCCAGGAGTGCGGGAAGAGTCGGGGCTCGGACGACTGGATGTCACGGGACGGCTTGAGCGCGGTCGTGACCATCCAGTACACGGGGAAGAGACACACCAGCACGGTCAGGGCGGCACCGGCGTGCAGGGGCAGCCGCCGCAGGCGGGGGGCGCGGAAGCCGGGGACACGGCCGCGGCCGCGGGGCGGGCGGACGCGTCCGCCGCGGACGGTGCTGCTCACCGCTCGTCCTCCTGTCGGAACATCTGGCGGAAGTACAGGACGAGCACGCCCGACATCAGCACGACCGTGATCATCGAGGCGGCCGAGCCGAGGTCGTAGCGCTGCTGGGAGAGGGCGGTCTGCACGGCGTAGACCGGCAGGATGGTGGTCGCGTCGCCGGGGCCGCCCTTGGTCATCACCCAGATCTGCACGAACGCCTTGAAGGTCCAGATGACCTCGAGGCAGAGCACCAGCATCACGATGGGGCGGATCAGCGGCAGGGTGACCGAGCGCAGGACCCGGAAGGCGCCCGCTCCGTCGAGGCGTGCGGACTCCTGGAGTTCGGCGGGGACGGTGGTGAGCGCGGAGTAGAGGGTGATGGCGGCGAACGGCACGGACTGCCACACCACCAGTACGACGAGGATGACGAACGCGGCGGTGCCGTGGGCGAACCACGGGTACCGCTCGAAGCAGTGGGCGCCGAGCGAGGTCAGGGTCCAGTTGACGATGCCGAACTCGGAGTGGAACAGCCACTGGAAGACGGTGGTCGCGGCGACCACCGGCATCGCCCAGGCGAGGACGAGCGAGCTGAGGACGAGGCCGCGCCACACCCGGCCGAGCCGTTCCGTCATCAGCGCGACCAGCAGCGCGATCACCATGATCAGGACGACGTCGACCGCCATGAACAGGAAGGTGCGGCGTACGACCGTCCAGAACCGCGGGTCGGTGAGCAGGGTCCGGTAGTTCGCCAGGCCGACGAACTCGGCGTCCCCGGAGATGAGTTGGCGCAGCCGGAAGTCCTGGAAGGAGATCAGGACGGCGCGGGCCAGCGGGTAGAGCAGCAGGTAGGCCATGCCGAGGACGGTCGGCGCGATCAGCAGGTAGGGCCAGGGGCCGGAGCGGGCGCCGGAGCGGTCACCGCCGCGGCGGCGGGGCGTCGGTGCGGGGGCCCGGACCGGCCGGGGCCGCGGCCGGGCCCGTTCCTCGGTGGTCGGCACGGCTCCTCCTCTCGTACGGGACGTGCGGGACTGCGGTACCTGCGGGACGTGCGGGGCTGCGGGCCGGCGGTGCCCAGGGGCGGGGGCCGGCGGCACGGGCGCCGGATCACGAGGCGGTGTTCATCGCCCGGGTGATCTCCGCGGACGCCTCGGCCGCCGCCTGCCGCATGTCCCGGCCGGTGAGCGCGGCCGTCATGTAGTCCTTGATCGGGTTCTCCGCCTCGACCGCCGCCCAGCCCGGCGTGTTGGGCGTGGCGCGGCCCTCGGCGGCGCCGACGGCCATGGTGGCCGCGCCGGGGTCGGCGGCGACGGCGGAGGCGAGGGACGTCTTGTTCGGCACGTAGCTCATGGCGAGGGCGAGCTTCTTCTGCCAGGTGTCACCGGTGAGTTCCTTGATGAACGTGTAGGCGGCGTCCTGGTGCTGCGAGGCGGCCGGGACGACGAGGTCGGAGCCCCCGGTGAAGACCGCGCCGGGCTTGTCGGCCGTCTTGCCCGGGACGGGGAAGAAGCCGAGCTTCCCCTTCAGGCCGGGGTTGTGCTGGGCGATGACGTTCGCGCCGCCGGGCACGGAGATGATCTGGGCGACCTTGCCCCCGGCCATCACCTCGGCCTGCGGCGGGTTGGCCTCGTCCGCGTCCTTGGGGCCCTTGCCGAGCGCCTGGAGTTCCTTGTAGAACCGCATGCCGGCCAGCGCCTGGGGGGTGTCCAGGGCGCCCTTCCACCGGCCGCCGTCCTGGACGGCGAGGTCGCCGCCCTCGTCCCAGATGAAGCCGGCGAGGGCGTACCAGGTCTGACCGGTGAGGTAGATGCCCTGCTGGTCCCCCGTGTTGAGCTTCCGGGTGGCGGCGAGCCACTGCTGTCGGGTCCTGATCGTGGCGGGGTCGACGCCGGCCCGCTGGAAGAGGTCCTTGCGGTAGACGACGACGCGGTTGGCGGCGTAGTACGGGATGCCGTACTGCCTGCCCTCCCAGGCGCCGGGCTCGGCCAGCCCCTTGAGCCAGGTGGCGCCGCCGAGGTCGCTCTTCTTGCCGGTGAGGTCGACCAGTCCGCCGCTCTGGGCGTACTGCGCGACCTGGGTGTTGCCGACCTCGATGACGTCGGGGGCGTCGTTGCTCGCCAGGGCGGCGGTGACCTTCTGGCCGATGCCGTCCCACTCCTGGATCTGCACCTTCAGGCGGATGTCGGGGTGCGCGGCGGTGAAGGCGTCCGTGAACTCCTTCTGGAAGGCCGCGGAGACGCTGTCCCGCATGAGCCAGACGGTCAGTTCGGAGGTGCCCTCGCCGTCACTCCCGCCGGAGCCGGAGCCGGAGGAGCAGGCGGTGAGGAGGGCGGTCAGCAGGAGGAGGGAGGACGACGCACCGGCGAGCAGGCGGAACTTCACGGTTCACCTCGAAGACGCTCAGGGATGGCGCGGGGCAGGGTGGGACGACGCCCCGGATACTTGACCAGTTGCCTCACGGGCCGCCACTGGACAGATAACCTGTTGGTGGTGGAAGAAAATGGCATGGACCAATAAGGCCGTCAACCCCCCACGCACGCCCGGGAATTACCGGGTGAGGGGAACGGAACGTTCTCCTGTCTGGGCAACTGCGTCGTAAACTGGTCCTTTACCAGTGGTCTCTTGTGGTCGCATCACGGAACTGGTCAGATGCATCCGCACGGGAAAGGCACGGGGGAACGCGGGGGAAGGGGACGGTACGGATGGCCGAGAAGGAACCAGGGGCGGGCGCGGCGGCGCGGTCGACGGGCGGGGTCCTCAAGCGGGAGCGGGTCCGCGACGCGGTGCTGACCATGGCGGAGGAGCGCAGTCCCGGCGACGCCATCCCGTCCGAGCGTTCCCTGTGCGCCCAACTCGGGGTGTCCCGGCCGACGTTGCGCGCGGCGGTCGACGAACTGGTCACCGCCGGCATCCTGGTGCGCGAGCACGGCCGGGGCGTCTTCGTGGCACCGGAGAAGATCACCCAGGAGCTGGTGCAGGACCGGCAGTCGCTCAGCGTGCCGCAGGCCTCGGGGACCTGGACGAGCCGGCTGCTGGAGTTCACCACGATGCCGGCGGGCGCCCGGGTGGGCCGCAAACTGCGCCTCTCCCCCGCCGCCGAGATCTTCTACGTGGCCCGGCTGCGGCTGGTCGACGGCGCCCCCATCGCCATCGAGCACCTGCACATCCCCGCCGCCACGGTGCCCGGCCTCACCGCCCGCGAACTGGAGCAGGGCGACCTCTACCAGCACCTGCGCACCCACCACGGCGTGCACGTGAGCGAGGCGACGCAGGCGATCGAGCCGACGGTGGTCACCCGGGCGGAGGCGGAGGTGCTGGACGTGCCGGAGCTGTTCCCGGCCCTGCTCTTCGAGCGCCTCACCAGCGACTCCACGGGCCGGCCCGTGGAGTACGTCCACTCGGTGTACCGCGGGGACCGCTACCGCATCGTCTCCCGCCTGCGGCTGACCGCAGACGCGGAGACCGCGGAACCCTCCGCCGGGCACCACCCCGGCATCCCCCCGGGCGACTTCGCCGACGGCGCGCCGGTCACGGCGTCCACGCTCGGGGACGTCCAGGGCTAGGGGGTGGTCTCGTCGGCGCCTGCCCCGGCCGGCACTGCACGAGGCGGATATCCCGGCCGTCCGAGGGAAGCCGCCCCTACAGGGTGGCTGACACGACGGCAGGAGGCTGATCGAGATGACCGTGGCACGGCAGCAGGGCGGCGGCGGGGGCTCCAGTGGCCTCTACGACGTCCTGGAACTGATCCTCGACCGGGGCCTGGTGATCGACGCCTTCGTGCGGGTCTCCCTGGTGGGCATCGAGATTCTCAAGATCGACATCCGGATCGTGGTCGCCAGCGTCGACACGTACCTGCGCTTCGCCGAGGCGTGCAACCGCCTCGACCTCGAAGCGGGGCCGCGCAAGCCGGCCGGGCTGACCGAACTGCCGGAGAAGCTGATGGAGGGCGGCGCCCGGGGCAAGACCAAGGGGGCCCTCTCGGGCGCCGCGCAGACCATTTCTGACGCGTTCCACCAGGTGCGCGACGAGAAGCGCTCCTCGTAGGGGCGCCACCCGCCGGCGAGCCCGTCCTTCCACCGCTCCCCCGCCGGGACAGTTCCCGGCCGGGCGGGAAGGACGGGCTCGCCCGTGTCCGGTCGGGCCCCGTGCCGACCGGAACGGCGGGGCCCCGGAGGCCGTGCGGGCGCGGTGCCGTGCCGCCCGTCGGGACCGCCGCAGACCAGGAGGGCGGGGCGCCCAGCGGGTTCGCGGCCAGTGCCCGTGCGGTGCCGTACAGGTTGGCGGCCATCGCGCGGCCGGTCCTGTGGGCCCAGTCGTGGCCGCGCTCGTCGTCGAAGCAGTCCGGGCCCGGGCCGGGGCCGAGGTGCCAGTAGGTCCACGACTGGCGGGGGATGGTGTAGCCGAGGTCGCACAGGGCGCCGTTGATCACTGTGATCACGTGGCGGTCGTCAGCGCGCTGGGCTGGGCCGCCGTGACGGTGGCGGGCTTGGCGGCGGGACGGGACGGCCGGTGAGCCGGAGAACGAGCGGTGACCGGTAGGGGTCTCGGATGACGGCACCGGCCGGTGGACGCCGGCGCCGGCCCGCCACGGAGTGGGTGCGGTCGGGCCGCGCGCCTCAGAGGTGGGCGGCCGGCTCTCCCGTGCGCTCGGACTCGTCCTGCACCAGCAGGGAGAGCAGCGACGCCACCGTGAGCCCGGCTTCCGCCGGGTGCCGCAGGACCTTGTCCGGATCGATGCTGTAGGTGTTCGTGCGCCCCTGGCGGGTGTGCGAGAGGTACCCGTCCTGCTCGAGGTCCGAGATGATCCGCGCGACGGCCCGTTCGGTGAGCCGGCAGCGCGCGGCGATGTCGCGGACGCGGACGTTCGGATTGTCGGCGATGGCAGCCAGGACGCGCGCGTGGCTGGTGATGAACGTCCATCCGGTGTGTGATGCGGGCACTCCAACCATGACCGGCATTCTAGGGGACAGAGGTTGCCAGAATCGATTTACATGACATAGATTTCATGCAATCGACGACTGGCGCTCCCGCGAGGGAGCCACAGGGAGGAGCCGACGGTGCCCTGGGACGAGGCCGCGGTGCCCACCCTCACGAGTCCCGCGGGTGGGACGCCACGGCTGGAGCGGACCGGCGGACACGGACCGCACGGGTCCGGCGTGCCGCAGTACGGGCGGCGCGGGGCGTGGGTGATCGCCCCGCGCGGCGCCTACGACATGGACTCGGTCGCGCCCCTGGCGCAGGCGCTGGACAGCGCGGTGCGGGAGCACCCCGTCGTCGTCCTCGACGCCTCCGGCGTCACCTTCGCCGACTCGACGTTCCTGACCCTGCTGATCCGCGCCCACCGGTCGGGCAGGCTGCGCCTGGTCGCGCCGTCCCCGCAGGTCCGGCAGATCTGCGAGATCACCGGCGTGGACGGCTACCTGGACATCCGGGACACCGTCGACGACGCCGTGGCGTGACGGGTCCCCGCGCGCGGCGGGCGGGTCAGCGCACCCGGCCCCGCGGCTTGAGCGGGGTCACCGGCAGCTCCGGGGCCCGCAGCGGGGCGCCGTCGTAGCCCTCGACCTCGCCGAAGCGCGTGCCCGTCATCCAGTCCCGGCGGGCCTGCTCGATCTCCTTCTGGGTGCGGCCGATCCAGTTCCAGAACATGATCAGTTCCTCCTCGAACGGCTCACCGCCCAGGAGCATCAGGCTCGCGTCCGACTCTGCGCGGACCGGGAGTCCGGTGCGGCCGCAGCCGAGGTAGAGCATCGAGCCGGGCAGCACCGGGACGCCGTCGACGTGCGCCTCGCCCGCCATGGACAGCACCGCGTACTCGAAGTCCGGCTCCAGCGGCAGCCGTACGTCCGCCCCGCGGGCCAGCGTCAGGTCGGCGCCCACGATCGGGGTGTACGTCGTGCCGGGCGAGGTGGCCCCGTCCAGCGAGCCCAGGACGAGCGTGGCCTCGAGGCCCGGCGCCGTGACGACCGGCAGGTCGTCGTGGTGCTCGAAGTGCGGGTCGGTGTGCCGGTGGCTGTCCGGCAGCGCGACCCACAGCTGCGCGCCGTGCAGGAAGCGGGCGTGCGGCCTCGGGCTCTCCTCGGAGTGGCTGATCGCCCGGCCCGAGGTCATCAGACCCAGCTCGCGCGGGCGGATCGTCTGGAGGCTGCCGGTGGAGTCGCGGTGCAGCACCTCGCCCTGGTGCAGCCAGCTCACGGTCTGCAGGCCCATGTGCGGGTGCGGGGGAACCTGCATCCCGGGCTCGTCGGCGATGTCGTCGGGGCCGTAGTGGTCGACGAAGCACCAGGCGCCCACCATCCTGCGGCCCAGGTTGGGCAGCAGCCGGCGGACCTCCGTCGACTCGCCGAGCTGGACCGTGCGGGGGCTGAGGAGCTCGCGCACGGGCTCCGCGACGACGAATCCGCGGCCGCCGCACGCGGCGGGCACCGGCTGCCGGTCAAGGTTGCTCATGTCCACAACCTAGCCCCGCCGCACGCCGCCCGTCAGTTCCGTAGCCGGCCGCCCGCCCGAGGCTGTGGAATTTTCAACTACCTGCCCGGGTTGAGGGCGTCGAAGGAGGTCACGAGTGGACACGACATACGACACCACGTACTACGCCCACGGGGAGCCGGCGGAGCGCTGGGAGCGGGCCCGGATGTTCTTCGACGCCAAGGACTACACCGCCGCCGCGCGCGTCCTGGACGGGCTGGTCGCCGAGGTGCCGGGGCAGACCGGGCCGCGGCTGCTGCTGGCCCGCGCCTACTACCACTCGGCCCAACTGCGCCGCGCCGAGGCCGAGCTGCGCGTCCTCGTCGAGCGCGACCCGGTCGAGCACTACGCCCGGCTGCTGCTCGGCCGCACCCTGGAGCGCCAGGGGCGCGCCGAGGAGGCGGAGTCGCACCTGCGCATCGCCGCCGCGCTGGCGGGCGAGTTCGACACCGCGTCCGCGCGGGTGTGAGCGCGGCCGGACGAGCGAGGCGTACGGGCCCGGTTCCCCGCGGGGAGCCGGGCCCGTGGTTCGTCCGCCCCGCCCCGCCGCCGTGGCATCCTGACCGGATGGCATCTCCCCCCAGTCGCCCGCCCCTTGCCGAGCGCGTGGAGGAACTCCTCTCCGCCGGTGGCCCGTTGCCCATCGTCGCGGCCGGCGACCCCGTGCTGCGCGCTGGCACGGTGCGCTACGACGGCCAGTTGGGCCCCGCGCTCCTGGCCCGCTTCGTCGAGGCCCTGCGCGTGACCATGCGCGCCGCCCCCGGCGTCGGCCTCGCCGCGCCTCAGGTCGGCGTGGAGCTGCGGATCGCGGTCGTCGAGGACCCGGCACCGGTGCCTCAGGAGGTGCGGGTGGCCCGTGGCCGGGTGCCGCTGCCCTTCCGGGTCCTGGTCAACCCCTCGTACGAGCCCGTCGGGACCGATCGTGCCGCGTTCTTCGAGGGCTGTCTGAGCGTGCCGGGGTGGCAGGCCGTGGTGGCCCGGCCCGCCCGGGTGCGGCTGACCGGCGAAGACGAACACGGCCGCCCGCTGGACGAGGTGGTCACCGGGTGGCCCGCCCGGATCGTCCAGCACGAGACGGACCACCTGGACGGCACCCTCTACCTCGACCGCGCCGAGACGCGCTCGCTGTCGTCGCAGGACGCCGTGGTGGAGCGCTGGGCCCAGCCGACGCCCGAGCGCGCCGCCCGCGAACTGGGCTTCGACCTGCCGTGAGACGCGCCCCGGACCCCCGGCGGGGCCCGGGGCGGTTCCCGGCCCGGCAGCGGGCTACCCCCGGTACGCCTCCAGCAGCCGCAGCCACACCTCGCTGATCGTCGGGTACGACGGGACCGCGTGCCACAGGCGGCTGACCGGGACGCGGCCGGCGACCGCGACGGTGGCGGAGTGGATCAGTTCGCCGACGCCGGGACCGACCAGCGTCACCCCGCGGACGATCTCCTCCTCCAGGTCGACGACCATCCGGGCGCGGCCCTTGTAGCCGTCGGCGTACAGGCCCGCGCCGGCCACCGACGCCAGGTCGACGTCCACGGCGCGCACCCGGTGGCCGGCCTCCTCGGCCTCCGCCAGCGACAGGCCCACGGCCGCCGCCTCGGGGTCGGTGAAGACGACCTGCGGTACGGCGTGGTGGTCGGCGGTGGCCGCGTGGGCGCCCCAGGGGTCCGTCTCCAGCAGCGGCACGCCCGAGGCGCGGGCGGCGATGGCGGCGCCCGCGATGCGGGCCTGGTACTTGCCCTGGTGGGTGAGCAGGGCACGGTGGTTGACGTCGCCGACCGCGTAGAGCCAGTCGGTGCCGGTGACGCGCAGGCTGTCGTCGACGTCCAGCCAGGAGCCCGGCTCCAGGCCCACCGTCTCCAGGCCGATGTCGTCGGTGCGCGGGGCGCGGCCGGTGGCGAAGAGGATCTCGTCGGTCTCGATCCGCTCGCCGCCGTCGGTGGTGACGACGACCGAGCCGTCGTCCGCGCGGGCGACGGAGGCGACGGAGGTGCCGGTGCGCACGTCCGCCCCGGCCTCGGTGAGCGCCTCGGCGACGAGTTCCCCGGCGAAGGGCTCCATCCGCGGCAGCAGGCCCTTGCCGCGGACCAGGAGGGTCACCCGTGAGCCGAGGGCCTGCCAGGCGGTGGCCATCTCGACGGCGACGACACCGCCGCCGACCACGACGAGCCGGCCCGGCACGGCCTGGGAGCTGGTCGCCTCGCGGCTGGTCCAGGGGGTGATGTCGGCGAGGCCGGGCAGGTCGGGGAGGGCGGCGCGGCTGCCGGTGCAGACGGCGACGGCGTGGCGGGCGGTGAGGACCTTGTCGCCGACGCTCACCGTACGGGGGCCCGTCAGCCGGCCCTGGCCGCGGTAGAGGTCGGCGCCGACGCCCTCCAGCCACTGGACCTGGCCGTCGTCCTTCCAGTGGGAGGTCTCGTAGTCCCGGTGGGCGAGGACCGCGGCGGCGTCCAGGGGGCCCTGGACCGCCTGGCCGAGGCCCGGGACGCGGCGGGCGTCGGCGCGGGCGATCGCCGGGCGCAGCAGCGCCTTGCTGGGCATGCAGGCCCAGTAGGAGCACTCGCCGCCGACCAGTTCGCTCTCCACGACCGCGGTGGACAGACCGGCCGCGCGGGTGCGGTCGGCGACGTTCTCGCCCACGGGGCCGGCGCCGAGCACCACGACGTCGTAAGCGATGGTTTCCGTTTCCGTCATGGGGTCAGTCTGGAGGGTGAGTGTGCTGCCCGGCCACACGGGTAGGGGCGCGGAATACGCGTTCCGCCGGCCGTGTTGTGCGGACGGCTTCGCCCTGCCAGGACGCACCTGGCAGGAAGCACCGGGAAGAGGGAATCACGTCATGAGCAGCACCGTGGAGCTCACCAAGGAGAACTTCGACCAGACCGTCACGGACAACGAGTTCGTCCTGATCGACTTCTGGGCGGCCTGGTGCGGGCCGTGCCGTCAGTTCGCGCCGGTCTACGAGAAGGCCGCCGAGGACAACCCCGACCTGGTGTTCGGCAAGGTGGACACCGAGGCGCAGCCGGAGCTGGCCGCGGCCTTCGGCATCCAGTCGATCCCGACGCTGATGATCGTGCGCGACCAGGTCGCGATCTTCGCCCAGCCGGGCGCGCTGCCGGAGGCCGCACTCACGGACGTCATCGGGCAGGCCCGCAAGCTGGACATGGACGAGGTCCGCAAGCAGATCGCCGAGCAGCAGGCGGAGTCGGGGTCCGCCGAGTAGGGACCGCCGCGGCGCCTCCGGTCAGAAGGGGCCCCGGTCAGAAGGGGTACGTCGCCACGTCCCCGCGCACCGTCGTCCAGCGCACGTCGGTGAAGGCCTGCAGGTTGGCCTCGCCGCCGAAGCGGGCGCCGGTGCCGGAGGCGGCGACCCCGCCGAAGGGCGCCACGGGTTCGTCGTTGACCGTCTGGTCGTTGATGTGGACGATCCCGGTCGGGACGCGCTCGGCGAGGTCGAGGGCGCGGGCGGTGTCGCGGGTGACGATGCCGAGGGCCAGTCCGTGGCCGCTGCGCGCGGCGAGCGCCGCCGCCTCCTCGGGGGTGCGGAAGGCCCGTACGGGCGCCACGGGACCGAAGACCTCCTCGGCGTAGGCCGGGGTGTCGTCGTCCACGCCGGCGAGCACCGTCGGCCGGTAGAACAGCCGCTCGTGGGTGCCGCCGGCCACGATTTTCGCGCCGGCCGCCGCGCTGGACTCCACCAGGGCGTGCACCCTGGCGAGCTGGCGGTCGTCGATGAGCGGTCCGAGGTGGACCGGGTCGCGGTACGGGTCGCCGACGGTGAGCGCGTCGGCCTTCGCGGCCAGCCGGTCCACGTACTCCTCGTAGAGGGAGGCGTGCACCAGGTGGCGGCCGGTGGTCATGCAGATCTGGCCCTGGTGGAAGAACGAGCCCCAGGCGGCCGTGGAGACCACCGCGTCGAGGTCGGCGTCCTCCAGCACCACCAGCGCGGAGTTCCCGCCGAGTTCGAGGTGGGCGCGCTTGAGGTGGCGTCCGGCGGCCTCGCCGACGGCCCGGCCGGCCGCGGTGGAGCCGGTGAAGGACAGCACCGGGACGCGCGGGTCCGCGACGAGCGCGGCTCCGGTGCGCGGGCCGCCGGGCAGGACGTGCAGCAGACCGTCGGGCAGGCCCGCCGCCGCGAGAACCGCCGCGAGCGAGAGGCCGCCGCACACGGCGGTGCGCGGGTCGGGCTTGAGGACGACGGCGTTGCCCAGGGCCAGCGCGGGCGCGACCGACCGGATCGACAGGATCAGCGGGAAGTTGAACGGCGCGATCACCCCGACGACCCCCACGGGCACCCGGCGGGTGTACGACAGCCGGGGCGCCTCGCTGGGCAGGACGTGCCCGGCCGGCCGGGAGGCGAGCGCGGCGGCCTCGTAGCACTCCTGGGCCGCGACGTGCAGCTCGAAGTCGGCCTTGCCGGGGACCGAGCCGGACTCCCGGACGAGCCAGTCGCGCAGTTCACCGGCGTGTTCGGTGAACAGGTCGCCCGCCTTGCGCAGGACCGCCGCGCGCACGGGGTGCGGGGCGCGGGCCCACGCCCGCTGGGCGGCCAGGGCTGCCTCGGCGGCCGGCCCAACGTCCTCGGCGGTGGCCGCGGTGACCATGCCGAGCGCCTCGCCGGTGGCGGGCTCGGTGACGGTGGACGCGGATCCGGTGAGGGGGCCGGGTTGCCAGGTGGCGCGGTCGAGCAACGGCATGCGGCTCTCCGTTCGGTTCCCACGGGTCGAGCCCGCACCATGCTAGTCGCGCCCCGCGGGGCGCGTTCCTAGCTGGACTCCCGTCCCACGACCGCGGCCGCGAGCAGTTCGCGGGACTCGGGCGGGGCGCCGGGGTGGCGGACCGCGCGGTCGACCAGTTCGGCGAGTTCACGGCCGGAGGGCAGCCGGATGTGGACGGTGCTGAGCCGGGGCCGGACCAGCCGGCCGAGGAGGAGGTCGTCGGCGCCGATGACCGCCGTGTCCCCGGGGACGCGGACGCCCTGGTCGGCGAGGGCGCTCAGCACCAGCACGGCGTACTCGTCGTTGAACGCGAACACGGCGTCGAGGCCGAGGTCGCGCCAGCGGGCCGCGAGGGCGCGCGCGGACTCCTCGGTGTAGGCGAGGGGCAGCTCGGTGACGGTGGCGTCCGTGCCGTCCAGGGCCGCGCGGGCCCCGGCCAGCCGGGGCCGGGAGAACATGTCCAGGCCCCGCTCCCGGGGCACCACGACGCCGATGCGCCGCCGGCCGCGGGCGTACAGGTGCCGGGCGGCGGCCCGGCCGACGGTCTCGTGGTCCAGCAGCAGGGCGTGGGCGCCCTCGACCCGGTCGCAGCCCAGCGTGACCACCGCGCGGGCGCCGGACCGCTTGAGGACGGCGACGCCCTCCGGGCCGATGCCGGGGCCCGGCACCAGGACGGCGACCGGCCGCAGCTCGGCCCAGGCGCGGGCGGCCTCGTCGCCGCGCAGTCCGCTGGCGCCGTACTGGACGACGGTGTAGTCGAGCCGGCCGAGGGCCTGCTGGAAGTCGTGCACGAACTGGCTGTAGAGCGGGCCGGCGGGCACGGGCGGGGCGGGCATCAGGACCATGCGGCTGTGGCCGGCGCGCAGGCTGCGGGCGGCGGCGTGCGGGACGTAGCCGAGTTCGCGGGCGGCCTCGTGGACGCGGCGGCGGGTGGGCTCACTGATCCGTACGGCGCTGGCGTTGTTCAGCACGTAGGAGACGGTGGCGCGCGAGACGCCGGCCAGGCGGGCCACGTCGGCGCTCGTGGGCACGGGGCGCGACGCCGGCGACGACGGCGGCGCGGGCGGGTCGGGGATCTGCACCATGACGTACCGCATCTTGGCAGAAGCCCGCCGTGCCCCACCGCCCGGGGGCCGTCAACCCCCTTCCGCAGGTCAGGAGTTGGAGCCTGTGACCGGTCAGCCGGCGGTGTCCGGGGCCGTTGCCGTCACCCGGTCGACCAGGTCCCTCCAGCCGGCCTCCAGCCGCTCCAGCGGCATCCCGCACTGACGGGTGAGGTGGTGGATGAGCACGGGGTTGAGGTAGCCCATGAGCGTGTGCGCGACCAGTTCGGTGTCCGCGTCCGGCACCGCCTGGCGCAGCAGCAGGGCGACGTGGCCGTGCAGCACCCGCAGCGGGGGCGAGGCGAAGCGGCGGTCCGCGCTGGGTTCGGCCGCCAGTTGCAGGTCGAGCTGTTCGGCCGAGCGCCGCAGCATGGCGCAGCCGAACGCGCGCAGCCGCTCCACGGGCGGCGCGCCGGGCCCGAGCGGGGGCGGTCCGCCGAGGAAGGCGGCCTGGAACTTCTTCTCGGAGTGGTCCAGCAGCGCGGTCAGCAGACCGGTACGGTCACCGAAGCGGCGGAAGACGGTGCCCTTGCCGACGTTCGCCGCGGCGGCCACCGCCTCCATCGTGACCCCGGCCGCGCCGTGTTCCGCGACCAGCCGGGCGGCGGCGTCCAGCAGCCGGGCCCGGTTGCGGGCGGCGTCGGCCCGCAGGCACGCGTCGGGTTCGTGGGCGGTGGTGTCGAGCTGGAGCAACTCGGTTCGGCCGAAGGGCTCCTCGGTGTGCGGGAAGGGCGGCAGCGCGGCGGACATGAAGACAGCGTAAAGCACCGGGAATCAAACTGGACCGCGGTCCGGTTACAGTGCTAGAAATTAAACGGACCTCGGTCCGGATCGTTACCGCAATGTTTCAGCCTCCCTGGGAGTACCCCCATGTCTGTTCGCATCCTCGCGCTCGTCGGCAGCCTCCGCGCCGGTTCGCACAACCGCCAGCTCGCCGAGGCGGCCGTCAAGCTCGCTCCGGAGGGCGCCGAGGTGGTGCTCTTCGAGGGTCTGGCCGAGATCCCCTTCTACAACGAGGACCTGGACGTCGAGGGCGCCGTGCCGGCCCCCGCCGCCAAGCTGCGTGAGGCCGCCCAGGCCGCCGACGCCTTCCTGTTCTTCTCGCCCGAGTACAACGGCACCATCCCGGCCGTGCTGAAGAACGCCATCGACTGGCTGTCCCGCCCCTACGGCGCCGGCGCCTTCGGCGGCAAGCCGGTCGCCGTGGTCGGCACCGCCTTCGGCCAGTACGGCGGCGTGTGGGCGCAGGACGAGACCCGCAAGGCCGTGGGCATCGCCGGCGGCCGGGTCATCGAGGACATCAAGCTCTCGATCCCCGGCTCCGTGACCCGCTTCGCCGAGGTCCACCCGGTCGACGACGCCGAGGTCGCCGCGCAGCTCACCGAGGTCGTCGCGCGCCTGCACGGCCACGCGGGCGAGACCGTCGCCGCCTGACCGCCGCCGACGCAGTGAGGAGGAGGGTGCCGCAGGACGGCACCCTCCTCCTTCCGCTCACGGGGAAGTCCGAGTCTCCCGAACGACCCCACGGGCCGCCGCCCCCGGGGCGGGTCAGGCCCGTGCCGCCGGGGTGTCGCCGGACTCGGCCGCCGGAGCCCGCGTGGGGCGCGGCGGCTCCGCGCGTACGGCGGGGATGACGGCCGCGATCGCCGCGGAGACCAGCGCCAGGCCGCCGCCGACGAGCAGCGCGGTGCGGAAGCCGGCCTCGGAGGCGAAGGTGTGCCCGCCCATGGTCGTGGTCATCTGGGCCAGGATCACGCCGATGACGGCCGAGCCGATCGACGTGCCCAGCGAGCGCATCAGGGTGTTGAAGCCGTTGGCGGCGGCGGTCTCGGACAGCGGGACCGACCCCATGATCAGGGCGGGCATCGCCCCGTACGCCAGACCCACGCCGCCGCTGGTGACCATGGTGACGAGCATGACGCCCCAGGCCGTGCCGATCAGGGCCTGCGCCAGCGCGTAGCCGGCGGCGAGCACGAGCGCGCCGCAGACCAGGGTGAACTTGGGCCCGCGGGCGTCGGTGAGCTTCCCGCCCAGCGGGGAGACCACCATCATCATGATGCCGCCGGGGGCCATCCACAGGCCGGCCGCGAGCATCGACTGGCCCAGGCCGTAACCGGTGGCCTCGGGGAACTGCAGCAACTGCGGCATCACCAGCATGCTCGCGTACATGCCGAAGCCGATGAACACCGAGGCGACGTCGGTGAGCAGCACCCGGGGGCGGGCCGTGGTGCGCAGGTCGATGAGCGGGTCGGTGGTGCGCACCTCCCACAGGCCCCAGGCGAGCAGGACGACCACGGAGGCGGCGAACAGGCCGAGCGTGGTGGCCGAACCCCAGCCCCAGTCGGCGCCCTTGGACACCGCGAGCAGCAGGCTCACCAGACCGGCGGCGAGGCCGAGCGCGCCGGCCAGGTCGAAGCGCTGCCCCTTGGCACCGGCCGGCACCTCCGGGACCAGGAACCAGATCAGCACGCCGATGGCGGCCGCGAGTGCGGCCGAGCCCCAGAAGAGCACCCGCCAGTCGGCGTACTGCGCGATCGCGGCGGCGAGCGGCAGGCCGAGGCCGCCGCCGATGCCCATGGAGGCGCTGACCAGGGCGATGGAGGAGCTCAGCTTCTCCGCCGGCACGACGTCGCGCAGCAGGGCGATGCCGAGGGGCACCATGCCCATGCCCATGCCCTGCAGTCCGCGCCCCACGATCATCGGGACCACTCCGGAGGCGAGGGCGCACACCACCGAGCCGGCGACGAGGGGCACGGCGCAGGCGAGCAGCATCCGCCGCTTGCCGACGAGGTCGCCGAGCCGGCCGGAGATCGGCACGCAGACCGCGGCCACCAGCAGGGTGACGGTGATGACCCAGGCCGCGTTCGAGGACGAGGTGTCGAGGATCTGCGGCAGTTCGGCTATCAGCGGGGTGACCAGGGTCTGCATGACCGCGGCCGTGGTGCCGGCCAGCGCGAGCGTGGCGACCACGCCGCCGGTGCGCGCGGTGGGCTGGGGGGCGTCCATGGAGGACTCCTCGACTCTCTGTGGGTGGGACTCGGGGAAGAAGGGATGTGCATCTTACATGTTCCGTGCATCACGCACATGATGTGGCTGATGCACGACCGTGTGCAAGGATGGGAGGCGCACCGCGAAGAGGAGGCCCGCGCATGGAGAGGCCGACGCACGACGTCGAGTACGAGCAGATGCTGCTCAGCCGCCACACCTTCCTCAGCCGGCGCGGGGGACGGCGCCAGGACGGCGTGCTGGAGCGCAGCGCCTACATCCTGCTCAGCCGGATCCGCGTGCAGGGCCCGATGTCGATCGGCGAACTGAGCGACGCCTTCGGCCTGGACGCCTCCACCCTCAACCGGCAGACGGCGGCGGCGACCCGCGCCGGACTGCTGGAGCGCATCGCGGACCCGGAGGGCGGCATGGCCCGCAAGTTCCGCATCACCGCGGAGGGCTCACGCCTGCTGGACGAGGAGCGCGAGGGCATCGTCGAGGTCCTGGACCAGGTGATGGCCGACTGGTCGGACGACGACATCGCCGCGTTCGCCGGCTATCTGCGCCGCTTCAACCACGGCATCGAACGCATCGGCGGCCGCCCCTGGCCGCGCCCCTGACCCCGCGGGACTGTGCGAACTCCTGACCAGGAGCCGCGCCTGGGTTAGCCTCGTGACCCTTCTGCGAGCGAACTGGCGTACGGCGAACATCACTTCGGGAGTTCCGTGTCCGACCGGACCACACCACCGGCCCCCACCGCGCACGAATCGGCGGCACTCCGGCAGACCGGCGCCGCTCCCCTGCGGCCCGGCGACCCGGTGCGGGTCGGCCCCCACGTCCCGCTCGCCCTGCTGGGCAGCGGGGGCATGGGGCGCGTGTACCTGGCGCGCTCCGCCGACGACGGGCCCGGGCTGTTCGCGGTCAAGGTGATCCGCCCCGAGTACGCCGAGGACACCCGCTTCCAGCGGCGCTTCGCCCACGAGGCGGCGGTGCACTCCCGGGTCGGCCCGCCGTACGCGCCGCGGCTGTGCGGCACGGGCCTCGACGACGACCTGCTGTGGATGGCCACCGAGTACCTGCCCGGCGTGGACCTGGCGGCCGTGGTGCGCGAGGACGGCTCGCTGGCGGCCCCCGCCGTCTGGCGGCTGGTGGCGGACCTGGGGCGGGCGCTGCTCGCCCTGTCCGCGGCCGGCGTGGTGCACCGGGACCTCAAGCCGTCCAACGTCCTGCTGTGCCCCGACGGCGCCCACGTCATCGACTTCGGGATCTCCAAGGCCGTCGACGCGAGCGCCGTCACCGGCACCGGCAACCGGGTGGGCACCCCCGCCTACATGTCCCCGGAGTACCTGCGCACGGGGCACTGCGACACCGCCTCCGACGTGTTCTCGCTGGCCGGGTCGCTGGTCTACGCGGCGGCGGGGCGCGGCCCGTTCGGCGACGGGACCGGCGTCGACGTCATGCACCGGGTGGCCTTCGAGGAGCCCGACCCGGACGTGCTCGGCGCGGTCGCCGAGGGCGACCCGGAGCTGGGCGCCCTCCTGACCCGCTGTCTGGCGAAGGATCCCGCCGCCCGGCCCACCCCGCGGGACCTCGTCGGCACCGCCGAGCGGCACGTCCCGGTCGACGGCTGGCCCGAGCCGGTGCACAGCAGGGTGCTGGTGCGGCAGCGGGCCCACGACACCCTGCACCGGCTCCCGGTGGCCCGGGCGGCCCTGCTGTGGCCGCCGGGGGTGCGGGCACGGGCCGGGCTGCACCCGTCGGACGGGAGCGTGCGGGACGGGCGGGCGCCGGACGCGCAGGCGTCGGAGGCGCACGGGCGCGCGCAGGACCGCCGGCCCGCTGGGGCGTACGGACACGCCCAGGGCCGGGCGGGTGCGCACTCCCCCGGCGCACGGCAGCCCGCTCCCGCCCCCGGGCCGGGTGACGACGTCGCTCCCGCGGCGTTACGGGCCCGGCGCCTGCGCCGCAGACAGGCGCTGGCCGTCGGCGCGGGCGTCGCCCTGTCCGCCGTCGCCGCCGGGGTCCTCGTCCTTTCCCGCGAGGACGGTCCGGCGACGGCCCACTCCCCGGGCGCGGTCGCCACGGCGTCCGGGGCCCTGCCGGGCGGGGCCCGCGGCGGTGGCGCGTCCCCGTCGGCGTCCCGGGTCTCCGACGGCGCGTCCGTCGCCGGTGAGCCCGGCGGGCGGGCCGTCTCCGGGTCCGAGCGTCCCGGACGCCCTACCGCGCCGGCCGCTGCGGGCCACGCCACGGACGCCCCGCCGGGTGCGGGCCCGGTGGGGTCCGTCGCGGCGACCCCCGGGGACCCCGGCGGGCCGGCACCCGTCACGAGCGCCCCCGCGCCGGAGCCGGCGGCCCAGCCCTGGAACACCGACTGCACCTACTACCCGGGCAGCGGACGCACCGGACCGGGCGACACCGGCAAGCGGGTGCGGCAGGTGCAGTGCATGCTCACCGCGCGCGGCTACAGCCTCGGCGGCACCGATCCGGACGGCGCGTTCGGCACCGGCACCGAGCAGGCGGTCCGCGCCTTCCAGAGCGACCGGGGCCTTGCGGCGGACGGTGTCGTGGCCCATGGGACGTGGGCGGCGCTGCGCGCCGCCGAATGACCCCCGATCAGGGGCGATAGGCGCACGGGCGCGGGGTACCCGGGGACGCCGAACACGCTCCTGGAGGTGCCATGACGACGGATCCCGTCCACGAGGACGGCCACGACGGCCACGACGGCCACGAGAACCACGAGGGGTACGGCGCCGCCGACGCGGTGCCCCTGGCCGGGTACGCCGTGCTCGCCGGGATCTTCACGGCGGGGATCGGCACGTTCACCGCGGTGGCCCGGCGGCGCGGCGTACGCCTGCCCGACCGGGTGCCGCCGTGGGACGTCGCCCTGCTGGGCACGGCGACGTACAAGATGTCCCGGGTGCTGACCAGGGCCAAGATCACCAGTTTCGTGCGGGCGCCGTTCACCCGCCGGGCGGATCAGGGCGAGGCCGCCGAGGTCATGGACGAGCCGCGCGGCACCGGGGTGCGGCGCGCGGTGGGCGACCTCGTGGCGTGCCCCTTCTGCACCGCCACCTGGGTGATGGGGGCGCTGGTGTGCGGGTACGCCGCCGCGCCGCGCGCCACCCGGCTGGCGAGCGCGGGCCTCGGCGCCCTGACGGTGTCGGACTTCCTGCACTACGCGTGGACCTGGACGCAGCAGTCCACCGAGAGCTGACCGACTGCACCGTGTGACCGTCCGGGAGCGGGGCACTCGACACGCCGCGGCGCGCCCGCCAGGGGCCGCCGCGATCAGCAGGGAGGTGAAAGGGCATGGGACACGGCGGGAACGTCATCGACGAGCTGATGACCGATCATCGCGAGGTCGAGGACCTCTTCGGCAAGATCGAGGCGCTGCCCTCCGGCCACAAGGACCGGAAGGTGTACGCCGACCAGGCCGTCATGGAGCTCGTGCGGCACTCGGTCGCCGAGGAGATGTACCTCTACCCGGCGGTGCGCGAGCACGTGGCGGGCGGCGACGCGCTGGCCGACAAGGAGCTCGAGGACCACGCCGAGGCCGAGCAGCTCATGAAGGACCTGGAGGGCTGCGAGGCGGACGACCCCGACTTCGACCGTCTCATGACCAAGCTCATGGCCGAGATCCGCTCGCACGTGGCCGACGAGGAGGGCAACCTCTTCGTGCGGCTGCGGGCCTCCTGTCCCCCGGAGGCGCTGGACAAGCTGGGCGACAAGGTGCGCCAGGCCAAGAAGGTCGCGCCGACCCGCCCGCACCCGGCCGCGCCGGACCACCCGCCGGCCAACAAGATGCTGGCGCCGGGTGCCGGGCTGGTGGACCGGCTGCGCGACGCCCTCTCGGGCCGCGGGAAGACGGACTGACGCGTCCGCCGCAGTCCGCCGCCGTCAGCCACCGTCCGCCGCCAGGATTCCTACGCCCGGGGGGCGTGGAAGCGGCACCCAGCAGGGCGAGGGCCCCTCACAGGCGGTGAGGGGCCCTCGCGCGTGCCCGGGATGCTCCCTTTCAAACCTGCTTGTGAGCAAGGCCACTCGCTGCTGCAACGGCCGTCTCCACGGCGGACGTTGACGCGTCGCACCGCGCGCGTGCGGCGTGCGTCACGCCGGGGCCGGCCGCCCCGTCTGCCACGATGGTCCGCGCCCTGAACGACTGGGCCGGAACGGCCGTGCAGCGCAGCCGGTGACTCTTCGGTTCCGCCAGTCACCTCCCCGCCTGGCTGTCGAGAACCGGACCGTGTCTGCTGCCCCTCCCCTGACCTCCCCTGCCCCGGACACCGCCGCCCGGCCGGTGCCTCCCGCGTCCCGCTCGCCGTGGCGCTCCCTGCGCCACCGCAGCATGCGCTGGTGGTCCGTCGCGAACTTCGTGTCGAACGCCGGCACCTGGATGCAGCTCACGGTGCAGAACCTGCTGGTCCTGCAGATCACCGGCTCCGCCGCCGCGACCGGCCTGTCGATGTCCGTGCAGGCGGCCCCGGCGCTGTTCGTGAGCCTGCTGGGCGGCACCGCCGTCGACCGCTGGCCCCGCAAGCCGACCGCAGCCGTGAGCCAGGCCCTGCTGGGCGGGGTCGCCCTGCTGACGGCCGTACTGGTGGCCGTGGACCGGCTCGACATGACCTCGCTGCTGGCCCTGGCCGCCGTGACCGGCCTGATCGCCACCGTCGACGGACCTGCCTGTGCCCTGCTCGGCAACGACCTCGTGCCGGTCGAGGACGTCCCCTCCGCCATCGGCGTCGGCGCGCTCGTCCACAGCGCGGGCCGGCTCGTGGGCGCCGCGCTGGCCGGGGTCACGGTCGGCTTCCTCGGCACGGCCGCCGCGTACGGGGCCAACGCCCTGTCGTTCCTGTTCGTGGCCTCCGTCATCCCCTTCCTGCGCCCGGTGCGGGGCGCGGCCGCGTCCCGGCCGACCCCGGTGGCCGGCCGCACCCCGCCGCCGCACCGGGGCGTCCGTGAGGGCCTGGTGTTCTTCGCGCGCCGGCGCCGGCTGGTCGCGCTGGCCGGGATCACCGGGGTCAGCGCCGTCTTCGGGCGCAACTACGGGCTGACGCTCGCCGTGCTGGTCAGCGGGCCGCTGGCGGGCGGCGCCGGGTCGTTCGGCACGGTGTCCACGGTGCTGGCCGCCGGCGGCATCGTCGGGGCGGTGCTCGGCGCGCGGCTGCGCATGCCCTCCGTCCGGCTGGTGGGGTGCCTGGCGGCCGTGGGCGGTCTGCTCCAGGTGGCCGCCGGGCTGTCGCCGTCGCTGACGGTGCTGCTGGTCCTGGTGCTGCCGATGGCCGTCGTGGAGTCCGTCTCGGACACCGCGGGCACGGCCGTCCTGCAGACCGACCCGCCCGCCCGGCTGCGCGGCCGGGTGCTCGGGGTGTGGAGCAGCGTCGGCACGGTCTGGAGCCTGGGCGGACCGCCCGCCCTGGGCCTGCTGATGGAGCTGGCCGGGGCGCGCGGCGCCCTGGTACTGGGCGGCCTGGTCGTCGCCGCCACGATCGGCGCCGGCCACCTGGCCCGCACCCGCCGCACCACCGACGCACCGGTCCTCCTGCCGGCCCTGGACGGCGACGTCACGGGACGCGGGGCGCTGAGCACGGCGGCGTGAGTGCGGCCGGGCGTGGGGGCGTAGGACCCCGCCGCTGACACCCGCCGCACACCCGCCGCTCAGGCGATCAGGGCCTGGCCAGGTGTCAGGCGGTCCAGGAGTTGCCCGTGGTGCAGGTCGGCGACCGGGGCCAGGAGGTCGGGGTGGCGCAGCAGGGCCGCCGCCGCGCGGTCGCCCGCGTCCGGGGCGAGCAGGCGCCGGAACTCCAGCGGCAGGCCGCCCGCGTGGCCGCCGCCGTGCAGGGCGCCGACGGCCTCCTCGGCGAGCTCCGGGTCGGCGAGCAGGCACGCGGCCCAGCTCGCCACGACCTCGTCGACCCAGGTGCGCCAGGCGACGGCGTCCTCGTCGGCGTCGTCGTGCTCTCCGGCACCGGTGATCCAGTCCAGGCGGGCGCAGCCGCCGGGGCCGGCCATGCCGACGAGGGCGGCGTCCATCGCGGTCGGGTAGCGCAGCCAGGCGGCGACGGTCACGGCCTGACGGGCCTGGACCTCGCACAGCGCGGCGGCCAGGGCGCCGCCGGACGCCGGGTAGGCACGGGTGAGCCACTGGGTGGTCGCCGCGATGAGCGGGGAGAGGTCTGCGAGCACGGCCGGCCGTCCGGGGTCGAGCGGGAGAACAGGGAGGTCCGCACACGGTAGCCGCCGCTGCCGGGCCCGGGAACCCGGCTGTGACCGGTGTCCCTCGGTGTCCTCGGCCACACCGCTCCCCCACTGCGCCTCAGGACGAGGCGTGCAGCAGCTCGCACACGACGTTCTCCTGGACGGTCCGCAGCCGTTTCAGCAGGTCCGGCTTCTGGGCCTCGTTGATCTGCGTGGTCGTGCCGAAGGTCAGGGAGCGGCGGCCGTCGGGGGTGGCCGCCATGAGCTGGGTGTAGCCGGGCATGTTGCCGGTGTGGCCGAGCACGACCCCGCAGCGGGTGGTGTAGCGGAAGATGCCGAGGCCGGCGTCGTTGCGCCCCGGCCCGGCGGGCTCGGACGCGCCGGTGACCCAGCGGCGCTGCTCCTCGGCCACCCGGGGGGCGAACAGCCTGCCGCCCGTGTAGCCGCGCACGAAGCGGGTGACGTCGGCGGGTGTGGAGATGATGCCGCCCGAGGCCCAGATGCCGGAGGCGCTCAGCAGTTCGCTGACGTCCTGCGGGGCGGCGGGCGGGTCGACGTCGTACCCGTGCAGGTAGGGCGCGGGGATGCGGTAGTCCTGCGGCAGGCTGGTGTCGTGCAGGCCGAGCGGGCCGTACACCCGCTGGCCCAGCAGCTTCTCGTACGGGGTCCCGGTGGCGGCCTCGGCCATCAGGGCCACGGCGATGTTGTCGGAGTTGGAGTACTGGTACCGCGTGCCGGGCCGGAAGCGCAGGGGCTGGTCGGCGACGTAGTCGAGGAGGCGGCGCGAGTCGAACCGGTGGTGCGGGTCGGCGGTGACGGTCTTCTGGAAGGCGGGGGCGCGGATGTAGTCGGGCAGGCCGCTGGTGTGGTTCAGGAGCTGCCGCACGGTCACGGCCCCCCACGCCTGGGGCAGCTTCGGCAGCCGCTGGCGGAGGGTGTCGTCCAGCCCCAGGTCGCCGCGGGAGACGAGGGACAGCGCGACGGCCCCGCTGAACGCCTTGGCCGCGCTGGCGATGCGCATGTGGTCGTCGGTGCCGGGCGCGCGGTGCGTCCCCGTCTGCGCGACGCCGGACCGCAGCACCCGGGTGCGCCGGTCGTCGCGCAGGACGGCGATCACCCCGGGCGGCCCGCCGGGCGCCCCCACCAGGTCGTCGAGCTGCTGCTGGAGGGTGCGGGCGCGCGCGGAGGACGACGGCGACGGCGGCGCGACGGCCACCGCGGCCGCCGTGGACAGCACGGCCAGGCCGGCCACGACCAGCGCGACGCCGGCCGGCCGGCGGAGAAGAGGGGGACGTGCGGGCATGGGGGCTCTCCCGGGGACGGGGCGGTGACGTCGGGCAGGGCGGCGACCTCGGGGCAGGGCGTGAACGACCAGGTGGCGCGGTGTGCCGCCGTACCGGCGTCCAGCTTCGCCCGGTGCGCCGCGCGCCCGCCGCGCACGCTGCTGCATACGGCCCAACGCGCCCCTCCCCGGGGTCCCGGCAGTCCGTGGCGGGCGGCGGGCGGGGAGTTTGTCACCGGGGCGACGGGCGCCCGGCGACCCCGCCCGGGATGCTGGTAGGGGGAACGCCGGTCTGTTCGGCGGGCCGGCGGTCGTGCACCCGGTGCACCGGATCGGCCCTGTGGAGGAGCACCTCGTGAAACGGCACGTGCGACGGCTCGGGCACGGGTGGCACCGGCTCGGCGTGGGCTCGCTGCTGCGGCAGGGGCGCCGGCTGGAGCTGATGCACCGTGCCATGGGCTTCGCCACGCTCGCGCTGGTCACCCTGGCGCCGCTGCTGATCGTGGTGGCCGCCGCCGACCCGCTGCGCCGTGGCGGTTTCGCACCGTGGCTGGCGGACGGCATGGGGCTGTCCGGCCGCTCCGCGCGGGTCCTGACGGAGATCGTCAGCCCGTCGCGCGAGGTGGTCAGCAGCACCAGCGTCTGGAGCGGTCTGGCGCTCGCCGTGTTCGGCGTGTCCTTCGCGGCGAGCGTGCAGAACGGCTACGAGCGCATCTGGTGCCTCGGTCCGGGCCCGTGGCACCGCATCTGGCGGCAGGCCACCTGGATGTGCGTGCTGACCGCCTACCTCTACCAGGAGGTGCAGACCCGCACCGCCCTGCACGGCACGGCGCGCGTCGCGCTGACCACGGTCACGGGGGTGCTGTTCTTCTGGTGGGGCCAGCGCTTCCTGCTGGGCGGGCAGGTGACCTGGCTGAAGCTGCTGCCGGGCGCGCTCGCCACCATGATCGGCCTCGGCGGCCTGCGGGCCTTCTCGCACTTCGTGTTCGCGCCGTTGATCGTCACCAACGCGATCAGCTACGGCGCGGTGGGCACGGTCCTCATCGTCGAGTCGTGGCTCATCGGGGTGGGTTTCGTGGTGTACGGCGGCGCCCTGGTCGGCAAGTGGTTCGACGACCACCACCGGGACCCGCGGCGCGCGGAGGAGCCGAGCGGCGCGGCCCGCGAGGGGGCTTCCTGAGCGCCGGCCCGATCAGACCGCCGCCGACTCCGCGAGCGCCGTGACCGGGGCGAGCGGGTCCTCGCGGAACAGGGCGCGGCCGCGTTCGCGCCGCAGGTCCCGCTCGGGGCCCGCCGCCAGCACCCGCTCCAGCGCGGACAGCAGCCCGGCCTCGTCGGGGGCGAACTCGGACACCCCGATCCCCGCCATGCGCCGTACGCCCTCCTCGCCGTGGCCGGGCAGCGGGCGGTAGCCGATCACGGGGAGCCCCGCGGCGAGCGCCTGGACGGCGGTCTGGCCGGCCGCGTTGTCGATCAGCGCGTGCACGGCGCCCATCAGGCCGGGCAGGTCGCTCACCCAGCCCAGCGCGAGGGCGCCCGGGACGGCGGTGACGGCGCTGCGCAACGGGTCGTTGTGCCCGCACAGCACGACCGGCAGGTAGCCCGTGCGGGCCAGCAGCCGGGCGGTGGCGGAGGGCCGGGACGCGGCTCCCCAGGCGCCGGCCGACAGCAGGACGGGCGGCCGGCCGGGGAGGTGCCGGGCGAGGGTGCGCCGCCAGTGGGCCGCGCCGGGAGCCGGCGCGAGGAAGCCGGCCGGCACCACCGGGCCGGTCACCCGCACGGGTGCCGTCACGCCCCGGCGCAGCTCCTCGGCCGCCTCCTCGGTGAGGCACAGGTACTGGTCGTTCCCCGGGTGGATCCAGTGCCGGTGGACGGCGAAGTCCAGCACGAACACGGCGCTCGGCACGCGCAGCGCGCCGCGCTCCCGCAGGTGCCCGGTGAGCTGGGCCGCGAGGTGGAACACCGACACCACGACGTCGGCCTCGAACCGGTCCGCCAGCTCCGTCAGGCGGTGGCCGGCCAGCCGGGCGAGCGGCACCCCGCTGGGGCGGCGCCCGGGGCCGCTGCGCAGGAACGTGTCGTAGACCGCGCCGTAGGCCCACGGGAAGTGCCGCACCGAGGCCTGGTAGGAGCCGCGCAGGGCGGAGCCGAGGCCGCAGGGCAGCAGGCGGAGGACGTCGGCCACGAGCGCTTCGTCGCCGTCGGCGCGGGCGCGGCGGGCGAGCTCCTCGGCCACGGCGTCGTGGCCCGCCCCCATGCTCGCGCTGAGCACCAGGATCCGTCGGGGCGCGCCCGGTGCGCAGGGATGCCGGTGGGGCGCGGAGGGAGACGTTCGCACGGGTTCCGGTTCTCCTGCCGTCCGCCACCCAAACGCTACGTTTGCCGGGCGTTTGGCGCATCAGGTCCGGGATACTCCATGCATCCGGGCCGCCCCGTCGGCCCCTCCCGGCATCGTGCCCCGGCCCCCTCGGATGACGCCATGTCTCATGCCATGTCCGGCCCCCGCTCCGAGCCCCTCACCGCGTCCGGCCCCGCGCCCGCCGTGGGGGCCGGCGCGTCCGGGTACCGCGGTACGGCCCTGATCACCGGTGCCTCGTCGGGCATCGGCGCGGCCGTGGTGCGGCGTCTGGCCGCCGACGGCGGCTGGCGGCTCGTGCTCAGCGGGCGGGACGAGACCCGGCTGGCGCGGATCGCCGACCAGGCGTCGGGCACGGCGTTCGCCGCCGACCTGACCCGGCCGGGTGCCGGGGCCCGGCTGACGCGGTGCGCGCTGGAGCGCACGGGCCGGGTGGACCTGCTGGTGGCCGGCGCCGGGATCGGCTGGGCCGGCGGCTTCGGCACGATGCCGGCCGCCGCCCTCGACGAGGTGATCGACGTCGACGTACGGGCCACGCTGCGCCTGGTGCGGGAGGTCGTGCCGCACATGGTCGCGGCGGGCCGGGGACGCGTGGTCCTCATCGGGTCGCTGGCGGGGGTGGTCGCCGTGCGCGACGAGGCCGTGTACTCCGCGGCCAAGGCCGCCCTCGCGGCGTTCGCCGACGCCCTGCGCTACGAACTGGCACCCACCGGCGTGCGCGTCACCCACGTGGTGCCCGGCGTGGTGGACACCCCGTTCTTCGACCGGCGGGGCACCCCCTACCGGCGTGCGCGTCCCCGTCCGGTGCCGCCGGAACGGGTCGCGGACGCCGTGTGGCGGGCGGTCACCCGGGACCGCGACGAGGTCTTCGTGCCCGGCTGGCTGTCCCTGCCGGCCCGGGTGCGCGGCGTGGCACCGGGCCTGTACCGGCGGCTCGCGACCCGCTTCGGATAGGCGAGCGGTGAGCGGCCGTCCCGAGCGGACACGACGGGCTCCCGGGGAGGTGAGCCGGGGGTGAGCGCGGTGACCGTCGTCCTCGCCCTGCTGGCGGCCCTCGCCAACGCCTCGGCGTCCGTGCTGCAGCGGCGGGCCGCGGCCGGTGAACCGGACGGCGGGCGGGGTGCCCGGCAGGCCCTGCGGCTGCTCGCGCACCTGCTGCGGCGGCCGTACTGGCTGGCCGGGGCCGCCCTGCTCGCGGTGTCGACCGCGCTCCAGGCGGCGGCCCTCGCGGTCGGCTCCCTCGCCCTGGTCCAGCCGCTGCTGGCGAGCGAGCTGCTGTTCACCCTGCTGGTCGGCAGCGTGGTCTTCGGCCACGCGCCGGACCGCCGCACCTGGTGCGCGTTCGCGGCGCTCGCCCTGGGCCTGGCACTGTTCCTGGCCGCCGCCGCGCCCTCGGCGGGGCGGGAGACGGCGCTGTCCGGGCGCTGGCTCGTCACCGGGGTGGTGCTGCTCGCCGTCGTGGCCGCGCTGACGGCGGCGGGACCGGCCGTGCGCGGCGCGCCCCGCGCCGGACTGCTGGGGCTGGCCTCGGCGGTGTGCTTCGCGGGGACGGCGGCGCTGATGAAGGAGGTCATGGGCCGCCTGCAGGAGGGCCCCGGCCGACTGCCGGCGCAGTGGCCGCTCTACGCGACGATCGCGCTCGGGGTGGTGGGCTTCCTGCTGCTGCAGGGCGCGTTGCGGTCCGGGACCCTCGCGGTCTCCCAGCCCGCACTGACCCTGGGGGACGCCCTGACCAGCGTCGCGCTGGGGCGGGTGCTGTTCGAGGAGCGCATCGGGCTCGGCGGCCGGGTGCTCCCGGAGGTGATCGGCGTGCTGCTGATCGGCGCGGGCAGCCTGGGTCTGGCGCGGGCGCCGTCGATCAGCGGGGCGTGGGACCGGGCACGGCCGGACGACGGGCCGGGTCACCGGTCGGCCGCGGGGGACTCCGGGACGCAGCGAGGAGCCGTCCGCCCATGAGCCACCGTCCGGGGCACCGCCCGCCGGCGTGGGCGCTCGTGCCGCCGGCGGTGCTCGCCGCGGCCCACATCGTGCCGGCCGCCACCTGGCTGCCGGGACTGCGGCTGCGGTGCTTCCCGTCCCTGGCGGGCACGGGGCGCCCCGGCCACGTGGCGCTGACCTTCGACGACGGGCCCGACCCCGCGTCCACACCGCGCTTCCTCGACGCCCTGGACCGGCTGGACGTCCGGGCGACCTTCTTCGTGCTCGGCGAGCAGGTCGTGCGCCATCCCGAGGTGGTGCGCGAGGCGGTCCGGCGGGGCCACGAGGTGGCCGTGCACGGCTGGTCCCACGACCGGCCCTGGCTGCCGTCCCCGGTCCGCGACCGCCGGGAGGTGGCCCGCGCGGCGGCCGCCGTACGGGAGACCACGGGCCGGTCCCCGCGCTGGTACCGGCCGCCCTACGGCATCCTGACCTCCGGCCGCTGGGCCGCCGCCCGGAGTGCGGGGCTGCGCCCGGTGCTGTGGACGGCCTGGGCCCGGGACTGGACCGCCGAGGCGACCCCCGCGTCGGTCCGCTCGACGGCCACGGCGGGGCTGCGCGGCGGCGGCACCCTGCTGCTGCACGACACCGACCTGGTCTCCGCGCCCGGCTGCTGGCACGCCACCCTCGCGGCCCTGCCGGGGATCGTGGCCGCCTGCCGGGAGGCGGGCCTGGGCGTGGGGCCGCTGGCCGAGCACGCAACGAGCTGACGAGGAGCGACCGGAACGCACCCCCCAGTGGCGTAACCCCCGGTAACGTCTGTCATGCCCCTGCTTTTCCCGCATCCGAGCGCGCCTTCACCCCGGGAGACACGTCCCCATGCGCAGACTCCTCGCCTGTCTGGCGGCGGCCGCGGCCGCCCTCGGCGGGCTCACCCTCGCCGCGCCGTCCGCGGCGGCCGCCGACTCCGGCACCTTCAGCGTCCTCACCTACAACGTGGCCGGCCTGCCCGAGGGCCTCTCCAGCGCGCCCACGCCGCGCGGGCCCAGCACCACGGCCATCGGGCAGCGCGTCGCGCCGTACGACATCGTCCACGTGCAGGAGGACTTCACCTACCACGCCGCCCTGTACGCCGGGGACACCGCGCACCCGTACCGCACCCCGACCAGCGGCGGCGCCGGGATCGGCAGCGGGCTCAACACGCTGGCGAAGATCCCGTACGACGAGGACGACTTCGAGCGGGTCCGCTGGAACTCCTGCCAGTTGGACTCGGGCGACTGCCTGACGCCCAAGGGGTTCACCTTCGCGCGCCACCGCCTCGCGGAGGGCGTGTACGTCGACTTCTACGACGTGCACACCAACGCGGGCACCACTGCCGGGGACCTGGCCTCCCGCGCGGACAACCTCAGCCAGCTCACCGCGTTCATCACGGCCCACTCGGCGGGCAACGCGGTCGTCGTCATGGGCGACACCAACACCCGCTACACCCGCACCGGCGACACCATCGCCGAGTTCGCCGCCGCCAACCGCCTCACCGACGCGTGGGTGGAGCTGGTGCGGGGCGGCACCCCGCCCGCCAAGGGCAGCGACGCCCTGGTGTGCGACCAGAGCGGGCCGACGGTGCCGGACACCTGCGAGGTCGTCGACAAGGTGCTGTACCGCGGCAGCAGGCTGGTCACGCTCACCGCCACGTCCTACGGCAACGAGCACGCCGGGTTCCTGACGGGCGACGGGCTGATGCTCTCCGACCACGACCCGGTCGCCGTCGGCTTCTCCTGGTCGCGCGACCCGGCGTACCGGTCGAGCGACCCGTTCGGCGGGCCGCACGGCGACCACTTCACCGACGTCGACCGCGTGCCGCCGGGCGCCCGCGCGACCACCGTCGCCCTGCGGGCCGGCTCCCGCGTGGACCAGGTGGGCATCACCCTGGACGACGGCACGGTGCTCACCCACGGCGGCAGCGGCGGCACGGCCGCGTCGCTGGCCCTCGGCGGCGACGAGTACCTGACGGGCGCCACCCTGTGCCGGGGCCGGAAGGACGGGCGGACGCGCGTCTTCTCCGTCCGGTTCACGACCAGCCTCGGCCGGACCCTGGCCGGCGGGACCCCCACGTCCGACTGCGTGACCCGCACCGCGCCCGCCGGCTGGCAGATCGCCGGGTTCCACGGCCGGGCGGCCGACGAGGCCGACAAGATCGGTTTCCTCTGCACCCGCCGCTGAGCCGTGCGGGACGCGTGCCCGTGAGGGACGTGTCCCGGACGTGCCGGGCGGCCCCGGTCTGGGAACCGGGGCCGCCTTTCCGCCGGCGAGGACAGGCAGGTCAGGTCCGCTGCCACAGCGCCGGCGTGTTCGGGGGCTCCCAGCCGGGCTGGGCCTGGTGGGTCTGCAGGCAGCGGTAGGTGGCTCCGCCGTACGTCACCGTCGCACCCGCCTGGTAGACGGTGCCCGCCGCCCAGGTGCCGCCCGGGTCACCGGGGTTGCCCGGGTCGCCCGGGTCGCTCGGGCCGGACGTGGTGGTCTTCAGGGTGAGGCCGTAGTTCTGCAGGATGGGGTTGACCGGCTGGAAGTAGGTCGTGCCGCCGCTCGTGCAGTTGCCCGAGCCGCCCGAGGTCACGCCCTGCGCCTGGCTGCCGGAGATGAACGAGCCGCCCGAGTCGCCCGGTTCGGCACACACCGAGGTGCGGGTGACGCCCGCGACGGTGCCCTCCTGGTACGTCACGCTGGAGTTGAGCTGCTGCACCGTCCCGCAGTGCCAGCCGGTCGTGGAGCCGGAGCGGCACACCGAGGAGCCGACCGCGGCCTGCGTGGACCCCGCGACCTGCGCGCTGGAGCCGTTGACGTACGGCGTCGCCGTCCAGTTGGCGTTCGTGGCCACCCACGCCATGTCGTTGCCGGGGAAGACGGACGCCTGGAACGTGCCCTGCGCGACCCGGTTGGAGCCGGTGGTGCTGCTGCCGGCCCGTCCGCAGTGGCCTGCCGTGGCGAACCCCTGCTGGGTGCCGCGGGTCACGGGGAAGCCGATCGAGCAGCGGGTGCTGTTGTCGATGTAGTAGGCGTCGCCGCCGCGCAGGTCGTAGAGCGGGCGCGGCCGTTCGGTGGTCCGGACGACGCGGGTGAGGGAGGTGTCGACGCGGGCCGCGTGGAGCAGGGAGCGGGCGGCCTCCGCGCTGATCGCCTCCACCGTCAGCGTGTTGGTGCGCACGTCGACGTACCACACGGGCGCGGCGGTGGTGCCGTGGCGCGCGGCGGCACGGTCGAGGCGCGCCTTGGCGGCGTCCAGCGCGGCCAGCGAGTGGTCCACGACCACGGCGTCGGCGCCCCGCGCCCGGATGGCGCGCACGTCGCCCGGGTCGGTCGTGGCCACGGTCAGGGTGTCCGACAGTGTGCCGCTCACCCAGGCGCCCGCGTAGTGCGCGCCCACCACGGCGCGCAGCCGGCCCGTGGTGGCGCCCGCCTCGGCCTCGTTGGCCAGCCGGGCCTGTGCCTGCCGCCGGTCCAGGCCGAGGTCCCGCTGGAGCGCGGCGAGGAGACCGGGCGGGGCCGCGTCGGTGCGCAGCGTCTCGGCCGCCGTGGGGGCGGCGGACGAGACCGGCGGCAGGGCGCTCGCGGAGCCGCTGAGCCCGGCCACGAGCAGGGCGCCCGTCGCCGTGGCGGCGGCGCACGCGGCCCTGAACTGTCGATGGAGCATGGGGAGTTCTCCTCGGGTTCGGTGGGGTGGCGCCACCGTAGGAAGGCTCCGCACCGCTCCGTAAGACGTCAGCCGACCCCCTGCCCCCGCGTTATGGAAGCCGCCGGGGAGGGCGGCGGCACCGGCCGGCGGGCGCCGTTCGGTGCGCCCGGCTGCCGCCGCGCCAGCCACTGCGCGTAGCTGTCGCTGCGGGCCGCCGCGCCCGCGTGCGCCTCGCGGGCCTGGGCCAGCACGGTGTCCGCGGTGTCCTGCCCCTGTCCGGCGGGGTGCCGGCCGAGCAGGTGGCGCCACATCAGGGGCGTCCCGGCGAGCGGGCGGATGGCGAGGCCGGGCGTCGGCGGGAACGTGGCCCGGCACAGGCCCACCGCCCGGCCCACCTGCACCAGGTGCACGCAGGACGCGGTGTCCGTCTCGTACATGCGCCGCGGGGTGAAGCCTGCGCGGGCGCAGGCCGCGGTGAAGCAGTCCGCGAAGCAGCCGTCGCCGGGGACGCAGGCCCACTCCTCGTCGGCCAGCGCGGCCAGGTCGACCTCCCGCTCGGCGGCCAGCCGGTGGCCGTCGGCGAGCATGACGAAGACGGGGTCGACGGCGATCTCCTCCCAGACGAGGTGCGGCGGATCGGGCGGCGGGGCGGAGCCGCAGGTGCCGGTGAGCGCGAAGTCCAGGCGCCCCTCGGCCAGCAGTTCCGCCAGTTCCCGCTCCGACCAGGAGGCGCAGGTGGTCACGGTGGTGCCGGGTGCGGCGTCGGCCAGCCGGTCCACCAGCGCCCCCAGCAGCGGTCCGTGGGTGCCGCCGAGGCGCAGCCGCTGCCCGCCCTTGCGGGTGCGGGCGAACCGGGCGGCCTCCCGCTGGAGTTCGCTCACCGCGGGCAGCACGACCCGGGTGCGTTCCAGGACGAGCTCGCCGAGGGCGGTGGTGCGCACGCCGTGCCGGCCGCGCTCGAACAGGGGCCCGCCCAGGGCTCGTTCGATGCGCCTCAACTGCGCGCTGAGGGCGGGCTGGGCGAGGCCGAGCGCGGTGGCCGCCCTGGTCAGGCTGCCCGCGTCGGCGATGGCCCGGATGGTTCTGAGATGCCGCAACTCCAGCTCCATGCAGGGAGCTTGCGTCGCCGCGGGGCGGGGGGCAAGGGGTTGGTGCAGACCAGAGCGGGAACGGATGTGCGCGACCCCGCCGGTGTCCGAGGAGGGAGTGCGTCCGATGCGCAGCACCACGGTCTTACCAGGAACTCCGAGCCTGCCCCCCGAGGTGGGGGACGTGGCGCTGCACCGGCTGGAGGTGGCCGGGCCGGACGCCCCCCCGTTCGCGGTGGGCTCCTTCGAGGAGGTGGGGCCGCTGTCCCGCTGGGACCGGCCGCACCGGCACACGTTCTACGAGCTGGTGCACGTCACCGCCGGTTCGGGCGCCCACGTCGTCGACCTCGCCCGGTGGCCGGTGCGTCCCCCGCAGCTCACCGTGGTCCTGCCGGGGCAGGTGCACCACTGGGAGGGCGGCCGGGGCCCGGAGGGGTCCCTCGCCCTGTTCACCGACGACTTCCTGGTGGACCACCCCGGTGACCGGGAGGTGCTGCGGGAGCTGGGGACGCGCTGCCCGTTCGCCCTGGACGCGGAGCACGACCGGGCCATCGGGTGCCTGTTCGCCGAACTGCTCGCGGAACACCGGCAGCGCGCGGCGGGGCACGAGAGCGCGCTGCGGTCCCTGCTGCACGTGCTCGTCCTGCGCGCCGCCCGCCTCCCCGGCCCCGCCGGACACCTGGCCGGCCACCGCGCAGGGCCGCGCGCCCAGGGCCGTGCGGCCGCCGTCGCCGAGGCGTTCACGGAGCTGGTCGCCGGGTCAGGGGCGGCGGGGTGGAGCGTGCGGCAGTGCGCCGACCGGCTCGGGGTCACACCCGGGTACCTCACGCAGGCGGTGCGGGCCGCCACCGGCCGCCCGCCCGGCCGGCTGCTGATCGAGGCGCGCGTGTACCGGGCCCAACAGCTGCTGGCACACACCCGGTTGTCGGTGCGGCAGGTCGCCGCGCGCACCGGGTTCAGCGACCCGGCCTACTTCGGCCGGTTCTTCCGGCGCGAGACCGGGAGCAGCCCGGGGGCCTTCCGAAAACACCACAGCCGCCACCACCAGTCCCTCGAAGCCCCGTCCGGGCGCGCCTAGTTTCGTTGCCCACCACCCCCCACGAGGAGGACTCATGGACGGAGCAGGCAGGCACGGCGCGGGCCCGGACGACCCCGGTACCGAGCCCGGCACGGGTTCCGCCCGGCTCGTGCGCCGCAAGACGGTGCTGCGTGCGGCGCTGGCCGCCACCGCCGCGATCCCCGTCGCCCTGGCCGGCGGCCCGGCGCTGGCCCGCACGGCGGCGGCGAGCGGGAAGGCCCCGGAGCTCACGCCGTCCTGCGACGACGGCGACCACCCCACCCCGGAGCAGATCGAGGGCCCCTACTTCAAGCCCAACTCCCCGCAGCGCACGAGCCTGCGGGAGCCCGGCATGCCCGGCACCCCGCTGACCGTGAGCGGCTACGTCTTCGGCCGCGCCTGCCTCCCGGTGGCCGGCGTGCTGCTGGACTTCTGGCAGGCCGACGCCAACGGCGCCTACGACAACACGGGGTTCCGGCTGCGCGGGCACCAGTTCACCGACTCCCGCGGCGCCTTCGCGCTGACCACCGTCGTGCCGGGCCTGTATCCCGGCCGCACGCGCCACCTGCACGTCAAGGCGCAGGCGCCCGGCCGTCCGGTCCTGACGACACAGCTCTACTTCCCCGACGAGCCGCGCAACAACACCGACACGATCTTCGACGCGCGGCTGCTGATGACCGTACGCGACGCGGGCGGCGGCCGGGAGGCGGCGTTCGACTTCGTCCTCGACGTCGCCCAGGACCCCGGTCCCGGCCCCGGTCCCTCGCCGTCGCCGAGCGGGACCTGGGCCGTCGGCACGGCCTACCGCGCGGGCGACCGGGTCACCTACGCCGGCCGCGCCTACGTCTGCCTGCAGGCCCACACGGCCCAGCCGGGCTGGGAGCCGCCGGCCGTCCCGGCCCTGTGGCGAGCGGCCTGACGGACCCACCGGGCATCCCCACCGCTCGCGTACCAGGACCATCGCACCGGGGGGCCGTGGGGGGGCGGGCCGCCGTCCGCCCCCCACGAGGCTCGTCCGCCCCCCTACGGGGCTCGCCCGCGCCCCCGGGTCCCGCGCGTCCTCGTTCCCGAGGGGTGCCGCGCGTCCTCGTCGCGCAGCCTCCCCGGACGCACCGCCAGAGGTTACTGTGCGGTAGACGACGTCGTCCCGGAGGTGCCCGCATGACGCCCGACCGTGCCGCAGGGCTGGCCGAGAGCGCCCGTGCGCTCGCCGACGGCGAGGTGTCCTCGCGGGAGCTCGTCGAGCGGACGCTCGCCCGGATCGAGGGCAGCCGGGGCACCCTGAACGCCTTCCGGATCGTGCGCGCCGAGGCCGCCCTCGCCGAAGCCGACGCCGCGGACCGGGAGTTGGCCGCCGGGGGGCGCCGGCCGCTGCTCGGGGTGCCGGTCGCCGTGAAGGACGACATGGACGTGGCCGGCGAGCCCACCGCCTTTGGCTGCGCCGGCACCCACCCGCCGGTTCGGGAAGACGGCGAGGCGGTACGGCGGCTGCGCGCGGCCGGTGCGGTGATCGTCGGCAAGACCAACACCTGCGAGCTCGGCCAGTGGCCGTTCACCGAGGGGCCCGCGTTCGGCGCGACCCGCAACCCGTGGAACCCCGGTCACACCCCCGGCGGCTCCTCCGGCGGATCGGCGGCCGCCGTGGCGGCCGGCCTGGTCCCGGCCGCGCTCGGCTCGGACGGGGCCGGCTCGGTGCGCATCCCGGCCGCCTGGACCCACCTGGTGGGCGTCAAACCGCAGCGCGGCCGCGTCTCCACCTGGCCGCGCGGCGAGGCCTTCCAGGGCATCACGGTCAACGGCACGCTCGCCCGCACGGTCGCCGACGCCGCCCTCCTGCTGGACGCGGCGAGCGGCAACCACCCCCGCGACCCGCACCGGCCGCCCGCGATCGACGCCCGCGCGGCGGCCGGCCGGGACCCGGGCCGGCTGCGCGTGGCCCTCGCGCTCAAGCCGCCGTTCACCGCGGTGCCCGCCCGGCTGAGCCCCGCCGTGCGGGCCCGGGTCGTGGGCCTCGCGGAGCGGCTCGCCGCCCTCGGACACACCGTCGAGGAGGCCGACCCGCCCTACGGCCAGATCGGGCTGGCCTTCGTGCCGCGGGCGACCGCCGGGATCGCGGAGTACGTCGCCGAGGCACCCTTCCCGGCGCTCCTGGACCGGCGCACCCGGGACGCGGCGCGGCTGGGCCGGCTGCTGGGCGGGGCCCCGCTGCGGGCCGCGCGGCGCGCGGAGGCGGTCCTGCACCGCCGTATCGGCCGCTTCTTCACCTCGTACGACGTCATCCTCGCGCCCACCACGGCCACTCCCCCGCCGCGCATCGGCGCGATGGCCGCGCTCGGCGGGTTCGCCACCGACCGGGCGATGATCGCCGCCTGCCCCTACGCCTGGCCGTGGAACGTGCTGGGCTGGCCCGGCGTCAACGTCCCGGCCGGGTTCACCGCGGACGGCCTGCCGGTGGGCGCGCAGGTGCTCGGCCCGGCGCACAGCGAGCCGCTGCTGCTGTCGCTGGCGGCCCAGCTCGAGGCGGACCTGCGCTGGCACGAGCTCTGGCCGGCGCCGACCGCCGCCGACTCCCCTGCCCGGTAGGGGTTTTCGGCCGTACCCTGGGGTCATGGACGACGCGCCGATGGTCGGGCTCATGGGGCGGGTGACCGGGACGGTCGGGCCCGGGCTGGTCGGCGAGGTGATCGTCCGGGTGCGCGGCGGTGCCGAGCACTTCCTCGCCCACCCCGCGCCCGGCACCGGGCGCATCGAACCGGGCACGGTGGTCATGGTCGTGGAGTACCTGCCGCCGCGGACGGTCTACGTCACCGGCGCCTACGACACCTGAGCCTGCCCCCTGGGCTCCTCAGCCGCGGTGTTCCGCGGTCGGCGGCCCACCCACGGCGGGACGCACGCCCCGCCCCATGCCGACGTCAAGGTTGCGACAAGGATCCGCCGGTGTCTTCACCTGCGGCCCGGGCGGGCGCACACTCCCATCGTCCGGTGCCGAGAGGGCACCATCCCAAGGGGGCGTATGCCGATGGTCGTCGGCGTCGTAGCGGGGGTGGCGGTCGCCGCCGTCCTCGCACTGATCGGTGTGTTCAAGATGATGTGGCGCGTCGCGGAGCCGAACGAGGCGCTGATCATCTCCGGTTCGAAACACCGGACCGAGGGCCTCGAGGAAGGCATGGGGTTCCGGATCGTCACGGGGCGCGGCACGCTGGTGCTGCCCGGGGTCCAGGCGGTGCGCAGGCTGTCCCTGGACCTGAACGAGACCGAGCTGCACGTGGACTGCGTGACGCACCAGGGCATCCCGCTGAAGGTGCGCGGCGTGGTCATCTTCAAGGTGGGCGACGACTTCGTGTCGATCGCGAACGCGGCCCGCCGCTTCCTCGACCAGCAGAAGCTGATGGCGGAGCGGGTGCACAACGTCTTCGCCGGTCATCTGCGCTCCATCGTGGGCGGGTTGACGGTCGAGGACATGATCCGCGACCGGGAGAAGCTGACCGGGCAGACCCGGGCCGCGTGCGGCACGGAGATGGAGAAGCTGGGCCTGATCGTCGACTCGCTGCAGATCCACGAGATCGAGGACCCGACGGGGTACATCCAGAACCTGGCCATGCCGCACGCGGCGGCCGTCCAGCGGGACGCGCGCATCGCGCAGGCGGAGGCCAACCGGCTGGCCACGGAGGCCGAGCAGCAGTCGTTCGCGCGGATGGCGGAGGCCACCCGGGACAGCGAGATCCTCCAGGCCGGCTACCAGGCCGAGCGTGACAAGGCCGCCGCCAAGGCCCGCCAGGCCGGTCCGCTCGCCGAGGCGGGCGCCCGCCAGGAGGTCGTCGTGCAGGAGACGCGCGTCGCCGAACTGGAGGCGCACCGGCGCGAGCAGCAGCTCCAGGCGGACGTCCGCAAGCCCGCGGACGCGCAGGCGTACGAGAAGCGCACCCTGGCCGAGGCCGAGCGCGACGCGCGGATCTCGGCGGCGCAGGCCAAGGCCCGCGAGACGGAGCTGGCGGCCGCGGCCGAGGCCACCCGGGTCAAGACGGCCGCGGGCGCCGAGGCGGAGGCGACCCGCACCCGCGGCACCGCCGGGGCCGCCGCGACCCGCGCCACGGGTGAGGCCGAGGCGGCCGCCGCGCAGGCCCGCGGTCTGGCCGAGGCCGAGGCGGTCAAGGCGAGGGGCCTCGCCGAGGCGGAGGCCATCAAGGCCCGCGCCGCCGCCCTGGCCGAGAACCAGGAGGCGGTCGTCGCCCAGCAACTCGCCGAGAACTGGCCGGAGATCGTCCGGGCCGGGGCGTCGGCGTTCGGCAACGTGGACAACATGGTGCTGCTCAACGGCGCCGAGGGCATGTCCGAGCTGTTCGCCAAGGCGCTCACGATGGGCGGCACGGGCCTGGGACTGGCCCGCCAGCTGCTGGCCTCCATGAACCAGGAGGGCTCGCCGGACCGGAACGGGCGGACCACCGCCGGGACTTCGTCGCTCAACGGCCTCGCGTCGCCTCCCCCGGCGCAGAGGGTCCCGGTGGACGAGAAGTAGGGCGGTCGGGGGCGGTCGCGGGGGCACGTTCTACAGTGCCCCCGTGACCGCGTACGAAGATGAGCACGTCCCGGGCCGCTACGGCCCCGCCGCCACCACCGAGGCCGACCCGCGGGAGGTCGGCCGGGTGCGCACCGCGTACGCGCCCGCCCACGACGGCGACCCCGATCCCGGGGAGATCGTGTGGACCTGGGTGCCGTTCGAGGAGAACGACGGGCGGGGCAAGGACCGGCCGGTGCTGGTCGTCGCCCGGGAGGCCGCGGGCACGGTCCTCGCGGTGCAGCTCTCGAGCAAGCGGCACGACGACGACCGGGAGTGGGTGCCGATCGGCAGCGGGCCCTGGGACCGCTCGGGCCGGGACTCGTGGGTGGCCGTGGACCGCGTGCTGCGCCTGCACGAGGCGGGCATGCGCCGGGAGGCGTGCGCCCTGGACCGCGGCCGCTTCGACCTGGTCCGGCGGCGCCTGCAGGAGCGCTACGGCTGGAGCTGAGCCTCCGGGAAGACCTGTTCGAACGCCCGGCGCACTCCGGCATCCGGGGTGCGGTCCAGCACGCCGAACACCACGTGCGCGAAGGTCCCGGCGAACCGCCCGCCCGGCCCGAGCAGCGCCCGGAAGGCCCCCGCCACCTGCGCGGGGTCGTTGCGGAACACCCCGCAGCCCCAGGCGCCGAGCACCAGCCGCCGGTAGCCGTGCGCGGCGGCCGTCTCCAGCACCCGCTCGGCGCGGACGGCCAGGGCGCCGGGAAGGTCCCCCGCCCGCTCCGGGGCCGTGCGCAGCACCACGCCCGCGTTGGGCGCGGCCGCGGTCAGGAAACCCGCCTTGTACGGCTCCTCCAGCAGCCGGCCGCGGTCGTCGCGGAAGACCGGCACGGCCGGCGCGTGCACGACCCGGTCCGAGTAGAACGGGTCGCGGTGGGCACGGTGGTGGGCGTAGAACTCCGGGACCCGCAGCAGGCACGTGTACAGCGCCGAGGCCCGGCACAGCGCCTCCTCCTGCGCCTGGGCCCCGTTCAGGTACCCCCCGCCCGGGTTGCGGGCGGAGGCGAAGTCCAGCACCGCGACCGGCCGGTCGGCGAGCCGGCGGGCGGCGGCGAGGCTGCTCTCACCGGTGACCTCGACGACCGTCGCGGTGGGCGCGGTCCGCGGCACGGGCACCGGCCGGGGCCCGAGGACCTCCGTACCGCGCCGGGCCGCCTCGATCTCCGCCCGCAGGGTCACCTCGCGCCCGTCGGGCAGGCGGTAGGCGCCCGCCGCCACGATCCGCTCGGTCTCCTGAGCGAGGTTGCGGAGCCGGGCGCTCATGGCATCACCCCCGTGCACGCCATGAGCGCCCCGGCCGTCCGTTCCCCCGTCGTGCTCATGAACGCATCGTGAGCGATGCTGGTCCTGCCGCGCAACGCGGTTTTTCCGGGCCCCGCACCGAACGGGCGACGGACACCGGCGAAGGGGACGAGTCCGGAACGTGCGGTTGTGCACCCTTGTGCGAACGGGCGCGAGGGGTTTGGGTGGGACGAGTGTGCCGCGCCCCGACCGGGGCCGGCGGCATGTCGCGACCACAGGAGGATGCTGACATGTCCGACGCGTCGACTGACTCGGCGGGCGACTGTACGGAGCACCGCACAGTCCTCACCGAGGCCGATGTGGAGGCCCTCATCCGGGGCATCTGTTTCAAGACCGGCCCGCCCCGCACCGTCGGGGTGGAGCTGGAATGGCTGGTCCACGAGCTGCGCGACCCGCGGCTCCCCGTCACACCTGAACGACTCGCGGCGGCCTACGCCGCACTGCGCACGGTGCCCCTGGAGTCCGCGCTCACCGTCGAGCCCGGTGGCCAGCTCGAGCTCAGCTCGCCGCCCGCCGCCTCCCTCACCGCCTGCGTGGAGACCGTCTCGGCCGATCTGGCCGCCGTCCGGTCCGTGCTTCGCGGCCAGGGCCTCGCCCTCGCCGGACTTGGCACCGATCCCTGGCACCCGCCCCGCCGCTTCCTGCACGAACCGCGCTACGACGCGATGGAGACCCACCTCGACCGCGCCGGGCCGGCGGGCCGCGCCATGATGTGCAGCTCGGCCTCGGTGCAGGTGTGCCTGGACGCCGGGCACGAGGAGCCCGGCCCGCTGGGGCACGGGCGGCGCTGGTGGCTGGCGCACACCCTGGGCGCGGTCCTGGTGGCGGCCTTCGCGAACTCCCCGGTGCTGGACAACCGGCCCACCGGCTGGCGCTCCACGCGGCAGTTGCTGTGGACCGCCATCGGCGCGGGCCGGGCGGGCGCCCCGCCCCTGGCCGAGGAGCCCCGCACCGCCTGGGCACGGCACGTCCTGGACGCGCCGGTGATGTGCCGGCGCCGGGACTCCGGCCCGTGGGACGTGCCCGACGGGCTGACGTTCCGGGAGTGGACCCGCACCGGGGCCCCCACCCGGGAGGACCTCGACTACCACGTCTCGACGCTGTTCCCGCCGGTCAGGCCGCGCGGCCACCTGGAACTGCGCATGATCGACGCGCAGCCCGGCGAGGACGGCTGGATCGTGCCGCTGGCGGTGACGACCGCCCTGTTCGAGGACCCGGAGGCCGCCGAGACCGCCTACCGGGCGGCCAAGCCGCTCGCCGAGCGGGCCCTGCCCGGGCCCGCCCCGCACAACCCGCTGTGGCTGGACGCGGCCCGCGCGGGACTGTCCGACCCCGAGCTGCGCGAGGCGGCCGAGGTGTGCTTCACGGCGGCCCTGGAGGCCCTCCCCCGGATCGGCGCCGGACCGGCGCTCACCGACGCCGTGGCGGCGTTCCGGGAGCGCTACGTCCTGGCCGGCCGCACGCCCGCCGACGACCTCCTCGACCGCCTGAGCGGCATGGACGGCCACCCGGCTCCGGACGGTCACCCCCACGGTCACTCCCACGGGAAGGACATCCCCTCATGACGGAACCCGCCTTCGACGCCGAGATCCTGCGCGAGCGGGCTCTGACCACCCTCGTCACGGCCCGTGAGCGCACCACGCTGCTCACGAGCTGCGTCGAGGAGCCCGACCTGACCGCACAGATCTCGCCGCTGATGTCGCCGCTGGTGTGGGACCTCGCCCACATCGGCAACCAGGAGGAGCTGTGGCTGCTGCGCGCGGTCGCGGGCCGGGAGGCGATGCGGCCGGAGATCGACGGCCTCTACGACGCCTTCGAGCATCCGCGCGCCGAGCGCCCCTCCCTGCCGCTGCTGTCGCCGAAGGAGGCCCGGGCGTACGCCGCCGAGGTGCGCGGCCGGGTCCTGGACGTGCTGACGTCGGCCGACTTCCACGGCGCCCGGCTCACCGAGGCGGGCTTCGCGTTCGGGATGGTCGCGCAGCACGAACAGCAGCACGACGAGACCATGCTGATCACCCATCAGCTCCGGCGCGGCCCGCAGGCCCTGACCGCGCCCGACCCCGACCCGGCGCCGCTGTTCACCGGCCCGGCCGAAGTCCTCGTGCCGGGCGGTCCGTTCACCATGGGCACCTCCGCCGAGCCGTGGGCGCTGGACAACGAGCGGCCCGCGCACCGGGTCGACGTGCCGGCGTTCCACATCGACACCACGCCGGTGACCAACGGCGCCTACCAGGCGTTCATCGAGGACGGCGGCTACGACGACGAGCGCTGGTGGACGCCGGAGGGCTGGGCGCACGTGCGGCGCGCCTCCCTCACCGCGCCGCTGTTCTGGCACCGCGACGGCGGACAGTGGCTGCGCCGCCGCTTCGGCGTCACCGAGGTCGTGCCGCCGGACGAGCCGGTGCTGCACGTGTGCTGGTACGAGGCCGACGCCTACGCCCGCTGGGCCGGGCGCCGGCTGCCCACCGAGGCGGAGTGGGAGAAGGCGGCCCGCTTCGACCCGGCCACCGGCGGCTCGATGCGCTACCCGTGGGGCGACGCCGACCCGGCGCCGGAGCACGCCAACCTCGGGCAGCGGCACCTGCGCCCGGCCCCGGCGGGCAGCTACCCGGCCGGTGAGTCGCCGCTCGGCGTACGGCAGTTGATCGGCGACGTGTGGGAGTGGACGGCGAGCGACTTCCTGCCCTACCCCGGGTTCCGGGCGTTCCCGTACAAGGAGTACTCGGAGGTGTTCTTCGGCCCGGAGTACAAGGTGCTGCGCGGCGGTTCGTTCGCCGTGGACCCGGTGGCCTGCCGGGGCACGTTCCGCAACTGGGACTACCCGGTGCGGCGGCAGATCTTCTCCGGCTTCCGCACCGCCCGCTCGGGGGCCGTCTGATGTGCCGTCACGTGGCGTACGTGGGGGGCGAGGAGCCGCTCGGCCGGCTCCTCGTCGAGCCCCCGCACGGCCTGTACCGGCAGTCCTGGGCGCCCCGCCGGCAGCGGCACGGCACGGTGAACGCCGACGGCTTCGGCGTCGGCTGGTACGCCGGGGACGACCCGGTGCCGGCCCGCTACCGGCGGGCCGGGCCGATCTGGGCCGACCTGTCCTTCGCGGACCTGGCCCGGGTGGTGCGCACCCGGGCGCTGCTGGCCGCCGTGCGCGACGCGACGCTGTCCGGGGCGGACGCGGAGGCCGCGGCGGCGCCGTTCGCCGCGGGCCGGTGGCTGTTCAGCCACAACGGCGCCGTCCCCGGCTGGCCCGGCTCCCTGGCGCCCCTCGCGGGCACGCTGACGGCGGCCGACCTGCTGTCGCTGGAGGCCCGCAACGACTCGGCGTTCGTCTGGGCGCTGGTCCTGGCACGGCTGCGGGCCGGGGACGACGCCGGGCGGGCGCTGGCCGACACGGTCGCCGAGGTCGCCGGAGCGGCCCCGGCGGCCCGGCTGAACCTGCTGCTCACCGACGGCGACACCATCACGGCGACCGCCTGGGGCGACACCCTGTGGTACCTCGCCGGGCCCGGCCGCGGGACGGTCGTGGCCTCCGAGCCGTACGACGACGACCCCGCCTGGCGGGAGGTCGCCGACCGCACGCTGCTCACCGCGAGCCGTACCGAGGTGCTGCTCACCCCCCTCAAGGACCCCGGCACCGGGAACCCCGGGGGCGCCCCGGGCCCGGCCGACGACGCGACACCCGCACCGACCGAGGAGCACTGGACGTGAGTCCGTTCCGCATCACCCGCACCCTGCCCGAGGACGCCACGGACGCGGCGCTGCGCGCCGACGTGCTGCACGGCCTCACCACCACACCCAAGACGCTGCCGCCGAAATGGTTCTACGACGCGCACGGCAGCGCCCTGTTCGAGCTGATCACCGACCTGCCCGAGTACTACCCGACGCGCGCCGAGCGGGAGATCCTCGACGCCCGGGCCACCGAGATCGCCGCCGCGTCCGGCGCCCGCACCCTGGTCGAACTGGGCTCCGGGTCCTCCGAGAAGACCCGGCTGCTCCTCGACGCCCTCACCGGCCTGCGCGCGTACGTCCCGGTCGACGTCAGCGAGAGCGCGCTGACCGGCGCCGGGCAGGCCCTGGCCGCCGAGCGGCCCCGGCTGGAGGTGCACGCCCTGATCGCCGACTTCACGCAGCCGTTGGAGCTGCCGGACACGCCGGGTCCCCGGCTACTGGCGTTCCTCGGCGGCACGATCGGCAACCTGCTGCCGGCCGAGCGGGCGCGGTTCCTCGCCTCGGTGCGCGCACTGCTCGCACCCGGCGACGCCCTGCTGCTCGGCACGGACCTGGTCAAGGACGAGCAGGTCCTGGTGCGGGCCTACGACGACGCGGCCGGGGTGACGGCCGCGTTCAACAAGAACGTCCTGGCCGTCGTCGACCGGGAACTGGGCGCCGACTTCGACCCCGACGCCTTCGACCACGTGGCCCTGTGGGACGCGGACCAGGAGTGGATCGAGATGCGGCTGCGGTCGCGCACCGCGCAGACCGTGAAGGTGCCGGCCCTCGGTCTGGCCGTGGACTTCGCGGCGGGCGAGGACCTGCGCACCGAGGTCTCGGCGAAGTTCCGCCAGGAGGGTGTGCGTGCGGAACTGGCCGAGGCGGGGCTGGAGCTGGCCCACTGGTGGACGGACGCGGAGGGCCGCTTCGCGCTGTCGCTGAGCACGGTGCGCTGACCGGGGACCGGCGCCCCGGCCCGGGCGGCGGACGCGGACCGGGGGCCGCGCACCGACCGGCCCGGGTCAGCCGGCGTCGACCGTCAGCGCCTCCGTGATCCGCGCGGAGGCGCGCCGGGCCTCGGTCGCCGGGTCGGAGCCGGTGAGCACCTTCGTCATGTAGGCCTTGATCGGGTTGTCCGCCTCGACGGCGGCCCACTCGGGTGTGCTGGGGGTCGCCCGGCCCTGCGCGGCCCCGGCCGCCATGGCCGCGACCCCCTCCTCACCGGCCACCGCCGGGGCCAGCTTCGCCTTGTTGGGCACGTAGTTCATGGTGCGGGCCAGGTCCGTGTCCCAGCGGGCGCCGGTGAGCGCGGCGACCACGGCGATCGCGCCCTCGCGCCGGTCGGTCGAGCGCGGGACGACCAGGTCCGAGCCGCCGGTGAAGACGGCACCGGGCTTGCCCGCGGTGCGGCCGGGCACGGGGAAGAACCCCAACTTGCCCTTCAGGGCAGGGTTGCTGTCCAGGATCGCCCGGGCGAGGCCGGGCACGGCGACGATCTGGGCGGCCTTGCCGGACGCGAACACCCCTGCCTGCGGCGGGTGTTCCTCGTCGGCGCCGGCGGGACCGTCGCCGAGGGCGTGCAGCCGCCGGTAGAAGTCCATGCCGCGCAGGGCGGCGGGTCTCTCCAGGGCGCCCGACCAGCGGCCGCCCTCCTCGGTGGCCAGTTCGCCGCCCTCGTCCCAGATGAACCCGGCGAGGGTGTACCAGTCCTGTCCCGCGAGGTAGATGCCCTGCGTGCCGTCGCCGTCCAGCCGTTCGGTGACGTGGAGCCACTCGGCGCGGGTGCGGGGCGGGGCGGTGATGCCGGCCCGGGCGAAGAGGTCCTTGCGGTAGATGACCACGCGGTTGGCCGCGTACCAGGGGATCCCGTACTGGTGGTAGCGCAGTTGGCCGGGCTCGGCGAGGCCGGGCAGCCAGTCCTTGCCGCCCCAGTCGCGGGCCGACTCCAGCGTCAGGTCGAGCAGCCGGCCGCCGTCGACGTACTGCGGGACCTGGGTGTTGCCGACCTCGATGACGTCCGGGGGGTCGGGGTGGTTGCTCTCCTCGTCGCCCGGCTCGTCGCCCGCCAGGACCTTCTGCACCTTGTCGCCGATGCCGGTCCACTCCTGGATGCGGATGTCCAGGCGGAGGTCGGGGTGGTCGTGCTCGAAGTCCTCGGTGAAGCGCTCCAGGAACTCCTGGGAGGCGCTGTCCTTCATCAACCACACGGTGACCGTGTGCCGTTCGGACCCTCCGGGGAGCAGGCCGCAGCCGCTCAGGAGGGATGCGGACACGCACAGGAGGGCGAGGAGGCGTCGTCGTCTCACGAGGGTCCTTGTTCTGCCTGGTGGACAGGGGCGAGGGGCCCGACGTGGGGGACCGAGCACAGCGCTCGAACGGGTGCCACGGATTTTGGTATGGACCAATGCGGAGGTCAAGGGTTACCCGGGGTCCCGCCCCGACGCCTCGCGCCGCGCCGCAGCTTGCGGCACGGTGGAGTGACGCGTGCCACACCCCGGGACGCGGCCGCCTCCCGAGAGGAACCGTCATGACGAACCACACCTACCGGGTCACCGAGATCGTCGGCACGTCCCCGGACGGCGTCGACCAGGCCATCCGCAACGGCATCACCCGCGCCTCGCAGACGCTGCGCAACCTGGACTGGTTCGAGGTGACCCAGGTGCGCGGCCAGCTCGAGGACGGCGACGTCGCGCACTGGCAGGTGGGCCTGAAGGTGGGCTTCCGCCTGGAGGAGGGCGACAGCGCCGGCGAGTGACGGGGCCGGGGACCTCCGGGGCGCTCGCCGGCCCCACGGGCCCGGGCCCGCGCCGGGCCCGGGTCCGGCTCCGGGCTCAGGTCCGGCCCTCGCCCTCCTGCGCCTGGCGCAGCGCGCCCGACGGGGTCGCCCAGGTGGCCCGTACGACGGTGAAGCCCGCGTGCTCGGCGTCGTCGCACACCTGCGGGTCGTCGTCCACCAGGACGCGGACCTCGCGGGCGCGGGCCAGCCTGCGCAGGATGTCCAGCTTGGTGCGGCGCGCGGGCCGGCGGTCGCCGTCGCGCCGCATGTACACCCGCCCCTCGGGACAGCCGTGCGCGGCGAGCCATTCCAGGGTGTCCCGGCGGCAGCGCTCGGGCCGCCCGGTGAGGTAGACGACCTCGCAGGCCGCGGCGCTCTCCACGGCCAGCGCGATGCCCTCGGCCAGCGGCGGGTCGTGCGGGGCGGCGGCGAAGAAGGCGTCCCAGTCCCGCGGCCGCCGCTCCAGGAAGCGCTGGCGGTGCGCGGTGTCGGCGAGTGTGTTGTCCAGGTCGAAGACGGCGAGCGGCCGCCGCGCACTGTCGGTCACGCGGCCAGCCTAGGCGGGCCCTCTGACAGTCGCCCCCGCGCCGGGCCCGTCGGAATGCCGGGGGCCGGAGGGCGTTGAACCCTGTGTGAACTCGTCGAACCCGTTGACCGCGCGCGCCCGCTTCTCCGTCCTCGACCGCTCCCGCATCCGTGCGGGGCGCCCGCCGGGCGAGGCGCTGCGGGACACCGTGCGGCTGGCGCGGGAGGCGGAGGCGCTCGGGTACCACCGGTTCTGGGTGTCCGAGCACCACGGGGTGCCCGGTGTGGCCGGGTCCGCCCCTACGGTGCTGGCGGCGGCCGTGGCGGGCGCCACCGACCGCATCCGGGTCGGCACGGGCGGGGTGATGCTGCCCAACCACCGCCCGCTGGTGGTCGCCGAGCAGTTCGGCGTGCTGGAGTCGCTGTTCCCGGGCCGGATCGACATGGGGCTCGGCCGCTCCGTCGGGTTCACGGACGGCGTGCGCCGGGCCCTCGGGCGCGACAAGGAGGACGCCGGGGACTTCGCCGCCCAGATCGAGGAGCTGCTCGGCTGGTTCCGGGGCACCTCCCCCACCGGTGTGCACGCGCGGCCGCCGGAGGGGCTCAGCGTGCCGCCGTTCGTTCTGGCGATGGGCGAGGGCGCGGACATCGCCGCCCGCCTCGGCCTGCCCCTGGTCATCGGCGACCTGCGCGGCCGGGACCGGATGCGCAGCGGGATCGACCGGTACCGGGACGCCTTCCGCCCCTCCGCGTACGCGCAGCAGCCGTACGTCGTCGTCTCCGGCACGGTCGCGGTCGCCCCCACTCCCGAGGCGGCCCGGCGGCTGCTGGTCCCGGAGGCGTGGTCGATGGCGTACTCCCGCACGCACGGCACGTTCCCGCCGCTGCCGCCGGCCGAGGAGGTCGAGCGGCGGCCGATGACCGACAAGGAGCGCGGCCTGTACGAGTCGGGCCTGACCGGGCACATCGCGGGCACGCCCGAGCAGGTCGCCGGGGAGCTGGAGACCTTGCTGAAGGAGACGGACGCCGACGAGGTGCTGGTCACGACCAGCACCCACGACCGCGAGGCGCTGGTGGAGTCCTACCGGCTGCTGGCCGCCGTGGTGCACTGAGCCGGCGCGCCCCGGGCCGTCCGGGCCGGGCGGCCGTGCGGGGCGCGCGGGGCGTGCGCGGCCGCCCGCGCGTCGTCGCCCCGCGCGGCCGTCTCGGCCGCCGCCGCGAGGTCCCGGCGGGTGCCGTGCGGCGCGAGCGGCGGCCGTACGTCCACGTCGGCGACCAGGCCGCGGGCCGTGGCGACCCGCCACAGCGAGGTGAGCAGCGAGTCGTCGCCGATGAACGCGGGGGCGGTGCTGGCCGCTCCGCCCCCGGTGCGGTAGCGGATGCGCACCGGCTGCACCGGGACCCCGGCGTCCAGCGCGGCCTGGAACGCGGCGCGGCGGAATCGGCCCTGGGCGCGTCCGCACCAGGTGCTGCCCTCGGGGAACACCGCCACGGCCTGTCCGCGGCGCAGCACGTCGGCGAGGTGGGCGACGGTGCCGGGCAGCGCGCGCAGCCGGTCCCGGTCGATGAACAGCACCCCGCCGCGCGCGACGATCCGGCCCGCCACCGGCCAGGTCCGGATCTCCTGCTTGGCGACCATCCGGGCCGGGCGAACGGCCGCGAGGAGCGGGACGTCCAGCCAGGAGATGTGGTTGGCGACCAGCAGCAGTCCGCCGTCGGGCGGGGCCGCCCCGGTGATGCGCACCCGTACGCCGGCGGCGCGCACGACCGTACGGCACCACCCGCGCACCCACCGGGCGGGCAGGTGTGCGCCGAGCGGGGTCAGGGCGATGCCGGCGAGCAGCAGCAGGAGGACGGCGGTGAGCCGGGCCGCGGCGCGGGGCACGGTCGTGGCCCGCGAGGTCGCGTCGATGCACGCCCGCGGGGTGCAGGGCGCGCCGGGCAGCCAGACGCTCATCAGGCCGCGGCGGGGACGAGCGAGAGGAAGTGCCGCAGGTAGCGCGGGTTGACCCGGCGCATCGACAGCAGCACGTACAGGTCGGCCACCCCGAAGTCCGGGTCGTGGGCGGGTTCGCCGCACACCCAGGCGCCGAGGCGCAGGTAGCCGCGCAGCAGGGCGGGCAGCTCGGTGCGCGCGGCCGGCGCGGGCCGCGCGCCCGGCGTCCAGGGCAGCAGCGGGCGGACCCGGAACTCCTCGGGCGCGAGGTGCTTGTCGCGCACCCGGTCCCAGGTGCCGGCCGCGAGCCGGCCGCCGTCGGCCAGCGGGACCGAGCAGCAGCCGGCCAGCCACTCGTGGCCGCCGTCGGCCATGTAGCGGGCGATGCCGGCCCAGATCAGGCCGATCACGGCGCCGTCGCGGTGGTCGGGGTGCACGCACGAGCGGCCCACCTCCACCATCCCGGGGCGGATCGCGTGCAGCGGCGAGAGGTCGAACTCGCCCTCGGAGTACAGCCGTCCGGCGATCGCGGCGCGCTCCGGCGGGAGCAGCCGGTAGGTACCGACGACCTGCCCGGTCAGCGTGTCGCGGACGAGCAGGTGGTCGCAGTACGCGTCGAAGGGGTCGACGTCGTGACCGGGCTGCGGGCTGGTCAGCAGGGCGCCCATCTCCCCGGCGAACACGTCGTGCCGCAGGCGCTGCGCGGCCCGCACGTCCTCCTCGTCGCGGGCCAGGCCGACGGTGTAGCGGGCGGGGGCCGTGCTCTGCGGGGGTCGGTCGAGGGTGGGAACGCCGGTCATGGCTCTCTCCTGGTCACGGTCCGTCGGCGGCGAGCGCTGCCGCCGGTCCTGTTCTTCCGACGGCGGTTGGCGTGTACGTGACCGTTGCCAGGAGCGTGGGTGTGGGGTTGTTGAACAGCCCGGGGAACCCAGACGGGGCCGGGGATGAGCACCACTCCCGGCCCCGCCCGTCCGCCCTGTGCGGCGAACGTTCTCAGTGGGTTTCCCCCAGGTCGTGTCCGCAAAGTCGCGTCGTCCGCCCGGACGCCGCGGGGCAGGCGGGACTTTGCGGACACGGCCTAGCGCTTGGCGACCTTGCGGGTCGCGCGCAGCCATTCCTTGTTCATGCTGGTGATGGAGGTCAGCGGGATGCCCTTGGGGCAGGCGGTGGCGCACTCCCCCGCGAGGGTGCAGCCGCCGAAGCCCTCCTCGTCCATCTGCGCCACCATGTCCAGCACCCGGGTCTCACGCTCGGGCGCGCCCTGCGGCAGCACGTTGAGGTGGTTGACCTTCGCGGAGGTGAACAGCATCGCCGCCCCGTTGGGGCAGGCCGCGACACACGCGCCGCAGCCGATGCATTCGGCGTGCTCGAAGGCGAGGTCGGCGTCCGGCTTGGGCACGGGCGTGGCGTGCGCCTCCGGCGCGGACCCGGTCGGCGCGGTGATGTACCCGCCGGCCTGGATGATCCGGTCGAACGCCGACCGGTCCACCACGAGGTCCTTGATCACCGGGAAGGCGGACGCCCGCCAGGGCTCGATGTCGAGGGTGTCGCCGTCCCGGAAGGAGCGCATGTGGAGCTGGCAGGTGGTGGTGCGCTCGGGGCCGTGCGCGTCGCCGTTGATCACCAGGGAGCAGGCACCGCAGATGCCCTCCCGGCAGTCGTGGTCGAAGGCCACCGGGTCCTCGCCCTTGAGGATGAGCTCCTCGTTGAGCGTGTCGAGCATCTCCAGGAAGGACATGTCGGGCGAGACGCCGTCCACCTCGTACGTGGACATGGCGCCGTCGGCGTCGGCGTTCTTCTGGCGCCAGACGCGCAGGGTGAGCTTCATGCGTAGCTCCGCTGGGTGGGGTGGACGTACTCGAAGACGAGGTCTTCCTTGTGCAGGACGGGGGCCTGCCCGGTGCCGGTGAACTCCCAGGCCGCGGCGTAGGAGAACTCCTCGTCCCGGCGGGCGGCCTCGCCGTCGGGCGTCTGCGACTCCTCGCGGAAGTGGCCGCCGCAGGACTCGGCGCGGTGCAGTGCGTCGAGGCACATCAGCTCGGCGAGCTCGAGGTAGTCGACGATCCGGTTGGCCTTCTCCAGCGACTGGTTGAACTCCTCGCCGGTGCCCGGGACCTTGATGCGCCGCCAGAACTCCGCACGGATCTGCGGGATGCGCTCCAGCGCCTTGCGCAGCCCCGCCTCCGTGCGGGCCATGCCGCAGAACTCCCACATCAGCTCGCCGACCTCGCGGTGGAAGCTGTCGGGCGTGCGGTCGCCGTCGACCGACAGCAGGAGGTGCAGCCGGTCCTCCGTCTCCGCCAACGCCTCCTGTACGACGGGGTGTTCGTCGTCCACGGGGTCCAGGCGGGGGTTGCGGGCGAGGTAGTCGTTGAGGGTGGCCGGCAGCACGAAGTAGCCGTCGGCCAGGCCCTGCATCAGCGCGGACGCGCCGAGCCGGTTGGCGCCGTGGTCGGAGAAGTTGGCCTCACCGATCGCGAACAGGCCGGGGACCGTGGTCTGCAGGTCGTAGTCGACCCACAGGCCGCCCATCGTGTAGTGCACGGCCGGGTAGATCCGCATCGGCACCCGGTACGGATCCTCGTCGGTGATCCGCTGGTACATGTCGAAGAGGTTGCCGTACTTGGCCTCGACGGCCGCCCGGCCCATGCGCCGGATCGCGTCCGCGAAGTCCAGGTAGACGCCCTGGCCTCCGGGGCCCACGCCCCTGCCCTCGTCGCAGACGTTCTTCGCGGCGCGGGAGGCGATGTCCCGGGGGACGAGGTTGCCGAAGGACGGGTAGATGCGTTCCAGGTAGTAGTCGCGCTCGTCCTCGGGGATCTCGTGCGGCGGCCGGGTGTCGCCCTTGGCCCGGGGCACCCAGATCCGGCCGTCGTTGCGCAGCGACTCGCTCATCAGCGTCAGCTTCGACTGGTGGTCGCCGGTGCGCGGGATGCAGGTGGGGTGGATCTGGGTGAAGCAGGGGTTGGCGAAGTACGCGCCGCGCCGGTGCGCCCGCCAGACGGCCGTGGCGTTGGAGTTCATGGCGTTCGTCGACAGGTGGAAGACGTTGCCGTAGCCGCCGCTGGCGAGGACCACCGCGTCCGCGAAGTACGTCGAGACCGCCCCCGTGACCAGGTCCCGGGCGACGATGCCGCGGGCCCGCCCGTCGACGACGATCAGGTCGAGCATCTCGGTGCGCGGGTGCAGCTCCACGCCGCCGGCGGCGATCTGCCGCGACAGGGCCTGGTAGGCGCCGAGCAGGAGCTGCTGGCCCGTCTGGCCGCGGGCGTAGAAGGTGCGGGAGACCTGGACGCCGCCGAAGGAGCGGGTGTCGAGCAGGCCGCCGTACTCGCGGGCGAACGGCACGCCCTGGGCCACGCACTGGTCGATGATCTCCACCGAGATCTGCGCCAGGCGGTGCACGTTGGACTCGCGGGCCCGGAAGTCGCCGCCCTTGACGGTGTCGTAGAACAGGCGGTGGACCGAGTCGCCGTCGTTGCGGTAGTTCTTCGCCGCGTTGATGCCCCCTTGCGCGGCGATGGAGTGGGCGCGGCGCGGGGAGTCCTGGTAGCAGAACTGGACGACGTGGTAGCCCTGTTCCGCCAGGGTGGCGCCGGCGGAGCCGCCCGCGAGACCGGTGCCGACGACGATCACCGTGTGCTTGCGGCGGTTGGCGGGGTTGACCAGCTTCGCCTCGAAGCGGCGCTTGTCCCAGCGCTCGTGGACGGGGCCGGAGGGTGCCTTGGTGTCGCAGACCGGAGCGCCGGTCGGGTAGGTCACGTAGTCGGTCATGTCAGCTCACCACTCCGGTCATGACGCCCACGGGGACGGCGACGAAGCCGGCCGTGAGCAGCAGCGCGAGGACGTCGGCGACGGCCCTGAGGGCCCGGTTGCGGGTGCGGCTGCCGGCGCCGAGGGTCTGGGCGGCACTGAAGAAGCCGTGCCGGACGTGCAGGCCGAGGGCGAGCATCGCGACGAGGTAGACGACGTTGCCGTACCAGGTGGAGAAGGTGTCCACGACGTTCTGGTACGGGTGGCCCTCCTGGAAGCCGCCGGAGTGCACGGTGCCGGTGGTCAGGTCGAGGAGGTGCCAGACGATGAACAGCCCGAGGATGACCCCGCCCCAGCGCATGGTGCGCGTGGCGTAGCTCGCCCGGGCCTTCTTGTGGACGTACTTGCTCGGGCGGGCGCGCAGGTCGCGGCGGCTGAGCTGGTAGGCGGACACGGCGTGGGCGACGACCGCGGCGACGAGCACGACGCGGATCAGCCAGAGCGTCCACTCGTAGTGCATGAACGGCTCGCCGAGCGTGCGCAGCCAGTGCGCGTAGTGGTCGAACTCGCCGGGGCCGAAGAAGATCTTCAAGTTCCCGATCATGTGGACGACCAGGTACAGCAGCATGACGATGCCGCTGACGGCCATCACCGCCTTCTTGCCGACGGAGGAGTCCCACACGGTGCGCGCCAGGGAGGGCCGGCGGTCCGTCCGCGTTGCCAGTGCCATGGCACAGACGCTAGGCGGCCCACCCCTCATCGGTCCAAGACATGGTGCGGCTTGATTCCATAGGACCCGGCTATCACGGCCGTATGCTGGCGCCATGCAGTTCCAGCAGCTCCAGTACTTCGTCGCCGTCGCCGAGACCCGGCACTTCACCCGGGCCGCCGAGCTGGTGCACGTGGCCCAGCCGTCGCTGTCGCAGCAGATCAGGGCGCTGGAGCGGGACCTGGGCGCCGACCTGTTCGTGCGGGCCCGCGGCAACATCGCGCTCACCGACGCGGGCGAGGCGCTGCTGCCGCTGGCCCGGCGGATCCTCGCGGACGCCGAGACGGCCCGTTACGAGGTGCAGGAACTGGTGCAGTTGCGCGGCGGCCGGGTGCGGCTGGGGGCGACGCCGAGCCTGTGCACCGGCCTGCTGCCGGACGTGCTGCGGGCCTTCCACGACCGTTATCCGGGCGTCCGGCTGCTGATCGAGGAGAGCGGCTCGCACGACCTGATCCGGGAACTGGCCCGGGGCGCGCTGGACCTGGCGCTGGTGGTGCTGCCGCTGCCCACGCCGGCCCCCGCGCTGACCACCGTCGAGCTGCTCCGGGAGGACCTGGTGGTGGTGTCCTCGCCGGACGCGCCCCGGCCCGGCGGCGGGAAGCGCACGGTGGACGTCGCCGACCTGGAGGGCGAGCGCCTCGTGATGTTCCGGCACGGCTACGACCTGCGGGAATTGACCGTCGCGGCGTGCCGCTCCGCCGGTTTCGAGCCGACCTTCGCGGTCGAGGGCGGCGAGATGGACGCCGTGCTGGGCTTCGTCCGCGCGGGGCTCGGGGTGGCCGTGGTCCCGCGCATGGTGGCGGCCCGGTCGGGCCGGGGCCTGAGGGTCACCCCACTGGCCCGGCCCGGACTGCACCGCACGATCGCGCTGGCCCACCGCAGCGACGTCGCTCCCCCGCGGGCCGCGCGCGAGCTGCAGCGGATGCTGCTGGAGCGGTGACCCCCGTCCGCGCGGCGCCCCGGCCGGCGGCGCCGGGCCGCGCCGGGCGGTCAGCCCGTGGCGTCCACCAGGGCGAGCTGGTGCAGGCGCTCGGGCGGGCCCGGACGGGCGTAGTACCAGCCCTGGGCCGTGTCGCAGCCCAGTATCCGGAGCTGCTCGGCCTGCGCGCCGGTCTCCACGCCCTCCACGGTGACCGCGAGGTCCAGGCTGTGGGCCAGGGAGACGATGCCCTCGACGATCTTCAGGTCGACCGGGTCGGCCGGGAACTGCTGCATGCTCTGGGTGAACGAGCGGTCCAGCTTGAGCACGCTCACCGGCAGCCGGCGCAGGTTCGCCAGGTTCGAGTAGCCGGTGCCGAAGTCGTCCAGGGCGATGTCGACGCCCATCTCGGCCAGCCGGCGCAGCGGCTTGAGCAGGTCGTCGTCCGCGCCGATCAGCGCCGACTCGGTCACCTCCAGGCACAGCACCTGCGGCTCGACGCCCGCCCGCTCCAGGATGTCCACCGTGTCCTGCACCAGGCCGGGGTGGGTGAGCTGGCAGGGCGAGAGGTTCACGTTGATCCGCAGCGGCCCGTCGCCGTGGCGTTCGCGCCAGGCGCGCGCCTGGCGCACCGACTGCTCCAGCACCCAGCGGCCCAACGGCACGATGAGCCCGGTGTCCTCGGCGAGCGGGATGAACCGGTCGGGGCCGAGGACACCGTGCTGCGGGTGCAGCCAGCGCACCAGCGCCTCCGCGCCGCGCACGCTGCCGTCACCGAGGTGGACCAGCGGCTGGTACTCGATGAAGAACTCGCCGCGCTCCAGGGCCGCCGGCAGCGCCGTGGTCAGGCCGTGCCGGGTGATCGCGCGGGCGTCGGCCTCCGGGTCGGCCAGCTCGAAGCGGTTGCCGCCCGCCGACTTGGCCCGGTACATCGTGATGTCGGCGCTGCGCAACACCTCCGCCGCGCTGCGCTCGCCCGCCGCGCCCTCGACGATGCCGATGCTGCCGCGCACGGTCAGCTCCCGGCCCTCGATGCGGACCGGGGCGAGCAGGGCGTTCATGATGCGCGCGGCCAGCTCGTCGACCTCGTGGCGGGCGTTCGGACCGGTGGTCAGCGCGACGAACTCGTCACCGCCGAGGCGCGCCACCATCTCGCCGGGCGCGGTGGCGCAGGACTGCAGCCGGTCGGCGACCTCGACGAGCAGCCGGTCGCCGGCCGCGTGGCCGAGGCTGTCGTTGATGGTCTTGAAGCCGTCCAGGTCGAGGTAGCACAGTCCGAAGCGCTGGCCCTCGCCCGCCGCCAGGACCTTTTCCAGCCGCTCGAAGAACAGGGTGCGGTTGGGCAGTCCGGTGAGCGCGTCGTGGGTGGCCTCGTAGCGCAGCCGCAGGTTCAGCAGCCGCCGCTCGGTGGTGTCCTCCATCAGGGCGAGCTGGTACTGCGGCCGGCCGTCGGCGTCGCGCAGCAGGGACACCGTGAGGTTGGTCCACAGGACCGTGCCGTCCGGCCGGTAGAACGCCTTCTCCACGTGGTAGTGCTCGCGTTCGCCGCGCACCAGCTCGTCGTAGAGCTTCCAGACCTGGGGGGCGTCCTCGGCGTGCGTCCAGTCCTTGACGTTGCGGGCGCGGAAGGCACCCTCGCCGCCGCCGAACATGCGCTGCAGGGCGCCGTTGACCTGGAGGACGTTGCCGTCGAGGTCCGCGATGCCGATGCCTATGGCGGCGCCCTCGAACACCGCGCGGAAGCGGGCCTCACTGGTGTGCAGCGCCTGCGCGACCACCCCCTGGGCCTGCAACGCCGCCTGGGCGATGGCCTCCTGCTCGGCGAGCGTGCGCTCGCGCAGCGCCTGCGCGAACCCGGCGGCCATGGCGTGCTGGAGCCGGGAGGACCGCAGTCGCAGCTCCTCCTGGGGCCCGTCCTCGCCGCAGTACAGCACCAGGTACGCCTCGACGCAGTCCAGCGCGCGGCTGAGAGCCTCGGGGTCGGTGCAGTGCGCCCCGACGAGGGCGGCACCGACGGCGCGGCCCTCGTCGGCGTCGAACGCCCGCGCCAGCAGCGCCAGCCGCAGCCGCCGTGCCAGCGGCAGCAGCAGTTCCTCGAACTCCGGCCGGGTCAGCGACGTGGAGGTGACCGGGAAGACCGCCCGGCTCCAGATCGTCGCGAACCGCCGCAGTCTGTCCTCCGGCCCGTCCGGCTCCGCGCTCACGCCGCGGTCCCCACGCCGGCGAACCCGGAGAAGGCATAGGGGTCCTCGTCCTCCGGTGCCGTCTCCGGCCGCCACCGCGGCATCGGCACCAGTCCCGGTTCCACCATGTCGTACCCCTCGAAGAACCGCGCGATGTCCTCGCGCGAGCGCATGATCAGCGGGTTGCGGATGTCCTCGTACACGTCCACCGCGCCCTCGGCCCGCTCCGGCGGCAGCGGGATCCCCTCGTACGAGGCGTGCGTGAGGATCAGCATGCTGCCCGGCGCGCAGGCGTCGCGCAGCTCCGCCACCGCCGCGTACGGGTCGTCGTCGTCCTCCACGAAGTGCAGTATGGCAACGAGCAGCAGGGCGACCGGCCGCTCCGGGTCGATCAGCCGCTGCACCTGGGGACTGGCGAGGATCTCCTGCGGCTTGAGCAGGTCGGCCGCGACGACGTCGGCGTGCTCGTTGCCCTCCAGCACGGCCTGGCTGTGCGCGACCGCCACCGGGTCGTGGTCGACGTAGACGACCCGGGCGCCCGGACTGGCCTCCTGGGCGACCTCGTGGACGTTGCCGAACGTGGGGATGCCCGAACCGATGTCGAGGAACTGGGTGATGCCCTCGGCCGCGGCGTACCGCACGGCCCGCCGGGTGAACGCCCGGTTCGCCTGCATGATCTTGGGCAGTCCCGGCATGAACTCCATGGCCCTGCGCGCCGCTTGGCGGTCCACCTCGAAGTTGTGGCAGCCGCCGAGGAAGAAGTCGTAGATGCGCGAGACGCTGGGCACCGAGATGTCGATGCTCCGCGGGGCCCAGGCGGGACGCTCCATCTATCTCTCCAAGGCGTAGGCGATCCGGTGTTCGAGCAGAGGCTACTGATCGCCCGCCAAAGGAGCGAGTGGAACCGGAAATTGACCGTCCGTTCCCGGTCACTGCCTGCGGCACGTGCCGTGCCGCGGGCGCCGACCGGTGTCTACGAAACGTACCGGAGGCACTCCGGAGCGTTCCGGTTCCCGAAGGAGCGGCGGCCGGTCCCCGTACAGAAGGTGAAGCGTCGGCGACGCCCCGTCCCGCGGGGAGCCGGCCGGGGAACGCGGAAGTCCGCCCCCTCCGTGCGGTGCAGAGGGGGCGGACGGGGCCGGGCGCGTGAGCAGGGGCGGATCAGCCCTGGGGAGGCGTCCGTTACTGCTTCGGCGCGCCGACCGGCTTGCCGTCGGGGGCGACGGCGTACCAGGTGCCGCCGACTCCCTGGCCGTTGATGTCCCCGGGGGCCTTGTCACCGGAGAAGGTGTAGACGGGCCAGCAGTTGACGGTCTGCTGCTTCACCCCGTCGGGGCGGCTGAAGCTCATCAGGCCCTTCTTCTGCACGCCCTTGACGTCGTCACCGACCGGCGCCACGGCCGGCCACTTCTCCAGGCAGGCGCCGGTGCAGGCCGACACGGGCTTGGGCCACGCCTTGTCCTTCAGGAAGCGGTACACCGTCCTGCCGTTGCGGTCGACGATGATCTCGCCGAGGTTGGGGTCCTTGCGCACCGACAGCCCGGGCAGCGCGCTGACCTTGGCCTTCTTGCCGTCGGGGGCCAGCGCGAACCACTTGTTGCCCACGCCCTGGCCGCTGGTGTCACCGGCCGTGGTGTCCTTGGCGTAGTAGTAGGCCGGCCAGCCGCCGACCGTGAGCTGCTTGGTGCCGTCGGAGCGGGTGACCTCGCCCAGCAGCGACTTGTCGATGCCGTCGCCGGCGGTCACGCCGTCGGCGGGCACGGGCGGCCAGGCGGTCGCGCAGTCGCCGTCGCAGTTGGACTTCGGCGGCTCGGCGGTGTCCTGGTCGAACCGGTACAGCGTCTTGCCGTTGCCGTCGGTCAGGATCTTGCCCAGCTCGACGTCGGCGGAGACGGCCAGCTCACCGGCGGTGCCGCCCTGGGCACTGGCTCCCGCCGCGGCGCCGGGGCTGGCGCTCGCGTCGACCCCGCCGTAGCCGCTGCCGGCGCCGAGGCCACCGGTGGCGGCCGGGGCGGTGGCGCCCACGTTCTGGCTGCCCGCCGAGCTGCCGGCGCTTTCCTGACCGCACGCCGTCGTCAGCGCCAGCACAGCCGCGGCGCTCGCCACGAGAGAGGCGCTCCGCCAGGAGGTCTTCATCGTCAACTCCCTGATCCTCGCAAGGGTGTTGCAGCGCCCTGCTGCGCCGCCGCACGGCATGGGGTACGCACGGGGCGGGGGGTCGTGTTCAACCGGGCACGAAAAACTTTCCGCCGCCGGTAGGTCCGGGGCGCCGAGGAGTGCGCACGGGGGCATGGGGGGCGCTCCCTGCCGGGTCGCCGGCCGCTGCGCCGCAGGGTGGCGGAGACTGTTCGTACGGGTGTGCGCGTGATCGCCCGGGCGGCGCCGGACGGATCAAACCGACGCCCGCGAATATCCTTCGTTCGGGCCAATTCGGGTCGCCCGCGGGCCCGTACGCGGGCGCGGGGCCCGATGATCTGCCTCGTGCATGGACCCGAAACGACCCGATCCGCCCCCGGACCGACCCGCCGCGTGCTCGCCGCCCGGACGGCCGCGGTGGCGACGGCGGCCTGGATCCTCGCGGGCGTGCCGGCCGGGACGGCGTCGGCAGACGCCTGCGCCTGGGCGTCGACGGGCCCGGGCGGCATCGAGGCGGTGGCGATCGCGGGCGGCCACCACCACTGGCCCGACCCGCCGTGCCCGGTGCCCACCCCGACACCCACACCGCCCCCGTCGAAGCCGCCGAAGCCCAGCCCGACGCCCCCGAAGCCCACGCCCAAGCCACCCCCGCCGAAACCCACCCCCACACCCACCCCCGCACCCAAGCCCCCGCCCCCGAAGCCCCGGCCGCCGAGGCCGGCCCCGCCCGCCCCCGCGCCGCCCGCGGCCCGGCCGGCGCCCGTACCGGTGCCGGCACCGAAGCCCAGGCCGACACCGAAGCCGACGCCTCCGCCCAGGCCGGCTCCCCCGCCGAGCCCCTCCGCGACCCCCGTGCACTTCCCGGCGTACCACGCGGCACCGCCCCGGCACATCCGGCACCACGGCCCGTCGCCGGTCACCTACGTCCTGCTCATCACCGCGCCCGCCATCGTCGCCGTCGCCGCACTCCGGCCCCGCTAGCGCACCACTGGAGGTACCTCTTGCCGGAATGGCTTGTTCTCACCCTCGCGATGCTCGCCGCCTGCGCGGTGGTCGTCGTCATCACCCTCCTGCGCCACCGCACGGCGCGGGTGGACGAGGATCCCTCCGAGACTCCCGACGTCATCGAGTACATGACGATGTGGATCGGCGTCGTCTACGCCATCGTGCTGGGCCTGGCCATCGCGGGCGTGTGGGAGGCGCGCGGCGCCGCCGAGGACCACGTCCAGGCGGAGGCCCAGGCCCTGCACGAGGTGTCGGAACGGGCCCGGGTGTACCCGGCCGACGTCCGTGACCGCATTCGGGAGGATGTCAACGCCTATGTCGGACAGGTCGTCACCGTCGAGTGGAAGCGGATGGCCGACCACGGCGAACTGACCCCGCGCGGCGACCGGCTGCTGGAGCGCCTGCGCGCCGACGTCACCGACTACCAGCCCCGCAACGACTTCGAGGCGCAGGCCTACCAGCCGCTCGTGGACCAGGTGGCCACGGTCGACCAGGCACGCGCCGCCCGCGCCAACTCCACGGACCCGACCATGCCGGGCGTGGTGTGGTTCGGGCTGATCACCGGCGCGGTGATCACCATCGGCATGATCTTCGCCCTGCAGATCCGCCGTACGCCCCGTGAGCTGATCCTCGCCGGGCTGTTCTCCGCGCTCATCGCGTTCCTGCTGTTCCTCATCTGGGACTTCGACGCGCCCTACAGCCGGGGCATCGCGGCGTCCGCGGAGCCGTTCCTGCAACTGTTCCCGCACGCCAAGGGCTGAGCGCCGAGGGCTGAGCGGGGGCGGCGCCCGGAAAGAGACCGACTGCCCTCCGGACGGACTTCGGCCCGGGCTCCCTGTCAGGGTGCCCGGGCCGAAGTCCTCCGTGCGCGCCTGGAGGTGACGCAGCGCGTGGGCCGTGCGGACGGCCCTGGGTCAGGCGCGCCGCTCTGCGCGGCGGCGCATCCAGAACACCCCGCCGCCGACCAGGGCCGCCGCGACGAGCCCGCCGCCGATGGCCATGTCGGTGGGCGTCGCCCCGGTGGTGCTGCCGCCGCCGAGACCGCCGTGCACCCCGCCGATCACGGTGAAGGCGGCGGGGCGGGTGAGCGAGCCCGTGCCGATGCAGGTCACGGTGATGTCGTAGGGACCCGGGCGGGCGTTGCTGTTGACCGTGGCGGTGCCCTTGGCGGTGTGGTGGGCGCCGTTGATCGGGGTCAGCGTGGTCGTGGGGAAGGCGGCGGACGTCATGGTGCCGCCCCGGGGGCAGTTGTCGACGGTGACCGTCAACTGCCCGCCGCGCGCGATGACGCTGGGCAGGACGACGATGTTGCTCGGGGAGAGGTTGCTCTGCCCGCCGCCCATGCCGCCACCAGGCCCGCCGCCCATGCCACCACCAGGCCCGCCGCCCATACCACCGCCAGGGCCACCACCCATGCCACCGCCAGGGCCGCCGCCCATACCACCGCCCGGAACACCGCCTGTGCCACCGCCCGGAACACCACTCATGCCACCGCCCGGGCCACCCCCCATGCCGTCGGCGACGGCGACGGGGGCGGCGAGCCCGAGGACGGCGACCGCGACGGCCGAGGCGGCCAGGGAACGAGTGTTGCGCATGTGATCCTCCGCGGGAGGCACCCCGGGGCCCGTCCCCGGTCTGTCGGCGAGGAAGCACCTCCCGGACCGACCCTCGGGCGCCGCGCACTGGCCCGCATGTCGGCGCTGGTCCGTCCCGGTGAGGCAACACGCCGAACGACCACCTGACCGTCGGACATCGCCGCAGGTCACGAACCGTCAGAAACTTTCTCCATGCGGCAACTCGGATGGCGCACCGCCCCCTCGTGCGGGCCACCCGTTCGCCGTCGTGCCGTCGCCGCCCGCCGACACTGCGCTTAGCGTGCTGGTATGCGCACGGAGGACGGGGCGACGGCCGCGTCGAAAGGGGATGGCGAATGCCCGGTTACGAGCTGTCCGCACCGGCGGAAGAGGAGGAGCGCCCGAGGAAGCGCGCCCCCTGGGGCGTGATAGCGCTCGTCCTGCTGACCGGCCTCGCCCTCATCCGCAACGGTTCGGGAGAGTTCGACGCCGGCCCCCCGCAGCCCGCCCCGGCGGCCGCCGCGGACAGCCGCACCGCCCCGGACGCCGCCTTCGGGCACGCCCCGGCCGCCCTGCCGTTCTCGCTGGTCGACCGGATCCGCATCCCCGCGATCCGGGTGGACGCGCCGGTCATGCCGGTCGGTCTGGACGCCGACGGCTGGGTCGGCGCGCCACCGCCCGAGGACCCCAACCTCGCGGGCTGGTTCACCGGTGCCGTCTCGCCCGGCGAGAAGGGGACGGCGGTGGTCGTGGGCCACGTCGACAACACCCAGGGGCCCGCCGTGTTCTACGGTCTCGGCGCCCTGAAGAAGGGCCATCGCGTCGAGGTCGTCCGCCAGGACGGCAGGACGGCCGTCTTCGAGATCTACGGCGTCGAGGTCTTCGCGAAGAACGACTTCCCCGGCGACCGTGTCTACGCCTCCAAGGGCGAACCGGAGTTGCGGGTCATCACCTGCGGCGGCGGCTTCAGCAAGGCGCACGGGTACGACGGGAACGTGGTCGTCTTCGCGCGTCTGGCCGAGGTCCGCTGAGCGGACCCCGGCCAGGGGGCGGGGAAGGGCCCTGGCGGCCTGACCTCAAGCGTCGGTCAGAGCAGCCGCGGTCAGGGTGAGGTGCTGGACCAGGACCGCGGCTGCGGTGCCGGCGTCACGGGCCAGTACCGCCTCCTCCAGCCTGCGGTGTTCCGCGGCGCCGTCCCGGCCGGGGTTGCGGTGCGCCGACCAGCGGCGGGCCAGCTCGCTCGCGGTCCACAACCGGTCGAAGGTCTCCAGCAGCGCACGGTTGCCGCACCCCTCCAACAGCGTGCGGTGGAAGGCCCTGTGCGCCTCGGCCCACGCGTCGGTGTAGTACTCGCCCTCTTCCGGCGCGTACGCCGGGGTGCGGGCGAGCCGGTGGTGGGCGGCGCGTACGCGGGCCTCCCAGTCGATGTCGCCGCGCTCGACGGACATGCGCAACACGACGGGTTCGATGGTCCGGCGGGCTTCCGTGATCTCCTGCCAGCGGCGGTCGGAGAAGGACGGGACGGCGAAGCCGCGGTTCGGCAGCCGGTCGGCGAGCCCCTCGCCGACCACCCTCACGAGCGCCTCGCGCACGACGGCCAGGCTCACGCCCTGCTCCCTGGCGAGGTCCTGCGGTTTGAGGGCAGCGCCGGGGGCGTGGTCCCCGCGCATGATCGCGTCCCGCAGGTGTGCGTAGACCTGCTCGGAGAGCATCTGCTTCCCCGGCGGGGTCGAGGAGGAGTGCGCCGTCTGCGTCATGGACCCACTCTAGACGATTCTCGAATAATCGATTATCACTGTTACAGTCGATTTCTGAGCGAAAGCCTCCGCGTCCGCCGCCGCCGGAACACCCGCCTGACAGCTCCGCCCGACACCTGGAGACGCCACCGCCATGCACCTCGACGCCCTTTCCGACTCCGCTCGCACCGGCGACGCCCCGATGAGCCTGGACGCCGTCCGCCAGGTCAGCCGCGCCGTCAGCGCCGCCCACCAGTTCATCTACTTCGCTCCCGAGTCCGCCGAGGAGGCGGCCGGGCTCGGCGTGACCGACCGCGGGGCGGCGTATCTCGCCTTCCGGTCCGCCGCGATGGGTGCCGTCCCGTGGCAGGTCACACTCGCGGCCTTCTACAACTTCAGCCCGCGGGCGGTGCGGGCCATGGCGGGCGTATGGGACGCCGCGCCGCCCGAGCGGTGGCAGGCCGCCCGCTTCCTCGCCGCCGGACGGGCGATGCGACGCGTCGACGTACAGCTCACGGAAGGCCACTTGGCCGAGGCGCGCTCGCTGATCGACCCGGTCGTCGCCGGTGCCGACTACGCCGGCAAGGTGCTGGCCGCCGCGAACGCCTCGGTGGTGCTTCCCCCTGATCCCCTCGTCGCACTCTGGCAGCAGATCACGGTGGTGCGCGAGTGGCGAGGCGACGCCCACCTCGTCGTACTCGCCGACAACGGCCTCGGGCCGTGCGACTGCCTCGTTCTGCACACCGCGACGGGCCGCCTCCCCACCGCACTCGCGCGCGCGACCCGCCAGTGGGACGACGAGGAGTGGGACGCGGCCACGGCACGCCTCGTCGCCCGTGGCTGGCTCGACTCCGACGGCGTGGTCACCGACGCCGGCAGCGCGGCACGCGAGCGCATCGAAGTGGAGACGGACAGGCACTGCGCCGCGCTGTGGGCGCCGATCGGCAGCGCAGGTGCCCGCCGCTTCGCGTCGCTCATCGTCCCGATCACCGACGCGTTCACCGCGGCCGACGACGCACATCGACCGACGATCAATTGATCCGAAGGGAACGACCTAGGCGTACTGCCGGTGCGGCACGGTGATGTGGTAGCCGGAGTCCAGCAGGCGCGGCAGGTAGCGCCTCAGCGCCCGGACGCTCTGGGAGCGGTCGCCCCCGGCGTCGTGCGAGAGCACCACGACGCCGGGGGCGGCGCCGCGCTCGACCGCTCTGACGATGGCGCCGGTGCCCGGGGTGGTCCAGTCGAGGGTGTCGACGGTCCAGGCCAGCGGGTCCATGCCCATGTCGGCGCCGAGTTGGAAGGCGGTGCGGTTCCAGGCGCCGTAGGGGGCGCGGAACCACTCGGGCCGCTCGCCGTAGGCGTCCTCGATGACGTCGGAGGTGCGCTCCATCTCCGAACGGATCGCGCTGCGGCCGAGCGTGGTCAGCAGCGGGTGGGACCAGGTGTGGTTGCCGACGACGTGGCCCTCGTCGGCCATCCGCGCCAGCAGGTCCCGGTTGTAGGACGCCATCTCCCCGCACACGAAGAACATGGCGCGCACGTCGTACTCGGCGAGCGTGTCGAGGATGCCCGGGGTCCAGCGGGGGTCGGGGCCGTCGTCGAAGGTCAGCACCATGGTCCGGCCGGGGCCGTCGACGCGGAGCAGGGGCTCGTGGCGCAGCCGGGTGCGGTGCGGAGCGGCGTGCGGCGGGCCGTACCCGGCGAGGGGCTGCAGGCGGTAGGAGGAGGGCTTCAGTGGGAGGCGGTGGGCCGGGGCGCCCGCGGCCGGGGCGGCGGGGGCGGGCGATCCGCCGGTGGGGCGGGCGAGCAGACCGGCGGTCCCGGCCGCCGCGCCCAGCGCGCCGGCTCCGACGAACAACAGGCGGCGCCGCGTGAACAACTGATCCTTCTTCATGTCTCATCAGTCGCCCGGTGACGCCCCGCCGCACCCCCACGACACCTCAGCAGCGGCACGATTCCACCCGCCCGGCGCACCTGCGGTCGCGGCGGCCCGCGTCCGGGGCGAAGCTCCACGTCGGCCGTGCGCGCGGGGGCGGTCAGCGCCGGCGGACGAGCGGGAACGGCAGGGTCTCACGGATCGTCAGGCCGGTGAGGAACATGACCAGCCGGTCGACGCCGATGCCGAGGCCGCCGGTCGGGGGCATCGCGTAGTCGAGCGCGTCGAGGAAGTCCTCGTCGAGTTCCATCGCCTCGGGGTCTCCCCCGGCGGCGAGCAGCGACTGGGCGGTGAGCCGGCGGCGCTGCTCGACGGGGTCGGTCAGCTCCGAGTAGGCGGTGCCCAGTTCGGTGCCGAAGGCCACCAGGTCCCAGCGCTCGGCGAGCCGGGGATCGGTGCGGTGCTGCCGGGTCAGCGGGGAGACGTCGGTGGGGAAGTCCTTGTAGAAGGTGGGAAGCACGGTGCGTTCCTCGACGAGCCGCTCGTACATCTCCAGGACGACGTCGCCGCGTCCGTCGTCGGCGGTGTACGGCACGCCCGCGCGGTCGCACAGCAGGTGCAGCCGGGCGAGCGGGGTGTCGGCGTCGATCTCCTCGCCCAGGGCCTCGGAGATGGCCCCGTGGACGGTCCGTACCGGCCAGGTCCCGGAGATGTCGTACTCCTGGCCGCCCTTGCGGACCAGCGGCGTGCCGTGGGCGGCGGTGGCGGCGCCCTGGATCAGTTCGCGGGCGAGGTCGAGCATGACGTCGTAGTCGGCGTGGGCCTGGTAGGCCTCCAGCATCGTGAACTCGGGGTTGTGCTTGTAGGAGACGCCCTCGTTGCGGAAGGTGCGGCCCATCTCGAAGACCTTCTCCAGGCCGCCCACGCACAGCCGCTTCAGGTACAGCTCCGGGGCGATGCGCAGGTAGAGGTCGAGGTCGTAGGCGTTGATGTGGGTGGTGAAGGGGCGGGCGTTGGCGCCGCCGTGGATCTGCTGGAGCATCGGCGTCTCGACCTCGAGGTAACCGCGGTCCAGCAGGCCCTGGCGAAGGGCCTGTACGGCGGTGGAGCGGACGCGCACGGTGTCGCGGGCGGCCGGGCTGGAGACGAGGTCGAGGTGGCGCAGGCGGACCCGGGCCTCGGGGTCGGTCAGGCCGCGGCGCTTGTCGGGCAGCGGGCGCAGGCACTTGCCGGTGAGCTGCCAGGACTCCACGAACACGGTCGGCTCGCCCGTGTCGCTGAGCCCGGCCGTGCCGGTGGCGGTGATGTGGTCGCCGAGGTCGGTGTCGGCGGTGAACCGGCGCAGCGCCTCGGGCGAGGTGCCGCGGGTCAGGGCGAGCTGGTGGTCGCCGGACCAGTCGCGCAGGGTGACGAACACGATCCCGCCGAAGTCCCGTACGCGCAGGACGCGTCCGGCGACGGTGACCCGTTCGCCGGGCGGGACCGCGGCGAGGGCGTGGGTCGGGCGGGGGGCGTCGACGGGGTAGGGGTCGGTGCCCCGGGCGCGCAGCCGTTCCAGGGTGCGGTGCCGGACGCGGACCTGTTCGGGCAGTCCCGCGTCCGGCGTCCGCGACCCGGCCCCGTCCGCTCCGTCCGGGTCGGGCGCGGCCGCCGGGGCCGGCAGCCCCTCGGTGGTCGCCGGCCGGTGCGCCCCGGGGTGCCGCCGGCCCCAGAGGGTGCGCAGGGACGGTACGGACACGAAGCCCTCGGCGATGCCCGAGGCGAGGCCGACCCGGGCGAGGGCGGCGGCGTCGCCGTAGCACAGGAAGCGCGGGAACCACTCGGGGCGGTACTTGGCGTTGGAGCGGTACAGCGCCTCCAGTTGCCACCACCGGGACAGGAACAGCAGCAGCCGGCGCCACAGCCGCAGCACCGGTCCGGCGCCGATGCGCGCGCCCTCCTCGAAGACGGAGCGGAAGACGGCGAAGTTGAGGGAGATCCGGCGCACGCCCAGCCTGGGCGCGGCGGCGCACAGGTCGGCGACCATGAACTCCATGACGCCGTTGGGCGCGGCGCGGTCCCGGCGCATGAGGTCCAGGGAGATGCCGTCGCCGCCCCAGGGCACGAAGGACAGCAGGGCGAGGAGTCGGCCGTCGGCGTCCAGGGCCTCCACGAGCAGGCAGTCTCCGTCGGCGGGGTCGCCGAGCCGGTCCAGGGCCATGGAGAAGCCGCGTTCGGTCTCGGTGTCGCGCCAGGCGTCGGCGCGCTCGACGACCTCCTCCATCTCCTGGTCGGTGAGGGTGGCGTGGCGGCGCACCCGGCAGGTCGCGCCGGTGCGGCGGACCCGGTGGACGGCCTGGCGGGTGACGCGCATCTCGCGCCCGGACAGGTCGAAGGAGGCGACGTGCAGGATCGCCTCGTCGCCCAGTTCGAGGGCGCCGAGCCCGGCGCGCGCGTACGCCCGTGCGCCGTCCTCGGAGGCGCCCATCACCGCCGGGACCCAGGCGTGCCGGCGGGCGACGTCCAGCCAGGCGGCGATGGCGTGCGGCCAGGCCTCGCGGTCGCCGACGGGGTCGCCGCTGGCCAGGCAGACGCCCACCTCGACGCGGTAGGTGACGGCGGCCTTGGCGCTGGGTGAGAAGACGACGGCCTTGTCGCGCCGGGTGGCGAAGTAGCCGAGGGAGTCCTGCGCGCCGTAGGCCTTCAGCAGGGCGCGGATGCGGGTCTCCTCGTCGCCGTGCAGGGCGGCTTCCATGCGCTGGGAGCGGAACAGGGTGGCGGCGGCGTTCAGCAGGGCCAGGGCGCCGAACAGGCCGAGGAAGAAGTACAGGGGGCGGGGCGGGCGTCCGTCGAAGGAGCGCGCGGAGACCAGGCCGCCGAGGACGCGGTTGGCGGCCCAGGGCAGCCGCTGCGCGGACGGCAGGGTGCCGGGGAACAGCTCGACCAGGCCCCAGCCGGCCAGGATGGCGAGGGCGAGCCCGGCCAGCAGCACGAGGAGGGCGCGCCGGACGGCGCCGTGCCGGGAGGCGGCGTAGAACTCGGCGCGGGCGACGACGAGGACGACGAGGGCGAGCGTGCAGACCACCAGCGACGGGACCGACTCCGCGTACAGGCCGACGGCGACGCCGAGGACGTCGGTCAGCACCAACAGGCCGAGGTAGACGACCACCAGCCACCAGGCGACCTTCTTGCGGGCGGCGAGGGCGCCGGCGAGCAGCACGAGGAAGACGGCGTAGGCGAGGTTGGCGCTGACCGGGACGATCAGCAGGTCGAGGAAGCGGACGACGGGCCGCAGCAGGACGCGCAGGGGCGGGATCACGGCCAGCAGGACGCAGAGCGCGGCCAGGGCGCCGAAGAACGCGGCGTAGCCCTGCGGGACGTGGCCGAGCAGCCGGCGGGCGCGGGGCGGCGGTCCGGCGCCCGGGACGTCGCGGGCCTCGCGCCCGGCCCGGGCGGCGTCGGGGGTGGCGCTCATGTTCCGACTCTAGGAAGGGGAGGGCCGGTTCGCCCGTCGAGAGGTCCGGGATAGCCTCGGACCGTGACGGAACAGCACTCCAGCCAGCCCGCGCAGGGTTTCGAGCGGGGCACGGACGGCCCCAAGGTCATCCTCGTCGGCGTCGACGGGTCGGACACCTCGATGCGGGCCGCGGCCTACGCCGGGGGGCTGGCCCGTCGGCAGAACGCGCTCCTCGCCGTGGTGTACGTGCAGCCGGTGATGGCGGCCGGGGCCGCGCTCGGGGCGCCGGTCGCCGACGCCACCGACGGGATCGCCGAGGACCTGGTGGCCCAGATCCGGGACTCCGCCGAGCGGGTCAAGGGGATATTCGACGTGCGCTGGGAGTTCCACACGTTCCGCGGCGACCCGTACAACGGCCTGGTGAAGGCCGCGGAGGAGCTGAGGGCGGACGCGGTGATCGTGGGCGCGTCCGAGCAGGCCGGGCACCGGTTCATCGGCTCGGTGGCGGTACGGCTGGTGAAGGCGGGGCGCTGGCCGGTGACCGTGGTGCCGTGACGCCGGCGCCCTGGCCCGGCGGACCGGGACACCGGTGCCGTGGCATGCATGCCGTGACGCCGGTGCCGTGGCATGCGTTGCGGCGCGACACCGGCGCCCCAGCCCGGCGGACCGGAGGCGTCGGCCCCGCCCTCCGGGTTCTGCGGACCGTGGCGGGCGCGGCGCCGCCGGTGCGCGCCGCCGTGCCCGGTGCCGGGCCGGCTACTTCCCCATCACCAGCCCGTCCGCGGCCGCCCCGCGGCTGAGGACGACGTCGCGGATGCGGTCGCGCACGCCGCGCAGTTCGGCGCCCTGGGCGAGCGCGCGGTCGAGGTCGACGACGCGCCCGGCGTCGACGTCGAACATCTGGGGCACGAACTCGGCCTTCACCACCTCCCAGCGGCCTCCGGGCCGGGCGGGCGGGGCGAAGGTGAAGCGGGCCACGGTGGACTGGTTGCCGCGTGGGTCGGTGGCGCCCCGGTCGTCGGTCGTCCCGCCGGAGACCTGGTCGCCCAGGCCGTAGACCACCCAGGTGCCGTTGACCTTCTCGTACGCCTGCGGGACGTGGGCGTGGGTGCCGAGGACCAGGTCGATGTCGGGCCGGCCGCCGGAGCGGGACGCGGTGAGGGCACGGGCGAGGGCGAGTTGCCGCTCGTCGGGCGCGTCCTGCCACTCGGTGCCCCCGTGCACGGAGACCACGACGACGTCGGCTCCGGCCTTCCGGGCGGCCCGGGCGTCGGCGACGATCCGGTTCTCGTCGGCGAGGGCGACGGTCCAGGGTGCCCCGGGCGGCTGGGGGTGGCCGTCGGTGCCGAGGGTGTAGGCCAGGTGGGCGACCTGCGCGGGACCGGCGCGCAGCAGGGTGACGGCGTTGGCCTCGGCCTCGGTGCGGGCGGTGCCCGCGTGGCGCACACCGGCGGCGTCGAGCGCGTCGAGGGTGCGGCGCACTCCCGCGGCGCCGTCGTCGAGGCTGTGGTCGGAGGCGGTGGAGCAGCCGTCGTAGCCGGTGGCCGCGAGGGCGCGGGCGATCTCGGGCGGGGACGCGAAGCCGGGGTCGCCGTCTGCCGCCCGGACCGGCTCGAGCTGGCACAGGGCCACGTCGGCGCGGGAGACGACCGGTTGCGCGGCGGCCCACAGGGGGCGGAAGTCGTAGCCGCTGCCGCCGGCGTCGAAACGGGCGCGGTCGAGGATCGAGGTGTGCGGCAGGACATCACCGGAGGCGACGAGGGTGAAGCCGCGGGCGGCGGCGGGGGCGGGACGTCCGGGCTCGACCACGGGCGCCCGGTCCTGGGCCCGGCAGGCGGCGCCCGCCGCGAGGACGGCCGTCAGGGCCAGGGCCACCTGTCGTCTGCGCGCGATCACCACATCACCCCATCACGGATGGATTGTCATATTTACGCACCCCTCTCTCCTAACGCATGCGCGTCCACGAACGGCCCCGGCACTCCCTGCACACCCCCACGATGCGCGCGATCGGCGTAGCGACGGGCGGGGGCGCGGAACGCCCGCCGCGGGGCGCGCCGGTGGCGGTGCGCGCCGCAGGCGACCGTTCGTCGTGCCGTTCGTCGACGCTTTCGACCGTCCGTCGCAGAGGCGTGCGCACGGCCTGTCACCTGCGGGCGCCCTGCGGTGCCATACGCGCATGACCGCCGCGACGACCCTGACGCACCGCCCGACGACGACCGCCGAGCACGAGCTCGCCGCGCTGCAGCGTGAGCACGGCCGGCCGCTGTTCGCGCTGCTGCTGAGGCTGTGCGACGGCGACCGGCAGCGCGCCGAGGACCTGGTCCAGGAGACCCTGGTACGGGCCTGGCAGCACCCCGAGGCGCTGCGCGCCGACGCCTTCGACTCCGCACGCCCCTGGCTGATGACCGTCGCCCGGCGGCTCGCCATCGACGCGCGGCGGGCCCGCCGTGCGCGCCCCGCCGAGGTCGGGGACGCGGTGCTGGAGAACGCGCCGGTGTGCGCCGACCACGCCGAGCGGGCCGCCGCGGCCCTCGATGTGCGCGAGGCTGTGAAGACCCTCACGCCCGAACACCGTGAAGTCCTGGTGCTGGTGTACTTCCAGGGGGCGAGTGTGGCGGAGGCCGCCGCAACCCTGGGCATTCCGCCCGGTACCGTGAAGTCCCGCGCGTACTACGCGCTGCGCGCCCTGCGCCGGGTGCTTCCGGGATACGCGGCCGACCTGCGCTGAAACCAGCGGCCGAGTCAAACCTCCGTAAAGCGCCTTGCCGCCGACCCCGGTTGAGTAATCGGCTGTCCTCATCCGTGTTCCGGATGGGGGCCCCGGCACCGGGCGACGCGCACGCACCGGAGGAAGGCAGGAAGGGATGCAGCACAGAGGTCATCAGAGCACGGAAGGCGCCGACGGCGGTGAACTCGCCGTCCCCATGGCCTGGTTGTACGCCGAGTACATCGCCGACGAACTGCTGCGGACCGGCGATCTCATGCCACCGACGTCCTTCGAGTTCCGCGCCGGGCGTGACGCGCTGGCGCTGACCATCTTCCTGTCCGACGCGGACGGCGAGCTGTCGGGGATCCGGGTGGTGACCCAGCTCGAGACCTGGTTGTCGCTGACCGCCTACGACCAGCCGTGGCAGGGCTGGGTGCGCGAGCGGATGGCCCAACTCGCCCGCGCGGAGGCCGAGTCCGGCCGCCCCTCGGTGGACCTGGAGCTGGCCGCCGCGGCCTGGCGCTGGCTGGAGGAGACCGAGCTGCTCGCCCCCGACCTGGACGCCGTGCCCGGCGGCGGCGCGCTGCCCGACGAGGACGAGGGACCGAAGGTCTGGACGCCCGCCTGGCAACTCGGTCTGCCCCTCGGTCACCTCGCGATTCATCTTTTCTAGAACCGCACCAATCCGCGGGGCCGGCCGCTCCGAATGTCTCGGGTGATTCTCCGTGCGTCTTGAGTGATTCCGCTGTCTGGTCCGTACCGGTGGGAGCAAGGAGTAACCCCACCCGCACCCAACGGCACGAGGATTCGGCATGAGGTCCCTGGAAAGGCATGCGGACGTCGGCGCGTACGCGCTCGGCGTGCTCGACGAAGCGGCGGCCTTCCGCTTCGAGGACCACCTCATGGAGTGTCCTCGGTGCGCGGCTCAGGTCACCGAGTTCGGCCCCACCACACGCCAGTTGATGCTCTACCGGCGGGCGACGCCGCGGTTCGTGCACCCTTTCGCCGGGCCGGGTCCCCGGCTGCTGGACAAGGTGCTCGGCGAGGTCGCGGCCCGGCAGCGGGCCGGGCGCCGGCGCCTGGTGTTCGCGCTGGCCGCCTCCGTCGCCGTCGCGCTCGGCGGACCCGCGGTCGCCGTCCTCGCGGACGCCGGCGAGCAGGACGTACGCCTCACCGCGACGGACGAGAAGTCCGGGGTGTGGGCGCAGGTGACGACCCAGGACCGGGTCTGGGGCACCGACGTGGTGCTCAAGGTCAAGGACGGCGCGGGCCCGCGCGACTGCCGGCTGGTCGTCGTCGGCCACGACGGCTCCGAGCAGACCGTGACGAGCTGGGCCGTGCCCGACCACGACGCTCGCCCGAACACCGTGCACGGCGCCGCGGCCCTGCACCCGGGGGACATCGCCCGTTACGAGGTGCGCACCGACCAGGGCGACCGGCTGGTCACGCTCCAGTCGCGCTAGCCCTCCCCCGGGCGGAAACTGGAGGTCAGGACGCGGAGCCGCACAGGATCCGCTCCCCCGCCGCCCCCGCGAGCACGACCGAAGGGGCCGAGCCGTGGACGACCGACTGATGATCCTCGTGTCCGACGAAGGCGCCGAGGCCGAGCAGGTCGAAGAGCTCACCCGGCACCTGCGCGAGGAACTCCTGCACCTCGACGTGGACGACGTCACCTCCGTGCCCGCCGACGACGTACCCGCCGGAGCCCGGGTCGTGGACCCCGCGACGGTCGGCTCCCTGCTGGTGACCCTCGGCGCCTCCGCCGGCGCCCTCGACCAGGTGGTCACCGTGGTGCGCCGCTGGCTCGGCCGCTGCCGGGACACCCGCCCCTCGCTGCGGCTGCGGCTGGACGAGGACGAACTGGAGATCTCGAAGGCCACCGACGACCAGGTCGCGCAGGCGTTCGACCTGTTCGTCCGGCAGCACTCCGGGGCGGCGACCCCGCCATGAGCGCCTCCCGGCACGCGCTGATCATCGCCAACGCCGACTACGACGACCCGGGCCTGAAGGAGCTCGCGTCCCCGGCCTCCGACGCCTCGGCGCTCGCCCGGGTGCTCGGGGACCCCCAGATCGGCGACTTCGAGGTCGAGGTGGTCGCCGACGCGCCGTCCCACGTGATCCTGCGCCGCATCGAGGGCTTCTTCACCGACCGCCGCCGCGACGACACCCTGGTGCTGCACTTCTCCTGCCACGGGCTCAAGAGCGAGTCGGGCGAGCTGTACCTCGCCGCCCGCGACACCGAGCCCCGCTACCTGGACGCCACCGCCGTCCCCTCGTACTTCGTGCGCCGGTGCATGTCCCGCACCCGCGCCGGGAGCACCGTGCTGTTCCTCGACTGCTGCTACGGCGGCGCCTTCTCCAAGGGCTCGGCCGCCGTGCGCGCCGCCGGGGACGCGCACGTCCTGGACAACTTCACGGCCGAGAAGCCGCCGCGGGGCCGGGGCTGGGCCGTCATCACCGCGTCCACCGCGATGCAGTACGCCATGGAGGGCGGCCGGCTCACCGAGGGCGCCGGCCCGCCGCCGTCGGTGTTCACGCACGCGGTGGTGGAGGGCCTCCAGACGGGCGACGCCGACCTGGACGCGGACGGCGAGGTGTCCCTCGACGACCTGTACGAGTACCTCTACGAGCACGTCCGCGAGCAGAACCCGAACCAGACGCCCAGCAAGACCGTGGAGATGCAGGGCGGCCTCCAACTGGCGCACAGCCGGCACCGCCGGATCACCGTGGAACCGGCCGACATCCGGCCCGAGATGCGGTCCGCCGTCCAGAGCCGCAACACCTTCACCCGGCTGGGCGCCGTGCGCGCGCTGCGCGACCAGCTCGCCGACGACCGCCTCCCGGTCGCCGAGGGCGCCCGCCGCGCGCTGGAGGAGATGGCGCGCGGCGACGTCGAGGACGTCGCCCACGACGCCGAGGAGGCCCTCGCCGCGGTCCGGCTGCGGCCGTCCGCGACCCGGCTGGACTTCGGCCGGGTCGAGCGGGACTCCGCCGTGCCGCACCGGACGGTCACCCTGGAGGGCGTCCCGCTGGCCCGCTGCTGCCTGGCCCACGCCACCGCCCCCTGGCTGCGCGTCGCGCAGGACGACGACGCCCTGGACGTCGGCGTCGACCCGGCCACGGTCGGCCACCTGAGCGGGGACATCGTGCTGAAGGGGGTCGCCGACGACGCGGTGGTCACCGTGGAGGTCGACGTGCGCGTACCGGACCGGCCGCCCGTGGGCGCGCCGCCCGGCCCGGCCGGTGCGGAGGCGGGGACCGTACCGGACGGGCGGACGCCGGACGCGCCCACCGCCGTCACCCCTGCCCCCGCCCCGGCCCCCGTGCCTCCCCCGTCCGACCGTGTGGTGATCCGCCCGCAGGAGCCGCCCGGCGAGCCACCGCCGGTGATCACCCACGACCCCGGACCGCAGCCGCCCCCGGCGGCCGTCACCGTGGCGCCGCCCCCCTCCCTGCCCCCTCCGTCCGCCTCGCTGCGGGACCAGCCGACGGTCGTCACCCACCGGCCGGCACCTGCCGCGGAGCGCCCGAGCGGGGCCCACCGGTATCCGGCGCCCGACCGGCCCACCGGCGCGCGGGGCGCGCCCCTGGCGGCGGCCGCGGCGCTGGGGCTCGCCGCGACATCGGTGGTCATGTGCGTGCTGACGGCGGTGAGCGGCCGGCAGGCCGTGCACCGGCGCGTGCACGACCATCACCACCCCCACCCCTTCCCCTTCGCGCATCACGCCCACATCACGGGCGCGTTCACCTACCTCGTGCTGTGTCTGTCCACCGCGGCGGCCGCCCTGCTGATCGGCGGCCTCGCGCGCTATGTCGCCGACGCGCGTCGGGAGCGCTACACGGAAGGCGCACGCAGCGCCACGCACACCCTGGTGTCCACCGCACGCCTCTTCGCGGTGCCGGTGCTGGTCCTGGCCGGTCTGGCCGGCCTCGCCTACCTCGTGGGCAGCAACCGCTGACGGTCCCGCCGCCCGCTACTTCAGCAGCCGCGACAGCCGCCGGTCCGCCAGCGGCTTCCCGCCCGTCTGGCACGTCGGGCAGTACTGCAGGGAGGAGTCGCTGAAGGAGACCTCCCGGATGGTGTCACCGCACACCGGGCAGGGCTCACCGGTGCGGCCGTGGACCCGCAGGCCGCTCTTCTTCTCCGCCTTCAGCCGGCCCGCGGCCACACCCCGGGAGCGCTCGACGGCCTCGGTGAGCGTGGTGCGCAGCGCCTCGTAGAGGACGTGGGTCTCCTGGGGGGTGAGCGAGGCGGCCAACTTGAACGGTGACATCCGCGCGGCGTGCAGGATCTCGTCGCTGTAGGCGTTGCCGACACCCGCGAGGAGGCTCTGGTCGCGCAGCGCGCCCTTGAGCTGCCGCCGCTCGCCCGAGAGCAGCGCGGCGAGGCGCGCCTCGTCGAAGTCGTCGGCCAGCGGGTCGGGGCCGAGCCGGGCGACACCCGGGACCTCCTCCGGGTCGCGGACGACGTACACGGCGAGCCGCTTCTGGGTGCCGGCCTCGGTGAGTTCGAAGCCCGCGCCGCTGTCCAGGGCGACCCGCAGGGCGAGCGGCCCCTTGCCGGGGCGGGGCGGGCCGTCCGGGAGGCGGTCCCGCCAGTGCAGCCAGCCGCCGCGGGCCAGGTGGGTGACCAGCCGCGGTCCGTCCTCCGTGCGCAGGTCGAGGAACTTGCCGTGGCGGAGCACCTCGGCGACCCGGTGTCCCTCCAGGGCGGTGACGGGCGGGTCGTACGTCTTCAGGACGCTGATGGCGACGGGCAGCACCCGTACGATCTCGTGGCCGACCAGGTGCTCGGTGAGGAAGTCCCTGAGCGCCTCGACCTCGGGCAGTTCCGGCATACGTCCAGGGTGCCACCCGCGTCCGGGTCCGGCCCGGCGCCGGGGCGGGGGTCAGCGGGCGGCGGAGCCGCGCTCGGGCACCACGAACTCGCACCACACGCACTTGCCGCCGCCCCGCGCCTCCACGCCCCACACGTCGGTCAGCAGGTCGACCAGGAGCAGGCCGCGCCCCGACACGCCCGACTCGCCGGCCTCGCGGCGGCGCGGGAGGGCGCTGGAGGAGTCCTCGACCTCGACGCGCAGCCGCCGGTCGGCGGCGCTGAGCACCCGCAGGGTGACGATCGCGGCGCCCTCGGTGTGCATGAGAGCGTTGGTGATGAGCTCGTCGGCGACCAGTTCGATCTCGTCGGCGCGGTCGCGGGCGCCCCAGGCGCGCGTGGCGGCCCGGATCATGTGCCGGGCGTGGGTCAGGGCCTCCGGGTCGCCGGGCGCCACGTGCTGCTGCAGCCGTCCGCCGGCGTGCGGGGTGTCCTGGCCGCGGCGGCGCAGCAGGAGCAGCGCCACGTCGTCGTCGCCGCCGCGTTCGTCGGCCACCTCGATGAGCCGGTCGGCGAGCTCGCGCACGTCGTCGGGGCCGGCGGCGATCAGCGCGGCCAGGGCGCGCATGCCGTCGTCGACGTCGGCACCGGGCACCTCGACCAGGCCGTCGGTGCACAGCAGCAGGGTGTGGCCGGTGTCGAGTTCGAGGGTGCCGACGGGGTACTCCAGGCTCCCGAACTGCGCCGACAGGCCGAGCGGCAGCCCGCCGGGGACGGGGACGCGGCGGCAGTCGCCGTCGGGGGCGCGCACCAGCGGGTCGATGTGGCCGGCCCGCACCACCTGGACGACGCCGGTGGCGAGGTCGGCCTCGGCGTACAGGCAGGTCGCGAAGCGGTCGGTGTCCAGTTCGTGCAGGAAGACGGAGGCGCGGGCCATCACGGTGGCCGGGGTGTGCCCCTCGGCGGCGTAGGCGCGCAGGACGATCCGCAGCTGGCCCATGACGGCGGCGGCGTGCGTGTCGTGGCCCTGGACGTCGCCGATGACGGCGCCGACGCGCCCGCCGGGCAGCGGGATCAGGTCGTACCAGTCGCCGCCGATGTCCCGGCCGGCGGAGCCGCCGATGGTGGCGGCTCGGTAGCGGACGGCGACGTCGGCGCCGGGCACGCTGGGGATGGTGCGCGGCAGCATGGCCCGCTGCAGGCCCTGGGCGATGTCCTGCTCCTCCTCGTAGAACATCGCGCGCTGCAGGCTCTGGGCGATGCTGCTGCCGAGGGCGACGAGGATGTCGCGCTCCTCGGGGGTGAAGCCGCTGCGGTCGCTGTAGAGCAGGCCCATGGCGCCGATGGGGCGGGCCTGCACGATGAGCGGGAGGTAGGCCGCGGAGGTGATCCTCAGGTCGGTGAGGTGCGGCCAGAGGATGGGGTAGCCGGCGGCGAACTCCTCGGCGGACTCGATGAACCGGGGGCGCAGCGTGCGCACCACCTCGCTCATCGGGTAGGGCTCGTCGATGCGGGTGACCAGGGTGCCGGGCACGAAGCTGCCGGCCGGTCCCTCGGCGACGAGCCGGATCCGTCCGGCCTCGACCAGGCCCATGACGAGGCTGGTCGCGCCGAGGTGGGTCAGGCCGTGGGTGTCCTTGAGGACGTCGATGACGTCCTGGACCGTGCGGGCGTGGGCGAGGGCGGCCGTGGCGAGCTGGACCACGTTGGTCTGCCGGCTGCGGGCGTCGTCGAGGGCGGCCCCCTGGCGGCGGTCGGCGAGGTCGCTCAGCTCCTCGGTGGCGTCGCGGACGATGCCGACGATCCGGCGGGGGCGGCCGGTGTCGTCGCGGCGGATGTAGCCCTGGGTGTGGGTCCAGCGCAGGGAGCCGTCGCGCAGGCGCAGGCGGAAGTAGGCGCCGTAGTTCTCGCTGCCGTCCTTGATGGCCTGGGCGACCAGCGCGTCCAGGCGCTGGGCCTCGGCGGGCGGCACGCGCGGGGCCAGGTTCTCGGGGTGGCCGTCGTATTCCTCGGGGCGCAGGTCGAAGATCTCGTGGGCGCGGGCGTCCATGTGGAACAGGCCGCTGTCCAGGTCCCAGTCGAAACTGCCCATGCGGTTGAGCGCCAGGATCGGGTCCGGGTGGGCGGGCCAGTCGTCCGGGAGTGACAGGGCACTAGCTCCCCGATCAGCCATGGGGCCACCTTGCCAGCATTCGTCCGATTCTTCGACCGGTGGGGCGGGCGGGCACCGTGCTCAGCCGGGCAGCGTGCCGGCGGGGCCGCCGGCACCGGCGGACGGGTCCGCCGGGTCGCTGCCGCCGGGCAGGCCGGTGAGGGCTCCGTCCAGTGGGGTGTCCGGCAGGCCGTCCGGCAGGCCGTCCGGGAGGTCGTCCGGGATGAGGCCGCCTCCGTCGGGCACGTCGGGGAGGTCCGGCACCGTCACCGGGCCGAGGCCGTCGACGAGGTCCCACCCGGTGTCGTCGGCCGGGTCCGGCGCGGTCGCGGTCAGGTCCGGGGCGGCCGGGACCGGCTGCTGCCGGGGGCGTCGGGGCGGGGCGGCCGGGTTCAGCGGCGCGCGCGCCGGCGGGGGCACCCCGCCGGCCTGCGGGTCGGATGCCGGGGAGGTGGCCGACCAGGCCGGCGCCGGCAGGGCGCGGTCGCGGGAAGCGTCCGGGCCGGGGCTGCGCTCGATCCAGGCGCGGGTGACGACGTCGACGAGCGTGAGCCGGGTCAGCGCCCGGGGCGCGGGGGTCACGGCCACCACCCGGCCGGGCCGGTAGTCCGGCCACGGCAGGCTGCGCGGGTTCGGCGTCCCGGGCGTGGCCGCGGGCGGCCGCAGCGGGTTGCCGCAGGCGCAGCGCAGCCGGGGCACGCCGCGGTCGTCGACGAGGACGGCGGTGCCCGCCTGGAGCACGGCCTGGCGGGGGGTGGCGCGGCCGTCGCGGTAGCCGTGGTCGGTGACGCGGGTGTCGGCGCGCAGCACGACCGGGGTGAGGGCGCGTACGTGGCCGGGGACGGCGGACGTGGCGACGCCCTCGGCGCGGGCGAAGGCGTCGGCCTTGGCCCGGTCGGCGGTGAGCAGGGCGATCTGGCGTTCCACGTCGCAGCCGGCGACGCCCTGGACGCCCCCGTACAGGCCGGGCGTGCCGCCGGACACCGAGGGCGGCCGGTCGCCCGTCGTGGTGGCGGGTGCCGGGAGCACGGGGAGGGAGGTGACCGTGGAGCGGGTGAAGGCGTCGGGGCCCTGGGCGGCGACGGGCCGCAGGACGACCTGCTCACCCGGCCGGGAGGGGGAGCCGCCGCAGCCGGCGACGAGGAACGTGACCGCGAGGGCGCAGACGAGGACGAACACTCCACGGGGTGGCCGCACGTCGCTCTCCTGCCTCGTCGCGGGCCCCGCCACGGCGCGGACCACACCTTTCGACCGGTTCGGGATCATTGTCTGCTTCGCCGGCCGGGGTTGCGCAAGCGCAGTCATGGAACACGCCCGGTGAGGCGCACGCGTCAGGAGAGGAGCGAGACCCCCGTGGACTGGTTCACCGCACCCGGCTACTGGCTGAGCCGACTGGTCTTCCAGCGGGCGCTGGCCGGGGTCTACCTGGTCGCCTTCCTGACGGCGGCCCTGCAGTTCCGTGCGCTGCTGGGCGAGCGGGGCATGCTGCCCGTCCCCCGGTTCGTCGAGCGGGTGCCGTTCCGGCGGGCGCCGAGCCTGTTCCACTGGCGCTACTCCGACCGGCTCTTCGCGGCCTGCGCCTGGACGGGGTGCGCGGTGTCGGCGGCGCTGCTGGCGGGGGTGGACGCGTACGTGCCGCTGGGGGCGGCGATGGTGCTGTGGCTGGTGCCGTGGGCGCTGTACCTGTCGATCGTGAACGTCGGCCAGACGTGGTACGGCTTCGGCTGGGAGTCGCTGCTGCTGGAGACCGGGTTCCTCGCGGTGTTCCTGGGCAACGACGAGGTGGCGCCGCCGGTCGTGGTGCTCTTCCTGCTGCGCTGGCTGCTGTTCCGGGTGGAGTTCGGCGCGGGGCTGATCAAGATGCGCGGGGACGCCTGCTGGCGGAAGCTGACGTGCCTGCACCACCACCACGAGACCCAGCCGATGCCGGGCCCGCTGAGCTGGTTCTTCCACCACCTGCCGGGACCCCTGCACAAGGTGGAGGTGGCCGCCAACCACGTCACCCAACTCGTGGTGCCGTTCCTGCTGTTCGCCCCCCAGCCGGTGGCGTCGGCGGCCGCGGCGCTGATGATCCTCACCCAGCTCTGGCTGGTGCTCAGCGGCAACTTCGCCTGGCTGAACTGGATCACGGTCGTGCTCGCTCTGCCGGCCCTGCGGCTCCCCCACGACGCCCCGACCGTGCCGAGCGCCCCGCTCTGGTACGAGGCCGTCGTGCTGGCGGTGGCCGCGCTGCTGCTGTTCCTCAGCCACCGCCCGGTGGTCAACATGCTCTCCCGCCGCCAGGTGATGAACCGCTCCTTCGACCCGCTGCACCTGGTCAACACCTACGGCGCGTTCGGCAGCGTCAGCCGGGTGCGCCACGAGATCGTCGTCGAGGGCACGCTCGACGAGGTCCCCCGCGAGGACGGGGACTGGCGGGCCTACGAGTTCCGCGGCAAGCCGGGCGACCCGCGGCGCTGGCCGCGCCAGTTCGCGCCCTACCACCTGCGCCTGGACTGGATGATGTGGTTCGCCGCGCTGTCCCCCGGCTACGCCGGGACGTGGTTCGGGGCGCTGGTGGAGCGGCTGCTGGAGAACGACCGGGACACCCTGAGGCTGCTGCGCCGCTCGCCCTTCCCGCCCGACCGGCCGCCGCGCCACGTCCGCGCCCGTCTCTTCCGCTACCGGTACACGACCTGGCGGGAGCTGCGGGAGACCGGCGCGTGCTGGGAGCGGACGTACGTGCGCGAGTACCTGCCGCCCACGCGGCTGACCGCGCCCGCGCGGGAGACGTAGCCCCTCACGCCGTCCGGACGGCCGGCCGTCCGGGGGCGCGGGTCGTCACACGGTCCCGGCCGGCAGCAGTCCCGTCTCGCGCAGTTCCTGCCAGAACGCCTCCGGGACCGGTGCGGCGAACTGCTCGGCGCAGTCGGCGACTTCCGCCGCCGAGCGGGTGCCCACCAGGACGGCGGCGACGGCCGGGTGGGCGGAGCAGAACCGCAGGGCGGCGGCGCGCAGTCCGACGCCGTGCCGTGCGGCCACCTCCTTGATGCGCAGGGCGCGGTCCAGCAACTGCGGTGGTGCCGTCGCGTAGTCGTACGTCGCTCCGGGCCTCGGGTCGGCGAGCAGACCGGAGTTGAAGGGCCCGCCGACGACGACCGACACACCCCGCCGTACCGCCTCGGGCAGCAGCTCGGCGCCGGCCCGCTGGTCCAGCAGGGTGTAGCGGCCGGCGCACAGCACCACGTCGACGTCCGTGTCACGGACGAACCGGGTCAGCATCTCCGCCTGGTTCATCCCGGCGCCGATCGCCCCCACGACACCCTCCGCGCGCAGGCGCTCCAGCGCCGGGTACCCCTCGCGGAAGGCGGCCTCGGCGTGGTCGTCGGGGTCGTGGAGGTAGACCACGTCGACCCGGTCGAGGCCGAGGCGCTCCAGGCTCGCCTCCAGGGTGCGCCGGACGCCGTCGGCGCTGAAGTCCCACACCCGGCGGGAGGTCGCGGGGACGGCGAACCCGTCGGCCAGGTCGTCGCCGCCCGCGTCGGAGGGCTCCAGACGGCGGCCGACCTTGGTGGAGACCGTGTACTCGGTGCGCGGGTGCTCGCGCAGGGCCGCGCCCAGGCGCCGTTCGGACAGGCCGAGCCCGTAGTGCGGCGCGGTGTCGAAGTAGCGGATGCCCCGCTCCCAGGCGGCGGAGACCGCCTCGTGGGCCTGCTCGTCGCCGATCGCGGTGTAGAGGTTGCCGATCGCCGCGGCGCCGAAGGCCAGCGGGGTGACCGGGACGCCACTGCTGCCGAGGGTCCTCATCGTGGAGGTCCTTTCACGTGCGGGCGGGGAGCGGAAAGTCGCCTCGGCATGCTTATCAGACGGTCGGCTCACCGGCCTCCGGCACCCCGGTGACCGGAGGGGTCCCGGGGCGCCCCGGGACGGTCGCGCACCACGCCCGCCGCGCCGACCCCTCGACGTGGCGGTCCGGCCGGTGCACAGTTCTCCCTACGTCCTCACCAGCACGACCAGCACGCACCCGAGGAGTCCCCGTGACCAGCTGGACCGGTCGTACCGCCGTCGAGATCGCCACCGCCGTCCGCGAGAAGCGGGTCACGCCGCGGGAGGTCGTCGCCGACCACCTCGCCCGGATCGAGCGGCTGGACGGCCGGATCGGGGCGTTCCGCACGGTGCGGGCCGAGGCGGCCCTGACCGAGGCCGACGAGGTGGCGTCCCGCGCCGACCTGGCCGAACTGCCGCTCGCGGGCGTGCCGGTGGCGGTGAAGGACAACCTCGCGGTGCGGGGCGAGTCCCTGCGGGTCGGCTCGGCCGCCACCCCGGACGCGCCGGCCGCCGAGGACCACGTGACGGTGGCGCGGCTGCGGGCGGCGGGCGCCGTGGTCGTGGGCCTGACGAACGTGCCCGAGCTGTGCGTGTTCGGGACCACGGAGGGCGTGCACGGCACCGCCCGCAACCCCTGGGACACCTCCCGCACGGCGGGCGGCTCCTCCGGCGGCAGCGCGGCCGCGGTCGCCGCCGGCTTCGTGCCGCTCGCGCTCGGCAACGACGGCATGGGCTCGCTGCGCATCCCGGCGGCCAACTGCGGTCTGGTCACGATCAAGCCGGGCCACGGCGTGGTGCCGGCCGGGATCGGCGAGGGCGACTGGTTCGGCATGTCGGAGAACGGTCCGCTGGCGACGACGGTGGCGGACGCGCGGCTGATGCTGGCGGTGCTCGCCGACGCGGAGGTCCCCCGCGACGAGGACCACGGTGTGCTGCGCGTCGCCCTCTCGCTGCGCAGCCCGCTGGCGGGGGTCATGGTCAGCGCGCCGTTCGCGGGGGCGGCACGCGAGGCGGCCCGCCTGCTGGAGCGGGCCGGTCACCGGGTGACGCGGGCGGAGCCGCCCTATCCGCTGTCGCTGGGAGTCACGGCGCTGGGGCACTGGACGGCGGGCACGGCCGTGGACGCGCGGGGACTGGATCCCCGGCTGCTGGCCCGGCGCACCCGGGTGCACGCCGCCGTGGGGCGCCGGTTCGTCGGCGCGGCCCGGGAGGGCACGGCGCGCGAGCGGCTGCGGCAGCGCCTGGAGCCGTTCTTCACCGCGTACGACGTGCTGCTCACCCCGGCGCTGGCCCGCCGCTCCCCGCGTGCGGTGCCGTGGCACGAGCGCGGCTGGCTGCCCAACGTGCTGGTGAACACGGCGTATTCGCCGCTGACCCCGCCGTGGAACCTGACCGGCTGGCCCGCGATGGCGGTCCCCTTCGACGCGCTGCCGTCCGGTGCGCCGACCGCGGTGCAGCTGGTGGGCCGCCCGGGCTCCGAGGCGCGGCTGCTGCGGCTGGCGGAGCAGGTGGAGGAGTTGCGGCCCTGGCGCCGTACGGCGCCCCTGCGCTGAGGCCGCCACGTCCTGAAGGACCCTGCTCCCGCCGCGAACCGGCCGGGCGTCAGTCGACGCTGGGCAGGATGTGGGGCTCGGCGAGGTCGTCCTCGTAGCCCGCGAGACGGATCGGGGCGGAGCGGGCCCACACGTCGAGGCTCCCGATGTCGCCGGGCCTGCGGCGGCCCCGCTCCGTGCGTTCCTTGGGGCGTTCTTCGCGATTCATCGTCTCCGGTGTCACCGCACACTCCTTATGTGTCGGGTCACCCTCGGGGCGTGCCGGCCTCTGGACGGTCCGGCGCCTGACGCACCCTCGGGACTTGCGTGAAGGCAGTTCGGTCGCGGTGGCGCCGGCAACTCCAGGGAGAACGAACCGATGTGCACCGGCGTGTCCCATGACGGACCGTGGGTGCGGGTGGGACCCCTTGCTGGTGTCCGTCCGCTCCAGGTTAACCAAATGAGCGGAGAGCCGCTCGATAGCATCGAAAATTTGGGGTAACCATGGCAAGTCGCCCGGATGTCCTCACCGGTGAAGTATGCCGATTGCGGGCGGTATTCACCTTTTCCGTCTCACCCGAACGGCCTACGGGCTCGCAAGCGGCAGCGAGTCGGCGGCGCAGTTCAGGTGGCGTTGGCCCGTGCGCAAGCTGACCATGATCTGCTGAGGGACCGCAACGGCTGCCCCGCGGGAGGACTGACGCATGGAGCTGCGCAGCGTCGAGGAGCTGATGGACCTGCTGTCCGCGTGCCGGCGCGCGGCGGACGGACCGGGCGACGACCCCGGGGCGGACCTCGACCACGCCCTGCGCACGGCGGCGCTGCTGCGCCGAAGTCGCCCCGCGGACAAGGAACTCCAACTGGCGGGCCTGGTCCGGCCCGTCGGTCACCTGCTGTGCCCCTCCGGGGCCACCGGCCGCGCCGAGCGCACCGCCGACGCCGTACGGCCCCTGCTCGGCGCCCGCGTGGCCCGGCTGGTGGCCGCCCGCCCCTGCCCGGGACCGGCCGACGAGGACCTGCTGAGCCTGCGCGACGCCGACGAGGAGGCCCGGGTGACCGGCCTCGACGCGGGGGTGCTGGAGGACTGGCGGACGGTCCTGGAGCTCGTCGCCGAGCGCCACGCCCGCCTGGGCGCCGTCGACTGACCGGCGGACCGACGGCGGACCGCGGGCGCCCCGGCACGCGGGCACGGGCCGGGGTGAGACACCTGGAGGCGCCCGCGGGTCACCACTTGCCGGGCGCGTAGTCCTTGAGGAAGACGCCGTACACGTCGTCGCCGGCCTCGCCGCGCACGATCGGGTCGTAGACGCGGGCCGCGCCGTCGACCAGGTCGAGCGGGGCGTGGAAGCCGGCCTCGGCCAGGCGCAGCTTGTCGTAGTGCGGGCGCTCGTCGGTGATCCAGCCGGTGTCGACGGACGTCATGAGGATGCCGTCGGCGTCGAACATCTCCTGCGCGCTGGTCCGGGTGACCATGTTCATGGCCGCCTTGGCCGCGTTGGTGTTCGGGTGCCCGGCGCCCTTGTAACCGCGGTGGAAGACGCCTTCCATCGCCGAGACGTTGACGACGTACGCCCGTCCGCTCGCCGCCTTCTTCGCGGCGTCCGCCATCGCCGGGCGCAGCGCGCTGATCAGGATGAAGGGGGACGTGTAGTTGCACAGCTGGGTCTCGAGGAGCTCGACCGGGGAGATCTGGTCGATGGTCTGCACCCAGGTGTTGGTGTCGACGACGTCCGGGACGAGACCACCGGCGTCGATGGCGGTGCCGTCCAGGTGGCGGGCGACGCTGGCGTTGCCCGCGACGAGCGCGAGGTCGGCGACCCGCTGCGCGTCCAGGCCGCTCACCCCGACGGGCAGGGCGGCGATGCCGTCGACGGCACCGGAGTTGAAGGCGCCGATGACGTGGTGGGCGGGGAGCTCACCGGCGGGCAGCGGGGCGCTCTCGCCCTCGACCAGGGCCGCGTAGGCGGACGGCAGGCGGCGCACCGTCTGCGTCGCGTTGTTGATCAGGATGTCGAGCGGTCCCGCCGCGCCGACCCGCTCGGCGAGCGCCACGGCCTGGGCCGGGTCGCGCAGGTCGATGCCGACGACCTCCAGGCGGTGCAGCCACTCCCCCGAGTCCTCCATCGCCTTGAAGCGGCGGATGGCGTCCTTGGGGAACCGCGTGGTGACCGTGGTGTGCGCCCCGTCGCGCAGCAGCCGCAGCGCGATGTACATGCCGATCTTGGCGCGGCCGCCGGTGAGCAGGGCCCGCTTGCCGGTGAGGTCGGCGCGGGCGTCGCGCTTGGCGCGGTTCAGCGCGGCGCAGTCCTGGCAGAGCTGGTGGTAGAAGTAGTCGACCTCGACGTAGCGCTGCTTGCAGGTGTAGCAGGAGCGCGGGCGCTGGAGTATGCCCGCGATGCGGCCGGCCTCGACCTTGGAGGACGGCAGGATGCCCTCCGTCTCGTCGTCGATGCGCTCGGCGGAGCCGGTCGCGGTGGCCTCGGTGACCGCGCGGTCGTGGGCGGTCTTGGCGGCCCGGCGCTCCTGGCGGCGGCGCTGCTTGACCGAGCGGTAGATGTGCGAGGTGGCCCGGCGGACCTTGATCGCGTCGGGGTGGTCGACCTCGATCGTGTCCAGCTCCTCCAGCACGCTGAGGCACACCGCGAGCCGCTCGGGGTCGATGCCGGGGCCGTACGCCTCGGGGGCTTCGGGGGCGTCGACCGCCTCCGCCTGCGGAACCCGCGCCTGCGGGACGCGCGACTCCGCTTCGGGGGACGCCGGGACCGCCCCGTCCGCCGCCGCCAGGCCGTCTTCTGTCACCGTCATCGCGCTGCCGCTTCCCTGATCACCCGCGCAGCGCTCCGACCGCGCCCGCCTTCGAACGCGGAATTTTACTTCAGCGGCGGCTCCGCCTCCGAACCGGCGACGATCATGCCCGGCAGGCCTCGATCAGCGTCGCCACCTCCGCGGTGAGCGCGTCGGCCAGCCGGTCCAGGTCGGGGACGGCCGCGGCGTCCGCGACGAGCCCGTAGTGGACGTGGCCGCGGTAGGTGGAGACCGCCACCGCCAGGGACTGGCCGTGGGCGAGCGGGGCGTAGGGGAAGACGGCGGTGACCGGGTTGCCGCCGAGCTTCAGGCCGAGGCTCGGCAGGGGCACGCTGGTGACCAGGATGTCGAACCAGAGCCGGGCGGCCTGGCTCACCAGCGGTCCGCCGATGCGGTGCCCGAGGGCGGGGACGTGGTCGGCGAGCAGGGCGACGGCGCCCGCCCCCCGGTGCGGGCCCGCGTCCTTGTTGCGGTCCATGGCCGTGCGGACCGCGGCCAGGCGGCGCAGCGGGTCGGGATCGTGCACCGGGAGCCGCACCAGGTAGCCGGAGAGCCGGTTGCCCTGGGGGTGGGCGGTGCGCGGGCGGCGCCGGGAGACGGGGATGAGGGCGCGCGGGGCGACGTCGTCGCTGCCGTCGCCGCGCTCGTCGAGCCAGCGGCGCAGGGCGCCCGCGACGACGGCGATCAGGACGTCGTTGACGGTGCCGCCCACGGTCTTGCGGACGCGGTGCACGTCGTCGAGGTCGACGACCACGCCGGCGGTGCGGCGGGTGCCGGTGGGTTCGGCGGTGAGCGCCCCGGTGGACCGGGTCCCCAGGGTGGACACGGCCACGGAGGCGCCGATGTCGAGGGCGCGGCCCACGTCGGACAGGGCGCCGCGCACCAGGTCGGGCAGCCGGCGCACGTCCGGCAGCGGGCCGCGGCGCGGCTCCGCGGGGCGCGGACGGGACGCGGGCAGGTCCAGGTCCATGGGGTCGAGGACGGCGGCGGCCAGGGTCAGCGCGCGCAGCCCGTCGGCGAGGGCGTGGTGGAACTTGAACAGCACCGCGAAGGACACCCCGTCGCGGCCCGGCAGCACGTGCGCCTCCCACGGCGGCCGGCCGCGCTGCAGCGGGCGTTCCATGAGGCGGCCGGCCTGGGCCTGGAAGTCGGTGGTCGGGGCGTGCAGCCGGACGTGGCGCAGCGGGTCGAAGTCGGGGTCGGGCTCGCGGGCGGCGCCGCCGAAGGCCAGCGGGCGGCGCAGGTCGAGGGGGCGGTCGCGGTCGAAGGGCCGCCACACGTCCTGGATCCGCATGCGCAGCCCCGGCACCCCGGCCGCCCGCGCGGCGAGCAGGTCGGCGGCGTGGGCGCCGGCGGTCGGCGAGCGGGCCTCGAACACCCCGAGCGCCCCGAGGTGCATGGGGTGCTCCGGCGACTCGATGTTCCAGAACGCCAGGTCCAGGGGTGCGAGCAGATCATCAGCAGTCAAGGGGTGCCTCGCGTCGACAGCGGGTTGAGCCGGGGGAAGTCGACCCCCAGCATCCGCCATCGCGCGGTGGCGGCGCCCGTTACGACACGATCTGACCCTTCCCGAGGGCGATGACGCCTTCCTTGGACACGGTGTACAGCTCGGCGTCGCGCTCCGGGTTCACCCCGATGGTCGCACCCGGCGGCACCTGCACGTTCTTGTCCAGGACCGCCCCGCGCACCACCGCGCCGCGCCCGATGTGCACGTTGTCGTGCAGCACCGACCCCTGCACCACCGCGCCCGGGTCCACCACCACGCCCGGGGACAGCACCGAGCGGGTGACCTGCCCGCGGATCAGGCACCCCGCACTGATGATCGACTCGCTGGCCATGCCGCCAGCGTTGAAGCGGGCCGGGGAGAGCTGGCCGGAGTGGGTGTAGATCGGCCAGGAGCGGTTGTACAGGTTGAACGTGGGGCGCTCGGCGATCAGGTCCATGTGCGACTCGTAGTACGCGTCGAGCGTGCCCACGTCCCGCCAGTAGCCCTGGTCGCGGCTGGTCTCGCCGGGCACGTGGTTCTGGCTGAAGTCGTACAGGTGGGCCTCTCCGCGCGCGGTCAGCTGGGGCAGGATCGAGCCGCCCATGTCGTGCACGGACTCCTCGTCCTCGGCGTCGCGCTGGAGGGCCTCGATGAGGGCCTTGGTGGTGAAGATGTAGTTGCCCATCGAGGCGAAGACGCACTGCGGGTCGTCGGGAAGGCCGGGCGGGTCGGCGGGCTTCTCCAGGAAGCCCTCCACCGTCTGGCCGTCCGAGCCGGGCTTGATCACCCCGAACGACGACGACTCCGTGCGCGGCACCCGGATGCCGGCCACCGTGACGCCGGCGCCGCTGTCGATGTGCTGGGTGAGCATCTGGCGCGGGTCCATGCGGTACACGTGGTCGGCGCCGAACACGGCGACGTACTCGGGCTGCTCGTCGTAGATGAGGTTCAGCGACTGCAGGATCGCGTCGGCGCTGCCCAGGTACCAGCGCGGGCCGAGGCGCTGCTGGGCGGGGACCGGGGTGACGTAGTTGCCGAGCAGGCTCGACATGCGCCAGGTGGTGGTGATGTGCCGGTCCAGCGAGTGCGACTTGTACTGCGTCAGGACGCAGATGCGCAGGATGTCGGCGTTGACGAGGTTGGACAGCACGAAGTCCACGAGGCGGTACGTGCCGCCGAACGTGACCGCCGGCTTCGCCCGGTCCGCCGTCAACGGCATCAGCCGCTTGCCCTCGCCGCCCGCCAGGACGATGCCCAGCACGGAAGGTCCACCACGACGCATGGCCCGCTCTCCTCACCCTGGTTGATGCATGGTTGCCCCGGGCGGGGCGAACTAAGCCTGCGAAACGCCGACCGGTCCTCCCGGAGGCGGCTAGACCGCCTTCAGGACGTCCTCGTACAGCCCGACGGTGCGCCGTGCCACGGCGTCCCAGCCGAACTCCTCCACCGCCCGCTCGCGCCCCGCCTCGCCCATCCGCCGGGCGCGCTCCGGGTCGCCGGTCACCTCGTCCAGCGCCCGGGCGAGGGCCGCCTCGAAGGCCTCCCCGGTGTCGTCGAGGTCGACGAGCAGTCCCGTGCGGCCGTCCTCGACGACCTCGGGGATGCCGCCGACCCGGGAGGCCACCACGGGCGTGCCGCAGGCCATCGCCTCCAGGTTGACGATGCCGAGGGGCTCGTACACCGAGGGGCACACGAAGACGGTCGCGTGCGTGAGGAGCTGGATCACCTCGGGGCGCGGCAGCATCCGGGGGATCCAGTGGACGCCGTCGCGGGCCCGACTCAGCTCCTCGAACAGCTCGCGGAACTCGCGGTCGATCTCGGGCGTGTCGGGCGCGCCGGCGCACAGCACGACCTGGGTGGCGGGGTCGAGGTGCCGCACGGCCCGCAGCAGGTGGGGCACGCCCTTCTGGCGGGTGATGCGCCCGACGAACAGCACGTACGGCCGGTCCGGGTCGACGCCGGTCCGGGCGAGCGCGTCGGTGCCGTGGTCGGGCCGGTACAGGGCGGTGTCGATGCCGTTGTGCACGACGTGCACCCGGGCCGGGTCCAGGGCGGGGTAGCAGTCGAGGATGTCCGTGCGCATGGCGCCGGAGACGGCGACCACCGCGTCCGCGGACTCGACGGCGGTACGCTCGGCCCAACTGGAGAGGGTGTAGCCGCCGCCGAGCTGCTCGGCCTTCCAGGGGCGCAGCGGCTCCAGCGAGTGGGCGGTCATCACGTGCGGGATGCCGTGCAGCATCTTGGCGAGGTGGCCGCCGAGGTTGGCGTACCAGGTGTGGGAGTGCACCAGGTCGCGGCCCTCCAGGGCGGCGGCCATCGACAGGTCCACGGAGAAGGTGCGCAGGGCGTCGTTGGCGCCGTCGAGCGCGGACCACGGGCGGTGGCGCAGCACGCCCTCGGCCTTCTCCCGCGCGGTGAGCTCGCCCCAGCAGTGCACGTCCAGGTCGACCAGGGAGCGCAACTCCCTGGCCAGGAACTCCACGTGGACGCCCGCTCCGCCGTACACGTCCGGGGGGTACTCCCGGGTCAGCAGTCCCACTCGCACCCGGAACCCCCTGTTTCCTCGTGATCCTCGTGATCCTTCTGGCTGGATCTCCATGGTCACCCAGACGGGGCCCGTGGGGAAGAGCGCGGCGGTCGTGTGAAGCAACAGTCACCGCACACGCCACTGCCGGGCACACGGTAGTAGAGGCAGCAGCTACGGCGCCGGAAGGCCGGCCCGGTGACGGTGACGGTACCCGAGAGGTACGGGTGGGCGAACAGCCGTTCGGTGGCGGTGGCGGCGCGCCGGGCCACGTCCGGGCGCCCCCGGTCCCGCGCCCAGCGGTCGAGCTGGCGGGCCGCGCCCGCGACCGCGGAGGCCGCGTTGCCCCGCAGCAGGCCGGGAGCCAGGCGGTGACGGGCCGCCAGGGCGCGCCCGAGCGGAGCCAGGTGCCCGTCGAGCAGCACTTCGCCGAGGCAGTCGGCGGGCCGGGGCCGCACGGCCGTCAGCCACAGGTCGTCGGGTGCCGTCGCGTCGGGGTCCCAGCGCAGCAGTCCGGGGTCCAGCTCCGGTACGGCGCCGTGGAGCGCGGCACAGCCGAGGGCGGCCGCCGCGAGCCGGGCGGCGAGTCCCAGGTGGGCCACGGAGGCCGCGACGCGCTCCTCGGGCGCCCCGGTCCCGGCCGCGACCCTGCGGACGCGGGCGGCCAGGGGGTCGCCGGGACCGTCCGCCGTCCGGCCCGCGTAGGCGTCGGCGAGCGTCGCCAGCGGCCGGGGCGGGCGCACGGCGGCGCGCAGCACGAAGAAGCCGCCGAGCGCACGGAGCGCGGCGAGGTCGGTGTCGAGGGCGGGCGCGGGGTCGGACCCCCGGCTCATGGGGCCGTGTCCTCCGCGCCGTCCTCCCAGGACGGGTCCACGGGGACCTTCCATCCACGCAGCATGGACAACGTCTCCTTGCGGGTCTTCGGCCCGGCGAACCGGAAGGCCCGGTCGAGCACTTCCCTGCTCTCCAGGAAGGACTCCAGGAACGTGAAATAGGCGGTGTCCACGAGCCCACCCGTGGGATCCGTCTCGAGTCCCTCGATGAAGTCGAAACAGCGCTGCAGGAACTCCTCCCCCGCCGCGTCGATCTGCGGGGCTTCCATCAACGGCTGGAACAGCGGGTGGGCGAGCACCTCGGACAACAGGGTTCCGGGGTGGACGCTGATCTGTTCCCAGTGACTCACCTGCGACGCGCGCAGACCGTGGCGGCCCGCCGCCTTCTCCAGGTGGGGCTCCACTTCCGGGATCAGCCGCACGAGTCGGCTGATCAGTTCGTCGGAGGTGATTCCTCCCATGTCGGCACTCCTTCGTTCGCGTGCAGAAAGTGGCGCGCCACCGGCCGGGAGCGTTCCCCGGCCGGTGGCGCGTTCGGCGTGCCCGGCGCCGTGAGGTCAGGCCATCGGGCTCACCACGTAGCAGTCACCGAAGAACACGCATCCCGCGCCCTGTCCCTCGGGGATCACTCCCAGCGGGTCCGTGAGGGACTCCGACAGCCTCTTCGTCGCTTCCTCGAACCCGTAGTTGTAGGCGTCCACGGGGAACTGCGCGGCGCTGGCGGCCCCGCCCACCACCCCGAACGCCTTGGCGAAGCCACGGCCCTTGATTCTCTCACCCGTGGGCACGGCCCTCTGCGGGGCCTTCGGGTGGAGGTTCTCGGGGACGGCGAACTTCTGTCCGGTGACCTCGCTCATCGATTCCGCCGAGATGGTGGTCTTGATGAGCTTGGACACTGTCTTGTCGAACCCGCTCGCCTTGACGTTCTTCGTCACCTCGCCGGCGACGTCGTCCGCGTTGAGCGCCGTCCAGAGCTCCTTCGACTCATTGAGCGCCACCTTGCGGTCGGCGTCGGAGAGGATCCCCTTTCCGGTGTCCTCCTTGGCCTTGCGGTCGTCCTCCAGCAGGTCACGCAGGCCACCGAGTTTGGCGACGGCCTTTTCGATGTGCCATTTGGTCCCGTCGCCGCCGAAGGGCTTGCCCTCGTTCAGCTCCTCGATCAGGGCCGTGGCCGTCTTCCCGTCGCCCACCACGTCCGAGTCGGCGACCTGGGGCCTGATGTAGAGCTCCTTGATGATCTTCTCGAGGCGTTCGTTCTGCACCGGCGGCATGTAGGCGCGCTTCTTGTGCATACCCGGGTTCGGGTTCTTCTTCGGCTCCGGCTTCGGCACGACCCTTCCGCCCACGCAGGTGCCGGGCGGGGCGGTCCGGCAGTACTCCATCATGTCCGGGTCGTAGTTGCCCGTCGGGTCGCTGCGCCGCAGCGGATTGTTGTGGCCGTAGGCGTAGCCGTTGAGCTGCTGCGGGTCCGAGGGGTCGACCGCCGCGTCGGCGCTGAGGAAGCGGCCCGTGTCCGGGTCGTACTCCCTGGCCCCGAGGTGGGTGAGGCCGGTCGGGTCCTGCGTACCGCCGACGAAGCCCTTGGTCCCCGGCCAGCTCCCAGCCGGCGGCGTGCTGCCGCGGGCTCCGCCGAAGGGCAGGTTGCGGCGCTGCACCATGGTCTGCGTCGCGGCGTCGACGGCGAGCTCGCCGGTGTTGTGGTGGTCGCCGATCACGAAGGAGAGCGTGCCGTCGTCCTGGCGCACGGCACTGGCTCCGCCGAGGTCGTAGTACCGTCGCGCGGTCACCTTGCCCGTGGCCTTGGTCCAGGTGATCTCGGTGGCGCCCAGGTACAGCGTCGAGCTGCCGCCGGGGACCCGGCTGATCAGCCGCTTGCCGTCGGCGTCGTACAGGTACTCGGTGACCGAGGATCCCTTGGTGACGGAGGCGAGGTTGCCCTCGGAGTCCCAGACGAACGACTGCTTCGCCGCGCCGTTCAGGGTGCGGGACTCCGTGGCGCCGCCCGGCTCGTAGGTGTAGGTGTCCTTGCCGGTCACGGCGCCGGTGGAGGTGACCGATGTCAGGGTGTTCGGCTGGTCCGTGCCGTTCTCGTCGTAGCGGTAGGTGCGGGTGACGTCCCCCGCGGCCTTCCCGGTGGGGTCGTGCCGGGTGTCGGTGTCGCGGTTCCCGGCCGCCGTGTAGGTGTACGACTGCCAGTACGGCGCGGGTCCGCCCAGTGCGGTCGAGCCGGGGGCGGCCGCGCAGTCACCGGCAGGGGTCCACGCCTCGGTCAACCGCTGGAGGTAGTCGTAGCGGAAACACTGCCGGTCCGTGCCCTGGCGCGAGGCGTCGGTGGCCGAGGTGACGTTGCCCGAGTCGTCGTAGGCGTAGGTGACCGCGCGGTCGACCCCGGGAACGCCCTCGCGTTCGGTCCGGCTGGTGGACAGGAGCTGGGTGCCCGGCTCGTAGGTGTTGTTGATCCAGACCCGCTTGCCCGCGCCGCCCAGCTCCAGTTCCTCCAGCTTCCCGGTGAGGCTGTAGCGGGCGTTGCCGACGTAGGTGCTGAGCCCTTCGGCCTTCACCACGTGCTGCAGGCCGTCGTAGGTCGGCGCGACGACCTCGGCGGGCAGGTTCCCCGCGGCCGGGTAGCTGGCCGACTTGACGGTCCCGTCCAGGTTGTAGGTGGTGTTGCTCTGGTAGCTGACGCCGGCCGTGCCGCCCAGTCCGGTCTCCGAGGCCGGGATCGACACGGTCGTGCGCAGCGGCCGGTACAGGTTGTCGTAGGCGTTGACGGTCTGCGTGTACTGCGCGCCGCCGGCGCCGCCCACGTACCGGGTGGAGCTGCCGAGGTACCCCTTGCGCACGGTGTCGAAGGTCCAGGAGGCCAGCAGCGTGCCGGTGGTGGAGTCCTCCCGGGTCTCGATGTGCCTGCCGAGCCGGTCGTAGACGAAGGCGAGTGTCTTCTTGCGGCCGACGTCGGTGGTCGTGGTGACCCGGTCGGCGTCGTCGTACGTCGTCCTGGTGGTGCCCGAGTCGGGGTCGGTGGACGTGATCTGGCGTCCGAGCAGGTCGTAGGCGTAGGAGCGGACCGTCTTGTCCGGGCTGGTGACCTTCGTCAGGTGCCCGTCGTGGTCGTGCTCGTACAGCGTGCTGTCGAAGGCACCGGTCGGCGACGTGCCGTGGAACTCACGCAGTTCCGTGGTCCGCCCGGCCGCGTCGAGCACGGTCGCGGTCGGGGTGGTGCCGGCCGGCGGATCGACCGTGATCAGGTCGGCGCTGTGGGTGGTCGTGGTGCGGGACAGCTCCACGCCCTCGCCGTTGCCCCGCAGCGTCTTGCTGAGTATCTGGCGGCCCAGGCCGTCGTACTCGTTGACGGTCTGGGACTCCACGGCGCCCTGCTCGGTGACTCCGAACAGCACGCCGGTCGGTGCACCGGCGGCGTAATAGGGCGCGTACTTGCGCTTGACCAGGCCGCGTTCGTCGTAGAACGTGTCGTCGATCAGGCGTCCGCCGTCAGGTCCGGCGGACTGCGACTGCCGGGGGCGCAGCCAGCCGTCGTAGAGGATGTACGACGCCTGCTGGCTGCCGTCGTTGCGCAGCTTCTTGGCGACGACCGAGGCGATGGAGCCTTCCTCGATCCGGTAGCCGTACTCCAGGCTGGGCGTCGGGCTGGAGGCCTTGGGGCGGTTCGCGAGCCAGGCCTTGGTGAGCCGGCCCAGCGCGTCGAACTCGGCGTCACTGCGCTTGCCGTTGGTGTCGACCGTGGCGGTGGGCAGCGAACGGACGCCGTCGAACTCGGTCACGACGGACTGGGCGCTGGACGGGGTGCCGGCGACGAGTTCGGTGCCGGTCACGGTGAGGGTGGCGGGCTTGGTGGTGGTCGCCGGCGCGAAGACGGTCGTACCGGTGGCTCCGGACGAGTCGGAGGTCGACCGGGGCCGCCCGTACGCGTCGTAGCCGGTGCTCTTCCAGCGGTACTTGGCCGTGGTCCCGGTGTAACCGACCAACTCCTCCTGCTTGGTGAGCAGGCCGCGCGTCGGTGCGGCGCCGAAGGCGAGCGAGTCGTAGGTGTTGCGCTTGCGGGAGAGCAGGTGGGCGGGGTAGGTGACGGCCGTACCGCACGCCACGTCCAGGACCTCGACCTGCTTGGGCAGGGCGCGCAGCCAGTTGGCGGGGTTGTCGGCGTACGAGGTGGTCGTGCACTGCTCGTCGCCCGCTGCGGCCTCGCCGAGGTCGCTGTCGGCGACGACCCGCCCCTCGTCGTCATAGGTCGTCGCGGTGGAGGTCTGACGCCACGTGCCGTCGTGCTTGCGGGCCCAGGCGCGGGTCGCCGACGTGCCGGTGAGGTTCGCGGTGACGGTGCCCCAGTCGCGTACCCGTTCGGCGGTCTGCTTGCGCCACGGGGTGTTCACGGTCTTGCGCTCCACCGTGCCGCCCGGCGCCGCGTACTCGATCGTCTTGAACTCGGTTCCCTGGAAGGCCTCGTGGTCGGTGACGCTTCCGCCCTCGCCGTCGGGGACGGTGACGGACTTGCTGCCGCCCGCGGTGGTCCTGCGGTCGCCGTCCATGCCGCGCAGGAACCAGTGCTCGGCCTGCGAGCGCATGCCGGCCCAGCCGCCGGACTGGACCTGGACCCGGCCGTAGCCGTGCCACTGGGACCAGGTGCGGTACTTCTCCTTGGTCAGGCCGTCGTCGTCGGCGTAGTGCCACGCGGCGCCGTCGAGGTAGGCGTACCTGGTGACCATGTCGTCGGCCCCGCCGGTGCGGTCGGTGGCGGTGACCTGGGTGACGACGTACTTGTTGAACCACTCCTGGACGGGGTCCGCCGCACCGGCGGGCTGCCAGTACTGCGGGAAACAACGGGTGGTGTTCGTCTCCGGGCTGGGCAGTGCGGCGAAGTCACACTCGGGATCCGAGTAGGCGACGTCGATGGTGCCCCCCGACTCGTCGGAGACGTTCGACAAGCGGTACTTGATGAAGGGCGCGATGCCGTCGCCGAGCCGGTCCAGGCGGTTGGGCGCCTGCTTGTAGCCGAACGTCACCTTGGGCAGGGTGATCGAGGGTGTCGCGGACAGGCCGGTGTGCTGGACGGAGTCCAGGAGCAGGGCTCGGTCGATGTCCGCGTCACCCCACTTCTGGGTGAACGCCCACGCGTCGGCGTCGGCATAGGCACCCGAGGGCTGGAGGATCTGCGTGGTGACCTTGGCCAGCCGCTTGCGGGACCAGAAGGACGGTGCGAACCGGCCCTTGTCGCAGTCGGTGCCCGCCTTGCAATCGAGGTAGTACGGGGTGTCCTCCCACCGGCTGGGGTTCTTCTCGATCTCCGCGGAGGCGCAGTCGGTGGCCGTGGGCTGGATGCACCGCTCGGTGTTGGTGAAGGCGACCCGGCCGACGGCCTTGGCGGTGAAGAGTGCGTCGCTGCGCTGGCCGTACTCGATGTGGTCGATGACGCCGCCGCGCTCGTACGGGGTGTCGTCGGCGGCCACGCGGTTGCGGCCGTAGGAGTTGGTCTCCGGGCTGTACCAGTACGACATCGCGTTGCCGCTGAGGTCGACGACGTAGTCCAGGTTCCAGCGCCAGGCCTGCTGGCACCACGACTTGGCGAAAGTGGCCTGGTGGCAGGGCTCGTCGGTGTCGTTGCCGAAGACCGGGACGGTCCAGGTGGACTTGGTCTCGGGCTTGCCCGTGTTCCACCCGGGGAGGCGGTTGTAGCCGAAGAAGTACTGGAGCCCGTCGGTGGTGGTCACCTTCCAGTACTCGCCGTCGTTGTCGCCGTTGGCGCGGTCCGCGCCGGTGAGCTTCTCGACGCGGGTTCCGTCGTCGTTGCGGATCCGCCAGGTGTCCTTGCCCGCCGGGATCAGCTCCCCGGCGCGGCCGTTGAAGCTGATGGTGGCGTTGTCGTACCCCCAGCACTGGTCGCCCGGGGCGTCGTCCTTGCTCCAGTCGCCGTCCTCACCGCACGGCTTGTAGCGCCGCTCGATGAAGCCGGTGTTCAGGTCGAAGCCGGAACCGACCCAGGAGGACTGGTTGTTGCTGGTGGTGGTCTGGCCGTCCACGGCACCCGAGGAGTAGCCGAGGGACAGCTTGGGCAGCAGCCCGCCGGGCACGGTCGGCGCGGGCAGCGGGTAGGACCAGGAGAAGTCGCCCGTCTGCAGGCTGGTCTGCCACATGGCCGACGACGACAGCGGCGTCGCGGTGTAGTCGCCCGAGCCCGGGGAACCGCCGGCGTCGGCCACCGCGGCCAGCACGACCGCTGAGGCGGCGGGGCGCAGCGCGACGGAGTCGGCGGACACCGTGCGCTTCTCACTGTCGTTGCGGCCGGCGACCGGGGTGACCGTGCGGCAGCGGGGCACCTTCGGCGTGGTCAGCGCGCAGGACGGAAGGGTCACCAGGCGCAGCCGGGCGCCGTAGTCGCCGCCGTACGCCTCACCGAAGGCGGAGTAGTCCAGGCTGACGCCGACCTGGTGGCTGCCGGTGCCCTGGGGCCCGGGGCCGGCGGCGCTGACGGAGAGCAGCACCGCGTCGAGACCGAGATCGTGGGCCCGGCTGCGCGGCAGCAGGCGCACCTCGGCCCGGGTGGGGGCGCTCGCCGCCGGTGCGGCCAGCAGCCGGACGGGCATGCCCGGAACACGCTGGGGCGTGGCAGCCGGGCCCCCGGCCGGGGCGAGGAGGGCCTTCTTCCGGCCGGGTGCCGCGGGGGCTGCGGCCGGCAGGGTGACCTGTGCGGTGCGGGCTGCCGGCCAGGCGGCCAGGGGCGCCCGGCGGGGCCGGGTGGCCAGGCCGTCCCGCTCGCGCGGCTTGACCTTGAGCGAGGCGCCGGGGACCGGGTGGTCGGCCTCGGCCGGAGCCGTGTGCCGGGTGCCGCCGGGTTTCGGCGCGGCTGCCGCCGGGTCGGCCTGGAACAGTGAACCGGCCAGGAGCACGGCCAGTGCCAGGGCGGTGCAGCGATGGTGACGGGCCGCGCGGAGCGCCCGTATGGGTCTGGACAACCCGATGGTTCCTTACGTCGTTGGGTGAGGACGTCGGTGGGTGCGTTGTGGATCGTGTGGTGTACCGGCCCGTGGGCCCGCCGGTTCGCGGGCCCACGGGCCGGGAGGGATGTGGTGTCGTCCGCCCGGGCGGACGGCTACGGGCCGGGGACGGTGTCCAGGGACTCGCCGTTGCCGAGTTTGGCGATCTGGGCGTCACTGGCCACGCCGGAGAAGACCCAGACGTCGTCGATCACACCGGGCCAGTACTCGCCGGGCGTGCCGTTCTCCTTGGTGCGTCCGAACTGGAGCTGTCTGGTCGCCTGGAACGGCTGGACGTTGGCCCGCCACGACATGGCGTCCAGCACCTGTTCGAGGCTGCCGTTGACGTAAAGGCGCGCCTCGTCGGCGAAGGAGTCGTAGACGACGGCGAGATGGTCCCATTCGAAGTCCGACTGGAAGCTGGAGTGCCGGACCACGGGCCGGGCCGCTCCCGCGGTGTCCGAGGTGGGCAGTTCGAGTTCGTAGCCGCCCTGGTTCTGCGGGTCCGCCGGGTCGGGGGCGTAGCGCACCGTGAAGGCGCTGTTGACGGCTCCCTCCGCCGACAGCACGGTGACCTTCTTCTGCGGGCGTGCCGCGGTGCTCACCCAGGCGGTGGCGGTGAAGCTCTCCCTGGTGTTCAGCGGAACCGTCGCGGCGGCGGCGTAGTCGTCCACCCCGTCCAGGACCAGGCCGCCGGCGCCGACCCATCCGGCGCCGGACCGCACGGTCGCCTGGGCGCCCAGGACGGCGGGCCGCTTGCCCGCGCTGTCGTCGGGGCTGGACGCCGGTGTGCCCGCTGTCGTGGCGTCGAACTTCCAGCGTCCCCTGACCTGCGGATGCTGCTTGAACAGGTCGCCGGCCTCGTCCTTGGAGATCACCCGGTCGTACAGGTGCACATCGTCGATCTGCCCCTGGAAGAACGACCCGGGCTTGCCGCCGTAGCTTCCGGCACCGACCTGTACCGGACCGGTGGCGTCCCAGGGAGCGGGCGTGAAGGGCACCGTGGAGACGAGGCTGCCGTCCACGAAGAGACGCAGTTCCTTCAGTGTGCCGTCGTAGACGCCCACGAGGTGGTGCCAACTGTCGCCGGGGTAGGTCTGGTCCGCGGCGGGTTTGCCGAGGTTGGCCATGGCCCGGGTCGGGTCGACGCCCGCGGCGTCGGAGTTGTAGCGGTTGAAGACCCAGCGGCGGTACGAGGCGGAGTAGTAGAGCTCGAAGCCGCTCTGCTCCCGGCCGGCCTGGGTCGCGACGACCTGCGCTCCGGTCGGCTCCGTCCTGGGGAGCCTGGCCCAGGCGGACACCGAGAAGCTGCGCAGGGTGTCCAGGTGCGGCCGGGCGGTGCTCGCGTAGGCGTCGGTGGCGGAGCCGAGGTCCAGGGCCCCTCCGACGTTCCCCGGGATCCCGAAGGCGGCGCCGTCGCCCTTGAGGACCAGCGGGTCCACCTGGCCGGCGCCCTTGGCCACGGGTGAGGAGGCCGGGTCGTCGAAGGTCCAGGCGGCCTTGGCCGGACGGCCGGTGGTGACGGCTTGCCGCAGGGCCAGCCGTCCGACGTCCTCCGCGGTCAGGGCCCGGTCGTAGACGGCGCTCTCGTCGATCGCGCCGTGCCACGCCTCGCCGTAGGCGCCGTTGAACTTGGCCCGGCCGAACTGGAGGTTAGCAGGGGCATGCCAAGGGGTGGTGGCAGCGGCGGAACCAGCCGGAGCGCCGTCGACGTACAGGGTGTACTTGGCGGCCGCGGCGTCACGGACGGCCACGAGATGGGTCCAGGTGCCGACCTTCGGCGGGCCGGACGAGAGCACCCGCACACCGTAGTCCGCACCGGTGGCGTCCTTGACGGGCACGCGCAGGGCCCAGCGTCCAGCGGCCTTGTCGTAGCCGAGGGAGAAGCCCGACTGGGTCGTGCCGTCGACACTGACGGCTGTGGCGGTGGCGGAGTCCGAGTCGAGGCGCACCCAGGTGGAGACGGTGAAGTCGCCGTCCGTGTCCAGCAGGTGGGGACCCGCGGCCGCGTACCCGTCGGTGGCGGCGCCGCCGTTCAGCGTGAGTGCGGTGCCCTGGACGCCCGGTTCACCGAGTGCCGCGCTCCCGTCGAGGAGGGCGGGGCGGGATCCGCCGCTGCCCGGGTCGTCGGCCGAACCGGCCGGGGGGTCCAGGGTCCAGGCGGCCCGCTCGGGCTGGCCGGTCGCCACCCGGAACTGGTAGCTCGCGATCGTGCTGTCGTTGTTGTTGGCGTCCCAGGCCTGCACGTAGAGGTTGTTGAGCCCCGGCCGGGTCGGCATCACGTCGATGGACACGGGGGCCCCCGGCGTCGCGGGCCTGCGCTCGTTGGCCGAGGTCGGGTCCGCGTTCAGACCGAACCAGTACTTGGTCACGTCCGTGGCGGTCGAGTCGATGGTGAAGCGTCCGTAGCGGCCGACCCCGTCCAGCCACGGGTCGAGGGGGTCGTCGGTGCGGGACGCGGGGTACTGCGAGGAGGAGACGGTCGGTGCCGCGGGATGCCGCGAGTCGTAGGTCAGGTAGCAGCCGGTCTGGGTGTCACCGGCGTAGCTCCAGGGCCCCCAGAGCTTGCCGTCCGAGGCGCGGACGCTCCACGCGGCGGTCACGTTCTGCGGAATGCTCGACGGGAGGGTGATGGTGTACGGCTGTCCGGAGGCCTTCGGACCGATGCGGCCGGAGTTCCAGTGTTCCTTCCAGCCGTCGCCCGCGTCCCAGTCGACCTTGAACTCCGCGTACACCTGGTCCTTGTCGGGGTCCGACAGGACGGCTGTCGCCTTGGGGATGACGTTGACCGCCTTGGGCGCCAGTGTGCAACTGCCGCCCGGGCTCATCGTCAGTTGCGACTGCTTGGGCTGGTTCGGCGGGTTGTTGTACTCGACCCGCAGGAATCCGGTGCCGGCGAACCGCTTCCACTGAGTCTCGGCGCTCTCGTTCGGCGCCTTCAGTCCGAAGGTGAGCGAGGTCTGCTTGTTGGCCACGGCCCAGACGACCGCGTCCTTGGCGTTGAACTCGAGGTCCCCGTCGGGGCAGGAGGCCGTGGCTCCCTTGGCGGCGGTCACGGTCGGCATCTGGTCGATCCAGTAGCCCGTGGCCTTCTGGTCGTTCCAGGTCGTGGTGGAGGTGAGCGGCTTGGTCCGCCAAAACTCCACCGGCTGCTTCACGCAGTTGTAGGCGAACGTCTCACGGACGACGAACTCGGCGCTGGTGATGCTCTTGCCCGCGAAGCTCGTGACGGGAAGCTTGTAGAAGAGCCGTTTGGCGTCGTTGGGCGCGCACTTCAGACCCGTGAAGTTCGGCGGGCAGAAACCCAGGCCGGCGTCGTCGGCGCCGTCGAACTTGTAGAAGTCGGAGGAGGGGTAGGCGCGGGAGACCATCGCGTACGAGGACGCACGCGGCGAGGACCATGACGGGTCGATGAAGACGGGGTAGCGGGTGTCCGCTCCGCCGAGCAGCCGCGGGTCCGGGGTGAGGAGGAGGGAGCCGCCCTTGACGGAGGCCAGGACGTCGGCCCGCGCCGAGCTGTCGCCGGGGCCGTCGTACAGCTCGGAGGCCGTTGTGGTGCCTGGTCCGGAGGCGACGGCCGACGTGCGGCTGCGCGCGGACGGGGCGGACTTCACGGCGGGCGTCTTCGCTCCGTCGGCGCCGGCCGTGGGCGCGGCGGGGCTGTCGCCGGCTTCCCGGGAGTCCCACATCACGGGCTGAGCCGCCTCGAAGGCCACGCCGCCCGCCTGCGTGTCGACCGCCTCGATGCCCCCCGAGTCGGTGGAACGGACCGTGAGCCCCTTGCCGGCCATGGAGAGCCTCAGCGCGGCCAGCGCGGGGTTCGCCGCGGCCGTGGCGCTCTTGACGACCAGGACCTGGGAGAAACCGTCGGGCTCGGCGGTCATCCGCAGGTCCACGTCCGGGAAGACGTCCGGGTAGGTCACCGACGGGCCGGACAGCACCGGCGTGGGCAGCGCTCCGGGCCAGGAGAGCGACAGCTCCCGGCCGGCCTTGTTCAGCCTGACCAGAGGATCCCGGCCGCCGCCCGGCGAGAAGACCACGTCGGCGGCGGAGGCGGCCGGCGCGATGCCGGCCCCGTCGTCGAGCTGGCGCAGGCGGGTGTCGATGGTGACCCACTTGCCGGCCCGGCGGGTGCGCACCGGCTCCATGTGCGTGATCTCGGTGAGGGTGCCGCTCGGATTGACGAACACCTCCCGGTCCGCACTGCGCCGCGAGACGACTTCGACCTGCTTGCCCGTGCGCCGGGCTCGTTCTCGTGCCCGGTCCGTGTCGGGGGAGAGCGTGTCCGGCGCGGGATCATCGATGACGGGGGACGACCCCGTCGCGGCATCGGAGGTCTGCGCGAACGCGGCGGGGAGGGACGACCCTGGTAGCTGTCCTGTCAGCAGTGCCCCGACCAGCAGGGAGATCGCGCAGAGGGCGACTCTTCCCCGATATCTTTCAGCCACAACAGGCCTCTCATGAAATTTTCATATTGTGAAGATCACTATCTGGTCGGCCGATCAGAGCTGTCAACCAGCCCTTTTTCCGGACGGTGACCCTCCGCCCGCGACGGGGGAGCGGGCCGCCCGGCGGTCACCCGGTGGGTGACGCCGTCACCCGCCCTGGGGATGACGGGCGGTGCGCCGTACTCCATCGGCAGTAGGACTCATTGCGTGCTCAGGGACGACGACGGGAACAGGTTCGGCAGGGCATCGTGTTGGTCATGGATGACGACCGTTCGCCGCACCGGGCCCCGGGTCCCGGCCTCACGCAGAGGAGCAGCTCATGAGCGCCCTCGCGTTGTCCGTGCTCCTGTCGCTCGTGTCCGCCGTCGCCTACGCCGCCGGAGCGATCGTCCAGGAGCAGGTCGCGGTGTCGTCGCCCGACGGGCAGTACGCGCCGCTGCGCCGGCCGGGCTGGTGGGCGGCGCTGATGCTGAACGGTCTCGGCGGACTGCTGCACGTGGTCGCACTCGCCTACGGCCCGCTCAGCCTGGTCCAGCCGCTGGGCGCCCTGACCATCGTGTTCGCGCTGCCCATGGCGGCGCTGCTCGTGGGCCGCCGGGCCGGCGCGACCGCCTGGCGGGGCGCGATCATGGCGACCGTGGGCCTGGCCGGGCTGCTGTCCCTGGTCGGCGCCTCCGACGCGCAGTCGCTGAGCGGCGCGCAGCGCGTGTTCGTCGCGCTCGTCACCGGTGGCGCGGTCGTGGCGCTGATGGTGGCCGGGCGGGCCGCGCACCGGCACCCCGCGGTGCGCAGCGTCCTGCTCGCGACCGGCTCCGGCATCGCCTTCGGCATGTCGTCCGTGTTCACCAAGACCGTCGCCGTGGACTGGAGCGGCGGCGTCACCGCCTCCGACCTGCCGAGCCTCGCCGTGATCGGCGTGTTCGCGACCGCGGGCGTGCTGCTGTCGCAGGCGTCGTACAAGGACGCCGGGCTGGCCGCCCCGCTGGCCACGCTGACCGTGGTCAACCCGGTGGTCGCCGCGGTCGTGGGCATCACGATGTTCGGCGAGACGTTCCGGTACGGCAGCACCGGCACGGCGCTGGCGCTGAGCTGCGCGGTGGTGGCAGGGGGCGGCCTGATCCTGCTGACGACGGAGCGCATCGGCCACACGGAGACGGAAGCCGGCACGCAGGCGACGACGGCCGTGCGGCCCGAGCCGTCCTTGGAGGGCGCGCCGACGGGCGCGGTCGCGGGGACGGTGCGCCCCTCGGGCGTGGCCGAGCCGGTCGCCGCGGTGATCGCGGCCGCCGAGCTGCTGGACGTGGTGCCGGAGCAGCCGACGGCGGCCGAGGTGCTGGTGCCGGCCCCGCGGTCCGCCCCGCAGGAGGACCGCGACGTGCCGACACCGTTCTTCGGGCCGTTCTACGGCGGCCCGTACGTGCCGCTGCCGGCCGTGGACCGGCACCGTACGCGGGTCAGATCCTGACGCCGCCGGCCCGCAGGTAGCTCACCGGGTCGACGTCCGAGCCGAAGCCGGGACCGGTCCGCACCTCGAAGTGCAGGTGCGGGCCCGTGCTGTTGCCCGTGGAGCCGGACCGCCCTATGCGCTGACCGGTGTCGACGGACTGGCCCGACCGCACCGAGATCGCGGACAGGTGCGCGTACTGCGAGTAGTGGCCGTCGGCGTGCCGGATCACCACCTGGTAGCCGAACGATCCGCCCCAGCCGGCGCTCACCACCAGGCCCGAACGCACCGCCTTGACGGAGGTGCCGGTGGGCACGGGGAAGTCCACGCCGGTGTGGTAGCCCTTCGACCAGGACGAGCCGCTGGCGTGGTACGGCGTGCCGGTCCCGGCGTCGACGGGGGCGACGAGGGTGGCCCCGGAGGTACGGGCGCCGGTCCGGTGCTCGGACTTCTTCGGCGCCGTCCGGTGCTCGCTCTTCCGCGGCGTGCTCGTGCGGGGCTCGGTCTTCTTCGGCGCGGCCTTCCGCTCGGTGCGGTGGGGCGCCGTGGTGGCGGCCCGGCCGGACAGGGAGAGCCGCTGCCCCGGCAGGATCAGGTCGGGGTCGGCGCCGATGGTGGTCCGGTTGGCGGCGTACAGCCGCTGCCAGCCGCCGTCGACCCGTTGTTCGCCGGCGATCCCGGAGAGCGTGTCGCCCCGCACCACCGTGTACATGGCGGTCTTGCCGACCCGCGACTGCGGTGTGGCCTGGGGCTGGACGTCCCGCACGTCGGTCGTGGCCCGGCTCGCCGGGTGGCCGCCGGTCGTGGCCCGGCTCGCCGGGTGGACGTCGGGCGAGGCGCCGCCCCGGACGAGACCGGCCCGCGGGGCGCAGGCCGGCCAGGCGCCGGGGCCCTGTCCGTCCAGCACCTTCTCCGCGACCGCGATCTGCTGGTCCTTGGACGCCAGGTCGGCGCGGTGGGCGTACTTCAGGCCGCCGTACGCCGCCCAGGTGGACTGGGTGAACTGCAGCCCGCCGTAGTAGCCGTTGCCGGTGTTGGTGTGCCAGTTGCTGCTGGACTCGCAGGCGGCCACCTTGTTCCAGGTGTCCACGTCGGCCGCGTGCGCAACGCCGGAGCCGATGAGCGGGAGCGCCATGCCGGCGCCGCCTGCGGTGACGGTGAGCGAGGCTCTGTTGATCCGGTTCGGCTGGTACCGGCGGTGCCGGCCGCGTACGGCCATGTCCGTGCCCCCTTGGCAGGCGTCAGGAGCGGCAAAAGTAAGCGCTGCGAACAGCCGGGGACAAGGCGTCAATCGGCCGCGTCACGTGCCAAGTGGCCGTAAAGCGTCGCTGGTTGGCCGGAACGGTGGTGACGGGCCGGTCCCCGGGGGGCGAACGGGGGGCGCGAACCGGCGGCCGGCCCGGTGAGGCGGGGGCGCCCGTTCGTACGTACTCACCCGTGTCGGAGCCGAGGTGCGGGCGGCGTACCGGCACGTCAGCATGGCGAAGGACCATACTGGCGAGCACGACCGGCACGACCTCCGCACGATTGACGAATGTTCGAGGAGCAGGCGGTATGAGCACATCAGCCCAGATCGGCGTCACGGGACTCGCGGTCATGGGCCGCAACCTCGCCCGTAACTTCGCGCGCAACGGCTACACGGTGGCGCTGCACAACCGGACGGCGGCGCGCACCCACGCGCTGGTGGAGGAGTTCGGGCACGAGGGCGACTTCGTCGCGGCCGAGACCGCCAAGGAGTTCGTGGCGGCCCTGGAGCGCCCCCGCCGTCTGGTGATCATGGTGAAGGCGGGCGAGCCGACGGACGCGGTGATCCAGGAGTTCGCCCCGCTCCTCGAGCCCGGCGACATGATCATCGACGGGGGCAACGCCCACTTCGCGGACACCCGCCGGCGCGAGCGCGAGCTGCGCGAGCAGGGCATCCACTTCGTCGGCACCGGCATCTCCGGCGGCGAGGAGGGCGCGCTGAACGGCCCGAGCATCATGCCCGGCGGTTCGGCGGAGTCGTACGACTCGCTGGGCCCGATGCTGGAGAAGATCTCCGCGAAGGCGTCGGACGGCGCGCCCTGCGTCACCCACGTCGGGCCGGACGGCGCCGGGCACTTCGTGAAGATGGTGCACAACGGCATCGAGTACGCCGACATGCAGCTCATCGGCGAGGCGTACCAGTTGCTGCGCGACGTCGCCGGGTACTCCCCCGCGCAGATCGCGGACATCTTCCGCACCTGGAACACCGGGCGGCTGGACTCCTACCTGATCGAGATCACCGCCGAGGTGCTGTCGCACGTGGACGCGGCGACGGACGGGCCGTTCGTGGACGTGGTGGTGGACCAGGCCGAGCAGAAGGGCACCGGCCGCTGGACCGTCCAGATCGCCCTGGACCTGGGGGTGCCGGTGTCGGGCATCGCGGAGGCGGTGTTCGCGCGGTCGCTGTCCGGGCACGCGGCCCTGCGGGAGGCCTCGAGGGGCCTGGCCGGGCCGAAGGCGTCCCCGCTGCCGGAGTCGGAGGCAGCCGCGTTCGCCGACCGCGTCGAGCAGGCGCTGTACGCCTCGAAGATCGTGTCGTACACCCAGGGCTTCCACGAGATCGCCGCCGGCAGCGAGGAGTACGGCTGGGACATCGACCTCGGCGCGGTCTCCTCGATCTGGCGCGGCGGGTGCATCATCCGGGCGGCGTTCCTGGACCGGATCCGCGCGGCCTACGACGCGCGGGCCGACCTGCCGAGCCTGCTGTCGGACGAGACGTTCGCGCAGGAGATCGCGGGGGCGCAGGACGACTGGCGCGAGGTGATCGTCGCCGCGACCCGGCAGGGTGTGCCGACGCCGGGCTTCTCCGCGGCGCTGGCGTACTACGACGCGCTGCGCGCCGAGCGGTTGCCCGCGGCGCTCACCCAGGGGCAGCGGGACTTCTTCGGGGCCCACACGTACCGGAGGGTGGACCGGGACGGGGCGTTCCACACGCTGTGGGGCGGGGACCGCTCGGAGGTGTCGGCCTGACGGCCTGAACGGGGGCTGCGGCCCCGGCAGTCGTGCGGTGGGCGTCGTCGGTCGACGCCCACCGCTGTGCTGTGCGACCGGTGCCGGTCCGCCGCGGGTCAGGACAGCGGCGGGCCCGGCTCCGGGCTGGGGACCGGTTCGGGGCCCGGGGGGATCGGCGACGGGGCCGGGTCCGGCACGGGGCCCGGGCCCGGCGGCTGCGGCGTCGGCTGCGGGCCGGGCCCCGGGGGCTGGGGTGTCGGCTCGGGGCCCGGGCCGGGCGGCTGCGGTGTCGGCACCGGATCCGGGAACGGCTCCGCGGGGCCGGGGCCGGGTGTCGGCGGCGGCTGCACCGGGTCGGGGTACGGGTCGGTCATGGTGTCCTCCAGCCGGTCGGCGGACGGTGACTCTGGATCACTCCCCCGCCTACCCGGCGCACGTGCGGGCAGTCACCCGGCCGGGCCGGAGCGTGGTCCGCTCGGCGCAGGGAGCTGCCGGGCCGGGCCGCCGGGGATCCGGGGGCTGCCGCCCGAGATGGCGATCCTGCGGGGCTTGGCGTGCGCGGCCAGCGGGATGCGCAGGGTGAGGACGCCGTTGTCGTAGGCGGCCTCGGCGGAGGCGGTGTCCAGGGCGTCCGACAGGGTCAGCCGGCGGGTGAAGCGGCCGGTGGGGCGTTCGGTGAGCACGGGCCGGGCGCCGGCCGGGATCGGGGACGGGCGCTCGGCGGTCAGGGTGAGGGTGTCCCGCTCGGTGACCAGCTCGATGCCGGCGCGGTCCATGCCGGGCAGGTCGAACTGCAGGTACAGCGCCTCGTCGTCACGCCAGGCGTCCGCCGGGATGACGGTGCCGGCCGCGTCGGTGACCTGCGCGAGGTCCTGGGTGAGCCGATCGAGGTCGCCTGGTGCGCCGTTGCGCGCGAGCATGGCCCGGGTCTCCCTTCGTGTACGGGCTTCCCGCAGGGACTTCGCCCACGGGCTTCGCGTACGAGTCGTCTGCCGTTTCCTCGCCTCTTCGTATAGCGGAGGCGACGGCGTCTTGACAAGGGGAGACTGGATGAACTTGACGGCACCCGACTCAAGTACGTACGGGAACGGCACTTGACTCACGTACGTCCGGGAACCGGTACGGCCGGTCGGCGGGCTGCCGACCGGCCGCGGGGCCCACGTCCGCTTCTCAGCGGGACAGCAGGGGCGAGTTCTTCGCGGCGCTCAGCAGCTCCGGGTCGGCCGCGGGAGCCTCGTCGGGGTGCCGGGCGGCCCACTTGACGACGTACGGGCACAGGGGCGCGACGGCGACGCCCTCGCGGGCCGCGATCGCGTACAGCTCGCGGGCGAGGGAGCCGGCGATGCCCTTGCCCTCGTGGGCGGGCTCGACGATCGTGTGGACCGGGACGAGGGCCGTACGGGGCTCGTCGAGCACGAAGTACTCGATACGGCCGACGACTTCGCCGCCCTCCCCCAGGGCTTCGAGGCGGCCGCCGGCCCGGTCGTCGCGGATCTCGATGTCGCTCATGACACGCTCCTCGTGCGTCGGTCAGGCCGACACGGCCTGCGGGCTGCGCTCCTGGTCGGTGCCGGGCACCGGCTCGGAGGGGTCCGCGCCGAGGGCGACGATCCGGTTGTCCCGGTCCACGTGCACGACCCGCGGCTCGAGCGCCCGCGCCTCGGCGTCGGTCACCTGAGCGTAACTGATGATGATCACCAGGTCGCCGGGGTGGACGAGGTGGGCGGCCGCCCCGTTGATCCCGACCACACCGGACCCGCGCTCGCCCTCGATGACGTACGTCTCCAGGCGGGCGCCGTTGGTGATGTCGACGATGTGCACGAGCTCGCCGGGCAACAGATCGGCGGCGTCGAGGAGATCGGCGTCGATGGTCACCGATCCCACGTAGTGCAGGTCGGCCTGGGTGACGGTGGCACGGTGGATCTTGGACTTGAGAACAGTGCGCAGCACTTTGGACTCCTAGGTGACGGCTCCCCGCCGCTTTCTGCAGGTCAGGGGCGTTGTTCACTGTACACCGACACTCCTCACACTCGAAGATGCTGAGGAACATCGATCCCTCTTGGGCAAGAAGGTTCCCCACCTGCGCTTCCGCGTAGCATCCGGCTGTTGTGCCATCGCCGTCCAAGAACCCGCTTGAGCACCCGCCGCCTCGGAGTATGCGAGGACTCATGCTGACCAGATGCTGACTTACCTGACGATGCGACAGGTAAGCAGTTCGTTGAGCACGGAGCCATCCCCTGCATCGACGTGGAAGTCGTTCAACAAACCGGGCGGCCTGGGACTTCATCCGGCCCCAGAGCATTAGGCGGCCGAGTGGACCCGCCACTGGCTGCCCCACCGTCGTCTGTGGAGCACTGAGTCCGGGCAACCTCGTGGTTCAAACCAAACCAGGCTCCCGACTGTGACCGATCGATCGCGATCGCTACCACCTGGTGGGCAGCTGCGTTCCAGTCGCCTGCCCAGACTGCTACTCCAAGCCGCAAGGCAACGACAAGGAGAAGGCAGTGGAAGGACTTGAGCCGCAGAACGTCCCGCTGCACATCCCGACAACAACCGGCGCACCTGCGAGTGATGACAACAGGATGTTCGTCGAGGTGCAGCGCGCGGACACGAAAGCAACAGCTCTGAGTGGTGTAACCGGTGCCCTACTTGCGATCACGGCAGGGACGGCACTGTCCACGCCGGTGAACTCGTCGCGCATGCTCAGCGTGGCTGTGGCGCTGGTGGGCGTACTGCTCGGGGCAGCCCTGGTGTCGACGCTGATGGCCCTGCGCCCCATCTTCCCGAAGGACGACGGGCTCGTTTGGCGTGAGGAGTTCACCGGCGGAGGCAGCGGAAGCAGGCACTCGCCGGCAGCCTACCGCCACGTCCGGTGAACTGCAACGAGTTACCGGAACGTGAGGCCGCTTTGACCACCCTCGCGCGCCGAAAGTTCCGGGCGGTCAAGGTGGCCGTCGATCTCACCGTGGCCGCAATCAGTGTGGCCGGATTGGTCCTGTTGCTCACCTTCCTCGCCTCCTGAAAATCTCACCCTCTATGGGTTGGTCCCTACGTTTGGGGGGATATGTATCAGTCGCACATGGCAGTGATCGGCGAGAGTCTGTGGTCGCAGTTGCGTGGCCTCGCCCCCATGCGGGTGCGCCCGGCCCGCAGCGTCCTCCTGCGGCAGGGGGATCCCGGTACCCATGTGGTCTTGCTGGCTTCGGGGTCGACCCTCGTGACGTTGACGGGGCCGAACGGGGAACGGACCTTGCTCGCGATACGCGGCCCTGGTGAGCTGCTCGGCGAACTGGCCGTCCTGGATGCGCAGCCCCGCTCGGCTTCTGTGATCGCTGCGGAATCCTGCCACGTGCATCTCATTCCGGCTCCCGATTTTCTTTTATTTGTCGAGAGCAACGGCCTACTCAACCCGTTGCTACGCCATGCGATCGCGCGGGTCAGGGAGTCCGAAGCCGTCAGGCTCGAACTCGCCACCGCGTGTGTTCCCGTACGTCTGGCCGGTGCCCTTCGCCGGCTCGTGGATGCCGCTGCGACGAGTCAGCCAGCGGTCAGTGTCCGACTGACTCAGGAAGAGCTCTCCCAGATGATCGGTGCGTCCCGCAACGCCGTCGGTACGGCGATCAAGCCGTGGCGGGAAGAGGGCTGGCTGGAGACGGATCCGGGCGGCGGACTACTGATCCACGACATCACATCGATCACGGCCCACGCCCGCAGCACGATGTGACCGGCCGCACCCGGGCGGTGCCCAGTAGTGGGCACCAGAGCGTGCCCGGGCCGATCAGCATGGGGCACTCGATTCCTCCGTCGTGACCGAAAGGTCGGTGACAGCGTGCCCATTGCCTCACCTTCGTCCGTCGACGTGCCACCGGAGCAGGCGCTCCTGGCCGTGGATATGCAGGGCTACAGCCAGATTCCGGAAGCGAAGATGGAGCCCGTCCGTTCCGATCTGGATGACGTCCTCACCAATGTGCTGACCCACGTTGGCCTGCAGGATCCACGAGACCGGCCCGGTGCATTCAAGGACACCGGAGATGGAGCCATCTTCGTCATGCCGGCCAAGGACATCGCACGGCTGGTCGACCCGGTGCTGGAACACCTGCACACAGCGCTCGTCCGCTACGACCGTGAACGGCTCGCCAATGCACCAGCGATCCGACTGCGTGCCGCTGTGCATGTCGGCCCGCTCTCCTTGCTCGACCATCGTGGCGATGCCATCAACGAGGTGTGCCGACTGCTCGACAGCCAGGTCGTGCGCGCGGGCCTCACCGTGGCCCGGGAACACCGAGGCGGCTTTCTGGCCGCCGTCGTCTCGGAGGCGGCGTTCCGGCGGACCGTCCGCGCGGGACGCACGCCGGACCTCGACGAGGAACGCTTCCTCCGTGCCACGGCGCGGGTGCACGGCAAGACATTCGAGGAGCCGTGCTGGCTGTTCGTACCCGAGATGACACCGCAAGCCCTCGCACCGCTCATCAGCCCGGAGCCCCTCGGAGGCGGAGGTGGAACAGCCGCGCCGACGTCGTCGGCCGGTTCAAACAGCCCGACTGGCGCCCTCTTCCAGTTCAACGGCGAAATGACCGATACCACCGTGATCAACACGGTCGGCACGATGCGCATCGACCGGCGCCGGATCTGACCGTGCCCGTGCCCTCGCACCGAGCCGCATCGAAAGGAACCAGAGAGCGCATGTCCGATGACCGTTCCCCTTTTTCGCGCCGCTCTCCCGACGAGCTCGACTCTCCGTCGACGGGAGCGGATGGCACGGCTCCGCATCCGCCGGACCCAACCAGTAGCGCCCCTGAAGGCACGGAGACCGCTGGCGCCGACCGGGCCGCCCCGGCAGCGTTCGTCGTGCCCCCCGTACCGGACACTGGGCCGGCACCGATCACGGTGAACCGTCCGGAGTTTTTCGTCAACCACGCCGACAAGATCATCAACGAGACCCGCAAACCGGGCATCCTTGAAGGTTCCACGCTTTCTCGTCACCGGATCAAGCAGGAGCCGATCGCCCGCGAAGGCCAATGGGCAGAGACGTGGCAGCAGGCTCTGGATCCGGCGGGGTTAACCCGCGGAAGCACGTACTGATCATCGTCGCCCCGCGGTCGTACGGATCGACCACCCTGGCCCTGCACCTCCTCGCCGAGCACACGGGCGAGGAGACCGACATCGTGAAACTGGACGCAGACTGGAAGACACCCAAAGTGGGCTGGCTTCCCGCCGAGGAGCGCCACGCCTACCAGGTCGACCTCAAGGACCCTGAGCACGACCGGATCTCGGCCGATTTCCTCACCATGTTGGAAGAGCATGCCGGGCTTCTGGAAAGACTCGGCTCCTACCTCGTCCTGAACGTGGCCAAGGATCTCTGGACTCATCACTACGCCTCGGTCCAATCCGGCATTCACGTCGTCCACGTCACCGAGCCGCCGCCGGCCCAGGGTGTCGTGGAAGCCCGGCTGAGGGCTCGCGAGGCCGCTGGGCTGATTGCTTACCTTCACTCCGTCGACAAGAGCAAGGTTTCGATAAGCCGTCTCGACGCCGTGGAAGCGGTCCACACCGCGGACTCGATCATGCTGGCGTGGCGGGAACACGAACGGCTGACTGACACGTCGCTCCCCATGGACGTCCCGTCGTCATGGTCCGCGCTCGATGCCGGACTGCTCGAACGGATCACGTCCGCCATGTCCGACTGGCGAGACAAACTCGACACCCTGTTCGGAGAGGCGGTCTCCGGGCATGGAGGCAAGGACACGTCGCTGCCACTGGAAGACCGCTGCCTCCTCCTGGCCCTGGCTGTGTGCCAATCCGCGCCAATGCCCGTAGTGGCCAAGGCCGCCCGCGACCTGCAGCGCATCATCAGCGCCGATGTCGCCAGCGGCAGCGACTTCGCCTCGTCGACAAGTGCGGCATTCGCCGGCCGCGGGTTGCGCCGCCGTGTTGTCGATGTCGGCGCCGGAGTTAGCAGCAACGACGAAGCCATCTTCGACCAACCCGGCTACGGCAGGGCCATCCTGACCTACGTCTGGGACAACTACGAGGTCATGCGCGATCCCTTGCTCAAGTGGCTTATGTCTGGGGACAACAGCGAGGCGAACGAGCACGTCGTGGATGCCATCGCCGCTCTGACCCTGCGGCACGGGAACGTCGACCACCTCGTACAGCTCGGCTCCAAGAGCTACCCAGTGAAGGAAGAACTCCTCAGCGCCCTTTTGGTCCAGGCAGTACAGGACGAGCATATCGGCCGCCAAGCGTGGGGCATTCTGTACGGCTGGGCTTCGGGCAAGGAACGGGCGGCTACGGTGGTCGCCGCCTGCCGACAAGTCCTGAACTCCCCGGACGTCACGTCTTCTCAGGCCAGGATGGCCATGGTCCGGCTGCGGCGAGCCGCCAACAGTGGGCACGAATCAGCCTGGCCTGAGGCCCTCGCAGTCTTCATCGAGCAGGCTCAGCACCCGGCCGGGGTGGCGCGGCTCATCACCGAAGTACGAACATGGCAGCAGTCAGGTCGGTCCCGCGGGGCCGGCACCGCAGCCTTCCTGGCCCTGATGTCCGTACCAGGCACCACCACCCCGTGGCTGCTATCCGATGAAGTCCCTTCCGAAGTGAACGTGAACCGGGCTTTGCAGGATCTATTGGGAGACATCGATACGGCTCCCGACGCCATCAACCGCCTCACCACATGGGTCAGGCAGTCAGCGACCGACCCCGACACCTACACCCGCGTCCGCGACGGGTTGCTCCCCGTCCTACGCGGCCAAAAGATCTTCAAGGCTTCCGTGAGCCTGATGCAGGCACTGGAGCACGTCTCGGTCGACGGGGAGACGAACGCGGCCAACGACTTCTGGGACCGTCTCGTAGACCCACGTGTCCGCACGGTGTTTCAGCTCAACAGGGATTCGGCGTGAGGTGGTTCTGGCAGCGCCGGGCCCGTACGATCCACTGCGCCCAGCCACGGATGCTCCGCTGCGCAACCCCCGGTATCAACTTCGAGGCCACGTTCACGATCGAGTGGCGCCCCGCGTTACGGACCCGGCTTAATCTCGAAGACCTCGTACTCAGCCAGACCCTAGCGCGGGCCAGCGAGGTTGCGCAGCTCTTCCCAGCCGTCGAGGTGCGCACCGCGCAGGACACCATCAACGCCGAGCTCGGCGCCCCGGAACACACCCGCGCCACCGGGTACCGGTGTCTGGCTGCCCGTGTGGAACTGGCGCTCTCAGAGAGCTCACGGGAGGACCTTGCTCAGCAGCAGGCTGACGAGGCACGGGTACGGCGTCTGCGGTTCCTCCGCAGGAACCTGTACGAGCAGCCCGACCTTTTCGTGCTGGACCGGATCGAAAAGCAAGGCGATTGGCCGGGCGCTCAGCAGGTTGCCGAATGGCAGCGCCTGGCACGGTGGATGGTCGCTGCTGACGAATGGTGGCAGCCCATTCTCGACCAGTGGGAAGAGGTCGGCCAAGGCTTCAACGACATTGAGCTACAGAACCGGGCCATGCTCGCGCTCTGCGACGCGCTCCAGAAGCTAAAGGGCGATGACTCGCCGGACGACTCCTCCGTCGCTTCTAGTACTGCGGAAGGGCGGCGCAAGGAATGAGCCCCGCGCTGTGGCGGATCGTCCTGGACCCCCTATCTTCCTGGCGTGCACTTCGCCTGCGACGCAAAGCGGGCAGCCAATTGTCATTCGATGCAGCCTGGCGGCAGGCACGGATGCTGGCTGCTCCAGACGAGATGGTCTACCGGCTGCACGGCCACCAGTTCCCCATCGAGGATGAAGGAGACCCTGCACAACCGGACAGAGGAACGTACCGTCTCCCGTGATGGTGACGGTGAAGGCGTCCCATCCTCCACGCTTCCGGCCGTCGGCGGCGCCTCAGCCCCAACGAGAAAGCGAGTCTCAGAGCGATGGCCGTGTCCAGGCGGCCTGTGGGGAGCTGGCGGCAGTTCCGCTCTCGACGCAGTAGGCCGTCATAGTTCGTTTGCCGGGACAAGTACGGTGCGTGTTCTGGCCCGAGTGAGAGCTACGTAGAGCTTGCGATGGTCTTCGCTGTCCGCGCGGAGGCCTTGTCGTAGTACTGCGCACTCCGCATCAGTCAGTCGGACTCCGACGACGTCCCATTCTCGGCCCTTGGCCTGATGGGCGGTGAGGCCAGGGACCAGGCGCGAGGAGTTACGGAGGCGAGTACTCAGGTTCTTCAACCGCGCTATGTGGGTGGCGTGTGGCCTTTTGGGGAGAGGGCGGTCGGTTTCGGTGGCAACAGCCGCGTTAAGGGCGGACCAGACTTTAGCTGTGTCGGTCGTGCCCTCAAGGTCGTCAACGATGGACTGAAGGAGAGGGCGCAGGCGTTGCGCCGCGTCGTGGGTGATGCCGAGGGTGATGAGAGCGTCGGCGTGGAAGGTGGCGTCTTCACCGAACATACGCTGGGTGACTTCGCTGAGCACCAGGGTGCAGGCTGCTTCTTGAATGTTTCCAGTGGTTGACTTGTAGGCGAGGGGCAGGACATGAGCGCCTGCCTCCCACAGGCTCTTCCATTGCAGAGCGATTAGGACATCCGCGGTCTCGGCCGGGCCCTTGGGGAGTATCTGGCCCAGTCCTGCGCGCAGTTCGGCGGCCAGCAGTGCTTGTCGCGGGCTCGTCCATCGAAACGAGGTGTGCAGGTCCCGCTGGACAAAGCGGGCTTCTTGCGTCAGGGCGGGGACTTCTTCGGGGCGGGCGCCGCGGAAGGCGTAGAGGGCCTGCCACGGATCGCCGACAACGGTGACGTCCAGCCCTGCGTCGGCGGCGAGTCGTACGAGGGCTAGGTCGAGTGCGTTGGCATCAAAGACTTCGTCGACGATCAGAGCTCGCGCTGTCTGGGCGAGGCGGGTGCGCACCACGTCGCGTACGCCGGGCGCGTCCAGGGCTGTTTCGAAGACGTGGCGTGCGTCCTGGTGGGTGCAGTACCCCTCGCTCAGCGCCGTGCGGACGTCGTCTGCGTTGGGCCTGTTTGCTTTGCTGGCACGGCGAACGGTCTGGGCCACGACCTGTCCTGTCCTCAAGACGACGGTGGGCTCCCAGTCGCTCCACCGAGTAGGCAGCAGGACCCGCCAGTGGTCGACGACCGTGAGCTCGCAGTGGTCTGCGGGCCAGCGCACGTGGCCGGTGTGCAGAAGGTGGGTGAGCAGCTCACACACGATGGTGTCGAGTGTGACGACGCGGTGCGGCCAGTCAAGGACGCTGCGCCCCCAGTGGCGCAGCACACGGTCGCGGAGCTCGGCGGTTGCGGAGCGAGTGAAGCTGACGGCGACAACCGCCCGTTGGTCATTGCCATTGAAACGCTGGACGCCGAAGCGTTGAGCGGCCACGGTGGTCTTGCCGGAACCGGGGGCAGCTTCGATGTAGACGCGACGGTGCGGCGTCGCCGCCGCGATCAGTTGCTCAGTGGTGAGCGAGTCGGCGGTGTCAGCTCTGGTCATCGTCGCCATCCCCGTACGGGGGGTTCCCCCAGGGAGCGTCTGCCCACGTGTCAGGGTTCCGAGTTGCGACTGCCCAGGGATCGGGGTCTGCGAAATGTGTCGGAGCGGTGGGCCACCCTCCGGTCGGCGCAGACTCCGGTGGCGGGGCCGGTGCGTCGAACGGCGCGATGTCAGGAACGGCAGGAGACACGCCAGAGGAGACGTCCTCGCGCTCTGCTTCATCCGTCTTCGAACCGTCGTCGCCCGGCGGGTCTGCGGAATGGGGGAAGAGAAAGTCGAACAGCTGCTGTAGATGGTTCGGGACGTGGACGGGGTCACCGCGGTCGATCGCGTCGCTCAGGCGGAAGGCCAGTGCGTCGGCGAAGGCCGCCTTGTCCTTCTTGTGCGGCCCCTCAGAGGTATCAGGGGCTCCCTTCTTCCCTTTCCGTTTGCTCTTGAAGAGATCATGCACCGTTTGCGGGGTGATCGGTACAGGAGTCGCTGCGTCGATGTCACGCAACGCTGTCCTGATGAGCTGCTCGTTTCCCTGCGTGATGGACGGCTCCAGCGTCGGGTGGCTGATGAAGGCCTGTACGACCGCCGGATCGTGCTCGGCGAGCCAGCTGGGGGGTTCGGGCTGCTCGGCGAACGGCTTATCACTGTCCCGCAGCACCGCCAGCCGGGTACAGATCTCTGAGCCCTTCGTCGCCAAGAGGCGAGAGGTCCATGGTCCCACCTTGGTTCCGACATGCATGATGCTGAGCGCCTCGACAAAGGCGCGCTTCGCCTCGTCCGTGCCGGCCCAGGCTCGGCCGAAGTCCCGCAGCAGGGCTGCCTCGGTCACGCCCTCGACGACGACGAGCCGTTCGGCGAACAGCGCGGCAGAGCGACTGGCGTCCATGTGCAGGCGGGCCATGCGCAGCGTCTTGCCCCGCTCGGTCATAGCAATCCCCGCGATGGGCCGACAGACCCGCTGGCCCTCCGGCGTGCGCCGCACGACGACGAGGTCTTCGGGGGCGCAGGAGGTGATGATGTCGGTAGCGTGACTAGACAGCACGATCTGGAGTTCGGGACGCTCCCGCACGGTTTTCCGCAGATAGCGCACCAGAGCATGCTGCAGTTGAGGATGAAGATGAGCTTCGGGTTCCTCGATGACGACGGTGGCGTGGAACTGGGCGCGAGGGAAAAAGGAGTCTGCCTCGGACTCGGCCTCTGCCATGGCCTGTGTGTTTCTCTCCCTGGCCAGTCGTTCCTCATCGGCCGGGGACAATCCCTCGACATCTTCGGCCGGGTCCGGCGCCTTCGCTGCAGCCGCAGCGCGGGCAGCAGAGTCGGGTATCGCAGCCAGCGTCACCGCCATATGCAGCAGGTTGACGTAACCCAGGCCCGAGACCTCCAGTGGGCGGGCCGACGAGCGCCCTTCGACAACAGCCAGCATCAGTTCCAGCACCCGCGCGAGGTAGGAATCGTCTATCACTTGACCCCGCACGAATGGCCACTGACGCTGCACCCCGGAAGTAAGCGCGGCGAGATGCGCGCCAACGCGCTCCTCAACGGCCGCGATGAGCCCGTCCTTGGCAAGGTTCTCCAAAAGTCGGGAGGCCTTCACCCGCAGTGGCACCAGGCTGCGGCTGCCGTCGAGACGCTCCTGCTGGGCTCGGAGCAGCTCGATAAGGATCCGAGTCTCACGACGAGCCAGCTCGTCCAGGGGATGCCGCCAAGCCGGCAGGTAGATGAACTTGAACGGGTCAGTCCCCAGCCCGCGTTGCAATATGCGGTCGTGGTCGACCCGGGCACGGACCGTGCCCAGGTTCCGCTCGAGGTCCGAGAACCACTTCTGGGCAACGCCGTCAGCAGGACTGTGCCAGGTGTCGCGGATGTGCTGCCCCAAGGGGCCCTCGGCCTCCATCGCGGGTTCCAGCCGGTACTGCACCTCGACCCCCGGCGTGCCACCGGTGCCCAACACGGCTGAACTCTGCCGGGGCAGCAGGGGGAACCGGCTGGTGTGCGCCAGGTACAACGAATCGGTGATCGTCGTCTTACCGGCCCCGTTGGCTCCGATCAGGACACTGAAACGCCCAGGCAATTGACAATCGATCTCCCCTTCGGCGCTCGCCCGCAGACCAGCAACCTTCACGCGGTTCAAATACAACAGTTCCCCCCAGACGCTGATGGTGCAACAGCTCTTATCATCCCTGCCATGACCGCTGCCCCCAGCCCCGCACCCCCGCGGCGGCCGGGCGCGGACGACTCGCCGTTCTCGGCCTGGCGGGATTTGCCCGAACGCTATGGCCCGTGGAAGACGGTCTTCGAACGCTTCCGCTGCTGGTCGGCCGATGGCACCTGGGACCGCCTGTTGGCCAACGCCCAGCAGCATTGCGATGCCGTGGGCACCGTCGACTGGCGGATCGTGACTCCACCACCGTGCGGGCCCACCAGCATGCGGCGGAGCCCGAAAAGAGGGCGTTGGCCGGGCGAGGTGATCGGCCGGTCTCGCGGCGGACTGGCCACATGGATCCGTCTTGCCTGCGACGGACACGGCCGCCTCCTTACCTTTGCCTTCACCCTGACCGCCAGGAACGTCAACGACTGCACCCAGCTCGAGGCAGTAATGGCCCGCATCAGGATCGCGCGCCCTGGGCCGGCCACGGTCCAGACCGGAGCAGGTCGCCGCGGACAAGGGCTACTCGTCCGTGAACATCCGCGCCTACCTGCCCAGGCGATGCACCAGGGCGGCCATCCCGGAACGGAACGACCAGATCAACGGCCGTATCCGGCGCGGTGAGCGACGCTACTACCTCGACCGTGCCGCCTGCCGGCGCCGCACTGTCGTCGAACGCTGCTGCAACAAACTCAAGCACCACAAGGTCCTGGCCACCCGGTACGACAAGCGCGGCTGCCAGTCCCAAGCCATGGTCACCCTTGCCTGCCTACAACTCGGGCTCCCTGCATTGCGGACACCACCTAAGATTTGTTCTACCGGACTCGCACCAAGACGCGGACACTGTGCCGGGGGTCCTTGCCGAGACGGTCCAGAAGTCCCGCGACTACTGGTGGAGCGTCGGGGCCTGGATGAGCTGTCGCCGCTTCGGCCAGAGTACGGCGCACTCGGACGCTCGGGTCTGCGGCAAGACGAGCCGTGGTATCGGCAAAGCGCTGGGGCTGCTGCATACACAGCACTGCGCTGAGCTGCCGAGCCGTGACATGGCTGTGGTCGGCCAGAGCGCGGGCGTCAATGTCCCATGTGACGTCGCTTGGGAGGCTGTTGAGTGTCAGGGCTGCTTCCTGGACGTCATGGGCATCGTCGCTGCGCAGGAGTTCAACTGCCAGTTCTTTGACCCATTCCTGCTCGTCGGCTGTTGTCGCTGAGGCAGCAGCCAGGCGCAGTCCGGGGCCGCGCAGCGACGAGGATCCCAGGTTGATCTTCAAGGTACTGAGGGGGTGGGCCTGGCCCGTGAACTCGTCGAGTCGGCTTCCGTCGAGCGCGCCCAGGGCGAAGGGCTGACTCGCACGGAAGGTGGTGCCCTTGGTCTCCGACTCCTGGTCGACGACGAGATTGCGGGCGCCGGTCAAAGCGTCCTGCCGGTTGGACGCCGACTCTCGTCGATCACGCGCCACGGCAAGGAGCTTGTTCAGGCAGGCGCGCTGATCATCGGAGGCGAGGTGACAGACCATGGCCGAGTCGGGAACCATCGTGCTGCCCAGGGACATGGAGTTGGGCTCCGGCTCAGGCCGACTCAGGATGCGATCCCGAGCCGTCCTGGCGCGCTCCTGAACGTCGGGATGGCCGGGGGTGAGGGCGGCCTGGATCACGTTGGACAGGTAGTGTTCCCGCTTGACCAGCTCGTCGGCTCGCCCGCGCAGGGTGTTCTGTTCGTCATCGCTCAGCGGGGTGCAGGAGGCAGTGCCGACAGCCGAGCTGTCGCCCTGCGGCCAGGCGCCCAGTAGGCGCAGCGTCTGATCCCTTAGAAGTACGTTCAGAGCTTTGTCGGTGTGGACGTCGGCGAGATCGAACAGCCTGGTGAGGGCGCGCATGGCGAGTTCGGGGTGTGCCATGGCGATGGCCACGCATGCGGTCGCGTGCTCGTCGTCGGTGTAACTGTACTGATGGGGTTGGCGGGGGACGTCGGAGCTGAGCAGGTCCAGCAGTGCTGCGGCCTGTTCAGGGGAACTGCGCGAGGCGAGAGCGCAGGCGCTCTTCGCGGCCTGCACGGCCAGGGACCGTGTAGGCGAATCGACGAGTTCACCAGCCCTGCCGCGTACGGCTAGGTCCAGCATCTCCTCGAACAGCTCGTGGGCCGTCGCGTCCTCGCCCAGGTCGGCTTGTGCCGCAATGAGGGCTGCCCGTGCACGCAGGACCCACCACGGCTGGCTCACGCCGGGCACCAGGGGAAGCAGTTCATCTCCCATGCCCTTGGTGAGCTGTTCGAGCTTCTCGCTGCTTCCGGCGCGCTGGTAGTAGGCCGCGGCCAGGGCGGGTTCGCTGTGGTCGCGGTAGAGGTCCGCGAGCACCGTCACGGCTTCGCTCTCGTCCGCCCAACTCCCGGTGACCACGCTGTCGGCCAGCCAGCGCCGGGCCGCAAGGACCGCCTCGGTGGGCTTGCCCCTCACCAGCGCCGACATCGCCTGTGCTCTGGGGTCCCGGATGCGGTCCAACAGGCGACCGGTGCCCGTCGTGCGCAGCGCCTGGGCAAGGCGATGCTCGTCATCGATCTCGGTCATCCACGGTCCGTACCGTGCGTTGGCCGCGCGGATGGCGTAAAGCCAGTCGGCGGCCTCTTCGGCAAGTCCCGCGTGGATGCCGTCCTGGACGGCATCCCTCCAGTTCTCCACTGCTTCCTCTGCCCGGCCTTCGAGGGCGCAGCGTCGCGCCTCGCGCGCACTGACGAGTGCTGCGTGCCGGCCCTTCATCCGGTGCCGTCTGGCCTCGCGGAGCAACTCCTGCCGTTGCGCGATGTCGTATTCGGCTCGCAGCAGACGCAGGCGCACAACAATGTCCTGCGTCTGTTCCGTTACTGGCTGGTCTTTTGCCTGTGCGAGGGCTGCACTGATGAGGCCGTCGAGTTCCTCGAGCGTATGGAACTCAGTGGCGAGCCGGTACTCGCCATGCATGAGGACCAGAAGCGGCCGGTAGTCGGGAACGTGTTTGTCGCCGGCTTCCAGGGCGGGGGCCAGACGGCTCATGGTCAGAGGGTGGGCGATGTCCTGGACGGCCGCGTTGATGAGAGCGGCGTGACGTGCCGTGACCGAAGCCTCTGGCGTGCGGGAGCTGACCGCGTCGCGGGCGAACTGCTCCAGCTGGTGGGCCAGGATCCGTGCCTGATCGCTGTCTCCGTGGTGGAGTGCGGCTGCGGCAAGTTCGGCCGCCAAGCCGGCTGCCTCGTCGAACAGACCGCCCTCTTGGAGCGCCTCGAGCTGCTTTCTCCGCAAGACGGTGGCATGTCCCCGGTACCCGGCGACGTACAGCCGGTTCGCCAAGTCTCCGTAGAGCCTGGCTGACTCCGCAGGTGCCTCGGTCCGCCTGCTGTCCGCGGCCCGCAGCATCGGCGCCACATCGTCGGTGTTGAGGGGCCCGACGAGGACCCTCTCGGCTTGCTCCTGCCGGTCCGGCGGTGGAGCCGGCACCCCTGGCAGCGGAGCGCCCGTGCAGAAGTCGGCCGCCGTCTCCCGCGTCCAGAACTGGGCGACGATGTCGCCGCAGTAGCGCAGGTGCTGGTTGATCTGCTCGGCTCCCCACAGGTCTAAGTCGAGATCAGAATATTGGAGCTGAAGCGCGGCCAGCTCGTCGGCCAGCTGCGTGGCCTCGGTGGAGGCAGAAGTCGCCACAATGAGACGGCCTGCATCGAAGGGACGCCGACCGACGGCGAACTTCTCGACCGCCTTGCGCAGGTCCCTTGCGGTGAACGCCGCGTAGTCCTTGCACTGGATGACCGTGTAGTCACCCGTCGGCTCCCGACCAGCCAGGTCGATGCCGTGCTGCTCTTGCCCCTGGACCCCGTAACGCCGAAAGCGGATGTCCCGCAGGCCCAGTACACGGCGGGCCAGGGCCAGCATCAGCTTCTCGAAACGGTCCCAGCCAAGATGCAGATCCAGATCCGCTCCCGCAGGCGTGCGCCCTGGGGAACCGGCCGGAGGAGGAGTGCGCAGGTTCGGATCTCCGGCACATGGCGCCCAGACGTTCGCGGCCGGTCCGCGATCACCGCTGGTGCCCTCAGGCTCTCGCAGTGTGCCGGATTCGGAGAGGTTCGGCTTTGTCACAGCTGCATCGTCGCACCCGGCACTGACAACGCCCGGGACACCGGCAGGCGCGCGAAAGCGCACGACGATGCGGAAGCGCACGATCAGGCGCTGATAGCTCAGAGATCGGCGGTGGACGCTGGCTTCAGTCGGCGTGCCGCTGCGTGGGATCGAGCGGCTCAAGACAGCGCGTACGAGGGGCAGCCGAAGGCGGGCCGGGGTGCGCTGGCCGGGGTGGGGCCCATCCAGGGGTGCGGGGGTGACCTTGTCGTCGCCTGCGACAGCCAGAGCCTGCTTCAGATGGGCCAGGTCCGGAATGACCACCCTCGGTCGCACGTACTCCGGCTCCTGCACTCCCTTGATCGGTCATCCACCATCGCACCCTTATCGTAGGCGTCCCGCAGAATCGTCTTGAGGGTGCGCCGACGAACGAGCACGTCGGCAGCGCTCTATCAACGTCCATATCGTTCCGTGCCTGGGTTCACGGAAGCTGATATTCGTCACGCCGCTCGTTGTGGAGCGTTTCCTGGACGAGTTGGAGGCCGACGGTGTCGGCGAGGCAATCAGGTCAACATATTCGGTCATCCGGCGCTGCCGGGGCAGCCCCTGCTTCGCGTATTCCGACACCGTCTTCTGCCCCAGCTCCCGGCGGACTTCCGCGACAGACGGCGCCGTGTGCTTCTTCTCCAGGTAGATCTGCGTGAGGCGTTCGATCGCATCGTCCTGCGTGTCGAACCCGCCCTCCTCGACCTGCTTCCCCGGCCATTGCGGAGACGGATCGTGTACGGGTGCGGGCACCGCGCCAGCCTGGCACAGCCGCATTCCTTGAAGGACGACCCCATACCGCGAGCGAGCTGACGAGCCACGAAGCAACCCTTCCGAGCGGGAGCGAGGCATCTGCGCCCAGGCCACCGCCTCGGCGGTCACCAGGTCAGCAAGCCAGGACGCTTGCGCGCCCAATGCTGACCACTTGCTGACTTGAGCGACCTGATCATGCCTCTGAGCTGCGCAAATGCCCAAATACTAGATCTTGGACTTGAACATGGTGCGCAGCATGTCGAACTCCCTGGAGGTGGCTCCCTGCCTGCTTCGTGCAGGTCAAGGGCGGCGTCAACTCTACACACGCACACGTCGAAGTCGATGGTCGAGCGAAAGACCGCAGTGTCGTCAGCCGCGGGGCGCCGCTGCCTAACGCCCGGCTGACGGCGGCATTGGCGTTCCGGCCTGCTGGCGAACTAGGCTGCGTCGGTTCGTGCCGTTCACGGCGGCAGCCCACGACGGAGAGGAAAGCCGATGACGCAGCCGGCATCGGCCACCGACCCGGCCCCCGGGCGCCGCCCCGAGCTGGTCCCCGACCCGGATGCGGAAGCGGCCCGGATCGCGGCGGTGCGCCGCTACGACATCCTCGACACGCCGCCCGACGGGGCGTTCGACCGGGTGGCGGCGATGGCCGCCCGGCTCTTCGACGTGCCGGTGGCGACGGTGACGATCGTGGACACCGACCGCATCTGGTTCAAGGCCGCTCACGGCCTGGAGGGTGTCGCCGAGATCGGCCGTGATCCGGGGCTGTGCGGCTCGGCGGTCCTGCGCGATGACACGATGGTCATCCCCGACACCCTCAAGGACCCCGTCGCGGCGGACAATCCGCTGGTCGCCGGAGAAATGGGCGTGCGTTTCTACGCCGCCGCGCCGATCGTCACCCCCGACGGGCACAAGCTCGGCACGGTCAACGTCCTCGACACCCGGCCACGCTCGATCACCGAGGAGGACACCGCCACCCTCGCCGATCTCGCGGCGATCGTGCTGGACGAGATGGAGCTGCGGCTGTCGGCGATGCGCGCCCTGCGCGACGAGCAGGGCCGCCGGGAAGCGGAGAGGCGGCACGCGGAAGCGGAACGGGCGCGGGCCGAGGCGGAACGGGCGGCACGGGAGAAGGCGGAGCAGGACAAGGCCGCCATCGCCGCGTTCGCCTCCACCCTCCAGCGCACCTTGCTGCCCCCGGCCCTTCCCGTGGTACCGGGCCTGGAGTTGGCCTGCCACTACCGCACCGCCTCCGCCCACGACGTGGGCGGCGACTTCTACGACGTCTTCCCCCTCGACAGCGACCGGTGGGCGTTCTTCCTCGGTGACGTGTGCGGCAAGGGCCCCGAGGCGGCGACCGTCACCGCCCTGGCCCGCCACACCCTGCGCGCCACGGCCCAGATCGAGGCCGACCCCGTTGCCGTGCTGAGCGCGCTCAACACCATGCTGCTCACCGACGTCACCGCCGGCCGCCGCTTCTGCACGGTCCTGTTCGGCCTCCTCGAGCCCCGTAAGGACGGTGGCTTCACCGTCACCCTCGCCACCGGCGGCCACCCGCCGGCCTACCACGTGCGCCCCGACGACAGCGGCGCCGTCTGGGTGCGGGCCGTACGCCCCCAGGGCGGCATGCTCGTTGGCGCCTTCCCCCAGGCCCCGTTCGCCCGGACCACGTTCTCCCTGGCGGCCGGTGAGAGCCTGTTCCTCTACACGGACGGGCTGACCGAGGCCCGCACCACCGAGGGAGCCTTGCTCGGTGAGGACGGCCTGACCGGTTTCCTCCACCAGCGCACCGCACCCGTCACCGCCACCTCCCTGGTCGAGGACAGCGTCACCCTGCTGGCCTCACTGCCCGACGGAGCCCGCGACGACGTGGCTCTGCTGGCCCTGTCCGTCCCCCACCCCCACGCCACACCCGACGGCGCTGTCGCTGCCACCGCACGCACCGCCGCCGCGCCCGAACACCTCGGCCAGGAGTGACGACCGACGTGACCGACATGCTGCAGCTGACCGTCCAGCATCCCCGTCCCGGCCTCGCGATCGCCACGGTCGCCGGCGACGTGGACCTGCACACCGCGGACACCCTGCGCCGCGAAGCCTCGGACATCATCCAGCGCAGGTGCCCGCACCTGATCCTGGACCTGTCCCAGGTCGGTTTCTGCGATTCGGCCGGTCTGAGCGCGCTCATCGGTCTGTGGCACGCCACCCAGGCGGTGGGCGGCGCACTCCGACTCGCCAACGTCCCCGACCGTCTGATGCGGATGCTCGTCCTCACCGGTGTCGACACGATTCTGTCGGTCCATGCCACCACCGAGGAAGCCGTCAGCGCCATGATCGCCGACAGTGAGCCGACCGAAGGGCATCACATCCTGAGCTGATGGCGCCGACGCGTCGATGGGGCGTCCGTACCGGCGATGCCTGCCTGGGTCCTGCGCGCCGGCGCGATGACCGCCCCCGCGTGGCTCCAGGTGACCGCGGGGCGGCCGTGACGCCTCGCGGTCAGCCGCGATCACACCGGTCCGTCCACGCCCGGGCCAGTCCTCCACCACCCGTCGGCCGCCCTGTCACGGTCCACGGTATGACTCTGGCGCCATCCCGCGACACCGATGGCGCCACATGGTGCCATCCGGCATCACGCAGCGGCGCCTCGCACTCGGGCGTATCTACGTGGATGGCGCCTCGAAAACCTCGTACGCCCCCTTGGACCAGGGAGTACGCACCCTTCCGCGCACCTGTTCGCCACATAGTGCCATTCGAGCTTGCGTGTGGCGCCATAATGGTGCCATTCTGACGGCATGGACCTCAGCCCGTATGTCGACACCCTCCGCCGCGAACTCGCGGTGGCCGCCGAAGCCGGAGGGGAGGAAGCTCGCGCGCTCGCCGAGCGTCTCACCGCCCCCCTGGAGTCGGCGACCCGCCTGACCCTGCTCAACGTCCTGTCCGCCGCGATGGACGAGATCACCCGCGAGCTCGCCCCCGGCTCGGTCGACGTACGGCTGCGCGGCCTCGAGCCCGACTTCGTCGTGACCCTCCCGCCCGCCGACGACACCCCCGCCGAACCGGTGAGGACCGTCGAACCACCTGCCACACAGGTGCCGGCCGACAGTGAGGGCGGCGGCCCCGCCCGCATCAATCTGCGGCTGCCCGCCCACCTCAAGGCCCGTGCCGAGGAGACGGCGAACCGCGAGGGCCTGTCGGTCAACGCCTGGCTGGTCCGGGCGGTGGCCGCCGCGGTCGAGGGCGGCACCCCGGCACGCACCACGCAGAGGACCCGCACGGTCGGACAGAGCCTGACGGGCTGGGTGCGCTAGCCCCCTCCGCCCACGGCCCACAGCCCCGGCCCCCGTTCGCACCGCATCACCCACCACGTCCCACCAGCGGGGCGGCCCGACGAGCCACGAGGACAGTACTGCCATGCCTTCTTTCGACACGCCCGAGCCCATCTCGGTCACGGCCCACGTCTACTCCGGGTCGATCCGGTTCACCGCCGGCGACCGCACCGACACCGTCGTCGCGGTGGAGCCCCGTGACCCCGAGCGCGACCAGGACACGCGGGTGGTGGAGCAGACCGAGGTCTCGTACGCGAACGGCGCTCTGACCGTCAAGACCCCCAAGGCCAACCTCGTCGGACGCTCCGGCACCGTCGACGTGACGGTGGAACTGCCCACGGGCTCGCGCATCGACGTCTCCGGTGCCGGTGCCGAGGTGCTGGGCGAGGGCCGGCTCGGCGAGGTCCGCATCAAGACGGCGGCCGGCGGCGTCCGGCTCGACACGACCGGACCGCTCCAGCTGACCGCCTCGCACGGCTCCGTCACCGTGGAGCGGGTCGAGGGCCTGGCCGAGATCACCACCAACTCCGGCAACCTGCGCATCGGAGTGGTGGACGGGCCCGCCGTCCTGAAGAACTCCCACGGCAGCACCACCGTGGACGCCGTGACCGGCGAACTGCGCGTCAACGGCGTCAACGGCGGCATCGACATCGCACGGGTCGAGTCGTCGGTCACCGGCACCACGACCAACGGCCACCTCCGGGTCAACGATGCCGCGCGCGGCACCGTCCACCTGGAGACCTCCAACGGCCCGATCGAGGTCGGCATCCGCGGCGGCACCGCCGCCTGGCTCGACGTCAGCTCCAAGCGCGGGCAGGTGCGCAACACCCTGTCCGCGTCCGACGCACCGGAGGAGACCGAGGAGACCGTCCGGATCCACGCCCGGTCCAACTGGGGCAACATCGACATCCGCCGCGCCCGGGCCTGAACACCACCCGCACACCGCTCATCCCCCGCCACGACAGCCTCCGAAAGGGAGCGCTCCATGCCTTCTTCTGTCATGCCCATGTCCAGGAAGGGTGAGGACGGGCCGCCCCCGGCCGCGATCTCGGCCGTCGGTCTGCGCAAGTCCTTCGGTGACAAGACGGTCCTCGACGGCATCGACCTGCACATCCCGACCGGTTCCGTGTTCGCCCTGCTCGGGCCGAACGGCGCGGGCAAGACCACCGCCGTCAAGATCCTCTCCACGCTCATCACCGCCGACGCGGGTGAGCTGCGCGTCGGCGGGCACGACGTCGCCACCGATCCGCAGGCCGTGCGTGCGGCGATCGGCGTCACCGGGCAGTTCTCCGCCGTGGACGGCCTGATCACCGGGGAGGAGAACATGCTCCTCATGGCCGACCTGCAGCACCTGCCCCGGCAGGAGGGCCGGCGCATGGCCGCGGAACTGCTGGAGCGCTTCGACCTCACCGACGCGGCGAAGAAGCCCGCCTCGACCTACTCCGGCGGCATGAAGCGCCGCCTGGACCTGGCGATGACCCTGGTGGGCGACCCGCGGATCATCTTCCTCGACGAACCCACCACCGGGCTCGACCCCCGCTCCCGGCACAACATGTGGCAGATCATCCGCGAGCTGCTGGCCGACGGCGTCACGGTCTTCCTCACCACCCAGTACCTGGAGGAGGCGGACGAACTCGCCGACCGCATCGCCGTCCTGAACAACGGCAAGATCGCCGCCGAGGGAAGCGCCGAGGAGCTCAAGCGGCTCATCCCCGGCGGGCACGTCCGGCTCCGCTTCACCGACCCGGCGGTCTACCACACCGCCGTCGCCGCGCTGCGGGAGGCCAACCGCGACGACGACGCGCTCGCGCTGCGCATCCCCAGCGACGCCACCCAGCGCGAACTGCGCTCCCTGCTCGACTGGCTGGACGCGGCCGGTATCGAGGCGGACGAGCTGTCCGTGCACACCCCCGACCTCGACGACGTCTTCTTCGCCCTGACCGGCGGCACCGACAAGCACAAGGAGACCGCCCGATGAGCGCCCTGTCCCTCGTGGTCCGCGACTCGAACACGATGCTGCGCCGCAATCTGCTGCACGCCCGGCGCTACCCGTCCCTGACGCTGAACCTGCTGCTCACGCCCGTCATGATGCTGCTGCTCTTCGTCTACATCTTCGGCGACGTGATGAGCGCGGGCATCGGCGGCGGCGCCGACCGCTCCGAGTACATCGCCTACATCGTCCCCGGCATCCTGATGCTGACCATCGGCAGCACCGTCATCGGGGCCGCGGTGTCCGTCTCCACCGACATGTCCGAGGGCATCATCGCCCGCTTCCGCACCATGGCGATCCACCGCGGCTCGGTGCTCATCGGGCACGTGGTCGGCAGTGTGCTGCAGGTGCTCATCAGTCTGGTCATCGTCGGGGGTGTCGCGGCGGCCATCGGCTTCCGGTCCACCGACGCCACGGCGCTGGAGTGGCTGGCGGCGTTCGGGCTGCTCGCACTGTTCGCCCTGGCGCTCACCTGGATCGCGGTCGGCATGGGACTGGCCAGCCCGAACGCCGAGGCGGCCAGCAACATGGCCATGCCGCTCATCCTGCTGCCGCTCATCTCCAGCGCCTTCATCCCGGCCGACACCATGCCGGGCTGGTTCCAGCCGATCGCCGAGTACCAGCCTTTCACCCCCGCCATCGAGACCTTGCGCGGGCTGCTCCTCGGGACCGAGATCGGCCACAACGGGTGGCTCGCCGTCGCCTGGTGCGTGGGCCTGTCCGCGCTCGGCTACTTCTGGTCGAAGTCGCTCTTCGAGCGGGACCCGAAGTAACGGGCCGAGGCCCACGACGCACCGCGGCCGGCTCCCGGGCGGCG
>NZ_SZPR01000012.1:0-272797 GCF_005280195.1 Streptomyces galbus | reverse complement strand
CGGCGTTCCGAAAGTCCCCCGGCCCCCGCCGCGGTCACGTGACGGTGCACGGGGCGCCGTTCAGGGTGAACGAGGTGGGGGCGGAGGTGTTGCCGGTGTGGGTGGCCTGGAAGCCGATGCCGACGGACACGCCGGGGGCCAGGAGCGCGTTGTGCGAGGCGTTGCGGGCCGTCACCCGGCCGGAGGCGGGCGCGTAGGTGGCGTTCCAGCCCGAGGTGATGGTCTGGCCGCCGGGCAGGTCGAAGACCAGGGACCAGCCGTCGACGGGAGCGGTGCCGGTGTTGGTGACGGTGATGTTCGAGGTCAGGCCGGTGTTCCAGGCACTGACGGCGTCGGAGACCCGGCAGCTCGACGTCTGCGGCGGTGGGTCGGAGGTCTGGAACTGCGTGAAGAACGTCCACACCAGTTGCGGCACCCAGGTCCTGCCGCTGTCCCCCGGGGCCCCGTCCTGCGGAGCGGCGATGTGTCCCTCGTCGAACGCGGCCCAGGCGACCGGGTGTCCGGCCGAGCAGCCCGCGTAGGAGGTGACCCGGTGGGTCAGGCTGCCCTGCGCCGGCTCCGGCGGGTTCTGGGGGGTGCAGCCGTTGTTCCGGACGAACCGGTCGCGCATCGCCCGTCCGCCGGAGATCCCGAGGACGGTGTCCCTGAGGCCGTGCACGCCGAGGTAGGCGACGGGCTGGGTGCCGCCGCTGCAGCCGCTGAGCTCGCCTCCGCTCTGGACGGCGACCGCGCGGAACACGGTCGCCCGTGAGCAGGCGAGCGCGTACGACATGGCGGCGCCGTAGCTGAAGCCCAGGGCGAAGCGCTGGGTGGTGTCGACGCACAGGTCGGCCTCGATGCGCCGGATCAGGTCGTCGACGAACGTGACGTCCTCGCCGCCGGTGTTGGCCCAGCCGTTGTCGAGGCCCTGGGGCGCCACGAAGATCGTGCTGTCGCCGGCCAGCCGCTGGAGACCGTAGTAGGCCCAGGTGCCCGTCTCCACGGTGCGGCCGGTGGCGACGTCGGTGGAGGTGCCGCCCCACCAGTGGAACCCGAGGACCAGCCGGTGGGCGCGGTCGCGGTCGTAGCCGTCCGGGATGCGCAGGATGAAGGTGCGGTTCCTGCCGCCGCTCTGGATGGTCTGCGTGCCGCTCGTCAGCGTGGGCGCCTTGCCGCACCCCGAACTGGCGGCCGCGGTGGAGGCGGACGCCGCCGTGGTGCGGGCGGCGGTCGTGGGCGGGGCGGCGTCCCGGCCTTGGCCCAGTGCCGTGCCGGCCATGCTCAGGACGGCCAGTACCGCGACCAGGGCGGGCCACAAGAGGCGTTTCGGCCTTGTCATCGCACTTCCCTTCGGGAGGGTGGAGGGTCAGGTGACGGCGCGGGTGAACCGCCACCAGTCGACGTTGAGCAGGTAGCCGCTGCCGCCGGCGAACCGCAGGTACAGGTCCTGGGTGCCCGTCGCCCCGCTGACCGGGCAGGTCACCGTCGTCCAGCTCTGCCACCCGCCGGTGCCCGGCACGGCGCAACGGCCCACGAGGGTCCCGGTCGGGGAGCCCAGGCGCAGTTCCACGGTGCCGCCGGCGCTGCCCGAGGCCACGCGCGCGGTGAAGGAGGTCGCGCCCGCGTTGAAGGCGACGCCCTTGACCTTGACGTGGTCGCCGTTGTCGATCCAGCCGACGTCCCTGCCGCCTTCGCTCGCCGGCTCGGTCTCGATTCCCGACTCCCAGGCCATCGTCTCGGCCTCCTGGCGGACGTACGGGTCGAGCGTGCCGACCTGGGGGGCGCCGCCGCTGGTCATGGTGATCAGCGGGAGCGTGCCGTCGGCGTTGTAGGAGAACCTCTCCACCGCCACCGAGCGGGTGAAGCCGCTGCCGCCCGGCAGGGCGCCGTTGTGGTAGAAGAAGTAGGAACCGCCCTTGAAGTCGACGACCCCGGGGTGGTTGGTGAAGCTGCTGCCCTGGGTGGGCATGACGGTGCCGCGGTAGGTCCAGGGGCCGGTCGGGCCGGGTGCCGTGGAGTAGGCGATGAACTCCGAGCAGCACCTGGCCGCGAACACCAGGTAGTAGAGGCCGTTGCGCTTGTAGACCCAGGGGCCTTCCTCGTACAGCGTGGGGCGGTCGGGGTCGCCGGTGCGGGTGCCGAACCCCGCGGTGGTGAGCGGGATCCGGTTGACGCCGCCCGAGTAGGAGGTCATGTCGGTGTTCAGCCGGACGTACGACAGGTTGGGGTTGCCCCAGTACAGGTAGGCCTGCCCGTCGTCGTCGATGAAGACCGTCGGGTCGATCTCGCCGTTCTCCACGAGCGGGTGGCCGAGGGCGTCGCGGAACGGGCCGGTGGGGCTGTCCGACACCGCCACGCCGATGGCCATCCGGCCGGTCGCGCGGTTCTTCACCGGTACGTACCAGTAGAACCGGCCGCCGCGCTCCACGGCCTGTCCGGCCCAGGCGTCGGCGGACGCCCAGCCGAAGGTGGCCAGGCTCAACGGCGAGCCGTGGTCGGTCCAGTTCACCATGTCGGCGGACGACCACACCCGCCAGTCCTTCATGGTGAACCAGGTGGAGCCGTCCTCGTCGTGCCCGGTGTAGAGGTAGACCCGCCCGTCGTGGACCAGGGGCGCGGGGTCGGCGGTGTAGACGTGCTGCACCACGGGGTTGTCCGCTCGCGCCGCGGTGGGCTGCAGTGCGGCCGGCACGACGGCGCACGCCAGCAGCAAGCCGGCGGTCCACGCGACCGCGCGGCGCACGCGCCTCACGCCCGGATCCTTCTGTCGTCTGCCTGATCGTCGGTGCACGGCGGCTCCCAGGGCTGCTCGAAAGTTTCGTTCGGAATTCCGAACACTGTTCGCACTGCCAGGCTCCACGGATGATTGGGGAGCGGAGTGGGCATGTCAACACCCCGCGACGACACGGCACTTGACGGTGCCTGCGCCACCGGCGCGCGAGGTCACCTCGTCCACCCCACTCCCCCGCCCGGAACTTCTCGGTGTGAACGGCGAATCATGCGCGGGTCATTGACGGGCTCCCCGGTTCGCCTACGATCCGAAATGCTCGACGCACCGATCGCCGTTCGGCATATCGAACTTCCGGTCACTCAGCGACCGGGTCGGTCTTCCAAGGAGACGACGCTCATGGGCATGTCATGGCCTCATCACCAGCCGAACCGCCGTCAGGCGCTGGCCGCCGCGTCCGGCCTGGTCACCGGCGCCCTGCTCCCGCTGGACGGAGCCGGCCGCGCCACCGCCGCGCCCGCCACCGCCGAGGGGGCGGCGCTCGCGGCGCAGTACACCAACCCCGTGATCTGGCAGGACTTCGCGGACATCGACGTGATCCGCGTGGGCGCGACCTACTACGCCTCGGCCTCGACGATGCACTACTCGCCGGGCGCCCCCGTCCTGCGCTCCTACGACCTGGTGAACTGGGAGATCGCGGGTCACTCGGTGCCCGTCCTGGACTTTGGGGCCAAGTACGACCTGAACGGTGCCCGGGGTTACGTCCGGGGCATCTGGGCGTCGTCGCTGGCGTACCGCCCCAGCAACCGGACCTTCTACTGGCTCGGGCAGATCGACTTCGCCAGGACGTACGTCTACACCGCCACCGCGGCCGAGGGGCCGTGGAGCAGGCTCACGACGATCGGCACCCCCTACTACGACGCCGGGCTGCTCGTCGACAGCGACGACAGCCTGTACGTGGCGTACGGCAACACGACCATCAGCGTGGCCCAGCTCTCGCCCGACGGCCGCACCCAGGTCCGTACGCAGCAGGTGTTCACCACGCCGTCGAGCATCGGCACCCTGGAGGGCTCGCGCTTCTACCGGATCAACGGGCAGTACTACATCTTCCTCACCCGCCCCGCGAACGGGCAGTACGTCCTGAAGTCGTCCGGCGGGCCGTTCGGTCCCTACACGCTGCGCCAGGTCCTGCTCGACCTGCGCGGACCGGTCGCCGGCGGTGGCGTCCCGCACCAGGGAGGGCTGGTGCAGACCCAGGGCGGCGCCTGGTACTACCTGGCGTTCGTGGACGCGTACCCCGGTGGGCGGGTGCCCGTCCTGGCACCGGTCAGCTGGACCGCGGACGGCTGGCCCGTGGTGCAGCTCGTGAACGGCGCCTGGGGGACGTCCTACCCGAGCCCGGCCGTGCCCGCCCCGCCCCGCCAGGTCACCCCCATGGTCGGGACCGACACCTTCGACGGTACGACCCTGAAGCCGCGGTGGGAGTGGAACCACAACCCGGACAACACCAGGTGGTCGGTCGGCAACGGCCTGACGCTGCGGACCGCGACCGTCACCGACGACCTGTACTGGGCCCGCAACACGCTCACCCACCGCATCCAGGGACCCACCTCCACCGCCACCGCCCAGCTCGACCACTCGGCGATGCGCAACGGGGACCGGGCCGGACTGGCGCTCCTGCGCGACTCCTCCGCGTGGATCGGGGTCCGGCGCGACGGGGACACGACCCGCGTGGTGATGACCAACGGGCTGACCATGGACAGCAGTTGGAACACGACGGGGAAGGGTACGGAGGTCGCGAGCGCAAGCGTGTCGGGCAGCAGCGTCTGGCTGCGGGCGACCGCGGACATCCGGCCCGGCGCGGTACGGTCCGCGGCCTTCTCCTACAGCGTCGACGGCACCACGTTCACCCGCCTGGGACCGGCGTTCCCGCTGGGCAACGACTGGCGGTTCTTCATGGGGTACCGCTTCGCCCTCTTCACCTACGCCACCCAGGCGCTCGGCGGCGCGGTCCGCGTCACGCGGTTCGACCTGTCGACGCCCTGACCCGCCGCCGCCCCGTCATCCGTTCACTTGCCGAGGAGTCCCGAGGGGAGCAAGGTCTGCGGCGAGGTGGCCGGGTGGCCGATCTCCAGCGATCCCAGCAGGTTGTTGAGGAGGGCGGCCCCCGGGGCCCCGGCGGACGGACGGGGCAGCGGGGCCGCCTGAGCGGCGGAGACGGCGGGAGCGGCGAGGACGGCGGTGGCCATGACGGAGACGCAAGCGATGTTCCTGATCATGTCCGCCCTAACGACAGCCGGCCCGGCAGGACACGCTCACCGTCCCACCGGCGGTGCCACGCCCTCCGTGACGGCCCGGCTTCTGGCTGCCTGCGACGGACCCCACCATGGTTCTGGTGGAAGAGGTCGCCGACGGCGGCTGGGGCATCTCCGGCAACGTGCTGACCCTGGCCATCCTCGGCGAGGCGACACCGTCCGACACCAGCGGCGCCTGACCCCTCCTCCGGACGTGGCCGCGATCGCGGCCGGAGGGCCTGCTTGCCGTCGGGCGTCCTTCGCCCGAAGATCCGCGACGCCATCCGCGCCGGCGCCTCACCCCGCCACGTCCCCGACGACATCCTGGAGGCGCCGGGGATTCCGCACACCCGCACCGGCAAGAAGCTGGAGGTCCCGGTCAAACGCCTGCTGCAGGGCGCCCCGGTGGAGCAGGTCGTCAACGCCGCGGCGGTGGACGCGCCCGGCCTCATCGACTACTACGCCCGTCTGGGCGCCGAACGCCGGGACCGGTCGGCATGACGACCGCACCGACCACCCCCGGCGTCCCACGGCCTCAGCCGCGCAGAGTCGTCACCGCGCTGTTGTACGCCTGCGCGGTCAGGACCGGGCGCCGTGACGTCGAGGCCGTCGACGGCCAGGACACGGTGACGCGGCGGGATTCGCCGGGCAGCAGCCACAGGTAGTTGTCGCTGTACAGCGTCGGCAGCACCCGGCGGCCGCCGTCCCCCTCCAGCAGGGACAGCCGGACCATGGCGGCCACCGACGAGCCGCGGTTGTGCACCGTGGCCGTCAGCTCGTGCCGGTCGCCGGAGCGCGACACCCTGGCGATGTCCCCGGTCAGCTGAACCTTCCTGACCTTGTTCAGCGCGCGCAGGGCCGAGGCGTCGCGGTAGCGCCAGTAGGTGTTCCGTGACACCTCCCGGCCCCCGGCGTCCGTCAGCGTGAGCCGCAGGAGGTGCAGGTCCGGGAGGTCGTCCGTCCAGCCCGCGGTGAACGCCTTCGCGGTGGCCGCGCGCGCGACGTTCACCCGCGCCGTCCTGGTGGAGCCGAGGTGCCGGCCGTCCAGGTCGAAGAGCCGGGCCGTGACGGTGGCCGCGCGCAGGTCGCCCGACGTGTGATTGACGGCCAGGACCTGCCAGTTCACCGGGTCGGCCTGGACGTGCAGCGGTTCGCAGGCCGAACGGGCCCCGTAGTAGGTGCCGTTGACGTCGAAGTCGTAGTCGTAGGTCTGCCAGACCGTACTGTGCCAGGCCGGGTGGGACATCCACAGCATCAGGCCGGAGGCGTTGTCCCACAGGTTGGCGTTCCACGCCTCGAACATGGCGCGGGTGTTCTCGTAGTTGACGAACTGCGCCTTGCCCGCGAAGTCGTCGAGGTCGGTGGCCTCGCCGAGGCGGGCCTCGATGGCCGCCTTGTAGTTCTGCGGCGCCTGGTTGCCGCGTTCGCTCCAGTCGTGGTGGTACCAGGCCGCTCCGATGGGCCACGCCGGCTCGTCGCCCGTCATGGCGCGGACACTGGCCGCGGTGGAGACCACGGGCATACCGATCTCGGTGTGGAAGCCGAAGTCCCTGCTGCCGTACGTCATGGGGTCGAAGTACTTCTCCGGCTCCACCCAGCCGTAGGGGCCGCCGCCGGTGACGATCCCCCCGGCCGAGTTGTTCTGGTACAGCAGGCCGGGCGCCTGGCCCTGCACCGCCTCGCGCATGCCCTGGTCGACGGCGGCCGGGGGGTTGCCCTCGTTGGCGCCGCACCAGACGACCACGCTCGGGTGGATGCGGTAGCGGAGCACGGTGTCCCGGGCGAGCGAGAGGAACGCCTCGTGGTCCGGCGGGTCCATGCCCCACGCGTTGGGGAAGTCGTTCCACACCAGGATGCCGTGCCGGTCGCAGGCGGCGAAGAACTCCTCCCGGTCGCTGCTGCCGACCCAGTTGCGGATCATGGTGAAGTTCATGTCGCGGTGCATGCGCACGGCCGCGTCCATGCGCTCGGGGGGCATCCGGCGCAGCAGTTCGTCCCAGCCCCAGTTGCCGCCGCGGGCCAGCACGCGGACACCGTTGACGCTGATCTTCAGGGGGTCGGGGGCGTTGGACACCGACTTCACGTCGGTCCAGTTCTCGCCGTCGTCGGAGACCTGGATGACGTACGTCTTCGGGTACGCGCTCTCCCAGACGACCGCGACACGGTCGAAGGACCGGGGGGATCCGAGGTCGACCCGGATCCACTGGTGGTCCTCGTACGCGGAGGACCAGCGGGTGCCCGCATCGCCGTCGGTGGCGTGGGACGCGGGGTGCCCGGACTCCTCGGTGGAGGCGGTGGCCGTGCGGTGCAACGCGAGGTCGGTGCCCGGGTCACTGCTGTCGATGACGCTGAAGGTCCACAGGGAGTTGCCCCAACTGGTGTTGCGCAGGCCGCAGTCGAGACGGACCCAGCGGGCCGTGCGCCGGTCGAAGTCCTCGACCCGGAGACTGGCGTTGCCGTTGGTGAACGGCAGCGGCACGGCCCCGTTGTCCACCGACCGCACGTCCGTCCAGTCCGAGCCGTCCGCCGAGACCTGGACCACGAAGGTTCTGGCGTACGCCTGCTCCCAGGTCAGGTCGACGCGGTCGAAGGACTGGGTGGAGCCCAGGTCGACGCGTATCCACTGGTCGTCCTCGTACGCGGAGGACCAGCGGGTGCCGGCGTCGCCGTCGGTGACGTTGCCCGCCGCGTGGTCGGCCTGGTCCGTGCTGGACGCCTCGGCGGGGGCGTGCAGGGCCAGGTCGAGGCCCGGCCGGGCGCTGTCGCCGACGGTGAGGGTCCACAGCGAGCTGCCCCAGGAGGTCGCGCGGGTCAGGCAGCGGATCCGGACGTGCCGAGCCTGCTGCCGGTCGAAGGTCACGGTCTGCGTGCAGGCGTCACCGGACGCGGTGAACGGCAGGGGCGTGTCGTACTCGTAGCCGAACTGCCGGAGTCCGCAGCGCGTGGTGCGCCGGTCGCTCTCCCGGCCGTCGACCGACGCCGTGAGGGTGAGGTCGTACAGGTGGGGTTCGCCCAGGCCGTTGGGCCACCACAACTTGGGGTCGCGCACCCTCAACTGCCTGTGTGCGCCAGGCTCGAAGACGACGTCGACGCTGTCGCCCGCCTTCACGGTGACGCTCCGGGAGACCCGCACGCCGCCGAAGGCCGCGGTGACCGTGGCCCGGTGGTCGGTGTCATCGGCATTGCGCACCGGTACGACGACGGTCACCTCGGCGACCGAGACGTCGGGCAGGTCCGGCAGCACGGTGTCCACCCGGGGGTCGCCGAGGACGACGTGCCCGGTCGACCGGAGCCGGACGTGGTTCCAGATGCCGGCGGCGCGGTCGCGCACGGCGGGCATCCAGTCCCAGCCCGACGAGGCCAGGTAGGTCGGGGAGTTGAGGTTCATCTGCTGTGCGCCGGCGTCGACCCAGGATTCGCCCGCGGGGCCCTTGTCCCCCGGGCTGCCGGGCACCGGCATCGGTGTGATCCGCACGGCGAGCGCGTTCTCGCCCTGCGTGTCGAGGTGCTCGGTGACGTCGACGGCGGCGCGGGCGAACGGGTAGGTGAGGTCGCCGGCCCGTCGGCCGTTGAGCCAGATGTCGGCCTTGTGGTTGACGCCGTCGAACTCCAGCCAGACATGCCGGCCGGCGCCGGTCCGCAGGCCCTTGGGCAGAGTGAAGTCCCGCTTGTACCACCACGAGTGGCGGGACAGGGCCTCCGGGATGTGGAGGTTGTTCAGGCCGGCCACGGGGTCGGGCAGGCGGCCCTGGTCCACGAGGGAGCCGAGGACGGTGCCGGGCACCGTCGCGGGCAGCCAGGTGCTGGTGTCCACCGAGGTCCTCGACAGGCCGGCGCCGTCGTCGCCGGCCCAGTCGTCCATGGTCAGGCGCCAGCCCGATTCCACCGGCACCGTCCCGTCGTCGGCGACCTTCAGGTTCGGCGCCTCGGCGGGGTGGGAGCCCCAGTCCGTCCAGCCGGTCGCCGCGGGGCGGCGGCCCTCGGCGGTGCCGTACACCTCGAAGCCGTTCAGGCCGAGGGGCAGGGGGCTGGAGCGCTGGTGGGAGGTCATGCGCACCCAGCGGGCCCGGGCCGGGCGCGGGAGCGGGACGTCCACCACGCCGCCGGTGCCCGCCGTGGTGCGGTACGCGGTGGTCCAGGACTTGTTGTCGAGGGAGGTCTCCACCACGAAGGCGACGGAATAGCTGGACTGGATCTCCTCCCCGGTGGTGCCGCTGTGCACGTTGCCGCTGGTGGGGGGCGTGTACACCGGGTCGGAGGCAGCGGCCTCGAAGGTCAGCCGGACATGGGTGACCTGGCACGCCGCCTGCAGGTCGATGGCAATCCACTGCGGGTCACCCCCCTCGGCGCGCCAGCCGCTGCCCCGGACGCCCGGCGAGGCGAGGCGGTCGACGACGAAGGAGCCCGGCGTGGCGGCGTAGGCGGTGGAGGAGACCGTGACGGGCCGGTGGAGGGCCAGTTCGCCCGGTGTGGCGGGCGCGGCCGGAGTGCCGGTGGGGGCGGCAGCAGCATGCGACGGGGGAAGCAGGGAGCCGAGGCCGAACCCGGCCAGCAGCGTGGTTCCCGAGGTGACAACGGTCCGTCGCGACGGAAGGCGCGACGGACCCGGCAGATCGGTCATGAGCGTGACGTCCCATCAGAAAGCGCAGGCCGAGCCGGCTCCGCACGCCGACGCGCCGAACCGGATGACAACGTTGCCAAAGGCTGTGCCGCGGAGCGTCCACTGTCAACCCCTGGGGCGCGTCTGACTGTCCCGGCGGCCTGGCGGGTGTTCGCGGATGTTGCTGCAGCGAAGGTCGCGGGCGTTGTCCGGGGGCTCGGGGGTACGGGCTTCTCCCTCTTGCGTGGGCGCGCCCTCAACGCCTTGATCACCGGTCGCAGGCGCGCCAATCGAGCGGACCGTGCAACAGTGTTGCGTGTTACTGGATCCGTTCGATGTGCGGGTGGTCCGGGGAGTTCGGGCAGATGTGGAGCTGGAGCCCGTAGCCGCTGGCGATCACCAGCATGGTGAAGTTGGCCGGGGGCTGGCCGGACAGGGTCGGTGTCGGGTTCGTCTGTTCCTCTTCCGGGATCCAGCTCTCGGTGCCGCCGTCCCATTCGGTGCTGGCGATCGTCAGCAGGGGCACCGCTTCGGCGCCGCACTCCGTGCAGGTGCGGGGCACGGGGTCGGTCAGGCCCCAGCTGGTCCAGCCGCCGACCTTCCAGCCGGGGGAGACGGAGAGCTGGTCCAGGTACAGCTCGTCCGGGGCGACCTCGTAGGAGGCGTCCAGTGCCGGGCCGGCCGCCTGCCAGTTGCTCCAGTCGTTCAGTTGCTCCTGAAGCCCCTTGTCCAGCTCCATGGGGTCGGGGTATTCGGTGACCTGCTCGGGGGCGAGGAGACACGGCTCCGGCAGATAGGCGCCGGACCGCATCGCGGGCGGCTCGGGCGGTGCGGCGAGGACGTCGGTCACGGACGCGGCGGTCCGCCAGAACAGGGCCGTGCTGGGGTGGAGCGGGTGGTCGAAGGGACACCACAGCACCTGGAGCACATCGGACCCGGACCCGCCCGGAGGGCGCAGGAGAGGGACGTCGCGTACGTACAGTTGGGCGACCGGCAGCAGGGCGACCGGGCCCTCGGGCCACGGGCGGCCCGCCGACAGGCGCTTCTCGGCCTCCAGTTCCTCGGGCGTGACCCAGGGCTCCTGCGGGGCGCGCCGCCGCCGGCTCTCCACCGCCGCACGGTTGCGGCGCAACTGCCGCTCGTCCTCCGGTGACAGGGGCGGGATCACCCCGTCCCACGTGTGCGGTCCCGCGCAGTGCGGCCACGGCTCGTCGGCGGGCCAGAGCAGCGGACCGCCGACGGAGCTGTCGTGCGCAGTGGGCGACCCGGGGCGCGGGTGCAGCCGGGTCGCCGTGCGGGCCAGCGGGGCCAGTCGAGGGAAGAGCGCCGTGACGTCGAACGGCCGCGGCGGGGTCGTGAAACTCATACTGGCTCCCGTAGGCGCTGACCGGTGGTGGTGATCGGATCCCGAAGTCGAGCAGCCCCGGTGCCCGCCTTGGTGCGGGGGTCGTACGCGATGGGGAACAGCTACTCGGTCGTCGCGTGCGCGCGTTCGATGGTACCGGTCATCGTGACGCCGGCCGGGATCGTGCTGGTGCGTCACTGCCTTCCGTCAGTGGTGACGCCCACCTGGGGCAACTGCCGCCGATCCGTGCAGCGTTCCGCCTGCGTCAGGCGTCCGTGCGTGCCAGCCGGTACGCCGCGCCGGCCAGTGCCAGTGCCGTCCAGCAGGCGAGGACCAGCCCTCCGGCGCCCGGGGACAGGGCCGTGGCGTCGTGGGTCAGTTCGAACATCGACTCCCCCGCGTTGGACGGCAGGCAGGGGCTGATGTCGTCCTGCCAGGAAGCCGGCAGCAGGGAGATCAGCCCCGGGATGAGCATGAGGGCGGCGACCAGTACCGAGATGCCGCCGGCCACCGAGCGCAGCAGCGCGCCCAGCGCCACGCCGATGACGCCGACCAGGCCGAGGTAGAGGCCGGCGCCCAGCAGGCTGCGCAGGACGCCGGCGTGGGACAGGCCCATCGCCGCGGGTGTGTCCGAGACGATGCCGCTGCCGAGCAGGAAGGCCACGAACGCCCCGAGCGTCCCCACGGCCAGGGCGACCAGCCCGAACACCACCGCCTTGGACCACAGCACGGGCAGCCTGCGGGGCACCGCCGCGAGCGTGGCGCGGATGGTCCCGGTGGTGTACTCGCCCGCCGTGACCAGCACGCCGAGGACGCCGAGGGCGAGTTGGGCGAAGTTCGTGCCGAAGAGGCACAGGCTGACGGCCGTCGAGGCGGCGAAGTGTTCGTCCAGATGGCCGGAGCCGGTCTCGGACCGGTAGCGGCTCGCGGCGATCAGGCCGAACGCCACCAGGAACAGCAGCCCCAGGCCGAGCGTGATCCACGTCGAGCGCAGGGACCACAGCTTGGCCCATTCGGAGGCGAGCACGCGCCGTCCGGTCACCCGGTAGGCAGGGCGAGACGGGGTGGTGCGGGGTTGTTCGGCCGGTGCGGTGAGGGTGCTCATGCGGGCCTCCCGAGGGCGTCGATCGCGGTCGTGGAGCCGTGGTACTCCACGGCGTCCCGGGTCAGGTCCATGAAGGCCTCCTCCAGTGACACGCTGCGTGCGCTCAGCTCGAACAGCGCGATGCCGTGCTCGGCGGCCTTCAGCCCGATCTCGCGGGCGCTCAGCCCCGTCACCTGCAACTCCTGCGAGCCGATCCGGCCGGTGACGTCGACGCCCGGCCCGGCCAGTACCTCCCGCAGCCGGGCCGGGTCCTGGGTCACGACCTTCACCGTGTCCCCGCCGGCCTCGCGGACCAGGTCGGCCACGGTCGTGTCGGCCAGCAGCCGACCGCGTCCCACGACGATCAGGTGGTCCGCGACCAGGGCCATCTCGCTCATCAGGTGGGAGGACACGAAGACCGTGCGCCCCTCGTCGGCGAGCCCTTTGAGCAGGGTGCGGATCCAGAGGACCCCCTCCGGGTCCAGGCCGTTGACCGGCTCGTCCAGCATCACCGTCCGCGGATCGCCCAGCAGCGCCGCGGCGATGCCCAGCCGCTGGCCCATGCCGAGGGAGAAGGCGCCGGCCCGCTTCTTCGCCACGCCGTCGAGTCCGGCCAGGCCGATGACCTCCTCGACCCGGCGCCCGGGGATGCCGTGGGTGAGCGCGAGTGCCCTGAGGTGCTGGTACGCCGAGCGGCCCGGGTGGACCGACTTCGCCTCCAGCAGGGCGCCGACCTCCTGCAGCGGCGCCCGGTGGCGGGCGTAGGGGCGGCCGTTCACGGTGACGGAACCGCTGGTCGGGGCGTCCAGGCCGACGATCATGCGCATCGTCGTCGACTTGCCCGCGCCGTTGGGCCCCAGGAAGCCGGTCACCGTGCCGGGCCTCACCACGAAGTCCAGCCCGTCCACGGCCGTCTTCTCGCCGTACCTCTTGGTCAACCGCCGTGCCTCGATCATCCGCGCTCTCCCTGTCAGGGGGCGGGCGTCCACGGCTTCGGACGCCTCGCCTCACCGGCCACGCTAAGTGCGATATCGCCCGGAATGGACGGTATGGGGGGCCGGAAGCGTGGCGGGCGCACGGCACCGGGGCCGGAAAGAGGGGCGGGCGCGCGGCACCGGGTCCTCGCCGCCGCAGCGTGTGACGCCCGGTATCGCGGGTGCTGCGCGCCGGCACCTCGTTCGCGGTGACCCTGCCCGCCTGGGTGACCCCGCCTCGGCGGCACCGGCGCGTCAGGGCGTGCCGTCACGCTGGACGTCCTTGCGGGAGACGGCCAGGTAGCCCCGGCGGCCGGTGGTGGACGGCCGGCTCGGCGGCGGCCGCCCGGCCGGCCCCCCGGCCGGAGTACGTACCGTACGCAGGAGCCCGCCCCCGCCGATGCCCCCGACCGCAGGAGCAACCACGTGACCAGCCGCGTCACCTTCGTCTCGCCCGCCACGAGCCCGTCGTTGCGGCGGGCCCGGTTCTACGACGGGGACCCGATCGACGACATCGGCGCGAGCCGTGCCCGGGAGGCGGCCGGGTCGCTGCCCGTGGCCGCGCGCGTGGTCGTGTCCCCGACGGCACGCTGCCGGCAGACGGCGGCCGCGCTCGGCCTCGACGGCGGGGAGGCGCCGGAGCTGGGCGGGCTGGACGTGGGCCGCTGGCGGGGCCGCACGCTGGAGGCGGTGACGGCTGCCGAGCCGCAGGCCGTGGCCCGCTGGCTCGGCGATCCGGGCAGCGCACCGCACGGGGGTGAGTCCGTGCGGGTCCTGTGCGAAAGGGTCGCGCGGTGGCTGACGGGAGCGGCGGCGACCGAGGGGCGAGTGGTCGCCGTGGTCGAGCCGGACGTGGTGCGGGCGGCGGTGACCGCGGCGCTGGACGTGCCCGCCGCCCTCTTCTGGCGCCTCGACGTGCCGCCCCTCACGGCGACGGAGCTCAGCGGGCGGGCGGGCCGCTGGAACCTGCGGCTCGGGCGCCCCCTGTCCGGGCCGCAGGCCGACCCGAACCAGCCTTCATCGTACGGCAGGTGACGATGTGACAGATTTGGCGGTCGGTCGTTCTCCTCCCGCCGGGTACCGCGGTCAGTGCGCGGCCGGAGCCGAGCGGCTGCTCGCGTCCCGTGCCGGCCCGGGGTTCAGCAGGCGTTCCGCCAGTTCGCCGAAGAGCAGGCCGAAGCCGGCCCACAGCACGGACTGGATGGCCAGCGCGGACAGCCGGAATCGCCACAGCAGGGTGGCCGGGAAGTCCTTCGGCACCTCGTTGACGGCCGGCAGGAACGCGTAGGCCGCGCCGACGGCGACGGCGAACGCGGCCACCGCGCAGACGGTCGCCCACCAGGTGCCCAGGCCGGGCGCGAGACGCTTGCCCAGGAGGGTGGCCGCGACGGCGAGCAGGACACCGAGCAGCATCATCAGGAAGTACAGCGTGGTCCGCTTGCCGATGGTGTCGGGGTCGCCGACCGACGGCGGGTTGGCCGGGTACTTCAGGAACGGCACGACGTAGACGGCGAGCAGGGCGCAGCCGGACAGCAGCAGCGCCGTGGCGCGCGGGCCGAAGCGGCCCACGCGGCCCAGCGCGACGCAGTACGCGAGGGCAGCGATGCCGCCGAAGGCGACCCCGTGGACGAGGACGCCGGTGGCGAGTCCGGCGGTGGACTGCAGGGAGCGGGAGACGACTTCGCTCTCGTGCGCGTGGGAGTGGCTGGCCTCGAAGGCGATCGCCCGGTCGACGCTCGGCTCACCGAGGAGGTAGGCGGCGACGAGGGCGAGCACGCCGGCGGCGAGGCCGGCGAGCATGCCCCGCACCAGGAGGTTCCGTACGGTTGCGGAGTTCATGGGCGGTGCGGCGTCCCCGGGTCAGTGGCAGGGGAAGCCGAGCAGGTGGCGGGCGTCGTGCACCCACTCGTGGACGTCCGTGCCGTTGACCACGGAGGTGGCGCCCTGTTCGGCGCCCACGAAGTAGAGCAGGACCAGCATCAGGACGCCGAAGAAGACCGCCCAGGGCGCGATGGCCCGCAGGGGCAACGTGGCGGGAACGGCAGGGGCATGGGCTGTCGGCCGGGCGACGGTCTGCGCCATGGCTGAACCTCCTCGGGGAGCTCGCGTCCCCACTCGGTGGTGCACAGGACGACGGCCACGGGTCTGACTCGCGCACCCCCCGGGGGAGATGCGCATACAGTGGCGCGACCGTGCCGGATTCCCACCGGCTTCCGTCTCGCCGTCGTCGATTCGGACGAACCGTACCGCGTGACGCGCACGTGGCCAAGACCGCCTCCCCGGCCGGAAGTCGGGGAGGCGGTCTGGGCCGGGCGCGCTCCTCACGGGCGCGGGGCGCGCCGTGGCGGGGTGAAGACGTGGAGGCCGAGGACGTCCGGGAGCGGGGCCACTCCGGGGCCCCCGGCGCGTACCCAGGTGACGATGTCCTCCGTCGCCCCCGCGTCGTTGACGAGCCCGAGCCACACCGGCCGGCCGCCCGCGGCACGGCCCGCGGCGGACGGCTGTACGACGATGACGTTGGCCTGGTCGCACACGTCGAGGCAGTCGGAGATGCGGGCCGGCACCTGAGCCCGCAGCCGCGCGCTCTGGGCGGCGTGGTCCACCCCGGCCACCTTGGGGCTGCCGCAGCAGCAGTCCCGGCACACGACGACCCGGCAGGGCGCAGGTCCGCCGGGTGCTCTCTCCCTCGGTTCGTCGGGCATGCCGCGTCACTCCCCTCCCGGGGAGATCCGCCCCGGTGTCGTGCGAGGAGGCGACCGCGTGAGTCTCCTGGCTCCCGGCTCGCCCCTCCCCCGCCCCGGCCTGGGCGGGGGTCCCTCGGGGCGGGCTCACCGGTCACAGTGGCGGGACCGCGCCGGATTCACACCGGCTTCCTCGGACCGCCGTCGCCTTTGTCGCGGACATCCTCCCATCGGACCTTGATAGCCGGGGAATTGGGCCTCGCGTGACCGGCGAACCGCCTTCTGGCGACCGCCGTTCGGCCTCGGACGACCGGCGCATCAGCCTCAGGCGCCCGACGAGTGGCCTCAGGCGACCGGCGCATCGACGTCAGGTGACCGAGCCGGTGACCGGCGTCCCTCCCACGTCCTCCTCGGGACTCCCGGTGTCCTCGTCCGGGACGGCGGTCCGCCGGGGCATGAAGGCGGCGGCGAGCAGCGCGGCGAGCAGCGAGATGCCGGAACAGACGAACAGCAGGGTGTGCATGGCGGTCATGAACGCGTCCCTGACCTCTTCGAGCAGCGCCGGGTCGCGGAGCTCGGCGGCGACGGCCACGCCGGCGGAGACGCTGCGTCCGGCGGCGTCCGCGATCCGCTGCGGGGTGCCCGCGAGGTCGAGGTGGCCGCGGTAGGCGGAGTTGGCGACGGCACCGAGCACCGCGACGCCGATCGCGCCGCCGACCTGACGGAGCGCCTGCACCACGGCCGAGCCGACGCCGCTGCGTTCCTCGGACAGGGAGTTGAGGGCGGCCGCCATGGAGCGGGTCATCGCGAGGCCCAGGCCGGCGCCGATGACGACGAGCCAGATGGCGACGTACCCGTAGCCGGAGTCGGTCCCGGTGGCGGTGCCCAGGAACAGGCCCGCGCTCACCAGCAGGAAGCCGAGGGCGGGGACGGCGCGCGGTCCGAGCCGGGCCGGCATCTTGTTGATGACGCCGGCGCCGGCGAGCAGGCCGCCGATGAGCGGCAGCAGCCGCAGGCCGGTGCCGAGCGCGTCGGCGCCGAGGACCGCCTGGAAGTACTGCGGCAGGGCGAAGAGGAGACCGAACATCGCGAAGCTGACGAGGGTGCTCAGGGCGGAGCCCCAGACGAAGCCCCGGCCGCGGAAGAGGCCGAGGTCGACGAGCGGGTCCCGGCCCGCCGCGGTGACACGCAGCTCCCACAGGACGAACAGGCCGGTGAGGGCGGCGCCGGCGAGCAGCGGCACCACCGTCCCGGTGCTCTCCCAGCCCTTCTCGCCCGCCTCGATGGCACCGTAGGTGAGCGCGGCGAGGCCGGCGCTGGAGAGCGCCACGCCGCCCAGGTCGATGGTCACGCGCTCGCCGCTGCGCGACTCCGGCACGAGCTTCGCCACGGCGAGGACACCGAGCAGCACCAGGGGAACGTTGATGAGGAAGACCGAGCCCCACCAGAAGTGGTCGAGCAGGGCGCCGCCCACGATGGGGCCGAGCGGCAGGCCGAGCATCTGGGAGACGGCGACGACGCCGATGGCCTTGGTGCGTTCCGCCTCGGTCCCGAAGAGGTTCAGCAGGGCGGAGGTGGACAGCGGCACGACGAAGGCCGCGGCCAGGCCGAGCGCGGCCCGCGCGGCGATGAGCTGTCCGGCGGAGCCGGAGAAGGCGCACAGCACGGAGGCCGCGCCGAACAGGACCAGAGCTGCGACCAGGAGCTTCTTGCGGCCGAACTTGTCCCCCAGCAGGCCGGCGGGCAGCAGGGCCGCGGCCAGGACCAGGGTGAACGCGTCGACGATCCACTGGAGTTGGCTGGTGGATGCGTCGAGGTCGGCGCTCACGGTGGGGAGCGCCACGTTGAGGATGGTCGCGTCCACGCCGACCGCCAGCAGGCTCAGGCCGATGGCCCCCAGGGCCCACCACGTACGGCTCTGCTCATCGTTCATAACGGGTCCCCGTCCCCCTTGTTCGAGTCCTTCGAGCCCTTCGAGTCCTTCACGTGCTGCGAGTCCTCCGGGCCGTGCGCCCCGTCGCCGGCGCTGACGGCTTCCCAGCGCTGCCACAGGGGTCCGGCCTCGGCATCCAGCCAGGTGAACATGCGGTGGGCCTCGCGCATCCGGGTCGCGCGCACCTCGTCCTGCGGGAGCAGCCGCAGTCCTTCGGCGGTGATGTCCACGAAGGAGGTGAGGCTCTCCAGGCGCCGCTTGAGCACGCCGGACCACGCGTCGTCCGCCATCCGGTAGTACGTGGCCCGCTCACCGGCGCGCGTGACGACCTGCACCATGCGGGCCTCGGTGAGCAGCCGGAGGGTCGTGGTCAGGGACGCGCGGCTGGCCCGCACCGCCTCGGCCATCTGTGCGGCGGTCTGCTCCGGCGGCTCGCTGACCATGAGCCACGCCATGGTCCTGCCCATGATCGGCGGCCAGCCGGCCTGCTGCATGAGCCAGGCCGTGACCCGCTCCATCCAGGCAGCGATCCGCTCCTCGTCGGGATCCCGCGCGGTCCCGGCGTCGTCCGTCGATGACATACGGGAGCACCACCTGCGCCTTCAACGCGTTACAGACGTTTCAGTCATGACTGTAACGACTGAACGAGGACGGGGGAAGGGTGGCCGTCCGCCGTCGGGCCGGGTACGGACGTGCTGCCGTACGCGGCCGGGAGATACAGTGCGCGGGACGGCAGCCTGGTCAGGGAGGAACACGTGACCGACACCAGCAGCACCGGGCAGGCCCGGGGTGAGGCGCCGGCGCCGCGCCGCAGGACGCTGCACCGCCTGATGCGCTACCTCCCCCTGGTCGCCCCCGTCCTGCTGTGGGCGGTGCCCTGCTGGGTTCTCCTGTACGCCGGCCAGCACTGGCCGCTGCCCGTCACGGTGGGCGGCACCGTCCTGTTCGTCCTCGGTCTGGTCGCGATGCCCCTCGGGATGGCGCGCGGTCACGGCCGGCGCCAGCAGGACGCGGCGGCGATCGTCGGGGACACGCTGCTGGGCGCCAGTTGGGTCCTGTTCACCTGGTCCGTGCTGCTCGGCGTACTCCTGCGGCTCGCCCTGGTGGTGGCCGGGACGGGCGACGGCCAGGACCGGGCCCGCATCGTCACCTGGGCGGTCCTCGGCGTCAGCGCCGTCCTGCTCGCCTGGGGGTACGTCGAGGCCCGCCGCGTCCCCCGCGTGCGCCGGCTCGACGTGCGGCTCCCCCGGCTGGGCGCCGGGCTGGACGGCCTGCGGGTGGTCCTCGTCACCGACACCCACTACGGCCCGCTCGACCGCGCCCGTTGGTCGGCCCGGGTGTGCGAGACGGTGAACACCCTGGAGGCCGACCTGGTCTGCCACACCGGGGACATCGCGGACGGCACGGCCGAACGCCGCCGCGCCCAGGCGGCCCCGCTCGGCACCGTGCGGGCGACGCACGCCCGGGTCTACGTCACCGGCAACCACGAGTACTACAGCGAGGCCCAGGGCTGGGTCGACCTGATGGACGAGCTGGGCTGGGAGCCGCTGCGCAACCGCCACCTGCTGCTGGAACGGGGGGGTGACACCCTGGTGGTGGCCGGCGTGGACGACGTCACCGCCGAGGCCTCCGGCCTGCCGGGCCACGGCGCCCACCTCGCGGGAGCCCTGGACGGCGCCGATCCCGGCCTGCCCGTGCTGCTCCTGGCGCACCAGCCCGCGTTCGTCGACCGGGCCGCGGCCGCCGGGGTCGACCTCCAGCTCTCCGGGCACACGCACGGCGGGCAGATCTGGCCGTTCCACCACCTGGTCCGCCTCGACCAGCCCGCGCTCGCCGGCCTCAGCCGCCACGGTGCCCGCACCCTGCTCTACACGAGCCGTGGCACGGGCTTCTGGGGTCCGCCGTTCCGTGTCTTCGCGCCCAGTGAGATCACCCTGCTGGTGCTGCGCGGCGCGAACTGAACCGCGCGGCGCGGTCGGTCACGCGCGGGCGTGACCGACCGCGGGGCTCAGCCGCCGCTCTTGCGCCGGAACGACCGCTGGCTCGCCGCGGGGCCGTGCGCGGCACGCACCTTCGAGGCGTCCGGGCCGGCGGCCGCGTCGGCCGCCGCCGCCTGTGCGCCGCGCTTGCGCGCCAGGGCCTCACGGAACTTGCGCTTCAGGTCGTAGGTGCCGTCGTCGTCCGGTGCGAGCGCGGACGTGTCGGGGGCGGCCGTCTCCGAACCTTCCGGGGTGGCGGGCTCTGCGGTCATGGTGACCTCCTGGTTTCGGGGGTGGGCCGGGCAGGCACAGCTTGTCATGCCGGGCCCGGTGCGCAGCGCCGACTCCGTCATCCCGCCCGGTTGCGGCGCACCAGCGCGGCCTTGCGGGCCTCGGCGAGCTTGCGGGCCTCGCCGGCCTTCCGGGACCTGCCGCCGGCGCCGCGGGAGGGGTCCTTGGTGGTGCCGAGGCCGCGGAACGGGGCGTTGGTGTTCTTGGGCCGGCCGGTGTCGCTCGCGGCGTCCAGCGGGACACCGGAGGGTGTCCGGGCGCCGGTGATGCGGCTCAGCTCCGCCTCGCCGGAGCGCACCTTGGTGACGGTCGCCTCGACCCCGGCCTCGGCCAGCACGCGGCCGGTCTCACGGCGCTGGGCGGACAGCACGAGCGTGACGACGCTGCCGGAACCACCGGCGCGGGCGGTGCGGCCCGCCCGGTGCACGTAGTCCTTGGGGTCGGTGGGCGGGTCGACGTTGACCACGAGGTCGAGGTCGTCGACGTGCAGGCCGCGGGCCGCGACGTCGGTGGCCACCAGGACGCGGATCTGCCCGTCCTTGAACTGGGCCAGCGTCCGCGTGCGCTGCGGCTGGGACTTGCCGCTGTGCAGGGCCCCGGCGTGCACCCCGTTGGCCCGCAGGTGCCGGGTGAGCTGGTCGACGGCGTGCTTGGTGTCGAGGAACAGCAGGACCCGCCCCTCGCGGGCGGCGATCTCCGTGGTGACGGCGTACCGGTCGGGACCGTGGACGACCAGCACGTGGTGCTGCATCGTCGCGACCGCGCCCGCCGACGGGTCGACCGAGTGCACCACCGGGTCGTGGAGGTGGCGGTGGACGAGCTGCTCGACGTCACGGTCCAGGGTGGCCGAGAACAGCATGCGCTGGCCGTCCGGGTGCACCTGGTCGAGCAGCTCGGTGACCTGCGGCAGGAAGCCGAGGTCGCACATCTGGTCGGCCTCGTCGAGGACGGTGGTCCGCACCCGTCCCAGCCGGCAGGCGTTGCGCTCGATCAGGTCGTGCAGGCGGCCGGGGGTGGCGACGACCACCTCGGCTCCCGCGCGCAGCTCGGCGATCTGCCGGCCGATCGACAGGCCGCCGACGACCGTGGCCGTCCGCAGCCGCAGCGCCTCGGCGTAGGGCTGCAGCGCCTGGGTGACCTGCTGGGCCAGTTCCCGGGTGGGTACGAGGACCAGCGCGAGGGGCTGCTTGGGTTCGGCGCGCCGCCCGGCCGTACGGGTCAGCAGCGGCAGGCCGAAGGCGAGCGTCTTGCCCGACCCGGTGCGGCCGCGCCCCAGGACGTCGCGTCCCTTCAGGGCGTCGGGCAGGGTGGCGGCCTGGATGGGGAACGGCTCGCGCACCCCGTGTGCGTCGAGCGTCCGCAGCACCTCCGCCGGCAGTGGGAGGTCGGCGAAGGAGGCGGCCGGGGTGGGGGCCGGGGGCGTGGCGTCGGACCGGGCGGGAACCCCGTGGGGGGCGGTGCCGGAGTCGTCGGGGTGCTTCATGAACTGCCTTCCGCAGGGGGGAACGTACCGAGGAAGGCCCGGCAGGTCGGTGCGGTGCGCACCGGTGGAACCGAGCGGACGGAACGGCCCACCGCGACGACCACGCAAACCCCTGACGCTAACACACGTGCGGCTCCCGTACGAAGCGGCCTCGTGGGTCCGCGGATCACCTCGCGCGTGCGGCGCTTCGCAGGTGGTGCCGGGTGACCTTGGTGGCCTCGTGCCAGAACGGGATGGCGGTCACGTACAGCCCGAGCGCGCTGAGGATGCCCAGGGAGACGTCCACGCTGATGCGGCCCTGCTTGGCCCAGTACACGTCCTTCAGGTCGAGCAGGAGGGCGAACTCGTCGGCGATCAGTGCGGTGCCCGCGCCGTACAGGGCGCCGATCCCGGGGTGGCCCACGACGTCCTGGTCGCCCCGGACGGCCACCAGTCCGACGCCCGCGAGCGTGGCGATGCCGAAGTTGTAGTGGTGCAGGTGGGTCCGGCCGGCGGAGATGTTCCCCCAGGGCAGCCAGCCGCCCCGGATGCCGTGCGTGATCAGCCGGGCCGTGCCGAAGGTGCACCCGAAACCGAGCCAGGCCGCCATGAGCGAGCGCTGCGCGGGCGCGGTGTGCTCGTCCAGCGCCCGGCGCCAGCGGTCCCGCAGGGCGGGGCGCCGGGAACCGTTCGCGCGCCGGAGGTCCGGGTCTGCGGGCATGGTCGCTCCTCGTCGCTGGCCTGGGTGCCGGGGGCCGCTGCCGCGCCCGGACACCGTTCAGGCCTACCACCACGGCCCCGCACCGAAGCGGACGCGTCACCCGGATGACGGGGGGTGCGGGAGCACCGGTGCTGTCTCATCGCGTACCAGAACGTGGGACGCCTGTTGGTGTGGGGCCGCCGCTGCTGTACAACTGTGCCTCATGAACCCCGAGCCCCTCGTGCGACGCCTGGTCATCGACCTGTGCCGACGCCCGGGCTCGTGTTGTCGCTGATCCCGGCACTCTCCCCTTCGCGCCCTGCCGTGCGGTGACGTCACCCGCACCAGGACGCCTCCCACCCCTGTCCTGGCCCGGGGCCGCCCGCCCCGTTGTCGGTCGACCGCTGCCGCGTGCCGTCGACGTCCCCTGGAGAACCCGCTGTGTCCACGACTCCCTCCCTGGCGAAGCCGGCCGCGCCGGCCGACGCCCCGCCGCCCGGCCGCCGCCCGCCCCGGCACCGCGTCCGGACCCGGGTGCGTCATGTCGCGCTGCCGCTCGGCTCGTTGCTGCTGTTCCTCGTCCTGTGGCAGGCGCTCGCCGCGAGCCACACCTGGAGCGAGACGCTGGTCCCGCCGCCCGCGAAGGTGTGGGACGCGTTCGTCGACGTGTCCACCACGCACGACGGCGTCCGCGGCTACAACGGCACGACCCTGATCGAGCACTTGGGCATCAGCCTGCGCCGCATCGCCTTCGGGGCCGGTCTCGGCATCGCGGCCGGAGTGGTGTTCGGGCTGCTCATGGGCACCGTGGGCTGGCTGCGCTCGCTGTTCGAGCCGTGGATCACCTTCCTGCGCACGCTGCCGCCCCTGGCGTACTTCTCGCTGCTCATCATCTGGCTCGGGATCGACGAGGAGCCGAAGGTGACGCTGCTGGCGGTGGCCGCGTTCCCGCCGGTGGCCGTGTCGACCACCACGGCCGTCGCGGCGGTGCCGAAGAGCCTGGTGGAGGCCGCCCGCGCACTCGGTGCGTCGCGGTGGGACACCGTCCGGGACGTCGTGGTGCCGTCCGCCCTGCCCGAGACGCTCACCGGGATCCGGCTCGCCGTGGGCGTGGCCTACTCCTCCCTGGTCGCCGCGGAGTTGGTGAACGGCCTGCCCGGCATCGGCGGCATGGTCAAGGACGCGGCCAACTACAACAACACCCCCGTGGTGCTGGTCGGCATCATCGCCATCGGCGTCTCCGGGCTCGTCATCGACGGCCTGCTGCTGCGGCTGGAACGCGTGGCCGTGCCGTGGCGCGGCCGCACCTGAACCGCGCCGCCCCTCGTCACCTCCGCCTTCTCCGCTCGCACCCCCCGCCTCCACCCCTCGCATCGTCAGCCCGCAGACAGAAACGGCTCCGTCATGTCTCCTGCCTCCCGCGGCCCGTCCCGCCGTCTCCTCCTCGCCGGTGCCCTGGCCGCCGTGTCCGCGGCCGTCACCGGCTGCTCCTCCGACAGCGAGGCGGCGTCGTCCGGTGGCGCCAAGCGGCTGCGCATCGGCTACTTCGCCTTCCCCAGCGGTGACTTGATCGTGAAGAACAGGAAACTGCTGGAGAAGGCCCTGCCCGGCTACAAGATCTCGTGGATCAAGTTCGACTCCGGAGCCAGCGTCAACCAGGCGTTCCTCGGCAAGTCGCTGGACATCGCCGCGCTGGGCTCCAGCCCGTTCGCCCGCGGGGTGTCGGGGAGTTCACCCATCCCGTACAAGGTCGCGTGGATCCTGGACGTCGCCGGCGAGAACGAGGCGCTGGTGGCGCGCAAGTCGACCGGGATCACCGACGTCGCCGGGCTCCGCGGCAAGAAGATCGCCACGCCCTTCGCCTCCACCTCGCACTACAGCCTCCTCGCGGCGTTCGAGTCGGCCGGTCTGAGGCCGTCCGACGTGCAGCTCATCGACCTGCAGCCGCAGCCGATCCTCGCCGCCTGGCAGCGCGGGGACATCGACGCCGCGTACGTGTGGCTGCCGACCCTGGACGAGCTGCGCGCGACGGGCACCCAGCTCACCAGCAGCAAGGAGATCGGCGCGGCGGGCAAGCCGACCCTCGACCTGGCCGTCGTGTCCGACGAGCTGATCGCCAGGGACCCGGCGGCCATCGACGCCTGGCGCAAGGCGGAGGCCGAGGCGCTGCGGCTGTTGAAGTCCGACCGCGACGGCTCGGTGAAGGCCGTCGCGGCGGAACTCGGCATCAGCGCCGAGGACGCCGCGGCGCAGCTCGAACAGGGGGTGTTCCTGACCCCGGAGCAGGTCGTGTCCGCCGACTGGCTGGGCACGGAGGGCAGTCTGGGCAAGCTGCTCACCTACGTGTCCGACACCGCCGCGTTCCTGGCGGAGCAGAAGCAGATAGACGCCGCACCGGCGCAGGACGCCGTCCGCAGGGCCTTCTACTCGAAGGGGCTGTCCGATGTCCTCCAGTGAGGTCACCGAGGCCGCCGGGGCCACCGCGGAGGTGGACACCTCGGCCGCCGGTTCCGTCCGCATCGAGCACGTCACCCATCGGTACGGGCGCGGCGGCGAGGAGTTCACCGCGGTCGGACCGGTCGACCTGAGCGTCCCGGCGGGCGAGTTCCTGGTGCTGGTGGGTGCCTCGGGCTGCGGCAAGAGCACGCTGCTGCGGCTGATCGCCGGCTTCGAACGGCCCACGCGGGGCGCGGTGCGCGTCTCCGGCGCGGAGCCGCGCCCGGGCGAGGCGGCCGGTGTGGTGTTCCAAACGCCCCGGCTGTTCCCGTGGCGGACCGTGCGGGGCAACATCGACCTGGCGCTGCGGTACGCGGGCGTCAGCCGCGCCCAATGGCCCGGGCGGCGCGCGCAGTTGCTGGCCCGGGTCGGCCTGGAGGGCACCGAGCGGCGCCGCGTGTGGGAGATCTCCGGTGGCCAGCAGCAACGCGTCGCCATCGCCCGGGCCCTCGCCGCGGAGAATCCCCTCCTCCTGCTGGACGAGCCGTTCGCGGCGCTCGACGCGCTGACCCGGGAGCGGCTCCAGGAGGACGTGCGCCGGGTGACCCGGCGGACCGGACGCACCGCGGTGTTCGTGACGCACTCGGCGGACGAGGCGGTGTTCCTCGGCTCCCGCATCGTCGTGCTGACCAAGAGCCCCGGCACGGTCGCCCTGGACCTGCCCATCCCCCTCCCGCGGGACGACGTCGACGCGGAAGAGCTGCGCGGCTCACGGGAGTTCGCGGAGCTGCGCGCCCAGGTCTCGCACGCCGTGAAGGCCGCCGCGGCGGCCTGAACCCCAGAAAGGAAACACGCAGGTGAGCATCCTCAGCGAACGGCCGGCCCCGGCCGCCCTCCCGGTCACCGCGCTCGGCCCGCACTTCGGCGCCGAGGTCCGCGGTGTCGACCTCGCCCGCCTCGACGACGCCGGGGTCCTCGCCCTGCGCGAGGCACTCGTCGCGTACAAGGTGCTCTTCGTCCGCGACCAGCACGGTCTCGACGACGCCGCGCAGATCGAGTTCGGCAGGCGCCTCGGCGAGGTCACGGTCGGTCATCCGGTCCACGACTCCGGCGACGTGGCCCCCGAGGTGTACGCGCTGGACAGCCAGGACAACGGGTTCGCCGACGTGTGGCACACGGACGTGACGTTCGTCAGGCGGCCGCCGGCGATCTCCGTCCTGCGGGCGGTGGTGCTGCCGCCCCACGGCGGCGACACCAACTGGGCGGACAGCCAGCTTGCCTACGAGTCGCTGTCGCCGGGGCTGCGGGCGTACGTCGACACGCTCACCGCGGTCCACGACGGCACCCGGGAGTTCGGCTACTACCTCGCCCAGCGGCGTCAGGGCCGCGGGAACGTCTGGGAGGGCGAGGTGTTCACCGAACTGACCCCGGTGGAGCACCCCGTGGTCCGGGTCCACCCCGAGAGCGGCCGCAAGGGCCTGTTCGTGAACCCCGGCTTCACCTCGCACATCGTGGGCGTCTCGGAGTACGAGAGCCGGGGCCTCCTCGACATCCTGTACGCCCACCTCACCAAGCCCGAGCACGTCGTACGGCACCGCTGGCAGCCGGGTGACGTCGCGCTGTGGGACAACCGCAGCACGGCGCACTACGCCAACCGCGACTACGGCGACCAGCACCGCGTCATGCACCGCATCACCCTGCGCGGGGACACACCGGTCGGGCCCGCGACGGTCCGGGCCTGACGGACCCGCGACGGTCCGGGCCTGAGGAACCCGGACCGGACCTCCTACACCCCCACGGCGACCTCCGGCGCGTCCGGCCGCCCGGACTCCCCGGGCTGCTCGAACTGCGCCCGGTACAGCTCCGCGTAACGGCCGTCGGCCGCCAGCAGCTCCTCGTGGGTGCCCTGTTCGACGATGCGGCCCGCCTCCACGACCAGGATGCGGTCGGCCGTGCGCACCGTGGACAGGCGGTGGGCGATGACGACGGCGGTACGGTCCGCCAGCGCCTCGGCGAGCGCCTCCTGCACGGCCGCCTCGGAGGTGTTGTCGAGGTGGGCGGTGGCCTCGTCGAGGACGACCACGCGCTGGCGGGCCAGCAGCAGCCGGGCGATGGTCATGCGCTGGCGTTCCCCGCCGGACAGCCGGTAGCCGCGCTCGCCGACGACGGTGTCGAGGCCGTCGGGCAGCGAGCGGACGAGGTCGTCGAGGCGGGCCCGGCGCAGCGCGTCCCACAGGTCGGCCTCGACGTCGGCCGGTGCGCTCCCCCCGTCCGGGCGGGCCATGACCAGGTTGGCCCGGACCGTGTCGTGGAAGAGGTGGCCGTCCTGCATGACCATGCCGACCGTGGCGCGCAGCGACCGGGCGGTGAGGTCGCGGACGTCGACGCCGCCGATGCGGACCGCGCCGGAGTCGACGTCGTACAGGCGCGGCAGGAGCTGGGCGACGGTGGACTTGCCGGCGCCGGAGGAGCCGACGAGGGCGACGGTGTGCCCGGGTTCGGCGCGGAACGAGACACCGTGCAGGACCTCCTCGCCGCCCCGGGTGTCGAGGGAGGCGACCTCCTCCAGGGAGGCGAGGGAGACGCGGTCGGCGGACGGGTAGGCGAAGCGGACGTCGTCGAACTCGACGGCCACCGGGCCGTCCGGCACGTCACGGGCGTCCGGCTTCTCCTCGATGAGCGGCTCCAGGTCCAGCACCTCGAAGACCCGCTCGAAGCTGACCAGGGCGCTCATCACCTCCACGCGCGCCCCGGCGAGCGCGGTGAGCGGTGCGTACAGGCGGGTCAGCAGCAGGGCGAGCGCCACCACCGCGCCCGGCTCCAGGGTGCCGTGCAGGGCGAGCCGGCCGCCGAGGCCGTAGACCAGGGCGAGGGCCAGGGCGGAGACGAGGGTGAGGGAGGTGAGGAACACCGACTGGGCGGTGGCCGTGCGGATGCCGATGTCGCGGACGCGCGCGGCGCGGGCGGCGAACTCCGCGGACTCCTGCTCGGGCCGGCCGAACAGCTTGACCAGGGTGGCGCCGGGCGCGGAGAACCGCTCGGTCATGCGGGTGCCCATCGCGGCGTTCAGCGTGGCCGCCTCGCGCTGCATGCGGGCCATGCGGCCGCCCATCCGGCGGGCGGGCACCACGAACACCGGCAGCAGGACCAGCGCGAGCAGGGTGACCTGCCAGGACAGGGTGAGCATCACGGCGAGGGTGAGCACCAGCGTCACGATGTTGCCGACCACGCCGGACAGGGTGTTGCTGAAGGCGCGCTGGGCGCCGATCACGTCGTTGTTGAGCCGGGAGACCAGCGCGCCCGTACGGGTACGTGTGAAGAACGCGACCGGCATGCGCTGCACATGATCGAACACAGCCGTCCGCAGGTCGAGGATGAGTCCCTCGCCGAGCGTCGCCGACAGCCTGCGCCCGAGGATGCCGAGCGCCGCCTCCAGCAGCGCGATCAGCGCGATGAGCAGGGCCAGCCCGACGACCGTGCGCTCCTGCCCCCGCGACACGATCGCGTCGACGACGCGCCCGGCGAGGACGGGCGTGGCCACGGCGAGCAGCGCGGTCACCGTCCCCAGCAGGACGAAGACGGCGATGCGGCGGCGGTGCGGGCGGGCGAAGGCGCCGATGCGGCGCAGTGTCGCGCGGTCGAAGGGGCGGCGGTCCTGCTGGGCGGTGAGGACGCTGTGCAGCTGCATCCACGCGGTGGTCTCCATGCTCATGTTCAGGACGGTAGGACCTCGACCATCGTTGAGGTCAAGGCACGGTCGGTGCCCGTCCGTAAGCCGCCGTCCGCGATCCCGCCACCCGGTGTTGGCGCGGCGGGGAGAACCTTCCGTGGTGTGACCGCGGTAACCCTCCCCGAAGGGCCCCGTCCCCCGGGCCCGCTCCGCTCCCCCGTCCGGTCCGCGCGGCTCCCCCGTGCGCGGTACCTCCCCGTGCGGCAGGCCCGGCACGTGCTGTGCCTGCTGCCGGTCCTGCTGGTCGCCGTCGTCGCGGTGCGCCACCGCTGCGTCCTCGCCGAGGGCCTCGTGCACCTGCGGTCGGCGGAGTGGCCCTGGCTGCTGGGTGCCGTCGGCGCGACCTGTCTGACCTGGGTGGCGGCGGCCGTCACCCGGCAGGGCGCCGTGGTGCAGCGGCTGCCCGGACGGCGTCTGCTCGCCGCGCAGTTCGCGGCCGGTGCGGCGAACCACCTGCTGCCGACCGGGCTCGGCGCGAGCGCGGTCAACCTGCGCTTCATGACCGTGTGCGGGGTGGAGCCGGCCCGCGCGTCGGCGGCGCTCGGGCTGTACCTGCTGGCGGAGGCCGTGGCGCGGCTGGGCCTGCTCGCCGCGCTGCTGGTGGCCTTCCCGCACGCCCTGCGGCCGGGCACGCTGGTGCCGTCCGGCGCGGCGGGTCCCCTGCTGGCCGGGCTCGCCGCTGCGGCGCTCGTCACGGCGCTCGTCCTGCTCCTCGTACGGCGGCTGCGCGCGGCCGTGTCCGGTTTCCTGCGCGCGGCGCTCGGCGAGGCGCGCGCGGTGCACGCCCGTCCGGTCCGCGCGCTGGCGCTGTGGGGCGGGGCGCTCGCGTTCCCGGCGCTGCAGGCGGCCGCTCTGGCGCTGGTGGGGCGGGCACTGGGACTGCCGGTGCCGGCCGCGCACCTGGCGGTGGCGTACCTGGCGGCGACCGCGGCGGTCGCCCTGGTGCCGACGCCGGGCGGGATCGGCTCGGTGGAGGCCGCGCTGGTCGCGGCCCTGGTGGCGGCCGGCGGTCCGGTGCCGGCGGCGACGGCGGTGGTGCTGGCGTACCGGATCGTCACGGTCTGGCTGCCGCTGGTGCCCGGGGCGCTGACGCTGGGCGCGCTGGTGCGGTGGAAGGTGATCTGACGGCGCGCCCGTCCGGGCCCGCCCGGCCCGGCCGCCTCAGTGGTGCCAGGCCGTGCCGCCCGTGTTGTGGATGAAGCGCTGGAGGACCTTGAGGGTCGTCAGGTACTCCTCGTCGGAGATGCCCGCGTGCCGTTCCTCGTGCAACTGCTGTTGGACGGCGGCCGCCTTGTCGAGGAACGCCCGGCCCTCGGGCGTCAGGTGCAGGCGGCCCGCCGCGTCCTGGTCGACCCAGCCGCGGGCGATGGTGTGGTCGATCTCCTCCTCCATGACCTCGGGGCCCGTGTTCAGGTAGTTCCGCAGCAGCCGCGACACCTCGTCCCGGCTCCTGGCCGGGTCGGCGCCGGCGACCTGGCCGAGGACCCACCACTGCGGCTGGGTGGTCCCCAGCTCCGCCAGGGCGGAGCGGATGCGGGTGACGACGGCGTCGTAGGCGGCCCAGCTCCAGTAGCCGATCGGCTGCCGCAGCAGGTCCGCGTCGCTGTGCGAGTACTCCATGGCCGGTGCCTCCGGGGTGCGCCTGGGTGGTTCGGACGCCACCGACGCTAGGAACTCAACCGGGCTTGAGGTCAAGATCTAAGGCGTGTCGCGCAGGTGGGCGAGCACCGCGTGGGCCGCCCGGGCACCGGCGCGGGCCGCGGCCGCGGCGGAGGCGGTGGGGCGCACGAGCGCACCCGCGGCGAAGACGCCCGGGCGGGAGGTGCGCAGGGCCGGGTCCACGGCGGGGCACCGGGTGCCGGCGGCGAGGGCGAGGCCGCCGCGCCGGGCGAGCGCCTGGTCGGGGACGAAGTCGCCGGTGAGGACGACCGTGTCGCAGGGCAGGACGGCCGTGCGTCCGTCGCGGTGGCGGACCCGTACGCCCGACAGGCGGCCGTGGCCGAGGAGTTCGGTGACCGTGGCGCCCGTCAGGAGCGGGACGCCCGGCCACGGACGGGGGTCGGCGACCGGGGCGCGGCCGGTCCGGGCCCGCGGGAGGCCGGCGACCAGGGCGACGACGGTGGCGCCCGAGGCGCGGACGGTGGCGACGGCCGCGTGTTCGGCGTACGCGGCGGCCGTGGTGTCGTCCACGCCCCTCGCGGTCCGCGCGCCGGTCGCGTCCCGCGGGCACGCCGTGCCTCCGGCGCCGACGATCACCACCCGGGCCCCGATGTGCTGCCCGAACCGGTGCACCGCCCGCTGGAGTTCACCCGTGGTGTAGATCCCGGCCGGGCGGGTGCCGGGGATCAGGCGGGCCGCGCGCGGGCGTTCGCGGGCGCCGGTGGCCAGGACGACCGCGCGGGCGGTGACGGTCTCGACGCCGAGCGGTCCGACCGTCTCCAGGGCGAGGGGGCCCGCCCAGTCGAGTGCGGTCACACCGGTGCGTACGACCGCCCCGGCGCGCTCGGCGGCGGCCACGAGCCGGTGCGCGTACGCCGGACCGGTCACCACGCGCGGCCAGGTGCCGTAGCCGCGGTGCGCGCCGTGGCGGGGCGCTCCCCCGGCCCCCTGGTCGCCGTCCAGCACCTCGACGTGGCCCGCCCCGAGGGCGGCGAGGCGGGCGGCGGCCGCCAGTCCGGCGGGCCCCGCCCCGACCACCAGGACGTCGGTCTCCCGCGCCCTCACCGGCGGGCCTGCTCGAACAGCTCGCGCACGGCCGCGCCGCACGTGTCGCCCTGGCAGCGGCCGGCCCGGGCGCGGGTGCGGCGGCGCAGCCCGTCCAGGGAGCGCGGCGGGATCGTCGCCGCGAGCGCGTCGCGGATCTCGCCGCGCGAGACCTGCTCGCAGGGGCAGACGACGACGCCGTACTCGGGGTCGGCCGCGACCCGCTCGGGGACGCGGCAGGGGCGGGGGGACGTGCGGCCCAGGCGGGGCACACGGACGGGTTCGAGGTCGCGGGCGGGCCCGAGGTCGAGGCCGGAGTCGGCCAGCAGGTCGCGCACGTGCGCGGCGATGGCCAGGGAGGCGGTGAGGCCGGTGGAGCGGATGCCGCCGACGGTGACGTACGCCTGCCCGGGGTGGGCGGTGATGCGGTAGTCGTCGTGCTCGGTGGCCGCGCGCAGGCCGGCGTAGACGGCCGTGACCTCCTCCTGGAGCAGCGCGGGCAGGACCCGGCGGCCCTGCTCGCGCAGGCCGGCCAGGCCCTCGGCGGTGGTGCCGGTGGCGGTGCGGTCGTCGAGGTCCTCGGCGGTGGGCCCGAGCAGGACGTTGCCGTGGACCGTGGGCGCCACCAGGACTCCCTTGCCGAGGGCGGTGGGCACCGGCAGCAGGATGTGGCGGACGAGGTCGCGCGCGAAGGTGTCGAAGACGAGGAGCTGGCCGCGGCGCGGGGTGACGGTGAAGTCCTCGTGGCCGCGCATCCGGTCGAGGGTGTCGGCGTGCAGCCCGGCGGCGTTGACCAGCCACCGGGTGTGCAGGGGCCCGCGGGTGGTGCCGAGCACCTGCGGGTCGCCGCCCGTGCCGTCGCCGGCCACCGACTCCACCCGGCAGCCCAGGTGCAGGTCGACCCCGTGCCGCACGGCCTGTGTGGCGTACGCCAGGGGGGTCGTCCACGGGCAGATGACGCTCTCGCCGGGCACGTGCAGGGCGCCGAGCGCACCGGGGCCCAAGTGGGGCTCCCGGGCGTACAGTTCGGCCGCGTCCAGCGGGCGGACGCCGTCGTGGGCGTTGCGCCGCGCCTTGTCGGCGAGGCCGGGCAGGGCGGCGAGCTGGTCCTCGTCCCAGGCGACGAGCAGGGCACCGACCGGTTCGAGGGGGATGCCGGCCTCGGCCGCGTACGCCGACAGCAGCCGGTGGCCCTCGCGCACCAGCCGGGCCTCCAGGGAGCCCGGTACGGCGTCGAAACCGGTGTGCAGGATCGCGGTGTTGGCCTTCGAGGTGCCCTGGCCGACGTCGTCCTGCGCCTCGACCAGGGCGACCCGCAGGCGGGGGTGGCGGGCGAGTTCCCGGGCGAGGGCGGTGCCGACCACCCCGGCGCCGACGACGGTGACGTCGTAGGGCCGCGCGGGCAGCGGACCCGCGACGGTCACGGAGCCCTCGCGGGGGCCGGCGGCGGCCACGGAGCGCTCGCCGGGGTCCGCGACGGCAGGAGCGCCCTCGTGACAGCCCGCGGCCACGGAGGCACCCTCTCGCGCGCCGGGAGCCGTCATGCGGCGCTCCCCTCCAGCAGGGCGTCCACGGCCGCCCGGAAGCGGCCGAGGCGCTCGGCGGCCTCGTCGGCCGTGAGGCGCGGCTCGTACACCGCGGCGGGCTCCGCGTCCGGGAGGGCGGCCTCGACGCCCAGGCCGGGATCGGCGCCGAGCCGGGCCAGCGCGCCCACGCCGAGAGCCGTCGCGTCGGGCAGGGCGGACACCTCCACGGGGCGCTGCAGCAGGTCGGCCTGGGTCTGCATGAGCAGCGCCGAGCGGGTCAGGCCGCCGTCGACGCGCAGGGTGGTCAGCGCGGTGCCGAGGTCGGCCTCCGCGGCGTCCGCGAGGGCGACGACCTGGGCGGCGATGCCCTCGCACAGGGCGCGCACCAGGTGGCCCGGGGTGGTGTCCAGGCCGAGCCCGGTCAGGGAGCCGCGCAGCTCGCCGCGCCACCAGGGGGCGGCGAGTCCGGCGAGGGCGGGCACGAAGGTGACGCCGCCGCTGTCGGGCACGCCGCCGCCGACGGCGTCGAGGTCGGCGGCGTCGCGCAGCACACCGAGGTCGGTGAGCCAGCGCACGGCGGACGCGGCGGCGAACACCTGGCCGTCGAGGCAGTAGCTGGTGCGGTTTGCCAGCCGCCAGGCGACGCAGGACACCAGCCCGGAGGTGCCGCGCCCGGGGCTCTCCCCGGTGTGCGCGAGCAGGAACGCGCCGGTCCCGTAGGTGCACTTGGCGGTGCCCGGGGCCGTGACGCGCTGGGCGAGCAGGGCGGCCTGCTGGTCGACGGCGAGCCCGGTGAGCGGGATCTCCGGGTGCTCGGGTCCGAAGGCGCGGGTGGTGCCGACGACCCGGGCGTTGTCGACGACGTCGGGCAGGCGCTCGCCGGACAGGCCGTACAGGTCGAGGGCGCGCGGGGACCAGGCGGCGCGGTCGAGGTCGAGGAGCTGGGTGCGGCCGGCGGTCGCCACGTCCGTGACGAAGGCTCCGGTCAGGCGCCGCACGAGCCAGGCGTCGCTGGTCGTGACGACGCCCTCGCCGGTCAGCCGACGGCGGATCCAAGCCATTTTCGGCGCCGCGAAATAGGGGTCGACGGGCAGGCCGGTCAGTTCGCGCAGTTCGTCCGCGTGCGGGGCGAGTTCGGCGCAGACGTCCTCGGCGCGCCGGTCCTGCCAGACGATCGCGTCGGTGAGCGGGCGTCCGGTGGCCGGGTCCCAGGCGAGGACGGTCTCCCCCTGGTTGGCCAGGCCGAACGCGACGACGGGTTCGCGGGCCTCGGCGAGGGCGCGCCGGCCGGCCTCGACGACCGATCCGTACAGCTCGGCGGGGTCGGCCTCGACCCGGCCGCCGGGCAGGTGACGGGGGCGGACCGCGGCGAACCCGGTGCCGAGGACGCCGCGTTCGGGGCAGACCACGAGGGCCTTGGTGCCGGAGGTGCCCTGGTCGACGGCGAGCACGGGACCTGTCATCGCGCCCTTCCCCGCGGCCGCCCGCGTCCCGTTGATCACGGGCCGACAGCCTGCCGCCGGGCCCCGCACCGCGTCAAGCACCCCGTTTCCGCGCCGACTTCGCCCCGCCACCAGCGAAGATGGTTGAACGATAACGGACTTGAATTGCTTCGTCCGGTCGTACGACCCCCTCTATAGTGACCGCCGACCGACGTGATCTCCTCATCAACCGCCCAGAGGAGGGCTGTTGTTACTCCATCCCGCCGACCTGCCCCTTCGGCACCCCCGCGCGGACGGCTGATGGCACGCGAAGGAGCACGGCCGGCCTACGACCCCGCCGGTCCCGACGACGCCCTGCGCTCCGCCCTGCAGGAGCTGCGCACCGGGCGCTGGCTGGCGATGCGCACCCTGCTGGAGGACACGGCGGGCTGGACGGCCTGGACGCGGCGCACCCAGGTGCTGGCCACGGCGGCCGCCGGGACCGACGTGGTGCGCGCCTGGCTCGCCGAGGAGCCGCACAGCGTCCCGGCCGTGGTGATGCGTGCCCGGGTCGGGGTGGAGCGCGCCCTGCGGGCGCGGCGCGAGGGCCACCGCCGTACGCACGAACTGTGGATCGAGGCCTGGGACATGAGCCAGGAGGCCGCCCGGCTCGCGCCCCCGGACCCGGTGCCGTGGGTGTGCCTGCTGGCGCTGGCCCAGCTCGACCGCCGGCGGCTGTGGGACGAGCACCGGGTGGCCGCCCCGGAACCGACGCTGCCGCCGGGGCCGTGGGGACTGCTCGCCGAGGCCGACAAGCGCGACCCGGGCAACCGCGAGGCACACCACCGCATGCTCCAGTTCCTGTACGCGCACGCGGCCTCCCCGCGGCCCGCGGAGGCGGAGGCCTTCGCCCAGCTCGCCGGCCAGGCGGCACCGCCGGGCTCCGCGCTGCATCTGCTGCCCCTGTACGTACGGGTCGAGCGCTACCGGCGCGAGGGCGGGCGGGACACCGCCCTCGACCTGTTCTGGGTCGCCGAGGACGCCGCCCGGGAGGCGCTGCGGGCGTACGAGGCGTGGTTCGAGCGGTCCGACCCGGCCGAGCGCTCCCCGCTGGACCTCAACCACCTCGCCCACGCGCTGTGGGGCGCGCAGCGCTTCCCGCAGGCGGCCCGGGTGTTCGGCGCGATCGGGCCGTACTACACGCCCGTGCCCTGGACGGGCCGTGCCGGGCGGCCGGGCGAACCCGCCGAGGCGGTGGAGGTGTTCCTGCGGGCCCGCGCCCGCAGCGGCGCCACGCCCTGACCCGGCCCCGCGCCTCTCCCCCTGCTCCCCCGTTTCCCCACCCCCTCTCCCCCCGGAGGTCTCCGTATGTCCCGCACCCCCGAGCCACCGGCTCCCGTCGAGGTCCCCCGGCCGGACGAGGAGCAGCGGCTGCGCGAACTCGGCTACCGGCCGGTGCTGGCCCGCCGCATGGGCGGCTTCGGCAACTTCGCGATCAGCTTCTCCGTCATCTCGATCCTGTCGGGCTGCATGACCCTGTACGGCTTCGGCATGAACGCGGGCGGCCCCGCCGTCATGCTGTGGGGCTGGGCGGGGGTCGGGCTGTTCGTGCTGTGCGTGGGCCTCGCGCTGGCGGAGGTGACCAGCGCCTACCCGACCTCGGGCGCCCTGTACTACATGGCCGACCGGCTCGGCGGGCGGCGCTGGGGCTGGTACACGGGCTGGCTGAACCTGCTCGGCCTGCTCGGGGCGATCGCCGGCATCGACTACGGCGCCGCCCTGTTCGCGGGCGCGTTCGCCGACCTCCAGTGGGGCTTCACGCCCACGCCGGAGAAAACGATGCTGATCTTCGTGGCGATCCTGCTGCTGCACGCCGTGCTCAACCTGTTCGGCGTACGGCTGGTCAGCGTGCTCAACTCGATATCCGTGTGGTGGCACCTGGCCGGTGTCGCGGTGATCGTGGGCGCGCTGTGGATCGTGCCCGACCACCACCGCTCGCCGTCCTTCGTGTTCACCGAGTTCGTCAACAACACCGGCTGGCACAACCCGGTCTACGTCGCCGCGATCGGCCTGCTGCTCGCCCAGTACACCTTCTCCGGCTACGACGCCTCGGCGCACCTGTCGGAGGAGACGGCGCACGCCTCGGTGTCGGCGGCCCGCGGCATCGTGCGCTCGATCTGGGCGTCGTGGCTGGCGGGTTTCGTGCTGCTCGCCGGTCTGACCTTCGCCATCCAGGACTACGACGGCACGCTCGCCACCGCGACCGGGGTGCCGCCCGCGCAGATTTTGCTCGACGGGCTCGGCACGGACGGCGCGAGCGCGCTGCTGCTGGTGGTCATCGTGGCGCAGCTGTTCTGCGGGAACGCCGAGGTGGCCGCGGCCAGCCGCATGGTGTTCGCGTTCAGCCGGGACCGGGCGCTGCCGGGCTCGCACCTGTGGCGCAAGGTCAGCACCCGCACCCAGACGCCGGTGGCCGCGGTGTGGCTGTCGGTCGCCGTGGCCTGTGTGCTCGCCCTGCCGTCGCTGTACTCGGCGACCGCGTACGGCGCGGTCACCGCGATCAACGTCATCGGGATCACGCCCGCCTACGCCATCCCGGTGTTCCTGCGGCTGCGCGCGGGTGACCGGTTCACGCCGGGTCCGTGGAGCCTGGGCCGGTGGAGCAGGCCGATCGGCTGGATCGCGGTGGTGTGGGTGGCGTGCGTGACGGTGCTGTTCTGCCTGCCGCAGTCGTCGCCGGTGACGGCGGACACCATGAACTACGCCTCGGTCGCGCTGGCCGTCGTGCTGGTCCTGGCCACCGTGTGGTGGTTCGTCGCCCGCCGCTCGTACGGGACGCCCACCACGGCCGCGTACGGCTCGGACCGGGAGCAGGCCGAACTGGCCGAAGGCATCGTGTGAGCGACCCGGCCGGGTACGAACTGCCGTCCGGAATGCGGCAGGATGAGTGATCGCGCGGGCCGGCCGGGCCCAACACCCCGGCCGGGCCCGCGTGATCGCACTTCCCGGAACCGAGCAGTGGACCACGTGACGACATTGCACATCCGGCCGTCGGCGGCCCCCCGGGCCGCGGATCGTCTCCCCGGAGGTGACCGGTGAACCGCGCGCTGACCCTGGACGACTCCGTCCTCGCCGGCATCGCCCTGGCCGCGGGCCTGCTGGCCGCCTTCCTCTCCCGCGGGCTGCTGCGCTGGCTGGCCAAGCACGCCAAGCGCACCAAGTGGGGCGGCGACGACGTGCTGGTGGACGCGCTGCGCACGGTCGTGCCGTGGGCGGCGATCGCCGCCGGCGCGGCGGCCGCGGCCGCGGTGCTGCCGCTGACCCGGGCCGTGCAGCGCACCGCCAACCAGTCCCTGACCGTGCTGCTGATCTTCGTCGTGACCCTGTCGGCGGCGCGGGTGGTCGCCGAACTGGTCCGCAGCGTGACCCACTCGCGCTCCGGCGTCGCCGGATCGGCCACGATCTTCGTCAACATCACCCGGATCCTGGTCCTCGCGATCGGCTTCCTGGTGGTGCTGCAGACGCTCGGCATCTCCATCGCGCCGCTGCTCACCGCCCTGGGCGTGGGCGGTCTCGCGGTCGCCCTCGCGCTGCAGGACACGCTCGCCAACCTCTTCGCGGGCATCCACATCCTCGCCTCCAAGACCGTCCAGCCCGGCGACTACATCAAGCTGAGCAGCGGGGAGGAGGGCTACGTCGAGGACATCAACTGGCGCCAGACCACGGTGCGGGCGCTGTCCAACAACCTCATCGTGATCCCCAACGGGCAGCTCGCCAAGGCGAACATGACCAACTTCATGCGCCCCGAGCAGCGGCTGACGATCCTGGTGCAGGTGGGCGTCGCCTACGACAGCGACCTGGAGCACGTGGAGAAGGTGACCACCGACGTGGTCGCCGAGGTGATGACCGAGATCAGCGGCGCGGTGCCCGACCACGAGCCGGCGGTGCGCTTCCACACCTTCGGCGACTCCCGGATCGGCTTCACCGTGATCCTGGGCGTCGGCGAGTTCAGCGACCAGTACCGGATCAAGCACGAGTTCATCAAGCGCCTGCACAAGCGCTACCGCGCCGAGGGCATCCGCATCCCGGCCCCCGCCCGCACCGTCACGCTCCAGCAGGGCGCGGTCCCGTCCATCCCGCACCAGCGCACCGGCGACGGCCTGACGGCGGACCCCGCGCTCGGGGGCTGACCGATCCGCGGCGACGGCGCCGTACGCTGGGAGGACCATGAGCCCCGCCCCCGACGTGCCGCCGCCCGCCTCCCCGTCCTCGGTCCGCGCGCTCGACGAGCGGCTGGACGCCCTCGCGCGCCAGCCGTTCCGGGCGCGGTTCCGGCTGGCCGGGCGGGAGCGGGCCCTCGCCGTGGAGCGCGGGCCCGCCACGATCCGGTGGCACGCCTACGACCTGCTGGCCCGCCGGCTGGCCCCCGCCGCGCCGTACAAGGACGGCAAGCAGACCCCGTACCGCGGGCACCCGGTGTTCGTCGCCCAGCACGCCACCGCGACCTGCTGCCGGAGCTGCCTGCAGCGGTGGCACGGCATCCCGAAGGGACGGGAGCTGAGCCGCGCCGAGCACGTGTACGCGGTGCACGTGATCTGCCGCTGGGTCGAGCGGGAACTCACCCGGGGCGGGGCCGGCGGCGGGGCGGACGGGGTCCGACCCGCCCGCCCGGTGTGACCGGCTCAGGTCACAGCGTCGCCGAGTGGTCGTGGGGACGCGTGTCCCGGCGGCCGTGCGGCGTGGCCAGGGACGGCGTGACCGGCGTGACCGTCCAGTCCGGGTGGCCCGGCATGCGCGGCGTCGTCGTGCCGTACAGCCAGTCCTTCAGGAACCCGGAGACGTCCTGGCCGGACACCGCGCTCGCCACCGCGATGTAGTCCTCCGTGGACGCCGACGCGTTGCGGTACCGGTCCAGGAAGGCCCGCTCGACGGCGTGGAAGGCGTCCTCACCGATGAGCTGCCGCAGCGCGTACAGGACGAGCACGCCGCCCAGGTAGCGCTGCGCCTCGAAGAGGTTCGCGGCGTTCGGTGCGGCGACCGGCCCCCAGTCGTGCCGCCACTGGTCGCCGCGCGCGTAGGTGTCCTTCATGCGGGCCTCGAAGCTGGTCAGGCCCAGGGAGTCCGGCCAGCCGCGCTCGTAGCGGTACAGCAGCCCGTAGAAGTCGGCGTGGCCCTCGTTGATCCACAGGTCGGCCCAGGTGGCGGGCGAGACGCTGTTGCCGAAGTAGGAGTGGACCAGCTCGTGCATCATGTGCGAGCCGATCTTCTTCTCCTCCTGCAGGAGGAAGTTCGGCCGGTAGATCGTCAGGGTCTGGGTCTCCAGGCCGGTGAAGTCGAACGGCTCCGCCAGGTCGGAGTTGCACGGCAGCAGCCCGTACGTCTCGAACGGGAACGCGCCGAGGCGCCCCTCGATCCACTCCACCAGGCCGGGCGTGAGGGACAGCGCGGGTTCCAGCGCCTCGGCCCGCGCCCTCGGTACGACGTCCCGCAGCGGCAGCCCGTGCGGCCCGCTCCGCTCCTTGACCACGTAGTCGCCGACGGTGATCTGCACCAGCTCCGTCGCGATCGGCGAGCGGGACCGGTAGGTGACGGCCGTACGCCCGCCCGGCAGCGGCTCGGTGCGCACCCGGGTGCCGCTCGCGACGGCGGTCAGACCGTCCGGGACGGTCAGGCGGAAGGTGAAGTGCGCCTTGTCGGAGGGGTGGTCGTTGCAGGGGAAGACGGTGTGCGCCAGGTTCGGCTGGCAGGCCACCGCGAAGCCGTCCGGGGTCGGCACCCAGCCGGTGTACGGCAGGACGCGGCGCGGGTCGGCGCCGTACGCGACGCGGAGGGTGACGTGGGCGCGGGCGGGCAGCCGGCGCTCGGGGGTGATCCTCAGCTTCTCGTCGGCCTGCTCGAAGGCGGCCGTGCGGCCGTCGACGCGCACCGACCGCACGTCCAGGCCGAGGGCGTCCAGGGAGAGCCGGCTGAGCGCCCGGGTGGTGCGCACCCGCAGCGTCGCCGTGGCCTCCACCAGGGCGGTCGCGGGGTCGTAGACGAGGTCGAGGTGGTAGGCGCCGACGCGGTAGCCGTCGTTGCCGAGGGCGGGGTAGACGGGGTCGCCGAGGGTCTCCGGGCCCGGGGCGGGGCCGTCGCCGGTCCCCGCCGCGTACGCGTTCCTGCCCCCGGCCAGGACCGCGGTGGCGCCGATGAGGGCGGCCGCCGGTCCGGTCACTCTGCTGCGATATCTCATGGTCCGCTTCCGTCGGGGCGGCCGGGTGGTCACGCCGGCCGCCGTCCACTGGTGACGATCACCCTCCATGACCACCGGGGAGGGCGGTCCGGTTGCACCCCACCCCTGTCGAGCGGACCCCGGTCACGAGATATCTTGATGTCGAGCAATGTTGCAGACGTGGAGCGGAGCACCCGGTGACTGACTCGACCATCATCTATACGCACACTGACGAGGCCCCGGCCCTGGCAACGTATTCCTTCCTGCCGGTGGTCAAGGCGTACGCGTCGCAGGCGGGTGTCGCCGTGGAGACGCGGGACATCTCGCTGGCCGGGCGCATCATCGCCGTCTTCCCGGAGTACCTGACCGAGGAGCAGCGCATCCCGGACGCCCTGCACGAGCTGGGCGAGCTGGCCAAGACGCCGGCGGCCAACATCATCAAGCTGCCGAACATCTCGGCGTCGATCCCGCAGCTCAAGGCCGCGGTCGCCGAGCTGCAGGCGCAGGGCTACGCGCTGCCGGACTACCCGGACGAGCCGAAGACCGACGAGGAGCGCGAGATCCGCGCCCGCTACGACAAGGTCAAGGGCTCGGCGGTCAACCCGGTCCTGCGCGAGGGCAACTCCGACCGGCGCGCCCCCGCCTCGGTCAAGAACTACGCCAAGACCCACCCGCACCGCATGGGCGCCTGGACCGGCGAGTCCAAGACCAGCGTCGCCACCATGGGCGAGAACGACTTCCGCTCCACCGAGAAGTCCGTGGTGATCGCCGAGGACGGCGCGCTGCGCATCGAGCTGGTCGCCGAGGACGGCACCACGACCGTGCTGCGCGAGTCGGTACCCGTCCTCGAGGACGAGGTCGTCGACGCCTCCGTGATGCGCGTGGCCGCGCTGCGCGAGTTCCTCGCCGCGCAGGTCGCCCGTGCCAAGGCGGACGGCGTGCTGTTCTCCGTGCACCTGAAGGCCACGATGATGAAGGTCTCCGACCCGATCATCTTCGGCCACGTGGTGCGCGCCTTCTTCCCGAAGACGTTCGAGCAGTACGGCCAGGTCCTGGCGGCCGCCGGCCTGTCCCCGAACGACGGCCTGGGCGGCATCCTCAAGGGCCTGGAGTCGCTGCCCGAGGGCGACGCGATCAAGGCGTCCTTCGAGTCCGAGATCGCCGAGGGCCCGGCCCTGGCGATGGTCGACTCCGACAAGGGCATCACCAACCTGCACGTGCCGTCCGACGTCATCGTCGACGCGTCCATGCCGGCCATGATCCGCACCTCCGGCCACATGTGGGGCCCGGACGGCCAGGAGGCCGACACCCTCGCGGTGCTGCCGGACTCCTCGTACTCCGGCGTCTACCAGGCCGTGATCGACGACTGCCGGACGCACGGCGCCTACGACCCGTCCACCATGGGCTCGGTCCCCAACGTCGGCCTGATGGCGCAGAAGGCCGAGGAGTACGGCTCGCACGACAAGACCTTCGAGATCCCGGCCGCCGGGACCGTCCGCCTGGTCGACACCGCCGGCAACGTCCTGATCGAGCAGCCGGTCGCCGAGGGTGACATCTTCCGCGCCTGCCAGACCAAGGACGACCCGATCCGCGACTGGGTCAAGCTCGCCGTCACCCGCGCCCGCGCCACCGGCGACCCGGCCGTGTTCTGGCTGGACGAGACCCGCGCCCACGACGCGGTGCTCATCGAGAAGGTCCGGCGCTACCTGCCCGAGCACGACACCGAGGGCCTGGACATCCGCATCCTCGCCCCGGTCGAGGCCACCAAGCTGTCGGTGGAGCGCATCCGCCGCGGCGAGAACACCATCTCGGTGACGGGCAACGTCCTGCGCGACTACCTGACCGACCTGTTCCCGATCCTGGAGCTGGGCACCAGCGCCAAGATGCTGTCGGTCGTCCCGCTGATGGCGGGCGGCGGCCTGTTCGAGACCGGCGCCGGCGGCTCCGCGCCCAAGCACGTCCAGCAGCTCGTCAAGGAGAATTACCTGCGCTGGGACTCCCTCGGCGAGTTCTTCGCCCTGGTGCCGTCCCTGGAGCAGTACGCCGAGGCCACCGGCAACAGCCGCGCCAAGGTGCTGGCCGACGCCCTGGACCGCGCCACGGCGACCTTCCTCAACGAGGACAAGTCCCCGACCCGTCGCGTCGGCGGCATCGACAACCGCGGCAGCCACTTCTACCTGTCCCTGTACTGGGCCCAGGAGCTGGCGCGCCAGACCGACGACGCGGAGCTGGCCAAGGCCTTCCAGCCGCTCGCCGAGGCGCTCGCCGCCAACGAGGAGAAGATCGTCGACGAGCTGAACGCCGTCCAGGGCCAGCCGGCCGACATCGGCGGCTACTACCAGCCCGACCCGGCCAAGGCCGCCGCGGTCATGCGCCCGTCGGCGACCTGGAACGAGCTGCTGGCGTCCCTGAGCTGACGCCGGCGCCCCGCGGCGCCCGCGGTACGCCCCTCGTGCCCGCCCCGGCCGGACCTCCCGGCCGGGGCGGTCGCGCGTCCGCCCTCCCCGTCCCCTCCCCCGGAGCCCCCGTATGAGCCCTGCCGTGCCGTCGTTCGAGCTGCTGCCCGGAGCCGGGACGTCACCCGTGATCCTGCACGTCCCCCACGCGGCGCGGGCGGTGCCGCCCGAGGTGCGCGCCGGGATCGTGCTCGACGACCGCGCGCTGGAGCGGGAGCTGGACCACATCGTCGACGCGCACACCGCCGAGCTGGCGGAGCGGGCCGCCGGACGGGCGCGGGTGGCGCCGTGGCGGTTCGTGAACCGGCTGTCCCGGCTGGTCGTCGACCCCGAGCGCTTCCCCGACGAGCGCGAGGAGATGCGCGCCGTCGGCATGGGGGCGGTGTACACGCGGACCACGCACCGGGAGGTGCTGCGGGACCCCGCGACCGACCCGGAGCCGCTGCTCGAACGGTACTTCCGCCCGTACGCGCGGGCCATGACCGAGGCGGTGGCCGACCGCCTCGCGGCGACGGGCCGCGCCGTGATCGTCGACGTGCACTCCTACCCGACCCTCCCGCTGCCCTACGAGCTGCACGGACAGGGCCCGCGGCCCGCGGTCTGCCTGGGCACCGACCCCTTCCACACGCCCGGGCCGCTGCTCGCCGCCGCCCGGGAGGCGTTCGGGGCGTGGGGCGACGTGGGCCTGGACAGTCCGTTCAGCGGGACGTACGTACCGCTGGAGTACTACGGGTCGGACGCCCGGGTGCGGGCCCTGATGGTGGAGATCCGCCGCGACACCTACATGACCGAGCCGGGCGGCCCGCCGGGCCCGGGCCTGGAACGGCTCGCGGAGTCCCTGGCGGCACTGGTCGACGCGGCCGGGGCGTCGTAGGGCCTTCCGGCCGGGGCCGGGGCGACGACACGCCCGACGACCTCTAGTCGGCCGGCACGGCGAGCAGCACGGTGTCGCCGCCCGTCACGGCGAAGGTGCCGTTCTTGCCGGCGGCGACGGTGCCGCTGTGGACGACCGTGCCCGACGCGGTCCTCTCCGTCAGGGTGAGGGTCCGGTTCGTGAGGTTGGTGACCGCGAACTGGGTGGCGCCGGCCTGGACCCCGTCGCCCTGCTCGGTGACGCCCGGAACGAACACGAAGGTCTGCACGCTCACCAGATTGCCGGTGCTGCCCTTCTGGACGATCAGCACGTCCCCGGTGGCCGCCGCCGCGGGGCCCGCCGAGGCCGCGACGGCGCCGGCCCCCGCCAGCAGTGCGAGGACGGCGGCGATCGCGGTGCGGTGTCTGCCGGTCGTGTTCCCCATGGTCTTCCCCTCCCTGGTCGTACCGGGCCCCGGGAGGACGCCGGCCGTGGCGCCGAGCCTCGCGTGGCGACGACGGTTCACGGAAGGGGCGCAACGGGGGCGTGCGCGGGCACGAGGGGCGTCACGCGGTCCGGTCACCGGGTGAACCGCCCGCCCGGCCGAGGGAGTTGTCAGTGGCACCTGGCAGGCTGCGGGCATGGCGGACCTGAGTGACGACTGGCGGCCCTTCCTGCGGCGGTGGAGCGCGGAGTGGGCCGACGCGAGGGAGGCGGACGGCGGCGGGGACCCGCGCGAGGAGGCACTGCGCCGCGCCCGGTGGCTGGGGTTCCCGCCCGCACCCGAGGAGCGCATCCGTGCCCTGGAGGAGCGGCTCGGACACCGGTTGCCGCCCTCGTACCGCTCGTTCCTGGCCGTGACCGACGGCTGGCGGCACGCCGGTGTCTTCGTCTGGCTGCTGGCGGGCACGGACGGGATCCGTCCGCACGAGGACGCGGCGGGCCTGTCCGAGGACTTCGCCGACGGCCTGTACGACGCCCCCGTCGAGGAAGAGCTGTTCGCCGGGATGTGGCACCGGGCGCTGCAACTCGACGTGGAGTCCGACGCCGTGTACGTCCTGATCGACCCCGGTGACGTCGACGGATCGGGCGAGTGGGCCGTCTACACGTGGGCACCGTGGCGAGCGAGCCCGCCCGAGCGGTACCCGTCGTTCCGCGCCTTCATGGAGGCGATGTACGAGGAGTTCCGCCGTATGCGGACGGGCCCGGCACGGTAGTCCCGGGTCATCCGTCTCAGGCGCGCAGCCACTCCGTCACGACGACCTCGTCGCCCGTGCGCAGGCGCAGCGCGAACGGGCCCGCCGGTGGGGGGTCGCCGATGAAGCGGCCCAGGTCGTCGGCCGTGAGGCGGGCGCCGGCCCGGGGGCCGCTGAGCACCTCGATCGACGCCTCCTGCGGCGGCAGCAACTGGCCCATCAGCCCGTGCGGGGTGACCTCCACGTCGACGGTCAGCTCGCCGGTGTGGAAGGTCAGCATCCGCGGCGGGTCGGCCACGCCCCGCACGGGGATGGCGTCCACCAGCGAGTCGAAGGTCAGCTCCGCGATCCGCGCGTCCAGGTCGTGCAGCGCGTACGCCTCCACGGCGATCCGGCGCAGCTCGGCCGGCACCGGGTCCAGGATGGCGGCGGCCTGGCGCAGCTCGTCCTCCGTCCGGCTCTGCTCGCCGGCGTCCTCGTCGGTGCCCCGGTCGAAGGGCCCCTCGTCGAAGAGCTCGCCGGACCCGCCGGCCTCGTCGTCGTCCCTCATGTCCTTCACAACGCTCCCCGTGCGATGAGTTTCGCCCGCAGGCGGCGCAGACAGCGCTGCCGCATCGGGCCGATGCTGCCGACGGCGATGCCGAGCGCCGCGGACACCTCCTGGTAACTGGGCGGCGGCGAGGCGATCAGCACCCGCAGCAGCTGCCGGCAGCGCTCGCCCAGCGTCTCGAACTCCTGCCAGAGGAAGCGGACGCGCTCGCTCTGCGCGGCCGCCTCCTCCGAGTCCAGCACCGACTGCTCCGGTGTGCGGTCCTCGCTGACCCGGTCGAGCACCTGGGGGTCGTCCGTGGGGGTCAGCCGCTTGGCGCTCTTGATCACCTTCAGGCATTCGTGGCGCGTGGTGCTCGCCAGCCACGAGCCCGCCTTGTCGGGTTCCCGGATGCGTCCCAGGTGCTGGGCGAACCGGAACCACGCCGTCTGGTAGACCTCGTGGCCGTCGGCGTCGGACAGCCGGTGCGCGCGCACCACCGACCAGACCAGCGGGCTCAGCCCTTCCACCAGCGCTTTCCAGGCCGCCGCGTCGCCGTCGACGGCGGACTGGACGAGCGCGCCGACATCACTACGGTCCACGGCCCCACCCCTCGTGTACGGCCTGTCATCGTACGCCGTGGGCGGGGCCACGTCGGTCCTCACAGGGTCTGCACGGGCCGCACGACCGGCACCGGACGCCACGTGGGCGGCCGCAGCGCCTGTACGTGCGCCCCGCGCACCTCGGCGAACTCGGCGCAGGACTTGAGCAGTTGACGGGCGGCCTCCCGGGGGTCGCGCTCCTTGTGCGCCGTCATCCAGGAGGCGACGAGGCCGGCGGCCACGGGCGTCGCGAAGGAGGTGCCGCTCCAGGAGGCGAAGCCGTCGAACGTCACCCGGTCCGGCTCGCCCGTGGTGTCGCCGTCGCTCAACGCGCCGGTGTGGCGCGGGGACTGGCAGGTGCAGGTGTACGTGAAGCCGTAGCGGCAGGCGTCGTACGTCGAGTGCTGGTAGACGTACGGCACGGGCGCGTCGAAGCCGGTGAGGGCGCTGACGAGGCGCTCCCCGGGGGCGTAGACGCGCACCCAGGGGCCGTGGTTGGAGAAGCAGGCGCCGAACTCGCCGTCGCCGCGCAGCGCGCCGACCGACAGGACGGCGTCGGCGTACTCGGGCAGAGCGGCGTACGCGGCGGGCCAGAACGGTGTGGCGCTGGCGTTGTTGCCGGCGGCGGCCACCAGCAGGGTGCCGCGGTCGTTGAGTTCGCGCATGAAGGCGTCCAGGCCCAGCAGGCCGTCCACGCGCCCGTTGGAGGTGCCGGCGGAGAGGCTGAGGATGTCCGGCCAGCCGCCCTGCTCGACGGCGTCGAAGAGCTTGTCGCCGAATTCCGACTCCAGGATCGCCCCGGCGTCGTTGAGGGTGCCGCGGACGGTGACGTCCGTGTCGGGGGCGACGGCGGTGACGATGCCGGCGATGAAGGTGCCGTGGCCGACGTACTGCTGGAGCACGCCGTCGTCGTCCCGCTCGCGGGCCTGGAGGTCGCCGTCGGTGTGGGCCAACAGCGGGTAGGAGCGGTAGTCGTGGGTCAGGCCGGTGTCGACCACCAGCACCTTCACCGCGCCGTCCGGGTCGTGGGCGCCCTCGGCGGCCGCGGGGTTGGGCCCCTCGGTGCGCGGGGCGGGCACGGGCTCGTCGCCCGGGCAGGCGTTGACCGCGATGGACACCACGTGGTTGCGGCTGACCAGGCGCCGGCCGGAGCGGCCCTCGGCCTGGCGCAGGGCGCGCAGCGCGCCCGCGACGGTGTGGTCGCCGCGCCGGTCGGTCTCGCCCGGGTCGCCGACCTGGATGCGGGTGATGCCGGAGCGGTTGGTCTCGGGGCCGGCGCGCCGCACGTGGTCGGCGACCAGCTCGGGGGCCTCGGTGAAGTGCGAGCGCACCGTGTCCTCCACCAGCGCGGCCTCCTCGCCGTCACGGGCGAGCACCACGCCCCGCTCGTAGATGAACTCGGCGGAGTCGTCCGGCCCCAGCGCCAGCGGGACACCCGGCAGCGCGCGCTGGATGTGGTCGAACTGCTCGTGGAATCGCTGTGGTGCCATCGCGTGGTCCTCCCCCTGAGGCGGCCGTCGACCAGTAGAGCCGCCGTCCCGCCGTTTGATACAGGTGGTGCGACGGTACGGCGGGGTGGTGCGGTTCCCGGCCCGCGCCCCGACCACCGTCCGGAACGCCCGCCGCGGGCCCGTGAGGTCGCACGAACCGGTGCGGATCGGGCCCGCACCGTGGAGATCCGGCACGAACCGGTAGAGATCCGGAGCGAACCGGTGTGACTGCCTCCGCAGGCCGATACCATCCGTGGAGTGACAGCGGGAAACGACCCGGTGGCCGAACTGCTGCCGATGGTGTTCGCCGCCCCCAACGAGGCTCTCGCGCGGGCGCGGACCCTGCTCGACTCCGCCCCGCCCCCGTCGCACGCCTCCGTGGCCCACCAGGTGATCGGGATCTGGCAGCGCGACTGGGGCGACCTGCGCCTGGCCCTGGAGCACCTGCGGCGGGCCCGCGACCTGGCGGCGCGGGCCGAGTCCGCCGAACGGGAGGCGGACGTCCTGGCCACCCTCGGCGTGGCCCTGGTGCACGCGGGCCGCACCCGGCAGGGCCTGGCCGCGTTCGAGCAGGGCGTGCGGCGCGGCAGCGGTCACACCCGCGCACGCGTGCTGTACCGGCGGGCCTACGTCTGGTGGGTGCTGGGCCACCACCGCGAAGCCCTGGAGGACGTGCGGCGCGCGATCCCCGTGCTGCGGCAGACCGGTGACGTCATCTGGACGGCGCGGGCCCTCACCCTGCGCGCCACGGTGCACCTGGCGCTCGGCGCGGTGGAGCGGGCCGACGCCGACTTCACCGCGGCCGAGGCGCTGTGGGACACCACCGGCCAGGAGCACGACAAGGCCGACGCGGTGGAGAGCCGGGGCCTGGCCGCGTTCCGCGCCGGGGACATCCCGGCGGCGCTGCGGCTGCTGGACGAGGCCGGGGAGCGGTACGCCAAGCTGGGCACGCCGACGTTCATGCTGAACATCCGGCGCTGCGAGGTGCTGATGGCCGCGGGCCTCGCGCCCGAGGCACTGGCCGAGGCGGACACGGCGATCGCCGTGCTCGACGGGATCGGCGGGCAGTCCACGCGCAAGGCGGAGCTGCTGCTGGCGGCCGCGCGGGCGGCCCGGCTGGCGGGCGACCCGGGCACCGCCATCGCGCGCGCGGCGGTGGCCGTCCGGCTGTTCTCGGGGCAGCGGCGCGGCTGGTGGGAGGCGCACGCCCGGCTGGTGCTCATCGAGGCGCGGTTCGCGTCCGGGCGGGGCTACGGGCGGCTGGTCGCGGACGCGGCCCGGGTCGCCGAGCGGCTGGAGTCGTCCGGGGCGCCGGCCGCGCCCGAGGCGTGGCTGCTGGCGGGGCGGATCGCCCTGCACCTGGACTGGACGGAGGACGCCGAGCGCTACCTGCGGGTGGCCGCGCGCAGCCGGCGCAGCGGGCCGCCGCTGGCCCGGATCACCGGCTGGGCCGCGCAGGCGCTGCGGGCCCGGGCCGCCGGGTCCGGGCGCGGTGTGCTCGAGGCGTGCCGGCGCGGCCTCGCCGTCCTGGACGACCACCGGATGACGCTCGGCGCCTCGGAGCTGCGCGCCCGGGCCACCGCGCAGGGCGCCGAACTGGCCGCGCTGGCCCAGGCGGTGAGCCTCGCCGGGGGCGGGCCGCGGCGGCTGCTGGAGTGGAGCGAGCGCTGGCGGGCGACCGTGCTGACGGCACCGCCGACCCGGCCGCCCGCCGACCCGGTGCTGCAGAGCGGGCTGACCGCCTTCCGTGAGATCGCCGCCCGCGCGGAGGAGGCCCGCCGCGACGGCCGGCCGGTCCCCGCGCTGGAGCGCGAACAGCGGCGCCTGGAGCGGGAGGTCCGCTCGCGGACCCTGCACATGCGCGGCGACGCGCCGGGCGGCGGGTACCGCTTCGACGTCGCCGGGCTGCTGGAACGGCTCGGCGACGGGCGGCTGGTGGCGCTCGCCGTGCTGGACGGGCGGGTGCAGGTGCTGCTGTGCGGCGGCGGACGGGTGCGCCGGTTCGCGGGCGGGCAGGTGGACCGCGCGGAGCGGGAGGCCGAGCACGTGCAGGCCACGCTGCGGCGGCTCGCCCACCCCCGGGCGGAGAACCGGCTGCCGCTGGTAGAGGCGATGGGCCGCCGTCTGGAGGAGGTGCTGCTGGGCCCGGCGGCCCGCCACCTCGGTTCCGGGCCGGTCGTGGTGGTGCCGCCGGCCCGGCTGCACAGCGTGCCCTGGTCGCTGCTGCCGTCGCTGCGCGAGCGGGTCGTCAGCGTGTCGCCGTCCGCCGGCAGTTGGCTGCGCGCGCGGGAGACCGAGCCGCCGGCCGGCGGACGGCACGTCCTGGTGCGCGGGCCCGGCCTGGCGACCGGCGGCGCGGAGGTCCCGGAGGTCGCCGACCGGTACGGCCGGGCCACGGTGCTGGAGGACGCCGACGCGCGCGTGCCGCGCGTGCTGGAGGAACTCGACGGCGCGGCCCTGGCGCACATCGCCGCGCACGGCGACTTCCGGGCCGACAGCCCGCTGTTCTCCTCGCTGCGCATGGTGGACGGCCCGCTGATCGTGCACGACTTCGAGCGCCTGGCCCGCAGCCCGTACCGGATCATCCTGTCCAGCTGCGACACCGCCCGGCTCGCCTCGGTCGGCGCGGACGAACTCCTCGGCCTGGTCACCGCGCTGCTGCCGCTCGGCACGGCGGGCGTCGTCGCCAGCAGCGCCCCGGTGAACGACGAGGCGGTGGTCCCGCTCATGCTCGCCCTGCACAAGGGACTCGGCGACGGGCTGTCGCTCGCGGAGGCCCTGCGCGACGCGCGCGCGGCGGTGCCGTCGGACGCCACGCACCAGGCGACCGGGTGGGCGTTCACGGCGTTCGGCGCGGCGTGAGCGGAGCCGGGCAGGCGCACTCGGGACGTCACGTGGTCCTGTATCAGACAGGGGCCGGCGGACTCTCCCTGTCGTGACGACTTACGCACCCGTCCCGAAGAGCCCTCTCGAGCGGCCGGGGCCGGCCGCATGACCGCCCGCTACTGCTCCCTCGCCCAGGTGCCCGGCCCGGCCGTCGCGCCGGGGCTGGCCGCCGAACGGCTGGGCGCGTTCCTCGGCGGGCGCCGGATGTGGGTCAACGGCACGGTCCTGCACTACTGCTTCTTCGACGGGGACGACGACGGATCGGTCATCGCGGTGCCGGGCTCCGGGCGGACCCGGTGGGTGTCGTGGGTGGGCGGCGAGGAGCAGCGGGACGTGGTGCGCGACGCCTTCCGCGAGTGGCGGGAGCTGGGCATCGGGCTGGAGTTCCGCGAGGTCGCCGACCGGTCGGAGGCGGAGCTGCGCATCGGCTTCCAGCAGGGGGGCGGGTCCTGGTCGGCGATCGGCCGGGACGCGCTGCCGGCCGGCCGGGGCGAGCGCACCATGAACTTCGGCTGGGACCTCACGGCACCCGGCGAGCGGGCCACGGCCCTGCACGAGATCGGGCACGTGCTGGGCATGCGCCACGAGCACCAGAGCCCCTACGCCGGGATCCACTGGGACGACGAGGCGGTGTACGCGGATCTCGCGGGCCCGCCGAACCACTGGAGCCGGGAGCGCACCGACGCCAACGTCCTGCGCAAGCTGGACGCGGCCGAGGTCAACGGGTCGGTGTGGGACCCGCAGTCGGTGATGCAGTTCCCCTTCGACCCGGGGCTGATCCTGGAGCCGGAGCAGTTCCGCGGGGGTGTGCGTCCGCCGGGCGGACTGTCGCCGCTGGACAAGGAGTTCGTGCTGCGCTGGTACCCGCCGCTGCCGCCGGGGGAACCGCCGGCGCTGGTGCCGTTCCGTTCGGTGCCGCTGTCCCTGGGGCCGGGCGAGCAGGCGGACTTCACCGTGGAGCCGCCCGAGACGCGCGCGTACACCGTCGGCACGTTCGGGGAGGGCGACTGCGTCGTCGTGGTCTTCGAGGAGCGGGACGGGGAGCCCCGGTTCCTCGCCGGCCACGACGACGCGGGCACCCCGGACAACGCCACGCTCCGGATGCGGCTCGTCAAGGGCCGCCGCTATGTCGTCCGCGTGCGCCTGTACTCCGGCTGGGGTTCGGGCGAGACCGCCGTCATGTGCTGGTGACGGCCCGCGCGACCGGGACCACTGTCCGGGGGGTAGGGGCCGGGGTCTGTCGCCTTCGGGGGAGGGGACAGGCCCCGGCCCGCGCCGTGTGCGGGGCCGCTAGGAGGCGGCGCGGTGCTCGCGGGTCTCGTCGGGGTGGGCGAGGCCGAGGTGGTCGCGCAGGGTGGTGCCCTCGTAGTCGGTGCGGAAGACGCCCTGTTCCTGCAGGAGCGGCACGACCTTGTCGGCGAACTCGTCCAGGCCGGTCGGGGTGATGTGCGGGACCAGGATGAAGCCGTCGGAGGCGTCGGCCTGCACGTACTCGTTGAGGGTCTTGGCGATCGTGGACGGGGAGCCGACGAAGTTCTGCCGGTTGCCGGTGTGGATGACCAGGTCGCGGATGGACCAGTTGTTCGCCGCGGCCAGCTCGCGCCACTCGCGGGCGGTGGCCAGCGGGTCGCGGTACATCCGCACCTGGGCCCGGCCGCGGGCGATGTGGTCGGTGTCGACGTCCGGGTCGACGTCGGGCAGCGGGCCCTCGGGGTCGTAGCCGGACAGGTCACGGTTCCAGACGAACTCCAGGTGCTTGAGCGCGGTGGCTCCGCTAACCTGCTGGCGGCGCACCTCGCGGGCCAGCTCCTCCGCCTCGGCGTCGGTGTCGGCGAGGGCGAAGGTGGCCGCGGGCAGGATGAGCAACTGGTCCGGGCGGCGGCCGTACTTGGCGAGGCGGGACTTGACGTCCGTGTAGAACGCCTGGCCCGCCTCCAGGGTGCCGTAGCGGCTGAAGATGGCGTCGGCCTCGGCGGCGGCGAACTCGCGGCCCTCGTCGGAGTCGCCGGCCTGGAAGATGACCGGGCGGCCCTGGGGCGAGCGGGGCACGTTGAACCGGCCGTGGATGTCGAAGTGCTTGCCGTGGTGGACGAAGGCGCCGGCCTGCGCGTCGCGCAGGAAGGTGCCGGTGGCCTGGTCGGCGACGATCTCGTCGCCCTGCCAGGAGTCGAACAGCTCGTGGGCGGTGGCCAGGAACTCCTTGGCCCGGGAGTAGCGCTCGTCCTGCGGCAGGAAGCCGCCGCGGCGGAAGTTCTCGCCGGTGAACGCGTCCCAGGAGGTGACGACGTTCCAGGCGGAGCGGCCGTCGGAGAGGTGGTCGAGGCTGGCGAACTGGCGGGCCACCTCGTAGGGCTCGTTGAAGGTGGAGTTGATGGTGCCGGTCAGGCCGAGGCGGTCGGTGACGGCGGCGAGTGCGGCGAGGACGGTGAAGGTGTCGGGGCGGCCGACCACGTCCAGGTCGTAGATCCGGCCGCCCTGTTCGCGCAGGCGCAGGCCCTCGGCGAGGAACAGGAAGTCGAACTTGGCGCGTTCGGCGGTCCGCGCGAAGTGCACGAAGGAGTCGAACGCGATGTGGCTCCCGGCGCGCGGGTCGCTCCAGACGGTGGTGTTGTTGACGCCGGGGAAGTGGGCGGCCAGGTGGATCTGCTTCAGCGGCTTGCTCATGGTCCGTGGTCCTCCGGCCGGTTCAGGCTGCGGCGTAGCGGTTGGCGGGGCGGGCGAGGCCGAGCAGGCCGCGCAGGGTGTCGGCCTCGTAGGCGCGGCGGAAGGCGCCGCGGCGCTGGAGTTCGGGCACCAGGCCGCGGGTGATCGCGGGCAGGTCGTGCCCGGCGACGGCGGGGCGCAGCCGGAAGCCGGTGAGACCGGCCGACTGCAACTCCTGCAGCTGGTCAGCGAGTTGTGCCGGGGTGCCGGTGAAGACCAGGGCGTCGCTGGTGTACGGCTCCCCGGCGAGCGCGTCGAGGCGCTCGCGGCGGGCGCGGGCGGCGCCGGGGTCGTCGTCGAGGAAGACCACCAGGTCGCCGAAGACGTGCAGCGGCTCGGCGGAGCGGCCGGCGGCGTCCTGCTCGGCGCGGATCTCGGCGACGATCGCGCGGGCCTGGCCGGCGTCGTGCGGGGTGACGTAGCCGACGTCGGCGGCGCGGGCCACCAGCCGGTACGGGACCGTGGCGTGGGCGAGGGCGGTGACCAGAGGCTGGCCCTGCGGCGGGCGGGGCGTGATGGAGGGGCCCTTGACGCTGAAGTGGCGGCCCTGGAAGTCGATGTAGTGCAGCTTGTCGCGGTCGATGAACCGGCCGGTGGCCACGTCGCGGATCTCCGCGTCGTCCTCCCAGCTGTCCCACAGGCGGCGCACGACCTCGACGTGGTCGGCGGCCTCGTCGAAGAGCTCGCTCACCACCGGGGGGAGCGGGGGGTCGTAGGAGTCGATGCGCTCGAGGGTGCGGCGGCCGAAGTGCGCGGCCTCGTTGGGCCGGGCGGTGATCTGCACGCGCAGGCCGGCGCGGCCGGTGCTCACGTAGTCGAGCGTGGCGATGGCCTTGGAGATGTGGAAGGGCTCGGTGTGGGTGGCCACCACGGTCGGCACCAGGCCGATGTGGCGGGTGAGGGGGGCGACGCGGGAGGCGACGAGGACGGCGTCGAGCCGGCCGCGCACCTGGTCGGTGCGCTCGTCGGGGTCCAGGAAGTGGGAGGACTGGGGGCCGAGGCCGTCCTCCAGGGTGACGAAGTCGAGCAGTCCGTGCTCGGCCTCGGTGACGAGGTCGGCCCAGTAGCGGGCGGTGAACAGGTCACGGGGGCGGGCGACCGGCTCGCGCCAGGAGGCGGGGTGCCAGCCGGTGCCGTCGAGGGCGACGGCGAGGTGCAGGGCGGAGGCGGGACGCTCGGAAGCGGTCGCGGGGTTCGCGGAGGAGGGGGACACGTCAGTGCCTTCCTGGAGGTCCGTACGGGGTCGCCGGGCCGCGTGCGGGCTCGGGGCGGCGGCGGGCGACGGGGCGGGGGAAGTCGAGTGCGGTCAGGGGCGACAGCGGGCGCCGGGGGCGCGGTGCGGCCGGGTGGGCGGGGGCACGGTGTGCGGGACGGCGGTCATGCCGTCACCTCCGTCCTCGGGGCGCCGGGACCGTCCGGCGCGGCCTCGCCGGTCGCGTCGTAGGGTGCAACAGCCGTGCGGACGGCGGGTGTTCCCGGGGTGCGCAGGACGACGATCCGCGAGCCGCGGCGCAGCGCGAAGCCGAGGGACCGGTAGAGGCGGATGGCCGGGGTGTTGTCGGCGGCGGCGTGCAGGAAGGGCACGTCGCCGCGGGCGCGGATGCCGGCGGCGACGGCGCGGATCAGCCGGGTGGTCAGGCCCCTCCCCCGGTGCTCGGGGTCGGTGCACACCGCGCTGATCTCCGTCCAGCCGGGCAGCCGCAGCCTCTCCCCGGCCAGGGCGACCAGCCGGCCGTGGTGCCGGATGCCGAGGTAGGTGCCGAGTTCCACGGTCCGGCGCAGGAACGGGCCGGGCCGGGTGCGGGCGACCAGGTCGAGGATGTCGGGGACGTCGGCGGGGCCGAGCCGTACCGCCTCGGGCGCGGGTTCGGCGCGCAGGGCGGTGCCGACGAGCTGGACGCCGCGGCCGGTGCCGACGACCTCCCAGCCGTCGGGCACGTCGTCGACGGGCTTGACCCGTACGGTGGTTCCCGGCCCGGCGAGCGCGTGCAGGTCGGCCCACGCGGCCGGGTCCGCGGGATCGGCGAGGGCGGCGAAGGCGTAGACGTCGGCCGGGTAGCGGGCGGCCCGGCCCAGGCGCTCGGCGAGGGAGGCGTGGGGGCCGGTGAGGGCCGCCCAGACGGCGTTGTCGAGGGGGTGCGGGCCGGTCACAGGGAGGGCTCCGCCTCCGCGGAGGTCGGTCGGCTGGTCCACGGGGGCGGAGTTCCTCTCTCGGCTCGGGTGGGTCGGGGATGCGGGTCAGGCGTTGTCGAGCGGCAGCCCGGGCGGGTTGACCTCCGACTTGGTGACCGCGTCGTTGGAGAGGTTCCAGGCGGTGAGCCACTTGGCGTACTGGCCGTTGTCGATCAGGTGGTTGATCGCGTCGGAGAGCGGCTTGGCGAGGCCGCTGCCCTTCTTGGCCGTCGCGGCGATCAGGCCCTGGAGCGTGGCGCCGGCGCCGGAGAACTGGCCCGCGAGGCGGGTCGGGCTGGGCGTGCTCGCGCTCTGGGTGACGTGGTAGGAGAGGTTGGGGCTGGGCCCGAAGTAGGCGTCGATCTTGCCGCTGTTGAGGGCCAGGTAGGTGCTGTTGGAGTCCTGGAAGTACTTGACGGTGAGCTTCTTGCCCTCCTTCTCCAGCTTGCCCTTCCACTCCAGCAGGATCCGCTCCTGGTTGGTGCCGGCGCCGACCGACACCGTCCGGCCGGCCAGGGCCCGGTAGTCGCCGTCGAACGTCCACGAGGACTTCTTCAGCGTCTCGAAGGCGAGGTCGTCCTTGCGGTAGGAGGCGAACTCGTACTTCTGCTTGCGCTCCTCGGTGTCGGTGATGTTGGAGAAACCGACGTCCACCTTGCCGCTGTCGATGCCGACGAAGAGGTTCTCCCAGGTGAAGCGCTTGACCTCGGGTTCGAGACCGAGGACGGCGGCGACCAGGCGGGCCAGGTCCACCTCGGAGCCGGTGAGGGTCTTCTGGTCGCTGCCGGTGAAGCCGAGCGGCGGGGCCCCGGCCGGGAGGGTGCCCGAGCCGATCACCAGCTTGCCGCTCCTGCGGACGTCGGCGGGCAGTTCGGCGCTGATGGACTTGACCTCGGAGACCTTCAGGGTGGCCTCCTTCGCGGCGCCGTTGGACAGTCTGCCCACGGTGACCGTGCCGGCGGCGCCGGTCGTGGTGGCGGCGTCGCTGTCACCACCGCAGGCGGCGAGCCCGGTGGCGAGGGTGGCGACCGCGGTCGCCGCGGTGATGCCGCGTATCAGGCTGCGTCGGGTGAAGTGGCGGGGCATGGCTGTTCCTTGTCGTTGCACGGTGCGAGGAGAGAGATACGGAAAGTGACGAGGGGCGAGGTGGAGGAGGTGGTGCGGGGGCGGGCGGCGGCAGGGGGGTCAGAGGACCTTGCTGAGGAAGTCCCTGGTCCGCTCGTGCCGGGGGTGGTCGAGGACCTCGGAGGGCGGCCCCTGCTCGACGATGCGGCCGCCGTCCATGAAGACGACCCGGTCGGCGACCTCGCGGGCGAAGCCGATCTCGTGCGTGACGATCAGCAGGGTGGTGCCGCTGGTCGCCAGGTCCTTGATGACCGCGAGGACCTCGCCGACGAGTTCGGGGTCGAGGGCGGAGGTCGGCTCGTCGAAGAGGATGACTCCCGGCCGCAGGGCGAGGGCGCGGGCGATGGCCACGCGCTGCTGCTGGCCGCCCGACAACTGGCGTGGGTAGGCGGCGGCCTTGTCGGCGAGCCCGACCCGGGCGAGGAGGTCGCGGGCCAGGGCGTCGGCCTCGGGCCGGCTCAGCCTGCCGGTCGCCACGGGCGCGGCGGCCACGTTGTCCAGGACCGTCAGGTGCGGGAAGAGGTTGAAGTTCTGGAAGACGAACCCGATCCGGCTGCGCTGGGCCAGGATGGCGCGCTCGCTCAGCTCCTTGAGCCGGTCGCCGTTGCGGCGGACGCCGATCGGCTCGCCGTCGAGGCTGACGTAGCCGACCTCGGGCTTCTCCAGGTGGTTGACGACCCGCAGCAGCGTGGACTTGCCGGAGCCGGACGGGCCGAGGATGACGGTGACCTCGCCCGGCCGTACGGTCAGGTCGATCCCGTTGAGCACCCGGTGGGCGCCGTACCACTTGTGCACGTCGTGCACCTCGACGGCCGCGGCCGTCCGGTCGAGGGTCCCGGTGGTCATACGGCGGCCTCCCTGCGGATGCGGTCCCGCACGTCGGTGAGGCCGGCGCGCAGCCTCTGCAGCGGGGTCGGCGGCAGGGTGCGCGTGGCGCCCCGGGCGTAGTACCGCTCGACGTAGAACTGGATGACGGAGACGACGCTGGTGAGGATCAGGTACCAGACGGTGACCACCAGCAGCAGCGGCACGATGTCGCCGGGGTAGGTGGAGCCCATCGACTGCGCCGTGCCGAACAGGTCGAGCAGCGACACGTAGAAGACCAGCGAGCTGCTCTTGATCAGGTTGATGAGCTGGTTGACGTAGTTCGGGGTGATGGAGCGCAGCGCCTGCGGGAAGACGATCCTGCGGAACTGGTAGCCCTTCGGCAGGCCGAGGGCGGCGGCCGCCTCGTGCTGGCCCTGGTCGACGGAGAGGATGCCGCCGCGGACGACCTCCGCTGCGTACGCCGACTCGTGCAGGCTCAGGCCGACGACGGCGATGGCCATGTCGGTGGCGAGCCGGGACTCGTCGAAGCGGACGAACGCGGGTCCGAAGGGGACGCCGATGCTCAACGTCTGGTACAGGGCGCTGAAGTTGTAGAGGAACAGCAGCACCACGATGAGCGGGACGGAGCGCAGCGCCCACACGTAGGTCCAGCTCACCGCGCGCAGCACCGGGCTGCCGGAGAGCCGGGCCAGGGCGAACACGATGCCGCCGAGCAGGCCGAGGACCGCGCTCCAGGCGGTGACCTCGAGGGTGATCAGCAGTCCGTCGAGGATGGTGGGGCGCAGGAACCAGTAGCCGAACCGGTCCCACTGGTAGAAGGGGTTGGTGACCAGGCCGTGCACGAACTGGGCGGCGAGGACGAGGACCACGGCGGTGGCGATCCAGCGCCCGGGGCGGCGCAGCGGCTGGACGCGCTGCGCGGACACGGGTCTTGACGGTGTGTCGGTGGGTGGCGCCGTGACGAGGGACACGGCGGCCGGGGATTCGCTCATGGAGGGGCTCCGGCGGGAGTCGGACACCCCGGTCGGGAGTTCACCGTGGACGGTCGGGGCGCGCCGGCCGTGCGGCGGGGACCGCTCGGACGGCGCGGCGGGGACGCGGCGCACGGTGGGGTGAGGCGACCGGGGCGGGGCGGACAACGGCACACCGCTCGGGCGGTGTTCGTCGGGTACGCGGCTCGGGGGTGGTGTCAGCCCCGACAGCGGGCGCGGCCCGGTGCGGTACACAGTGCGCTGCTGACCCGGAGCAGATCGACGGCGCGGTCGGCCACGAGCGGGGCGGGCTGGTCGGCGGACGGCCGTACGCAGCCCCGGGAGCGGCGGGGGGCCGTCCTGTCGGCTGCGTACATCGTGGTCACCGTCTCTGTTCCGGCCCCCCGGCGAGGGGGCTGTCCCGGCCCCGTGCGGGGCTCTCGCGCTTACCGAATCCGTCGTCCGGTCCGGTCGTCACCTGGGGCACCCCACCGCGGTGCGAGGGTTGCCGGTCAGCAAGCCAGGGCTTGTCGCTGACGCTCTTGACCGTTCTGGGCCGTAAGTTAAGACAGTCCCCGCCCGTGATGTCAACGCCGGTCCACGGGTTGGACCGGCTCAGGGGCGTTCGACCTGCGGCCGGGCGCGGTCGGCGTCCAGGGCGAGGGCCGCCCAGTCCAGGATCTGGACGGCGGCGCCGGCGGCCTCCAGGCCCCGGCAGCGGGCCTGGTGGCGGCGCGCGATGCCGTCGAGGTCGAGGTGCCGGCCGAAGGCAGGGTGCGCGGTGAGACGGCGCGCGTACGCCCACAGGGCGGGGTGCCCGGCGACGCGGCGCACGGCCGAGGCGTCCAGGTGGTGGCGGTGCACGGTGTCGAGCTGGACCAGGGTCACCCACAACTCGACGTCGGCCGCCGTGATCTGATCGCCGATCAGGTGCGGCTGCGCGGCGAGGCCGCGCTCCAGCACACCGAGCGTGTCGAGCAGGGTGTCCAGGGCTTCGGCTCGTTCCGCCGGGCCGGCGTCGGCCGATCCGGCGCGCTGCGCGGCCTGTTCGACGCCCTGGGCGCACATCCGCTGCACGGCCTCGATCTCGGACTCGGCGCCGCACGGGTACAGCGACGGCCGGCCGCCCCCGAAGTGCCGGGCCAGGTCCCGGGCGATGTCGGGGCCGTGGGTGGAGACGATCCGCCCGGACCAGTCGTCGCTGAGCACGGGGCCGAGGGCGGGCCCGGTGTAGTGGTGTGCGCTGGCCTCGTAGAGCGGGCGCAGCGCGGAGTGGCCGCCGTCGGGACAGTCGGGGACGGCGGGCAGGAACGTCACGGGACAGGCCCTGTCGAGGCCGAGCAGGCTGTGCGTGACGGCGATGCGCAGCCCGTCGGGGTCGGCGGGCGACAGGTGCAGGCGGTAGCGGCGCGGCACGGCGTAGTGGCCGCTGCGCGCGTCGCGGCCGATGCGCCCGCGGAAGGCGGGGCCGGGCCGGTCGGACGGGTGGTGGGCGGCCAGTGGCGTGACGGACATGTCTCTCCCCGGAGGCGGGCGCGACGCGAGGTGCGCGCGGTGGAGGCGGCTGCGGACGGCTACGGCGACTGCGGACGGCTTCGGCGGCAGGGCCGGCGGCCACGGGTGGCGGACGGCTGTCGGTGGCGGGACGGCACGTGGGCGGCGGGACGCCGACTCGGGACGGCCCCGGACGGCACTGGCGCGGGGCACGGACGCCCGGTTGGCGCGGCGGGTGGCGGGGGCGGCCGGGGAGGGCGGCCGGGGACCCGGGCGTGCGGCGCTCCGCGGGCGGGCCTGGGACGGTGCGCCGCGGGTGCGGTCCCCGGCCGGCGTCGTCGTCCGGACGCACGGCGGGCCTCACGGGCACGCGCCTCGGACCGCCGTCGGGCGGCACGGCCCGCTCAGGGCGCGGCCGGCCGGCCCCGGGTCAGTCCAGGGCGGCGCCGATGGCGCTGCACACGCGCTGCAGGTCGATGTGGCGGCGGGAGGTGAGCAGGGGTGACGACCACGTCGTGCGGCCGGTTCGGCTCGCCCGGGTGGTGTCCGGCTCCGCGTGGCCCATGTTTCCCTACCTGTTCACTAGGATTCCCGCCTTCGAGTGTCGATCCGCCTCCAGGCCCCGTCAAGGGGTCGTCCACCAGCTGGTTGTAGGGCACCTCTCCGCGCGGGCCGCGCCCACGCCTCCGCGCGGCCGGGCGTGCCTGGTCCTGTCACCCCCAGGAACAGGGGGGTACTGCCTGGGAACGCCGTCCGGCGCGAGGCTGGACGCATGACGACCACACTGATCACCGGAGCGAACAAGGGTCTCGGCTTCGAGACCGCCCGCCGGCTCGTCGCCGCGGGCCACACCGTCTACGTCGGCAGCCGGGACGCCGGGCGCGGCCGGGCCGCCGCCGAACGGCTGGGCGCGCGGGCCGTGCTGCTGGACGTCACCGACGACGCGTCGGTGGCCGCCGCCGCCAAGACCGTCGAGGCCGAGAGCGGCGGCCTGGACGTCCTCGTGAACAACGCCGGCATCGAGGAGCGGGGCGAGGGCCACGCGTTCGTCGGCCCGGCCGAGCTCACCCCCGACACCCTGCGGACCGTGCTGGAGACGAACGTCGTCGGCGTGGTCCGGGTGACCCGCGCCTTCCTGCCGCTGCTGCGCCGGTCCGCGGCGCCGGTCGTGGTGAACGTCAGCAGCGGTCTCGCCTCGCTGACCCGGGTCACCACCGAGGGCGACCCGGCGTTCGCCTACCCGGGCGTGGCCTACCCGGCGTCGAAGGCGGCGGTGAACATGATCACCGTCCAGTACGCGAAGGCGTTCCCCGAGCTGCGCGTCAACGCCGTGGAGCCGGGTTTCACCGCGACCGACCTCAACGGGCACGCGGGCACCCAGACCGTCGAGGAGGGCGCCGAGGTCATCGTCCGCATGGCCCTGCTGGGCCCGGACGGTCCGACCGGTACGTACGTCGACGTGAACGGCCCGCTGCCCTGGTGACGAACGGGATGAGCGGGACGGACCGGATGAAGGCGGCGAGCGCGCGCACGCGTCACGTCAGCTCCGTGGACCGGGGTGCCGGCGTCGCCGTCACCCCGGCCGGGGCGGGCGGGGCGGTCGTGCGGCGCAGCAGCGACAGCACCAGGGCCACGGCCAGCAGTCCCGCGCACAGGCACGAGGCGAGCGCGTAACCGGCCCGGGGGTGACCGGTTCCCGGGGGCCCCGAGGCCGCGTGCAGGTAGACGGCCGGGGCGGCGCTGAGGCAGACGGCCGCCGCGATGCGCTGGGCCATCTGGAGGATGCCGCCGCCCACCCCGGCGGCCTGCGGCGGGGCGTGCTGGAGCACCTGCGCCTGGTTGGGCGAGACGGTGAGCCCGCCGGCCACGCCCGACAGCAGCTGCGTCCCGGCCAGCGCCACGAGCAGCGCCGCCGTCGGCGCGCGCAGCGCGACCGCCGCCGCGGCCAGGGCGGCGCCGATGCCCAGGGTCAGGCCGACCGCCACCGTGCGGGGACCGATGCGCCGGACCAGCCGCCAGGCGAGGGCCGAGGACAGCCCCATGCCGACCGCGCCGGGCAGCGTCACCGCCGAGGTGAGCAGGGCGGACAGGCCCAGCCCGTCCTGGAGGAAGACGGTGAGCACGAGGAACCCGGCCAGGGAGGAGCCGAACTGGGCCATGGCGACGGCCGTGCCGAGCAGGTACGGCTTCGACGAGGTGAGCGCCGGGTGCACCAGGGGCCGGCGGCCCCGCCGTACCCGGGTGCGCTGCTGCACGGCGAACAGGGCCGCCAGCGCGCCCGCCCCGGCGCCCCAGGCCAGCGCCGCTCCCCCGCCGTCCGGGGTGCGGATGAAGGGCACCATGAGGGTGAGGGTGAGGGCGCACAGCAGGGCGAGGCCGAGGACGTCGAGCCGGGCGGTGCGTGCGGTGCGCCGGGGCGGGGGCAGCCTGCGGGCGGCGAGGGCGAGGGTGAGCGCCGCGCACGGCGCGCTCAGCAGCAGGCAGCAGCGCCAGCCCGCGCCGGGGCCGAGTCCGGCGACCAGCACGCCGCCGAGGGGCGGGCCCAGCGCCGTGACGACGCCGCCGGTCAGCGCGTAGAGGCCGAGCGCGCGACCGCGGGCCGGCCCGTGGAAGACGTCCTGGAGGGTGCCGATCACCTGGGCGTTGACGAGTCCGGCGGCGGCGCCCTGGACCAGCCGGGCCCCGATCACGGTCCCCGGTCCCGCGCCGGTCGCCGCCGTCACCCCGGCCAGCAGGAACGCCGCCATCCCGGCCAGGAACAGGTGCTTGCGCCCGTGCAGGTCGCCGAGGCTGCCCCCGGGCACGAGGGCCAGGCCGAAGGCGAGGGAGTACCCGGCCACGATCCACTGCACGTCCGCCCCGGACGCCCCGAGCGACGGGCGCATGCTAGGGACGGCGATGGTCAGGACGGCCTGGTCGAGCAGCGTGGTCGCCCCGGCGGCCAGGCACACCGGCAGCACGCGTCGGGCGGCGCCGTCCTCCCCGGGGAGCATCTACGGCCGCCGGTTGCGGGCGGGCGCGGGACCGACGGCGGCGGCGTGCGGGGCAGCGGGCAGGGGCGGCATGGAAAGTTCCTTCGGACCGGCGGATGGCTCGACGGCGCGCGCTGCGGGGCGTGTCGGCGAGGCCGGACAGCGTGCGGGAGAGGGGACGCGGGGAAACGGCGGGGAGCGGTGACGGGAGGAGCGCGGGCCGTCGGACGGGGTCAGCGACAGACCTGGTCGAACTGGTCGGCACGGCGGCTCACCCAGAACGGGTCGAGCGGCGCCGCGAGGGCCGGACCGGTGATCGCCATGGGCGGATCAAAGCACACCCGGGAAGGTGCGTCCACCACGCATCTCGGGGTGCGGGACCCGCGCGCCCCGCACGCCTCCCCCGCCGGGGGCGCGTTGACGCCCGCGACCGGCCGTGTTTGCATCGACCCATGCCGCGCCCGTCGCTGACCTGCCGACGCTGCGTCGACCTGGTCCGGGTCGCCGCCGCGCTCTGTCGCGCCACCGGTCACTGACCACCCCGCGACCCGCACAGGGGACCCGCGCGGCCGGCGCCGACACCTGACGCGCCGTCACGCTTCGTTCAGCGCACCCCCGTTGTGCCTCTTCCCCGCCCCCGGGGGCCATCCCCGACCCGGCGCGCCCGGTCCGCCGCCGGTCCGCGCGCCGGGGCCGCCACTCCGTGAGGACGAACGCCGTATGAGCACACCCCGGATCACCTCCCTGGCCTTCCTGACACCGGGCAACTTCGCCGACGACGACCCGTACACCGGCCTGGAGGAGACGCTCCGGCTGTTCGCGTACGGGGAGCGGCTCGGCTACGACGGTGCCTGGATCCGCCAGCGCCACCTGGAGCACGGCGTCGGCTCGGCCGCCGTGTTCCTCGCCGCGGCCGGTCAGCGCACCGCGCGGATCGAGCTGGGCACCGCGGTCATCCCCATCGGGTACGAGAACCCGTTCCGTCTGGCCGAGGACCTGGCCCTGGCCGACGTCCTGTCCCGCGGCCGGCTGCAGGCCGGGTTCAGCACCGGCATGCCGCACGCCGAGCTCCTCGGCGACGTCGTGCACGACGGCGACTGGCGCTCCCTGGACCTGTCGTACGGCAGGATCGCCCGCGTCGTCGACCACCTGCGCGGCGACTACCTCGGCGGCCCGGACACGGTGATCCACTCGCCCGGCAACGTCCAGCGGCCCCGGCTCCAGCCCCACGCCGAAGGGCTCGTGGACCGGGTCTGGCACGGCGCGAGCAGCCTGCGCTCGGCCCGCTGGGCCGGCGAGCACGGACTGAACCTGCTCACCGGCAACATCGTCGCCGGCGAGGACAGCGACGACTTCGCCACCGCCCAGGCGGCGCTGCTGGACACCTACCGGGGCGCGCTGGGCGACGGGCGGCCCCCGACCCGGGTGGCGCTGGGCCGGGTCATCGTGCCGACCGACGGCGCCGACGCCCCTACCCGGGCTCGCTACCGCGCCTACGCCGCGAGCCGCCACGAGCGCACCCTCGCGCCGCAGGGGCCGCGCCGCACGCTGTTCGCCCCGGACCTGGTGGGCACCGCCGAGCAGATCCTGGAGCGGCTGGCCGCGGACCCCGTGGTCGGCACGGTGTCCGAGCTGCGGCTGGAGCTGCCGTACGAGTTCCGGCAGGCCGACTACGAGCAGATCCTGCACGACGTGCGCCACCTGATCGCACCGGAACTCGGCTGGCGGCCCGCCGCGGAGGGCATGCCCGGACCCCGGGCGCCCTTGACATCCGCCGGGGCCGAGCACGTACGTTGAAGTACGTTGAAACCACAAGTTTCTGGCGGGTGGAGGCCCTCGATGGACGTACCTGGCGCGGCACCTCGGGGTGCGTGCACGGGTGCGCGGCTGATCACCCGGCGGCACGTCGACTACTGCCGCACCTCGTCCGCCGTCTGTCCTTCCGCCCGGGGCTGACCGCGTGCGCGTGACGCGCCACGCCCGGCCTGCCGCGTCCGCGTCCGGCACCTGACGCCTGACGCCTGTCGCACCGTCGCCTGAGGCCTGGCGCCTTCAGCTTCTCCCAGCTCCCCCCGTCACGTCCGTCCGCCGCCGGCCCGTCCCGTCGCCCCGGCCGGCCGGGCGTCCCGTCGTGGCCCCGTACCGCCGAGTCCCCGCCCGCACCGGCGTGACTCGTGTCCCCGGAAGGAACCGCCTTGTCCGGACCCGCCCTGCACCTCGCCGTCGAGCTCGACGGCGACGGCGCCCACCCCGCGGCCTGGCGCCGCGCCGCCCACTCGCCCGACCAGTTGCTCACCCCGCGCCGCGTGGCCCGCGTCGCCGCCGTCGCGGAGAACGCCGGGTTCACCCTGATCACCCTCGACGACGGCGTGCTGCCGCCCGGGAGTTCCCCGGACCCGGTGGGCCGGATCGGCGCGGTCGAACGCGCCGCGTTCGTCGCCGCGTCCACCAGCACCATCGGGATCGCGCCGGTCGTCCCGGTGACGTACGCCGAACCCTTCCACGTCTCCAGCCAGTTGGCGTCCCTGGACCACATCTCCGCCGGGCGCGCCGGGTGGGTCGTGACGGAGGAGGAACTGCTCGGGGCGGCGCGCGCCTGGGGGCGTGAGCCGGTCGACGGCGCCGAGGCGCGGGCCCGGGAGTCGCGCGACGGGGTCACGGTGGCGCGGGCCCTGTGGGACTCCTGGGAGGACGACGCGGTGGTGCGGTCGGTGGCCACCAGCCGCTACCTCGACCGGGACCGCCTGCACTACGTCGACTTCACCGGGGAGACCTACGCCGTGAAGGGCCCGGCGATCGTGCCGCGCCCGCCGCAGGGCCAGCTCGTCGTCCTGGGCCGCCCGGAGCGGGTGCCCGCCGGCCTGCTCGACGTCGCCCTCGTCGGGGGCCGCGACGTCGCCGGGGTCGCCACGGCCGCCGCGGGCGCGGGCACGCCCCGGGTCTTCGCCGAGGTCGAGGTGGCGCTGGACACGCCGGACGCGACCGGGGCCGAGCGGGTGGCGGACCTGGAGCGGCACGCGCCGTGGACCGACCGGGGCCGGCTGCGGCACGTCGGACCGGCCGAGCAACTCGTTTCCCTGCTGGCCGAGTTGAGCCGCCATGTCGACGGCGTACGGCTGCGGCCGCTGGTGCTCGACGAGGACCTGCCCGTGCTGTCCCGTCTCGTCCTGCCAGCCCTGTCCGAGCGGCGCCTCGTCGCCCGCCCGTTGCCCGGCACGTCCCTGCGCTCGACCCTCGGTCTGGAGCGCCCCGCCAACCGCTTCGCCGCCCCGGCCGCCCTGGAGGAAGCCCGATGACCCGCACCGACCCCCTCGACGTCCCCCGGCCGGACGCCCGGCTGCACTTCGGGGTGTTCTTCCAGGGCGTGAACCACTGGACGGTCTGGTCCGCCCCGGAGAGCGGCTCCCAGATCGACCCCGCCTCCTTCCGCCGTGTGGCGCAGACCGCCGAACGCGGCCTGTTCGACGCGTTCTTCCTCGGTGAGGGGCTGCGGCTGCGCGAGGTCGACGGCCGCATCCACGACCTCGACGTGGCCGGCCGCCCGGACGCCGTCACCCAGCTCGCCGCGCTGGCCGCGGTCACCCGGCGCATCGGGCTGGTCTCCACCTCCAACTCCACCTACAACGAGCCCGCCGACCTCGCCCGCCGCCTGTCCGGCCTCGACCTGCTCTCCGAGGGGCGCGCCGGGTGGAACGTGGTGACCACGGACAACGCCTGGACCGGTGCCAACTTCCGCCGCGGCGGCTACCTCGACCACGCCGACCGCTACCGGCGCGCCGAGGAGTTCCTGACGGTGGCCCGCGCGCTGTGGGACGGCTGGGAGGACGGCGCGGTCGCCGGTTCCGCGGGCGCGCCCGCCTGGTCGCGGCCGGGCGCCGTGCACCGGGTCCGCCACCGCGGCCCGCAGTTCGACGTCGACCTCGCCCCGACCCTGCCGCGCAGTCCCCAGGGGCACCCGGTGATCTTCCAGGCCGGCGACTCGGGTGACGGACGGGACTTCGCCGCCCGCAACGCGGACGTCATCTTCTCCGCCCACGGCGGCGACTTCGACGACGCGCTGGCGTTCGCCGAGGACATCCGGCGCCGGCTGCGGGCGGTCGGCAGACCCGAGGACGACCTGCGCATCCTCCCCGGCACCGAGATCATCATCGGTGCCACCGAGGAGGAGGCGGAGGAGAAGAAGCGCTGGGTGCGCCTGCAGCAGGTCACGCCTGCCACGGCGTTGGGCATCGCGGGGCTGCTGTGGGGTATCGACCTGTCCGACCGGGACGCCGACGGGCCGCTGCCGAAGGAGGACCCGGTCGTCACCGAGAACGACGGCTCGTTCGGCTCCCGGCGCGTCGCCGACCCGCGCCAGGTCGTGGACCGGTGGCGGGCCGAGGCGCAGGCGCACGGCTGGTCGCTGCGCGAGACGGTGATCGCCCTGGGCCCGCAGCGCGGACACGTGGGCACCCCCTCGGGGCTGGCCGACAAGTTCGCCCACTACGCGCGGCACGGCGCCGTCGACGGCTTCAACATCACGCCGTACCTCATCCCCGAGGGACTGGACGACATCGTCGACCTGCTCGTCCCGGAGCTGCAGGAACGCGGCGTGTACCGCACCGGGTACACCGGCACCACGCTGCGCGAGCACCTCGGCCTGCGCGAGCCCCTCACCCACCGGTCGGCGGCCGACCGGCGTCAGGCCGGGTGAGCGGCGTGACGGTGGGAGTGGCGCTCAACGCGGCCGACGCGCCCAACCAGGTCGACGCCACGGTGGAGTTGGCCAGGGAGGCGGCGGCCGCCGGACTGCGGTCGGCCTGGTTCGGCCAGACCTTCGGGGCGGACTCGCCCCAGCTGGCGGCCCTGGTGGGGCGCGAGGTGCCCGGGCTGCACGTGGGCACCTCCGCGATCCCGGTCTTCGGCCGTCATCCCCTGCTGGTCTCCAGCCAGGCGCAGACCGCGCAGGCGGCGACCCACGGCCGCTACCACCTCGGGCTGGCCCTGGGCACCAAGCCGCTCACGGAGACCGGCTTCGGCTTGCCCTACGAACGCCCCATCGCCCGGCTGCGCGAGTTCCTCACCGCCCTGCGGCAGTTGACCGAGCACGGCACGGCCGACTTCCAGGGCGAACTGCTCACCGCCCGCACCCCGCTGCCGGCGCGGGTGCCGGGGGCCGAGGGCGGGGTACCGCTGCTGGTCGCCGCGATGGGCCCGCAGGCGCTGCGGGCCAGCGGTGAACTGGCCGACGGCATCCTGCCGTACCTGGCGGGGCCGCGCGCCCTGGCCGACCACATCGTGCCCGCGCTGACCCGGGCGGCCGAGGCGGCGGGCCGCCCCGCGCCCCGGGTCGTGGCGCTGGTGTTCGGCGTGGTCACGGACGACGCGGACGCGGTGCGCGCCGAGGCCCTGGAACGCCTGGCGTTCTACGAGCAGTTCCCGTCCTACGCCCGGGTCATCGAGCTGTCGGGCGCACGCCGGGCCGCCGACGTCGCCGTGATCGGCGACGAGCGGACCGTCGAGGCCGAGGTACGGCGGTACCGCGACGCCGGTGCCACCGAGGTCGTGTTCGCGGGCACCGAGACCGCGGGCGACGCGGCCCGCCGGCGCACCTGGGACCTCCTGGGCGACCTGGCCGCCCGCTGACCACACCGGCCGGCCGCATGCCCGTCACGGCACGGACCGGGAAGCGGGGCGCGCCCTGAAGGGTGTCCCGCCCGACACACCTGGCGCGGGGCCGCGGCCCCGCCCGACGAAGGAGAACGCATGACCACCGAGGCGACCACGACCGACCTGCACGCCTTCACCGAGACCTGGCTGGAGTGGTACCGCGCCCAGGAGGCCCGGCTCGCCGCGCCGCACGGCTTCCTGGCGATCACCAGCCTGCACTGGCTGGACGAGCGCCCGCAGCGCTTCCCGGACGCGCCCGGTGCGTGGCACACCGGCCCCGAGGGGGTCGTCGTCCGGCTCGACGAGGGGGAGGAGCTGGTCGTCGACGGAACGCCCGTGCACGGCGAGCACCGCTTCGGTGTGCTGCCCGAGCGCGGCGGTGTCGACGCGGTCTGGGGCGACGCCGTCATCGAGGTCGCCCGGCGCGGCGGCAACGACATCGTGCGGCCCCGTCACCCGGACGCGCCGCTGCGCACGGCGTTCACCGGGACGCCCGCCTACGCCCCCGACCCGCGCTGGGTGGTGACGGGCCGCTACGTCCCGTTCGACACGCCCCGGCCCACCACGGTGGGCGCCGCGGTCGAGGGTCTGGAGCACGTGTACGAGGCCCCGGGGCGGGTCGAGTTCGAGTGGGAGGGGCGCCCGCTGTCCCTGACGGCGTTCCCGGGGCAGGGCGAGGGCCGGCTGTCGGTGCTGTTCACCGACGCGACCTCCGGGGTGACCACCTACGCGGCCAACCGGTCGCTGGCCCTCGACCCGCCCGCCGCCGACGGCACGGTGGTCCTGGACTTCAACCGCGCCGCGAACCTGCCGTGCGCGTACACGGACCTGGCCACCTGCCCGCTGCCCCCGGCGGAGAACCGCCTGCCGGTGGCGATCGAGGCCGGCCAGAAGATCCCGCGGGAGCGCGGCGGGGTCTGACCGCGCGGCGGGGCCTGATGCGGCAGGTCCCGACGTGGACGGCAGGGGGCTCCCCGTTCCTCACGCGTGGTGAGGGACGGGGAGCCCCCTTCGTGCACGGGCGGAACCTGCGGGCCGTACGGGCGCACGGCGGCCCGCCCGGTGGCGCGGCGGGGTCAGCCGCGGGGCGCGGGGCCCACCGGCGCACCGGGCTCCACCGGCTGCAACGACTGCACCGGCTCGGCCGGTCGGGGCGCGGCGGGCCCGGAGCCGGCACGCGGCGCCTTCCCGGCCGGGCCGCCGGCGGCCCGGCGCACCGGGACCAGCAGCGCGGCCAGCGCCGCGGCCAGGCACAGCACGGCGAGCAGGGTGAAGCCGTGGGTGTAGCCGGACTCGTACGGCAGGCCCGAGGGCTGGAGCCGGCCGGTGACCAGGACGCCGGTCACCGCGGCGCCGATGGAGCCGCCGATGGTGCGGATGTTGGCGTTCATGCCGGTCGCGGCGCCGGTCTGCTCGGCCGGGACGCTGCCCACGACGAGGTTGGCCATCGAGGCGAAGGCCAGGCCGATGCCGAAGCCGAACAGGCCCGCCACGACGGCGATCTGCCACTGCGTGTCGTGCCACAGGGCGAGGAAGGCGAGGGCGACCGCGCCGAACGCGGCGCCGGAGACCAGCAACGTCTTGGCGCCGAGCCGGGGTTCGAGGCGACCGCTGAGCACGCCGGAGACGAACATCGCGACGAGCATCGGCAGCATGAGCAGCCCGGAGGCGGTGACACTGGCGCCGAAGCCGTAGCCCGCGGCCGACGGCGTCTGCACGAAGCCCGGCAGGAACGACCAGATGGCGTACATGCCGGCGCCGAACAGCAGCGCGGCGAGGTTGGTGGTCCACACGGCGGGCAGCCGCATCACGCGCAGGTCGATCAGCGGGGTGCGCGAGCGGGCCTCGCCGGTCAGCCACAGCGCGAACAGGACGGCGGAGAGGGCGAACAGGCCGACGACACGGGCCGAGCCCCAGCCCCAGACGCCCGCCTGGCTCAGCGGCAGCAGCAGGGCGACCAGCCAGCCCGAGAGCAGCACGGCGCCGAGCCAGTTGACCCGGCCGCCGGTGCGGCGCGGGGACTCGGGGACGTAGCGGACGGCGATCAGGGTGGCGGCGGCCACGATGGCGACCGGTATCCAGAACAGCCAGCGGTAGTCGAGCGCGGACACGATGGGCCCGGCGGCCACCATGCCGACACCGCCGCCGGCGGCGATCACGGCGGACAGGTTGCTGATGCTGCCGGGGACGCGGGAGGGCGCGAACTCGTCCCGGATGATGCCGAAGGACAGCGGGAACAGGGCGCCGCCGATGCCCTGGACGACACGGGCGACGATGAGGACGCCGATGCTCGGCGCGAGCGCGGCGAGCAGACAGCCGGCCAGGACGGCGAGCAGCACCGCGACGAGGGTGCGCTTCTTGCCGATGAGGTCGCCGACCCGGCCGAGGATCGGGGTGAAGACCGAGGCGGACAGCAGGTAGGCCGTCATCACCCAGGTCGCGGTGGACTGCGAGGTGTGCAGGGCGTGCTGGACGGTCGGCAGGGCCGGCGCGATCAGCGACTGGAGCATGGAGAACACGCCGGCACCGGTCGCGAGGACCGCGAAGGTGAGGCGGGTGGAGGTGCGGGGCATGAGGGGCCTCTCCGGACGCGCGGGAGGCCGCGCAGGACGCGCCGGCCCTCCCGCACTGCTAAAGTGGAGGTACCCCTCCACTCTAGCGGAGGCACCCCTCCGGTTCAACTCGTATCGGAGGACCCCCTCCGTTTCGCCCGCAGATCGCCGCCCGTCCAGAGAACCCGTACCCTCCGTAGACCCCGCCCCTGGGAGGCACCGTGACGACCCCGTCGTTCCCCGTCAGCGCGATCGTCGCGGCGCAGCGCCCCCACCGCAAGGACGCCGCCCGCAACTTCGACGCGCTGCTCGCCGCCGCCCGCGAGGCGTTCGCGGAGAACGGCGCGGACGCCTCCCTGGAGGACATCGCCCGGCGCGCGGGCGTCGGCATCGGCACCCTGTACCGCAACTTCCCGACCCGCCGCGCCCTCTTCGAGAGCGTCTACGCCGACGAGGTCGACGCCCTGTGCCAGGCGGCCCTGGAGGTCGCCGACCGGGAGCCCTGGGAGGCCCTGACCGCCTGGCTCGACCGGTTCGCGGGCTACATGGTGACCAAGCGCGCGGTGCGCGAGGCCCTGGAGGGCGAGTCGGAGATCCTCGGCGTGTGCCGGGACTCGATGTACGCGGCGGGCGGCCCGCTCTTCGAGCGCGCCCAGCAGGCCGGGGAGGCGCGCCCCGACATGGACTTCGGTGACCTGCTGCGCATGGTCGCCGGCATCAGCGCCACCCACTTCACCGACGACGAGCAGCGCGACCGCGTCCTCGCCATCGCCCTGGACGGTGTCCGCACCCGGCGCTGAGCCCCGAGGCACGGCCGACCGCGCGGGCCGCTCAGGCGGGAGCCGCCGTCGGCATGTTGTACGGCGTGACCACCTGGATCGCGGAGGGCAGCGTCGGCCCGGCCGGCGGCAGCGCGCCGTGGGCGCGCATCACGAGGCGGCACGCCTGCCGCAGGTCCTGGCGCAGGTCGTGGTGGAGCACCGCGGACAGCCGGTGCTCGCGCAGCAGCCGGGTGTTGTCGTGGTCGAGGTCGTGCGCGACGAACACCGCGCACGCGCGGCCCACGTCCGCGAAGGCGCGCAGGGTGGCGATGTTGCCGCCGCCGATGGAGTAGACGGCGCGGATCTCCGGGTCGCGGGCGAGGGCGGCCCGTACGAGGTCGTACTGGGTGGCGTCCAGGCCCTGCCCCTCGGTGATCTCGACCAGGGCGCGCTCGGGGTGCCGCGCGCGCATCACCGCGCGGAAGCCCATCTCGCGCTCCTCCTCGTTGCGGAAGAAGCCGCTGCTGAGGCTGATCAGCACGTGGCCGGGCCGGTCGCCGAGCCACTGCCCCATGAGGTAGGCGGCGGTGGCCCCGGCGGCGCGGTCGTCGATCCCGACGTAGCCCACGCGGGCGCTCGCCGGCAGGTCGGTGACCAGCGTGACGACGGGGATGCCGGCCGCCGCCAGCCGGCCGACGGCGGCGGTCACCTCGGGCACGTCCGGGGCCTTGAGGATCACGCCCTGCGAGCCGCGCCGGGCGATCCGGTCCAGGATGCGCACCAGTTCCGCCGCCTGCGCGGTCTCGCGGAAGTGGAAGCGCGAGCGCAGCACCGCCGGGTGCAGCGACGGCAGTTCGGCCTCCAGGGCGGCGCGCACGGCGGTCGAGAACCGCTCCGGCGCCTGCATCACGATGTCGACCATGAACGTACGGCCCACCAGCCGCACCTGCGTGCGCTGCCGGTCGAGGTCGGCGATGGCCCGGTGCACCTCCTGGGCGGTGGAGGCGCGGACCCCTCCCCGGCCGTTGAGGACGCGGTCCACGGTGGCCTCGCTCAGACCCGCCTGACGTGCGATCTCGCGGAGGGGGAAGGGGTGACCCACGGCGGGCTCCTCGCAGGTGTGGTCCGTCGGCTTGAGGGGTTTTTGATGGACTGCTGACGGTTGTTCGAGGGGTTTGTACTGACAAGAATGACAGAGCCGCACGGCCCGTCACCGCGCCGCCCCCCGCGACGCGACCGCCGGCCGTGACCGCGGCCCTCCCCGTTCCGCCCCCCCCGACCGGAAGGACGACGATGTCCCGAGCCCCCGGCGCCCGGCTGTCCCGGCAGGACTGCTCCCTCGACGCCTTCCGCGCGCTGGTCGAGCGCACCACCGACCCCGCCGACTACCCGCACGCCGAGTCCGCCGAGCACGGCGTGCTCGTCTACGACAGCGGGCGGCTGCGGGCCGCCGGCCCCGGGGCGGTCTCCGCCGAGCTGGTGCGGGCGCTGTCCGACGGCCCCGGCGTCGTGGTCGTCCGGGGCGCCTTCCCCGACCCGGTCGTGGTGGACCGGATGTCGGCGGTCTTCGACGCGCTGATCGCGGACCAGCACGCCTCCGGCGCCACGGCCGGCGACCACTTCGCGAGGCCGGGCGCCAACGACCGCGTGTGGAACGCCCTGGAGAAGACGGCCCTGTACGACGCCGAGACGTTCGCCGACTACTACGCCAACGACGTCCTGGCGCTGGTCTGCACGGCCTGGCTCGGCCCGGGCTACCAGGTCACCTCACAGGTCAACGTCGTCAACCCGGGCGGTGCGGCCCAGACCGCCCACCGCGACTACCACCTGGGGTTCCTCTCGGACGAGGCCGCGGCCGCCTACCCGGCGCACGTGCACCGCCTCTCCCCCGTGCTGACCCTCCAGGGTGCGGTGGCCCACGGCGACATGCCGCCGGAGTCGGGCCCCACCCTGTACCTGCCCCACTCCCAGCGCTACGAGCCCGGTTACCTCGCCTGGCGGCTGCCCGAGTTCCAGGAGTACTTCGACGCGCACCGCGTCCAGCTCCCGCTGGCCAAGGGCGACGCCGCCTTCTTCAACCCGGCCGTCTTCCACGCCGCGGGCGGCAACGTCACCGCCGACGTACGGCGCACGGCCAACCTGCTCCAGGTGTCCTCGGCGTTCGGGCGGGCCATGGAGAGCGTCGACCGGGAGGCCGTCTGCAACGCCGTGTACCCGGTGCTGCTCAAGCGCGCCGACGAGGGCGCGGACCCGGCCTGGCTGGAGCGGGTCGTCGCCGCCTGCGCGGAGGGCTACCCCTTCCCCACCAACCTGGACAGCGACCCGCCCGTCGAGGGACTGGCCCCGCCGTCCCAGGCCGACACCGTACGGCGGGCCCTCGAGGAGCGCTGGACGCCCGACGTCCTGCGGGACGCGCTGCGCGCGGGAGCGCGGCGCCGCGAGAGCCGGCCGACGGGCTGAGGGCCGGGAACGCCGGGCCGGCACCGAGCGCACGGCCCGCACGGGACGCACAGGAGGCAGGGACACGGATGGGACTTCTCGACGACAAGGTCGTCCTGGTCAACGGCGGCAGCCAGGGCGTGGGGGCCGCGATCGCCCGGGCCGCGGTCCGCGAGGGCGCGGCCGTCGCCGTCAGCGGACGCCGGCCGGAGCCCGGCGAGGCGCTGGCGGCCGAGCTGACGGCGGCGGGCGGCAGGGCGATGTACGTACGGGCCGATCTCGCCGACGCCGGGCAGGCGAAGGCCGCCGTGGCCCGGGTGACCGGGGCCCACGGCCGGATCGACTGCCTGGTGAACTCGGCGGGGCTGACCGCACGGGGCACCCTGCTGGACACCACGCCCGAGCTGTTCGACCAGCACGTGGCGGTCAACCTCAAGGGGCCGTTCTTCGCGATGCAGGCGGCGGTGGCGGACATGGTCGCCCGCGGGGCCCCGGGCACGATCGTCAACATCATCACCTCGTCGGCGCACGGCGGCCAGCCCTTCCTCGCGCCGTACGTCGCCGCCAAGGCCGGGCTGGCCGGCCTGACCCGCAACGCCGCCCACGCCCACCGCTGGGACCGCGTGCGGATCAACGGCCTGAACATCGGCTGGACGGCGACCGAGGGCGAGGACGCCACCCAGCGGGCGTTCCACGGCGCGGGCGACGACTGGCGCGAGCGGGCCGCGGCCGGGCTGCCGATGGGCAGGCTGGGCCGGCCGGACGAGATCGCCGACTTCGTGGTGTTCCTGCTGTCCGACCGGTCGGGCGTGGTCACCGGTTCGGTGATCGACTGGGACCAGAACGTCCTGGGCGGCCTCGACTAGCGGCCTCGACCAGCCCGTCCCTGCCGGGCCGGGCCCCCCCTGCCGGACCCCGTTCACCCCGCACCCAGGAGCCGCACCCATGCGCATCGGAATCCTCGGCCTCGGCCGCATCGGCGCCTTCCACGCCGAGACCCTCTCCGGACTCGACGCCGTCGACTCGCTCGTCGTCGCCGACCCGTTCGCGGACGCCGCCAAGGCCGCCGCCGAACGGTTCGGCGCCGAGGTCGCGGACTCCCCCGAGGCCCTGCTGGCCGCCGGGGTGGACGGCATCGTCGTCGCGGCGGCCACGGACGCCCACCCGGCCCTGATCCGCGCCGGCGTCGAGGCCGGCGTCCCCGTCTTCTGCGAGAAGCCCGTCGCCCGGACCATGGGCGAGGGCGTCGAGGTGCTGCGGGCCGTGCGGGACGCGGACGTGCCGATCCAGATCGGCTACAACCGCCGCTTCGACGCGGGCTTCGTCGCCGCCCGGGCCGCCGTGCGCGGGGGTGAACTCGGCACGCTGCACACGGTGCGGTCCACCACGCTCGACCCGGCGCCGCCGCCCGCGGCCTACGTGGCCGCCTCGGGGGGCATCTTCCGGGACTGCTCGGTGCACGACTTCGACATCATCCGCTGGGTCACCGGCCGCGAGGTCACCGAGGTGTACGCCGTCGGCGGCAACCGGGGCGCGGACTTCATCCGGGAGGCGGGCGACGCCGACACCACCGGCGCGGTCCTCACCCTCGACGACGGCACCCTCGCGGTGGTGTCCAACTCCCGCCACAACGGCCGGGGCTACGACGTGCGCATGGAGATCCACGGCTTCCGGGACTCCATCGCGGTGGGCCTGGAGGACAAGCTGCCGCTGCGTTCGGTCGAGCCCGGCGTGACCTTCCCGGCGGGCACCCCGCACGACTTCTTCATGGACCGCTTCACCGCGGCGTACCGGGCCGAACTCACCGCGTTCACCGAGGTGGTGGCCGGCACCCGGCTCTCCCCGTGCACGATCGAGGACGCGCTGGAGGCGGGCTGGATCGCGGAGGCGTGCACGCTGTCGCTGCACGAGCACCGGCCGGTGACGCTCGCGGAGGTGCGCGGCGGCTGACGAGCCGGCAGCTGCGGTGGCCGGTACGGCCCGTCAATGGGCCGCCGGTTCCGCCGGCAGATCGAACACGTGGCCGGGCGAGATGATCCGGGTGATCGCGTCGCCGAACACGGTGCTGGGCTCCTGGTTCTTGTAGTTGATGTCGGTGTTCAGCATGACCACCAAGGTGGCCTGCGCCGACGGCAGGTAGATGGTCAGCGACTCGTAGCCGGGCAGTGAGCCGTTGTGGCCGATCCACCCCTGGACGTCGAAGATCCCGAGGCCGTACCCGGCGCCGGGGATGGACGTCGGGGGTGTGGTGAGCCGCTGCTTCTGCGTGGCGGCGCTGACCATCCGGTCACCGTCGGGGAGTTGGCCGGTGGCGACGGTGCGCGCCCACACCCGCAGGTCCTGGAGCTGGGAGATCATCGCGCCGGCCGCCCAGGCCCAGGAGGGGTTCCAGTCGGCGGTGTCCTCGACCTGGCCGGTCGCGGTCTGGTTCGTGTAGCCCTGCGCGTGCGGATCGGGGAACTCGGTGCCGACCGGGAAGGACGTGTGGTCCAGTCCGGCGGGCTGCAGGATGTGGTCGTGGATGTAGCCGGCGAGCTGCTGCCCGGACATCTTCTCGACCACCAGGCCGAGCAGGATCAGGTTGGTGTTGGAGTAGTAGAACTTCTGGCCCGGCGGGAAGAGCACCGGGTGCTTGAAGGCGTAGTCGAGCAGTTCCTGCGGGCTGAAGTGGCGTTGCGGGTCGGACGTGAGGGCCTTGAAGAAGGCTTCGTCCTGCGAGTAGTTGAACAGCCCGCTGCGCATCCCGGCGAGCTGGCGCAGGGTGATCTTGTCGCCGTTGGGGACGCCCTCGATGTACTTGCCGATGGTGTCGTCCAGGCCGACCTTGCCCTGGTCGACGAGTTGCAGCAGCGCCGTGACGGTGAACGTCTTGGTCTCGCTGCCGATGCGCAGGTACAGGTCGGGCGTCATCGGGCGGCCGGTGTTCTTGTCGGCGACCCCGAAGGACTTCACGTACTCGCCCTTGTCGGGGGTCCAGACGCCGACGGTGACGCCGGGGACGTCCGCCTCCTTCATCACCTGCTGGACCGCGTCGTCGAGCTGCCGCTGCACGGCGGGGGTCAGTTCGACGACGCCCCCGGACGGGGTCGGGGACGGGGAGGGTGAGGACCGGCCGGCCGCGGCGAGGGACGCCGGCGGGGACTGGGGCACCGCGGTGGCCTGGGCGAGGGGCACCACCAGCGCTCCCACCGCGGCGGCGACGACGATCCCCCTGCGCAGTCGTACGGACGCAGGCGACATGGGTGCACTCCCCTGGATGGACGCGTGAGGACCGGTCCCGCGTCGTCGTGGAGGGCGGCGGGACAGAAGGCGGCGAAGCGCCGGACGATTCCCGTACCGACCAGCATAGGAGCGCCCCCGCGCGCCGTCCTGTCGAGAGCGTGCCGGGGCCCGGGGGTGCTCTGCGCCGCCAGCCGTGGCCGCGGCCGGGGCGGTGCCCCGTACCGCGGCCCCCGGCTGCTGTCAGGCGGTCCTCCGGGAGGTGTTCGCCGCGGGCGCGCCGAGGTCCGCCTCCTCGGGGAGCCCTTCCACGTCGACGCCGCGGACCTGGGCCAACTCATGTTTGAGCGCGGCGAGTTCGGCGCCCCCGGCCATGTGGTTGGTCAGTTCCTCCAGGCTGACGTCGCTGCGCGCGGCGGACAGTTCCAGGGTGCCCAGGCGCAGGACGCTGAAGTGGTCGCCGACCATGTAGGCGTGGTGCGGGTTGTGGGTGATGAAGATGACGCCGAGGCCGCGGTCGCGGGCGGCGGCGATGTACTTCAGGACCACACCGGACTGCTTGACGCCGAGGGCGGCGGTGGGCTCGTCGAGGATGAGCACGCGGGCGCCGAAGTAGACGGCGCGGGCGATGGCGACGCTCTGCCGCTGGCCGCCGGAGAGGGTGCCGATGGGCTGTTCCAGGTCGTCGAGGACGATGCCCATGTTGCGCAGTTCCTCGTCGGCGGTCTGCTTCATCCGGGCGATGTCGAGGCGCCGTACGGGCCAGGGGCCCTTGGTCATCTCCGAGCCGAGGAAGAAGTTGCGCCACACCGGCATGAGCGGCACGGTCGCCAGGTCCTGGTAGACGGTGGCGATGCCGCGGTCGAGGGCCTCGCGCGGGGTGCTGAAGCGCACGGGCTCGCCGTCGACGAGGAACTCGCCCTCGGTGTGCTGGTGCAGCCCGGAAACGATCTTGATGAGCGTGGACTTGCCGGCGCCGTTGTCGCCGAGCACGCACGTCACCCGGCCCGGGTACACCGTCAGGTCGACGCCGTGCAGGGCGCGGATGTTGCCGTAGGACTTGCCCGCGCCGCGCAGTTCGACCAGGGCGCCGTCGGCGCTGCCGGGCACGCTGTCGTCGGCGAGGATCGCGCCGTGTGTGTCGTCGTTCGTCATCGCGGTCACCTCCGGGTCGCCGTGCGCTGGACCCACAGATTGATCAGGACGGCGCCGAGCAGCATCACGCCGAGGAACGCCTTGAACCAGTCGGGGTTCCAGCCGGCGAAGACGATGCCCTGGTTCACCATGCCGAACATGAAGGCGCCGAAGACCGGGCCGATGGCCGAGCCGGCGCCGCCGGTGAGCAGACAGCCGCCGATGACGGCCGCGGCGATGTAGATCAGCTCCTGGCCGACGCCCTCGCCGGACTGGACGGTGTTGAAGGAGAACAGGTTGTGCATGCCGACGAACCAGGCGCCGAAGCCCACGGTCATGAACAGCGTGATCTTGGTGAAGGTCACCGGGACGCCGACGGCGCGGGCGCTCTCCTTGTTGCCGCCGACCGCGAAGATCCAGTTGCCGTACTTGGTGCGCAGCAGCACCCACGTGGCGAGGGCGGCGAAGACGAGCCACCACACCACCGTGATCTTCACCTGGACCCCGCCGACGTCGAAGGAGGAGGCGAAGACCTTCCTGGCCTGGTCGAAGCCGTCCATGTCGCTGATGTCGTCGGTGGCGACGTTGCCGGTGACGAGCTTGGTCACCGCGAGGTTGACGCCCTGCAGGATCAGGAACGTGCCCAGGGTGACCAGGAAGCTCGGCAGTCCCGTCCTGATCACCATCCAGCCGTTGAACCAGCCGATGGCGAGGGACAGCAGGAGCGCCACGAGGACGCCGGTCCACACGTTCACCGTGAGCTGGAAGCTGAGCATGCTGGCGGTGAGCGCGGAGGTGATGACGGCGACGCCGGCCGAGAGGTCGAACTCGCCGCCGATCATCAGCAGGGCCACGGGCAGCGCCATGATGCCGATGGTGGACGACTGGTAGAGGACGGTGGCCATGGAGCTGCCCTGGCGCAGGGTCGGGGCAGCGATCAGGAAGAAGATCAGCACCGCCACGGCGCCCAGGAACACCCCGACCTCGGGGCGGGCCAACAGGCGCAGGGCGAGCGGGCGTCGTGCGGTCCGGCCGTCCTTCTCCCGGGGGCCGGGGGCCGGCGGTGTGCCCACCGCCGGCCCTGCCTGCTGGGTCATGCTCATCACCGGGTGCCCTTCGCGGCGAAGCCGGCGACCGAGTCGACGTTGGACTTGTCGACGAAGGCCGGGCCGGTCAGCACCGGCTGCTCACCGCCGCCCATGTAGTTGCCGTTGTTCTTGTAGAGCCACAGCGAGTCGATCGCCAGGTAGCCCTGGAGGTAGGGCTGCTGGTCGACGGCGAACTCGATGGTGCCCTTGGAGATCGCGCCGGTGAGGCTCTTGTTGAGGTCGAAGGTGGCGACCTTCGCCTTGCTGCCGGCGTCCGACACCGACTGCACCGCGGTCAGCGCGATGGGGGCGCCGAGCGCGATCACGTGGTCGAGGGAGGGGTTCTGCTTGAGCTTGGCGGTGATCGTCGACTTCACCGAGGGCATGTCGGTGCCGTTGACGTACAGGGTCTCCAGCGTGCCGGAGAAGGTCTTCTTCACGCCGTCGCAGCGCTGGGTCAGGCCGACGTTGCCCTGCTCCTGGATGACACAGACGGCCTTCTTGGCGCCCACCGAGTTCAGCTTGTTGCCGAGCGCCTCGCCGGCCACCGTCTCGTCCTGGCCGAAGAACTCCAGCAGGCCGAGCTTCTTCCAGTCGCTCACGCCGGAGTTCAGGCCGACGACCGGGATGCCCGCCGCCTTGGCCTTGCCGGCGACGCTCTTGAGGGCGTCCGGCTTGGCGAGCGTGACCGCGATGCCGTCGACCTTCTGGTCGATCGCGTTCTGCACGAGGTTGGCCTGGTTGCCGGCGTTGGGGTCGGCCGAGTAGACGAGCTTGATGTTGTCCTTGGCCGCTGCGGCCTCGGCGCCCTTGCGGACGATGTCCCAGAACGTGTCGCCGGGCGACTGGTGGGTCACCAGGGCCACGGTCATCCGGGGGGTGCCTGCCTTGCCCGCGGAGGCGTCGGCGTCTCCCTCCTCGGCCTTCTTGCCGCCGGAGCTGCTGGAGCAGCCGGCGAGGGTCAGGGCCACCGCCGCGGCCATGGCCACGACCGGGGCGGTTCTGCGGGAGCGGGAGGGAGAAGAGCGGTCCATCTTCCTGCACCTCACTGTGCGGTGGGGAAACTGCGGATTCGGGAGAGGATCGCGAGGATCCGGGACCCGGCGCGGTGCGCTGTTGGGACGGAATCCAATTCCCTGACGCGCCCCCTGTCAATACTTTGTTAAGACATCATTGCAGACCAAGGTCAGAATGTAAGTACAAACCATGGACAGTCCTGGTCGGCGGGGCCTACACCTGAGGGGCCGGGTCCCGCAGCCGCGACGCGCGGATGATCTCTACCCCCGGCGCACGCACGTACCCCTCACCACTCCCGTCCGAGGAGGTGCCACCGATGCCGAGGACCGGTGACCGCGCGCGTACCCTGCCGGGCTCCGCGGTCGACGCCCTGCGCTTCACCCTGGACCGCGGCAGCCCGGTCCCGCTCTGCCACCAGCTCGCCCGGCAGCTCGAGACGGCGATCGAGCACGGGGCGCTGACCCCGGGCGACCTCCTGGGCAACGAGATCGACCTGTCGGCACGGCCGGGCCTGGGTAGCTGGAGTCGACCGGCCTGTACCGCATGATGCGGGCCAGGGGCATCACCCTGCACAGCGCCCGGCAGACGATCGGGGCCCGCTCCGCCACGGGCGAGGAGGCCGCCCGCCTCGACGAGGCCGAGGGGGCGGCCCTGCTGACCATGCGGCGCACGGCGTACGACGACACCGGGCGGGCGGTCGAGTACGGCACGCACGTCTACCGCGCGTCCCGGTACGCCTTCGACTTCCGGCTGCTGGTCCGGCCGTTACGACGGGACCGGCAGCCGGCAGCCGGGGCGCCGGGCGATCCCTAGCGGGGCGCCATGCGCAGGGCGCCGTCCATGCGGACGGTCTCGCCGTTGAGGTAGTCGTGGCCGACGATCGCGAGGGCCAGCTCGGCGTACTCCTCGGGCCGGGCGAACCGGTGCGGGAAGGGCACGCCCTGGGCGAGCGAGGTGCGGAACTCCTCGGAGACCGTGGCCATCATCGGGGTGTCCACGATGCCCGGGGCGATGGTGCACACCCGGATGCCGTACTGCGCGAGGTCGCGCGCGGCCGGCAGGGTCAGGCCGACGACGCCGCCCTTGGAGGAGGCGTAGGCGGCCTGGCCGATCTGGCCGTCGTAGGCGGCGATGGAGGCGGTGTTGACGACGACGCCGCGCTGCCCGTGCTCGTCGACCGGCTCGGTCCGCGCGATGGCCTCGGCGGCGAGCGTCATGACGTTGAAGGTGCCGATCAGGTTGATCTGGATCACCTTCGCGTACAGCGCGAGGTCGTGCGGGCCCTTCTTGCCGAGGATGCGCATGGACGGGCCGATGCCCGCGCAGTTGACGACCGTGCGCAGCGGGACGCCCGCGCCGGCCGCGGCGGCGACGGCGGTGCGCACCTGCTCGGGGTCGGTGACGTCGGCGGCCAGGTAGGTGACGCCGGCCACCTCGGGGGCCCCGTCCACGGCGTCCTTCAGGTCCAGGGCGAAGACCCGCGCGCCGCGCTCGGCGAGGGCCTTCGCGGTGGCCGCGCCCAGGCCGGACGCACCGCCGGTGACGAGGGCGGCGGTGTTGTCGAGCTGCATCATCACTCCTTGCCGAGGACGGTGAGCACACCGCCCTCGCTCCGGTCCAGCGCACGAGAGATGATCATGCGCTGGATCTGGTTGGTTCCTTCGAAGATCTGCATGACCTTGGCCTCGCGCATGTAGCGCTCGACGGGGAAGTCGCGCGTGTAGCCGTACCCGCCGAGCACCTGCACCGCGTCCGTGGTCACCTTCATCGCGTTGTCGGTCGCCACGAGTTTGGCGATCGACGCCTCGCGCGTGAAGGGCAGCCCCTGGTCCTTCAGCCGTGCGGCGGCCAGCGCGATGGCGCGGCTGGACTCGACGGCGGCGCCCATGTCGGCGAGGACGAAGGCCAGGCCCTGGTGCTCGATGATCGGCTTGCCGAAGGTCTCGCGCTCGCGGGCGTAGCGCACGGCGTGGTCCAGGGCGCCCTGGGCGAGGCCGGTGGCCACGGCGGAGATGCCGAGCCGGCCGCAGTCCAGCGAGGCCAGCGCGATCTTCAGCCCCTCGCCCTCCTGGCCGATGCGCCGCTCCACGGGCACCCGGACGCCGTCCAGCCGCATGGTGGCGGTGGCGGAACCGGTCAGGCCCATCTTGCGCTCGGGCGGGTCGGCGCTCAGGCCGGGCGTGCCGGCCGGGACGAGGAAGCAGGACACGCCACGGGTGCGGTCCTCGGAGGTGCGGGCCATCACCGTGTAGAAGTCGGCGTGCCCGCCGTGCGTGGTCCACGCCTTGGCGCCGTCGAGGACGTAGTGGTCGCCGTCGCGCACCGCGCGCGTGCGCATCGCGGCCGGGTCGGAGCCGGCGTGCGGCTCGGACAGGCAGTAGGCGCCGAGGAGCTCGCCGCCCAGCATGTCGGGCAGCCACTGGGCCTGCTGCTCGGGGGTGCCGAAGCGGGACAGCGGGAAGCACGACAGCGCGTGCACCGAGACACCGACGGCGACGCTGGACCAGACCGCGGCGATCTCCTCCAGCACCTGGAGGTAGACCTCGTACGGCTGGCCCGCCCCGCCGTGCTCCTCGGCGAAGGGCAGACCGAGCAGCCCGCTGCGGCCGAGCGTGCGGAAGACGTCCCGGGGGAACGTCTCGTCGGCCTCCGCCTCGGCGACCCGGGGTGCGAGTTCCTTGGCGGCGAGGATGCGCGTGAGCTGGATGAGCTCGACGGCTTCCTCGGTCGGCAGGGCACGAGTGGCAGGCATGGTGACCTCCACGGAACGATACTGAAAGGAGTACGACAGTATCATTCAGCGTACGGCAAGGGGGCGTGACGCAGTAGCCCGCTCCAGCCGGATTCCAGGTCAGGACGAGACGGCGTGCACGATCAGCGAGGCGAGCTGCTCGTACGCCTCGGCGTCGCTCAGCCCGGTGCGCGCCTTCAGCTCGCCCTGCTGGATCTGCCGCATGGTGGCCGCGGCGACCTCGCCCACGAAGGCGGTGTGCACGTCCCGGAAGGCGCCGTCCGAGACGCCGTCGGCGATGAGCTGCCGCACCCGTTCGGCCGCCATCCGGGTGTTGGCCTCGTACACCTCGCGCGCGGGCGGGAAGTCCGCCACGTCGTCGAGGAAGCGGCGCGAGAGGGGCCGGAGCTGCTCGGCGACGGCGGTCAGGTAGGCCCGTACCCGGTCGGAGGGGTCGGCGGTCTGGGCGACCCGCTTCTCCACCGCCTCCGTGGCCCCCCGGAAGTAGTGCTTGACCGCCTCCACGACGAGGCCCTGCTTGCTGCGGGCGAGCTGGTACAGGGTCGTCTTGGAGCAGCGCAGCCGTTCGGCGAGGTCGTCGAGGGTGAGGTCGGAGAAGCCCTGGGCCGTCAGCAGCGCCACGAGTCGTTCCAGCAGGTCGGCCTGGCGGGCGGTACGGCGGGTGGGCGACATGCGCCCAGCCTATCCGCGCCCGGGCGCACCGCGGATCGTGGCCCCGGCGGCCCCTGGGGAGTTTCTTCCGGATCATCGGGACCCCTGGCTCGGCAAGTTGCCGCGCGTGATAGCAGCGTGGCCGGTGGGACCGACACCGTCAACGGCAACCTCGCCGGCCTCCCCCTCGGCTCCGATCGAGCCGTTGCTGCCGGACCCGGACCCTCGGCGGGGTGGGCGATGGCAGGCTGCGGAGGACGCTGCGGGAGGCGAGCGGTTCTCTGCCGGATACGGCGATGGATGCGGTGGCCCGTCACATCCCATGAAGGGATACGTGACATACCCCTGCCTCAGGTCAGGCTTGGACCGCCCGGAGAGCATTGACCCCCGGGCCGCCGGTGACTGGCATCCCCTCGACCCGGGAAACCGGTCGTCGTTCGATCGGACGAGCCGGGATCTGCCGACGCCTCTGGCCGGAGCAGTCCGGCGACCCGGCAGCAAGGGATCGAGGCACTGACGAGTCCGCCACTCTGCCAGCCCGCACCGCCTCCGCACGGACATCGGCATCGGGCAAGTGCCGCGGTTCGGTGAGCGTGGGACGGGGACGCAACCCCTCTGCTCAGGCGTCTGTTCCCAGCGACCTACGCGTAGCGCTCGAACAGAGCGTGGAGGTACTCCTCGAGTCTGCTGCTCAGAAGGGCGGGGTCCAGGTCAGCGCGGCCGAGTTCGCGCCAGGGTACGGCGACCTTCTCCGAGTCCGGGGCGAATGCCAGGGCATCGATGACCCGCCAGTACAGGTACGCCGCACACGGCTCGGCGAGGCGTCCGCCCGCGGCGAGGTACCGGTCCGCGAAGGTCATTCATAGCGAGACCCCGTGGAGCAGAGCCAGAGCCGTCGAGCAGTGGGCCACATCGAGGTCGGCCGGTCCCCACGAGGTCTCCACCCAGTCGACCACACCGCTGATACGGACGTCGTCCCCCTCGCCCTCGAAGAGGACGTTGCCCGGATGGAAGTCCCGGTGCAGGAAACAAGGCCGCAAAGCGGGCGGTTCGCGCCGGATGACGTCGACGGCCCGCTGCCACAGCTCGGGCCGCGCCGTGTTCTGCGGCGCGGCCGCAGCCCCCTCCACCCGGCCTTCCAGGCCGTTGGCGGCAGTCAGCCGGCCTGTTGTTACGGGAGGCGCATCGATCGCCGGGATACGCGAGGTTCGGGGCGGGTTGCCCGGCCCGGGCTGAGGCTTCTGCCCATGGAGCGGCGGCTCAGTGCCTTCGGCGATCATGCGCTCATGTTCTTGGAGGGCGGATGTGTGGGGGCGGCGCGGCATCGCGGACCGCGTGTCAGGTGGCGGCTGCGTGCGGGGCCGCTTTGCGGCGGTATTCGGCGTTGATGCGCTGGGCTTCCTCGAGCTGGTCCTCGAGGACGATGATGCGGCAGGCGGCCTCGATCGGGGTTCCCTGGTCGACGAGTTCCCGGGCGCGGGCGGCGATGCGCAGCTGGTAGCGGGAGTAGCGGCGGTGTCCGCCTGCGGATCGCAAGGGGGTGATGAGGCGGTGGTCGCCGAGGGCGCGCAGGAAGCCCTGCGTGGTGCCGAGCATGTCGGCGGCCCTGCCCATGGTGTAGGCGGGGTAGTCGTCGTCGTCGAGACGGCTGTACGAGTCGTCTGCTGTCATCGAACCTCTCTGAAACGCGTGGAGGGCCCTGGCGCCGTACGGCGCCAGGGCCCGAAGGAACTGCTACACCATCTGCCGGCCCTGTTGATGCGCCGGCCTTCTGTCACCGCACGCCCGGTCGAGATGCTGCCGGGAGTGCTGGGATCGCGGTTGCTCGACCGGAGACCACCTCACTATCGATGTCCTGCGGTACCCGGGCTCAGGACTTCCGCCCGGGCGATCCTGATGGCGCCCAATTCCTCCGTTCATTCCCTCAATTGCTGGTACTGCTGGTGATGCGACCTGCTCCGTGGCCTGTCACAGCGCCACTCTTCGGCAGCCGGTCCCGTAGCCCGTCCTGCGTCTGCGGCTCAGAACCCCACTGCCGAACCTCCCGGTGCGCGCGTCCGCAGCCGACGCCTTCACCGAGGTACCGCTCACTGACTGCACTGCTGCGTACTGCGAACTTCACTTGCGGGTACTGCCACTGCGGTACTGCTCACGGCGGCCCCTGATCACTGCGGGCCACCCGGTCCAGTCGTCAGTCCCGTCACCGTCCTACAACCCTGGCTCCGGAACTCCACCACCGCACCGCCCTGCGAACTGCAACTACGCACTGCTTCCTGGCAGTTCATGTCTGCCAGGCCCTTCTGTCTCTCTGAGCTACGAAAGAAACCGTAACCACTCCATTATCGAATGTCTACTTCAGCCAACACAGATTTTCTGTGTGCGGCGTGAAGTAGGCGACCTCGAGCAGTGACAGGGGGACAGATGGAGTCCGCCCAGCAGGGGAAGGCCGAGTGGGCCACCGGGAGACCGGACGGCGCACGCGTGAGGCGTCGCGGTCGCGTTGACCCGGGCGACCCCGACCAGTCCTTAAGGGATCTCATGGCTGTCCACCCCTGCAGGGACCCTGGGCTGTCACCGAAGTCGAAAGAGAGTCCGTGCCGGTGGTCCTCAACAGGCGCAGCACAGTGGCCCCGCGGCAGACCAGGCGGAGTGTGATCGATCGGTCCTCGGCTTCCAGACGGACACGCGGGAGGAGGTTCGGGCCGCTGGAGTCGCAGAACGTCAGACCGCTGGGGTCGAGGACCACCAGGCAGGGCAGCGGATCCACACGCAGCGCGCTGAACAGGGCGGATCCGAGTTCACCGCCCCCGGGTGACAGCCAGCCCTTGAGGGGTACACGTACTTGGCAGTGATCACACGTTCCGGACGAGATGGGTGAGGAGACGCCGGTGAGCGACTATCCCTTCATCGACGCTCCTCTGCCCGCCAGGCCGGATGTCGTGCTGCACCGGCGTGCCGACTACGACGACGTCCCCGACAGCATCGCGGTCGCCCGCGATCTGACCCATGACTTCCTGGCGGACATCTCCCGCCGCACCGGCATGCTGTCGGACCGGACCGCCGGCGACGTCATGCTTGTCGTCAGTGAGCTGATCACCAACGCCACACGTCACGACGACGGCCCCCGGCTGCTCGACCTCACCTGCACCAAGCATGAAGTGGAGGTGACCGTCTGGGACACCAGCGCTCAGCTCCCCACACGCCTGCCCCGCGACCCCCGCCGCATCGGCGGCCACGGCATCGAGATTGTGACAGCCCTGTGTTCACGGTTCCAAGCAGAACGTGTACCAGGCGGCAAACGCGTCCACGCCTGCATCCCCCTGGCATGACCCTGGTCGCACTAGCCGGTGTCGGTGCGCCCCGAACAGGCATCACCCCGTCGCGGACGGAGCAGGGACAAGGGTGTTCACGGGCGTCCAGCGCGACGGTGACGACAGCACGGCCAAGGTCATAGGGAGCGAGTACCTGCTGCTGGCCGAGGACCGGGAGGCGGTGACGGCGCGCCTGACCGACCCCCGCATACGGCTGGTGACGCCGGGCGAACGCACCCCCGTCCCTGCTGGCCGCTGTGGCGTCAGCGATCCGCCGGTGTCTGGTCGGCACGGCCGGGGTCGCTCGGGCAGAGCCGCACGCAGCATTCGCCGGACTCGGGGGCCAGAACGGCCTGAAGCCCGTTGGCGTTGAGGCCGGTGAGGCAGCCGCTCAGAAACGCCTGGTTCATGCCGCACACGAGCTCGGGGGCCTTCGCGGCCAGCGGGTGGAAGGGGCAGTTGCGCAGCCGGAGCAGGGTGGAGGTTTCCCGGACGGGCTCGTAGCCGTACTCCTCCAGCAGGCCCTCGCAGGCGGTCAGCCCGCGCTCGGGGCCCAGGCGTCCGGGGCGGGTTTCCTGCCGTGCGGCTTCGCCCAGCCGGCGGCCGCGTGCTTCGGCGGCCCGCAGGGCCGACTGTGTGGCGTTCTCGTCGGCCTCTTCGGTCAGGACGGCGTCAAGGAGAAGGTCCGCGAGGAGTTCGTGGCGCCGGTCGGGGATGCTCACGGTGATCTGAGCGTCGGTGGGCTCGTAGACCTTCGGCCGCCTGCCCACCTTGCGGATCCCGCCAGGCGTCTCGTAGCGGGCACGCAGCAGGCCCGCGTCGACGAGTTTGTCGAGGTGGAAGGCGGCGAGCTTGCTGGATATGCCGACGCTGGCGGCGGCCTCGTCGCGAGTCACGGCACGGCCCGCCCGGCGGATGAAGGCGAACATGCGCCGGCGCGAGTCCTCGCTCAGGACGCTGACGGAGTCTATGGCGCTGCCGGACCTGTCGGCCCGTGCTGTCTGATCGGAAGCCACCGGACCACAGTAACTCCCAACCTCATGGGCACAAAGACTTCACTCGAGCCGGTGACCTGTCCGTCTTGACGACACGCCCTCAATAAGACCAAGATTTATTGGTGAAACTAGAGAGAGGAGGAGACGTGTCATGACCGATGATTTCGCGACCCAGGCGAACAGCACCGGCGACCTACAGATGCAGGCGAAGCGACCGGTCAGCGCCTCACTTGCCGGCCCGTACGGCCACCCGTTCCACCCCATCCTGGTCACGGTGCCGATCGGCGCCTGGGTGACCAGCCTGGTGTTCGACATCGCGTCCCACGTGGTCGACCGGCCGGGGTTCCTGACCCAGGGCTCGCAGTGGCTGATCGCGGTCGGAGTGATCGGCGCCCTGCTGGCCGCCACGGTCGGCTTCCTCGACATGTTCGGGATCCCGACCAGAACCCCGGCCTTCCGTACCGCCCTGGTCCACATGACGCTGAACCTGCTGGTCACCGCCGCCTACGCCATCAACTTCCTGTGGCGCCACGGCACTTACACCGACGGCGGGAGTGTCGGCACGGGCAGGCTCGCCCTCTCCGCGGTCAGCCTCGCTGTCCTGGGCGTCTCAGGATTCCTCGGCGGCAAGCTCGCCTACCGCTACGGCGTCCGCGTCGCCGACGAGAACACCCAAGCCGAGGGATACACACCCGGCACCCGCGCACCGAGCGCCAGCCCCAGCGCCTGACCCCGCAAACCCTGTACTCGGCGCCGGCGCGGTCCGGCCGCCCTCGACCTGACGACATTCGGGAGTTTCCTCATGGACATCGCCGCACTGATCACTTGGGTGATCACCGCTCTGGGCGGGTTCTACATGCTCGGCACCTGGATCCAGCGCGGCGGAATCCGCCAGCAGCAGTCCGGCACCAGCCGCCTGCCCGCGCCCGTCATCTTCGGCCACTTCGCCCTGGCCGCGATCGGACTCGTGGTGTGGATCATCTACGTCATCGCCGACAAGGGCGCCCTGGCCTGGACCTCCTTCGGCCTGCTCCTGCCGGTCGCCCTGCTGGGATTCGTGATGCTGGCCCGCTGGATCCCCGTCTACCGCGACCGCGCCACCGCCGGAGCACCGGCCGCAGCAGCGGCCCCCGCAACCGACGCAGCCGTCCCCGCCGAACGTCACTTCCCCCTCGGCGTCGTCCTGGCCCACGGCCTGTTCGCCGTCGTCACCCTCGTCCTGGTCCTGCTCACCGCGCTCGGTGTCGGAGGCAGCTGACATGACCGAGCACCCGCACCAGGCCACCGCCCGAACAGACCTGCACGGTGACCGGGACACAGCACCGGCACGACCTGCCCTGCGAGTCGTCCACGAACCCGCAGGGATCGACCTCGCCGCGGCGGAAGCCGCGGCCGGCCAGTTCCTCACCGCGCTCGGCATCCCCACCACCTCCGAGAGCCTGCGCGGCACACCAGGCCGGATGGCCCGCGCGTACGCCGAACTGTTCAGCCCCCGCCCCTTCGACCTGACCACCTTCCCCAACGACGAGGGCTACGACGAACTCGTCCTGGCACGCCGCATACCCGTCCGGTCAGTGTGCGAGCACCACCTGCTGCCGTTCACCGGCACCGCCCACGTCGGCTACCTGCCCGGCGCCCGCATCCTGGGCCTGTCCAAACTCGCCCGCATCGTCGAACACTTCGCCTGCCGCCCCCAGGTCCAGGAACGCCTGACCAAGCAGATCGCCGACTGGCTGCAAACCCACCTGGAACCCAAAGGCGTCGGCGTGGTCATCGAAGCCGAACACGCCTGCATGAGCCTGCGCGGCGTCCAGGCCACCGGCTCCACCACCATGACCTCGACCCTCCTCGGCCTGCTCCGCTCCGACGCCCGGTCCCGCAGCGAGTTCCTCGCCCTGACCGGCGCCACCCCGTAACCCCGGGGGCCGGGCCGCGAACCGACCCCGGCGATGTCAGCCGCCATTGCACCGGGGCGTCGGGTTCACGTTCGTCACCAGGTTTCCAGCCGGGTGTTCTCCCGCTTCACCTGCGGACGCGTCCCCGCCACGTGCTGCACCTCGTCGGCGTCGACAGCCTCATCGCGGTCCGGCCCACCCTGAGCCCTCACGACACCGCGGAGAAGATGCTCATGCAGCACCGGCGTTCGCGCGGCGGCTTCCGCCGAGGGGGCCGTGCCAGTCCAGGCACAGGACGGTGGCGTCGTCTGCGGGCTGCCGGCCGTCGTAGGCGTCGGCGACCGCGCCGACCAGGGTACGCACGACTTCTCGGGGATGCTCGGCGGCGGTGTCGTGGAGGAGGGCGCGCAGGTCGACCGTCCGCGCTTCGCGTTCCTGCATGCCGTCGGTGTGGAGCAGGAGCCGGTCGCCCGGGCGCAGATCCAAGTCCTGAACCTGGTAGGCGCCCTGCCAGGCCACGCCGAAGGGCAGGTTCACCTCCAGGCGCAGTTCCTCGACCGTGCCGTCGCGCAGCCGCAGCGGCCACGGGTGGCCCGCGTTGACGAGCTGCGCGCTGCGGCCGTCCAGGGCGATGCGCACCAGCTGGCCGGTGGCGAAGGTCCGCTGTCCGTGTGCGACGAGGGCCTGGTGGGTCTGGCGGGCCTGTTCGGCGAGGTCCACCCCGGCGCGGCGGGCGCCGCGGGAGGCGTTGACCAGAAGGGTGGCCATGAGAGAGGCGTTCACGTCGTGGCCCATGGCGTCGGTGACGGACAGGTGCAGCGTGTGCTGGTCGAGGGAGTAGTCGTAGGTGTCGCCGGCGATGTCCGAGGCCGGGACCAGGGCGCCGGCGAGGTCGAACTCGGGCGCCTCGCACGCGGCAGCGGAGGGCAGGAGCTGGCGCTGGATCTCCGCGGCGAGGCTGACCGTGGTGGTGCGGTTGCCCCAGTGGTAGAGGTCGGTGAAGCGGCGGTCGGTGACGATGATGTACGCCAGTGCGTGCGCGGCCTCCTCGACCTGCTCCAGCACGTCGTCGGTGACGTCGGTCAGGAACAGCTCCAGCACCCCGATGGCGTCGCCCCGGTTGGTGACAGGGGCCAGGACCCGCAGCCCGCGCTCGGGACCGTCGTGCGGCGCCCTCACCAGTTGCTGGGTACGCAGGACCTCGTCGTAGACGCTGCTGTCGGTCAGAGGGACCTGATCGGCGCCGCGCTCGTCGCTGGTGGCCGCCTTGTCGCTGACCCGCAGCAGGCGCCGGCCGACGACGTCGACGAACAGGAACGACACGTACCGCGCTGCGAAGCGCTCGCGCAGGTTGCGCGCCACGATGTCCAGCGAGCGCACCGGCGCGGCCTCCTCCGCCGCCGCCAGCACATCCGCCAGACCGATCCGGTCCCGCACTCCGAGCCTCCGAACTGTGAACGTCGCTTCCACCGGCACGGCCTACACCGCCGTTACAGCCCCTGCCTCGCCGCTCGTGCGCGGACGCGAAGCGCCGGTCACGTCTCTTTACCCCGGACATGAGCCCGCATCCGTTCCCGGCACCCGCAGCGGGCAGACAGCAGCGGGTAGGCCGCTCGCCGGCCGTAGGCCAGCACTCGCCTGCCCAGCGTGCGGACCGCGCCGGACAGGCTCGCGGGATGCCGGACACCGCACTGCTCGTCATCGACATGCAGAGTGCCTTGTTGAGCGACGCCCATGACGTCGAGACCTGCCTGCGCAGGGTCGCCCACCTCACCGGGCAGGCTCGCTCCGCCGGCGTGCCGATCATCTACCTGCGACAACGTGCCGCGCCGTCGAGTTGAGCAACGTGCCCCGATGAGCGGGCGGGATCGCCGTCCGCGCCTCTCCGCCGGACAGGCCTAGTCGGCCGCCTGCGCTCTCCTCGGTACCGCCCGCCACAGGCGGCGCTCCCGTGACGCGAGTGGGCGCGCGGCGGATGCACCAGGTCGTGTGCGGTTCGGGCTGAACAGGTGAGTGCTGAACGACGGGGTGCCGAGTAGGGGCGGGATTCCTAGGTCGTGTCCGACTTTGCGGACACGACCTAGGGACCGGGTGCACAGGTGCGACCGGCTCCGCCGCTCGACCGCCCCCAGCATTGAGCCCTCTCCGGGCGTTGCCGCACCGGTCAGCCGTCGAGCGGCTCGTAGTCGAACCAGTCGACGTGCAGGGAGCCGGTCGCGGCGTACACGCCGAGGACGCGGCCGGTGAAGCCGCCGGCGACCTCCGTGGACAGGTAGCGGCCGTCGAGGGAGGCCAGTGCGGCGAAGGTGCCGTCGGGCTCCTCCACGCCGAGCGTGACGGTGTCGGGACCGGTGCGCGGGTCGGTGAGGTCGCGGGAGGCGGCCACCTCCACGCGCAGCACCACGGGTCCGGGCGGTACGGGCCGGGTGGCCACCACCGTGCCGAGCGGGCCGATGCGGGCCCGCACCCGCACCTCGCCGGACGTGGCCTCGACGGCGTAGTGGTGCCGTTCGTCGAGGCGTACGGCCAGGCCGCCGTCGCCCTCCGCGACGTCGACCAGCACGCGGGCCCGGCAGGACAGGTGCTGCTGGCGGCGGCCGACGAAGGTCACGTCGGTGGCGTCGAGCGAGGCCCCGCGGGCCCGCAGGGTGAGCCACCCGGGCCGTTCCCCGGTCGTACAGACCTCCGGTGGGCGGTGCCGCAGCGAGACCCAGTGCGGGGCCAGCACGTGCCCGTCGAAGTCGTCCCGGACGGGGAGGGCGGGGCCCGGCCGCAGGGGCCACGGGGGCGCGGGCGCCGCCGACGCCACCTCGCCGACGACCGGCCAGCCGTCCACCCAGTCGACGGGCGCCAGGAACGTCTCCCGGCCGAGGACGTGCCAGCCGGGGGTGCCGCCGCCCGGGCGCACCCCGAGCAGCACCATCCACCAGGAGCCGTCCGGTCCCTGCACCAGGTCGGCGTGGCCGGTGTTCTGGACGGGGTGGTCCGTGCCGCGGTGGGTGAGGACCGGGTTGGCCGGGCACGGCTCGAACGGGCCGTCGGGGGTGCGGGCGCGGGCCACGGAGACGCCGTGGCCGCGCTCGGTGCCGCCCTCCGCGATCAGCAGGTACCAGTGGTCGCCGATCCGGTACAGGTGCGGCGCCTCCGGGGCCTTGGCGCCGGGGCTGCCGGACCAGATGCGGCGGTGGGGTCCGAGCGTGCGGCCGGTGTGCGGGTCGAGGCGGACCTGTCCCACGCCGGCGACGGTGCACCAGCAGGTGCCGTCGTCGTCCCAGGCGAGGTCCGGATCGATGCCGGGAACACCGGGCAGCGGGACCGGGTCGGACCACGGGCCCGCCGGGTCGGTGGCGGTGACCAGCAGGTTGCCGCCACCGCTCACATTCGTCACGACCAGCCAGAAGCGCCCGTCGTGGTGGCGCAGCGTCGGCGCGTAGACGCCGCCGGAGGAGGGCGAGTCCAGCGGCAGCCGCAGTTGCCCGGGCCGGTCGAGGACGTTGCCGATCTGCGTCCAGTGCACCAGGTCCCGGCTGTGCAGGAGGGGCACGCCCGGGAAGTACTCGAAGCTGGAACAGGCGAGGTAGTAGTCCTCCCCGACCCGGCAGACGCTCGGATCGGGGAAGAAGCCGGGGATCACGGGGTTGGTGATGGTGGCGCCCGTCTCGGGCCTGCTCGACACCCTGATCGAGTCCTCTCGCTGGTCGGCACGCTCCCTGTCCGGCACCAGGGTCCGTGGGCGGCGCGGGCCTTGGCAAGATCGCGTCACCGGGTTTCGTCCCCCGGCCGGCCCTGCACCGGGCAGCCGGTCCCCGTACCGGCGAGTTAGATCCGCGCCGCACAGCGGGATGGATAGCGTCATGGATCGTTCCCGCCCGCCCGGTGTCCTCCTCGAGTGCTTCCCGCCGCACGCGCGCAGCGTGCCGCTGGCCCGCCGGTTCGTGCGGTCGGCGTTGCGCGGTGCCGCGCCGGAGGTGGTGGACACCGCCGAGCTGCTGACCAGCGAGCTGGTGACCAACGCGGTGCTGCACGCGCGTACCGAGGTCGAGGTGCGCGTCTGGTCGCACGAGGGACACGTACGGGTGCGCGTCGACGACAGCCGGCCGGACCGCCCGCTCGTGCCGCGGGAACCGCGGCCGTACGCCGGTGCCGGACGGGGTCTCGCCGTGGTCGAGGAACTGGCGTCCAGCCACGGCGCCCACCCCGGGGAGGACCGCAAGACGGTCTGGTTCGAGCTGTGGCCCCAGGCCCCGGCGCCGCCGACGTCCGGGTGGGACTCCGCGCCGGTGCAGGGCCGGACCGCGACCGTGAGGCTGGTCGACGTGCCCCGGGTGCTGTTCCGGGCGGCGCAGCAGCACGCGGACGAGATGCTGCGCGAGCTGACCCTCACCACCGACGCCGAGGACCGCACCGGGGTGTCGCCTGCCGAGCTGCTGGCGGCCGGCGACGTGGCCGGCGTGATCAACGCGTGCACGACGTTCGCGCTGGAGGAGACGGTGACCGGCGGCGCCACGGTGACCCTGGACGTGGCGTTCCCGTCGGACGTCGCACCGGCCGTGGAGACCCTGCGGCACGTGCTCGAACACGGTGACGCGGCCGCGCAGCTCGGGACCCTACTGACCCTCCCGGCCCCGCCGCACGTGCGGGGCCACCACCAGTGGGTGCTCGACGAACTGGTCACCCAGCTCGCCGGGGGCCCGCCCACCGCGTGGACCCTGCTGCCCGGTGTGCCGGACGCGGCCTCCGTCGAACTGGCGCCGTGGGACGCCGGCGAGGTGGAGGGCAGCGGTGTCCCGACGGTCGCCGCCGACGACGCCGGCCGCATCATCGCGGTGAGCGCCACTCTGGCCGACCTGCTCGGCTGGCGGACCGACGAGCTGATCGGCCGGCCGCTGACGGTGCTGATCCCCGAGCACCTGCGCGAACGCCATCGGGCCGGGTTCACCGCGCTCCAGCTCACCGGCCGTTCCCGGATCATGGGCCGCTCCATCCCGCTGCCGGCGCTGCACCGCGACGGCAGCCTGGTCCCCGTGCGCCTGCACGTGCAGAGCCAGGAAGCGGTGGACGGCCGCACGGTGCACGTCGGCCAGTTCATGCCCCGGGCCACGGCTCCCGGGGAGGAGCGGCCGGTGTCCCGTCCCTTGCCCGGGCCGCCGACGCGGCCCCCCACCGGCCTGGCCGCGGCGCCGCGGGCCGCCGGTGCGCAGGCGGAGCGGGACTGGGAGCGGCTGAGCCTGCTGGCCGACACCACCAGCGCGCTGTCGAGCACGCTCGACCTGCCCGAGGGGCTCCGCCGGGTGTGCCACGTCCTCACCCAGCGGATGGCCGACTGGTGCGTGGTCGACCTGCTCGACGAGTACGGGGACGCCGAACGGGTCTGCGTCGTCCACCGGGAGCCGCAGGCCCTCGGCGCCGGGGTGGACCTCGGCCGGCTGCCCCCGGTGTCCGAGAACGCCCGGGGGCCACTGGCCCGGGTGCTGAACGGCGCAGGTCCGCTTCTGATCACCGACGTCCCCCCGCCGGAGCAGGCGGAGAGCGCCCTGGACGCCCGGCAGCTCGAGCTGTTCCAGCAGCTCGGCGCCGGCAGCACGATCATGGCCCCGCTGCGCGGCCGCCGGGAGGTGCTGGGCGCCCTGATCGTCGTACGGACCGGCCACGACGACCCGTTCACCGAGCAGGACGCGCTCCTCGTCGCCGACCTCGTCCAGGGCATCTCGCTGAGCGTCGACAACGCCCGCCTGCACCAGCACACCCGCACCGCGGCCGAGCGCCTCCAGCGCTCCCTGCTGCCCCGCCTCCCGCACATCCCGTCGATGGAGATCACCGCCCGTTACGCCCCGTCCAGCACGACCGCCCAGGTCGGCGGCGACTGGTTCGACGCCTTCACGCTGCCGGACGGCGACACGGCCCTGGTCATCGGGGACGTGTCCGGGCACGACCTGAACGCCGCCGTGACGATGAGCCAGTTGCGCAACATGCTCCGCGGCATCGCCGTCGACCTCCAGGACCGGCCCGCGGAGGTGCTCGGCCGCCTCGACCTCGCCACCCTCACCCTCTACCCGCACTCCACCGCGACCTGCGCCTACGCCGTCGTCACGGGCCCCCGCGACGGCCCCTGGGAGGTGCACCACTCCTCCGCCGGACACCTCCCCCTGCTGCTGACCTGCCCGGACGGCGACACCCGCTACCTGGACACCGCCTCCGGGCTCCTCATCGGCGTGGACAGCGGCTTCCCGAGGCCCACCGCCCGCGACGTCCTGCCGGCCCACGCCACCCTCCTGATGTTCACGGACGGTCTGATCGAACGGCCGGGGGAATCCCTCAGCGACTCCATGACCCGGCTGCGCCGGCACACCGCGGCCCTCGCCCGGGCACCCCTCGACGTCTTCTGCGACGAGCTGATCCTCGGGCTCGGCGCCGGGAGCACCGACGACATCGCCCTCCTGGCCCTGCGTCCCACGCCCTCGGATCCCTGAGGCCCCGACGCAGGAACACCAGTACGCTGACGTCCCGCCCTCACCCGCGGGAGAACGGACCTGACGACATGGCGCTGATCCTGGTCACCGGAGCCTCGACCGGCCTCGGCCGCGACACGGCGGAGGCACTGGCGGGCGAGGGACACGACGTCGTCGTCCACGTCCGCAACCGGGCCCGGCTCGACGGCACGGACCCAGGCCGGTGGACGGGCGTGGTCGTCGGGGACCTCTCCGTGCCGGACGAGATCGAGGACGTCGCCCGCCAGGCCGCCGCGTTCGGCCGCTTCGACGCCGTCGTCCACAACGCCGGGGTGCTGAGCGGCCCCGAGACGGTCACCGTCAACACGGTCGCGCCGTACGTGCTGACCGCCCGGCTGGAGAAGCCCTCCCGGCTGATCCACCTCAGCAGCGGCATGCACCGCTCCGGCTCCACCGACCTGCGGGGGCTGACGACGGGGACGGCCTCCTACAGCGACACCAAGTTGTGGGTCACCGCCCTGTCGCAGGCGTGCGCGTCCCGCTGGCCGGGGACGGCCAGCCACGCGGTGGACCCCGGCTGGGTGCCCACCCGCATGGGCGGCGCGGGGGCACCGGACGACCTGGTGGCCGGGCACCGCACCCAGGTCCGGCTGGCCACCGACCCGGACGTGACCCCCGCGACCGGCGGCTACTGGTACCACGAGCGGACCCAGGCCCCCCATCCGGCGGCCCTCGACGGGGAGTTCCAGGAGCGCCTGCTCCGGGCGCTGGAGCAGCACACGGGCGTGCCGCTCGGCTGAGCCCGACGCGGCCCGGGAACCGGGCCGACATGCAGAAAGGGCCCCCACGGGCTGCTGCCCGCGAAGACCCTTCGCACCGTCGGGACGACAGGATTTGAACCTGCGACCCCTTGACCCCCAGTCAAGTGCGCTACCAAGCTGCGCCACGTCCCGGTGCGCTGCCGCGGCCGGAGCCGCGTGATCGCGCGTACAGAACTCTACCCCACACCGGGCGGTGCGCCGAAAAGGGCCGCCCGGCGGGACAATCGCCGTATGAGCGGCACGAGGGAGACGGACGGCGACGCGCGCGACCGGGACGAGGAGGGCCGGGCGCGCAACGCGCGGCCCCGGGACGGGCTGGGGCGGCCCCTGCCCTACGGCGCGCCCGGGGTGGCGCGGCAGCCGGAGGGGGTCGTGCGCACCCCGGACGAGACGGTGGCCGAGGCGCAGGAACTGCTGGCGGCGGGCAGGCCCTTCCACGCGCACGAGGTCTTCGAGGACGCCTGGAAGGCGGGCCCGCAGGAGGAGCGGGCCCTGTGGCGCGGCCTCGCGCAGCTCGCGGTGGGCCTCACGCACGCGGCCCGCGGCAACCGGACCGGCGGGGCCCGGCTGCTGCGCCGGGGTGCCGGGGCGGCCGAGGAGTGGGCGGCGAAGGGCGGGAAGACGCGTCCGCACGGGATCGACCTGCCCGGCGTGATCGCCTGGGCGCGGGCCCTGGCCGACGGGGTCGAACGCACCGACGCCCCCGTGGACGCCCGGGCCCACGCACCCCGCCTGCGCTGACCCGCCCCTGCCCGGCAGCCCGTGCGTCTCCCGCGCGCGTGCGGGACCGGTGCGGTCACTGTCAGTGCCGTACGGCAGACTCGGTGCGTGCGAACCATTCATGTCATCGGCATCGGCGCGGGCGACCCGGACCAGCTCACCCTGCAGGCCGTCAGGGCGCTGCGCGACACGGACGTGTTCTTCGTCCTGGACAAGGGCGAGGTGAAGAGCGACCTCACGCAGGTGCGCCGAGACATGCTCGCGACGCACGTGCCGGAGGGCACCTACCGGGTGGTGGAGGCCCGTGACCCGGAGCGCGACCGCGCCGCGGGCGGCTCGGCGTACTCCCCGGCCGTCGGGGACTGGCGCAGCGCCCGCGCGGACATCTACGAGCGGCTGATGTCCGAGGAGCTGGGCGAGGAGGAGACCGGCGCGTTCCTGGTGTGGGGCGACCCGGCGCTGTACGACAGCACCATCGGCATCCTGGAGGAGGTCCGGGAGCGCGGCACGGTGGACTTCGCCTATGACGTCGTCCCGGGCATCAGCAGTGTCTCGGCGCTGGTCGCCCGGCACCGCACGGGGCTGAACCGCGTGGCGCGGCCGGTGCAGATCACCACCGGGCGGCGGCTCGCGGAGGGCTTCCCGCAGGGCGTGGACGACGTGGTGGTGATGCTGGACGCCCACCAGACGTTCCGGCAGTACGCCGACCAGGACATGGACATCTACTGGGGGGCGTACATCGGCACGCCCGACGAGATCCTGGTCGCCGGTCCGCTCGCCGAGGCCGCGCCCCGGATCGAGCGGCTGCGCGCGGGGGCCCGGGAGCGCAAGGGCTGGATCATGGACACCTACCTGCTGCGCCGGCACCCGGAACGCCCGTAGGGGCACCCGCCCCGCGCGGTCCGGTCACGGCGCGGCGAGGCCCAGTCGCGCCAGGACGCCGGCCACGTCCGGTACGGCGGTCACGCCGTCCGGGAGGGCGGGGCGGCGGACGACCACGACGGGCAGGCCCAGCGTGCGGGCGGCGGTCAGCTTGGGGGAGGTGGCCGCTCCCCCGCTGTCCTTGGTGACCAGGACGTCCACGCGGTGGCCGCGCAGCAGGGTCAGTTCGTCGGCGAGCGTGAAGGGGCCGCGGGCGAGGACGAGCCGGGTGTCCGGGGGCATCGGCGGCTCGGGCGGCTCGACCGAGCGGACGACGAAGTGCACGTCCGTGACGTGGGCGAAGGCGGCGAGGCCCAGGCGTCCCGTGGTCAGGAACGCGCGGCGGCCCAGGGACGGCAGCAGGGCGGCCGCGGCCTCCAGGGAGGGGACGTCGTGCCAGCGGTCGCCGGGTGCGGTCGACCAGCCGGGCCGGCGCAGCACCACCAGCGGGCGTCCGGTGGTCTCGGCGGCGCGGGCCGCGTTCGCCGTGATGCCGGCGGCGAAGGGGTGCGTGGCGTCCACGACGGCGGTCACCTCCCGGTCGCGGATCCACGCGGCCAGTCCCTCGGCCCCGCCGAAACCGCCGGTCCGCACCTCCCCGTCGAGCGCCCCCGGCCGGGACACCCGGCCCGCCAGCGAGGTGGTGACGCGGACACCGGGGCGGGCCGCGAGGACGGCGGCCAGCTCACGCGCCTCGGTGGTGCCGCCGAGGATCAGGACGTGCGGGGACATGCGCCGAGCCTAGGGGGTGGCGTCCGGACCACCCGGGGCGGTGGGGGTGGCCCGCGTCACCGGCGGCGGGGGAAGGGCCGTGCGCGGCTGCTTGTTAGCCTGTGCGCCGGACCGGTTCGGCAGCGAGAACATCGCGGTCACGGCCGCACGGACACGACACGAGGGACGGGAAGCGCACACCGATGGACGTCGTCGCCCCTCTCCCCCGCCCGGCCGCCGGTGACCTGCTGGACGGCTTCTCCCTGGAGATGACCGGCAAGGACGTGGCCGCCCTGGAGGCGGCCCGGCCCGCGATCCCGGACGGCACCCGCGTCAACGTCACCTTCCTCGGCACCGAGGACACCGAGCTGCGCCTGGCCGCCGTGCGGGCCGTGCGGCGGCTCGGGCTGGTGCCCGTACCGCACCTGTCCGCGCGCCGGCTGCGCTCCCGCGCGGAACTCGACGCGTTCCTGTCCGCCCTGCGGGACGCCGACGCGGCCGACCACGTCTTCGTCGTCGGCGGCGACCCGTCCGTCCCGCTCGGCCCGTACGACGACGCGCTCGCCGTCCTGCGCTCGGGGCTGCTGCAGGAGTACGGCGTACGGCACGTCGGGGTGAGCGGCTACCCGGAGGGCCACCCGGCGATCAGCGAGCCGGTGCTGTGGTCGGCGATCGAGGAGAAGGCCGCCGTCCTGCGCGAGGAGGGCCTCACCGGCAGCGTGATCACCCAGTTCGGCTTCGACACCGAGCCGGTGCTCGCCTGGGTGGAGGCGGCCCGCGACCGGGGCGTGGACCTGCCGGTGCGGGTCGGCGTGCCGGGCCCGGCGGGGATACGGCGGCTGCTGCGGTACGCGGCGCGCTTCGGCGTCGGCACCAGCGCGGGCATCGCCAAGAAGTACGGTTTCTCGCTCACCAACCTGATGGGCACGGCCGGCCCGGACCGGTTCGTGCGGGCGCTGGCCGAGCGGCACGACCCCGGCCGCCACGGCGAACTGGGCCTGCACTTCTACACCTTCGGCGGGATAGGCGCCACGTCCGACTGGGCCGCCGCCTTCCGCACCGGCACCCACGTCCCCGCACCGGCCCCTGCGAGCGCCTGAGGCGCGGGGCGTCCCGAGAGGAAGGGCGGTCGGGCATGGAGGCTGCGGAGGGACAGCGCGCGGTGGCCGCGGCCCGCGCGGCCGCCGTCTCGTGCGGGCTCGCGGTCGAGGACGCGGTCGTCCTGCACGACTCGAACAAGCTCACGCTGCGGCTGCTGCCGTGCGACGTCCTGGCCCGGGTGGCACCCGAGGCGCAGCAGGTCGCCCGGTTCGAGGTCGAACTCGCCGGGCGGCTCGCGGCGTCGGGGTGCCCGGTCGCCGTGCCCGACCCGCGGGTGGGGCCGCGGGTCCTGGGCCGGGACGGCTTCGTGGTCACGCTGTGGACGTACTACGCGCCCGTGGCGCGGGACGGGGTCGCGCCGGCCGACTACGCCCACGCGCTGGAACGGCTGCACGCCGGAATGCGCACGCTCGACGTGCCGGTGCCGCACTTCACGGACCGGGTCGCGCAGGCGCAGCGCCTCGTGGCGGACCGCGACCGTACCCCGGCGCTCGCCGACGCCGACCGGGCGCTGCTCGCCGGCACGCTGCGCGACCTGCGGCGCACGATCGTGGGACACGGCGGCGCCGAGCAGCTGCTGCACGGCGAACCGCACCCGGGCAACCTGCTCGCCACCGGCGACGGGCCCCGGTTCGTCGACCTGGAGACGTGTTGCCGCGGGCCGGTCGCGTTCGACGTCGCGCACGCGCCCGAGGAGGTCGGCGCGCACTACGGCGGGCTCGACCGGCGACTGCTGGGCGCCTGCCGGACCCTGGTCCTGGCCATGGTCACAGCATGGCGCTGGGACCGCGACGACGAGTTCCCCGACGGGCACCGCATGGCCCGGGAGTGGCTGGGCCGCATCCGCGACGCCCGTGCGGGCTGACCTGCCGACGGGCCTCAGCGCAGCAGCAGTTGCAGTCCGCCCACCACCGTGGCGGCGATGACCAGTTGCTCGAAGAGCCGCTGGTTGATGCGGTGCACCGCCCACTTGCCGAGGAGCGCGCCGGGGACGACGAACAGCACGAGCGCGGCGTCCAGGAGGAGCGAGCGGCCGTCGATGAGGCCGAGCCCCGCGCTGAAGGGGACCTTGGAGACGTTGACGATGAGGAAGAAGAACGCGGACGTGCCGAGGAAGCCGAGTTTCCGGAAGCCCGCCGACAGCAGGTACAGCGACATCACCGGGCCGCCCGCGTTGGCGACCATGGTGGTGAAGCCGCCCAGGACGCCGTAGGAGCGGGCCTTGACGCGGCCGGCGCGGGTGACCACCGCGTCGGGGTCGTCGGTCTGCTCGGCCGAGCGGCGCCGCCGGACGGTCACGCCCGCCATCAGCAGCAGGATCGCGCCGATCGAGGTCCGCACGACCGCGTCGTCGGCCCACACCAGGAACAGCGTGCCGATCACCACGCCGGCCGCGACCGCGGGGAACAGCCGCCACAGCGTGGGCCAGTGGGCGTGCCGGCGGTAGGTGAGGACGGCGAGGACGTCGCCGGCGATCAGCACCGGCAGCAGGACGCCCGTGGAGGCGCGGGCGGGCAGCACGGCCGCGAAGATCGCGAGGCTGACCGTGTTGGCGCCGCTGACGGCGGTCTTGGAGAAGCCGACGAGCAGCGCCGCGAAGGCCAGGGCGGCGAACTCCCAGCCGGTGATGTGCCACGAGGAGATGATGTTCATGCGGGCACCGATGCTATGCGCACGCATCTGCCGGGGTCAGTCCCGTCTCGCCCAGTGACCCCTCACCGGCCGGGGGCCCGGGTGGGAGTACCGGGCCGAGCCGCCCGCCCCCGGGCGTCCGGACAGGGACGGTCAGGTCAGTGCCGCTCGACCAGCACCGCGCTGCCCTGGCCCACGCCCACGCACATCGTCGCCAGGCCGCGTTCCGCTCCCGTGCGGCGCATGCGGTGCAGGAGGGTGGTGAGGATGCGGGCGCCGGAGCAGCCGAGGGGGTGGCCGAGGGCGATCGCGCCGCCGGTCGGGTTGACCAGGTCGGGGTCGACGCCCAGTTCGTCGACGCAGGCGAGTGCCTGCGCGGCGAACGCCTCGTTGAACTCGGCCTCCTGGAGGTCGTCGACGCCCCACCCGGCGCGGGCGAGCGCCTTGCGGGTCGCCGGGACCGGCCCGATGCCCATGACGTCGGGGTGGACGCCGGCGGAGGCGCCGGCCACGTAGCGGCCCAGCGACTCCAGGCCCAGGTCGTTCAGCGCCTCCTCGCTCACCAGGAGCAGGCCGGCGGCACCGTCGTTCATCGGCGAGGCGTTGCCCGCGGTGACGGTGCCGCCCTTGCGGAACACGGGCTTGAGGGACGCCAGTTTCTCGTACGAGGTGTCCTCGCGGATGCCCTCGTCGGCGTCGACGACGACGCCGTCGGGGCGCTCGACGGGCAGGAGTTCGTCGTCGAAGTGGCCGTTCTTGCGGGCCTCGGCGGCGAGGCGGTGGCTGCGCAGGGCGAACTCGTCCTGCCGCTCGCGCGAGACGCCGTAGCGCTCGGCGACCTCCTCGGCGGTCTCGCCCATGGCCAGCAGGCCGTGCAGGTCCTTCATCGCCGGGTTGACCAGCCGCCAGCCGAGCCGGGTGTCGACGGTCTCGACGCGGTGCGGGAGCGCCTCGTCGGGGCGGGCGAGCACGAACGGGGCGCGGCTCATCGACTCGCTGCCGCCCGCGAGGACGATGTCCGCCTCGCCCGCGGCGATGGTGCGGGCCGCGGTGGTGACCGCCTCCAATCCTGAGGCGCACAGCCGGTTCACCGTGGCGCCCGGCACGGACTCCGGCAGTCCCGCGAGCAGGGCGGCCATGCGGGCGACGTTGCGGTTGTCCTCGCCCGCCTGGTTGGCGGCACCCCAGTACACGTCGTCGATGCGGGCGGGGTCGAGCGCGGGGACGTCGGCGACGAGGGCGCGGATCACGCCCGCGGCCAGGTCGTCGGGCCGCACGGACGACAGGGCTCCGCGCAGCCTGCCGATGGGGGTGCGGCGGGCGGCCGCGAAGTGGACGGGACGCACGACAGGACTCCTACCGACGGTGCCCGGCCCGAGGGCCGGCCGTGATTAATTAGCGCTGCTAGTTTCGGACTATAGACCGCCGGCGGGCGCGCTGGGAAGATCCCGCGGTGCCGCGCCCGCGCGCCCGCCGGAACCCTGGCCGCGGATGTGTTTGCACCGGTTCGGCCGGGACACCCGCGCCCGCATGATGTGGTTGACCGAAGCCGCCTGCGTGGGCGAGGACCCCGAGTTGTTCTTCCCCGTGGGCTCGACCGGACCGGCTCTGGAGGACGTGGCCGCCGCCAAGCGCGTCTGCGCCCGGTGCCCGGTGATCGCCGACTGCCTGGCCTACGCCCTGGGCAGCGGGCAGACGTCGGGCGTCTGGGGCGGCACCGACGAGGCGGAGCGCGCCGACCTGCTGCGCGCGGCCGGCGGTCGCCAAAGCCGCGCCGCGGCGCGGAGAGCCGCTGCCTGACGCGCTGTCGGGCGCGGCCGGCGTGCCCGTCGCCCGCTGTCAGCCCGCCCACCGGGCCAGCGCCGCCGACACCAGCGTGCGTATGCCCGGCAGCAGGACCGACGGGTCGGGGGCGAACAGGGGGCTGTGGTCGGCGGGCACGTGGTCCAGCCTGGTCAGCAGGTCCTCGCCGGGCGCGCCGCCCAGACCGTCGGTCAGGTCGCGGGTGAGGCGGGCGACGGCGGCCGGGGCGCTCACGCGGCGTCCGTCCCGCCGTCGGCCAGGGGCAGGTCCAGGACCCGGGCGAGGGTGCGCAGGACGCCGTTGTCGTTGTTGGACGGCGCGAGGTGCCGGGCCCGGCGGATCACCTCGGGGTGCGCGTTGGCCATGGCGAAGGACCAGTCGGCGGCGTCCAGCATCTCCAGGTCGTTGAGGTAGTCGCCGAACACCATGGTCTGGGCGGGGGTGATGCCCAGGTCGCGCTGGAGGCGGCGCAGGGCGGCGCCCTTGTTCGCGGTGCGGTTCATCACGTCCACCCAGTGCTCGCCGGAGACGACGACCTGGTGGGTGTCCGCGAACGGCGCGAGCGCCGGGGCCGTGGTCCGCTCGGCGGAGCCGAAGTCGAACAGGGCCACCTTGATGACGTCGTCGTCCACGGCGGTGACGTCCTCGACGATCTCGTGGCGCAGGTAGTAGCGGCGGACCTCGGCCAGGAAGGGCTCGTCGGACCGCTCGACGTACGCCGACCGCTTGCCGCACACGACGGCGCCCACGTCGACGCCGCCGGCCGTGAGGCCGCGTACGGCCCGCACCACGTCGGCCGCGACGGCCCGGTCCATCGGGTCGGAGCTGAGCTCCTCGCCGTCGCGCACCACGTAGGTGCCGTTCTCCGCGATGAACACCATGCCGTCGGCGACCTCGGCGAACTCCCGCTCCAGGGTGGCGTACTGCCGTCCGCTCGCCGGGCTGAACAGCACCCCGCGCTCCCGCAGCCGCGCCAGCGCGTCCCACAGCCCGGCGGGGACGCGCTTGTCGTCGTCCAGCAGCGTGCCGTCCATGTCCGTGACCACCAGCCGGATGTCGGCGGGCGGCGCCGCGCAGGGCGTGGGCTCGGTCAGGGCGTTCAGGGGCGAGGAGGAGTAGGGCATGTCCTGCCTTCTGTGCGGGGGCGGCACGGGCACGCGCGAGGCGGGCGCGGAGCTTCGGTACGGCCCGCGAGGGGCCCTCGCCACCCTACCGGGGCGGCTTTCGGCCTCGAGGGGCGCCGGGGAGTGGCCGCCCCCCTCCCCCTGACCACCCGCCTCGCCCGATTTCCCGGACATGCCGATCATCCGGGGGCACAATGGGCCGCGTGACCGGCGGGAACCCGGTGGACGGGAGCCCGGAAGGGGGCGCGTGCCCATGACCACCCTGGCCGATCCGGTGCCCGGCGGGCGCCCCGGCGACGTCGAGCGGGCGACCGCGCTGAGCGGGGAGCTGTCCGGGCGGGGCGTGCACGGGATCGTGCTGGCCTACGTCGACACCGCCGGCGTGGGCCGGGTGAAGACGGTGCCGACCGCGAAGCTGGCGTCGGCCGCGGCGTGGGGCGTCGGGATGTCCCCGGTGTTCGACACCTTCCTGGCCGACGACCGCAGCGTCACCACGGACGTGCTCGGCGGCCCGGACGGGGACCTGCGGCTCTACCCGGACCTCGACCGGCTGACGGTGCTGGCCGCGCAGCCGGGCTGGGCGTGGGCACCCGTCGACCGGATCGCGCAGGACGGCACCGCGCACCCCGGCTGCGGGCGGACGTTCCTGCGCCGGACCGTCGCCCGGGCCGCGGACCTGCACGGGCTCACCGTCCGGGCGGCCCTGGAGATCGAGTGGTCGGTGGGCCTGGACACGGCACCCGAGGGCGAGTTCGTGCCGGCCACGACCGGCCCGGCGTACGGCGCGGCCCGGCAGGTCGAGCTGAGCGACTGCCTCGCCGACCTGCTCGCCGCGTGCGCGGCCCAGGGCGTGGACGTCGACCAGGTGCACCCCGAGTACGCGGCCGGACAGTTCGAGATGTCGGTGGGGGCGCTGGACCCGGTGGCGGCGGCGGACCGCAGCGTGCTGGTGCGCCAGACGATCCGGGCGGTGGCCCGCCGCCACGGCCTGCGCGTGTCGTTCTCGCCCGCGGTGTCCGCGCGCGGGGTCGGCAACGGCGGCCACGTCCACCTGTCGGCCTGGCGCGACGGCCGCAACCTGCACACGGGCGGCGACCGCCGGCACGGCCTGACGGCGGGCGGGGAGGCGTTCGCGGCCGGGATCCTGGGCCGGCTGCCCGCGCTGACGGCCGTCACGGCGCCCAGCCCGGCGAGCTACCTGCGCCTGAAGCCGTCGCAGTGGGCGGGGGTGTTCACCGCGTGGGGCCTGGAGACCCGCGAAACGGCGGTCCGCCTGGTCCCGGGGACCGCGGGCCACCGCGAGGAACAGGCCAACCTGGAGGTCAAACCGGTGGACCTGGCCGCCAACCCGTACCTGGCCCTCGGCTGTCTGATCGCCGCGGGACTCGACGGAGTCGGGTCCGGCGCACGGCTCCCGGAGGAGACGACCGGCGACCCGGTGCTGCTCGACGCGGCGCGCGCGGCGGAGCGCGGCGTGCGCAGGCTGCCGGCCTCGCTGGACGAGGCCGTGACCGCGTTCCGCGGCGACGAAGTGCTGCGGAACGCGCTCGGCCCGGTCCTCGCGGACGCGGTGAGCGCCGTGCGGGAGGGCGAGGCGGCCGGCGTGGCGGGGCTGGACGACGAGCGGGTGGCGGCGGCCTACCGCTGGCGGTACTGACGTGGGCGCCCCCGAGGGACCGGTCCACGAGGCGCTGGCCGCCCTGGAGTTGGTCGACCACCACTGCCACGGCGTGGCCGCCGGCGACCTCGACGGGCCGGGGTTCGAGTCGCTGCTCACCGAGGGCGACCGGTGGCCCGGCCTGTCCCCCTTCGACACACCCGCCGGGGTGGCCGTCCGCCGCCACTGCGCGCCCCTGCTCGACCTGCCGCGCCACGCGCCGCGCGAGGACTACGTCGCCCGGCGCGCGGCGCTCGGCGCCCGGGAGGTCGACCGGCGCTTCCTGACGGCCGCCCGCACCGGCGTCTTCTGCGTCGACACCGGGTACGCGCCGCTCCCGCTGACCCCGCCCGCCGCTCTCGCCCGGGCGGGGGGCGGCACCGCCCACGAGGTCGTACGGCTGGAGGGGGTGGCGGAGACGGTGGCCGCGCGGGGCGTGGACGCCGGGGCGTACGCCGACGCGTTCCGCGCGGCCGCGCTGGACTCGGTGCGCCGCCCCGGCGTGGTCGGGGTGAAGTCGGTGGCCGCCTACCGCACCGGCTTCGGCCTCGACCCGGCCCGCCCCTCGGACGCCGAGGTCACGCGCGCGGCCCGGACCTGGCTGGCGCGCGGCGGCCGACTCGACGACCCGGTCCTCGTCCGTCACCTGCTGTGGACCGCCGTGGACCTGGGCCTGCCCCTGCAGCTGCACACCGGCTTCGGCGACGCCGACCTGCGGCTGCACCGGGCCGACCCCAGCCTGCTCACCGACTGGCTGCACGCGATCGCCGGCAGCGTCCCGGTACTGCTGCTGCACTGCTGGCCCTACCAGCGCCGGGCCGCCTACCTGGCCGCGGTGTTCGAGCACGTGTACCTGGACGTCGGGCTCACCCTGCACCACGTGGGCCCGGCACGGGCGCGGGCGGTGCTGGAGGAGGCACTGGAGATCACACCGTTCCGCAAACTGCTGTACAGCTCCGACGCCTACGGTGTGGCCGAGTTCTACCACCTCGGCGCGCTGGCGTTCCGCCGCGGACTGGGCGACCTGCTCCAGGACCGCGTGGACACCGACGAACTGCACCTGTCCGACGCGCTGCGGCTCGCGCGCTGGGCGGGAGCGGACAATGCCCGCCGGGTCTACCGGCTCCCTTCCGGACACTGAAAGTATGATCAAGCAATGTCTGACATGACCGAGACCACACCCGGTTGGCTGGGCCAGGACGAGCTGGAACTGGCCCGCGCCCGCATGCCGATCCTGTACGTCGAGGCCGTGCCCGTGCGCGTCGACGAGAGCGGCGAAGTCACCAGCATCGGGCTGCTGTTGCGCATCGGCCCGGACGGGACGGTCAGCCGCACGCTGGTCTCCGGCCGGGTCCTGCACCACGAGCGGGTCCGCGACGCCCTGCTGCGCCACCTGGAGAAGGACCTCGGCCCGGTCGCGCTGCCCCGGGTCCCCACCTCCCTGCAGCCGTTCACGGTGGCCGAATACTTCCCCACGGTCGGCATCACCCCGTACCACGACCCGCGCCAGCACGCGGTGTCGCTGGCGTACATCGTGCCGGTGACCGGTGACTGCCGGCCCCGGCAGGACGCGCTGGACCTGGTCTGGTTCAGCCCGCACGAGGCGGCCTCACCCGAGGTGCAGAGCGAGATGCCGGGCGGCCACGGCTTCCTGCTCCGCCAGGCCCTGGCCCACGTGGGCCTCGGCTGACACCGGGGGGCCCGGCTTCCGAGGTGCCGTCGGGGCGGGCGTCCAACGACGCGCGCCCTGACGGCGACCGGTGCCCTCACCCGGGCCCGGGAAACAAGAAAGGCAAAGAGGGGTCACCCGCTCTTTGCCACTCTCAACTTATAGCGCGCTCGGGGGCTTGCCGCAAGACCCCCGTCCTCGCGCAGAATTCCCCCGCCATCGCACATGCACGCAGCTCGGGGGTGTACGGCATGACGCAGCGCACGGGTTCCGGTTCACCAGCAACCAAGTCCTTCGAGGCATTCACCTCGGCCCGGTGCGCACCGCTGCAGGTGGTCGGTCCGGACCCGCGGGAGTGCGGAGCGGTGGTCGACCAGGCCGCCGTCGGCCCGCTCGTCGTCGTCCGGATCCGGGCCACCGCGGCGACGGTGACGCGGGACAGCAGCCGCATCACGTCCAGCGGCATGGAATGGCTGCACGTCAATCTGGTCCATCGCGGCCTGGTCACCGCGATCCAGGACGACCGCACCACCACCGTGCGGCCGGGCGAGCTGTTCACGTGCGACAGCACGCGGCCGTACCGGCTCGTCGGCGCCGTCCCCAGTGACTTCACGGTGCTGTGCGTTCCCCGGGCGGTCCTCGGCAGGCACGGGGACACCATCGGCCGGCGTACCGCGCTGTCCGTCCCCGCCCAGGGCGCGATCGGCAGGCTCCTGGACCAGGCACTGTCCGCCGTCGACGCGGACCTCCCCCGGGACGGTGCGGCACGCATGCACCTCGCCGACGCCCTCACCGCACTCCTGCTCGGGGCGTTCGCCGACACCACGTGCGCACGCCCTCCCGTCGCGAGCGACCTCGTCGAGCGCATCCGCGCTTACGTGCTGGCCCACCTGGACGACCCGCGGCTGAACGCGGAACGCACCGCACGCCGGCACAACATCTCCGTACGACACCTGCATGCGCTCTTCAAGGAGAGCGACCTCACCTTCGCCGCCTGGGTCCGGCACGAACGCCTGCGCCGGATCCGGCGAGATCTCCTCGACCCCGCCTTCGCGGACGTCTCCACGGCGGCCGTCGCGGCACGATGGGGCGTGCACGACACCAAGCACCTCGGCAGGGCGCTGAGGAGCGAGTTCGGCGAAACCGTGAGCGACCTGCGCCGGCCGCGGCCCTGACATCACGACGTGGGCGGCGACCGGGCCGTCCGGACACTGGTCAGCGGTCGGCGGTCACCGGCGCCTCGTCATGAGCGCACGGCAGGGAACGGGGCCCCTCCACGGGCGCCATGACAGCAAGGGCACATGCATGGGAGCGGTCGAGGCGCTGGAAAAGCTCACGCCGGTGATGCTTGCCTTCGGGTGCGGGGCCGTCCTCGCGCGACGGAAGGTGGTGCCGGCCGAGAGCTCCAAGGTCTTCGCGGACTACGCCTTCCTCTTCGCGGTCCCGTGCTACCTGTTCGGCAACATCTACTCCAGCGATCTCGGCGCTCTGTTCAAGTGGCGGGCGATCACCGGGTACGCGACGGCGGCGGGTCTCGCGGTGGTCGTCGTCGGCGCGCTGGCATGGGCCTGCGGCATCCGCGAGCCGCGCGGCATCGCGCTGCGCGTCATGGCGGCCGTCCAGGTGAACACGGCCTATTTCGCCGTCCCCGTCTTCATCATGCTGTTCGGGAACGCGGCACCGATCTTCCCCGTGCTCCTCTTCCAGGTGTGCGTGCTGTCCCTCGTCGTCATCGCGGTGATGGAACTGGGGCGGGCGGACCGCACCCGCAGCCGGAGCCGGCAGCTCGGAGCGGCCGTGGGCGCCTCCCTGCTGACGCCGCTGGTCATCGCCTGCAACGGGGGCGTCCTGCTCAACCTGCTGTCCGTGCCGCTGCCGCGGACCGTCCTGGACAGCTTCGCCTTCGTCGGCGGCAGCGCCTCCCCGGTGGCGCTGTTCGCCCTCGGACTGCACCTGGGCGGGGCGGGGCCGTCGATACGGGGCACCACCCTGGAAGAGGGGGGCATCATCGCCTTCAAGTGCGTGGTCTTCCCCCTGCTGGCGTTCGCCGTGGCCCGGTACGGCTTCGGGGTGCACGGCGACTGGCTGCGCTATCTGGTCCTCATCGCGGCGATGCCGACCCCGCAGAACCTGTTCATCTTCGCGCAGCGCTACGACGTGGGCATCGACATGTCCGCCGCCCTCGTGATCAAGAGCTCGGTCGCGGCACTGATCCTGCTGCCCTTGCTCGTGCAATGGGCCCACCGGGCCTGACGCCCTCCCCCACACCCTCCGCAGACCGGCAGGCCCACTGCCGCGACTCCGCTTCCCCGGGCCTGACTTCACTGGTCGCGCCGCAACGTGCCGGCCGCGTCGGGGACCCGCGCCCACTATTGACGTGAACCTGCAAACCGCCCTACCGTCCCGGGGAAGCACGCGCCCTGCCCCGGCATCTCCGACCGCCCCGCCGTGCGCCGAACACACCACGCTCCGCCCTCCCGGCATCCGGTTCACGCGATCGGTAGACAACGTTGTCAGAGCCCCCCGCACAGTCCTGTCCCGCACGCTGCCCGCCGGTCCCGCACCAGGTGGGCACGAGCACAAGGAGCAGACGGACATGAGACCCACCTCCCGTCCACCCGCGGCCCTGGGCATCGGGCTGCTGGCGGCCACCGCTTGCGCCGCGACCTTCCTCGTCGCGCCCGCCGCGGCGGCGGCATCCGCCTCCGCGGCCCTGGTGACCGCCCCCGCCACGCTCGTCGACCCGTTCATCGGGACGTCGAACGAGGCCAACGACTTCCCCGGCGCCGACGTGCCGTTCGGCATGGTGCAGTGGAGCCCCGACACCCCCTCGCGGCCCCCGGGCGGCGGGTACGAGTACAACGACAAGTCGATCACCGGCTTCAGCCTGACCCACATCGCGGGCCCGGGCTGCGGCGCCGCCGGCGACGTCCCGGTGCTCCCGACCGTCGGCGCCGTCAGCACCTCGGCGGCCGACAGCTTCTCGCACGCCGCCGAGACCGCCTCCGCCGGTACGTACAAGGTGGCGCTGGACAACAAGGTCACCACCGAGCTGACCGCCACGAAGCGCAGCGGCATGGCACGCTTCACGTTTCCCTCGACCACCCAGGCCAACCTCGTCTTCAAGCTGACGGGCAGCCAGAACGGCGCGAGCAGCACCCAGTTCACCGTGGTCTCGCCCACCGAGGTGAGCGGGCAGGTCACCAGCGGGCACTTCTGCGGCGCGGGCAACACGTACACCGTCTACTTCGACATGGTCTTCGACCAGCCGTTCAAGAGCAGCGGCACTCCCGCGGCCACGTCCACCCTGCGCCGGCCGGCCGTCCACGGCGCCGGCCGGACCGCCGTGGAGAGGCCCGACAGGCCGGTGCTGCACGGCGGTCCGGCCCCCGCTTCCGGCAGGGCCTCCACCTCCGCCGCCGTGGTGGGACCCGCCCGGGCCGCCGCCCAGAACGGGTACGTGACGTTCGACGCGACCGCCCACCCGACCGTGCAGGCCAAGGTCGGCATCAGCTACGTCTCCGTCGCCAACGCCTCCGCCAACCGGGCCGCGGAGAACGCGGGCTGGGACTTCGACGCCACCCGTGCGGCCGCCCAGAACGCGTGGAACGCGGAGCTCGGCAAGATCCAGATCGGTGGCGGCACGGCGGCTCACCAGCGGATGTTCTACACGGCGCTGTACCACTCGCTGCTGCACCCGAACATCGTCAGCGACACCAACGGGCAGTACGCGGGGTTCGACGGCCGCACGCACACCGTCGACCCCGGTCACCAGGCCGTCTACGGCAACTACTCCGGGTGGGACATCTACCGCTCCCAGGCGCAACTGGAGGCGCTGGTCGACCCGCAGGTGGCCTCCGACACGGCGCAGTCGATGCTCGACGACTACCGCCAGACCGGTCTCTTCCCCAAGTGGTCGGAGTACAACGGCGAGTCGTACGTCATGGTGGGTGACCCCGCCGCCGCCGTCGTCGCCGACTACTACGCCTTCGGCGCCCGGCAGTTCGACACCGCCGAGACGCTCCGGGGCCTGGTGGCCCAGGCGTCGAAGGCCAACAACGACCGGCCGGGCCTGAACTACTTGAACTCCCCCGGCTACATGCCGCACGACGGCAGCTACGGCTGCTGCAACTTCTACGGGCCGGTCGCCACCACGCTGGAGTACGACACCGCCGACTTCGCCCTGTCCGCGCTGGCCGGCTCCCTCGGTGACAGCGCCGACCAGAAGACGTACGCCGCCCGGGCGCAGGACTGGCGCAACGTGCTCAACCCCGCCTCCGGGTTCGTGGAACCCCGCAACGCCAACGGGTCCTGGACGGGCGGGTTCGACCCCACCAGCGGTACGGACATGGTCGAGGGCGACTCGTGGATCTACACCGGCATGATCCCGTTCGACGTGGCCGGGCTCGCCCGGGCCAAGGGCGGGAACACCGTCATGAACCACTACCTCGACACCGTGCTGCGCAGCTTCACCGGTGACAAGGGCTACGCGTGGGTGGGCAACGAGCCCAGCATCGAACTGCCGTGGGAGTACGACTACACCGGGGCGCCGTACAAGACGCAGGGCACGGTCCGGGCCATCCAGAACCAGATCTGGTCCGACACCCCGAGCGGGCTCGCCGACGGCAACGACGACCTCGGCGCGATGAGCGCCTGGTACGTGTGGTCCGCGCTCGGCATGTTCCCGCAGACCCCGGGCACGGCCGACCTCGCCCTCGGGTCCCCGGTCTTCCCGCAGGCGGTCGTCACCCTGCCCTCGGGCAGGACGCTGACCGTCAACGGCACCGGAGCCGCGGACGACGCGCCCTACGTCCAGTCGGCCACGTTCGACGGGGACGCCTGGAACAACGCCTACGCGCCCGCCACGGCCCTCACCTCCGGCGGCACCCTCACCTTCACGCTGGGCACCGCGCCCGACACCGGGTGGGCCTCCGCCGCCTCCGCCGCCCCGCCCTCCTACTCCGGTGGCGTCGCGGCCCCGGCTTCACCGCGGGTGGGACCGGTCACGTCCGGCGTGACCGGCGGCAGCGGGAAGCTCTGTGTCGACGTCGCCGACTCGGGCACCGGGGACGGCACGCACATCCAGACCTGGGGCTGCAACCAGACCTACGCCCAGGACCTGACGATCGCCCCCGACGGCACACTCCGGGTGCTCGGCAAGTGCGTGGACGTCAGCAACAGCGGTACCGCCGACGGCACGCCGGTCCAGCTCTACCGCTGCAACGGCACCGGCGCACAGCGGTGGACCTCGGGCACGGCCGGCTCCCTCGTGAACCCGCAGTCCGGCAAGTGCCTGGACGTCCCGAACTCCGCCACGTCCGGCGGTACCCAGTTGCAGATCTACACCTGCAACGGCACGGGCGCGCAGAACTGGACGCTCCCGGCCGCCCCGGCCGCGGCCGGACCCGGGGGGAGGACCGCACCGGCCGCTCACACGCTGCGCCGCTGACCCGCCGGGACCGGGTGCGGGGCCTCGCCCGGCGGGCCGATGAACGGCACGGGTCCGTCGGCGCGGCGGGCGAGGCACGCAGGTGTGGGCGAAGCGACCGCCGGTGTTATTGAATGAGGTGTGCGGTCAGGGATCTCGGGGCCCCGTCGCACGGGACCGAGTACGGCCCCGGCGCTGCGCCGGGGACTGCCGAGAGAGCCGTATGGACTCCACACCCTCCTCTTCGTCGTCTTCCGCGTTCGGCCTGGTCAGCAGCGCCCTCGGCCGCTACCTCCCGCGCGGCGGGACGGCAGCGGCCGCCGGCGCTGGTGCCGGTGACGCGCAAGGGGAGGACGGCACGCACCGGTCCGTCCCGGACGACCTGGCGGCCGGCCAGCAGGAGCAGATCCTCGGCGCGCTCAACCTGGACCGCGACCTGGTCATCACCCGCTGCAACCTGGACGCGCCGGTGTTCGACGGCCTGGACGCCGCGGCGGGCAAGCCCTTCGTCGACCTGTTGCCGGAGGGGGACGTACCGACGGTCACCCGGCGGCTGCGGCAGGTCGCGGACAGCGGTGAGGCGCACGTCGCCCGCATCCAGCGGCTGCGCCGCACCGACGGGTCGGAGCTGGTCGTCTCGATGAGCATCCTGCCCGCCGCGGCGCCCGAGGAGGGCCTGACCGTCTCCGTGATCGCCATGGCCAGGAGGCTGCACCTGTACGCCGCCGAGACGGCCATCGGCACCTCGCTGGACATCGGCGAGACCGCGCAGTCGCTGGCGCAGTCCCTGCTGGCCTGGGGAGACGTGGCCGCCGTCGACCTGGACTTCGCGGTCTGGACGGGCGAGAGGGTCGCCGGGCAGCCGCAGGGGCGCATCCGGCTGCGGCGGGCGGCCCTGGTGCCGGACCGGGCGTGGCCCGAGGGGTACGTGACCCCGGGCGACGATCTGCCCGGTGACGCCGGCCGCCTGCTGGCGCAGGCCGTGCTCCGGGGCGACACCCCGCGGACCGTCGTGATCCCCGACCGGGAGGCGGTCGAGCGCGCCCTCGGCAGTCCCCGGGCCGTACGCGCCCTGGTGCCGGGTGACCGGTCGGCCGGCGTCGCCTGCATCCCGCTGGTCCTGGACAGCGCGCCGAGCGTGGTCCTGGGCGTGGCGGAGGTCTGGCGGCGCTCGGACAGCCCCTTCCGCGACAGCGAGCTGTTCGACCTGCAGGAGCTGGTGGCGCGCACCGCCCACCACATCGACCTGGCCCGGCAGCACCAGCGCGAGCACACCCAGGTGCTGGCCCTGCAGCGCCGGCTGCTGCCCCGCACCGGCGGGGACACCGTCGAGATCGCCAGCGTCTACCAGCCCGCGACCCCCGACAGCGCGGGCGTCGGCGGCGACTGGGTGAACAGCTTCCCGCTCCCGGACGGCCGCACCGCGCTGGTGGTCGGTGACGTCGTCGGGCACGGTCTGGGAGCCGCGGCGACCATGGGCCAGCTCAGCATGGAGGCCCGCGCCCTGCTGTCCGCGGGGCTGGCGCCCGACGAGGTGCTGGAGCGCCTGGACGAGACCGTGACGATGCTGGACGACACCGAGTCCGGGCTGACGGCCGGCTACAGCGCCCTCGGGTCGACCTGCTGCATCGCCCTGTACGACCCGGTCAGCCACCAGGTGACCCTGTCCAGCGCCGGCCACCTCCCGCCGGTCCTGGTCTCACCGGACGGGCACGCGGGCCCGCTCTCCGTCCGCCCGCACCCCGGCCTGGGCGCCGAGTTCGCGCTGCGCGAACCGTACGACGTGCACACCTTCGACGCACCCCCGGGCTCGGTGCTCGCCCTGTACACCGACGGCCTGGTGGAGGACCCGGCCGTGCCGATCGACGAGGGGATCGCCGAGCTGGCACGCGCCGTGTCCACGGTGCACCCCTGGGACGGCCTGCAGCAGGCGGCCCGCCACGTCGTCGCCGCCCTGGCCCCCGTGCCCCAGCGCGACGACGTGACCCTGCTGCTGGCCCGCATGATCGGCTACCGGAACGAGGACACCGCGACCTGGCGGCTGCCCGCCCGCTACGACGCCCCGGCCCGGGCGCGTGTCCAGGTGGCGGCGCTGCTGCGGCGGTGGCAGATCAGGGACCACACCCGGGACAACGTGCTGCTGCTGGTCAGCGAGCTGGTCACGAACGCGGTGCGCTTCGCGGCCGGGCCCATCACGGTGCGGCTGATCAGGACCGGGCACGGCCTGCTGTGCGAGGTCGGCGACACCGGCAACGGCAGGCCGCGGCTGCGCCGCGGCCACCTGTTCGACGACGGCGGGCGTGGCCTGCGCATCCTGCACAAGCTCACCACCCGGTGGGGGGTGCGGTGGACGGACACCGGGAAGGTGGTCTGGGCGGAGGTCGCGAGATGACCGGGCCGCCGTGCCCTACAGCCACTCCCCGTCCAGGGCGGTGGCGGTGAGGCCCGGCGCCGCCGCGTACAGCACGGCCCGGTTCCCGGGCTTCTGCAGCCCGGCGTCGTGCGCCCGCCGCAGGATGTCGAACACGGCGGCGCCGCCGCGGTTGCCGCTGGTGTAGCTGTCCCGGCTGTAGTCCAGCAGCCCCGACGGCCACGACTCGGGCATCGTCTGCTCCATGTACTCCAGCACCCGCGTCCCTCCGGGGTGCGCGAGCAGCACGTCGGGGTGCCACGCGCCGGGGTGGTCCTGGTAGCGGACGCGCAGCCACTCCCACATGGCGGTGACCGTCTCCTGCACGGCACGCGGCCCCCGCCGGTCCATCACGAAGTGGGTGCCGTCCGCCCGCGTCTCCAGCCGGTGCAGGTCCTGGGTGCCGGGCAGGGTGTGGTGCCAGGCGGCGTCCAGCCGCAGCACCGACTCGCGCCGCCGGCGTCCGGTGACCACCGCGGCCACCGCGGTGTCCGCGAACAGCAGCCGGACGATCAGGGACTCGAGGGTGTCGTCGGCGGGCTGGTAGGTCGTGCTCAGCGCCTCGGCGATGACGACCAGGACCACCCGGTCGGGGTCGGCGGCCACCAGATCCGCGGCCAGCGCCAGGGAGCGGGTGCCCGCGATACAGGCCCACTGGGTGGCCGGCAGCAGCAGCACGTCGTCGCGGAGCGGGAGCCGGTTGGCCAGGGCCACGTCCAGACCGGGCAGCGCCGGGGTGGTGGAGTGGCTGGTGATGAGGCAGTCGACGTCCGAGGCGTCGAGGCCGGCGGTCTGCAGGGCCCCGCGGGCCGCGCGCTCCCCGTACGACTGCACGGCCTCCCAGGCCGGCGCGGTGCGCTCCTGCACGGTCTGCGGGGCGGGGACGGTCTCCAGGGCGGCGATCACGCGGTCCACGTCCTGCCGGCTGAACCCCTCGCGGGCCAGCGCCTGTTGGGCCGGCTCGACGCCGACACCCCGCAGCCCGTTGCCGCTGCCGGGGGCGACGGCCGTCTCCAGGGGCAGCATCCAGCCACGGCTGTCGATGCCCGTGCCGGCCGCGATGCCATCGATCCGCGGGGCCCACGCCGCGTGCGGGTGGCGGTCGCGGACCTCCGCCACGATCTGACTGGTCTTCACGGTGTGCTCGCCGTGTATGACGGCAGGAGGACAGAGGTAAGCGGCCATGGTGCGGCACCTTCCCGGAGGGATGGGGGCGAACGGTCGAACGGGCGACGGGGGGACGTCGCGAGTGCTGTGCTCTGGGTCACCGTCGGAGCGGGTGCCCAAAACGGGCCCCATGGGCTCCACTTCGGGAGCGGGCAACCACGACGAGCATGACCCATAAAGGGACATTTGCGCTGTGATGCACACAACTCGCTTGCCCTTCGAGAGGCGTGACACGGCACACACCCCGTGACACGGCACATGTCCCGTGGACCCGGTCGCCCGGTGCCCACCTGACACCCCGTCGCCCCGCACTCCGGGCGGCGGGCCGGCGGGTGGGCGCTCGGGTGACCGCAGGCCGGGCGCGACAGGGTGCGGGACACCCAGGCGGCAGCCGTCCTGGAGAGGGGTGCCGGCGGCGCGGCAACCTGACGTCACCACACGCCGCCCGGCCCCCCGGCCGCCGCGTCCGGCAACCGAGAAGGGACCCGCCCGACATGACCGACAGCATCCCCGCCGACACCCACGACCGCCTCCTCGCCCGCCTCGGCGAGCTGGAGGACCAGCACGTCCTGCGCACCCTGATGCTCCGGGCGTGGCGCGCCCTGGACCTCAAGGACTGGGACACCTGGATCAGTTGCTGGTCCGAGGACGCGGTGTTCGAGTTCGAGCCGTGGGGCACCCTGCGCGGCCGGGAGACCATTCACGAGCGCGTGCGGGAGGCCGAGAACGGATATCCCGCGATGCAGCACCACATCCTCAACCTGCACTTCGAGGTGACGGGCGACCGGGCGCGGGGGTACGGCTACATGTGGTTCCTCGCCGTCCAGCACGCCGATCGGCCCGACGACCACTTCGCCATGGGCGGCCCGTACGCCTGGCGCTACCGGCGCGGCGCCGACGGGTGGCTCCTCACCGAACAGCGGCTCGGGGTGAGCTGGACCGAAGGGCAGGACGAGTCGATGGTGCCCCGGCACTGACCTCCGCCCACGGGAGGGGCGGGGGCGCCCCTCCCGTGACGCGCCTCCCTACTGTGCGCTGGCGGCCGGGCGCACCACGAGTTCGTTCACGTCCACCTCGGCGGGCTGGGAGACGGCGAAGGCGATGGCGTCGGCGATCGCGGACGCCGGTACCGCCACCGAGCGGTAGGTCTTCATGTCCTCGCGCGCCCGCGGGTCGGAGATGGAGTCGGCGAGCTCGGACTCGGTGACGCCCGGGGAGACCACGGTGACCCGGATGTCCCCGGCCGACTCCTGGCGCAGCCCCTCGGACAGGGCGCGCACGGCGAACTTGGTGGCGCAGTAGACGGCAGCCGTGGGCACCACCTCGTACGCGCCGACCGAGGCGACGTTCACGATGTGGCCGCCGCCCTGCTCCCGCATGACCGGCAGGGCGGCCGCGATGCCGTGCAGCACCCCGCGGACGTTCACGTCGAGCATCCGGTCCCACTCGTCCACCCTCAGCTCCGACAGGGGCGAGAGCGGCATCACGCCGGCGTTGTTGACCATCACGTCCACCCGCCCCCAGCGCTCGACCGCGGCCGACACGAAGGCCCGTACGTCGGCCGCGTCGGTGACGTCGAGCCGCCGGAAGCCGGCGGTGCCCCCGTCGGCGGCGATCCGCGCGGCCAGCTTCTCCAGGCGCTCGGTGCGGCGCGCGCCCAAGAGCACCCGGTGGCCGTCGGCGGCCAGGCGCAGAGCCGTGGCCTCACCGATCCCGCTGCTGGCGCCGGTCACCAGGACGACCTTGGTGGTCTGCGTCATGACGATGTCCTTCCGGTAGAGGGAGGGTTCCGCGGTCGGCTGACCGCGCCACCGAGTCTGTGCGCGGCGGCCGGCGCCGGACCAGGACGGCCGTCGCCTGGGTACGGCACACCCAGGCAGCGGGACGGACGGCCGCTTAGCCTGTGGTGCATGGACGAGAACCACTTGGGGGCCTTCCTGCGCGCCCGCCGGGCCGGCCTCACGCCACGGGACGTGGACATGGTCAGCCACGGGACGCGCAGGGTCGCCGGACTGCGCCGGGAGGAGGTCGCGGTCCTCGCCGGGGTGAACGCCGACTACTACACCCGCCTCGAACAGGGCCGCGAACGCAACCCCTCCCCCCAGGTCCTGGACGCCCTCGCCCGTGCCCTGCGGCTGGACGGCGACGCGCGCACGCACCTGTTCCGCCTGGCCGGCGGCGCACCCGGTGCGGAACGCTCCGTCCACACCGCGGCCGGGGTGAGCCCGGCGCTGCGCCAGTTGATGGACGGCTACCCGCACACCCCGGCGTTCGTCCTGGGCCGCACCCTGGACGTCCTCGCCACCAACGCCCTGGCCGACGCGCTCTTCACCCCGTTCGACCCGGCCGACAACCGGGCCCGCATGATCTTCCTGGACCCCGCGGGCCGGCACTTCTACGCGGACTGGGAGCGGGCGGCCCAGGCCGCCGTGGCCAATCTGCGCGAGGGCGCCGGCCTCGACCCGGACAGCCCGCAGCTGCGTCGGCTGGTCGCCGAACTGACCGGGCAGAGCACGGAGTTCCACCGCCTGTGGAGCGCCCACGGCGTGCGCGGCAAGAGCCGGGACGCCAAGAACCTGAACCACCCCGAGGTGGGCCCGCTCGCCCTCACCTACCAGGCCTTCGACGTGCGCGACGCCCCGGGACAGCAACTCGTCATCTACCACGCCGAACCGGGCAGCCCGAGCGCCCGCGCCCTCGGCCTCCTCGGCTCCCTGCACGCCACCCGCCGCCGCACGGAGGCCGGACCGCCCGGCTGCTCGTAGTGCGCCGGATGCGGCGGGAGGAGCCGGGACCGCGTCCGGCACGAAAAAGTCCGGCGGGCCTGTCGTTGTCGACAGGCCCGCCGGACCACACCGTCGGGACGACAGGATTTGAACCTGCGACCCCTTGACCCCCAGTCAAGTGCGCTACCAAGCTGCGCCACGTCCCGGTGCCGTCTGACCTGGGGTTTCCCCTGGCCGAACGCGCAGGGAAACAATACCGCACTCGGGTAGGTGGTCGCGCACCCGTTTCGGTCGCGCCGCACTTGACCTCAAGTTTGGTCGAGGTTGCACGATCGTCCGCATGACGATCACCGAGGAACGCCGTCAGGCGTACAGCTACGCGGACCTGCCGGGCCTCATGGGCAGGATGACCGGCGACGAGAAGCACGGTCCCGCCGCCACCTCCACGCTCGACGTGCTCTGGGTGCTCCACGACCGGGTGCTGCGCGTCGCTCCCGAGCGGGTGGACGACCCCGGCCGCGACCGGTTCCTGCTGTCGAAGGGCCACGGCCCGATGGCCTACTACGCGGTCCTGGCCGCGAAGGGCTTCGTACCGGCCGCCTGGCTCCCGGACTTCGGCTCCTACGACTCGCCCCTCGGCCACCACCCGGATCGCACCCTGGTGCCGGGCGTGGAGATCGGCAGCGGCTCCCTCGGGCACGGCCTGCCGATCGCGGTGGGCACGGCGCTGGGGCTGCGCGCCCAGGGGCTCACCGGCCCCGCGGTGTGGGTGCTCGTCGGCGACGCGGAGCTGGACGAGGGCAGCAACCACGAGGCGATCGCCTTCGCCGGCCCGGCCGGCCTGGAGCGGCTGCACACCGTCGTCGTCGACAACTCCTCGGCCACGTACGCCCGGCCGGGCGGCATCGTGGCGCGCTTCGAGGCCGCGGGGTGGTCGACGGCGACCGTCGACGGCCGCGACCACGAGGCCCTGCACGCCGCCTTCACCGCCCCGCACCCGGGCCGCCCGCACGCCGTCGTGGCCCGCGTGGAGCCCAAGTCCGACTGACGACACCGCTCCCGCCGCCCCCGCTCCCTCCGCCCCTGCTTCCTCCGCCCCTGCTTCCTCCCTCCTGAGAGGCACCCGCCATGGACACCATGCGTGACCGCTTCGCCCCCGCCGTCTCCCGGATGCTCGACGAGGACCCCCGGGTCGCCGTCGTCGTCGCCGAGATCGGCGCCGCCGCCCTCGACGCGGTACGGGCCCGCCACCCCGACCGCGTGATCAACGTGGGCATCCGCGAGCAACTGCTGATCGGCACCGGCGCGGGGCTGGCGCTCACCGGGATGCGGCCCGTCGTGCACACGTTCGCCAGCTTCCTCGTCGAGCGGCCCTTCGAGCAGGTCAAGCTCGACCTCGGGCACCAGGGCGTGGGCGCGGTGCTGGTCAGCGCCGCCGCGTCCTTCGACTGGCCGGCCGGCGGCTTCACCCACATGGCGCCCGGGGACGTGGCCCTGCTGGACACGCTCGACGGCTGGACCGTGCACGTGCCGGGCCATCCGGACGAGGCCGATACCCTGCTGCGGCACGCGGTGCGGCCCGGCGACATCACCGCCGACGACAAGGTGTACGTACGGCTGTCGGTACAGGCGAACAGGACGGCGCTGCCCGTGGACGGGGAGCGGTTCCTGGTGGTGCGCGAGGGCCGCTGCGGGGTGGTGCTCGCCGTCGGGCCGATGCTCGACGCGGTGCTCGCGGCGACCGAGGGCCTCGACGTCACGGTGCTGTACGCGACGACCGTCCGTCCCTTCGACGCCGCCGCCCTGCGCTGGTCCGCCGAGCACGCCACCGCGGACGTCGTACTGGTGGAGCCCTACCTCGCGGGCACCTCGACGGCCGCCGCGAACGACGCCCTCGCCGACGTGCCCCACCGGGTGCTGGGCCTCGGCGTGGGCCGCCGGGAACTCCGGCGGTACGGCACCGTGGAGGAGCACGTCGCGGCGCACGGGCTGGACGCGCGGTCGCTGCGGGAGCGGATCGGCGCGTTCCTCGCCGGGGGCCGGGTGCCGGTGGCCGGCTGATGCGGCCGGCCGCCGTGGCCGGCCCGGTGGCACGGAATCCCGGCTTCGGCACGGGCACCCGTCCGGTGCCCGGCCCGGCCCGTCGCCCGGGGAGGTGCCGGCCGGGTCAGCGCCCTTCGGTCACGCCCAGCCCCGGGTACGCCTCCAGCAGCCGCTGCGGTGCCGCCTGCCGCCAGGAGTCGGCGAGGATGTCGCGCAGCTCCGCCTCGTCGTCGAGCGCCGCCAGCCGGACCCGCACCCACGCGAACTGGGCCTCGTGGCCGGCGATCCAGAACTTCTCCGGCTCGGCGAGCGCCAGTTCGTCGCGCTCCTCCTTGGGACAGCGCACGGCGAGGGAGGTCTCGTCCTCGGGCAGCGTGGCGAACATCTTGCCCGCCACCCGGAACGTGGGCATGTTCCAGGCGGTCTTCTCCGTCGTGTCCGGCAGGGACAGGGCGATACGGCGTACGTCTTCGGCGTCCGGCATGTGCCGCACCGTAGCCCCTGCCACTGACACTCACCCGTCGGCGCCCACCAGGCGCTTGTAGTACAGGGTGGTCGGCCGCAGCTCCCCGTCCGGGGCGGCCGCGTAGTCGGGGATCACCCCGGCCCGCGTCCAGCCCGCCCCCGAGTACAGGTGCTCGGCCGGGCTGCCGGTCTCGGTGTCCAGGTGGAGCAGGGTGAGCCCGTCCGCGGCGGCGGCCTCCTCGGCCACGGCCAGCAGCCGGCGTCCGAGGCCCCGGCCCCGGGCCTCCCGGTGGACCATCAGCTTGACCAGCTCCGCCCGGTGGCGGCTGTTGGGCTTGTCCGGCAGGGCGAGGCTCACCGTGCCCACGACGCGGTCCCCGTCGTACGCGGCCCACACCGCGAGCCGCCCGTCCGCCACCGCGGCGGCGCGCTCCGTCCACCAGGCCGCGGCCCCGTCGCGGTCGAGCGGCGCGAGGAAGCCGACCGAGGCGCCGCCGGCCACCGTGTCGGCCAGCAGGTCGGCCAACGCGCCCACGGCGGACCGCAGTCGGTCGCCGTCCAGCCGGGTCACCCTCACGGCAGCACCACCGCCAGCACGTAGCGGGCCTCGGTGTCCCCGAGGCAGCGGAAGCGCGTCGGCCCCCACACCCGCAGCCGCAGGCAGTCCCCGGCGTCGAGGCGGTGGTCGGTGGTGTCGGCGGTGACGGCGAGCGCCCCGTCCAGCACCCAGATGTGCTGCTCGAGCCCGGCCACGGGCGGCCGGTCGTAGGCGATGTCGGCGCCGGGGGCCAGCCGCCCCTCGACGAGTTCCCCGCGCAGCGCCGGGTGCGGCGGCGACACCGACCGGCGTACGAAACCGGAGGCGCGGTCCGCCCAGACCCGCTGCTCGGCGGCCCTCAGCACCGGCACCGGCGCGCAGGCGGCCTCGACCTCGCCCAGCAGCCGCGACATGGTGCGCCCGTACACGTGGCACAGGCGGTTCAGCAGGGCGGCGGTCGGACTGGTCTCGCCCCGCTCGGCCCGCGACAGGGTGGACCGGCTGACACCGCTGCGCTCGGCCAGCTCCCCCAGCGTCCAGCCGCGTTCGGCCCGCAGCTCGGCGAGCCGGGCGGCGAGGCGGGTGTCGACGGCGTCGGGGTCCGGGCCGTCGTCCGGGTGCGGCTCGTCGGTCGTGAGCTCCTCGCTTCTCATGTTCGGGAATCTATCCCTGATATGAGACAGCGGTGTTAACGGAAGCTCTCCGCGCGCTCCCTGCCCGCCGCCTCGCCGAGCGCGTCCAGCACCGGGCGGATCAGGGGGTGGTCCTCCGCGCCGCGGCGCACGGCGGCGAAGACGCGGCGGGTCGGGGCCACGCCGTCCACCGGGCGCACGACGACGCCGGTGAGGTCCATGCCGCGCAGGGCCGAGCGCGGGACGAGGGCCACGCCGGCGTCCGCCGAGGCGAGGGCGACGACGGCGCGGAAGTCGTCCGAGGAGTGCTCCAGGCGGGGCTGGAAGCCGGCGTGCTCGCAGGCCAGGACGACGACGTCGTGGCAGGGGTTGCCGGGGTAGGGCCCGATCCAGGTGTCCTTCGCCAGGTCGGCGAGGGGCACCTCGGCCAGGTCGGCCAGCCGGTGGCGCACCGGGACGACCGCGTCGAAGGGCTCGGCGTAGAGCGGGACGTGCGCGAGGCGCGGGTCGTCGGCCGGGGGCGCCCCGCGGTACTCGACGGCCACTGCCACGTCGACCTGGCGGTCCAGGACCATCAACAGGCTGGCGTCGCCCTCGGCGTCCTGGACCCGGATGCGGATGCCCGGGGCGGTCCCGGCGAGACGGGCTACCGCCGGGGCCACGACCAGGGCGATGCCGGTCGCGAAGGCGGCGACGGTGACGGTGCCGGCCTGGCCCGAGCTGTAGGCGGCCAGCTCGGCCTCTGCTCGCTCCAGTTGGGCGAGGACGGCGTTGGTGTGGCTGAGCAGGATCTCCCCGGCCGGGGTGAGGCGTACGCCCTTGGCGCCGCGCTCGACCAGGCGGTGGCCGGTCTCCTGCTCCAGGGCCGCGAGCTGCTGGGAGACCGCGGAGGGGGTGAGGTACAGCGCGGCGGCAGCCGCGGTCACCGTGCGGTGGTCGGCCACCGCACGGAGGATGTGGAGCCGCCGCGCTTCGATCATGCGATCGATTGTCTCAAATGCCCCCGTGTGCTCCCGCTCAGCCCTTCAGCGCGGCCCGGGCCGCGACGAAGGCGTCCACGGCGCGGTTCACGTCGTCCGTGGAGTGCGCGGCGGACAGCTGGACGCGGATGCGGGCCTGGCCCTGCGGGACGACCGGGTAGGAGAACCCGATGACGTAGACGCCGCGCTCCAGGAGCAGCTCGGCCAGGCGGCCCGCCTCGGCCGCGTCGCCGATCATCACCGGGGCGATGGCGTGGTCGCCGGGGAGGACCTCGAAGCCCTCCTCGGTCATCCGGCGGCGGAACAGGGCGGTGTTCTCGCGCAGCCGGACCCGCAGGTCGTCGGCGGACTCCAGCAGGTCGAGGACCTTCAGCGAGGCAGCCGCGATGACCGGGGCGAGGGTGTTGGAGAACAGGTACGGCCGGGAGCGCTGGCGCAGCAGGGCGACGATCTCCGCGCGGGCGGCGACGTAGCCGCCGGAGGCCCCGCCGAGCGCCTTGCCGAGGGTGCCGGTGATGATGTCGACGCGGTCCATCACGCCGTGCAGCTCGGGGGTGCCGCGGCCGCCGGGGCCGACGAAGCCGACGGCGTGCGAGTCGTCGACCATGACCATCGCGTCGTAGCGGTCGGCCAGGTCGCAGATCTCGCGCAGCGGCGCCACGTAGCCGTCCATGGAGAACACACCGTCGGTGACGATCAGCTTGCGGCGGGCCCCGGCCGCCTCCTTGAGCTGGCGCTCCAGGTCCTCGAGGTCGCGGTTGGCATAGCGGAAGCGGCGGGCCTTGGACAGCCGGATGCCGTCGATGATCGACGCGTGGTTGAGGGCGTCGGAGATCACCGCGTCCTCCGGGCCCAGCAGGGTCTCGAAGACACCGCCGTTGGCGTCGAAGCAGGAGGAGTACAGGATCGTGTCCTCCTGGCCGAGGAACGCCGACAGGCGCGCCTCCAGCTCCTTGTGCACCTCCTGCGTACCGCAGATGAAGCGCACGGACGCCATGCCGTAGCCCCAGCGGTCGAGCGCCTCGTGGGCGGCGGCGACCACCTCGGGGTGGTCGGCCAGGCCGAGGTAGTTGTTGGCGCAGAAGTTGAGGACCTCACCGGGGCGGCCGCCCGCGGTGACGCTGACGGTGGCGGACTGGGGGGTGCCGATCACCCGCTCCGGCTTGTGCAGCCCGGCGGCGCGGATCTCGTCGAGGGTGGCGCGCAGGTCGTCGCGCACGGTGTCGAACATGGGGACTCCAAAGAAGTGCGTCAGGGCCGGCGAACCGGACCACGGTCATCAGGGCCTGTCCGACAGGTCCTACGCCGTCCAGTCGAGGATGATCTTGCCGCCCGTGCCGCCGGCCGCGTCGGCGAACGCCGCCTCGAAGTCGCGGTAGTCGTAGCGGCCGGTGATCACAGGGGCCAGGTCGAGGCCGCCCTCGAGGAGGACCGACATCGCGTACCAGGTCTCGAACATCTCGCGCCCGTAGATCCCCTTGAGGGTGATCATGGAGGTGACGATCCGGGCCCAGTCGACCGGGAACTCCTGCGCCGGCAGGCCCAGCATGGCGATCCGGCCGCCGTGCGTCATGTTGGCGATCATGTCGCGCAGGGCCTCGGGCCGGCCGGACATCTCCAGGCCGACGTCGAATCCCTCGCGCAGCCCGAGGGCGCGCTGGCCGTCGGCGATCGAGGAGCCGGCGACGTTCAGGGCCAGGCTGACGCCGATCTTGCGGGCCAGCTCCAGGCGCTCCTCGCTGACGTCGGTGATGACGACGTGGCGGGCGCCCGCGTGCCGGGCCACGGCGGCGGCCATCAGGCCGATCGGTCCGGCGCCGGTGATCAGGACGTCCTCGCCGACCAGCGGGAAGGACAGCGCGGTGTGCACGGCGTTGCCGAACGGGTCGAAGATCGCGGCCACGTCGAGGTCCACGGGGACGCGGTGCACCCACACGTTGGACGCGGGCAGGGCGACGTACTCGGCGAACGCGCCGTCGCGGCCGACGCCGAGGCCGACGGTGGCCCGGCACAGGTGGCGGCGCCCGGCCAGGCAGTTGCGGCACTTGCCGCACACCAGGTGGCCCTCGCCGCTGACCCGGTCGCCGACGGCGATGTCGGTGACGTCCCGCCCGGTCTCCACGACCTCGCCGACGAACTCGTGCCCGACCACGAGCGGGGTACTGATCGCCTGCTGCGCCCAGCCGTCCCAGGACCGGATGTGCAGGTCGGTGCCGCAGATGCCGGTGCGCAGCACCTTGATCAGCACGTCACCGGGGCCGGTCCGCGGCTCCGGGACGTCCGTGAGCCAGAGCCCGGGCTCCGCCTTCTCCTTGACCAGCGCCTTCACGCGACGGCTCCTGTGGTGAGGTCCCGGGCGCGCGGGCAGGCCGAAGGAGCCCGCAGCCGGGGAGAGGGGTGGATTCGACGAGCAATCTGCCGTACGTCCCCCACCGCGGTCCATCGAGGTTTTCTTAAGCGGCGCCACAGCTCCGCTTCACACCCGCCGCGGAACGCCGGCCGGCCGCGGCGCCGGCGCCGCCCCACGGCCGGTCGCGCACAGCGGCGCCGTCGCCCCGGTGGCCCCGCGCTACAGCGGAGACCCGTTCCGCGCGCCGGCCTCGATGCGGGCCACCAGGTCGGCGGCCGCGGCCTTGATGGTCTCCAGCCCGGCCTTCCCCCAGGGGCGCGGCGCGAGATCAGCGGCGCCGACCGTGCCCAACACCATGCCCGTGCTGTCGGCGAGCGGCGCGCCCAGGTAGGAGCGGACGCCGTACTCGTCGACGATCGGGTTGCCCGCGAAGCGCGGGAAGTCGGCCACGTCGTCCAGGACGAGCGCCCGGCGCCGCACGACGACGTGCGGGCAGTAGCCGTAGTCGCGCGGCAGGTGGCGTCCCAGCTCGGGCCTGCCCGCGCGTGCGGCGCCGGGGCCGACGTGCAGCCCCGCGAAGAACTGCCCTTCCTCGCCGATGAAGTTGACCATCGCGTAGGGGGCGCCGGTGAGTCGGGCGACGCGGTCGGCGAAGGCGTCCAGGGCCGGCTCGGGGCGTCCGCCGAGGCCGAGCCGGCGCAGCCGGGCGGTGCGGGCGGGGGCCTGTCGGTCCTGCGGGGTGAGCAGCAGCCGGCCGGCCGGGCGGGGCGGCTCGTAGCTCATGGCCGGGCTCCCTCGGTGCGGTCGTACGTCATGTGCGGCTCCAGGGGCGGGGGTCACGGGTCACCGGCGCGCGCCGCGGGTCGGCTCGGGCACCACGGGCGCGTGGGCGAGCAGGTGCCGGACGAGGGTGAGGAGGGTCTGTACGCCGGACGCGGAGATCCGGGCGTCGCAGCGCACCACGGGGATCGCCGGGTCGAGGTCGAGCGCGGCGCGCACCTCGTCGGGGCCGTAGCGGTGCGCCCCGTCGAACTCGTTGACGGCGACGACGAATCCGAGTCCGCGCTCCTCGAAGAAGTCGACGGCGGCGAAGCACTCCTCCAGGCGCCGGGTGTCGGCGAGGACGACCGCGCCGAGCGCCCCCTCGGACAACTCGTCCCACATGAACCAGAACCGCTCCTGGCCGGGCGTGCCGAACAGGTACAGCACGTGCCGGGGGTCGAGGGTGATGCGGCCGAAGTCCATGGCGACGGTCGTCTCGACCTTGTGCTCGATGCCGTCGAGGTTGTCGGTGGCCGCGCCGACCGTGGTGAGCAGCTCCTCCGTGCTGAGCGGCGCGATCTCGCTGACGGCGCCGACGAAGGTGGTCTTGCCGACGCCGAACCCGCCCGCGACGAGGATCTTCAGCGCGGTGGGGAACGGATCGGGGCCGTCGTGGCCCGCGTGGTCAGAGCTGTCGTCGTAGTCCATCGAGCACTGCCTCCAGTAGGGCCCGGTCGGTGGGGTTGTGCTGGTACTCGGGGGGCTTGGTGGTCAGGGCCCCGCAGTCGACGAGGTCCGACAGGAGCACCTTGGTGACCACCGCCGGCAGCTTGAGGTGGGCGGCCACCTCGGCGACCGGGACCGGTGAGCGGCACAGGTCGAGGGCCTGCGCGTGCTCCGGTCCCAGGTGGCCGGGCGGGGTGGTGCCGGTGGTCCGCACCTGGGACAGCAGGTCGAGGGCCACGCTGGGCCGGGTCCGGCCGTTGCTGACCGTGAAGGGGCGCACCAGCCGGCCGGCCGCCTCGTCGAGCCAGGGGCCGTCCCCGGCCGCCGCCACGCTCAAGACCTCATCACCGGGGGTTCGACGGCGTGCCGGCGGGGCTCGGTCGCCAGGTAGGGGCGCACGCTCTTGACGAGCATCGCCATCTCGTAGCCGAGCACGGCCGCGTCGGCCTCGCGGCCGGCCAGCACGGCCAGGCAGGTGCCGGAGCCGGCGGTGGTGACGAACAGCAGGGTCGAGTCGAGTTCGACGACGACCTGCCGGACGTCCCCGCCGTCGCCGAAGCGGACGCCGGCGCTGCGGCCCAGGGAGTACAGCCCGGAGGCCAGGGCGGCCATGTGGTCGGCGCTGTCGGGATCGAGGCCGTGGACGGACTTCACGAGGCCGTCGCAGCTCAGGAGCACCGCGCTGGCCGTGTGCGGTACGCGCTGCACGAGGCCGCCCAACAGCCAGTCGAGGTCGGATACGTGGCCGGTCGGCGCGTCGCTCGCCATGGTGGATCGACTCCTTGGGGTACGTGGGTCCGCGGGGGCGCTGGGGGGTGGGGTGGTCATCCGGCGGACGCGCTCCCGTCGTGCCGGGGGGTGGGGTGGTCGGGTCCGGGCGCGGCCGGGACGCCGCGCACGCCGTACGCCTCGACGGGGGCGGCCGTGTGCGCCGGGTACGCCTCGGACAGCGGGGCGGGGGCCGGCCCCGGGGAGCCGGGCTCCAGGTTCTGCCGTGACTCGGCGAGGCCGATCCCGCGCTGGAAGGCGGCCATCAGACCGGGGTCGGGCCCGGGATGTTCACCGTCCTGGCGGGGCAGCGGGCCGCCGCGGAGCTGCGGCGCGATGTGCTCCTGGGCGCGGCGGCGCGGGAGTTGGGGCCGCCCCATGGTGCCGCGCACCGCGCCGGTGCGGGCGACGGGCGCCTGCCCGGCCGTCACGCCGGGGGTGTGCCGGTCGTCCGCGCGGACCCCGGGCAGGGCGTCGGCGGGCGTGGGCCGGGCCCGGTGTGCGCCGCGGACGGGCAGGGGCGCGGGCCGCGTGTGCGGGTCCGCCGGGGCGGCCGGCCCGTCGTGCCCGCCGGCCGGGTCCGTCGCCGGGAGGGGTACGAGGCCGGCCTGGGCGCCGGTCGGGTCGTGGACCGGCGTCGGGACCGGTGCGGTGGCGGGCGGTGCGGGGGTGGCCAGGTGGAGGGCGCCGGCCGGGTCCTGTGCCGGGTACGCGGGCGGCGGTACGGGCCCCTGCGCCACGCTTCCCTGCACCGTGGCCGCCTGTGTCCCGACTCCTTGTGCCACGGGGGGCGCCATGCCGGGTGTCTGCCCCAACAGGGCCTCGGGGACGACGAGTACGGCCTGGACGCCGCCGTAGATGTTGTTCTGCAGGCGGACCCGGATGCCGTGGCGGCGGGCGAGCTGGGAGACGACGAACAGCCCGATGCGGCCGTCGGCGAGCAGGCGGCCCACGTTGACCTGGTCGGGGTCGGCGAGCAGGGCGTTCATCCGCTGCTGCTCGTCGACGGGCATGCCGAGGCCGCGGTCCTCGACCTCGACGGCGAGCCCGGAGGTGACGAGGTTGGCCCGCAGCAGGACCTGGGTGTGGGGCGCGGAGAACACCGTGGCGTTCTCGACGAGTTCGGCGAGCAGGTGGATGACGTCGGCGACGGCGTGCCCGCGCAGTTCGCCGTCGACCGGCGGCACCAGCTTGACCCGGGAGTACTGCTCGACCTCGGCGATGGCGGAGCGCAGCACCTCGGTCATGGAGACCGGGTTGCTCCACTGGCGCCGCGAGACGGCGCCACCGAGCACGGCGAGGTTCTCGGCGTGGCGGCGGATGCGGGTGGCCAGGTGGTCGACGTGGAAGAGCCCCTTGAGCAGGTCGGGGTCCTCGATCTCGTTCTCGAGCTCGTCGAGGAGGGAGATCTCGCGGTGCACCAGCGACTGGAGCCGCCGGGCGAGGTTGACGAACACCTCGAGCTTCTGTTCGCTCCCGGCCTGGCTGGAGAGCTGCGCGGCCCGTACGACGGCGGCGACGGCCCCGTCGTGGGCGCTCGCCAGGTCGGCGGCGAGGGCGTCGAACTCGTCGCCGTCGGCGGGCGGCCGGCCGCGGGTGGTACGCCGGGGCGGGGTGTCACCGCGGCGCAGCGCCTCGACGAGCGCGTGGAGGTCGGCCTCGCGGCGCGCGCTGTGCCGGCGCAGGGCGGTGATGCGGTCGCCCATGGAGCGGGCGGTGCGGTCGGCGGCGACGGCCGCGATGAGGATGCCCGCGAGGCTCACGCCGACCGCGCAGCCGAGCACCGCCCACAGGGTGGGCCCGCCCTGCGGCCGGCCGGCGCGCAGGGCGACCAGCACGGCGGCTCCTGCGGCGAGGGCGACCGCTACGGGCGGGAACACGGCGAGCCGCATCAACTGGGGCCGTATGTGTGTCTCGGCCGGCGCGGGGGCGGGGCGGGCGGCCGGTCGCCCGTGCCGCCCGCCCTCGCGGCGGTCTGCGCGGGCGGCCGGTGCGCGGAGGTGAGACATCGGTGTCCTCGTACTGGTCCGTCGGGCCCGGTCCCCGCGCGTGGGGCGCGAGCCGGGTGTGCGGCTTCGTGGTGCCGGGCCGACAGGACCGCGCAACACGGTCCCGTGTGGTCCGACGGACACTGACAGTAGTCGCGGACGCCTCATGTGCGGCGGGCAGTCGACAAAGTCCCCCGCCCGGCGTCCCGCTCTGGTATGAGGCCTCGAACGGGCAATCGAGCACCCTGCGGCGCCCCCTCCGCCGGGCGCGACCGGGCCGTGCGAGGGTGTCCGCGAGGAGTCAGGACACCCCAGCCCGTCACTCAGCGTATCGGTCTTGGCCTTCGCTCGGGCCGGGGGTGCCGGGGGACGGCAGGACGCTCAGCGCTCTCCGGCGAGGTCGAGCCCCTCGCGTGCCCCGGAGGCGGACCCCCGCCGCTGCGCGCGGTCCCACGACCGCACCACGGGCGCCGAGACCCCGCGCCACCACGCCTCCGCCGGCACCTTCCCGGCCGGCTCGAACGGCTCGCCCGGCCGCGGCAGGGCCACCGCCTGCCCGGCGGCCTCGGCGGCGTCCTTGGTCCACTCCCCCGGCTCGGCCCACGCGTGCGGGGCGAGGTTGAACGTGCCCCAGTGGATCGGCAGCAGGACGCCGGAGGGCTCCCCGCCCTGGAGGTCGAGGTGGGCGCGCAGACCCTCCTCGGGAGTCATGTGGATGTCGGGCCAGAACTCGCTGTACGCCCCGATCTGGATCATGGTCGCGTCGAAGGTGCCGTGCGCGGCGCCGATCTCCTTGAAGCCGTCGAAGGAGCCGGTGTCACCGCTGTGGTAGATCCGGTGCTCCTCGCCGGCGACGACCCAGGACGCCCACAGCGTGTGCTGGGTGTTGCGCAGGCCGCGGCCGCAGAAGTGGCGGGCCGGCGTCGCGGTCAGGGTCAGACCGCCGACCTCGGTTGCCTCGTGCCAGTCCAGCTCCCGCAGCCGGTCCGCGGACACGCCCCAGCGCTCCAGGTGGGCACCGACGCCGAGCGGCACGGCGAACAGGGTGTCGGTGCCGGCCAGTGCCTTGATCGTGGGCCGGTCCAGGTGGTCGTAGTGGTCGTGGGAGATCACGACCACGTCCACCTCGCCCAGGGCGGCGAGCGGCACCGGGACCGGGTGCAGGCGCCGGGGCCCGGCGAACGGGAACGGCGAGCAGCGCTCGCCCCAGACCGGGTCGAACAGCACGCGCTGACCGTCGATCTCCGCCAGCACGCTCGAGTGGCCCATCCAGGTCAGCCGCAGCCCGGTGACGGGCGGCTTCGCCAGGTCCGCGACGGTGGTCGGGTGCACCGGGACCGTGCCCGAGGGGGCGCGGCGGGGCCGGGTGTCCCGGTCGAAGAAGACCTTGGCGAGGTCGAGGGCCGAGCCCGAGGGGCGGGTGCGCGCCGGACCACCGGGGTTCTGGAAGACACCGTCCTCGAAGTGGGGGGATCTGCGGATGCGCGCCAGGCGCTCACCGCTCGGGTCCGCGCCGAAGGCCTCGGGCACCAACGCGCGGAGCCCGGGGCTCAGGGAACGGAAACCGGCCACGGTACCTCCAGTGGATCGCTGAGGGTTCCCATTATGGTCCGCCCCCACGACAGCACCGGCCCGCGTCCGTGCGGAGCCGGTCGGCCGGCCCGTCCGGCCGGCGGCGGTGCGTTGACAGGAGGTCCCCGGGCTCCCGACACTGACTTGCCGTTCAGTAACGCTCTCGGGTCCAGGAGTTCTGATGACCGCCCCGCACCTGTCCCTCACCTGGACCGACCACGTCACCGGCCGCCAGGGCTTCCTGGTGGTCGACCGGCTCGTGCGGGGCGTGTGCAGCGGGGGGCTGCGGATGCGGGACGGCTGCACGGCGGCGGAGGTGGCTGGGCTCGCCCGCGGCATGAGCATGAAGGAGGCGCTGCACTACGACCCCGACGCCCGCTACGTCCCCCTGGGCGGCGCCAAGGGCGGCATCGACTGCGACCCGCGGGACCCGGCCGCGTACGGGCTGCTGGTGCGCTACCTGCGCGCGGTGCGGCCGTACGTCGAGAGCTGCTGGACGACCGGTGAGGACCTGGGGCTGAGCCAGGACCTGGTCGACCGGGCGGCCGCCGAGGCGGGGCTGGTGTCGTCGATCCAGGCCGTCTACCCGCTGCTGCCGGACGAGGCGGCGGCCCGGGCCCGGCTCGCGGACGCCTTCGCCGTCGAGGTGGACGGGCTCGGGCTGGACGAGCTGGTCGGGGGCTGCGGGGTCGCCGAGTCGGTGCTGACCGCCCTGGACCGGGCCGGGGTGCCGTACGCGGGGACGCGCGTCGCGCTGCAGGGGCTCGGCACGATGGGCGGGGCGACGGCGCGGTTCCTCACGCGCGCGGGGCTGTCGGTGGTGGCCGTCGCGGACGTCAAGGGCACCCTCGCCAACCCGGCGGGCCTGGACGTGGAGGCGCTGCTCGCGGCGCGCGACGGACACGGCACCGTGGACCGCGCCGCGCTGCGGCCCGGGGACCGCGAACTGCCGGGCGGAGCGTGGCTGTCGGCCGACGCCGAGGTGCTCGTCCCGGCGGCCGTCTCCTGGGCGGTCGACCCCGGCAACCAGGAGCAGGTGCGGGCCCGCTGGATCGCGGAGGCGGCCAACATGCCGGTGGTGCCGCGGGCGGAGGAGCTGCTGCACGCGCGCGGGGTGACGGTACTGCCGGACGTGGTCGTCAACTCCGGCACCAACGCCTGGTGGTGGTGGACGCTGTTCGGCGACATCGGCCCCGACGCGGACGGGGCGTTCGCGCACGTCCGGCGGTCGATGCGGACACTGGTGGAGCGCGTGCTGTCCCGCGCGGACGCCGACGGCACGACGCCCCGGGCGGCCGCGCACGCCCTGGCCGAGGACCGGCTCGCGGCGATCGCGGAGCGTTTCCCGCCCCACCGGTGACGTGCCGCGGCGTCGGCCCACGGGCGGGAGGGAAGATCAGCGGCGCTGTGTAGGGTGACGGCGTGGCGAGGGTCCGGTTGAGCGTGGCCGAGCGGCGCGGGGAGTTGCTGCGGGCGGCCATCGAGCAGATCGAGCAGCGGGGTGTGGCGGCGGTCAGGATCGCCGACGTGGCCTCGGCGCTCGGCGTGAGCAACGCGCTGGTGCTCTACCACTTCTCGACCAAGGAGAAGCTGGTCGCCGCCGCCTTCGCCCGGGCCGCCGAGGACGACCTCGCCCACCTGCGCCGGCTGCTCGGGCGGCGCACCACGGCGCTGCGCCGGCTGCGGGCGGCGGTGCGCTGGTACGCCCCGACGGGCCCCGCCAAGGGCTGGCGGCTGTGGATCGAGGGCTGGGCGGTGTCGCTGCGCGAGCCCGCGCTGCGCGAGGTGGCCCGGGACCTGGACCGGGCGTGGAAGGCGGCGCTCGCCGAGGTGGTCGCCGAGGGCGTGGCGGCGGGCGAGTTCACCTGCCCCGACCCGGCCGCGACGGCGCTGAGGCTGACGGCGCTGCTCGACGGCTTCGCCGTCCAGCTCACGTCCTACGGCGGCACGGTGTCGCGGGCCCGGGCGCAGGAGTGGGTCGAGGAGGCGCTGGCCCGCGAACTCGGGCTCGCCGGGGCGGCCGTGGAGGCTCGGCAGGGCTGAACGGCCCGGAACGCGTGGCGCTCCCCGGCGGAGCGGGCCACGCGTCCGCGGGCCGTGCCGTGCGGCCCTCAGGCCACCTTGGTGATGCGCGTCCTGATGTCGTCCGGGGACAGCGCGCCCTTGGCGGTCACGTGGTCGCCCGAGGACTCGCCGCGCAGCCGGCGCCCGATCCAGGGCACCAGGTACTCGCGCGCCCAGTGCACGTCGTCGCGGCGGACCTCGAAGGTGCCGCGCGGCGGCAGCGGCGGCCAGGGCTGTTCCGGGTCGGCCGGCACCGGCAGGCCGAGGGCCTGGCCGGCGCGCAGCGCCACGCGCGTGTGGCCCTCCGGGGACAGGTGCAGCCGGTCGTGGTCCCAGGCCCGGCGGTCCCGCACGGACCGCAGCGACCACAGGTCGAGCACCGGACAGCCGTAGCGGTCGGCGACGGCGCGGACGTGTCCGTTGTAGGTGGCGATCTTGCCGCGCAGGTGCCGGAGCACCGGGACGCCACGGGTGTCGAAGCCGGTGGTCACGAGGACGGTGCCGGCCGCGGCGGTCAGGGTCGCGATCGCGCGCTCGAACCGCTCGGCGACCTCGTCGGGGTCGGTGCCCGGGCGGATGATGTCGTTGCCGCCCGCGCAGAACGACACCAGGTCGGGCGCGAGCCGGACCGCCTGCGGGACCTGGTCGGCCACGATCTGGTCGAGCAGCTTCCCGCGCACGGCGAGGTTGGTGTAGGTGAAGTCGCCTTCGGGCCGCCGGTCGGCGAGGAGCACCGCGAGCCGGTCGGCCCAGCCGACGAACGCGCCGTCGGGGCCGGGGTCGCCCACGCCCTCGGTGAAGCTGTCGCCCACCGCCACGTACGACCCGATCACTGATCTGCTGTCACTCTTCGAATCGTCTGCCACGTCAGGTCATGATCCTCCTTCGAATGTGACCTACGCGACCGTAGGCGGGGGTTGACGGGCGGTGAGATAAGACACCCCTAAAGAGTTTGCCAACAGGGGAATAAGAGCGCGGGGCGGAAAGCTGCGTTTCCCGGCCCGGACACACCGAAGGCCGGACCCAGGGGATGGGGCCCGGCCTTCGGTGGCGTGGGGGGTGCTGCGACGCGGGGGTCAGCCGACGGTGACGCCGTGCGCGCGCAGGTAGGCGACCGGGTCCACGTCGGAGCCGTAGTCCGGCGTGGTGCGGATCTCGAAGTGCAGGTGCGGGCCGGTCACGTTGCCGGTGGCACCGGACAGGCCTATCTGCTGGCCCTCGGTCACGGTCTGGCCGGCCGAGACGGAGAGCTGCGAGAGGTGGGCGTACTGGGCGTAGTAGCCGTCGTTGAGCTTGATGACGACCTGGTTGCCGTACGCGCCGCCCCAGCCGGCCGAGACGACGGTGCCCGCGGCGACGGCCTTGAGGGAGGTGCCGGTCGGGACGACGAAGTCGACACCGGTGTGGTAGCCGCTGGACCACATGCTGCCGGCCGTGTGGTAGGCGGTGCCGATGGTGGCGCCGGCGACCGGGAGGGTGTAGCCGGAGGAGGAGCCGGTGCTCTCGGCGGCCTGGGTGGCCGTCTTCTGCTCGGCCGGCTTCTCGGCCGGGGCCGAGGACTTGGCCGCGGAGGACTTCGGGGCGGAGGACTTGGACCCGGTCGAGGTGCCGGTCGCGGCCTTCTTGCCGAGCGACAGCTTCAGACCCGGGTGGATCAGCGACGGGTTGCCGCCGATGGCCTCGCGGTTGTCCTGGTACAGCTTCTTCCAGCCGCCGGGGACGTGCTGCTCGGCGGCGATCTTCGACAGGTAGTCGCCGGCCCGGACCGTGTAGGTCGTGCGGGCGGCGGACTTCTCGTGCGCGTCGGCCTGCTGCGGCGCGGCGGAGACCGACTGCGCGGCCGACTGGGCCGGAGCGGCGTGGGCGCCGGCGGCCCCCATCAGCGGGAGGGCGAGCGCGGCGCCGCCGGTTCCGGCGACGGCGAGGGAACGGGTGAAACGCTGGACCTTGGGACGGCGGTGCTTACCCTTCGCGGGCATGGCGAATTCCTCTCCGGCGCCTACGAGGTGAGCTGTCGGGTGCGGACTGGAGATGTCCGGCCGTGTGCGGGCACACGGCTTTACCCCGAGCCGTTCCGGGAACCGGAACAGGCGGTGTACCTGTGGGTCCCCCGCTCCTGCCGTGCACGGGTGGGTGTGCGGACCCCGGACGGCGGCAGGATTAGGCGTCCGTCCGGATTGGTGTGGAACGTAAGCGACCCGGACGCGGCGAAACAAGCGGTGGTTCCACGGAACGGGCATTTCCCTTGATCCCTTTCCGGAATTCACCGTCACCCAGCGTCCACGGAAAGACCCTTTTCCCCGTCAATTCCCGCGCGGAATCCCAGCATTACGTGAACATGACGGACAACGCACCGTCACGGATATGACGATGCTCACGCGACGCCGCGCCACCTCTCCCCATTTCACAGCGAGTTGACATGAAGGCCGTCAATACGGACAGAACGCTCAGACGCGACGCAGGCGAACAACCGCGGCATCCAGGTCACCGCGCAGCCCGGTCGGCAGTCCGTGGTGCAGCAGCACCGCACCCCGGTGGATCTCGCCCGTTTCGCGGCATTCGTACGCCGCGGTCGGGTCGAGCCCGCGCAGCCGCACCGCCGGCACCGGCTCGCCGTACCGCTGGGCCTCCAGCCAGGCCAGCACCACCGTCTCGTCGCCGCGGACGTACTGCACGGCGCTCGGACCGCCCTGCGCGAGGCCCGGGGGCCGCAGCCGGTAGAGGTCGCCGTGCTGCACCACGGGCCGGATCTCCTTGTACAGGGCGACCCATCCGGCGGCCTCGGCCAGCTCCTCCTCGCTCCAGGCGGTGAGATCGCCGCCGACCCCGAGCACGCCGGCCATGGCGCTGACGAAGCGGAAGCGCAAGGTGCTGACGCGGCCGTTGAGCTGCGTGTTCGGGCTGTCGGTGACCCACGCGGCCATGACCCGCGCGGGGTGGAGCTGGCTGAAGCCGTGCTGGATGGCGAGCCGGTCCAGCGGGTCGGTGTTGTCGGAGGTCCACACCTGGTCCGTACGGCTCAGCATCCCCAGGTCGATGCGCCCGCCGCCGCCCGAGCAGGACTCGAAGGCCACGTGCGGGTGGGCCGCGCGCAGCCGGTCCAGCAGGGCGTACAGCGCGTGGACGTGGTCGACCCACAGGCGCTGCGGGTACGGGTCGCCCGGCCAGCCCGCGTCGGTGAAGCAGCGGTTGAAGTCCCACTTGACGTAGTCGATCGGGGCGTCGGACAGCAGCGCGTCGAGCCGCTGCCAGAGGTACTCCTGGACGTCCTCGCGGGCCAGGTTGAGCACCAGTTGGTTGCGCAGCTCCGTGCGCGTCCGGCCCGTCTGGTACTGCACCCAGTCGGGGTGCGCCCGGTACAGGTCGCTGTCCGGGTTGACCATCTCGGGCTCGACCCAGATGCCGAACCGCATCCCGAAGTCGTGCACCCGGTCGGCGAGCGGCCTGAGCCCGGAGGGGAAGCGGTCGGGGTTGGGCGTCCAGTCGCCGAGCCCGGCCCGGTCGCTGGTGCGCGCCCCGAACCAGCCGTCGTCCACCACGAACAGCTCCACGCCCATCGCCGCGGCCCGGCGGGCCAGGGCGAGCTGCTGCTCCTCGGAGATGTCGAAGGTGGTGGCCTCCCAGGAGTTGAACAGCACGGGCCGGTCCCGGTCGGCGTCGGGGATCACGTACGCGCGCTGGTACGCGTGCCAGGCGCGGCTCGCGCCGCCGTGGCCGGCGTCGGTCCACAGACCGGCGAAGACGGGCGTGGTGAAGCTCCCGCCGGGCGCGAGGCGCAGCAGGCCGGAGTCGTCGTGTCCGGCGCCGCCGGTGACCTGCACGCGCGCGTCGGGCAGTTGGGCGACGGCGATCCGCCAGGAGCCCGACCAGCCGAGCGCGCAGCCGTACACCTCGCCGCTCTCCTCCGTGGCGTCGGTGTCCAGCGCGACCCACGGCAGGTGCTGGTGGCCGGTGTGGCCGCGGCGGCTGCCGATCACCTTCTCGCCGTAGGTGAGCGGGGAGCGCACCAGCCGGGACTCGGCGGCCCACCGGCCGTGGAGCTGGGACAGCCGCCAGCCCTCGCGGTGGGGCAGGGTCCAGGTGGCGGAGTCGGCGCGCAGCAGCTCCAGGGGCGTCCCGCCCTCGTTGGCGAGGGTCGCCCAGCGCTCCACGACGTCGTCGCGCATGCGGTAGTGCAGCGTCACGGCCAGCCCGCCGTCACGGAAGCGCAGCCGCAGCTCGCCGTCCCCTGCGACGGTGTGGCCCTCGAAGCGCCACTCGGTGCCGCGGCGCACGTCATCGCGCACGGACAGGGCGGGCCGCACGAAGCGCGGGCCGCCCTCGACGGGGTACTCCTCGCGGCCGTCGAGGGGCGACTCGAAGGGCCAGTACGCCTCAGGCGGCGCGGCGGCCAGGGCCTCGGCGTCGGCCGGGGCGATGCGCGGGCCCCAGTGGAGGTTGACGAGCGTGTCGTCCTCCGTGACGTGGAGCGCGTAGCTGCTCGTGGGCCCCGACAGGAGCCAGGTGCGGCCGGCGGCGACGGTCTCGGGCATCAAACCCCCACTGAATCCAACAGGTGCGATCAAGTTCCGACATCATCGGGGGTGACGGGCGGTCCGGCAATGCCTGTGGACGACTCTTCCCCCAGGTTGGACGGACCGTTGCCCGAGGTATCCATGTCGTAGGGTCGGGGGACGTCCCGCCGACCACACCACGAGCCGCGTGGGCGGAGACCGACCGGGAGGGAGCCCCCGTGACGCAGCAGATACCGTCGACCGAGCCCGAACTGGCCGGCGTGCGCAACTTCCGTGACGTGGGGGGCCTGCCCACCGTGGACGGCCGGCGGGTGCGCCACGGCGTGCTGTTCCGCAGCGGCCACCTCGCGCACGCGACCGCCGAGGACGCCGCGTTCCTGTCCTCGCTGGGGCTGCACACGGTCTTCGACTTCCGCAACGCGGCCGACCAGAAGCTGGAGGGCCCGGACGTCGAGCTGCCGGGCGTGCGCAACGTGAACCTGCCGCTGTCCGACCCGGCGGACGGCGCGGAGTTCTGGAAGCTGGTCCGCGACGGCGACATCGAGCAGTTGCGCGCCCTCCTCGCGGACGGCAGGGCGGCGGACCGGATGATCGCCTCGTACCGCTCGATCATCCGGCAGCGCACCGCCGAGCACGCGCGCGTGCTGCACGCGCTGGCGGACGACAGCGTCCCGGCCCTGATGCACTGTGCGGCCGGCAAGGACCGGGCCGGGCTGTCCGTCGCGGTGACGCTGCTCGCGCTCGACGTGGAGCGCGACGCCATCCTCGCCGACTACCTGGAGTCCAACGCCAAGCACCGGCGCTACCGGGTGAAGCGCAGCGGCACCGCCGGCTCCGCGTACTCCCCGGAGGTGATGGAGCTGCTCAGCCCCCTGTTCGACGCCCGCGCCGAGTACCTGACGGCGGCGTTCGAGACGATCGAGGAGACCTGGGGCGGGGTGGACGCCTACCTGGAGCAGGGGCTGGGACTCACCCCGCGGACCCGCGACCGGCTGCGGGAGCGGCTGCTCGACTGAGCCGGCGCTCCCGGTGCCGCCGGGGCGTCGGCCTACTGGCTGGCGCCCACCTCGAACAGCAGCCAGATGAAGGCGGCGAGGACGTGTCCCACCGCGATGTAGATGATCAGCCGGATCCACAGGGAGCGGGGGAACCGCTCCTCGCGGCTGTCCTGGCGTTCGGTCATGGCGTCTCTCCGGGGGTGGGGCCCAGGCACAGCGTGGCCGTGGGGCTCTGCAGCAGGGTGTGGACGAACAGCAGGTCGACCCCGTCGGGGTCCTCGGCGGCCAGGCGGTGCGGGGTGAGCGAGTCGAAGTGGGCCCCGTCACCGGGTCCGAGCAGGTGGGCGGTGTCGCCCAGGCGCAGGCGCAGGCGCCCGCGCAGGACGTGCAGCCACTCCTCCCCCGGGTGCACCCGCACGATGTCGCCCTGGGAGCCGTACGGGACGTGCACGCGCAGGGCCTGCATCGCCCGTCCGGCCGCACCGGCCTGCCAGTACGTCCAGCCGCCCGCCCGGGTCGGCTCCCTGTCGCCGGCGCGCACGACGGCGTCCCGGTCGGCGACCGACTCGTCGAGGAGTTCCGCGACCGTCGTACCGTAGATGCGGGCGAGCGCCAGCAGCATCGGCAGCGACGGCTGGCGCTGCCCGGTCTCCAGACGGGACAGATGGGCCGGCGACAGCCCGGCGGAACGGGCCGCGGCCTCCAGGGTGAGACCCGTGCGGCGGCGCAGGGCCCGAAGCTGCGGGGCCACGGCCGTCAGGTCGTCCGCCCCGGACGGGGACTCGGGCGTGCTCATCCGTCCATTCAGCCCGCTTCTTGCCTCTGGGGCAAATTTTTTGCCCCAGAGGCAAATCCGGGCGGGCGGTCAGCGGTGGGCCACCGCCTGTTTGATCAGCGTCCTGCCGAAGTCCCACATCAGCCCGCCCCCGGTGTGGGCGTCGTCCATCACGTCGGTGAAGGCCTCGACGAACCGGTCGGCGTCCTGGTCCGTGATGACCAGCGGCGGGATCAGCTTGATCACCTCCAGGTGGTCGCCGGAGACCTGGGTGAGGATGCGGTGGCGCTGGAGCAGCGGCACCACGACCATCTGCGCGAACAGGCCCTTGCGGGCGGCCTGGAGCATCGCCCAGCGGCTGCGCAGCTTCAGCGAGGCGGGCCGGCCGAACTCGATGCCGATCATCAGGCCCCGCCCGCGCACGTCGGCCAGCAGCTCGTACTCATCGGTCAGCGCGGTGAGCCGTGACTTCAGCCGCTCTCCCACCGCGCGCGCGTGGGCGACGACCTGCTCGTTCTCCATGACGGCCAGCACGGCCAGCCCGGCCGCCATGGCCTGCGCGTTGGAGCCGAAGCTCGCCGAGTGGACCAGCACCCGGTCCATGGACGAGTAGACCTTCTTGAAGATCCAGTCCCGGCCCAGCGTGGCACCGACGGGCACGTACCCGCCGGACAGCGCCTTGGCCACGCACACCAGGTCCGGCTCGACGCCCTCCTCGTGCTGGTAGGCGTAGAAGTCGCCGGTGCGGCCCAGGCCGGTCTGCACCTCGTCGGCGATCAGCAGCGCCTTGTGGCGGTGCAGCAGCTCCTGTGCGGCGCGCAGGTAGCCGGGCGGGGCCTCGTGGACGCCCTTGCCCTGGATCGGCTCGACGATCAGGGCGGCCACGTCGCCCTTGCGCAGCTCGCGCGCGAGGGCGTCGAGGTCGCCGAGCGGTACGGCGGTGTCGGGCAGCAGCGGCGCGAAGCCGTCGCGGAAGCCGGACTCGCCGTTGACCGACAGGGAACCCGTGGTCAGGCCGTGGAAGGCGTGCTCGCAGTAGAGCACGCGCGGCCTGCCGGTGGCGTAGCGGGCGAACTTCAGCGCGGTCTCCACCGCCTCCGTGCCGCTGTTGCCGAAGAACACGCGGTCCAGGTGCGGGCTGTGCGTCAGCAGCTTCTCGGCGAGCAGGCCGGGCAGCGGCTGGCAGTCGAACCGGGTGAGGTCGGCGAGGCTCAGGTCGAGGACGTCGTGCAGCGCCCTGCGGACGACCGGGTGGTGGCGGCCGAGGCCCATCACGCCGAAGCCGGCGAGCATGTCGAGGTGGTCGTGGCCCTCGGCGTCGAAGAAGTGGGCTCCCTCGGCGCGCTCGTAGACCTTGTCGAAGCCGATGGTGTGCAGCATGCGCGGGAGCTGCGGGTTGAGGTACTTGCTGTGCAGTGCGTAGCGTTCGGCTCCGCGTTCGGCCAGCAGCGCGCCGAGGTCGAATCCCCCGGGCGCCGCCGACGGCGACGAGGAGGACGGGGACGCGGATTCCGCGGTGGTCATGCGTGGGTCTCCTTGGAGGGCTTCGCGTCGGCGGCGGGCTGCTGCGCCGGGGGGTGTGCGAGGGGGGCGCGGGCCGGGGGCGCGCCGTCGGTCCCGTCGGCCCGCAGGGCCAGGCTCGCGCTGATCCGTCCCGCGATCTCGACCGGGGTGAGCCCGATGTCGGCGAGCACCTCGCCGCGCTTGGCGTGGGCGAGGAACTGCTCGGGGATGCCGAACCGCCGTACGGGGACGTCGACCTCGGCGTCGCCCAGGGCCAGCGCGACCGCCGAACCCACACCCGCCGCGCGGCTGTTGTCCTCCACGACGGCCACCAGGCGGTGCTCGGCGGCGAGGTGGGGCAGGGCCGGGTCGACGGGCTTGACCCAGCGCGGGTCGACGACGGTGCAGCCGATGCCCCGGGCCCGGAGCAGATCGGCGGCCTGCAGGCACACCGGCGCCATCACACCGACCGCGACCAGCAGCACCTCGGGCCGTTCGGCGCGGTGCAGCACGTCCAGGCCGCCGACCCGGTCCAGCGCCGGGACCGCGGGGCCCACCGACTCCTTGGGGAAGCGCACCAGCGTCGGCGCGTCGTCCACGGCGACCGCCTCCCGGAGCTGGAGCCGCAACTGGTCGGCGTCGCGCGGCGCGGCGATCCGCAGGCCCGGCACGACCTGCAGCACCGACATGTCCCACATGCCGTTGTGCGAGGGCCCGTCGACGCCGGTGACCCCGGCCCGGTCGAGGACGAAGGTCACGCCGCAGCGGTGCAGCGCCACGTCCATCAGCAGTTGGTCGAAGGCACGGTTGAGGAACGTGGCGTACACGGCGACGACGGGGTGCAGCCCGCCGGTGGCCAGCCCGGCCGCGCTGACGGTGGCGTGCTGCTCGGCGATGCCGACGTCCCACACGCGGTCGGGGAACCGTGCGGCGAAGGGGCCGAGGCCGACCGGGTGGAGCATCGCGGCGGTCAGGGCGACCACGTCGTCCCGCTCCTCGGCGATGCGCACGATCTCCTCGCCGAACACCGAGGTCCAGGACGGTCCGGCGGCCGGGGTGAGGGGCTCGCAGGTGCGCGGGTCCATCGCGCCGACGGTGTGGAAGTGGTCCTCCTCGTGGGCGAGGGCGGGCTCGTAGCCGCGGCCCTTCTCGGTGAGGCAGTGGACCAGCACGGGGCCGTGGAAGCGCTTGGCGCGGCGCAGCGCCGACTCCACCGCCCCGATGTCGTGCCCGTCGATGGGCCCGACGTACTTCAGGCCCAGGTCCTCGAACATGCCCTGCGGCGCGAAGGCGTCCTTGAAGCCCTTCTTCGCGCCGTGCAGGGACTCGTAGACGGTGGCGCCGACGACCGGGGTGCGCAGCAGGACGTCCTTGCCCCAGGCGAGCACCTTCTCGTAGCCGTCGGTGGTGCGCAGCGTGGCGAGGTGGTCGGCGAGGCCGCCGATGGTGGGCGCGTAGGAGCGCTCGTTGTCGTTGACGACGATGATCAGCGGCCGGTCGCGGGCCGCCGCGATGTTGTTGAGCGCCTCCCAGGCCATGCCGCCGGTGAGCGCGCCGTCGCCGATGACCGCGACGACGTGTCCCTCCTCGCCGCGCACCTGACGGGCCTTGGCGAGGCCGTCGGCCCAGCCCAGCGCGGTGGAGGCGTGGCTGTTCTCGATGACGTCGTGCTCGGACTCCTCGCGGGAGGGGTAGCCGGACAGGCCGCCCTTGCCGCGCAGCTTGGAGAAGTCCTGACGGCCCGTCACCAGCTTGTGCACATAACTCTGGTGGCCGGTGTCCCACAGGATGCGGTCGGCCGGCGACGCGAAGACGCGGTGCAGGGCGAGGGTCAGCTCCACCACGCCGAGGTTGGGCCCGAGGTGACCCCCGGTCCTGGCCACGGCCTGCACCAGGAACTCCCTGATCTCCTCGGACAGTTCGCGCAGTTCCGTCTCGGACAGCGCCTTCAGGTCGCGTGGTTGCCGGATGCTCTCCAGAATCGTCACTCGGGCCCCCTTCGGTCCGTGCTGTTCAGCTCACGGTGACGGCCGGCTCCCCCGGGGCGACGCCGTCCTGTTCATCGACCGCGCCCACCGCCACCGGGGCCCCGCCGCCGACCGCCACCGGCCCGGCCCGGACACGCCGCGACACGCGCCGCTCGGCGATCGGCCGGGCCGGTACCTCGGGGACGCCCGAGGGAGACGGCGGTCATGCGCTCAGTCCCGGTTCCCGGAGACCGTCTCGCGCATGGCCCGCAGCGACTCCTTGAGCGAGCCCATGGTGGCGAGGACGGCGGTGGGCTCGTAGCCGCAGTGCGCCATGCAGTTGGCGCAGCGCGGGTCCTTGCCGCGGCCGTACTTGTCCCAGTCGGTCTTCTCGATCAGCTCGCGGTACGTCGGCACGTAGCCGTCGCTCATCAGGTAGCAGGGGCGCTGCCAGCCGAAGAGGGAGTAGTTGGGGATCGCCCAGGCGGTGCAGGGGAAGTCGACCTTGCCCTCGAGGAAGTCGAGGAACAGCGGGGAGTGGTTGAGCCGCCAGCGGCGCCGGTTGCCGCCGGAGAACGCCTTCTTGAACAGCTCCCGGGTCTGCTCCACGCCCAGGAAGTGCTCCTGGTCGGGCGCCTTCTCGTAGGCGTAGGCGGGCGAGATCATCATCTCGTCGACCTGGAGGTCGTCGTTGAGGAAGTTCAGCACCTCGATGATGGTCTGCGGGGTGTCCGTGTTGAAGAAGGTCGAGTTGGTGGTCACCCGGAACCCGCGCCGCTTGGCCTCCTTGATGGCCGCCACGGCCTCGTCGAACACGCCCTCCTTGGCCACCGACTCGTCGTGCCGCTCGCGCAGCCCGTCGATGTGCACGGCGAAGGCGAAATAGGGCGAGGGCGTGAACCTGTCCATCTTCTTGCGCAGCAGCATGGCGTTGGTGCAGAGGAAGACGTACTTCTTCTTCGCCACCAGCTGACGCACGATCTCATCGATCTGGGGGTGCATCAGGGGTTCGCCGCCGGCGATGGACACCATCGGCGCACCCGACTCCAGCACCGCTCCCACGGCCTGGGCGACCGGCATGCGCTGCTTGAGCACCCCGGCGGGGTGCTGGATCTTGCCGCAGCCCTCGCACTTGAGGTTGCAGGCGAAGAGCGGTTCGAGCTCCACGATCAGCGGGAACTTGTCGCGCTTGCGGAGCTTCTGTTCGGCAAGGTATGTAGCGACCTTGATGGACTGGCGCAGCGGCATGGCCATCGGGCTCACCTCCGGGGGAGCAGCACATTACGGTGCCATTCGAAAAAAGTAGGAAGCACGGATCGAAGGACGCGGAATGCCGATATTCCCCCGCGTACCGTGCCGATCCGGACGAGTTCATGTTCTGGAGCGTCCACGACCACACGGACGGCCGCAACCGGGCGCCCGCCGGCGCGCACCGCGCTCAGCAGCGTGGCCGCGGACTCCATGTCCACCGCGATCGCGCCGGTGGCCCGCAGCGCGGACCGCTCCGGGCCGCGCACCACGTGGTCGGAGCCGGTCAGGGGCCCGGTGTGGACGGTGCGGCCGGGCAGGGTGCGCGCGAGTTCCTTGACCAGCAGCTCGGTGCCGACGCAGGGGATCGTGCCGCGCGGGTCGCGGGTCTCCTCGGCGACCACGAGGTCACCGGGGTGCATGCCGGGGGCGAGGCCCGCGCAGAAGCCGGTGGCGAGCACCGCCGCCCCCTGGAGCGCCGGGTCGGCCAGGACCCGGGTGACGGACCGCTCGGCCGCCTTCGGTCCCATGCCGGTGCGCAGGACCGTGACGGGCCCGCCCGCCCCGTCGCGGTCGCCGGTGCGCAGGGCGAGGTGCTCGATGCCGAGCGCGCAGGCGATCAGCAGCGGCGGGACCGGGGCGGGCCGTACGCTCATCAGCCGGCCTCGGCCTCGGCGGCGGACGCCACGGGTTTCTGCGCGGTCCTCGGCTTGACGGCCTGGTTGGCGAACGGCTCCCCGTGGAGGTACCGGCCGAGCGCGGTGAGCGGGAAGACCTGCCGGTAGAGGTGGTAGTTGATGGAGAAGTCCCAGGGGAAGCCGGTGCCGGTGAAGTACGGCTCGTCCCAGCCGCCGTCCTCCCGCTGGGTGCGGGCCAGCCACTCGACGCCGCGCTCGACGGCCCGGGACTCCCGCTCCCCCGCGGCCAGCAGCGCGAGCAGGGCCCACGCGGTCTGCGAGGCGGTGGAGGCGCCCCGGCCGCTCCACCGGCCCGGGTCCTGGTAGGAGCGCAGGTCCTCGCCCCAGCCGCCGTCGTCGTTCTGCACCCGCTCCAGCCACGACACCGCGCGCCGGATCGCCGGGTGCTCGGTGGACAGTCCCGCCGCGGTCAGCGCGGGCACCACGGAACCGGTGCCGTAGACGTAGTTGACGCCCCAGCGCCCGAACCACGAGCCGTCGGGCTCCTGTTCGGCGAGCAGCCACTCGATGCCGCGCCGGGTGCGCGGGTCGTGGGCGTAGCCCTCCACGGCGAGCATCTCCACGACGTGCGCGGTGACGTCGGCCGAGGGCGGGTCGATGACCTCGCCGAAGTCGCAGAACGGCAGCCGGTTGGGGAAGGGGCTGGTGTTGTCGACGTCGAACGCGCCCCACGCGCCGTTCCTGGACTGCATGCCGAGGTTCCAGCGCACCCCGCGCGCGATCGCGTTCTCCACGCGCTCGGGGTCGTGGTGGCGCACCCGGCGCAGTGCCAGGACCACCTCGGCGGTGTCGTCCATGTCCGGGTAGTTGTCGTTGTGGAACTCGAACGCCCAGCCGCCCGGCGGGAGTTCGGGACGGCGCACGGACCAGTCGCCGGGCCGGACGACCTGTTCGCCGAGCATCCAGTCGGCGGCCTTGACCAGTTGCGGGTGGTCGGCGGGCAGGCCGGCGTCGGCGAGCGCGATGGTGGCCAGGCAGGTGTCCCACACCGGCGACTGGCACGCCTCGATCATCCGGGCGCCGTCCTCGCGCCACACGGCGTAGCGGTCGAGGGACTCCAGTCCGGCCCGCATCACGGGGTGTTCGAGGTCGTAGCCCAGCAGGTACAGCGCGATGACCGAGTACACCGCGGGCGGTTGGATGCCTCCCCAGCAGCCGTCGTTCTCCTGCCGCTCGATGATCCAGCGGGCGGCGGAGTTGAGCGCCGCCCTGCGCAGCCGGCGCACGGCGACCGACCGGTAGCCGCGCACGACCTTGTCGAGCCGCTGGAACACGCCGTCCCAGCTCGCCACGGGGGCCGGCGGCCGGGGCGGGTTGGGGTTCGCCGGGTCGGTGTGCAGCTCGTCCAGCGGGAAGGGCGCCGGGCGCACCGGGCGCTTGGCCGAGACGACGGTGAGCGGCACGATCGTCTGGCGGGCCCAGCAGCCGAAGTTGTAGATGCTGAGCGGGAACCACTTGGGGAAGTAGAGGAGTTCCGGCGGCAGTTCGGGCAGGTCCTCCCACTTCCACCAGCCGAACAGCGCGAGCCAGATGCGGGTGAAGACGCGGGCCGCCGCGATGCCGCCCCGCTCGCGGACCCAGGCGGACGCCCTGGCCATGTGGGGGGCGTCAGGGGTGTCGCCGGCCAGGCGCAGGGCGACGTAGGCCTCGACGGTGGCGGACAGGTCACCGGGGCCGCCGTAGAAGGTGGCCCAGGCGCCGTCCTCGCGCTGCTCCCCGCGGATGAAGAGGGCGGCGGCCCCCACCGTCGCCTCGTCCAGGATGCCGAGGAACTGGCGCAGCAGGAGGTCCTCGGCGTCCATGGTGACGTTCGTCTCGAGGTCCCCCTTCCACCAGCCCTCGTCGTCCTGCAGGGAGAGCAGGAAGTCGGTGGCGCGCCGCATGGCGCGTTCGGCGGTCCGGGGCACCCCGGCCGCCTCGGGAGTGGTGATGCGGGTGGTGTCGCTGGCCGAGGCAGCGCGGGGCGGGAGGGCCCCGGTGCTTCCGTCGGTCGTCGCTGTCATGGCTTCCCCTTCGTGCAGTCGTGCAAGTCGTGCTGCTGTGGGTCCGCCGTCGGCCGGTGCTGAGGGTCGGCGCCCAGGGGCACCGGCCGGCGACTACGCGAGGGTTATTCGACCGATAGTGATCATCTCTTTCGTACGACGACGAAGTCGGCGAGCGCCGTGAACCGGGCCCGGACCTCGCCGGGCATGTCGACGGCGTCGAGGGCTTCGATGGCGATGGTGTGCTGACGGCGTGCTTCCTGGGCGGTCCACTCGCGGCCGCCCGCCTCCTCGATGAGCCGGGCCCGGGCGGCGAACTCCTCCTCGGAGAAGGTCTCGAAGTCACTGCTCTTGGCGTCGGCGGCGAGGATGTCGCCGAGCTGCTCGGAGGCGTCGCCGCCCGCGGCGAGGGCGGCGACCACCGGCAGGGACTTCTTGCGCTGGCGCAGGTCGCTCCAGGTCTGCTTGCCCGTGGCCTCCGGGTCGCCCCAGATGCCGAGGAGGTCGTCGACCGCCTGGAAGGCCAGGCCGAGGTGGTAGCCGTACTTCTCCAGGGCGTCGGCGGTCGCGTCGTCGGCGCCGCCGAGCACCGCGCCGATGGAGCTGGCGCAGGCCAGCAGGGCGCCGGTCTTGTTGCCCTCCATCTCGAGGCACTCCTCGACGCTGACGCGGTCGCGGTGCTCGTAGGAGATGTCCTGGGCCTGGCCGTCGATCAGGGCGCGGGTGGCGCTGGTCAGCCGGCGGGTGGCGCGGCCGGCCTCGACGGTGCCGAGTTCCAGCAGCAGCTCGTTGGCGAGGGCGAACAGGGCGTCGCCGACCAGGATCGCCTGGGCGGGGCCGTGCACCTTCCACACGGTGTCCCGGTGGCGGCGCTGCTCGTCGCCGTCCATCAGGTCGTCGTGCAGCAGCGAGAAGTTGTGGACCAGCTCGACGGCGACCGCGCCGGGTACGCCCGTCTCCGGCCGGGCCCCGGTGACCTCGGCGGACAGCACGGCCAGGGCGGGGCGCACCGCCTTGCCCCCGTCGCCGTGCGCGGGGTTGCCCTGGGCGTCGATCCAGCCGAAGTGGTAGGCGGCGACCGTGTCCATGGGCGGCGCCAGGCGGTCGACGGCCGCCCGCAGCACCGGGGTGGCCAGGGTCCGGCCGCGCTCCAGCAGCGCGGACACGTCCACCGCGGCGGCAGTCGTGGCCGGGGGCACAGGGGGCACTGTTTCTCCTCTTGTTGCGGTGCCGGAGGTACGGGGGCGTGGCCCACGCAGATCGGCTGTCATGCGGCCTCCCCGAGGAACTCCGGGAGGCGGTCGCGGGACCGGCCCAGGGCGCCGAGGGCGGCGTCGGCCGCGCTCACGCCGCTGCGGACCGCACTCTCCATGGTCGCGGGCCACCCGGTGGCGGTCCACGCCCCGGCCAGGTACAGGCCGGGTGCCTTGGTGCGGGCGCCGGGCCTGAGCCGTCCGGCGCCGGGGGCGGGAGCGAACGTCGCGGTGCGCTCCCGGGTGACGAAGAAGTCCTTCACCCCGGCGCCGCGGGCCGCGGGCAGCAGCCGCTCCAGCTCGGGCAGGTAGCGCTCGCGCAGCACGGCCACGGGCGCGTCGATCTCGTCCTGTGCGGCCGACTGGGACACCGCGAGGTACTGGCCCTCGCGCAGCCCGGAGGCGTCGGTGCGGTCGAACACCCACTGCAGGGGGGTGCCGAGGGCCGCGAGGAAGGGCGCGGTGAGCACCTTGCGGTCGTAGACGACGTGCACGTTGAGGATGGGCGCGGTGCCGAGGGCGAGCAGTCGCTCGGGGGCGTCGAGGGCCCCGGCCGGCAGCAGGTCGTGCGTCTCGCGCTGGGGTACGGCGAGGACGACGGCGTCGGCGTGCAGCGTCTCGCCGGGAACCTGAACGCTCCAGCTCCCGTTCTCGTTCTGGGAGAGGGAGGTGACGCGTGTACGGACCTCGGTGCGCACGCCCGCGGAGTCGAGCGCCTTGCGGGCCAGCCGGTCGTGCAGGTCGCCCAGCGGCACGCGGGCCCAGCCGATGTCGGCCGCTCCCGGGTCGGACAGCAGACCGGTCTTGAACACCATCGCGGCGAGCGCGAGCGAGGCGTCGCCCGCGACCGCGTTGAGGGTGGCGACCCCGACCAGGTCCCACAGGGCCTCCACGGCGCGCGCGGACTGACCGTGGGCGGTGAGCCAGCTGCCGAAGTCCTGCGTGTCCAGCGCCGGATCGGTGAGGTCGAGGGCCTTCAGCGCGAGCGCGGCCCGGCCGACCCGGGCGCGTTCGGCGAGCGAGAGGTGCGGATAGGTGGCGAGGCCGCGCCCCAGGTGCAGGGGCACGGGCAGGGCGTCGCGCCGCAGCCTGCCGAGCCGTCGGCCCTCGGGCTTGGCGACGTCGACCACGGGCACGTCCAGGCGGTCCTGCAGCGGGGCCAGCGCGCTGCCCTCGATCCGGTCGAGGAACCACCGGTAGGCGGTGCAGCAGCGCAGGTAGACGTGCTGGCCGTTGTCGACGGTGAGGTCGCCGCGGCGGAACGAGAAGGCCAGGCCGCCGAGCCGGGGGCGGCCTTCGAGCAGGGTGACGCGCACGCCGGCGTCGGCGAGCGCCAGCGCGGCGGTGATGCCGGCGAGCCCGCCGCCGACCACCACGGCGTGGCGGCCGCTGGTGCCGTCGGCCGGGCCCTCGCGGCCCGCGCGCGCCGAGGCGCCGGCGATCGCCCCGGGCGACTGCGTGCCGTCGCTCATCGTGCGTCCTCCCCTGTCTGCCGGTCGTGCTGCCGACACCCTGCACGACCGGCCGATGTCCTCAGGGACGCCGCGCCGCGGCGCCGGGTTGCGTGCCGCGGCGCGCCGGTTCGATCACCCGGGCCCGGTGCGTCGCCCGGCGCGCCCATCAGATCCGCCTCCGGGTGGCCTGCCGGGCGGGCGAGCGGCGGGAGACGTGCCGGGTGTCCAGGCCGGACAGTCCGCGCACGGCGACGTAGGCCTTCTCCCGGCCGGGCAGCGAGACCCGGCCGCGCAGGACGGCCTCGGGGTCGCGTTCGATGCGGTCCAGCAGGCGACGGTAGATGCCGGCCATGGCGGCGACGCAGGCGCCGCTGCGCCGGTCGAGCAGGGGCAGCAGCCGGTAGCCCTCGGCGAACAGGGCGCGGGCGCGGCGCACCTCGAAGTGCACCAGGCCCGTGAAGTCGGCGCCCTCGGGCGGGGTGGGCCCGTCGAACCCGGCGGAGCAGCCGAACTTCGCGAGGTCGTCCGACGGCAGGTAGGTGCGTCCGCCCTCGGCGTCCTCGCGCACGTCGCGCAGGATGTTGGTGAGCTGCAGGGCCAGGCCCAGCGTGTCGGCGTACTCCGCGGCGCGCTCGGCGCCGCGCGCGCCGGTCTCGGTGCCGAACACGCCGAGGGAGAGCCGGCCGATGGCGCCGGCCACGCAGCGGCAGTAGACCTTCAGGTCGTCCCAGGTCTCGTAGGTCTCGCCGCGCACGTCCATCAGGACGCCGTCGATCAGCTCGTCCAGGCCGCCCAGCGGGATCGGGAAGGCGTCCGCGGCGTGGGTGAGGGCGACCGCGACGGGGTCGGTGTCGTCCTCCTCCACCTTGCCCGCGCGGATCCGGTCGAGCAGGGCCCGGGTGTCCTCCAGCCGGGCGACCTTGACGTCGGCGGGCAGCGCGCCGTCGCCGATGTCGTCGACGCGCCGGGAGAACGCGTACAGCGCGGACATCGCCCGGCGCTTGGGTGTGGGCAGCAGCCTGATGCCGTAGGCGAAGTTGCGGGCCTGCTGCCCGGTGACGGCTTCGCAGTAGCTGTAGGCGGCGAGTACCGGTGCGGACGCGGGTGGCGGAGACTCCACGGTCCGGATCACCCCTTTCCTCGCAGGGTCACGCCCACCTCGCGCAGCAGCCGGAGCTTGCCGGGCCTCGGCGGGCCGGGAAGGACGTCGTACTCGGCGGCGGCGATCGCGTGGATCGCCGCCCTCCCCCCCGCCACGAACCCCGCGAGCAGCAGTCTGAGCCTGCCGTTGACGCTACCCACCAGGGGGGCGCCCTCATTCAGGAGATCGCGGGCGCGTTGCGCCTCGTACGCGACCAGGGCGCGCACCGATGCGCTCGCGCCGGCCGTGGCGAGATCCGCCTCCTGGACGTGAAAACGCTTCATGTCCTCGGCGGGCAGGTAGATGCGGTCGCGGCCGAGGTCCTCGGCCACGTCCTGGAGGTGTTCGACGATCTGCAGCGCGGTGCAGATCGCGTCGGAGCGGCGCACGCGCTCGGGGGTCGAGGTGCCGGTGACGGCGAGCACGAGCCGGCCGACGGGGTTGGCGGACAGCTCGCAGTAGGCCAGCAGGTCGTCGTAGGTCTCGTAGCGGGAGACCACCTGGTCCTGGCGGTTGGCGGCGATCAGGCCGAGGAACGGCTCGGGGGTGAGCGAGCGGCGCCGGACGGTCGGCTGCAGGCGGCGCAGCAGGGGGTGGCGGGGGGTGCCGTCGAAGACGCGCCGCAGGTCGGCCTCGAACGCGTCCAGCAGGACCAGCCGGTCCCCGGCCCGGTCCGCCGGCACGCCGAGCAGCCGGGCGTCGGCGCCGCCGGGGGCGAGGTCGCCGTCGCCGATGTCGTCCACGAGGCGGGCGAAGCCGTAGACGGCCATGAGGTCGTCGCGCCAGTCGCGGGGCAGGAAGAAGGGGGCCACGGGGAAGTTCTCGTGCGCGGCCTTGTCGAGGGTGTCCCGCTCGGGGTCGCCGGTGCGCGTGGTGGGTCCCGTCACCGTGCGCTGCCCGGGGCAGGGACGGCGCGTGCTGTGTCGAGCCGGGGAGTCTCCGTAGCCATTGCCGTCACATCTCCCGTTCTACACCGCCGACCCAATACACACTATTTCGGACACGCCGCCCGGCCGCCCGCCGGGCGGACCGGTCCGAGGGTGTCGCGCGTTATCGCCCCACTTGCCGCCTTTCGGGACCGGTACAGCTTACGTTGTACAGCGCACAGACGATCGCGGGGGTGTCCCGCACATCACAACAACACACCGATTGGCGTCAAGATTCCTAAGGAACACAGGAGTTGACGCTTCCTTTGCAGACGCGGAGTCCGGCCGGGCAGTTCCGGCGGGGCTCCGGGCGTGTCGTGACCGGGCCCGGCTACCTGCCCGAGAACTTCTCGTAGGCGCGCAGGACCTCTTCGGTGGGGCCGTCCAGGCGCAGCTCGCCGCGCTCCAGCCACAGCACCCGGTTGCAGGTGTCACGGATGGACTGGTTGCTGTGGCTGACCAGGAACACCGTGCCGGCGTGCTCGCGCAGCTCGCGCACCCGGGCCTCGGAGCGGGCGCGGAACTTGGCGTCGCCGGTGGCCAGCGCCTCGTCGATCATCAGGACGTCGTGGTCCTTGGCGGCGGCGATGGAGAACCGCAAGCGGGCCTGCATGCCGGAGGAGTAGGTGCGCATCGGCAGGGAGATGAAGTCGCCCTTGTCGTTGATGCCGGAGAAGTCGACGATCTCCTGGTAGCGCTCCTTGATCTGCTCCCGGGACATGCCCATGGCCAGACCGCCCAGGACGACGTTGCGCTCCCCGGTCAGGTCGCCCATCAGGGCGGCGTTCACCCCGAGCAGGGACGGCTGGCCGTCGGTGTAGACCCGGCCGCGCTCGGGCGGCAGCAGGCCGGCGATGGCCCGCAGCAGGGTCGACTTGCCGGAGCCGTTCGAGCCGATCAGGCCGATGGCCTCGCCCCGGTGGGCGGTGAAGGACACCCCTCGCACCGCGTGCACCGTGCGCACGCCCCGCTCGGCGTCGCCCGCGCCCCGGCGCAGCATCCGGCTGAGCGCGGCGGTGGCGCCGCCCCGGCCCGACCCGGCGCCGTGCACGCGGTAGACGATGTGCACGTCGTCGACGACGACCGTCGGCACCCTCCCCGCGGTGTCGTCGAGGGCGCAGGCCGGGGCCCACGGGAGGCGCCGGCCCTCGGCGGCGTCCGCCGGGCCGGCGTCGGCGGCCGGCGCGGGAGCGGGTGCGGGTGCGGCCCGCGTCTCGTCAGCCACGGCCGTACTTCTCCTCGGCCTGCCAGAAGAACAGGAAGCCGCCGAGCGCGACGAACACCGCCCAGCCGCCCGCGACGGCCCAGGCGTGGTCGGGCAGGTTCTCGGCGCCGTACTCCTCGATGAGCGCGAAGCGCATGAGGTCCATGTACAGGGCGGCCGGGTTCCACTGCAGGACGTTCGCGATCCACTGCGGCTTGTCGGCGAGGAAGACCGGGATGGAGAACATCACGCCGGAGGCGTACATCCAGGTGCGCAGCACGAACGGCATGAGCTGCGCCAGGTCGGGGGTGTGCGCCCCGGCCCGCGCGACGATCATCGCCAGCCCGGAGTTGAAGCAGAACTGCAGGGCCAGCACCGCCGGGATCAGCGCCCACGACAGGTCCGGGTAGCTGCCGAAGCCGACGACCACCAGGAACAGCACGATCATCGAGTACAGCAGTTGCTGGAGCTGCTGGAGGCACAGCGACAGGGGCAGCGCGGCGCGCGGGAAGTGCAGTGCGCGCACCAGGCCCAGGTTGCCGGAGATCGCCCGCACCCCGGACATCACCGAGCTCTGCGTGAAGGTGAACACGAAGACCCCGGTGACCAGGAAGGGAATGTAGACGTCCTTGGGCATGCCCCGGCCGGCCCCCAGGATCAGCCCGAAGACCATGAAGTACACGGCCGCGTTCAGCAGCGGTGTCGCCACCTGCCAGAGCTGGCCGAGCCGGGCCTGGCTGTACTGGGCGGCCAGCTTCGCCGAGGAGAAGGCCAGGACGAAGTGGCGCCGGTCCCAGAGCCGGCGCAGGTACGCGGGCACCGGGGGCCGGGCACCGCTGACGGACAGACCGTACTTCGAGGCCAGCTCCGCCGGGGCCAGGCCCGCGTCGGACGACGGGAGCACCCGTGGCGCACGGCCGTCGTGCGGTGTCTCACTCACAGCTGGAACCTTCGTCTCGCCGGGTACCCCGTGGGACGCAGCCTCTCAGATGACCGGGGGCCGGCCCAGCCGGGTCAGCCGCCAGACGGTCCGCCACTTCATGGGCCGGCGCGGGCCGCAGGACGTGGTCCAGCCCTCGCGGAAGCCGCCGAACCAGGCCTTCAGCGCCGGCCGGGACGGGCGGCGCAGCAGCGTGAGCAGCATCCAGACCCCGAGGTAGACGGGGACCAGCACGGCGGGCAGGTTGCGGCGGGCGAGCCAGACGCGGTTGCGGGCGACCATGCGGTGGTAGACCGCGTGCCGCGAGGGCGCGGTCGTCGGGTGGTACAGCACCATGTCGGACCGGTAGTCGATCATCCAGCCCGCGTCGAGGGCCCGCCATGCCAGATCGGTTTCCTCGTGCGCGTAGAAGAATGCGTCCGGCAGGGCGCCCACTTCCGCGAACACCTGGGTGCGCACCGCGTTGGCGCCGCCGAGGAAGGTGGTGACCCGGGAGGAGCGCATCGGGTCCGAGGCGCGCAGCCGCGGCACGTGCCGGCGCTGGGTGACCCCGGTGTCCGGGTCGGCGATGCGGAAGCTGACGATGCCCAGCCGGGGGTCCTCGGCGAACGCCTGGCGGCACAGCTCGGCGGTGTCGTGGTGCGCGAGCAGCCCGTCGTCGTCGAGGAACAGCAGGATGTCGACGTCCCGGCCGCTGGGCCCGAACGCCTCGATGCCCACGTTGCGTCCGCCGGGGATGCCGAGGTTCTCGGGCAGCTCGACGGTCCGCACGCCCTCGGGGACGTCGGGGACCGGCGAGCCGTTGCCGACCACGACCACCTGGACCGGGTCGCCGTCCTGCTTGGCGACCGAGTCCAGCAGCGCGCGCAGCTCCTCGGGGCGGTTGCCCATGGTGATGACGACCGCGCCGACCTTCAGGGAGGAGGAAGCCATCGCACTCACCGCAGTCTGCTCGACGCCAGGATGGACACCAGGTGCAGCAGGGTCTGCACCAGCGCGATCCCGGCGAGCACGGCGGTGCCGAGCCGGGTGAAGAACAGGTCGCCGCGGGCCGCGTCGGCGATCGCGAGGACCAGGATCAGCAGGGACGCCTCGATGCCGAGGACCAGCCGGTGGAACTTCAGCGCGGCGGCGGCCCGGCGGGCCAGCGCCATGCCGGAGGAGCGCATCTCGGCGGCGGCCTCCTGCACCGGTGGCCTGCCGGTCTGGTGCCGGGCGACGCCGACCAGGTCGGTCTCCGCCTTGATCAGGATGGCGCCGAGCGCGGCCAGGGTGCCGAGGAACGCCCACAGCCAGTCGATGCGCCCGCTGCCCCACAGGTCGGCGGCGCGCAGCCCGAGGCCGACCAGCACGGCCGCGTCGGTCAGGTAGGCGCCGACCCGGTCGAGGTAGACGCCGCCGAGCGAGTACTGCTTCTTCCAGCGGGCGATCTCGCCGTCGACGCAGTCCAGCAGCAGGTAGAGCTGGACCATCACCACGCCGAGCACCGCGCCCGCGATCCCCGGCACCAGCAGGGCCGGGGCCGCGAGCACGCCGCACACGGTCATCAGGTACGTGAGCTGGTTGGGTGTGACCCTGGTGTTCACCAGGTAGCGGTCGACCCGCAGGGACACCTCACGCATGTAGAGGCGTCCCATCCAGTGCTCGCCGCTGCGCCGGTCCTTCACCCCGGCGGGGTGGACGACCGGACGGAGTTCAGCTACCGATGGCCTTGACATAGTCGGCGTAGACGTCCTTGATCTGTTCGGTTTTCAGGTCGAGGTGTTCGAGGATCGTGAAGCGGCCCGGCCGTGTCTCGGGGGCGTAGGCCACGACCCGGACGAACTCCTCGGTCGTGAAACCGATCTCGTCCGGCAGCACGGGCAGTCCGTGCCGGCGCAGCACCCCGGCCATGTGGGCCGACTCCTCGTGGGCTCCGCGCAGGTACATGGCGAACGCGGCGGCGAGGCCGCACTGTTCGCCGTGGGCCGCGGCGCGGCGCGGGTACAGCAGGTCGAACGCGTGGTTGATCTCGTGGCACGCGCCGGAGCAGGGGCGGGAGTCACCGGACACCGACATCGCGATGCCGCTGAGCACCAGCGCCTCGGCCAGCACCTGGAGGAAGTCGGTGTCGCCGACCCCGCCCGGGTGGCGCAGCACCGCCTCGCCCGCCTGCCGGGCGATCGCGGCGGCCAGGCCGTCGATCTTCTCGCCCTTGACGCGGTGGGCGAGCTCCCAGTCGGCGACCGCCGAGACGTTGGAGACGGCGTCGCCGATGCCGGCCCGCACGAAGCGGGCCGGGGCCTCGCGGATGACGTCGAGGTCGATGACGACCGCGATCGGGTTGGGCACGCCGTAGGAGCCGCGGCCCGCGTCGTTGTCGAGGGTGGCGACCGGCGAGCACAGGCCGTCGTGCGCGAGGTTCGTCGGCACGGCGACCAGGGGCAGGCCGAGGCGGGCGGCGGCGAACTTGGCGCAGTCGATGATCTTGCCGCCGCCGAGGCCCACCACCGCGTCGTAGTGGCCGGCCTTCATCTCGCCTGCCAGGCGCACCGCGTCGTCGAGGGTGCCGCCGCCGACCTCGTACCAGGTGGCGCCGGGCAGGGTGGGGGCGATCCGCTCGCGCAGCCGGGCGCCGGAGCCGCCGCTGACGGCGACCGCGAGGCGGCCGGAGTGCGAGATGCGCTCGTCGGCGAGCACGCAGCCCACGTCGTCGAGGGCGCCGGGGCGGATGTCGACGACGAGCGGGGAGGGGATCAGCCGGGTCAGTACTGGCACGCGATCTCCCGTCCCCGGGCGAGGTCGTCGTGGTTGTCGATCTCCACCCACGGCACGTCGCCGATCGGCGCGACGTCGATGCGGAAGCCGCGGTGGACGAGCTCCTGGTAGCCGTGCTCGTAGAACTGCTGGGGGTCGGTCTCCCAGACGGTCTTGAGCGCGTCGGCCAGTTCGGGGGCGGCGTCGCCCTCGATCAGGGTGACGCCGATGTACTCGCCGGTGGCCTCGGCGGGGTCCATCAGCTTGGTGATCCTCGTCATGCCCCTGGCCGGGTCGACGACGACCTTCATCTCCTCGTCCGCGAGGGACTTCACGGTGTCCAGGGCGAGGATGATCCGCTTGCCCTCGCCGCGGGCGGCGAGCAGGGTCTTCTCCACCGAGACCGGGTGCACGGTGTCGCCGTTGGCGAGGATCACGCCGTCCTTGAGGGCGTCACGGCCGCACCACAGGGAGTAGGCGTTGTTCCACTCCTCGGCCTTGTCGTTGTCGATCAGGGTCAGCCGCAGCCCGTACTTCTCCTCCAGCGCCGCCTTGCGCGCGTACACGGCCTCCTTGCGGTAGCCGACGATGACCGCCGCCTCCGTCAGGCCGACCTCGGCGAAGTTGGCGAGGGTCAGGTCGAGCACCGTGGGCTCGCCCTCTATGCCCGCGGGCCCCACCGGCACCAGCGCCTTGGGCAGGCTGTCGGTGTAGGGGCGCAGACGCCGTCCGGCGCCGGCCGCCAGCACGAGGCCGATCATGCGGGTTCTCCTTCATCGTGTACGGCCGGGGCGCCACCCTGGTGGGCGGCGACCCAGAAGCGGATGCTCTCGACGAGCACCACGAGGGCCACGGCCACGGCCAGGGCCGTGAGCGCGACCTTGAACTGCGCCGCGGTGAGCAGTGCGGCGAGGACGGTGACGAGCAGCGTCCGCCCCTCCTGCCCCCCGACGGCGCGCACCAGCCAGGCCGGCGGCGCTCCGGCGTCGCCGCGGATGCGGTACACCGTGTCGTAGTGATGGTAGGCGACGGCGGCCACCAGTCCGAAAGCCGCCGGTAGCGCTCCGTTAACGTCCGACTTCGCCGCGAGGATCAGCACGGTGCCGTACTCGGCGGCGCGGAACAGGGGCGGGACGAGCCAGTCGAGGGCGCCCTTGAGGGGGCGGGCGACGGCCTCGGAGGACAGCAGCACGTAGACGGCGGCGCACAGGACGACCGACCAGCCCGGTCCGTCGATCCAGGCGGCGAGCGGCAGGAGGACGGCTCCGAGCACGGCCCACAGCAGGGCCGGGAAGCGCCCCGCGGGCAGGACCCGTGCCGGCAGCTCGGCGAGGGGCCCGTTGTCCGCGAGGTCGGCCAGGGCGCGCGCCGCGCGGTCGGTGCGCTGCGCCGTGCGGGTCAGCGAGCGCAGCACCCGGCCGGCCGTCGTGTACGTGGCCGCGAGGGCGCAGCCGATCAGCAGGGCGTAGAAGGTGATCCGCGGGGTGGTGGCCGCGGTCAGAACGGCGATCATGGCCCATCGTTCACCGATGGGCAGCACTATCATCCGGCGCACCCAGACCGTCCAGCCGACGCTGTCGAGCTTGTCGGAGAGGGCGGCGGTCGGGCTGGTGTTCGCCGTGGCGTCGTGGTTGGCCTCGTTGAAGGAGAAGTCGACGACGTGCCGGCAGGTCTGCAGGACCATCGCGCCGAGCGCGAGGGCCCACACGTCGTCGCCGCCGCGGGCCGCGCCCAGCGCGAGCCCCGCGTAGTAGGCGTACTCCTTGGCCCGGTCGAAGGTGGCGTCGAGCCAGGCGCCGAGCGTGGAGTACTGCAGGGAGTAGCGGGCCAGCTGACCGTCGGTGCAGTCCAGCACGAAGGACACGATGAGCAGGACGCCCGCCGCGACGAAGCCCGCCCGGGTGCCGGTGGCCGCGCAGCTCGCCGCGATCAGCGCGGTGAGCAGGGAGGCGGTGGTGACCTGGTTCGGGGTCAGGCCGCGCCGGGCGCACCAGCGGGCGATGTAGCGGGAGTAGGGGCTGATGAAGAAGGTGGTGAAGAACCCGTCGCGGGCCTTCACGGCCGACTTCAGGCGGACGGCCTCGTCGTCGACGGCGGCGACGGCCTGCCGTGCCTCGTTGCGGGCCTGGGGGTCGGCGGGGACCGCGGCGACCAGGCTGCCGAGCTCGGGGCGGTGCACCGCGGCGCCGTCGGCGTCCAGCGCGGTGACGACCCGGTCGGCGAGGCTCGCCACCCCGGCCGCGTCCCCCACGCTCAGCTTCGTGCCCGCGAGGGCGGCGCCGTGCGCCGCGCCACCGCCGGCGGAGGTCTCGCGGGCCAGCGCGCGGGTCAGCGCCAGGCGGCCCTCGGCCCGGGCGGTGACGGCGCCGGGGACCGCGGCCAGCGGGAAGCGCGGGTCGGTGAGCCCGAGACGCAGGGCGTGCGGGTGGCCGACGAAGCGGGCGTCGACGAGGGCGACCCGCTCCTCGCTCGGCACCGCGGCGAGCAGCGCCTCGGCGTCGGCGGGGCCGGAGGCGGTGCGGACGTCGAAGCCGAGGTCCCGCAGGTCCGACTCGATCGACGATCCGGGCACCGGCTGACCGGTGAGGATGGCGGTCGGCAACCGAACTCACTCCCTGTGCGGCGCGTGGCACGCCGGTCGTCTGCGTGGTGGGGGCGCCCCTGGGCGACTCCCGGCGGGCGACATGTCGGCAGAGGCTATCGGATGCCGGGAAACCGTCGTTCACCGGCCGTTCAGGCCCGATCAAGACCCGCTGCACCGGCCTCCGCCGAGATCATCATGTGTGATCGGTGGTCCCCGCCACAAACCGCGCGGCCCCGGAGGCGACATCGGGGACATTGCGCACCGGCCCGGTGCTCCCGCATAGGGTGGACGACCATGACGTGGCTGATCACCGGCGGGGCCGGATACGTAGGGGCGCACGTGGCGCGGGCGATGGCCGGCGCCGGGGAGCGGGTCGTCGTCCTGGACGACCTGTCGACCGGGGTTCCAGGGCGGCTCCCGGCGGACGTCCTCCTGGTCCCGGGCTCGCTGCTGGACGGGGCGCTGCTGGAGCGGACCTTCGCCGAGCACGCGGTGACCGGCGTGGTGCACCTGGCCGCGCGCAAGCAGGTCGCCGAGTCGGTGGCGCAGCCGACCCGCTACTACCGGGAGAACGTCGGCGGGCTCGCCACGCTGCTCGACGCGGTCGCCGCGGCGGGGATCGGGCGGTTCCTGTTCTCCTCGTCCGCCGCGGTGTACGGCAACCCGGACGTGGACCTGATCACCGAGGACACCCCGTGCGCCCCGGTGAACCCGTACGGCGAGACCAAGCTGGCCGGGGAGTGGCTGGTGCGGGCGGCGGGGCGGGCGCACGGCATCGCGACGACCTGCCTGCGCTACTTCAACGTGGCGGGCGCCGCCGCGCCGGAGCTGGCCGACACGGGCGTGTTCAACATCGTCCCGATGGTCTTCGACCGGCTCACCCGCGACGAGGCCCCGCGGATCTTCGGCGACGACTACCCGACGCCGGACGGGACGTGCGTGCGCGACTACATCCACGTGGCCGACCTGGCCGAGGCGCACCTGGCGGCGGCGCGCCGGCTGTCCGCGCCGGACGCGTCCGGGGACCTGACGGTGAACATCGGACGGGGCGAGGGCGTCTCGGTCCGGGAGCTGGTCACGCTGATCGGCGAGGTCACCGGTGACCGGCGGCCCGCGGAGGTCGAGGGCCGCCGCCCGGGTGACGCGCCCCGGGCCGTGGCGTCGGCCGCGCTGGCCGCCCGCGAGCTGGGCTGGACGGCCCGGCGCGGGGTGCGCGAGATGGTCGAGTCGGCCTGGCAGGGGTGGCGGCTGCACCACGGCGGGGCGCCGGCCGCACCGGCGGCGACGCGCTGACCTGCGGCTCGGCCCCGCCCGCGGGGTGGCGTTCGTTTCCGCAGGTCACAGCAATGACAACGGTGTTCAGTGCCGCGTTGCCCGATACCCCCCACCCGTAGTTCACTGTGGTCCCGGACGGCACGCGCCCGCCGTCCGGCGACCTTTGGAGGCGGCTTTCCCATGGGGGCTGGGCACGACCACGGACACACGCACGCACCGGCCGGCGGGACGGCGGCCGCCGCCCACCGCGGCAGACTGCGGGCCGCGCTCGGCATCACGCTGACCGTGATGGTCGTCGAGATCGTCGGCGGGGTGCTCGCGGACTCCCTGGCGCTGATCGCGGACGCCGCGCACATGGCGACCGACGCGCTGGGCCTCGGCATGGCGCTGCTCGCCATCCACTTCGCGGGCCGCCCGGCCACCACGCACCGCACGTTCGGCTACGCCCGCGCGGAGATCCTGGCCGCGCTCGCCAACTGCCTGCTGCTGCTCGGGGTCGGCGGCTACGTGCTGTACGAGGCCGTCCAGCGCTTCCTCACGCCGGCCGGCACCGAGGGCGGGCTGATGATCGTGTTCGGTGCGATCGGCCTGGTCGCGAACTCGGTCTCGCTGACGCTGCTGATGCGCGGCCAGGCGGAGAGCCTGAACGTGCGCGGCGCGTTCCTGGAGGTGGCCGCCGACGCGCTGGGCTCGGTCGCGGTGATCCTCTCCGCGGTGGTGATCCTCACCACGGGCTGGGCCGCCGCCGACCCGATCGCCTCGCTGGTGATCGGTCTGATGATCGTGCCGCGCACGGTGAAGCTGCTGCGCGAGACCCTGGACGTGCTGCTGGAGGCGGCGCCCCGCGGCGTCGACATGGCGGAGGTGCGGTCGCACATCCTCGCCCTGGACGGCGTGGAGGACGTGCACGACCTGCACGCCTGGACCATCACCTCGGGGATGCCGGTGCTGTCGGCGCACGTGGTGGTGCGCTCGGACGTGCTGAGCGCGATCGGCCACGAGAAGCTGCTGCACGAGCTGCAGGGCTGTCTGGGCGACCACTTCGACGTGGAGCACTGCACCTTCCAGCTGGAGCCGAGCGGACACGCCGAGCACGAGGCGCGGCTCTGCCACTGAGGGCGGCGCCCCGCGTGCTCCCGCACCACCCCCCGCACGGCGGTTCCCCGCCCGTCCGGCCGGGCAAGATCACCCATCGGGCCCCGCTTCCGGCGCCGCGACACGCCAGGACCGGCGCGGGCGTGCGGCAGACTGGGGTGCGCGAGGACCGAAGCTAAGGATGGGTATGCCGATCACACCTGCCACCGCGACGCACAGCTCGTCGAACGGCACCGCTGACGCGATTCTGCTGGAACTGGTCGACGAGGACGGCGTGACGATCGGCACCGCGGAGAAACTCACCGCCCACCAGCCCCCGGGGCAGCTGCACCGCGCCTTCTCGGTGTTCCTCTTCGACGAGCGCGGCCGGCTGCTGCTGCAGCAGCGGGCGCTCGGCAAGTACCACTCCCCCGGTGTGTGGTCCAACACCTGCTGCGGCCACCCCTACCCCGGTGAGGCGCCGTTCGCGGCGGCCGCCCGGCGCACCTTCGAGGAGCTGGGCGTCTCCCCGTCGCTGCTGGCCGAGGCGGGCACGGTGCGCTACAACCACCCGGACCCGGCCTCGGGCCTGGTCGAGCAGGAGTACAACCACCTGTTCGTCGGCCTGGTGCAGTCCCCCCTGCGGCCCGACCCGGAGGAGGTCGGCGACACGGCGTACGTGACCGCCGCCGAGCTCGAGGCGCGGCACGCCGAGGACCCCTTCTCCGCCTGGTTCATGACGGTGCTGGACGCGGCCCGGCCCGCGATCCGGGAGCTGACGGGGCACACCGCGGGCTGGTGAGCCCGGTCAGGACGCCCCGGCGGGCTTGAGCGGCAGGGCCGCCCAGATGACCTTGCCGCCGCTCGCTGTGTGCTCGACGTCGCACACCCCGCCGGCCTCCCGGGTGATCTCCCGGACCAGCAGCAGGCCGCGGCCGCCGGTGGCGCTGTGCGGGTTCTCCAGGGCGGTCGGGCGGTAGGGGTGGTTGTCCTCCACCGACACCCGCACCCAGTCCGCCCCGACGGCCACCTCCACGGCCAGCGTGGGCGACAGCAGGGCCGCGTGCCGCACGGCGTTGGTCACCAGTTCGGAGACGATCAGCAGCAGCCCCTGCACGAGGTCCTCCGAGACGGGCACCCCCTGACGGTGCAGCAGGTCCCGTACGGCGTGCCGCGCCTCGGGCACCGAGGCGTCCACCGCGGGGGCGGTGAACCGCCAGACGCCCTCGTACGGCAGGGGCCGGGGCGCCGGGGCCGCCTCGGGGCCGAGGGGTCCGTCCGTGCCGTCCGCCGGGCGTGGGCCGGGCCCTCGCCCCTGGTTGTCCATCGTCAGGTCGCCACCCTCGCGCTCGGTTGTCACCACGTCTGAAGTGTTGGGAACGAGCCCCCGCGCGCCGCCCGACTGAACACAAGTCAGCAGGTATCGAGCGTTTCCGATCCGCCCTGTCCGACCCGGTCGCTCCCGTGACCGCTTCTGTCCCGGCCGGGCGGTGTTCGCGATCTATTCGGGCGGTACGGGCTTCACGTGGCCGTCGCCCGGTTCCTCCCCTGGGAGGGTGTCGCCGGCGAGCCGCTCGGAGACCATGCCGACGATGCGCCGGCCGCCGTAGCCGGTGGCGACCAGGCCCAGGCCGTCGAACAGCAGGGCGAGGGAGAAGAAGGTGCCGATGACGTACTGGCTGCTGCTCGGCCAGTTCGCCAGCACCAGCACGCCGAGCAGCAGGTCGAAGGCGCCCAGCACCAGCGTCCAGCCGAAGTGGGTGCCGCGCACGACCAGGCTGCCCACCAGCCGGAACACACCGGCGGACAGGAACAGCAGGGCGGCGAACATGCTGAGCGCGGCGGCCGCCGCGTCCGGGCGGCGTACGACGACCACGCCCGCGGCGATGTTCAGCGCGGCCACGATGACGCCGAGCCAGAAGAAGTTGGTGCCGCGCGCCTGGATCGCGTGCAGCAGGCCGACGAGGCCGCCGATCAGCAGCAGCCAGCCGAACAGCAGCATCGACGTGAGCGTGGCCACACCGGCGTAGACGAGCCCGACGAGGCCCGCGACCACCAGGACGGCGCCGAGCACGGCGAGCCAGCCGAAGCCCCGCTTGAGCTGGGTCGTCGTCCCCCGGGACGGGGTTGCCGCGGTCATCGCGCACCTCCAGGCGTCGTCCTGCCCCTGCGGGTCCCCTGCCCCGTGGTGTCGTAACGCTCACATCGCCCGCCGTGATCGTCGCGGTCCCGCGGCGGCTAGCATCCGGCCCATGGAGCCCCAGTTGCTGCACGGTGTCGCCGGCTCGGTCGCCACCGTCGTGATCCACCACCCCGCCAAGCGCAACGCCATGACCGCCGCGATGTGGCGCGCGCTGCCGCCGCTGCTGGACGGCCTCGCCGCCGATCCCGGGGTACGGGCGCTGGTGCTGACCGGGGAGGGCAGCACGTTCTGCGCGGGGGCGGACATCTCCTCGCTGCAGGGGTCGCCCGACGAGGCGCAGCAACTGGCGCAGCGGGCCGAGGAGGCGCTGGCCGCGTTCCCCAAGCCGACCCTCGCGGCGATCCGCGGCCACTGCGTCGGCGGCGGGGCGCAGTTGGCGGCGGCGTGCGACCTGCGGTTCGCCGAGGAGAGCGCGCTGTTCGGGGTGACGCCCGCGAAGCTCGGGCTGGTCTACCCGGCGGCGGCCACCCGGCGCCTGGTGCGGCTGGTGGGTCCGGCGACCGCGAAGTACCTGCTGTTCTCGGCCGAGTTGATCGACGCGCCGCGCGCGCTGCGCACCGGGCTGGTCGACGAGGTGCTGCCCGAGGGTGAACTCGGCAAGAGGGTCGCGGAGTTCACCCGCGTCCTGGTCACGCGCTCGCAGCTCACGCAGGCCGCGGCGAAGGAGTTCGCGGACGGGCGCACCGACCGCGACGCGTACTGGGCCCGCCAGGCGCGCGGCAGCGGCGACCCCGCGGAGGGGGTCGCCGCGTTCCTCCAGCGGCGCGGGCCGCGCTTCACCTGGACGGTGCCGGGTCCCGGGTCAGCGTGAAGCGGCTCCGCGCGCGCATCCGTTCCACCAGGTGGGCGGGCGCCTTGTCCGGGGAGCCCGCGTCGTAGGGCGGCTGCGGGTCGTACTCGGTGAGCAGTTGGACCGCCCGGGCGTGTTCGTCGCCGGCGATGCGGCCGAGCAGCGTCAGGCCCATGTCGATGCCGGCGGAGACGCCGGCCGCGGTGACGTACTTGCCGTCGGTGACGACGCGTTCGCCGGTGGGTTCGGCGCCGTGGTCGCGCAGCATGTCCAGGGCGAGCCAGTGGGAGGTGGCCCGGCGGCCCCGGAGCAGTCCGGCGGCGGCCAGCAGCAGCGAACCGGTGCACACCGAGGTCGTCCAGGTGCTGGTGGCGTCGGCGGTGCGCAGCCAGTCCAGCAGCGGGGCGTGCGTCATCAGCTCGGACTGGCCGGGGCCGCCCGGCACCAGCACGACGTCGGGGTGCGGCACCTCGGCGAGCGTCCGGTCGGCGGTCAGCGCCAGCGCCCCGGTGTCGGTGCGGACGGGGCCGGTCTCCTCGGCGACGAAGACGGTCTCGGCGTCCGGGAGGCGGCCCAGGGTCTCGTAGGGGCCGACGGCGTCGAGGGCGGTGAAGCCGTCGTAGAGCACGATCGCTAGCTGCATGGGTGTCCCTTCCCAGGGGTGGCGTACGGGTCGGTCAGTGGACGGAGGCGGGGCGGAAACGGCGGCGGTACTCCGCCGGGGGCGTGCCGAGCGCCTTGACGAAGGCGCGGCGCATGGCCTCGGGGGTGCCGTAGCCGCTGGCGCGGGAGATCTCCTCGACGCCGTCGGCGGTGTCCTCCAGGAGCCGGCGCGCGTGCTCCAGGCGGACCCGGTCGACGTAGCGGCCGGGGGTCGTGCCGGTCTCCTCGCGGAAGGCGCGGGCGAAGTGGCGCGGGGAGAGGCGGGCGCGGGCCGCGAGCGCCTCCACCGACAGGTCGTCGGCGGGGTGCTCGGTGATCCAGCGCTGCACCTCCCGCAGGGGGTCGCGGCGGGCGGTCTGCGCGGCGAGCTGGGCGCTGAACTGGGCCTGGTTGCCCGGCCTGCGCAGGAACACCACCAGGTGGCGGGCCACGGTCAGGGCGGTGTCACGGCCCAGGTCCTCCTCGGCCAGGGCCAGCGCGAGGTCGATGCCCGCGGTGACACCGGCCGAGGTGAAGACGTGGCCGTCGCGGACGTAGACGGGGTCCGGGTCGACCGTGACGGCCGGGTGGTCGCGGGCGAGCTTGGCGCAATAACTCCAGTGGGTGGTGACCCGGCGGCCGTCCAGCAGGCCCGCCCCGGCCAGCAGGATCGCCCCGGTGCAGACCGAGACCAGGCGCCGGGCGCGGGGGCCGTGCGCCCGCAGCCACGCGGTCAGCTCCGGGTCCGGCTCGCGGGTGCCCTCCCCGCCCGGCACCAGCAGGGTGTGCGGGGCGGGGGCCCCGGTCAGCGAGCCGTCGGGTACGAGGGTCAGCCCGCTGGAGGTGCGCACCGGCGCTCCGTCCAGGGAGGCGGTGCGGATGCGGTAGGTCCCCGGGGTGTGCCGCTCGGCGCCCGCGAAGACCTCCAGGGGGCCGGTGACGTCGAGGCTCTGCACGCCGTCGAAGAGGACGACGAGGACGGTTCGCTGGGGCATGCCTCGATTCTTCGGCCGGTGCGGCCATGGCCGCAATGACGGGTTCCCCACCTTTCCTGCCGTCGCGGGCGGGGTGTCGCGGCACGGGGGGCATGTCCGGCCCGGCGCGCGGTATGCGTGAAGGAGGGAGGACCGACCCACGCGAGGTCCCCACCGGAAGCCACGCAGAGAGGAAGTCCCATGTTCCGTGCGATCGCCGACGTCCTGCGCCAGATCGGCGGCGCGGTGGCCACCGTCGTCACGCTGCCCTTCCGGGCCCTGGGCCGCCTGTTCGGCGGCGCCTCCGGCTCGGCCCGCGGCCGCCGCGCCTAGAGGCTGATCCCCCGGACCGCCCCGGCGCACTGCCCGGCCCCGGTCCGCCGCGCCGGGTCCGTGCCCTGGTCCCGGGCTGTCGGTGGCGCCTGCCACAATTGCCGCGCAACCCCAGTGGAGAAGGCGGTACGGGATCGTGACGACACCCGGGTCCAGCGCAGGGTCCATCGAAGGCAGGATCGCCGAGGAGCTCGGCGTCAGGGAGCGGCAGGTCAAGGCCGCCGTCGAACTGCTCGACAGCGGTTCGACGGTGCCCTTCATCGCCCGCTACCGCAAGGAAGCGACCGAGATGCTCGACGACGCGCAGCTGCGCACGCTCGAGGAGCGGCTGCGCTACCTGCGGGAGCTGGAGGACCGGCGGTCCGCGATCCTGGAGTCGGTGCGCGAGCAGGGCAAGCTCACCGACGAGCTCGAGGCGCGGATCCGCGGCGCGGAGACCAAGGCGCGCCTGGAGGACATCTACCTGCCGTACAAGCCGAAGCGGCGGACCAAGGCCCAGATCGCGCGCGAGGCGGGCCTGGAGCCGCTCGCCGAGGGGCTGCTCGGCGACCCGGGCGTGGACCCGGCGGCCGCCGCCGCCGCGTTCGTCGACGCGGACCGGGGCGTCGCCGACGCGCAGGCGGCCCTGGACGGCGCCCGGGCGATCCTCACCGAGCGGTTCTCCGAGGACGCCGACCTCATCGGCGAGCTGCGCGAGCGCATGTGGGTGCGCGGGCGGCTCGCCGCCAAGGTGCGCGAGGGCAAGGAGGAGGCGGGCGCCAAGTTCGCCGACTACTTCGACTTCTCCGAGCCGTTCACCGCGCTCCCCTCGCACCGGGTCCTGGCGATGCTGCGGGGCGAGAAGGAGGAGGTCCTCGACCTCGTCCTGGAGCCCGAGGAGCCCACGGACGGGCCGTCGTCGTACGAGGGGATCGTCGCGCACCGCTTCGGGATCGCCGACCGGGGTCGGCCGGGCGACAAGTGGCTGCGGGACACGGTCCGCTGGGCGTGGCGCACCCGCATCCTGGTGCACCTCGGCATCGACCTGCGGCTGCGGCTGCGCACCGCCGCCGAGGACGAGGCCGTGAACGTCTTCGCGGCGAACCTGCGCGACCTGCTGCTGGCCGCCCCGGCGGGCACACGCGCGACGCTCGGCCTGGACCCGGGCTTCCGCACCGGCGTGAAGGTCGCCGTGGTCGACGCGACCGGCAAGGTCGTCGCCACCGACGTGGTCCACCCCCACGTCCCGGCCAACCGGTGGGACGAGGCGATCGCCAAGCTGGCGCGGCTGGCCGAGGCGCACGCGGTCGAGCTGATCGCCATCGGCAACGGCACCGCCTCCCGCGAGACCGACAAGCTCGCCGGTGAACTCATCGCCAGGCACCCGGAGCTGAACCTCACCAAGGTGATGGTCTCGGAGGCGGGCGCGTCGGTGTACTCGGCGTCCGCGTTCGCCTCCCAGGAGCTGCCCGGCCTCGACGTGTCGCTGCGCGGCGCGGTGTCCATCGCGCGGCGCCTGCAGGACCCGCTGGCCGAACTGGTCAAGATCGACCCCAAGTCGATCGGCGTCGGCCAGTACCAGCACGACCTGTCCGAGGTGAAGCTGTCGCGCTCGCTGGACGCGGTGGTGGAGGACTGTGTGAACGGCGTGGGCGTGGACGTCAACACCGCCTCGGCGCCGCTCCTCGCCCGGGTCTCCGGCATCACCTCGGGCCTCGCCGAGAACATCGTGGCGCACCGCGACGCCAACGGCCCGTTCCGCTCGCGCGCCGAGCTGAAGAAGGTGCCCCGGCTCGGCCCCAAGGCGTACGAGCAGTGCGCGGGCTTCCTGCGCATCCGCGGCGGCGACGACCCGCTGGACGCCTCCAGCGTGCACCCCGAGGCGTACCCGGTGGTGCGCCGCATGGTGAAGACCACCGGTCAGGAGGTGGCGTCCCTCGTCGGCAACACCGGGGTGCTGCGCTCGCTGCGGGCCACGGACTTCGTGGACGAGACGTTCGGCCTGCCGACCGTGACGGACATCCTCAAGGAGCTGGAGAAGCCGGGGCGCGACCCGCGGCCGGCCTTCAGGACGGCCACCTTCAAGGAGGGGGTCGAGAAGATCTCCGACCTGTCGTCCGGGATGGTCCTGGAGGGCGTGGTGACGAACGTCGCCGCGTTCGGGGCGTTCGTCGACGTCGGCGTGCACCAGGACGGCCTCGTCCACGTCTCCGCGATGTCGAAGACGTTCGTGAAGGACCCGCGGGACGTGGTCAAGCCGGGCGACATCGTGAAGGTGAAGGTCCTCGACGTCGACATCCCGCGCAAGCGGATCTCGCTGACGCTGCGGCTGGACGACGAGGCGGCCCCGCAGGGCCCGGCCGCCGGCGGCGAGCGTCCGCGGCGCGGTGGCGGCCGGCCCCCGCAGCAGCGCCAGGGCGGCGGCGGCCGGGGCGGTGCCGGCTCCGGCTCCCGTCAGGCGGCCGCGGCCCCGGCCAACGGCGCGATGGCCGACGCCCTGCGCCGGGCGGGCCTGCTCGACCCCAAGAAGGGCCGGGGCTGACACCCGTCGACGGGTCCCGGCCACGGCCCGGACCCGTCGGCACCGCGCCCGTACAGTGGCCGTATGGCCATCTCGCGCGTACTGACCTGGGACGTCACGGCGAGCAACGGGTACGAGACCGCCTGGGCGGAGATCGGTGACGGTGCCCTGCGGGCCCGGGGGCGGGCCGTGGGCACCGTGCCGGAGCCGTACTGGGTCACCTACGAGCTGGAGACGGGCCCCGGCTGCGTGACCCGCCGGCTGCGGGTCACGGTGGACACCGCGGCCCGCACCCGCTCCCTGGACCTGCGGCGCGGCGACGGGGGCGGCTGGACGGCCGACGGGGAACGGCTCCCCGGCTTCGACGCCGCCCTCGACTGCGACCTGGGGCGGTGCCCCCTCACCAACACCATGCCGGTCCTGCGGCACGGGCTGCACCGGAAGCCGGGCGAACGGCGGCTGCTCATGGCCTGGGTGTCCGTGCCGGCCCTGACGGTGCGGCCGTCGTGGCAGACGTACACCCACCTCGGCGGCGTGGACGGCGGCACGCGGGTGCGGTTCGCCTCGGGGGACTTCCGCAGTGACGTCGTGTTCGACGGGGACGGGTTCGTGCGCGACTACCCGGGGCTGGCGACGCGGCTCGGCTGACGGCCCGGCCGAGCGCGCGGCCGGGCCGAGGGGCCCGGCCCCGGGTCCCTCAGCGCTCGGTCACCTTGCCGTCGGCCACCTCCAGGCGGCGGGTCACGTGGACCGCGTCCAGCATGCGGCGGTCGTGGGTGACCAGCAGGAGCGTGCCGTCGTAGGCGTCGAGGGCGGACTCGAGCTGCTCGATGGCCGGCAGGTCGAGGTGGTTGGTGGGCTCGTCGAGGACGAGCAGGTTGACGCCCCGGCCCTGCAGCAACGCCAGCGCGGCCCGCGTGCGTTCACCGGGTGACAGGGTCGCCGCGGGGCGCAGCACGTGGTCCGACTTCAGGCCGAACTTGGCCAGCAGCGTGCGCACCTCGACCGGTTCGGTGTCGGGGACGGCCGCCTGGAACGCGTCCAGCAGCGCGTCGGGGCCGTGGAACAGGGCGCGGGCCTGGTCCACCTCGCCCACCAGGACGCCCGAGCCGAGCGCGGCGTGCCCGGCGTCCAGCGGGAGGCGGCCGAGCAGGGCGCCCAGCAGGGTGGACTTGCCGGCGCCGTTGGCCCCGGTCACCGCGATCCGGTCGGCCCAGTCGACCTGGAGGGACACCGGCCCGAACGTGAAGGCGCCGCGCCGCACTTCGGCGTCCCGCAGGGTCGCCACGACCGCGCCCGAGCGGGGCGCGGCGGCGATCTCCATACGCAGTTCCCACTCCTTGCGCGGCTCCTCGACGACCTCCAGGCGCTCGATCATGCGCTGGGTCTGCCGGGCCTTGGCGGCCTGCTTCTCGCTGGCCTCGCTGCGGAACTTGCGGCCGATCTTGTCGTTGTCGTTGCCGGCCTTGCGGCGGGCGTTCTTCACGCCCTTGTCCATCCAGGACCGCTGCGTCTGGGCCCGGTCCTGCAGCGCGGAGCGCTTGTCGGCGTACTCCTCGTAGTCGTCGCGGGCGTGCCGGCGGGCGACCTCCCGCTCCTCCAGGTAGGCGGCGTAGCCGCCGCCGTAGAGGTTGACCGCCTGCTGGGCCAGGTCGAGTTCGAGGACCTTGGTGACCGTGCGGGTGAGGAACTCGCGGTCGTGGCTGACGACGACGGTGCCGGCGCGCAGCCCGGTCACGAACCGCTCCAGGCGCTCCAGGCCGTCCAGGTCGAGGTCGTTGGTGGGCTCGTCGAGCAGGAAGACGTCGTAGCGGGACAGCAGCAGCGAGGCGAGGCCCGCGCGGGCCGCCTGGCCGCCGGACAGGGCGGTCATCGGCTGGTCCAGGTCCACCCGCAGGCCGAGCGCGTCGGCGGTCTCCTCGGCCCGCTCGTCGAGGTCGGCGCCGCCGAGGCCGAGCCAGCGCTCCAGGCTCGCCGCGTAGGCGTCGTCGGCGCCCGGCGTGCCGTCCACCAGACCCTGGGTGGCCTCGTCCATGGCGCGCTGGGCGGCGGCCACGCCGGTGCGCCGGGCGAGGAACTCCCGCACGGTCTCCCCCGGCCGCCGCTCCGGCTCCTGGGGCAGGTGCCCGACGGTCGCCGCGGGCGGGGAGAGCCGCAGCTCTCCCTCCTCGGGCGCGGCGAGCCCGGCGAGCAGCCGCAGCAGGGTGGACTTGCCGGCGCCGTTGGCGCCGACCAGCCCGATCACGTCGCCGGGGGCGACGACCAGGTCGAGCCCGGAGAAGAGCGAGCGGTCGCCGTGGCCGGCGGCGAGGTTTTTGGCGACGAGGGTGGCGGTCACAGACGGTAGATCCTAGTGGGAGTCCCGACGGGCGGGGCACGGTGGCCGGCAGGAGGCAGCGGGGATGAGCGGCGGAGTGATCGTGGTGGGTGGCGGGGTCATCGGGCTGACGACGGCCGCCGTGCTCGCCGAGCGCGGCCACCGGGTGCGGGTGTGGACCCGGGAGCCGGCCGAGCGGACCACGTCCGCGGTGGCCGGCGGCCTGTGGTGGCCGTACCACATCGAGCCGGTGGAGTCCGCGCGGGCGTGGGCGCTGCGCTCGCTCGAGGTGTACGAGGAGCTGGCCGCGCGGCCCGCGGAGACGGGCGTCCGGCTGGTCGAGGGGGTGCTGGGCGAGACGGACCCGGCCGAGGTGGAGGCGTGGGCGGCCGGCCGGCTGACCGGGCTGCGGGCGGCCACCGCCGGGGAGTACCCGCGCGGCGTGGGGCTGTGGGCGCGGCTGCCCCTCATCGACATGACGGCGCACCTGCCGTGGCTGCGGGAGCACCTGGTGGCGGCCGGCGGCACGGTGGAGGAGCGCGCGGTGGGCGACCTCGCCGAGGCGGACGCCCCGGTGGTGGTGAACTGCTCCGGGCTGGGCGCCCGCGAGCTGGCCGGCGACCCGGCGGTGCGGCCGGTGCGCGGGCAGCTCGTCGTCGTGGAGAACCCGGGGATCGGCACCTGGCTGGTCTCCACCGACGCGGACGGCGAGCCGACGTACCTGCTGCCGCAGCCGGGCCGGCTGCTGCTGGGCGGGACCGCCGAGGAGGACGCCTGGTCGACGGACCCGGACCCGGCGGTGGCCGAGGCGATCGTCCGGCGGTGCGCGGCCCTGCGCCCGGAGGTGGCGGGCGCGCGGGTGCTGGAGCACCGGGTGGGCCTGCGGCCCGCGCGGCCCGCGGTACGGCTGGAGCGCGCGGCCCTGCCGGACGGGCGCCCGGTGGTGCACCACTACGGCCACGGCGGCGCCGGGGTGACCGTGGCGTGGGGCTGCGCCGAGGAGGCGGCCGGACTGGTGGGCCCGCCCGCCTCCTGACGGCCGACTCCTACGGCACGCGGGGGGCGGTGCGCGGCTCCGGCACGCCGGTCGGGGCGGCGGTGGGCGTGGCCGGTCCCCTGCCCGACGTGGCGCGGGCGAAGGCGGCCGGGCCGCCGACCAGCGGGACGCGGGCCGAGGTGCGGGCCAGGTCGAGAGTCAGGGTCGGCCGGTCGGCCGGCGGGTCGATGAGGTCCCGGTCGGTGCCCGCGACGATCAGGGCGAGCCGGTGCCCCTTCGGCACGACGTGGTCGGTGGCCGCGAGGTCCACGGTCAGGGTGTACGCCCGGCCCGGCGTGAGCGGGACGCCGTGGCCGGGGTCGGCGTAGGTGCCGAGGTCGGCCCAGCCCCGGCTGACCACCGTGGCGCCGACGTCGACGGTCTTCGCCGAGGTCTCCTTGAAGCAGGCGCTGTCGCCCGGGGTGCTCGCGCCCCAGCAGGTGCGGTCGGCGAGGGTGGTGATGCCCTCGCCGCTCGCCGCGTAGTCGCGGACGGTGTCGGGGCCGACGTCGACCAGGACGGCGGACAGGTGGGCGGTCGCCGTGGTGGGCGTGGCGGTGACGGTGACGCTCGGGGAACCGGCGAGGCGCAGGTCCCGGGTGAGGGGCGCGGTCAGGAAGCCGGCCTTCTCCGGGGTGGACCGGTCGAGGTGCGCCGTCCAGTCGGTCTCGTCGAGCGCCGGGTCGTCGGTGAAGGTCTCGGAGCCCGGGGCGCGGCGCAGGCCGAGGGTGCCGACGCCGGCCTCGCTGCCCGGGGCGGGGCGCAGGGTGGTGGCGGTGGTGCCGCGCGGCGGCCAGGTGGCGGAGGTGACCCACTGGTCGGGGTGGCGTTCGACGTCCGCCATCGGCTCGCGGTCGATGCCGTTGTCGTAGCCGAGCAGTTCGTGGTCGAACCAGCGGTGCAGCGTGTCGACCCAGGCGGCGCGGCGGAAGTCGAACGGGTCGACGTGGCCGGTCTGGGACAGCCAGATCTTGCGCCGCACGCCGTGGTCGGCGAGGGCGTCCCACCACTGTCCGAGGTGCTTGGTGCGGACGTTGAGGTCCTGCATGCCGTGCACGAGGAAGACGCTGGCCCTGACCTTCGCGGCGTCCTTGACGTAGTCGCGCTCGGCCCACAGGGCGGTGAGGTCGCCGGTGCGCGGGGCGCCGTCGACGAGGCGCTGCTGCACGGCGGCGCAGCGGGCGCGGGCCTCGGGGCTGTCGACGTAGTCGGAGAGCCACTCGGGGCCGGAGTCGTACAGCGGGGCGCCCTGCTGGAAGTAGTAGTCGTACCAGGAGGAGATGGCGCTGATCGGCACAATGGTGCGCAGCCCGCGCACGCCGGTGGCGGCGACGCCGTTGGCGATGGTGCCGTCCCAGCTCTTGCCGATCATGCCGGTGCGGCCGTCGGTCCAGGTGGCGCGGGCCCGTTCGGTGCCGGTGCGGGTCGTGTACGCGCGGGCGCGGCCGTTCAGCCAGTCCACGACGGCCTTGGCGGACAGCACGTCGGAGCGGCCGCCGACGTCCACGCAGCCGTCGGAGCGGGCGGTGCCGGCGAGGTCGACGCCGACGACGGCGTAGCCGCGCGGCACGAAGTAGTTGTCGTAGAACAGCGGCATCTGCACGACGTGGCCGTCGGCGTCGTAGGTCTTCTTCTGGCTCTCGTTGCCGCGTCCGCAGCAGGAGTAGTAGGGGCTGGCGTCCATGATGACGGGCACCTTGCGGCCCTGGGCGGCGGGTTCGCGGGGGCGCACGATGTCGACGGCGACGCGGTCGGTGCGCCCGTCGCCGTCGCCGTCGAGGCCGGTGTCCACCCAGACGGCCTCGCGGACCGCGTCGGCGTAGGAGTAGCGGGGCAGGCTCTCGCGGGTGCGGGCGGTTCCCGCCGCGCTCGCCGTGGCCGGGGTGAGGAAGGCCGCCAGGAGGAGGGTGACGGCGGCGGTCGCGAGCGGTCTCCAGATCGTGAAGCGCGTGCGTGTCGGCATGCGCGGGACGCTACAGCCGTCAACTCCCGTGCAGAAGAGGGCATCCGGTGAGGGGCCCGGGGGTCCGGCGTGGCCGGATCCCGCCCCTGTGCGGGAGGGGCTCGTGACGGCCGAATGGCGATCGTGTGACAGGGGCGGCCGTGGACAGGTCCCGCGCCCGGGGAGTCAATAGGCTTCGAACGGATCTGCTGTTCCGACGACTTGGAGCATTCGTGCACCGCAGACTCATCGCACCGGGCGCGCTCGCCGCGGCTTCCGTACTGCTGGCGATCCCGGCGTCGGCCGCGAGCTTCACCCCCGGCGCGCCGGGCATCGGCGACCCCTACTACCCGGCCTACGGCAACGGCGGCTACGACGTCCAGCACTACGACCTGCGGCTGAAGTACCAGCCCGCGACGGACGAGTTGGAGGGCACCGCGACCCTCCTGGCGAAGACCACGCAGGACCTGTCCCGCTTCGACCTGGACTTCCTGCTCGATGTGAGCGAGGTGCGGGTCAACGGTGTGACGGCCGCCTTCACCACCTCCGGCGAGCACGAGCTGGTGATCACGCCGAAGTCGCCGCTGCCCAAGGGCACGGCCCTGACGGTCGTGGTCCGCTACCACGGGGTGCCCTCGTCCAAGCAGGCGTACGGCTTCACCAGTTGGCACCGCACGCCGGACGGCGGGATCGGCGCCAACGAGCCCGAGTCGGCCTGGTGGTGGTTCCCGAGCAACGACCACCCGCTCGACAAGGCCACCTACGACGTGTCGGTGCTCGTCCCGGACGGCACCCAGGCCATCTCCAACGGCACGCTGCAGTCGACGAGTTCGAAGCTGGGCTGGACGCGGTACAACTGGCGCGAGAACAAGCCGCAGACCACGTACCTCACCACGCTCGCCGTGGGCCGGTTCGACGTGACGACCAGCACCTCCGAGGGCGGTGTCCCGGTCGTCAACGCCTACAGCAAGGACCTGGGCGACAACGACGGCGCCGCGCGCGCCAGCGTGGAGCGCACCGGGGAGCTCGTCGACTGGCTCAGCGGCTACTTCGGGCCGTACCCGTTCAGCAGTGCCGGCGGCTACGTCCCGAACACCACGACCGGTTACGCGCTGGAGACGCAGACCCGCGTCTACTACAGCCCGCGGCAGTTCGCCAACGGCGCGAACACCTCCGTGGTCGTGCACGAGCTGGCCCACCAGTGGTACGGCGACAGCGTGTCGGTCAAGGGCTGGAAGGACATCTGGATCAACGAGGGCTTCGCGCGGTACGCGCAGTGGCTGTGGTCCGAGCACGAGGGCGAGGGCACGGCGCAGGAGCTCGCCGACTACGTCTACGCCTCGCACCCGGTCGGCGACGCGTTCTGGACCGTGAAGCCCGGCGACCCGGGCCCGGAGAACCAGTTCGACGGCGCGGTGTACGACCGGGGCGCGCTGGCCATCCAGGCGCTGCGCAACGCGATCGGTGACAACGCGTTCTTCGCGGTCCTCAAGGGCTGGCCGCAGAAGTACGCCTACGGCAACGCGTCCGTGGCCGACTTCCAGCGGTACGCCGAGCAGGTGTCCGGCAAGCCGCTGGCCGCGCTGTTCGACACGTGGCTGTTCCAGCCGTCGAAGCCGGCCGCGCCCGCGGCCCGCGCGGCGTCCGTCGCGCCGTCGGCCCGGGGGGCGGCGCCGGTGCAGCCGAGGTCCTGGAAGCGGATCGCGGCGACGAACGACGTGCACGGCGCGCTCCGGTAGGAGCCGCCCGCGACGACCGGAGGGGTGGTCCGGGGAGCGTGCTCCCCGGACCACCCCTCAAGCGCGCGTCCTGCTACCGGGTGAGGTCGGTCAGCTCCTCGTTCGCGGTGCGGGTGACCCGGCGGCGCACCGCGTACCAGCCCACGACCAGGGCGACCGCGATCGCGGGGATGAGCAGCAGGGTCTTGCGGCCCACCTCCGGGTCGTTGCCCATCATGCCCAGGCAGGCCAGGAGGAAGGCGATCGTGGCGATCTCCGTGACGGGGCTGCCGAACAGGCGGAACTGCGGCCGGGTGACCTGGCCGGCCCGGGCGCGGCGGACGAAGACCAGGTGGCAGACCATGATGATCACCCAGGTGCTGATGATGCCGAGCGAGGCGACGTTCAGCACGATCTCGAAGGCCTTGCTGGGCACCAGGTAGTTCAAGCCGACGCCGAGCACGCAGACCGCGCAGGTCAGCAGGATGCCGCCGTAGGGCACCTGGCTGCGGTTCATGCGGGCGGTGAAGCGGGGCGCGGAGCCCGCCGTGGCCATGGAGCGCAGGATGCGGCCCGTGGAGTACAGGCCCGAGTTGAGGGACGACATGGCGGCGGTGAGCACCACCAGGTTCATCACGTCGCCGGCGCCGTCGACGCCGATCTTCGACAGCACGGTGACGAAGGGGCTCTCGTCGGCCGAGTACACCGAGCCGGGCAGGAGCAGGGCGAGCAGGACGACCGAGCCGACGTAGAACAGGCCGACGCGCCACATGATCGAGTTCACCGCGCGCGGGACGACCTTCTCCGGCTCGGCGGTCTCGCCGGCGGCGACGCCGACCAGCTCCAGCGCGGCGTAGGCGAAGATGACGCCCTGCATGACCAGGACCACCGGCATCACGCCGTGCGGCAGGACGCCGCCGTGGTCGGTGATCACGCTCAATCCGGGCGTGGTGCCGCCGACGTCGTGCTGCGTGGCCAGCAGGAAGATGCCGACCAGCATGAAGGCGACGAGCGTGGCCACCTTGACGATCGCGAACCAGAACTCCATCTCGCCGAAGATCTTCACCGAGATCAGGTTCACCGCGAGGACCACGGCGAGCGCGATCAGCGCCAGCACCCACTGCGGCACGGGCGTGAACAGGCTCCAGTAGTGCGTGTAGAGCGCGATCGCGGTGATGTCGGCGATGCCGGTGGTCGACCAGTTCAGGAAGTACATCCAGCCGGCGACGTAGGCGCCCTTCTCGCCGAGGAACTCGCGCGCGTACGACACGAAGGACCCGGACGAGGGCCGGTAGAGCACCAGCTCGCCGAGCGCCCGCACGACGAAGAAGGCGAACACGCCGCAGACCAGGTAGGCCAGCGCGAGCGCCGGTCCGGCGGAGTGCAGGCGTCCCCCGGCGCCCAGGAAGAGTCCGGTGCCGATCGCGCCGCCGATGGCGATCATGTTGACGTGGCGGTGCTTGAGGTCCTTGCTGTAGCCGGCGTCGCCCGCGTCCGCGGGCGACGTGGCCGTCTGCGCGGAGGCAGCGGCCGGGGCCGTGTGCACGGCGTCCTTGCTCACGGGTCGTTCCACTCTCTGGTGTGCCCGGGCGGGTCACGCCCGGGTCCGTACAGTCGCGGCCCGCGGCTCCCGGTAGGGGGCACAGACCAAGGCAGCAGTTTCCCAGACCTCGTGCCCCGCTCGCGGTGGCCCATGTCACAGAGCGTCGCTTCTCACACGCGGGGCGACGCTGTCACCAGGAGTGTCACAGCACCGCTGGGACAGCGATACTGCTGCACATGACGACCGAGACCGAGGAGCCGGCCCTCACCGTCGACGAGCTGGCCGCCCGCGCGGGCATCACCGTGCGCACGGTCCGCTTCTACGGCAGCAAGGGCCTGCTCCCGCCGCCGGTGATCGGTCCGCGCCGGGTCGGCCGCTACGGCCCCGCGCACCTGGCGCGTCTGGAGCTGATCGAGGAGCTCCAGCGGCAGGGCATGACGCTCGCGGCGATCGAGCGGTACCTGCGGCGGCTGCCGCCGGACCTGAGCGCGCACGACCTGGCCGTGCACCGGGCGGTGGTGGCCTCCTGGGCGCCGGAGGCGGCGGAGACCGTCCCGCGTGCGGAGCTGGACCGGCGGGCCGGGCGGGAGCTGACCGACGCGGAGGTGGACCGGCTCGCCGCCATGGACGTGCTCACGCCCGACGGCGACTGCTACCGCGTGGACGCCGGTCTGCTGCGGCTGGGCGTGGAGCTGCTGGACGTGCCGTTGTCGCAGGAGGTCGTCCTGGCGGCGCGGGAGGTGCTGCTGGAGCACTCCCGCACGGCGGCGCAGGCGCTGTCGCGGCTGCTGCGGGACGCGGTCGCCGAGCGCGCCGCCGAGGACGTGCGCTCGCTCTCCGCCCACATGCACCCGCTGGTGGTGCAGGCCCTGCTGACGACCTTCCAGCGGTCGCTGCGGCAGGAGCTGCGCGGCTGGCTGACGGAGTGAGCGGGCGGGTCCCCGGCGGCGGGGTGGCGGATCAGCAGCGCGGCACGGGCTTGCTGTAGGTCGTGCCGCTGGGCGTGGAGACGTAGTGGTCGCTGACGTAGTGGCCGTTGTCGAGCCGGTCCCAGACCTTGGTCCCGCCGACCGCCGTCCCGGACTTCTGGCAGGTCACCCACGCCAGCGCGCCGTTCGGGGCGGTGCCGAGCGCGGTGGAGGAGGTGCCGGGACCACTGCGTTCGGTGACCCCCGTGGCCGAGGCGATCTGGTAGGGGTACGCGCAGCGCGGCAGCGGGGGGCTCCAGGTGGTCGCGGAGGGCGTGTCGACGTAGTGGTCGGCCACGTAGGTGCCGGTGCTCAGCTTGTCCCAGACGGTCGAGGTGCCGACCTTGGGCCCGCTGGTCTGGCACACCGCCCGGACCGTGGCGCCCCGGGCGTACGACGTGACGGCCGCCGCGGCCGTGGTGGGCCCGGAGCGGGCGGTGACGGCGGCGGTGGTCCGGTACGGGTACGCGACCGTGGCGACGGGGGTGTCGAGCCGGTCGGTGTCGATGTTGACGCGTACCCCGCCGTAGGTCTCGTCGTGGCCGCCGCGGAACTGCTTGGCGCGCTGGTGGACGGCCCACTTGCCGTCGGCGACGCCGGCCCAGCCCTTGAGCGAGTCGACCCCGTCGTAGCGGGCGACCCACAGGGCGTCGGGGCGGGCGTAGCCGGTGGAGGTGTAGACGCCGGCGAGCTGCTCGGCGCCGAGGCTGAGGTTCATGTACACGCCGGACAGCCAGCCGAGGCGGTGCAGCTCCTTGGTCCAGCCGGAGACGTAGCTCAGCACGCTGGTGCGGCAGGTGGCGTTCGTCTGGGAGTAGTTCTCGATGTCGTTGTACAGGGCGCTGCCCGGGAGCATGCCGAGCGCCTTGGCGGCGGCGACCGCCTGGGTGGCGGCGGCGGTGCCCTGGGAGCGTGCGGTGGTGGCGCTGGTGCTGATCTTCGCGTCGCTCGCGCGGGCGCCGCAGGACGGCTGCAGGCCCTTGTGGATGGGCAGCAGGCGCCACCGCAGCGCGGACACGGAGGCCACCCAGGAGGCGGTGAGCTGGGGTTGCGCGCAGGTGCGGTTGACGCCGGAGAGGTACACGCCCAGGGCGCGGTACGGGGAGGCGGACCAGGCGCGGATCGTGGTGAGCGGCGGCGCCGTGCAGGCGTCGAAGGCGAGCCCGGAGTACCGGGTGGCGGTCGCGCCGGCCGGGTAGGCGGCCGTGGTGGCCGGTTCGGCGGCGGCGACCGGGGCGGTGGCCAGGACGGTGGCGACCGCGAGCGCGGCGGCCGAGGCCCAGGTGAGCAGGGCGGTGCGGGATCTGACCAGGAGTGAGGAGAGAACCGGGTCGGGACGTGGGTCGGGAAGTGGGTCCGGACGTGATGGCATGACGGCCCCCGAGCCGAGTGGGCTGAAATGCCCTCAGATTGGCGCTGTGTCCGGATTTTGACAAGCCTTCGGGCAGGCGTGTCGCACAGCCGTCGGGGGCGGGCCGTCCGGTCCCGCCCCCGAGGGGTCGTCACATCGGGGCGTCAGTCGGTGAAGGTCTCACCCTTCTCCGCCTTCTCGACGAGCAGCGCCGGCGGGGTGAACCGGTCGCCGTAGCGCTCGGCCAGCTCCCGCGCGCGGGCGACGAAGGCGGGCAGCCCCTTCGCCTCCCCGGCGGCCGGCTCGTAGCCGTTGATGTACTGCAGCACGCCGCCGGTCCAGCCGGGGAAGCCGATGCCGAGGATCGAGCCGATGTTGGCGTCGGCGACCGAGGTGAGCACGCCCTCCTCCAGCAGCCGGACGGTGTCCAGGGCCTCGGCGAAGAGCATGCGCTCCTGCATGTCGCGGAACGGGATCTCGTGCCCGGGCCGGGTGAAGTGCTCGCGCAGGCCCGGCCACAGGCGGGTGCGCCGGCCGTCCTCGTAGTCGTAGAAGCCGGCGCCGCCGCTGCGGCCGGTGCGGCCGAACTCGTCGATCATCCGGTCGATCACCGCCTCGGCGGGGTGCGCGGTCCAGGTGCCGCCGGACTCCTCCACCGCCCGCTTCGACTCGGCCCGGATCTTGCGCGGCAGGGTGAGCGTCAGCTCGTCCATCAGGGACAGCACCTTGGCCGGGTAGCCGGCCTGGGCCGCCGCCTGCTCGACGGAGGCGGGCTCGACGCCCTCGCCGACCATCGCCACGCCCTCGTTGATGAAGTGGCCGATGACGCGGGAGGTGAAGAAGCCGCGCGAGTCGTTGACGACGATCGGCGTCTTCCTGATCTGCCGCACCAGGTCGAAGGCGCGGGCCAGCGCCTCCTCGCCGGTGCGTTCGCCCTTGATGATCTCGACGAGCGGCATCTTGTCGACCGGCGAGAAGAAGTGCAGCCCGATGAAGTCGGCCTGCCGCTCGACGCCCTCGGCGAGCGTGGTGATGGGCAGCGTGGAGGTGTTGGAGCACAGCAGCGCGTCGGGCGCGACGACCGACTCGACCTCCTGGAACACCTTGTGCTTGAGGGCGGTGTCCTCGAACACGGCCTCGATGACCGCGTCGCAGCCCGCGAGGTCGGTGACGTCGGCGGTGGGCGTGATGCGGGCGAGCAGCGCGTCGGCCTTCTCCCGCGACGTACGGCCCTTGGCGACGGCCTTGGCGCACAGCTTCTCGGAGTAGCCCTTGCCCTTGACGGCGGCCTCCAGGGAGACGTCCTTGAGGACGACGTCGAGGCCGGCGCGGGCGCAGGAGTACGCGATGCCGGCGCCCATCATGCCGGCGCCGAGGACGGCGACCCTGCGGACCGTGCGGGGCTCGACGCCCTTCGGGCGGTTGGCGCCGGAGTTGACGGCCTGCAGGTCGAAGAAGAACGCCTGGATCATGTTCTTCGAGGTCTGCCCGGCGGCCAGTTCCACGAAGTAGCGGGCCTCGATGACCTGGGCGGTCTCGAAGTCGACCTGGGCGCCCTCGACGGCGGCGGCGAGGATGCGGGCCGGGGCCGGGTAGGGGGCGCCGGACGTCTGCTTGCGCAGGGTGGCGGGGAAGGCGGGCAGGTTGGCCGCGAACTTCGGGTGCGCAGGGGTGCCGCCGGGGATGCGGTAGCCGGGGCGGTCCCAGGGCTGCTGGGACTCGGGGTGGGCCTCGATGAAGGCGCGGGCCCGCTCCAGCAGTTCCTCGCGGGAGTCGACGACCTCGTCGACCAGGCCGTTCTCCAGGGCGCGCCGCGGGGCGTACTGGGTGCCCTGGAGCAGCACCTTCAGCAGGGCGTCGGTGATGCCGAGGAGGCGGACGGTGCGGACCACGCCGCCGCCCCCGGGGAGCAGGCCGAGGGTGACCTCGGGGCAGCCGATCTTGGCGCCGGGGGCGTCCAGCGCGATGCGGTGGTGGCAGGCGAGGGCGAGTTCGTAGCCGCCGCCCAGCGCCGCGCCGTTGAGCGCGGCGACGACCGGCTTGCCGAGGGTCTCGATGCGGCGCAGGTGACGCTTGATCTCCAGGCCGCCCTCGAACAGCTCCTGGGCCGTCTCAGGGGTGACCCGGATGAGGTCGCGCAGGTCGCCGCCGGCGAAGAAGGTCTTCTTGGCGGAGGTCAGGATGACGCCGCGGACGGTGTCCTGCTCGGCCTCCAGGCGGTCGGCGACCGCGGCGAGGGAGGCGCGGAAGGCGGCGTTCATGGTGTTGGCGGACTGGTTCGGGTCGTCGAGGACGAGGGTGACGACGCCGGTGCGGTCCTGTTCCCAGCGGATGGTCGTGGGCTGAGTGCTCATGCGAGGGTGCTCCGTGTGATCCGTCGGGAGGGTGGTCAGATGCGCTCGACGATCGTCGCGATGCCCATGCCGCCGCCCACGCACAGGGTGGCGAGGCCGTAGCGCTTGTCCTGGCGCTCCAGTTCGTCGACGAGGGTGCCGAGGATCATCGCGCCGGTCGCGCCCAGGGGGTGGCCGAGGGCGATCGCGCCGCCGTTGACGTTGACCTTGTCCAGGGACAGGCCCATGTCCTTCACGAAGCGCAGCACGACCGCGGCGAACGCCTCGTTGATCTCGACGAGGTCGATGTCGTCGATGGTCAGCCCGGCCTTGGCGAGCGCCTTGCGGGTGGCGGGCGCGGGGCCGGTGAGCATGATGGTCGGCTCGGAGCCGGAGACGGCCGCGGAGACGATGCGGGCGCGCGGGGTGAGGCCGTGGCGCTCGCCGACCTCCCGGGAGCCGATGGCGACGAGGGCGGCGCCGTCGACGATGCCGGAGGAGTTGCCCGCGTGGTGGACGTGGTCGATGCGCTCCACCCAGTGGTACTTCTGCAGGGCCACCGCGTCGAAGCCGCCGAGCTCGCCGATGTCGGCGAAGGAGGGCTTGAGCTTCGCGAGGGAGTCGGCGGTGGTGCCGGGCCGCAGGTGCTCGTCGTGGTCGAGGACCACCAGGCCGGCCCGGTCCCGCACGGGCACCACCGAGCGCTGGAAGCGGCCGTCCTTCCACGCGGTGGCCGCCCGCTCCTGCGACAGGGCGGCGTACTCGTCGACGTCCCGGCGGGAGAAGCCCTCGATGGTGGCGATCAGGTCGGCGCCGATGCCCTGCGGCACGAAGTTCACCGCGAGGTTGGTCATCGGGTCGTTGAACCAGGCGCCGCCGTCGGAGGCCATGGGCACGCGGGACATGGACTCCACGCCGCCGGCGAGGATCAGGTCCTCCCAGCCGGAGCGGATCTTCGCGGCGGCCAGGTTGACGGCCTCCAGGCCCGAGGCGCAGAAGCGGTTCTCCTGGACGCCGGCGACCGTGTCCGGCAGGCCGGCGGCGATCGCCGCGATGCGGGCGATGTCGGAGCCCTGGTCGCCGACCGGGCCGACGACGCCGAGCACGATGTCGTCGATAGCCGCCGGGTCCAGGCCGGGGAAGCGGTCGCGCAGCTCGTGGATGAGGCCGACGACCAGGTCGATGGGCTTGGTGCCGTGCAGGGCGCCGTTGGCCTTGCCCCGCCCGCGCGGGGTGCGGATCGCGTCGTACACGTACGCTTCGGTGCTCACTGGGGGGCCTTTCCATGAGGGCTGCGGAGCAGGGGGCTTCGGTGGGTGCGGGGCTCGGTGGCGTCGGCGCGGGCCGGCAGGCCGGGCAGGTCCCAGTCGCGGGCCACGGCCTCGGTGTCGGCGCCCGGCCGGGCGGGGCCGGTGCGCACGGTCGTGGGGGTCGCGGAGAAGCGGGGAGCGGGGGCCGGCTGGGTGAGGCCGTCGTGCTCGGTGAAGGTGCCGCGGGCGGCCAGGTGCGGGTGGTGCGGGGCCTCCCGCAGGGTCAGCACGGGGGCCACGCACGCGTCGGTGCCCTCGAAGCGGGCCGTCCACTCGTCGCGGGTCCGGCTGCGGAAGCGCTCCGCGACGGCCGCCCGCAGCTCCGCCCAGCGGGCCGGGTCCCCGTGGGCGTCGGCGAAGCCGTCCAGGCCGAGGACGTCCAGGAACTCGGCGTAGAACTGCGGTTCCAGGGCGCCGACGGCCACGTGGCGGCCGTCGGCGGTCTCGTAGGTGCCGTAGTACGGGCAGCCGCCGTCCAGGAGGTTGGCCCGGCGCCGGTCCTGCCAGGCGCCGGCGGCGAGCATGCCGTGCAGCAGGGCCGACAGGTGGGCGGTGCCGTCCACGATGGCGGCGTCGACGACCTGGCCGGTGCCGTGCACGCGCGCGTGGTGCAGCGCGGCGAGGACGCCGACGACCAGGTACAGGGAGCCGCCCGCGAAGTCGCCGAGAAGGTTGGCGGGCACGGCCGGGGGCCGGTCGGGGTCGCCGATCAGGCCGAGGGCGCCCGTGAGCGCGATGTAGGCGACGTCGTGGCCGGCGCGCGGGGCGAGGGGGCCGTCCTGGCCCCAGCCGGTCATGCGGCCGTAGACCAGACGGGGGTTGCGGGCGTGGCAGTGCCCGGGTCCGACGCCGAGGCGCTCGGCGACGCCGGGGCGGTAGCCCTCGATCAGCACGTCGGCACGCTCGGCGAGGTCGAGGACGCGGGCGGGGCCGCCGGGGGCCTTGAGGTCGACCACGACGGAACGCTTGTTGCGGTTGGTGACGTCGTGGGCGGGGTCGAGGGCGAGGCCCGGGCCGCCGGGGCGGTCCACCCGCACCACGTCGGCGCCCAGGTCGGCCAGGAGCATGGCCGCGAAGGGGCCGGGGCCGAGCCCGGCGAGCTCGACCACGCGCACGCCGGTGAGCGGGCCCTGCCCGGGCGTCCGTGCCGTTGCCATCCAGCCCCCTTGCTGTGACACGACTGCTGTAACACCAGTGATGTTAGGAACGTGGCCCCGAGGACACAAGAAGTGAGCAAGCAAGCGCTTGGACAGCCTACGCCCGGGGACCGGCCGGCGCCCCTGCGGCGGGGCCGTGCACCAGGGACGGGGGCTCGTCGTCACCGCTGCTCGCCCCTCACGCTAGCCTCGGCCACCGACAGCGGCGCGGGCCGCGCGACCGAGGGGTGTCATGAGCAGGATGAAAAAGACGGACCGGCCCTACGACATCGTGCTGTTCGGGGCCACGGGCTTCGTGGGACGGCTCATCGCGCGGTACCTCGCCGACCACGCGCCCGAGCAGGTGCGCTGGGCGATCGCCGGACGCAGCGAGGAGAAGCTGCAGCGGCTGCGCGAGACGCTGCCCGGCGGTGCGCGGGTCGGCGTGCTGCGGGCGGACGTCGCGGACCCGGCCTCCCTGCGCGCCCTCGCCGGGCACGCGCGCGTGGTGGCCACGACCGTCGGGCCGTACGTGCTGCACGGGGAGGAACTGGTCGCGGCCTGCGCCGACCTCGGCACGGACTACCTGGACCTCACCGGGGAGCCGGAGTTCGTGGACCTGATGTACGTGCGGTACGACGCCCGCGCGCGGGAGACCGGGGCGCGGCTGCTGCACGCGTGCGGCTTCGACTCGGTGCCGCACGACCTGGGCGTGTACTACACGGTGCGCCGGCTCCCCGAGGGCGTGCCGCTGACCGTGGACGGGTTCGTGACGGCGGACGCCGCGTTCTCGGGCGGCACGTTCGCCTCCGCGCTGGGCCAGTTCGCCCGCGGGCGGCAGATGGTCGCGGCGGCCCGTGACCGGGCCCGGCACGAGCCGCGCCTGGTGGGCCGGCGGGCGACGGCGCCGGTCGGCGCGCCCCGGTTCGCGCCGGAGGTGGACGCGTGGGCCCTCCCGCTGCCGACGATCGACCCGCAGGTCGTGCGCCGCTCCGCGGCCGCGCTGCGCCGCTACGGCCCCGACTTCCGCTACCGCCACTACGCGGCCGTACGACGGCTGCCCGTGGCGCTCGGCGGGGTGGCGGCCGTCGGCGCGCTCGCGGCGGCCGCGCAGGTGCCGCCCGTCCGGCGCCGGCTGTCGGACCGGCTGCGTCCCGGTGACGGGCCGAGTGCCGAACGGCGGGCGCGGAGCTGGTTCTCCGTGCGGTTCGTGGGCGAGGGCGGCGGCCGGCGGGTGTACACGGAGGTCTCCGGCGGCGACCCCGGCTACGACGAGACGGCGAAGATCTTCGCCGAGGCGGCCCTGTCCCTCGTCCTGGACCCGCTGCCCCCGGCCTCCGGCCAGGTCACCACGGCGGTGGCGATGGGCGACGCCCTGACCGACCGCCTGGTGCGCGCGGGCATCCGCTTCCGCCTGGCGGCCACCCGCTGAGCGGCCGCCGACGGGTGCGGCGCCGTCACAGGGGCCAGGCGACCAGCGTGTAGACCATGCCCGCGATCCAGCCCAGCCCGGCCAGCACCCCCAGGACGAGTGCGACGGTCATGGCCCGCTCCACGGGGCGGTGCGGATCGGTGAGCGGCTCGGCGGCGCGGTGAGTGGTCATGCCCTCACCTTCCCGCCGACCGGGCGCGCGAACATCCGTACGGGTACTCAGATGACGTACTCAGACGGCCAGTTCGGGTCCCCGCTCGGTCCCCGCTGGGTCCCCGCTCAGTCCGCGTGCGGCGGGGCGGCCTGTCCGGCGCCGGGGCCGACCGCTTCCCGCAGGGCGCGTCGGCACAGTGCGTCGGCCCTGCGCGTTGTCTCCGGGAGGCGGTACGCGGGGGTCAGCGCGAGGGTGTGGGCGCAGGCCGCGGGCAGGGTCGTGCGGTGGCCCACCGAGACGAAGACCGGCTTGACGCCGGTGCGGGTGCGCAGGGCGCGGCCGACCTCCTCCGTGTCCGCGAGGAGGGGGGCCCACGAGCCGCGCTCGGCGGCGGGGGCGTCGTAGGTGAAGGTGAAGGGGTTCTTCGCGACGCCGATCGTCGGCAGGCCGGTGAGGACGCCCAGGTGGCTGGCCAGGCCGAAGCGGCGGGGGTGGGCGAGGCCGTAGCCGTCGCAGACCACCAGGCCCGGCGGGCAGGGCAGCGCGTCGAGCGCGGCGAGCACCGTGGGGATCTCGCGGAAGGCGAGCAGGCCGGGCACGTAGGGGAAGGAGATCCGGCCGACCGCGGTGGCCTCGGCGACGACGTCGAGGGTCGCCGCGTCGAGGACGACGGCGGCGGCCGCGACGACGTCCCGCTCGTCGTCGTAGGCGACGTCCACGCCCGTCACGCGGCCGGTGCCGGGGGGCGGTCCGGACTCGTCGAGCACCACCCGGGCCCGCAGCTCGTCCTGGACGGCGCGGGCCTCGTCCTCGGTCGTGGGCCAGTCGGCGGGGAGGGGAACGGTCGTCATGGTGCACCCGAGCGTACGGGGACCACCCGCGCGTGCGGGCCCGGGGGTAGGCTCGCGATCATGTTCGTGCTGGAGCTGACCTACACCGCCCCGCTGGACGCCGTCGACGCCGTCCTGGACGCCCATGTGGCGTGGCTGGACGAGCAGTACGCGCGCGGGGTCTTCCTGGCGTCGGGACGCAAGAACCCCCGCGACGGCGGGGTGATCCTCGCCGTCGCGGGGGACCGGGCGCGCATCGAGGAGATCGCCGCGGGCGACCCCTTCGTCACCGCCGGGGTGTGCGCGTACCGCGTCACGGAGTTCGTCGCGACGAAGACGGCCCCCGAGCTGGCGCGGTACCAGGAGCCGGCCGGCTGACCGGCGGGCCCGTCAGTTCTTGCCCAGGGCGCGCTGGAGCTGGTCCTTGTTCATGTCCGAGCGGCCCTTGACGTTCTTCTTCTTGGCCTCCTCGTACAACTGGTCGTACGTGGGGCCCTGGGAGCCCTTGCCCGACCGCTGACCGCCGCGCCTGCCCGAGGACATGTCCTCGGTGGAGGTGCGGCTGGCCGTCTTGGACTCGCCGGACCGGGCGCGTTCCTTGTTCACCGTGCGGGCCGCGATCTCCTCGGCCCTCTCGGTGCTCTCACCACGGTCCTGCGCGCTCTTCTTGATGTGCTCGTACTGACGTTCCCGCTTGGGGTTGGAACCAGCAGGCATGGCGCCGCTCCTTTCGCGTCCGCCCACCGGGTACCCGCCTCGCGCGACTTGTCGCCTCCCTTCGCGTCCCCGGTGTCCCCCGCTCAGCGCTCCAGCCGTGCCACCCGTCCCTTCTCCCCCGCGGCCCAGCACACCGGGTCCGGGGCGCAGTCGACGGTGTCGTACGAGCCGGTGTCCAGGGTGCGCCAGGTGCGGCCGCCGTCGGTCGTCAGGTCGGTGCCGGTGGGGCCGACCGCGAGCGCGGCGACGCGGCTGTGCGGCAGCCAGGCGACGCCGGAGCGGTAGGCCGGCGGCGGTGTCGCGGCGGGCCGCCAGGTGCGGCCCCCGTCGGCACTCGTGGCGGCGGCCCGCGGGGAGGGCTGGTCGGCGCGGTAGTCGCCGCCGACGGCCAGGCCGTGCGCGCGGTCGCGGAAGGCGAGCGCGAAGACGCCGCGGGCCGGGTCGCCCGCGGGTACCGGTGTCGCGGCGGCGGTCCAGGTCAGGCCGCGGTCGGCGGAGTGCAGCACGCGCGCGTGGGCGCCGCCCCCGGTGGCCAGCCACACGTCGCGCGGCCCCGACGCCACCAGGCACTGCCCGCTCGCCGCGAACCCCGCCTCGCCCTCCAGGGCCGCCGGCATCCCCGTGTCCGGCAGCACGGCCCAGGAGCGGCCGCCGTCGCCGGTCGAGAGGATGCGGAACTTCCCGTCCACCGGGTCGCTCAGGGCGAGGCCGTGGCGGCGGTCGAGGAACGTCAGGCAGTCGTAGAACGCGCGCGGGTCGGTGTTGCGGAACGACTCGGTCCAGGTGCCGCCGCCGTCGTCGGTGCGGTAGACCCGGGACGCTTCGCCCTCGCCGATGGCGAGCACGACGGCGTGCCGGGCGTCGAAGGCCTCCACGTCCCGGAACTGCAGGTCGCCGGCGCCGGGGGGCGAGACGTCGCGCCACGTCCCGCCGCCGTCCGTGGTGCGCAGCACCGTGCCGGCGGTCCCGGCGACCCACGCGGTGTCCCGGCCGACGGCGGCCAGTCCGCGGAACCGCACGTCCGGCGCGCCGGTGTCCTTGGGCTGCCAGTGCGGCGCCGGCCGGCCCGCCGGTGCGTGGGCCTGTGCGGGGACGGCGGTGAGGGCCGCGAGGGCCGCCGCGCAGGCCGCTCCGACGGCCGCCACCCGCCCCGTCCGTCCGCCCCGTCCCGTCGTCGTGCCGCGTCGCGTACTCCCCAAGCGCCTCATGGCGGGCGAAGCTAGCCCACCGCCCGGACGGCGTCCAGAGGCGCTCCCCGGCCCGGCCGGGGCGTCTTCGCGCGGGGAGCGCCGGTACGGACTGCGGGGAGAGCTGGGTCACTCGTGCGCATGAAGGCGGTGACCGAGGTCACTCTCAGGACGTGTGCACGGATCGGCCGGTTCCGACGTCTCTCCCAGTGCCGGCCTCACCCGACCGGAGTTCGTCCCGCCGTCACGAGGGAGCAAGGCGTTGTCCACCGTCATCGAGCAGCCCGTGGAGGCGCGCCTGGTCGCCGCCGCGCCACGGATGCAGCACATCCCCGCCACCCTGCACTACGACCGCACCGACCCCTTCGCCGTGCGCATGACCTTCCCGGCCCCGGCCACCCTGGAGGGCGTCGACGTGTGCTGGACCTTCGCCCGCGAACTGCTCGCCGCGGGCCTGACCCGCGCCGAGGGCCAGGGCGACGTCCGGGTGCGGCCGTACGGGTACGACCGGACCGTGCTGGAGTTCCACGCGCCGGAGGGCACCGCGATCGTGCACGTGCACTCCTCGGACGTCCGCAGCTTCCTCGCCGCCAGCGGTGAACTGGTGCCGGTCGGCCACGAGCACCTCCAGCTCGACCTGGACCACGACCTCGCGGAACTGATGCGCGACGCCTGCTGAGACCCGCCCGCCCCGCGCCGACCCCCGCCGGGCGCTAACGGCCGCCCGCGAACAGGGTGTTGAGCGCGCCGTAGTCGAGTCCGCCGGCCAGCGACCCGTACGTCCCCGCCTCCAGCAGCTCCCGCGCGGCGCGGCGGACCAGGGCGTGCGCCGCCTGGGCGATGCCCGAGCCGACGCTCACGCGCGCGACGCCGAGTCCGGCCAGCTCCGCCACGGGCGGGGCGCCGGGCCCCGCCATGACGTTCAGGGGCGCCCGGACGCCCTCGACGAGCAGCTTCACCGTCTCCGGGTCGACGGCCCCGGGGACGAACACGCCGTCGGCGCCCGCCGCGACGAAGGCGGCGGCCCGCTCCAGGGTGCGGTCCACTCCCCCGGCCCCGCGCAGGAACGTGTCGATGCGGGCGTTGACGAACAGCGGCACGCCCTCCTCGTCGGCGGCCGCTCGGGCGGCCGCGACGCGCTCGGCCTGCTCGGCGACCGGCCGCAGCGGCGCGTCGCCCTCGTGCAGGGCGTCCTCGATGTTGACGCCCACAGCGCCCGCCGCGAGCACCGCGCGGACGGTGTCGGCCACGCCCGCGGGGTCCGTCGCGTACCCGCTCTCGATGTCCGCGGTGACGGGCACCCGCACCGCCGCGACCACGCCCGCGACGGCGCGCAGGGCGTCCTCGCGGCCGAGCCGGTCGCCGTCGGCCGCGCCGAGCGCCCAGGCCAGTCCGGCGCTGGTGGTGGCCACGGCGGGGGCGCCGGCGTCCTCGACGAGGCGGGCGCTGGCGGTGTCCCAGGCGTTCGGCAGGACGAGCGGCCGTCCCGGCACGTGCAGCGCGCGGAAGGCCAGGGCGCGGTCGCGCAGGGAGCTGTGATCGGGGTGCGTCATGCCGTCACTCAAGCAGCCGGGGCCGGGGCGCCGCTGGCAGGAATCCGACGTGTGCGTGCCGCGCGGTAATCCGGTTGACCCCGGGCGCCGGGGCTCCTACCGTGGACGACGGTCCTGTTGCCGCCGATTGGAGAAGGACGTTGCTCCTCTGAGGTCCTGAGACACCGCCGCACGCCCGTCGGGTGTGCGTGCCGCGTGCGACCTCGGCGTGTCGAGCCGTCCTTGTGGAGCCGGGCTGGAGCAGGACTCCTCCCGCGTCCCGTGGTTCTTCCCGTGCCCCGCCGTCCTCCGGTCGCCGCCCTCCGGTGTCTCGACACGCGTTGCCCTGACCGCACACGCAACCGCGAGGCCCCACTTGACGCATACCGCTCATTCCATCGCCTGCACCTCCCTCTCCTTCGCCTGGCCCGACGGCACCCCCGTCCTCGACGGTCTTGACGTCTCCTTCGGCCCCGGACGCACCGGGCTCGTCGGCGTCAACGGGTCGGGGAAGTCGACCCTGCTGAAGCTGATCGCCGGGGAGTTGACCCCCCTCGACGGCTCCGTCCGGGTCGCCGGGGAGATCGGCTACCTCCCGCAGAACGTCACGCTCGACACCCGGCTGCGCGTCGACCAGGCCCTCGGCATCGCCGGGCGGCGGGCCGCGCTGCACGCCATCGAGGCCGGTGACGTCCGCCCGGAGCACTTCGAGGCCGTCGGCGACGACTGGGACGTGGAGGAACGCGCCCTGGCCACCCTCGGCGAACTGGGCCTCGGCCACATCGGCCTCGACCGCACCGTCGGCGAGGTCTCCGGCGGCGAGTCCGTGCTGCTGCGGCTGGCCGCGCTGCTGCTGCGCCGGCCCGACGTGCTCCTGCTGGACGAGCCCACCAACAACCTCGACCTGTACGCGCGACGGCGGCTGTACGCGGCCGTGGCGTCCTGGCCGGGCGTCCTGGTCGTGGTCAGCCACGACCGCGAACTCCTCGACCTGGTCGACCAGATCGCCGACCTGCGCGGCGGGGAGGTCGTCTGGTACGGCGGCAACTACACCGCCTACGAGGAGGCCCTCGCCGTCGAGCAGGAGGCCGCCGAGCGCATGGTGCGCGTCGCCGAGGCCGACGTGCGCCGCCAGAAGCGCGAACTCACCGACGCCCAGGTCAAGCTGGCCCGCCGCAAGCGGTACGGGCAGAAGATGTGGGAGCAGAAGCGCGAGCCCAAGATCGTGATGGGGGCGCGCAAGCGGGCGGCGCAGGAGTCCGCCGGCAAGCACCGCATCCTGCACGAGGAACGGCTCGCCGAGGCCCGCGAACGGCTCGACGAGGCCGTGGACGCCGTACGGGACGACGACGAGATCCGCGTCGAACTGCCGCACACCGCCGTGCCCCCGGGCCGCGGCGTCCTCTCCCTGCGCGAGCTGCGGCTCGTGTACGGCACGCCCGTGACGGTCTCCCTCGACCTGCACGGCCCCGAGCGGGTCGCGCTGGTCGGGCGCAACGGCGCCGGCAAGACGACGCTGCTGCGGACCGTGGCGGGCGAGCTGGCGCCGGCTGCGGGCGAGGCCCACGCGCACGTGCCGCTGCGGTTCCTGCCGCAGCGGCTGGACGTCCTCGACGACGCGCTGACGGTCGCCGAGAACGTGGCCCGGTTCGCGCCCGGCGCCACCAACAACCGCGTCCGCGCCCGGCTGGCCCACTTCCTGTTCCGCGGCGCGCGCGCCGACCAGAAGGCCGGGACGCTGTCCGGCGGGGAGCGGTTCCGGGCGGCACTGGCCGCCCTGATGCTCGCCGAGCCGGCGCCCCAGCTCCTGATGCTGGACGAGCCGACGAACAACCTCGACATGGCGAGCGTGCGCCGGCTCACCTCGGCCCTGGAGTCGTACCAGGGGGCGCTGGTCGTGGCCAGCCACGACCTGCCGTTCCTGGAGTCGATCGGGATCACCCGGTGGCTGCTGCTCGACGGGGAGCTGCGGGAGACCTCGTGGGAGGAGCTGACGGAGGCACAGTAGGCGGGGGCGGGGGTTTGGTCCTGGTGCCCCGGGGCTGCATGATGGCGGACCGGCGCCCGGCCAGCGGCGCCGGTCCGCCCACCGCCCGGACCCGCACCGCGAGAAGACACGGAAGACACGGACGTGCCCAGCAAGAAGGCCCTCATCCGCCGCCCCGGCCCGCGCCTCGCCGAAGGGCTGGTCACGCACGTCGAGCGGGAGGACGTCGACGTGGACCTCGCCGTCGAGCAGTGGGAGGCGTACGCGCAGGCGCTGCGCGCGCACGGCTGGGAGACCGTGGAGGTCGAGCCCGCCGACGACTGCCCGGACGCGGTGTTCGTCGAGGACGCCGTGGTGATGTTCCGCAACGTCGCCCTGATCACCCGGCCCGGCGCCGAGTCCCGCCGCGCGGAGACCGCGGGTGTCGAGGAGGCCGTGGCGCGCCTGGGCTGCTCGGTGAACTGGATCTGGGAGCCGGGCACGCTGGACGGCGGTGACGTGCTGAAGGTCGGCGACACGGTGTACGTCGGCCGCGGCGGGCGGACCAACGCGGCCGGGGTCCAGCAGCTCCGCGCCGCCTTCGAGCCGCTGGGCGCGCGCGTGGTGGCCGTGCCGGTGAGCCGGGTGCTGCACCTTAAGTCGGCCGTGACGGCGCTGCCGGACGGCACGGTGATCGGGCACATCCCGAAGGTCGACCGGCCGTCGCTGTTCCCGCGCTTCCTGTCGGTGCCGGAGGAGTCCGGCGCCCACGTGGTGCTGCTCGGCGGCGACCGGCTGCTGCTGGCGGCGAGCGCCCCGCGCACGGCCGAACTGCTCACCGACCTCGGTTTCGGGGTGGTCGTGGTGGACATCGGCGAGTTCGAGAAACTCGAGGGCTGTGTGACGTGCCTCTCGGTACGGCTGCGGGAGCTGTACGCCTGACGGGGAACCCGGTGTTCTCCGCCAGGCCCCGGACCTGCGCGGACCTGAGGCTTTTGGGGGGATCCGTCCCGGCCGCGCCCGACCCGCCGGTGCCGCTCCGGCCGGGCTGATCAGCGGTCTTTACGGCGACCTTAACCTACGGCTTCGTAACCTACGGGTACGTAGCCTACGCTTTCGTAAGTTCGGCATCGCTCGCCGGACCGTTCCGTTCCCGCGTCCCCTGGAGTTCCCGTGACGATCACTTCCCCGCACCTCGGCAGCGCCGCCGGCTGGACCGACGCCCGGCTGCTGTACGCCTTGGAGGAAGTGGTCGCGAAGGAACTCGACCGGCACCTGAAGGTCGCCAAGGACTGGATGCCCCACGAGTACGTGCCGTGGAGCGACGCCCGCAACTTCCCCGGCCTCTTCGAGGACGGCGAGGCCTGGGAGAAGGACCAGTCGAAGGTCACCGAGATCGGCCGGATCGCGCTGGTGGTGAACCTGCTCACCGAGGACAACCTGCCCAGCTACCACCACGAGATCGCCAGCCTCTTCGGCCGCGACGGCGCCTGGGGCACGTGGGTGCACCGCTGGACGGCCGAGGAGGGCCGGCACGGCATCGTCATGCGCGACTACCTGCTCGCCTCGCGCGCGGTGGACCCGGACAAGCTGGAGCAGTTCCGCATGGCCCACATGAGCGAGGGGTTCGAGTCGGACAACCGGCACTCGATGCTGCACTCGGTCGCCTACGTCGCCTTCCAGGAGCTCGCGACCCGCATCTCCCACCGCAACACCGGCCACCAGTCGGGCGACCCGGTCTGCGACCGCATGCTCGCGCGCATCGCGACCGACGAGAACCTGCACATGGTGTTCTACCGCAACCTGCTCAAGGCGGCCTTCGAGCTCGCCCCCGACCTGACGATGCGGGCCGTGCGGGACGTGGTGGTCGACTTCCGCATGCCGGGCCACGGCATCCCCGGCTTCGAGCGGGCCGCCGCGCAGATGGCCATCGGCGAGGTCTACAACCTGCGCATCCACCACGACGACGTGCTGCAGCCCGTGCTGCGCTTCCTGAAGGTCTTGGACATCGACGGCCTCGGCCCCGAGGGCCAGCAGGCCCAGGACGAGCTGGGCCTGTTCCTGGGCGGCCTGGACGCGGAGGCCGCGAAGTTCGACGAGCGCCTGGCGGCCCGCAAGGCCCGCATGGCGGCGCGGGCGGCGGGCTGAGCGAGGGGGCGGGAACGGCTCGCGCCGCGGTCCCGGGCGCACGCGCTGCGTGCGCGGAGGAGTCGGGAGTCAGGAGGGGGTGCGCCTGAGGTGGAGGCGCTCCTTCTCGGACAGGCCGCCCCAGACGCCGAAGCGCTCGTCGTGCGTGAGGGCGTACTCGAGGCAGGCGGAGCGGATCGGGCACAGGCCGCAGATCCGCTTCGCGTCACGCACCGAGCTGCCGGGCTCGGGGAAGAAGAAGTCCGCCCCGGTCTGCGCGCACAGCGCCTCCCGCTGCCAGGTGAGGTCGGGCGTGGTGATCGTGTCGGTGAACATGTGCAGGAGCGTGCCGGTCGGCGCAAAACGTCCGCTCAACGACCGATCAACGCGGGCGGACAGGGCCCGGCCGCCTCGATGATGGCCCGGTGCGGGGCCGGGGCGCACGGCGGCGCGCGGGAGAACGCGGTGCCGGGCCGGGCCGGCCGGCAGCCGTGACGACCGGTCCGGACGGGCGGTTCGGCGGCGCTTGTCGGTGCCGGGTGCGAGACTCGGCACTACAGGCAACGGGATCCTCCAGAGGAGGGCGCAGATGCTCACCATCCGTGATGTCACCGGCTCGCCGAACTGGCTCGACGTCGGCACCCCCGACATCGACGGCGCCGCTTCCTTCTACGGCGGGCTGCTCGGCTGGGAGTACCGCCCGGGCCCGCCCGAGGCCGGCGGGTACGGCTTCTTCCAGCTCGGCGGGAGGACCGTGGCCGGCGGCATGCAGACCTCCGCCGAGCAGGGGCCGCCCTCGTGGACCGTGTACTTCCTGACCTCGGACGCGGACGCCACCGCGCGGGCGGCCGAGGGCGCCCACGGCAAGGTGCTGCTCGGGCCGCTGGACGTGCTGGACCGGGGGCGCATGGCGCTCCTCGCCGACAAGGCGGACGTGCCGTTCGGCATCTGGCAGCCGGGCCGGACCAAGGGGCTGGACCTGGTCCAGGAGCCGGGCTCGCTGTGCTGGATCGAGCTGTACACGGCCGACCTGCCCATGGCCGCCTACTTCTACCGCGCCGCCCTCGGTCTGGAGACCTACGGCGTGGACTTCCCCGGCGGCACGTACACCACCCTGCTGCCGGGCGGGCTGAGCGAGGACGCCATGTTCGGCGGCATCGTCCCGCTCTCCGAGGACCCGCTGGAGGCGGAGGCCGGGGCGTACTGGCTGCCGTACTTCGAGGTCGAGGACACGGACGCCGCGGTCGCCACGGCGCGGGAGCTCGGCGGCACGGTCCGCAGCCCCGCCACGGACCTCCCCGGCGTCGGCCGCGTCGCCCGGCTCGCCGACCCGTACGGCGCCCGCTTCGCGGTGATCAGGAGCGCACCCCGGGAGCCGGGGCAGGACGGGTCGGCGGGGGCGTGAGGGACGCGGGGGACGCGGGGGACACGGCGCGCTAGGCCGACGCGCGGCGGACCAGGGTGGTCGGCAGGACCACCGCGGCCTCCGCGCCGTCGGGCTCGCCGGGCGGGACGTCCTGCTCGGGTGCGGTCGCGTGCGGGCCGGGGCCGCTGCCGGTTCCGCCGGGGCGGTCGAGGCGGCGCAGCAGCAGGCGGGCCATGAGCCGGCCCATCTCCTCGATGTCCTGACGCACGGTCGTCAGCGGCGGGTCGGTCTGCTCGGCGACCGGCAGCATGTCGTCGAAGCCCACGACGGCGACGTCCTCGGGGACCCGCAGCCCCCGCTCGCGCAGCACCCGCAGCGCCCCGGCCGCGGTGAGGTCGTTCGCGGCGAACACCGCGTCCAGGTCGGGCTGGCGGTCCAGGAGGTCGCGCATCGCGCGCTCCCCTCCGGCCGGGGTGAAGTCGCTCTCGGCGACCAGCCCCGGGTCGGCGTCGCCCATGACGTCCCGGTAGCCGTCCAGCCGGTCGGCCGCGGAGGTCTGGTCGAGGGGGCCGGTGATGTGGGCGATCCGGGTGCGGCCGAGCGCGGCCAGGTGGCGCACGGCGTCGCGGGCACCGCCGCGGTTGTCGCTGTCGACGTAGAGCGTGGGCCCGGTGTCGGCGGCGCGGCCGTCGCTCCAGCCGGGCCGTCCGCCGAAGACGGTGGGGACGCCGGCGCCCTGGATCAGGCCGGGCAGCGGGTCGTCGAGGTGCAGCGAGAAGACCAGCGCGCCGTCGACGTGTCCCCCGGCGAGGTAGCGGGCCACACGTGCGTGGTCGTCGCGGCCCTCGGTGAGCAGCAGCACCAACTGGTTGTCGTGCGCGGTGAGCTCCTTGCTGATGCCGCGGAGCTGGAGCGCGAAGAAGGGGTCGGCGAAGACCCGGGCCTCCGGCTCGGCGATGACGACGGCGACCGCGTCGTGGCGGCGCGTGACCAGGCTGCGGGCGGCCTGGTTGGGGACGTAGCCCAGTTCCTCCACGGCCTGCCGCACCCGCTCCACGAGGGGTTCGCGCACCCCGTCGCCGCCGTTGACGACCCGCGACACGGTCGCCCGTGAGACACCGGCCCGCGCTGCCACGGCCTCCAGGGTCGGTCGTGGGGCGGTGTCGGTCACGGCGGAACTCCTCGTCGGCGGCTGCCGCTCAGGATAGCTCCGGGAGGGACACCCGTTCCGGGCGAGGGCCGGGGCCCGCAGGCCACCGTTCCCGTCAGCCGTGGCTCCCGTGGCCCTCGTGGTCGTGCGGTTCGTGGCCCGGGATCGTGCCGTCCGGCTTCTTCACCAGGAACAGGCCCACCATCCCCATGTCGGAGTGGCTCTGGACGTGGCAGTGGTACATCCAGGCGCCGGCCCCGACCCCCTCCCCCGCGATCACCTGGAAGCCGAAGGAGTCGGCGGGGCCGACGATCTTGTTGTCGATCACCCGGCTGGGGTCGTCGGGGCCGGTCAGCAGGCCGGTGCGGTTGTCGGCCCAGCGGTGTCCGTGCAGGTGGAAGGTGTGGTAGTACTCGCCGTGGGTGATCATCACGAACTCGACGCGGTCGCCCGTGGTCGCCTCGAAGTCGGGTCCGCCGTGGGCCGGCCGGTTGTTGATGAGCATGTCGTTGAAGACGATGGTGTGCGTCCGGTCCGGCAGGACGTCACCCTTGCGCCGGACGATCACCGGGCCGTAGAGCCCCTTGCGGATGCCGCCGGTGCCGTGCTCGGTGCCCACCACGTGGTCGTGGTAGTGCCAGTAGCCCGCGCTGCCCGCCCGCCAGGTGCCGTCCTCGCGGCGGCCGGGGGCGTGGGTGCGCCAGGTGTAGGTGCGGGTGCCGCCGGGTTCGACGTCGCTGCGGGTGTGCCTGGTGCCGTCGTCGGTGATCTCGTAGTCCAGACCGTGCACGTGCAGGCTGACCGGGACGTCCAGGGTGTTCTCGAACGCGACGTGCAGGGTGTCGCCCTCGTTGAGTTCGATCAGCGGGCCGGGGACGGTCGCCGCGCCCTTCTCCAGGCCGTAGCCCAACTGCCCGTCCGGGAGCTTCTCGGCGTAGAGCCGGATGTGTTTCACCTCGCCGCCGGCCGGTGCGGTGCGCACCGGCCCGCCGGCCGCGGCCGCGTCGGCGCCGGCGGCGGAGGACACCAGGGGCGCCACGGGCAGGGAGGCCGCGGCGACCGCGCCGCCCGCGAGGAGACGTCGGTTGAAGGTGCGTCTGTCCATGCCGAACTCTCCATCCGCTGGGGGACGTTGGGGAGACGTGGGCGGTGTTCGCCCGAGTGAAGGTACCGGCCCGCGCGCCGTTCATCCACACCCAGGACAAAGTCAGCCGGATCGCGTCCGTACCCCTTGGCGGACGGGGCAAAGGCGTCTAGGTTCCATGGCGCTGCTGCCGAGACCGAGGAGGTGCCCATGCACTTACGAGGGTTGAGCGCGAGAAGACGAACCTGGGCGGTCACCGCGACCGCCGCGGTCGTCGCCGGACTGCTGTCCGCCCCGGCGGCCACCGCGGGGCCAGCGCCGGAACCGCCCCTGACAACGATGTCCATCCCGTCGCCGCCCGGTTCCGCGGACGTACGGGTGCTGCTCTTCCACGGCTCGGCGGCGGCGGGTGAGGAGTCGCCCCTCGTGAACGCCGGCATCGAGGCCGTCGAGCGGATCGGCCTCGGCGGCCCGGCCGACCAGCGCTTCACGGTGGAGGCCACGGGCGACCCCGCCGTCTTCACCCGGGCCGACCGGCTCGGCCGGTTCAACGCCGTGGTCTTCCTGACCGGCGGCGGGGACGTGCTGGACCCGGAGCAGGAGGCGGGGCTCGAGGCGTACATGGAGGCCGGCGGGGGCTTCGTCGGCATCCACGACGCGGCGCGCGCGGAACCGTACTCGGACTGGTTCACCGGGCTGATCGGTGCCCGCCCGTCCCCCTCCAGCCCCACGGCCGTACAGCGGGCGGTCGTCGAGGTCGGGGACCGGCGGCATCCGGCCACCCAGGGCCTGCCCCCGCAGTGGAAGCGGCCCGACCAGTGGCCGAACTGGGTGAAGAACCCGTCCGGGGACGTGCACACGGTCGCCCGGGTGCGGGAGTCGACCTACCGGCCGGGGACCGGCGCGAACGGCTGGGACCACCCGATCAGCTGGTGCCGCGACTACGACGGCGGCCGCTCCTTCTACACCGGCATGGGCGGCACGGTCTCCTCCTACGACGAGAGCGACTTCCGCGCCCACCTGCGCGGTGCCCTGCTGTGGACGACGCGGCTGGTGCAGGCGGACTGCAAGGCGACCATCGCCGGCAACTACAAGGCGCAGCGGCTCACGCAGCCCAACCAGCCGGGCCGCAACGACCAGATCGGCGAGCCGCACGGCCTGGTCACCGCGCCCGACGGACGGGTGCTGTACATCGGCCGCGGTGGTGCCGACGCCTCACAGCCGGTGGTCACCGACTGGAACGACCCCGCCGTCGGCAGGGGCACGGGGCAGGTCCACGTCTACGACCCGAGGACCGGGAAGGTCACCCTGGCCGGGGAGTTGACGGTGTTCGGCAACAAGGGCGGCGGCGACGAGCTGGTCAAGGTGGAGGAAGGGCTGCTCGGCATCGAGCTGGACCCGGGCTTCGAGCGCAACGGCTGGGTGTACCTGCACTACACGCCCCACGCGCGGATCGACCGCGAGGCGCACATGGCCGAGCGGCGCGTCTCCCGCTTCACGCTCGACCTCGCCACGAACCGGCTGGACCCGGGCAGCGAGAAGGTGCTGCTGTCCTGGCCGGTGCAGATCCACAGTTGCTGTCACGCGGGCGGCGGGATGGCCTGGGACTCCCGGGGCAACCTGTACATCGCCACCGGGGACAACAACTCCAGCGGCTTCAGCGACGGTTACTCGGGCAACAACCCGCAGCCGAACTTCAGGGGCGTGTCGTTCGCGGACGCGCGCCGTACCGCCGGCAACACCCACAACCTCAACGGCAAGATCCTGCGCATCCACCCGGAGCCCGACGGGACGTACACGCTCCCCGAGGGCAACCTGTTCACGGGCCGGGAGACCGCCGAGGGGGGCGGCAAGACGCGCGGCGAGATCTACGTGATGGGCGTGCGCAACCCGGCGCGCATCTTCGTCGACAAGTCGACCGACGTCCTCTACGCGGGCTGGGTCGGCCCCGACGCCTCGGCCCCCTCCCCCGTCTGGGGCCCGGCCAAGTACGACACCTTCGCCGTCATCACGCGGGCGGGCAACCGGGGCTGGCCGTACTGCATGGGCAACAAGCAGCCCTACCGGGACCGCAACCTGCCCGACCCGTCGAAGCCGCTCGGCTGGTACGACTGCGACCACCCGAAGAACGAGTCCCCGAACAACGACGGCCTGGTGAACCTGCCGCCGGTGACGGGCAACAACATCTGGTACTCGCCGCAGGGCGGCGGCCCGGACTACCCGCGCGACGCGAACGGGGTGCCCACCTACCGCCCGGCGGACGCCACCTACCGGCTGCCCTGGCTCAAGGGCGGCGGCCAGGCCGCGATGAACGGTCCGGTCTACCGCTACGACGCGGCCGCGGGCCCGGCCAAGTGGCCGGCGTACTGGGACGGCAAGTGGTTCGTCGGCGACTTCTACGACGCCGACCAGCCGCGCAACGCCGTCCTCATGGACCCGGCGACCCAGGGCGACGGCGACCTGCCGGTGCACGCGGAGTCGCTGAAGCGGATCGTGCCGGTCGGCAACGACGGCATCAAGAACCTCATGGACTGGAAGTTCGGCCCCGACGGCGCCCTGTACGTCCTCGACTACGGCCGCGGCTTCTTCACCTCGGACGCCAGGTCGGCGCTGTGGCGGGTCACGTACACGGGCGGCGGTCCGACACCGGCCGCCGGCCAACTCGCGAGGGGAGCGGGACAGTGAGGGGTCACCGAAGAGTCCTGACGGCCCTGCTGGCCGGTCTCCTGCTGCTGCTCGGCCTGCCCGCCGCCGCCGAGGCGGGGCCCGGGGCTCACGGCGCCGCGGCGCCGGGGGTTCCGGCCGCGGCCCAGCAGGTCCTCACCTGGACCGCGGGCGACGACATCACCCGGTACGCGTCGGTGCCCGCGACGGCCGTCGCGGGTCCGGCGACGATCGTCTTCGAGAACAGCGCGGCCACCGGCAACACCACGGGCATGCCGCACACGTTGACGTTCGTGACCAGCGACCCGGAGTTCAACGGTGACGTGGAGCTCAACATCCTGGCCAACCCGAACGACGACCGGGGCGGGCGCCACACCGCCGAGGTCACGCTGAGCCCGGGCCGCTACCTCTACCACTGCACGATCCCCGGCCACGGACAGATGCAGGGCGTCCTCGTGGTGACCGAGGGCAGCGGCGAGGACACCACGGCGCCCGAGACGTGGGCGGCTGTGACCGGCACGCGCAACGCCCGCGGCGAGTACGTCGGTTCGGCGTCCGTCGCGCTCACCGCGACCGACGCCGGCGGCTCCGGCGTGGACCGCGTGGAGTACGCGCTCGACGCCGCGGACACCTGGCAGCCGTACACCACGCCGGTCGTCGTCGACACGGTCGGCGCCCACACCCTGCGGCACCGGGCCTTCGACAAGGCGGGCAACGCCTCCGCGGAGAAGAGCGTGACGTTCACCGTCGTCGCCCCGCCCTCCGACGACACCACGGCGCCGGAGACCTCGGCGACCGTCACGGGTGAGCGCGACGCCGGCGGGGCCTACCTCGACATGGCGACGGTCACCGTGTCCGCCTCGGACACCGGGTCCGGCGTGAACACCGTGGAGTACGCGGTCGACGGCGGCTCCTGGCAGCCGTACACCCAGCCGGTCATGGTCCACCAGGTCGGCGCGCACACCGTGCGCTACCGCGCCACCGACAAGGCGGGCAACGTCTCCGCCGAGCGGAGCGTCGCCTTCACGGTGGTGGCCACACCGCCGCGGGACACCGTGCCGCCGGTGACGGGCGCGACGGTGGAGGGCACGCGCGACTCCGACGGGGCGTACGTCGGCAGCGCGCGGGTGACGGTGGCCGCGACCGACAGCGGCGGGACGGGGGTCGACCGGATCGAGTACGCGCTCGACGGCGGCCCCTACCTCGCGTACGGCGGTCCGCTGGTGGTCGACCGGGCCGGGGCCCACACGGTCGCGTACCGGGCCACCGACAAGGCCGGCAACACCTCCGCGGCACGCACGGTCGGCTTCACCGTGGTGGCCGGCGGCGGGGTCCCCGCGCCGCCCTGCCCCGAGCACGACGAGCGGCTGACGGTCGTGGTCGGCACGGTCGACTCGGGCGTGCGCAACCGGGTCACCGACAACCGGTGCCGGATCGGCGAACTCGTCGAGGACGAGAAGGAGTGGACGTCCCAGGCGCTGTTCCTCAAGCACGTCACGACCGTCCTGGACCGGCTGCTGCGCGAGGGCGCGCTCGACCAGCGCGAGTACGACGCCGTCCAGGACGCGGCCCGCAGGTCCGGCATCGGCACGCCGGGCCACACCGAGGGCTACCGCACGATCCTGGACGCCACCCCGGAGTCCTTCGCCCGCTGGGAGCAGGTGGGCGGCGGCTCGTTCGCGCGGAACGCCGACGGCTCGATCACCAGCGGCACCACCGCGCCCGGCCTGGGCATGCTGTGGTACCCGAAGCGCAAGTACGGCGACTTCTCGCTCAAGCTCCAGTGGCGGGACGACGCGCCGGGCACCGGCAACGCCAACTCCGGTGTCTTCGTGCGGTTCCCCTGGGTCCACGACCACCCGGAGGAGTCGCGGCCCGAGTGGGTCGCCATCGAGTACGGGCACGAGGTGCAGGTGTTCGACCAGCCCGACGGCGACGCGTACAAGACCGGCTCGGTCTACGGGTTCGACCGCGTGGGCCTGGCCGGCGCGGGCGTGACCCAGAAGGGCACCTGGAACGACTACGAGGTCCGCGTGGTCGACCAGCACTACTCCGTCTACCGCAACGGCGTGCTGATCAACGAGTTCGACAACGTCGGCGGGCAGGAGTTCAGCCCCCCGCGCGCGGACGACCCGGGCACGGACGGGCGGCGCTTCGCCTCCGGCTACGTCGGGCTGCAGGTGCACAGCACGTCGGACGTGGTGTCGTACCGGGACGTGCGCATCAAGGAGCTGTAGCCGCGCGGGAGCCGGGCTCAGGAGTCCTTCCTGGCCCGGCTCGGCTGGACCCGCCGGGGCTCGCCCGGCATCTTCGGGTACTCCGGCGGGTACGGCAGGTCGCCCAGGCCGTGGTCGTGCTCGTCGCGGCGGGCGAGGTCGAGCAGGGCCTCCAGCGAGTAGCGGTGGTCGTCCATGTCCGCGTGCACGTCGCCGAGTTCGGCGAAGCGCGCGGGCATGGTCGCGAGGTCGAAGTCCTGCGGGTGGGCGACGCCGACCTCCTCCCAGCGCAGGGGCGCGGAGACGGGGGCGTGCGGGCGGGGGCGCACGGAGTAGGCGGAGGCGATCGTGCGGTCGCGGGCCGTCTGGTTGTAGTCGACGAAGATCCGCTCGCCGCGCTCCTCCTTCCACCACTTGATGGTGACCCGGTCCGGCATGCGGCGTTCCATCTCCCGGCCGACGGCGATGGCGGCGCGGCGGACCTGGGTGAAGGTCCAGCGCGGTTCGATGGGCACGAAGACGTGCAGGCCCCGGCCGCCGGAGGTCTTGGGGAAACCGCGCAGTCCGCCGAACTCGTCCAGCACCGCCCGCAGTTCGTGGGCGGCGCGGGCGGCGTCGTCGTAGTCGGTGCCGGGCTGCGGGTCGAGGTCGATGCGCAGTTCGTCGGGGCGGTCGACGTCGTCGCGGCGCACCGGCCAGGGGTGGAAGGTGAGCGTGCCGAACTGGGCGGCCCACACGACCGCTCCCACCTCGGTCGGGCACATCTCGTCGGCGCTGCGCCCGCTGGGGAAGGTGATGTGCGCGGTCGGGATCCAGTCGGGCATGTTCTTCGGCGCCCGCTTCTGGAAGAAGTTCTCCCCGGCCACGCCCTCGGGGTAGCGCTCCAGGGTGGTGGGCCGGTCGCGCAGGGCGCGCAGGATGCCGGGGCCGACGGCGATGTAGTAGCGGGCGAGGTCCAGCTTGGTGAAACCGCGCTCGGGGAAGAAGACCTTGTCCGGGCTGGACAGCCGCACGGTCCGGCCGCCGACCTCCAGTTCCACCGCGTCACCCATGCGAGCCACGGTAGGCGTACCCCGCATACCTCGCACATCGGGCGCGGCCGGACGTACGGGCGCAGAATCGACGCATGGATCTGCCGGTGATGCCCCCTGTCCTGCCGATGCTCGCCAAGGCGGTCGCGTCGATCCCCGCGGGCATGCAGTACGAGGCGAAGTGGGACGGCTTCCGCGCGATCGTGTTCCGCGACGGGGACGAGGTCGAGCTGGGCAGCCGTACCGGCAAGACGCTGACCAGGTACTTCCCCGAGCTGGTGGCGGCGGTGCGGGAGCGGCTGCCGCGGCGGTGCGTGGTGGACGGGGAGATCGTGATCGCGCGGGAGGGGCACCTGGACTTCGACGCGCTGACCGAGCGGATCCACCCGGCGGACTCGCGGGTGCGGACGCTGGCGGAGCGCACGCCGGCGTCCCTCGTCGTGTTCGACCTGCTGGCCCTCGGCGACGAGTCGCTGCTGGCCGCGCCGCTGACCGAGCGGCGGGAACGGCTGGAGCGGGAGCTGTCGGGGGTGGCCGCCCCCGTGCACCTGGCGCCCGCGACCACCGACATCGAGGTGGCCAGGCGCTGGTTCGAGGAGTACGAGGGGGCGGGCCTGGACGGGGTGATCGCCAAGCCGCTGACCGTGCGCTACCGGCCGGACGAGCGCGCCATGTTCAAGGTCAAGCACGAGCGCACCGCGGACGTCGTGGTCGCCGGCTACCGGCTGCACAAGAGCGGTCCTGTGGTGGGCTCGCTGCTGCTCGGCCTGTACGACGACCGGGGCACGCTCCAGCACGTGGGCGTGTCCGCCGCGTTCACGATGAAGCGGCGGGCGGAGCTGGTCGAGGAGCTGGAGCCGCTGCGCCTGGACGACGTCTCGGGGCACCCGTGGGCGGCCTGGTCCGAGGAGTCCGCGCACGAGACGGCACGGCTGCCGGGGGCGCCGAGCCGCTGGTCGGGCCGCAAGGACTTGTCGTGGGTGCCGCTGGCGCCCGAGCGGGTGGCCGAGGTGGCGTACGACCACATGGAGAACGGGCAGCGGTTCCGGCACACCGCCCGCTTCCGCCGCTGGCGCCCGGACCGGACCCCCGAGAGCTGCACCTACGCGCAGCTGGAGGAGCCGGTCCGGTACGACCTCGCGGAGATCCTGGGCACCTGAGCGGCCCGGGCGGCCCGAGGGGCTCAGGGCTGCATCAGGACCTTGACCGCGCCGTCCTGCTTGCGCTGGAACATCTCGTAGGCCTGCGGAGCCTGCGACAACGGCACCCGGTGGGTGGCGAAGTCGTCGACGCCGAGCGGGTCCTCGTCGGTGAGGTACGGGATGATGTCGTCGGCCCAGCGGCGGACGTTGGCCTGGCCCATCCGGAGCTGGATCTGCTTGTCGAACATGGTCAGCAGCGGCAGGGGGTCCGCCATGCCGCCGTAGACGCCGGAGAGGGAGATGGTGCCGCCGCGGCGCACCAGCTCGATGGCGGTGTACAGGGCGGCGAGCCGGTCCACGCTGAAGCGTTCGGCCATCGGGCCGCTCAGCTTGCGCGGCATGACCGCGGCGGCGTTCTGCACCAGCTTGGCGATCGCGCTGCCGTGGGCCTCGGTGCCGACCGCGTCGATGACGGCGTCCGGGCCGCGCCCGTCCGTCTCGTCGCGGATCGCCTCGACCAGTTCCTTCTCGCTGTCGAACGACCTGAGGTCGAACGTCTCCACGCCCCGCGCGCGCATCCGGCTCAGCCGCTCGGGCACCAGGTCGACGCCGAACACCCGCCCGGCGCCGCGGAGCTGGGCGATGCGGCAGGCCATGTCACCGATCGGCCCGAGCCCGAGCACGGCGACGCTGCCGCCCTGCGGGACGTCCGCGTAGGCGACCGCCTGCCAGGCAGTGGGCAGCACGTCGGACAGGTAGACGAACCGGTCGTCGGCCGGGCCCTCGGGCACCTTGATCGGGCCGAACTGGGCCTGCGGGACGCGCAGGTACTCGGCCTGGGCACCCGGCACCGCGCCGTACAGGCGGGTGTAGCCGAACAGGGGCGCGCCCATGCCCTGGCTCTTGACCTGCGTGGTCTCGCACTGGGTGGGCAGGCCGGTCAGGCACATCCAGCAGGTGCCGCACGCGATCTGGAACGGGACCACCACCCGGTCCCCGACGGCGAGGTCCGGCACCCCCGCGCCCACCTCCTCGACGATGCCCATGGGTTCGTGGCCGAGGATGTCACCGGGGGTCATGAACGGCGTGAGCACCTCGTACAGGTGCAGATCGGATCCGCACAGTCCCGATGAGGTGATGCGGATGATCGCGTCCGTCGGTTCCTCGATCCTCGGATCGGGCACCTCCTCCACGCGCACGTCCCGCTTTCCCTGCCAGGTCACTGCCTTCATCGTGCCGTGCTCCCTCCACCGAGTCGGGGTCCGGATCACCGGATGCCGGGTGTCGCCGGGTACCCGTGAGCACCGCCGCCGAACCGCGGCGGGCGCCGGCCGGGACCGTGTGCGCCGCCGTCGGCACACGGGGTGCGCGTGCGCTGTCGGTGCCGGGTGTGCACGGCCGGTGAGCGATCACGACTGATCCGGTATGGCCAGGAACCGTCGCCCGAGCGCACAATCGACACCACGACCAACGGGGTGACGCCGGTGGACAAGGCACACGGACCGCGCACGCGGCTGAGCACGTTCGGGCCGGCCCTGCTGGCCGCCGCGGTGGCCCTCGGCCTGGCGGCGGGCTGCACCGGTTCCCGGGGCGCGCCCCCGGACAAGCCCGGCGCCGACCGCTCCCCCGCCTCCAGCAGCTCCGCGGACAGCAGCCCGGCGCCGCACCCGCCGCCGCCCGGCCCGGTCCTGGCCGTGAAGATCGACAACGCGCCCGACGCCCGGCCCCCGACCGGCCTGGACGCCGCCGACGTCGTCTACGCCGAGCAGGTCGAGGGCGGCCTGAGCCGGCTGATGGCGCTGTACGCGACGAAGCTGCCGCCCGCCGTCGGGCCCGTGCGCAGCGCCCGGGAGTCCGATCTGGAGCTGCTGGGCCAGTTCACCCGGCCGGTGCTCGCGTTCTCGGGCGCCCAGGGCAAGCTGTTGCCGCTCATCGACCGGGCCCCGCTGACCGCGGTGACGCCCGAGGAGTCGTCCGGCGCCTTCTACCGGGGCACGGACCGCCCCGCCCCGCACAACCTCTTCCTGCGGCCGAAGGCGCTGGTGCCCTCGCCGCCGGGCGCGGCCGCGCTGACCACCGGCTTCCGCTACGGCGCCGCGCCGCACGGCGGCACCCCCGAGAAGGCGCGGAGCGTGCGCTTCCCGGCCGCGCGCTTCACCTTCACCTGGTCGCCGGGCCGGGCCCGCTGGCTGGTGGCCATGGACGGCCGGGCGAGCGTCACCACCGGGGGCCGGCGGGTGGCCGCGGCGACGGTGGTCGTGCAGTACGTGACGGTCCGCGGGTCCCGCTTCCACGACTTCCTCGGCAACACCACCCCGTACACGCAGACCGTCGGCTCCGGACGGGCCACGGTGCTGCGCGACGGCCGGGCCTTCGACGCGCGCTGGGACCGCCCGGCGGCCACGGACGGCACCCGGTTCACGACGACGGACGGCGCCGCGATGACGTTCGCGCCGGGACAGGTCTGGGTGGTGTTCGCGGCGGCGGGCGGCGCGGCCGGGGACGGCTCCCGCTAGAGCGGGTCTGACGTTCCCCGTTCGCCCGTCCGCGGGGCGGGCGTGACCGGGACGGTCACCGGTGCTCCAGCGCCCCCAGACCCGCCAGCGCCCGCTCCGCCTCGGCCACGACACCGTCGGCGCCGCACGAACGGGCCAGGGTCAGGCCCCGGTTGAGCTCCGCGGCCGAGCGGGACAGCACGCCGTACTCGACGCGGGCCGCCGCGTGCTCGTACTGGCAGGGCGACGCCTCCAGGTAGGTCACCGCCTGGGCGGCCAGCCGGACCGCGCGCTGGCCGGTCTCCAGGGCGGCGGCACAGCGCAGCGCCTCGCCGATCGCGGTGTCGGTGCCGAACCGCTCGGCCTGCCGGCGGGCGTCGGCGGCGAGCCGGCCGGCGCGCTCCGGGTCCTCGGCGGCGAGGGCCCGGGCGAGGTCGACGGCCCAGGGCACCATCACCGGGTTGAGGTGGCCGCGGGCGGCGGCCGCCTTCTCCGCCTCCTGCAGTTCGTTGACGCCCTCCTGGACCCGGCCGACGGCGAGCAGCAGCCGGCCGCGCACCGAGCGCGGGTCGGGCAGCACGATGGTGGACGGGTACGGCGGCGCGAAGCCCGACTGCTCGGCGACCCGCCACGCCTCGTCGACATGGCCGCGGGCGATCAGCGTGTCGACCAGGTTGCAGGTGGCCGACCAGTACAACGGCAGCCCGCGGCCGACGCGTTCGGCCAGCCGCAGCGACTCGCGCAGGGACTTCTCGGCCGCCCTCAGCCGGCCGCGCCTGCGGTGCCCGAGGCCGACGTAGGCGTGGGCCAGGGCGAGGTGGCCGCCGCCCCAGCCGGCCGAGTCGTAGGCGCGCAGGGCGTCGGTGAACAGGGCCTCGGCGCGGTCGAGCCGGTCGGCGTAGGCGTAGGAACTGGCCAGCATCATCGGCAGTTCCAGGCCCCACTCCTTGTCGGTCCAGTCGAGGCCGGGCGCCAGGCGGCCGTTGACGAGGGCCCGGTCGCACAGCTCGACGACCTCCTCGGCGCTCTCGCCGTGCGTCATGGCGTCGAAGCCGCGCAGGATCAGCAGCGCCCGCTCGGCGTTGTCGCGGCCGGTGCAGGTGGCGGCCAGTTCGGCGAGCCGCTCGGAGCGGCCGGGGCCGCTGTTCTCACCGGCGTACAGGCCCTCCCACATGAACTGCACGGCCTGCAGCCGCATCCGCGCCGGTCCGGGTCCCAGGCGCGCGGCCTCCGCCTCGACGGTGCGGACGGCGTCCTCCAACTGGTCGTTGTGCAGGAGCGCCTGGGACAGGCGGTGCACGGCGTCGACCCGCTCGGGTCCGTCCAGGCCGGGCACGGACAGCGCGGACCTGAGGTGGGCGATGGTCCGCGCGGGCGCGGTGAGCAGGGTGGCGCAGCCGAGTTCGTAGAGCCCGCGGGCGTGGACGTCGGGCGGGGGCGGTTCGACGAGGGCGCGTTCCAGGCAGCGGCGGGCGGCGTCGGGGGCGCCGACGGCGAGGTGTTCGGCGGCCGCCTCGCGCAGTTGGGCGACGAGTTCCTCGTCGCCGTCGGGGTGGACCTGGAGCAGGTGGCGGGAGGCGGCCGCCAGGCCCTTGCCCGCGTCGGTGACGATCTGCGCGGCGATGCCGTGCATCGCGCGGCACAGGGCGTCGGGCACGGAGTTGTAGACGGCGCTGGCGATCAGCGGGTGCACGAAGACGAGGTCGCCGTCGTCGACCGGGCCGGCCGCGAGGTCGGGGGTGGTGAGGATGCGGGCGCCCTGCAGGAGTTCGGCACAGCGGTGGGCGTCGTCGAGGCCCATGCCGGCCAGCAGGGCCACCTGGTCGACCGTGATGCCGGCGCCGAGGATGGCGGCGGCCCAGGCGAACCGGGTCGCGTCGACGCCGAGTCCTTCGAGGCGGGCGACGAGTCCGCCGCCGCGGGCCGACTTGTTGAGCGGGCGCAGCTCGGGCGCGGACGCCTCGGTCGGCTCCAGCTCGCTGTCCTGCACCTTGGCGAGGAGTTCGACGGTGTCGTACGGGTTGCCGCCGGTGACCGCCCAGACCTCGCGGCAGAAAGGGGCGTCGGCGTGCGCGCCGACCGTGGCGCGGGTGAGTCCGGCGACCGCGTCGGGGGTGAGCGCGCTCAGGCTGGTCACGGACTGTCCGGCGACGGCCGAGACGGCGTCGAGGTGCCGGGCGCGCTCGCCGGCGGCCTCGCCGTCGCGGCGGGCGAGGACCACGAGGACGGACAGGTCGTCCAGGCGCTGCGCGAACGCGGACAGCCAGCGCAGGGTCTCCAGGTCGGCCCAGTGCGCGTCGTCGATCAGCAGCACCAGCGGCCACTCGCGCCGGGCCAGCCGGCGTACGGCGGCGACCAGGCCGTCGGTGACGCCCTGCGGGTCGGGCGCCTGCTCGCCGGGGTCCGCTATGCCGAGGGCGGGACCGGCGATGTCGTACCAGTCGCCCAGGTACTCGCGGGCCTCCTCGGGGAGCATCGACAGCAGCGCGGGCTGCAGCAGTTGCCGGACGACGTTGAAGGGGACGGACTTCAGGGTCTCGCCGCCGCGGGCGGACCACACGGTGCAGTGGTGGGCCTCGGCGACCCGCTGGGTCTCGGCCAGCAGGGCGGTCTTGCCGAGCCCCGCGTCGCCGCGGAACACCAGCAGACGGCCCGAGGACGACCGGTCCGCGCGCAGCTCCCGGACCGCCTGCGCGATGGCCGCGACCTCCGTGTCGCGCTCCCACAGGGAACCCGGGGCGGCCCCCGCGGGCTGTACCTCCGTCATCCCGCTACCTCCCCGCATCGCCCGAACGACGTACAGAACCCGAGCGTAGCCGCCCGGGGGTCCGGGCGGAGCACGGTCCGGCGAGGAGGTGCCTCGACGGGTGACATCGGTGCGCGGCGGCGGGGCCGGGGGCCTGCGCGGGACCGCCGTCGTCGTCAACACGGCACGTGTGGCGCGGAATTGACGGCCGGCCGGGAGTCCGGCACAGCGGCGGACGGGACGTCGCCGGGTCGCCGGCCGGCCGCGCCGCCCGGCCCTCTCATCCGGTTTTCACCGACGCCTCATACGGTGGGGTCATGACGCAGGTGACTCCCCCCGGGTGGTACCCCGACCCCGGGCAGACAAGTGACGGTCCCGCCACCGAGCGCTGGTGGGACGGCAGGGCGTGGACGGACCGGACCCGCCCCGCGGGCCCGGCCGCCGCATGGGGACCGCCGGCGCAGGCGCCGGCCGCGGGGGCGGGGCACGACCACCCCACGGTCACGGCGTACCCGGCTCATCCGGGATACCCCGCCCAGCCCGCGGGCCCGGCCCCGAAGCGCGGACTGCGCACCGGCACAGCCGTCGCCGTCGCCGTGGCGGTGCTCGCGAGCATCGGGGTCGGCGTGTACGCGCTGACCAAGGACGACGGCGGCGGCTCCGGGCCCGGCACCGCGCAGGGGCCGGGCGGCCGGGGCGGACCCGGCGGCCCGTTCGGCGCCCCGGACGGACCGGGCGGCAACGGCGGCGGTCCGGGCGGGAACGGCGGCGGCTCGGGCGGCTCCGGGGGTGCGTCGCCCTCTCCCGAGGGGTCGGAGGCGCCGAAGCTCAAGAGCGGTTCGGTGCCGGACCCGGTGAACGGGATCAGCATCCCGATCCCGCACGGCTGGACCGGGCAGCAGAGCGGGGCCGGTGCCCAGGTGACGTCGGACACGACGTACGACTGCCCCGGCGACACCTCCAAGTCCTGCACCAAGGGCGGGGTCTACTCCGCGCCGGCCGAGCTGCTGAAGACGGCCGGCAGCACCGCCGAGCAGGTGGCCAAGGCGGACATCGCCGCCAACGCCGAGGAGTCCTACGGCGGCACCACCTACGGGAAGATCACCTCCCACCAGGTGCTCGCCTCCAAGGCGGTGACGGTGGCCGGGCAGAAGGGCTACCTGGTGCGCTGGAAGGCGGTCACCAGCAAGGGCGCCGACGGCTACGTCGAGTCGCTGGCGTTCCCGGCCCCCGCCGACAGCAGCCGGCTGGTGGTGCTGCGGTTCGGGCTGGACGCCGACCAGGAGGTGTCGGTCATCGACACGATCACCCAGGGCATCAAGGTGTCCAAGGGCGGCGACGGCCGGACCGTCTGACGGCCGCCCGCCGGCGCGCGGCGCCCGGCGGGGAACGGTCCGGCCGGGTGGGGTTCCCCTCCGCTCAAAAGGGAGCCCCACCCGGCCGGGGGGTGCGCGCCGCCCCCGTCCCCACGGTGCGGCGCGAGCAGGTCACCGTCCGGTCATCCCGTGGACGGCGACCCGGTCCTAGGTGAGGCCCAGCGCGGGGAGCACCGCGGCCTCCACGAACCGCTCCAGGAAGTCGGCGTCGGCGTACTTCCCGTCGAGGACGGGGCGCACGCGCAGGACGCCGTAGAACTGGGCGGGCACGAACTCCAGCGCCGGGTGGTCGGGCGGCACCTCGCCGCGCTCGACCCCGCGCCGCAGGATCTCCTTCAGGGCGGCGACCTCCGGCTCGACGAGCGCGTCGCGCAGCGCCCGCTGGAGCTCCGGGTCCTGCATGACGGCGTGGCCGAGGGCCTGGAGGAGCTGGGTGTCGTTGCCGGCCCCCTGGCCACCCGCGCGGGCGGCCTCGCGCAGGTCGCCGGCCAGGCTGCCGGTGTCGATGCCGGCGAACCGCACCTGGCGGCAGGAGCGCAGGGCGGCGGCGACGAACTGCGGCTTGGTCTTCCACTGCCGGTAGAGCGTCGACTTGCTGCACCGGGTGGTGGACGCGACGCCCTCCATGGTGACGGCGTCGTACCCGCACTCGCGGATCTGGTCGAGGACGGCGTCGAAGAACTCCTGCTCGCGCTCGGGCGTGAGCTTGGAGCGGCGCGACGCGGCGACCGAGTCCGGTCCGTCCGCGGCCTGCGACGTCATCGGTCTGTCTCCTCGTTGCTCGTCCGGTCCCGACCGGCCGCGGTCGCGCCGGTCGTCGTGCGTGCCTCCAGTGTGGCGCACATCAATCGATACGCCAGTGTACCGGTACCCGATCGTATCGGTACACTGGCGTATCGGTACGAACTCGTATCGATGAGTCGCAGCACCACCACACGCACCACGTCAGCGAAGGGGCCGGGGGATGAATGCCCGCACCGAGCCTGCCGAAGCGGAGTCCGACGCGACACCGCGGCCACCCATAGTCCGCGAGCTCCTGCTGGTCGCGGGACTCTTCCTCGTCTACAAGGCCGGCCGCGGGCTCGCGACCGGGCACACCGGCGAGGCGTACCGCAACGCCCATGACGTGTGGGACGCCGAACGATGGCTCCACCTGCCCGGCGAGGGCTCGCTGCAGTCGCTCCTGCTGCACGGCGACGTACTGGTCCACGGCGCGAACACCTACTACGCGGTCGTCCACTTCCCGGCCACGGCCGCCTTCCTGGTCTGGCTGTACCTGCGCCGACCGGCCCACTACGTCTGGGCACGCCGGGTGCTGGCCGCGGTCACCGCCGCCGCGCTGGTGCTGCACCTGACGTTCCCGCTGGCCCCGCCGCGGATGCTCGCCGAGGCGGGTCTCGTCGACACCGCGCGCGTGTACGGCCCCTCGGTGTACGGGCCGCCGCAGAGCGACCACCTGTCCAACCAGTTCGCGGCGATGCCCTCGCTGCACTTCGGCTGGGCCCTGATGGTGGCGATCGGGCTCGTGGCCGCCACCCGCTCCCGGTGGCGCTGGCTGTGGCTGCTGCACCCGCTGCTGACCCTCACCGTGATCGTGGGCACCGCCAACCACTACTGGCTCGACGCGCTCGTGGCGGGCGCCCTGCTGGGCCTGGCCCTCGCCGTGATCCGCCTGCCGCACCGCACGGCGGCCGCCGTCGACGACCCCGCGCCGCGGACTCCCGCACAGGCTGGTACGCAGCCGGCCGAGGGACGCACGCTCGTGGGGGCGGGCCGATGAGCGCCATGGCGGTCGCCGTCGTCCTGTCGCTGTTCTCCGCCGTCGCCTACGCGACCGCGGCGGTCGCCCAGGAGCGCCTGGCCTCCCGCTCCCCCGGCGCCGGCCTGGTGCGGATGCTGGGCAGCGGCGCGTGGTGGTGGTCGGTGGTGCTCAACGCCTCGGCCGCGCTGCTGCACGTGGTGGCGCTCAAGTACGGCCCGCTGACCGTGGTGCAGCCGCTGGGCGCGCTCACCCTGGTCGCGGCCGTGCCGCTGGGCGCCCGGGTCGCGGGCCGGCGGGTCGGCGCCGCCGAGTGGCGGGGCACCGCGTACACCCTGCTCGGCCTCGCGGTGATCCTCGTCGCGGCCTCGGGCCCGGCGCCCGACGACGTGCTGAGCGTGCCCGAGGCGATCGCGGTCGCGGGCACCACGGCCGCGCTGATCGGCCTGCTGGCCCGGCCCGGCGCCCGGCCCGGGCTGCGGCACGCGACCGCGTCGGGCTTCGCCTCCGGCGTCGCCTCGGCGCTCACCCAGACGGTCACGGTGGCCGCGACGGACCGCTCCGGGTCGGTGCTGAGCCTCCAGGTGGTCGGGGTGGCGCTGCTGGTGGCCGCGTTCGCCGCCGGCGGGCTGCTGCTGTCGCAGACGGCCTACCGGGACGGTCTCGGCGCCCCGCTGGCCGTGGTGACGCTAGCCAACCCGCTGGCCGCCGCGGTGATCGGCCTGTCCCTGCTCGGCGAGCGGCTGCGCGGCGGTCCGGCCGGTGTGCTGCTCGCCCTGGCCGGCGCGGCGTTCGCGTCGTGGGGCGTGGTGCTGCTGTCGCGTACGGCGCCGGAGCCGGTGGCGGACGACGGGCGCGCCGTCGGGGCGGCGGGCGGGGGCGCGCTCGCCGCGGAGGACCGCGCGGCGGTCGGCGTCGACGAGGAGCACCCCGTGGCCGTCGTGCTGGCGCTCGACGCGGCGTCCGCTCCGCCCGACCACGTGCCGATGCCCCGGCCCGCGACCGGACCGGGGCACCTCACACCGCTGTAGGCCGGGCCCCGGCACCGACCGGGGCCGCGGGGGCTCAGCCGAGGCCGCGGGAGTCCTGCTTGAGCGCGGTGTCGACGGTCAGGGCCGTGGCGACGACGAGGCTCAGCAGCGGCTCGGGAAGCTGGTAGTGGATCTGCAGGACGTAGTTGTCCGCAGTCGTGAACAGCGTCTTGGCCAGGCCCTCCCACGTCTTGGTGATCCGGGCGACCTCGTTGTCCGCGTGGTCGACGATCGCGAAGTTCCAGGCCCGCCAGTTCTCCGCCTTGATCGCGCCGATCTGCTGCCCGTTCGCCGTGATCGCGAAGTTGATCTTCCCGATGACGTTCTGCTGGACGATCTCGCCGACCGGCTGCCCGTCCGGCCGCTCCACGATCACCCGGGACTTCAGGAACTTCGCGGGCCGGGTCAGCCGCAGCACCGGCCGGCCCTGGGCGTCGCGGATCTCCAGCTTGTGCGTCAGGTACTGGTCGATGCTCGCGAGGAAGCGCACGACCTTGCGCAGGGCGCTCTGGCCGACCTGGACGACGGAGCCGAGCTGGTTGCCCTGCTGGTCCATGACCTTGTACTCGTTGGTCAGCTCGATCAGCTTGGCCTTCTGGTTCACCACCAGCACCGGCTCGGTGAACAGGGTGCCGCCGCCGGGGCCGCCCGCGGCGACGCCGGCCTGCTGCTGGACCTGGTGCTGCACGCGCGGGTCGGGCGCCGCGGGCTGGGCCGGGACGTGCGGTGCGGCCGGGGGCTGTGCGGGCGCGGCCTGCGCCTGCTGGTCGGCGTGCGTGTGGTCGGTCCAGCGGGCGCCGTCCCAGTAGCGCAGCGTCCGGGCCGCGCCGTGCGGATCCGGGTACCAACCAGCAGGTGTGTTCGAATGCGTGGTCACCGGGGCACACTACCCCGGCCCGGCCGGATCTCCACCGTGGTCCTCACTCGGTCACGATCGCGGGGTCGCTGACGCCCGGCCGGCCGTTCTCGACGTGCCCGGCGAAGCGCCGTACGAAGGTCGACTCGGCGTCGGAGGTGACGGTCAGGTCGTACCACCGCTTGCTCGCGGCGAGGTCGACGACCCGCTTCAGCACGGCCCCGGGCCGCACCCGCACCGTCGTACGGCGGTCGCGGTAGCCGTCCGTCACCGTCAACTGCGCCGTCCGCGTGCCCCTGTTGGTGAAGGTCAGCTCGACGTCGTCGCCGACGTGCCGTGCGACGACCTCGGCGCCCGCGGCCCTGTTCGACCCGGCGAAGGCGCGCAGGAAGCCGTTGGGGCCGTGCACCGTCAGGTCGTACGAGCCGCCCGAGTACGCGGAGTTCCAGGTGTCCGAGACGGTCCGGCCGGCCCCGGTGGTGTAACTCCACGGGCCGTCGGTGCGGTTGCCGGAGGTCACCAGGAAGGCGGCGCCGGTGTGCGGGCCGGAGGCGAAGGTGAGCGTGAGCCTGCCGGCCGCGGCGTCGACGGTGGCGTCCACGGAGGGCACGTACCGCAGCGCCCGGGCGGGCCGCAGTCCGCGCTCCTGCTTGGGCAGCACGCCGTGCGCGGGCGGGGTGGGCACGTAGTCGGGGTGGCGCAGGCGGTCCGGCGGCGCGTAGCGGTCGGTGTCGGGCAGGGTGACCGGCCGGGTGTCGCCGCGGGAGAAGTCGAAGGCCGCGGTCAGGTCGCCGCAGACCGTGCGGCGCCACGGGGAGATGTTCGGCTCGTGCACGCCGAAGCGGCGCTCCATGAACCGGATGATCGAGGTGTGGTCGAACGTCTCGGAGCAGACCCAGCCGCCCTTGCTCCAGGGCGAGACGACGAGCATCGGCACGCGCTGCCCGAGCCCGTAGGGGCCGGCGACGTGGCCGGCGTCGCCCGCGAAGACGTCCGGGCCGACGTCGACCGTGGACCTGCCCTGCGCGGCGGAGGCCGGCGGGAAGGGCGGGACGAGGTGGTCGAAGAAGCCGTCGTTCTCGTCGTAGGTGATGAACAGGGCGGTCCTCGCCCACACGGCCGGGTCGGCGGTGAGCGCCTCGAGCACCTGGGCGATGTACCAGGCGCCGTAGTTGGCGGGCCAGTTGGGGTGCTCGGTGAAGGCCTCGGGGGCGACGATCCAGGAGATCTGCGGCAGCCTGCCGCCGGTGACGTCGGCCTTCAGCCGGTCGAAGAAGCCCTCGCCGGTGCGGGCGTCGGTGCCGGTGCGGGCCTTGTCGTAGAGGGGGTCGCCGGGGCGGGCGTTGCGGTACTGGGTGAAGTACAGCAGCGAGTTGTCGCCGTAGTTGCCGCGGTAGGCGTCGGGGATCCAGCCCCAGGAGCCCTGCGCGTCGAGGCCGTCGCCGACGTCCTGGTAGATCTTCCACGACACCCCGGCCTCCTCCAGCCGCTCGGGGTAGGTCGTCCAGCTGTACCCGGCCTCGTCGTTGCCGAGGACGGGCCCACCGCCCTTGCCGTCGTTGCCCGTGTACCCCGTCCACATGTAGTAGCGGTTGGGGTCCGTGGAGCCGATGAACGAGCAGTGGTAGGCGTCGCAGACGGTGAAGGTGTCCGCGAGGGCGTAGTGGAACGGGATGTCGCGCCGCTCCAGGTAGGCCATCGTCGTGGAGCCCTTCGAGGGCACCCACTTGTCGTACCTGCCCCGGTCGAAGGCGGCGTGCCCGTCGTTCCAGCCGTGCGGCAGGTCCTGGATGAAGGCGAGGCCCAGGTCGTCCAGGTCGGGGCGGAAGGGCAGGACGTCCTTGGTGCCGTCGGACTGGTGCCACACCGACGTGCCGTCGGGGCGCGTGACCGGGCGCGGGTCGCCGAAGCCGCGGACGCCCCTGAGGCGGCCGAAGTAGTGGTCGAAGGAACGGTTCTCCTGCATGAGGACGACGATGTGCTCGACGTCCTCGATCGACCCGGTGCGGTGGTTGGCCGGCAGGGCGGCGGCGCGCTCGATGCTGGCATTGAGCGCGGTGAACGCCGTGGTGGCGCCCGCGAGCTGGAGGAATCGGCGCCGGTTGACTTCGGGCATGGCTGGTGGACCTCTCGTCCTGACGGGCTGCGAACCGGCCGGGTTCTGACGGGATGCGCGCACAGAGTGTTCCAGCGGCACCGAACGCCACGGAAGGGTGCGGTGGCGGGGGCGTGAAGTCCGGCGGTACGCGGGGGGTGCGGAGCGACAGGATCCGGCCGGGTCGGGGCCACTGGGACGCAGGGACGGCGGTCGGTGGGACCGCCGTGGACGCGGACCGCCGCGACGGGTCCGCGTGACACCGGCCGTCATGGACAGCGGCCGTCGTGGACGAGGGGAACTCACGATGACGCGCCGGACGCCGGTCCGAACGGCCGTGGTGGCGACGATGCCGGGCGCGCTGTTGTCGGGGCTGCTCGGCCACTTCGACTTCGCGGTCAACGAGGAGTGCGCCCCGCGGCGATGACCGGGCCGCCGCCCGGCCAAGTGGTCCGCCACCGTCCGAGCGGTGATCGGCACGCCGGCCCGAAGAGCCACCGGCGTCACCACCAGGGCGGGACCGCGGGACTCACCGCGGTCAGCCGGCGCACCCTGCTCGGTGCTCCTCCGGTGAGTGACCCGGCCCTGGCAGCCGGTGGGTCATGAACGGCTTGCTCGTGATGAACGTCCGGAACTGCAGCGCCGCTTCGGACAGGTGGGTGTGGCGGTTCCACACCAGGCTGAGCACCCGGTGGCAGTCGGGCGCGTCCACGTGCACCCAGGCGAGTGGGATGCGCGTGCCGGCCTGGCGGGACATCGCGGGGATGAGGCCGATGCCGAGGCCCGCGCTGATCAGGTCCCCGCTGGCGCCGGGTTCGTCGCTCTCGCAGGACAGCACCGGAGTGAGGCCTTCGGCCGCGAACAGTCGGTCGAGCAGGGCGCGTTGCCAGCCGCGCCGGGTCGTGACGAACGGCTCGTCGGCGAGTTCGGGGACGGTCACGGTGTCGCGGCCGTCCAGCCGGTGCCCGTGCGGCACGCCGAGCAGGACCTCCTCGCGGACGAGTTCGATCGACGCCAGGTGCGTCCCCGTCAGCGGCTGCGAGGCCACGCAGAAGTCGACCTCCCGGGCGCGCAGCTGGCGGTCCATCTCGTCCGCGTCCGACTGGAACAGCCGGACGTCGGCGCGGGGGTGGGCGGCCCGGAAGCTGCCGAGGACGGGACTGATCGTGAGCAGGGTCTCGGAGGCGACACTGACCCGGCCGAGCCCGGTGTCGCGGGCCTCGTGGACCGCCCGGCGCCCGTCGTCCAGCTCGCTCAGCGAGCGGTCGACGTGCCGCAGGAACACCGTGCCGTACTGGTTCAGCCGGATCCGGCGGCCCTTGCGGTCGAACAGCGGCGAGCCCAGCTCGGCCTCCAGGCGTGCGATGGCGCGGCTGAGCGAGGGCTGGGCGATGCGGAGCTCCTCCGCGGCGCGGCTGATGTGCTCGTAACGGGCGACGGCCTGGAAGTAGCGCAGCTGCAACAGATCCACGGTCCACCTTCGCTCATGTCTTATGGGTCATCTGTACATAGCCAAACCGGTCTTGGAATGCATAAGCAATTGTCCCTACGGTTTTCCGCAGGGGTCACCGCACAGGTACCGGGCAAAGGCGCCCGGCGCCTGCACACGCGAAGTGGGGCCCCGCACCCGTCCGACGTCCGTCCGGCCACCGTCCCCCAGGAAGGTCGCACCATGAGCGCTGCGGATCTGGCCCGACTCCAGTTCGCGGCCACGACCACCGTCCACTGGCTGTTCGTGATCCTCACCATGGGGCTCGTCCCACTCGTGGCGATCATGCACACCAGGGCCGCGTGCACCCACGATCCCGCCAAGAGGGCCCTCCGGGAACGCATGACGCGCTTCTGGGGCCAGCTCTACGTCATCAACTACGCGGTCGGCATCGTCACCGGCCTCGTCATGGAGTTCCAGTTCGGGTTGAGCTGGAGCGGCCTGAGCAAGTTCGCCGGCAACGTCTTCGGCGCCCCGCTGGCGCTGGAGACCCTCATCGCCTTCTTCGCCGAGTCCACGTTCCTCGGCATGTGGATCTTCGGCTGGGGACGCATCCGCAGCAGCGTGCACGTCACGCTGATCTGGCTGGTCGCGCTGACGGCCTACGCCTCCGGCTTCTGGATCCTGATCGCCAACGGCTTCATGCAGCACCCCGTGGGCTACGAGGTCCGCGGCGGCGTCGCCTACCTGACCGACTTCGGTGCCCTGCTCGGCAACCCCAACGCCCTGCTGGCGCTGGGCCACCTGACGCTGGGCGCGCTCACCACCGCGGGCGTCTTCGTCGCCGGGGTCAGCGCCTGGCACTTCGCCCGGGGCACGAAGGAGACCCAGCTGTTCCGCAGTTCCCTGCGGCTGGGTGTCTGGGTGGGCATGCTCGCCTCGTTCTTCGTCATCATCGTCGGCCAGCTCCAGGTCCCGGTGCTGGACCGGACCCAGCCCATGAAGACGGCCGCGCTGAACAACGACGGCGTCGCCCGTCTGCAGGCGCAGTTCGTCGGGCAGCACGGGCCCGGCGACTACGTACCCCCGCACGACTGGCTGCGCATCGCGATGGACACGATGACGATCATCGGGAACACGGTGTCCACCGTCACGTTCCTCGCCGTCTTCCTGCTGTGGAAGGACTGGCTGGTGCGCTGGCGTCCCCTGGCCTACCTGATGACGGCCATGATCCCGCTGCCCTTCGTCGCCGCCGTCGGCGGCTGGGTCTTCCGCGAGGTCGGGCGCCAACCGTGGATCGTCTACGGCCAGTTGACCGTCGAGGACGCGCTGTCCCACGTGAGCACCACCTCGCTGGCCGTGTCCTGCACGGTGTTCATCGCCGTCTTCGTCGCGCTCGCGGTGACGAACTGGACCCTCATCGCACGCTTCGCCCGCCGCGGCCCGGAGGCGACCCAGCTCGGCGCCACCGAGCCGCTCGCCGACGACGTTCCCGACAGCGGCGCCGACGGGAAGCAGCCGGTCCCGGTCTTCTGAGCCGGCGCCCCCGGGGCCCGGCGAACCTCATCGCTGAGACGGAAAGTGGAACGACATGAGTCTCGAGACCCTCTGGCTGGGCATGCTCGGCCTGCTCCTCGCCGGGTACTTCGTGCTCGGCGGCTACGACTACGGCGTACAGATGCTGCACCCGCTGCTGCGCGCCGACCCCGACGCCGAGCGGGAGCGACGGACCGGCCAGAACGCCGCCCTCGAGGCCATGGCGCCGTTCTTCCTGGGCAACGAGGTCTGGCTGGTCGCCTTCGCCGGGGTCCTGTTCGGCGCCTTCCCGCACCTGGAAGGGACCCTGCTGTCCGGGCTGTACCCCCTGATCGTGGCGATCCTCGTCGGGCTCGTCGTCGGCAACGCCGCGGTGCAGCTGCGGGGCCGGGCGGACAGCGCCCGCGGCCGTCGCTGCTGGGACGTCCTGATCGTGTTCGGCGGCGCCCTGCCCGCCCTGTGCTGGGGACTCGTCGTCGGCCTGCTGCTGCACGGCGTGCCCCGCCGGGCGGACGGGAGCTTCCACCTGGGTGCCGGTGACGTGTTCTCACCGTTCGTGCTGGCCTGCGGGGTGACCACCGCGCTGCTCTTCGCCGCGCACGGAGCCGCCTTCGTCACGCTGCGCTCGGCCCCCCGGCTCGCCGCCACCGCACGGCGGCTGGGCGCGGGGCTCGTGCGCGCGACCGGCGCCGTCGGCCTGCTGCCGCTGCTGCTGACGCTCTTCGGCGCGGGCGCCTCCATGACCAACCGGGTGACCTCGGCGGTCGTCGCCGCCCTGTTCGCGGCGGCCCTCACCGGCGCCTGGTGGTTTCTGACCCAGGGGCACCACGTCCGGGCGTTCGCGGCCACCAGCTGCGCGACCCTGCTGCCCGTGCTGCTGGTCGGGGCGGGTCACTACCCGTACCTCCTCATCAGCTCGGCCGGGGCGGGTCTGACCGTCGGCCAGTCCGTCACCGACAGCGCCACGCTGAGGATCCTCTCCGCGTTCGGTGTCGCGGTGATCCCGACGATCCTCACCTACCAGGTGTGGAGCTGGTGGGCGTTCCGGGGGCGCACGGGCCGGCGCCACCCCAGCTACTTCTGAGCCGTACCAGCGACGGGAGAGACCCCAGGATGCAGCCGGTCGAACGCCGCCTGATGCGGGAAGTACCGGCGCTGCGGCGCCACATGGCGTACTCCACGGCGCTGGCGCTGCTGGGCGCCGCGACGGTGGTCGCCCAGGCGGGCCTGCTGGCGAAGGTCTGCGCGGACGGTTTCGTCGGACACGCGGTGCGGGACACAGCCCTGGCCGCGCTGGCCGCCGTCCTGACGCTGCGTGCGCTGCTGACCTGGGCCCGCGGGACCCTCGCCCAGCGCGCCGCGGCCGACGCCAAGCACACGCTGCGCGAGCGGATCACGAGCCGGCTGCGACGCACCGGCCCGCTGCGGCTCGCCGCCCGCCGCCATGGCGAGACCGCGACGCTGCTCACCCGCGGCCTGGACGCCCTGGACGCGTACGTCGTCGGCTACCTGACCACGATGACGGCCACCGCGGTGGTCCCCCTCACCGTCACGGCCTGGCTGTGGTGGACCGACTGGACGTCGGCGCTGATCGTCGTCGTGACGCTGCCGCTGATCCCCGTCTTCGGGGCGCTGGTCGGCATGCACACCGCGCAGCGCACCGCCCGGCAGTGGCGGTTGCTGAGCCGACTGGGCGGCCACTTCCTGGACGTGGTGGCCGGTCTGCCGACCCTCCGGGCCTTCGGCCGTGAGGTGCACCAGACGCGGGTGGTGGGCGAGATGGCCGACGCCCACCGGCGGGCCACGGTGCGCACCCTGCGCGTGGCGTTCCTGTCCTCCCTCGTCCTGGAGACGGTCGCCACGCTCTCCGTGGCCCTGGTGGCCGTCCCGGTGGGCCTGCGGCTGCTCGCCGGCGAGCTGGACCTGCGCACCGCCCTGACCGTCCTGTTCCTCGCCCCCGAGGCGTACCTGCCGCTGCGGGCGGCGGGAGCCGCCTTCCACGACAGCGCCGAGGGCATCGCGGTGGCCGAGCGGGTCTTCGCGCTCCTCGACGAGGAGGACGACCAGCACGACGAGGGCACCGTCCCGCAACGCGCGGCCCGCCTCCTCGCCGCTCCCGACGGCCGTACGGCGCGGCTGCGGCTCGACCGCGTGACGGTCCGTTACCCGGACCGCCCTATCCCGGCCCTGCACGACGTGTCCCTCACCGTGCGTCCCGGCGAGCACGTGGCCTTGGTCGGCCCGAGCGGCGCGGGCAAGTCGACGCTGCTGTCCCTGCTGCTCGGCTTCGCCGTCCCGGCCTCGGGCCGGGTCACCGTCGACGGCACCGACCTCGGGGCGCTGGATGCCGACGCGTGGCGCGCCCAGGTGGCCTGGGTGCCGCAGCGCCCGCACCTGTTCGCGGTGTCCGTCGCCGACAACATCCGCCTCGGCCGTCCGCACGCCGACATCGCCGAGGTGCGGGCGGCGGCCCGGGCCGCCTGTGCCGACCGCTTCGTCGAGGCACTGCCGAACGGGTACGACACCGTGCTCGGTGAGCAGGGGGCCGGGCTCTCGGCCGGCCAGCGGCAGCGGATCGCGCTCGCCCGCGCCTTCCTGAAGGACGCCCCCGTGCTGCTCCTCGACGAACCGACCGCCCATCTCGACCCGGAGAGCGAGGCCGCCGTCACCCGTGCCACCGTCGCGCTCATGCGCGGCCGGACCGCGGTGGTCGTCGCCCACCGCACCAGCCTGCTGCCCCACGCCGACCGCATCGTCACGGTACGGGCCGGAGCCCTGGTCGCTCCCCGGGCCGACGTCACCGAAGGGCTGCCGGCCTCGTGACGGAGCGCGCCCGGACCGCGGCCCCCGCCCGTGGGTCCCGCCCCACGATCCGTCTCCTGCGCTTCCTGTTGCCCCACTGGCGCAGGCTGCTGCCCGCCGCGCTCGCCGCGGCCGGCAGCGAACTCGCCGCCGCCGCGCTGACGGCCACCGCCGCCTGGCTGATCACCCGCGCCGCGCAGCAGCCGCCGCTCGCCGCGGTGAGCGTCGCGATCGTCGCCGTACGGGCCCTCGCCCTGGGGCGCGGCACGCTGCGCTACGCGGACCGGCTCCTCGGTCACGACGGCGTCCTGCGGGCGGTGGCCGGCTTCCGCACCCGCATCTACGAGGCACTGGTGCCGCTCGCCCCGGCGGGTACGCCCGCCTTCCGCAGCGGCGACCTGCTGACCCGCCTCGTCGACGACGTCGACGCCGCCCAGGACCTGCTGCTGCGCGTCCTGATCCCGGTCGCGGCCGGCTGCGTCGTCGCGACGGGCGCCGGCGTGACGGCGGCCCTGCTGCTGCCGCAGGCGGGCGCGCTGCTCGGTCTGCTGCTGGCCCTGGCGGGAGTCCTCGTGCCCGGCCTGGTGCTCGCGGTGTCCCGCCGCGCGGGCCGCGCGGAGAAGGCGGCGCGCGCGGAACTCGCCGCGGCGACCCTGGATCTGACCCGGGGTGCGGCCGACCTCGCGGCGTACGGCGCCCGGGACCGTGCCGAGGGCCGAGCCCGGGACGCCTCCGCCCGGATCGCGGCACTGGAGCGCTCGGCGGCCCTGACGACCACGTCGGCCTCGGCCGTGGTGCTGCTGCTGCAGGGTGGGGCGACGGTCGGCGTCACCTGGCTGGCGCTGCGCGCGCACGCGGCCGGCGCGTTGCCCGCCGTGCACCTCACCGTCCTCGCGGTGCTCGCGCTGGTCTCCTTCGAGGCTCTCGCGCCCCTGCCCGGCGCGGCCCGCCGCCTCGTCGCGGTACGGGCCTCCGCGCGCCGGCTGGCCGACCTGCTGGACACCCCTCCCCCGGTCGCCGACCCGCCCGTCCCCCTGCCGTTGGACACGGACGAGCCCCTCGGCGTGGACATCACCGACCTGCGCGTACGACACCGCGCCGACGGCCCCGCTGCCCTGGACGGGGTGAGCCTGCGGCTGCCACCCGGCCGCCGGGTCGCGCTCCTGGGCGCCAGCGGGTCCGGCAAGTCGACGTTGATCGCGGCGCTCATGCGGTTCGTCCCGTACGAGGCCGGAAGCATCCGCGTGGGCGGGCGCGAACTGCGTGACTGCTCGGGCGCCGACGTCCGCCGCGTGATCACGGGCATGACCCAGGACGCGCACGTCTTCCACACCACGATCCGCGCCAACCTGCTGCTGGCCCGTCCCGACGCCACGGACGGCGACCTGCGCGAAGCGGCTCGCAGGGCCCGGCTCCTCGACTGGATCGAGTCGCTGGCCGAGGGCTGGGACACCTTCGTCGGCGGCGACGGCGCGACCCTCTCGGGCGGTCAGCGCAGGCGTCTGCTGCTGGCCCGCGCGCTGCTCGCCGACCCGCCCGTCCTGGTCCTGGACGAACCCACCGAGGGACTCGACCCCGACACCGCGGCCGCCGTCCTCGCCGACGTCCTCGACGCCACCCGCGGCCGTACCACCCTCCTGGTCACCCACGAGCAGTCGGGCCTGGCCGCCGCCGACGAGACGGTGGTCCTCGAGGGCGGCCGCATCCGTCCTGTGAGCCTGAACAGCCCGGCAACCGTGGCGCGTTGAGAGGAGCGGCGGGGCAGCGGATCCCGGTCCACCACGCACCTGGCCCCGCGCTGCGCCGGGCCCGGATCCGCGTCAGCGTCAGCGTCAGCGTCAGCGGGCGGATCCTGGCGGCGGAGCGCGGGGCTTGTGGGGTCAGGAGGTCAGGTAGGCCTCCACCTCGCTGAACTGGCCCGCCGGCCAGCCGGTGTTGCCGGTGACCGTCAGGCGCAGGTAACGCAGGTTCGTGCCTGCCGGCAGGGAGACGGTCGCCGTGTTGCCGGTCGCCGGGTCGAAGCGGTAGCCCTGGGCGCCGACGACCGTGCTGAACGACGAGCCGTCGGTGCTGCCGAGGACGGTGACCGTCTCGGTGCGGGCGCCCCACGCGGAGGACGGCGGCAGCTTCAGCACCAGCCGCCGCACGGCGTAGCCGGCGCCGAGGTCGACGGTGAGGGACTGCGGGAAGGCGTTGTTGGCGGACTCCCAGTAGCTGTTCGCGTCGCCGTCGACCGCCCTGCCGGGCGTGTAGACGTCCTGCGAGCCGGTGGCGGTGGCCGGCCGGCCCTTGGCGAGGTTGCGGTTGGGGTCGGGCTGGGGGTTGCTCTGGCCGGGCTGCGGCCAGGTCGAGCAGTCCGACCAGGTGCTGTTCCAGCCGGAGTTGCCGCCGCCGTCGGTGAGGGTGAAGGCGCCGGAGTTCGCCGGGTAGGGGCAGTTGTAGACGCCGGCCGCGCCGACCTGGGTGGCGGTGACGTCCCGGAAGGTCGCGGCGCCCTGGGCCTCGGCCTGGACGACGACCGTACCGGTGTTGCGGACGGTGGCACCGCTGACGGTGACCCCGCGCACGGGGTAGCCCTGTCCCCCGCCGGAGACGAACTCGAAGGCGCTGTACGGGCTGTCGGTGATGGTGGTGTTGGTGATGTTCACGGTCGCGTTGATCGCGCTGTCGTAGGAGTCGACGCGCAGCGCGCCCATCGGGTGGTTCCAGTTGGGGTTGATCGCGCCGGTGCGCACGAGGGTGTTGCCGTCGACCGTGATGGTGCCGGCCAGCGGGGAGAACGGGTCGAGGAACTTCTGGTTGGACACGGCGATGCCGCTGCCGAGGGCGTTGGTGTCGGAGACGAGGTTGTTGCGCACCGCGATGTCGGTGCCGCCGTAGACGGCGATGCCGTTGGCCAGGTTGGGCTGGGTGATGGTGTTGTTGTCGAAGCTGCTGTTGGTGTCGGGCGCGTACAGCGACCACATGGCGAGCGCGTCGTCGCCCTGGTTGCGCAGGAAGTTGTTGCGGACCCGGGCGCCACGCGCGTTGCCGTTGAGGTTGAGGCCGTCGGCGGTGGTGTCGAGGATGCGGTTGTTCTCCACGACCAGGTTGTCGTTGTTGCCGGTCAGCCAGAGCCCGACCTTGAGGTGCTGGATCCACATCCCGGAGACCGAGGAGCCCGGGCCGAGCGAGCCGTTGACGAAGTTGTCGGGGTTGGAGTCGACGCGTTCGGTGACCTCGCCGATCACCGCGAAGTCCCTGATGCGGACGTTGCCGGCCGAGCTCGACTGGTCGATGAAGCGCGAGGTGTGGACGACCGAGTACCAGCTGCCGGCGCCCTGGAGGGTGACGTTCTGGACGCCGCTGAGGGACGACGTGATCCGGTAGTCGCCCGGCGGGATCCACACCGTGCCGCCCTGGGCGGCGGCGATCGCGTCGCGGAAGGCCTGCGTGGAGTCGCCCTGGCCGCTCGGGTCGGCGCCTTTGGAGGTGACGGAGACCGACCCGGCGGGCTGCCCTGCGGCCGCGGCGACCTGCTCGAAGTCGGCGACGTCGACGGTGACCTGGGTGCCGGTGGACTCCACGGCGACCTTGTCGCCGGGCTGGACGGTCTGCCCGAGCAGCAGGCGGGCGTTGTCGTAGAAGTGGTGGGTGCGCGAGCCCGCGATCCAGCCCGTGTCGACGTAGGAGTACTTCGAGGTGACGGCGAGGGTCCTGCTCAGCCGGGTGCCGTTGACGTAGACGTTGAGGGTGCCGGACTGGCCGTCGGGGACGCTGTAGGCGAGGTTCAGCGCGTTGGCCGTGCGGGGCGCGGTGAACTCGACGCGCTGCCCGGCGCTGAGGCGCACGGCCTGCCGCCCGGACGCCTCCGACGCGAGGGAGCCCTGGGTGTAGTCGGGCCCGATGCGGGTGCCGGTGGTCGTCGCGGACTCGGCCTCCACGGAGGTGAACGGCAGGGTGGCGCCGGCCGCCGCCTGCGCGGGCACCGAGGCGAGCGCGACGAGGCTGCCGGCCGCGAGGGCGACGGCCGCACCGGCGGAGGTGAGGACTGTCATGCGCCTGACATGGGGACGGCGGCCTTGGAGGCCGTGAGGGGAGCGTGGCATGTGCTGGTCCCTTCGGGGTGGGGGTACGGACGCGCACGGGTGCGAGGGGTGGGATCGGGGAGGGATGGCCGCGACGGGCGACGCATACTCAAGCACCGGCGACAGGAGTCCGCAAGATGTCGCGTGAAGTTTGTAATTTGCCGACAGCGAGCGGATGCCCGCGGGCATGCGGGAGGCGCTGGGCGCGCCAGCTCCGTGTTTCTTCCTGGCTTACGCAAGTCGACGCATCGGGACCGCAACACCGACGCAAGAAGCGCAAACGGCTTGCGCGGAGGGAGGGGGGCTCACCGGACGGCAGGACGCCGACCGAGGCGCCGTCGGCGACCTGAACGCCGACGGTGCCCGGTCAGGTTCCGGTGGCGGGCACCACCGTCAGGTGGCTCGCGCGGCGGCGCGGGCGGCGGGCTCCCCGCGGCGCGGGGGCCGGGCGGGTCTCGCGCAGGACCAGGGTCAGCCGCGTACAGCCCAGGGCCCGCAGGGCCGGCGGCGTCTCCTCGACGACCCGGCACTCGGTGGCGCCCCAGCGCGGGTCGGGGTGCACCAGCGGGCGGACGGCACCGTCGTGTTCCACGGCCTCGGCGCCCACGGCGCGGATCCAGTGCGGCAGGCCCTGCCGGTAGGCGGCCTCCATGATCGGGTCCTGGGCGATCTCCCGGCGGATCGCCTGGAGCCCGTGGTCGTGTCCGTGCGTCTCCACCGCGGACGCGAACTGCGCGAGCGAGGGCAGGAACCAGCTCGACTCGAACGCGCCGAGGACACCGGCGGCGTCCGGGTGGAAGAGCACGAACCGCAGGAAGTTGTCGCCCGGCATGGCCGTCGGATGGGGGCCGACCTCGCGGAAAAGTGTCTCGAAAGCGGTGTTCGCCAGGACGACGTCCCAGCGCCGGTCGAACACGAGGGAGGGGAAGGGGACGGCCTCCAGCAGCGTGGCGTAGTCCTGGAGGTACGCCTCGGCCTCGGGGCTCGCGGGGACGAGCCGCGGCGCGGGCCGCTGCTCACCTGCCTGATATGCCATCGGGAGGTCACCCCTCTTGCCTGATGCGGCCTTCTCGCGGCGCCCCGATCCTGCTGCCCCGACGCAAGGCATGTCAACTATCGTGGCATTCGGCGCTTGTTGACGGCTGAAATTGGCCACAGTTGTGGCGAGACCTGGCTGTGGGTCGGGAACACCCGTTACTCTCCGGGCAGTTCACGGCGGCCGCCCGCGCCTGGTGCGTGCCGGTGAGCGGGTGGTGAGAGACGTAGGAGACCTGTCGGTGACGGATGACCTTGAGGTTCCGGACGCCACGGCGACGGCTTCGCTGTCGGCCGTCGTCACCCGTGTCACCGCGCTCGCCGACCGGCTCGGCGTACCGCACGCGGAGGTCTTCGACACCGCCCGGCTGTCCGTCGCCTCCGGGGTGCCGGAGTCCGTGGTCAAGGCCCTGCTGAGCGGCCGGCCCGCCGGCCAGCCCGACGTGCAGGCGCGCTTCCTGCAGCGGCTGGACCTGCTGCGCCGCACCCGGCTCAAGCCCAACGGGCGCAAGTACACCCAGCAGGAGATCGCCGACGGCGCCGGCATGTCGCGGCAGCAGGCGGGTGCCCTCATCAACGGCGACCGCCGCCCCACCATGGAGCACTGCGACGCCCTCCAGCGCTTCTTCCGGGTGCACGCGGGCTTCCTCACCGCCGAGGACCCCGAGGCGCTGGCCGGCGCCCTGCAGCACACCGAGCAGGAGCTGCTGCAGCGGCTCGCGGAGCGCGAGGGCGCCCCGGACGACCCGCTGGAGCGGCTGCTGCAGGACCACGGGGTGCGCGGGATCGCCTGGCGCGCCGCCCAACTGCCCACCGACCAGCACCGCGACAAGGTCGCCGAGTGGCTGGACATGCTCCTGGAGAGCGTGAAGCGGCCCGAGACGTGATCCGGGGGAGGACCGTGGGCATCGGCAAGGACATGCGCCGCCTGTGCGACGAGCTGGTCGCGGAGCTGGACCTGCCCGCGCCGGCGCCCCCGGAGGCCCTCTACGGCGCGCTGTGCGCCGCGATGAGCCGTCGCCGCGGCCGCCCGGTCCACTTCCGTACGGCCGCGTTCCCGGCCGGCACCGCGAGCGGGCTGTGGCTCGACCTGACCGACCGGGACCTGGTCGTCGTCGAGGAACGCACCGCGCCCGACCACCAGTTGGTGATCCTCGGCCACGAGCTGTGGCACATGAAGGCCGGTCACCACGGCCATGACGTGGGGGGCGCCGCGGTCGCCGCGCGCGGCCTGGCCGACGGGGACGGGCCGCAGGGGCACCCGGGGGAACACCTGGAGGAGCTGGCGGAGACCGTGCGCCGGGTCGCCGCCCGCACCCGCTTCGACCGGGCCGACGAGAAGGAGGCCGAGAGCTTCGGCCTGCTCCTCGCCAGCAAATGCCGTACCTGGCTCACCGACTCGGCGCCGCGCGAGCGCGGCCGCCGTGACCACCTCGCGGGACGGATCGAGGCGTCGCTGGGGTACCTGGGCTGACGGCCCTCTTCCGCCTGACCCTTCCTCACCTGCGGTTCCAGGCCGCTCATGCGGTGCCGAGTGGGCGGGCCGGGCCGTGCGCGAGGGGCATTGTCAGTGGGGGGCGGCAAGCTGGGGGTGCGCCGTCGTGCCGCGGCGTACGCGCCGTCCGGGCGCGTGGGAACCGATGCCGACGCGGGGAGAGCCGACCGATGCCCACTGCCGTACTGACCGACCGCGAGCGGACCGCCGTCCAGGCCTACCTGCGCCTGCTGCACACGGTGCGCGCCGCGTTCGGGGACACCCATGACGAGACTGCGGGGGACGGCCGTCCCGAGACGTCCGGTCCGCCCCAGCACCGGCTGCCGCCCGTGGTGCCGCCCTCGGTCCTCGCGGAGGCCGAACAGGCCCTGCGGCGGGCGGGCCTGACGGGGAACGAGGAGGCGTTCTTCCGGCTGCTGGGGAGCTGGTGCCCGGAGGGGTGACGGGACCGGCGCTTTCAGGGTGCGGGGGCCGGCTGGGCGTGCGGGACCGTGATCGCCGTGGCCACCAGGCCCCGCCGGACCGTCCAGCGGCCCTCGAAGCGGTCCACGCGGCGCCCGCCGACCACCGGGCCGGGGACGAGCAGGCGGGCGTGCAGCGTGCCGTGCGGGGGAACCCCCGGGGCCGCGCCGGGCGCCGGCGTGATCTCGATGTCCGCCTCGGAGAAGTCCAGCCACAGCCGGGTGAGCGGGAACCACGCCTTGTAGACCGACTCCTTGGCGCTGAACAGCAGCCGGTCCCAGTGGACCTGGGGCCGCTCGGCTGCCAGCCGCTCCAGCCGCTCGGCCTCGGCGGGCAGCGCCACGGCGGACAGGACGCCCTCGGGGAGCCGGTCGTGCGGTTCCGCGTCGATGCCGAGCGAGGCCAGGTCGGCGGCGCGCACCAGCGCGGCGGCGCAGTAGCCCTCGCAGTGGGTCATGCTGCCGGTCAGCCCCTGCGGCCAGGTCGGGGCGCCCCGCTCCCCCGGCAGCACGGGCTGCGGCGGCACGCCCAGCTCCTCCATCGCGCGCCGGGCGCAGGAGCGGACCAGGGTGAACTCGCGGCGCCGCTTGGCGACCGCCCGCGCCACCAGCGCCTCCTCCTCGGGGTACAGCACCGCCTCGCCGGGCACGCCGTCGACCTCACCGCCGTACGCCTCCACGGCGACGACGGACTGCGGCAGCAGGTCCTCGATCACGCGCGGCCACCGTCCGCGCGGCCGTTCTCCGTGCCTGCGGCCTCGGGGCGTCCGGCCTCCGTGCCGCCGCCGTCCGCGGGGGTCCGCTCCGGTGTGTGGGGCAGGATGCGGCGCAGCCGTCCGGGCGGGCCGGGGCGCTTGCGCCACTCGCGGGGATAGCCCACCGACACCTCCTCGAAGCGGATGCCCTCGTGCCAGGTGGTGCGGGGGATGTGCAGGTGGCCGTAGACCATGGCGGCGACGCGGAAGCGGCGGTGCCAGTCGGCGGTGAGCCGGGTGCCGCACCACATCGCGAACTCCGGGTACCAGAGCACCTCGGTCGGGTGCCGGTCCAGCGGGTAGTGGTTGACCAGGACGGTGGGCAGGTCCGCGGGCAGCGCGGCCAGCCGGGCCTCGGTCTCGGCGACCCGGGCCCGGCACCAGTCGTCGCGGGTCGGGTACGGGTCGGGGTGCAGCAGGTACTCGTCGTTGCACACGACGCCGGTGCCGTGCGCGTACGCCAGACCCTCCTCCTTGGTGGCGCAGCCCGCCGGGAGGAACGAGTAGTCGTAGAGCAGGAACAGCGGGGCGACGGCGACCGGTCCGCCGGGGCCCTCCCAGAGCGGGTAGGGGTCCTCGGGGGTCGTGACGCCCAGGTCGCGGCAGACGTCGACCAGGTGGGCGTAGCGCTCGGCGCCGCGCAGGGTGACGGGGTCCTTGGGATGGGTCCACAGCTCGTGGTTGCCGGGGGCCCACACGACCTTGCGGAAGCGGCTCGCGAGGGTCTTCAGCGCCCACCTGATGTCGGACACGGTCTCGGCGACGTCCCCCGCCACCAGCAGCCAGTCCTCGTCGGACCCGGGGCGCATCTCCTCGACCAGGGCCCGGTTCTCCGGGTAGCCGATGTGCAGGTCACTGATGGCCAGCAGTTGCCCGGCGCCCACGCCCGTCGACCCCACCTCGCGCTCCCCGCAGACGATCCCAGGCGCCCCGTGCGGGCACACGCATGCCACCACGACAACACATCCGGCGGCCCCCGACAAGAGTGGATCAGGCCGGTGGCGGGCGGAACGCCGGGCCGGACGGCGGACGGCACGCCGGGCGCAGCGGCGGGCGGACGCCGGGCGAATCCGTAACACGCGCGTTGCACGCGCACCGCTCGGGAAGTCGTATGATCGCCCCGATACCACCGCCTCCCGCTTCCTTTCCGCAGGCGGTTCGGTGCACCTCCACTTCCCCCTGCCCGGGCCGGGCCAGCTTCGCCCTGCCCGCCGACCGTGAAAGGCGGCCTGCATGGTCTCTCGCGTACGCGTCTGGCTCAACCGCACGTACGCGGAGAACGTGTTCTTCATGGATCAGCTGCGGAGGAATCCCAGCGATCGGGCGGTCGAGATCCACGCCACGCACGGCGACCCGGACTCGCCGGTGCTGGCCGCCGCGGACACCGCCGAACTGGAGCCGGAGGGCCTGTCCCCCGCCGCCTACGTCGAGTACGCGCTCGACCAGTGCCGGCGCCGCTCCGTCGACGTGTTCGTGCCCCGGCTGCACCAGGCGGCGATCGTGGCGCACCGCGCGGACTTCGCCGCGGCCGGCACGGCCCTGCTGGCGCCGCCGCCGGAGGCCGTCGCGGTCTTCGAGGACAAGGTGATCGCCTACGAGGCCGTGCAGGCGATCGGGGTGCCGGTGCCGCCGTGGTGGCGGGTCCGCACCGCCGACGAACTGGTCGCCGCCGTCGAGGCGGTGGAGGCCACCGGGCACAAGGCGTGCTTCAAGCCCGCGTCGGGCGCGGGCGGGGTGGGCTTCCGGGTGGTCACCCGCGCCCCCTTCTCGCTCAGCCACCTCACCGGCTTCCCCAGCCCGTACGTCCCGCTCGACCTGGTCGTCGAGGCGCTGCGGTCGGCCGAGGAGCCGGTGGACTGGATGGTGATGCCGCGCCTGGAGCAGCCCGAGGTGTCGGTGGACTGCCTCACCGGCCGCGACAACGTGCTCCGGATGGCGATCGGCCGCACCAAGAACGGGCGCCGGCGCGGGTTCACGCTGCACGAGCAGTGGCTGGAGCCGGCCCGCCGCATCGCCGAGGGCTTCGGGCTGCACCACCTGTCCAACATCCAGTTCCGGATGTACGACGGCCGTCCGGTCCTGATGGACGTCAACACCCGGCCGGCCGGCGGACTGCACCAGCTCGCCCTGTGCGGCGTCAACGCCCCCTGGGCAGCCGTGCAGTTGGCGCTCGGCGAGGACCCCGGCACCATCGAGCCGCCGTTCCTCGGGCAGGACTACACCGTGGTGTCGGGCGCGCGTCCGCTGCGCCCGGTGACGCTGCCCCAGCAGCGGGTGGAGGAGACCGCGACGCTGCTGCCCGCGGTGCCCGCGCCCGCCGACGCGGTGGAGCCGGCCGCAGGGGCGCCGCTCCCCCTCTGATCCGAGTACGGCTCAAAAGGCGCTTCTTCGGCACTTCGCCCACCGGTATGGACCAATCCCGTCGTTCCGCTTGACACCGGGATTGGTCCATACCACTTTGGTTGCGCACCACCCCGGCACGGCCCCCGTGCCGCCTCGCACTTCCGTGCACTCCCGAACCACCCCACTTTCCCCAGGGAGATCGCGTGCGCTCCATACCCCCAAGACGCCCCGTGCGCCGGATCCTCGGCCTGCTCGGCGCAGCCGCTCTCGCCGTCGGCGGGGCCGTGGCCCTGCCCGGCACCGCCCAGGCGGCCAACGTCCTGTCCAACCCCGGCTTCGAGTCGGGCGGTCTGTCCCCCTGGTCCTGCACCGGCAACCTCGGCTCGGTCGTCTCCTCCCCCGTGCACGGCGGCTCCAAGGCCCTCGCCGGAGCCGTCACGTCGAGCGACATCGCCCAGTGCAGCCAGACCGTCGCCGTCAAGCCCAACACGACGTACGCGCTGACCGGTTGGGTGCGCGGCTCCTACGTCTACCTCGGCGTCGACGGCGGTGCCTCGACCTGGACGTCGTCGCCGTCGGCGTACAGCCAGCTCTCGGTGTCCTTCACCACCGGCGCCTCGCAGACCAGCGCGAAGATCTACGTGCACGGCTGGTACGCCCAGGGCACCTACTACGCCGACGACATCAGCCTCGACGGGCCCGGCGGGGGCGGCAGTTCGGACACCCAGGCGCCGACCGCGCCCACCGGTCTGACCTCCACCGGCAAGACCTCCTCCAGCGTCTCGCTGTCCTGGGGCGCGGCCTCGGACAACGTGGGCGTCACGGCGTACGACGTCTACAGCGGCTCCAGCCAGGTGCTGAGCGTGTCCGGGACGAGCGCCACGGTCAGCGGTCTGTCGCCGAGCACGAGCTACACGTTCTCCGTGAAGGCACGCGACGCCGCCGGCAACGCCTCCCCGGCGTCGAACTCCGTGACCGTGACGACGAACGCGGGCACGGGCGGCGGCACCGGCTTCAAGCAGGCGGCGCCCTACCTCTACGAGGGCTGGGGCGACCCGCCGAACCCGGCGACGGTGATGAGCGCCACCGGCATCAAGTGGTTCACCATGGCCTTCGTGCTGGACTCCGGCGGCTGCACCCCCTCCTGGGACGGCAGCCGGCCGCTGACGGGCGGCGTCGACCAGACGGCGATCAACCAGATCCGCTCGGCCGGCGGTGACATCGTCCCGTCGTTCGGCGGCTGGTCGGGCAGCAAGCTCGGCGCCAACTGCTCCTCCGCGAGCGCCCTCGCCGGGGCCATCCAGAAGGTGGTCGACGCCTACGGCCTGAAGGCGATCGACTTCGACATCGAGAACACCGACGAGTTCGAGAACGAGGCCGTCCAGGCGAAGATCCTCACCGCGCTGAAGACGGTCAAGACCAACAACCCCGGCCTGCGGACCATCGTCACCTTCGGCACCTCGACGACCGGGCCGTCCTACTACGGCAACCGGCTCATCGAGCAGGCCAAGTCGCTGAACGCCGACATCGACGTCTTCACCATCATGCCGTTCGACTTCGGCGGCGGCTCGGACATGTACGGCAACACCGTCAACGCGGCGGAGGGGCTGAAGAACAAGCTGAAGTCCACCTTCGGCTGGGACGACGCCACCGCCTACGCGCACATCGGCATCTCCGGCATGAACGGCCTGTCCGACCAGCAGGAGAACACCACCACCGCGATCTGGACCCAGATCCGCGACTGGGCCAACGCGCACCACATCGCCCGGCTCACCTTCTGGTCCGTCAACCGTGACCGGCCCTGCCCGGGCGGCGGCGTGACCTCCAACTGCTCCGGCATCAGCCAGAACAACTGGCAGTTCACCTCCATCACGGCGGGCTTCACCGGCTGAGCCGAACCCCTCCCCGCACCGCGGTTCGGCACGGCGGTTCCCCCGGTCCCAGGACCGGGGGAACTTTTTTCCGCGCGGGGTGTATCAGGGGCCGGGGCCGGTGCTCTTAGTGGTGAAGAACAACGGGGGAACCACGGGGGAACGGGTCCACGGGGGGCCTGCGGGGGAACCACGGGGGACCAGGGGGAAGCACCGCCCGGGGGGGGTACGGGGGAAACGGGGGGCCGGGTCGGTCGGTCGCTGTCACGGGGAGCGACCGGCCGACCCGGTGGTGCGTCCGCCTCCGGGCCGGTGCCGCACGCCCCGTCCGGTCAGCCCTCCTCGGCGCGGCGCAGGCGCAGCGTGAGGATCTGGAAGGGGCGCAGAGCGATCCCGACCTCGCCGTCGTCGCCGGCGACGACGTCCGCGCCGGCCTCGGGCAGCGGTCGCTCCAGCAGGTCGGTGACCTGGGCGCCCGCGAGCGGGAACCCGGTGCGCAGGACACCCCGGGCGCGGCCGCCGCGTGACTCGTAGAGCCGGACGACGACGTCTCCGGAGCGGTCGTCGGCGAGCTTGACCGCCTCGACGGTCACCCCGTCGCCCTCCACCGAGACCACCGGTGCGGGGGCACCGGCCGCCTCGGCCACCCGCAGCGGCAGGTTGAGCGCGTAGCCCTCGGCGACGGCCTCCGCGATGCTCGCGCCGGGCAGCAGTGCGTAGGTGAAGCGGTGGCGCCCCTGGTCGGCGCCGGGGTCCGGGATGCGCGGCGCGCGCACCAGGCTGAGCCGGACGGTGGTGGTCGTGCCGCCGTCCTCGCGGACCGTGCGGGAGACGTCGTGGCCGTAGGTGGAGTCGTTCAGGACGGCGACGCCGTAGCCGGGTTCGCCGACGTGCACCCAGCGGTGCCCGGAGACCTCGAAACGGGCCGCCTCCCAGCTCGTGTTGGTGTGGGTGGGGCGCAGGACGTGGCCGAACTGGATCTCCGCGGAGGAGTGCGCGGCGCGCACGTCCACCGGGAAGGCCGCCTTGAGGATCTTCTCGGCCTCGTGCCAGTCGAGGTCGGTCCCGACGTCGACGCGGGGGCTGCCCGCGCGGACGGTGACCGTCTGGGTGATCCGGGAGCCCTTGCCGAAGGCGCGCTCCACACGGACGGCGCCGACCAGCGGGTCCTGTTCGACGACGGTGACCGACTCGGCGTCCAGCAGGTCGGTGGAGCGGTTGCGGTAGTGCTTGTCGATGTCCCAGGCGTCCCAGTGGTTGGGCAGGTCGGTGTGCAGGCGCAGCAGGTTGCCCGCCTCGGCGAGGACCTCGCGGCCGGCCCGCAGGTCGTACACGGACGCCAGGGTGCCGTCGTCGGCCACCCTTACGCGGACGAAGCCGTTGTCGAGCACCGGCCCGCCGTCCGTGACCGTGACGGTCACCGGCCGCGGCGGTGCGGCGTCGGTCAGCGGCGCGCTGCCGCCCGCGGGCACCGCGACGTACGCGGGTGCGCCGTCCGGGGTCCGGATCACCTCGGTACGGTCGTAGGGGCTCGTGTTGAACACCCGGGGGCCGCCCGCCCCGAGCGCCGCGACCGCCTCGGCCGTCAGCGCCTCCAGCTCCCCCGCGACGCGCGCGTACTCGGCCTCGGCCTCACGGTGCACCCAGGCGATCGAGGAGCCGGGCAGGATGTCGTGGAACTGGTGCAGCAGCACCGTCTTCCACAGCCGGTCCAGCCTGTCGTACGGGTAGGTGTAGCCGCCCGGCGCGTGCAGTGCGGCCGTCGTCGCCCACAACTCGGCCTCGCGCAGCAGGTGTTCGCTGCGGCGGTTGCCCTGCTTGGTGCGGGCCTGGGAGGTGTAGGTGCCGCGGTGCAGCTCCAGGTACAGCTCGCCGACCCACACGGGGGCGTCGGGGTACTCGGCGCGGGCCTTGGCGAAGAACGCGTCCGGGTGCTCGATCTCGACCCTGGCCGAGCCCTCCAGGTCCCTCAGGCGCCGGGCCCGCTCCATGATCTCGCGGGTGGGGCCGCCACCGCCGTCGCCCCAGCCGAAGGGGGCCAGTGAGCGGTGGGCGCCGCCCTTCTCGGCGTAGTTGCGCACCGCGCGGGCCATCTCCTCGCCGCTGAAGCGGGCGTTGTAGGTGTCGACCGGCGGGAAGTGGGTGAAGATGCGGGTGCCGTCGATGCCCTCCCACCAGAAGGTGTGGTGGGGGAACGTGTTGGTCTGGTTCCAGGAGATCTTCTGGGTGAGGAACCACTCGTTGCCGGCGAGCCTGGCGAGCTGCGGGTAGGCGGCGGTGTAGCCGAAGGAGTCCGGCAGCCACACGCCCTTGGTCTCGATGCCGAAGTGCTCGAGGAAGAAGCGCTTGCCGTGGACGAGTTGGCGGGCGATGGCCTCACCGCCGGGCAGGTTGCCGTCGGCCTCCACCCACATGCCGCCGACCGGCGCCCACTGGCCCTTCTCGACCGACTCCTGGATGCGGGCCCACACCTGGGGGTGGTGGTCGCGCACCCACGCGTACTGCTGGGCCTGGGAGCAGGCGAAGACGAGTTCCGGGTACTCCTCGGCGAGCGAGGTGACGTTGGAGAAGGTGCGGGCGATCTTGCGCCGGGTCTCGCGGATCGGCCACAGCCACGCCGAGTCGATGTGCGCGTGGCCGACGCCGGACACGATGTGTGCGCTGGCGTGGGCGGGCCTGGCCAGCACCGGTTGCAGGGACTCCCGTACGGCGGCCGCGGAGCCGGCCACGTCGTCCAGGTCGAGCAGGTCCATCGCGCGGTCCAGGGCGTGCAGGATCTCGTGCCGGCGCGGGTCGTGGTCGTCCAGCTCCCCCATGAGTTCGCGCAGCACCTGCACGTCGAGGTCGAGGTGCCAGACGTCCTCGTCGAGGATCGCGAGGTCGGCCCGCCGGAAGGTGTACAGCGGACGGTCGCCGGCCGTCAGCACGTCGCCGAGCGGGGTCGGCGCGGCGAAGCCGTCCGCCAGGATGTCCGGGTTGGAGGCCGCCTCCACCAGGTAGTCGACGCTCTCGCCGCCGGCGGCCGGGTGGGCGACCGGGACGTACCGGTTGAGCGGGTTGACCGCCTTCAGCGGGGTCCCGTCGGTGAGGTGGACCAGGGCCTCGGCCTGGTTGCCGGGCCAGCCGCCCACGAAGCCGAGGTCGATGACCGACTCCACGCGCCGGCCGGCCCACTCGGCGGAGACCGTGCCGCGCATCCGGAACCAGGTGGTGCCCCACGGCGGTCCCCAGGGGGTGTCCATGGCGAACGGCTCGTAGGACGCGGCCGCGGCCTGCTCGAACGGCACCGGCTCGCCCGGCGCCTGCCAGGCCCGCACCTCCAGGGGGACGCGGGCGGCGTGGACCGCGGGCCTGATGCGCTGCTGGTGGAGGCGCTCCACGCGCCCCTCGATCCGGCGGCGTTCGTCGTGCATGAGAGGTCTCCTCGGAGGACGACGGGAGCACCCACGGGGGAAGCGCCGTCCGCGGGGCGTTACTTCAGATAGTCCAGCCCGGGGTGGACGGCGCGGTAGCCCTCGACCAGGCGACGGGCGACGTTCACCGAGTCGACCAGCGGGTGCAGCGCGAACGCCTTGACCGCGGTGGCGCGGGAGCCGGACTCGGCGGCGGCGAGCACCTCGCGCTCGACGGCCTTGACGGAGCAGACCAGCCCGGTGGCGTGGCCGGGCAGCGGGTCGACGGAGACCGAGTGGGCGCCGCTCGCGTCGACCAGGCAGGGCACCTCGATCACGGCGTCCGTGTCCAGGGCCGCGAGGGTGTGCCGGTTGCGCACGTTGAGGATCAGCGTGGTGCGCTCGTCGCGGGCGATGGCCCGCATCAGGGCGAGCGCGACCTTCTCGTAGCCGCCGGAGAGGTCGTCGGCGTCGCGCTCGCCCGCGCCGGCGGTCTCGCGGTTCTCGGCCATGTAGGTGGCCTCGCGCTCGGCGCGGGTGCGGTCCCACAGCTCCAGGGCGCTGGTGCCGGGCGTCCCGACCCGCGCGTAGAAGCGGGCCTGCTGGTCCCGCAGGAAGGCACCGCGGGTGCGCTCGGCCTGCTGGTAGGCGTGCACCGCCTCGCGGTTGAAGTAGTAGTAGTGCAGGTACTCGTTGGGGATCGCGCCGAGCGAGCGGAGCCAGTCGGCGCCGAAGAGCTTGCCCTCCTCGAAGGAGCCGAGCAGGTGGGGGTCGGCGAGCAGCCGCGGCAGTTCGTCCCGGCCGGCCACGCGCAGGCCGCGCACCCAGCCGAGGTGGTTGAGGCCGACGTAGTCGATCCACGCCTGCTGCGGGTCGGCGCCGAGCACCCGGGCGATGCGGCGGCCGAGGCCGACCGGGGAGTCGCAGATGCCGATGACGCGGTCGCCGAGGTGGCGGGACATGGCCTCGGTGACGAGGCCGGCGGGGTTGGTGAAGTTGATGACCCAGGCGTCGGGGGCGAGGCGGGCGACCCGCCGGGCGATGTCCACGGCGACGGGCACGGTCCGCAGGCCGTAGGCGATGCCGCCCGCGCCGACCGTCTCCTGGCCGAGCACGCCTTCGGCGAGGGCCACCCGCTCGTCGTCGGCACGTCCCTCCAGGCCGCCGACACGGATGGCGGAAAAGACGAAGTCGGCGCCGCGCAGGGCCTCGTCGAGGTCGGTGGTCGCCGTGACCCGGGGGGCGTCGCCGACGGCCGACGCCTGTTCGTCCAGGACACGGGCGACCGCACGCAGTCGGCTGTCGTCGAGGTCGTGCAGCACGACCTCCGTCACCCGGCCCGGGCCGCGGTCGGTCAGCAGCGCCCCGTACACGAGCGGCACCCGGAACCCGCCGCCGCCCAGAATCGTCAGTTTCACGCCTGCGCCTCTCCTGCCACGGCCACCTCGACGCCCGCCTCCTTTGGGGAGGGCCGGGTCGCCGCGTGCACCGGGGCGTTCTCTTCCCTCGTGGACCACCTGTTCGACTATGGACCAAGGTCGCCGGGCGCCGCGTGATTCCCGTGACGCATGCCTCGGGCCGTCAGGAAGCCGCCCGTCCGTCGTCGTCGCTCAGGACGGGGGCGCTGCGGATCAGGCGCAGCGCCGTGGTGAGCAGGAGGCCGCCGACGATGTTGCCGAGCACCGCCCAGGCCAGCCACGTCAGCCAGTCGGGGTAGCCGTAGGGCGCGTTGCCGGTGTGCAGGCCGGCGAACGCGATGAGGGAGTCCAGCACCGAGTGCCACAGTCCGAGTCCGGCCAGCGTGAACGCGGTGACGACCGACGCGGTGATCTTCCCGGTCATGGACTCGCTGCCGTGGTGCATCCGGGTCATGAGGGTGATGACGCCGCCGCCCAGCACCGCGAGGCAGAAGGTGCCCAGGGTGTAGCCCCCGTCGACGTACGTGGCCCCCGAGGCGGCCGCGGTGCCGTGCAGCTCCGGGAAGGCCCGCATCACCAGCCACATGAACACCCATCCGCCGAGCAGGTTCATCACCAGGACCGTTCCCCACATCCGCAGCAGGTCCAGCCAGGTGGCCGCGCCCGCGACGACGGTGGCGACGGGCACCAGGAACCCCTCCGTGAAGAGTTCGCTGTGCCCGAGCAGCAGGGCGATCAGGCCCATGGAGAAGGCCAGTCCGGCCAGGAGCTCGCTGCCGGTCTCGTGCCGCACGAACAGCAGCACCATGACGCCGATCCCGACGTCGATCCCGCCCAGCAGGGAGGTGGCCACCAGCGACGTCCAGGTGCGGTGCAGCCGTGGCCGGCCCTCGGCCACGATCCGCTCCGCCGCCTCGGCGACCCTGCGCTCACCGGGTCCCTGCATGATCGGGTCTTCCGGGTCCATGGGGCTCCTCCGGTCCTGGGCGTCACCGCGGGAAACGTGCCCTTCGATTCTCGGTGGCGAAGGGCACGCCCGCCGCTCGGCCGCACAGGGTGCCCGGGGGCCGGGGACCCGGGAGAGCCGTTACGGGGTGAAGACCTCGTCGAGGCGGTCGATGGCGCCGTCGGCACCCAGGTGGTAGGTGAAGACGAGCCCGGAGTCGGGGTTCGCCTCCAGCCAGTCGAGGAACTCCTGCACGCCGATGTGCTGGTTCTCGGTGCTCTCCACGATGGGGTTGGTCACGGTGACGTACGCGGCCTGGTCCATCGGGATGAACGTCTCCTTGCCGACCGTCTCGAACGGCGGGCCGTCGGAGTCGGGCGATCCGCAGCCCCAGTTGCCGTGCTTGACGATGAGGCTGAGGGATCCCCCTTCCGGGGTGTAGCGGTAGACCGCGACCTCGTCGGGCGAGATGGGCATCTTGTGGTCGCAGCCGTCGTCGTCCGCGCCGGCCGCGCCCGGCCCCTCGGGAGCGGACGACGCGGACGCGGCCGGGGCTGATCCCGGGGACTTGGCGGCGCCGCCCGAGCCCGAGGTCGCCCCGGTGGCCGGCTTCTTGCTCGCCGCGGCGGTGGTCGGCGCCTTGCCGCCGGTGCCCGCCGGGCTCGGGACGGCGGTCCCCGCCGTCGTCGGGCCGGTGCCGGTGTCCGCACCTGCCACGTCGTCGCCGTTGCAGCCGGTGAGGACCAGCGTCCCCACCGCGCAGGCGGCCAGTACGGCCGCCCGGACGGCTCCCGGTCTGCGCCCGCTCTTGCTCGACGTCACGCTCATGATGTGTCCCCCCTGGTGTCCCAGTACTGGTGTGCCTCGACGGCGTGCTGGTGTGCCTTGCCTCGACGGCTCGCCGCAAAGGACGACTTCCAGCCGTCGTCAGTTGCACGTCCGCCCGAGGAGTTCACGCCTGCGTGGCCTGATTTCGCCCGCTGACCCTAGCGTGGCGGCGGGGGCGTGGGGAGCCGGGGAGCGGTCTTCCTCCGCGCCGACGCCGCCCGGGGCACCGCGGGTGACGCGTGCGGGCGGGGCGCGGGAGAGTGTCAGGTCCATCATGCCTGCTGGGAGGCGGGTTCCGGTAGGACGAAGGGCACGCCCCCACGGCCTTGTTGCGGGTGGTGCCGTGACCGCAGACTCGTCGTCATCCTCCCTCCGGCCCAGGTGCCGGCATCCGTCACCGGCTGCCGGCGCGTTCGTCGTGCCTCCCGCCGTGGGACAGGCGCCGGCCGCGGGGAGCGGGGACGAAGGGGATCGATGGATCAGGACATGGTGATGCTGGCGAAGGTCAGGCTGCTCGGTGCCAACCGGCGGGTGGTGCGGGGCACCGAGGGGCTGTGGATCTACCGCCTGCTGGCGCGCGTCGAGCCCGAGGTGTACGGGTCGAAACTGGCGTACGTCCTGGTGGAGGAGAGCGGTTCACCCCGGGTGCGGGAGGTCCCCGGACGGCGGCTGGCCCTGCTCGACGAGGCGGTGGCGGTGGCGACGGCCCTCGACCGCGCGAACCCCTTCCGGGCGAAGGTCCTGGAGAGGGCGCTGGCCGCGAGGGCCCGCATCGCGCCGTAGCGCCAGGGGGCCGGCCGGGACCGGCACCTCGCACCGGAGCACCGGCCCCGCGGACAGGAGGTGCAGGGTTCCCCTGCTGGGTCCGCGGGGCCGGTGCATGACTCACGTACCCCGCGGTGCGTCCGATACGCCCGTTCCCTCCCAACCGGTGTGCCAGAAGGGCTCCTTACGCGAGTGGGGCCCGGCCGCACCCCGGCCGGGCCCCACCACCGCTCGCGCGCGGCGCGCTTCTACCAGCGGTACCAACGGCCCCTGCGGCCCGCACCGTCCGCGGAACGGACGACGAAGCCGAGCAGCCACACGACCAGCACGAAGATCGCGATCCACCACAGGGCCTTCAGCGCGAAACCCGCACCGAAGAGGATCAGAGCCAGCAGCAGAACCAGAAGCAGGGGAACCATAGTCATCAACCTCCTGGCCAACCAATGCCCCGACTTCCGTCGCGCACGCCCACGGAACGTGAGGTCGTTCTCCGGCCGTCGCCGGCCTACTTGCCGCCGTCCTCGGCCGGCTGGAAGGTGACGTCGACCCAGTCGTTGTCGGTCAGGCCGAGGCCGTCCCAGAAGGTGCCGTCGGCCAGGTCGATGCCGGCGGGGTTGGCGACCCGGCGGCCGAACTCGTCGAGGCCGTCGTTGTAGCCGGACTGGTAGGCCGCCTGCGACTCGGGGGTGCCCTGGGGCAGGTCGTACCACATCTGCCGTTGCGTGGGCGGGTTCCAGTAGTCGTCCCGGGTGTTCCAGGGGCCCACGTCCCACACGGGGGCCGTCTCGCAGCGGCCGGTGCGCGCGTAGCACAGCCTGACCCGGTACTCGGTGCCGCCCTTGGAGGCCAGCATCCGCCTCGACGGCAGGGCCACGAAGTGGTCGCGGGACCGGATGACATGGCCGTTGGCCGTGGTCTGCCCGGTCAGGCCCTCGCGGGTGGCGAAGAGCCGGTAGGTCGGCGACGCCGTGCCGGTCGTGTCCTCGTTCGGCCGTGTGTCGGACCGCTCCGGTTCGGCGTGCACGCCGACGTCGGAGACGACCGGGGCGGCGGTGCCGCTGCCGAGCAGGGTCACCCGCACCTGGAGGACGGAGACGGTCTCCGGCAGCCGCAGCCGGCCGTCGGCGTCGGGGGTGCTCCACTGCGTCCACCGGCCCGGGTGGGCGCTGCCGCGCACCTCGGTCACCACCTGGGTGCCCGCGGGCACCTGGGCCTGCCGGGTGACGGTGAAGACGTTCGCCTGCCGGCCGAGGCTCTGGGCCGGCGCGGTGTACACGGCGTACGCCTTGCCGGGGGCGGACCGGGTGCGCGCCCTGCGGTCGTCGATGGTGAGACCGTCCGGGCGGTGGCCGATGTTGTGCTGGTCGGCCGCGACGGCGTCGAGGTCCACGCGCCAGTCGTCCGCCGGCTGCGTGGCGGCGGGTGGTTCGGCGGGGCCGTCGGTGGCGGCGGCGGTGGCGGGCGGCAGGCCGCCGGCGACGAGCAGGGCGCACAGACCGCGTATGAGTCGGCGGGTGGTGGAGGGCACCAGGGATCTCCCCAATCGGGCTTCGCGGAAACGGATGGCTCTGACCGAAGCCCTACCGGCCGGTGCCGCGGGCTGCCATCCCGGAACGTTCCGGATGCCGCCGTCCGGGTCATCGCGGCCGCCCCTTGGGCCGTCCGCGCCACGGCCCCGGAGAGGAAGTGCCGGGCGTCTGCTAGGAGGCGTCCGGAAAGGCAGCCGGCCGATGTGCACGGAAGGAGGAATACCCCTGCCGTCTCGGGGCACCAGCACACCGACAGCAGCTCGGCTCCCCCTCCGAGCGCTCCGGCCCCGCCACCTCCCCCCGTGGCGGGGCCGCCCCTTTTCCACGCTTCCCCCCAGCACATGCGGACGGTCCCCGCCTCTTCACGAGTGCGGGGACCGTCTGTACGAGGCGCAACGGCCTCAGTTGTCGACCGGGTTGTCGACCGGGTTGCCGGCCGGGCACGGGGCGGGACCGGCGGAGCGTCGTCAGCGGGACTCGTCGTAGGGGTCGCGGCTGCCGGACTTGGCCAGACCCCGGCTGATCATGTAGCCGACGGTGAGGACCACGATGTACAGCCACGCCCTGTCGGCGCGGAAGTAGTCGGCGTGGCCGTCGTCGTCCCCGACGACCATGGAGGCGATCAGCACCGCGACGACCGCGGCGACGTAGGCGAAGAACTCGGTGGTCTTGAAGGCGGCCTTGGTCTCGGTCGTCAGCCTGCGCGGCCGGTGGAGAGCGGCGTCGGTGCCCGTGTGGTGGCCTGCGTTGCCGACCGGATTCACAGCGCTCATGAAGAAGGCACCTTTCAGGTGGTGCGGAGCGCCCGAGGTGCTCCGCGGTGGGGACAGTGTCAAGATCAGCGTTGCCTCCCCCGAGTGGCCCGAACCGGCCGCGCTAAACACTCCGTCAACTCGTGACCATGACAATTTTTTCGGGTCACCCCGTGACGGGGACGCACTCGGTGAGCAGGTCGACGACGTCGCGCCAGGCCCGCTGCGCGTGGCGCGGGTGGTGGCCGACGCCGGGCAGCGGGCTCCGGTCGGCCAGCGGGTGGTGGAAGGCGTGCAGGGCGCCGCCGTAGACCACGAGGCGCCAGTCGACGCCCGCGGCCTGCATCTCGGCGGTGAACGCCTCCCGTTGGGCGGGCGGCATGATCGGGTCCTCCGACCCGACCCCGGCCCACACCGGGCAGCGGATGCGGGCCGACTCGCCCGGCCGGCCCGTCGTCAGCGCGTTGACCGTCGCGATGGCCCGCAGGTCCACGCCGTCGCGTCCGAGTTCCAGGCCGACCGCGCCGCCGGTGCCATAGCCGACGGCAGCGATCCGGTCGGGGTCGGTGCGCGGTTCGGCCCGCAGCACGGCGAGCGCCGCGTGGCCGATGTCCCGCAGCCGCTCGGGATCGGCGAGCAGCGGCATGCACCGCGCGAGCATCTCGTCGGGGTCGGCGAACCAGCGCCCGCCGTGCAGGTCGAAGGCGAGCGCCACGTACCCCGCCCCGGCCAGCGCGTCGGCCCGGCGGCGGTCGACGTCGCTGAGTCCGGGGCCCTCGGGTCCGACGAGGACCGCGGGCGCGCGGCCGGCCCCGGCCGGGACCGCGAGGTGGCCGATCATGGTCAGCCCGTCGGCCGGGTACTCCACCGTGCGCGTCGTCACCGCCGTAGCCGTCGTCGCCGTCGTCGCCGTCGTCGCTGTCGTCATGAGGGGACCGTAGCGAGCGTCGGGGTCCGGCGGGCCGGTGTTCTGCCAGCGGCAGAGCGGCGGTGTGGCGGAGACCGGTGTCGGGAACTCCCGTGACAACCGGGGCCGTCAGGGTGCGCAGCAACTCTCGCTGCGGAGGAGCCGGCCGACCTCCCGCCAGTGCTCGGTGTCGCCGCCCGCCCGCCCGGCGGTGAGCCGGTGGGGGCCGATCACGTCCTCCCGGCGGTGCACGATGCCGTCGCGCATCACCCAGGACACGCGTGTCAGGTCGGTGAAGTCCCGGAAGGGATCGCCGTCGACCACCGTGAGGTCGGCCAGCTTGCCGGGTTCCGCGGTGCCCAGGTCGTCCTCGGCGCCGAACATCCGGGCGGGTACGACGGTGGCGGTGCGCAGGGCCTGCGCGGGGGACAGACCGCCGTACCGGTGGAGGGCGCGCAGGCCGAGGTGGAGCTGGAGGCCGACGGGGGTCAGCGGGGAGTCGGTGCCCAGGGCGAGCGTGCCGCCCTCGGTGACGATCCGGCGGTAGGTGGCCATCTCCCCGCCCAGGTCGCGCAGTTGGTCCTCGGTGGGCCGGGACCGGGCCAGGGCCTGGACGGTGACCGTGTCCCACGGGGGCATGAGGACGGTCACCCGGGGGTCGTCGGCCAGGGCCGGGTCGTCGCCGAGCAGGTAGAGGGCGTTGAAGGGCGTGACGATGATCTCGAAGCGGCCGCCGCGGTAGACGGCGTGGACGTCCTCGTAGGAGTGCCCGGTGGCGGACGCCGAGCGGCCGTACTCCTGGCGCTGGGTCGCCGTCAGGTGCGTCGTCAGGTCCTGGCCGACCTGGACGCCGGGCGTCAGCAGGTGGCTCCCGGCCGGGACGCCCAGCTCCTCGTGGGCGGTGCGGGCCGCCTCCGCCATGGTCCGTGCGGGGGCCCGGACGTAGGTCTTGACGAAGTCGTAGTCGAGCGCGACGGCACGGCGCAGCGTGCGCCGCAGTCCGTCGGCGGTGTGGTGCGCGCGGCCCATGCTGTACGCGACCCGGCTGCCGTCGATGAGTTCGCCGGTGGTGAGCAGCCGCGGTCCGGCGACGGCGCCGCTGTCGGACGCCTCGCGCAGGCGGGCCCCTTCGTGGGCGAAGCCGCCCAGGGAGACGGTGGTGGTGACGCCGTAGGCGAGCATGAGGCTGTTCTGACGGCCGCCGTAGATATTCTGGTACGGGTGGGTGTGGGAGTCCCACAGGCCCGGGACGACGGTGCTCGCCGAGGCGTCGATCCGCCGCTCCCCCGCTCGCCCCGCGCCGGTGCGGTGGCGTTCGACGGCGGTGATGCGGTTGCCGGTGATGACGATGTCGACGTCCTCGTGGACGGTCTCCCCCGTGCCGTCCCACAGCCGTCCGGCGTGCACCCGGGTCACGTCGGTGCGGGGCGGCAGGCGGCGGGCGGCCGCCAGGGGGACGGGGAGGGTACGGCGCCCGGTGCCGTCGCGGGCGACCAGCCGCAGCCGTCCGCCGCAGAGGTAGAGCAGGCGGCGGGAGTCGCCGGACCAGGACGGGTGGTCGGCCGGTTCGTCGGTGATGCGCCGCGGCCGGCCGGCGGGCGTGCCGTCCGTGCCGACGGGCAGCACCCACAGCGCGGACTCCACGACCAGCGCCATCGCGGTTCCGTCGGGCGACCACACCGGTCCGCTGTCGCAGCGGTCGGACACCGAGGTGTGGGGCAACGGCAGGAAGGCGGTGGCGGAGCCGTCCCGGGTGTCGATCACACGGATCACGTTGTAGCCCTCACGGAACCGCTGGTTCAGCCGGTTGCGGTCGCACAGCGCGAGGTAGCGGCCGTCCGGGGACCAACTGGGGCGACCGGGCAGGCCGTTGCCGCCGAGGGGTGCGGCGAGCCGGGTTTCGGTGCCGGAGGCGAGGTCGACGACGAGGAGGTTCCCGGTGGTGTCCTGGCAGGCGAGCCGGTCGCCGTCCGGGGAGAGGGCGGGGTTGAGACGGCCCCCGGTGGCGAGCACGGTGTCCTCGCCGGTGTCGGGGCGCAGCCGGTGGACGGCGGCCAGACCGTCTCCGCCGGCGTCCCCGTCGTACGCGTAGACGATGCTCCTGCCGTCCCTGGACCAGGAGGGCATTCGCACGTACCGGGAGGGAGCCGCCTGGAACAGCTTGCGGGGCCGCGTGCCGAGGGGCATCAGCCACAGGGCGTTCAGGGCGGCGAAGACGACGGATGCGCCGTCGGGGGAGAGCGCCGGGAGGTGGATGCCGCGCACCGCCTTGCGCGCGGTGGAGTCGAAGTCACGTGTCTTGCGGCGGTACTCGGGCCGGGGGACGTCGAGCGAGGCGGTGAACGGCACGTCCCGGGCCGGTTGCAGCGCGGGGTCCAGGGCCTTGAGCCGGCCGTCGGCGAAGTAGAGCAGGCCGCCGTCCGGCGTCCAGTAGGGCGGGAGCGGCGAGACGTCCTCGGTGCCCGAGACGGTCCGGCCGTCCACGACCAGGCTCGACGTCGCGGCGGCGGCCCGGGTTCCGCCGGCGGTCCACACGTGGGCCACGCGGCCGTCCCGGGAGACGGCGGGGCACATCAGCGCGCCGGTGCCGACGGTGCGGACCGTGGTGACCTCGCCGCCCCCGGCCGGTACGGAGGCGAGGGTGCGGGCCCCGGCGGCGTCCGCGCGGACGAAGAGGACGCGGTCGCCGTCCGGGTGCCAGGCGGGGTCGTAGTCCTCGACGTCGGGCCGGCTGGTCAGGCGGGTCAGCTCGCCGCCCGCCACGTCCACGGTCCAGATGTCGTACGAGCTGCCCCGCACCGGGTCGCCGCCGCGCTCGGAGGCGAAGGCGATCCGGGTGCCGTCCGGCGACCAGGACACGCCCCGGTCGTCCCAGGGGCCGGAGGTGAGCCGGCGCGGGTGGGCGCCGTCCGGGGCCATCGTCCACACGTGGAAGCCGCCGCCGCGGTACGCGCAGAAGGCGATCGCCGAGCCGTCCGGCGACCAGGCGGGCCGGGTCGGCTCCAGGTCGGGGGCGGTCAGCGCGGTCGCCGTGCCCCCGCTCCTGGGCAACGACCAGAGCACACCCTGCACTTCGATGACGAGCCCGGTGCCGTCGGGCGAGACCGTCGCGGAGGCGTTGGTGCCGGTGGTGAACGTCAACGTCCGGGTGTACGGCCCCTTTTCGGCGCCCGCCTCGTCCGGCACGGTGGCCGGTGGCGCGGCCGCCGCGGGGGACGCCGTGGACGGAGCGAGCGCGGCACCCGCACCGCCGAGGGCCGCCGCGCCCAGGAGGGCCCGCCGGGTGACCCCCGCGGACGGCCGCCTCCCCTCCGGCGCGTCGGGGAGGTCGGGGGTGTCGGGTCCGGTCGGGTGAGCGGGTTCGGCGGGGGGTCCGGGCGTCGCTGTGGTCATGGGGTGGGCTCCGGTGGTGGGGGGTGGCTCCGGTGGGGGGTGGCTGCCGTGGCGGGGGGTGGCTCCGGTGGTGGGGGGATCCGGCTGCGGTGATGGCGGGATCCGGCTCCGGTTCATTGCTGCCCGCGCCCGCGGTGGTGGTCCCGCGGGCGCGGAATCCGTCCTCCGGTCAGACTCGGCCCGCCGTCCCCGTGCCTGCCAGTAGGGCGTGCGCCAACGGTGTGACCGAATGCTCCACATGCTTGCCGTCCCGATGGCTCACGATCAGGCCGGCCCCGCGCAGGACGCCGATCTGGTAGCTGGCGGTGGCGAGAGCCAGCCGCAGGGCGTCCGCCACCTCCGTCGTGGTCCGCGCCCGGCGGTTCGCGACGTCGAGGAGGACAGCGGTACGGGTGCGGCCCAGCAGGCGGTCCAGCCTCTCCTCGCCGGTGCGCAGGATCTCGATCTGCTGCTTCACCACGGGATAGACGAGGACCGGATCGAGCCCGGGGTCCGCCAGCGCCGTGGGCCTGCGCCAGCAGAAGTAGGAGGGTACGAGCACCAGGCCCCGGCCCTCCAGGCGCAGTTCCCGGTCGGCGGGATAGTCGACTTCGAGGTAGGGCGGCTTCCACCGGGCGAAGGGGCGCAGCCCGTCCAGCAGGGCCCCGGTACCCCCCTCCAGCAGCGTCCGCGTGCGCAGCGACACGTCGTCGCTGACCGCGGCGCGCACGTGGTCCCAGTAGGGCTCCAGGAGGGTCCGGAAGGAGCGCCGCATGACGTCGGTCAGGGGGCCGAGCGAGAGGCCCGTCGGATCAGTGGTGCCTCTCACCTCGGCGGAGGCGGTCCGGGACCCGACGAGGCGGGCGAGCTCGCCCCTCACCCGCTCGCGCGGCGTCGCCCGCACGGCGTCCAGCGAGGAGTCCAGCCCCTCCCCCGTGACGGGAGGGGTCAGGAAGTCGGGGATGTAGCCGGAGGTCGGGACGTACGCGCTCAGGACGCGCAGCGCGTGGGCGGCCCGGACGTCGCGGGGCAGCCGCTGCCTGACCTCCCTGTGCCAGTGTCCGAACTCCAGGGGGCCTTGACGGGTCTGCCAGCGGCAGGTCGCGCACATCAACTCCCATAACGGGTCGGGCTGCTGGGCGACCCGTACGCCCTGCAGGTCACGCCAGTCGAAATGAATACGGAGCATGGGTCCTCGGTGGGGGGTGACGACCATGGATCACGCTCACCGTAGGGACGGTCGGCAGGTCACGGGCACCAATGCGCGCACGGCGACTCCCCAGTTCGCGCACGGGGGGGGCGGCCGGGCCGTTCGGGAAACGGGCCCGTTCGGGGCTCGGGACCGTCCGGGGTACGGGGCCGTCCGGGGTACGGGGCCGTCCGGGGTACGGGGCCGTACGCGGCTACAGGCCGCGGTGGGCCGCCCACAACGCTCCGGCGCGGTCCGCCGCTTCGGCCACCAGGGCCGCCAGTTCAGGTCGGTCGGGGACCGGGAACGAGACGTAGGCGCCCCGGCCGCCGGCGACCGGCCGGCCGTAGGCCTTCACGGCGAGGTGGCCGTCCGGGAGGAGCCGGACGTTGAGCGTGGTCAGTTGGAACTCCTGGCCGCGTCGCGTGTCGGTCCAGCGGAGCGCCGGCGGGACGGTGACGTTGATCGCCAGAGCACTTACTTCCGGGTCGCTGCTCACGGAGAGATGCTCTCACGCGAGCCCGAGCCCGAGCGGGTCAGGTGACGAGGCCCAGCCGCGGGCCGCCCCGGTCGTGGAGGCGTCTGAAGAAGGCCAGCACGCCCGCGGAGCCGCCGGCCCAGCCGGCACCGGACCGGGCCAGGCCGGTGTCCGGGAACACGGGCCGTGACCAAGTGCCGCCGCTGCGGCTGAGGATGAGCAGGGCCACCGTCTCGGCCGCGTCCCGGAACTCCTCGGACGCGGACGCCTCCGCCACGTCCACCATCAACTCGCCCACTCCGGCCAGTCCGCAGCACTGTGTGACCAGCGGCATCCGCGGGGCCAGTGCGGCGCAGGTGCGCGCGGTGTGCCGGGCGAGGTCGAGGTACCGGGGTTCGTCTAGGCGCCGGGCGGCCCGGACGAGTACGGTCCCGATGCCCGCGAGGCCCCGGCACCACGAGCCGTAACGGCGGGTCGCCCCCGGCCCGGTGGCCGCCGCGACGATGTCCGGCGTGACGGCGGCCAGGCGCGCGGCGGCCTTCTCGGAGCGGCTGATCGCGTCGGGGTCCCCGGTCGCGGCGCCGTATTCGAGCAGGAAGCAGGCGACGCCCGCCTCCCCGTGGGCGAGGCCCTCGCCGAGCGCGGCCCTGCCGGGCGTGTCCGCACCGGTCGCGGACAGCCGGGCGGTGCCCGAGGCCAGCAGCCGGTCGCAGGCGGCGGCGACGGTCAGGTGCCGGTCCGCGGCGTGCCGGTGGCCGGACCGGAGGGCGTGCCGGGCGAGCAGCAGGTGTCCCAGGCCGATCCCGGCGGCGCCCGCGATCAGGTCCGCCTCCGGTGGTCCGCCGTCCGGTGTGCGGCCCGGCAGGTCGGGGTGTGCGGACGCCGTGCCCGCGGCTGCGCGCGTACCCGTGCCCGAGCCCGAGCTCGCGTCCGTGCCTGCATCCGTGCCCGCGCTCGCCGTACCCGTCGTATCCACCTCCGCCTCCGCCTCCGTGAGGAAGAGTTCGACTCCGGTGCGTCCCGTGTAGAAGCCGGGTGGCAGGTTCCTGGACTGCTCGGCCGTCCACCGGGCCAACGCGGTGACGGTCGCGCGCACCTGGGGCCGGTGCGCGTGGTGGAGCAGTTCCAGTCCGAGTCCCGAGCTGCCGCCGTAGACGTCGATCGAGGTGGGGACGTGCAGTCGTGCGGCCCGTTCCGGGTCCACGATCGCCTGCGCCTCGGCGACGCAGAAGGCGGTCGTGTGCGCGATGACCTCCGCCAGCAGGTCGCTGTCGATCCGGGGGCGCGCGGGCCGGCGGGCGGTGGTGACCGTACCGGTGCGCAGGTGGCCGGCGGCGGCGGTGCGCACCGCCGGGTCGAAGTCCAGGAGGCCGGTGATCGAGGACCGGATGCCGCGGTGGGCGTGCCCGGGCAGTGCCGCCGCCAGGCAGGCCAGGGTGCGGTCCCGGTTGACCCGGTGGTCGCCGTCGATGATCACCGGGTCCAGTCCGGTGGCGGCGAAGAACAGCGTCGCGCCGAGGGCGTAGAGGTCGTCGGCGGGGGCGGCCGGGCCGGTGGCGGGCAGGACCGGCTCGCTGTACCCGGGGGTCGCCCCGCCCGGGCCGGTGCCGTCCCACTCGCTGATCCCGAAGTCGATCAGGTGGCAGTGGCCGGGGCTGGGTCCGGGTCCGTCCAGTACGACGTTGTCGGGCTTGAGGTCGCGGACGACCACGTTCCGGTCGTGGATCGCGTCCAGGACGCTCAGGAGCCGGGACGCCAGGAGGGACAGGGAGCGCCCCGGCCGGGGGTCGTCGTCCCGGAAGGGGCCGTTGCGCAGGACCTCCCTGCGCAGGTCCCGGTCGCCGCAACTGGTCATCACCAGGTACTCGTCCGTCTGGTGGGCGAAGTAGTCCAGTGCGCGGGGCACGCCGGTGACGCCGTCGAGCGCGGTGAGGACCGTGCGCTCGTTGCGCAGCCGGTGGCGGGCGTCCGCACCGGATGCGTCCTCGCCCACGAAGGCCCTCGCCTGTTTGACCACCACGGGGCGCCCGTCGGTGCGGTCGAGCGCGCGGTAGACGTTGCCCTGAGGAGCGCGGGTGATGCCGGCCGTGACCGTGTAGCGTCCGCCGCCGAAGCCGGGAGCGGACGGTCCGTCAGCGGGTGCGGCGCCGCCCGCGAAGGGGTCCTCGGCCCAGGGCGGGCACCGGTAGCGGCCGGTGGCCAGACCGTCGAAGAGCCGGCCGTCGGGCCCGGTCATGACGGATTCGAGCCGCCCGCTCCGTCCGGTGCGGTAGTCGCCCGTGAAGGGGCCGTAGCGGTAGTAGACGGGGGCGCGCGGGTCGACCCTGCGGTCGCTGACGATCCGCGGTCCCTGCCGGTCCCGCAGTACTTCGGCGAGGTCACGGGCGACCTCGACCACGGTGCCGGCCAGGGGGTAGACGGTGATGGCCTTGCCGACGGCTCCCGGGCTCACCGTCCCGGAGTTGAGGCGGCGCAGCGTTTCCGGGTCACGGGCGAACTTGGCGTGGCAGACGTGCCGGGACAGCACCGGCAGGACGAGCCGGATCACCGCGTCGAGGTCGCCCGGACGAGCCGAGACGTGCAGTTTCCAGCCGTGTTCCATCGCCGGCATCCGCGGGTCGTTCAGGTACGACCACGTGTCGTCGGACCCACCGCTGCGGCCGGCGAGGGACACGGCCTAGGAGTTCAGATCACAGGCGAAGCGGGTGGTGGCGGTCACCCAGGGGTCGGCGAGACACGCCGTGGGCTCGCGGTCCTCGCGGTCGTCGTCCTCGAACACGATCGCCTCGTCGTCGATCTCCAGCGGACCCTCGTCGCGGAATCGGTCGGTTTCCAGAAGATCCGGCACGGCTACGGGCATGGGGTGCCTCCAAGGTCGGTCGTGCGCTGAGGAGTGGGCAGTGGCCGACGGGGTCGGCGGACCCCTGGCCAAGGACTCGCTGGACCAAGGTAGGGAGGGGGCCGACTCGCTGACAAGGGGTCAGTTGACATTGGTGTCACGTGAATTGGACCTGTCCGAGAACCGCCTGTCGGACGGCGGCGGCCGATGATCGACATGGCAGGTACATGGCGGACGGAGAGGGCGGGGCATAGCATCGCAACGCCCCGGAGGGGCGGTCCACGGTGTCCGGTCCCCCACCGGACGCCCCGTGCCGCTCCTTCGCGTACCCGGCCCCGCCGGGGCCGGACTCCCCCCCCACGGATGAAGGAGCAGCAATGCCCCTCGGCACCTGGCTCACGGCGGGCACCTCCGCCGCAGCGCTCGTCCTCGCCCTGGCCGGTCCCGCGACCGCAGCCACCGCCCCCGCCGGTACGCCGTCCGCCGCGCAGGCGACGGTGACCCTTCGCTACGACGACAGCCGCGCCGCCGGCTGGGAGTCCGCGATCGCGGCCGGAGTCGCCTCCTGGAACGCGAACGTGACCAACGTCCGCCTGGTGGAAGCGGCGCCCGGCGCCGTGGCCGAGATCGTGATCGTCGCCACCACGGGCTGGCCGCAGGCCACGCTCGGCCCCGTCCGTCCGGGCCGCCAGGTCCGCGTCGAACTCGGCAGCCAGGCCGTGGACCAGGGGTACGACAAGACCCGGATCGCCGCGCACGAACTGGGGCACAGCCTCGGCCTGCCGGACACCAAGCCCGGCCCGTGCTCCCAGTTGATGTCGGGCTCGAGCGCCGGTACGGCCTGCACCAACGCCACGCCGAACGCCACCGAACGCTCCCGCGTGCAGGCCGCCTACGCGAGCGCCGTCGCCGCACTCGTGCCCGCCGGCGGACGGACCCTCGTCGACGCACCCTGACCGTAACCGCCACCGGCTACCGGCTACCGGCGACCGGCGACCGGCGACCGGCGACCGGCGACCGGCGACCGGCGACCGGCGGAGGCTTCCGGAACACGATGCCCCCGCCGCAACCGCCCGTGGGCGGGTACTCGTCGATCATGCCGATCACGACGCAGCACGGGCACGCGCTTCTGCACGTCACGCACGACCGGGTCGGGGCGTCCGCGGTGCGCAGCATGGGCACCGCGGACCTCCGCACCGGGAGCGTGCCCGTCGTGCTGGTCCCGGGGCTGGGGGCGCCCGGCTACCTGCTGCGGACGCTGGAGCGTTGCGCCCGGTCGGGTCCGGCGCGGCTGCTGGACGTCCCCGGCTACCGCGATCCCGCCGGACCCGTCTGCGGGGAGACGCTGGGGGCGCTGGCCGACACGGTGGCCCGGTGGCTGGCGGACGTGCCCGGCGGGCCGGTGGTGCTGGCCGGGCACTCCACCGGCGCCCAGGTGGCCCTGCACGCCGCCGCGCGCAGTCCCGGGCGAGTACGGGCCCTGGTCCTGATGGCGCCGACGTTTCCTCCCCCGCTGCGCCGCACGGCTCCGCTGTCGGTCGCGGCGTTCCGTACCGCCGTGCAGGAGTCCCCCGGTGTCGTACCGGCCGTACTGCCGTCCTACCTCGCGGCCGGCCCCCGGCGGCTCCTGACCTGCGCGCGGTCCGCCCAGGCGGACGCCCCCGAGGCGGTGCTGCCGCACGTGACCTGCCCGGTGACCGTGCTGGGGGCCGAGGACGACGCCCTCAGCCCGCCCGGGTGGGTGCGGCACCTGGCCGGCCGGGCCGCCCGGGGCCGTGCCGTGGTGGTACGGGGAGCGCACGCGTTCCCGCACCGCCACCCGGACGTGACGGCGGAGGTGCTGAACGGTGCCCGGCGCACGTCATTCTGATGCGTCGTCAGCGGTGCCGTAGACCTCTGCCGAGCGAGTGTCACTGCGGCCCGCCCCCCGCACGGCAGGGGGTGGGCCGCAGGGCAGAAGCGGGGGTTCGCCGGAGCGAGGAGGACGGGCTGCGTCCCTAGGGTTGCGGGCATGGACCGGACGACCACGCGCCGCACCGCGCTCGGACTCGCCGCCGCGGCGGCCGCCCCCTTGCTGGGGTCCGCCCCCGCACACGCCGCTCCCGTCGTCGGCGGACCGGCCCCGCCCTCGGGCCTGGACGGGCTGGGTGTCGCGGAGTTGCGCCGGCTGATGGACCAGGGGCGGCTCGACGCCGAACGGCTGACCCGCCACTACCTGGACCGCATCGCCCGCATCGACCCGCTGCTGCACGCGGTGATCGAGACCAACCCGGACGCGCTGCGCGAGGCCCGCCGCCTCGACGGCGCCCGGGGCCGCCGCGGGCCACTGCACGGCATCCCCGTCCTGCTCAAGGACCTGGTGGAGACGGGCGACCGTATGCACACGACGGCGGGCTCGCTCGCCCTCGTCGGTCTGCGGCCCGCGGCGGACGCCACGGTCGCGGCCCGGCTGCGCGCGGCCGGTGCCGTCATCCTCGGCAAGACCAACCTGAGCGAGTGGGCGGGCGGGATGTCCCTGACCCACCATGCGGGACACAGCGCCCGCGGCGGGCAGACCCGCAACCCGTACAAGCTGGACCGCTCGCCCAACGAGTCCAGTTCCGGCACCGCGGTCGCCGTCGCGGCCGAGCTGTGCGCCGCCGGCATCGGCACCGAGACCAACGGCTCGATCGTCGACCCGTCCTCCGCGAACTGCGTGGTCGGGGTGAAGCCGACCGTCGGTCTGGTCGGGCGCGGCGGGGTGATCCCCGGTGTGCCCAGCCAGGACAGCGTGGGCCCGATCGCCCGCACCGTCCGCGACGCGGCGATCCTGCTCGGCACGCTGGTGGGGGTCGACGGCCGCGACCCGGCGACCGCGGCGAGCCGTGGCCGCTCGCACCGCGACTACACCCGCTTCCTCGACGCCGACGGCCTGCGCGGGGCCCGTATCGGCGTGGCGCGCACGGTGTACTTCGGATACAGCGACCACGCCGACGAGATCGCCGAGCGGGCCCTCGCCGTGCTGCGGCGCGCCGGTGCGACGCTGGTCGATCCCGCCGACATCCCCACGGCCGAGGAGCTCGAGGACCTGCCCAGCTCCCCGGTCGTCCAGGCGTACGAGTTCAAGCGCGCGATCAACGCCTACCTGGCGGGCGCGCCCGGCGAGCACCCCCGCGACCTGGCCGGGCTGATCGCGTTCAACCGCGCCCACGCCGACCGCGAGCTGCGGTACGTGCGCCAGGACGGGCTGGAGGCGGTGCAGGCGCTGGAGTTCACCGCGGACGAGTACCGGCGGGCCCTCGCCACCAACCACCGGCTCTCCCGCACCGAGGGCATCGACGCGGTGCTGCGCCGCCACCGCCTGGACGCCCTCGTGATGCCGACCACCGGACCACCCGCCAAGATCGACCTGATCCGGGGGGACACCTACGGCGGCGGCTCCTCGACACCCGCGGCGCTGGCCGGGTACCCGGCGGTCAGCGTCCCGGCCGGTTTCGCGTTCGGGCTGCCGGTCGGCCTGACCTTCATGGGCACCGCGTGGTCCGAGCCGACGCTGCTGCGCCTGGCCCACGCCTACGAACACGCCACTCGCGTCCGCCGCCCACCGGCCTACCGCCCGCCCGACGTCGGCTTCTGATCGGCGTGGTCCGTTCCGGCCGCTGTCCCCGGGCCGGTGCGGCGGGCGCCGTCCGGCCGACGGCGTCCGGCCCGCACCGGGTCGCCGGTCGCCGGGCCGACGGACCGTGGAACGCCGAGGGGGCCCGGCCGTTGCCCGGCCGGGCCCCCTCGACACGCACGCGTGGCGCGCTTCTACCAGCGGTACCAACGGCCCCTGCGGCCCGCACCGTCCGCGGAACGGACGACGAAGCCGAGCAGCCACACGACCAGCACGAAGATCGCGATCCACCACAGGGCCTTCAGTGCGAAACCCGCACCGAAGAGGATCAGAGCCAGCAGCAGAACCAGAAGCAGGGGAACCATAGTTATCAACCTCCTGGCCAACCAATGCCCTTACTCCGGCCCTACAAGCACACAAAACGAGAGTTATTTATCCGGGGTACGGGGCATCAGCAGTCGGCCCGGTGTGCAGCGTTCCCCGGCTCCGGCCCCGCACGCACCCCTCAGGCCGGCCAGGCGGTCAGGGCGTCGTCAGTTCGGCAGCATGCCGAGGTGGGGCTGGTCCGGGCTGCCGGTAGCGTCGCCAGGGACACCGGCGCCGCAGAAGGAGGCATCCGTTCGTGGACCTGGGCATCGTCGGGCAGGCCGTGGGGCTGTTCGCCGTCACCAACATCGACGACATCGTGGTGCTGGCGCTGTTCTTCGCCCAGGGAGCCGGTCGCCGTGGTGCGGCCCGCCGAGTGGTGCTGGGGCAGTACCTGGGGTTCGCCGCGATCCTCGCGGTGGCGGTGGCCGCCGCCTTCGGCGCGACCTTCCTCCCCGCGGCGGCCCTCCCCTACCTCGGGCTGCTGCCGCTCGCCCTCGGCCTGAAGGCCGCCTGGCGGGCCTGGCGGGACCGCCGTGACGGCGGCACGGACCACGAGGACGAGCAGGCCGGGGCGGGCGGTCCCGGCCCGCTGGAGGTCGCCGCCGTCACCTTCGCCAACGGCGGCGACAACATCGGCGTCTACGTGCCGGTGTTCGCCACGGCCGGCGTCGGCGGGATGAGCGTGTACGCCGTGGTGTTCCTCGCGCTGGTGGGAGTGTGGTGCTGCGCCGGCCGGTTCTTCGCCACCCGTCCCGTGATCGCCGGGGCCCTCGCCCGGTGGGGGCACGTCCTGCTGCCCCTGGTGCTGGTCGCGCTCGGTGTGCTCATCCTCGTCGAGGGCGGCGCCTTCGGCCTGTGACAGCCTCCGCGCAGCGGGCCGGTCCGGCGTCCGCCCCCACCGGGCGCCCCGTCACCGGTCAGCCGCGGACGTGCAGCCCGAACCCCGTGCGGCCCCCGGGCTCCAGGCCCTCCTTGAGCTGCAGTGAGGGGATCTCGTAGTCACCGGCGTTCTGGCGCCGGAAGGCGATCGGCTCGGTCGACTCCAGGGTGAGCAGGCGCTGTTCCCACGCCTTGGCGATGTCCGGGAAGGCCTCGTCGGTGACGCGGTCCGTGCCGTACAGCACGAACGGCGGCAGCACCTCCATGCCCGGGTAGTAGAGGATGCCGTGCTGGATCGGGAACAGCAGGTCGTCGATGGGGCCGTTGATCCCGCGGGCGGCGTAGTGCGGCTCCGGGCCGCCGGCGGTCACCGACAGCAGGGCCCGCCGGCCCGCGAGGGTGCCTTCGCCGAAGCGGTCACCGTAGTGCGTGTCGCTGTGCTCGCCGACGCCGTAGGCGAAGTGGTACGTGAAGACCCGGTCCACCCAGCCCTTGAGGATCGCGGGCATCGAGTACCACCACAGCGGGAACTGGAAGACGACCGTGTCGGCCCACAGCAGCTTCTCCTGCTCGGCGCGGACGTCCGGGGTGAGCGCCCCGGCGTCGAAGGCGCGGCCCGAGTCCAGGGCGACCTTCAACGGACGTGAGGCGTGCGGGCCGTAGTCCTCGGCGTCGACGGCCGCCTTCCAGTTCATCGCGTACAGGTCGCTCACCCGCACCTCGTGCCCGGCGCCCTCCAGCGTGGACACCGCGAGGTCCTTCAGCGAGCCGTTCAGCGACCGCGGCTCGGGGTGGGCGTAGACGATCAGCGTCTTCATGGCAACTCCTTCGGATCGGACGCCTTCGATCCTGGACGGCGCCGCGCCCGGCGTTCAGGGGCCCGCGTTCCGTCGGACGGGACTTCCTGGTAACGGCAGGACCACCTTCGCGGACGGGCCCGCGGCCATACTGGGGACATGGACGATCTCGCGGGTTTCCTGCGGACCCGGCGCTCCCGCGTCGACCCGGCCGCCGTCGGCATCCCCACCGACAGCCGCCGCCGGGTCCAGGGGCTGCGCCGCGAAGAGGTCGCGCACCTGTCCGGCGTCAGCGTCGACTACTACGTCCGCCTGGAGCAGGGCCGCGCGACCCAGCCCTCCGACCAGGTTCTCGACGCCCTCGCCCGCGTCCTCGGCCTCGACGAGACCGAACGCGAGCACCTGCACCGGCTCGCCTGCCAGCGCCGCCGCGCGAAGGTGCCGGGCGTGCGGGTCCGCCCCGAACTGCTGCGCGTCCTCGACCTGGTGGCCGACGGACCCGCGCTGATCACGAACCACCGCCTGGACGTGCTCGCCGCCAACCGCCTCGCCGGGCTCCTCTACGGCCGGCCGGTGCCGGGCCTGAACACCGCGCGGCACCTCTTCCTGGAGGAGGCCGAACGCGGACTGTACGCGGACTGGGAGAGCTGCACCCTCGACGTGGTCGGGCACCTGCGCCTGGCCGCGGGGAAGTACCCCGAGGACCCCCGGCTGGCCTCGCTGGTCGGCGAGTTGGCGATGGGCAGCGAGCGCTTCCGCCGCCTGTGGGCCCGCGCGGACGTGCGCGCCCGCACCTACGGACGCAAGGCGTACCGGCACCCGCTGGTCGGGCTCCTGGAACTGCACCAGGAGAACTTCGTCCTGCCAAACGAGGCGGGCATGGAGCTGGTCGTGCTGTCCGCGCCTCCCGGCAGCCCCGCCGAGGACGGGCTGCGCCTGCTCGCGAGCCTGGACCCGGCCGACACGGCCGACACGGCCCGCCAGGCCGGCACCGCCGACGCGGCCGACCAGACCGGCACCGCCGCGTCTCCCCGCCGACGGCCCCCGGTGAACGCCCGGTCGAGCGAGTGACGCGACGGCGCCCGGGCTCCCGCCGCCCGGAGCGGCCAGGTCACTGCGCGCCGTAGAACAGCCCGAGGAACTCCTCCATCGCCGCGTCCACTCCGGCGCGGTCACCGGTGGCGAGCAGGTCGAGCAGCAGCCCGCGGACGGTGGCCAGACCCAGCCGGGCGCGGTGCCGGGCGGCGACGGGGTCCGCCCCGGCGGCCACTTCGGCGGCCGCCAGCGGTTCCAGCCAGTCCGCGACGAGCCCGTCGAGGAACGGGACGGCCTCGGGGCGTCCGCGCAGCGCGTGCCCGCAGATCTCGAAGAAGAGCCGCTCCTGACCGGCCAGGGCGGGATCCGTCAACTGCCGCCACAGCGACCTCGCGGCGTCCGCGGGCGCGAGACCGGGCTCCTGGCGGAGCCGGGACAGCACCTCGCGCCGGCGCCGCTCCGACGTCCGGACGATCTCGACGAGCAGCTTCTCCTTGGAGCCGAAGTAGTGGATCAGCATGCGGTGGCTGACGCCGATCGCGGCACCCAGGCGGCGCAGACTGAGGTCCGCGATGCCGTGTGCGGCGACGTACTCGACGGCCGCGTCCACGAGTCGGGCACGCCGGCCGCCGTCCGGGCCCTCCACACGGTCGCCGTCCGAGCCGTCCACCCCGTCACCGGCCGCGCCGCCCGGGCCCCCCGCGCCGCCCGCACCCGCCGCGCCGTCCGGGCCCCCGCTCCGCACGTCCTCCGCATCCGTCACGCCGCGAGTGTACCCATCGGTACACGGCGCATGTACCGTGTGGTACATGGAGCCCGTCACCGCAGCGATCGACGTACCGCAGACGCCGCAGCAGGTCTACGACTTCCTCGACGTCATGGCTCACCACCAGCGCTTCACGGACCACTACTTGACCGACTGGCGGTTCCACGGCCCCGCCCGCGGCGTCGGGTCGGGCGCCACGGTCACCGCCGCGCTGGCCGGCACGCGGACCGAGGTGACCGTGGAGGTCGTCGAGACCGAGGCACCGGGGCGCATCGTGGAGCGCAACGTCAGCGCGGGCGGCCGGCGCGTGGGCCACGGCACCTACACCGTCGTGCCGCTGCCGGACGGCGGCAGCCGCGTGGCCTTCACCTACGCCTGGGTGCGCGCCCCGTTCGCCGACCGCCTCGCGGCGCCCCTGGTGCGGGCCACGATGCGGCGCGCGAACCGCACGGTCATGCGGCGCCTGGCCACCGAGCTGGCCCGCCACACGCCCGTCGACGGCTCCTGACCCCTCGGTGCGGCGAGCGACCGCGCCCGGGGTGCCGCAACGGGGCGATACAGCCCTTCATCGGGTGAACTCGCCCCGCCCTCCAGCACTTTCCTTGTTTCAACTCTTGACGACCGGTCCGCCGGGGAGCACATTGGCGTCGCTTTGAGAGCGCTCTCAGAACGCTTTCCGAGCCACCCGCGCACCTCACCCGTACCGGGAGGCACTCCCCATGTCCGCAAGCCCCCGCACCCCCAGACGGCGGCGCGTCCTCGTCGCCGTGCTGTCCACGCTCGGCCTGGCGGCCGCCGTCGCGACCGGCGTCACCCCCTCCGCCAACGCCTCGGCCCCCACCCCGCCCTCGGGCTGGACGCAGGTCTTCCTCGACGACTTCAACGGCGCCGCCGGCACCGGCGTCAACACCTCCAACTGGCAGTACGACCTGGGCACGTCGTACCCGGGCGGAGCCCCCAACTGGGGCACCGGCGAGGTCGAGACGATGACCAACAGCACCAGCAACGTCGCGCTCGACGGCAGCGGCAACCTCAAGATCACACCCCTGCGCGACTCCTCGGGCCGCTGGACCTCGGGCCGCATCGAGACGGTCCGCACGGACTTCCAGCCCCCGGCCGGCGGCAAGCTCCGCGTCGAGAGCCGCATCCAGATGCCCAACGTCACGGGCACCGCCGCCGAGGGCTACTGGCCGGCGTTCTGGATGCTGGGCGCGCCCTACCGCGGCAACTACCAGAACTGGCCGTCCGTCGGCGAGATGGACATCATGGAGAACGTCCAGGGCCTCAACCGCGTCTGGGCGACCCTGCACTGCGGCACCAACCCCGGCGGCCCGTGCAACGAGACGACCGGCATCGGCAACAACATCCCCTGCCCGAACACCACATGCCAGTCCGGTTTCCACACCTACGCGCTGGAGTGGGACCGCTCGGTGAGCCCGGAGGCGCTGCGATTCTCCGTCGACGGCGTGACCTACCACACCGTGACGGCCAATCAGGTCGACGCGACGACCTGGGCCAACGCCACCAACCACGGCTACTTCGTCATCCTGAACGTGGCGATGGGCGGCGGCTTCCCGGACGCCTTCGGCGGCGGTCTGGACAACGACACCCAGCCGGGCCACCCGATGGTCGTGGACTACGTGCAGGTGCTCCAGTCCGGCGGCGGTGGGAGCGGTACCACCCCTCCCCCGTCGGGCAACCGTGACGCCTACGGCACGATCCAGGCCGAGTCCTACGACAGCCAGTCCGGCCTGAACACGGAGACCACCGGCGACAGCGGCGGCGGCCAGGACGTCGGCTGGGCGGCCAACGGCGACTGGGCCCTGTACAAGGGCGTCAACTTCGGCTCCAGCGCGGCCCGGCAGTTCTCCGCCCGGGTCGCGAGCGGCGCCGCGGGCGGTGTCAGCGGCCTGGTCGAGGTGCGCCTGGACAGCCGCAGCAACGCGCCGATCGGCAGCTTCGCCGTGGGCAACACCGGTGGCTGGCAGACCTGGAAGACGGTCCCGGCCAACATCAGCGCGGTGACCGGCACGCACGACGTGTACCTGACCTTCAGCAGCGGCCAGCCGGCCGACTTCGTGAACGTCAACTGGTTCACCTTCGGCCACTGACGTCCCGCGGCCGACGTCGGGCCGCCCACGCAGCACCCTCCCCGCGCACCGGACGGGCCCCGCTCACCGAGCGCAGCCCGTTCCGCGTGTGCCCGGCCGGCGCGGCGGGGTGCGCCCTCAGCGCATCTCCGCACGGAACTGCGCCGGCGTCAGGTCCGTGTGCTGCTGGAAGAACTTGGAGAAGTTCGCCGGGTCGGGGAAGCCGACCGCCGCGCCGACCCGGCCGATCGGCAGGTCGCTGTGCGCGAGCAGGCGCTTGGCCTCCAGGACCACCCGCCGGTCGATGAACGCCTTGGGGGTGAGCCCGGTCGCGGCGCGCACGGCGCGCACCAGGGTGCGCCGCGAGTAACCGAGCGCGTCGGCGTAGGCGCTGACGCTGTGGTTGGTGGGGAAGCCCTCCTCCACGGCCTCGCGGAAGAGGCTGAAGGTGGTGTCGGCCCGGCGCTCGGCCTCGGCGGAACTGGCCGCGAGGTGCGCGAGGCGCAGCAGCAGGGCCGTCAGGACGTGGCGCAGGACGGCCGTGTGCAGGCTCAGCGGGAGGGTGGCGGTGTCCTCGTACTCCCGTTGCAGGTGGGCCAGGGCGGCCCGCAGCGCGGTGAGCTGCTCGGCGTCGGGGCGCAACAGCGGCGGGAGGTCGTAGCGGTACAGGCCGGCGGCCTCGACGGTGGCGCGCGGCAGGAAGCCGGGTTGCATGGTCAGGACGGTTCCGCGGTACCCGCTCCTGGAGAAGCGGTGCACCTGTCCGGGCCGGATCCAGAGCAGGTCCCCGGCGGTCGCCTCGTACTCGGCGAAGTCGACCATGTGCCGGACGGGTCCCGCGGAGAACAGCATGACGACGTGGAAGTCGATCCGGTGCACGCGGTCCGGTACGGCGTCGGCGGCGCGCCAGGTGCGGCCGGTCCCCATCGGGCCGACCTGCATGCCGACGCCGCCGACGCTGAGGTCGGCCGGGAAGGGGTAGGTCCTGATCTCACCGTCAGGCGCGAGGCCGCCGGGCCGGGCGATCCCAGGGGAGCCCGGCCTGTCCGCCGTGTCCGCCATATCTGTTTCACGCTGCTTTCATGCCGCTCGTACCGCCCCGTCCCGGCTCGAGCCGCCCCGGGGCCGGGGTCCGGGTGCGGGGGTGTCCCACTTTCACCACAGGCTGACACACCCCGACCTACCGAACGAAAAGTCTGACTTTTAAGGTCGAACGCGTCTGACCAGCAAGACCGCACTGTTCCACAACCTTTTGAAGGGGACTGCTTCCAGATGAGCACGCAGACGCCCGACACCCTGGAGTGGACCGATATCGACCGGCGTGCCGTCGACACCGCACGGGTGCTGGCGGCGGACGCCGTCCAGCAGGTCGGCAACGGCCACCCCGGGACGGCGATGAGCCTGGCCCCGGCCGCGTACACGCTCTTTCAGAAGGTGATGCGGCACGACCCGGCGGACCCGGAGTGGACCGGCCGTGACCGCTTCGTCCTCTCCCCCGGCCACACCTCGCTGACGCTGTACACGCAGCTCTACCTCGCGGGGTACGAACTGGGCCTCGACGACCTGAAGGCGTTCCGCACCCACGGTTCGAAGACCCCCGGGCACCCGGAGTACGGGCACACCGCCGGGGTGGAGACCACCACGGGCCCGCTCGGCCAGGGCGCCGCCAACGCCGTGGGCATGGCGATGGCCGCCCGCTACGAGCGCGGCCTGTTCGACCCCGGGGCCCCGGCCGGCGAGTCGCCCTTCGACCACATGATCTGGGCGATCGTCTCCGACGGCGACCTGCAGGAGGGCGTCTCCGGCGAGGCGTCGTCGCTGGCCGGCCACCAGAAGCTGGGCAACCTGGTCTTCCTGTACGACGACAACCACATCTCCATCGAGGGCGACACCGCCACCGCCTTCTCCGAGGACGTCCTCAAGCGGTACGAGGCGTACGGCTGGCACACCCAGCGCATCGAGCCCGCCGAGAACGGCGACATCGACGTGCACGCCCTGTACGCGGCCCTCACCGCGGCCCGTGCGGAGACCGGCCGGCCGTCCATCATCGCGATGCGCACGATCATCGCCTGGCCCGCACCGAACGCGCAGAACACCGAGGCCGCCCACGGCTCCGCGCTCGGCGCGGACGAGGTCGCCGCCACCAAGCGCGTCCTCGGCTTCGACCCGGAGCAGTCCTTCGAGGTCGCCGACGAGGTGCTCGCCCACACCCGCGGGGCCCTGGACCGGGGCGCCGAGGCGCACGCCGCCTGGGACAAGCAGCTCGCCGGGTGGCGCGAGGCCGAGCCGGAGCGCGCGCGGCTCTTCGACCGGGTCGTGGCCGGCCAGCTCCCCGAGGGCTGGGAGGAGTCCCTGCCGGTCTTCGAGGAGGGCGGGTCCGTCGCCACCCGGGCCGCCTCCGGCAAGGTCCTGCAGGCACTCGGCCCGGTGCTGCCCGAGCTGTGGGGCGGCTCCGCCGACCTGGCGGGCTCGAACAACACCACCATCGACAAGTCCAGCTCCTTCCTGCCGGACGGCAACCCGCTGCCCGAGGCGAGCCCGTACGGCCGTACGGTCCACTTCGGCATCCGCGAGTTCTCCATGGCCGCGGAGATGAACGGCGTCGCCCTGCACGGCAACACCCGGATCTACGGCGGGACCTTCCTGACGTTCTCCGACTACATGCGCAACGCGGTGCGCATGTCGGCGCTGATGCAGCTGCCGGTGACGTACGTGTGGACGCACGACTCCATCGGCCTCGGCGAGGACGGCCCGACCCACCAGCCGGTCGAGCACCTGGCCGCGCTGCGGGCCATCCCGGGCCTGAACGTCGTCCGCCCGGCGGACGCCAACGAGACCGCGGCCGCCTGGGCCGAGATCCTGAAGAGGCACGCCACGCACCCGGCCCCGCACGGGCTGGCGCTGACCCGCCAGGGCGTGCCGACGTACGCGCCGAACCCGGACGCGGCCAAGGGCGGCTACGTGCTGCGCGAGTCGTCCACCGAGACCCCGGAGGTGATCATCGTCGCCACCGGTTCCGAGGTGCAGCTCGCGGTCGCCGCCCGCGAGCTGCTGGAGGCCGAGGGGACCGGCACGCGCGTGGTCTCGATGCCGTCGGTGGAGTGGTTCGAGGAGCAGCCGCGCGCCTACCGCGAGAGCGTCCTGCCGCCCGCCGTCCGGGCGCGCGTCGCGGTCGAGGCCGGGATCGGCCTGACCTGGTACCGCTACGTCGGCGACGCGGGCCGCATCGTGTCGCTGGAGCACTTCGGCGCCTCCGCCGACGCCAAGACCCTGTTCGCCGAGTACGGCTTCACCCCTGAGAACGTCGCCGCCGCGGCCCGGGAATCCCTGGCCGCCACCCGCGGTTGATCCGACCGCCGAAAGAAGATGATCACAGTGACCGAATCCACCGCGCCGACCGCGGGGCCCCTCGAGCGGCTCTCCGCCGAGGGGGTGTCGATCTGGCTCGACGACCTGTCGCGCCGGCGCATCGAGAGCGGCAACCTCGCCGAGCTCGTCCGCACCGGGAACGTCGTCGGCGTCACCACCAACCCGTCGATCTTCCAGGCGGCCATCGGCTCGGGTGAGGGCTACGAGGAGCAGCTCGCCGACCTGGCGGCGCGCCGGGTGACCGTCGACGAGGCCGTCCGCATGATGACGACCGCCGACGTGCGGGCCGCCGCCGACGTGCTGCGCCCGGTGTACGACGCGACCGCCGGCCGCGACGGCCGGGTCTCCATCGAGGTCGACCCGCGTCTGGCCCACGACACCCGGGCCACGGTCGCCGAGGCCAAGCAGCTCGCCTGGCTGGTCGACCGCCCCAACGTGATGGTGAAGATCCCCGCGACGAAGGCGGGCCTGCCGGCGATCACCGAGGTCATCGGCCTCGGCATCAGCGTGAACGTGACGCTGATCTTCTCGCTGGAGCGCTACGGCGAGGTCATGGACGCCTACCTGGCCGGTCTGGAGAAGGCCGCCGCCCGGGGCCTGGACCTGTCCGCGATCCACTCGGTGGCCTCGTTCTTCGTCTCCCGCGTGGACAGCGAGATCGACAAGCGGCTCACCGTCCTCGGCAGTGAGGAGGCCCTGGCGCTCAGGGGCCGCGCGGCCCTGGCGAACGCCCGCCTGGCCTACGCGGCGTACGAGGAGGTGTTCTCCGGCCGGCGCTGGCTGGCGCTCGCCGGGGCGAAGGCCACCAAGCAGCGTCCGCTGTGGGCGTCCACCGGGGTGAAGGACCCCGCCTACAAGGACACCCTGTACGTGGACGAGCTGGTCGCGCCCGGCACCGTCAACACGATGCCGGAGGCCACCCTGAAGGCGGTCGCCGACCACGGTGTCATCAGCGGTGACACCGTCACCGGCGGCTACGCGCAGGCCCGCGCCGACCTCGCGGCCGTCGAGCGCCTCGGCATCTCCTACGACGAGGTGGTGCGGCGGCTGGAGGACGAGGGCGTCGCCAAGTTCGAGGCGGCCTGGCAGGACCTGCTGGACGCGGTCACGAAGTCGCTCGACAGCAAGGGAGTTGACGCGGAATGACCACCCCCGTGTGGACCAACCCGCTCCGGGACGCGCGCGACCGGCGGCTGCCGAGGATCGCCGGCCCGTCGGGGCTCGTGATCTTCGGGGTCACGGGTGACCTGTCCCGCAAGAAGCTGATGCCGGCCGTGTACGACCTGGCCAACCGGGGTCTGCTGCCGCCGGGCTTCTCGCTGGTCGGCTTCGCCCGCCGCGACTGGGCGGACCAGGACTTCGCGCAGGTCGTGCACGACGCGGTGCGCGAGCACGCGCGCACGGAGTTCCGTGAGGAGGTCTGGCAGCAGCTCGCCGAGGGCATGCGGTTCATCCCCGGCGACTTCGACGACGACACCGCCTTCAAGCAGCTCCGCGACGCCGTCGAGGAGCTGGACTCCTCGCGCGGCACCGGCGGCAACTTCGCCTTCTACCTCTCGGTGCCGCCGAAGTTCTTCCCCAAGGTCGTCGAGCAGCTCAAGAAGCACGGCCTGGCGAAGGCACCGGAGGGCTCCTGGCGGCGCGCGGTCATCGAGAAGCCGTTCGGCCACGACCTGGCCAGCGCCCAGCAGCTCAACGCCATCGTGCACGACGTGTTCGAGCCCGACCAGGTGTTCCGCATCGACCACTACCTGGGCAAGGAGACCGTCCAGAACATCCTGGCGCTGCGCTTCGCCAACCAGATGTTCGAGCCGATCTGGAACCGGTCGTACGTCGACCACATCCAGATCACCATGGCCGAGGACATCGGCATCGGCGGCCGGGCGGGCTACTACGACGGCATCGGCTCGGCCCGGGACGTCATCCAGAACCACCTGCTGCAGCTCATGGCGCTCACCGCGATGGAGGAGCCGGCGTCGTTCGACGCGTCCTCCCTGCTCACCGAGAAGCTGAAGGTGCTCAAGGCGGTCAAGCTGCCCGAGGACCTGGGCGCGCACACCGTGCGCGGCCAGTACGCGGCCGGCTGGCAGGGCGGCGCGCAGGTGCCCGGCTACCTGGAGGAGGAGGGCATCGACCCGGCCTCCACCACCGACACCTACGCCGCCGTGCGGCTGAACGTGGACAACCGCCGCTGGGCGGGCGTCCCGTTCTACCTGCGCACCGGCAAGCGCCTGGGGCGGCGGGTCACGGAGATCGCGGTGGTCTTCCAGCGCGCCCCGCACTCGCCGTTCGACTCGACGGCCACCGAGGAGCTGGGCTCCAACGCCATCGTCATCCGGGTCCAGCCCGACGAGGGCATCACGGTCCGCTTCGGCTCGAAGGTGCCCGGCACGTCCATGGAGATCCGGGACGTGACGATGGACTTCGCGTACGGCGAGTCGTTCACCGAGTCCAGTCCCGAGGCGTATGAGCGCCTCATCCTGGACGTGCTGCTCGGCGACGCCAACCTGTTCCCGCGCCACCAGGAAGTGGAAGAGTCCTGGAAGATCCTCGACCCGATCGAGGAGTACTGGGCCACGCACGGCAGGCCGGCCCAGTACGCGTCGGGGAGCTGGGGACCCGAGGAAGCGGACGAGATGCTCGCACGAGACGGACGGAGCTGGCGCAGGCCATGAAGATCGACCTGACCGACACCACGGCAAGCAAGATCAACAAGGCGTTGGTGCAGGGCCGCCGCGCCATCGGCACCCCGGCCGTGGGCATGGTCCTGACGATGGTCATCGTCACGGACGAGGAGAACGCCTACGACGCCCTCAAGGCGGCCGAGGAGGCCTCGCACGAGCACCCCTCGCGCACCCTGGTCGTCATCAAGCGGCACGCCCGCACCTCCCGGGAGCGCACCCGGTCGCGGCTGGACGCCGAGGTCCGGGTGGGCTCGGAGGCCGGCACCGGCGAGACGGTGGTGCTGCGCACCTACGGCGAGGTGTCCGACCACGCCGACTCGGTGGTGCTGCCGCTGCTGCTGCCGGACGCCCCGGTCGTCGTGTGGTGGCCGGTGGACGCGCCCGAGGTGCCCTCCAAGGACCCGCTGGGCGCCCTGGCGCAGCGCAGGATCACCGACCTGTACGCGGTGGAGAACCCGCTGCGGACCCTGGAGGACCGGGCGCGCTCCTACGCCCCCGGCGACACCGACCTCGCCTGGACGCGGCTCACGCCGTGGCGCTCGATGCTGGCCGCGGCCCTCGACCAGGCGCGGGTGCCGGTCGTCTCCGCCGCGGTGGAGGCCGAGGCCGAGAACCCGGCCGCCGAGCTGCTGGCCCGCTGGCTGGAGGCGCGGCTGCGGGTCCCGGTGGACCGGGTGGTCTCCGAGGGTCCGGTCGTCACCGCCGTACGGCTGGGCACGGCCGACGGCGAGGTGGTGATCGACCGGCCGGAAGGCCCGCTGGCCACGCTGTCCCTGCCGGGCCAGCCCTCGCGCACCCTCGCACTGAAGGTGCGCTCCACCTCCGAACTCATCGCCGAGGAGCTGCGCCGCCTCGACGCCGACGAGATGTACGCCGTCGCCCTGCGCGGCGAGGCCCACGAGGAGACCCCCGCCCATGTCTGAGACCCCGTTGCTCACGCGCCGGCCCGAGTGGGCCGCCCTGGAGGACCACCGCGCCCACTGGCAGGCGCACCTGCGCGAGCTGTTCGCGGCGGACCCCGGCCGCGCGGAGCGCTACGTGGTGCGCGTCGGTGACCTGCGCATCGACTACTCCAAGCACCTGATCACCGACGAGACGCTGTCGTTGCTGCAGGAACTGGCCACTGCCACCGACGTGTTCGGGTTGCGGGACGCGATGTTCCGCGGTGAGAAGATCAACATCACCGAGGGCCGGGCGGTGCTGCACACCGCGCTGCGGGCCCCGGCGGGTGCGGTGGTGGAGGTGGACGGCGAGAACGTCGTCCCGGCGGTGCACGCGGTGCTGGACCGGATGGCCGACTTCGCCGAGCGGGTGCGGTCCGGGGAGTGGACCGGGCACACCGGCCGGCGGATCAGGAACGTCGTCAACATCGGCATCGGCGGCTCGGACCTGGGCCCGGCGATGGCGTACGAGGTGCTGCGCCCCTACACGGACCGGGAGTTGACCGTCCGGTTCGTCTCCAACGTCGACGGCGCCGACCTGCACGAGGCGACCCGCGACCTGGACCCGGCGGAGACGCTGTTCATCGTCGCGTCCAAGACGTTCACCACCATCGAGACGATCACCAACGCCACGTCGGCGCGCACCTGGCTGCTGGACGGCCTCGGTGGCGACGAGAAGGCGGTCGCGAAGCACT
>NZ_SZPR01000111.1 GCF_005280195.1 Streptomyces galbus | reverse complement strand
GTAGGCGTCGGGGACGCCGAGCGCCGCGCGCGACTCCGCCGCCGAGAAGGTGCGCAGCCCGATCCGGTACGACAGGTGGGTCTCCAGGCCGCGCAGCCGGCCCTCCTCCAGCCGCTGCGAGGCGAGCAGCAGGTGCACGCCGAGCGAGCGGCCGATCCGGCCGATCTGCACGAACGTCTCGATGAAGTCCGGCTTGGCGGTGAGCAGTTCGCTGAACTCGTCGA
>NZ_SZPR01000110.1 GCF_005280195.1 Streptomyces galbus | reverse complement strand
CGCCGGTCGCCGGGCCGACGGACCGTGGAACGCCGAGGGGGCCCGGCCGTTGCCCGGCCGGGCCCCCTCGACACGCACGCGTGGCGCGCTTCTACCAGCGGTACCAACGGCCCCTGCGGCCCGCACCGTCCGCGGAACGGACGACGAAGCCGAGCAGCCACACGACCAGCACGAAGATCGCGATCCACCACAGGGCCTTCAG
>NZ_SZPR01000011.1:263529-440002 GCF_005280195.1 Streptomyces galbus | reverse complement strand
AGTGCTTCGCGACCGCCTTCTCTCCCCCACTCTCGGCTTCGCTCGAACGGGAGGTACCCCCATCACCGAGGCCGTCCAGCAGCCAGGTGCGCGCCGACGTTGCGTTGGTGATCGTCTCGATGGTGGTGAATGTCTTGGACGCGACGATGAACAGCGTCTCCGCCGGGTCCAGGTCGCGGGTCGCCTCGTGCAGGTCGGCGCCGTCGACGTTGGAGACGAACCGGACCGTCAACTCCCGGTCCGTGTACGGGCGCAGCACCTCGTACGCCATCGCCGGGCCCAGGTCCGAGCCGCCGATGCCGATGTTGACGACGTTCCTGATCCGCCGGCCGGTGTGCCCGGTCCACTCCCCGGACCGCACCCGCTCGGCGAAGTCGGCCATCCGGTCCAGCACCGCGTGCACCGCCGGGACGACGTTCTCGCCGTCCACCTCCACCACCGCACCCGCCGGGGCCCGCAGCGCGGTGTGCAGCACCGCCCGGCCCTCGGTGATGTTGATCTTCTCGCCGCGGAACATCGCGTCGCGGAGTCCGAACACGTCCCGGGCCGCGGCCAGTTCGCGCAGCAGCCGGAGCGTCTCGTCGGTGACGAGGTGCTTGGAGTAGTCGATGTGCAGGTCCCCGACCTGCAGCGTGTACCCGGCGCCGCGGGCGGGGTCGGCGGCGAACAGCTCACGCAACTGCACCTCGCCGACGTCCTCGCGGTGCCCGGCGAGGGCGTTCCACTCGGGCGTCCGGTTCAGCCTGGTACGACCGTCTGCGTTCATGTGCGACTTCAGCCTTCTTCCGTGCCTGTCCCAGCGGATCCAACCTAGTTGATCAGCGCCAGGACGGTGCCACGAAGAAGGCACTCCGGACCGATCGGCCCGGCAAGCACTCCGGCCAGGCACCCTCGGGGGCGTCTGGCCGGTCGTGAAGTACTAGATCTCGCCCCGCAACTTGGCGAGCGCCTCGGCGAGGATGGCCTCGCCGTCCGCGTCGCTGCGCCGCTCCCGGACGTACGCGAGGTGCGTCTTGTAGGGCTCGGTGCGCGGGGGGGCCGGCGGGTTGTCCCGGTCCTGTCCGGCCGGGAAGCCGCAGCGGGGGCAGTCCCAGGTGTCGGGGACCTGCGCGTCGCTGGCGAAGCTCGGCTGCGTCTCATGCCCGTTGGAGCACCAGAAGGAGACGCGCAGGCGCGGCGCGGACTCGCCCCGCTCGGCCTCGCCCATCGGCCCCGCCCCGACCCGGCTTCCTCGGATCGCGTTGCCACTTGCCACGGTCGTAACTCCCTGCGTGATGGTGCCGCGAAGCGAGTCGGCGTTTCGCTCCGCTGCGAGCGCCTCAGTCTACGTAAGGCCCAACGCGCGTCCAGTGTGCGGAGTTACCGAACCCGCACAGACGCACGCCCCATGATAGGCCGCGCCGGGGGGCGCGTACCGAACATGGGGCGTTACGTGCGGAATGAGCGTGCCGCGGGGGCGTGCCGTGCGTCGGTCTAGCTGTTGCTCTTCATCAGCAGGCCGAGGACCACGATGCACGCGAACCAGAGCAGACCGATCACCACGGTGATCCGGTCGAGGTTGCGCTCGGCGACCGAGGAGCCGCCGACGGAGGACGCCATGCCACCGCCGAACATGTCGGACAGGCCGCCGCCCTTCCCCTTGTGCATCAGCACCAGCAGCATCAGCAGCAGGCTGAAGACGATCAGGGCGATCGAGAACCCCAAAACCACGGCTGGACCAACTTCCTCGGATTCGGATGGACGACGGGGCGCGGTGGCTGCCCACCACGCCCCGCAAGGGTACGACGAAACGTCGTCACCGCCTACTCACAGCTCGTCTCACTGATCGCGGAAACGCACGATCTTGACGAACTCGTCGGCGTCCAGCGAGGCGCCGCCGACCAGGGCACCGTCGATGTCGGCCTGCGCCATGATCTCGGCGACGTTGCCCGACTTCACGGAGCCGCCGTACTGGATGCGGACCGTGTCGGCCAGCTCCTGGGAGTACAGCTCGGCGAGCTTGCCGCGGATGGCGGCGCAGACCTCCTGCGCGTCCTCGGCACCGCAGACCTTGCCGGTGCCGATGGCCCACACCGGCTCGTAGGCGATCACGATGCTCTCGGCCTGCTCGGCCGGGACGTCCTTCAGGCCGCCCTCGACCTGGGCGAGGGTGTGGGTGACGTGGTTGCCCGCCTCGCGGACCTCCAGCTCCTCGCCGACGCACAGGATCGGGGTGATGCCGTGCTTGTAGGCGGCCTTGACCTTGGCGTTGACGACCTCGTCGGTCTCGGCGTGGTACTGGCGGCGCTCGGAGTGGCCGACGGCGACGTAGGTGCACTTCAGCTTCGCCAGCATCGGGCCGGAGATCTCGCCGGTGTAGGCGCCCCCGTCGTGCGCCGAGATGTCCTGGGCGCCGTACTTGATCTTCAGCTTGTCGCCGTCGACCAGGGTCTGCACGGAGCGCAGGTCGGTGAAGGGCGGCAGGACGGCGACCTCGACGGCCTCGTAGTCCTTGTCCGCGAGGGCGAAGGCGAGCTTCTGGACGTGGGCGATGGCCTCGAGGTGGTTGAGGTTCATCTTCCAGTTGCCCGCCATCAGCGGCGTGCGAGTGGTCATGCGGGGTCAGTCCTCCAGTGCGGCGAGGCCGGGGAGCGTCTTGCCCTCGAGGTATTCGAGGGAGGCGCCGCCACCGGTCGAGATGTGGCCGAAGGCGTTCTCGTCGAAGCCCAGGGTCCGCACGGCCGCGGCGGAGTCGCCGCCGCCGACCACGGAGAAGCCCTTGGAGTCGACGAGGGCCTGGGCGACGGCCCGGGTGCCCTCGGCGTAGTCGGGGTGCTCGAAGACGCCCATGGGGCCGTTCCAGAAGACGGTGGCGGCGTCGGCGAGCTTCGAGGCGTACAGGGTGCGGGTCTGCGGGCCGATGTCCAGGCCCTCCTGGTCGGCCGGGATGGCGTCCGCGGCGACCGTCGTGGGGTGCGTCGCGGCCTTGGCCTTCAGGTCCGGGAACTCGGTGGAGACCAGCACGTCGACGGGGAGGACCAGCTCGACGCCGCTCTTCTCGGCGCGCTCGATGTACTCCTTGACGGCCGGGACCTGGTCCTCCTGCAGGAGGGAGATGCCGACCTCGTACCCCTTGGCCTTGAGGAAGGTGTAGGCCATGCCGCCGCCGATGAGGAGGCGGTCGGCCTTGCCGAGGAGCTGGTCGATCACGGCGAGCTTGTCGGAGACCTTGGCGCCGCCGAGGGCGACGACGTAGGGCCGCTGGACGTCCTCGGTGAGCTTCTTCAGCACGCCGACCTCGGTGGCGATGAGGTAGCCGGCGTAGTGCGGCAGGCGGGCCGGGAGGTCGTAGACGGAGGCGTGCTTGCGGTGCACGGCGCCGAAGCCGTCGCCGACGTAGACGTCGGCGAGCGAGGCGAGTTCGTCGGCGAAGGCGCCGCGCTCGGCGTCGTCCTTGCTGGTCTCGCCCGCGTTGAAGCGGAGGTTCTCCAGGACGGCGACCTGGCCGTCGGCGAGGTCGGCGACGGTGGCCTTGGCGGAATCACCGACCGTGTCGGCCGCGAACGCCACCGGGCCGCCGAGGAGTTCGCCGAGGCGGGAGGCGGCCGGCGCGAGGGAGAAGGCGGGGTCCGGGGCACCCTTGGGGCGGCCGAGGTGCGAGGCGACGACCACCTTGGCGCCCGCGTCGGCGAGGGCCTTGACGGTGGGCAGCACGGCGCGGATGCGGCCGTCGTCGGTGATGGTGCCGCCGTCCAGCGGCACGTTCAGGTCGGCGCGGACGAAGACCCGCTTGCCGCTGACGCCTTCGGCGAGAAGTTCGTCGATCGTCTTCATTGAGGGGACTCCTGAAGGGCTCGTGATGCCCCTGATGGTAGGAGAGCTGATCCGTACGTGCGGCAGGGCCCGGGCGGCGCGGCGGTGCGCTGCCCGAGCCCTGCTGTCACATCGAGGTGCCTGGTGCGGCGATCAGAGCTGGTTGCCGACGAAGACCGTGAGGTCGACGAGGCGGTTGGAGTAGCCCCACTCGTTGTCGTACCAGCCGAGGATCTTCACCGTCGTGCCCTCCTGGACCATGGTCAGGGAGGAGTCGAAGGTGCAGGACGACGGGTCGCTGACGATGTCCGAGGAGACGATCTCGTCCTCGGTGTAGGTCAGGTAGCCCTGCAGCTCGCCCTCGGAGGCCTTCTTGAATGCGGCGTTGACCTCGTCCTTGGTGACCTCGCGGGACAGCTCCACGACGAGGTCGGTGGCCGAGCCGGTCGGGACCGGGACGCGCATGGCGATGCCGTCCAGCTTGCCCTTGAGCTGCGGCAGGACCAGCGCGGTGGCCTTGGCGGCACCGGTGGTGGTCGGGATGATGTTCTCGGCGGCGGCACGGGCGCGGCGCAGGTCCTTGTGCGGGAAGTCCAGGATGCGCTGGTCGTTCGTGTACGCGTGCACCGTGGTCATCAGACCCTTGACGATGCCGAAGTTCTCGTCGAGGACCTTCGCCATCGGCGCCACACAGTTGGTGGTGCAGGAGGCGTTGGAGATGACGTGGTGGTTGGCCGCGTCGTACTTGTCCTGGTTGACGCCCATCACGATGGTGATGTCCTCGTCCTTGGCCGGGGCCGAGATGAGGACCTTCTTGGCGCCGCCGGCGATGTGCTTCGCGGCGTCGTCCCTCTTGGTGAAGATGCCGGTCGACTCGATGACGATGTCGACGCCCAGCTCGCCCCAGGGGATGTCGGCCGGGTTGCGCTCCGAGAGCACCTTGATGGTGTGGCCGTCGACGGTGATCGTGTCGGCGGTGTGGGAGACCTCCTGCTTCAGGCGGCCCAGGATCGTGTCGTACTTCAGCAGGTGAGCGGTGGTCGCGGTGTCACCCAAGTCGTTGACGGCCACGACCTCGATGTCCGCTCCCTGCTCCAGCAGTGCGCGGAAGTAGTTGCGCCCGATGCGGCCGAAGCCGTTGATGCCTACGCGGATCGTCACGAACCGATCTCCTCGTTGGTACGCCGGCCATGCGGTGCCGGCGAGCTCTGTTTGGGATGTCCCCGACCACCCCCGACCCTACCTCTCCGGGGCCCCCGGGGTGACATCGAGCTGCCCCATACACGGCAGGACGGTCCGTACCCGCAAGTAGGGTACGGACCGCCCACGCCGACGGGGTCATTCACTCCTTTTGCGGGTATCCGTTCGGCTCACTCCGACACCTCTCGTCATCGTCCGAGCGCGCCCAGTGCTCGCTTGAGCAGCGCGGTCCGGTCGGCCGCCGCCCGCACGTGCTCCAGGCCGAAGCCCAGCAGCACGGTGTCGTCGGTGGTGACCGCGCCGTACGTCTGGAACAGGGCCCCGGTGCGGGTCCAGTCCTTCAGCACGGCCGGGCTGCCCGGGGGCGGTCCGGCGGCGCGCCAGGCGCCCAGGGAGGTCTCGAAGCCCTCCGTCTCGGTCGCGGTGCCGCCGACGACGAGCGAGGCGTCGTCCACGAGGACGCCGTGGCCGCCGCTGCCGGGGTCGGTGACGTAGCTGATCGACACCTCGATCTGCTTGCCGGCGTAGGCGCTCAGGTCGAAGTTCACCTGCTGCCAGCCGCTGGAGGCGCCGGTGAGGGCGTTCCAGGTGCCGGTCGTGCCGGTCGCGGTGCAGTCGTTGCCGGTCAGGGTGAGGTAGTGGGTCAGCCAGGGGTGCTCCCCCACGTAGAACCCGCCCCCGCACTCCGCCGGTACGGCCGTGCCGGTCGCGCCGCCGGCCTCCGGGAGCGTGGTCCAGTCGCCGGCGCCCACGGTGTGGACCTCGACGATGGCGTTGTCGTAGCCCGGTTCGGTGTCCCACAGCAGCCGGGTGCGCAGGGTGGGCCGCTGGGCCGCGGGGACACCGGTGAGGTCGACGGTGCGGATGAGGCGCTTGTAGGCGTCGTCGGTGTGCACGGCGGCCGCCATGCCCGACCCCGCGTACGGCCCGTAGGGGTTGACGGTGCCGGCGAACTGCCCGGCGCCGGCGCTGGCGAACTGCGGATAGGACGAGACGGGCAGTTCGTCCGAGGTGACGCCGTAGGTGCCGGCCCGGTCCAGCGGGTTGCCCGGCGCGTCGCCGAGGGGTCCGCCGGCGCCCGCGAGCCTGCCGGAGCCGGTGAAGCCGGTGGCCCCGGGCGTGGACGTACGGGAGTACGCGCCGAGGTAGTACTGGCTGAAGTCGTTGGACGGGGTGCCGTCGCCGAGGTCGACGTTGCCGCCGGCCTGTTCGCCCGCCTCGATCAGCTTGCCGCCCTCATTGAGGTAGGCGCGCAGTTCGAGCTGGGTCGGGTTGCCGGGCACCTTGGCGCCCGTGTAGTGGACGACGGTCCCGAAGTGCTTCAGCACGCCGAGCGCGTCGGGCACGCCCTGGGTGGCGACGTCCCAGACGGCCGCCCGGCGCCCGTTCGCCCGCAGCGCGTCGACGTAGACCTGGGTCTGGGTGGCGGCGGCGCCCTCTTCGGCTACGACCAGGACGTCGGCGCGGGGCCGTACGGCCACGGTGTAGGTGAAGTGCGTGCTGGCGGCCTTCTTGCCGCCCCGGCTGCGGCCGGTGAACCAGACCTCCACGGTGTCGCCCGGGTCGGCGCCGCGCACCTTGGCCCGGTACTCGTCGAAGTAGAGGTTGTCGTCGCCGCCGTAGGTCTCGCCGCCCCGCCAGGCCCGCAGGGGCGCGGTGTGGGTGCGGCCGCCGTTGACGCGGTACACCAGTTCCTTGTTCCGCACGGCCTTGCGGACGACGACGGAGACCTCCTGGTCGGCGCCGCGCGCGTACGACGTGGTGAACGGGGCCGGGGTGAAGTCGGCCGCGGTCAGGCCGAGCGACGACGCCGGCGTGTCGGGGTGGGCGGCGGTCTCGGCGACCGACAGCGCGAACGGGACGTTCTTGGCGAACTCCTGCTGGATCAGCTTCTCGTCGTCCGGGAAGTTGAACACCGACTGGCAGTCGGCCGCGTTCCACTGGTCGTTCGGGTCGAGCGCGGACGCGGTCTGGCAGGTGGACATCTCGGGGGTGAACATCGCCATGCCGTTGACGTTGGCCGCGTGGCCGTCCGCCTCGCCGTTGGTCGTGTACAGCTCCGAGGAGACCTGCGGGTGGTACCCGGGGATCGCGGAGTGGTCCGGGGTGCCCGCGAGCGCCTTGTAGAGGACGTCGTCCGGGGTGTCGGTGGCGACCTGCCAGCCGACGCCGTAGAGGAGGAGTTCGGCGGCGGAGTGGTAGTTGATGCCGTACCGGAAGCCGACGCGCTTCTCGAACGCGTCCAGCGCCCGCGTCTCCGGCTCGGAGCCCGGGGCGGCGCCGCGGTAGGTCTGGCTGGTGGGGTTGGGCGACGAGCCCTCGTCGTCGTAGCCCCACTTGTAGGGGAAGTTGCGGTTGAGGTCGACGCCGTCGCCGGTGGAGATCACGCCGTCGCCGTTGACGTCCCGGAGGTTCTTGCGCCACAGGCGGTTCGCCGGGTCCTGGAAGGTGTAGTCGTAGCCGTCGGGGTTGGCCGAGAGCACGAACCACAGTTCGGTGGAGTCGACGAGTCGTGCGATCCGCTTGTCGGTCCGGTAGCCGTCCAGGTAGTAGTGCATCAGCCGACGGGTCATCTCCGGCGTGATCCACTCGCGCGCGTGCTGGTTGGACACGTAGAGCACGGACGGCTTGGCGCCGTCCTTCGACTTCCTGGCGCCCTTGGTGACCTTGAGCGCCAGGATGTCCTGGCCCTTCAGCGTCCTGCCGATGGAGACGACTTTGGTCAGGCCGGGGTTCTGCCGGGCGGTGCGGAGGATCTCCTCCTTCAGCCCGCCGCTCCCGCTGTACGGCCGGAACACGCCGTCGGCGGCGGCCTCGACGCGCTGCTCGGCCTTGGCGGTGAGGGTGTGCTCGGCGAGGTCGACGCCCTGTTTGCGGAGCTTCTTCGCCTGCTCGCCGGTGAGGTAGATCTCGACGGCGGCGGTGCCCTTCGCGGGCACGCTCTCGCCGAGCTCGTGGCCGTCCTGGCCGGCGGCCAGGAGGAGGGGCACCTGCTGCTTGGTGACCTCGGCGCGGTAGACCTTGACCTCGTCGTCGTCGGCGGTCCGCGCCGGACCGCCGTTCTGGGCCTGGGCGATGGGTGCGATGCTCGCTCCGCCGATCAGGAGCGCGCCGACAGCGAGGATCGATCTCGCTCTGTGTCTCATGAACCCCCCTTGTGTGGGTCCGCCGCAGCAGCGAACACATGCCAGGCTCATGACAGCGCATGATCGAGTCAAGGGTGCCTCAAGAACGACAAAACGCCGGTGCTCCCGCCCGATCGGGCCACGAGCACCGGCGTCTGACGCCGCGTCGGGCCGGTCCGTGTCCTGACCGGCCCTTTCGCTGAGCGGGCGTCAGCCGACGAGGTCGCCGGCGAGTTCCTCGCTGATGTTGGCCTCCGTGCCCGGGATGCCGAGGTCGGCCGCGCGCTTGTCGGCCATCGCCAGCAGCCGGCGGATCCGGCCGGCCACCGCGTCCTTGGTGAGCGGCGGGTCGGCGAGCGCGCCCAGCTCCTCCAGCGAGGCCTGCTTGTGGTCCATGCGCAGCCGGCCCGCGGCCGCGAGGTGCTCGGGCACCTCGTCGCCGAGGATCTCCAAGGCGCGCTGGACCCGGGCGCCCGCGGCGACGGCGGCCCGCGCGGAGCGGCGCAGGTTGGCGTCGTCGAAGTTGGCGAGGCGGTTGGCCGTGGCGCGCACCTCGCGGCGCATCCGGCGCTCCTCCCAGGCCAGCACCGACTCGTGGGCGCCGAGCCGGGTCAGCAGGGCGCCGATGGCGTCGCCGTCGCGGACCACGACCCGGTCCACCCCGCGCACCTCACGGGCCTTGGCGGCGATCGACAGCCGGCGGGCGGCGCCGACCAGGGCGAGCGCGGCCTCGGGGCCGGGGCAGGTCACCTCCAGGGACGAGGAGCGGCCCGGCTCGGTCAGCGAGCCGTGCGCCAGGAAGGCACCGCGCCAGGCGGCCTCCGCGTCGCAGGTGGCCCCCGAGACCACCTGCGGGGGCAGGCCCCGGATCGGGCGCCCCCGGCCGTCCACCAGACCGGTCTGGCGTGCGAGCTGGTCGCCGCCGGCGACCACGCGCACGACGTAGCGCGAACCGCGCCGCAGCCCGCCGGCGGCCATCACGATCAGTTCCGAGCTGTGCCCGAAGATCTCCAGGATGTCCCGCTTGAGGCGGCGGGCCGCCATCGCCGTGTCCAGCTCCGCCTCGATCACGATGCGGCCGCTCACCAGGTGGAGGCCGCCGGCGAACCGCAGAATGGCGGAGACCTCCGCCTTCCTGCAGCAGGTCCGGGTGACGGGGAGCCGGGAGATCTCGTCCTTCACCGCTGCCGTCATCGCCATGGGCCGATCCTTCCATGCATCCGAAAAATACGGTCGTACGCGGCGGCCAACAGCTCCGGATCATGCCGCGGAGTCCCGTCGGGCCGGGCCACCGGCGCCAGCTCGATCGCGGCTCCGAACCGTTGGGCGGCGTCGGCCAGGGAGTCGCGGTCGGGCACGGCGGCCTCGTCGGCCAGCACCACGTCCAGGGCGAGTTTAGGGGCGTGTCGCCCCAAAACCTCCAAATGACGCTGCGGGGAGAACCCTTCGGTTTCTCCCGGCTGTGGTGCGAGGTTCAGCACGAGCACCCGGCGCGCCTTGGTCTCCATCAGGGCGTCCAGCAGTTGCGGCACCAGCAGGTGCGGCATGACGGAGGAGAACCAGGAACCCGGTCCGAGAACCACCCAGTCGGCGTCCAGGACCGCGGCCACGGCCTCCGGGACGGCGGGCGGGTCGTGCGGCACCAGGTGGACGGACTGCACCTCGCCCGGGGTGAGCGCGACCGTGGCCTGTCCCCGGACCGTGTCGACGTCCTCCGGGCGCGCCGGGTCGTGGCCCTTGACCAGGGCCTGCAGCTCCAGCGGCACGGCGGACATCGGCAGCACGCGCCCCTGCGCGCCGAGCAGCTTGCCGACCAGGTCCAGGGCCTGGACGTGGTCGCCGAGCTGCTCCCACAGGGCGACGATCAGCAGGTTGCCCACCGCGTGGCCGTTGATCTCGCCCTGCGACTGGAAGCGGTGCTGGATGACCCGGGCCCAGGTCTGGCCCCAGTCGTCGTCGCCGCACAGCGCGGCCAGCGCCTTGCGCAGGTCGCCGGGGGGCAGCACGCCCAGCTCGTCGCGCAGGCGGCCGCTGGAGCCGCCGTCGTCGGCCACCGTGACGACGGCCGTGAGGTCGCCGGTGATCCGGCGCAGCGCGGCGAGCGAGGCGGACAGTCCCATGCCGCCGCCGAGCGCGACGACCTTGGGCTGTGTGCCGCGGCGGCGCGGTCTGCCGCCGCGGGCCTCGACCGGGCGGCCTGCGCGTGTCTCGGGCACCGCCCTGCGCAGCCGGCCCAGCCGCGGTGTACGTCCTGTCATTCCCGTCCCATGTCCCGGTGCACTACCACCGTCTCCACGCCCTCGGCCGCGAGGCGCGCGGCGAGCTTCTCCGACATCGCCACGGACCGGTGTTTGCCGCCCGTACATCCGACGGCGATGGTCACGTAACGCTTGCCCTCCCGACGGTAGCCCGTGGCGATCAGCTGGAGGAGCTCGGCGTACCGGTCGAGGAACTCCTTCGCGCCGGGCTGGTTGAAGACGTAGCCCGCGACCTCCTCGTTGAGGCCGGTGAAGGGGCGCAGCTCCGGGACCCAGTGCGGGTTGGGCAGGAAGCGGCAGTCGACGACGAGGTCGGCGTCGACCGGCAGGCCGTACTTGTAGCCGAACGACATGACGGTGGCCCGCAGCTCGGGCTCCTCCTCGCCGGCGAACTGGGCGTCCATCTTGGCGCGCAGCTCGTGCACGTTGAGGCTGGAGGTGTCGATCACCAGGTCGGCGTCGCCGCGCAGCTCGCGCAGCAGCTCGCGCTCGGCGGCGATGCCGTCCACGATGCGGCCGTCGCCCTGCAGGGGGTGCGGGCGGCGCACCGACTCGAAGCGGCGCACCAGCGCCTCGTCGGAGGACTCCAGGAAGACGATCCGCCGGGTGACCTGCTTGGCCTCCAGGTCGGCGAGGGACTCGCGGAGGTTGTCGAAGAAGCGCCGGCCGCGGACGTCGACGACGACCGCGATCCGGGCCACGTTGCCCTGGGAGCGGGCGCCGAGCTCCACCATGGTGGGGATCAGCGCGGGCGGCAGGTTGTCGACGACGAACCAGCCGAGGTCCTCCAGGCACTTGGCGGCGGTCGACCGCCCGGCCCCGGACATGCCGGAGATGATCACCAGCTCGGGGATGGCCGCTTCGGGGATCCCCGGTCCTGTGCTGTCCTGGTTCACCTGTGCTCCGTTGTCGTGACGCCCGCCCTGCGGGACGGAGTGCCCGCCCGCGTCGCCGGGTGCGGGATCTCGATGTGCTGTGGGCTGCTGCTCGTGCTCGGTCATGGCTCCTGCCCCCGTCGTTCGTCCGGGGCGCCGGTGCGCACCGGCTCCCCTGCGGAACCCGCCGTCGTCCCGGGTTCCTCGTCCTCGATGATCTCTCCGGTCGCCGTGTTCACGGCGGGGCCGGCCGGGACCGCCCCGGCGAGGGCCGCGGCGATCGTCTCGGCCGTCTTGCGGCCTATGCCCCGGACCTCGCAGATCTGCTCGATCGTCGCGGCCCGCAGCTTCTTCACCGAACCGAAGTGCCTGATCAGCGCCTGCTTCCGGGTCTCGCCGAGACCCGGTACGGCGTCCAGCGGGCCGGCCCGGAACCGCTTGGCGCGCTTGCTGCGCTGGTAGGTGATCGCGAAGCGGTGCGCCTCGTCGCGCACGCGCTGCAGCAGGTACAGGCCCTCGCTGGTGCGGGGCAGCACCAGCGGGTCGTCGTCACCCGGCACCCAGACCTCTTCCAGGCGCTTGGCGAGGCCGCACACGGCGATGTCGTCGATGCCCAGCTCGTCCAGGGCCCGCCGGGCCGCCGCGACCTGCGGCTGCCCGCCGTCGACGACGACGAGCTGCGGCGGGTAGGCGAACTTGCGCGGGCGGCCGTCCTCGTCCTTGAGGGCCCCCGTCGGCGCGTCGCCGTCGGCGAGGGTGTGCTCGTCGTCCGACCACTCCCCCGTGCGCTCCTTCTCGGCCAGGTAGCGCCGGAAGCGGCGGGTGATCACCTCGTGCATCGAACGGACGTCGTCCTGGCCCTCGAAGCCCTTGATCTGGAAGCGGCGGTACTCGCTCTTGCGGGCCAGGCCGTCCTCGAAGACGACCATGGACGCGACGACGTCGTCACCCTGGAGGTGCGAGATGTCATAGCACTCGATGCGCAGCGGGGCGCTGTCCAGCTCCAGGGCGTCGGCGATCTCCTCCAGCGCGCGCGAGCGCGTGGTGAGGTCGGAGGCGCGCTTGGTCTTGTGCAGGACGAGGGACTGCTGGGCGTTGCGCTCGACGGTCTCCATCAGGGCCCGCTTGTCGCCGCGCTGCGGCACGCGCAGGGACACCGCCGAGCCCCGGCGGCCGGTCAGCCACTCCTGCACCGGCTCCAGCGGGTCGGGCAGCGCGGGGACCAGGACCTCCTTGGGGACGGCGTCGCCGGTCTCCTCGCCGTAGAGCTGCTGCAGCGCGTGCTCGACGAGGGCGCCGGTGGTGATCTCCTCGACCTTGTCGGTCACCCAGCCGCGCTGGCCGCGCACGCGTCCGCCGCGCACGTGGAAGATCTGGACGGCCGCCTCCAGCTCGTCCTCGGCGACCGCGATCAGGTCGGCGTCGGTCGCGTCCGCGAGGACGACCGCGTTCTTCTCCATGGCCTTGCGCAGGGCCCCGATGTCGTCGCGCAGCCGCGCGGCCCGCTCGTACTCCATGTCCTCGGCGGCCTGCGCCATCTGCTTCTCCAGACGGCGCAGGTAGGTGCCCGTGCGGCCGGCCATGAAGTCGCAGAACTCCTCGGCCAGCTCCCGGTGCTCCTCGGCGTCCACGCGCCCGACGCAGGGCGCGGAGCACTTGCCGATGTAGCCGAGCAGACAGGGCCGGCCGGTGCGGGCGGCGTTCTTGAACACGCCCGCGGAGCAGGTGCGCACGGGGAAGACGCGCAGCAGCAGGTCGACGGTGTCGCGGATCGCCCACGCGTGCGCGTAGGGCCCGAAGTAGCGCACGCCCTTCTTCTTGTGGCCGCGCATGACCTGCACGCGCGGGAACTGCTCGTTCATCGTCACCGCGAGGTAGGGGTAGCTCTTGTCGTCGCGGTACTTGACGTTGAACCGGGGGTCGAACTCCTTGATCCAGGAGTACTCCAGCTGCAGCGCCTCGACCTCCGTGGACACCACCGTCCACTCCACGGACGCGGCGGTGGTCACCATCGAACGCGTGCGCGGGTGCAGTCCGGCCAGGTCCTGGAAGTAGTTCGCCAGGCGTTGGCGCAGGCTCTTCGCCTTTCCGACGTAGATCACCCGGCGGTGCTCGTCGCGGAACCGGTACACCCCCGGGGAGTCCGGGATCTCACCCGGCCTGGGGCGGTAGCTGGAGGGGTCGGCCATGTCTCACACCCTACTGGCGTGGGGTGACACTCCGGTGGGCCTGTGGACAACGGTCCGGGGTCCCGAGTCGGCCATCCGCGCCCCGAACCCCCGTCGCGGGTGTTGTCGGGGGTTGGTCAACACGCTTCAATGCGGGGGAACTCGGGGCCGTGCACGACGCCGCAGGGAGCACGACGAGGCCCGGCGCCCACGGGGAGGTCCCGAGCACTGACGCGCAGCGGTCTGACCAGCCGTTGCGAGCTTCCACAGAGAAGAGGCCCCTGCATGCCGCACGCCACACAGCACGCGGACGCCCCGGCCGGTGCCGCCGCCGCGGAACTGGACACGGCCCTGCGCGGCGGCCCCTTCCACGTCGCGCTGCGCGCCGCCATCGCCGCCCGCGGGCTGCCCCTGCAGCGTGTCCAGCACCACCTGTCGCGGCACGGGGTGCGGGTCGGCGTCACCAGTCTGAGCTACTGGCAGCAGGGCGCCAGGCGCCCGCAGCGCCCCGAGTCGCTGCGCGCGGTGCGGGCGCTGGAGGAGATCCTCCAGCTCCCGGAGGAGTCACTGATCCGGCTGCTCGCCGACACCGGCCCGGCCAACGGGTCCGGCCGGCCCGCGGCGCGCTCCTACCGCTCCGTCCAGGAGGCGTCGGAGGTCCTGCACCGCCTGCTCGGCGACCTCGGTGCCCCGCTCGACGGCGGCCTGCACACCCTCGGCCACCACGAACGGGTCCGCATCGGGGCCCGCCGCGAACTGCTCGGCCGGGAGGCCCACCACATCGTGCGCGCGCACCGCGACGGCGTCGACCGGTTCGTCGCCGTGCACCACGGCGACTCCGGCTGCGCACCGGAACGGATGGCCGTGCACGCCCTGGAGAACTGCCGCACCGGGCGCGTGCGCCTGCACCCCGCCACCGGCGTCCTCGTCGCCGAGCTGCTGTTCGACACCCGGCTGCGCGCGGGTGACACGTTCCTCTTCCGGTACGCCGTCGAGGACGGCACGGCGGGCGTCTGCCGCGAGTACGTGCGCGGTTTCGGCCCGGCGGGCGGGCAGTACGCCCTCCAGGTCCGCTTCGACGCGCGCGCCCTGCCGGTGCGCTGCCACCGCTTCGTCCAGCACTCGCCGGCCGCGCCCCGCGGGGGCCGCCAGGACCTGCCCCTGAGCCGACGCCACCTCTCGGTCCACCTGGTCGAGCCGCGGGTGCGGTCGGGGATGCCGGGGATCGCCTGGGACTGGGAGTGACGGGCGGGTGCCTCGGAGGCGGGAGTGATGGGCGAGTGCTGCGGGGGTGTGGCCGCCGGGTGTTCTTCGGAGCCGGTCCCTGGCTGCTCCGGCGGTGCCGGCCCCACGCTCCTCCGGCGGTGCCGTCTCAGGCTCCCGGGCCCGCCACGATCCTGCCCCGCTCCGCCTTCACGGGCAGCTCGTGCAGGGGCTCGGTGGCCGGGTCGCGCAGCACCTCGCCGGTCGTGGCGTCGAACTCACTGCCGTGGCAGGGGCAGATCAAGGTGGTCCCCTCCAGCTTGTTGATCGCGCACCCCGCGTGCGTGCAGATCGAGCTGTACGCCTTCAGCGTGCCGTCGTCCGACCGGCTGATGACGACGTCGTGGTCCCGGTAGAGCCGGGCCCCGCCCTTCGCGACCTCGCTCTCCGCACCCAGCTCGACCGGCGCCGTCGGTGTGGCCCGCGCCGCCGTCCCGCCGGTCGGTGAGCAGGCGGCGGCGCCGAGGCCGGCGACGGGGGCGACGGCTGCTCCCCGCAGGACGGTCCGGCGGGTCGCGGAGGGGCGGGCAGACATGCGGGCTCCAGGGGTCACGGGGGATCAGGGATCAGGGATCACGAAGAAATCAGGGCCGGCGGCGGGTCGGTACCCGCACGATAGCGGCGACGGCCGCGGGGGCGTAAACGCTCGCGTAAGCGTTTACGTGCCGTGCGGGATGCGATACCGTCCCGCGGCGGGACCGGAGAGAGCCGGAGCGGAGCGCTGGAGCGGAGAGGGAGGGAGCACCGTGCCGACCATGGCCGACGTCGCCCGGCACGCCGGGGTGTCCGTGGCCACGGTGTCCCACGTGCTCAACGACACCCGCCCGGTCCTCCCCCACACCCGGCAGGCCGTCCTCGACGCCATCGAGGTGCTGGGGTACACCCCCAACACCCTCGCCCGGTCCCTGGTCACCGCCCGCACCCGGTCCATCGGCCTCGCGGTGTCTGCGATCAGCAACCCCTACTTCACGGAGATCCTCCAGGGCGTCGAGGCGAGCGCGCTGGAGCACGGCTACGGCCTGCTGATCGCCGACCCGCACGACGACCCGGAGCACGAACGCACCGTGGTGCAGCTGCTGCACGAGCGGCGCGTGGACGGCATGATCGTCGCCCCGTCCGCCGAGCCGGGCGCTCTGCTGGCCTACCTGTCCCGCCACCGCGTCCCGGCCGTCCTCCTCGACCGGACCGTGGACATGCCGGGAGGAGCCCCGGCGGAGGTCGGCGACGCGCCCCGCTTCGACCAGGTGTGCGCCGAGAACGCGGAGCCGATGTCCCGGCTGGTCACCCACCTCGCGGAGCGCGGGCACCGCCGGATCGCCCTGGTCGCCGGCCTGCCCGGCCTCAGCACCACCGCCGAGCGCATCGCCGGCTACCGGCTCGGCCTCGCCTCGGCCGGACTGCCGTACGACGAGCGGCTGCTGGCGCACGGCGACTCCGCGGCGGAGGGCGCCGAGCGGGCCACGGCCGGGCTGCTGTCGCTCGCCGTCCCGCCGACGGCCCTGGTCACCGGCAACAACGCCATGACCATCGGTGCGCTGCGCGCCCTGCGCGACCGTGGCCTGTCGGTGCCCGGCGACCTCGCCCTGTGCTGTTTCGACGACTTCGCCTGGGCCGACCTGTTCTCGCCCCGGCTCACGGCGATCGCCCAGCCCAGCCGGGAGATGGGCGCCGAGGCCGTCCGGGTGCTGCTCGAACGCCTCGCCGCCCCGCGGCGGCCGGCCCGAACCGTCCGGCTGCCCTGCACCTTCGTCCATCGCACGTCCTGCGGCTGCCCCGAGGAGCGGCCCGAGGAAGGAGACCGCCCGTGATCGTCGTCGCAGGTGAGGCCCTGATCGACCTGGTACCGCAAGGCCAGGGCGCCCTGGCGCCCCTGCGGCCGGCGCTCGGCGGCGGCCCGTACAACACGGCCGTGGCCCTCGGCCGCCTAGGCTCCCCCACCGCGTTCTGCTCGCGGACCTCCTACGACGCTTTCGGTGAGGCCCTGCTCGACGGGCTGCGGGGCGCGGGCGTGGACGTCTCCGCGGTGCAGCGCGGCCCCGAGCCGACCACGCTCGCGGTGGCCACGCTCGACGCGCACGGCTCGGCCTCGTACTCGTTCTACGTGGACGGCACCGCCGACCGCCTGTTCACCGTCCCGGCCGAGCTGCCCGCGGGGACGCGCGCGGTCTCCTTCGGCACCTGCTCGCTGGTCCTGGAGCCCGGGGCGAGCGCCTACGAGGAGCTGATGCGCGACACGGCCGCGAGGGGGGTGTTCACCGCACTCGATCCGAACATCCGCCCGGGTCTGATCCCGGACGCGGACGCCTACCGGAAGCGGTTCAGGAACTGGCTGCCCTCGGTGAGCCTGCTGAAGCTGTCCGAGGAGGACGCCGAGTGGCTGGGCGGTACCCCGGCAGAGTGGCTGACGGCGGGGCCGTCGGCCGTCGTGGTCACCCGGGGCGGTGACGGTCTGACCGCCTACACCCGGGACGGCGGGACCCACGCGGTGCCGGGTGAGCGGGTGGACGTGGTGGACACGATCGGCGCGGGCGACACGGTGAACGCGGCCCTGCTGCACGGGCTCGCCCGGCTGGACGCGCTGTCCCCCGGGGCGCCGGCCGCGCTCGACCCCGCGGGCTGGGAACGGCTGCTGCGGTTCGCGGCACGAGCGGCGGCGGTCACCTGCTCCCGGGCGGGTGCGGAACCGCCGTACGCCCGGGAGGTGGGCGACTTCTGAGGCGAGCGGTGACCGGGTGCGGTCGCCGGGTGCGGCACCGGAAACAACGGGCGGCGCCCCGCGGGGAGTTCCCGCGGGGCGCCGTCGTGGGTGCGGTGCCGCTGGTCGCGTCGGCCGCCCGGCCTTGCGGGCCTCGGGCCGCACGGGCCTGAGACCTCGCGGACCTCAGGACTTGCGGACCTCAGGCCTTGCGGGCCCGGGTCGTCTTCTTCGCCGGGCTCGCCTTCTTGGCGCCGGCCGCCTTCTTGGCCGTCGCGCCGTCGGCGGTGGCGGCGGTCCGGGCGGTGGCGGTCTTCTTGGCCGTCGCCTTGGCGGCGACCGTCTTCTTCGCCGCCGTCCTGCGCGGGGCCTTGACCGGCTCGGCGTCACTGATCCGGTCGGCGCCGAGGATCTCGCGCAGGAACTTGCCGGTGTGGCTGGTCGGCACCCCGGCGACCTCCTCCGGCGTGCCCTCGGCGACCACCACGCCGCCGCCCGCGCCGCCCTCGGGACCCATGTCGATGACCCAGTCGGCGGTCTTGATCACGTCGAGGTTGTGCTCGATGACGATGACCGAGTTGCCCTTGTCGACCAGGCCGGACAGGACCTTCAGCAGTTTGCTGATGTCCTCGAAGTGCAGACCGGTGGTCGGCTCGTCCAGCACGTAGACCGTGCGGCCGGTGGAGCGCTTCTGCAGCTCGCTGGCCAGCTTGACGCGCTGGGCCTCGCCGCCGGACAGCGTGGTCGCGGACTGGCCCAGCCGCACGTAGCCCAGGCCGACGTCCTTGAGGGTGTTGAGGTGGCGGGCGATCGCGGGGACCGCCTCGAAGAACCCGGTCGCCTCCTCGATCGGCATGTTGAGCACCTCGGCGATGGACTTGCCCTTGTAGTGGACCTCCAGGGTCTCCCGGTTGTACCGGGCGCCGTGGCAGACCTCGCACGGGACGTAGACGTCCGGGAGGAAGTTCATCTCGATCTTGATGGTGCCGTCGCCCGAACAGTTCTCGCAGCGGCCGCCCTTGACGTTGAAGGAGAAGCGCCCGGGCTGGTAGCCGCGGACCTTCGCCTCGGTGGTCTCGGCGAACAGCCTGCGGATGTGGTCGAAGACACCCGTGTACGTCGCCGGGTTGGAGCGCGGGGTGCGGCCGATGGGCGACTGGTCGACGTGCACGACCTTGTCGACGAGGTCGTCCCCGTCCACGCGCGTGTGCCGCCCCGGGACGTTGCGGGCGCCGTTCAGCTCGCGCGCCAGGTGCGTGTACAGGATGTCGTTGACCAGGGTCGACTTGCCGGAGCCGGAGACACCGGTGACCGCGGTGAACACACCGAGCGGGAAGGACACGTCGATGTCCCGCAGGTTGTTCTCGCGGGCGCCGCGCACCGTGAGCCGGCGCGAGGGGTCCAGCGGGCGCCGCAGGTCGGGCACCGGGATGGCCTTGCGGCCCGACAGGTACTGCCCGGTCTGCGACTCCTCGTTGGCGAGGAGCTCCTTGAGGGCGCCGCTGTGGACGACCTTGCCGCCGTGCTCACCGGCGCCGGGGCCGATGTCCACGATCCAGTCGGCGACCTTGATCGTGTCCTCGTCGTGCTCGACGACGATCAGCGTGTTGCCCATGTCGCGCAGCCGGACGAGGGTCTCGATCAGCCGGTGATTGTCGCGCTGGTGCAGGCCGATGGACGGCTCGTCGAGGACGTACAGCACGCCGACGAGGCCGGAGCCGATCTGGGTGGCCAGGCGGATGCGCTGGGCCTCGCCGCCGGAGAGGGTGCCGGCCGCGCGGTTGAGCGAGAGGTAGTCCAGGCCGACGTCGACCAGGAACCGCAGCCGCTCGTTGACCTCCTTCAGCACCCGCTCGGCGATCTTCTTGTCGCGCGCGTTGAGCTTCAGCTCGCCCAGGAAGTCCGCGCAGTCGCTGATCGACATGGCGGAGACCTCGGCGATGGACTTCCCCATGATCGTCACCGCGAGGACGATCGGCTTCAGGCGCGTGCCCTGACAGCTGGGACAGGGCACCTCGCGCATGTAGCCCTCGAAGCGCTCGCGGCTGGCGTCGCTCTCGGCCTCGCTGTGCCGGCGCTTGACGAAGGGCACGGCGCCCTCGAACGGCGTGGTGTAGAGGCGCTCGCGCCCGTACCGGTTGCGGTAGCGGACCTCGATCTGGGTCTTGTGGCCGTGCAGCAGGGCCTTCTTGGCGCGCTGGGGCAGACCGGCGAAGGGGATGTCGGTGCGGAAGCCCAGGGCGTCCGCGAGGGCGTTGATCAGGCGGGCGAAGTAGTCCTTGGTGTGGCCGTGCGACCACGGGTGGATGGCGCCCTCGTCGAGGGACTTGTCCTCGTCGGGGACGATCAGCTCCGGGTCGACCTCCATGCGCGTGCCGATGCCGGTGCACTCGGGGCAGGCGCCGAAGGGCGAGTTGAAGGAGAAGGAGCGCGGCTCCAGCTCCTCGAAGGACAGGTCGTCGTACGGGCAGTACAGGTGCTCGGAGTACATGCGCTCGCGCTCGGGGTCGTCCTCGGGGAGGTCGACGAAGTCGAGCACGACCATGCCGCCGGACAGGCCGAGGGCCGTCTCGACCGAGTCGGTCAGGCGCCGCTTGGCGGTGTCCTTCACCGTGAGGCGGTCGACGACCACCTCGATGGTGTGCTTCTCCTGCTTCTTCAGCGTGGGCGGGCTGGAGAGCTGGACCGTCTCGCCGTCCACGCGTGCGCGGGAGTAGCCCTTGGTCTGCAGGTCGGCGAAGAGGTCGACGAACTCGCCCTTGCGCTCGCGGACCAGCGGGGAGAGCACCTGGAAGCGGCTGCCCTCCGGCAGCTCCAGGACCTTGTCGACGATGGCCTGCGGCGACTGGCGCGTGATCGGGCGGCCGCACTGGGGGCAGTGTGGCTTGCCGATGCGCGCGAAGAGCAGACGCAGGTAGTCGTAGACCTCGGTGATGGTGCCGACCGTCGAGCGCGGGTTGCGCGAGGTCGACTTCTGATCGATCGAGACCGCGGGCGACAGGCCTTCGATGAAGTCGACGTCCGGCTTGTCCATCTGGCCGAGGAACTGGCGGGCGTACGACGAGAGCGACTCCACGTAGCGCCGCTGGCCCTCGGCGAAGATCGTGTCGAAGGCCAGGGAGGACTTGCCCGACCCGGACAGGCCCGTGAAGACGATGAGCGAGTCACGGGGCAGCTCGAGCGAGACGTTCTTCAGGTTGTGCTCGCGCGCGCCACGGACGATGAGACGGTCGGCCACGCCGGTCCGCACCTTTCTTGAGAGAAGAGACAGGGGCGGGGCCCCCGTCTCTTTCAGACTAGGGGGAGCCACTGACAACGCCGGTCGGATTCCCGGGTTGGTTCACTGGATGCAAACAATCCCCAGCCCTCCAGCATGCCCGACGCCACGCCCGACCTTATAGCACGCGCATTCGATTTACGGCCCGGCTTCACCACCTTCACCCGAAGGAGTGGCGCGGCTAGGGTCAGCACCATGATTGATCACGCTCATGACCTGGCGTCTGTACGCGAAGCGACCGACCGGCTGCTGACCGCGGTCGCCGCTCTGGACGACGCCGCCCTCGCCGAGCCGTCACGGCTGCCCGGCTGGAGCCGCGGCCACGTGCTCGCCCACCTCGCCCGCAACGCCGACGCCCTGGTGAACGTGCTCGAGGGCCGTCCGATGTACGCGTCCGGGGACGCCCGGGACGCGGACATCGAGCGGGACGCGCCCCGCCCGCGGGCCGCCCAGCTCGCCGACCTGCGGGCGAGCGGCGCCCGCTTCCAGGAGGCCGGCGCGGCCCCCGCGGACTGGTCCCGCACGGTGGAGCTGCGCAACGGTGTCACCGACTCCGCCGCGCGCGTGCCGTTCCGGCGCTGGATCGAGGTCGAGCTGCACCACGTGGACCTCGGGATCGGGTACGAGCTGGAGGACCTCCCGGCCGAGTTCACCGAACGCGAGATCGACTTCCTCGCCCGGCGGTTCGCCGGGAACCCGGACGTGCCGCCGACCCGGGTGACGGACGGCACACACGCGTGGACCACCGGGCGGGCCGCGGACGCCCCCGAGGTGACCGTCACGGGCCCGGCCGCCGACCTCCTGGGCTGGCTCGCCGGCCGCCGCGACGGCTCCGCGCTGACCGTCACCGGCGGGCCCCTGCCCACGCTGCCCCCGCTATAGGCTGCCGCCATGACGTACAGCGGAGAGGTGCGGGTCGGCGGCCCGGCGGACGTGCACGAGCTCAAGGACCTGATGATCACCAAGATCGCGGTCGGCCCGATGGACAACAACGCCTACCTGCTGCGCTGCCGGGCCACCGACGAGCAGCTCCTGATCGACGCGGCGAACGACGCGCACACGCTGCTCGGCACGATCGGTGACGACGGCATCGCGTCCGTCGTCACCACCCACCAGCACGGCGACCACTGGCAGGCGCTCGCCGAGGTGGTGGCGGCCACGGGCGCGCGCACGTACGCGGGGCGCGACGACGCCGACGGCATCCCGGTGCCGACCGACGTACGCGTCGACGACGGCGACGTGATCCGGGTCGGCCGGGTGGAGCTGGTGGCGCGCCACCTGGTCGGCCACACGCCGGGCTCGATCGCCCTGGTCTACGACGACCCGCACGGGCACCCCCACGTCTTCACCGGGGACTGCCTGTTCCCGGGCGGGGTGGGCAACACCCGCAAGGACCCGGAGGCGTTCGCCCGGCTGATCCGCGACGTCGAGACGAAGATCTTCGACGTGCTCCCGGACGAGACGTGGGTCTACCCGGGGCACGGCAACGACACGACGCTCGGCGCGGAGCGCCCGCACCTGCCGGAGTGGCACGCGCGGGGGTGGTGACGCACCGGGCGCCGTGTGACTGGTCGTGCAAAGGCGCCCGTCGGCGGCGGGGTGCGCGCGGCCGGTGACGCCGGCGCGCGGGGGTGGTCAACCGCCGTACGCGCGCCCCGTGTGAAGCGCGCGCACGCGCCGGTGGTCCACGCGCGCTCCCCTCGCGGGCCGTCACGCGGTCGACTGGGGGGAGCCCCGCGCGGGATGACGGCTCCCGCTCGGCAGGGCCGCCGGTCCACCTCATCCCCCGCCCTCGGCCGGCGGCCCGGGCGGCCGGCGTTCACACGGCCGCAACACCCGTTCCCACCATGCGGACAGATGATCGCATGACCTCGACAAACGGGACCCCGGGTGTCAATCTCCCGCCATGCACCCTGCTCCACGCGCACCGCGCCGTGCCGTCGTCGCCGTCACCGTCGCCCTGCTCGCCACCGCTGCCGGCTGCGCCCCGCAGCCCGAGGAGTCGACGAGCGCCTCGCCCTCCGGAACGACCGCGAGCACCGCCTGCGCCCCGGGCAAGCTGGCCACCCGGACCTCCGGCAAGCTGACCGTCGCCACCGACGAACCGGCGTACGAGCCGTGGTTCAAGGACGACAAGCCCGCCAACGGCCAGGGCTACGAGTCGGCCGTGGCCTACGCCGTGGCCCAGCGGCTCGGGTACGGCAAGAGCGCCGTCGTCTGGCAGAGCGTGCCGTTCAACAAGGCGTTCGCGCCCGGCGAGAAGACCTTCGACTTCGACATCAACCAGGTGTCCATCAGCGACGAGCGCAAGAAGGCCGTCGACTTCTCCTCCGGCTACTACGACGTGCGCCAGGCGGTCATCGCGCTGAAGGGCACGAAGGCCGCGCGGGCGAAGAGCATCGCGGACCTCAAGGGCCTCAAGCTGGGCGCCCAGGTCGGCACCACGAGCCTGGACTACATCGACGACGTCGTGCGGCCCACCCGGCAGGCGGCGGTCTACGCCAAGAACGACCAGGCCAAGTCCGCGCTGAAGAACGGCCAGGTCGACGCCATCGTCACCGACCTGCCGACCGCCTTCTACATCACCGCCGCCGAGGTGACCGACGGCACCATCGTCGGCCAGTTCGAGAACAAGGCCGGTACGCCGGAGCAGTTCGGCCTGGTGCTCGACAAGGGCAGCGCGCTGACCTCCTGCGTGACGGCCGCCGTCGACGCCCTGCGCAAGGACGGCACGCTGGCCCGACTGGAACAGCAGTGGCTCTCCGACGCGGTCGACGCGCCGGTGCTCAAGTGACCGTGACGGACGAGCAGTCCGGCGCACGGGACGCGTACGTCCCGTCGCCGCGGCGGCTGGAACGCGAACGGTACCGTCGCACGCGTGCGCGCCGCGCCACGGCCGTCGCCGCCGTGTCGACGCTCGTCACCGGCGTCGTGTTGTACCTGGTCGTCGTCAACGCGCCCGGCTGGCCGCGCACCCGGGAGACGTTCTTCGACGCCCACTACGCGCGCGAGGCGTTCCCGAAGGTCCTGGAGGGCCTCTGGCTGAACGTCCGGCTGCTGCTGGTGTGCGGCGCCGCCGTGCTGGTCCTCGGCATGCTCATCGCCATCGCGCGCACCCTGCGCGGCCCGGTGTTCTTCCCGCTGCGCGCCCTCGCCGCGGCCTACACGGACTTCTTCCGCGGACTGCCGCTCATCATCAACCTGATGATCGTCGTCCTCGGGGTCCCGGCGCTGCGCCTCCAGGGCGTGACCGTCGACCCGGTGCTGCTCGGCGGTACGGCGCTGACGCTGACGTACTCGGCGTACGTCGCCGAGGTGTTCCGCGCCGGCATCGAGTCGGTCCACCCCTCGCAGCGCGCCGCGGCCCGCTCGCTGGGCCTGACCAACCGGCAGGCGCTGCGGCACGTCGTGCTGCCGCAGGCGGTGCGCCGCCAGGTGCCGCCCCTGCTGAACGACCTGGTGTCCCTGCAGAAGGACACCGGTCTCGTGTCCATCGGCGGCGCGATCGACGCCGTACGGGCCGCGGACATCATCGTGGGCCGCAGCCTGAACTACACGCCGTACATCGTCGCGGGCCTGGTCTTCGTGGCGCTGACCATCCCGATGACGCGGTTCACGGACTGGGTGACGGCCCGGATGGACCGCCGGCAGGCCCAGGGAGGAGCACTGTGAGCGACGCGCCCGTGCTGCGGATGGAGTCGGTCCGCAAGACCTTCGGCGGCTCGGTCGTCCTGCGGGACGTCGACCTGGAGGTCGCGCCGCACACGGTGACGGCCCTGATCGGCGCCTCCGGCTCCGGCAAGTCCACGCTGCTGCGCTGCGCCAACCTGCTGGAGGACATCGACGACGGCGCGATCTGGCTGGACGGCGAGGAGATCACCGACCCGCGCGTCGACCAGGACGCGGTACGGCGCCGCATCGGCGTGGTGTTCCAGGCGTACAACCTCTTCCCGCACATGACCGTGCTGGAGAACATCACGCTCGCCCCGCGCCGCGTGCACGGCGTCCCGCGCGCGAAGGCCGAGGCACACGCGCGTGAGCTGCTGGAGCGGCTGGGGCTCGCCGGGAAGGCGGACGAGTACCCGGACCGGCTGAGCGGCGGCCAGCAGCAGCGGGTGGCGATCGTGCGGGCCCTCGCGGTCCGGCCGCGGCTGCTGCTGCTCGACGAGATCACCGCGGCCCTCGATCCCGAGCTGGTCGGCGAGGTGCTGGGCGTCGTCCGCGACCTCAAGGCCGACGGCATGACGATGGTGCTGGCCACGCACGAGATGGGCTTCGCGCGGGAGGTCGCCGACCAGGTGTGCTTCCTGGACGGCGGGGTGGTGCTGGAGCGCGGGTCGGCCGAGCAGGTGTTCGGCGACCCGCAGCAGGAGCGCACGCGACGCTTCCTGCGGCGGATCATGGAGGCCGGCCGGCTGTAAGGGGCGGTCGGGTCGCGGGGGCCCGGGGGGTGGCTGCTCAGGTGCTCACCCGTCGCCCGGGAGGCGGTGAGCGCCCGCGGAGCTGCTCACGCCTCGGCCAGCGCCGGTCCCGCCAGCGCGGCCACCCGCTCCACGCCGAACGCGTACCCCTGCACCCCGCACCCCGCGATGACCCCGTCGGCGCGCAGGGAGACGTAGGAGTGGTGCCGGAACGACTCGCGCCGGTGGATGTTGGAGATGTGGACCTCGATCACCGGCAGGCCGTCGCAGGCGTTGAGCGCGTCCAGGATCGCCACCGAGGTGTGCGAGTAGGCGCCCGGGTTGATGACGATGCCGCAGTGGTTCAGGCGTGCCTCGTGGATCCAGTCGACCAGTTCGCCCTCGTGGTTGGACTGGCGGAAGTCCACGGTGCCGCCGTGCGCGGTCGCCGTCCTGGCGCACAGCGCCTCGACGTCCACGAGCGTCTCCTTGCCGTAGATCTCCGGCTGGCGCTGCCCGAGCAGGTTCAGGTTGGGGCCGTTGAGGATCATGATCGGGGCGCTGGCCAGGGTGCGGGGCACGGTTCCTCCGGTCCGTCGGATGGGTGCGGTCGGCCGTACCGGACCGCTGCTCGGACCCCGGTTTATCACGGTGCGCCGCGGGGGCGCGGGCCCGTAGCCTCCCGGCATGACGACGCCCCAGCACCCGCCCAAGCCCGCTCCCGGCGACCGCATCGCCGTCATCTCCCCCTCCGCCGGGCTGCCGGGGCTCTTCCCGCGCCCCTACGAGCTGGGCCTGGAGCGGCTGCGCACGGTGTACGGGCTGGAGCCGGTCGAATACCCCGCCACCCGCACGATGGGGGCGACGCCCCGCGAGCGCGCCGAGGACATCCACGCCGCTTTCGCCGACCCGGACGTGACGGCGGTGATGGCGTCGATCGGCGGCGACGACCAGATCACGGTGCTGCCGTATCTGGACCGGGAGCTGATCCGGAGCCGTCCTAAGCCGTTCTTCGGGATGAGCGACAACACCAACCTGCTGGCCTACCTGTACGCCACGGGCATCGTCGGCTTCCACGGCGCCACCGTGATGGCGGCCCTGGGACGCCCCGGTGCCCTGCATCCGCAGACCGAGGAATCGCTGCGGGCCGCGCTGTTCACCCCGGGCGTCTTCGAGCTGCGGCCCGCCGACCGCTGGCGTGATGTGGACGGCGACTGGGCCGACCCGGCGACCTTCGCGGCCGAGCCGGAGACGCGGCCCGGCACCGGCTGGGGCTGGGTGAACGCCGACCGGGTGGTGGAGGGCCGCAGCTGGGGCGGTTGCCTGGAGATCCTGGCGATGCTGCTGATGGCCGACCGCGAGGTGTCCCACGACCTGTCCGTGTACGACGGCGGCGTGCTCCTGCTGGAGACCTCGGAGGAGATGCCGAGCGACACGGAGGTGTTCCGCACCCTGCGCAACATGGGTGAGCGCGGCCTGCTCCAGCGCTTCCCGGCCCTGTTGGTCGGCCGGCCCAAGACCTGGTCCTTCCAGCGGCCCCTCGGCCCCGACGAGGGGGCCCGGTACGCCGCCGCCCAGCGCGAGGCGGTCCTGCGCGCGCTGCGGGCGTACGCCCCGGACACGATGGTCGTCTTCGACGTGGACTTCGGCCACACCGACCCGCAGCTCGTCCTCCCCTACGGCGGCACGATCCGCGTCGACGGTCCGTCCCGGCGGATCACCGTCACCTACTGAGGTCAGCCGGGCCGCAGGCCCGCCGTGGCTCGGCTACGGGTTGATCGCCAGCTCCAGGTAGGCCGCGAACAGCACGAGGTGGACGCCCCCCTGCAGGGGTGTGGCGCGGCCGGGGACCACGGTCAGGGAGCTGACCACCACCGTCAGGGCGAGCAGCACCATGTGGGTGGGGCCCAGGCCGAGCACGAGCGGGCCGGACAGCCACACGGAGGCCAGGGCGACCGCCGGGATGGTCAGGCCGATGCTGGCCATGGCGGAGCCGAGGGCGAGGTTGAGGCTGGTCTGCACGCGGTCGCGGCGGGCCGAGCGCAGGGCGGCGATGGTCTCGGGCAGCAGCACGAGCAGCGCGATGATCACACCGACGACCGCTTGGTGCAGTCCCGCCGCCTCCACGCCCGACTCGATGGTGGGCGAGACGCCCTTGGCGAGGCCCACCACGCCGATCAGCGCCAGCCCCAGCAGGACGAGGCTGATCAGGGCGGTCCGGGAGGACGGCGCGCCGGCGTGGTCGTCGCCCGTGATGACCTCGCCCTGCCGGGTGACGGGCAGGAAGTAGTCCCGGTGCCGGACGGTCTGGGTCGCCACGAACAGGCCGTAGAGAATCAGCGACGACAGGGCCGCGAAGGTGAGCTGGACGGTGGAGAACTCCGGCCCCGGCTTGCTGGTGGTGAACGTCGGGAGCACCAGGCTGAGCGTGGCCAGGGTGGCGACCGTGGCGAGGGCCGCGCCGGTGCCCTCGGGGTTGAAGACCGCCGTGCCGTGGCGCAGCGACGCGGCGATGAGGGAGAGCCCGACGACACCGTTGCAGGTGATCATCACGGCGGCGAAGACGGTGTCCCGGGCGAGGGTGGAGCTCTTGTCCCCGCCGTCCGCCATCAGGGTCACGATCAGTGCGACCTCGATGATCGTGACGGCGATGGCGAGCACCAGGGAGCCGAAGGGCTCACCCACGCGGTGGGCGACCACCTCGGCGTGGTGGACGGCGGCCAGGACCGCCCCGGCCAGGACGAGCGTCACGACGGCGACGACCGCACCGGGCAGGTCGCGTCCCCAGGTGAGGACCAGCAGGACCACCGCGAGCACCGGCACGAGGAACGTCCACCGCTGTGTGAGCGACCTGAGCCGAGCGATCATGCTGCGATCGTCCCAGAGGGGCCCGGAGGTCGCACTCCGGCTGCTCGTGGCGGGTTCGGTGGACGAGGGGTGGCCGGTGCTCGCGGAGCGGCGATCGGCCGGCGCCGAGCGCCGCTCCTGGCGTTCCTGCTGCTGGGCCATGAACTCCTCAGACGTCGATGCGGTCCTTGGGCGCGGTCTCGGCCGCCTGCTTCTTCGTGGCCCGCAGGCTGGTGATCGTGGTGATGATCAGGACGGAGCAGATCACGCCGAGGGAGACGGGGATGCTGATCTCGGGGACGTGGACGCCGGACTCGTGCAGGGCGTGCAGGACGAGCTTCACCCCGATGAAGCCGAGGATCACCGACAGGCCGTAGCTGAGGTGGACCAGCTTCTTCAGCAGGCCGCCGATGAGGAAGTACAGCTGCCTGAGGCCCATCAGCGCGAAGGCGTTGGCCGTGAACACGATGTACGGGTCCTGCGTGAGACCGAAGATCGCGGGGATCGAGTCCAGCGCGAACAGCACGTCCGTGGTGCCGATCGCGAGCATCACGACGAGCATCGGGGTCATGACCCGCTTGCCGTTCTGCTGGATCCACAGCTTGGTGCCGTGGTAGCGGTCGGCGACGCCGAACTTGCGCTCGACGGCCTTCAGGAGCTTGTTCTCCTCGAACTCCTCGTCCTCCTGGTCGGCCCGCGCCTCCTGGATGAGCTTCCAGGCGGTCCAGATGAGGAACGCGCCGAACAGGTAGAACACCCACGAGAAGCTGGCGAGGATGGCGGCGCCCGCGGCGATGAACACGGCCCGCAGGACCAGCGCTATGAGCACGCCGATGAGCAGGACGCGCTGCTGGTACTGCGAGGGCACGGCGAACTTCGCCATGATCAGGACGAACACGAAGAGGTTGTCGACGCTCAGCGACTTCTCGGTGATGAAGCCCGCGAAGAACTCGCCGGCGGGCTGGCCGCCGCCGAAGAGCAGCAGGCCGACTCCGAAGAGTCCGGCGAGGGCGATCCAGACGCCCGTCCAGATGCCCGCCTCTTTGAGGGACACGTCGTGCGGTTTGCGGCCGATGAAGAAGTCGACCGCGATCAGGGCGGCGAGGCCCACGATCGTCAGGACCCACAGGGTCATGGAAACATCCACTGCGCCTCCGGCAGGACGTAACGGCAGGTAGTCAGCGTCGTTGCGCTGCCGGAGGTCTCTTCCACCCGCTAGGGCCGGCGTCCCGGGATCCCAGTGATCCGTACTGACGAGAGCGCCGCAGTCAGGGAGTACTCCCCTCCGTGCGGACAACAGTACCCCAATGACCAAGAAAGAGTAAAGTGCTTGGCAAAAGAAAGATCAAAACCCCAGCTCAGTAACCCTTTACGATCGCTTGGTGCGGGCGGCTGCGACCTGCCGCAGGACCGTCTCGAGCACAGCGCTGCCGGGCGGTACGAGCGCCGGCTCGTACGTCCAGGCGTGGCCGACCCAGGGATCGGCCAGATGGTCGTCGGGCACGGGAGTCAGGCGCAGCAGCGAACGCCACAGCGGATCCAGCAACGGACCGTAACCGGCGGCGTCCTCCCGGTCGGCCACCATCATCAGGTGCACACCGACGGCCGGGCCCTCGTCCGCGAGGTAGCGCAGCTGGGTCACGGCACGGTCGTCGAAGCCGTGCGGGAAGTCGTTGACGACGAGCAACTGCTGGGCGGTGTCGAAGTCGGGCGGCAGGGAGTCCGCCACGCCCCCGCGCAATGCCATCTGCACCAGGTCGACGCGCTGCGTCAGCCGGCCCAGGACGTCCGCGACCCCGGCCGCGCCGCGCGCCGGAGGACCCGCGAGCACCCCGGTGTGCACCAGCGGTCCGAGCGCCTGGGCACCCGAGCCCGCCGGGTCGATGACGTGGACGGTGAACTCGTCCGCGGGGTACACCGCGAGCAGCCGCGCCGTGTGCGCCACCGCCGACTCCACGGCCAGGCGGCGCCGCTCGTGGGTGTCGACGAAGGCGTCGTCGGCCATCGCCGTGCGCCCGCTGTCGATCCACAGGCCGCGCTCCAACGGCAGCCGGACCAGCAGCGGGATGCGCAGCCGGTCGCTCTCGGGCAGTCCGAGGTCGCCGAGGCGCAGGGCCATGGGGATCTCCATCGGCACCCGGTAGGAGTGCCACACGGGGTTGTCCCAGCCGGCGAAGGCCGGCGGCAGCGCGGGCTCGACGACGTCCGACTCGGCGACGAGCTGGGCCAGGTCGCGGTCGAGCGCCTGACGGGCCTGGTCGACGAGCTGCGTCTGGCGGGCGAGGGCCGCCTCGCGGGCCGCGTCGCCCTGGCCGCCGATCCGGCTGCGCGGATCGGACAGGACCTGGTCGATCTCCTTCTCCAGGCGCGACTCGGCGAAGTCGACGGCGCTGCGGTAGGCGGCCGTCGTGCGGGCCAGGTCCTCGAACATGCCCCAGATCTGGTTGTAGAGGCGCTCCTCCATGGACCAGCCGGTCGCGTCGCCCGCGACGGGCTGGGCGGGCTGCCCGGGAGCGGCCGGGGGCGCGGTCGGCGGGGGCGGAGGCGGAGCCGAGGTCCCGCGCCGCGGATGGCTGTAGTCGATCGGGCCGCCGGTGGCGGGACCGGCGGACGGCGGGGTGGGACCGGAGGTGGACGGGTCCGTCGGTGCCGGGCCGGACGGGTCGCCCGCCCCGGGGCCCGCGACCGGCGGGACGGACGGGGAGCCGGGGGCGCCGTGCGTGGTGTACGGCCCGACGGCGTTGTGGTGGCCCTGGGTGCCGTGCGGCGTGGGGGCGCTCGTATCCGGGCCGGGGGCGGACGCGGCCGTCTGCCGGGACCGGTCGCCGTCGGCCGTGCGCGGCGGCGGGGCCTGGACCGAGCGGGCGAGCCCCTGGGCCACGGCCTCGTGGATGCCGGAGGCGAGCTGCCGGGCCTGCGGCAGGCCCTGGTCGGTCAGGAGCTCGGCGAGTCCGCCCGCGTACCCCTGGCCGACCGCCCGCACCTTCCAGGCGCCCTGGCGCCGGTACAGCTCCAGGGCGACGACGGCCGACTCGCTGTCCAGGCCGGTGATGGTGTAGCTGGCGACCCCGCTGCCGTCGAGGCCGGTGACGGCGACGAAGGGGGCGGCGACGGCGCCGAAGCGGACCGGACCGCCGCCCGCCTGCGGAAGGGAGAGCAGGACGTGCACCCGGTGCACGGCCTCCGGCATCGCGTCCAGGTCGACCGCCAGACGGTGATCGGCGGCCGCCTGCCGGGAGACCTCCAGGCCGGGCAGGGTGGGCGTGCCGGGGTGGGCCACCCACTCGACGCCCCGCACGGTGCCGCCCTCGTCGCCGAGCGTCGCGGCGGCCACGACGGGCGTGCCGGCCGAGACCCTGATCTCGAGGTGGGCCTGGGAGAGCGGGTGGTTCTGCCCCCGCACCAGCTCGGCCGTCATCGCCTTCCCCCTGTGTCGCGTCTTGTGTTGTGGGTGCGGTCGCCGCCGTACTACAGCAGCGGCAGGATGGCCGGCATCAGGTCCTGGAAGGTGCGGCCGTTGGCCGGGGTGCCCAGGGCGGTCATCGTCCAGCCCGGGCCCGCGCGGTGGACCTTCGCCATGACCTGCGCCGTGTAGGCACCGCCGCCCGCGAGGGTGTAGCGGGCCAGCTCCTGGCCGTTGGTCTCGTCGACCAGGCGGCAGAAGGCGTTCTGCACCTCCTGGAACGTCTGGCCCGTGAAGGAGTTCACGGTGAAGACGATCTGGTCGATGTGGACGGGCACGCGCGCGAGGTCCACCAGGATGGCCTCGTCGTCGCCGCCCTGGCCGACACCGCCGACGAGGTTGTCACCGGTGTGGCGCACGGAGCCGTCGTCGCTCACCAGGTGGCGGAAGAAGACGACGTCGACGGGCTGCTTGTCGGCGAAGAGGACGGCCGAGGCGTCGAGGTCGATCTCCCGCGTGCGGGAGCCGAACAGGCCACGCCGGGGGGCCGCCTGCCAGCCGAGACCCATGCGCACCGCGGTCAGGCTGCCCCCGTCGTTCTTCTGCAGACTGATGGCCTGACCCTTGGTCATGTTGACGGTCACGCGCTGATTCCCCTCTCGAACGTCCCCTGTTGCCGCGGTCTGCGCGGTTGACCTGAACCCTACGCAAGGCCACTGACAGTGCCGTACCCAGGAGCGCACTTTGTGTCGGTCTTGCAACACAGGGCGTGCCCGGGTACGGCACGTCGGCGGGGGGCTCCCGCAACGGCCGGGTCCGGGTCGGACCGGCCGTCCGTCAGGCCAGTCCGGCCTCCTTCATCTGGCGCAGTTCCTTCTTCATCTCCGAGACCTCGTCGCGCAGCCGGGCCGCGATCTCGAACTGCAGGTCCGCGGCGGCGGCCCGCATGCGCTCGGTCATCTCCTCGATCTGCGCGGCGAGGTCGGCCGCGGGGCTGTCGGTCGGAACGGTCTCGCGGGCCTTGCCGTGGGCGGGCTTGACGGTCTTGGAGCCCTTGGCGCCCTTGAGCGACTTGTCGCCGAGCGAGGGCACCGGGGCCTTGGTGGGCCGGCCGTCCTTCTTCGCGCGGTAGCCGGTGCCGAGCAGCTGCTCGGTGTCGATCTCCTCGCGCCCGATCTGGGCGACGATGTCGTTGATCTTCTTGCGCAGCGGCTGGGGGTCGATGCCGTTCGCCTTGTTGTAGGCGACCTGCTTCTCCCGGCGGCGGTTGGTCTCGTCGATCGCCCGCTCCATCGCGGGGGTGATCTTGTCGGCGTACATGTGGACCTCGCCGGAGACGTTGCGCGCGGCACGGCCGATGGTCTGGATCAGCGAGGTGCCGGAGCGCAGGAAGCCCTCCTTGTCGGCGTCCAGGATGGCCACCAGGGACACCTCGGGCAGGTCCAGGCCCTCGCGCAGCAGGTTGATGCCGACCAGGACGTCGTACTCGCCGCTGCGCAGCTCCCGCAGCAGCTCGACCCGGCGCAGGGTGTCGACGTCGCTGTGCAGGTAACGCACCTGGATGCCCAGCTCCAGGAAGTAGTCCGTGAGGTCCTCGGCCATCTTCTTGGTGAGGGTGGTGACCAGGACGCGCTCGTCCTTCTCGGTGCGCTTGCGGATCTCGTGCACGAGGTCGTCGATCTGGCCCTCGGTGGGCTTGACGACGACCTGCGGGTCGACGAGGCCGGTGGGGCGGATGATCTGCTCGACGACGCCGTCCCCGCGGGACAGCTCGTAGGTGCCCGGGGTCGCCGACAGGTAGACGGTCTGGCCGATGCGCTCCTGGAACTCCTCCCACTTCAGCGGGCGGTTGTCCAGGGCCGAGGGCAGCCGGAAGCCGTGGTCGACGAGGGTGCGCTTGCGGGAGGCGTCGCCCTCGTACATGGCGCCGATCTGCGGCACGGTCACGTGCGACTCGTCGATGACCAGGAGGAAGTCCTCCGGGAAGTAGTCGAGCAGCGTGTTGGGCGGGGAACCGGGCAGGCGGCCGTCGAAGTGCATCGAGTAGTTCTCCACGCCGGAGCAGGTGCCGATCTGACGGAGCATCTCGATGTCGTACGTGGTGCGCATGCGCAGGCGCTGCGCCTCCAGGAGCTTGCCCTGCTTCTCCAGCTCGGCCAGCCGGTCCCCCAGCTCCTTCTCGATGTCGTTGACGGCCCGCTCCATGCGCTCGGGTCCGGCGACGTAGTGGGAGGCGGGGAAGACGTACAGCTGCTGCTCGTCGCTGATGATCTCGCCGGTGAGCGGGTGCAGCGTGGTGAGCGCCTCGATCTCGTCGCCGAACATCTCGATGCGGACGGCGAGCTCCTCGTACACCGGGAAGATCTCGATGGTGTCGCCGCGCACGCGGAAGGTGCCGCGGGTGAACGCCATGTCATTGCGCGTGTACTGGATGTCGACGAAGCGGCGCAGCAGCAGGTCACGGTCGATCTCGTCGCCGACCCTGAGCGGCACCATGCGGTCCACGTACTCCTGCGGGGTGCCCAGGCCGTAGATGCAGGACACCGAGGCCACCACGACCACGTCACGGCGGGTGAGCAGCGAGTTCGTCGCCGAGTGGCGCAGGCGCTCGACCTCCTCGTTGATCGAGGAGTCCTTCTCGATGTAGGTGTCCGACTGCGGGACGTACGCCTCGGGCTGGTAGTAGTCGTAGTACGAGACGAAGTACTCGACCGCGTTGTTCGGCAGGAGCTCGCGGAACTCGTTGGCCAGCTGGGCGGCCAGCGTCTTGTTCGGCGCCATCACCAGGGTGGGCCGCTGGAGCTGCTCGATCATCCACGCGGTGGTGGCGGACTTGCCGGTGCCGGTCGCGCCCAGCAGGACGACGTCCTTCTCACCCGCCTGGATGCGTCGGGCCAGCTCGGCGATGGCCGCCGGCTGGTCGCCGCTGGGCTGGTAGGGGCTGACGACCTCGAAGGGCGCCACCGTGCGTTCGATCTGTGAAACGGGCCGCATGCCATCAACCGTACGACCCCCCACTGACAACGGGCTCCGGTCAGCGGTTCTGGGGTGCGCGGTGCTCCAGCCGGAGGCTCCTGCGGCCGGGGCGCACGGCGGGCCGCCGCCCGGTCCGCGGGGCGCTCGCGTGGGCCGGTACGCCGGGCTTGTGCTCGGTGGGCGTCCAGTCGGGCCTGCCCGTCACCATCAGCGGGTCGAACAGGACGACGACCCCGGCGAGGCAGAGGAAGGCGAGCGGGCCGATCAGCATCGGCGCGAGGAGCGCGGCGGGCGAGTCCCCCGTGCCGGGTGCACCGGTGTCGTGCAGGTGGACGCTCATCGCGGCCATGCCCGTGTAGTGCATGCCCGTGACGGCGAGTCCCATGACGAGGCTGGCGCCGACGCTCCACAGGAGTCCCCGCACCTGTCCGGCCGCCCACAGGGCGGCGGTGGCGGCGGCCATCGCGATGACCACGGAGAAGCCGACGGTCAGGGTGTTGTACTCCAGCTGCCCGTTCAGCTCCAGACTGGCCATGCCCAGGTAGTGCATGGAGGCGATGCCGAGGCCGGTGAGGGTGCCGCCGGTGAACAGCGCCGTTCCGGAGGCGCCCTTGTAGCCGACGATGAAGATCCCGACCCCCACCATGACGATCGCGACGCCCAGGCTGGCGTACGTGAGGGGCTTGTCGTAGTGGATCGGCGCGCCGTGGACCGTGAAGCCCATCATCGCGACGAAGTGCATGGTCCATATGCCGGAGCCGATGGCCGCCGATCCGAGGGCGAGCCAGCCGGGGCGCCAGGACTGCGCGACGCGCATGGCTCTTGTCGTGCAGCGCAGGCCGAGCGCACCGCCGAGGCAGGCCATCAGGTAGGCCACCAGCGGGGTGACGAGTCCGTAGCTGAATCCGTCGACCGTGCCCTGCATGCGCGGCTGCCCTTCCGCCGTGGTGCTCGATGTGCCCGAAAGCGCCCCCCTCCCACGACCGCGCGGGCGGTCGTGGTCGACGCAGAGAGTATGACGGGCGCCGGAACGGTCGAACGACTCTCCGGCAAAGAAACACGACCTTGCCACATCTGCGGCGGGAGTGAACGGCCCCGGGCAAAGGCGTTCATCGTACGGCCGTGCCGTACCCCACCGTCGTTGACTCCGTGCTGTCACAGTTGAGCCGTACGTGACGGTCCGGAGTCCGCTCGACACGAGGAGTACGCATGCACCCGCGCGTTGCCGCCCTGACCACCGCGCTCCTGGGCCTGGTGGCCCTTCTGCTCCCCGCGTCCGACGCCCGGGCGGGACTGACCGGCACCGGTGCGGCGCGGGCCGTGGCGCCGACCGTCGTCGCGCACCGGGGGGCCTCCGCCTACGCACCCGAGAACACCCTGGCCGCCGTCGACGAGGCCGCCGCCCGGGGCGCCCGCTGGGTGGAGAACGACGTCCAGCGCACCAAGGACGGCGCACTCGTGGTGATCCACGACGACGGACTGGGCCGGACCACGGACGTGGAGCAGGTCTTCCCGGACCGCGCGCCGTGGAAGGTGAAGGACTTCACCGCCGCCGAGATCGCCCGGCTCGACGCGGGCGGCTGGTTCTCCCCCGCGTACGCGGGCACGCGCGTGCCGACGCTGGAGCAGTATCTGCGCACGGTCGACTCCCACCGCCAGAGCCTGCTCCTGGAGATCAAGAACCCGGAGCTGTACCCGGGGATCGAGCAGCAGATCCTCAAGGAGCTCGGCAACGAGAGCTGGCTGGACCAGCGGCACCTCGCCGGCCGGCTGATCGTGCAGAGCTTCAGCGCCGACAGCCTGCGCACCGTGCACGCGCTCGAGCCGGCGGTGCGCACCGGCCTCCTCGGTACACCGAAGACGGCGGACCTGCCCGCGTACGCGCGGTTCGTCGACCTGGTCAACCCCTCGCACACGTCGCTGTCCGCCGCCTACGTCTCCGCGGTGCACGCGCAGACGGGGCCGCACGGTGTGCCGTTGCGGTTGTTCGCCTGGACGGTGGACGACGCGGACACCGCGCGCACCGTCGTCGGGTACGGCGCCGACGGGCTGATCAGCAACAAGCCGGACGTGGTGCGGGGGGCGGTCTCCGGGCACTGACCGGACGGACGGCGTCGAGGCCGGCCCGCGCTCCCCGGGCGTTGTCAGTGGGCGGCCGTACGGTGGGGGCATGGACAGCCAGGGGCAGAACGAGCAGCAGGTGGTGTGGGCCGTCGTGGGGACCGCGATCGGCCCCCTGCTGCTGGCCGCGACCCGCGAGGGTCTGGTCAACGTCGTGTTCCACGCGACGGACCCGGTCCGGGAGAAGGCGCTCGCCCGGCTCGCGGAGCGGCTCGGCACGACGCCCGTCGAGGCGCCGGACTCGCCGCTGCTGGCCGAGGCGATACGCCAGGTGGACGCCTACTTCGCGGGCGAGCTGCACAGCTTCGCGCTGCCGCTGGACTGGTCGCTGATCTCCGGCTTCAACCGCCAGGTGCTGCGCGCGCTGGCCGAGGGCGTGCCGTTCGGCGCGGTGGTCGGGTACGGCGATCTGGCGCGGCGGGTGGGGCAGCCGGGGGCCGCTCAGGCGGTGGGCACGGCGATGGGCGCCAATCCCCTGCCGGTCTTGGTGCCCTGCCACCGGGTCGTGGAGAGCGGCGGCGGGATCGGTGGGTTCGGGGGCGGCCTGGAGACCAAGCGCAAGCTGCTCGCGCTGGAGGGCGTGCTGCCCGAGCCGCTGTTCTGAGGCCATGCCGAGCCCGGGCGGGGGTTTGACGGGGGGTGGCACCCGCCAGGGATGAGGGGAGGGCGAGGGACAGGAGGCAGGCGCGTGACGTCGGTGGTGTCGGAAGAGGTACGGGAAGCGGTGGACGCGCGTCGCCCGGTGGTGGCGCTGGAGTCCACGATCATCGCCCACGGGCTGCCACGCCCGCGCAACCTCCGGGTGGCGCTCGAACTGGAGGCGGCGGTCCGCGCGGAGGGCGCCGTACCGGCGACGATCGCCGTGCTGAACGGACGGCCGCACATCGGTCTGGACGAGAAGCAGGTCGAGCGGGTCGCGAACGAGGACGGGATCCGCAAGCTGGGCCACCGCGACCTGCCGCTCGCGGTGGCCGCGGGCGCCAGCGGGGCGACGACGGTGTCGGCGACGGCGCTGCTGGCGGCGCGCTCGGGGATACGGGTGTTCGCGACCGGCGGGCTCGGCGGGGTGCATCGGGAATGGACGCTGACCCAGGACGAGTCGGCCGACCTGGGGCTGCTGGCGCGTACCAGGATCACGGTGGTGTGCGCCGGGGTGAAGTCGATCCTGGACGTGCCGGCGACGCTGCAGCGGCTGGAGACGCTGGGCGTTGCGGTGGCCGGCTACGGCACGGACCGCTTCCCCGGCTTCTACCTGTCCGACTCGGGGCACCCGGTCGACTGGACGCTGGAGACGCCGCAGCAGGTGGCCGAGGTGATGCGGGCTCAGGACGCGGTCGGAGGGCCGGATTCGGCGCTGATCGTCGCCCACCCCGTCCCCGAGCGGGAGCAGTTGGACCCGGAGCTGCACGCGCGGGTGCTCGCCGAGGCCCTGCGCGCGTGCGAGGCGGAGGGCGTCACCGGCCAGGCCGTCACTCCCTTCCTGCTGGACCACCTCGTCCGCCACACCGACGGCGCCTCCCTGGAGGCCAACCTGGCGGCGGTGCGCGGCAACGTGCGGCTGGCGGCCCGCATCGCCGCGGCCTGGGCCGGGGCGTGACGAGGGAGGCGACGGGCGGTCCCGGTGGCGGGGCCCTGCTGGTCGTCGGGGACGTGGTGACCGATGTCGTGGCCCGGCACCGGGGGCCGCTCGCCGCGGGGACGGACACGGCCGCCGAGATCCGCACCCTGCCGGGCGGCGCCGGCGCCAACGTGGCGTGCTGGGCGGCGTACACGGGGTGCGCGGACGTGCGGCTGCTGGGGCGGGTGGGCGCGGACGCGGCGGCGTGGCACGAGCGGGCGTTGCGCGCGGCCGGGGTGCGTCCGGTGCTCGTCGTCGATCCCGAGGCACCGACCGGGACGGTGATCTGCCTGGTGGACTCGGGTGCGGCGGCGGAGCGGACGTTCCTCACCGACAGCGGGGCGTCACTGCGGCTGGAGCCCGCGGACTGGTCGCAGGACCTGCTCGACGGGGTCGCGCGGCTGCACCTGTCGGGTTACCTGCTGTTCTCGTCGTCCGGGCGGGCGCTCGTGCGCGTGGCGTCGGCGTCGGCCCGCGCGCGGGGTGTGCCGACGAGTCTGGATCCGGCGTCGGCGGGGTTCCTCCGCGAGCTGGGTGCCGGCCGCTTCCTCGACCTGGTCGAGGGGGTGGACGTGCTGCTGCCGAGCCGGGACGAGGCCTGTCTGCTGACGGGGCTGCCGGACGCGGAGGGCGCGGCGGCCGAGCTGAGCCGCCATGTGCCGTTGGTGGTGGCCAAGTGCGGCTCGAAGGGTGCGGTCGTGGCCCGGGCCGGCGGCGTCGTCGCCCGCGTCGCCGCCGCACCGGCGGAGCCCCGGGACACCACGGGCGCCGGGGACGCCTTCACGGGGGCGTTCCTCGCGGCGCTGCTGGCGGGCACGGGGCTGGAGGCCGCGGCGGCGCGGGGGTGCCGGGCGGGCGCGCGGGCGGTGGAGCGGGTGGGGGGCAGGCCGCCGGAGCGGGGGTGACCCGGGTGCCGACCGGGTGGGCGAAGACCCGTGTCGCCCGGCGCCCTTACCCCTTCCTCCCCCACGCCGAGATCATCGGGGCCGTGGCGAGGTCCATGCCGCCGGCCTCGATGTGGGCGAGGTGGCGGTCGATGTCGTCGTCCGTGGCACGGCCCGTCCGCACCAGCTCGGCGCGGACCTGACGGATCGTGGCGGATTCCAGGGCCGCGCCCGCGGGGGACGTGAGGGGGAAGAAGCCGTCGGCCTCGACGCGTTGCAGGCCGGCCTCGCGCAGGAGGCGAGGAAGGCGCCGGCCGTAGGAGAGGTCGGCGCCGCGTTCGGCCAGGAGCCTGCGGAAGCCGGTGCGGAGCCGGTTCGCGAGCTGCTGCTCGGGGCCGTGTTCGTCGGGGCAGGCCAGGGGCTGCAGCGCCGGGTCGGCGTCTTCCACGAGGAGACGGCCGCCGGGGCGCAGGGACCGGATCATCGACCGCAGCGCCCGGTCCCGGTCGGGTACGTGGACGAGGACCAGCCGGGCGTGCACGAGGTCGAAGTCCTCCCCCGGCGGCTCCTCGGCGCCCACGTCGTGGACGCGGACCTCGACCGGCGGGCGGGCCACGGGCCCGAGCCGTGAGGTGTCGATGTCCGTCGCCACGACCTGGCCCGTGGGGCCGACCTTCTTGGCCAGCCACGACACCACCGAGGTGCCGCCGGCGCCCACCTCCCAGCAGCGCCAGCCGGGTCCGACGCCGAGGCCTTCGAGATGGCGGAACGTCGTGGGGTCGAAGAGGGAGGCGAAGGCGTCGAAGCGCTCGCCGGCCTCGCTCTGCCGGTTGTCGAGGAGGTACCCGTCGGGTCGCGCCATGCCGTGATCACCCCGGTCGCTTCGGAGGTCGGAAGGGGTCGAGGCGGCGAGCGTACCGCCGACCGAGGGCCCCGCACGGCCGACGCGTCGCACGTCACGTCACTCGAAGTCGCCCTGTCCACAGGCGGGAAACGCAGGCGGGAACACAGCGGAACCGACCTTTTCCACAGGCTTGCTCGGCGTCTGCGCGGGACTGACACACTGACGAGCCAGGACGCGGGAACGCGACCCGACAGGAAGACGAAGGGACGCTCCGCGCACCGGACGCGGGAGAGGCAGCAGGGAGATCCAGATGACCATGGCAGGCAATCTGCGGAAGGTCACCGGCCTCGGCAGGGTCGGTGGGCTCCGCACGGTGGCGCGGCTGGCCCGTCGGCGCCCGCGCGTCGACCTGAGCCATCCCGCACGGTCGCCGCTGGGCTCCTCCGTGGTGAACTGCGTGACCTATCAGGACGGGCGGCGCGCACCGGTGGGCGAGGACCTGCTCGACACGGTCCGGCGCGTGCGCAAGCACGGGGAGGGTTTCGTCTGGCTCGGGCTGCACGAGCCGACGGCGGAGGAGTTCGCGGACATCGCGGAGCTGTTCGACCTGCACCCGCTGGCCGTCGAGGACGCGGTCGAGGCGCACCAGCGTCCCAAGGTGGAGCGGTACGGCGAGACGCTGTTCGCGGTGTTCAAGACGGTCTGCTACGTGGAGCACGAGACGTTGACGGCCACCAGTGAGGTCGTCGACACGGGCGAGATCATGGTGTTCGTCGGCCAGGACTTCGTGGTCACGGTGCGGCACGGCCGGCACGGCTCGCTGGGCCCGCTGCGCGAGGAGCTGGAGGCCGATCCCGCGCAGTTGGCCAAGGGGCCCTCGGCGGTGCTGCACGCGGTCGCGGACCACGTGGTGGACGACTTTCTCACCGTCACCGACCTGATGCAGGCGGACATCGACCAGGTCGAGACGGACGTTTTCGCGGAGAACGGCGCGCGGGCCGACCCGGGCCGCATCTACCAGCTCAAGCGGGAACTGCTGGAGCTGAAGCGGGCGGTGGTGCCGCTGGGGCGTCCGCTGCTGGAGCTGGCCGACCGGCCGATGCGGGTGGTGGAGCCGGAGATACAGGCGTACTTCCGCGACGTGTCTGACCATTTGCTGCGGGCCACCGAGCAGATCGCCGCCTTCGACGAACTGCTGAACTCCATCCTGCAGGCCCACCTCGCGCAGGTCACGGTCGCGCAGAACGAGGACATGCGGAAGATCACCGCGTGGGCCGCGGTGATCGCGGTGCCCACGATGGTGTGCGGGGTGTACGGCATGAATTTCGACCACATGCCGGAGCTGCACTGGAGGTTCGGCTACCTGTCGGTCATCGGGGTGATATCCGCGGCCTGTCTGGTGCTGTACCGGGGGTTCCGGCGCAACGGCTGGCTCTGACCGGGGGCTTGCGGCAGTGCCGGGCCGGACTAAGCGGCCCCCTGATTCCAGGCGGGGTGGCGTGGATCGTCGGCCCGGACGACGATGTCCGCCGTGCCCGTGGGGTCGGTCTCCCGCTCGTAGCGCTCGAAGGCGGGCAGCGTCCACCGGTCGGCCTCGGGGGTCCGGCGGCGCAGGGCGGAGGCGGACAGGAGGACGTGGACGGTGAGGTCGAACGGGAACCAGTGGCGCATCAGGAGGGGGCCGTGCAGCAACAGGACGCCGCCGGGCGGTAGGTGGACGTAGGGGCTGCGGGTGGCGCGGTCGGCCACCGGGTCCCAGAGGTCGGGCAGGATGCGGCCGTCGCCGTCCGGTTCGAGGGGGCCGAACACCTCGCGCCAGAGGGCGCCGGTGTCGAGCCAGCCGTCGTAGTAGGCGTCCAGGTCGTGGTGGCCGTACTCCAGGCGGACGGACGCGGGGCGCAGGAAGCCGTGGGCGTCGACCACGCGGGAGGCCCGGCCCCGGATGCGCAGCGCCTCGGCCACACGGTCGGCGAGGTCGCCCGGGCGGGCGGTCGGTGCGCCGTCGATCGCCACGCGCGGCCAGGGGCTGCCGTCGGCCGGCTTCAGGTCGAGCAGCCGGTCGGCCAGGAGGTCGCCGAGCCGGTCCCAGGTGATCGCTTCGAATCGCACACGGCCCATGATGCGCCGACCGGCACCGGCGGCCGCAAGCGGCCGGGCCGGGAGGGAGGGACGGAGCGTGCAGCAACAGGCCCGTGCGGGGAACGTCAGGGAGGACAGCGACATGCGCAGGCGCCGAGGGAGCGGAACGGACCGCACACGCGTCGGTAGGCGCCGGCAGAGGGGAGGAACGTCGCATGGCACCGTCCGCAACGCCCCAGGAGCGCAAGGGGCTGTTGGTCATCCAGCCGCTCAAGCGCCGGTACTGCGTGGCGTGCCGGCGTGGCCCGTTGTCGATGCTCGTCCTGGAGGACGCGGCGCCGCGGTGCCTCGGCTGTGCCGACCTGGACCACCTGGTGTTCCTGCCGCGCGGCGACACCGCGCTCACGCGCAGGTCCCGGGAGGAGAGCACGCTGTCGGCGGTGGTGGTGCGGTTCAACCGCCGCAAGGCGCGGTACGAGCGGCAGGGCGTCCTCGTGGACGAGGCGGCACTCGCCCGGGCGGAGGTGCGGTGCCTCGCGGACGCGGAGGCACGGCGGCGGCGCAGGGTGCGCGACGCGCGGCGCCGGGCGGACTGGGACGTACGGTTCGCGGCGGCGTTCGCGGCCGAGATCCGCCGTCTCTTCCCGGGGTGCCCGGCGGAGCGGGCCCGGGAGATCGCGGCGCACGCGTCAATGCGCGGCAGCGGACGGGTGGGCCGCAGCGCGGCGGGCCGCGCGCTGTCGGAAGGGGCGGTGATCTCGGCGGTCGTGGCGTCCGTGCGCCACGTGGACACGGTGTACGACCGGCTGCTGATGACGGGCGTGCCGCGGCGGGAGGCGCGACGGCGGATCGCGGCGGGCGTGGATGCGGTGCTGCGGCAGTGGCGCGACCCGACGGCGGGCACCACCCCGGTCGCCGAGCGCGCCCCGGACCCCGACCCGGGCCTGCGCGTGGCTGAGGCCGCCGTGGACCGGTGAGCCGTGCGCGCGGCCCGGCCGCGGGAAAGCGCTGTCGTCCCCCTCTGCGTGGGCGGCCGGTGACACGTATCGTGGCCGGAAGAGTGCCGCCCGATGACGCTCGGCCTGTCGCACGCGTAGGCGAGGAAGACGCCCATGGCCGATCCCAAGGGATTCATGACCACGCCCCGCCAGGACTGGCCCCGTCGGCCGGTCGAGGAGCGGGTGCGGGACTGGGACGAGGTCTACGTCCCCGGGGCGCTGCTCCCCGTCATCAGCGAGCAGGCCGACCGCTGCATGGACTGCGGGGTGCCGTTCTGCCACGAGGCCTGTCCGCTCGGGAACCTCATCCCGGAGTGGAACGACCTGGTCGCGCGCGAGGACTGGCGGGCGGCGAGCGACCGGCTGCACGCGACGAACAACTTCCCCGAGTTCACCGGGCGGTTGTGTCCCGCGCCGTGCGAGGCGGGGTGTGTGCTGGCCGTCAACCAGCCGGCCGTCACCATCAAGAACGTCGAGTGCGCCGTCGCCGACCGGGCCTGGGCGGAGGGGTTCGTGCCGCCCAGGCCACCGGACCGGCTGTCGGGGCGGACGGTGGCGGTGATCGGTTCGGGGCCCACGGGGCTGGCGGCCGCGCAACAGCTGACGCGCGCGGGTCACACGGTCGTCGTGTACGAGAAGGACGACCGGCTCGGCGGGCTCATGCGGTACGGCATCCCCGCGTTCAAGATGGAGAAGCACCATCTGGAGCGGCGGATCGAGCAGATGCGGGCCGAGGGCACGAAGTTCCGCACGTCGACGGCGGTCGGGCGGGACGTCTCGGCGGCCGAGCTGCGGGCGCGTCACGACGCCGTGGTGATCGCGACCGGGGCGACGGCGTGGCGGGAGCTGGCCGTGCCGGGCCGGGAGTTGGCCGGGATCCACCAGGCGATGGAGTACCTGCCGCTGGCCAACCGGGTCTGCGAGGGCGACCTGGAAGTCTCGCCGCTGTCCGCGGCGGGCCGGCACGTCGTCATCGTGGGCGGCGGCGACACCGGCGCGGACTGTCTGGGCACGGCGGTGCGCGAGGGGGCCGCCTCGGTGACCCAGCTCGACATCTACGCCCAGCCCGGCACCGAGCGCGACGACGACGCCGAGCCCTGGCCGACGTACCCGAAGCTGTACCGGCTGTCGGCCGCGCACGAGGAGGCACGCGACCTGGAAATGGCACCGGTGGCGGACGCCGACGCACGGCTGTTCGCGGCGTCGACGCTGCGCTTCACCGGGGACGACGAGGGGCGCGTGCGGTCGCTGCACCTGGTCGAGGTGGACGCACGGCGCACACCGGTGGCCGGTACCGCGCGGGCGCTGCCCGCCGACCTGGTCCTGCTGGCGCTCGGGTTCACCGGGCCGGACCGGGGGGACGGGCTCGTCGACCAGCTGGGGCTGGCGATGGACCCGCGCGGGACGATCGTCCGGGACCGGGAGTTCGCGACGAACGTCCCCGGGGTGTTCGCCGCCGGGGACGCCGCACGCGGGCAGTCGCTGATCGTGTGGGCCCTCGCGGAGGGGCGGGCGGTGGCCGCGGCCGTCGACCGCCGGCTCATGGGCAGCTCCCGGCTGCCGGCGCCGATCTCGCCGTACGACCGGCCGATGACCGTCTGACGGGCCGCTCGCGCCGGTGGGCGCTCAGGTGCGGTCCGAGGGGCCGCGAGGGATGGAACCGAGGGGAGACGTGCGGGGACGACTGGGACCGAAAGGGATCGAGCGGAAGGGATCGAAAGGGTGGTGAGGGATCCGAGGGGTCGAGGGAGTCAGGAGGACCAAGGGGTCACATTTAAGGGAGCCGAGCCAGGGGTGAGGGGGGAGCTGAGCAAGGAAGCAGCAGGTTCAGGACAGCAGGAAGTCCGCCTCTCCGGCCTTGGCACCCTCGATGAACGCCGTCATCTCGGCGGAGGTGTAGATGAGGGCGGGCCCGTCCGGGTCGGTGGACTGCCGGACCGCGATCCGGCCGTCGGCGAGCTTCATGGCCTCCAGGCAGTTGCCGCCGTTGCCGCCGCTCCACGGCTTGTGCCAGCCCTCGCTGCCCAGCTCGCGCGCGGGCATGCCGTTGTAGATCCGCTCGGTGCGGACCCGCTTCGGCTGGGACGTGATGCGATCCATTCACAGCTCCTTGCGGAGATCCCGGAGGATCTCCTTCGTGCGATGTGCCGTAGCGGCCTGTGCCGCCATGCGGTCCATGACCTCGAGGTGGGTGGCCACCTCGGAGCGCGCGTCGAGGTAGACCGCGCCGGTCAGGTACTCGCTGTAGACCATGTCCGGAAGCTCCGGCATGGCGAATCGGAAGAGCACGAAGGGCCCGTAGGTGCCCGGATGCGGCCCGTTGGCGAACGGGGCGATCTGGAGGGTCACGTTGGGCAGCTCCGTCGCCTCGAGCAGTCTGTCGATCTGCGCGCGCATCACCTCCGGGCCGCCCACCGGGCGGCGCAGGGCCGTCTCGTCCATGACGACCCACAGCCGCGGGGCGTCCTCACGCGTGAGCAGTGGCTGGCGTTGCATGCGCAGGGCGACGAGGCGTTCGATGTCCTCCGGCCGGGTCTGGCCGACGGCTCCGGACCTCAGCACCCCGCGGGCGTAGTCCTCGGTCTGCAGCAGACCGGGGACGAAGTGGGGCTCGTACTGGCGGATCAGCGCGGCGGCGCCCTCGAGGCTGACGTGCATCGAGAACCAGCCGGGCAGGACGTCATGGAAGCGCTGCCACCAGCCGGGCCGGTTGGCGTCCTCGGCGAGCTGGACGAAGCCCTCGGCCTCCTCCTCGGTGACGCCGTAGGCCTTCAGCAGGAGCTGGAGGTACGGGATCTTGAGGGCGACCTCGGCCATCTCCATCCGGCGGACGGTGGCGGGCGCGACGCGCAGGATGCGGGCAGCCTCCTCGCGCTTGAGCCCGGCGCGTTCCCGCAGGTCCAGCAGGCGCCGGCCGAGGACCACCTGGCCCACGGTCGGCGCGGACCGCGGTTCGCTCACGCTCCACCTCCACGAAGAGCCCGGGCCCGCGAGGGCCTGAGACGGCGCCCCGGTCGCCGGGGGCCGGGGGACGGCAAAAGAATCCTGACAGCCTGACGGCGCCATTCGAAGACCTGTTCGAAGATCGGTACGCGTGCGTACGGATCCGCGGGGATCTCAATTGGCGCCGTTCGAGGTGCTGTTGCGAAGCAGTGTGCCACGGCCCTTCACCGCGTCACACAGCACTCTGCATTTTTCAGAGTGACACTTGCCAAGTGTCCACGCCGGGGCGATAGTGGCAAGCGTGATTCCGTCCCCGCCCTTAGGAGCAGACGCCACCGCAGGCCGCCCGCCGGCCCTCGGTGCCGTGGGAGCAGGCCCTGACCAGGCCGCTGCCGAGCGCCGGTTCCGTTTCGAACTGGCCGCGCACCCGGGCTCGCCCGCGCAGGCCAGGCGCCTGACCAGGGCCCGGCTGACCGGTTGGTCGGTGTGCGAGGACACCTGCGACTCGGCCGCTCTCATCGTCTCCGAGCTGGTCACCAACGCCATCGTGCACACCGCGACCGACGTCGTCGTGTGCGAGTTGCACGACGGTGAGGAACTGGTGCGCATAGCCGTGCGCGACCAGGGCTGTGCCCCCGGCCAGCCGCAGCCGTCCCCGCAGCGGGGCGAGGAGGAGCACGGCCGGGGACTGTTCCTCGTCGACGCGCTCTGTCACGCCTGGGGCGCCCAGGAGCACGGCCCCGGCCTGCTGGTCTGGGCGGAGCTGCCGCGCAAGGCGGAGACGCCCCGCGACCCGTCCGAGCCGCGCAACGCGGTCGACTGGGAGCCCGAGGCCCCCGTAGCACCGGCCGATCCCCGCTGCGACCTCGGCTGGGGCGCCCGCCCCAAGCCCGGCGGATCGGGCGGTTCCGGCGACGAGGACGCACCCGGAACGCACGACGCCGACGGCGAGGCCGAGCAGCGGCTGCCGGCGACCAGTGGCGACCCGTACGAGACGCGCGGCGCCGATGTGCACGAGCGCACGCACGGCGGCGATCTGCACGACACCCCGTACGGCAACGACCGGCACGACTCCGCGCACCTGCACGACCTCGCGCACGGTACCGGCCACGACCGCACCGAGACGCCCGCCACCGAACCCCGCACGGCCGGCGTCCTGCCGAGGGTGGGCCGGCAGCCGCACCGCACGGCGCACGGGCCCGCCGCCGACGGCGACGCCACCGCCTGGCGCGCCCACCCCGTGGGACGCTCCCTGGGTTTCCCTCCCCTCGCGCACGGCCGAGAGCGGGGTCGAGGATGACGGGAACGTCCGGCCGTGGGCCGGTGCTCAGCTTGGACACGCTGGTGCGGGTCCGGCGCGAGCTGACCGCCCCGCGCATCCCGGCCGCCGACGCCTCCCGCCGGCTGGTCCTGCCCGAGGGCATGGCCGCTCCGCTGGGCTGCGACGCCGTGACCGTACCGGCCCGGTTCGGGCCGCTGATCCTGCCCCGTCTGCCGCGTGTGGGTTGCGTGTACGCCGACGAGACGCGGTGGTGGTGGCTGGTGCCGTCCGACTCGGACTACGCGGTGGAGTGGCCCGCCCCGGCGCGCTACACGACCGGCGCGCTCCTTCCCGACCTCCCGCGCGCCCCCGGCCTCATCCACCGGCCACAGGGCGAGCTCCCGTACACCCCGCCGATTCCGCTCTACCTGGCCCTGTGCCGCATCACGGGCACGACGCCGACGTGGTCGCGGCCGGTGAGCGCGTAAGGACCGACGCCGGCGGGGGACGCCCGACGCCCCCCCGGCGGCCCACCGCCGTGGCCGTCACCTGTGGGCGCACGGCCTTCCCCGTGGTGAGTCACCTCCCGCGCGTGGCCACGCGTGTGGGGACTCACCGCCGCGCACGGACACCCGTACACCCGTCCGTCCCCCGCGCACGCCCCGCGCGCACCCACTCCCCCTCGCCGCGCCCTGCCTCCGCGCCCCCGCTCCGGCGATAGTGGCCGTCCGTACGGCCATCGGGAGCCGGTCCGTACGGCCATCGGGAGCCGATCGGGGGAGGCGGGGACGGTGCGCAGGCGGCGTGAGCAGCGACAACCGGGAGAACGCGACGTGTCGGAGTCGGAGCGGCTCCTCTTCGGCGGCCCGCTCCGCTACGACATGGGCTGGAACCAGCACCGGGAAGCCTTCCTGGAGCTGGGTTTCCGCGCCCTGCTCGCCCGGCTCCCCTCCCTGCTCGCCGTGAGCCTGCGCCTGGCCCGGCGGGCCGATCCGCGCGCCACCGGACTGGTGCTGGCCGCGGAGGTGGGCCGGGGCGTGGCCCAGGCGGTGGGCCTGCTCGCGGTCAACAGCGTGCTGGGAGGGCTCATCGGGGGTGGCCCGATCGAGGACCGGCTGCGCGGTGCCGTGCCCGCGCTGGCCGCCATGGCCGCCGTGCTGCTGGTGGGCGCGGTGCTGCGGGCGGTGTCGACGTACGGCGCCGGACGCCTGGAGCCCAAGGTCGAGCGGGTGGCGACCGAGCTGTACCTGGAGCGGGCGGCCGCGGTGGAGCTGGCCGCGATCGAGGACCACGCATTCCACAAGCTGCTGGACACGGCCCAGTACGGCGCCTCCTCCGCACGTCGCATGATCATGTACGGCACGCGCGTGATCAACGCGATGATCTCGCTGGTCGCCGCGGCCGGGGTGCTCACCGTGCTGCACCCGCTGCTGCTGCCATTGCTGGTGACGATGACGCTGCCGAGCGCGTGGAGCGCGCTGACGAACGCGCGGCGCCGGTACGAGTCGTTCCACACCTGGGTGCAGCACGCGCGCGCCGGACACCTGATCGCCGGGCTGCTCACGGAGCCCGAGGCGGCGCCGGAGATCCGGGTGCACGGGGTGGGGCCGTTCCTGCTGCGGCACTACCGGGCGATGTCGGAGACCGCGGAGGCGGAGCAGGCCCGCCTGGCCCGGCTCGCGGCCCGTACCGGGCTGATCGCGGCCGCCTGGACGGGGCTCGCGACGGTCGCGACGTACGCCACGCTCGGCGGGCTGCTGCTGGGCGGGGCGATGGCGCTGGCCGTCGCCGGGACGGCCGTGATCGCGATCCGCACCGGCTCGGCGAGTCTGAACACGCTCGTCCTGGAGGTGAACTCGCTCCACGAGGAGGCCCTGTTCGTGGGTGACCTGGAGCGCCTCTACGTGGAGGCGGCCGAGCGGGCGATCCCGGTCGGCGGGCTGGCCCTGCCGGACGACCCGCGGGAGATCCGGTTCGAGAACGTCACGTTCCGCTACCCGGGCGACTCCACCCGTCCCGCCCTGGACGACGTCACGCTCACCCTGCCGCTGGGCCGGATCGTCGCGCTGGTCGGCGAGAACGGCTCCGGCAAGACGACGCTGGTGAAACTGCTGGCCGGGCTCTACCGCCCCGACGCGGGCCGCATCCTGTGGGACGGCGTCGACGCGGCCGAGGCCGACCGGCACCTGCTGGCCGAGCGGGTCGCGATGGTGGCCCAGGACTTCAAGCGCTGGCCGTTCACGGCACGGGTCAATGTGGCGATCGGCCGTTCCGCCGCGCCGCTGACCGAGGAGCGGCTGGCCGGGGCGGTCGCCGAGGCGGGCGCCGGGGACGTGGTGGAGGACCTCCCGCGCGGCCTGGACACCCTGCTCGCCCGCCACTTCAGCGGGGGCCACGAGCTGTCGGGTGGCCAGTGGCAGCGGCTCGGGATCGCGCGGGCGGCCTACCGGCGGGGGCGCATCCTGATCGTGGACGAGCCGACGGCGGCGCTGGACGCGCGGGCCGAGCTGGAGGTCTTCGAGAAGATCCGGGCGCTCGCCGACAGCGGCCAGACGGTGGTGCTGATCACGCACCGGCTCGCGTCGGTGCGCCACGCCGACCTGGTGCACGTCCTGGACCAGGGTCGGCTGGTGGAGTCGGGCACGCCGGACGAGCTGCTGGCCTCGGGCGGGGTGTACGCGGAGCTGTACGCGCTCCAGGCGGATCAGTTCACGGCGCGGGTATCCGCTCCGGGGGCGGGCTGAGGACGGGGCGGACATCCCCTGAGGGGGCTGCCGCGCCGCGGCGGGGGGACGTCACTCGACGGCGTCCGCCCTGCGGACGATCACGAGGAACGTGTCCGTGGCGAGGTCCATGATGACCTCGGCCGGCAGTCCTTCCAGGCGTCGCGCCTGCGCGAACTCCTCCGCGGGCCAGGAGCCCCGCGGGCTGCCGGCGGGAAAGCGTTCGAGCACTGTTCGCCCGTTCACCATCTCGCAACCTCCAGAAAGCGTTGTGCTTGTGAGAGTTAACGCCTTCAAGAGGTCGTTGGCCTCGGCCAGTGACGCTACTGAGACATAGTTGACACCCGTTCACCACGGAACGTGAGCACTCGATCACGAAACGAACGAGCCCGTCACCGAACGCGTCAGAAGTCGTACTCGTCGTGATAGCGGATCCGCGCGCTGCCCGCGGGCGCCCCGAACGCCGACGCGCGTCCCCGCGGCTGCTCCCACTCCTCCTGCCGGCCGAGCGCGGTCAGGTCCAGGAAGCTCGTGGTCGAGCCGAGCCCGTCCAGGCCCCGCTCGTACGTCGAGTAGGTGTGGAAGACCCGGCCGCCGTCCCGCAGGAAGCAACTGACCCCGGGCCGCTCCACCAGTTCCCCGTCCCGCTCCAGGGTCGCCTCGAAGTGCCGGTTGAAGTCCGAGGCGTACGACGAGTACCAGGGCACCGTCCAGCCCATCCGCGCCTTGAAAGGCAGGAGCCTCGTGTACGGCGCCCGGGAGACGGCCGCGAAGGCGGTGCCGCGGGCCCTGAGGTGGGCGAGGTGGCCGATCTGGTCGAGGAAGGCGGAGCAGCTGCGGCAGCCCGCCTCCCACTCCGGGGCGAACATGAAGTGGTACACGACGAGCTGGCGGTGCCCCTCGAACAGGTCGGGCAGCGTGACCTTGCCGTCGCCGCCCTCGAAGACGTACTCCTCGTCGACCTCCACCATCGGCAGCCGCCGCCGTTGCGCGTTCAGCGCGTCACGCGCGCGGGTGGCCGCCTTCTCCTTGAGCAGCAGTTCCTCGCGCGCCGCGCGCCACTGCGCGCGCGAGACGACCTCGGGGAGCGACATGGTTCCTCCTGTGCGACGGTGCGTTCCCCAGGGGTGACCGGTGCCGGCGCCGGAACTCATCGCAGCGGCGCGGGATTTCGGGGCGGCGCCCGGGCACGCTGGTCGTAGGACGCCCTCGGGGACGGGACAGCGGACGTGCCTGTGGGGCGGGACTCCGGACTCGGGAAGGGACCCCGCATGCTCCTCGGCACCTGGAACCTCGAGAACCTGTACCGGCCCGGCGGGGAGTTCGGCCCGCCGGACGAGGCCGCCTACGAGGCGAAGCTGGCCGCGCTGGCCGCCGTCCTCACCGAGCTGGCCCCGGACGTCCTCGGCGTCCAGGAGGTCGGGGAGCCGGAGGCGCTGGACGACCTGCTGCGCACGGTGGGCGGCGACTGGCACGTCGCCCTGTCGGCGCACCCCGACGGCCGGGGCATCCGCGTGGGTGTGATCAGCCGGACCCCGCTGGAGGTGGTGGCGGACGCGCACGCCTTCCCGCCCGCGGTGCGCCCCGTCCAGGTGGACGACGCGGGCACGACGACGGCGGAGCCGGGCCGGGGTTTCCTCGCGGTACGGACGGAGGGACCGCAGCGGGAGGTGCTGTGGCTGGCGGTCGCCCACCTCAAGTCGAAACTCCTCACCTATCCGGGTGACCGCTTCTTCCCGCACGACGAGGGCGAACGCGCCCGCTACGGCGCCTACGCCCTCTGCCGCCGGTCCGCCGAGGCGGCGTCGCTGCGCGCGCTCGCCGACGAACTGCTGGCCGGGGACGGCCGGGAGCGGGACGTGGCGGTGGTGGGCGACCTCAACGACGAGGTGCAGGCCGCGACCACGCAGATCGTGCTCGGCCCGCCCGGCTCCGAGATCGGCACCCCCGGCTACGACCACCCCGACAAGGGCGACGCCGCCCGGCTGTGGGACGTGGCCCCGCTGATCCCCGCGGACCGGCGGTACTCCCGCATCAACGCTGGCAGGCGGGAGCTGATCGACCACGTCCTGGTGAGCCACCGGCTGGTGCGGAGGGTGACGGCGGCGGGGACCGGCCTGCCCGGCGACGGCGCCCTGCGGCTGCCGTCGGTGGGCGCGGACCCGGGGGCGCGCAGGGGCGAACCCGGGTCGGATCACGCGCCGGTGTGGATCCGGGTGGAGTGAGACGGCGTGGGGTGAGACTGCGTGGAGCGGGACTGCGTCGACGGTGAGGGTGACGGTGCGCCGGGGGGTGCCGGGGGGCGAGGGAGGGCGGGGTGCGTGCGCGGGACCCGGTCGCCCAGGCGCTCGCCACGGGCGGCGAGTTCGTCGAGGTCCTCGGCGAGCCGGCCGGTGAGGTGCGGGGTGAGCCGGCCGGTGTCGTCGAGGTGGACGGCGCACGCGGTGGTGGTGTCGACGAGCCGTTCGAGGAGGGCGGCGACCTCGTCGGTGCCCGCGGAGTGCCGGGCGAGGGCGGGCAGTTCGGCGGCGGCGAGGGCAATGGCGGTACGGGCCTCGGCGAGCGCCCGGTAGGCCTCACGGCGCAGGGTCCAGCGGGTGGCGCGGTCGCGCTCGCGGTCGCGGCCGGGATCGTGGTCGTGGTCGTCAGGACGGTGGGGACCGGCAAGGTCTCCGCGGCCGGCGGAGCCCTCACGACCGGCGGCGCCTCCACGACCGGCCGAGCCCTCGCGACCTGCGGAGCCGCCGAGGTCGTCCACGCCGTCGAGGACATAGCGGAGGTAGGCGCCCGCCGCGTCCCCGGCGGCCGTGAGCCGGGCCCGGACCTGGCCGCCGCGCCGGCCCGGCAGCGGCAGGTGACCGGCCACCAGGACGATGCCGCAGGCCAGGAGCGTCTCGGCGATGCGGCTGACGGAGGCCTGGGGCTCGCCGCCGATCATCACCAGGGCGAGCACGAGCACGGTGACCACGGCGGTCTGCGCGGCGAAGTGCCGGGTGGCGACGGGCACGAGGGCACCGCACACGGCGACGAGGGCGACGAGCCCCCCGGGCCGTGGCAGGACGGCGGCGAAAGCGGCGAACAGCAGTGCGCCGAGCACGGTGCCGGCGGCCCGGCACAGCACGCGCGAGACGAGCGGCCCGAGGTCGGGCTTGACGAGGAAGACGGCGGTGGCGGGCATCCAGTACCAGTGCGCGTGCTGCCCGTACCAGTGGGAGTGGTGCAGCGCCTGGGCGGTCCCGGCGCCGGCGCCGAAGGACAGGGCGACCCGCAGGCCGTACTCGCGCCCGCCGGCACCGAAGGCGGTGCGGAGCAGACTGCGGACGGTACGGCGGCGGGTGTGCAGGTCCCGGCGCTCCCCGCCGCGGTCGAAGGTCTGGGCCGCGTGCAGCAGGGCGTCGTCGAGGGCGCGCAGCCCGGGCGCGTCACGGGAGGGCGCGGGCAGCGGTCCGCTGGGCGTGTGCGCGCGGACGGCGGCCGCGAGGCGCCGGGGTCCCTCAGCGGCCCGCGCGGGCACGGGGTCCCCGGCCCAAGCGAGGGCGGTGGCGGCCTCGGCGAGCGGCAGGGCGGCGGCGTACTGCGCGTGCAGGCGCCGTTCGGCGGCTGAGGAGGCCCAGCGCCGGAGGCGGGGCCCGGTGAGGGCGTCCTGGGCGTGGTCGAGGGCCGCGGTGAGGGCGAAGCGGCGGGCGCGGGCGTCGGCGGTGCCGGCGGCGTCGAGGAGCCGGGCGATCGCGTCGTACACGTCGGCGACGGCCGTCCGCTCCCCGTCGAACCGGAAGTCACCGGCGAGCGCGCCGGGCGTGGGCAGGGCCAGCCGCAGCGCCAGCAGCCAGGCGGCGCCGGCCAGGAAGGCGAGGGCGCGCGCCCAGCCCGGCTCGGGCACGGGCATCCCCGCGCCGAGGGCGGCGGCGACGAGCACCTGCGTACCGGCGGCGGAGGCGACCGGCCCGACGGCGCTGACACACCCCGCTACCAGTCCGAGCCCGGTGAACAGCAGGGTCAGCGCGAGGGGCGGGACCCGCTCCCCCGCGGCCGTCCCGACGACCAGCCCGACCGCCCCCGCGAGCGCGGGCACGCCGAGCCGCTTGACGGAGGCCCGTCGGCTGCCGGGCCGGTCGTTGATCCCGGCGAGCATGGCCCCGATGGCGGCGAGCACCCCGAGCGCGGTACGCCCCACCGCCATCCCCGCGACCAGCACGGGCCCGGCGGCCAACGCCCCCCGCCCGACCGCGGCCCACGGCACGGGCCCGCGCTGGGCCCGCAACGCGTGCGTGATCCAGGGCGGCAACGACAACACGGAACGTGACACAGGGCTCCTGTCCGAACGGGGCGGGCGAACAACACCGTCGGACAACAGCGGCCGGGCGCTCCCTCCACGGTACGGGGAGATCTTGGAAACCGTGGGACGGCGGGGTTTCAGGGAGGTGACGGGGGCAGCGGGAGGGGCCTCGGACGGGCGGCGGCGAAAATCGGGTGCGGCCAGGGCCGGGAGGTCCAATGATCGGTGAGGTGACGGCCGTTCGTCCGACCAGTCGTCCTTGCCCGGGCCCGGCACTGCCCTCCGCGCCGATCCCGGCCCGGCCCGACCCCGACACAGGAGTGAGCCCCCTTGATCCAGCGCGTCACCGTCCCGGGTCTCTTCCCACCGCCCCGCTACGCGCACGCCTCCGTCGTCGAGGCCGGGACCGCGCTGGCCTTCCTGGCCGGGTCCGTCCCGCTCGACGCCGACGGGAACCTGGTCGGCGCCGGGGATCCCGTACGGCAGGCCGAGCAGGTCATCGCCAACCTGCGCGAACAACTGCGGGCCGTGGGCAGCGACCTGGAGCACGTGCTCGTCACCGAGGTGTACGTGGTGAGCAGCGAGACCTCCGTGCTGTCCGCCGTGTGGGAGGTGGTCGTGGACTCCGGACTGAGCGCCGGCCCGCACGCGTCGACGCTCCTCGGCGTGGCCTGCCTCGGCTATCCCGGGCAGCTCGTCGAGATCACGGCCACCGCCGTGGTTCTGGCGGCAAAGGGCGGTGCGGCCACGTGAGGACCGACTCCCCCGTCGTCATCCGCCGCGCCACCGCGGCCGACGCCCTCGCCCTCGCCGACGTCTACCTGCGGTCCTTCGGCGCCGCCCTGCCCACCGTCGTGCGGCCCCGCACCGACGCCGAGGTGCGCGCCTACATACGGGACATCGTCGTCCCCCACCGTGACACCTGGGTCGCCGTGCACACCGGCGACCGCGGCGGCACGGGCGGCAGCGGCCACGCCGACGACGGCAGCGGCAGCGGCAGCGGGGAGGTCGTGGGGCTCATGGTGCTCGACGGCGAGTCGCTGTCGCAGCTCTACCTCGCCCCCGAGTGGCGGGGGCGCGGCATCGGCGACCGCTTCGTCTCCCTCGCCCGGCAGCGCAGCCCGCACGGGCTGAGCCTGTGGACCTTCCAGGTCAACAAGCCCGCGCACCGCTTCTACGAACGTCACGGCTTCACCGCCGTCGAGTTCACGGACGGCAGCGGCAACGAGGAACAGGAGCCGGACGTGCGGTACGTGTGGCGCCCCTGAGCGGACGGCGCGTCCGCACCCCCACCCTGCGGCCCCTCGGCGTCACGGCAGCAGCCCCGCCGTGGTCGCCGCCGTCCGCAGGACCTCGCGGAGCATCTCGGGGGTGAGGCGGCCGGTGAACGTGTTGCGCTGGCTGACGTGGAAACAGCCGAAGAGGTCGAGCGGGGCGGGCGCGTCGGCCGGTGCCCCCGCCGGGGCCAGCGTGACGCGGACGCCGTGGGCGAAGGCCGGGCGGGGCCTCGGCACGGTCCACCCGGCCTCGGCGAACGCCGGCAGGGCGGCCTGCCAGCCGAACGCCCCCAGCACGACGACCGCCCGCACGCTGGGCCGCAGCAGCCGCAGCTCCTGCACCAGCCAGGCGCGGCAGGTGTCCCGTTCGGTGGGGGTCGGCTTGTTCTCGGGCGGTGCGCAGTGCACCGGTGAGGTGATCCGCACGCCGTACAGCTCCAGCCCGTCGTCCATGGCGACCGCCTCCGGCTGGGAGGCGAGCCCCACCTCGTACAGCGCCCGGTACAGCACGTCGCCCGAGCGGTCGCCGGTGAACATGCGGCCCGTGCGGTTGCCGCCGTGCGCGGCCGGGGCCAGCCCGAGGATCAGCAGCCGGGCGTCGTCCGGTCCGAAGCCCGGCACCGGGCGCCCCCAGTACGTCCAGTCCGCGAAGGCGGCCCGCTTGACCCGGGCGACCTCCTCCCGCCACGCGACCAGCCGGGGGCACGCGCGGCAACCGGCGATGCGGTGGTCGAGGTCGGCGAGACCGGCGGGGCCGTGGGTGTTCATGCCCCCACGGTAGGCCCGCAGCGGAAACCGTTCGGGATCGCGTGGGGCCAGCGGTTATCGTCGGGTGCATGGTTGCTGAAGGCGCGGAGCAGGAGACGACGGGCACGGCCGGCGGGACGTCCGCCGAGCAGCCGCCCGCCGCTGCGGGGAGCCCGGCACCGGACCCGAAGATCGCTGCTGCGGTGGCCGCCGCCGAGGCGGCCGGACCGGCCGCGGGCGAGTCCGTGCGCATCGACAGTTGGATCTGGTCGGTCCGGCTGGTCAAGACCCGTTCCCAGGGGGCCGCCGCCTGCCGGGGCGGACATGTCCGGGTGAACGGGGAGCGGGTGAAGCCCGCCTACTCCGTCCGCGTCGGCGACGAGGTGCGGGTCCGCCAGGAGTACCGGGAGCGGGTCGTGATCGTCACCCGCCTCATCCGCAAGCGGGTGGGTGCGCCGGTCGCCGTCCAGTGCTACGTCGACAACAGCCCGCCGCCCCCGCCCCGCGAGGCGATCGCCCCGGCCGGCATCCGCGACCGCGGCGCGGGCCGCCCGACCAAGCGCGACCGCCGCGAGATGGAACGACTGCGGGCACTGCGCGGCCTCAGCGGCACCCCGGGGAGCATCCCGGGCTCCGGCCCCGGCCCCGCACGCCCGGGCTCACGCTGACCCACCGGTGGCCCGGCCCCGCACGCCCGGACTCACGCTGACCCACCGGTGGCCCGGGTCCCCGCTGACCCGACCGGCCGGCCGGAGTCCCGAGGTCGCCCGAGCCGGGCCGCCCGGGGCCCCAGGTCGCCCCAGTCCGGCCGCCCGGAGGCCCGAGCCCGACCGCCCGGACCCCCGTCCCCGGCCCCGCCCCCTCGCCGCTCACTTCCCGCCGCGGACCAGCCGCAGCAGCTCGCTGTTGCGGTCGCGCCGGGCCCAGGCGATCAGCGCGAGGGGGACGATCAGGACGAGGGGCGTGGCAGCGTTCTCCCCGTCGAAGGCCGTGAGCTGGACGACGAACGCGCCCGCCATCAGCGCGCTGAGGGCGATCGCCGCGACCGACTGCAGCACCGGCACCAACAGCGCGACCGCACCGGCCAGTTCGAGTGCGCCGATGACGTACATCCCCGCCGTCCCCCAGCCGAGCCTGTCGAAGGACTCGACGGCTGCCGGGTAGGCGATCAGCTTCGGCAGCGCGCTCGCGAGCGCGTAGAACAGGGCGAGCAGCACCTGGAGCCCGCGCAGGGCGGTCCGGGCGCGGCGGCGCCCGGCGGTCATGGTGACCGGCTGGTCGGCGACGGCGACGGAAGCGGTGGTCTCGGACATGGGGTCTCCTCGGGGAAGCGGTCATCGTGCTGTCACCAGGACAGACCCCGCCCCCGCCCCTGACTCATCGGTACCGCCCGCACCCATATCCGGTCCTCGGTCAGATAGCGGTCGACCCGCAACCCCGCCTCCGCCAAGGCGTCCTCGAACTGCTCCCGGGTCAGGGGGCGGGAGAGGAACGTCTGGGTCCAGACCGCGTCCGGGAACACGTACTCGGCGTGCACGGAGTGCACCCCGTCGCCGACCGGGTCGGCCGACAGGATCCGCACCGTGAAGCCGCTGGGATCGACGCGTTCACGCGGCAGGTCGCTGTGGTAGTCCTCCCCCTCGCGCTGGATGAGGACGCAGCCGCCCGGCGCGACGTGCCGGACGCAGGTGCGCAGCAGGCCCCGGCGGACGGTCTCGTCGCCCGCGTGGACGAGGAACGACCCGAGCATCACCACGTCGAAGGTCTCACCGCCCAGGTCGAGGGTCTCGATCGGGCTGCATATCGTGCGCGCCCCCCGGACGCGCTCCAGCATCTGCGGCGACTCGTCCACCGCCGTGACCGTGAACCCGCGCTCCAGCAGGGCGTGGGTCACCCGGCCCACTCCGCTGCCCAGTTCCAGGATGTGCGCGCCCGCGGGCACCGCGGCCGCGATGATGTCCGGCTCGTCCCCCACGGGCAGCCGTGAGTAGAGCTCGACCGCGCAGCCGTCGGGGGTGATCGCGCCGGGTCCGGTGCCGTCGTGTCCGTCTCGCAGTTCCGTCGTCATGCCCGTCCAACGGCCGGTCCCCGCCCGGCCGTTCCTCCGTCACGCCGGTTCACCCGTTCGAGTCCGTTCGAGTCTCCTCCCACCCGAACCAGCCGTGCCCCACGTACCAGTGCCCTCCGCCCCGCAGATGGTCCACCACCGCCCGTTCCAACCGCGTCCGGCGTGGCAGCCGGTCCAGGGGGACGTCCGTGGTGCCGAAGACGTAGCGCACCGGGGTGAGGTCCTGCGGTTCGTCGGGCAGGTGACTCAGCCGGAAGCGGTCCTGGAAACGGACGATGTGCGAGTCCGCAGGCAGGTACCGCTTGAGCTGCGGGTCGAGCAGCCAGGAGCCGCAGGTCGCCACCGCGTACGGCTCGCGCGGGAAGTGGCGCGCGAAGAAGGCGCGGGCCAGCGCGACGGACCGGTCGCAGGCCGCGGGGGTCAGCGGGCCCAGGAAGTCCGGTACGTGCACGCCGAGCGCCGGGTCGCCGAGGCCGACCGGCAGTCCCGCCGCCGCGGCGGCGTCGCCGGTCCAGCTCCCGATCCGGGTGCGCTGGAACTGGAGCCGGCCCAGGTGGTAGAGCTCGCCGTGGAAGTGCAGGTACAGCCACCGCGGTTTCAGCAGGCCGCCGGTGCCGTGCCGGCGGCGGTGCAGGGCCACGCCCCGGCCCACGTCGGCGAGGGTACGGCGACTGATCTCCTCGGGGACGCCCAGGTCACGGTGGTACGCGCGCACGTACGGCAGGGCCGCGGCGAAGACGTACAGCGGGAAATAGCGCGCCGTGGCCCCGCACCTGCCGGCGTACGCCGGCAGCTCGACCGGTGCGCGGACGGTGCCCATGTCCGCCACGAGCAGCGCGACGGAGCGCTCCAGGCAGGCCAGCGCCTCCGGGTCGTCCGCCACGCGGCGGCTGAGGCGGGCCGCCGTGTCGATGTCCTCGTGCGGCACCGCGAGGTCGAGCAGCGCCCCGGCCAGTTCGTCGGGCTCCGGCAGCACGTGCGGCCCCTTTCACCGGTGGGTACCTGTCTCAGTGAGGAGTGGAGCACGGATGCGTACGGGCAGTGAACCGAGGACGGCGCGCAGCGCGCTGCGGGCCCGGCTCTGGCTGTGTCTGTGGGGGCTCGCCTGGTCGGTCTTCGGCACGGCGGCGTTCGCGCTCGCCGGGCGTCCGGGCTGGGCGGCCGCGTGCGGGGTGCTGTGGCTGGTGGTCACGGTGGACCTGGCGAGCGTCCTGCGGCACATCCGGCAGGGCCCGCACTACCAGCCCGGCCCGGACGTCCCGCCGTACCGCCCGCCGGAGCAGCGCGGGCGCTGACGGCTGGGTCCGCGGGGCGCCCGGGTCCTGCGGGGTCGCCGTCCGGGCGGAACCACCGCCGTACGGGCGCCGCCCTCGCCTCACGTGTCGAAGCGGGCGGCCTTCAGGTGGCGCGGGTTGGGGTCCAGCGCGGCGGCCAGCCGGAAGTGGCGCTTGGCCTGGTCGTCGCGGCCCTGGCGCTCGTAGGTGCGGCCGAGGGCGTAGTGGGCGTAGGCGTTGTCCGGTTCGCGCTCCAGGACGACCGTGAACTCCAGCTCGGCGGGTCGCAGTTGCGCGGCGGCGAAGAAGGCACGCGCGCGCAGCAACCGGGCGGCGGTGTTCTCGGGGTGGGCGGCGATGACGCCGTCGAGCAGCTTCACCGCGCCCCGCGGGTCCCGCGCGGCGAGCAGTTGCTCGGCGGCGCGGAAGTCGATGACGTGCGTCTCCGGACTGCGTCCGGTCGAACCGCTGGTTTCGGGCACGGCGAATTCCTTCCCTCGCTGAGAGGGTTCAACGCCCGGTCCGAGTACCCCTATTCCCCGGCCTGACCGGCCTGCCCGGCGTCCCCGGCCGTCTCCCGCGTGGCCCGGGCCCGGCGGGTCAGCTCCGCCCACACCTCGTGCACGCGCCGGTGCAGCTCCGGGAGCGGTACGTCGTTGTCGACCACGATGTCCGCGATCGCGCGGCGCTGCTCGCGGGTCGCCTGCGCGGCCATCCGCGCGCGGGCGTCCTGCTCGCTCATGCCGCGCAGCCGCACCAGCCGGTCGAGCTGCGTCTCGGGGCGCGCGTCGACGACGACCACGACGTCGTAGAGGGGCGCCAGGCCGTTCTCCGTGAGGAGCGGGACGTCGTGGACGACGACGGCGTCCTCGGGGGCGGCCTCCTCCAGCGCACGGGAGCGGGCGCCGACCAGGGGGTGGACGATCGAGTTGAGCAGGGCCAGCTTCTGCGGGTCGGTGAAGACGAGGGAGCCCAGCTTGGGGCGGTCCAGGCGGCCCTCCGCGGTCAGCACGTCCTCGCCGAACGCCTCGACGACGGCCGCGAGGCCGGGCGTGCCGGGCTCGACGACCTCGCGCGCGATGCGGTCCGCGTCGACGAGCACGGCACCGCACTCGACCAGCAGCCGCGACACCTCGCTCTTGCCGGCGCCGATCCCGCCGGTCAGGCCCACCTTCAGCATGAGGGGAAGCCTAGACGCTCGGCCGCAGGTGCCGTACGGGAGGGCGTCCGCGCCTCACGCGTCGGGCCGGCCCGCTCCCCCGTTCGTCCGGACCGCCCGTTCACCCGTCCCCTTCACGCTCCGCCAGGAAGCGCTCGAACTCCTGCCCGATCTCGTCCGCCGACGGGATGTCCACCGGCTCGGCGAGCATGTTGCCCCGGGTCTCGGCGCCCGCGACGGCGTCGTACTGGTGCTCCAGGCCCTCGACGAGGGCGGTGAGCTCCTCGTCGCCCTCGCGGATCTGGCGGTCGATCTCGGTCTGGGTGCGGTGCGCGTCGGTGCGCAGCGCGTGGGCGACGCCCGGCAGCACCAGTCCGGTGGCGGCCGTGATGGCCTCCAGGACGGTCAGGGCGGCGTCCGGGTACGCGGAGCGCGCGATGTAGTGCGGCACGTGCGCGGCGACGCCCAGGACGTCGTGGCCGGACTCCATGAGGCGGTACTCGACGAGCGCCTCGGCGCTGCCGGGCACCTGGGCCTCGTCGAAGGGGCTGCGGTGGCCGGGGATCAGGTCGGTGCGGTTGCCGTGCGGCGTGAGGCCCACCGGGCGGGTGTGCGGGACGCCCATGGGGATGCCGTGGAAGTTCACCGAGAGGCGGACGCCGAGCCGCTCCACGATCTGCCGTACGGCGGCGGCGAAACGCTCCCACTCCACGTCGGGCTCGGGGCCGGACAGCAGTAGGAAGGGCGCCCCGGTGGTGTCCTGGACGAGGTGGACCTCGATGGCCGGGTCCTCGTACTCGGTCCAGCGGTCGCGCCGGAAGGTGAGCAGGGGGCGGCGGGCGCGGTAGTCGACCAGGCGATCGTGGTCGAAGCGTGCGACGAGTTGGTGGGGCAGCGCGTCGAGGAGGCGCTCGACGATCTGGTCGCCGGTCTCCCCCGCGTCGATGTAGCCGTCGAAGTGGTAGAGCATGACAAGGCCGGCGGACTCCTGGGCGAGCGCCATGTCGACGACGGCCAGGCCCTTCGGTTCCCACGCGTACAAACCCTGTGGATCAAGCACAGTGACCGCTCCTCCTCGTGTTCGTACGTCACAACGCCCTTGCGGGCGGGGGCATTCCCCGAGGAGGGAGCGTGATCGAGCCGGCGCGTCCGGGAGGCCGCGGGCGGAGTCGGCACGGCTGAGGGGCCGCACCCCGGAAGGTACGGCCCCTCAGTCAGGAGCTACTGCTCAGAGTGAGCGTGGGCTCAGCTCTGGCCGCCGGCGAGCTTCTCGCGGAGCGCGGCCAGCGCCTCGTCCGAGGCCAGGGCACCGGAGGTGTCCGCGCCCTCGGAGGAGTACGAACCGCCACCCGCGGCCGGAGCCGCACCGGCGGCGTCGCCGCCCTCGGCGGCAGCGGCAGCGTCGGCCTCGCGGCTCTTGATGACCTGCTGCTGGTGCTGCTCGAAGCGGGTCTGCGCCTCGGCGTACTGGCGCTCCCACTCCTCGCGCTGCTTCTCGTAGCCCTCGAGCCAGTCGTTGGTCTCGGGGTCGAAGCCCTCGGGGTAGATGTAGTTGCCCTGGTCGTCGTACGACGCGGCCATGCCGTACAGCGTCGGGTCGAACTCGACCGAGGCCGGGTCGGAACCGAAGGACTCGTTGGCCTGCTTCAGCGAGAGGCTGATGCGACGGCGCTCGAGGTCGATGTCGATGACCTTGACGAAGATCTCGTCGTTGACCTGGACGACCTGCTCCGGGATCTCCACGTGGCGCTCGGCCAGCTCGGAGATGTGGACCAGACCCTCGATGCCCTCGTCCACGCGGACGAACGCACCGAACGGAACCAGCTTCGTGACCTTGCCGGGCACGACCTGGCCGATCTGGTGGGTGCGGGCGAACTGCTGCCACGGGTCTTCCTGGGTCGCCTTCAGCGACAGGGAGACGCGCTCGCGGTCCATGTCGACGTCGAGGACCTCGACCGTGACCTCCTGGCCGACCTCGACGACCTCGGAGGGGTGGTCGATGTGCTTCCAGGAGAGCTCGGAGACGTGGACCAGACCGTCGACGCCACCCAGGTCCACGAAGGCACCGAAGTTGACGATCGAGGAGACCACGCCGGAGCGGACCTGACCCTTCTGCAGGGTCGTGAGGAAGGTCTGGCGGACCTCGGACTGGGTCTGCTCGAGCCAGGCACGGCGGGACAGGACCACGTTGTTGCGGTTCTTGTCCAGCTCGATGATCTTGGCTTCGAGCTCCTTGCCCACGTAGGGCTGGAGGTCGCGGACACGGCGCATCTCGACCAGGGAGGCCGGGAGGAAGCCGCGGAGGCCGATGTCGAGGATGAGACCACCCTTGACGACCTCGATGACGGTACCGGTGACGATGCCGTCCTCTTCCTTGATCTTCTCGATGGTGCCCCAGGCACGCTCGTACTGGGCGCGCTTCTTCGAGAGGATCAGGCGGCCTTCCTTGTCCTCCTTCTGGAGGACCAGGGCCTCGATCTCGTCACCGACGGCGACGACCTCGTTGGGGTCGACGTCGTGCTTGATCGAGAGCTCGCGGCTCGGGATGACACCTTCGGTCTTGTAACCGATGTCGAGCAGGACCTCGTCCCGGTCGACCTTCACGATGACGCCGTCGACGATGTCGCCGTCGTTGAAGTACTTGATCGTCTCGTCGATCGCGGCGAGGAAGGCTTCCTCGTTACCGATGTCGTTGACCGCTACCTGCGGGGTGGTGGCGGTGGTCTCGGTGCTGCTCGTCATGTGGGAAAGGGCTCCGGTACGGACATTGAAGTCGTAGGTACTGCTTACGCCGGGAGCCCGTTTCGCTCTGCAGAAGCCGGACAGCCAAGGAAGCGCCCCACCAGGAACTGGTGATGGCGCCTCGACAACCGAGGGGACATACAACAGATGCGAGCGCGACCTGCTACGTCTGAGGTGCGCAGGCCCGCAGCGCAACTTGTAGCATACGGGGGCAGCCGGGCAGGGTCAATGCGCGAAGCCGCCCACGGGGGGCGAACGCCGCAAACCCGGCACACATCCTGTCCCGCGAGGCCATGAAGGCCCTGCGGGGAGCCGCGCGCGGACGTGCGCGGACACCGCCGGGACGGGGTTGGACGGAAGAGTACGACGAGGGAGCCGATCATCCAAGAGCCCGTATCGTCCGATTCCACCGGGCCCGAGCCGGAGGCCACCCGGCGTGACGCCGACGTGGCGGAGAGCTCCCGGGCCAACCGCGGCTGGTGGGACCGCAACGCGGACGAGTACCAGACCGAGCACGGCACGTTCCTCGGCGACGACCGCTTCGTGTGGGGCCCGGAGGGCCTGGACGAGGTCGAGGCCGAGCTGCTCGGCCCGCCGGAGGACCTCAAGGGCCGGGACGTCCTGGAGATCGGCGCCGGCGCGGCCCAGTGCTCGCGCTGGCTGGCCGCGCAGGGCGCCCGCCCGGTCGCCCTGGACATCTCCCACCGCCAGCTCCAGCACGCGCTGCGCATCGGCGGGACCGTCCCGCTGGTGTGCGCCGACGCCGGCGCGCTGCCGTTCGCGGACGCCTCCTTCGACCTGGCGTGCTCGGCGTACGGCGCGCTGCCGTTCGTGGCGGACCCGCGGCTGGTGCTGCGCGAGGTGCACCGGGTGCTGCGCCCGGGCGGCCGTCTGGTGTTCTCCGTGACGCACCCGATCCGCTGGGCGTTCCCCGACGAGCCCGGCCCGGAGGGGCTGAGCGTGTCGGCGTCCTACTTCGACCGCACGCCGTACGTCGAGCAGGACGAGGAGGGCCGGGCGGTGTACGTCGAGCACCACCGCACGCTCGGCGACCGCGTGCGGGACGTGGTGTCCTCGGGCTTCCGCCTGGTGGACCTGGTGGAGCCGGAGTGGCCGTCCTGGAACACCTCGGAGTGGGGCGGCTGGTCGCCGCTGCGCGGTGCGCTGATCCCGGGGACGGCGATCTTCGTGTGCGCGCGGGACTGAGGCCGTGGCCGGGGGTGTGACCGGGGGTGCGGTCCGCTACGACGCGCTGGACGCCCTTCCGGTGCGCGGGGCCCTGCCCGCGCTGACCGCCGCGCTGGACGGGCCCGGCACCGCGGTGCTCGTGGCGCCGCCCGGCACGGGCAAGACGACACTGGTGCCGCTGGCGCTGGCCGGGCTGCTCGGCGAGGGCCCGGCCCGGCGGGTGGTCGTGGCGGAGCCGCGCCGGATCGCCGCGCGGGCGGCGGCGCGCCGGATGGCGTGGCTGCTGGGCGAGCGGACCGGCGGGAGCGTCGGGTACACCGTGCGCGGCGAACGGGTCGTAGGGCGGCACACGCGCGTGGAGGTCGTCACGACCGGTGTGCTGCTGCAGCGCCTGCAGCGCGACCCGGAGCTGGCGGGCGTGGACGTGGTGGTGCTGGACGAGTGCCACGAGCGGCACCTGGACGCGGACACGGCGGCGGCCTTCCTGTGGGACGTGCGCGAGACGCTGCGCCCGGAGCTGCGGCTGGTGGCCGCCTCCGCGACGACCGACGCCGAGGGGTGGGCGCGGCTGCTGGGCGGCGCTGCGGTGATCGAGGCGGAGGGCACCGCCCATCCCGTCGAGGTGGTCTGGGCGCCGCCGGCGCGTCCGGTGCGGCCGCCGCACGGCCTGCGCGTGGACCCGGCGCTGCTCGCCCACGTGGCGTCGGTGGTGCGGCGGGCGCTGGCCGAGCGGTCCGGGGACGTGCTGTGCTTCCTGCCGGGCGTCGGGGAGATCGCGCGGGTCGCCGGGCAGCTCGGCGCCGCGATCGCGCAGGGGGACCTGGGGGACGTCGAGGTGCTCCAGGTGCACGGGCGGGCGCCCGCCGCCGTGCAGGACGCGGTGCTGGTCCCCGGTGCGCGGCGCCGGGTGGTGCTGGCCACCTCGGTCGCCGAGTCGTCGTTGACGGTGCCCGGGGTGCGGGTGGTGGTCGACTCGGGGCTGGCGCGCGAGCCGCGGGTGGACCACGCGCGCGGCCTGAGCGCGCTGACGACCGTACGGGCCTCCCGGGCCGCCGGCCGGCAGCGGGCGGGGCGGGCCGGCCGCGAGGCGCCGGGCGCGGTGTACCGCTGCTGGGCGGAGGCCGAGGACGCGCGGCTGCCGCTGTTCCCGTCGCCGGAGATCAAGGTGGCGGACCTGACGTCGTTCGCCCTCCAGGCGGCCTGCTGGGGCGATCCGGGGGCGTCCGGACTCGCGCTGCTCGACCCGCCGCCGGGCGGGGCGATGGCGGCGGCACGGGCCGTGCTGTCGGCGATCGGGGCGGTCGACGCGGACGGCCGGGCCACGGAGCGGGGCGTGCGGCTGGCCCGCCTGGGACTGCACCCCCGGCTGGGCCGGGCGCTGCTCGACACCTCCGGCGAGGGCGCCGAGGTCGTCGCGCTGCTGAGCGAGGAGGCGCCCCGGGACTACGGCAACGACCTGGCGTCGGCGGTGCGTGCCGCGCGGCGCGGGGGTGACGCTTATGCCCAGCGGTGGCGGACGGAGGTCCGGCGGCTGCGGTCCCTGGCTGCGGAGGGGGCCGCGGAAGGGGTCCCGCACGCGCCCGCCCGTGCCTCCGCTTCCCCGGCGGCCACCGGGGACGGTGACGACCGGATCGCCGGGCGGGTCGCCGCGCTCGCCTTCCCGGAGCGGGTGGCCCGGCTCGACGGCGGGTCGTACCTCATGGTCTCCGGGACGCGGGCCGAGCTCGCCGAGGGGTCCGCGCTGCGCGGGGCCCCGTGGATCGCCGTCGCCGTCGCCGACCGGCCCGTCGGACGCGGGCACGCACGCGTGCAGCTCGGGGCCGCGATCGACGAGGACGTCGCGCGGCTGGCCGCCGGGGCGCTGGCCGGGGCGGCGGAGGAGGTCCGCTGGGCCGACGGGGACGTCGTCGCCCGGCGGGTCGAACGGCTCGGGGCGGTCGAGCTGGCGGTGCGGCCGCTGAAGGACGCCGACCGGGCGCTGGTGCGCGGGGCGCTGCTGGACGGGCTGCGGCAGGAGGGGTTCGGCCTGCTGCGGTGGACGCCCGACGCCCTGGTGATGCGGCAGCGGCTCGCGTTCCTGCGGCTGCATCTCGGCGGGCCGTGGCCCGACGTGTCGGACGAGGCGCTCCACGCACGCGTGGACGAGTGGCTGGAGCCGGAGCTCGGCCGGGCCCGCCGCCGCGCCGACCTGGCGCGGATCGACGCGGGACAGGCGCTCGGGCGGCTGCTGCCCTGGGCCTCCGGGGAGGCCGCACGCCTCGACGAGCTGGCGCCCGAGCGGATCGCCGTGCCGAGCGGGTCCCGGATCCGCGTCGACTACGCCGACCCGGAGCGGCCGGTGCTCGCCGTGAAGCTGCAGGAGATGTTCGGGCTGACCGAGACGCCGCGGGTGGCCGGGGTGCCGCTGCTGGTGCACCTGCTGTCGCCCGCCGGGCGGCCCGCGGCCGTCACCGCCGACCTCGCGTCCTTCTGGAAGGACGGCTACCGGGGCGTACGCGCGGAGCTGCGCGGCCGCTACCCCAAGCACCCGTGGCCGGAGGACCCGGCCACCGCGGAGCCGACCCGGCACACGACGGCCCGGCTGAAGCGCTGACCGGGGCCCCCGGCAGGGGGCCGGTGACCGCTGCGGCGCGGCACCACGACGACGGCGGCGCCCCCGTGGTCCGGGGGCGCCGCCGCCACTGGTTCGTCCGTACCGGCGTGGACTACGCGCTCGGGCTCTGCGACGCGGCGGGGCTCTGCGAGCCGCTCGGGCTGCCCGACGGGGTGGGGGTAGACGACGCGGGCGCCGTGACGGTCAGTTCGACCGTGAGGGTCGCGCCGCCGGTGGTGGTGACGCGCAGCACGAAGGTGCCGGTGGTGTCGTCCGCGTACAGCTCCGGCAGCTTCAGCACGCCGTCCGCGTCCGTCTCCAGGCCGGTGAGGGTGCGCACCGGCTTGCCGGAGGCGTCCTTGAAGTAGGGGCCCTTGTCGGCGGCGGTGGTGGCGTCGGCCGAGGCCAGCAGCGTGGCGGTGGCCGCGACCTTGCCCGCGGCGGCGCCCTTGTACGTCGCCTTCAGCTCGACCCGGTCGGCGAACTCGCCGCCCGCGGTGCAGGTCAGCGCGGTGTCACCGGTGCGGGCGAGGGCGTCGGCGGTGCGCGCCGTGACCGTGGCCCGGTAGTCGACGGCGGTGACCGCCCGGCCGACCAGGAGGGCGCGGACGGTGAAGTCGCCGGTCTTCTCGCCCGCCCGCAGCGCGGGGGCGAGCGCGACGCCCTTGGCGTCGGTGACGACCGTGGCGTGCGACTCGCCGCCGGCGAAGGTGGCGTCGGTGTCGCCGACGATGGTGAAGCGGATCCGCACCTTGGCGACCGGCTTGCCGGCCGAGGTCTCGGCGCGGGTGCTGATCCGGTCGGCGAAGGTGTCACCGGCCCGGGCGCTCAGCGTGGCCGTGCCCGCGTCCTCGAGGTGGGCGACCGTGTCGGTCGGCGTGGGCGTCGGCGTCGGGGTGGGCTTGGACGGAGTGGTCGGGGTGCCGGGCTTCGACGGGGTGCCCGGGGTCGACGGCTTGCCGGTGCCGGGCGTCGACGGCTTCGGCTTCGGCTTCGGCGTGGGCGACGGGGTGACGGGTACCGACGGCGACATCGGGGTGTCGTGGTCGTCGCTGCGGTTGCCGGGCAGGGAGCCCGAGCCGTCCGGGATCTCGTGGGTGCCCCTGCGGTAGAACTCCATCCACGAGCGGACCGTGTGCAGGTAGTCCTGCGAGTAGTTGTAGCTGAGGATGGCCTTCTTGAGGTCGGCCTCGACGGACAGGTCCCAGCCGTTGCGGCACAGGTAGTGGCCGGCGGCCAGCGCGGCGTCGTAGACGTTGTTGGGGTCGGCCTTGCCGTCGCCGTTGCCGTCGCGGCCCGCCCACGCCCAGGTGGACGGGATGAACTGCATGGGGCCGATGGCGCGGTCGTACGTGGTGTCGCCGTCGTAGGCGCCGTGGTCGGTGTCCTTGATGTGCGCGAAGCCGGCGCCGTTGAGGACCGGGCCGAGGATCGGCGACACGGTGGTGCCGTCGGCGGTGACCCGGCCGCCGCGGGCCTGGCCGGACTCCACCTGGCCGATGGCGGCGAGCAGGTGCCAGGGCAGGTTGCAGCCGGGCTTGGAGGCGGCGAGTTCGGCGGCGGCCTTCTGGTAGGCGTCCAGGACGGTCGCGGGGATGCCGGCCTGGGAGGTGCCCGTGCCGGTCGTGGGGCCGACGGTGGCGCTGGGCACCGGGGCCGGGCTGTTCAGCGGCGGCAGGTCCGTGTAGTACGGCGAGTTGCCGGTCGCCCCGGGGTCCGCGGCGGTCGGGTCGGGGGCGGACTGCGCGTCGGCGGCGGACTGTCTCTCCTGGGTGTCCGCGGTGACGTCGGGAGCCTGGGACGCGGACAGTGCCGCGACCGCCGCTGCGGCCACGGCGGTGGTGACCGCCCCCTTGCGCAGTCGCCTGCCGAATTGCGCCGCCATGTGGTGAACCCCTCCCGTGGACGCCCGAGCGCCCGTCTCCGTCTGCCGTCGTGGTCGAGTTCCGTACCGGCCGGTGGTGCCCGCTGGTGTGCCGGAGGGTCCTCGTTCGTCAGGTGTGACGACCGAGCGGCCCGACCGGTTGCCCCCGGGTACGCCATGCGGTGGTCTGCGGTGGTCTGTTCGGTTGTCCGACCGCGCCGAACGGCACGGCGCCCAGGCGACCCTACGACAACTTCTTTTGCACCGGCACCCGTTCGCGCCCGCTTTTCACCTCTTGGCCACGTCCCGACGGCGCGTGGGCGGGCTCCCGCATACTGGACGGAGTCGATCTTCGCGTCGGCGCCACCGCCAACGTCTCGGTCCGGGAGTCCCGTTGCCGTTCACCCTCAGTCACGCCGCGGCCGTGCTGCCCGGGGTCCGCGCGGACGGGACGGGGCGGGCGGGCCTGGTGCCGGCGGTCCTCGTCGCGGGCTCGTTCGCGCCGGACATGACCTATTACGCGGCGAGTGCCGTCCCCGGCGGGATGGAGTTCGGCGCCGTCACGCACTCCCTCCCGGGCGTCGTCACGATCGACGTGCTGATCGCCTGGCTGCTGGTGGGCCTGTGGCTGCTGGTGCGCGAGCCGCTGGTGGCCCTGCTGCCCCGCGCCCGGCAGGGCCGGCCGGCCGCGCTCACCCGCTGCGGCGTGCCCCGCGCGCGGGTGTGTCCGGCGCTGCTGCTGCGCTGGTACGGCTGCGCCGTACTCGGCGCGCTGACCCACGTGTTCTGGGACGCGTTCACGCACCACGACCGGTGGGGCGTGCGGCTGTTCCCCGTACTCGACGATCAGGTGGCCGGCTCCCCGCTGTACCGGTACCTGCAGTACGGCGGCTCGGCCCTGGCCGCCGTGGTGATCGCCGCGTTCGTCGCCCACGCCCTGCGGCGCTCCCCGGCCGGCGAGCCCGTGGGGGTGCCGGCGCTGTCTGGGCGCGAGCGGTGGGGGGCGCTCGTGCTGATCGGCGGCTGCGCGCTGGGGGCCGGGGTGCGGCGGGCCGTGCGGTGGTGGGACCACTGGGGGCCGCGGGCCGAGCCGTGGGAGCTGATCCCGACGGTGTGCTTCGGGGCGGGCGCCGGGCTGGTGCTGGGAGTGGCCCTCTACGCCGTGCTGGTGCGCGTGCGGGGGCGGCGTCCGGCCGCCCGGAGCGGCGGTGGCGCGGGGGCGGGTGCGCTCGGGCGGGCGGACGGGGCGCCGGCGTCCCGGGGGTCCGGGGCGTCCGGTGTCAGCGGGGAGCGGAGCCGTCCGGGCGTTCGGTGAGGGACGCGGGGGCGGGGGTGAGGACGATCCGGAAGGAGCGGCGGGGCCTCGGGAGTCGTTCGAGGGTGCCGAGCGCCAGGTCCAGGTAGCCGCGGGTCACCTGCCAGGCGGTGCTGTCCCGGAGCCGGGTCAGGCCCCGGCGGGCGGGCGCCACGGCGTCGCGCAGGGCCGTGCGGGCGGTGCGGGGCATCCGGGGGGTCGCGGCGCCGGGGGCGCGGGCGGGGACCGTCGCGGAGGGCGGTACGGGGGGCTTGACCTGCGTCGTTGCGGCGGACGTGGCATCAACGCGTGCGTGTGCCGTCCGGCGGTGGAGCATGCGTATACCCATGGCGGCATCTTGGCGCCGTGGGGGTGGCGGGGCGCTCTGTCGGGGGCCACGCGGGTGAGGGGGTGAGGGCGGACGCCGGGGCGCGGGCCGCCCCCACACCAGCTCGAGGGCGGGGCGCCGGGGGGCGGGCCGCCCCCCACATCCACAGCTCGAGGGCGCGGCGTCGGAGCACGGGCCGCTCCCACCCCGGCCGAGGGCAGGGGCGCCGGCGCGCGGGCCGCCCCCACCCCGGCAGTACGGCTTCCTAGTGGGCCGCCGACTCCCAGTCCGGGCCCGCGCCCACCGAGACGTCCAGCGGGGCCCTCAGGACGACCGCCGTGGACATCTCGCGGCGGACCAGTTCCTCGGCCCGCTCGCGCTCGCCGGGGGCGATCTCCAGGACGATCTCGTCGTGCACCTGGAGGAGCATCCGGGAGGCGAGGCCGGCCTCGCGCAGGGCCTGGTCGACCTTGAGCATGGCGATCTTGACGATGTCCGCCGCGGTGCCCTGGATCGGCGCGTTGAGGGCCATGCGTTCGGCGGCCTCCCGGCGCTGGCGGTTGTCGCTGTTGAGGTCGGGCAGGTACCGGCGGCGGCCGAAGAGGGTCGCCGTGTAGCCCGTCGCCCGGGCCTCGTCGACGGCGCGGCGCAGGTAGTCGCGCACGCCGCCGAAGCGCTCGAAGTAGGCGTCCATGAGGGCGCGCGCCTCCGCCGCCTCGATGTTGAGCTGCTGAGACAGGCCGAACGCCGACAATCCGTACGCCAGGCCGTACGACATGGCCTTAATCTTGCGGCGCATCTCCGCGTCGACCGCGGACCGCTCCACCCCGAACACCTGGGAGGCGGCCGTGGTGTGCAGGTCCTCCCCGGAGGTGAACGCCTCGATCAGGCCCGCGTCCTCGGAGAGGTGGGCCATCACGCGCAGCTCGATCTGGCTGTAGTCGGCCGTCATCAGGGACTCGAAGCCCTCGCCCACGACGAACCCGCGGCGGATCGCGCGGCCCTCGTCGGTGCGGACCGGGATGTTCTGCAGGTTCGGGTCCGTCGAGGACAGGCGGCCGGTGGCGGCGACGGTCTGGTTGAACGTGGTGTGGATGCGGCCGTCGGTCGCGATCGTCTTGATCAGGCCCTCGACGGTGACGCGCAGCTTCGCCTGCTCGCGGTGGCGGAGCATGATCACGGGCAGTTCGTTGTCCGTCTGGCCGGCGAGCCAGGCGAGGGCGTCGGCGTCCGTGGTGTAGCCGGTCTTGGTCTTCTTCGTCTTCGGCAGGCCCAGCTCGCCGAAGAGGACCTCCTGGAGCTGCTTCGGGGAGCCCAGGTTGAACTCGTGTCCGGCGGCCGCGTGGGCCTCCTTGACGGCCTGCTGGACGGCGCCCGCGAACATCTGCTCCATGGCCTCCAGGTGGGCGCGGTCGGCGGCGATGCCGTGCCGCTCCATGCGGGCGAGGAGCGCGGACGTGGGCAGTTCGACGTCGCGCAGCAGGTCGGCCGCGCCGACCTCCTCCAGCCGGCCGCGGAAGGCGTCGCCGAGGTCGTGGACCGCGCGGGCCTGCACCATGAGCGCCTCGGCCTCGGCGCCGTCGTCCGCGCCGAAGGCGAGCTGGCCGTCGGCCGTGGCGGCGGGGGCCAGCTCGCGGTTGAGGTACTCCAGGGACAGCGCGTCGAGGTCGAAGGACCGGCGGCCCGGCTTGACCAGGTACGCCGCCAGCGCGGTGTCCATGGAGACGCCGGCGATGCTCCAGCCGTGCTCGGCGAAGACCCGCATGGCGCTCTTGACGTCGTGGAAGACCTTGGGCCGCTCCGGGTCCGCCAGCCAGGCCGCCCACGCCCGCTCGTCGGCCTCGTCGAGCTCGGCGGGGTCGAACCAGGCGGCCGCTCCCCCGCCCGCGGCGAGCGCGACCTCGGCGACCGAGCCGGTGCCCAGCGCCCAGGTGTCCACGGTGGCCACGCCGAGGGGCTGCCCGGCGTGCTCGGTGAGCCAGCCGGCCAGCTCGCCGGTGCCGAGCACCGTGCCGTCGAGCTCCACGCCGGCCAGTACGACCGGGGCCTCCTCGGCCTGCTCGGCGCCCGGGTCGACGGCGAGCAGGCGCTCGCGCAGCGACGGGTTGCGGATCTCCAGGGTGTCCAGGACCATCGCGAGCGCCTTGCGGTCGTACGGCGCGCGCTCGAGGTCGGCGACGGTGCGGTCCAGCTCGACCTGGCGCTCCAGCTCGGTGAGGCGGCGGTTGAGCTTCACCGACTCCAGGTGGTCGCGGAGGTTCTGGCCGGCCTTGCCCTTGACCTCGTCGACGCGCTCGACCAGCTCGGCGAAGGAGCCGAACTGGTTGATCCACTTGGCGGCGGTCTTCTCGCCGACGCCGGGGATGCCGGGGAGGTTGTCGGACGGGTCGCCGCGCAGGGCCGCGAAGTCGGGGTACTGGGCGGGCGTCAACCCGTACTTCTCGAAAACCTTCTCCGGGGTGAAGCGGGTCAGCTCCGACACGCCCTTGGTCGGGTACAGCACCGTGGTGTGCTCGGACACGAGCTGGAAGGAGTCGCGGTCGCCGGTGACGATCAGCACGTCGAAGCCCTCGGCCTCCGCGCGGGTGGCGAGGGTGGCGATGATGTCGTCCGCCTCGAACCCCTCGACGGCGAAGCGCTGGGCGTGCATCGCGTCGAGCAGTTCGCCGATCAGCTCGACCTGGCCCCGGAACTCGTCCGGCGTCTTGGAGCGGTTGGCCTTGTACTCGGTGAACTCCTCGGAGCGCCACGTCTTGCGCGAGACGTCGAAGGCGACGGCGAAGTGCGTGGGCGCCTCGTCACGGAGCGTGTTCGCCAGCATCGACGCGAAGCCGTAGATCGCGTTGGTCGGCTGGCCCGTCGCGGTGGTGAAGTTCTCCGCGGGCAGCGCGAAGAACGCGCGGTAGGCCAGCGAGTGCCCGTCCATGAGCATCAGGCGGGGCCGGCTGCCGCCGGGGGTCGTCTCGGTCTTCTTCGATGCTGTCTCTGCCACGCCCCCGATCCTGCCACGCCCCACTGACACGAGCGCCCGTCGGCTCGACCGGGGACGAGGACAGGGGGCGAGGACGGGGCGATGACGGGGGTGCGACGTCGGGGATGACGGGGGCCGGCCGGGGGCGTCAGGCGAGGGCGTACGGGAACGTCGGTCCGGGACGGACCGAGAGCGGCGGCCGGACGCGCCGCCGTGCGGTGACGGTGGGTGTCGAGGCCCGTGCCCGCTGTCGTGCCCGGCCCGTTCCCCTGTCGGCGGTGCGTGCGAGGATCGGGGCGAGCTCGTCGGTGTGCGCGAAGGAGAGAGCGCGATGGCAACGAAGCCGCCCCAGACCGATCCGGTGCAGGACGCGCCGCAGGTCACCGCACCGCAGCACGCCGCGGCCGGCCTGACCGCCATCGGGCACACCCTGCGCGTCGCCCAGCGGCAGATGGGCGTCCGCCGCACGATGCTGACGCTGATGGACGTCAACCAGAAGGACGGCTTCGACTGCCCGGGCTGTGCCTGGCCCGAGCCGGACCACCGGCACAAGGCGGAGTTCTGCGAGAACGGCGCGAAGGCGGTCGCCGAGGAGGCGACCCTGCGCCGGGTCACGCCGGAGTTCTTCGCCGCGCACCCGGTCGCCGACCTGGCCGGCCGCAGCGGCTACTGGCTCGGGCAGCAGGGCCGCCTCACCCACCCCATGTACCTGCCCGAGGGCGCCGAGCACTACGAACCGGTCACCTGGGAGCGCGCGTTCGACATCGTCGCCGAGGAGATCGCCGCCCTCGCCTCCCCCGACGAGGCCGTCTTCTACACCTCGGGCCGCACCAGCAACGAGGCCGCGTTCCTGTACCAGCTCTTCGCGCGCGAGCTGGGCACGAACAACCTGCCGGACTGCTCCAATATGTGCCACGAGTCGTCCGGTTCGGCGCTGAACGAGACCATCGGCATCGGCAAGGGCAGCGTCCTGCTGGAGGACCTGCACCGGGCCGACCTGATCATCGTGGCCGGCCAGAACCCGGGCACCAACCACCCCCGCATGCTGACCGCGCTGGAGGAGGCCAAGGCCAACGGCGCGCGGATCATCAGCGTCAACCCGCTGCCGGAGGCGGGGCTCGAGCGGTTCAAGAACCCGCAGACGGCCAAGGGGCTCACCTCGGGCGCCGCGCTCACCGACCTGTTCCTGCAGATCCGCATCGGCGGCGACCAGGCCCTGTTCCGGCTCCTCAACAAGCTGGTCCTCCAGACGGAGGGCGCGGTCGACGAGGAGTTCGTCCGCGAGCACACCCACGGCTTCGAGGAGTTCGCCGCGGCGGCCCGCGCCGCAGACTGGGACGACACCCTCAGGGCGACCGGCCTCACGCGCGCGGAGATCGAGCAGGCCCTGGCCATGGTCCTCGCGTCGAAGCGCACCATCGTCTGCTGGGCCATGGGCCTGACCCAGCACAAGCACGCGGTGCCGACGATCCGGGAGGTGGTCAACTTCCTGCTGCTGCGCGGCGACATCGGCCGCCCCGGCGCGGGCGTGTGCCCGGTGCGCGGCCACTCCAACGTGCAGGGCGACCGCACCATGGGCATCTTCGAGCGGCCCGCCCCGGCGTTCCTGGACGCCCTGGAGCAGGAGTTCGGGTTCGCCCCGCCGCGCGCGCACGGCTACGACGTGGTGCGCGCCATCCGCGCCCTGCGCGACGGCGAGGCGAAGGTGTTCTTCGCGATGGGCGGCAACTTCGTCTCCGCCTCCCCGGACACCCAGGTCACCGAGGCGGCCATGCGCCGGGCCCGGCTGACGGTGCACGTGTCGACCAAGCTGAACCGCTCGCACGTCGTCACGGGCGCGCGGGCGCTGATCCTGCCCACCCTCGGCCGCACCGAGCGCGACGTGCAGGGCGGCGGCGAGCAGTTCGTCACCGTCGAGGACTCCATGGGCATGGTGCACGCCTCCCGGGGCCGGCTGGAGCCGGCGAGCACGCACCTGCTGTCGGAGCCGGCCATCGTGTGCCGGCTCGCGCGGCGGGTGCTCGGCGAGCGCAGCGTGGTGCCGTGGGAGGAGTTCGAGGCGGACTACGCGACGGTCCGGGACCGCATCGCGCGCGTGGTCCCCGGCTTCGCGGACTTCAACGCGCGCGTGGCGCAGCCCGGCGGCTTCGTGCTGCCGCACGCCCCGCGCGACGAGCGCCGCTTCCCGACGGCGACCGGCAAGGCCAACTTCACGGCCGCGCCGGTCGAGTACCCGGAGCTGCCCGAGGGCCGGCTGCTGCTGCAGACGCTGCGCTCGCACGACCAGTACAACACCACGGTCTACGGCCTGGACGACCGCTACCGGGGCATCCGCGGCGGCCGCCGGGTGGTCCTGGTCAACGCGCAGGACGCGCGGGAACTGGGCGTCGCGGACGGGTCGTACGTGGACCTGGTGAGCGAGTGGAGGGACGGGGTGGAGCGGCGGGCGCCGGGCTTCCGGGTGGTGGTCTACCCGACGGCGCGGGGCTGCGCGGCGGCCTACTACCCGGAGACGAACGTCCTGGTGCCGCTGGACGCCACCGCGGACACCAGCAACACCCCGGCCAGCAAGTCCGTCGTGGTGCGTCTGGAACAATCGGCCACCGACTGAGCGTTTGCTCAGGCGGCGCCGCCGGCGCTGCCCGTCCTGTACGACGACGAACGGAGCCCGGGCACCATGGGTGAGCAGCAGCACGTGAAGTTCCCGCAAGAGGTCATCGACGAGTACGCCGCACTCGGCGTGGACCTGCACGCGATGTTCTCCGCCGGGCACCTGGGCACCCGCATGGGCGTGCAGATCCTGGAGGCGTCCGCCGAGCGCGTGGTCGGCACGATGCCGGTCGAGGGCAACACCCAGCCGTACGGGCTGCTGCACGGCGGGGCCTCGGCGGTGCTGGCCGAGACCCTCGGCTCCGTCGGGTCGATGCTGCACGGCGGCAGCTCGAAGATCGCCGTGGGCGTGGACCTGAACTGCACACACCACCGCGGGGTCCGCTCCGGCCTGGTGACCGGCGTGGCCACGCCCGTGCACCGGGGGCGGTCCACGGCCACGTACGAGGTCGTGATCAGCGACGAGGAGGGGCGGCGGGTGTGCACCGCGCGGCTGACCTGTCTGCTGCGGGACGTGCGCGCGGGCCAGGACACCACCGGCTGACACCCTCGGTCGGAGCCGAGCTCCCGGCGCCACCTGCCCGTTGCCCCCGCCCCGCCCCTCCCCCTAGCGTCGGGCCATGGCAACGCGAAGGCCCCGACCGGGGACCGGACGCCTCGGCGCAGCACTGCTGGCGGGCGCCCTGGCCGGCGTACTGGCGACCGGCTGCGGCGCCCCGGCGGCCACCGGAGCGGACGGCGCGCACACCACCGCACCGGCCGCCGCCTCCCCCGCTCCCCCCGAGGACCTGTGCACCCGCGTGGTCGCCCACTGGTCCCGTGAGGTCCTGGACGGCACCACGTACGGTGACTACCAGTCGATGGGCCTGTCCAACGGGCAGTACGAGATCCTGCGCGCGGTGGTGGACGAGGCACGCGCCGAGAAGCGGCGCGCCGGGGCCGCGGCGGCCGACGCGCTGATCGGCCGCCGGGTCCGCGAGGGGTGTGTCGCGTGGTACCGCTCGGGTGGTCCGGGCGAGGGCCCCTGGCAGTGAACGCCATCGGCCCGGTCGAACCCGGCGAGGGCACGACGGCCCCCCGGCCCGAGCCGCGGCCTGCCGCCGGTGGCTCCACCGGGCACCCAACGGCCCCTCGGCGGGCCCTCGTTGCGGTTCTGGCCGCCGTCCTGCTCCTCGCCGCCGGCGGCTACCTCTACGCGACCCGGCCGCACGTCCCCCCGCCGGCCCCGCCCGTGCCGTCCCAACTCCCCTTCCCGGCCCAGGTGGTGGACGTGACCTTCGTCGGACCGCACGCCGCGCCGCCCGGCGCCTCGCCGCAAACCTTCGCGTTCGAGGTGCTGTTGAGCGTGGACGCGGGTCCGGAGGTGACCGTGACCAGGGTGTCGCAGCCGTACGCCGGGCTGTCCCTGACCACTGCCCCGCGCACGCCCTTCCGGACGGCGGCGGGGACCGCCCGCACGATCGTCATCACCATGCATGTCACGGAATGCGGAACAGTGCCGGAAAACGCCGGGCTTCCTTTCCTCGACGTAACTCTACGTAATACGCGCGCAATACAAGAGCAGAGTTTCATCCTGGGACCGCGGTATGCCCGAGCCCTCTCCCAGGCCCTACAGGTCGCCTGCAGCAACGAATCCGGGTAATCACCAAAACGCCCGAGACGCCTGATCGGGAAACGGCGCGTCCTGCGGGTTCTCAGCATGCGGACAGGGCGAATCGGCCTGAATTCCGCTGTTCCACCCCCTCAGTACCGCTCTGCATTACCTCGTGTCATAACAAGAGCGTCACAGCCTTGGTCAGGGTCTCCTCCACCTTCCCTTCACGCGCCTAGAGTCACGGCCAGTCACCGCGAGGTCGGATTGTCACTTCGACCCAGCGCTCGACTCGGCCTCTTCCAGGGGGAGGGGGCCGTGCCAGGGAAAGGACTGGATCGTGCGTCAACGTTCGCTCATCGCCATCACCGCCGCGCTGGCGGCGGGAGCACTCACCCTCACCGCCTGCGGCTCGCGCGACAGTGGCGACAAGGGTTCCGACTCCGGGGGCACCACGGTGGTCATCGGTGTCGACGCCCCGCTGACCGGTGACCTGTCCGCGCTGGGCCTCGGCATCAAGAACTCGGTCGACCTGGCCGCCAAGACGGCGAACAAGAAGAAGTACGTCGACGGCGTCAAGTTCGAGATCAAGGCCCTCGACGACCAGGCGCAGCCCTCCTCGGGCCAGCAGAACGCCTCCACGCTCGTCGCCGACAAGGACGTCCTGGGTGTGGTCGGCCCGCTGAACTCCTCCGTGGCCGAGTCCATGCAGAAGGTCTTCGACGACGCCAAGCTCGTCCAGATATCCCCGGCCAACACCGGCCCGGCCCTGACCCAGGGCGCCAACTGGCAGACCAAGAAGGAACGCCAGTACAAGTCGTACTTCCGCACGGCGACCACGGACGCCATCCAGGGCCCGTTCGCGGCGCAGTACGTCGTCAACGACGCCAAGAAGAAGAAGGTCTTCGTCATCGACGACAAGAAGACCTACGGCGCAGGCCTGGCCTCGACGTTCACCGCCGAGTTCAAGAAGATCGGCGGCCAGGTCGTCGGCACCGACCACATCGACCCGGACACCAAGGACTTCTCCGCGGTGGCCACCAAGGTCAAGAACTCCGGCGCCGACGTCGTCTACTACGGCGGCGAGTACCCGCAGGCCGGTCCGCTCAGCAAGCAGATCAAGGCCAGCGGCGCCAAGATCCCGGTGGTCGGCGGCGACGGCATCTACGACCCGACCTTCATCAAGCTCGCCGGCCCCAACTCCGCCGGTGACCTCGCCACTTCCGTCGGCGCCCCGGTCGAGACCCTCGCCTCGGCCAAGCAGTTCGTCGCCGACTACAAGGCGGGCGGCTACAAGGAGGAGTACGCGGCCTACGGCGGTTACTCCTACGACGCCGCCTGGGCGATCATCGAGGGCGTGAAGAAGGTCGTCGACGACAACGGCGGCAAGCTCCCCGACGACGCCCGCGCCAAGGTCACGGCCGCCGTGCAGAACGTCTCCTTCGACGGGGTGACCGGCAAGGTCTCCTTCGACGAGTTCGGTGACGCCACCAACAAGCAGCTCACCGTCTACGCGGTCGAGAACGGTGCCTGGAAGGCGGTCAAGTCCGGCACCTTCACCGGCTGACCCACCCCGCACCACTCAGAACCACAGAGCCGCGCGGGGCGCTGTTCCACTGGCGCCCCGCGCGGACTCGCATCCGGTTCCATCCGTCGAAACTATCCGAACCGTCTCGGAGGACATGCGGTGAACGAACTGCCGCAGCAGCTGGTCAACGGCCTGCTACTGGGATCCATGTACGGGCTGGTCGCCATCGGCTACACGATGGTCTATGGCATCGTCCAGCTCATCAACTTCGCCCATGGCGAGATCTTCATGATCGGAGGGTTCGGCGCCCTCACGGTCTACCTGTACGTGTTGCCCGACGGAACGTCGATGTGGGTGGCCCTGCCGCTGATGCTCGTCGGAGCCGTCGTCGCCGCCGTCCTGGTCGCCGTCGGAGCGGAACGATTCGCCTACCGGCCGCTGCGCACCGCTCCGCGCCTGGCCCCGCTGATCACCGCGATCGGCCTCTCCCTGGCGCTCCAGCAGGCGGTCTGGGCCTGGTACCCCGGCGCCAAGGAGTCCATCAACTTCCCGGAGATCGCCGGCGGTCCCTTCGAGATCGGCAGCGTCACCATCCAGACCGGTGACGTCTTCCTGATCGTCGCCGCCCCCATCAGCATGGCGATCCTCGCGTACTTCGTCATGAAGACCCGCACCGGCCGCGGCATGCAGGCCACCGCGCAGGACCCCGACACCGCCAAGCTGATGGGCATCAACACCGACCGCATCATCGTGGTCGCCTTCGCCCTCGGTGCCGCGTTCGCCGCGGTCGGCGCCGTCGCCTACGGCCTGAAGTACGGCCAGGTGCAGTTCCGCATGGGCTTCATCCTCGGTCTGAAGGCCTTCACCGCCGCGGTCCTCGGCGGCATCGGCAACATCTACGGCGCGATGATCGGCGGACTGGTCCTCGGCCTCGCCGAGACCATGGCCACCGCCTACATCGCCGACATCCCCGGCTTCGACCAGCTCGGCGGGCAGTCCTGGGCCAACGTCTGGGCCTTCGTACTCCTCATCCTCGTGCTGCTGTTCAGGCCCCAGGGCCTGCTCGGCGAGCGCGTGGCGGACAGGGCGTGATACCGATGACGACGCAGACCACCGCTCCGCTCAGCCCCAGTGCGCCCGTCGAGGGCGCCCCCAAGGGCTTCATCGGCCTCCCCGCCCCGCTCGGCCGCGCCCTCGCCACGGGTGGCAGCGCCCTGGCCGTGGTCGCCACGTTCCTCGCGTGGACGTGGACCTCCGAGTACCCCGGCGACCTCACCGTCTACGGCTACCCGGGCGGCCTGCAGGTCCTCGTCCTCGTCGGCGGCCTGCTCAGCGTCCTGCTCGGACTGGCCTCGTACGGCCTGTGGGGCCTCGGCCGGCTCTTCCCCGGCTCCGCCGAGAGCGCCCTGAAGCTCGCCGTGCTCGGCACCTTCGCGACCGCCTGGTACACGGTCGTCGACATCAGCGCCGAACTCGGCGGTGTCGTCAACCTGGAACCGGGTGCCTACCTCGTCGCCCTCGCCACCCTGGTCGCCCTGGTCGGTGTCCTCGCGCTCCCCTTCACCTGGCCCGAGCCCGAGCCCATCGACCCCGAGGACACCTCCTGGGAGCAGTTCAAGCACCGGTGGCTCCAGAACTGGGCCGTGGTCAAGGCCTCCGTCGCCGCCAAGAGCCCCGGCCCGGCCCCCCAGCGGCCGCCCTTCGTCGACATCCTGGTCATCATCGCCGTCATGGCGGTCGGCCTGATCGTCTTCACGTACGGCATCGGCACCGAGTACGACCAGCAGTTCATCGGCTTCCTGATCATCGTCGGCTTCGGCTTCGGAGCCCTCGCCAAGGCCGGGCTCGTGGCCCGGGTCTCGGCGATCACGGCCCGGCACCGCACCCTCACCATGATCAGCGCCTTCGTGGCCGCGGCCCTGTTCCCCTTCACCCAGTCCGACGACCAGTACGCGACGATCGGCGTCTACATCCTGATCTTCGCCACCGTCGCCCTCGGCCTGAACATCGTCGTCGGCCTCGCCGGCCTGCTCGACCTGGGCTACGTGGCCTTCCTCGGCGTCGGTGCCTACACCTCCGCCCTGGTCTCCGGGTCGCCCTCGTCCCCGCTCCACGTGCAGTGGCCGTTCTGGGCCTCCGCGCTGCTCGGTGCCGTCGTCGCCATGATCTTCGGTGTCCTGATCGGCGCCCCCACGCTCCGGCTGCGCGGCGACTACCTGGCCATCGTCACCCTCGGCTTCGGTGAGATCTTCCGCATCACCGTGCTGAACATGGACGGCACGTCCGGCCCGGACGTCACCAACGGCTCCAACGGCATCTCGTCCATCCCGAACCTGGACATCCTCGGCTTCGACTTCGGCCAGGAACACACGATCCTCGGCTTCACCCTGGCCCGCTTCGCCAACTACTTCCTGCTGATGCTGCTGATCACGCTGATCGTGGTCGTGGTCTTCCGGCGCAGCAGCGACTCGCGCATCGGCCGGGCCTGGATCGCCATCCGCGAGGACGAGACCGCGGCCCTCGCCATGGGCATCAACGGCTTCCGCGTGAAGCTGATCGCGTTCGCCCTCGGCGCCTGCCTGGCCGGCCTCGCCGGTTCGGTCCAGGCGCACGTCACCTACACGGTGACCCCGGAGCAGTACCAGTTCGCCCACGTCGTGCCGCCCAACTCGGCCTTCCTGCTGGCGGCGGTCGTGCTCGGCGGCATGGGCACCATCTCCGGCCCGCTGGTCGGTGCCGCGCTGCTCTACCTGATCCCGGCCAAGCTCCAGTTCCTCGGCAACTACCAGCTCCTCGCCTTCGGTCTCGCGCTCGTCCTGCTGATGCGGTTCCGTCCGGAGGGCCTCATCCCCAACCGCCGCCGCCAGCTGGAATTCCACGAAGAGACGGAAGCACCCGCCGTCCTCACCAAGGCAGGGGCCTGACCACCATGACCACCGACACCACCACCAGGGACACCGCCCCCGGCGCCGCCGTGCCGGGCGAGGCCGTCCTCGACGCCCGCGGCGTGACCATGCGCTTCGGCGGCCTCACCGCCGTGCGCAACGTCGACCTCACCGTCAACGCCGGTGAGATCGTCGGGCTCATCGGCCCCAACGGCGCCGGCAAGACGACCTTCTTCAACTGTCTGACGGGCCTGTACATCCCCACCGAGGGCGAGGTCCGCTACAAGGGCGCCGTCCTGCCGCCGAAGTCGTTCAAGGTGACCGCGGCCGGCATCGCCCGGACCTTCCAGAACATCCGTCTGTTCGCGAACATGACCGTCCTGGAGAACGTCCTGGTCGGCCGGCACACCCGCACCAAGGAAGGGCTCTGGTCGGCCCTGCTGCGGGGCCCCGGCTTCCACCGGGCCGAGGCCGCCTCCCGCGCCCGCGCCATGGAGCTCCTGGAGTTCGTGGGCCTCGCGGGCAAGGCGGAGCACCTGGCCCGCAACCTGCCCTACGGCGAGCAGCGCAAGCTGGAGATCGCCCGCGCGCTGGCCAGCGAGCCGGGCCTGCTCCTGCTGGACGAGCCCACCGCGGGCATGAACCCGCAGGAGACCCGGGCCACCGAGGAACTGGTCTTCGCGATCCGCGACATGGGCATCGCCGTCCTGGTCATCGAGCACGACATGCGGTTCATCTTCAACCTGTGCGACCGCGTCGCCGTGCTCGTCCAGGGCGAGAAGCTCGTCGAGGGCGACAGCGCCACCGTCCAGGGCGACGAGCGGGTCGTCGCCGCGTACCTCGGCGAGCCCTTCGAGAACGACCCCGGCGCGGCCGAGGTCGCCGAGGTCGAGGCCGCCGAGGCGCAGGCCGACACCGTGACGGACGCCGTGCCCGGCAAGGAGAACGACCGATGACCGCACTGCTGGAAGTCGAGGACCTGCGGGTCGCCTACGGCAAGATCGAAGCCGTCAAGGGCATCTCGTTCAAGGTCGACGCCGGTGAGGTGGTCACCCTCATCGGCACCAACGGCGCGGGCAAGACCACGACCCTGCGCACCCTCTCCGGCCTGCTCAAGCCGGTCGGCGGGCAGATCCGCTTCGAGGGCCGCTCGCTGAAGAAGGTGCCCCCGCACCAGATCGTGTCGCTGGGCCTCGCCCACTCCCCCGAGGGGCGGCACATCTTCCCGCGCATGACCATCGAGGACAACCTGCGCCTCGGTGCGTTCCTGCGCAACGACAAGGCGGGCATCGAGAAGGACATCCAGCGCGCCTACGACCTGTTCCCCATCCTCGGCGAACGGCGCCGGCAGGCCGCGGGCACCCTCTCGGGCGGTGAGCAGCAGATGCTGGCCATGGGGCGGGCCCTGATGTCCCAGCCCAAGCTGCTGATGCTGGACGAGCCGTCCATGGGCCTGTCGCCGATCATGATGCAGAAGATCATGGCGACGATCGCCGAGCTGAAGTCCGGCGGCACGACGATCCTGCTGGTCGAGCAGAACGCCCAGGCGGCCCTGTCGCTGGCCGACCACGGCCACGTGATGGAGGTCGGCAGCATCGTCCTGTCCGGTACGGGCCAGGACCTGCTGCACGACGAGTCGGTCCGCAAGGCGTACCTGGGCGAGGACTGACCCGGCGCACGACGAGGCCCGCGTCCCCCCGCGAGAGGGGGCGCGGGCCGAGACATCCCCCAGCCGGGCGCGGGGGCGGGCGCTCAGCCCTTGGACGCCTTCTTCTCCTCGGCGTCCTGGATGACGGCCTCGGCGACCTGCTGCATCGACATGCGCCGGTCCATCGAGGTCTTCTGGATCCAGCGGAAGGCGGCCGGCTCGGTCAGCCCGTACTCGGTCTGCAGGATCGACTTGGCGCGGTCCACCAGCTTGCGGGTCTCCAGGCGCTGGGAGAGGTCGGCGACCTCCTTCTCCAGCTCCTTCAGCTCGGTGAAGCGGGAGACGGCCATCTCGATGGCGGGCACGACGTCGCTCTTGCTGAAGGGCTTGACCAGGTAGGCCATGGCGCCGGCGTCGCGGGCCCGCTCGACCAGGTCGCGCTGGGAGAACGCGGTGAGCATCAGCACCGGGGCGATGCGCTCCTCGGCGATCTTCTCGGCCGCCGAGATGCCGTCGAGCTTGGGCATCTTCACATCGAGGATGACGAGGTCGGGCCGGTGCTCGCGGGCGAGTTCCACGGCCTGCTCACCGTCGCCGGCCTCGCCGACGACCGAGTAGCCCTCCTCCTCCAGCATCTCCTTGAGGTCGAGGCGGATCAGGGCCTCGTCCTCGGCGATGACGACTCGGGTCGTCAGCGGAGGCACGTGCGACTTGTCGTCGTCGGGCGCGTCTACGGGCTGGGGCGACTCGGCGGTCACGGGGGCTCCTCGTTCAGGGCAGGGGTACTGCTGACAAGAGCCTACCCAGCTACGGTAAGGTGGGGACACGGCGGGTAGCCGTCGTCCTTCATTTTGAAGGGGGCCCCGGTAGCCCAGCGGTAGAGGCAATGGTCTCAAACACCATCCAGCGTCGGTTCGAATCCGACCCGGGGTACTTTTCTTAGGAATCCAAGGTCACCCTTTTCTGTGCGCCGGACCCGGCCGCCGGAATGGCACAAGAGGGCCCCTCCCGAGGAGGGGCCCCTTTTCATATCCGGCCTCGTCCCCCTACTTCGGCGCGTCGTCCTCGCCGATGTGGTGCACCCGGACGAGGTTCGTGGAACCGGAGACACCGGGCGGCGATCCGGCTGTGATGACCACGACGTCCCCCTGGGCGCAGCGGCCGTACTTCAGCAGGAGTTCGTCCACCTGGTCGACCATCGCGTCCGTGGAGTCGACGTGCGGGCCGAGGAAGGTCTCGACGCCCCAGGACAGGCTGAGCTGGGAGCGGGTGGCCGGGTCCGGGGTGAAGGCCAGCAGCGGGATCGGCGAGCGGTAGCGGGACAGTCGGCGCGCGGTGTCGCCGGACTGGGTGAACGCGACCAGGAACTTCGCGCCCAGGAAGTCGCCCATCTCGGCGGCCGCCCGCGCCACCGCGCCGCCCTGGGTGCGGGGCTTGTTGCGGTCGGTCAGCGGCGGCAGGCCCTTGGCCAGCATGTCCTCCTCGGCGGCCTCGACGATCTTCGCCATGGTGCGCACCGTCTCGATCGCGTACTTGCCCACGCTGGTCTCGCCCGAGAGCATCACCGCGTCCGTGCCGTCGAGGACCGCGTTGGCGACGTCGCTGGCCTCGGCGCGGGTGGGGCGGCTGTTCTCGATCATGGAGTCGAGCATCTGGGTGGCCACGATCACCGGCTTGGCGTTGCGCTTGGCCAGCTTGATCGCGCGCTTCTGCACGACCGGCACCTGCTCCAGGGGCATTTCGACGCCGAGGTCGCCGCGGGCGACCATGATGCCGTCGAACGCGGCGACGATGTCCTCGACGGCCTCGACCGCCTGCGGCTTCTCGACCTTGGCGATGACCGGGAGCCGGCGCCCCTCCTCGTCCATGATGCGGTGGACGTCCTCGATGTCCCGGCCGCTGCGCACGAAGGACAGCGCGATGACGTCGAAGCCGGTGCGCAGCGCCCAGCGCAGGTCCGCCTCGTCCTTGTCGGACAGGGCGGGCACCGAGACGGCGACGCCGGGCAGGTTGAGGCCCTTGTGGTCGGAGACCACGCCGCCCTCGACGACCTGGGTGTGCACGTGCGGGCCGTCGACGGAGGTCACCTCGAGGCAGACCCTGCCGTCGTCGACGAGGATGCGCTCACCGGCGGTGACGTCGCCCGCCAGGCCGGCGTACGTGGTGCCGCAGCGCCGCCGGTCGCCCTCGACGCCGGGTTCGACGGAGATGGTGAAGGCGTCGCCGCGTTCAAGGAGTACGGGTCCTTCGGCGAAGCGGCCGAGGCGGATCTTCGGGCCCTGAAGGTCGGCGAGGAGACCGACGCTGCGGCCGGTTTCGTCGGCGGCCTTGCGGACGCGCCGGTAGCGCTCCTCGTGTTCGGCGTGGAGGCCGTGGCTGAGGTTGAAGCGGGCTACGTCCATTCCGGCGTCGACCAGGGCTTTGATCTGGTCGTACGAATCGGTGGCGGGGCCCAGGGTACAGACGATCTTTGCTCGGCGCATGAGTCGAGCCTAGGGCTTACCGCCGGGTAGGGAATTGGCTGCACATGACGACTCAACCACCGCTCGATGAAAGGTCTTTGACAATTGTTGAATTGTGCGACCGGGCGCTCCGATGAGCATTTCGGCGGCGCTTTTTCGTTTTTTCCGCGGTTCTTCTCGGCCGTCCGGGTGAGACAGGTCACCAGATCGCAACCTCGTGGACCTGTTGCGGCCGGTCATGCACGGGTCAGAATCTACGCGCGCTGATCTACGCGCGTCGTACCGTACGTCCGAGGAGCCCGAGACATGCCGTTGAACCGCCGGAAGTTCCTGAAGAAGACCGCCGCCACCGGGGCCGGGGTCGCGGTCGCGGGCGCGGCTGCGGCTCCCGCGGCGCAGGCCGCGGACGGGCCGGCCGGCAAGAAGCCGAAGCAGCCCAAGGGCTACGCGCTGACCGTGATGGGCACGACCGACCTGCACGGCCACGTCTTCAACTGGGACTACTACAAGGACGCCGAGTACAAGGACGCCGCGGGCAACGCGCAGGGACTGGCCCGGATCTCCACCCTGGTGAACCAGGTGCGCGCCGAGAAGGGCCGCCGCAACACGCTGCTGCTGGACGCCGGCGACACGATCCAGGGCACCCCGCTGACGTACTACTACGCCAAGGTCGACCCGATCACCGCCGAGGGCGGCCCGGTGCACCCGATGGCCCAGGCGATGAACGCCATCGGCTACGACGCGGCGGCGCTCGGCAACCACGAGTTCAACTACGGCATCGAGACCCTGCGCACCTTCGAGGACCAGCTCGACTTCCCGCTGCTCGGCGCCAACGCGGTCGACGCCAGGACGCTGAGGCCCGCCTTCCCGCCCTACTTCATCAAGACGTTCCACGTGCCGGGGGCCAGGCCCGTCAAGGTCGCCGTGCTGGGCCTGACCAACCCGGGCATCGCGATCTGGGACAAGGCGTACGTGCAGGGCAAGCTGAAGTTCGAGGGCCTGGAGGAGCAGGCCGCGAAGTGGGTGCCGAAGCTGAAGTCGCTGGGCGCGGACGTGGTCGTGGTCTCGGCGCACTCGGGCACGTCGGGGACGTCGTCGTACGGCGACCAGGTGCCGTACGTGGAGAACGCGGCCGCCAACGTGGCCCGGCTGGTCCCGGACATCGACGCGATCCTGGTCGGGCACGCCCACCTGGAGATCCCGGAGCTGAAGGTCGTCAACGAGAAGACGGGCCGGACGGTCGTGCTGTCGGAGCCGCTGGCGTTCGCCGAGCGGCTGTCGCTGTTCGACGTCGAGCTGGTCTTCGACAAGGGCCGCTGGAGCGTGGAGTCGGTCTCGGCGAAGGTCCTCAACTCCAACTCGGTGCCGGACGACCCGCGCATCACCCGGCTGCTGAGCGACGAGCACGCCAAGGTCGTCGCGTACGTCAACCAGGTGGTGGGCACCGCGACCGCCACCCTGACGACGGTCGAGGCCCGCTACAAGGACGCCCCGATCATCGACCTGATCACCAAGGTCCAGGAGGACGTGGTCAAGGCGGCCCTGGCCGGCACCGCGTACGCCTCGCTGCCGGTGATCGCGCAGGCGTCGCCGTTCTCCCGCACCTCGGAGATCCCGGCCGGCGACGTGACCATCCGGGACCTGTCGAGCCTGTACGTCTACGACAACACGCTGGTCGCCAAGCTGATGACCGGCGCGCAGGTGCGGGCGTACCTGGAGTACTCCGCGCAGTACTTCGTGCAGACCCCCGCGGACGCGGTGGTCGACGTGGAGAAGCTCACCAACTTCGGCGGCCGCCCGGACTACAACTACGACTACGTGTCGGGGCTGTCGTACGACATCGACATCGCCCAGCCGGCCGGCTCCCGCATCAAGAACCTGACCTACGGCGGCGCCCCGCTGGACGACGCGCAGCAGTTCGTGCTGGCGGTGAACAACTACCGTGCCAACGGCGGCGGCGCGTTCCCCCACGTCGCCACGGCCCAGGAGCTGTGGTCGGAGTCGACGGAGATCCGCACCCGGATCGCCGAGTGGGTCACCGCCAAGGGCGTGCTGGACCCGAAGGACTTCGCGTCGGTGGACTGGAAGCTCACGCGCAACGGCACGCCGGTCTTCTAGCCGCCGTGCGGGAGGTCCCGGGGCCGGGGGCTATACGCCGTCGGTCAGCGGGGTGAGGGCCGGGGCCTTCGCGCCCTGCGGCGGGACCCGCGGGTGCGGGTCCAGGCCGAAGGTGGTGAAGGCCGTACGGCCGGGCAGGGGGTAGGTCTCCTTGCCGGTCAGGGTGTTGAGGACGGTCGCGCTGCGCCAGGCGGCCAGTCCCAGGTCGGGGGCGCCGACACCGTGGGTGTGCCGCTCGGCGTTCTGCACGAACACCGCGCCGGTGACGGACGGGTCGAGCACCAGCCGGAACTGCTCGTCCACGCGCGGGCGTCCGGCGCTGTCGCGGCGCAGGTACGGGTCGAGGCCGGCCAGGACGCCCTCCAGGGGGCGTTCGCGGTAGCCGGTGGCGAGGACCACGGCGTCGGTGGTGAGCCGGGACCGGGCGTCCTGCTGGACGTGTTCCAGGTGGAGTTCGACCTTGGTGGTGGCCAGGCGTCCCGCGGTGCGCACGCGGACGCCGGGGGTGAGGACGACGTCGGGCCAGCCGCCGTGCAGGGTGCGCCGGTACAGCTCGTCGTGGACGGCGGCCAGGGTGCCCGCGTCGATGCCCTTGTGGAGCTGCCACTGGGCGGCCACCAGCCGGTCCCGCACGGCTTCGGGCAGGGCGTGGAAGTAGCGGGTGTAGTCGGGCGTGAAGTGCTCCAGTCCGAGCTTGGAGTACTCCATGGGCGCGAACGCCTCGGTGCGGCCGATCCAGTGCAGCGACTCACGGCCGGCCGGGCGGCGGCGCAGCAGGTCGAGGAAGACCTCGGCGCCCGTCTGGCCCGAGCCGACGACGGTGACGTGGCCGGCCGCGAGGATCGCGTCGCGGTGGGCGAGGTAGTCGGCGGCGTGCACGACGGGCGCCCCGGGCGCGTCGACGAGGGGGCGCAGCGGCTCGGGGACGTACGGCTCGGTGCCGACGCCGAGGACCACGTTGCGCGTGTAGGTGCGGCCGAGGGACTCGGCCTCGCCGTCGGCGTCGAGCCGGGTGAAGTCCACCTCGAACGCCTCGCGCTCGGGGTTCCAGCGCACGGCGTCCACCTGGTGGCGGAAGTGCAGTCCGGGGAGGTTCTCGGCGACCCAGCGGCAGTAGGCGTCGTACTCGGCGCGGTGCAGGTGGAAGCGCTCGGCGAAGTAGAACGGGAAGAGCCGGTCGCGGGACTTCAGGTAGTTGAGGAAGGTCCAGGTGCTGGCGGGGTCGACCAGCGTGACCAGGTCGGCGAGGAAGGGCACCTGCACCCGGGCGTCGTCGAGGAGCAGTCCGGGGTGCCACGCGAAGCCGGGGCGCTGCTCGTAGAAGACGGCGTCGAGTTCGGGGAGCGGCTGGGCGAGGGCGGCGAGGGAGAGGTTGCAGGGCCCGATGCCGACGCCGACGAGGTCACGGGGGCTGTCGGGGGCGCGGCGGGGGGCCGCGGGGGCGGCGGACGGGTCCGGGGCGGGGGTCATCTGGGGGTGCTTCCTTCCACCAGGTCGAGGAGTGCGGCCAGGTCGTCGGGCCGGGTGTGGGGGTTGAGGAGGGTGGTCTTGAGCCAGAGCCGGCCGTCGAGGCGGGCCCGGCCGAGGACGGCGCGGCCGTCGGTCAGCAGCAGGCGGCGTACGGCGGCGACGGCGTCGTCGGTGGCGCGGGTGGGCCGGAACAGCACGGTGCTGATCACGGGCCGGTCGTACAGGGCGAGGCCGGGCCGGGCGGCGACCTGGCCGGCGAACTCCTCGGCGAGGGCGCACACCCGGTCCACGAGCGCACCGAGTCCGCGTCGGCCCAGGGTGCGCAGGGTGACGGCGACCTTCAGCACGTCGGGGCGGCGGCTGGTGCGCAGGGAGCGCCCGAGGAGGTCGGGCAGGCCGGCCTCGGTGTCGTCGTCGGCGTTGAGGTAGTCGGCGCGCTGGTGGAGCGCGGCGAGGTCGTCCGGGTCGCGGACGGCGAGCAGTCCGGCGGCGACCGGCTGCCAGCCCAGCTTGTGCAGGTCGAGGGTGACGGTGTCGGCGGCGTCGAGCCCGGCCAGCTTCGCGCGGTGCCGCTCGCTGAACAGCAGGCCGCCCCCGTAGGCGGCGTCGACGTGCAGGCGGGCGCCGTGGGCGGCGCACCGGGCGGCGATGTCGGGGAGCGGGTCGATCAGGCCGGCGTCGGTGCTCCCGGCGGTCGCGGCGACCAGCAGGGGGCCCGGCAGGGCGGTGAGGGCCGCGTCCAGGGCGGCCGGGTCGAGCGTGCCGGCCGGGGCGGGCACCACCACCGGCTCGGGCAGGCCCAGCAGCCAGGCGGCACGCGGCAGGGAGTGGTGGGCGTTGGCCCCGCACACCAGGCGCAGGGCGGGCCCCTGGCGTTCGCGGGCGAGCAGCAGGGCGAGCTGGTTGGACTCGGTGCCGCCGGTGGTGACGAGGGCGTCGGCGAGGCCCGCGTGCCGGGCGAGGGCCCGGGTGACCCGTGCCTCCAGCGCGGAGGCGGCCGGGGCCTGGTCCCAGGAGTCGAGGGAGGGGTTCAGGGCGCCCGCGGCGAGGTCGGCGGCGACCGCGACGGCGAGCGGCGGGCAGTGCAGGTGCGCCGCGCACAGGGGGTCGGCCGGGTCGGCGGAGCCCTCGGCGAGCACCCGCACCAGCGCGGCGAGCGCACCGGGGTCGCCGTCCTCGGGCAGCGCGTCCCGGACCCGCGCGTCGACGGGACCGGGCCCGCCCGCGGGCAGCGGGCCGCCCCGCGCACGGTCCCCCTCGGCGAGCGCGTCCAGCACGACGCCGAGCAACGCCCGTAAGGCGCGGGTGCCTTCGGGGCCCGAGGCGAGGGGCGGCGTGCTCATGGTCGTCCTCCCGGGAGCGACGCGTACGGGACGCTTCCAGCGTGTACGCATCACATGCCGCCGCGCCCGCGAACCCCGGCGATCAGAACCCGAAAGGGGGTACTGCCCCGCCCGGGGCACCCCTGGGGGGCCCGGCCGGGATATGGGACAGGGCACGGCCGGGGGCCGTGCCCTGTGACGAGCGGCGGGAGGGATCAGACCGACGTCGTGCGGACCCGCAGCGCCCGGGACAGGTCGTCGAGCTGGTCGACCAGCTTGCGGCGCAGGGCCGGGGTGGCCTCGTCCCGGGCCAGGCACGCCTCGCCCAGCCGCAGGGTCTCCTCGTCCACCGCGTGGGCCGGGAACGCCCAGCGGCCGGCCGCCTCGGCCATCGCGGTGCCCCGGCGGGCGGCGAGGCCGACGGCGTCGTCGTAGAAGCGCGCCACGTACGGCCGGAGCAGGTCGGCCTGTTCGGGCTGCCAGAAGCCCTGCGCGGTGGCCGTGAACAGGTAGTTGGACAGGTCGTCCCGGACGAACATCGCCTCCCAGGCGCGCTCCTTGGCCTGCGCGTCCGGCAGTGCCGCGCGGCACCGGGCGGCGCCCTCCTGGCCGGTGGCGGACGGGTCGCGCTCCAGCTCGGCGGCGATGGCGGCCTCGTCGGTCGCGCCGAGCACGGCGAGCCGGCCGAGGACGCGCCAGCGCAGGTCCGGGTCGAGCTCCGGGCCGCCGGGCACGATGCCGTCGGCGAACCAGGCGGCGATCGTGTCGGGGTGGGCGGCCACGTCGATGAAGTGCCGCACGGCGACCAGCCGCAGGCCGGGGTGGTCGCCGTCCTCGGTGCGCCGGATCAGGTCCCGGCACAGCGCGGCGAGGCCGGCGAGCGCGGCCGGACGGTCCTCGGCGGCCACGTAGCGGTCGGCGATCTGCCCGGCGGCGAAGGACAGCACGCCCTGGACGAGGGCGAGGTCGCGCTCGTGCGGGAGGTGGGTGCGGGCGACCTCCAGGTAGGCGGCGGGCGCCAGGTCGCCGTCGCGGACGGCGTCGCGCAGGGCGCTCCAGACGACGGCGCGGGTCAGCGGGTCGGGCAGCCCGCACAGCCCGGTGCGGACCGCCTCGAAGGAGTCCGCGTCGAAGCGGATCTTGGCGTAGGTGACGTCGCCGTCGTTGAGGAGCAGCAGCGCGGGCTTCTTGCCGATGGGCTGCGGGGCGCTCTGGGGCACGTCGACGTCGACGCGCTCGCGCAGCACCAGCCGGCCCTCGTCGGAGAGGTCCTGGTCGTACAGGCCGACGCAGATGCGGTGCGGGCGGCTGCCGGTGCGCTCGACGGTGAGCAGGCGGTCGCCGTTGGTGCCGCTGACGGTGGGCACGAGCGTGTCGACGCCGGTGGTGCGCAGCCACGCGTCGGCCCAGGCGTGGACGTCGCGGTCGGTGGCGGAGGCGAGGGAGTCGATGAAGTCGGCGAGGGCCGCGTTGCCGAACCGGTGCCGCGCGAAGTGCACGTTGATGCCGGCGAGGAAGTCCTTCTCGCCGAGCCAGGCGACCAGTTGGCGCAGCGCGGAGGCACCCTTGGCGTAGGAGATGCCGTCGAAGTTGAGCATCGCGGAGGCGGTGTCGGGGACGGCGTCGGGGGCCACCGGGTGGGTGGAGGGGCGCTGGTCGGCGTCGTAGCCCCAGGGCTTGCGGACGACGCCGAACTCGGTCCACGGGTCGGTGAAGCGGGTGGCCTCGGTGAGGGTCTGGTAGCCCATGTACTCGGCGAACGACTCGTTCAGCCAGATGTCGTCCCACCAGCGCAGGGTGACGAGGTCGCCGAACCACATGTGGGCCATCTCGTGGGCGACGACCATGGCGCGGGTCTGCCGCTCGGTGTCGGTGACGGCGGAGCGGTAGACGAACTCGTCGCGGAAGGTGACCAGGCCCGGGTTCTCCATGGCGCCGGCGTTGAACTCGGGGACGAACGCCTGGTCGTAGGAGTCGAACGGGTAGGGCTCCTCGAACTTCTCGTGGTAGCGGTCGAAGCACTGCCGGGTGATCTCGAACAGCTCGTCGGCGTCCGCGTCGAGGTGGGGCGCGAGCGAGCGGCGGCAGTGCAGGCCGAAGGGCAGCCCGCGGTGCTCGGTGCGCACGGAGTGCCAGGGGCCGGCGGCGACGGCGACGAGGTAGGTGGAGATCAGCGGGGTGGGCGCGGCCCGCCAGGTACCGTCGCCCAGGTGCTCGGTGACGCTGTTGGCGAGGACGCTCCAGCCCTCGGGGGCCTTCACGGTGAGCTCGAACACGGCCTTGAGGTCGGGCTGGTCGAAGGCGGCGAAGACGCGCTGGACGTCCTCCATGAAGAGCTGGGTGTAGAGGTAGGTCTCGCCGTCGGTGGGGTCGGTGAAGCGGTGCATGCCCTCGCCGGTGCGCGAGTAGCGCATGGTCGCCTCGACGCGCAGCTCGTGCTCGCCGGCCGTGAGGCCGTTCAGCGGCAGGCGGTTGCCGTCCAGCGCCTCGGGGTCGAGCGGCTGCCCGTCCAGGGTGACGGAGTGCAGCTCGGCGGGCTTGAGCTCGACGAAGGTGTCCGCGCCCGTGCGCGCGGTGAACCGGACGACGGTCGACGACGCGAAGGTCTCGTCACCGCCGGTCAGGTCGAGCTCGATGGTGTAGCGGTGGACGTCGAGGAGCTGGGCACGGGTCTGCGCTTCGTCGCGCGTCAGTACGGACATGGACGACATGCTGCCTGATGGTGTGGTCCGGGCACAGGGCCGGACCGGTACGCGCGCTATGTCCCTTCCCGTGCGGGAGCGGGCGCGGCGGGCCGGCGCGCCGTCAGGCCGTGTCGCACTGCTCCGTGCCGTGCCGCTCCGTGCCGTGCCGCTCCGCGTCCCGTCGGGCCGGGTCGCGCTGGGCGGGGACGGCGGGCACGGCGGGGACGCGGGCGTCCGGGCGGGGCGGGGCCGGCAGGGCGGCGCGCGTGCCGTCCGGGCCGGGGCCGGGCGCGGCGCCGGCCTCGACCAGGGCGCGCAGTCCGCGCACCTCCCGCTCCAGGGCCAGGCGCCGCTGGTGGGCGTCGTACAGGTAGCGGACCTTGGTGCGCAGGGACCCGGGGTCGACCGGCTTGGGCAGCAGGTCGGCGACGCCGAGCGCGAAGGCCTCCGAGGTCAGCGCGGGGTCGAGGCCGAAGCCGGTGAGCAGCACGACCGGGATGTGCTGGGTCTGCTCCAGGCGGCGCAGGTAGCGCACCACGTCCAGGCCGCTCACGTCGGGCATGCACACATCGAGCAGGACCAGCCCGACCCGGCCGCGCAGCACCTCCTTGAGGGCCTCGTCGCCGCCGGCGACACAGCACAGGCGGTGGCCCAGCGGGGCGAGCGCGCTCTCCAGCGCGTACCGCGTGTCCCTGTGGTCGTCGACGATGAGGATCCTGGCATCCGGCATGACCCACGTCCCTCCCGCGGCGGGGCCACCAGCTTACGTCGGCCCCCTGACGGTGGGTGCCCGCGGGCTCACGATCGGTGCCCGCCGAGGCCGGTTTCCGACGGTGGTCCGCCCGCTCGTCCCTCGCGCCCGTCCGGCGGATCAGCGCAGGTCAGCCGCCGGTGGCGGGCGGCCCGCCGACCGCGTCGTCGGCGATCCGCTCGTGGTGGCGGATCACCTCGGCGATGATGAAATTGAGGAACTTCTCAGCGAAGGCGGGGTCGAGCTTCGCGCTCTCGGCGAGCGCGCGCAGCCGGGCGATCTGGCGGGCCTCGCGCGCCGGGTCGGCGGGCGGGAGCTGGTGGCGGGCCTTGAGGTGGCCGACCTGCTGCGTGCACTTGAAGCGCTCGGCGAGCATGTGGACGACGGCCGCGTCGATGTTGTCGATGCTCTCCCGCAGCCGCGCGAGCTCCTCGCGCACGGCCGGTTCGACGTCACCGGTTCCGGTGGTGCTGGTGGTCATGGGCGTTCACCCTAGTGCGTCGCCGTAGAGTGGAAAGCGGGTGCACGGCTGGCTTGGGGGTGCGGGCGTGGCGGACGGCGGACCGGTCGAGCGCGGCTACCCCCACCTGGAGACGGTGCGGGCGGCGATCACCGCGCTGTACAAGCGGCTGTCGTACGACACCATCCACGCGTTCGACACCAGTGTCGCGCCGGCCGACGTGGCGTTCTGCGACACCGACGACCTGTACCTGGGGGCGCAGCGGGTGGCGCGCGAGCTGGTGCGGCACTACCGGCTGCCGGACGCCCGGCTGGTCGTCGGCTTCCGGCGGATGGAGCACGCGGCGAACATCGAACTCACCGCGGGCCCCGAGTACTTCGTCGAGCTGAACGACCGGTTCCGCACCCATCGCCGGGACATCGGCGCGGCCCTGGCGCACGAGATCGCGCACGTGTACCTGCACCGGGTGGACCTCTCCTTCCCCGGCACCCGGGACAACGAGATCCTCACCGACACGGCCACGACGTACCTGGGCGCGGGCTGGCTGCTGCTGGACGCGTTCCGGGAGGACGGGGTGTCCTCGCAGAAGCTGGGCTACCTCACGCCGGAGGAGTTCGGGTACGTGCTGGCGAAGCGGTCGCTGGTGTTCGGGGAGGACCCGTCGGCCTGGTTCACCAGTCCGCAGGCGTACGAGGCGTACGCACGGGGGCTGGAGCGGGCCCGCGCCGACGAGCGCCGGCCGCCGCTGACCGCGGCGGGCTGGGCGGGCCGGCGACGCTACGCCCGCGACCGCCGCCACGCCCAGGACCACCGCCCGGGCCCGGCACCGGACGCCCCGTACACGTTCACACCGGACTCCCCCGGCCCGCTGCGCGTGACGTTCCCCTGCCCGACCTGCCACGCACGCGTCCGGGTACCGGTGCGGGGGCGGATACGGGCGCGGTGCGGGCTGTGCCGGACGGTACTGGAGTGCGACACCTGACGTCAGCCGTCCGCCAGGGCCTTCCTCGACGGGGTCGCCCTGCCGGGCTGACCGCCCACCCTCACCCGGTGACGATCCCCCGGGCCCGCGCGGCCGCCAGCCACTGCGGGAACCCGTCCAGCAGGCGGTCGTACAGCTCGGCGTCGGAGACCGCGCGCGGGTCGGGACCGGCGTGGAAGAAACCGGCGTTGTCGACGACCCGCTTGGCCGGCACCGGCAGTTCGTCCAGCTTGCGCAGGAAGTCGAACTGCCGGCTGCCCCGGTCGCCGAAGCCGACGAACTGCCAGAAGAGCGGCAGCGTCGACGCCTTGCACAGGTAGCGCTCGGCGGCAAGCTTGCTCATCGGGCCGCCGTCGGTCTGGAACACCACCAGGGCGGGCGCGGTGGCGCCGCTGTCGAGGTAGTGGTCGATGACCGCGTCCATCGCCGCGTGGTAGCTGGTCTTCCCCATGTGCCCCAGCCCGTCGGCGATCCGCGCGACGCGCCCCTCGTGGTCGTCGAGCGCGATCTCGCTCACCGCGTCGATGTCGGTGGAGAAGAACACCACGGGCACCCGCCCGTCGTCGTCGAGGTGGGCGGACAGCCCCAGCACCCGGTCGGCGAGCGCCTGCACGCTGCCGTCGCGGAAGTACGGCCGCATCGAACCGGAGTGGTCGACCACGAGGTACACCGCGGCCCGCTCCCCGGTCAGCCGGTGCTCGGTGAGGCTGACCGCGGCCGACTTGTACAGGTCGACCAGCGCCGGCGCGGTCTCCTCCACCTTGCTGAGACTGATCGCCGCCATGACCCCACCCCTCCGCGACCGGCCGGCGTGCGCCGCCCCGTTCGTCCACCGCGCCGTCCCCACCGGCGCCTGCCGTGCCCAACCTGCCACAGAAACCGGCCGGGGACGGCGGAAAAAGGCGTGGCGCCTGCCCGGTCGTCCGGTCGGGGACAGGGGGGCAGGCGCCGGGTGTTCCGTACGCCGTTGTACGGGACGTCTCAGGGGCCTCAGACCATCAGGGAGCGGTCCGTCGGGCGGATGGGGGCCGGCAGGTCGCTGGCGCCGGTCAGGAACCGGTCGACGCCGCGGGCGGCCGAGCGGCCCTCCGCGATCGCCCACACGATGAGCGACTGGCCGCGGCCCGCGTCACCGGCGACGAACACGCCCGGCACGTTGGTCTGGAAGTCGGCGTCGCGGGCGATGTTGCCGCGCTCGTCGAGGTCCAGGCCGAACTGCTCGACCAGGCCGTTCTCCCGGTCGGTGCCGGTGAAGCCCATGGCCAGGGTGACGAGCTGCGCGGGGATCTTGCGCTCGGTGCCCGGCTTCGGGGTCAGCCTGCCCTCGACGAACTCGACCTCGGACAGGTGCAGCCACTGGACGTTGCCGTCCTCGTCGCCCTCGAAGTGGGTGGTGGAGACGGAGTAGATCCGCTCGCCGCCCTCCTCGTGGGCGCTGGTGACCTTGTAGAGCATCGGGAAGGTCGGCCAGGGCTGGTTCGTCGGGTGCCGCTCGTCGTTCGGGCGGGGCATGATCTCGAGCTGCGTGACGGACGCCGCGCCCTGGCGGTGGGCGGTGCCCACGCAGTCCGCGCCGGTGTCGCCGCCGCCGATGACCACGACGTGCTTGCCCTCGGCCGAGATCGGGGGCGTCACGAAGTCGCCCTCCTGCACCTTGTTGGCCAGCGGCAGGTACTCCATGGCCTGGTGGATGCCCTTGAGCTCGCGCCCGGGCACCGGCAGGTCGCGGGCCGTGGTCGCGCCGACGGCGAGGACGACCGCGTCGTAGCGCTTCTTCAGGTCCGTGGCCTTCAGGTCGCGGCCGACCTCGACGCCGGTGCGGAAGCGGGTGCCTTCCGCGCGCATCTGCTCGATGCGCCGGTTGATGTGCCGCTTCTCCATCTTGAACTCGGGGATGCCGTAGCGCAGCAGGCCGCCGATGCGGTCCGCGCGCTCGTACACGGCGACCGTGTGGCCGGCCCGGGTGAGCTGCTGGGCGGCGGCCAGGCCCGCCGGGCCCGAGCCGATGACGGCGACGGTCTTGCCGGACAGGCGCTCGGGGATCTGCGGGGCGACGTCCCCGGTCTCCCACGCCTTGTCGATGATCGAGACCTCGACGTTCTTGATGGTGACCGGCGGCTGGTTGATGCCGAGCACGCACGCCGACTCGCAGGGGGCCGGGCACAGCCGACCGGTGAACTCCGGGAAGTTGTTGGTCGCGTGCAGCCGCTCCGACGCCGCCGACCAGTCCTCGCGGTAGGCGTAGTCGTTCCACTCGGGGATCAGGTTCCCCAGCGGACAGCCGTTGTGGCAGAACGGGATGCCGCAGTCCATGCAGCGGCCGGCCTGCTTGCTGATGATCGGCAGCAGGGAGCCGGGGACGTAGACCTCGTTCCAGTCCTTGACGCGCTCGGCGACGGGACGGGTCTTGGCGACCTCACGGCCGTGGTTCAGGAAGCCCTTCGGGTCAGCCATTGATCGCCGCCTCCATCATCTTCTCGGTGATCTCGGACTCGGAGAGACCGGCTCGCTCGGCGGCGTCCTTGGCGGCGAGCACTGCCTTGTACGTACTGGGGATGATCTTGCTGAAGCGCTGGACGGCGGTGTCCCAGTCGGCCAGGAGCTTGCCGGCCACGGTCGAGCCGGTCTCCTCCTGGTGGCGGCGCACCACCTCGTGCAGCCACTGCTGGTCGGCCTCGTCGAGCGCCTGCACCGACTCCAGGTTGCCGACGTTGACGTTGTCGCGGTCGAGGTCGATGACGTAGGCGACACCACCGGACATGCCGGCCGCGAAGTTGCGGCCCGTCGGGCCGAGCACCACCGCGTGACCGCCGGTCATGTACTCGCAGCCGTGGTCGCCCACGCCCTCGGAGACCACCAGCGCACCGGAGTTGCGCACGCAGAACCGCTCACCGGTGCGGCCGCGCAGGAACAGCTCCCCGCCGGTCGCGCCGTAGCCGATGGTGTTGCCCGCGATCGTCGAGTACTCGGCGAGGTGGTCGGCGGCCCGGTCCGGGCGCACCACGATCCGGCCGCCGGACAGGCCCTTGCCGACGTAGTCGTTGGCGTCGCCCTCCAGGCGCAGCGTCACACCGCGCGGCAGGAACGCGCCGAAGGACTGGCCGGCCGAGCCCGTGAACGTGATGTCGATGGTGTCGTCGGGCAGGCCCGCGCCGCCGAACTTCTTCGTCACCTCGTGGCCGAGCATCGTGCCGACCGTGCGGTTGATGTTGCGGATGGCGACCTGGGCACGCACCGGCTGGGCATCGTGCGCCGAGTCGGCGGCCAGCGCGTCGGCGGCGAGCCGGATCAGCTCGTTGTCGAGCGCCTTCTCCAAGCCGTGGTCCTGGGCGGCGACCTGGTGGCGCACCGCGCCCTCGGGCAGGGCGGGCACGTGGAACAGCGGGGCCAGGTCCAGGCCCTGGGCCTTCCAGTGGTCCACGGCGCGCTCGACGTCCAGCACCTCGGCGTGGCCGACGGCCTCCTCGATGGAGCGGAAGCCCAGCTCGGCCAGCAGTTCGCGGACCTCCTCGGCGATGAACCGGAAGAAGTTGACCACGTACTCGGCCTTGCCGGCGAAGCGGTCGCGCAGCACCGGGTTCTGGGTGGCGATGCCGACCGGGCAGGTGTCCAGGTGGCAGACGCGCATCATGACGCAGCCGGAGACGACGAGCGGCGCGGTCGCGAAACCGAACTCCTCGGCGCCCAGCAGCGCGGCGATGACCACGTCGCGGCCGGTCTTGAGCTGGCCGTCGGTCTGCACGACGATCCGGTCGCGCAGGCCGTTGAGCAGCAGCGTCTGCTGGGTCTCGGCGAGGCCGAGCTCCCAGGGGCCGCCCGCGTGCTTGAGCGAGGTGAGCGGGGAGGCACCGGTGCCGCCGTCGTGGCCGGAGATGAGCACCACGTCCGCGTGCGCCTTGGACACGCCCGCCGCGACCGTGCCGACGCCGACCTCGGAGACCAGCTTCACGTGGATCCGCGCCTGCGGGTTCGCGTTCTTCAGGTCGTGGATCAGCTGGGCGAGGTCCTCGATGGAGTAGATGTCGTGGTGCGGCGGCGGCGAGATCAGGCCGACGCCGGGCGTCGAGTGCCGCGTCTTCGCGACCCACGGGTAGACCTTGTGGCCGGGGAGCTGGCCGCCCTCGCCGGGCTTGGCGCCCTGGGCCATCTTGATCTGGATGTCGTCCGCGTTGACCAGGTACTCCGAGGTCACGCCGAAGCGGCCGGAGGCGACCTGCTTGATGGCGGACCGGCGCGCCGGGTCGTACAGGCGCTCCGGGTCCTCGCCGCCCTCACCGGTGTTCGACTTGCCGCCGAGCTGGTTCATGGCGATGGCGAGGGTCTCGTGCGCCTCCTGGGAGATGGAGCCGTACGACATGGCGCCGGTGGAGAAGCGCTTGACGATCTCGGAGACCGGCTCGACCTCCTCGACGGGGATCGAGGGGCGGTCGGACCGGAAGCCGAACAGGCCGCGCAGCGTCATCAGGCGCTCGGACTGCTCGTTCACCCGGTCCGTGTACTTCTTGAAGATGTCGTAGCGGGCGGTGCGCGTGGAGTGCTGGAGGCGGAAGACCGTCTCCGGGTCGAACAGGTGCGGCTCGCCCTCGCGGCGCCACTGGTACTCGCCGCCGATGTCCAGCGCGCGGTGCGCGGGGGCGATGCCGGAAGCCGGGTAGGCCTTGGCGTGGCGGGCGGCGACCTCGCGGGCGACGACGTCGATGCCGACGCCGCCGATCTTGGTGGCGGTGCCGCTGAAGTACTTCTCCACGAACGACTGGTCCAGGCCGACGGCCTCGAAGACCTGGGCGCCGCGGTAGGAGGCGACGGTGGAGATGCCCATCTTGGACATCACCTTCAGCACACCCTTGCCGAGGGCGTAGATCAGGTTCTTGATGGCCTGCTCGGTCTCCAGGCCGTTCAGGAAGGTGCCGGCGCGCAGCAGGTCCTCCACCGACTCCATCGCCAGGTACGGGTTGACCGCGGCGGCGCCGTAGCCGATGAGCAGGGCGACGTGGTGGACCTCGCGGACGTCGCCGGCCTCGACCAGCAGGCCCACGTGGGTGCGCTGCTTGGTGCGGATGAGGTGGTGGTGGACGGCCGCGGTGAGCAGCAGCGAGGGGATCGGCGCGTGCTCGGCGTCGGAGTGGCGGTCCGACAGCACGATCAGCCGGGCGCCGTTCTCGATCGCGGCGTCGGCCTCGGCGCAGATCTCCTCGATCCGCGCGGCCAGCGCGTCGCCGCCGCCGTGCACCCGGTACAGGCCGGACAGGGTCGCGGCCTTGAAGCCGGGCATGTCGCCGTCGGCGTTGATGTGGATGAGCTTGGCCAGCTCGTCGTTGTCGATGACCGGGAAGGGCAGCACGACGGACCGGCAGGACGCGGCGGTGGGGTCCAGCAGGTTGCCCTGGGGGCCCAGCGACGAGCGCAGGGAGGTGACCAGTTCCTCGCGGATCGCGTCCAGCGGCGGGTTGGTGACCTGGGCGAACAGCTGGGTGAAGTAGTCGAAGAGCAGCCGCGGGCGCTCGGACAGGGCCGCGATCGGCGAGTCCGTGCCCATGGAGCCGATCGGCTCGGCGCCGGTGCGGGCCATCGGGGCGAGGATGACGCGCAGCTCCTCCTCGGTGTACCCGAAGGTCTGCTGGCGGCGGGTGACCGAGGCGTGGGTGTGCACGATGTGCTCGCGCTCGGGCAGGTCGGACAGCTCGATCTCGCCGGCCTCCAGCCACTCGGCGTACGGCTTCTCCGCCGCGAGCTGGGCCTTGATCTCGTCGTCCTCGATGATGCGGTGCTCGGCGGTGTCCACGAGGAACATCCGGCCGGGCTGCAGGCGGCCCTTGCGGACGACCTTCGCGGGGTCGATGTCGAGGACGCCGACCTCGGAGCCGAGGACGACGAGGCCGTCGTCGGTGACCCAGTAGCGGCCGGGGCGCAGGCCGTTGCGGTCGAGCACGGCGCCGACCTGGGTGCCGTCGGTGAAGCAGACGCAGGCGGGGCCGTCCCAGGGCTCCATCATCGTGGAGTGGTACTGGTAGAAGGCGCGCCGGGCCGGGTCCAGGGAGGCGTGGTTCTCCCAGGCCTCGGGGATCATCATCAGCACCGAGTGGGGCAGCGAGCGCCCGCCGAGGTGCAGCAGCTCCAGGACCTCGTCGAAGGAGGCGGAGTCGGAGGCGTCCGGGGTGCAGACCGGGAAGATCCGCTCCAGGCTCTTCTCCTCGGACCCGAACAGCTCGGAGACGAGCTGCGACTCGCGGGCGCGCATCCAGTTGCGGTTGCCCTTGACGGTGTTGATCTCACCGTTGTGCGCGACGAACCGGTACGGGTGTGCGAGCGGCCACGACGGGAAGGTGTTCGTGGAGAACCGGGAGTGCACGAGCGCGATCGCGGAGGCGAAGCGGCGGTCGGACAGGTCCGGGAAGAAGGGCTCGAGCTGGCCGGTGGTCAGCATGCCCTTGTAGACGAGGGTCCGCGCGGACAGCGACGGGAAGTAGACGCCGACCTCGCGCTCGGCGCGCTTGCGCAGCACGAACGCCTTGCGGTCCAGGGCGATGTCGCGGCTGGTGCCGTCGGCGACGAAGAGCTGCCGGAAGGCGGGCATCGTCGAGCGGGCGGTGGCGCCGAGCAGCTCGGGGGCGACGGGGACGTCACGCCAGCCGAGGACCGTGAGGCCCTCCTCGGCGGCGATCGTCTCGATGCGCGAGACGGCGTCCGCGGCGTCGCCCTGGGGCAGGAAGGCGATGCCCACGGCGTAGGAGCCGGCCTCGGGCAGCTCGAATCCGGCCACCTCGCGGAAGAAGGCGTCGGGCACCTGGGAGAGCAGGCCCGCGCCGTCGCCCGAGTCGGGCTCGGAGCCGGTGGCGCCGCGGTGCTCGAGGTTGCGCAGTACGGTCAGCGCCTGCTCGACCAGCGTGTGGCTCGCCTCACCGCTGAGGGTGGCCACGAAACCGACGCCGCACGCGTCGTGCTCGTTGCGGGGGTCGTACATACCCTGCGCAGCAGGGCGAGCATCCATGAAGGACCAGTGCTGGCCGTTCGCGGAGTGCTGGGACGGCTGGCGCGGCGTACGCATCGGCTCTCCCGTCGTCGTCAAGTGGCATGTGCAGTGCCGAGGGACGACGTTGGCCCTCTGCGTGAGTGCAAAATTTCGTGCAGGTTACATGATGGAGCGTTTCTCGGGAAGCGGGATAATCCGTTCCACCATGCGGACGTCGGGGGGTGGCGACGAGGCGCCGCACCGGGCGGCACAAAGGCTGTGGGGGACCGAGGGGGACAGATCGGTGTCCGTCGGTCCGGGGGGCGGAAGGGGCGTCCTCGCCCGTTCCAGGGGTGCGCCTCGGGCGTCATTGCCCACAGCGCTTACGGCTCATGCCCGATGGTCATGCGGTCGAAACCAGCGAGTAACGGCTACGTATGCGGCCCCACGCATAAGTACCAGCCGACTCATCCTACGGCCGTTCCGAACCAACTGCCCAGGACGTACGTCACACCGGCCGCGGCCCCGCCGAGGGCGAGCTGGCGCAGTCCGCTGTACCACCAGGTCCGCGCGGTCACCCGGGCCACCACCGCACCGCACGCGAAGAGCCCGAAGAGTGCCAGCAGCACCGCCGGCCACAGCGCGCTCGCGCCCAGCAGGTAGGGCAGCACCGGGAACAGGGCGCCGAGCGCGAAGGAGCCGAACGACGACACGGCCGCGACCAGCGGGGAGGGCAGATCGGAGGGGTCGATGCCGAGCTCCTCGCGGGCATGGATCTCCAGGGCCTGCTCGGGGTCGCGGGAGAGCTGGCGGGCGACCTGCCGGGCGAGGTCGGCGTCCACGCCCCGGGCCTCGTACAGGGCGGCCAGCTCGGCCTCCTCGTCCTGCGGGTGCTTGCGCAGCTCCCGCCGCTCGACGTCCAGCTCGGCCTCGACCAGCTCGCGCTGGGAGGCGACGGAGGTGTACTCGCCCGCGGCCATGGAGAAGGCACCGGCGGCCAGGCCCGCGAGCCCGGTCAGCACCATGGTGTGCTGGCTGACGGAGCCGCCGGCGACGCCGGTCATCAGGGCGAGGTTGGAGACCAGGCCGTCCATCGCGCCGAAGACGGCGGGGCGCAGCCAGCCTCCGTTGACGTCGCGGTGGGTGTGGTTGTCGCGGTGCGCCTCGTGGAGTGCCGCCTCGGTGTCGATCAGGGCCATGAGGTTCCCCCAGCAAGCTAAGCCAAAGCTAACTTTGGACGAGTTCTACTTTTGAACAACCCTGACAGTAGCTCTCCCCTTCCCTGTCCGCCAGCAAGGAAAGGCTGGGCTAACCTGCGGCTTTTACCTTCTTTGCTCATCTGATCGACTTCCTCCACAGATGTCGACCGGGTGACTCCGGGAGCCGTCAGGCTGAGGTCAACCGCCGACGGTGGGACAGATCCGCAGAAGGCTCCGCGGCCCGGCGGACCCTCGTCCCACCTCTGGAGAGGCCGAGGCATGGCAACGACCGCCCGCATCCCCACGGTCCCGGCGCCCGGGGACGCCGCCGACCTCCGCGACCGCGCCCGCGGCGCCCTGCTCGGCCTCGCCGTCGGCGACGCCCTCGGCGCCCCCGCGGAGAACCTGCGCCCCTCCGAGATCCGCGCCCGCTGGGGCCGCATCACCGGCTACGTCACCGACCGCCCGGCCGGCACGGACGACACCGAGTACGCGATCTTCTCCGGCCTGCTGCTCGCCCGCCACGGCTCCGCGCTGACCCCGGCCCACGTGGAGGCGGCCTGGCACGCGTGGATCGCCGACCGGGCCGAGGGCCCGTTCCGCGGGGCCGGTTTCAGCGAGCGGGGCACGCTGGAGAACCTGCGCCGGGGCCTGGCCGCGCCGATCTCGGCGCAGCACCGCCACGCCTGGAGCGACGGGCTGGCGATGCGGGCGGCGCCGTTCGGCGTCTTCGCGGCGGGCCGCCCCGCGGAGGCGGCCCGGCTGGTCGCGATCGACGGCTCGGTGAGCCACGAGGGCGAGGGCATCTACGGCGGCCAGGCGGTGGCCGCGGGGGTCGCGGCGGCGATGGCCGGGGCACCGGTGGACTCGGTGATCGCCTCCGCGCTGGCGGTGGTGCCGGAGGACTCCTGGACGGCCCGCTCCCTGCGCCGCGCGGTGGCCGTCGCCCACCGCGGCGAACGGGCCGTGCGCTCGGCGGTGGTCATCGGCGGCTACCCCTGGACCGACCTCGCGCCCGAGGCGGTCGCCCTGGCCTTCGGCGCGTACGCGGCGGCCGACGGGGACTTCCGGGACGCGGTGCTCACCGCGGTGAACATGGGCCGGGACGCCGACACGACGGCCGCGGTCGCCGGCGCCCTGGCCGGCGCGACACAGGGCATCGCGGCGGTCCCCCGGGCCTGGTCCACCGCCATCGGCCCGGCCCGCGGCACCTGCCTCCCGTCGATGAGGGGCCACCACGTCCTGGACGTGGCGGAACTCCTGGTCCCCGGGGAGGGCGAGAAGTGGGGAGCGGGGGTGGCGGCGTCGGCGGATCCGGGAAGGGCTGAGCCGCCGCGACCCGCCGACTTCGCGCTGGTGGCCGACACTGAGGCGGGAGCAGCGGGATGACCCTGTCCTTCGCCCCCGCGGCCGCCGACGGCGAGAACCCCCCACCGGGGCCACTCGCACCCGACGACGAGAGTTGTACGGGTGGTGCGGGTAGGAGCAAAAGGGCCGACGGCGAAGCCGAGGCCGTAGTCACCGCCCCCCGGCACGGGCACCGCATCCAAGGTCTCCTGCTCGGCCTGGCGGCAGGCGACGCCGCCGGGTGGCCCGCCGCCCGCCACCGCGCCGCCCGCATGCCGGAGTGGACCCGCCGCCTCACCCGCGAGCTGGACACCTTCGCCGAGCAGAACGCGACCACCACCCTCCCCGTCCCGATCGCCCTCAACCAGCCCCCCGAACCCCTGCGCCTCGGCCCGTCCGACGACGCCGAGTGGGCGGCCTTCGCCGCGGAGGCGCTCCTGCGCGCCGGTGACGACGCCGCGCTCGGCGACCTCAGCCGGGAGCGCCGTACCCGCGCCGCCATCGACCTCACGTGGAACGCCGTGGCCGCCGAGGTCGCCGCCGCCGCGGACCGCGCCCCCGAGGTCGAGTCCGCCGTCCTGCCCCTGCGGGCCCGGATCTCCGTGCGGGCCGGCCTCGGCAACCTGGCCGCCGGTCTGCGCCCGCCCGCCACCGGCCACGACAACCCGCACTACTTCGACGACGCCGCCTGCGTCCGCGCCTGCGTCCTCGCCGTCGCCCACCCGGGGGACCCCGGCGCGGCAGCCGACCTCGCCGAGTTCGACGCCCGCTACACCCAGGACGGCGACGGCGTGCACGGCGCGCGGGCGATGGCGGCGGCGGTGTCCCTGGCCCTGTCCGGCGCACCCCCGGCCGCCTGCGCCGAGGCCGCCCTCGGCCAGCTCCCCGACGCCACCGAGATCGGCCGCAACGCCCGCCAGGCGCTCACCCTCGCCCGTACCGCCGAGGGCGCGTTCGCCCTGGTCCCGCTGCTGGAGCACCAGATCGTCGACCACGTCTACAGCTACGGCATCGCGGCCGCCGAGACCGTGCCGGTCGCCCTGGCCCTCGCCCTCGCCGCGGGCGGCCGGATCGCCGAGGCGGTGCCCGCCGCCGCGTGCCTGTCCCGGGTCGCCGACTCCGCCCCGGCCCTCGCGGGCGCCCTCACCGGTGCGCTGGGCGGCGGCGCCGCGATCCCCGCGTCCTGGCGCGCCGCCTGCCGCACCCTGTCCGGCTGCGCCCTGCCCCGGCTCACCGGGACGGACCTGGTGGAACTCGCCGAACTCCTGGAAGCCCTCCAACGGCCCCGACCGAGGGGATGATTCTGCCCATGGTGAACAAACCGGCAGAAATCCCCGGGGTAGCGCTGGACGACCGCATCACCGCCGCACTGGTGGGAGCGGCCGTCGGCGACGCCCTCGGCGGACCGGTCGAGGGCTACTCCCCCGACCAGATCCTCGAACGCCACGGCGGCCGCGTCCACGGCGTCGTCGGCCCCTGGAACGGCGACGCCTGGCGCACCGCCCGCCCCCTCGCGCCGTACCACAAGGGCGACGGACACGTCACCGACGACACCTTGATGACCCACGCGCTGGTCCGGGTCTACGCCCGCGTCCGCGACCACCTCGACGCCTACGCGGTCGCCGACCACCTGGTCCCCGACCTGATGACCACGCCCCGCTGGATCCCGGAGCTGGAGGCGGAGGCCCTGCCGCTGCAGCGGATCTTCCTCGCGGAGAAGTGGCTGGTGGCCCGGCTGCACTACGGCCACGTCGACCCGCGCGAGGCCGGCGTCGGCAACATCGTCAACTGCGGTGCGGCGATGTACATGGCACCGGTCGGCCTGGTGAACGCGGCCCACCCGCGCGCCGCGTACGCCGAGGCGCTGGACGTCGCGGGCGCCCACCAGTCGTCGTACGGCCGGGAGGCGGCCGGGGTGTTCGCCGCCGCGGTCGCGGCGGCCTGCGCCCCGGGCGCCACCCCGGAGTCGGTAGTGGGGGCCTGCCTGGCGGTGGCGAAGGACGGCACGCGCACCGCGGTCGAGCGGGTCTGCGAGGCGGCCGCCCGGCACACCGACACCGAGTCGGCCCTGCGCCCCCTGCGCGAGGCCGTGACCCCCTACGACACGGTCGGCCCCGACTACCGCGCCCCCTCGCTGGGCGCCCGGCGGCCGTCCCGCCTGCACGCGATCGAGGAACTGCCCGTCGCCCTGGGCATGGTGGTGGCCGCCGGCGGCGACTACCGGCAAGCGGTCCTCGGCGCCGTGAACTACGGCCGCGACTGCGACTCCATCGCCACGATGGCCGGCGCGGTGGCGGGCGCGCTCGGCTCGCCCGCCCCCGAAGAGTGGGCCGAGCAGGTGGCCGAGGCCAGCCACCTGGACCTGGCGGAGCCGGCCCGCGTCCTCACCGGGGTGGCCCGCGAGGTCTTCGCCCGGGACGTCGAGCGGCGCCGCGCCCACGAGGCGGCCTTCACCGTGCTGGGAGGCGCCCGATGCTCCGCGTGACCTGGGTCCAGCCCGAGGACCTCCTCGGCCACGAGCTGCGCCAGGCGGCCCTGGACGGCCGCGAACCGTCGCGGATCGCCGCGCGCTGGAAGGCGGCGGGCGGCCCGGACGCCCCCCGGACCGCCGGCGCGTCCCCCGGCGGGGCCTCGCGCTACCTGCGCCTGCTCGCCGAGGACCTGCTGGACGAACTGGCCGAACTGCCCGGCGCCCTGGACGAGGACGAGCCGACCGACCTCGGCCGGATCAGGTCCCTGTGCCCCGACTGGCCGGCGCCGGCCGAGGCCCGGGTGCCCGATGCGGCCCGCTACGAGGCGGCCTGGCTCGGCCGGGCCGTGGGCTGCCTGCTCGGCAAGCCCGTCGAGAAGCTGCCCCTGGACGCGATCCGCGCCCTGGCCCGGGCGGCCGGCAACTGGCCCCTGTCCGGGTACTTCACCGCCCGCGGGGTCCCCGCCGACCTGCTCCTCGCCCACCCCTGGAACCGCCGTTCGGCCGCCACCTCCCTCGCCGAGAACATCGACGGGATGCCCGAGGACGACGACCTCGACTACCCGCTGCTGAACCTGCTGCTGCTCCAGCGCCACGGCCGGTCCTTCACCACCGCCGACGTGGCCCGGCTGTGGCTGGACGAACTCCCCGCCGGCCGCACCTTCACCGCCGAGCGGATCGCCTACCGCAACCTGCTCAGCGGCATCGAGCCCCCGCACACCGCCCGCCACCGCAACCCGTTCCGCGAGTGGATCGGCGCGCTGATCCGCGCCGACGTGCACGGCTGGACCAACCCCGGCGCCCCGGCCGCCGCGGCCGAACAGGCCCACCGCGACGCCGTCCTGACCCACACCGCCAACGGCGTCTACGCCGCGATGTTCATGGCCGCCGTCGTCGCCGCCGCCGCGACCGGCACCCACGACGTCCACGCCTGCCTGCGCACCGGCCTGACCGTCGTCCCGCCCCGCTCCCGCCTCGCGCGGGCCGTCACCGACGCCGTGCACCTGGCCGAGCGGCACGAGGACTTCGACGCGGTCGTCGACGCGCTCCACGCCCGCTACTCCCCCGCCCACCACTGGGTGCACGCCCTGCCCAACACCGCCCTGACCGCCGCCGCCCTCACCCACGCGGACGGCGACTTCACCGGCTCCGTCTGCCGGGCCGTGTCCGGCGGCTGGGACACCGACTCCAACGGCGCCACGGCCGGCGGCGTGGCCGGGCTGCTCGCCGGCTCCCCCGCCGCCCTGCCCGACCGCTGGACGGCCCCCCTCAAGAACCGCCTGGCCACCTCCGTGCCCGGGTTCGACGGCACCGGCCTCGACACCCTGGCTCAGCTCACCCACCGGGAGGCTTCCCGCCCATGACCGACATCGTCGTGCTCGGCAGCACCAACATGGACCTCGTGGCGTACGTCGAGAAGGCACCGCTGCGCGGAGAGACCGTCACCGGGCGGGAGTTCCGCACCGTCCCCGGCGGCAAGGGCGCCAACCAGGCCGTCGCCGCCGCCCACGCGGGCGGCACCGTCTCGCTGATCGGCGCCGTCGGCGACGACGCCTTCGGCGGCCGGCTGCGCTCCGCGCTGGAGCACTCCGGCGTCAGCACCGACCACCTGCGCACGGTGGAGGGCCCCTCCGGCACCGCGCACATCGTGGTCGACGACGAGGGCGGCAACTCCATCGTCGTCGTCCCCGGCGCCAACGGCACCGTGGAGCGGCTCGCCCCCGGCGACGAGGGCCTGATCGCCTCCGCCGACGCGCTGCTGCTCCAGTTGGAGATCCCCCTGGCCGCGGTCGTCGCGGGCGCCCGGACCGCCCGCGCGCACGGCGTCCGCACGATCCTCACCCCCGCCCCGGCCCAGCCGCTCCCGCCCGACCTGTTCGACGCCACCGACCTGCTGGTGCCCAACGAGCACGAGGCCACCACCCTCACCGGCCGCACCGACCCGCTCCAGGCGGCGATCGCCCTGCTGGAGGTCGTCCCGGAGGTGGTCGTCACGCTCGGCGAGTCCGGCGTCCTGTACGCGGCCCGCGGCGAGGAGCCCGTCGCCGTGCCCGCGCCGCGGGTCACCGCCGTGGACTCCACGGGCGCGGGCGACACGTTCGTCGGCGCCCTGGCCGTGGCGCTCGGCGAGGAACGCCCGGTCCGCGAGGCCCTGGCCTGGGCGGCGACGGCAGCCGCCCTGTCGGTGCAGCGCCCGGGCGCCTCGGCGTCCATGCCGCACCGCTCCGAGATCGACGCGGGGTACGCCTCATGAGCCGCCTCCCGCTGGCCGGACTGCGCGTCCTGGACCTCGCCACCCTGTTCGCCGGGCCCCTCGCGGCCACCCTGCTCGGCGACTTCGGTGCCGAGGTCGTCAAGGTCGAGCACCCCACCCGGCCCGACCCGTCCCGCGGTCACGGCCCCGCCAAGGACGGCGTGGGCCTGTGGTGGAAGGTCCTCGGCCGCAACAAGCGCACCATGACACTGGACCTGTCCACCCCCGGCGGCCGCGCCACCCTGCTGCGCCTCGCCGCCTCGGCCGACGTGGTCGTGGAGAACTTCCGCCCCGGCACCCTGGAGAAGTGGGACCTGGGCTGGCCGGAGCTGTCGGCCGCCAACCCGCGCCTGGTGCTCGCCCGGGTCACCGCCTTCGGCCAGTTCGGGCCGAGTTCGCACCGCCCCGGGTTCGGCACCCTCGCGGAGGCGATGAGCGGCTTCGCCGCGCTCACCGGCGAACCGGACGCGCCCCCGACCCTGCCGCCGTTCGGCCTGGCCGACTCCATCGCGGGCCTGGCCACCGCCTACGCGGTGATGACGGCCCTGGCCGCCCGCGAGCACACCGGCGCGGGCCAGGTGGTCGACATGGCGATCATCGAGCCGATCCTCGCGGTCCTCGGCCCGCACCCGACCTGGTACGACCAGCTCGGCTACGTCCAGGAGCGCACCGGCAACCGCTCCGCGAACAACGCCCCGCGCAACACCTACCGCACCGCCGACGGCTGCTGGGTCGCCGTCTCGACGTCGGCCCAGTCCGTCGCGGAACGCGTGATGCGCCTGGTCGGCCGCCCGGAGCTGATCGACGAACCCTGGTTCGCGACCGGCGCCGGGCGGGCCGCCCACGCCGACGTCCTCGACGCGGCGGTCGGCGGCTGGATCGCCGCCCGCACCCGCACCGACGTCCTGGCCGCCTTCGAGAAGGCCGAGGCGGCGATCGCGCCCGTGCAGGACGTCCGGGACGTGCTGGCCGACCCCCAGTACACGGCCCTGCACACGGTCACCACGGTCGACGACCCCGAACTCGGCCCGCTGCGCATGCAGAACGTCCTGTTCCGGCTCTCGGAGACGCCCGGCGCGATCCGCTGGGCCGGCCGCCCGCACGGCGCCGACACCGACGCGGTGCTCACGGAACTGGGCCTCGCCCCGGCCGAGATCGCGGCCCTGCGGGAAGCGGGCGCCCTGTGACGACGTGCCCGCTGACCTGGCTGTACGTCCCCGGCGACCGCCCCCGGGTGGTCACCAAGGCGCTGGCCTCCGGCGCGGACGTGGTCGTGATCGACCTGGAGGACGCGGTCGCCCCCGACCGCAAGGAGTACGCCCGCGAGGCCACCGCGGAACGGCTGCGCGACCCGCAGCCCGTCCCGGTCCACGTCCGCGTCAACGCCCTGGACGGCCCGCACGCGCCGCTGGACCTGAAGGCGCTGGCCCACCTCCCCGGCCTGGCGGGCCTGCGCCTGCCCAAGGTGACCTCGCCGCAGCAGGTCAGGAACATCGCGGCCGCGGCGACCCCGCCGGACGCGGACACCCCGCCGCTGTACGCCCTGCTGGAGACCGCCCTCGGCATCGAGCACGCCCACGCCGTCGCCGGCGCCCACCCCGCGCTGCGCGGCATCTCCCTGGGCGAGGCGGACCTGCGGGCCGACCTGGGCCTGCGCGACGACCGGGGCCTGGACTGGTGCCGCTCCCGGATCGTGGTCGCCGCCCGCGCGGCCGGCCTGCCCGCCCCGCCCCAGTCGGTCCACCCCGACACCCGGGACCTGGAGAGCCTCGCGGCCTCCTGCGCCCACGGCCGGGCCCTCGGCTTCGTGGGCCGCGCGGCCATCCACCCCCGCCAGCTCCCGGTGATCGAACGGGCCTACCTGCCCACCCCGCGGGAGATCGAGGAGGCCCACCACATCCTCCGCGCCGCCCGCGCCCACCAGGGCGCCCAGGCCCTGCCGAACGGCACGTTCATCGACGCGGCGGTGGTGGCGACGGCCCGGCGCACCCTGTCCCTGGCCCACCGCGTGTGAGACACCCCGGGACACACCGAGGGCGCCCGGAACACTCCGGGCGCCCTCGGGACCGTGCGGGACCGGCCGTCAGCTCTTCTTGCCGCCGGCCGACCCGGTCTCGGCCCGGACCTCGGTCCCGGCCCCGTCCTCGGCGGGGGTCGCCCCCTCGTCGGTCTTGGTCAGGTCGGCGGGTCCGGTGCCGGGCCCGGCGTCGCTCCCGCCGGACTTGCCCTCGCCCTCGCCCGCCTTCTCGGACGCCCCGTCGGCCCCGTCCGCGGCGGAGGTTCCGTCGGCGGCCGTCCCGTCGGCGGAGGCGCCCGGCTCGACGACCTCCTCGCGGCCCGGCCGCTTCTTCGCCGACACCACGATGTACGTCACCGCGAGCAGGAACACGACCAGCGCGGTCCAGTTGTTCAGCCGCAGGCCCAGGACGTGGTGGGCGTCGTCGACGCGCAGGTACTCGATCCAGAACCGGCCCACGCAGTACGCGGCGACGTACAGTGCGAACGCCCGCCCGTGCCCCAGCCTGAACCGCCGGTCGGCCCAGATCACCAGCAGGGCCACGCCCACGCACCACAGGGACTCGTACAGGAACGTCGGGTGGTAGTACCCGGGCACCCGCCCGTCCGCCGAGGACGTGATGTGCAGCGCCCACGGCACGTCGGTCTTGCGCCCGTAGAGCTCCTGGTTGAACCAGTTGCCCCAGCGGCCGATCGCCTGCGCCAGCGCGATGCCGGGGGCGACGGCGTCGGCGTAGGCGGGCATCGGGATGCCCCGGCGCCGGGCGCCGATCCACGCGCCCAGCGCGCCGAGCGCGATCGCGCCCCAGATGCCGAGGCCGCCCTGCCACACCTTGAAGGCGTCCACCCAGTCGCGGCCCGCGCTGAAGTACAGCTCGTAGTCCGTGATCACGTGGTAGAGCCGCCCGCCGACGAGGCCGAACGGCACCGCCCAGACGGCGATGTCGGCCACCGTGCCGGCGCGGCCGCCGCGCGCGATCCAGCGCCGGTTGCCGAGCCAGACGGCGACGAAGACGCCGATGATGATGCAGAAGGCGTAGCCGCGCAGCGGAACGTGACCGAGGTGCAGGACCCCGCGCGACGGGCTGGGAATGTAGGCAAGTTCCATGGCAGGGTCGACGCTACCGTGCCGGGCCGGGCGGGGGGCGGGCAGCCCGGCTACGGGTCCATAACAGGCGGGTGAGAACGCCCCTTACCCCTGGTTCCGGTCCGCCTGCTCGACCAGTTGCTTCAGCTTGGCGGGCGTCATGGTGCGGTCCTGGTAGATGTTCTTGCCGTTCAGCAGGACCGTCGGCGTGCCGGTGAAGCCGCCGCTGCGGAAGGCCGCCTGGGACTTGGCCACCCAGCTGTCGTGGGTGCCGTCCTCCACGCACGTGCGGAACGACGGGGTGACCAGGCCCGGGACCTTGCCGGCCAGGTCGATGAGCTCGGCCTTGCTGCTGTAGGCGTCGTCGGTCTCCACGGGCTGGTTCTCGTAGAGCACGTCGTGGTACGCGGTGAACTTGCCCGCGTCCTGGGCGCAGGCCCCCGCGTTGGCCGCGGTGCGCGAGCCGCTGCCGCCCATGTTGCCGTCGATGAGGGTGGCCAGGTGGTACTCCACCTTGAGCCGGCCGGCGTCGGTCAGCTCGTGGATCGTCGAGCGGTACGCCGTCTCGAAGGCCTTGCAGGCGGGGCAGCGGAAGTCCTCCCACACGGTGAGCGTGGACTTCGCGCCGTCCTTGCCGACGGGGATCGCGAGGGCGTCCTTGCCCTGGGCGCCCGAGGGCGCCACCACCGGGCCGGAGCTCTCGCTCTTGTGGTCCTTGCCGGCGTTCGCCGCGACGACGCCGATCACGGCGGCCAGGCCCAGTACGCACACCACGCTCGCCGCGACGATCAGTGTGCGCCGGCGCCGCTCCGAGGCCTTCTGCTTCTCGCGCTCGACCGCCAGCCGCTGCCGGGCGGTGCGCTTTCCCTCACGATTCTTCTCGCTCACACCCCGGAAACGAACCGGGGAGGCGCAGCGCGCCTCCCCGGCTCCAGGTCCACCCGTTCGAGTGACCGGATCTTCCGGCGTCGTCGCCGGTCAGCGGGTCACGCCCGGCCGCGCACGCCCTGGGCCAGGTCGCCCGCGAGGGCGCGCACCGCCTCGACGCCGGCCGCGTGGTCCGGGGCGTCCAGCATCCGCTTCACGAACGCGGACCCGACGATGACGCCGTCGGCGAAGCCGGCCACCTCGGCGGCCTGCGCGGCGTCGGACACGCCCAGACCGACGCAGACCGGCAGGTCGGTGCCGGTGGCCCGGGTGCGTTCGACCAGGTCCTGGGCCTGCGCGCCGACGGACTCGCGGGTGCCGGTGACGCCCATCAGCGACGCCGCGTAGACGAACCCGCTGCCCGCCTCGGTGATCTGCGCGAGCCGCTCGTCCTTGCTGCTGGGCGCCACGACGAAGACCGTGGCGAGGCCGTGCTTCTCGGCGTGCTCCCGCCACAGCGCGGACTCCTGCACGGGCAGGTCCGGCAGGATCGCCCCGGCGCCGCCCGCCTCGGCCAGCTCGGCGGTGAACCGCTCGACGCCGTAGCGGTCGATGGGGTTCCAGTACGTCATGACCAGGACCGGCTTGCCGGTGGCGGCGTGGGCCTCGCGGACCGTGCGCATCACGTCGGCGATGCGGACGCCGCCGCGCAGGGCGATGTCGTCGGCGGTCTGGATGACCGGGCCGTCGAGGACCGGGTCGCTGTGCGGCAGGCCCACCTCGACGACGTCCGCGCCGCCGTCGAAGGCGGCCTTGACGGCCTCGATGCCGCCGTCCACCGTCGGGAACCCGGCGGGCAGGTAGGCGATGAGCGCGGACCGCCCCTCCGCCCTGGCGGCGGCGAGGGTGTCGGTCAACAGCCGGATGTTCCCGCTCACTTGGCGTCCCCCTCGATCTCGGCGATGTCCGCCTCGTCGGCGGCGACCTCGGCGTCGGTGTCGTACAGCCCGAAGTAGCGGGCCGCGGTGTCCATGTCCTTGTCGCCGCGGCCGGACAGGTTGACCACGATCAGGCCCTCGGGGCCGAGCTCGCGGCCGACCTCCAGGGCGCCGGCGAGGGCGTGCGCGGACTCGATGGCCGGGATGATGCCCTCGGTGCGCGACAGCAGGCGCAGGGCCTGCATGGCGGCGTCGTCGGTGACCGCGCGGTACTCGGCGCGGCCGGTGTCCTTGAGGTAGGAGTGCTCCGGGCCGATGCCCGGGTAGTCCAGGCCGGCCGAGATCGAGTAGGGCTCGGTGATCTGGCCCTCGTCGTCCTGCAGGACGTAGGAGCGCGAGCCGTGCAGGATGCCGGGCTCGCCCGCGGTCAGGGTCGCCGCGTGCTCGCCGGTCTCCACGCCGTGCCCGGCGGGCTCGCAGCCGACCAGGCGGACCGAGGCGTCGGGGAGGAAGGCGTGGAACAGGCCGATGGCGTTGGAGCCGCCGCCGACGCAGGCGACGGCGGCGTCGGGGAGCCGGCCGGCCCGCTCCAGGAGCTGGCGCCGCGCCTCGACGCCGATGACGCGGTGGAAGTCGCGGACCATCGCCGGGAAGGGGTGCGGTCCGGCGACCGTGCCGAAGAGGTAGTGGGTGCGGTCGACGTTGGCGACCCAGTCGCGGAACGCCTCGTTGATGGCGTCCTTCAGGGTGCGGCTGCCGGACTTCACCGCGACGACCTCGGCGCCGAGCATGCGCATGCGGGCCACGTTGAGCGCCTGGCGCTGGGTGTCGATCTCGCCCATGTAGATCGTGCACTCGAGGCCGAACAGGGCACAGGCGGTGGCCGTGGCGACGCCGTGCTGGCCCGCGCCGGTCTCGGCGATGACCCGGGTCTTGCCCATGCGCCGGGTGAGCAGGGCCTGCCCGAGCACGTTGTTGATCTTGTGGGAGCCGGTGTGGTTGAGGTCCTCCCGCTTCAGGAACACGCGCGCGCCCCCGGCGTGTTCGGCGAAGCGGGGCACCTCGGTGAGGGCGCTGGGGCGGCCGGTGTAGTTCACCAGCAGCTCGTCGAGTTCACGGGCGAACTCGGGGTCGTGCTTGGCCTTGTCGTACTCGACGGCCACCTCGTCCACGGCGGCGACGAGGGCCTCCGGGATGAACTTGCCGCCGAAGGCGCCGAAGTAGCCTTCCGCGCTCGGGACCTGGCCGTCCGGGTCGGGGATGAAGAAGTCGCTGGGCATGCGGATACCTCACGGTGAGTGTGGGTGGATCACTGTTCGCCGTGGGGGCAGGGGGGACCGGCCGGCGGCGAGCCCGTCAGGGCTCGTCAGCCACGCGCGGCGGCAGCCGCGGATCGATCCGGTCCCGCGCCCCTGGGGGCGCGCTGCCATCGACGCCCGTTCACCTGGCCGGGCTCGGACCCGATGACGTACCGGACACGGCGGCCGTGCACGCGGCGGGCCGGGGCGCGGCAGCCGCGTGGGCGGCAGCCGCGCGCCAGGCGCGCGTGCCGGTCCACGGTCGTCACGGTGCAAGTCATCGGGGCAAGCCTAGCGGGATCAGCCGCGCCCGTGCCGCAGTGCCGGGTGTTCGCCGGCGGCGACCAGGTCCGCCACCGCGGCCTTGGGGTCCTTGCCGGTGACCAGGGACTCGCCGACCAGGACGGCGTCCGCGCCGGCGTTGGCGTAGGCGATCAGGTCGTGCGGGCCGCGGACGCCGGACTCGGCGACCTTGACCAGGGTGTCCGGGATCTCGGGGGCCACGCGCTCGAAGGTGGCGCGGTCGACCTCGAGGGTCTTGAGGTTGCGGGCGTTGACGCCGATGATCTTGGCACCGGCGTCGACCGCGCGCTCGACCTCGTCCTCGTCGTGGACCTCGACGAGCGGGGTGAGGCCGATGGAGACGGCGCGCTCGATCAGGGACTCCAGCGCGGGCTGGTCGAGGGCGGCCACGATCAGCAGGGCGAGGTCGGCGCCGTACGCGCGGGCCTCCCAGAGCTGGTACGAGGTGACGATGAAGTCCTTGCGCAGGACCGGGATGTCCACGCGCGCGCGGACCGCCTCCAGGTCGGCGAGCGAGCCGCCGAACCGACGCTGCTCGGTGAGCACCGAGATGACGGCGGCGCCGCCCGCCTCGTAGTCCGCGGCGAGGGCCGCCGGGTCGGCGATCGCGGCCAGCGCGCCCTTGGACGGGCTGGAGCGCTTGACCTCGCAGATGACCTTCACGCCGTCGCCCTTGAGCGCGGCCACGCCGTCCTTGGCCGCGGGGGCCTTCGCCGCGCGCTCCTTGAGCTCGTCGAGGCTGACGCGCGCCTGCCGCTCCGCGAGGTCGGCCCGGACTCCGTCGATGATCTCGTCGAGCACACTCACGCGAGCGGCCCCCTTCCTGACGGTGGACGATTGCAGCGACCAGCGGGGATACCCATGGTCACTGCGATGGTATCCGGAGCGGGGGCGGGGCCCCGCATCCGGTCGCCGGGGTCCCAGTACCTGGACACCCGGTCATGATCAAGGACGCAGCCAGCCACCGAAGGGCAGGTTCCGGACAACGGTGAAGACCAGCAGGAACGCGCCCAGGGTCCACAGGTGCGCCGTCCCGAGCCGGATCCCGGCCGGCCGGCCGCGTGCGGCGCGGACCACCCAGACGGTCCACACGACGGCGAAGCCCAGGTAGGCCAGCACGGCCGCGGCGTTGTCCTGGAGGGCGCCGAGCAGGTCGCCGTGCACGAACGCGTGCGCGCTGCGCAGCCCGCCGCAGCCGGGGCAGTACAGGCCCGTGGCGGCGTAGAGCGGGCACAGCGGGTAGTGGCCCGGGGCGTTCGGGTCGACCGCGCCGACGTAGGCGAAGGCCCCGGCGACGGCGGCGAGGACCCCGGCGGGCACGGCGAGCCGCGCCGTGCGGGGGTCCGTGGTCACGCTGTGCTGGTCTGCTTCCACGCCTCGCATTGTGCCGCGCACCGGCCGGTACGCGCGCGGGCGGCGGCCGGTGGGGTCACCGGCCGCCGCCCGGACAGGCGTGCGGGGAACTCAGCCCTCGGCGCCGGCCGGCTCGCGGGTCGCCGACACCTGGTGCACCGGGTGCTGCTCCTTCGGCTGGCCGAGGCCCATGGCGCGCATGATCGCGCCGACCACACCACCGAGCAGCACGATCGCCATGCCGGCCCAGAAACCGGCCGGCTGGGCAGCCACCATGAACGTGCCCGCGACGCAGAAACCGATGAAGGCGATGATGACACCGGTCCACGCGGCCGGGGTGTGACCGTGGCTGCTGCCCGCCATGACTTGCTCCTCGTTGCTGTGACGTGTCGAACGTGCCGAACGTGTCGTGCGCGCTGTGTCCTACGGGGTTCGTCCGGACCCGTGCCGGACACCCCCGCCCATTGTCCCGCACGACCGGGCGCGGAATGAGCGGGGGTGGCATCCCGACGGCGTCTGATGCGCCACACCCGGGCCTGCGCTCAGGCGGGGTCGGCGCCCGTGGGGTCCTCGCCGCGGTCCAACGCCTTCCACATGTCCTCGGGGCGGTCGGGGTCGACCGGGGCCACGCGCCGGGGGCGGGGGGCACCGCCGCGCTCGTAGCGGCCGGACATGCCCGGCCACAGGCGGCCGTAGCGCAGGGCGAGCAGGCCGGCCAGCAGGATCAGCAGGCCGCCGGCGGCCGCCACGTACGGCCACGCGGTGTGGCTGAAGGAGGCGACCGTGGCGGAGGTGTCCCCGGATGCCTGGGCGGCCTGCTCGTCGAGCGCGCCGGAGTCGGAGGCGCCGACCAGGGCGGCGACGACGATGCCGAGGCCGGACAGGGCGAGCAGCGCGGAGACCGCGAGGCGGCCGGCCCGGCGGACGGCGAACACGGCGACCAGCGCGGCGAGGCCCACTATGGCCAGCGCGGCGGGGACGCCGGTCACGTCGCTGCCCCGGGCGGTCAGCGGGAAGGACCCGCCGGCCACCGTGGCGGTGCCCTCCGACCAGCGCTGCCGGGTGGCGAGGAGCGCCACGGCCGCGCCGAGCGCTCCGCTCAGCAGGGCGACGGCGAGGCTCCGGCGGCCGGCCCGCGCGGGGCCGTCGGCTTCGGTTCGGGGGTGCGGTACGGCAGTCACGTGCTCCAGTGTCGCCCGAACCCCGGGCGAACGGTCACCCGGGGTTGCGTGAGACGCGCCCCATCGCGCGCGGGGGTCTACGCGCGCAGGCGGTTCGCCGTGTGCACCGCCCGCAGGACCGCGGCCGCCTTGTTGCGGCACTCCTGGTCCTCGGCGACCGGGTCGGAGTCGGCGACCACGCCCGCGCCCGCCTGCACGTAGGCGGTGCCGTCGCGCAGCAGGGCGGTGCGGATGGCGATGGCGGTGTCGGAGTCGCCGGCGAAGTCGAGGTAGCCGACGCAGCCGCCGTACAGGCCGCGCCGGGAGGGTTCGAGCTCGTCGATGATCTGCATCGCGCGGGGCTTGGGGGCGCCGGAGAGGGTGCCCGCCGGGAAGCAGGCGGTGAGCACGTCGAAGGCGGTGCGGCCCGCGGAGACGGTGCCGGTGACCGTGGAGACGATGTGCATCACGTGGGAGTACCGCTCGACGGACATGAAGTCCACGACCTCCACCGAGCCGGGCTCGCAGACCCGGCCGAGGTCGTTGCGGCCGAGGTCGACCAGCATGAGGTGCTCGGCGCGCTCCTTGGGGTCGGCGAGCAGCTCCTCGGCGAGCGCCTGGTCCTCCTGCGGTGTCGCCCCGCGGTGCCGGGTGCCGGCGATGGGGTGGACCATGGCCCGCCCGTCCTCGACCTTGACCAGGGCCTCGGGGGACGAGCCGACGACGTCGAACCCGTCGAAGCGGAACAGGTACATGTACGGCGAAGGGTTGGTGGCCCGCAGGACCCGGTAGACGTCCAGGGCACTCGCCGTGCACGGGGTCTCGAACCGCTGCGAGGGCACGACCTGGAAGGCCTCGCCCGCGCGGATGCGCTCCTTGACGTCCTCCACGGCCCGCTGGAAGTCGGGGCCGCCCCAGCGCGCGGTGTACTCGGGCAGCTCGGAGGGCGGCAGGACGGCGGGCGGCTGGGGGACGGCGCGCGAGAGGTCCGCCTGCATGGCGTCCAGACGTGCCACCGCGTCGGCGTACGCCTCGTCCACGCCCGTGTCGAGGTCGTTGTGGTTGATCGCGTTGGCGATCAGCAGGACCGAGCCCTCCCAGTGGTCCATCACGGCGAGGTCGCTGGTGAGGAGCATGGTCAGCTCGGGCAGCCGCAGGTCGTCGCGCTCGCCGGGGCCGATCTTCTCCAGGCGGCGGACGACGTCGTAGCCCAGGTAGCCGACCAGGCCGCCGGTGAAGGGCGGCAGGCCCTCCTGGTGGGGGGTGTGCAGGGCCTGGAGGGTGGCGCGCAGGGCGGCGAGCGGGTCGCCGTCGGTGGGGACGCCGACCGGCGGGGTGCCGAGCCAGGCGGCCTGGCCGTCGCGGGAGGTGAGCGTCGCGGCGGAGCGCACGCCCACGAAGGAGTACCGAGACCACAGATACGCAGTGCGGCCGTTCTCGGCGGACTCCAGCAGGAAGGTGCCGGGGCGCTCGGCGGCGAGCTTGCGGTACAGGGCGACCGGGGTGTCGCCGTCGGCGAGGAGCTTGCGGGTGACCGGGATCACGCGCCGGTCGGCGGCCAGCTTGCGGAACGTCTCGAGGTCCATGACGGCCGACCCTACTGACCGCGGGCCGCGGCGCCGGAACCGGCGTCCGCGAGCAGCACATCGGTGTCGAAGCAGGTGCGCGCGCCGGTGTGGCAGGCCGCGCCGACCTGGTCGACCCTGACGAGGACGGTGTCGGCGTCGCAGTCGAGGGCGACGGACTTCACCCACTGGACGTGCCCGGAGGTGTCGCCCTTGACCCAGTACTCCTGGCGGCTGCGAGACCAGTAGGTGCAGCGGCCGGTGGTGAGGGTGCGGTGCAGCGCCTCGTCGTCCATCCAGCCCAGCATCAGCACCTCACCGGTGTCGTACTGCTGGGCGATGGCGGGCAGGAGGCCGTCGGGGCTGCGCTTGAGGCGCGCCGCGATCCGCGGGTCGAGGTCGCTGGGCCGGTCGGTGCTGGTCATGGGTGCCATTGTGCCGCGCGCAGGTGACAACACCGGTGCCGCGTCCGCGGGGTGGTCGTAGGCTGGCCCCATGTCGACCTTCGCCAAGCGTGAACGGCTCCTGCTCGCCGACCTCTTGGAAACCGCCGGTCCCGAGGCCCCGACGCTGTGCGAGGGCTGGCTCACCCGTGACCTGGCCGCGCACGTGGTGGTGCGGGAGCGGCGCCCGGACGCCGCCGGGGGCATCCTGATCAAGCAGCTCGCCTCCCGCCTCGACCGGGTGATGGAGGAGTTCGCGGCCAAGCCGTACGAGGAGCTGATCCAGCTCATCCGCACCGGCCCGCCGCGCTTCTCACCCTTCCAGCTCAAGCAGATCGACGAGGCGTCGAACATCATCGAGTTCTACGTCCACACCGAGGACGTACGCCGGGCCCAGCCGGACTGGACGCCGCGCCCGCTGGACCCGGTGTTCCAGGACGCCCTGTGGACCCGGCTGGAGCGCACGGCCCGGCTGACGGGCCGCGGCGCGGCCACCGGCCTGGTGCTGCGCCGCCCGGACGGCCGCACGGCGGTCGCCAACCGCGGCACGCCCGTGGTGACGGCGACGGGCGAGCCGTCCGAGCTGCTGCTGTTCCTGTACGGACGGCTGAGCGCCGCCACGGTGGACCTGGAGGGCGAGGAGAACGCCATCGAGCAGCTCCGGACGGGCAAGCAGCTCGGGATCTGACCCGCCCGGCCGCCCTCTCCCCCGGTCAGGTCCGGGGCGGAGGCGGTCAGCGCACGGGGTGGCCGGCCGCGCCGAGGGCCTGCTTGACCTCGCCGATGCGCAGGTCGCCGAAGTGGAACACGGACGCGGCGAGCACCGCGTCGGCGCCCGCGGCGACCGCCGGGGCGAAGTCCGCGAGCCGGCCGGCGCCGCCGGAGGCGATCACCGGGACCGTGACGTGCTTGCGGACGGCCGCGATCATCTCCAGGTCGTAGCCGTCCTTGGTGCCGTCGGCGTCCATCGAGTTCAGCAGGATCTCGCCGGCGCCCAGCTCGGCCGCCCGGTGCGCCCACTCGACGGCGTCGATGCCGGTGCCCCGGCGGCCGCCGTGGGTGGTCACCTCGAAGGTGCCGTCCTGTGTGCGGCGGGCGTCCACCGACAGCACCAGCACCTGGCTGCCGAACCGCTCGGCGATCTCTCGGATCAGCTCCGGCCGCGCGATGGCGGCCGTGTTGACGCCCACCTTGTCCGCGCCGGCCCGCAGCAGCTTGTCGACGTCCTCCGCGCTGCGCACGCCGCCGCCGACGGTCAGCGGGATGAACACCTGCTCGGCGGTGCGGCGCACCACGTCGTAGGTGGTCTCGCGGTTGCCCGACGAGGCGGTGATGTCCAGGAACGTCAGCTCGTCGGCGCCCTCGGCGTCGTAGACCTTCGCCATCTCGACGGGGTCTCCCGCGTCGCGCAGGTTCTGGAAGTTGACGCCCTTGACGACCCGGCCGTTGTCCACGTCCAGGCAGGGGATGACTCGGACCGCCAGGGTCATGAATCCACGGCTCCTCAACCGGCCTTTCAGCCTCTGAATGCTTCGAGTTCCACTTCGACCAGGATGCGCGGGTCCACGAAACCCTCCACGACCACCAGGGTCGAGGCCGGGCGCACCCGGTCGAACAGCTCCTTGTGGGCCCGGCCCACCTCGTCCACGTCGCGCGCGTGCGAGAGGTACATCCGGGTCCTGACCACCGACTCCGGGCCCAGCCCGAACCCGGCGATCGCCTCCAGCGCGCCGGTGAACGCGGCCTTCGCCTGCTCGTACGGGTCGCCCTCCCCGTGCAGCACACTGCCCCGGAAGGCCGTGGTGCCCGCCACCAGCACACGGTCGCCGGCCGCGACGGCGCGGGCGAAACCGAAGGACTCCTCCCAGGGACTTCCGCTCTGCACGCGCCGTACGGCTTCCGACGTCATGACGACACAGCCTCCAGGGCCTCTTCCAGGGTGAACGCCTTCGCGTACAGCGCCTTCCCGACGATGGCGCCCTCGACACCGAGCGGGACCAGGCCGGCCAGGGCGCGCAGGTCGTCCAGGGACGACACGCCGCCGGAGGCCACGACGGGGCGGTCGGTCGCCGCGCAGACGTTCCTCAGCAGCTCCAGGTTGGGGCCCTGGAGCGTGCCGTCCTTGGCGATGTCGGTGACGACGTAGCGGGCGCAGCCCTCCTTGTCGAGGCGCTCCAGCGTCTCGTAGAGGTCGCCGCCGTCGCGGGTCCAGCCGCGGCCGCGCAGGGTGGTGCCGCGCACGTCGAGGCCGACGGCGATCTTGTCGCCGTGCCGGGCGATGACCTCGGCGACCCACTCGGGGGTCTCCAGGGCGGCCGTGCCGAGGTTGACACGGGTGCAGCCGGTGGCCAGGGCGGCGGCGAGGGTGTCGTCGTCGCGGATGCCGCCGGACAGCTCGACCTTGATGTCCATGGCGCGGGCGACCTCGGCGATCAGCTCGCGGTTGTCGCCGGTGCCGAACGCGGCGTCCAGGTCGACCAGGTGCAGCCACTCGGCGCCCGAGCGCTGCCAGGCGAGGGCGGCCTCCAGCGGGGAGCCGTAGGAGGTCTCCGTGCCGGACTCGCCGTGGACGAGGCGGACGGCCTGGCCGTCGCGGACGTCGACGGCGGGGAGGAGTTCGAGCACGTGTGCGGACGAGGCGGTCACAGGGTTCCGATCCAGTTGGTGAGGAGCTGGGCTCCGGCGTCGCCGGACTTCTCGGGGTGGAACTGCGTGGCCCACAGGGCGCCGTTCTCCACGGCGGCCACGAACGGCTCGCCGTGCGTCGACCAGGTCACCCGGGGTGCCGTCAGGAGCGGGTTGTGCGTCTCCAGGCTCCAGTCGTGCACGGCGTAGGAGTGCACGAAGTAGAAGCGGGCGTCCGCGTCCAGGCCGGCGAACAGCTCGGAGCCGGCCGGGGCGTCCACGGTGTTCCAGCCCATGTGGGGCACGACGTCGGCCTTCAGCGGTCCGACGGTGCCGGGCCACTCGGCGAGGCCCTCCGTCTCCACGCCGTGCTCGATCCCGCGCGCGAACAGGATCTGCATGCCGACGCAGATGCCCATGACGGGCCGCCCGCCGGACAGCCGGCGGTCCACGATCCAGTCGCCCCGCGCCTCCTTCAGGCCCTGCATGCAGGCGGCGAACGCGCCGACGCCCGGCACCAGCAGGCCGTCGGCGTTCATCGCCCGGTCGAAGTCGCGGGTGATCTCGACGTCGGCCCCGGTGCGCGCGAGGGCGCGCTCGGCGGAGCGGACGTTGCCGAAGCCGTAGTCGAAGACGACGACCTTCTTCGGCGTGCTCATCAGTTCCACACCTCCAGCCGCATGACGCCGGCCAGCAGGCACATCCCGGCACCGATGGAGAGCAGCACGATCAGGCTGCGCGGCATGTCCTGCTTCACGAACGAGTAGATGCCGCCGGCCAGGAACAGCCCGACGACGATGAGGAGGGTCGACAGCCCGTTCACAGCGCGCCCTTCGTGGAGGGGAGGATGCCCGCCGCGCGCGGATCGCGTTCGCTCGCGTAGCGCAGGGCGCGGGCGAGGGCCTTGAACTGGCACTCCACGATGTGGTGCGCGTTGCGCCCGTAGGGCACGTGGACGTGCAGGGCGATCTGGGCCTGGGCCACGAAGGACTCCAGGATGTGCCGGGTCATGGTGGTGTCGTACTCGCCGATCATCGGCGCCATGTTCTCGGGCTCGGTGTGCACGAGGTAGGGGCGGCCGGACAGGTCGACGGTGACCTGGGCGAGCGACTCGTCCAGCGGGACCGTGCAGTTGCCGAAGCGGTAGATGCCCACCTTGTCGCCGAGGGCCTGCTTGAAGGCGGCGCCCAGCGCGAGGGCGGTGTCCTCGATGGTGTGGTGCGAGTCGATGTGCAGGTCGCCCTCGGTCTTCACGGTGAGGTCGAACAGGCCGTGCCGGCCGAGCTGGTCGAGCATGTGGTCGTAGAAGCCGACCCCGGTCGCCACGTCGACCTTGCCGCTGCCGTCGAGGTCGATCTCGACGAGCACCGACGTCTCCTTGGTGACCCGCTCCACGCGTCCCACGCGGTTCATGCGCTCTGCTCCTTCTTCAGTTCACGGACCGCGTCGAGGAACGCGTCGTTCTCCTGCGGGGTGCCGGCGGTGACCCTCAGCCAGCCGGGGACGCCGTTGTCCCGGACGAGGACGCCCCGGTCGAGGATCCGCTGCCAGGCGGCGTGCGCGTCGGCGAAGCGGCCGAACTGGACGAAGTTGGCGTCGGAGGCGGTCACCTCGTAGCCGATCGCCCGCAGTTCGGCCACCAGCCGGTCCCGCTCGGCCTTGAGCTGCTCGACGTAGCCGAGCAGCGTGTCGGTGTGCTCCAGCGCGGCCAGCGCCGTCGCCTGGGTGACGGCCGACAGGTGGTACGGCAGCCGCACCAGTTGGACGGCGTCCACGACGGCCGGGTGCGCGGCGAGGTAGCCGAGGCGCAGGCCGGCCGCGCCGAACGCCTTCGACATGGTCCGCGAGATCACCAGGTGCGGGCGGCCCTCGAGCAGCGGCAGCAGCGAGGCGCCGTGGCTGAACTCGATGTACGCCTCGTCCACGATGACCACCGACGGCTTCGCGGCCTGCGCCGCCTCGTACAGCGCCGTCACGGTCTCCGGCGGGACGGCCGTGCCGGTGGGGTTGTTGGGGGTGGTGACGAAGACGACGTCCGGCCGGTGCTCGGCGATCGCCGCCCGCGCGGCGGCGACGTCGATGGTGAAGTCCTCGCCGCGCGGCCCGGAGATCCAGCCGGTGCCGGTGCCGCGCGCGATGAGCGCGTGCATCGAGTACGACGGCTCGAAGCCGATCGCCGTGCGTCCCGGTCCGCCGAAGGTCTGCAGGAGCTGCTGGATGACCTCGTTGGAGCCGTTGGCCGCCCAGACGTTGCCGAGGCCCACCGCGTGGCCCGAGGTACGGGTCAGGTACCCGGCGAGCCGGGTGCGCAGCTCGACGGCGTCGCGGTCCGGGTAGCGGTTGAGGTGGCGGGCCGCCTCGCGCACCCGCTCCGCGATCCGCTCGACCAGCGGTTCGGGCAGCGGGTAGGGGTTCTCGTTGGTGTTCAGCCGTACGGGCACGTCCAGCTGGGGCGCTCCGTAGGGGGACTTGCCGCGCAGCTCGTCCCGTACGGGGAGATCGTCGATCCTCACGTCGCTCACTTGCTCTCGGGCACCTTCCAGCCGAACCTCGCCTTGATCGCGGCGCCGTGCGCGGGCAGGTCCTCCGCCTCCGCCAGCGTGACCACGTGGTGCGCGACGTCGGCGAGCGCGTCCTTCGTGTAGTCGACGACGTGGATGCCGCGCAGGAAGGACTGCACGGACAGGCCCGAGGAGTGGCAGGCGCAGCCGCCGGTGGGCAGGACGTGGTTGGACCCGGCGGCGTAGTCGCCGAGGGACACCGGCGCCCAGGGGCCGACGAAGATCGCGCCCGCGTTGCGCACGCGGTCGGCGACGGCGGCGGCGTCGGCGGTCTGGATCTCCAGGTGCTCGGCGCCGTAGGCGTCGACCACCCTGAGGCCCTCGTCGACGCCGTCGACCAGGACGATCGCGGACTGCCGGCCCGTCAGGGCGGGCACGATCCGGTCGTCGACGTGCCGGGTGGCCGCGACCTGCGGCTCCAGCTCCTTCTCGACCGCGTCGGCGAGCTCCACGGAGTCGGTGACCAGGACGGCGGCGGCCAGCGGGTCGTGCTCGGCCTGGCTGATCAGGTCGGAGGCGACGTGCACCGGGTCGGCGGTGGCGTCGGCGAGGACCGCGATCTCGGTCGGGCCGGCCTCGGCGTCGATGCCGATGCGGCCGGTGAAGTAGCGCTTGGCGGCGGCGACCCAGATGTTGCCCGGTCCGGTGACCATGGTGGCGGGCGGGCAGGACTCGGTGCCGTAGGCGAACATCGCGACGGCGGTCGCGCCGCCGGCCGCGTAGACCTCGTCGACGCCGAGCAGCGCGCACGCGGCGAGGATCGTCGGGTGCGGCAGCCCGCCGAACTCGGCCTGGGCGGGCGAGGCCAGCGCGATCGACGGTACGCCGGCCTCCTGGGCCGGGACGACGTTCATCACCACGGACGACGGGTACACCGACCGGCCGCCGGGGGCGTACAGCCCGACGCGCTCGACCGGCACCCACTTCTCGGTCACCGTGCCGCCGGGCACGACCTGGGTGGTGTGGTCGGTGCGGCGCTGGGCGCGGTGCACGAGGCGGGCGCGGCGGATCGACTCCTCCAGGGCCGCGCGCACGGCCGGGTCGAGCTCGTCCAGGGCGCGGGCGAGGGCTGCGGCCGGGACCCGGACCTGGTCGAGGCGGACGCCGTCGAACTTCTCGGCGAAGTCGATCAGCGCCGCGTCGCCCCGATGATGCACGGCCTCGCAGATCGGACGCACCTTCTCCAGGGCGGCCGAGACGTCGAAGTCGGCTCGGGGCAGCAGGTCGCGCAGGGCGGGTCCCTCGGGGAGGGCGTCGCCGCGCAGATCGATTCGGGAGATCACGGTCCCAATTCTCTCAGACCCCGCCCGCGTGCCGTCCGCGCGTATCAATGGCTGATACAGAACGTCCACCGGCCCCGAGCCGGGTAGTCGGTAACGTTCCGTAAATCTCCCTCACGCTCGGTGGTTATCTCGTCACACAGCGGGCATGAACAGATGTGCGAGGAGCGGGATGTGGCGCGCGGGACGGAGGTGGCGGCGTGGTGGACGAGGGGACCCGCCCGCGCGCGGGGGACCTGCCGGACGACCTGAGCGCCGCCGAGGCCGGGATGTGGCAGGCCTTCCGCAACGGCAGCGTGTACGACCTGAGCAGCGGGGACGCGCTGGTCGACGACCCGCACGGCGGGCACCCGTGGGGCCCGGAGCGCACCGTGCGGGCCCGGATCGTGGCCTGGCTGCTGCTGGACGGCCCGCCGCCGCTGACCGGGCGGGTGGCCTCGCTGAAGCTGGCCGGGGTGCGGCTGAGCGGCTCGCTGGACCTGTCGGGCGGCACGGTGGTGCCGTACGTGGAGATGCGGCGCTGCCGGTTCGAGCGGGACGTGCTGCTGCCGGAGGCCCGGCTGACCACGGTGCGGCTGGAGGACTGCGCGGTGCCGCGGCTGGAGGCGGCCCGGGTGCACACCGAGGGCGACCTGCACCTGCCGCGCTGCCGGTTCCTGCGCGGGGTCCGGCTGACCGACGCGCACATCGGCACCGACCTGATGCTGAACCAGGCCGTCGTGCACCCGGACCGCACCGGCCGCTCGATCGCCGGCGACGGCCTGAGCGTCGGCCAGGACCTCCAGGCCGAGCTGCTGGAGTCCTACGGCGAGCTCAGCCTGCGCAGCGCCAAGGTGGGGGTCTCGCTGAGCCTGCGGGGGGCGCGGCTGGTCAACCCGGACGCCCGGCTAGCGCTGAACGCGCCCCAGCTCACCGTGGAGCGCACGCTGTACCTGACCCCGGCCGGGCTCGGCGGGGGCGTGCCGAGCGGGGCGACCCCCGCGCGGGGCACGCGCGTCCGGCGGTTCGAGTGCCGGGGCGGGGCCCGGCTGGACGACGGCCGGTTCGGGGACGCGGTCGACTTCCAGGACGCCCGCTTCACGCTCACCGACGACCAGGAGATATCCCTGCGCCGGGTGCAGACGCCCGAGCTGCGCTTCCTCGGGGAGCGGCCGGCGCGGGGGCGGGTCGTGCTGTCGGGGGCGCGGGTGGTCAACCTGATGGACCGGGCCGCCGCGTGGCCCGGCCCGGGCAGCCTGCAGATGAGCGGCTTCACCTACGAGAACCTGGTGCCGCGGGGCCCGTTCCCGCTGGCCGAGCGGCTGCGCTGGGTGTCGGCGGCGACCGCCGAGTACCAGCCGGAGCCGTACGAGCGGCTGGCCGCGGTGCTGCGGGCGAGCGGCGAGGACGAGGGCGCGCGCGAGGTGCTGCTCGCCAAGCAGCGCCACCGCCGCGCGAGCCTGCCGCCGGCCGCCAGGCTGTGGGGGTACGCCCAGGACTGGACGGTCGCCTACGGGTACCGGCCCGGCCGGGCCGCCCTGTGGCTGGCGGTGCTGTGGGCGGCGGGTTCGCTGGCCTTCGCGCAGGCCGCGCACCGCCCGGTCGACGCGGGCCGCCACCCGCAGTGGGACCCGGCCCTGTACGCGCTCGACCTGCTGCTGCCGGTGATCGACTTCGGGCAGAGCGGCCAGTGGCAGCTGCGCGGCGGCTGGCAGTGGCTGTCGGTGGCCCTGGTGCTGCTCGGCTGGGTGCTGGCCACGGCGGTGGCGGCGGGCGCGACCCGGCTGCTGCGGCGGGGCTGACCGAGGGCCGGTCGGGGGCTGGCGGTTCGGATGGTGCCCGTGATCCGAATGGTGCTCTTGCTCGGAAGGGGGAACTCCTGTTCTTGTTGAACTCTCAGCTTTTACCTCTCCTTGACTTCCGGACGTACAACTTTCGCCGGCTTGACCGTTCCCTCTGGCGCACCCGCGACCTGCGGCTTTTCAATGGACGTCACCATGGCTCTGCTGCCCCCGTTCATCCGAGGCTCCCGGACGCCCGCGTCCCGGGGCGCCCGGACCGTCGCCCCGCACACCGCCGCCGGCCTCCCCGCCGACGACGAGGTGCTGCTCGACGCGCCCGACGACCGGCTGGGCCCGGCACTGGTCGCCGCCGGGCGGGACGAGTACGACGCCGCCGCCGAGCTGCTGGCCGGCACGCGCGTGCGGGGCGAGTGGGAGCACCGCGACGGCTACGTCGTACGGCTGGCGTCCTTCGCGCACGCCCGGCCGGACTGGTTCGAGCGGTGGCGCGCCGACGCGCCGCGCGATCCGGACGTGCTGCTGGTCGCCGCCCAGCTCGCCGTGCACCGCGCCTGGCGCTCCCCCGCCCGCACCGAGCTGCTGCGCGAGGTGAGCCCGCTGGTCACCGCGGCGGCGCAGGCGCACGTGCCCGACCCGGTGCCGTGGCGGATCGCGCTGGACCACGCGCGCGGGGCCCGCGCCGGGCACAAGTACTTCAGCGAGCTGTGGGAGGCGGCGGTGCGCCGCTCCCCGCACCACTACGGCTGCCACGTCGCCGCGCTGCGCTACCTCGCCGCGTCCTGGCACGGCGCGACCCGCGAGTGCTTCGACTTCGCCGACCGGGCCGCGCAGGACGCGCCCGAGGACTCCCTGGTCCAGGCGCTTCCGCTGCAGGCGGCGTTCGCGTACCTCACGGACGGCTGCGGTCCCGACGTGGCGCGCGAGCGGCTCGACGCGGCGGCCGACCGGGCGCTCGCGCTGTCCGCCCGCCTGCCGGTGTCCGACCCCTGGCCGGCCGAGATCCGCAACGTCCTGGCCTACGTGCTCAAGCGCCTGCGCCGGCTGGACGAGGCCCTGGACCAGCTCCGCGTGCTGGGCCCGTACGCCACCTCGTTCCCCTGGGACCAGCTCTCCGACGACCCGCTCGGCCACTTCCTCGCGGTGCGCGACCGCATCCGGCGGGGCGCGCCCGCGGCGCCCGAGTGGGCCGCCCGTGGGGACCACGGCGGACGCGGGCCCTGCGAAGACCATTAGGCTCTGGGTTCGTGACCACCGTCCGTCTGCCGCTCTTCCCCCTGAACTCGGTGCTGTTCCCGGGGTTGGTGCTTCCGTTGAACGTCTTCGAGGAGCGCTACCGCGCCATGATGCGCGAGTTGCTGAAGACCCCCGAGGAGGAACCGCGCCGGTTCGCCGTCGTGGCGATCCGCGACGGCCACGAGGTCGCGCCCAGCGAACCGGGGATGCCCGACCTCACGGCCCTGCCGCAGCGCGGCCCGTCGGCGGGGTTCGGCACCGACCCGCTGAAGGCGTTCCACGGTGTGGGCTGCGTGGCCGACGCGGCGACGATCCGCGAGCGCGCCGACGGCTCCTTCGAGGTCCTGGCCACGGGCACGACCCGGGTCAGGCTGCTGTCGCTGGACACCTCCGGTCCGTTCCTCACGGCCGAGCTGGAGGAGCTGACGGAGGAGCCGGGCGACGAGGCGGGCCCGCTGGCCGAGGGGGTGCTGCGGGCGTTCCGCCAGTACCAGAAGCGCCTGGCCGGCGCCCGGGAACGCTCCCTGTCGACCGGCACGGAGCTGCCCGACGAGCCCGCGGTCGTCTCCTACCTGGTGGCGGCGGCGATGCTGCTCGACACCCCCACCAAGCAGCGCCTGCTCCAGTCCCCCGACACCGCGTCCCGCCTGCGCGACGAGCTGAAACTCCTTCGCGCGGAGACGGCCATCCTCCGTAGTCTGCCGTCCCTGCCGGCGTCGGACCTGACGCGCGGCCCGACGAGTCTGAACTGAGGCACGAGCGACCCGTGGCGAAGAAGTCGAGGAAGCAGCAGGCGGGCGGGACGCCCGCGACGGTGGCGCTGACGGCGGCGGGGGTGGACTTCACGGTCCACGCCTACGACCACGACCCGAACCACCCGTCCTACGGCGAGGAGGCGGCCGAGGCGATGGGCGTCTCCCCCGAGCGCGTCTTCAAGACCCTCGTCGCGGACGTCGACGGCGCGCTGACCGTGGCGGTGGTCCCGGTGGCCGGCCAGCTCGACCTCAAGGCGCTGGCGGCGGCGGTGGGCGGCAAGAAGGCGGCGATGGCCGACCCGGCCCTCGCCGAGCGCACCACGGGCTACGTGCGGGGCGGCATCTCCCCGCTGGGGCAGCGCAAGAAGCTGCCCACGGTCCTGGACGCCTCCGCGGGCGGCCATGCCACGATCTGCGTCTCGGCGGGCCGGCGCGGCCTGGAGGTCGAGCTCTCCCCCGCGGACCTCGCGGCCCTGACGGGGGCGACGCTGGCCCCGATCGGGCGCCCGTAGTCCTCCGGCGCGGGCCCGGCCCGGCTCAGCCCGCCGGCGGCGTCCCGTACAGCTCGGGGTCGCGGGGGCCGAACAGCGCCGTCTGGCCCAGGTGGACGACCATCGCGGCCATGGACCACGCGAGCAGCGCCCCGTGGGCGCCGAGCTTCAGCGGCGCGGAGAAGGTCACGCCCTTGCCCACGCTCTTCGCGTGCGTCAGCACGTCGTCGGTGGGCCCGAGCCACAGCCCGATCCGCCACGCGATCAGCGAGGCGAACAGCCCGCCCAGGGCGAGGGCCACCACCAGCGGCACGCCCCCGCGGCGCCGCCACAGGAACACCGCCGCCGCGGTCACCGCGCCGAACGCGAGCCCCAGCAGCGTGAACGTTCCGTCGGCGCCGACGGCCTGCTCGCCCTCGGTGTCCTTGAGGTAGACGACCCAGCCGCCGTCCACGACGTCCCCGACCAGCGGCACCCGCGGCGCGAGCCAGACCCACAGCAGCCCGAGGAGCACCCCGAGGACGGTCACGAGCACCGTCACGACGGCGGCGTCCCGCAGCTCGGTCAGCAGCCCGGGTCCCTGCGGGCCGCCGTCGTGCGGCGCCGGGGCCGCGTAGCCGTACGGACCCGACGGGGGCGGCCACGCGCCCTGCGAGGAGGGATCGTGCGGCGGCGGGGGCGGAGTCAGTGGAGCGGTCACCCTGCCATCGTGCCAGGCCCGCCTGTGCGGCGCGTCACCGGACGGCGGCCCGGCGGTACGCCCAGGTCGCCACGGCCAGCGAGACCACGCCCACCGCGGCGCACACGGCGAGGTCCACCCCGACGTACGCCCAGTCGGGCCCCTTGCCGAACGTGCGCGCGAGTGCCTCCACGCCGTACGTCGACGGCAGCAGGTCGCGCAGGAAGCGCACCGGCTCCGGCATCCGGTCGGGGGGCAGCACGCCCAGCAGCAGCGCCGCCGACATGCCGAGCTGGCCGAGCAGGGTGGCCAGCTCCGGCCGGGGCGCGAGCAGCCCGCAGGCGGCGCCGAGTCCGGCCAGCGCGGCGCCGGCGAGCGGGATCACCGCCGCCAGCACCCACAGGTGGGTCACCGGCAGCCCGAACAGCGCGCACCCGAACACCGCGGTCACCACGGTCCCCGGCACGGTGAAGGAGGCGTACGCGCCCGCCGCGCCCAGCACCACGGCGGCCGGCGGCACGGGCAGCGTGGCGTAGTGGTCGAGACCGCCGCTCGCCCGCAGTTGCCCGAAGTACTGCGCGAGCAGGTTGAGCGCGACGAACGCCACCACCAGCACGGCCGACCCGGCGACGACGGACTCGGCCTCGCGGCCGCCCTCCACCACCCCGCGCATCATGACCAGGATGCCGACGGACTGGAAGGTCGCCACGAACAGCAGCGGGATGCGCGCGACCCGCGCACGCGAGAGCTGCGCCCGGTACACGGCCACCAGTGACGGCCACAGCCGGGCGCGCGGCCCGAGCTCGGCCGGGCGCCGGACCGGCTCGTCCACGGCCGGCGCGCCGCCCGACAGGACCTCGGCAGGTACCACACTCACCTGGCGCTGCTCCCTTTCCCTACCGCTCTCCAGGACCATACGCACCGCACCCCCGGTCGGCTCACCCGTGCCGCGCTCATGTCCGCACCAGCCCCTGGCGGGCCGCCCCGCCCAGCGCGAGGTAGACGTCCTCCAGGCTCGGTGTGGCCAGGGTGAAGTCGTCCAGGGCGGCGAAGGCGGCGCCACCGGTGACGGTGGCGACGACCGCGCGGGCCTCCTCGGGGGCCAGCCGGAGCGTCCAGCGGCGTCCGGACTCCGCGGCGCGCTCGCGGAGTCCGGCGACCTCGGGCACGTCCAGCGGGGCCCGCTCGCGCCACACCAGCTCCACCCGCACCTCGCCGGCGACCTGCTCCTTGAGGCCGGCCGGGGTGTCGCAGGCGATGATCCGGCCCTGGTCGAGGACGGCGACCCGGTCGAGGACGGTCTCGGCCTCGATGACGTTGTGGGTGACCAGCAGCACCGTCGTGCCGTGCTCGGCGCGCCGCCGGTCGACGGCCGACCACACGGCCCGCCGGGCCACCGGGTCCATGCCCGTGGTCGGCTCGTCGAGGACCAGCAGGGGCCGCTCGCCCACCAGCGCGGCGGCGAAGCAGGCCAGCCGCCGCTGGCCGCCGGAGAGCTTCTTCAGCGGGCGTCCGGCGATCGCGGTGAGCCCCAGCTCGTCCAGCACCGCGTCCCGCTCGGAGCGCGCCCGCCGCACGTCGAGCCCGCGCAGCCGGCCGGTGGTCTCGGCGGCCAGGGACACGGTCAGCTCATCCAGGGCGGTGGACTCCTGCCCCAGGTAGGCGAGGATCCGCGCGGCCCGCTCCGGGTGCCGCACGATGTCGTGCCCGAGGATCTCCACGCTGCCGGTGTCCGGCCGCATCAGGCCGGTGAGCTGGCGGACGAGGGTGGACTTGCCGGCCCCGTTCGGACCGAGCAGCCCGAAGATCTCACCGCGCCGGATGTCCAGCCGTACGTCGTCGATGGCCCGCACCTCGGGGGTGGCCGGGGTGCCGCGCCGGCCGCGCACCGCGGGGTAGGTCTTGGTCAGCCCGCGCACGGCACACACGACCTCGTCCCTGGGCCGGACCGCCGGTGCCACGCGCGTACTCACAAGGGACGAGCCTACGGGGTCGGCAAGCTCTGCTCGCCTTCGGGGCGGCCCGGGGATGCGCCTCAGTCGCCGGCCGTGGCGTGCTCGGCGGCGGTGCGCACGTCGATCTCGCGCCAGAAGCCGGCCCGGATCGCGTACCGGTCGTGCTCGTCGATCTGGTCGTCCTTGTGCGCGAGCAGGCCGAAGCGGGCCGCGTAGCGCAGCAGCTCGCCGTCGACGCGGTGCGGGATGCGCGGGTACATGCCCGACAGCCGCTGCAGGTGGCCCTGGTCGCCGAGCCGGGCCATCCAGCGCCGTGCGAACACCTGTCCCACCTCGTACGGGTCACCGCCGACGGTGGTGATGTCCTCCTCGCGGTCGGCCCAGCGCTGCTCGGCGGTGGTGAGCTGGGCCAGCGTCGGCATCGCGGCCGCCTCGGGCGGCTCCGGGGCGCTGCCGGGCCGCTCCACCCAGCCCTTGTCGGAGGACCAGCGCAGGGTCGCGTTCGCCGGGTGGTGCGGGCTCTGCGCCCCGGCGCGCAGCTCGGCGAGGTCCTTGGGGGTGGGGACGCCCTTGGCGGCGGCCACCCGTTCCTGGGCGGCGTCGGCCGCCCTGGCGGCGGTGTGCTCCGGCTCGTCGGGGGGCCGCTCGGCGGCCGGGGCGAGCGGCGGGGCGTCGGGCAGGGGCGCGGAGAGGATCGCGGCGATCTCGGGCCGGGGCACGGGCGGCGGCGCGCACGCCCCGCCGAACTCCTTGGCGCGGACCGCCTTGGTGATCCACGTGCGGTCCAGGACGCGCCGTTCGTCGGCCTCGGCGACCAGGTCCTCGGACTGGTTGTAGTCGCCGTCGGCGGCCTGGACGGCCCACAGGTGGACGGCGACGCCGTGCTCCTTGGCGGCCATCATGCCGGGCAGCAGGTCGCCGTCGCCGGTGACGAGCACGACGTCGGAGCAGGCGCGGTTGCGGGCCAGCTCGGTCAGCTCGGCGTGCATGGCCGCGTCGACGCCCTTCTGGGCCCAGCGGCCGTCGCTGCGGGTGAGCGCGCCCAGCCGCACGGTGACCCGCGGCATCACGCGCAGCCGGCGGTGCTCGGGCTGCGGGACGCGGTCGGGGGCGCCGTCGAACCAGTAGATCCGCAGCAGCGGCCGTTCCGTGTCGGACTCGGCCTGGTCCCGCAGGCCCTGGACGAGGGCGGAGTGGTCGACGGTGATCCGGGACCGGGAGGGCTCCCCGGCGAGGAGGCTGGCGGCGGCTCCCAGCAGATACCCGGCGTCCACCAGGACGACGCAGCGGTCCACGCGACTCACCCTCTTCCCGGGAGGTTTGCTTCGGGCTTGCTTCGAGTCTGCCCGACCACGCGGAGGTTAACGGCTCGCAACTCGATCTTCGGCGTGGCGTTTCGGGACGGGGCCCGACGACCTGCCGTGTGACACAGGGTAATTATCCGACATGCACGGCAAGTCGGCTTGTGTGAATCTGGATCCGGCCCTGGCCCCTAGATCCCCACAGGAGGCATCACCATGGCCAAGAACAAGAACCGTGACCGCAAGCAGCAGCGTCCGACCGACCGCGGGCAGAGCCCGGACCGTCGTCCCACGGCGGAGGCGGAGCCCCAGCCCGAGGTCGAGATGACCCCCGGCGACGTGGCGACACACAAGCGGAAGCGCAGCTTCGGCCACAACTGACGTCCGTGTGACGGGTTGTGACCGCACACGTGCCTGAGGGGCGTACCAGGTACCGGGTACGCCCCTCACGCGCGTCCGGGCCGCCCGGCGCCCCGCGCCCGCGCCCGGCCGGCGGCTCAGCCGGCCAGGCAGGACGGGCCGAGCAGCACCTTCAGGTCGCCGAACAGCGCCGGGTCGGGCTTGACCCGGTGCCGGTCCAGGCGCAGCACGGTGGTCCGGGTCGGGCCCTGGAGCTTGATGCGGACCTCGCTGTCGCCCTTGTGGTGGGTGAGGATCTCCCCGAGGCGGCTGACCATCGGCGGGGTGACCCGGGTGGCCGGGATGGTGAGCACCACGGGCGCGTTGGTGCCCGCGTTGGACAGGTCGGGGACCTGCAGCTCCATCGCCACCAGGCGGGGCACGTCCTCGCGCTTGTCGAGCCGGCCCTTGACGAACACCACGGCGTCCTCGACCAGTTGGGTCGACACGAGCTGGTAGGTCGCCGGGAAGAACATGCACTCGATGGAGCCGGCGAGGTCCTCGACGGTGGCGATGGCCCAGGCGTTGCCCTGCTTGGTCATCTTGCGCTGGAGGCCGGAGATGATGCCGCCGATGGTCACGACCGCGCCGTCCGCGTGCTCACCGCCGGTGAGCTGGGCGATGCCCGCGTCGGCCTTGTCGGACAGCACGTGCTCCAGCCCGAACAGCGGGTGGTCGGAGACGTACAGGCCGAGCATCTCGCGCTCCTGCGCGAGCAGGTAGGTCTTGTCCCACTCGTCGGTGGTGAACTCCACGTCGAGGCCGAAGCCCGGCTCGTCGCTCTGCTCCTCGCCCATCCCGCCGAAGAGGTCGAACTGGCCCTCGGCCTCCTTGCGCTTGACCGCGACCACGTTGTCGATCATCGGCTCGTACTGCGCGGTGAGGCCCTTGCGGGTGTGACCCATCGAGTCGAAGGCGCCGGCCTTGATCAGGGACTCCGTGGTCCGCTTGTTGCAGACGACCGCCTCGACCTTGTCGAGGTAGTCGGGGAAGGAGGTGTACTTCCCCTTGGCCTTGCGGCACTTGATGATCGACTCGACGACGTTGGTGCCGACGTTGCGCACGGCGGACAGGCCGAAGAGGATCACGTCGTCGCCCTGCGCGGCGAAGTTCGCCTCGGACTCGTTGACGTTCGGCGGCAGGACGCGGATGCCCATGCGGCGGCACTCGTTGAGGTAGACCGCCGACTTGTCCTTGTCGTCCTTGACGGAGGTCAGCAGGGCGGCCATGTACTCGGCGGGGTGGTTCGCCTTGAGGTAGGCGGTCCAGTACGACACCAGGCCGTACGCGGCGGAGTGCGCCTTGTTGAACGCGTAGCCGGCGAACGGGACCAGCACGTCCCACAGCGCCTGGATGGCCTCGTCGCTGTAGCCGTTCTTGCGGGCGCCGGCCTGGAAGATGGTGAAGTTCTTCGCCAGTTCCTCGGGCTTCTTCTTGCCCATCACGCGGCGGAGGATGTCGGCCTCGCCGAGCGAGTAGCCCGCGATGATCTGGGCGGCCTTCTGCACCTGCTCCTGGTAGACGATCAGGCCGTAGGTGACGTCCAGGACCTCCCTGAGCGGCTCCTCCAGCTCGGGGTGGATCGGCGTGATCTCCTGCTGGCCGTTCTTGCGCAGCGCGTAGTTCGTGTGGGAGTTCATGCCCATCGGGCCCGGCCGGTACAGGGCCGACACGGCGGAGATGTCCTCGAAGTTGTCCGGCTTCATCAGCCGCAGCAGCGAGCGCATCGGGCCGCCGTCGAACTGGAACACGCCGAGGGTGTCGCCGCGCTGGAGCAGGTCGAAGGTCGTGGGGTCGTCCAGCGGCAGGGACAGCAGGTCGATGTCGAGGCCCTTGTTGGCCTTCACCATCTTGACCGCGTCGTCCATGATCGTGAGGTTGCGCAGGCCCAGGAAGTCCATCTTCAGCAGGCCGAGCGACTCACAGCTCGGGTAGTCCCACTGGGTGATGGTCACGCCGTCGGTGTGGCGCACCCAGACCGGGACGTGCTCGGTGATGGTCTCGCTGGACATGATCACGCCGGCGGCGTGCACGCCCATCTGCCGCACCAGGCCCTCCACGCCGCGCGCGGTGTCGATGACCTTCTTCACGTCCGGCTCGTTCTCGTACATCGCCCGGACCTCGCCCGCCTCCGAGTAGCGGGGGTGGCTGGGGTCGGTGATGCCGGACAGCGGGATGCCCTTGCCGAGGACGTCGGCGGGCATGGCCTTGGTGATGCGGTCGCCCATCGCGTACGGGTAGCCCAGCACGCGCGCGGAGTCCTTGATCGCGTTCTTGGCCTTGATGGTGCCGTAGGTGCCGATCATGGCGACCTTGTCGGCGCCGTACTTCTCGGTCACGTACCGGATCACCTCGACGCGCCGGCGCTCGTCGAAGTCGATGTCGACGTCGGGCATGGAGATGCGCTCGGGGTTGAGGAACCGCTCGAAGATCAGGCCGTGCGGGATGGGGTCGAGGTCGGTGATGCCCATGGCGTAGGCGACGATCGAGCCGGCCGCGGAGCCACGGCCGGGGCCGACCGCGATGCCCTGCTTCTTGGCCCACATGATGAAGTCGGCGACCACGAGGAAGTAGCCCGGGAAGCCCATCGAGATGATGGTGTCCATCTCGTACTCGGCCTGCTTCTGGCGGTCCTCGGGGATGCCGTCCGGGTAGCGGCGCTCCATGCCGCGGCGGACCTCCTCCTTGAACCAGGTGACCTCGGTGTAGCCCTCGGGGATGTCGAACTTGGGCATGAGGTCGCGCTTCTCGAACATGCCGGTGGTGTCCACCATCTCGGCGACGAGCAGCGTGTTGGCGCAGCCCTCCTGCCAGGCGTCCGAGGAGTCGATGGCGTACATCTCGTCCGTGGACTTCAGGTAGTAGCCGGTGCCGTCGAACTTGAAGCGGTCGGGGTCGGAGAGGTTCTTGCCGGTCTGGATGCACAGCAGGGCGTCGTGGGCGGTCGCCTCGTGCGCGTAGGTGTAGTGCGAGTCGTTGGTGACCAGCGGGGGGATGCCGAGCTTGCGGCCGATCTCCAGCAGGCCGTCGCGGACCCGGCGCTCGATCTCGATGCCGTGGTCCATCAGCTCCAGGAAGTACTTGTCCTTGCCGAAGATGTCCTGGTACTCGGCGGCGGCCTTCAGCGCCTCGTCGAAGTGGCCGAGGCGCAGCCGGGTCTGCACCTCGCCGGAGGGGCAGCCGGTGGAGGCCACGATGCCCTCGGACCACTGGGCGATGGTCTCCTTGTCCATCCGGGGCCACTTCTGCAGCCAGCCCTCGGCGTAGGCGTCGGAGGACAGCCGGAAGAGGTTGTGCAGTCCGGTCCGGTTCACCGCCCACATCGTCTTGTGGGTGTAGCCGCCGGAACCGGAGATGTCGTCGCGCTTCTGGTGCGGCTGGCCCCAGAGGATCTTGCGCTTGTTGCGCCGGGACTCGGGGGCGACGTACGCCTCGATCCCGATGATCGGGGTGATCCCGGCCTTCTTCGCGGAGTGGAAGAAGTCGTACGCGCCGTGCAGGTTGCCGTGGTCGGACATGGCGATGTGGGTCATGCCCATCTCGTTGCACGCGTTGAACATGTCCTTCAGCCGCGCGGCACCGTCCAGCAGCGAGTACTGGGTGTGGACGTGCAGGTGCGTGAACGGCGGCTTCGACACGGTGCGGCCTCCAGGGGAACGAGCGGCGACGGGACGGCGGACAGTCCGGGGTCAGCGTCGAAGTCTATGCCTCGGGACTGACACCGGGCGGGTCGCCCCGCGTACCTTCACAGCGAGGGCCGCGGGCACTTCCCGGCGGCCCCGTCCGTTGGGAGACGACAGGAACGCTGTCGTACACGTCATGCACCAGGAGGCACCCCGCGATGTCGGTCACCCCGCTCAACGAGGAGCAGCGCGGTGAGGAGATCCTCACCGTCTTCGACACCGCCTTCGGCGAGCTCCTGGCCGCCGACCCGGCCGCGTTCCGGGTGAAGTTCCGCAAGATGGCGGCCTCGGCGTTCGCCTTCTACCGGGGCACGGCCTGCCTCTTCTACCACGACCTGGACGCGGCGAACGGACCGGGCGAGTCGCGCGGGGACAGCGGGCCCTACCAGGACGAGCGCACCTCGCGCGTGTGGATCCACGGCGACCTGCACGCGGAGAACTTCGGCACGTACATGGACTCCAACGGCCGGCTGATCTTCAACGTCAACGACTTCGACGAGGCCTACGTCGGCCCCTTCACCTGGGACCTGAAGCGCTTCTCGGCGTCGATCGCGCTGATCGGGTACGCCAAGGCGCTCAGCGACGAGCAGATCAGCGAGCTGGTGGGGATCTACGCGGGCGCGTACCGCGAACGCATCCGCTCGCTGGCGACCGGCGCCAAGAGCGACGAGGTGCCCCCGTTCACCCTGGACACGGCGACCGGCCCGCTGCTGGACGCCCTGCGCGACGCCCGTTCGCTGACCCGGTTCGGCCTGCTGGAGTCGATGACCGAGATCCGCGACTTCGAGCGCCGCTTCGCCCCCGGCGGCGGCTCGATAGAGCTGGACGCGGCCACCCGCTACAAGGTGCTGGCCGCCTTCGACGGCTACCTGGAGACGCTCCCGGACTCCTCGCTGGCCCGCCCGGACTCCTACCGCGTCAAGGACGTCGTGGGCCGGCGCGGCATCGGCATCGGCTCGGCGGGCCTGCCGTCGTACAACATCCTGCTGGAGGGCCACAGCGACGCCCTGGAGAACGACGTCGTGATCTACATCAAGCAGGCCCAGACCCCGGCCGTCTCCCGGCACATCACCGACCGGGCGATCCGGGACTACTTCCAGCACGAGGGGCACCGCACGGTGATCTCCCAGCGCGCCCTGCAGGCGCACGCCGACCCGTGGCTGGGCTGGACCGAGCTGGACGGCGCCGGGCAGCTCGTCGCGGAGGTCTCGCCGTACGCGGTGGACCTGGACTGGGGCGACATCGACGACCCGGAGGAGATCGCGGCGGTCGTCGCCGACCTCGGCCGGGCCACGGCGTCGATGCACTCGGCGGCGGACGACACCTCCGGGGAGTCCCTGGTGCCGTTCTCCACCGAGCGGGCCATCGACGCGGCGATCGCGGCCGACGAGGAGGGCTTCGCGCCGCTGCTGGTCGACTTCGCGCACCGCTACGGCGCCCGCGCGCGGGCGGACCACCAGATCTTCGTGGACCTGTTCCGCAACGGGCGGATTCCGGGTCTGTGACGGAAAGGACGCTCACAGGTCCCCTTTAGGGGTCCCTTACAGGAGCGCGTGCCACACTCGTTGTCGCTATGGACATATCCGGGACCCGCCTCAGAGCCGTACGCGCGGCGCTGTTCACGGCACTCGTCGTGACGCTCAGCACCGCGTCGCACGTGCTGCTGTCGCGGGCTCCCCTGCCGCTGAACACGGTGGCCGCCGTCGCGGCCGCCGTGTTCGCGCTCGCCTACGCCCTGGCGGGCCGCGAGCGCGGCTTCGGGCACATCGCCGCGCTGCTGGTGCCGCTGGAGCTGGCGGCCGACACGGTCCTCACCACCGGCCAGCACGTCTGCTACGGCCCGGCCGGCGGCCCGGTGACCGGCCCGCTGCGCTCGGTCGGCTGGGACGTCCTGTGCGGCGACGGCACCCGCGTGGGCACCCCGCTGGCCCGACTCACGGGCACCGACGCCGACCGCCTCGGCGGGGTGCTGGCCCACTCCGACCCCGGGACGGCCTGGCTGCTGCTGGCCGCGCACCTCACGGTGGGCCTGACCGCCGCGGCCTGGCTGCGCCGGGGTGAGCGGGCCCTGGCCCAGCTCCTGCGCGCGGCGACCGCGACGACGTTCCGCCCGCTGCTGCTGGCGGTGGCCGCCTCGACCGTACGACGCGCCCCGTCGGCCGCCCGCCCGCCGCGCTCCGCGCTGCGTCCGGACCTCCCTCGGGACCCGCTCCTCGTGCACGGCCCGGGCCGACGCGGCCCCCCGCGCCCCGACGCCCTGCGCCTCGCCGCCTGAGCGGCGGGCCGGGAGATCCTCCTGCGCGGCCCCCGCGCACCTCGTCGAGCACGAGCAGCACCCCCACACGTATCCGCGCACGAGCCCGTGCGCGTCCCCCAGGGAGAACACAGACATGAGCAAGCGCAACAGCCAGGCCGCGAAGACGGCGGCCCGCGAGCGGCTGCGCATCGAGCGCGAGCGCGCTGCCAAGCGCGCGAAGGTCCGCCGCCAGGTCATCGTCGCCGCCTCCGCGGTGGCCGTGCTGGCCGCGGCCGGCGGCATAGGCTACGCCGTCGTCCAGGCCAACAAGCCCGGCCACTGGGAAGAGGCGAAGACGGCCACCCTGGTCAAGCCCGCGAACTCCAGCGGCAAGAACGGCACCACCGTGGTGGTCGGCAAGAGCACCGCCAAGAAGACCCTCGAGATGTACGAGGACCCGCGCTGCCCGATCTGCTCCCAGTTCGAGCAGACGGTCGGCCCGACGGTGAAGTCCGACCTGGACGCCGGCAAGTTCAAGATCCAGTACATCGGCGCCACCTTCCTGGACAACACCATGAGCGGTGAGGGCTCCAAGAACGCCCTCAGCGCGCTCGGTGCCGCGCTCGACGTCAGCCCCGAGGCGTTCTTCGAGTACAAGACCGCCATGTACTCGGCGAAGTGGCACCCCGAGGAGACCGACGACAAGTTCAAGAGCGACGCCTACCTGATCAAGATCGCGGACACCGTCCCGGCGCTGAAGGGCAACGCCAAGTTCCAGAAGGCGGTCAAGGACGGCACCTACGACCGGTGGGCGCTGGAGATGTCCAAGGTGTTCGACAAGAGCGGCGTCAGCGGCACCCCGACGCTGAAGATGGACGGCAAGACCCTCACCGGCTCGGACGGCAAGAACGCCCCGATGACGGTGGCCGACTTCACCACGGCGCTCACGGCGGCCCTCAAGGGCTGACCCGGCGCACGGCGCGATCCGGCACGCGGGCCCGGCACGGCTCGCCGGCCCGGTACTGCCGACCGGCACGCGAAGAGCGGGCGAACTTTCGGGAGTTCGCCCGCTTTTCGGCGTACCGCTGAGTAACCTGATCGCCCGTGACCAGTCGAGACAGAGCCTCACAAGGCCTCAAGCCGCTTGCCCCGCGCCGCCGTACGGTCGTCAAGGCCGCCGCGGCCACCGCCGTCCTGGCCGGACCGCTCGCCGCCGCGCTGCCCGCCCGGGCCGCCGACGACACGCCGGCCTTCCTGCACGGCGTCGCCTCCGGCGACCCGCTCCCGGACGGCATCCTGCTGTGGACCCGCGTGACCCCGACCGCCGGGGCGACACCGGGTTCCGGCATCGGCCCCGACATCAAGGTCGAGTGGGTGATAGCCCAGGACAAGGCGCTGACCACCGTCGTCGCCAAGGGGTCCGTCACCGCCACCGCCGCCTCCGACCACACCGTCAAGGCGGACGTGCGCGGCCTGCAGCCCGCCACCGACTACTGGTTCCGCTTCTCGGCCGGCGGCACCGACTCCCCGGTGGCGCGCACCCGCACCGCGCCGGCGGTGGACGCCGCGGTGCCGGGCCTGCGCTTCGGCGTGGTCTCCTGCGCCAACTGGGAGGCCGGCTACTTCTCCGCCTACCGCCACCTCGCCGCCCGCTCCGACCTGGACGCCTGGCTGCACCTGGGCGACTACATCTACGAGTACGGCACCGGCCAGTACGGCACCCGCGACACGGTCGTACGGCCGCACGCGCCGGCCCACGAGATCCTCACCCTCGCCGACTACCGCACCCGGCACGGCCGTTACAAGACCGACCCGGACCTCCAGGCGCTGCACCACAAGGCGCCGGTCGTGGCGATCTGGGACGACCACGAGTTCGCCAACGACGCCTGGTCGGGCGGCGCCGAGAACCACACCGAGGGCGCCGAGGGCACCTGGACGGCCCGTCAGGCCGCCGCACGCCAGGCCTACTTCGAGTGGATGCCGGTCCGCCCGGCCATCGCCGGCACCACCTACCGCCGGCTGCGCTTCGGCAAGCTGGCCGACCTGTCGCTGCTGGACCTGCGCTCGTTCCGCTCCCAGCAGGTCAAGACCGGCAACGGCGGCGTCGACGACCCGGACCGCACCCTCACCGGCCGCGCCCAGCTCGACTGGCTCAAGGCGGGCCTGCAGTCCTCCGACACCACCTGGCGGCTGGTCGGCAACTCGGTCATGATCTCGCCGTTCGCGATCGGCGCGCTCACCGCGGACCTGCTGAAGCCGCTGGCGGAGCTGCTGGGCCTGCCGAAGGAGGGCCTCGCCCTCAACACCGACCAGTGGGACGGCTACACCGACGACCGCCGCGAGCTGCTGGCCCACCTGCGCGCGCACGCCATCCGCAACACCGTCTTCCTGACCGGCGACATCCACATGGCGTGGGCCAACGACGTGCCGGTGGACGCCGGCACGTACCCGCTGTCCGCCTCCGCCGCCACCGAGTTCGTGGTGACCTCGGTGACCTCCGACAACCTCGACGACCTGGTGAAGGTCCCCGAGGGCACGGTCTCCGCGGTGGCCGCGCCGCTCATCCGCGCCGCCAACCGGCACGTCCACTGGGTCGACACCGACCGCCACGGCTACGGCGTCCTGGACATCACCGCCGCCCGCGCGCAGATGGACTACTACGTGCTCTCCGACCGCACCCGGCCCGACGCGACCTCGTCCTGGGCGCGCTCGTACCGCACGCGCAGCGGCACGCAGAAGGTCGAGCGGACCTACGACCCTGTGTAAAAGCTGTGTGTGGACGACGTAACGACGGTGCGTGAGGGGCGCTTTCCGGCCACCTCGGCGCCACCTGCGGGTCACCCCCGAGGCGGGTACGGGCCACCCCCGTACCCGCCTCGGCGGGTCAGGCGGGGACGACGGGCGGCGTGTTCCGGTCACGAACCGGCGCACACCGTCTCATGCCTCCACCCGCTCGACCCGCCACCCCCGCTTCGATCACCCACGGTCACCGGGCAGTTGATGGCTGGAACGATGCTCTTCGGACATGGTCATGTCCACGTAATCTCCGGGCGGTGGCCAGGAAGACCCCTGCGCCCCTCTCCCCACCGATTCCACCAGGAGTCAGCATGCGTGCGTTCGCCCGGACGTCCCCCCAGACGCGCAGACGCCTTCTCGGCACGGCCGCCGTGGCCGGCACCCTGATGCTCGCCCCGCTGTCGACGCCCACCGGTGTGGCCGCGGCCGGCACCCTCGCCCACACCGCCGCCTCCGCCTGCGCGGACACCGCGGACGCGACGGCCCGCCAGGCCCGCCCCGGCAACGGCGCGCACGCCGCCGAGCCCAACGAGGTCACCGAGGCGGGGGCCCAGGCCATGAACGCCGACCTGCGCAAGAAGCTGGACCAGTTGCGCGTCAGCGGCCGAAACGTTTCCGCAGTGGCCGCGGCCAGCATCCCGGTCTACTTCCACGTGATCCACGACGGCGCCAAGGGCCAGCTCAGCTCCTCGGCGATCAGCTCCCAGATCAACGTGCTGAACGCGGCCTACGCCGGCCAGGGCACCGGGAACACCGACTCCGGCTTCCAGTTCACGCTGGCCGGCACCGACTACACGGACAACGCCACCTGGTACAACCTGTCCTCCGGCTCCACCGCCGAGAAGGCCATGAAGACCGCGCTGCGCAAGGGCGGCGCCAACGCGCTGAACATCTACACCGCCAACCTCGGCGGCGGCCTCCTCGGCTGGGCCACCTTCCCCAGCTCCTACAAGTCCAGCCCGTCCATGGACGGCGTCGTCATCCTCGACGCGTCCCTGCCGGGCGGCACCGCGACCAACTACGACCAGGGCGACACCGCCACCCACGAGGTCGGCCACTGGCTGGGGCTCTACCACACCTTCCAGGGCGGCTGCAGCGGCAGCGGCGACTACGTCGACGACACCCCGGCCGAGAAGAGCGCCGCGTACCAGTGCCCGACGGGCCGTGACACCTGCACCAACAAGGCGGGCGTCGACCCCATCCACAACTTCATGGACTACACGTACGACGCCTGCATGTACCAGTTCACCCCGGGCCAGGTGACCCGCATGCAGCAGAGCTGGGCCGCCTACCGCGCGGGCTGATCCTCCTGGAGCGACGCGAGGAAGCCGAGCGCCACCCGCCAGGTGGCCTCGGCGGCCTCGCGGTCGTAGTCGGGCAGGTCGGGGTCGGTGTAGAGGTGGCCGGCCCCGGCGTACCGGTGGATCTCCACGTCGGCGCCCGCCCGGCGCATCTGCAGGTACCAGGAGCCGAGCCAGTCCTCCGTCTCGAAGGGGTCCGGCTCCGCGATGTGGAGCTGCACCGGCAGGTCGTCCACCGAGGCGTTCGGCGCGAGGTCGGAGGTGCCGTGCAGGAGCAGCAGCCCGCGCGCCTTGTCGTCACCGAGGGCCAGGGTCTGCGCGACCGACGCGCCGAGCGAGAACCCGGCGTACACCAGGTGCCGCTCCGAGTAGGGCGCGGCCGCCAGCACGGCCCGCCGCAGCAGCTCCTCCTTGCCGAGGCGCTCCTTGAACTCCATGCCCTCCTCGACGTCCTCGAACGTGCGCCCGTCGAAGAGGTCCGGCGTCCACACCTCGTGCCCGGCGGCACGCAGCCGGTCCGCCGCCGCGTGCACGGCGGGCCTGAGGCCATGGGTCGAGTGAAACAGCATGACGTTCATGGGGACCATGGTGCCAGCCCCGCCGACGGCCCTCACGACACCGCTCGGGGCACCCCGCGCACAGAAGTTCATGGCGATCGTCACAGGAACCTCAGGTTCAGCCCCCTGCGGTCCCGGTTACGTTCGAAGACATGGAGAACCTGCTCCGACCCGTGATCGTGGTCGGGGGTGCGGTCGTACTGACACTCGTCATCGGCTGGGCCTCCGACCTTCTGCTGCGCAAGGCGGACGCCCGGCACCACGAGACACCCTTGTGGGGCCTGCTGCGCCGCGGCCGCATCCCCTACCAGCTCGTGCTGTGCGCGGCCCTGCTCAGAGGCTCCTACGACCAGGCGGAACTGCTCCTGGAACACCGGGTCGGCATCGGCCGCTTCCTGACGCTGGTGCTGATCGGCTCCGCGGCCTGGCTGATCATCCGGATCGCCTCCGCGATCGTGCAGACCTCGTACGAGCGGTACGCCAGCGCCCGCGCCCAGCGCGACCCGGCACGGGTGCGCCGGGTGCGCACCCAGGTCGCGCTGATCATGCGGGTGGTGTCGGCGGTCGTCGGGGTGGTGGCCGTCGCGGCGATGCTGCTGACGTTCCCCGCCATGCGCGCGGCCGGCGCCTCGCTGCTCGCCTCGGCCGGCATCGTCGGCATCGTCGCCGGTGTGGCCGCGCAGTCGACCCTGAGCAACATGTTCGCCGGGTTCCAGATCGCCTTCGGCGACATGGTGCGCCTCGGTGACGTGGTGGTCGTGGACGGCGAGTGGGGCACGGTCGAGGACGTCACGCTGACCTACCTGACCGTGCGGACCTGGGACGAGCGCCGGATCACCATGCCGGTGTCGTACTTCACCTCCAAGCCGTTCGAGAACTGGTCGCGCGGCACCCCCCAGATGACCGGCATCGTGTACTGGCACCTGGACCACTCGGCGCCGACCGAGCTGATGCGCGAGAAGCTGCGCGACATCCTGCGCGAGTGCCCCGCCTGGGACGGCCGCGACTACGGCCTGGTGGTGACCGACTCCACGCCCAACACCCTGCAGGTGCGCGCCCTGGTGACGGCGAAGGACGCCGACGACGTGTGGACGGTGCGGGTGGCGGTGCGCGAGCAGATGATCCGCTGGCTGGCCGAGCACCACCCGTACGCGCTGCCCCGGGTCAACACCGCGGGCGCGGTGCCCCCGCCGGGCCGGGTGCCCTCGCAGACGCCGTGGGAGGAGTTCCGGAGCGACCACCGGGCGTACGAGAAGCCGCGCACCGGCCGGGGCTGAGAGCCCCGGCCGTCCTCAATGGCCCCGCTCGGCGCCGCCGTTGACCTGGATGATCTGGGACGTGACGTGGGCGGCGCCGGGCGACGCCAGCCAGTGCAGGGTGGCGGCGACGTCCCCCGGGGTCCCGGCCCGCCCGGTGGAGGTCTCGGCGACCAGCCGCTCCCGGCGGGCCGGGTCGATGGCCGGCCCGAAGAACTCGGTGTCCTCGACGTAGCCGGGCGCCACCACGTTCACCGTGATCCCGCGCGGCCCCACCTGCCGGGCCAGGTCGTGCGCGTAGGGGTGCAGGGCCGCCTTGGCCCCGCCGTACGCCCCGCTGCCCGACCCCCGGTAGGCGGCGACCGAGCTGAGGAAGAGCACCCGCCCGCCGGGCTCGGCGAGCCGTTCCTTCAACGCCTCGGTGAGCAGCACGGCCGTGAGGGTGTTGAGCCGGAAGTTCACGCCCCAGTCGTGGGCGACGCGCTCCAGGGGGTCGTCGGTGCCGGCCAGCGGTTCGAGCTGCCCGGTGCCGCCCGCGCAGTGGACGAGCACGTCGACGGTGCCCAGCTCCTCCGCGACGAACCGGGCGACGCCCCGCACGTCGTCCACGTCGCTCAGGTCGGCGGCCCGGGTGAGCGCCCCGGGCACCCCGGCCCGCTCGAGCACCTCCGCCCGGCGCCCGAGCAGCAGCACCCGGTCCCCGTCGGCGGCGAACACCCGCGCCGCGGCCAACCCGATTCCACTGCCCCCACCACTGACAACGATGTTCCGAGCCATGATCGGAGCGTACCCGCAGGGGCCGGGCCGAGGGCCGCCCTTGACACGACTGTCGCGAAACGGGCGGGAAAGCGGGGCCGGCACCGTGCCCCCGGACGGCTCACCGCAGGCTGCGCACGTCCAGTTGCCGCAGCACCCGGTCCACCACCTCCGGGTTCGCCCCCGCCTCGCTGCGCGCCGCCAGCACCTCGTGCCGCGCGGCGCTGAGCATCTCCCCCTGGATCCGCCGCACCCGCTTCAGCCGGCGCACCCGCTTCTCGTGCCCCTCCTTGCGCTCCTCCTCGCCGATGTCCGGGCTGATCCGCACACCGATCTCGAACGCCCGCCGCAGCATCTGCTCGGAGAAGTCCTCGGGCAGCTCCTCCACCGCCTCGATCTCCCGCAGCCGCGCCTTCGCCGCCTTCGCGGCGCGCACCGCCAGCTCCCGCTCGAACGCCTTCTCCCGCTCCGTGTCGGCCCGTACCCCGAGCCGCTTCACCAGCCACGGCAGCGTCAGCCCCTGCACCACCAGCGTCGCCATGATCACCCCGAAGGCGATGAAGATGATCTCGTCCCGGTCGGGGAACGCACCGCCGTCGTCGGTCTTGAGCGGGACGGCCAGGGCCAGCGCCACCGACGCCACGCCCCGCATCCCGGACCACCACATGACGACGGTCTCCCGCCAGCTCACCGGGATGTCCTCGTCCCGGTCCCGCCGGGCGTGCAGCCGCTGCGTCAGCCAGGTCGCCGGCAGCAGCCAGAGCAGCCGTACGACGATGACGACGGCCACCACGATCCCCGCCCACCCCAGCATCTCGCTCCACCGCCCGGACGCCGTACGGACCGCGTTGTGCAGCTCCAGCCCGATCAGGCCGAACGCCACGCCGGTGACGAGCGTGTCGACGATGTCCCAGAAGGCGTGCCCGGCGAGCCGGGTCAGCACGTCGTCGGGGTCGGTGGCGTACTCCGCGATGAACAGCGAGGTGGTGAGCACGGCGAGCACTCCGGAGCCGTGCAGCTCCTCGGCGAGGACGTAGGAGGCGTACGGCACGAGCAGCGTGAGGCCGATCTGCAGGGTCGCCTCGCCGAGCCGGTCGAGGAGTTTGTTGGCGCCCCAGCCGAGCGCCAGCCCGACGGCGACCGCGACCACGGCGGAGAGCACGAACTCCAGCGCGGCGCCGCCCAGCTCGAAGCTGCCGCTGACGACGGCGGTGATCGCCACGTGGTAGAGCACGATGGCGGTCACGTCGTTGAACAGGCCCTCGCCCTCCAGGATGGACACCAGGCGCCGCGGCAGCCCGAGCTGTCCGGCGACGGCGGTGGCGGCGACCGGGTCGGGCGGCGCGACCAGCGCGCCCAGCGCCACGGCGGCGGCGATCGGCAGGCCGGGCACCACGGTGTGCGCGACGACGGCGACGCACGCCGTCGTGACGAACACCAGCGCCACGGCCAGCAGGAAGATCGGCCGTTTGTTGGCGGTGAACTGCCGCCAGGAGGTGCGCCGCACCGCCGCGTACAGCAAGGGCGGCAGCACCAGCGGGAGGATCAGGTCGGGCGGCACCTGCACGTTGGGCACGAAGTCGAGCAGCGCGAGCGCGATCCCCAGCAGGGTCATCAGCACCGGCGCGGGCAGTCCGAGCCGGTCCCCCACCGGGACGCTCAGCACAGCCCCGAGCAGCAGCACGAACAACAGGGCCAGCTGGTCCACGGTCAGCACTCCGGGCAGGTCGACGGCGCGGGAACGGATCTCCAGCGTGCCACGCCGACGCGATCACACCGCGGGCAAAACCCTGCGCATCGCCCGGTGCGCGATCCCGGCGTCGGGGAACTCCGGTCCGTACGCCGTGTACCCCAGTCGCTCGTAGAACCCCAGCGCGTGCGTCTGCGCGTGCAGGTCCACGGCCGCCAGGCCCCGCGCGCGGGCCGCCTCCTCGATGGCCCGCACCAGCGCGGCGCCCACGCCGAGGCCGCGCGCCGCGCGTGCGACCGCGAGCCGCCCCAGCGAACCCACCGAGGCGTCGCCCCCGGTCCTGCCCACGGCCGCCTCGCCGTGCAGCAGCCGCCCGGTGCCGAGCGGCAGGCCGTCCTCGCGGACCGCCAGCACGTGCACGGCGACGGCGTCGTACGCGTCGTACTCGATCTCCTCGGGGACGCCCTGCTCGGCGACGAAGACCTCCTTGCGCACCGCGAAGCACGCCTCACGGCCGGCGAGGTCCTCGACGACCCGCACGGTGTACGACGGGACGCCCGGTGCCCCGGTCATCCGTAGGTCTCCTCACGGACCTGGTCCAGCGCACGCTGCAGGTCCTCGGGGTAGTCGCTGGCGAACTCCGCCCACTCGCCGTCCCCGGGGTGCTCGAAGCCCAGGCGCACGGCGTGCAGCCACTGGCGGGTCAGCCGCAGCCGCTTGGCGAGCGTCGGGTCGGCGCCGTAGGTCAGGTCGCCGACGCACGGGTGGCGGTGGGCGGCCATGTGGACGCGGATCTGGTGGGTGCGGCCGGTCTCCAGCTTCACGTCGAGCAGGGACGCGGCGCGGAACGCCTCGATCAGGTCGTAGTGCGTGACCGAGGGCTTGCCGTCGGCGGTGACCGCCCACTTGTAGTCGTGCTGGGGGTGCCGGCCGATGGGCGCGTCGATGGTGCCGCTGGTCGGGTCCGGGTGGCCCTGGACGAGCGTGTGGTAGCGCTTGTCGACCGTGCGCTCCTTGAACTGGCGCTTGAGCGAGGTGTACGCGCGCTCCGACTTGGCGACGACCATCAGGCCGGAGGTGCCGACGTCCAGGCGGTGCACGATGCCCTGGCGTTCGGCGGCACCCGAGGTCGAGATGCGGTACCCGGCGGCGGCGAGCCCGCCGATCACGGTGGGCCCGGTCCAGCCCGGCGACGGGTGGGCGGCGACCCCGACCGGCTTGACGATCACGACGACGTCGTCGTCGTCGTGCACGATCTCCATGCCCTCGACGGGCTCGGCGACCACCTGGACGGGCTGGGGCGCCTGCGGCATCTCCACCTCGAGCCAGGCCCCGCCGTGCACCCGCTCCGACTTGCCGACCACCGACCCGTCGACCGTGACCTTCCCCGAGGCGGCGAGCTCGGCCGCCTTGGTGCGGGAGAAGCCGAACATGCGGGAGATGGCGGCGTCGACGCGCTCGCCCTCCAGGCCGTCGGGCACGGGCAGGGTACGGATCTCGGGAATCGTGCTCACCCGTCGAGTATGCCGGACGGGTCCGGCCCGCCCGTACGCCCGCTCGGTGCTCCGGCGGCCGTACCGTCGGGGTTACTCAGTCCTTGTGGACGGTCCCGTCCGGGTCGAGGCCCCGGAAGGACAGCAGCACGATCAGGATGCCGCCGCACACGATCGCCGAGTCGGCCAGGTTGAACACGGCGAAGTGCTTGGGCGCGATGAAGTCCACGACCGCGCCCTCGAACACGCCGGGCGAGCGGAAGATCCGGTCGGTGAGGTTGCCGAGGGCCCCGCCGAGCAGCAGGCCGAGCGCGATCGCCCAGGGCAGGCTGTACAGCTTGCGGGCGAGCCGGGCGATGACCACGATCACCGCGGCGGCGATCACGGTGAAGATCACCGTGAAGGCCTCGCCGAAGCCGAAGGCGGCCCCGGCGTTGCGGATCGCCTCGAACTTCAGCCAGTCGCCGACGATCTCGATGGGGCGGTGGTGCTCCAGCTTGGCGACCACGAGCATCTTGCTGGCGAGGTCGAGCGCGTAGGCGAACGCGGCGACCGCGAACAGCACGGCGATCCGCCGGCTGCGGGGGCGGGCGGCGGAGGCGTCGGACGCGGTGTCCGCACGCCCCGCGCCGTCCGCACGGTCCGTGCCGCTCGCGTCGGGCTGCTCCGGCCCGGGCCCCGCCCCGGGGGTGTCCGGCGTACCGATGATCCGCTCCGCCTCTGCCACGTGAGTCCCTCAAGCTAGGTACCTGACTGAGGACGAGGGTACGGCACGCCCTCCCCGCCGGCCTGCCGGGTTCCCTACCGGCGTTCCTGCTTCTGCTTGCACTCCACGCACAGGGTCGCGCGCGGGAACGCCTGCATGCGGGCCTTGCCGATGGGGTCGCCGCAGTTCTCGCACAGGCCGTACGTGCCCGCGTCGAGCCGCTCCAGGGCGTGCTCCGTCTGCTCCAGCATCTCGCGCGCGTTGGCGGCGAGCGCCAGCTCGTGCTCCCGGGTGATGTTCTTGGTCCCGGTGTCCGCCTGGTCGTCGCCGGCGCCGTCGCCCGAGTCGCGCATCAGGCCGGCGAGCGCCGCCTCCGACGAGGCGAGCTCGGCGCGCAGCCGGTCCTTCTCGCCGGTCAGCTCGGTGCGGGCCTCCTCGACCTCCTCCGGCGTCCAGGGCTCCTCGCCGGGGCGCACCGCGAGGTCGCCGGGCTCGGCCGCCCCGATCCTCGCCTTGGGTACGGCGGTCTTCGCCGCCGTGGCCGTGCCTGGAGTCTTCTTCGCAACCACCGTCGTGGCTCCCGTCTGCTCCGCGGCCGAGGCCGCGCCCGCCTTCTTGGCCCTGCTCTTCCCCCGGGCACCCGACACCGCCCCGGCCCCGGCAGCCTTCCCCCCGCGGCCCCCCTTCACGTTCCCGCTCCCCGCGCTCTTCTTCCCCGTCCCGTTCCCCGTCACGTTCCCCGTCACGGCCTCCTCACCGACGGCCGGGTCCGCACCGCCGGCCGGCGCCTTCTCGGCCGCCGCGGCCGACTTCCTGGCACCGGCCGCCTTCTTCGCGGCCCGCGTCCCCGCCGTCGCGGCGGTGCCCTTCCCAGCGGAGGCGGTCTTCGCGGCCGCCCCGGTTCCGGGCGCCGCCGCGGTCTTCTTCGCGGTCGCCTCCCCCGCGGCCCCCTTCCGGGACGCCGCTCCCGTACCCGCCCCGCTCTTCGCCGAGGCCGTCCTCGCCGTGGCCCTGCGTCCGGCCGTACCGGTGCCCGAGGCCGCTGCGGTCGCGCCCGTGTTCTTCCCGGTGGCCGCGTTCTTCCCGGTGGCCGCGTTCTGCCCGGTGGCCGCCTTCTTCGCGGGTGCGCCTCCGGACGTCGTCTCCGATCCCCGCTCGGGGCCCGCACCGGCCGCGGTCCTCGTCCGTACCCGCTTCACCGCCCCCGTCGCCTCGGCCGCCCGCGCGCCACGAGCCCGTCCCGAGGCCCCTCCGCCGACCCCCTCGGCCACCCCGGCGGAGGTGTCCGGGTTCCGGGACCTGCCCGGCGCCGACTGCTGTACGGCGGTCTTCTTCGCCACCATGGCCGCGGCCCCTTCACATATTGTGATCTTGCGCGCGTATCGTGCTGGGACGATAAATCGACTTGAGTCCCGCGGCAACGGGGCACACCGCCCGATTCGCCCGCCCCGCGCACGCCGCGCGGTGAGCCTGCCTGCGTTGTGCCCGGCTCCCCGCCCGGTAATCCGCCGCACGGGCCGCCCCCGCGAGCGCCCCCGCACCCGCCCGGCACCCCCTCGCCGTTCGGGTCACCCCCGCCCCGGCAATCCGGTCGGCCGCCGCCCCCGCCGCGCCGTACACTGGGCGGAGCGAGAAGCGTGGATGGGGACGAGTAGCGGCGTACGCAGCCCAGAGCGACCCGGGGACGGTGGGAGCCCGGGGGCGAGCGCGACGTGAAGATCACCCCGGAGCCGCCGGAAGAAAGCCGCCGCAGCGGTCAGTAGAACCGGCATCGCGAGCCCAATGAGGGGGCTCACCGGCGCGTACGGCGCACCGGGGGCCAAGGAGGGTGGTACCGCGGGAGCCCGCCGAACCGGCGTACGAGCAGGACACGGCTCTCGTCCCTCCGACGGAAGGCAGCACGTCCGCCGGAGGAAAGCGCGTTGAACACGCAGCCGCAGTACCGCCAGGTGCCCGCCCAGGTCGACCTGCCCGCGCTCGAACACGCGGTGCTCGACTTCTGGCGCGAGCAGAAGATCTTCGCGAAGAGCCTGGACCAGTCCCAGGGCCGCCCCGAATGGGTGTTCTACGAGGGCCCGCCCACCGCCAACGGCATGCCCGGCGCCCACCACATCGAGGCGCGCGTCTTCAAGGACGTCTTCCCGCGCTTCCGCACCATGCGCGGCTACCACGTGGCCCGCAAGGCCGGCTGGGACTGCCACGGCCTGCCGGTCGAGCTGGCGGTGGAGAAGGAACTCGGCTTCAGCGGCAAGAAGGACATCGAGGCGTACGGCATCGCCGCGTTCAACTACAAGTGCCGTGAGTCGGTCCTGCGCCACACGGACGCCTTCGCCGAGCTGACGACCCGCATGGGCTATTGGGTCGACCTCGACGAGGCGTACGTCACGATGGAGCCCGAGTACATCGAGTCCGTCTGGTGGTCCCTGAAGGAGATCTTCAACAAGGGCTTGCTCGTCCAGGACCACCGCGTCGCCCCCTGGTGCCCGCGCTGCGGCACCGGCCTGTCGGACCACGAGCTGGCCCAGGGCTACGAGACGGTCGTCGACCCCTCCGTCTACGTCCGCTTCCCCCTCACCTCCGGCCCGCTCGCCGGCCGCGCCGCCCTGCTGGTGTGGACGACGACCCCCTGGACCCTGGTGTCCAACACCGCGGTCGCCGCGCACCCCGACGTCACCTACGTCGTCGCGACCGACGGCCGGGAGCGGCTGGTCGTGGCCGAGCCGCTGCTCGCCAAGGCGCTCGGCGAGGGCTGGGAGCCCACCGGGGAGACCTTCACCGGCGCCGAGATGGAGCGCTGGACCTACCAGCGCCCGTTCGAGCTGGTGGAGTTCCCCGAGGGCACCGAGGCCCACTACGTGGTGAACGCCGAGTACGTCACCACCGAGGACGGCACGGGTCTGGTCCACCAGTCCCCCGCCTTCGGCGAGGACGACCTCAAGGTCTGCCGCGCCTACGGCCTGCCCGTCGTCAACCCCGTCCGCCCGGACGGCACCTTCGGCGAGGAGGTCCCGCTGGTCGGCGGCGTCTTCTTCAAGAAGGCCGACGAGAAGCTCACCGAGGACCTCGCCGAGCGCGGCCTGCTCTTCCGGCACCTGCCGTACGAGCACAGCTACCCGCACTGCTGGCGCTGCCACACCGCGCTCCTCTACTACGCGCAGCCGTCCTGGTACATCCGCACCACGGCCGTCAAGGACCGGCTGATCGAGGAGAACGAGAAGACCAACTGGTTCCCCGACACGGTCAAGCACGGCCGGTACGGCGACTGGCTGAACAACAACATCGACTGGGCGCTGTCCCGCAACCGTTACTGGGGCACGCCGCTGCCCATCTGGCGCTGCGAGGACGACCACCTCACCTGCGTGGGCTCGCGCGCGGAGCTGACCGAGCTGACCGGCAGCGACCAGTCGGAGCTGGACCCGCACCGCCCGTTCATCGACGACGTCACCTTCGCCTGCCCGCAGGACGGCTGCGGCCGCACGGCCACGCGCGTGCCGGAGGTCATCGACGCCTGGTACGACTCGGGTTCGATGCCGTTCGCGCAGTGGGGCTACCCGTACAAGAACAAGGAGCTGTTCGAGAGCCGCTACCCGGCGCAGTTCATCTCCGAGGCGATCGACCAGACCCGCGGCTGGTTCTACACGCTGATGGCGGTCGGCACCCTCGTCTTCGACAAGTCGTCGTACGAGAACGTCGTGTGCCTGGGCCACATCCTCGCCGAGGACGGCCGCAAGATGTCCAAGCACCTGGGCAACATCCTGCAGCCGATCCCGCTCATGGACCAGCACGGCGCGGACGCGGTGCGCTGGTTCATGGCGGCCGGCGGCTCCCCGTGGGCGGCCCGCCGCGTCGGCCACGGCACGATCCAGGAGGTCGTCCGCAAGACCCTGCTGACGTACTGGAACACGGTGGCCTTCCAGGCGCTGTACGCCCGTACGTCCGGGTGGGCCCCCTCCGCGGCCGACCCTGCCCCGGCCGACCGCCCGCTGCTGGACCGCTGGCTGCTGTCCGAGCTGCACGCGCTGACCGACCAGGTCACCCGGTCCCTAGAGTCCTACGACACCCAGCGCGCCGGCAAGCTGCTCTCGGCGTTCGTCGACGACCTGTCCAACTGGTACGTGCGGCGCTCGCGGCGCCGGTTCTGGCAGGGCGACAAGGCCGCGCTGCGCACGCTGCACGAGGTCGTGGAGACGGTCACCAAGCTGATGGCCCCGCTGACCCCGTTCATCACCGAGCGGGTCTGGCAGGACCTGGTCGTCCCGGTCACCCCTGACGCCCCGGAGTCGGTGCACCTGTCCTCGTGGCCGGAGGCCGACCTGTCGGCGATCGACCCGGAGCTGTCGAAGCAGATGGTGCTGGTGCGGCGGCTGGTGGAGCTGGGCCGTGCCACGCGCGCCGAGTCCGGCGTCAAGACGCGTCAGCCGCTGCGGCGGGCGCTCATCGCGGCGACCGGCTTCGACGCGCTCTCCCCGGAGCTGCACGCCCAGATCACCGAGGAGCTGAACGTCGAGTCGCTGGCGTCGCTGAGCGAGGTCGGCGGGTCCCTGGTCGACACGACCGCCAAGGCCAACTTCCGGGCGCTGGGCAAGCGGTTCGGCAAGCGGGTGCAGGACGTGGCCCGGGCGGTCGCCGCGGCGGACGCGGCCGCGCTGTCCCTGGCGCTGCGCGAGGGCACGGCGTCGGTCGAGGTCGACGGCGAGACGGTGACGCTGGCCCCGGACGAGGTCATCATCACCGAGACGCCCCGCGAAGGCTGGTCGGTGGCGTCCGACTCCGGCGCCACGGTCGCCCTGGACCTGGAGATCACCGAGGAGCTGCGCCGGGCGGGGCTCGCCCGGGACGCGATCCGGCTGATCCAGGAGGCCCGCAAGAACAGCGGGCTGGACGTGGCCGACCGCATCGCGCTGCGCTGGACGGCGACCGACCCGGCGACGATCGACGCGCTCAGCCGGCACGGTGGGCTGATCGCGGACGAGGTCCTGGCGACGGACTTCGCCCAGGGCGAGGCGGACGACACCTACGGTGCGCCCTTCACGGACGAGGGCCTGTCCCTGACGTTCCGCCTGCGCAAGGCGTAACGCGCGGGCCGCGCCCGTGCCGCACGGCGGTCGCCCCTCGGGGGCGGCCGCCGTTGCGCTGTCCGGCACCGGGCACCCCGGCCGTGGCCCGTCGGTGCCCGGCCCTCCGCAACACGCGTAAAAGGGGCGGGGCCCCGGATCGGAATCCGGGGCCCCGCCCCTCGAACGCTGCCGACGCCTAAGGCGTACGAGCGGCCGTCAGTTGTCGTCCTCGTCGATCAGGAAACCACGCATCGGCGAGGGCGCCTGGCCCATCGGCGACGGACCCTGCGGGCGGACCGGAGCCATGGGCTGGGTCATCGCCGGGGACATCTGCTGCTGGCCGCCGTAGGACGGACCCGCGGGGCTCGGACCGCCGCCCATGCCCTGGTTGCCGCCGTAGGACGGGGCGCTCGCGCCGGCCGGGGCCATCGAGGGCGCCGGGGACGGCGGCAGGGAGGCCGTGGCCGGGGTGCGCGGCGGGGCGAGGGAGTCGTCGGCCTGGGTCTCCAGCTGACGCAGCTGGGACTCGAGGTACGACTTCAGCCGCGTGCGGTACTCGCGCTCGAAGCCGCGCAGGTCCTCGACCTTGCGCTCCAGCGTGGCGCGGGCGGACTCCAGGGAGCCCATCGCGACGCGGTGCTTCTCCTGCGCGTCCCGCTCCAGGGCGTCGGCCTTGGCACGGGCGTCACGCTCGAGACCCTCGGCACGCGAACGCGCCTCGCCGACGATCTTGTTGGCCTCGGAACGGGCCTCGGCGATCGCCTGGTCGGCGGTCTGCTGGGCCAGCGACAGGACGCGCGCGGCGCTGTCGCCGCCGGGACCCTGGCCGGGGCCGCCCATCGGACCGCCCATCTGCTGCATGGGCGGCTGACCGCCCATCGGGCCCTGACCCATGGGGCCCTGGCCCATCGGACCCTGGCCCATGGGGCCGGGACCCTGCTGACCGCCCTGGCCACCGGGGCCGGCGGGCAGCTGCGGGGCACCGCTCGGCAGCTGGGGCGGACCACCCATGGGGCCACCCATCTGCTGCTGCGGCGGGCCCGATATCCCGGCGGGCACCGGAGCGCCGGGGCCTCGCATCCCCTGCTGGGGAGGCATGCCCTGCTGCTGCTGGTCCTGCTGCTCCGGCGGCTTGCGCATGTTCTGCTGGTTCTGGGCAGCAGCACGCGTCGCGGCGGCCAGTTTGGCGCGCAGGTCCTCGTTCTCGCGGAGCAGCCGGGTCAGTTCGGCTTCGACCTCGTCGAGGAAGGCATCGACCTCGTCCTCGTCATAGCCTTCTCGGAGGCGGACGGTCGTGAACTGCTTGTTCCGCACGTCCTCGGGGGTCAACGGCATCTCTTCACCTCAACGTAGTCGTCGGCATTCGGCAAGACGGTAGTTCACATCGCTCACAGCCGGCTCACGATCGAGATCAGGATGTAGACGATGATCATCAGTACGAAGAAGGACAGGTCGAGCGCCACGCCCCCGAGACGCAGCGGCGGGATGACCCGCCGCAGAAGCTTGAGCGGTGGATCGGTGACAGTGTAGGTGGCCTCCAGAACGACCACCATCGCCTTGCCGGGCTGCCATGAGCGGGCGAACTGGAAGACGTAGTCCATGACCAACCGGAAGATGAGCACGATGAGAAACACCATCAGCGCGATGTAGACGACATCCAGGACCACGCCCATGTTCGGTGCTTCCCTCTCCCCTGTTTTCCGTGCTGCGTACTGCTGTTTTCCGGTCGTGCGTCTCAGCTCTGGTTGAAGAACCCGCCCTCTGCGATGCGGGCCTTGTCCTCCGCCGTGACATCGACGTTAGCAGGCGACAACAGGAACACCTTCTGCGTCACCCGCTCGATGCTGCCGTGAAGACCAAACACCAAACCGGCCGCAAAGTCGACAAGTCGCTTCGCGTCTGTGTCATCCATCTCAGTCAGATTCATGATCACCGGGGTGCCCTCACGGAAGTGTTCCCCGATGGTACGGGCCTCGTTGTAGGTCCGCGGGTGAAGTGTGGTGATCCGGTACGGCTCTCGTTCCGACACGACCTTGGGCATGATCACCGGTGCGTTCTTCTCCAGGGACTGGCGTTCTTGTGTGATGGATGCCACGGGGGCGATCCGCGCCGGACGACCCGATTCCGCGGGAAGCGAAGTCGAGCGGGCCACCGGCTCGCGGGGCGCGGGCGGTTGTACGATTCGCACCTCTTCGTCCCGTTGGGACTGGTGTGCGGAGTGTGACGGGTGGGACGGCTCGTGCCGTCGGTGGTCGCGCTCCGGCTCGGGGTCGAGCTCGGGCTCGAAGTCGTCATCGGGGTCGAACCCCCGGCCGTCGTACCCATCGTCCTCCACGAGGCCGAGGTAGACCGCCATCTTGCGCATCGCGCCGGCCATGCTCTGAGTCCTCCGCTCTGTGGTGGATCGGCTGACGACTGCCAAGTCCCGCGATCCACGTGGTCCTTCTGCCCCGCCCTGTGGCGGAAATGACCATATTTTCTGCTGTGGTCCGACTTCCTGGCGACGTTACCCGAGCCTGGGGCGGACTCCGAGTACCGCCGTACCGACGCGTACATGTGTCGCCCCGGCCGCCACGGCCTGCTCGAGGTCCGCACTCATCCCTGCCGAGACCATGGTTGCAGCCGGATGGGCTCGGCGCACTGAGGTCGACAATTCCATCAACCGCCCGAACGCCGCCTGTTGCCGTCCGGCATACTCTCCGGTCAACGGTGCGACGGTCATCAGCCCGTCGAGCCGCAGTCCCGGGGAGTCGGCGACGAGACGGGCCAACTCCTCGACACCGTCCGGCGAGACCCCGCCCCGCTCGCCGCGCCCGCTCACCCCGGCGTCGAGCGCGACCTGGATCAGGCAGCCGAGCTCGCGCTCCCGGCGCACCGCCTCCTTCGACAGGGCCGTGACCAGCCGGGACCGGTCGACGGACTGCACGGTGTGGGCGTAACCGACCACGGAGCGCACCTTGTTGGTCTGGAGCTGACCGACGAAGTGCCACGACAGGGGCAGATCCGCGCACGCGGCGGCCTTCGGTGCCGCGTCCTGGTCGCGGTTCTCGGCGACGTGCCGCACCCCGAGCTCCGCCAGGATGCGCACGTCGCTCGCCGGGTAGGTCTTGGTGACCACGATCAGGGTCACCTCCTCGCGCTTGCGCCCGGCGGCCTCGCACGCGGCGGCGATGCGCCGCTCCACCTTCGCCAGGTTCCCGGCGAGTTCGTCCCTACGCTCCGTCATGTTCTCTCAGTCCAGCCAGACATATCCCGCGAGTCGCCCGGTGGCGCGGTCGCGGCGGTACGAGAAGTGATCCACCGACTCCAGGGTGCACACCGGCGACTGCTCCCGGTCGCGCACCCCGGCGCGCGCGAGCTGGGCGTGCACTCCGGCGGCGACGTCCACCGCGGGCGTGCCCCAACTGGTCTCGGCGTGCGCCGCCGGCTCCACGGCGGCGACCTCGGTGCGCATCGCCTCGGGCACCTCGTAGCACCGGCCGCAGACCGCGGGTCCGGTGCGGGCGACGATCCGGGCCGGGTCGGCGCCCAGCGCCCGCATCGCGTCGAGGGCGGCGGGCACGATCCCCTGGACCATTCCCGGCCGGCCGGCGTGCGCGGCGGCGACCACGCCGGCGACGGGGTCGGCCAGCAGGACCGGCACGCAGTCGGCGGTGAGCACGGCGAGGGCGAGCCCCCGGGCCGCGGTCACCAGGCCGTCCACCTCCGGCACCGGCCGGGTCCCCCACGGTGCGTCGACCTCGGCGACGTCGCGGCCGTGCACCTGGTTCATCCAGACCACCCGGTCCGGGTCCAGGCCGAGCGCCTTGGCCGCCAGCTCCCGGTTGGTCCGCACGGCGGCGGGGTCGTCGCCGACCGCGCCGCCGAGGTTGAGCTCCGCATACGGAGCGGCGCTCACCCCGCCCCACCGGTCGGTGAAGGCGAAGTGCGCGCCGCTCAGGTTCTCGCGCTGTGCTGTCACGTCAGAAGGATCACTTGAGGAAGTCCGGGACGTCCAGTTCCTCGGCCGCGCTGTCGGCGTAGGTCCGCGACGGCGGCACCGGCGGGGCGACCGGGAGGTCGGCGGCCGGCTCGGGCTCGGGCGCGGGCTCCGGCTCCTCCTTCGGCGTCACGCTGCCGAGCGAGCCGAAGCTCGGCCGGGACTCGGGCTGCCGGACCGGCGTGGGCTCCTCGCGGCGGGCCGCCGGGGAGGGCGCCGAGACCGACGAGGACCCGGACGACGAGCCGAGGACGTTGTCCCGGCGGGCCGGGGGCTGGCCCCCGTCGAAGCCGGCCGCGATCACGGTGACCCGCACCTCGTCGCCGAGGGCGTCGTCGATGACCGCGCCGAAGATGATGTTCGCCTCGGGGTGGGCGGCCTCGCTGACGAGCTGGGCGGCCTCGTTGATCTCGAACAGGCCGAGGTCGGAGCCGCCGGAGATGGACAGCAGCACACCGCGGGCGCCGTCGATGGACGCCTCCAGCAGCGGCGAGGAGATCGCCATCTCGGCCGCCGCCACCGCGCGGTCGTCGCCGCGGGCGGAGCCGATGCCCATGAGCGCCGAACCGGCCTCCGACATGACCGACTTGACGTCGGCGAAGTCGAGGTTGATCAGGCCGGGGGTGGTGATCAGGTCGGTGATGCCCTGGACGCCGGAGAGCAGCACCTGGTCGGCCGACTTGAAGGCGTCGAGGACCGAGACCTGGCGGTCCGAGATGGACAGCAGCCGGTCGTTGGGGATGACGATGAGGGTGTCGACCTCTTCGCGGAGTTCGGCGATGCCGTCCTCGGCCTGGTTGGCGCGGCGCCGTCCCTCGAAGGTGAACGGGCGGGTGACCACGCCGATGGTGAGGGCGCCGAGATTGCGCGCGATGTTGGCCACGACGGGGGCTCCGCCGGTGCCGGTGCCGCCGCCTTCACCGGCCGTCACGAAGACCATGTCGGCCCCCTTGAGGACCTCCTCGATCTCCTCGCGGTGATCCTCGGCGGCCTTGCGGCCGACGGCCGGGTTGGCGCCGGCGCCGAGCCCGCGGGTGAGTTCGCGGCCGACGTCGAGCTTGACGTCGGCGTCGCTCATCAACAGCGCCTGCGCGTCGGTGTTGATGGCGATGAACTCGACGCCCTTGAGACCGACCTCGATCATCCGGTTGATGGCATTGACACCACCGCCGCCGACACCGATGACTTTGATGACTGCGAGGTAGTTCTGCGGTGCTGCCACGTCGAAGGCCTCTCGCCTCGAGTTACGTGTCGCCGGTGCGCGGTCGTCCGCGCTCCGCCGACTGATGCCGAATGGGACGGTCCGTTGCGCCGACCCGAACCCTAACGCTGAAGTTTAGGGTTACCAGTGTGTCCGTTCCTTGGAGTCTTCTGAACAGGACACTAAGTCGACAAGTGGCGCCCGTTCAACGAACACGCCGAACCTCCCGTTTTTCTTTTCACCCTATGTGATCAGCCATGTCGCTGCCCAACCAGGGTGCTGGCCTGCGCTGATGTGCGTCAACTCCCCGATGACGCGGGGGCGGTGGGGACGCTGACGTCGAAGTGCCGTGCGTCCGGGGATGCTTTCATGAGAGCGGTGAGCGTACGGGCCTTCGCGGCCCCCTGCTCGGAGCTCCCCCAGGCGACTGTGCGCCCGTCGCCCAACTCCAGGGAGACGGCGTCGAAGGAGCGCACCTTCACGGCCCTGGTGACGCGGGCCACGGCGGCCGGTACGTCCCCGGCGACCCGGACCGCCTCCCGTACGAGCCGGTCCTCGCCGAAGCGGCGCAGGCTGGCCGAGGCGGAGCCGTGCGGGGAGGTGGCCAGTTCCAGCAGCGGCACGCCCTTCGGCGCCCGGGGGACGGTCGCGAACCGCACGCCGTCGTCGTCGACTTCCGTGAAGTGGCCGGCCCTGCGGCCGGTGCCCGCGAGGAGCAGCACCGGCCTGCGCTCGGTGACGTCGAGACGGATGCCGTGCGGCCAGGAGCGCGTCACGTCCACCCGGTCCACACGGGGCAGCGCCCGCCGCACCCGGGCGGCGATGGCGTCGGTGTCCAGGGAGACCATCGGCTGCCCGACGGGCACGTGGGCCGCCTCACGCACCTGCCGGGGCGTCAGCACGTCCGTGCCGGAGACGGCGACCCGTTCCGCCCGCAGCCACGGCGAGCCGTAGAGCAGCCAGGTGCCGCCCGCGCCGAGCACCACCAGGAGGAACGCGAGGATGATGATCGTACGAAGGCGCCGCCGGGCCGCGGCCCGGGCGGGGGGCGGGCCGGACGACTCCTGTCGGCGTGCACCGCGTTCGGCGGTGGAAGTAGGTCCGGCCACGCTCCTGCCCTTTCGTCATGTGCTCCTAGCGCTGTGCACGATGCGCGGCGATCGCCTCGTACACCATGCGGACGAGGAGGTCGTCCGCGTCCCGGCGGCCGAACTCGGCGGCGGCGCGGGACATCTCGTACAGCCGGTGCGGGTCGGCGAGCACGGGCAGGACGTTCTGCCGGACCCACTCCGGGGTCAGCTCCGCGTCGTCGACCAGCAGTCCGCCGCCGGCCTTCACCACCGGCTGGGCGTTCAGCCGCTGTTCGCCGTTGCCGATGGGCAGCGGGACGTAGGCGGCCGGGAGCCCGACGGCGGAGAGTTCGGCGACGGTCATCGCGCCCGCGCGGCACAGCATCATGTCGGCCGCGGCGTACGCGAGGTCCATCCGGTCCAGGTAACTTACCGGGATGTAGGGGGGCATCCCCGGCATCTGCTGCACGTGCGGCAGTTCGTTCTTCGGGCCGACCGCGTGCAGGATCTGGATACCGGCCTGCTGCAGCCAGGGTGCGACCTGCTGGACCACCTCGTTGAGGCGGCGGGCGCCCTGCGAGCCGCCGGAGACCAGCAGCGTGGGCAGGTTGGGGTCCAGGCCGAACAGGTGCCGGGCCTCGGGGCGGGCGGCGGCCCGGTCCAGGGTGGCGATGGAGTGCCGCAGCGGGATCCCGATGTAGCGGGAGTTGCGCAGCTTGCTGTCCGGGGTGGCCACGGCCACCTGGGCGGCGTACCGGGAGCCGATCTTGTTGGCCAGGCCGGGGCGGGCGTTGGCCTCGTGGACCACGATGGGCACGCCGAGGCGCTTGGCGGCCAGGTAGCCGGGCAGCGCGACGTAGCCGCCGAAGCCGACCACGGCGTCCGCCTTGGTGCGCTCCAGGATCTGCTCGGTCGCCTTGATCGTGCCGCGCAGCCGGCCCGGGACGGTGATCAGTTCGGGGGTGGGCTTGCGCGGCAGCGGCACCGCCGGGATCAGCGCCAGCTCGTAGCCCCGCTGCGGGACGAGCTGGGTCTCCAGGCCGCGCTCCGTGCCCAGGGCCGTGATCCCCACGGTCGGATCCTGCCTGCGCAGGGCGTCCGCGAGGGCGAGCGCGGGCTCGATGTGGCCGGCGGTCCCCCCACCGGCGAGTACGACATGCACCGAAATTCACCGCTCTCCGGACGAACGCGCCGCCGAGGCACGCCGTCGCATCGTGTTCCATCTCCGGGGACGTCGATCGGAAAGAGTGCCCCCAGCCCCCCGCTTTCTACCAAAGCGGGGTTGCCGCATCGCAAGCGCCGCCCGCGCAGCGGGCTCGTCACGCGCGAAGGCGATCAGCAGCCCGATGGCGAACATGGTCGGCAGCAGGGCGGACCCCCCGTAGGAGAACAGCGGGAGCGGGACACCGGCGATCGGCAGCAGGCCGAGCACCGCACCGATGTTGATCACGGCCTGCGCCGTGATCCAGGTGGTCACGCCTCCCGCGGCATACCTCACGAAGGGGTCCTCCGTGCGACCGGCCACGCGGATACCCGCATAGCCTAGAGCCGCGAACAGGGCGAGCACCGACAGCGTCCCCGCGAGGCCCAGTTCCTCACCGGTGACGGCGAAGATGAAGTCGGTGTGGGCTTCGGGGAGTTGGCCCCATTTCTCCACACTCGCACCGAGTCCGGAACCGAAGATCCCGCCCGAGGCCAGGGCGTAGATGCCGTGCACGGCCTGCCAGCAGTCGGCGGCGCCGGACTTGGGCTCGGTGGCGCCGATGCAGGCCAGCCGGGCCATCCGGTTGGGGCTCGTCTTGATCAGGATCACACCGAGCACGCCGGCGATCGACAGCACCCCGACGAACAGCCGGGTCGGGGCACCGGCCAGCCACAGCAGGCCGAACAGGATCGCGGTGAGGATGATCGCGGTGCCCATGTCGCCGCCGAGCATGATCAGCCCGAGCAGCAGGAAGGCGACCGGGACGAGCGGCACCAGCATGTGCTTCCACTGCGCGAGCAGCCTCTTGTCCTGCTTGCGGGCCAGCAGGTCGGCGCCCCACAGCACCAGGGCGAGCTTGCCGAACTCGCTGGGCTGGATCTGGAAGGAGCCGCCGAGCGAGATCCAGTTCTGGTTGCCGTTGACCGCCATCCCTATCCCCGGCACCTGCACCAGGGCCATCAGGAAGACCGCGCCGGCCAGGATCGGGTAGGCCAGCGCCCGGTGCAGCCGGACCGGCATCCGCGAGGCGACCAGCAGCAGCCCGGCGCCGATCGCGGCGGCCAGGAACTGCTTGCGGAAGAAGAACGACCCCGGCAACGACATCTGCAGCGCGGTGATCTGGGAGGCCGAGTAGACCATCACCAGCCCCAGCACGGTGATCAGCAGACTGCCGCCGAGGATCAGGTAGTAGGCGGTCAGCGGCCGGTCCCAGGCCCGGCGGGCGCGGGTGTACGTCCGCAGCACGGGGTTCTCGCGCGGCGCCCGCGGGGCGGCGGGCCGCCGCACGGCCCGCTGGACGGGCGGCCCTCCGGTACGGCTACCGGCCATCGGCGCTCACCGCCCGGGTACCCGAGCCGGCTGGTCCCAGCGACATCCGAGTCACGCGTCCCTCCATGGGTCCCGAGCGACTGTCGCGGCCGAGACCCGCCGTCAGGCGCCCGCGCCGAGTTCGCGGACCGCCTCCGCGAACGCGTCACCGCGCTTGTTGTAGTTGGCGAACATGTCCATGGAGGCACAGGCCGGGGCCAGCAGCACCGTGTCGCCGGGCTGCGCCAGCCGTGCGGCCTCCTGGACGGCCTGGAGCATCGCCCCAGTGTCCGTCCGGTCGAGGTCCACCACGGGGACTTCGGGGGCGTGTCGCGCGAGCGCCTCCCGGATCAGCGCCCGGTCGGCGCCGATGAGGACGACGCCGCGCAGCCGCCCGGCGGAGCGCGCGACCAGTTCGTCGAAGGTGGCGCCCTTGGCGAGACCGCCCGCGATCCACACGATCGACCCGTACGCGGCCAACGAGGCTTCGGCCGCGTGCGTGTTGGTGGCCTTGGAGTCGTCGACGTACGCGACACCGTGCACGTCCGCGACGTGGGCGATGCGGTGGGCGTCCGGGGTGAAGGCCCGCAGGCCGTCCCGTACGGCCTGCGGCGGCACCCCGAAGGCGCGGGCGAGGGCCGCCGCGGCAAGGGCGTTGGCGATGTTGTGCGGGGCCGGCGGGTTCACGTCGGACACCTCGGCGAGCTCCTGGGCGCTCTCCCGCCGGTTCTCCACGAACGCGCGGTCGACCAGGATGCCCTCCACCACGCCGAGTTGGGAGGGGCCGGGGGTGCCGAGGGTGAAGCCCACGGCCCGGCAGCCCTCCTCGACGTCGGCCTCGCGCACCAGGTCCTCGGTGGCCTTGTCGGCCACGTTGTAGACGCAGGCGACCTGGTTGCCCTCGTAGACGCGGCCCTTGTCGCGGGCGTACGCCTCCATGGAACCGTGCCAGTCGAGGTGGTCCGGGGCGAGGTTGAGCACCGCCGCGGAGTGGGCGCGCAGCGAGGGCGCCCAGTGGAGCTGGTAGCTGGACAGCTCCACCGCGAGGACGTCGTACGGCTCGTCGCCGAGGACCGCGTCGAGCAGCGAGACGCCGATGTTGCCGACGGCCGCGGTGCGCAGGCCGGCCGCCCGCAGGATCGAGGCCAGCATCTGCGTGGTCGTGGTCTTGCCGTTGGTGCCGGTGACGCACAGCCAGGGCGCCACCGGCTTGCCGGGGACGGTGCCCCGCAGCCGCCAGGCCAGCTCCACGTCGCCCCAGACCGGCACGCCGGCCCGCTCGGCGGCGAGGAACAGCGGCTTGTCGGGCCGCCAGCCGGGCGCGGTGACGACGAGTTCGGTGCCCTCGGGCAGGGTCGCGCCGTCGCCGAGGCGCACGGTGACGCCCAGCGCCTGAAGCTCTGCGGCCTGCTCCCGCGTGCGTGGGTCGTCGCCGTCGTTGACGACGGTGACCCGCGCGCCGAGCCCGTGCAGCACCTTGGCCGCCGGGACGCCGGAGACGCCGAGTCCGGCGACGGTGACGTGCTTGCCCTGCCAGTCGGTCACTTGTCCGCTGCCCATCCCGCGTAGAAGAGGCCCAGTCCGACGATGACGCAGATGCCCTGGATGATCCAGAAGCGGACCACGACCAGGACTTCGGACCAGCCCTTGAGTTCGAAGTGGTGCTGCAGTGGCGCCATCCGGAAGACGCGCTTGCCGGTCAGCCGGAACGAGCCGACCTGGATGACCACCGACATGGTGATCAGGACGAACAGGCCGCCCAGGATGGCGAGCAGTAGCTCGGTGCGGGAGCAGATCGCGAGGCCCGCGAGCACACCGCCGAGCGCGAGCGAACCGGTGTCGCCCATGAAGATCTTGGCCGGCGAGGTGTTCCACCACAGGAAGCCGAGGCAGGCGCCCATCAGGGCGGCCGAGACCACGGCGAGGTCCAGCGGATCGCGCACCTCGTAGCAGGCGTTGGGGTTCGTGAGGGTCTCGCCGTTGGCGCAGGACTCCTGGAACTGCCAGACGCCGATGAAGGTGTAGGCGCCGAAGACGAGGACGGAGGCGCCGGTGGCCAGGCCGTCCAGGCCGTCGGTGAGGTTCACGCCGTTCGACATCGCGAGGATCATGAACAGCGCCCAGACGACGAACAGCACCGGGCCGATGGTCCAGCCGAAGTCGGTGATGAACGACAGCTTGGTGGACGCCGGGGTGTTGCCGCGGGAGTCGGCGAACTGCAGCGACAGCACGGCGAAGGCGATGCCGCCGAGGAGCTGGCCCGCCATCTTCGCCTTGGCCCGCAGGCCCAGCGAGCGCCGCTTGACGATCTTGATGTAGTCGTCGAGGAAGCCGACCAGGCCCATGCCGAACATCAGGCCCAGCACCAGCAGACCGGAGTAGGTCGGCGGGTAGCCGGTGATGAGCTTCGACAGGAAGTAGGCCGCGATCGTGGCCAGGATGAAGGCGATGCCGCCCATCGTCGGCGTACCGCGCTTGCTGGCGTGCTCGCGCGGGCCGTCGTCCCGGATGTACTGGCCGTAGCCCTTGCGCGCGAGCAGCTTGATCAGCAGCGGGGTGCCGATCAGTGTCAGGAACAGACCGATGACACCGGCGAACAGGATCTGCTTCATCATCGGGCGGAAACCTCACCCTCGGCACCGGTCTCGAGCAGCGCCTGCGCGACGCCCTCCAGGCCGACCGAACGGGACGCCTTCACGAGGACGACGTCCCCCGGGCGCAACTCGCTGCGCAACAGGTCGACCGCCGCCTGTGCGTCGGACACGTGCACCGACTCCTCACCCCACGAACCCTCGTTATATGCGCCCAGTTGCAGCCAGGAGGCTTCGATCCCCCCGACCGCGACGAGCTTGCTGACGTTGAGCCGGACGGCGAGCCGTCCGACCGCGTCGTGCTCGGCGAGAGCCTCGTCCCCGAGCTCGGCCATCTTGCCGAGCACCGCCCAGGTGCGCCGTCCCCTGCCCATGGCCACCAGCGCGCGCAGAGCGGCCTTCATGGACTCGGGGTTGGCGTTGTAGGCGTCGTTGACGATGGTCACGCCGTCCGGGCGCTCGGTGACCTCCATGCGCCAGCGGGAGAGGGAGCCCGCCTCGGAGAGCGCGGTGGCGATCTCTTCCGCGGACATGCCCAGCTCATGGGCGACGGCGGCCGCGGCGAGCGCGTTCGACACGTGGTGCTCACCGTACAGGCGCATGGTCACATCGCTTGCACCGGAGGGTGTGTGAAGCCTGAAGGCGGGCTGTCCGCTGTCCGTGAGTCGCACGTTCTCGGCGCGAACGTCCGCTTCGTCGGACTCTCCGAAAAGGACCACCTTCGCCTTCGTACGGGAGGCCATGGCCCGGACCAACGGGTCGTCGGCGTTGAGGACCGCGGTGCCGCCCTCCTCGGCCGGCGGGAGCGACTCCACCAACTCGCCCTTGGCCTGGGCGATCTGCTCCCGGCCGCCGAACTCGCCGATGTGGGCGCTGCCGACGTTGAGGACGAGGCCGATCCGGGGCGGGGTCAGCTCGGTGAGGTAGCGGATGTGGCCGATGCCGCGCGCGCCCATCTCCAGCACCAGGAAACGCGTTTCCTCGGTGGCGGTCAGCGCGGTCAGCGGCAGCCCGATCTCGTTGTTGAGGGAGCCGGGGGTGTAGACGGTGGGCGCCTTGCGCTGCAGCACCTGGGCGATGAGGTCCTTGGTGCTGGTCTTGCCGGCGGACCCGGTGAGGCCGACGAGGGTCGCGCCGAGGTCGGTGACGACGCGGCGGGCGAGGGCGCCGAGTGCCCGCTGGACGTCGTCCACGACGATCGCGGGGACGCCGACCGGGCGTGCGGCCAGGACGGCGACGGCACCGGCCTCGACCACCTGCGCCGCGAAGTCGTGGCCGTCGACGCGTTCGCCGACGAAGGCGACGAAGAGGCTGCCGGGGACCGCCTCGCGGGAGTCCCGGACGACGGGCCCGGTGACCTTCACGGACGGATCCGGTATGTCGTGCGTCTGCCCGCCGACGACTGCTGCGATCTCGGCGAGGGAGAGGGCGATCACAAGTTCATCCCTGGGTCTTCTGGATAGCTTCGCGAAGCACCTGGCGGTCGTCGAACGGACGGACCACCCCGGCGATGTCCTGGCCCTGTTCGTGGCCCTTGCCCGCGACCAGCACGGTGTCCCCGGGCTGCGCGCGGGCCACGGCGGCGGCGATCGCGGCCGCCCGGTCCTCGAACAGCACGACCTCGCCGCGCTCGTGCGCGGGCACGGAGGCCGCGCCCTCGAGCATGGTGGCGAGGATCGCGAGGGGGTCCTCCGAGCGGGGGTTGTCGGAGGTCAGTACGGCGGTGTCGGCGAGCCGCGCGACGGCGGCGCCCATCGGGGCCCGCTTGGTCCGGTCGCGGTCGCCGCCGCAGCCGAGGACGACGTGCAGCCGGCCCTTGGTGACCTTGCGCAGGGCCTTGAGGACCGACTCGACGGCGTCGGTCTTGTGGGCGTAGTCGACGACCGCGAGGTACGGCTGTCCGGCGTCCACCCGCTCCAGGCGGCCCGGTACGCCGGGCACGGCGGCGACGCCGTCGGCGGCGGCCTGCGGGTCGAGCCCGGCGGCGGCGAGGGCGACGATCGCGGCGAGGGTGTTCGCCACGTTGAACGGGCCGGGCAGCGGGGATCTGGCGGTGATCCGCTCGCCCTGCGGGCCCACGACGGTGAACGTCGAGTCCATCGGGCCGATCCGGACGTCCTCGGCGCGCCAGTCGGCGTCCGGGTGCCCCTCGGCGGAGTAGGTGACGACCGGGACGGTCGCCTCCCGGGCCAGCCGGCGGCCGTGGTCGTCGTCGGCGTTGACCACGCCGAGCCTGCTGCGCCGCGGCGTGAAGAGCTGTGCCTTGGCCCGGAAGTAGTCCTCCATGTCGGAGTGGAACTCCATGTGTTCCGGGCTGAGGTTGGTGAAGACGGCGACGTCGAAGACGCAGCCGTCGACCCGGCCGAGGACCAGGGCGTGGCTGGAGACCTCCATGGCGACGGCCTCGACGCCGCGTTCGCGCATGACGGCGAACAGCGCCTGCAGGTCGGTGGCTTCGGGGGTGGTGCGCTCGGACTTGATCCGCTCGTCGCCGATGCGCATCTCGACGGTGCCGATGAGACCGGTGCTGCGCACGGTCTTCAGGCCGCCCTCGACGAGGTAGGCGGTGGTGGTCTTGCCGGAGGTGCCGGTGATGCCGATCTGGAGCAGGTCGCGGCCCGGCCGGCCGTAGATCGTGGCCGCCAGTTCGCCCATCCGTCCGCGCGGGTCGTCGACCACGAGGACCGGCAGGCCGGTCGCGGCGGCGCGTTCGGCGCCGGCCGGGTCGGTGAGCACCGCGGCGGCGCCGAGTCCGGCGGCCTGGGTGACGAAGTCGGCGCCGTGGGCGCGCGCGCCGGGCAGGGCGGCGTACAGGTCGCCGGGGCGCACGGCGCGGGAGTCGTGGGTGATCCCCGTGATCCCGGCGGCGGCGTCGGGCGTGGCGGTACCCAGCTGGTCGGCCAGCTCCGCGAGGGGTGTGGCGGAGAGCCGCTCCGGCCGGGGCAGTCCCGGGTAGGTCACAGGATGCCCCTTCTGGGTGGTTCGGGACTGATCAGCGTGTGGCACGGCGGTGAGCGTACCGGGCGCACCCGCCTGCGGGCGAAGCGAGGCCGCGGGCGGGCGGTGGTTCCCGGGATCGGGAGTGATCATGGTCACGGGCTGGATCCTGGCTGTTCGGCGCTGAACGGAGAGGTCGGTGAGGGCGGGCGAGGGCGGGGAGGGCCGGGCGGCCGGGGGTCAGGGGGCGAAGGAGACCGGCAGGTTCGCGGGCCTGCCGCCGGTCGGCGGGACCTGGAGGGTCTTCAGGGCGAACTCCATCACCTGCTGGTAGATGGGGCCGCAGATCTGGCCGCCGAAGTAGCTGCCCGCGGTGGCGTTCTGGATGGCGCAGTACACCGTGATCCGCGGGTTGTCGGCGGGGGCGAACCCGGCGAACGAGGACGTGTAGCCGCGGTACTTGCCGGTGGCCGGATCCACGCGGTTGGCCGTGCCGGTCTTGCCCGCCACGCGGTAGCCGGGGATGCGGGCCTTGGTGCCGGTGCCCTCCCGGTCGTCCACGACCGACTCCAGCATCTGCGACAGCTCCTTGGCCGTCTTGGCGCTGACCACCCGGGTCTTCTTGGGGGCGGGGGCCGGGGTGAAGTGCCCGTCGGGGCCCTTGGTCCCGCGCACCAGGGTGGGCTGGACCCGGACGCCGCCGTTGGCGATCGTCGAGTAGACGGACGCCGCCTGCAAGGCGTTGATGGACACGCCCTGGCCGAAAGGAATCGTGTACTGCTGCGAGGTGGACCACGTGCCGGGCGGCGCGAGGATGCCCTTGGTCTCGCCGGGGAAGTCGAGGCCGGTGTAGCTGCCGATGCCGAACTTGCGCAGGTACGAGTAGAGGACCTTGTTGGCCTCCGCCTGGGTCTTGCCGAGCTGTCCGGTGGCCAGGATGGTGCCGATGTTCGACGACTTGGCGAGCACGCCGTTGAGCGTGAGGTACCAGGTCGCGTGGTCGACGTCGTCCTGGAAGAGCCGGTCGCCGCGGTGCAGCCGGTTGGGCACCGTGACGTGGGTGAGCGGGGTCGCGGCGTCCTCCTCCAGCACGGCGGCCATCGACATGACCTTGGCGGTGGAGCCGGGCTCGTACGCGTCCTGCAGGGCCGCGTTGCCGAGCGCGGCGGGGTTCGCGGAGGACAGGTCGTTGGGGTCGAAGCCGGGCGAGTTGGCCATGGCGAGGATCTCGCCGGTGCGCGCGTCCTGCACGATGACGTAGCCGCGGTCCGCCTTGGACTTGGCCACCTGCTCGGTGATGGCGTTCTGCGCGGCCCACTGGATGTCCCGGTCGATCGTCAGCTCGACGTCGGCGCCGGGCACGGCGGGCGTCTCGGCGGAGCCCACGGTGGGCACCTGGCGGCCGCCGGACTGGGCGTAGCGGATCTTGCCGTCCTTGCCGGAGAGCGTGCTGTCGAGCTGCTGTTCGACACCGCCGCCGCCCTTGCCCTCGGCGTTGACCCAGCCCAGTATCCCGGCGGCGAGGGTGCCGTTGGGGTACACGCGCTTGGTGCTGGGCACGGAGAAGACGCCCGCGAGGACGTTGACCGTGGAGCGGTCGGTCCCGGCCTTGGCGGCGAGCGCGCTCTTGAGGTCCTTGATCTGCTTCCAGACCTGCGGGGTCTGGCGTCCGGCGAGCTTGGCGTAGCGCGTGTCGGGGTTCTTCGGCCGCAACTTCTTGACCAGGGCGGACTGTTCCTGGCCGAGGATCGGGGCGAGGAGGGCGGCCGCCTGTTCGGGTCCGTCGTCGACCTTGAGCTGCGCGCGGCTGAACATCGTGGGGTCGGCCGTGATGTCGTAGGCGTCCTCGCTGGTGGCGAGGGCGACCCCGGTGCGGTCGGTGATCTCGCCGCGCTCGGCGGCCAGGACCTGTCCGACGTACCGGTTCTGGTCGGCCTTGGCCGCGTAGGTGCTCGCGTCGACGGCCTGCACCTGGAACAGCCTCAGCACGAACGCGGCCAGGACCAGGGTCAGCGCCAGGCCGACCATGCGCAGCCGGGGCCGAGGGCTGCCGAGCTTGATGACGCGCGGGGCGGCCGGGCGGCCCGGCGCGGGGCGGCGGGCGGGCCGGGCGCCGGGGCCCGGGCGGCGCTGCGCGGAGGCGGGGCGGGCGGGGCCGGGCACGCGTCGGCGCGGCGGCTGCCTGCGGGAGGGGTCGACCACTTCCGTCACCTGCCGGGGGTCGGAGTCGGGGACGTGCGGGACAGGGTGTCCGCGCCGGGCACGGGGGCCTGCGCGGGACCGCCGGAGCCGGCCTGACCGGAGTCGGCGGTCCGGCCGGCGGGGTTCTGACCGGTGCCGGTCTGCCCCGTGCCGGTCTGGCCGGTGGTGGCTTGACCGGTGCCGGTCTGCCCCGGACCGGTGCTCTGGCCGTCGTCGGCCGCCCGGCCCGGGTCGTCGGTCGTGACCGGCTCCGGGCTCGGTGAGGTCGCTGCGAGGGTCTGGCCGAGCGTGATGGCCTCCGGGGGCTGTACGTACCCGGAGTCGCCGTCGGCCTGCGCGGCGGGCGAGGGAACGCCCTTCACGGTGCCGTCGGGGTCCAGGAACGCGGGGTCGCCGCCGGGCACCATGCCGAGTTCGCGGGCGCGGTGCTGGAGGGCGTCCGGCGCGGAGTAGGAGTCGATGTCGCGCTGGAGCGCCTGCTCCTCGTCGGTGAGGTTCTTGGTGTCCCGCTGGAGGTCGTCCATCTGGAACGCGCCTTCGCTGAGCGCGGAGTTGAGGACGAGCAGGCCGATCAGTCCACCGCCGAGGAGGAGGACGACGAGCAGGACGAAGGGTGTGCGGGCGGCCTGGCGCGGCCGGCCCGGCAGCAGCCGGGCGAGCCGCGCGGCCCGGCCCTTCAGGCGCGGTTTCCTACTCACTGGCACGGTGCGGATCCCTCACTCGACGTCCTCCCTGATGCGCTCGGCCCCGCGCAGCCGTGCGGGGGCGGCCCGCCGGTTCTCGGCGATCTCTTCCTCGGTGGGAAGTTCGGCACCGCGCGTGAGCAGCTTGAGCCGGGGCTGGTAGCGCTCGGGGACGACGGGCAGTCCGGGCGGGGCGGTGGACGCGGCGCCGGCCGCGAAGACCTGCTTGACCAGCCGGTCCTCCAGCGAGTGGTACGACAGGACGGCGATCCGCCCGCCCACCGCGAGGGACCGCACGGCGGCGGGGATCGCCCGCTCCAGGACGGAGAGTTCGCCGTTGACCTCGATGCGCAGCGCCTGGAAGGTGCGCTTGGCGGGGTTGCCGCCGGTGCGCTTGGCGGCCTGCGGCAGGGCGTCCCGGATCAGCTCGACGAGCCGCGCGCTGGTGGTGAAGGGCTCCTTCTCGCGCTCGCGCACGACGGCCGCGACGATCCGCTTGGCCTGCTTCTCCTCGCCGTACGCGCGCAGGATGCGCACCAGTTCGCCGGGCGGGTAGGTGTTGAGGACCTCGGCGGCGCTCATGCCGGTCGTCTGGTCCATGCGCATGTCGAGCGGGGCGTCCTGGGCGTAGGCGAAGCCGCGGTCGGCCTCGTCGAGTTGCATGGAGGAGACCCCGAGGTCGAACAGCACGCCCTGCACGCGCGCGATGCCGAGCCGCGCCAGCACCTCGGGCAACTCGTCGTAGACGGCGTGGACGAGGGTGGCCCGCTCGCCGTAGGGGGCGAGTCGCTCCCCGGACAGGCGCAGGGCCTCCTTGTCGCGGTCGAGGGCGACCAGGCGGGCCTCGGGGAACCGGGCGAGCAGCGCCTCGCTGTGCCCGCCGAGGCCGAGGGTGCAGTCCACGACCACCGCGCCGGGCTCCTGCAGGGCGGGGGCGAGCAGGTCCAGGCATCGCTGGAGCATCACCGGGACGTGTCGACTGCTGCTCAAGGGGCCCTCTCAGATCCGGCGGGCGGTCCGCACCGCCGGGTCCCCGCCCGCTCCGTGAAGGGAAGGCCCGCCGGCGCCGGGAGGCGTCAGCCGACCGGGAGCGGGAGGAGGCCGAGCCGTACGTACGCGCCGCGCACGCGGGGAGACGCCCGGTCACGCCGGGGCCTCACGGGGGAAGTCAGTCCAGCAGGGAGGACCGTGCCTCCCGCTTCGCTCAACTTTAGTCCACCCTGTCTCGCGGTCAATCAACCGGCCCGCGCGTGGCGGCCGCCGGACGCGGGATGCGCGGCGGCGGGGAAATCCACTCCTCCGGGCGGCCCGGCACCACTCCTGTGGGGTACCTCACAGGACTCGCCGGGTTCACAGGCCCCGCGGTCCGGGACGGGCGGTGGACCTCGCGGCGCGTGCACGCGACGTCCCCCGCGC
>NZ_SZPR01000011.1:0-263476 GCF_005280195.1 Streptomyces galbus | reverse complement strand
CCCCGCGCACACGGTCGGTTCGCTGTCACGGGCGAGTCCAAAAGCCGCGGAGCCTGACATAACGCGGGCAGTTGTCCACAGTCGAGTGACACGAATCGGTAACGGCAGCAAGAATGCGGGTGGAGCGTCATGCGGAACTTTTCCCGCGTGCCGTCCGTGTTCGGGGTGGGCCGGCCGCAGCGCGGAGGGCCGGCCCGGAGGAAGAACGGGCCGAGGAGGGCCGGTGACGACCTATGACGAGCGAGCGAGCCTCACGGATCTGACCGCCACTGTGGAGCGCATCCGCAGTTCGGTGGAGGGAGTGATCGAGGGCAAGCCCGAGGTCGTACGGCTTTCGCTGACCGTGCTGCTCGCCGAGGGGCACCTGCTGATCGAGGACGTCCCCGGCGTCGGCAAGACGATGCTGGCCAAGGCGCTGGCCCGGTCGATCGACTGCTCGGTGCGGCGCATCCAGTTCACGCCCGACCTGCTGCCCTCGGACATCACCGGGGTGTCCATCTGGGACCAGCAGCGCCGCGACTTCGAGTTCAAGCCGGGCGCGATCTTCGCCCAGATCGTCATCGGTGACGAGATCAACCGCGCCTCGCCGAAGACCCAGTCGGCGCTCCTGGAGTCCATGGAGGAGCGCCAGGTCACCATCGACGGGCAGTCCTACGAGCTGCCGAGCCCGTTCATGGTGGTGGCCACGCAGAACCCGGTCGAGATGGAGGGCACCTACCCGCTGCCCGAGGCCCAGCGCGACCGCTTCATGGCCCGGCTGTCCATCGGCTACCCCAGCCCCGACGCCGAGCTGCAGATGCTGGACGTGCACGGCGGGGTGAGCCCGCTGGACGACCTCCAGCCGGTGGCCCACGCGCACGAGATCGTCAAGCTCGTCGACGCGGTGCGCGGGGTCCACGTCGCCGAGTCCGTGCGGCGCTACGCGGTCGACCTGGTCGCCGCCACCCGCACCCACCCCGACCTCAGACTCGGCGCCTCGCCCCGCGCGACGCTGCACCTGCTGCGCGCGGCCAAGGCCTCCGCGGCCCTCGGCGGCCGGGACTACGCCCTCCCGGACGACCTCCAGCAGCTCGCCGTGCCGGTGCTGGCCCACCGTCTACTGCCCACCGCCCAGGCGCAGCTCAACCGCCGCTCCGCCGAGCAGGTCGTCGAGGAGATCCTCCAGCGCACGCCGGTCCCCGCGGCCCCCCAGCACCAGCAGGGCTACGGCCTGGGCGGCCCCCAGGGGTACGGCCAGCAGCCGCCCCGGAGGCTCGGATGACCCTCGGCGCGGCCCCCGCGGACACCGGCCGGAGCGACCGGTCCGGCGGTGTGCGCACGGCCCTGGCCGGCCTGACCACCCGCGGCCGCTCCTTCCTCGCGGCCGGCCTGGCGGCGGCCGCCTGCGCCTACGTCCTCGGCCAGCCCGACCTGCTGCGGGTCGGGATGCTGCTGGCCGCGCTGCCGCTGGTCTGCGCGGCCGTCCTCTTCCGCACCCGCTACCGGGTGGCCGGCAGCCGCCGCCTGTCCCCCGCGCGCGTGCCCGCGGGCAGCGAGGCCCGCGTCCACCTGCGCATGGACAACGTCTCGCGGCTGCCCACCGGCCTGCTGATGCTCCAGGACCGGGTGCCCTACGTCCTCGGCCCGCGCCCCCGCTTCGTCCTGGACCGGGTCGAGGCGGGCGGCCGCCGCGAGGTGTCCTACCGGGTCCGCTCCGACCTGCGCGGCCGCTACCCCCTGGGCCCGCTGCAGCTTCGCCTGACCGACCCGTTCGGCATGTGCGAGCTGACCCGCTCCTTCTCCAGCTCCGACACCCTGACCGTCATCCCCCGTGTCGAGGCGCTCCCCCCGGTCCGGCTGGCCGGCGAGGCCAAGGGCTACGGCGACGGCCGCCAGCGCTCGCTCGCCCTGGCCGGCGAGGACGACGTCATCCCCCGCGGCTACCGCTACGGCGACGACCTGCGGCGCGTGCACTGGCGCTCCACCGCCCGCTACGGCGAGCTGATGGTGCGCCGCGAGGAGCAGCCCCAGCGCTCCCGCTGCACGGTGCTGCTCGACACCCGGGCCCCGGCCTACCGCGGCGCCGGCCCCGACTCCGCGTTCGAGTGGGCCGTCGGGGGTGCCGCGTCGGTGCTGGTGCACATGCTGGAGCGGGGCTTCTCGGTGCGGCTGCTGACCGACACCGGCAGCTCGGTGCCCGGCGAGGGCGCCGACGGCTTCGCCGGGGCCAACCAGGAGTCCGCCGACGCGGCCGGCCTGATGATGGACACCCTCGCGGTGATCGACCACTCCGACGGCACCGGCCTGTCCCGGGCCTACGACGTGCTGCGCGGGGGCAACGAGGGGCTGCTGGTGGCCTTCTTCGGCGACCTCGACGAGGAGCAGGCCGCGGTGGCGGCCCGGATGCGCCAGCGCAGCGGCGGCGCCGTCGCCTTCCTGCTCGACAGCGAGACGTGGGTGCGTGAACCGAACGGTGCACCCGATCCGATGAAGAGGCAGACGGAGCGGCTGAGGATGCTGCGGGAGGCCGGCTGGACCGCGCTGGGCGTACCCCGGGGCACCTCCCTGGAGGCGCTGTGGCGGCAGGCGGACCGGGAGCGCACCGGCGTCGTCGCGGCGGCGGGCGGCCCGACGGGCACGGACGGAGGGGGGACGGCATGATCAGCGGACGGGCCCGGGTGACGGCGTGCGCCGCGGCGGCCACCCTGATGACGGCCACCGCCCTGCTGCCCCTGGTCGACCCGGCGACCTGGCTGCTGCAGGCGGCCTTCCTGCTGGCCGTGCAGTCCGGGGTGGGCGCGGCGACCCGCCGGGTGCCGCTGGCCCGCCCGCTGACCGTGGCCGCGCAGGCGCTGGTCACCGTGGTGCTGCTGACCCTGGTGTTCGCCCGGCAGTACGCGCTGGGCGGGCTGGTCCCCGGCCCGCAGGCGCTGCGGCACATCGGCGACCTGCTCCAGTCGGGCGCGACCGACGTCCAGCAGTACGCCATCCCGGCCCCGCTGACCGCCGGCATCCGGCTAATGCTGGTCGGCGGGGTGCTGCTGATCGGCCTGGTGGTGGACACCCTCGCGGTGACCTACCGCAACGCCGCGCCGGCCGGACTGCCGCTGCTCGCGCTGTACTCGGTGGCCGCGGGCCTGTCCGACGGGGCGGCGGACTGGCTGTGGTTCGTGGTCGCCGCGGCCGGCTACCTGATGCTGCTGCTCGCCGAGGGCCGTGAGCGGCTCGCACAGTGGGGGCGCGTCTTCGGCGGCGCCCCGCGCACCCCCGGCGGGCCGACCGGCCCGGTGGCGCCGGTGCGCACCGGGCGGCGCATCGGCGCGGTCGCGCTGGGCGTGGCCCTGGCGGTGCCGCTGCTGCCGCTGCCCGCGGTCCAGGGCGGCCTGCTGGACGGCACCGGGACGGGCGTAGGCGCGGGCACGGGCGGCGGGGGCACGATCTCCGCGGTGAACCCGCTGGTGTCGCTGCGCGACAGCCTCAACATCGACCAGGACCGCACGGCGCTGACCCTGCGCACCAGCACCGACAACCTCTCCGACATGTACCTGCGGATCGTGTCGCTGGACGACTTCGACGGCACCACGTGGATGCCGGCCAAGCGGCACATCGTCGAGGTCCCGGACCGGCTGCCCACGCCCGCGGGCCTCGGCCCGGACGTCAAGCGCACCGAGATCACCACCCGCATCCGGGCCGCCGACTGGTACGGCCAGGACTGGCTGCCCATGCCCTACCCGCCGAGCGACGTGCGCGTCGGCGGCAGGTGGCGGTACGAACCGGTGGGCATGACGCTGGTCGGCGACCACGGCGAAAACACCCGCGGCAAGACCTACGAGGTGAAGAGCCTCGACGTGCAGCCGACGGCGCAGCAGCTCGCGGCCGCGCCGAAGGCCCCCCGGTCGCTGCGCGAGGAGTACACCAAGGTCCCCGACTCGGTGCCGGCGGTGGTGTACCGCACGGCCCGCGAGATCACCCAGGGCGCGTCCGACGACTACGAGAAGGCGGTCGCCCTCCAGGACTACTTCGCGGTGACCGGCGGCTTCCAGTACGACACGGAGGTGGAGGTCGGCAGCGGTCCCGACGCGATCGCCCGCTTCCTGCGCGACAAGCAGGGCTTCTGCGTCCACTTCTCGTTCGCGATGGCGGCGATGGCCCGGACGCTGGGCATACCGGCGCGGGTCGCGGTCGGCTTCGCGCCGGGCTCCCCGCAGGCGGACGGCACGGTGGCGGTCAGCACGAAGGACGCCCACGCGTGGCCCGAGCTGTACTTCGAGGGGATCGGCTGGACCCGCTTCGAGCCGACGCCGACGCGCGGGACGACGCCCACGTACACGCTCCCGGACACCTCCGGTGACGCGGTCCCGGACCTGCCGCAGTCGTCGCGCTCGGCGGAGGCGGCTCCGTCGACGGCGCCCTCGGCGAGCACCAGTTGCTCGGCCGACGACAAGAAGCTGGAGGGCTGCGCGGGCGCGCTGCCGCTGGACACCGGGCAGCAGGGGGGCAGCGGCATCCCGTGGTACCGGATCGCGGTGTGGAGCGTGCTCGGGCTCCTGGCGCTCGGGGTGCCGCTGCTGCCGATGCTGTGGCGGATCCGGCGGCGCTCGGTGCGGCTGGCGTCCGCCCAGCACACGGCGGCCGCGGCCGGTGCCCCGGGGAGGGCGTCCGAGGGGCCCGCGGGTGCGGTGCGGTTCGACGCCGACGACCCGCTCGGGCCGGGTGCCCCGGCGGACGGGGCGTCGCGGGCGGTCACCGAGGCGGCCGTGGCGCACGTGCTGGCGGTGTGGCGCGAGTTGGTCGACACGGCCTGGGACTACGGCATCGTCCCGGACGACGCGCTCACTCCGCGCCGGGCGGCCGAGCGGATCGTGCGGCTCGGCCGGCTGGACCCGGCGGCGGCCGGGTCGGTGCACCGGGTGGCGGGCGCCGTGGAGCAGGTGCTGTTCGCGCCCCGGCCGCGGGCCGGGACGGGGCTGGCCCAGGACGTCCGCCTCGCGCGGGCGGCCCTGCGGGCCGGGGTCGGCCGGTGGACCCGGCTGCGGGCGGTGGTGGCCCCGAGGTCGGCGGTGCGGGCGGTCTGGGAGCTCTCCGACCGCTGGACGGCCCGCACGGCGGACTGGGCGGCCCGCTGGACGGCCCTGACGCAGCGCGTGCGCCCACCGCGCGGCCAGCAGCAGAACGGCTGACGCCCCTAGGTCGTGTCCGCAAAGTCGCGCCTGCCCCGCGGCGCCCGGCACGCTCCCCCACGCTCGGCTTCGCTCACGCGGGAGGTGCCCCCACCGCCGCACCGGTCGAACACCCGCGTACGGCCAGTACGCGGGCGTCCGCCCGGCACGCCGAGAGCACGCACCGGACGCCGCAGAGCCCGCCCTCCGGGCGGACGACGGGACTTTGCGGACACGACCTAGGGATTCGGCGCCCGGACCGCTGGGGGAACCCGGCGGGCCGGGCGCCGAGCGCTGTGCGGGGTCGCGTCGCCGCGGCGGACGGAGGCGGGCATGCGTCAGGGGGTGACCACCTGGGTGGTCACCCCCTGACGAAGAACTGCTGGACTGTCGGCCGCCCCGGAGGAGGACGGTCGGGTCAGTGGCCCTGCTCGTCGCGCCGGCGCTGCCAGCGCTCCTCGATGCGGTTCATCACCGAGCGCTTGGGGCGCGCCTGGCCGCGGCCGGGCGCGGCACCGGGTACCGGCTGCTCGCCCGGCTTGGGGGCCTTGCGCCAGCCGGTCACGGCGAGCACCGCACACCCCAGCATGACGAGGAAGCCCACCACGCTGAGCCAGACCTGCTGGGCGACCATACCGGCCATGAGGAGCGCGATTCCTACGAGGAAGCCCGCGACCGCCTGGTAGACCCGCCGCCGGGTGTACGTACGCAGCCCGCTTCCCTCGAGCGCCGACGCGAACTTGGGATCTTCGGCGTACAGCGCTCGCTCCATTTGCTCGAGCATGCGCTGCTCGTGCTCCGAGAGCGGCACGGAGTCCTCCTCATCGTGCAGTCGCCGGGGCGACCCGGGGGGTCCCTTCAGGATAGGCAGGGAATCGCCCCCGTGAAACCCGCCCCTCTACGCCAATTGGCCAACCGGGACCCGCCATGGGCGGTCACGGCCCGCTGAGGCTTCCATTCCCCAACGGCCGGCCCGTCATGCCGGGGCGGTCTCCCTCGATCATACGGCGCAGAGCGCCCGAACGGGGGGCCTGTGGCGTACTCCATCCAGCCTCGAGCCGCTGATGAGCGGCTTCTACACGGGAGGCGACGAACGGCGACTCCACGCGCTGGCGTCCCATCGGGCACTTACGCCTCTGCCGTCCCGCGGGTCTCACCGAGCACATGGAGCTGGGTGGCCACCGAGTGGAAGGCGGGCAGCTCGGCGGCGGCCTCCTCCAGTTTGAGCAGGGCGTCCAGCGCGCCCGGTTCGGTGTCGACGAGCACGCCGGGGACCAGGTCGGCGAAGACCCGCACCCCGTGCACGGCCGCGACCCGCAGGCCCGCGCGCTCGACCAGGCCCGTGAGCTGCTCGGCGGTGAAGCGCCGCGGCACGGGGTCGCCCTCGCCCCAGCGGCCGTCCGGGTCGGTCAGGGCCTGCCGGGCCTCCTTGAAGTGACCGGCCAGCGCCCGGGCGAGGACCGCGCCGCCGAGGCCCGCCGCCAGCAGGCTCAGCACCCCCTCGGAGCGCAGGGCGGCGACGACGTTGCGCACGCCCTCGACGGGGTCGTCGACGTACTCCAGGACGCCGTGACACAGCACGACGTCGTAGCCGCCGCGCTCGACCACGTCGAACAGGCCGTGGGCGTCGCCCTGCACGCCGTGCACCCGGTCGGCGAGGCCGGCCTCGGCGGCCCGGCGCTCCAGGGCGAACAGCGCGTTGGGGCTGGGGTCGACGACGGTGACGCGGTGGCCCAGGCGGGCGACGGGCACTGCGAAGTTGCCGCTGCCGCCGCCGGTGTCGAGGACGTCCAGGCAGGTGCGGCCGGTGGCCTTCACCCGGCGGTCCAGGGCGTCCTGGAGGACCTCCCAGACCACGGCGGTGCGCAGGGAGGCGCGGGGGCGGGAGGGGTCGGGGCGCAGCGACGTCCCGTGCGGATGGGGGGAGACGGGCGGGCGCATCGGATCCGACACGGCAGTTGACTCCTCGGCGCGGCACCGCCTCTTGCGCGGCGGAGCGAACGGGCTGCCTCCCCGCTCCGGCCTGCGGAGGGAAGGCTTTATGCGCTCTCCACCCTATTGCCTCGGGCGCCCGGCAAAGTCACCCGCGTGCGGCGGCACCGCCGGGTCCCGGGCGGGCGCGGTCACCTCAGCCCGCGTCCGGCAGTCGGCGGCCCCCTCCCGGGCCCTCCTGGTCGTCGCGGTCCGCTCGCTCCCCGCGGTCACTCCGCTCGTCCCGGTCCTGCCGGGGCTGGGGCAGGACCGGCTGCGTGACGAGCATGCGCTCGACGAGGCGGATGAACATCGCCACGTCGCGTATGAGGTCGTCGGCGTCCCGGCGTCCGGCCGCGCCGGGGATGCCCGCCTCGGCGCGGGCGCGGCGGGCGGCCCCGGAGGCGAACAGCGCGCTCCACTCGGCGAGTTCGGGCGCGATCTCGGGGAGCACTTCCCAGGCGCTCCGGATGCGGGCCCGGCGTCGCGCCGAGGTCTCCGGGCGGCCCCGCGCGGCGAGGACGGCGGCGGCGGTGCGCAGGGCGGCGAGGTGGGCCGTCGCGTACCGCTCGTTGGGTGTTTCGAGGACGGCCGCCTCGTCCAGTCCGGCGCGGGCCTGGGCCAGCAGGTCGAGCGCGGCGGGCGGGGCGGTGGCCCGGCGCAGCACGGGGTGCACGTCGCTCGCCGGGCCGGTCAGTGAGGGGGCAGGGCCGGGGGCGCGGCGCCGGCGGGCGGCGGCAGCGTGGTAGCTGGCCATGACGAACCTCCTGTCGTCTGGGTCGGCACTGTGGCCGTATGCCCCCATCGTGAGGTATGGCACTGACAATCCGTTCTGAGCTGGGCTTTTGCCTCGAAGGGCCGTTCGGGCTAGTTTCTGAACTGACCAGTCAGTTCAAAAGGTGCCGCCCGGGGGCCGCGCGGCCGGAGGGGTGCGCATGGGGGCACACGACAGCGCCGGTCCGGAACGGGACAGCGGCGCGGCCACGGCATCGGGGGCGGCCACGGCGTCGGGGGCGGGCGGGCTTTCCCTCGACGTCCGCGGTCTCGGGCTGAGGGGCCCGCGCGGCTGGGCGTACCGGGGGGTGCGCGTCGCGGCGGAGCCCGGTGCGCTCGTCGCCGTGGCCGGCGCCTCCGGGTCCGGCCGCACGAGCCTGCTGCTCACGCTGACCGGACGGATGCGGCCCACCGAGGGCACGGCCCTGGTCGGCGGGCTGGCGCTGCCCCGCCGGATGGCCGCCGTGCGGCGGGTGAGCGCACTGGCCCACGTGCCCGGCGTGACCGACCTCGACCCCGCGCTCACCGTCGCCGAGCACCTGCGCGAGCGCGCCCTGCTCCAGCGGCGGTTCGGGGACTCCGTACGGGGGCTGCTGCGGCCGCGCCGGGACCGCGCGCGTGCGGCGCGGCAGCGGATCGACCGCGCCCTGGACGCCGCCGGGCTGGACCCCCGGGCGCTGCCCAAGGGCCCGCGCACCGCCGTACGGGACCTGGAGCGGGTGGAGGCGCTGCGGCTGTCGGTGGCGCTCGCGCTGGTCGGACGGCCGCGGCTGCTCGGCGTGGACGACGTCGACCTGAAGCTCTCGCCGGACGAGCGGGCCGAGGTGTGGGAGCTGCTGCGCTCCCTCACCGAGGACGGCACGACGGTGGTCGCCGTGTGCGCCGAGGCACCGCAGGACGCCGTGGTGGCGTCCACCGACGACGCGGACGAGAACCAGGACGAGGACGAGGACGAGGAGGCCGGCGATGCGCTTGTCGAGACTGGCCGCTCTTGAGCTGCGGCGCTTCGGCCGGGGCCGGCTCCCGCGGGCCGCGCTGGTGGCGCTCCTGCTGCTGCCCCTGCTGTACGGCGCGCTGTACCTGTGGTCGTTCTGGGACCCCTACGGGCGGCTCGACCGCATCCCCGTGGCGCTGGTGAACGAGGACCGGGGCGCGCGCGTCGGCGGCGAGCGGCTGGACGCCGGCGCCGACCTCACCGAAGGGCTGCGCGAGAGCCGCACCTTCGACTGGCACGAGGTGAGTGCCCGTGAGGCACGCGCGGGCGTGGCGGACGGCCGGTACTACCTGTCGCTGACCGTGCCCGCCGACTTCAGTCGGCGGATCGCCTCCAGCGCGGGCGACACGCCCGAGACCGGCGCCCTCCAGGTGCGCACCGACGACGCCAACAACTACATCGTCGGGCAGATCTCCCGCACGGTGTTCCACGAGGTGCGCTCCGCCGCGTCCACGAAGGCCGCCCGGTCCTTCCTGGACCGGATCTTCATCTCGTTCTCCGACCTGCACGGCGCCACCGAGAAGGCCGCGGACGGCGCCGACGACCTCAAGGGCGGCATCGGCAAGGCCGAGAAGGGGTCACAGGCCCTCGCCGACGGGCTGACCACGGCCAAGGACGGCAGCGACAAGCTGGCCAAGGGGGTGAGCACGCTGGACACCGCGGCGGGCGACCTGGAGACCGGCTCGCGGCGGGTCGCGGACGGCACGCAGCAGCTCGCCGACAAGGTCAACGGGGTCTCGGCGGCCGTGCGGCCGTTCCTCGCGGACCACGAGGAGGCGATCGGCGACACCGCCCGACTGGTCGCCGACGGCGCGCAGACCGTCCGCGACCACCTCGACACGCTGGTGAAGCGGGCCCCGGCCGCCGCCGAGGCCGCGCACACCGCCTCCGGCCTGCTGTCCGGGACCTACACCGCGCGCTGCGAGAAGCCGGCGCCGCCCGACCCGGCCTGCGCGGACCTCGGCAAGGCCAAGGACGCGGCGGCCGACGTGGCGACGGTCGCCGACGACCTGAACACGCTGGTCGCCGACCAGGACGGCGACCTGGCGGCCATGAAGACCGACCTGACGGTCCTGCAGCGGCAGGCCCGGGCGCTCGCCGACCGCGCCCCGCACCTCACCGAGGACCTCGACGACGCCGTCAAGAAGGTCAACGCGCTGAACGACGGCGCCGGCAAGGTCGCCGAGGGCGCGAAGAAGCTGCACACCGGGCTCGGCACCGCCGACAAGGGCGCGACAGCGCTGGACCAGGGCGTCGGCAGGCTGGAGACCGGCGCGGACGACCTGAGCGGCGGCATGTACAAGCTGGCCGACGGCTCCTCCCGGCTGGCCGGGGGCCTGCACGACGGCGCCGCGAAGATCCCCGACTACGACGAGCGAGAACGCGACGCCCGCACCTCCGTGATGGCCGACCCGGTGCGGCTCGCCTCGCAGGACCTGCACCGGGCGCCCAACTACGGCACCGGCTTCGCCCCGTACTTCATCCCGCTGTCGCTGTGGGTGGGCGCCATGGTGGCCTACATGCTGATCCCGCCGCTCAACCGGCGCGCGCTCGCCGCGGGCGCCCCGGCGTGGCGGATCGCGCTGGCGGGCTGGCTGCCGGTGGTCGCGGTCGGCGTGCTCCAGACGACGGCCCTGATGGCCGTGCTGCACTGGGCGATCGGCCTGCGGATGGTCCGGGCGGCCGGCACGGTGGGCTTCCTCTTCCTGGTCGCGACCTGCTTCGCGGCGCTGGTGCAGTGGCTCAACGCGCGCTTCGGCCCGGCCGGCCGGATCCTGGTGCTCGCCCTGCTGATGCTCCAATTGACCTCGGCGGGCGGCACGTACCCGGTGCAGACCAGCCCCGGCTTCTTCTCCGCCCTGCACCCGTTCCTCCCGATGAGCTACGTCGTGGAGGCCCTGCGCCGGCTCGTCACGGGCGGGGGTCTGGCACCGGTGTGGCACGCGTGCGGGGTGCTCGTCGCCTTCACCGCGGGCGCCCTCGCGCTCACCGCCCTGTCGGCCCGCCGGCGCCAGGTGTGGACCCTGGACCGGCTGCACCCGGAGCTGAGCCTGTGAAGGAGCGGCGTCCGCACGGTCGGGTTCCTGTGACAATCGGGGCCATGGACAGCAGCACCACCCCGGGCGGCCGCAGCCGCCGCGAGGCCACCCGGCAGAAGCTCTACGAGGCGGCGGTCACCCTCATCGCCGAACAGGGCTTCTCCGCCACCACCGTGGACGAGATCGCCGAGCGGGCGGGCGTCGCGAAGGGCACCGTCTACTACAACTTCGCGAGCAAGTCGGTCCTCTTCGAGGAGCTGCTGCGGCACGGCGTGGGCCTGCTCACGGCGTCCCTGCGGGAGGCGGCGGAGCGCACCGCGCGCGGGGGCGGCACCCGGGTCGACGCCCTGGACGCGATGATCCGCGCCGGACTCGTGTTCATCGACCGCTACCCGGCCTTCACCCAGCTCTACGTGGCGGAGCTGTGGCGCACCAACCGGGCCTGGCAGTCGACGCTGCTGGTGGTCCGGCAGGAGGCGGTCGCCGTCGTCGAGGGCGTGCTGCGCGAGGGCATCGAGCTCGGCGAGTTCAGCGACGAGATCGACGTGCCGCTGACGGCGGCCGCGCTGGTCGGCATGGTGCTGGTGGCGGCCCTGGACTGGCAGGCGTTCCAGCCGGAGCGGTCCCTGGACGACGTGCACGCGGCCCTGTCCCGGCTGCTGCAGGGCCGGGTGAGCGGCAAGGGCTGAGCGGGCCGGCGGCGAGGGCGGGTCGAGGGCCGGCGCCGTTCCGCCGCCCCGTGCCGGCGGTGCCGGAGCCGTGCCCCTTCCCGTGCCTCCACTCTCCCGTGCGGGCCGGCCGCCCCCCATCCGCGCGGATACTCAACCCGTCACTAGGTAGGGATACTCACGGCTGTCCGCCCGACCCCGGGACGCGGCCGGTCCGGCTGGCTACGATCGCCTGCGTGTCCGTACTCCCCTTGGTCTTCACCAGTGGCTGGGCCAGCGGCGTCAACGCCTACGCGGTGGTGCTGCTGCTCGGCGTGCTCGGCGCGACCGGCCTGAGCGACGACGTCCCGGCGGCGCTGCAGCGTCCCGAGGTCCTCGTCATCGCGGGCGTGCTGTTCCTGTGCGAGGCGGTCGCCGACAAGGTCCCCTACGTCGACTCGGCGTGGGACGTGGCACACACGGTGGTCCGCCCGGCCGCCGGCGCCTGGGTCGGCGCGCTGCTGGCCGGGCACAGCGGCTCGCTCTCCGACGTGGCCGCCGGGCTGGTCGGCGGCTCGACCGCGCTGGCCAGCCACGCCGTCAAGGCGGGCACGCGGATGGCGGTGAACACCTCGCCGGAGCCGTTCAGCAACATCGTCGTGAGCATCGCGGAGGACCTGGGGGTGGGCGCGCTCGTCGCGTTCGCGGTGTTCCACCCCGTGGCGGCCGCCGTGATCGCCGGCACCCTGCTGCTGCTCGGCCTGGTGGCGCTGTGCTTCCTGGTGTCCCGCATCCGCCGGTTCCTGCGCCGCCGGGCCCGGCGGCGCGAGGAGCGGCGCCTCGTGGGGCCGCCGACCGGGGCCCCGCCCTGGTGAGGCTCCCCCGCCGGGGCACCGCGCCCCGCGACGGCGCTGGTCAGGCCCGCGGCGGCGTTGTCGGTGGCGGCGGATAGAGTCGCGGGCATGGCACGGATTGCGGTGATCGGCGCCGGGACGGGCGCCCTGGCGGCCGCCGCCCGGCTGGCCGTCGCGGGCCACCGGGTGACGGTGTACGAGCGGACGGAGACCTACGGCGGTGCGCTGCGCCGCGTCGAGCGGGACGGGTTCGCCTTCGACACCGGCCCCGGGCTGCTGCACCTGCCCGCGGTGTACCGCGACCTGTTCGTCAAGACGGGCAAGCGGCCGCTGGAGGACGTCGTCGAGCTGGTGCAGGTCGACCCGTCCTCCCGGCACGTCTTCGCGGACGGCACCCGCGTGTCCCTGCCCAACGCCTCACGCGCGGGCGTCGTCGCCGCGCTGGACGAGGCCCTGGGGGCGGGCGCCGGGCAGCGCTGGGGCGACTTCCTGGTGCGGGCCCGCGAGGCGTGGGACCGCACGCGCCGGCCGCTGCTGGAGGAGCCGCTGTGGCCCGACTGGCAGGTGCTGGCCGGGCGCGAGCCGTACCCGGCCGTGCCGCACAAGCGGCTGCTGCGCACCCGGCGGGCGGGCACGCTGGCCGAGATCGGCGCCTGGGAGCTGCGCGACGAGCGCCTGGCGGCCCTGCTGGCGAGCCACGCGCTCGCGTACGGCCTCGATCCGCGCACGGCTCCGGCGAGCGCGGCCGTGCTGCCGTACCTGGAGCACGCCTTCGGCACCTGGTACGTGCGCGGCGGGCTGCGGGAGCTGGCGCGCGCGGTGTACGAGCGGTGCCTGGAGCGCCGGGTCGAGTTCGTGTTCGGCGCGGAGGTGACCCGGATCGTGACGCGGGACGGCCGGGCCGCAGGGGTGGAGCTGGCCGGCGGCCCGGGCTCCGGCGACGGCACGGTGGCCGAGGCGGACCACGTCGTCGCGGGCGTCCCTCCCGCGCGGCTGCGGGCCCTGACGGACCGTCCGCTGGACGCGGAGGGCGACGTACGCACCGACCCGGAGGCGGCCGTGCCCGGGCGGTTCACCCTGCTGCTGGCGCTGCGCGGCGGGCGCGAGGCGGGGGCCGCGCACCGCACGGTCGTCCACGCGCCCGACCCGGACGCCGAGGCCGACTTCCTCGCCTCCCCCGGGGGTGACGCACCGTCGTCCCCGACGGTGACCGTGCTGCGCCCCGACGACCCCGCGCTGCGGCCGGACGACGCCCACGAGTCGGCGACCGCCACGGCGGTGGTGCCGGCGGGCGCGGACTGGACGGACGAGCACACCGTGCGGCGCTGGACGGAGCTGGTGCTGGAGGCCGCCGGCACGGCGGTGCCCGGGCTGCGGGAGCGGCTGCTGTGGCACGAGGCGCACACGCCCCTGCACACCGCGCAGGAGACCGGCACCGCGCACGGGGAGGTGCCCGCGCCCGCGCTGGCCGCCGGCGGGGGCCGGTTCCTGCGCCCGTCGAACTCCACGCGGCTGCCCGGTCTTCACCGGGTCGGGGGCTGGGCGCACCCGGGCGGCGGGCTGCCCCACGCGGGCATGTCGGGCGCGCTGGTGGCCGGACTGATCGTGGAGGGACCGGACTTCCGGGGTTCCCAGTGAGCTCCGTGACGCCGCGTCAGGACGCCACCGGGCGGTGACGGAGCGTCAGAAGCGGTACTGCTCGTCGAAGCCGTGGCCGTGCCCCTGCCCCTGCTCCTGGCCCTGCTGCCCGTCGCCCTGGTAGCCGTAGGGCTGCTCCGGGGGCAGTTCGCCGCCGCCCAGCGGGTCGTCGGTGGTGCGCTGCTGCGGCACCCACACCCCGCCGGCCGGGGTCTCGCCGCCGTAGCCGCCGGTGCCGTACGGGTCGCCGTAGCCCTGCTGGCCGTACTGGCCCTGCGCGTAGCCGGTGTCGTACGTGCCGCCGTAGCCCTGGGTGCCGATGTACGGGTCGGAGTAGGCGGCGTACTGCTGCTGGCCGGTGGCGTCGTAGGCGCCGCCGTAGGGCTGCTGGCCGTAGCCCTGGTAGGCGTCGTAGCCGTAGGAGGCGTCTGCGCCCTGGGCGGCGGTGGCGTACTGGTCCTGGGGCTGCTGCTCGCCGGTGCGGCCGTCGCCGTAGACGCCGTAGGAGCCGGTGTCGTCCGGGAGGGGCTGCGGCTCGTAGACGGCGGTGGCACCGTCGGCCACCGGCCGGTCGGAGGCCGGGGTGAACACGTCGTCGTGGTCGTCGTCGTAGGCGTCGTAGGCGCTCTTCGCGGTGTCGTACGCCGTGGCGCCGGTGCCGTACGGGTCGTCGTCGCCCGCGCCGTGGGGCGGGGCCTGGAGGTCGGACACCTCCAGGGCGGGCTCCTGGCGCTCCGCCCTGCCGCGGCGGCGCTTGGCGGGGACGGTTCCGGCCTCGGGGCGCTTGACGGCCCAGCCGGCCTCGAAGCCGCGGCGGAAGGACAGCGTCACGTAGGTCTGCCCGACCGCGAACGCGGCGGCTCCCAGGCCGATGACGACGACGGACGGGATCAGCACGCCGACGACGACACCGAGGAACCCGCCGAAGGCCAGCAGCCGCCAGCGCAGCCGCGCCTTGTACTGCAGCAGCACTTCGCCGAGCAGCCACAGTGCGACGATGCCGAATGCGATGTAGAGGACCGCCCAGCCCATGTACGCCCCTCTCCCGGTGACCGTTACGCAGTGTGTCGTACGACCGTGCGAGCGGTCTAGGCCTGCGGTGGGTGGTGCAGACCGAGGTTCTCGTGGATTTCCAGCGTCGCCGTGGAGTTGTTGAGCGTGATGAAGTGCAGTCCGGGCACTCCCTCGGCCAGCAGCCGTGCGCAGAACTCCGTGGCGAACTCGATGCCAATGGAGCGTACAGCGGACGGATCGTCTTTTGCTGTGAGGATCCGCTCTTTCAGCGCAGTGGGGAAGGCGGCGTTGGTCAGCGACGCGATGCGCTCCAGCGTCCTGACGCTGGCGATCGGCATGACCTCGGGGATGATCGGGGTGTCGCAGCCGGCGGCCGCGACCCGGTCGCGCAGCCGCAGGTAGTCCTCCGGCTGGAAGAACATCTGGGTGATCGCGTAGTCGGCGCCCGCGCGGCACTTGTCGACGAAGTGGCGCACGTCGGCGTCCCGGTCGGCGGAGCGCGGGTGCATGGCGGGGAAGGCAGCGACGCCCACGCAGAAGTCGCCGGACGCCTTGATCAGCTCGACGAGTTCGGCGGCGTAGGTCAGGCCCTGGGGGTGCGGCACCCACTCGCCCATGGGGTCGCCCGGCGGGTCACCGCGCAGCGCGAGCATGTTGCGGATCCCGGCGTCCGCGTACTGCCCGATGATGTTGCGCAGGTCGGCCACCGAGTGGTCGACGGCGGTGAGGTGGGCGATCGGGGTGAGCGTGGTGTCCGAGGCGATGGCCTCGGTGGCCTTGACGGTGCCGGCGCGGGTGGAGCCGCCGGCGCCGTACGTCACGGAGACGAAGTCGGGGGCCACGGCCTCGACCCGGCGCAGCGCGTTCCACAGGTTCCGCTCGCCCTTCGGGGTCTTCGGGGCGTAGAACTCGAAGGAGAACGTCGTCTTGCCGGTCGCGAGCATGTCGCGGACGGTGCGCGCGTGGTCCGACCTGATGGATGCGGTGCCGAGGGCCATACCCGCAGGTTAGCCAGGGGTGGGCGGTCACCCAACCGGACGCCGGAAATTTGCCCGATTTGCCGGGTCCCTGTCCATCCCTTGGACGGCACCCGGCGTCACGACGTCAGGGCGTCACACCGACCGCAGCCGCTTCGCGAGCTCCGCCGTCGCCGCGCCCGGGTCGTCCGCCTCGGCGATCGCCCGGACGACCACGACCCGCCGGGCCCCCGCCTCCAGCACCTCGTCGAGGGTGTCCAGGTCGATGCCGCCGATGGCGAACCAGGGGCGGTCGGTGCCGAGGGCGGCGGTGTGGCGGACCAGGCCGAGACCGGGCGCGGGGCGCCCCGGCTTGGTGGGGGTGGGCCAGCACGGGCCGGTGCAGAAGTAGTCCACGCCCTCCTGGACGGCGGCGGCCTCCGCCTCGGCGGCGCTGTGCGTGGAGCGGCCGATGAGCACGTCCGGCCCCAGGATCGCGCGGGCCGCGGGCACGGGCAGGTCGCCCTGGCCGAGGTGCAGGACGTCGGAGGCGGCGGCGTGGGCGACGTCCGCTCGGTCGTTCACGGCGAGCAGCCGGCCGTGTCGGGCGCAGGCGTCCGCGAACACCCGCAGGTGCTCCAGCTCCTCGCCGGCCTCCATGCCCTTGTCGCGCAACTGCACGATGTCCACGCCGGCCGCGAGGACCGCGTCGAGGAACTCCGGCAGGTCGCCCTGGCGCCTGCGGGCGTCCGTGCACAGGTAGAGGCGGGCGTCGGCGAGGCGGGCGCGGGCGGTGTCGGACATGCGTGGGTCCCCCCGGTGGGCGGGCGCACGGCGGCGGGTGCCGCCGCGCGCCCGGCGGTGTGCGGTGCGTGGGATCAGACGGCGAGCGCCTGGGCCCGGCGCTTCACCTCCGTGCCGCGATTCTCGCTCAGCGCCTGCGCGGGCGTGCCGGGCAGGCTCGGGTCGGGGGTGAACAGCCACTCGATCATCTCTTCGACCGTGAAGCCGTCGTCCCGCAGCAGCGTCAGGGTGCCGACCAGGCCCTTCACCACCTTGTCCCCGTCGATGAAGGCGGCGGGGACGTGCAGCGCCTTGTTCTCGCCGCGGCGTACGGCGATGAGCTGGCCCTCCTTGACGAGCTGCCGCACACGCGTCACCTCGACGCCGAGCATCTCGGCGATGTCGGGGAGGGTGAGCCAGTCGGGCACGAGAGCATCGATGTTCGCGTCAATCTCGGTCACGGGTCCCAGGGTAGGCGCTCGACGGGCCCGGCCGCGATGTGTCGGTGGCCGTCCGGTGGGGGCGCCCGGTTCGCGGACGGGGGTACAACGGTCCCGGTCAGGCGGCCGTGGCCTTCTTCAGGGGGCGCGCCGGGTCGGTGAGCAGGGCCGGGTTCATCGGGGTGCCCGACTCGATCAGGCGGCGGCCCTGGGCCAGGTCCCGCGGACGGCCGACGGCCAGCAGGGCGACCAGCCGGCCCCCGCGCAGCCAGCACACCGTCCAGGCGGGGCCGGACGGGTCACCGCGCCACAGGGTGGCGTCGGCCGCGTCGTGGTGGCCGGCGTACTGCACGAACCGGCCGAACTGCTCCGACCAGAAGTACGGCACCGGGTCGTACACCTGCGGGGCCTCACCGGTGGCCTCGCCGAGGATGTTCGCCGCGACCGTGCGCGGGCCCTGCAGGGCGTTGTCCCAGTGGTGGACGAGCAGGCGCTCGCCGTAGCGGGCGGAGGGGAAGGACGCGCAGTCGCCGACCGCGTACACGTCGGGCACCGAGGTGCGCAGCCCGGCGTCGGCCACGACCTCGCCGTGCGCGCCCAGCTCGACGCCCGAGCCGGCCAGCCAGGCGGTGGCGGGGCGGGCGCCGATGCCGACCACGACGGCGCCGGCGGGCAGCCGGGTGCCGTCGTCGAGGAGCACCGCACCGGGCTCGACGCGCGCCACGCGTGCGTGGGTGCGCAGGTCGGCGCCGGCGTCGGCGTACCAGGCGGCCATCGGGGCGGCGACCTCGGGCGGCAGCGCGCCGGCCAGCGGGCGGTCGGCGGCCTCCACGACGGTGACCGCGCAGCCCGCCTCGCGCGCGGCGGTGGCGAACTCGGCGCCGATCCAGCCGGCGCCGACGACCACGATGTCGTGCTGCCGGGCGAGCACCGGGCGCAGCCGCTCGGCGTCGTCCAGGGTGCGCAGCAGGTGGACGCCGGGCACGCCCTCCGCGCCGGGCAGCCGCACCGGCTCGGCGCCGGTGGCCAGGACGAGCACGTCGTACGGCACCGGTCCGGCCGCGGTGTCCAGCTCGTGGTCGGCGGGGCGCAGGCCGGTGACCTCGCGGCCGAGGACCAGCTCGATGCCGAGGGCGTCGAAGTCGACGTCGAAGGCGGAGCCCTCGGCCGTGCCGAGCAGCACGGCCTTCGACAACGGGGGCCGGTCGTAGGGCTGGTGGGGTTCGGCGCCGATCAGGGTCACCGTGCCGGTGAAGCCCTGCTCGCGCAGCGCGACCGCGGTCTGCACTCCGGCCATGCCCGCACCGGCGACGACCACGCGCCGCGCCACCGGCCCGTCGTCCGGGCCCCTCTGCTCGCTCACCTGATCACCTTAGACACCTGACGGAACGTCAGTCAGCTGTCGGGTTCCGTGACCTGTTCCACAACGCTGGTCCCGCTGCCCGCCTGCGACTCCCACGACCAGCTCTCCTCCAGCCGCACGCGCCCGTCGGGCAGCTCCACCACGGCGGACACGCAGTGCCCCGAGGAGGTGGTGCCGTCGGTCCTGAGCTGGACGTACCGGAAGTCGAGCCGGTCGTCCTCACGGGTACCCACGAGGTGGCCGCGTACGACGTCACCGCCGGTGTACTCGGCCCAGACCACGCCGTCCCGCTCGTGGTACGCGAAGCGGGTGCGGGTGCCCACCTGCCCCGGGGCCTGGTCGGCGACGGGCGCGAGGATCAGCCCGTCCAGCGAGCGGGTCATGGTCGGAGGCTCCCTTACTGCGGCGGACGGCACGGGCTAGGGTGGCCACCGTAGAGCACTCGCGGGAGCCCGGACGCACCGGGCTGAGAGGGAGGCTGGCGGCCTCCGACCGTACGAACCTGATCCGGGTCATGCCGGCGAAGGGAGGGGCTGGACGCCCATGTCGTCGCGTACGTCAGACGTCCTCGTCATCGGGGGCGGGATCATCGGGCTGGTCACCGCGTGGCGGGCCGCGCAGCGCGGGTTCACCACCGCGGTGCTGGACCCCGAGCCGGGCGGCGGGGCCGCCCAGGTGGCCGCCGGGATGCTGGCCGCCGTCACCGAACTGCACCACGGCGAGCAGACCCTGCTCGCGCTGAACCTCGCCTCGGCCCGCCGCTACCCCGGCTTCGCGGCCGAGCTCACCGACCTCACCGGGCGCGACCTGGGCTACCGGCGCTCGGGCACCCTCGCCGTCGCGCTGGACGCCGACGACCGCGCCCATCTGCGCGAACTGCACGCCCTGCAGCGGGAGTCGGGCCTGGAGTCGGAGTGGCTGTCCGGGCGCGAGTGCCGGCGCCTGGAGCCGATGCTCGCACCGGGCGTGCGCGGCGGGCTGCGGGTGGACGGCGACCACCAGGTCGACCCGCGCCGGCTGGCCGCGGCGCTGGTGACCGCCTGCGAACGGGCCGGGGTCGTCTTCCACCGGGAGTGGGCCGAGCGGCTGACCGTCGTGCGGGAGCGGGCGGCCGGGGCGGTGACCCGCGCGGGGACGGAGCTGGCCGCGGGGCAGGTGGTGCTGGCCGCCGGGAGCCTGAGCGGACGGCTGGCGGGCGTGCCGCGGGACGTGCTGCCGCCCGTGCGCCCGGTCAAGGGCCAGGTGCTGCGGCTGACCGTGCCGGAGCGCGCCGCGCCGTTCCTGACCCGGACGGTGCGCGCGGTGGTGCGCGGCAGCCACGTCTACCTGGTGCCGCGCGAGAACGGCGAGCTGGTCGTCGGCGCCACCAGCGAGGAGCAGGGCTGGGACACCACCGTCACGGCCGGCGGGGTGTACGAGCTGCTGCGCGACGCGCACGAGCTGGTGCCCGGGATCACGGAACTGCCGCTCACCGAGACCCGGGCCGGCCTGCGCCCCGGATCGCCCGACAACGCGCCGCTGCTCGGCCCGTCCGACCTGGACGGGCTGCTGCTGGCCACCGGGCACTACCGCAACGGCGTGCTGCTCACCCCGGTCACCGGGGACGCCCTGGCGCACGCCCTGGCCACCGGGGAACTGCCCGAGGAGGCCCGTCCGTTCACGCCGCGGCGCTTCTCGGCCGCGCCTGCCGCACACCCCGCCCGCGCCGCCCTCTCGGAGCAGCCCGCATGAACGTCTCGGTGAACGGGGAGCCGCGCGAGGTGGCCCCCGGCACGGCGCTCGACGCCGTCGTACGGTCCCTGACCGCGGCGCCCTCCGGGGTGGCCGCGGCCCTCAACGAAACCGTCGTCCCGCGCGCGCAGTGGCCGGCCACGCCCCTGTCCGAGGGGGACCGGGTCGAGGTGCTGACCGCCGTCCAAGGAGGCTGACCATGGCCGACGACCCGTTCGTCCTGGGAGGGACGACCTACTCGTCCCGGCTGATCATGGGAACGGGGGGCGCCCCGAGCCCGGAGGTGCTGGAGCGGGCGCTGGTGGCGTCCGGGACCGAGCTGACGACCGTCGCGATGCGCCGGGTGACCCCCGACGTGCACGGCTCGGTGCTGTCCGTGCTGGAGAAGCTGGGCATCCGGGTGCTGCCGAACACGGCGGGCTGCTTCACTGCCGGCGAGGCGGTGCTGACCGCGCGGCTGGCGCGCGAGGCGCTGGGCACGGACCTGGTGAAACTGGAGGTCGTGGCGGACGAGCGGACGCTGCTGCCCGACCCCGTCGAGCTGCTGGACGCGGCGGAGACCCTCGTCGACGACGGCTTCACGGTGCTGCCGTACACCAACGACGACCCGGTGCTCGCGCGGAAGCTGGAGGACGTGGGCTGCGCGGCGGTCATGCCGCTGGGCTCGCCGATCGGTTCGGGGCTCGGCATCCGCAACCCGCACAACTTCCAGCTCATCGTGGAGCGGGCGGGGGTGCCGGTGATCCTCGACGCGGGGGCCGGCACGGCCTCGGACGTGGCCTTCGCGATGGAGCTGGGGTGCGCGGCGGTGATGCTGGCCTCGGCGGTGACGCGGGCGCACGACCCCGAGCGGATGGCGCACGCCATGCGGGCCGGGGTGGAGGCGGGCCGTCTCGCGTACCGGGCCGGCCGCATCCCCCGCCGCCACTTCGCCCTGGCCTCCTCCCCCGCTCAGGGCCTGGCGGAGCTGGACCCGGAGCGGCCGGCGTTCTGAGGCGACCGGGCGCCGGGCCCCTTCGAGTCGGGTCCGGTGTCCGTGCCCCCAGGGGGCGCGGGGCGCGGGGAACTGCGCGACCGGCCACGGACGCGCCGCGCCCGAGCGCGCGTCACAGCTCGGCTTCAGTCGGGTCCCGGGCTTGTGCTGCGGCCGGGGGTGACAGTGTCGGCTCGTACACTCACCTGCGTGGACACGACCCTCCAGGACCCTCTCGTCGGCCAGGTGCTCGACGGCCGATACCGCGTCGAGGCGCGGATCGCGGTCGGCGGGATGGCCACGGTCTACCGGGCCGTGGACACCCGCCTGGACCGCGTCCTCGCGCTGAAGGTGATGCACCCGGCGCTGGCGGCCGACGTGTCGTTCGTCGAGCGGTTCATCCGGGAGGCGAAGTCGGTCGCCCGGCTCGCCCACCCGAACGTGGTGCAGGTCTTCGACCAGGGCGCCGACGGGGCGTACGTGTACCTCGCCATGGAGTACGTCGCCGGCTGCACCCTGCGCGACGTGCTGCGCGAGCGCGGGGCGCTGCAGCCGCGGGCCGCGCTGGACATCCTGGAGCCGGTGCTGGCCGCGCTCGGTGCCGCGCACCGGGCCGGTTTCGTGCACCGGGACATGAAGCCCGAGAACGTGCTGATAGGGGACGACGGGCGGGTCAAGGTCGCCGACTTCGGCCTCGTCCGGTCCGTGGACACGGTGACCAGCACCACCGGCGCCGTCCTCGGCACGGTCTCCTACCTCGCGCCGGAGCAGATCGAGCAGGGCATCACCGACGCCCGCGCCGACGTGTACGCGTGCGGGGTGATGCTCTACGAGACGCTCACCGGCGACAAGCCGCACCAGGGCGACTCCGCGGCGGTCGTGCTGTACAAGCACCTCCACGAGGACGTGCCGCCGCCGTCGGCCTCGGTGCCGGGGATGGCGTACGAGCTGGACGAGCTGGTCGCGACGGCCACCGCGCGCTCGCCGGAGGTCCGTCCGCACGACGCGGTGGCGCTGCTGGCGCGGACCCTCGAGGCGCGCGCCGCGCTCACCGAGGAGCAACTGGACGCGCTGCCGCCGCAGGCCCGCTCCGCGGAGCACGACATCGCCGAGGACCGCACGAGCGTCATCCCGCGCGCGCTGACCGTGCCCCGCCCGCTGCCGGTGAACGAGGACGAGCCCCGCCTCCCCGGCGGGCCGGCGCCGGACCCGGACGCCGGGCTGCACCGCACGTCCCGGCTGGCGTCGCCGGCCCCGCTGCCGCCGGCCCGGCGCGGGGTGCGGCCCCGGATGCTCGCCGTGGTCACCGCGGTGCTGCTGGTGTTCGGGGTGGGCGCGGGCTTCTGGTACATCAACTCGGGCCAGTTCACCAAGGTCCCCGCGGTGCTGACGCAGACCCAGGCCCAGGCCGAGAAGCGGCTCGGGGCGGCCGGGCTGGAGACCAAGGTCGAGCACGCCTACAGCGACACCGTCGAGCGGGGCCGGGTCATCAGCACCGACCCCGAGCCGGGCGCCCGGATCCGGGGCAACGACGCGGTGACGGTCACCGTCTCCGACGGCCCGGAGACCGTGGAGGTGCCGGACCTCAAGGGCCTGCGGCTGGACAAGGCGCGGGAGTCGCTGAAGTCGGACGGCCTGGAGCCGGGGCTGGTCACCCGCGCGTTCAGCGACGACGTCCCCAAGGGCTTCGTCGTCAGCAGCACCCCGGACGCGGGCACCGAGCGCCGCGCGGGCTCGGCCGTCGCGCTGGTCGTCAGCAAGGGCAGCGCGATCGACGTCCCGGACGTCACGGGCGAGGACCTGGACGACGCCCGGGCCGAGCTGGAGAAGGCCGGCCTGAAGGTGGAGGTCGCCGACCGGCAGGTCACCTCCGAGTTCGACAAGGGACAGGTCGCCGCGCAGAGCCCGGGCGCCGACAGCCGGGCCGCCGACGGCGACACGGTGACGCTGACGCTGTCCAAGGGCCCGGAGATGGTCGAGGTGCCGGACGTGGTGGGCGCGAGCGTGGACGACGCCAGATCGCTGCTGGAGCAGTCGGGCTTCGAGGTCAAGGAGGACCGGGGCCTGCTCGGGCTGTTCGGGGACACGGTGAAGGACCAGTCCGTGGACGGCGGGGACACGGCGCCCAAGGGATCGACGATCACGATCACCATCCGGTGACGGAGGCCACCTCCCGCCGGGGACGGACGCCCCGGACGGACGTGACACCCTGAACGGGTGAGTCCCGATCAGTCGCGCGTCCCCCGCAACCCCGTCGGCAGCCACGTGCCCGTGGCCGGCGGCCTGCACTCCGTCGGCCTGTCCTACGCCCGTGACCTGGGCGCCGAGGTCGTCCAGGTCTTCGTCGCCAACCCGCGCGGCTGGGCCACACCCACCGGCAACCCGGCCCAGGACGAGGCGTTCCGCGCGGCCTGCGCGGCGGAGTCGATCCCGGCGTACGTGCACGCGCCGTACCTGATCAACTTCGGCTCGCACACGGAGGCGACGGTCGAGCGGTCGGTCGAGTCGCTGCGGCACTCGCTGCGCCGGGGCCGGGAGATCGGCGCGCTGGGCGTGGTCGTGCACACCGGCAGCGCGACCGGCGGCCGGGACCGGTCGGTGGCCCTGAAGCAGGTCCGCGAGCACCTGCTGCCGCTGCTGGACGAGCTGACCCACGACGACGACCCGTTCCTGCTGCTGGAGTCCACGGCGGGGCAGGGCGCGTCGCTGTGCTCGCGCACCTGGGACCTCGGCCCGTACTTCGAGGCGCTGGACGCACACCCCCGGCTGGGCGTCTGCCTGGACACCTGCCACGTCTTCGCGGCCGGCCACGACCTGACCGGCCCCTCGGGCGCGCACCAGACGCTCGACCTGCTGGTGGACACGGTCGGCGAGGGCCGCCTGAAGCTGATCCACGCCAACGACTCCCAGGACGTGGTCGGCGCCCACAAGGACCGCCACGCCAACATCGGCGCCGGTCACATCGGCGAGGACCCGTTCCGCGCCCTGATGACCCACCCGGCGACGGCGGGCGTCCCCCTGGTCATCGAGACCCCCGGCGGCAAGGAGGGCCACGCGGCGGACGTGGAACGCCTGAAGAAGCTGCGCGAGACGGCCATCGGCGAGGCACGCTAGGGAATACCCCTAGGGGGTATACGGTTCCGGTCGGTGCAGGAAGCACAGGAACCGTATCCGGACCTTGGGGGCTCTCATGCAGCACGAGGCGCACGTACACCACTCCGCACCCGCCTCCTGGCCCATGGCCGTGCGGGCCACGCTGCACTGCCTCACCGGGTGCGCCATCGGCGAGGTGCTCGGCATGGTGGTCGGGACCGCGCTCGGGTGGGGCAACCTGGCCACCACCGTCCTCGCGATCGCGCTGGCCTTCCTCTTCGGCTACTCGCTGACCCTGCGCGGCGTGCTGCGGGCGGGCGTCGGCCTGCGGGCCGCCGTGCGGGTGGCGCTGGCCGCGGACACCCTCTCGATCGCCGTGATGGAGCTGATCGACAACGGTGTGATCGCCCTGTGGCCGCGGGCGATGGACGCCGGGCTGGCCGACGCCCTGTTCTGGGGGTCGCTGGCGATCTCCCTGGTGCTGGCCTTCCTGGTCACCACACCGGTGAACAAGTGGATGATCGGGCGGGGCAAGGGCCACGCGGTGGTGCACCAGTACCACCACTGACCGGGGGAACCGGCGCGGGAGTCAGAGCTCGGGGCCGTCCCCGGGCTCCTCCTGGTAGGAGTAGCGCTGTTCCTTCCAGGGGTCGCCGATGTTGTGGTAGCCGCGCTCCTCCCAGAAGCCGCGCCGGTCGGCGGTCATGTACTCCACGCCCCGCACCCACTTCGGGCCCTTCCAGGCGTACAGGTGGGGCACCACCAGGCGCAGCGGGAAGCCGTGTTCCGCGGTGAGCAGTTCGCCGTCCTTGTGCGTGGCGAAGAGGGTGCGCTCGGCGGTGAAGTCCGCCAGGCGGAGGTTGGAGCTGAAGCCGTACTCGGCCCACACCATCACATGGGTGACCTCGGGCGCCGGCGGTGCGAGGTCCAGGATGGTGCGCGCGGGGACCCCGCCCCACTCGGCGCCGAGCATGCTGAACTTCGTCACGCAGTGCAGGTCGGCGAGGACGGTGGCGTACGGCAGGGCCGTGAACTCTTCGTGGGTCCAGACGCGCTTCCCGCCGTCGGCGGTGGCGCCGAAGACCCGGAACTCCCAGCGCTCGGGCCGGAACTTCGGCACCGGCCCGTAGTGCGTGACCGGCCAGCCACGCTGCACTCGCTGCCCCGGCGGAAGGTCGGACGCTGCTGCTTCTCCTGACGTGCGCTCCACCGGATGACCCATGTCTCCATCCTGACAGACGGGCACCGGTGCACAGGACCACCCAGGGCCCGAAAGGGGCATCGCAGATCAAGCGTCGCCTGCCCTCCCATTTGGGACGAGCCCTACTAAGCCAGCACTTACTGGACGATCTTCGGGGCCGGTGCAATCATGCGGCGGCAACCTCCCCCGTCCCCCATGTGGAAGGAGCCGCTGCGATGCAGGGCGATCCCGAGGTCATCGAGTTCCTCAACGAGCAGCTCACCGGCGAGCTCACCGCGATCAACCAGTACTTCCTGCACGCGAAGATGCAGGAGAACTTCGGCTGGACGAAGCTCGCGAAGTACACCCGGCGCGAGTCGTTCGACGAGATGAAGCACGCCGAGGTGCTCACCGACCGGATCCTGTTCCTGGAGGGGCTGCCCAACTACCAGCGGCTGTTCCACGTGCGGGTGGGCCAGACCGTCACGGAGATGTTCCAGGCGGACCGGGAGGTCGAGGTGGAGGCGATCGACCGCCTCCGGCGGGGCATCAGGGTGATGCGCGAGAAGGGCGACATCACGTCCGCGAACATCTTCGAGGAGATCCTCGCCGACGAGGAGCACCACATCGACTACCTCGACACCCAGCTCGAGCTGGTGGAGAAGCTCGGTGAGGCGCTGTACATCGCCCAGCTGATCGAGCAGCCGGACAGTTCGGACTAGGCCGCCTCGTCCAGTCGCGTCGTGTCCGCGGTGGCCGCCGGCCGGGTGACGAGTTCGCCGCGCGAGGGCGCGCCCCGGCCCAGGAGCGCCTGGATGCGCCGGACGCACGAGCCGCAGTCAGTGCCCGCCTTGCAGGCGGAGGCGATCTGGCGCGGGGTGCAAGCGCCGCTCTCCGCGTGCTGCTTGACCTGCTGTTCGGTGATGCCGAAGCAACTGCACACGAACACGCGGTCCACCTCCCGCCGGGACTGGTCGGTCACACCCTCCCGAGGTCTCGGTGAGGCAAACCTAACCTTACCCGGCCGTCCAGGGCCGCAACAGTGCGGAAGGGCGCGGATCCGGTGTGATCCGCGCCCCACGCACGTGCTCGTGTGCTACGTGCTCACTGGTCCCGGTACATCTCCGCGACCAGGAACGCCAGGTCCAGCGACTGGCTGCGGTTGAGCCGCGGGTCGCAGGCCGTCTCGTAGCGCTGGTGCAGGTCGTCGACGAAGATCTCGTCGCCGCCGCCCACGCACTCGGTGACGTCGTCTCCGGTCAGCTCGACGTGGATGCCGCCCGGGTGGGTGCCGAGCGCCTTGTGGACCTCGAAGAAGCCCTTGACCTCGTCCAGCACGTCGTCGAAGCGGCGGGTCTTGTGGCCCGAGGCCGCCTCGAAGGTGTTGCCGTGCATCGGGTCGGTCACCCAGGCCACGGTGGCACCGGACGCGGTGACCTTCTCGACCAGCTCGGGCAGCTTGTCGCGGACCTTGTCGGCGCCCATCCGGACGATGAACGTCAGCCGGCCGGGCTCGCGCTCGGGGTCCAGGCGCTCGATGTACTGCAGCGCCTCCTCGGCCGTGGTGGTCGGGCCGAGCTTGATGCCGATCGGGTTGCGGATCCGCGACGCGAACTCGATGTGCGCGTGGTCGAGCTGCCGGGTGCGCTCACCGATCCACACCATGTGCGCGGAGACGTCGTAGAGCTGACCGGTGCGCGAGTCGACGCGGGTCAGCGCGGACTCGTAGTCGAGCAGCAGCGCCTCGTGCGAGGAGAAGAACTCGACCGTCTTGAACTCCTCCGGGTCCACCCCGCAGGCGTGCATGAAGTGCAGCGCGTTGTCGATCTCGCGCGCGAGCTGCTCGTAGCGCTGACCGGACGGCGAGGACCTCACGAAGTCCTGGTTCCAGGCGTGCACCTGGCGCAGGTCCGCGTAGCCGCCGGTGGTGAAGGCGCGCACCAGGTTCAGCGTGGACGCCGACGCGTGGTACATGCGCTTGAGCCGCTCGGGGTCCGGGATGCGGGACTCGGGCGTGAAGTCGAAGCCGTTGACCGAGTCGCCCCGGTAGACCGGCAGGGTCACGCCGTCGCGGGTCTCGTTCGGCTTGGAGCGCGGCTTGGAGTACTGGCCGGCGATGCGGCCGACCTTCACCACGGGGACGGACGCGGCGTACGTCAGCACGGCGCCCATCTGGAGCAGCGTCTTGAGCTTGTTGCGGATGTGGTCGGCGGACACCCCGTCGAACGCCTCGGCGCAGTCGCCGCCCTGGAGGAGGAACGCCTCTCCCTTGGCGACGGCCGCCATCCGGGCGCGCAGCTGGTCGCACTCGCCCGCGAAGACGAGCGGCGGATACGACTCGAGGTCCGCGATCACTGCGCGCAGAGCCTCGGTGTCGGGGTACTCGGGCTGCTGCGCCGCGGGCAGGTTTCGCCAGGTGTTGCCAGCGCTCGCGCTGGTCTTAGCGTTCACGGTCACGCTCCCCACACTACGGGGTGCCGTGGGGGCCTCCGGCCGGTGCCCAGCAAATGAGACACCGCGGACGCTCCCCGGACATGCGGTAGGGTGCGTCGCATGTTCGCGCATTCGACCCGGAACTGGTGGTGGACCGCTCATCCGGCGGCCCACTGACTGCGCGTACGCACGACTTCGCGAAGGCCGCCCGAGGGGCGGCCTTCGGCGTTTCCCGGGGTCCGTTCCTCTCCCGCCTCCCACCGCATCCACGGAGAAGGAGCACGGACCATGAATCTGCCCGGACTGCTGGACGACCTGCTCGACGACCCCCGTCCGTTCGCCCTGCTGCGCCGCCGCACCCCGGGCCACGACGAGGCGGCGGTCGAGCTGCTCGTCGGCCCGGTCACCACGGTGGACCGCCTCGCCGACCTCCCCGACGAGGGCCTGGCCCTCGTGCCGTTCCGGCAGATCCGCGAGCGCGGCTTCGACGTCCGCGACGACGGCACCCCGCTCGCGGTGCTCATCCCCGAGGAGACGCACACGCTGCCCCTGGACGACGTGCTCGCCGGGCTCCCACGGCACGACGTGACCGTCCGGTCGGGCGGCTTCGACGTCGGTGACGAGGAGTACGGCGAGATCGTCGCGCGCGTGCTGCGCGAGGAGATCGGCCGCGGGGAGGGCGCCAACTTCGTGATCCGGCGGACCTACGAGGGCGACGTCCCCGGGTTCGGCCGGGCCGACGCGCTGGCGCTGTTCCGGCGGCTGCTGGAGGGCGAGCGGGGCGCGTACTGGACGTTCGTCGTGCACACCGGGGACCGCACGCTGGTCGGGGCCAGCCCGGAGGTGCACGTGCGGATGTCCGGCGGGACCGTCGTGATGAACCCGATCAGCGGCACCTACCGGTACCCGGACGGGGGCCCGACACCCGAGCACCTGCTGCGGTTCCTCGCCGACGGCAAGGAGATCGAGGAGCTGTCGATGGTCGTCGACGAGGAGCTGAAGATGATGTGCACCGTCGGCGACCGGGGCGGGGTGGTGGTCGGGCCGCGGCTGAAGGAGATGGCCCACCTCGCGCACACCGAGTACGAGCTGCGCGGCAGGTCGTCGCTGGACGTGCGCGAGGTGCTGAGGGAGACGATGTTCGCGGCGACCGTCACCGGCTCTCCCGTGCAGAACGCCTGCCGGGTGATCGAGCGCCACGAGAGCGGCGGGCGCGGCTACTACGCCGGGGCGCTGGCCCTCCTCGGCCGGGACGCGGGCGGCGCCCAGACCCTGGACTCGCCCATCCTGATCCGCACGGCCGACATCTCCGCCGACGGCCGGCTGCGCGTGCCGGTCGGCGCGACCCTGGTCCGCGGCTCGGACCCGGCGGGCGAGGTCGCGGAGACCCACGCGAAGGCCGCCGGGGTCCTCGCGGCCCTCGGCGTGGGGCCGTCCCGGCCCCGGGCGGAGCACGCGCGCGGGCGGCTCGCCGACGACCCGCGCGTGCGGGCCGCGCTGGACGGGCGCCGCGCGTCGCTGGCGCCGTTCTGGCTGCGGATGCAGGAGCGGTCGGACGCGCTGGCGGGCCACGCGCTGGTGGTCGACGGCGAGGACACGTTCACCGCGATGCTCGCCCACGTGCTCGGCTCGGCCGGTCTCGAGGTGACCGTGCGGCGCTACGACGCTCCCGGGCTGCGGGAGGCCGTGCTCGCGCACGAGGGACCGGTGGTGCTCGGGCCCGGTCCGGGCGACCCCGCCGACCTGGCGGACCCGAAGATGCGGTTCCTGCGGGAGCTGACGGCCACCGTGATCCGCGAGCACCGGCACGGGGTGCTGGGCGTGTGCCTGGGCCACGAGCTGATCGCGGCCGAGCTGGGCCTGGACATCGTGCGCAAGGAGGTGCCCTACCAGGGGGCGCAGACCACGGTCGACCTGTTCGGGCGGGCCGAGACGGTGGGCTTCTACAACAGCTTCGTGGCCCGCTGCGACGACGGGGCGGCCACCGAACTGGCCGCGCACGGCGTCGAGGTCAGCCGCAGCCCGGCCGGCGAGGTGCACGCGCTGCGCGGGCCGAGGTTCGCCGGGGTGCAGTTCCACCCGGAGTCGGTGCTGTCGCTGAACGGCGCGGGCGTCGTGCGGGAGCTGGTGGGTCAGCTCCGGGGCACCAGCACGTTCTCGGAGCGGCGGCCCGCGAGGTAGTCGAGGACGTTGCGGACGGTGGTCGCGACGATCTGGCCGACGGCGTCCTCGGTGTAGTACGCCTGGTGCGAGGTGACCAGGACGTTGGGGAAGGTGACCAGGCGGGCCAGGGTGTCGTCGGCGATGGCCTCCAGGGACTTGTCGAGGAAGAACAGGCCCGCCTCGGCCTCGTACACGTCGAGGCCGACGCCCGTGAAGCGGCCCTCGCGCAGCTCGGCGACGAGGGCCGCGGTGTCGACCAGGCCGCCGCGGCTGGAGTTGACCAGGATCGCGTCGTCCTTCATGGCCTTGAGCGCGGCCGCGTCGAGCAGGTGCTGGGTCTCGGGCATCAGCGGGACGTGCAGGCTGACCAGGTCGGCCTCGGCGAGCAGCTCCTCCTTGGGGACGTACGCCATGCCCAGGTCCCGGCAGGCGGGGTTCTCGGCGACGTCCCAGCCGAGCAGCCGCATGCCGAAGCCGTGCGCGATGCGGGTGAACGCCTCGCCGATCTTGCCGGTGCCGAGCACGCCGACGGTGCGGCCGTGCAGGTCGCGGCCCATCAGCCCGTCGAGGCGGAAGTCGAAGTCGCGGGTGCGGGTGGAGGCGCGCACGACCCGGCGGTTGACCGCCATGGCGAGGGTCCAGGCGAACTCGGCGACCGAGTACGGCGAGTAGGAGGACACCCGGGCGACGGTCATGCCGAGCCGCTCGGCCACCGGCAGGTCGACGTTGTTGAAGCCGGTCGAGCGCTGGGCGATCATCTGCGTTCCGCCGGCGGCCAGGGTCTGCAGCACCCCGCTGCCCAGACCGCAGTTGACGCTGGTCGAGACGATCTCGTGGCCGCGGGCGATGGGCGCGGTGTCCTCGGTGAGGAACACGTCCAGGCAGTGCACCTCGTGGTGCCCGGCGAAGGCCCGCTCGATCAGGGGCCGCTCGTCGGCCTGCACACCGAAGGCCAGGATCTCCACGCGCGCGCTCCCTCGTGATCGCCCGGGCCGGCGGGCCGGACGTGCCGACGGTGCCGAATATACGGCGGGGCGTCCGGGCCCGCCGGTCGGACGGGCCGCGCCGCACGGCCGTCCGGACCGTCCGGCCGGGTCAGCCGAAGAACACCCCGATCTCCTCGTACAGCCGCGGGTCCACCGTGCGGGGCCGGCCCGTCGCCTCGCGCAGTGGCACGCGCACGATGTCCGTGCCGTGCAGGGCGACCATCGTGCCGAAGTCCCGCTCGTGGACGGCGTCGATGGCGTGCAGTCCGAAGCGGGTGGCGAGCCAGCGGTCGGCGGGGCTGGGCGAGCCGCCGCGCTGGAGGTGGCCGAGCACGGTGGTACGTGCCTCCTTGCCGGTGCGGTGCTCGATCTCGCGGGCCAGCCACTCCCCCACCCCGGACAGCCGCACCTGGCCCGGCGTGCCGCCCGGCGTCCGGCCGAGTGCCGCCTCGCCCTCCTTGGGCACGGCCCCGTCGGCGACGACCACGATCGGCGAGTACGTCGCCTGGAAGCGGGAGGTCACCCAGCCGCACACCTGGTCGACGTCGAAGGGCTGCTCGGGGACGAGGATCACGTTCGCGCCGCCGGCCAGCCCCGAGTGCACGGCGATCCAGCCGGCCTCGCCGCCCATCACCTCTACGACGAGGACCCGCTTGTGGGACTCGGCGGTGGTGTGCAGCCGGTCGATCGCCTCGACGGCGACGCCGACGGCGGTGTCGAAGCCGATGGTGCGGTCGGTGCCGGGCAGGTCGTTGTCGATGGTCTTGGGCACGCCGACGCAGGGCACCCCGTGCTCGTCCGCGAGGCGGGCCGCCGTGCCCAGGGTGTCCCGCCCGCCGATCGCGATGAGCCCCTCCACGCCGAACTGGGCGAGGGTGTCGCGGATGCGGCCGGCGCCGTCCTCCCGGGCCAGCGGGTCGGTGCGCGAGGAGCCGAGGATGGTGCCGCCGCGGGGCAGGGTGCCGCGCACCGCGCGGATGTCGAGGGGGACCGTCTCCCCCTCCAGCGGGCCGCGCCAGCCGTCGCGGAAGCCGACGAACTCGTGTCCGTACACCTGGACGCCCTTGCGGACGACGGCCCGCACCACGGCGTTGAGGCCCGGGCAGTCGCGCCCTCCGGTCAGTACTCCGACGCGCATGGGGGTGCCTCCGCCCGGCCGACGACGCTTCATGGTCCACGCTAGCGGGGCGAGGGGGCCGCCGACGTCCCCTTCCGGCAGGTCGGCGTGGCCGCGGGACGCCGGGCGCCGCGCGTTCACTCGTCGTCCAGGCCCCGTTCGATCGCGTAGCGCACCAGCTCGACGCGGTTGTGCAACTGCAGCTTGCCCAGGGTGTTCTGGACGTGGTTCTGGACGGTGCGGTGGGAGATGACGAGCCGCTCGGCGATCTGCTTGTAGCTCAGGCCCTTGGCGACCAGGCGCAGCACCTCGGTCTCGCGGTCCGTCAGCCGGGGTGCCCCGGGCCGGTCGGCGTCCGCGGCGGGCGCCGGCTCGGCGGCCAGGCGGCGGTACTCGCCGAGGACCAGGCCGGCGAGGCCGGGGGTGAAGACCGGGTCGCCGACGGCCGTCCGGCGCACCGCGTCCAGCAGTTCCTCGGTGGACGCCGACTTCAGCAGGTAGCCGGTGGCGCCGGACTTGACGGCCTCCAGGACGTCGGCGTGCTCCCCGCTCGCGGACAGCACCAGCACGCGCAGCGCCGGGTCGGCGGCGACGACCTCCTTGCAGACCTGGACGCCCGGCTTGGCGGGCAGGTTGAGGTCGAGCACGAGGACGTCGGGGGTGGTGGCCCGGGCGCGGCGCACCGCCTGCTCGCCGTCGCCCGCGGTGGCGACCACGTCGAAGCCCGCCTCGGCGAGGTCACGGGCGACCGCGTCGCGCCACATGGGGTGGTCGTCGACCACCATGACGCGGATCGGCGTCCCGTCCCCGCCCGCGGTCCCGGTGTCCGTCCCGGTCTCGCTCATCGCTGTCCCGCCTTCCCCCGTGGTGTCCTCGGTGCCGTGTCCTTCGGCACCGTCAGTTCGACCTCCGTGCCCTGCCCGGGTGTGGAGACCAGCTCGGCGCTGCCGCCGAGGTCGCGCAGCCGCCCCCGGATGGACAGGGCCACCCCGAGCCGTCCCTCGCCCTCGGCCTGCGCGAGGCGGCCGTCGGGGATGCCGGGGCCGTCGTCCCGCACGGTCACGATCACCGCGTCGGGTTCGTCCTCGACCAGGATCCAGGCGCGGGCGTCGTCGCCGGCGTGCCGCCGTACGTTGTCCAGCGCGGCCCCGACGGCGGCGGCCAGCTCACGCGCGGCGGCCGGGGGCAGCAGCACGGGCGCGCCCGGGTCGGCGAGGCTGACCCGCTCGGCGGCGTACGGCGCGAGCAGCGCGCGCAGGTCGGCCGGGCCGTCGGCGCCGGGGTCGTCGGGCACCTCGACCTCGCGCACCAGGGCTCCCTCGGCGGCGTCGTGCGAGACCCGGGAGACGGGCACCAGTCCGCCGGAGACCAGGGTGCGCAGCGCGACCTCCTGCTCGCCGGCCATCCGGCCCAGCTCGGCGGCCTCCCCGCCCAGGGCGGTGCCGCGGCGCTTCACCATCGCCAGCACCTGCAGGACGCTGTCGTGGATGTCCCGGGCGAGCCGCTCGCGCTCGCGGGTGGCGGCCTCGATCTCCAGGGCGCGGGCGAGGGTGCGCTCGGAGGCGCGGGCGACCTCGACGACGTAGCCGATGGCGATGGAGGCGACCCAGACCAGGGCCACGTTGTGCACGGTGTCGCGGGCCGGGTGGCCGCGTTCGATCAGGTTGGCGGCCGCGACGGGCGTGGAGGCGAGGACGGCCCAGCGCCAGCCGCCGCGCAGCGCGAAGGCGAGGACCGAACCGGCCGTCCATATCGACGGCAGGGTGGGCCCGCCGTCCAGGATGTGCCGGTCGGTGACGACCAGCGGGGTCAGCACGATGCCGGTCAGGGCGACGGCCAGGTCGGCGGCGAGGAAGGGCTTGGTGCAGGCGGCCGCGTTGTGGACGCGGGGCAGGGTGGCGAGGGTCCAGACGGCGAGGACGGCGTAATAGGCGATCGCGACGCCGGGCCGGTCGTAGTCGTCGTACGCGGAGGCGAACAGCCCGACCGCGTACAGCAGGGTCAGCACGCGGTACGCGGTCAGCGCGCGCCACAGCGGCAGCTCGACCGACATCCGCAGGACGCGCTCACGTCCGGCCATCTCCCCCGACCCCCTGGTCCCCCCGGCCTCCTCGGCCCGCGTCTACTGTTCCTCGGCCTTTTCCTTCTTGGCCTGGTCCTTCTCGGCCTGCGCGAGGGCCGCCCGGGCGGCCTTCTCCGCTTCCTTCTCGGCCTTGGCGGCGTCCGCGATCTGCCGCTTGGCCGCGGTCGCGTACATGTCGACGTACTCCTGGCCGGAGAGCTTCATGATCTCGTACATGACCTCGTCGGTCACCGCCCGCAGCACGAACCGGTCGTGCTCCATGCCCTGGTAGCGGCTGAAGTCCAGCGCCTTGCCTATGCGGATGCCGGGACGCATGATCTTCGGCATGACCTGGCCGGGCGGCTGGATCTTCTCGGTGTCGATCATGGCGACCGGGATGACGGGCGCCCCGGTGGCGAGCGCCACGCGCGCGAGGCCGCCGGGCTTGCCGCGGTAGAGGCGGCCGTCGGGCGAGCGGGTGCCCTCCGGGTAGATGCCGAACAGCTCGCCGCGCTCCAGCACCTCGATCCCGCTGCGCACCGCGGCCTCGCCCGCGCCGCGCGCGCCGGAGCGGTCGACGGGGAGCTGGCCGACGCCCTTGAAGAAGGCGGCCGTCAGCCGGCCCTTCACACCGGGCGTGGTGAAGTACTCGGCCTTGGCGATGAACGTCACCTTGCGGTCGAGGACCGCGGGCAGGAAGAACGAGTCCGAGAAGGACAGGTGATTGCTCGCCAGGATCGCGGCACCCTCGGCGGGGACGTTCTCCAGGCCCTCCACCCAGGGCCTGAAGATCATCTTCAGCGGACCCCCGATGGAAACCTTCATCGCGCCGTACAACAACCGAGTGCCTCCTGTGTGTGTCGAACAGACCTTAACCCCAAGTGGCGTCGCGCAGCCCTGCGGGCCTGGTCGGTGTCAGTGCGGTCGCGTACGGTGAACCACACGTCCCTTCATGAAGAACAGGAGACCGAAGGTGCCGGTCCTTCCTGGAGCCGAGCCGTACCGCCACGAGGGCGGGGAGACCGGGGTCCTCCTCTGCCACGGCTTCACCGGTTCCCCGCAGTCGCTGCGCCCCTGGGCCCGGTACCTGGCCGAGCGGGACCTGACCGTCTCCCTGCCGCTGCTGCCCGGGCACGGCACGCGCTGGGAGGACATGGCGGTCACCGCCTGGCCCGACTGGTACGCCGAGGTGGACCGCGAGCTGCGCCTGCTGCGCGAGCGCTGCTCCCGGGTGTTCGTGGCGGGCCTGTCGATGGGCGGCGCGCTGGCCCTCAGGCTGTCCGCGCGGCACGGGGACGCGGTCAGCGGCGTGATCGTGGTCAACCCGGCGATCAAGGTGCACGGCCTGTCGGCGTACGCCCTGCCGGTGGCCCGGCACCTGGTGCGCACCACCCGGGGCATCGCGAGCGACATCGCCAAGGAGTCCGCGGCGGAACTGGGCTACGACCGGGTGCCGTTGCACGCCGCGCACTCCCTGCGGTCCTTCTTCCGGCTGGTGGACGGCGAGCTGCCCCAGGTCACCCAGCCGCTGCTGCTGCTGCGCAGTCCCCAGGACCACGTGGTGCCGGCCGTGGACTCGGCGCGGGTCCTCGGACGGGTGTCGTCGACGGACGTGACCGAGATCCTGCTGGAACAGAGCTACCACGTGGCGACGTTGGACCACGATGCGGACCGGATCTTCGCGGAGAGCCTCGCGTTCATCGGCCGGCTCGCTCCCCGTGTCGGTGAGGAAGGGACGACCGCAGGTGGCTGAGCACGACTCCGACCGTGAGGACGGTCTCGAGCCCGAGGAACAGAGCGTGCCCTTCGACGAGGAGGCCGCCTGGGCGGCGATCGTCGCGGGGTACGGCGCCGAGCCCCAGGACCCGCCGGGCGCCAAGCCCTTCAAGTCGGTGGAGGACCTGGCGCTCCTGGAACCGGAGACCAACGACGACGAGCCGGCGTCCGGGCAGCCCGCCCGGCCGGCCCCGCTGGGCGGCTCGGTGGCCTTCGCGCCCGGCGTCGGCCCGCGCGACCACTCGACGCCCGAGCCGGCCGAGGACGACCTCGGGGAGGACGACGAGGGCCACTTCGTCCCGCCGGAGCCGCCGCCGCTGCCCGCGGCCGACACCACGGCCCGGTTCGCCTGGCTCGCGGTGATCGGCGGGCCGGTGCTGCTCCTGCTGGCGGTGCTGCTGCGCTGGGACATGACCTGGTGGCTGGCCACCACCGGCATCGGCGGCTTCCTCGGCGGCTTCGCGACGCTGGTGGTCCGCATGAAGACGGACGACGAGGACGACGGCGACCCGGGCCGGGGCGCGGTCGTCTGAAACGCCCGCCATGTCGCGGGCGCTGTCTAGGCGGCGGGCACCCTGAGGGCGGCCAGGACCGGGAGGTGGTCCGTGGCCGCCCTCAGGTCCGTCCGGGACAGGCCGGGCAGCGCGTCCTCGGTCGGCACCCCGCAGCCGAGCACCTCGATGCCCCCGGTCGCGAGGACCGCGTCGATGCGCTTGCGGGGCTCGGCCGGGGTGAAGGTGTCCTCGGTGCCCCAGGGCGCGACGGCCCGGCAGTCCTGGAGGGTGGCGGCGAGGCGGGTGAAGGTGCGTCCGCCCGGCTCCTCGTTGAGGTCGCCGCCGGCGACCGCGTGCTCCACGCCCAGCCCGGCGAGGTGGTCCAGGAGCAGGCCGCCGTGCTCGTACCGCTCGCTCGCGGTGAGGCCGAGGTGGCAGCTGATCACGCCGAGCCGGGCGCCGCCGAACCGGACGACCGCCGTCGCCAGGCCGCGGCGGACCTGACCGGGGGTCAGCGGGAGCAGGACGTCCTCGGTGCGCTCGACGGTGGCCCGCAGCGAGCACAGCAGCGCCGGGCCGGCCGCGGTGCCGCCGCCGGAGAGGATCACCAGCTCCGCCGCGCTCGCCAGCCGGGCCAGCTTCTTGCGCCAGCGGAAGAACCGGGGGGCCTCCTGGACGAGGACCAGGTCGGGGGCGCAGGCGGTGATGACCCGGGCGAGGGCGTCGGTGTCGTCCTGCATCGAACGGATGTTGTAGCTCAGGACGCGGACGACGGCGGAACCGTCGGGTTCGGTACGGGAGTTGGGGAGCGGCTCCATGTGGATCAATGTACGCCCCGCGTCCCGGGGTGCGCCCCACGACTCGGGGTGTGCACCACGACTCGGGGCGCGGGCCCCGCGCGGCGGCCGATGGGTCGTGGCCGGCCGCGCGGTGTCCCGCGCCCCGAGGGGCCGTCACATGATCGGGTCGGGCTCCCGGGCCAGGTCGGCCGCGCCGACCAGACCGGCGTCGTTGCCGAGCCGGGCGGCGAGGACGTCCGCGACCGGCCGCCAGTTGCCGCCGACCAGCCAGCGCTTGTACGACTTGCGGATCGGGTCGAGGACCAGCTCGCCCTCGTCCGAGAGGCCGCCGCCGACGATGAACGCGGACGGGTCGAACAGCGAGGCGAGGTCGGCGAGGCCCGCGCCGACCCAACGGGCCAGCTCGCGGTAGGAGTCGACGGCGACCGGGCAGCCCTGGCGGGCGGCCACGGAGATGTGCTTGCCCTCGATGCCCGCGGGCGTGCCGTCGCCCAGGCGCAGCAGGATCTCGGCGCGCTCGGGGGTGGCGTTGGCGCGCTGCTTGGCGTAGCGGACCAGGGCGCGGCCGGAGGCGTACTGCTCCCAGCAGCCCTGCGAGCCGCAGCCGCACAGCAGGCCGTCGGGCACCATGCGGATGTGGCCGAACTCGGCGGCGACGCCGAAGTGGCCGCGGCGCAGCTTGTTGCCGATGATGATGCCGCCGCCGAGGCCCGTGCCGAGGGTGATGCAGATGACGTTGCGGTGGCCCTTGCCCGCACCGAACCGGTACTCGCCCCAGGCGGCCGCGTTGGCGTCGTTCTCCACGACGACCGGCAGGCCGGTGCGCTCCTGGACCTCGTCCTTCAGCGGCTCGTTGCGCCAGTCGATGTTCGGGGCGAAGTACACGGTGGAGCGCTGCCGGTTGACGTATCCGGCGGCCCCGATGCCCACGCCGACGATCTCGTGCCCCGCGCGTGCGCCCTCCACCGCCGAGGCGATGGCGTCCACGATGGCCTCGGGCGTGGTGGGGGTCGGCACCTTGAAGGTCGAGAGGATGTTGCCTTCCTCGTCGACCACGCCGGCCGCGATCTTCGTGCCGCCGATGTCGACGCCGATGGTGAGTCCCATGAATCCCTCAGTTCCGGTCGAGCCCCGCTACGGCCAACCGTACCCGAGGGGGCTCAGTCCAAGTCGATGCGCTGGCCGGGGCCGGTGCCCGAGGGGCCGTCGTCGCCGGGGCCGCGCAGGTCGTCGAGGTCTTCACGGTCACCGGGGCCCGGACCGCCCGCGGTCCAGCGCTTCTCCTGGGCCTGCACGGCGGAGCGGTACGCGGCGAGGAGTTCGCCGCCCGCGGCCGCGAGGTGGTCGAAGACGTCCGGGTTGCGTTCGATGACCGGTTCGACGGCGGACTTGGCCTGCTGGACGACCTGGCGCACCACCTGCTGGGCGGCCGGCCCGGCTACCGCACCGAGCAGCGGGGACTGCAGACCCGCGAGCTTGTCGGCGACGGTGTCGACCAGCCTGCGCAGTTCCTCGGCGGCGGAGCCGGGCGGCGGGCCGTGCTGTGCGCGGCGGCGGGCCTGCTCGGCGGCCAGGTCCTCGGCGCAGGCGGTGGCCCAGGCGTCGGCGTCGGTGGCGTGCCCGGTCCGCTCGGCCTGCTCGGTCCGCTCGGCCTGCTCGGTCCGCTCGACGGGCTCGTCCGCGGCGCCGTCGGGGGCGGGTCGGTCTTCGCTGCTCATGACGGACTCCTGACTACGGCTCGTCTCTCCGACGTTACCCGAACGGCGGTAGCGCCTTCACGGGGTCCGCGGCCACAGCGCGGGGTCGGGGGCGAACCGGATGCGCAGCGCGCCGTCGCGCAGGGCGGCGCCGGCGACGGTGCAGCGGCGCAGCGCCGAGGGCAGCGGGACGATCCGGCGGAAGGGCCCGGCCGTCACGAGGAGTTCGTCGCCGCGGCGGACCAGGTCGAGGGCGTCGCGTAGGGCGCCGGGCAGGGGGATCTCCCAGACGAGGACGCCGTCGTCGGCGAGCCGGTCGTGCACGGGCCACTCGACCGGGTGACGGCCGGCGTTGACGGCCGGGGCGGCCAGGGCGGCGAGGTCGTCGGCGCCGCGCGGGTCGCGGCCGAGGTGGGCGACGGTGTGCACGGCGGTGCCGGCCGCCTGCCACTCGGCGAGGGTCTTGTGCTGCTGGGCGACGAGGCCGGCGAGCGGGCCGGACGCCCCGTCCTCGGGCAGGACGCGGTTGGCGACCAGCGACTCGGTGCGCAGGCCGCGCAGGGCGAGGCCGAGGCCGGCCTCGCGGACGGCGTCGGCGCCGGCGGGCCCGGGTTCGGCGACGAGCCGGACGACGGTGCCGGGGTCGTTCACGACGGCCTCGACGGCGGCGAGTTCCAGGTCCCAGCGGGCGGCGGTGTCGTAGAGCCACTCGGCGGGCATGGGCACGCCGGCCAGGCGGCCGAGGACCGGGCGCAGGGCGCGGGCGGCCTGCCGTTCGGGGGGCAGCAGACGGCGCAGGTAGCGGCGCAGTTCCTCGGGCAGGGCGAGCAGGGCGAGGGCCTGGTGGGTGGGGGGCAGGTCGACGACGAGCAGGTCGTGGCGGTCGGCGAGGGCGGCGTCGCGCAGGGCGCGCAGCAGCGACAGCTCCTCGGCGCCGGGCAGCGGGGTGACCTCCTCGGGGTCGAGCCGCTGGGCGCCGAGCAGGTCGAGGACGGTGGTGGCCCGCTCCTGGAACGCGGTGAGGTCGGCGCGGAACGCGGCGGCCGGGTCGGGCCGCCAGGCGGTGATCCCCGGTCCGGCTCCGACGGGTACGGGTCCGGTCGGCACGCCGAGCGCGGCGCCGAGGGTGTCGCCGCGGTCGGCGCCGAGCACGAGGGTGCGCAGCCCCTCCCGGGCGGCGGCGCGCGCGGTGGCGGCGGCGAGCGTCGTACGGCCGCTGCCGCCGGGGCCGGTGATCAAGAGGGTGCGCATAGGGGTGAACGGTAGTGGACGGGCGCGGCCGCCCCGGGGAGCCGCTACTCGCCCGACTCGACCCGCTTCTTCAGGCCGGCGAGGGCGCGGTCGATGATGACCTTCTCGGCCTTGCGCTTGATCATGCCGAGCATGGGGATCTTGACGTCGACGGTCAGGGAGTAGGTGACCTCGGTCGCCCCGGCGCCGGCCAGCCGCAGCACGTAGGAGCCGTCCAGGGAGCGCAGCATCTGCGACTTCACCAGCGTCCAGGAGACCGCGTCCTGTCCGGTCCAGGTGTAGGCGAGGGTCTGGTCGTCCTTGATGGCGCCGGCGTCCATGACGAGCCGCACCTGCTCGGCGCGGCCGGAGGCGTCGGTCGCGAGGACCTCCGCCTCCTTCACCTCGCCGGTCCAGTCGGGGTAGCGCGCGAAGTCGGAGATGACCGCCATCACGTCGGCCGGTGCCGCCTCGATCGTGATGCTCGAGCTGGTGTGTTCCGCCATCGCCGTGGCTCCTCCGGATGCGGGCCGCTGAAAACCGCTGAAGAGTGTCCCGTGCGCCCAGCGTGCGCACGCGTGTGCAGCGTGAAGGCTACCGCGCGTTTGACCTGCCGCCTTCACCGCGTGCGCGGTGGCCGGTCACCACTCCAGCACCCACGGCCGGCCGGTCCCGGCGAAGTGGCCGACGTTCACGCACTCGGTCGCCCCGATCCGCATGCGCCGGGCCAGCGGCTGGTGGACGTGGCCGAACAGGGCGTAGCGCGGGCGGGTGCGCCGGATCGCCTCCAGCAGGGCGCGGCTGCCCCGTTCGAAGCGGCGCGCGACGGTGTCGTAGACCAGTTCGGGCACCTCCGGCGGAATGTGGGTGCACAGCACGTCCACCTCGCCGACCGCCTCGATCTTCGCGGCGTACTCCTCGTCGCTGATCTCGTAGGGGGTGCGCATCGGGGTGCGCAGGCCGCCGCCGACGAAGCCGAAGACGCGGCCGCCGATCTCGACCCGCTCGCCGTCCAGCACGGTGGTGCCCTCTCCGGCGTACTCCGGCCACAGCGGTGGCATGTCGACGTTGCCGTAGGTCGCGTACGTCGGGGTGGGGAAGGCCGCGAACAGTTCGGCGTACTGCTTGCGCACCGCCTGCTCGATGACGGCGGCGCGGTCGTCGCCGACGCCCGCCCAGAGCCGGGCCCCGAAGGCGCGGGCCTCCTCGAAGCGGCGGGCGGTGCGCAGTTCGACGATCCGGTCGGCGTTCTCCACGCCGAAGAGGTCGGGGAAGATGCCGCGGGAGTGGTCGGCGTAGTCGAGGAAGAGGACGAGGTCCCCGAGGCAGACGAGTGCGTCCGCGCCGTCACCCGCGCGGGCGAGGTCCCTGGCGTTGCCGTGCACGTCGCTGACCACGTGCACCCGCGTCGTGCGGGTGCGGGCCGGTGTGGATGCCATGGCGATCAAGCGTAGGCGGTGTGCGGCGCGGGTGAACAGAGTCGGCCGGACCTGCGGTTACTGGTGAGTCAGTTGGCGGGTGGACTACCGTACGCGGAGCAACCCCCATCCGTGTGACGCAGCGAACATCTCGCCGGGACCCCCTGTCGAAGAAGCCATACCGGCGGGTAACGTCCGGGCAGTCCAGTCGTGCTCAGCCATTCAACATCTGAAGGCGCGAGCACCGCCCGAGCCTTGGACCGCACCGTCGCATCACACAACGTCGTGGCGCCGGCGCCCTATGAGGAGCAGCAGTCTTGCGCGAGTTCAGCCTTCCGGCTTTGTACGAGGTCCCTGCGGACGGCAATCTGACCGACATCGTCCGCAGAAACGCCGCGCAGCACCCTGACGTCGCCGTGATCGCCCGCAAGGTCGGCGGTGCCTGGCAGGACGTGACGGCCTCCGCGTTCCTCGCCGAGGTGCAGGACGCCGCCAAGGGCCTCATCGCCTCCGGCGTGCAGCCGGGCGACCGGGTGGCCCTGATGTCCCGCACCCGTTACGAGTGGACGCTGCTGGACTTCACCATCTGGAGCGCGGGCGCGGTCACCGTGCCGGTGTACGAGACCAGCTCCCCCGAGCAGGTGCAGTGGATCCTCTCCGACTCGGGCGCCACCGCGTGCGTCGTGGAGAGCGCCGTCCACGCGGCCGCCGTGGAGTCGGTGCGCGACACCCTGCCGACCCTGAAGCACGTGTGGCAGATCGAGGCCGGCGGGATCGAGGAGCTGGGCCGGGCCGGCAAGGACGTCAGCGACGCCACGGTCGAGGAGCGCGGCTCGGTCGCGCGCGCCGACGACCCGGCGACCATCGTCTACACCTCGGGCACCACCGGCCGCCCGAAGGGCTGCGTGCTCACCCACCGCGCCTTCTTCGCCGAGTGCGGCAACGTCGTGGAGCGGCTGCGCCCGCTGTTCCGCACCGGCGAGTGCTCGGTGCTGCTGTTCCTGCCGCTCGCGCACGTCTTCGGGCGCCTGGTGCAGGTCGCGCCGATGATGGCGCCGATCAAGCTGGGCTGCGTCCCCGACATCAAGAACCTCACCGACGAGCTGGCGGCCTTCCGGCCGACGCTGATCCTGGGCGTGCCGCGGGTCTTCGAGAAGGTCTACAACTCGGCGCGCGCCAAGGCGCAGGCCGACGGCAAGGGCGCGATCTTCGACAAGGCCGCCGACACCGCGATCGCGTACAGCAAGGCGCTGGACACCCCGTCGGGCCCGTCGATGGGCCTGCGGATCAAGCACCGGGTCTTCGACAAGCTGGTCTACGGCAAGCTGCGCGCGGTGCTCGGCGGGCGGGGCGAGTACGCCATCTCGGGCGGCGCCCCGCTGGGCGAGCGCCTCGGCCACTTCTTCCGCGGCATCGGCTTCACGGTGCTGGAGGGCTACGGCCTGACCGAGTCCTGCGCGGCCACCGCGTTCAACCCGTGGGACCGCCAGAAGATCGGCACGGTCGGCCAGCCGCTGCCGGGCTCGGTCGTGCGCATCGCCGACGACGGGGAGGTGCTGCTGCACGGCGAGCACCTGTTCAAGGAGTACTGGAACAACCCGGCCGCCACGGCGGACGCGCTGGCCGACGGCTGGTTCCACACCGGGGACATCGGCACCCTCGACGAGGACGGGTACCTGCGGATCACCGGCCGCAAGAAGGAGATCATCGTCACGGCGGGCGGCAAGAACGTCGCCCCGGCCGTCATCGAGGACCGCATCCGCGCGCACGCGCTGGTCGCGGAGTGCATGGTGGTGGGCGACGGGCGGCCGTTCGTGGGCGCGCTGGTCACCATCGACGAGGAGTTCCTGGGGCGTTGGGCCGCCGAGCACGGCAAGCCGGCGGGTGCCACCGCGGCGTCGCTGAAGGACGACCCGGACCTGCAGGCGGCGGTCCAGGCGGCGGTCGACGACGGCAACGCGGCGGTGTCGAAGGCGGAGTCGGTGCGCAAGTTCCGCATCCTGTCCGCCCAGTTCACCGAGGACTCCGGGCACCTCACCCCGTCCCTGAAGCTCAAGCGGAACGTGGTGGCCAAGGACTACGCGGACGAGATCGAGGCGATCTACGCCAAGTAGCGGCGCTGCGGGGCCCCCTGGCGGCCGGGCCGGCTCAGAGGAGTTCCCTCAGCCTCTCGGCCAGGAGGTCCCAGCGCCACTTCTCCTCCACCCAGCGGCGGCCCCGCTCGCCCATCCGGCGGCGCAGCTCCGCGTCGCCCAGCAGGGTGACGACGCGCTCGGCGGTCTCCTCGGCCGAGCCGCCCCGCACCACCCAGCCCGTCTCGCCGTCGAGCACCGCGTCCGGGGCGCCGCCCGAGTCGCCGGCGACGACCGGCAGGCCCGTCGCGGACGCCTCCAGGTAGACGATGCCGAGCCCTTCCACGTCGAGGCCGCCGCGCCGGGTGCGGCAGGGCATGGCGAAGACGTCGCCGGCGCCGTAGTGGGCGGGCAGCTCCGCCCAGGGGACGGGGCCGGTGAAGCGGACGGAGGCGGCCACGCCCGTGTCGGCCGCGAGGCGCCGCAGGTCCTTGTCGTACGGGCCGCCGCCGACGATCAGCAGGACGGCGTCCGGCTCGGCGGCCAGGATGCGGGGCATCGCCCGGATCAGGGTGTCCTGGCCCTTGCGCCGCACCAGCCGGGAGACGCACACGACCACCGGACGGTCGGTCAGCCCGAGGCGGGCGCGCACCTCGTCGCCGCCGGAGCCGGGGTGGAAGGTCTTCTCGTCGACGCCGGGCGGGAGCTGCACCATCCGCGCGGCCGCCGCGGGCGTGAGCGCGGCGGCGATCCGGGAGCGGGTGTACTCGCCGAGGTAGGTGATCGTGTCCGTGCCCTCGCCGATCCGGCGCAGCAGCTGCCGGGCGGCGGGCAACTGGGCCCAGCCGGCCTCGTGGCCGTGGGTGGTGGCCACCAGCCGCTCGGCGCCCGCCCGGCGCAGGGCCGGGGCCATCAGGCCGAGCGGTGCCGCCGCCCCGAACCACACCGACGTGCAGCCGTGCTCGCGCAGCAGGCCGACGGCCGTCCTGGTCGCGCCGGGCGTGGGCAGGAGCATCGTCGTACGATCGCGTACGACGGTGAAGGGCTGCTCCGCGTCGAAGGCGGCCGTCGCCTCGGCGCCCTCCCGGCCGCGCTTCCAGGTGGAGGCGTAGACGACGAGGCGCTCGGGGTCCAGCCGCAGCGCCATGTTGTGCAGGAAGGCCTGGATGCCGCCCGGCCGGGGCGGGAAGTCGTTGGTCACGATCAGCGTCTTGTGCATCGCCGCCGACTGTATCCAACGCCGTCCGGCCGCCGCGGACGCCCGGGCGGCGGTGAACGGCGCGGTGCGCCACGGCCGCGCTTCATGGCTCCCGCACAGCCCGCCGGGAGACCATGTGGCCCTCACACGTAAGCGGACGAACAGGGGCACAGGTGGACATCACAGGCGCAGAGCGGGTCGCCCACCGACCCGCCGGACCGGCCGGGCCGCACGCGCCGGCCGGGCTCCTCGCCGTCTGGAGCGTGACCCGGCTGCTCCTGCTGCTGTGCGTGTTCGAGGTGTGGACCTTCCCCGGCCCGGACGTCACCGGCGACGTGTCCGTGATCTACCAGGGCTGGTTCGACGTCCTGCGCACCGGGACCTTCCCCGGGGCCGACGTCACCTGGCAGTACCCGCCGGGCGCGGCCCTCGCGATCCTCGCCCCCGGCCTGCTGCCCTTCCTGGACTACGCGTCGGCGTTCTTCGTGCTGGCGTTCCTCGCCGACCTCGTCGTGCTGATGCTGCTGCTGCGCGCCGGCACCGGAGCGGACCGGGGCCCGCGCGGCGCCCGGCTGTGGGTGGCGGGCCTGCCGCTGCTCGGCCCGACCGTGTACGCGCGCTACGACGTGATGGTGACCGCCGTGGCGGTGGCCGCGCTGGTGGCCGGGGCCCGCCACCCGCGGGTGGCCGGCGTCCTCATCGGGTTCGGGGCGCTGCTGAAGGTGTGGCCGGCGCTGCTGCTGGCCGGGGCCGTGCGCCGGCGGACGTGGGGTGCCGCGGCGGCCTGCACGGCGGTCCTCGCCGGGGTGTGCGCACTGGCGGCCCCCGGCGCGTTCGCCTTCCTGACCTCCCAGCGCGACCGGGGCACCGAGGTGGAGTCGCTGGGCGGACTGGTCCTGCACGTGGCCCGGCACACCGGCTGGGACGGGCAGGTGCTGCTGCACTACGGCTCGATGGAGTTCCTCGGGCCGTACGTGCGCGAGGTGAGCATCGCCGCGCAGGTGCTGACGGCGCTGGCCTTCGGCTGGCTGCTGCTGTGGCGGCTGCGGGCCCGCCGGTTCGGGCCGGCCGCGCCCGCCGACGCGGCCTTCACGGCGGTGCTGCTGTTCACCGTCACCAGCCGGGTGATCAGCCCCCAGTACCTGGTGTGGTTGGTCGGGCTCGCGGCGGTGTGCCTGTGCTTCCGGGCGAGCCGGATGCTCCCGGCCGCCCTGCTGGTGACGGCCGCGTCGCTGGTGACGGTGCTGGAGTTCCCGGTGTGGTTCGCGCACGTCGTCGCGAGCGATCCGCTCGGCGTGGCCCTGCTGTTCCTCCGCAACGGCCTGCTGATGGCGGCCGCGGTCGTCGCCGCCGTACGGCTGTGGCGCTCCACCGTGCCGGACGGGGCGCCGGCGCCCGTGCCCGGTCAGGCCGCGCGGACCAGGGAGACGTCCGCATCCTCCTGACGCCGCCCGCGCCGCAGCAGCCGGGCCACCGCCGCGCACTGCCCGGCCGTCGCGAGCGCCGAGCCGGAGGGCCGACCGCGGGGGCCCGGTCAGCCGGCCGGGGCGCCGAGCTGGTCGCGCACGTACTGGCGCCAGTCGGCGGTGAAGTCCGCCAGGCTCGTCCCCAGCTCGCCGCGCAGGGCGCCCTCGACCGCGCCCGCCCGCTTCCCGTGCGCCCCGACGGCCCGGTAGAAGGCGTCGAGCCGCTCCTCGCCCCAGCGCCCGGCGATCATCCGGCACGCCAGCCAGCCGCCCTCGTACGCCTCGGCCAGCCGCACGGCGTCCCCCGAGAAGCCGAAGTCGGCGTCGGCGGGCAGCGCCGCCGGGACGTCGCCGCGGGACACGGCGCCCACGAGTTCGGGCGCGACCTCGCCCGGGGTGCGGCCGGTGCCGCGGTAGCCGACGTAGTCCGCGTACCCCTCGGACAGCCACAGCGGGGTCGCCCCGTTGGTGTGGGCGCGGGTCGCGACATGGGTGGTCTCGTGGGTGAGGACGACCTGCCGGCCGGCCGCGCCGAGCATCCCGTAGGCGTCGGGGTTGACCACGATCCGGTCCGCGGGCGCCCGGGGCGGGCCGCCGGTCTCGCCGGTGGTGACCGCGGCGATGCCCCGGTAGGAGGAGGCGGGCGAGCCGAGCAGCGCGGCCATGCCGTCCAGGGACTTCGGCACCAGCACCACCACGTGCAGCGCCCACCCGGTGCCCCAGGCCGCCGACACCGCGGGCACGGCCCGGTCGGCCAGGTCCGCGAAGGTGCGCAGCCGCTCCCCGGGCTGCCCGACGCCCATCACCAGGCTGCGCTCCCCGCGCACGACGTCCACCGTCCCCTGGTCCCAGAGCTGGGCGCCCGCCCCGGACGCGGGCGTCTCCGCCGTCACCGCCCAGCCGCCGTCGGCGTCCCGGGCCAGGCGCACCGTGCGGGCCGCGGTGACGGGCGCCCGGTCGTAGCCCCGGACGCGGTAGCTCAGCCGGACGTCGGCGGTGCGGGCGGCGCCGTCGCCGTGCACCGCGCCCACCCGGTAGGAGAACTCCTCCAGCGGCACCGCGCGCACCCGCGCGTAGCCGTCGGCCGCGCCGGTGGCGGCGTAGGCGCCCGGGTCGTGGGCGAGGAGGGCCGCCGCCCGCCGGTCCAGCAGCCGCTGCACGTCGGCGCGCGCGGTGTCGGTGGCCGGCCGGCCGCCGCAGCCCGCGAGGGCGACCAGCAGCAGGCACAGCGCCACCACGAGGGACCCGCGCACCCGCCGTCGACCAGCCATCCTCCCGATCGTACGGCGCGGGGCCCGCGGCGGACCCCGGACGGCAACGGCCACTCACGGCGGGGGAAGCGCTCAGGGGCGGGTCACCGACGAGATCGGCATCATGCCGACCGGGTCGTAGCGCACCGGGGCGCCGGGGTAGGGGGCGTGGATGACCCGGCCGTTGCCGACGTACATGCCGACGTGGCTGGCGTCGGAGCGGTAGGTGACGAGGTCGCCGGGCCGGGCCTGGGAGAGCGGGACGCGGCGCCCGGCGTGCGCCTGGGCCTGGGAGGTCCGCGGCAGGGCGACACCGGCCTGCGCGTACGACCACTGCATCAGGCCCGAGCAGTCGAAGCCGGAGGGGCCGTTGGCGCCCCAGACGTAGGGCCGGCCGAGGGCGGAGCGGGCGGCGGCCACCGCGGCGGCCGCGCGGCCGGAGACGGGCACCTCGCCACCGGGGAAGGCCATGCCGTCGCGCCCCGAGCGGGAGGCCCGGCCGTAGGCCGCGCGCTCGGCCGGCGGCAGGCTGTTCAGGAGCCGGCGGGCCCGGGCAAGCTTGCGCTCCACGGTCTGCTTGTGGGTGGCGACCGCCCGGCGGCTGCGCTCCAGCTCGCTGAGCCGGCGCGTGGCCTCGGCGCGTTCCTGGGCGAGGTCGCGCATCGCGTCCTGCAGCTCCCTCAGCTCGCCCGCCTGGTGGGCGGTGATCCGGTCCAGGGCGGCCGCCTTGTCGAGGTAGTCGTCCGGGTCGTCGGAGAACAGCAGGGCGAGGGACGGGTCGAGGCCGCCGGCCCGGTACTGGGCGCCGGCGAGCGAGCCGAGCCGGTCGCGCATCGTGTTGATGCGCAGTTGCTGGCGCGCGATGCGGTCCTGCGCGTCGGTCACCTGCCGGCGCAGGGTGCCGGCGCGTTCGTCGGCCTTGTTGTAGGCCTCGGTGGCCTTCTCGGCCTCCGTGTACAGGCGGTCGACCTCGGCTCGGGTGTCGTGCGGCGCGGCCGTGGCCGGGACGGCTCCGAGGGCCGCGGCGGCGGCCGACATGACGCAGAGCGCGGTCGCGGCTCCGCGGTCGAACCCGGACGGTGCTAGGCGACGGTGGGACCCCACGAAAGCCGCGCTCCTTCCACTGGCGGACGGGGAAACGCGGCAGACAGTAGCCCCGCGACCAGGGGTGGACCAACGACCCGGCGGGGCGCAGAACGTGACGCCCCGCCACCGACGCAGGTCAGTGGCGGGGCGGGGGGTCACTTCGGGCGGACGCGATTCGCCCGTTCGGGCGGTGCCGTGTCCTGATCTTGGACGCGGCCGGCACCCTGGCCGGCGCGGGGGTCAGATCCGCACGCCGAACTGGAACGGCATGTTGTTGATGGACTCGTAGCGCACCACGGTGCCGGTGCGCGGGGCGTGCAGCACCTGGCCGTTGCCCGCGTAGAAGCCGACGTGGTGGTAGTCGCCGTAGAAGATGACCAGGTCGCCGACCTGGAGGTCGCTCTGGCTGTAGATGCGCGTGCCGGCGTTGGCCTGGGCCTGCGAGGTGCGCGGGATGCCGACGCCGGCCTGGGCGTAGGCCCAGGAGGTCAGGCCCGAGCAGTCGAAGGAGGACGGGCCGGTGGCGCCGTAGACGTACGGCGAGCCGATCTTGCTCTGGGCGGCCTGGAAGGCGGCCATGGCGCGGCTGGAGCCGGCGGTCGCGCCGCTGAGGTCGACGCGCGCGCTGGAGGAGCGGCTGGCGCGGGCGTCGGCGGCGGCCAGTTCGGCCTTCTCCGCGGCGGTCAGGCTGTTGAGGAGCTTCTGCGCCTCGGCGAGCTTGGCCTGGACTTCCTTCTTCTTCTTGCCCAGTTCGGTGCGGGTGGAGGCGAGGTCCGTGAGCTTGCCGGACGCCTCGGAGCGCTCCTGCGCGAGCTCGCGCTGCTTCTCCTGGATCTTCTTCAGCGCCTCGACCTGCTGGGCGCTGAGCTGGTCGGCGGTGGACGCCTTGTCCAGGTAGTCGTCCGGGTCGGAGGACAGGAAGAGCTGGAGGGAGGAGTCGATGCTGCCGGTGCGGTACTGGGCGGCCGCCGCCATGCCTATGGAGTCGCGCAGCTCGTTGAGCTCCTCCTGGCCGCGGGCGACGTTGTCCTGGATGGTGGAGATCTCCTTCTGGAGCTTCTCCTGCTTCTCCTTGGCGCCGTTGTACTTCTCGGTGGCCTGCTCGGCCTCCTCGTACAGCTTGTCGACCTTGGTCTTGACCTCGTCCTTGGAGGGCTTCTCGCTCGGCGCGGCGTTGGCGGCCTGGGAACTCAGGACGACGGCGGCGGCAGCAGCGGTGGTCAGCACGGTCACGCGCGCGCGACTGGTCTGCTTGGGTCGACGATGGGACGCCACGGGAGGCGAACTCCTTGCTGTGAGGGATCACCTGTTCGGAGGTTCGAGCCCAGACCCTAGTGACCTCATCGTGATCAGTTCAAATCCTGGAGAGAAAAAAACCTCTCACGCAACACGATATTTGCGAGCAACTCACGACCAGTGAGAGTCGGTTGACGCTACGTCGCACAACGCCCCTGTCAATTCGGGCATTGAACGCGGAACTTGCCCTTCAGGACAACCGCTTCAGGAGTACCGCAGAAGCGACCGGTCGGGCACCGACCCGGGCGACGCCGTCCGCGACCTCCCGGTCGGTGGAGGCGACGATGACCGGGCGGCCCGGCGGCTCGGCCCGCACGAGCTGCCGGATCAGCTCGTCGGCGGTGACCCCGGGCTTGGAGAACAGCACCCGCACGCCCCGCGGCGGGGCCAGCAGCACGGGCGCGGCGAGCTCCGCGCCGTCGAAGACGCACGTCACCTCGGCGCCGGTCTGCGCGGCGAGCTGCGAGAGCTGTCCGAGCAGGCGCAGCCGCTGCTTCTCCAGCGGCATCTGCGGATAGCCGGTCTTGGTGACGTTGTAGCCGTCGACGACCAGGTGCGCCTGCGGCAGCGCCAGGAGCTGGTCGAGGATGGCCGGATCGTGCTCGGACAGCGCCCGCGCGGCGATGTCCTTGGGGCTCATCCGGCCCGGCTCGACCGCGTCCACGGTCTCCGCCGGGCGCACCGACACCGGCGGCAGCGCCAGCTCGCGGCGCAGGCCCTGGGCGGCGTCCAGCACGGTGTCCAGCAGCAGCCGCACCCGCATGTCCTCGACGCTGCGCCCCTCGCGGGCCGCCTTGCGGCCGGCCTCCAGGGCGGCCTCGGTCTCGGCGAGCCGCGCCTTCAGGCGCCGCGTCTCGCTCTCGGCGGCGGACACCTGCGCCTGCCCCTCGGAGCGCACCGCCTCCAGCTCGGCCTGCGCCTTGCGCAGCGCGGCCTCGCCCCGCTTGACGTCGCTGAGGGCGGCCCGCAGCTTGCGCTGGAGCGCCTCGGCCTCCTTGCGGGCCGCCTCCAGCTCGGCGCGCAGCCGCTCGGTCTCCGTGCGGGTCTGCTCGCGGGACCGGTCCAGTTGCTCGCGCAGCCGTTCCAGCTCCGCCCGGCTCTCCTCGTCGGCGCGCTCGGCGTCGGCGCGCAGCGCCTCCTCGCCGGCCGCGGTGACCAGCTTCACCCAGCCGGCGGGCCGCAGCACGTAGGCCGCGGCCGCCACGTCGAGCGGGTCCGCGGCCGGGGGCGGCGAGCCGGAGTCGAGGGCGCCGGACAGCTCCGGCTGCGCCTCTCTGAGCTTCTCGCCGATCCGCTGCCGGAACAGCGGGTCGGTCTCCAGCGCGGCCGCCATCGCGTTGCCGGCGAACTTGGCCCGCCGGTTGGGCGCGAACCGCGCGTACTGGCGCAACTGCGCGGGCAGTTCGCCGAGCGTCAGGCCGCCGAAGCCGTCCGAGACGATCTGGACGACCCGGCGGCGCACGCCGTCGGGCAGCGGACGGTCGAGCACCTCAGCGGCGCCGTCGCCCGGCCCCCCGCCTGCGGTCTCCACCATCCGTCACACCCCACTGCCTGTCCTCGGGATCCCGCCGCCGGGATCGCCTGTGCGGGGCCGCTCCCGGTCAGGAGTCGGCGCCCGGCCTGTCCACGAGTTCCACCTGGTCCACGGCGTTGCACCAGCGGCAGCGCACCGACTCGATGGTCTCACTGAGCACCTCGCGCTCCTCGACGCTGGGCTCGCCGGCCAGGTCGAGGTGGACGTACTCCACGACCTTCGACGAACGGGTCACGTCGAAGCGCGTGAGGTTGCCGCAGAGGGTGCAGCGCCACCGCGTCGTGGTGGTCGGCAGGGGAACCGTCATCGTGACCGTCCGCTTCCTTCTCGTGTCGTGCTCGTGGTGGCCATGGTGTCCGTGCTGACCACGGGGTCCATGGCGTTCTTCCGGCGCGTCGCCCGGGGTGGTGCTCGCGCGCCCCGGCCGTGTGGCTCGTAACCCTACGGCCTGGCGGGTACTCGCCGCCCGTCCGTCCACGGCGGCGAGGCGGTCCGTCCCGATCGGTCCGGTTACGTCATGCTCTGTGTTCATGGTCGGCGACTTCAGAGCCCTGGTGGGCGCGGCGGGCCGGGCGGTGCTCCGGCCGTCGGCGCCGGTGACGTACGGACTGATCGCGCTGTGCTGCGTGCTGTTCGTGCTGGGACCGGCCGGCGGCCTGAACCCGGCGTACGGCACCGGCGGGGAGCTGCTCGCCGCGCAGCGGGCCTACTTCCTGCGCTGGGGCGTGGTCCCGGCCGAGCTGTTCTCGGGGGCGCCGCGGGCGGTCCTGACCCCCGCCACGGCGCTGTTCGTGCACGGGAGCTGGGTGCACCTGCTGGGCAACATGCTCTTCCTCTACGTCTTCGGAGCGCTGACCGAGGACCGCATGGGCCGGGTGCAGTTCACCCTCTTCTACGTGGGCTGCGGCTGCCTCGCGCTGCTGGGCTACGCGGCCGCCAACGCCTCCTCCGCACAGCCGCTCGTGGGAGCGTCCGGGGCGATCTCGGCGGTGCTGGGGGCCTTCCTGTTCCTCTTCCCCCGGGCACGGGTGACCAGTCTCCTGCCGTTCCTGTTCTTCCTGCCCCTGCGGTTCCCGGCCTGGGTCGTCCTGCCCTTCTGGGCGGCGCTGCAGTGGCTGGCCGCGAGCCGCTCCCCCGAGGGGCCGGGGGTGGCCTACCTCGCGCACGTGGTGGGCTTCGGCCTGGGCTTCGCCTACGCGTGGGCCCGGTACGGCCCTGCGGCTAAAGTGAGGGCCGCCCCGCCTCCGGCCCCCGAGGGAGAGAACCAGCCGTGATCACCGCGATCGTTCTGATCAAGACCAGCGTGGACCGGATCCCGGAGATCGCCGAGCAGATCGCCGCGCTGGAGAGCGTGAGCGAGGTCTTCTCCGTCACCGGCACCTACGACCTGATCGCCATGGTGCGGGTGCGGCGCCACGAGGACCTGGCCGAGGTGATCCCCGGCCGCATCAGCAAGATCCCCGGGGTGGAGGGCACCGACACCCACGTGGCGTTCCGCACCTACTCCCAGCACGACCTGGAGGCGGCCTTCGCGATCGGGCTGGACTCCTGACGCCCGCCGGTCAGCCCACGGCCGGCACGCAGCGGCCGTCCTCGGTCCGGTAGCGCCACTTCGCGCCGTCGCTGACCAGCTCCCGCACCGCGCCGACGAAGCGCTCCACGTGCTCGTCGGGCGTGCCGGCGCCGAAGCTGACGCGGATCGCGTTGAGCGACTTCTCGCCCGGGGCCGCCTCGGGGGCGCCGCACTCGCCCTGGGTCTGGGGGTCGGTGCCCAGCAGGGTGCGCACCAGCGGGTGGGCGCAGAACAGGCCGTCGCGGACGCCGATGCCGTACTCGGCGGACAGGGCGGCGGCGAAGTGCGAGCTGTTCCAGCCCTCCACCACGAAGGAGATCACCCCCACCCGGGGCGCGTCGTCGCCGAACAGGGACAGCACGCGGACCTCGGGGACCTCGGCGAGCCCGGCGCGCACCGTCTCGACCAGGTGCTGCTCACGGGCGACCAGGGTGTCCCAGCCGGCCTCGGTGAGGGCCTTGCAGGCCGAGGCGATGGCGTAGGCGCCGATCACGTTCGGCGAGCCGGCCTCGTGCCGGGCCGCGCTCTCGTGCCACTCGACGTCCACTCCCCCGTCCTCACGCCGGGTGACCTTGCGGCTGGCGCCGCCGCCGGCGAGGTAGGGCTCGGCCGCGCGCAGCCAGTCGGCGCGGCCGGCCAGCACCCCGGAGCCGAACGGGGCGTACAGCTTGTGCCCGGAGAAGGCCACCCAGTCGACGTCGAGGTCGCGCACGCTCACCGGGTGGTGCGGCACGAGCTGGGCGGCGTCCAGCACGATCCGGGCGCCGTGGGCGTGGGCGGCGGCGGCCAGCTCGCGGACCGGCCACAGCTCGCCGGTGACGTTGGAGGCACCGGTGACGCAGACCAGGGCGGGGCCGTAGGGGTCGCGGTCGGCGAGGGCGCGCTCCAGAGTCTCCACGGCCTGCCGGGGGGTGCGCGGGGCGTCCAGGTAGGTGACCCGGTGGCCCTGCCAGGGCAGCAGGGAGGCGTGGTGCTCGGTCTCGAAGACGAAGACCTGGCAGTCGGCGGGCAGGGTGCGGGCGAGCAGGTTGAGCGAGTCGGTGGTGGAGCGGGTGAAGACGAGCTGGTCCTCGGGGCGGCAGTCGAGGAACGCGGCCACGGTGCGGCGGGCGTTCTCGAAGAGGTCCGTGGAGAGCTGCGAGAGGTAGCCGGCGCCGCGGTGGACGCTGCCGTAGTACGGCGCGTAGGCGGCGACGTCGTCCCAGACCCGCTGCAGGGCGGGGGCGCTCGCCGCGTAGTCGAGGGCGGCGTAGGTGACCTCGCCGCCCGTGACGAGCGGGACGGCGACGTCCCGGCCCAGGACGGGCAGCGGGGCACAGACGGAGCGGTCGGCGGCAGCGGTGGTGGTGACGGACATGGCGTACTCCCGGACAGGCAGGCGTGACCCGTCACCGCACGAGCCGCCGGGACGCGCGTACGCGAACGGGGCTCCAGCGCGGGACGAGGAGGGGAAGGAACAGCAGGAAAGGCGTGCGGAGACGGGGCTCTGCGGCCCTAGCGCATTCGCTTGCTCACGGAAGACTCCTCGACGACCAGGACCCCTGGAATCGCGAGGGGTCCGCGCTTGCCGCAGACCTCGCTGCCTGCGACCTGGTCTTCACCCGGGGCACCCCGCCACGGACGGAGGGTTGCCGGACAGTCGGCCGGGGCCTCATGACTGTCACTCATGACCTGGGAAGGAACGTACGCGACGTGATCGCGGTCCCGCAACTCCTGTCCGGATCGCGGGACCGCGCACGTGAGGGGCCGTGGCCCGCAGCGGCGGGCGTCAGGCGTTGCTGACCCGCACCCAGCGCTCCAGCGCGCGTCGGGCCGCGCCCGAGTCGACGGACTCGGCTGCCCTCGCCATCGCGGCGCGGATCTGGTCGGTCAGCGGGGCGTCCGTGGGGTCCAGGGCGACCAGCGCGGCCGCCGAGTTCAGCAGCACGGCGTCGCGCACCGGGCCGTGCTCGCCGTCCAGGAGGCGGCGGGCGACCCCGGCGTTGTAGGCCGCGTCCGCGCCCCGCAGGGCCTCCACGGGGACCAGGTCGAGGCCGACGTCCCGCGGGTCGAACGCCTCCTCGGTGACCTTGCCGTCGCGCACGATCCACACCCGGGAGGTGGCGGTGGTGGTCAGCTCGTCGAGGCCGTCGTCGCCCCGGAAGACCAGCGAGGAGTTGCCGCGCTCGGCGAAGACGCCCGCCATGATGGGGGCCATCCGCCGGTCGGCCACGCCGATCGCCTGGGCCCGCACCTTCGCCGGGTTGGCCAGCGGGCCGAGGAAGTTGAACACGGTCCGCACGCCGAGCTGGCCGCGCGCGGCGGCCACGTGGCGCAGCGCGGGGTGGAACTTCACCGCGAAGCAGAAGGTGATCCCGGCCTCCTCGGCGACCTCCACCACCCGCTCGGGGCTGAGCTCCAGGTTGACGCCGAGCTTCTCCAGCACGTCGGAGGCGCCCGAGGCGGACGAGGCCGCCCGGTTGCCGTGCTTGACGACCTTCGCGCCGGTGCCGGCCACGACGATCGAGGACATGGTGGAGATGTTCACCGTCTTGGCGCCGTCGCCGCCGGTGCCGACGATGTCGACGGTCGCCCCCGGCACCTCGATGACGTTGGCGTGCTCGTACAGCGCGCGCACGCAGCCGGAGATCTCCTCGACCGTCTCGCCCTTGGCGCGCAGCGCCACCGCGAAGCCGGCGATCTGCGCGTCGGTCGCCTCGCCGCTCATGATCCGGTCCATCGCCCACGCGGTCTCGTCCGCGGACAGGTCCCGGCCGTCCAGCAGGCCGTTCAGCACGGCGGGCCAGGAGCGGCCCGCCGCGGTGTCGCCTCCAGCGGGGGTCACAGCGCTCATCAGCCGCTCCTGGGTGTCTGTGGGACGAGAAAGGGTGCGGTGCCAGCCTATCCAGCCCCGGACAGCGCGAAGGGCCCCGTCCGAACACCGGACGGGGCCCTTCGACCGTGGCGTGGCGACGCCGCAGCGATCAGTGGTGGCCGTGGCCGCTCGTGATCTCCTTGTACTCCTCGACGGAGGGCTTGGCGATCTGCGACTCCTCGCCGAAGTAGGCCTCGCTGAGCTTGGCGCGCACCTTCTGCGTGGCCCTGACCTTGCGCTCGACACCGTTCTCGTCGACCGCGGGGCCGAGCTGGAGCGGCTTGTACTGGTCGTGCGCGGTCAGCGTGTGCAGCTGCTCCTGGCTGAGCGGCTCGTGCACCTCGATGAACTCACCGTGCGGCAGGCGCTTGATGGTGCCGGTCTCGCGGCCGTGCAGCACCTTGTCCTTGTCCCGGCGCTGCAGGCCGAGGCAGATCCGCTTGGTGACGATGAACGCGATGACCGGGCCGACGAAGTACGAGATCCGGACGAACCAGGTGACCGCGTTGATCGACAGGTGGAAGTGCGTGGCGAAGAGGTCGTTGCCGCCACCGATCAGCATCACGAAGTACACGGTCAGCCAGGCGACACCGAACGCCGTACGGGTCGGGGCGTTGCGCGGGCGGTCCAGGATGTGGTGCTCGCGCTTGTCGCCGGTGACCCACGCCTCGATGAACGGGTAGGCGGCGATCGCGACCAGGATGACGCCGAACAGCACCAGCGGGATGAACACGCCCAGCACGAGCGTGTGGCCCCACAGGTTGATCTCCCAGCCCGGCATCGCGCGGATCAGGCCCTCGGCCATGCCCATGTACCAGTCGGGCTGGGCGCCGGTGGACACCTGGTCCGGACGGTAGGGGCCGATGGCCCAGATCGGGTTGATCTGCGCGATCGCCGCGACGAACGCGATGACGCCGAAGACCAGGAAGAAGAAGCCGCCCGCCTTCGCCATGTACACCGGCAGCAGCGGCATGCCGACCACGTTGTTGTTGGTCTTGCCGGGGCCCGCGAACTGCGTGTGCTTGTGGTAGAAGACCAGGATCAGGTGGCCGACCACCAGACCGAGCATGATGCCCGGCAGCAGCAGGATGTGGATCGAGTAGAAGCGGGCCACGAAGTCGCCGCCCGGGAACTCGCCGCCGAAGAGGAAGAACGAGATGTACGTGCCGACGATCGGCACGGACAGGATCGCGCCCTCCATGAAGCGGACACCGGTGCCGGAGAGCAGGTCGTCCGGGAGCGAGTAGCCGGTGAACCCGGTGAACATGCCCAGGACGAACAGCAGGAAGCCGAACAGCCAGTTGACCTCACGCGGCTTGCGGAACGCGCCGGTGAAGAACACGCGCATCATGTGCACGAACATGCCGGCGATGAAGACGACGGCCGCCCAGTGGTGGATCTGCCGGATGAGCAGACCGCCGCGGACGTCGAAGGAGATGTGCAGCGTGGAGTTGAACGCCTCCGACATCAGCTGCCCCTGGAGCGGGACGTAGCTGCCGTGGTACTGCACCTCGTTCATCGACGGGTGGAAGAACAGCGTCAGGTAGACGCCCGTCAGGATGATGATGAGGAAGCTGTAGAGGCAGACCTCACCCAGCATGAACGACCAGTGGTCGGGGAAGATCTTGCGCATGTTGGACTTGGCCAGGGTGTAGATCCCCAGGCGTCCGTCCGCCCAGTCGGCGACGCGCTCGCCGCCGGGTGCCTTCCCGCGCGAGCGGGAGGTGTTGCTCGCTGTAGTACTCATCCGCGCTCCCAGAAAGCAGGACCGACGGGCTCCTCGAAGTCGCCGAGCGCCTCGAGGTAGCCCTCGTCGTTCACGCCGATGCGCAGCTGCGGCAGGGCGTGGCCGGCGGGTCCGAAGATCACTCGGGCACCGTCGGAGAGGTCGAAGGTGGACTGGTGGCAGGGGCACAGCACGTGGTGCGTCTGCTGCTCGTAGAGCGAGATGGGGCACCCCACGTGGGTGCAGATCTTGGAGTACGCCACGATGCCCTCGTGCGACCACTCGAGCTCGCGCTTGTCCTTGATGTTCTCCGGCTGGAGCCGGACGATCATCAGGGCCGCCTTGGCGATCTCCTTCTGGAAGTCCTCGTCGTGCTCCTCCAGGCCCTCGGGCTTGGCGAAGGTCAGCGAGCCGACGGCCACGTCCTCGGGACGCAGCGGCTCGTTGGTGTTCATGTTGACGAGGAGCTTGCCCTTGGACCACATGGTGTGGCGCAGCGAGGTGCCGGGCAGCGGGCCGAGGTCGCGCAGCAGCATGACGCCGGAGAGCGGGACCAGGGTCAGCGCGCCCAGCATCGTGTTGCGGATCAGCTTGCGGCGGCCGAGCGCGGACTCCTTGGCGCCCTGGCGGAAGTCCTCGTGGACCTTCGCACGCAGCTCCGGGGACGCCTCGATCGGGTGGCGCTCGTCGGCGACCTCCACGTCGGACATCAGGGTGCGGGCCCAGTGGACCGCGCCCGCGCCGATGCAGAACAGCGCCAGGCCGAGGGTGACGCCGAGCGCGAAGTTCAGCGCGCTGACGTGCCCGATCGGGAAGACGTAGATCGACCGGTCGTGCGGGACCGCCACGTACGAGACGATGAAGCCGATGGTGGCCAGCATCGACACCGTGAACAGCAGGGCGACCGTACGCTCGGACCGCTTCGCGGCCTCTTCGTCGATGTCCTGGATCCGGTGCTCGTGGGGCGGCAGCCCGGGGTCGGCGAACGGGTTCTTCTCGTCCGCCACGTCCACCGCGCCGTGCGCGTGGCCCTGCTGTGCGGGCAGGTTCTCTTCTGGAATGTCTTGGCTACTCATGACTTCTTGGCCTTTGCGGTCCGAGCGGCGACCCAGACGGCGACCGCGATCAGCGTGCCGAGCCCGAAGATCCAGCCGAACAGACCCTCGCTGACCGGCCCGAGGCCGCCCAGCTCCAGACCGCCCGGGTTCTCGGTCTCGTCGCCGTTGACCGCGTTCAGGTAAGCGATGATGTCCTTCTTGTTCTGCTCCGACAAGGTGGTGTCGGGGAACGAAGGCATGTTCTGCGGGCCCGTCTGCATGGCCTCGTAGATGTGCTTCGGCTCCACGTCCGTCAGCGACGGGGCGAACTTGCCCTTGGTGAGCGCACCGCCCTTGCCGGTGAAGTTGTGGCACTGCGCGCAGTTGGTCCGGAAGAGCTCACCGCCCTTGGCGATGTCGGCTCCCTCCGGGCCGTACTGCTCCTTCGTCGGGACGGCCGGGCCGGCACCGAGGGAGGCGATGTACGCGGCGAGCTGGTCGATCTGCGCGCGCGTGTAGATGTTCTTCTTCTTCGGCACCTGGGCGCCCTGGGAGGTCGCCGCGGGCATGCGGCCCGTGCTGACCTGGAAGTCGACGGCCGCGGCGCCCACGCCCACCAGGCTGGGGCCGTCGGAGCCGCCCTGACCGCCGGTTCCGTGGCAGCTGGCGCAGCCCACGGTGTAGAGCTTCTTGCCCTCGTCGATGGCGAGGGACTGGGCGGTGTCGTCGGCCTGCGCCTTCTCAGCGGGCGCGAACGCGGCGTACAGCCCCCCAGTGCATGCCAGCGCGAGGAGTAGGACGACGAGCGCCGCCAGCGGATGGCGTCGTCGTGCGGAGAGCTTTTTCACGGATTACCCCGGTGTCAGGATCTTCTGCGTCGGTGCTTCTGGAATGGTGCGGGTGCGGGCCCGGCTACTTGATCATGTAGATCGTGGCGAAGAGGCCGATCCAGACGACGTCGACGAAGTGCCAGTAGTAGGACACGACGATCGCGGCGGTCGCCTGTTCGTGGGTGAACCTCCTGGCCGCGTAGGTGCGGCCCAGGACCAGCAGGAAGGCGATCAGACCGCCCGTCACGTGCAGGCCGTGGAAGCCGGTGGTCAGGTAGAACACCGAGCCGTACGGGTCGGAGGAGAGCGAGAGCCCGTCCTTCTTCACCAGCTCCGTGTACTCGAAGATCTGACCGCCGATGAAGATCGCACCCATGATGAAGGTGAGGATGAACCAGCCCCGGAGCTTCTTCACGTCGCCCCGCTCGGCCGCGAACACGCCGAGCTGGCAGGTCAGTGAGGAGAGCACCAGGACCGTGGTGTTCGTCGCCGAGAACGGGAAGTTCAGGCTCGAGGCCATTTCCTTCCAGTGCTCCGGCCCCGTCACCGATCGCAGGGTGAAGTACATCGCGAAGAGGGCCGCGAAGAACATCAGCTCGGAACTCAGCCAGATGATGGTTCCGACGCTGGTGAGGTTCGGCCGGTTGACCGACGGGTGCGCGTGCCCGGTATCTACTGTCGTTGCTGTCGCCACGACCGACATTATGTCGGTCGCTTATCCCGCCCTCACTCCGGGGGGTGCCGTTCGGAGTGTCTTCGCCCGCAGGACCGGTGTTGACGTGGTGTTCAAGGGAGTAGCATCCGCGGCAACGAGCTCGCCCCAAGGACGCCGACGTCACGGAGGAAGCATGCAGCCGACCGCCACGGTGCTGGTCTACAGCGACGACTCCACCACCCGCGAACAGGTACGGCTGGCCACGGGACGGCGGCCGGCACCGGACGTGCCCGTCGTCGAGATCCTGGAGTGCGCGACCCCGGCAGCGGTCATCAAGGAGCTGGACCGGGGCGGGATCGACGTGTGCGTGCTGGACGGCGAGGCCGTGCCGATGGGCGGCATGGGCGTGTGCCGCCAGATCAAGGACGAGATCTTCGACTGCCCGCCGGTGCTGCTGCTCATCGGGCGGCCGCAGGACGCCTGGCTGGCGACCTGGAGCCGGGCGGACGCGGCGGTGACGCACCCCGTGGACCCGGTGGAGTTCGCCTCGGCCCTGGCCTCCCTGCTGCGCCGGAAGAACCTGCAGAGCGCCTGAGGGTCCGGTACGGCCTCCGGGCCGGCCCGCCCGGGGCGCCGCCAGGGCGGCTGCGGGCCCCGTGGAGGCGCTCCCGGGGCGTCCTGCGGCCCGGGCGCCCCGGGGCGGCCCGCCGGCGCCCGGGAACCTCCTCACACGCTCTGCGGCCGCAGACGGGCCTCCTCGTCCGGGGCGGCCTTGGTGCCCTTCTTCGTCAACGCGCTGCCCTCGCGCCACTTCTCCCAGGTGAGGTTCCAGTCGCCGAAGCCGTTGCCGAACGGCTCCATCGTCTTGCCCTCGGAGTTGACGACCTGCACGACGTCGCCCTCGCGGACGTGGTCGAAGAACCACTCGGCGTTGGCCGTGCTCATGCCGGTGCAGCCGTGGCTGACGTTGGCGGAGCCCTGGGAGCCCACGGACCAGGGGGCGGCGTGCACGTACTCGCCGCTCCAGGTCACCCGGGTGGCGTAGTAGACCGGCAGGTCGTACGAGTCGGAGGAGCCCTCGGCGATGCCGATGCTGGTGCCGCGCATGCGTACGAAGTACTCCTTGCCGAGCACCACCTTGACGCCGTTGCGGGTGTCGAAGCCGGGCTTGCCGGTGGTGACGGGGATCTGGTTGATCTCCTCGTCGTTCTTGTAGACCTTCATCGTGTGGGCGGCGGCGTCCGTGAGGGCGATCACGCGGTCCCCGATGGTCAGCTTCAGCTCCTTGGACGCCCCGCCCCACAGCCGGTCGCCGACCTTGATGCCGTCGAGGTTGCTGTGCACGCGCACGGTGGCGTGGGCGGGCCAGTAGTCCTTGGGCCGGAAGTGGAGCTCCTTGTCGTCGACCCAGTGCCAGGCGCCGGCGGCGTACGGCGTGGAGTCGACCTTCAGGGCCCGCTCGACGACGGCCCGCTGGGCGGGGTCCCTGACCGGCTGGCTGAGCTCGGCCGTGACGGGCTGCCCGACGCCGTAGGTGCCGGACTTGGGGCCGAACGTGGCCGTCAGCCGCTTCTGGGCGGTGGGCTTGCCGGTGTCGAAGGTGAGGACCCGGCGGCCGGGTGCGCCGTCCTCGTCCTCGGTGCTGACCCGCAGCGTGTAGCGGGCGTTGGCGGCCAGCGGCTCGGTGCTGTGCCAGCGGCTGCCGTCGGCGGAGAGCGCGCCGGCCACGTAGCGGCCGGTGGCGTCGACGGCCGTGACGTCGGTGATCCGGTCGTCGTCGTCGGCGGTGACCTCCAGGGGCTTGTCGGGGTCGGCCTTCTTGCCGTCGCCCGTGGGGCCGTTGAAGGAGATCTGGTCGGTCGCGTCGTAGGGGCGTGACGCGAGGGGGTTGCCGTCGGAGCCGCAGGCGCCGGCGCCCGCGCCCAGGGCGATCACCAGCAGGGTGCAGCCGACGACGGTGCGGGGACTGGGTGAGTGGCTCATGGCCCCAACGTAGGAACGATCGTCCACCGCGGCGCGGCGGGTCACTCCTGCGGGGGACGCCGATTGCTGCGAACGGACACGCCCGGTGCGGCAGACGAGCGAGCCCGGACGCTCCGTGCGGAGTGTCCGGGCCCGGTCGGGTGCGGTGCGTGCTACTGGGTGCGGTTCTCGCCGCGGTAGTACTCGAAGACCCAGCCCCAGACGCCGATGACGATCAGCGGGGCGGAGAAGTAGAGCAGCCACCAGCCGATGGCGACGCCCGCGAAGGCGAGCGCGCCGCCGAAGCCCAGGGCGAGCGGCTGCCAGCTGTGCGGGCTGAAGAAGCCCAGCTCGCCGGCGTCGTCCGCGACGTCGGCCTCCTTGTTGTCCTGCGCACCGGTGTCGACCCGCCGGGCGGTGAAGCCCAGGTAGAAGCCGATCATGATGGACAGGCCGAAGGCCAGGAAGAGGGCGGTGGTGCCGGCCGGCTCCTTCGACCACACGCCATAGACGCACGCCATGACGAGGATGAAGACGCTCAGCCAGATGAACATCTTGCCCTGGATCTTCACTTGCCGGCCTCCTTGCTGCCCGCGATCGCCTCGGCGCCGTGGCCGACGTTCTCCAGCTGCTCCAGCGCGGCGATCTCCGGGTGGTGCAGGTCGAACGCCGGGGATTCACTGCGGATGCGCGGCAGGGTGAGGAAGTTGTGCCGCGGCGGCGGGCAGGAGGTCGCCCACTCCAGCGAACGGCCGTAGCCCCACGGGTCGTCGACGCCGACCGGCTTGCCGTACTTGGCCGTCTTCCACACGTTGTAGAGGAAGGGGAGCATCGACAGGCCGAGGACGAACGAGCTGATCGTCGAGATCGTGTTCAGGGCGGTGAAGCCGTCGGCCGCCAGGTAGTCGGCGTACCGGCGGGGCATGCCCTCGGCGCCCAGCCAGTGCTGGACCAGGAAGGTGCCGTGGAAGCCGACGAACAGCGTCCAGAAGGTGATCTTGCCGAGGCGCTCGTCGAGCATCTTGCCGGTGAACTTCGGCCACCAGAAGTGGAAGCCGGAGAACATCGCGAACACCACGGTGCCGAAGACGACGTAGTGGAAGTGGGCCACCACGAAGTACGAGTCGGACACGTGGAAGTCCATGGGCGGCGACGCCAGGATGACACCGGTCAGACCACCGAACGTGAAGGTGATCAGGAAGCCGGTCGCCCAGAGCATCGGCGTCTCGAAGGACAGCGAGCCCTTCCACATCGTGCCGATCCAGTTGAAGAACTTCACACCGGTCGGGACCGCGATGAGGAACGTCATGAAGGAGAAGAACGGCAGCAGCACACCGCCGGTGACGTACATGTGGTGCGCCCACACCGTCACGGACAGGCCGGCGATCGAGATCGTCGCGGCGATCAGGCCCATGTAGCCGAACATCGGCTTGCGGGAGAAGACCGGGATGACCTCGGAGATGATGCCGAAGAACGGCAGGGCGATGATGTACACCTCTGGATGGCCGAAGAACCAGAAGAGGTGTTGCCACAGCAGCGAGCCGCCGTTGGCCGCGTCGAAGACGTGGGCCCCGAACTTGCGGTCCGCCTCCAGGGCGAACAGCGCGGCCGCCAGGACCGGGAAGGCCAGCAGGACCAGGACACCGGTCAGCAGGACGTTCCAGGTGAAGATCGGCATGCGGAACATCGTCATGCCGGGGGCGCGCATGCAGATGATCGTGGTGATGAAGTTGACCGAGCCGAGGATCGTGCCGAAGCCGGAGAAGGCCAGACCCATGATCCACATGTCGGCGCCGATGCCCGGCGAGCGGACCGCGTCCGACAGCGGGGCGTAGGCGAACCAGCCGAAGTCGGCCGCGCCGTTCGGCGTGAGGAAGCCGGCCACCGCGATCAGCGAGCCGAACAGGTACAGCCAGTAGGCGAACATGTTCAGCCGCGGGAACGCCACGTCGGGCGCGCCGATCTGCAGCGGCATGATCCAGTTGGTGAAGCCGGCGAACAGCGGCGTCGCGAACATCAGCAGCATGATCGTGCCGTGCATCGTGAACGCCTGGTTGAACTGCTCGTTCGACATGATCTGCAGGCCCGGACGGGCCAGCTCGGCGCGCATGAAGAGCGCCATCACGCCACCGATGAGGAAGAACGCGAACGACGTGACGAGGTACAGCGTACCGATCGTCTTGTGGTCGGTCGTGGTCAGCCACTTGACGACGACTTCGCCGCGGCGCTGGCGCCTGACCGGCAGCTCGTCCTCGTAGTGGGACCCTGCTGCGGCGGCACCCTGGGGTTCGTTGAGGATGCTCACAGGATGTTCGACTCCCGTTCCTTCTCGTGGCTCGTCTGCTCGATGCCCGCGGGAACGTATCCGGTCTGGCCCTTCTTGGCGAGGTCCTTGAGGTGCTGCTCGTAGCGCTCCGGGGAGACGACCTTCACGTTGAACAGCATCCGCGAGTGGTCGACACCGCACAGCTCGGCGCACTTGCCCTTGAAGGTGCCCTGCTTGTTCGGGGTCACCTGGAAGGCGTTGGTGTGGCCGGGGATGACGTCCTGCTTCATCAGGAACGGCACGACCCAGAAGGAGTGGATGACGTCACGCGAGGTGAGGACGAAGCGGACCGTCTTGCCCTCGGGGAGCCAGAGGGTCGGACCGGGGTTGTTCGTCTGCGGGTTCCGCTCACCGGGGGTGCCGCAGGTGTAGACGCCGCCCGCGTTGTCCGGGAAGTCCTTCGTGTACCGGTCCGGGATGGCGGACAGGTTGTCGTCGGTCTTCGCGTCACCGGTCGAACCGTCGACGTTCTCGATGTAGTTGAAGCACCAGCTCCACTGGAAGCCGACCACGTTGACCGTGACGTCCGGCTTCTTGTCGAGGCTGAGGAGCTTCGACTCGTCACGGGCCGTGAAGTAGAACAGCACCGAGACGATGATGATCGGGACCACGGTGTACAGGGCCTCGATGGGCATGTTGTACCGGGTCTGCGGAGGGACCTCGACCTTGGTCCGGCTGCGCCGGTGGAAGATCGCACTCCAGATGATCAAGCCCCACACCAGCACGCCGACGGCGAGCGCGGCAGCCCAGGAGCCCTGCCACAGGGAGAGGATCCGCGGAGCCTCTTCCGTGGTCGGGGTGGGCATACCAAGGCGGGGGAAGTCCTTGTATGTGCAACCGGTCGCGGTCGCCAGGACCAGGCCCGCGGTCAGTGCCTGCAGCAGCTTCCGCCGCATCGGGCGCCGCGGCGAGCGGTCGGAGCCGTTGGGACTCACGTAGCGCCTTCCCGAGAGTCTCGCCCGCGCGTCACGGCTGCGGCCTTCTCGCTGGTCGGTCGCCGCCCTGCGTCGGGCAGGGGTTTGGATGTTTATGCGGACCAAACCCTAGCCGACGCCCTCCGGGGGTTCGCGGGGAGGGGTGCCTAGTCGCTCCGTGGGTTAGCTGGATTGGCGGGCGCGGTTCCCGTCGTGGCCCGTGGCGCGGTTCCCCGAGCCCCGGAAGGCCGGGTTCCGGGCCGTCCGTCTAGCGTGGCCGCATGGCCTACTTCGACGCCGCTTCGGCCGCTCCCCTCCACCCCGTCGCCCGTCAGGCGCTGTTGGCCTCCTTGGACGAGGGGTGGGCCGATCCCGTGCGGCTGTACCGGGAGGGGCGCAGGGCCCGGATGCTGCTCGACGCCGCGCGGGAGGCGGCCGCCGAGGCCGTCGGCTGCCGGGCCGACGAGGTGGTGTTCACCCCGTCCGGAACCCACGCCGTGCACAGCGGGATCGCGGGCGCGGCGGCCGGGCGGCGGCGCACCGGACGCCACCTGATCGTGTCGTCCGTCGAACACTCCTGCGTCCTCCATTCGGCGGAGGCGTTCGAGGCGGACGGCGGGACGGTGACCCGGGTGCCGGTGAACCGGGCCGGGGCCGTGGTCCCTTCGGAGTACGCGGGGGCCCTGCGGCCGGACACCGCGCTGGCGTGCCTGCAGTCGGCCAACCACGAGGTGGGCACCGAACAGCCCGTGGCGGCCGTGGCCGAGGCCTGCCGGGCGGCCGGGGTGCCGTTGCTGGTGGACGCGGCGCAGTCGCTGGGCTGGGGACCGGTGGAGGGCGACTGGTCGCTGCTGGCGGCCAGCGCGCACAAGTGGGGCGGCCCGCCCGGGGTCGGGCTGCTCGTGGTGCGCAAGGGCGTGCGGTTCGCGCCGCAAGGGCCCGCGGACGAGCGCGAGTCGGGCCGGGCGCCCGGCTTCGGGAACCTGCCGGCGATCGTGGCGGCCGTGGCGTCCCTGCGCGCCGTGCGCGAGGAGGCGGCGGCCGAGGCGGTACGGCTGCGGGAGCTGACGGAGCGGATCCGGGCGCGGGTGGCGCGGACCGTGCCGGACGTCGAGGTGGTCGGCGACCCCGAGCGGCGGCTGCCCGGGATCGTCACCTTCTCCTGCCTCTACGTCGACGGCGAGGCGTTGCTGCACGCGCTGGACCGGGAGGGCTTCTCCGTGTCGTCGGGCTCCTCCTGCACCAGCAGCACGCTGACGCCCAGCCATGTGCTGCGGGCCATGGGGGTGCTGAGCGAGGGCAACGTGCGGGTGTCCCTGCCGCCGGGGACGGCCGAGGAGGACGTGGAGCGCTTCCTGGACGTCCTGCCGGGCCTGGTGGCCGGCGTGCGGGAGACGCTGGGCGCACCGGCGTCGGAGCCGGCGGCCGTCCTGACGCGGGACGCGTTGGTCGTCGACGCGCTCGGCAAGCGGTGCCCGGTCCCGGTCATCGAGCTGGCCAAGGTGTTCGGCGACGTGCCGGTGGGCGGCACGGTCCGGGTCCTTTCCGACGACGAGGCGGCCCGGCTGGACATCCCGGCCTGGTGCGCCATGCGGGGCCAGGAGTACGTCGGAGAGGAGCCCGCCGAGCGGGGCGCGGCGTACGTGGTGCGCCGGGTGAGCTGACCGGGCGGCGGTGGCTAGCGGAGGTGGGTCTCGACCTCGGCGGCCGCCTCGTCGCCGTAGGCCTTGGTGAAGCGCTGCATGAAGTGGCCGCGCAGCAGCCGGTACTCCTGGGTGCCCACGGTCTCGATGACCAGGGTGGCCAGCATGCAGCCCACCTGGGCCGCGCGCTCGTGGGAGACGCCCCAGGCCAGCCCGGACAGGAAGCCCGCGCGGAACGCGTCGCCCACGCCCGTGGGGTCGGCCTTGCGCTCCTCCTCGGGGCAGCCGACCTCGATCGGGTCCTCGCCGGTGCGCTCGATGCGCACGCCGCGCGAGCCGAGCGTGGTGACCCGGTGGCCGACGCGGGAGAGGATCTCGGCGTCGCTCCAGCCGGTCTTGGACTCGATGAGGCCCTTCTCGTACTCGTTGGAGAACAGGTACGTCGCGCCGTCCAGCAGTATCCGGATCTCCTCGCCCTCCATCCGGGCGATCTGCTGGGAGAAGTCGGCGGCGAAGGGGATGCCCCGCGAGCGGCACTCCTCCGTGTGGCGCAGCATCGCCTCGGGGTCGTCGGCGCCGATCAGCACCAGGTCGAGCCCGCCCACGCGGTCGGCGACCGTCTTCAGCTCGATCAGGCGGGCCTCGCTCATCGCGCCCGTGTAGAAGGAGCCGATCTGGTTGTGGTCGGCGTCGGTCGTGCACACGAAGCGGGCCGTGTGCAGCGTGTCGGAGATGCGCACCGACTCGGTGTCCACGCCGTGCCGGTCCAGCCAGGCGCGGTAGTCGTCGAAGTCGAAGCCGGCCGCGCCGACCAGGACCGGGCCGGTGCCGAGCTGTCCCATGCCGAACGCGATGTTCGCGCCGACGCCGCCGCGCCGTACGTCCAGGTTGTCGACCAGGAAGGAGAGCGAGACCGTGTGCAGCTGGTCCGCGACGAGCTGGTCGGCGAAGCGGCCGGGGAACGTCATGAGGTGGTCGGTGGCGATGGAGCCGGTGACTGCGATGCGCACGGCGTGGACTCTCCTGGGGGGAGGTGGAATGACAGTTCACGCTACCCGGTCGGCGGGGGTCGTAGAAGCACACGAAACTACCCGATAGTAGATCTTTCTTCACCGGCTTCGACGTGCCTACGGTGCCGTCATGACGAACCTCAAGGTTTCCGCGCCCGCTCCGGCCGACCTCGACGGCGACCTCGCGTCGCTGCGGGGGGACTGCGCCCGGATGGCCCCGCACTGGGCGGTGCCGGACCGGCTCGCGTCCCGGCCCGTGCCGCCGTCGCACATCCACGGGGTGACCGTCCCGGCGACCTCGGCCCGCCTGCTGGAGGGCATGTCCGACTACGGCGACTGAGGGCAGGGCGCTCGGCGGGGAACCGCGCGCTCCCCCGCTGCGTCCCATCGCTGTCCCCGGTGACGGGAGACGGCAGGGACTGCAGCGCAGCCGAAGGAGCGATGGCGTGAACACCGAGCGACCCGACCACGACGACGCCGAGCCCACCGGGACCGCCGGGACCCCGGAGACCGAGGGGACCGCCGAAAGCGGCCCCGGGACCCGTGGGACCCGTCCCTTCCTCCGCCGCACCCCGGTGGTCGTCGCCTCCGTCGCCGCCGCCGTGCTGCTGGCCGGCGGGGGCGGCGCCTACCTGGTGGCCGACACGAGCAAGGGGGACGGCGGCGGGGCCGGGTCGCCGTCCGGCGGGGGCACGCCCCCTCCCCTGGCACTCGACGGCTACGTCGCCGGCCCGGCCGCGCCGTCCGGTTCCGACGGCTCCTCCGCGGGCAACGGCATCGCGCCCGGTGAGCCGAACCCGTACGGCGTGGTCTACCGCGCCGCCGGCCCGCTGCCCGACGGCCCCTCCTCCGCGGCCGTGTACTGGCCCGAGGGCGCGGTCGGCCAGGACGAGGCGGCCCGGCTCGCGAAGGCCCTCGGGGTGGACGGCACGCCCGTGGCGGACGGCGACGTCTGGCGGGTCGGTAACGCCCGGGACGGCTCGGGGCCGGTGCTGCGCGTGAACCGGCAGGCGCCGGGCCTGTGGACGTTCACCCGGTACGCGCCGGGCACCGACGACTGCACGCGGGCCCAGGCGGTCTGCGGCAAGGCCCCGATCGCCCCGTCCGGGACCCCCGTGAGCGAGGCCGAGGCGAGGAAGGCTGCCGCGCCGGTGCTCAAGGCCGTCGGCCAGGACACCGCCAAGGTGGACGCCGGGCAGGTCCTGGGCGCGCAGCGGGTGGTGAACGCCGATCCGGTGGTGGGCGGCCTGCCGACCCACGGCTGGGCGACCGGCCTGGTCGTCGGCGCGCGGGGCGAGGTCGTGCAGGGCAACGGGCAGGTGTCGGCGCCGGTGAAGGGCGCGACGTACCCGGTGCTGGGCGCCGAGGACACGCTGGAGCTGATGAACACGCCGCCGGGGGCAAACCCGGCACCGGGGGCGACGGGGCACCACCGGATGGGCATCGGGGGCTGTGCGAGCCCGGTGCCGCTGAAGGACCGGCTGGAGAGCCCGTGCGGGGCGTCGACGGCGGCCCCGCAGAAGCAGACCCTGACCGTCGAGGAGGCGGTGTTCGGCCTGGCCCCGCAGAGTTCCGGCGGGCGGCAGGTGCTGGTGCCGTCGTGGCTGTTCGAGGTGCGGGCGAAGGGGGCCGGGGAGCCGTACACGGTGACGCATCCGGCCGTCGACCCGGACTACCTCACCGCGCCGTCCCCGTCGGTGTCGGTCACGCCGCCGCCCGGTGAGCCGACCGCGCCGCCGAGCCCGCGGCCGTCCGCGCCCGGCGCCGCCGCGAGTCCCACGCGGGCCCCGCACGAGGTGCACGTGGACGGCTACACCGCGGAGGGCACGGAGCTGACGGTGGCGTTCACCGGCGGGGTGTGCTCGGACTACTCGGTGTCGGCGGCCGAGAGCGCCGGGAAGGTGACGGTGACCGTGACCGAGCACCCGCATCCGGAGAAGGTCTGCATCCTGCTCGCCGAGCTGTACCACCGGACGGTGCGGCTGGAGGAGCCGCTGGGCGCGCGGGCAGTCGTCGGCGCGGACGGCCGGGCGGTGCCGCTGGAGAAGACCGGCGCGCGGCTGCCCCGCTGAGCGGCGGCGGGACACACGGACACACGAAGGCGGCGGCCCGGGAAGGGGCCGCCGCCTTCGTGGTGCGTGCGGGTGCCGTGCTCGTCGCACGGCGTTCCGCCTAGCTGAACGAGTCGCCGCAGGCGCAGGAGCCGGTCGCGTTCGGGTTGTCGATCGTGAAGCCCTGCTTCTCGATCGTGTCCACGAAGTCGATCGTGGCGCCGCCCAGGTAGGGAGCGCTCATGCGGTCGGTGACGACCTTCACCCCGCCGAAGTCCTTCTCCACGTCGCCGTCGAGCGAGCGCTCGTCGAAGAAGAGCTGGTAGCGCAGGCCGGAGCAGCCGCCGGGCTGGACGGCGACGCGCAGCGCGAGGTCGTCGCGGCCTTCCTGGTCGAGCAGGGCCTTGACCTTGGCCGCGGCGGCGTCGGTCAGGATGATGCCGTCGGTGACGGTGGTGGTCTCGTCCGATACGGACATCTACATCTCTCCCGGGTTGTACGGAGACTGCTTGCCGACGGGTTCAACCGGCAAGGCCGCGGATTCATTCCGGGCCGGGCGCCGGGACTTCCGGCTCCTCCTTCATGCTCGCACACGGCGCAGCGGGCGGAGAACGCCTCATCGGGATTCACGTCACACCGACGCTATGACCATCGTCAAAGTGACGTGAAGCGGGTTATGATAGATAGCGTCAGATCGACGAAAAGTAGAAAGGGTGCGTGTCGTGACCACCGCCCAGACCCCGGAGCTCGACGTACAGCCGACTCCGCTCGCCCTGCTGCTCCTCGGCCGCGAGGCCGACCCGAAGAGCGAGCGCGGCGTCGAGTGTCCCGGTGACCTGCCCTCGCCGTCCGACCCCGACCTGGTGGAGCGGGCCCGCGCCGCCAAGGCCAGGCTCGGCGACAAGGTCTTCGTGCTCGGCCACCACTACCAGCGCGACGAGGTCATCCAGTTCGCCGACGTCACGGGCGACTCCTTCAAGCTGGCCCGGGACGCGGCCGCGCGCCCGGAGGCCGAGTACATCGTCTTCTGCGGTGTGCACTTCATGGCCGAGTCCGCGGACATCCTGACCGGCGACGACCAGAAGGTCGTGCTGCCGGACCTCGCCGCCGGCTGCTCCATGGCCGACATGGCGACGGCCGAGCAGGTCGCGGAGTGCTGGGACGTGCTGACCGAGGCGGGCGTCGCCGGGCAGGTCGTCCCGGTGTCGTACATGAACTCCTCCGCGGACATCAAGGCGTTCACCGGCAAGCACGGCGGGACGATCTGCACCTCCTCCAACGCGCAGCGGGCGCTGGAGTGGGCGTTCCAGCAGGGCGAGAAGGTGCTGTTCCTGCCGGACCAGCACCTCGGCCGCAACACCGCCGTCCGGGACATGGGGATGTCCCTGGACGACTGCGTGGTCTACAACCCGCACAAGCCCAACGGCGGCCTGAGCGCGGACGAGCTGCGCGCGGCGAAGATGATCCTGTGGCGCGGCCACTGCTCGGTGCACGGCCGCTTCTCGCTCGACTCGGTGAACGACGTGCGCGAGCGCATCCCGGGCGTCAACGTCCTGGTGCACCCCGAGTGCCGGCACGAGGTCGTCGCCGCCGCGGACTACGTCGGCTCCACGGAGTACATCATCAAGGCCCTGGAGGCCGCCCCGGCCGGCTCCAAGTGGGCCATCGGCACGGAGCTGAACCTGGTCCGCCGCCTGGCGAACCGTTTCGCTCCGGAGGGCAAGGAGATCGTCTTCCTCGACCGCACGGTGTGCTTCTGCTCGACCATGAACCGCATCGACCTGCCCCACCTGGTCTGGGCCCTGGAGTCCCTGGCCGACGGCAAGCTGGTCAACCGCATCCAGGTCGACCGGGAGACGGAGGCGTTCGCCAAGCTGGCCCTGGAGCGGATGCTGGCCCTGCCGTAGCCGGGCCCCCGCGGTGCGCCGCCGCGGGACCTGACCCACCCGTACGGCCCGTCCGGGCACCTGGTGCCCGGGCGGGCCGTCGCGTGCCCGGCCGGGGTCAGCTCGGTGTGCGGTCCGGGTGGGCCGGGTCGAGCGCGAAGACCGTGCCGTCCGCGGTGGTCACCGTGAGGGCTCCGCCCTCACGGTGGATCTGGGACCCGAAGCCGTTGTCGGTGCCCCCGGCGCGCGGGTACGACTCCCACAGCACCGTGCCCTCGCGGCTGTCCAGGGCGGCCACCCGGCCGCTGACGCTGGCCACGAAGAGGGTCCGCCCCTTGCCGTCGGCCACCGTCACGCCCCCTTGTTCCAGCGTGGTCCGGCTCTGCCACAGCCGCGCGCCGGTCGCCGGCGCGTGCGCGGTGACCAGGCCGTTGGAGCGGGTGAAGCACAGCAGGCCCCCGGCCAGGGTCACCAGGCCCCGCGGGGTGCCGGCGAGCGGGACCGTCCGGCGCTCGCCGGTGGTGCCGTCGACCAGGACGACGCGCCCGTACGCCGTCTCGTCCAGGTCGGACTCCCCCGACCCGCTCTCCTCGGCGAAGACGTGCCGGCCGTCCACGACGCCCAGGTAGGTGCTGCGGGGTTCCAGGGTGGCCAGCGCGCGGACCGCGCCGTCGGCCGGGTCGACGCGGAGCAGCCGGGTGTCCGCGCCGGCGCCGGCGTAGGAGGAGCACACGGCGTACAGGCCCCCGGCGGAGGCCGGGAACGCGCAGGAGTGCCCGGCGGGCAGGGTCGCCGACCACAGCCGGGCGCCGTCCCGCGGGGAGCGCGCGGTGACCGTGCGGCCGCCGACGTCCGGCACCAGCGCCAGCCCCGCCGCGAGGGCCGGGGCCGCCTCCGAGCCCCTGACGAGGGCCCTGGACCACACCCGCGCGCCGGTGCGCGTGTCGAGGGCCACCACGGACGCCGTGCGCCCGCTCTCGAACTCCGCCAGCACGCTCTGCCGGACCAGCAGCACCGGGCCGGCCACACCGAGGACCTGGTGCTCGTACCGCGCCCCCGCCGCGCCGGACACCCCGGCGGCGGACCGCCAGAGCACCTTGCCGGTCAGGGTGTCGAACCGGACCGGCAGCACGCCGTCGCCCGCGCAGTACAGCGCCCCGCCGGCCGTCGCGCAGGAGAGCCCGCCGGTGCTCCCCCGGGTGGCCGTCCGCACGCCGCTCGCGGCCTCGGCGAACACCGTGGTCCGCCACGGTCGCCAGCCCGTCGGCGGGGGCTCCCAGCGGGCGCCCGCCGACGGGCTCCGGCCGGCGTCCGGCCCGGCCGTCCCGCCGTCCGGGCGGGACAGCAGGTACGCCGTCAGGGCGGTGGCCAGGACGGCGGCTCCGGCGGACAGCGCCAGCAGCCGGGCGCGACGGCGGGGGCGGCGGGGCGGCGCCGGCACGGGCGCTTGTGGTTCGGCGTGCGCGTCCGGCGCCGGCGACTCGGCCTGCGCGTCCGCCGCCACGGGGCCGCCGGCCCGGGAGCCGGCCGGGTCCGGCGCGGTGGGCTCGGGGTCCGGGCGGCGCAGCGCGACCGTGGGGTCGTCGTCGGGCGCGGACGTCGGCAGGGCCTCGGCCAGCCGCCCCGCGAGGTCGTCCAGGGCGGGCCGGTCGTCCGCCTCCTTGGCCAGACAGCCCGCCAGGACGGCGCGCAGCGGCTCGGGCAGCCCGGTCAGGTCGGGCTCCGCCGTGAGCACCTGGTACGCCGTCAGGTACGGGCTGTCGGCGTCGAACGGGCCCCGGCCGGTGGCGGCGTACACCAGCAGCGAGCCGAGGGAGAACACGTCCGAGGCCGGACCCGCCGAGCGGGCGTCGGTGAGCTGCTCCGGCGACATGAAGGGCGGGGTGCCGATCATGTGGCCCGTCTCGGTGAGGGTCTGGTTGCCGGCGGCCCGGGAGATGCCGAAGTCGATGACCCGGGGGCCGTCGTCGGCGATCAGCACGTTGGCGGGCTTGAGGTCGCGGTGGACGACCCCGGCGCGGTGGATGTCGCGCAGGGCCTCCAGCAGTCCCAGCGCGAGCCGGCGCAGCGCGGTGCCGCGCAGCGGGCCGTGGGCGCGGATGTGGTCGGCGAGCGAGGGGCCGGGCACGTACTGGGTGGCCATCCAGGGCCGGGCGGCCTCCGGGTCGGCGTCCACGACGGGGGCGGTGAAGGCGCCGCTGACCTTGCGGACGGCCTCGATCTCCTGCCGGAACCGGATGCGGAACACCCCGTCCTCGGCGTACTGGGAGTGCACCACCTTGACGGCGACCTCGCGGCCCGAGCGGGCCCGGCCGCGGTAGACGACCCCCATGCCGCCGGAGCCCAGCCGGCCGACGATCCGGTAGCCGCCGACCGACTTCGGGTCGTCCCTGTGTGCTGGCACCGCTCCGTTCCCCCTTGTCCGCAGAGCAGTTCGAGTCCACAGGATAGGGACAGCCGCCGGACGGGGAAGCGGGCAGGTGGCGCGGCGGGCCGGGCGCAGGTGCGCCGTGGCGTCCGTCCGCGCCGTGGGCGGGCTCAGTCCGTGCGGGGGCGGACCAGTCCCGACTCGTAGGCGATGACCACCAGTTGGGCCCGGTCACGGGCGCCGAGCTTGGCCATGGCGCGGTTGACGTGGGTCTTGACGGTCAGCGGGCTGACCTCCAGCCGTTCGGCGATCTCGTCGTTGGAGTGGCCGCCGGCGACCTGGACCAGGACCTCGCGCTCGCGCACGGTCAGCGCCCCCAGGCGGGCCGAGCGCAGCGGGTCGTGGTCGTCGGCGCCGTCGCCCTGGGCGAGGAAGCGGGCGATCAGGCCCTTGGTGGCGGCCGGGGAGAGCAGCGCCTCGCCGCCCGCGGCGACCCGGATCGCGGTCAGCAGCTCCTCCGGTTCGCTGCCCTTGCCGAGGAAGCCGGAGGCGCCGGCGCGCAGCGACTGCACCACGTAGTCGTCGACCTCGAACGTGGTCAGGATGACCACCCGGACCCGGGCCAGGGACGGGTCGGCGCTGATCAGCCGGGTCGCGGCCAGACCGTCCGTGCCGGGCATGCGGATGTCCATCAGCACCACGTCCGCCTGCTCCTGCTTGGCCAGCCGGACCGCCTCGGCGCCGTCCGACGCCTCGCCGACGACCTTCATGTCCGGCTCGGAGTCGACGAGGACCCGGAAGGCGCTGCGCAGCAGGGCCTGGTCGTCGGCCAGCAGGACGCGGATGGTCATACGGTCTCCCCCGGTTGTCCCGTGGCGGCGCTGCGGGTCTTGACCGGCAGGATCGCATGGACGCGGAAGCCGCCGCCGTACCGAGGACCGGTGGTGAGGGTGCCGCGCAGGGCGGTGACGCGCTCCCGCATGCCGAGCAGGCCGTGGCCGCCGCCCGAGACCGGGTCCGGCGGGTCGTCGGCGCAGCCGTCGTCGAGGACCGTGATCTCCACGTTGGGGCCCACCCGGACCACGCTGACCTCGGCCCTGGCCTCCGGTCCGGCGTGCTTCTGCACGTTGGTGAGGGCCTCCTGGATGATCCGGTACGCCGCGAGGCCGACGGCCGCGGGCAGCGTCGTGCCCTGGTCGGCGCGGGCCACCTCCACGCGCAGGCCCGCGTTGCGGAAGGTGCCGGCCAGCTCGTCGAGGCGGTCGAGACCGGGGGCGGGCTCGGTGGGCGCCTCGGGGTCGCCGGACTGGCGGAGCAGGCCGACGGTGGCGCGCAGTTCGTTCAGCGCGGAGCGGCTGGCCTCGCGGACGTGCGCGAGGGCCTCCTTGGCCTGGTCCGGGCGCTTGTCCATGACGTGCGCGGCCACGCCCGCCTGCACGTTGACCAGGGCGATGTGGTGGGCGACGACGTCGTGCAGGTCGCGGGCGATGCGCAGCCGCTCCTCGGCGACCCGGCGGCGGGCCTCCTCCTCGCGGGTGCGTTCCGCGCGCTCGGCGCGCTCCCGCATGGCCTGCACGACGGCCCGGCGGCTGCGGACCGCGTCCCCGGCGGTCGCGCCGATCCCGGTCCAGGCGAGGATCGCGATGTTCTCCTGCGCGTACCAGGGCAGGGGCCCGGAGAGCATCGCGGCGCCGGTCAGCACGGTCATGGTGAGCAGGCCGGCCCGCCAGGTGGTGGCGCGGTCGGTGGTGGAGGCGACGGTGTAGAGGGCGACGACGGCGGACATCGCGACCGGGGCGCGCGGGTCGCCGGTGACGCACTCGACGACGGAGACGGTGCCGGTGACGGCGAGCACCGTCAGGGGGGCGCTGCGGCGGAAGACGAGGGCCACCGCGCCGACGGTGATCAGCAGCAGGCTGAGCGGGGCGGGGGTGCGCACGCCCCACACGACGCCATTGTCGCCGCGCGGGTCGACGAAGGAGCCGGCCACCATGCACACCAGGACGCCCGCCGCGACGGACGCGTCCAGGGCGAGGGGGTGTGCCCTGACGGTGCACCGGGCGCGGTCCAGAGTGCTCACGGAGGAACAGTACGTCCCGGCGTCCGCTCCTCGAAGAGCGCCGTCAGCCGGGGATCAGCCCGTCATCGCTGAGCATCTCCCGGACCTCCTCCAGGCTGGCGTCCGGGGACGGGAGGATCAGCCCGGAGGGTTCCAGGGAGTCGTCCGGCAGGGGTGTGCCGAGCCGGCGGACGGCGTCGAGGAGCGCGGTGAAGGTGCGGCGGAAGCCGGCCTCGTCACCGCGCTCCAGCTCGGCCAGGAGCTCGTCGTCCAGCTCGTTCAGCTCGGTGAGGCGGGAGTCGTCCAGCTCCACCTGCCCCTCCCCCATGATCCGTACGATCATGTCGCCCTCCTCGGCGTGGGCCTGCTGCTCGGCCTGCGGTCGGCTGCTGCGTGGCTGCTACTGCTTGTCGAAGCGCGGGGTGTCCTGGGTCTGCTGCTGCGGCTGCTGGCCCTGGCCGCCCTCGATGGCCTGGCGGTCGGCGGAGCCGCCCCCGGCCAGCTCGGCCTTCATGCGCTGCAGCTCCAGCTCCACGTCCGTACCGCCGGAGAGGCGGTCCAGCTCGGCCTGGATGTCGTCCTTGTGCATGCCCGACGGGTCGTCGAGGGCGCCCGAGGCGAGCAGTTCGTCGATCGCGCCGGCGCGGGCCTGGAGCTGGGCCGTCTTGTCCTCGGCCCGCTGGATCGCCAGCCCCACGTCGCCCATCTCCTCGGAGATGCCGGAGAACGCCTCGCCGATGCGGGTCTGCGCCTGGGCCGCGGTGTAGGTGGCCTTGATCGTCTCCTTCTTGGTGCGGAAGGCGTCGACCTTGGCCTGCAGCCGCTGGGCCGCGAGGGTGAGCTTCTCCTCCTCGCCCTGGAGCGTGGCGTGCTGCGTCTCGAGGTCGGTGACCTGCTGCTGGAGGGCCGCCTTGCGGGACAGCGCCTCCCGGGCCAGGTCCTCGCGGCCCAGCGCCAGCGCCTTGCGGCCCTGGTCCTCCAGCTTCGACGACTGCTGCTGGAGCTGGTTGAGCTGGAGTTCCAGGCGCTTGCGGCTGGTGGCCACGTCGGCCACGCCGCGGCGGACCTTCTGGAGCAGCTCCAGCTGCTTCTGGTACGAGTAATCGAGGGTTTCGCGCGGGTCCTCGGCCCGGTCAAGGGCCTTGTTCGCCTTCGCGCGGAAGATCATCCCCATACGCTTCATGACACCGCTCATGGGCTTCGCGCGCCCCCTTCTGACGGACTCCAGCTCCAGCTCTGCGACAGAACCCACAGTACGGGCCCTGCTTCCATTGACGCACTGTTCGGGGACCGATGCGCTCATCCCCGAGGACGACTGCGGTGGGTACCTGCTCCGGCGTGAGGAGTAGGTGATCCCCGAGTGGCCCCGAGGGGCGGGCCCCCTCCCTCCGCGATATCCGCTCTGTCCCCTTACGACGACCGGCGTTGCCGGATCGTTCCCCGCGGGGCTGGGGTCCATGCCCGGGGAGCGCTTACCCTTGGGTTTTGTGTTCCGTAGCCGTGCCAAGGAAGAGAAGGCCCCGCTCGCCGACAAGGCGACGGTGACCGTCTCCAAGCAGCCCCGAGACCCGCAGGCCCCCAAGGGCCGGCCCACACCCAAGCGCAACGAGGCCCAGTCCCAGCGCCGCAGCGTCGCCAACACGTCGCTGACGCGCAAGGACGCCGCCAAGCGTCAGCGCGAGGAGCGCCGCGCCCAGTTGGAGCGGCAGCGTCAGGCGCTGGCGGGCGGCGACGAGCGGTACCTGCCGGTCCGCGACAAGGGCCCGGTCCGCAAGTTCGCCCGCGACTGGATCGACTCGCGGTTCAACATGGCCGAGTTCTTCCTGCCGATGGCCGTGGTCATCCTGGTCCTCAGCATCGTCCCGGTGGGCTCGCTGCAGAACATCGCGCTGCTGCTGTGGCTCGTGGTGATCGTCCTCATCGTGCTGGACTCGATCCTGAGCGGTTTCCGGCTGCGCAAGGCGCTCACGGAGCGCTTCCCGGCGGACAACCGCAAGGGCGTCATCGCCTACGCGCTCATGCGCTCGCTGCAGATGCGCCGGCTCCGGCTGCCCAAGCCGCAGGTCAAGCGCGGAGAGCGGCCCTGAGCACGACGTCGTTCACCGGGGGTGCGGCCGACGCCTGGCTCAACGGTCCGGGCGGGCTGCGGGATGTCGTACGGCAGGAGCTGGTGGCCCGGCAGCTCGACGAGCAGATAGCCGGACGGTTCCCCGTCGGGCAGCGGCTGCGGGTGCTGGACGTGGGCATGGGCCGGGGCACGCAGGCGCTGCGGCTGGCCCGGCTGGGGCACCAGGTGACCGGGCTGGAGCAGGACACGGCGATGATCGCGGCGGCCCGTGAGGCGCTGTCCGGGGAGCCGGAGGGTATCCGGGAGCGGATGCGGATCATCGAGGGCGACGGCCGCGAGACGGGCGCGCACTTCCTGCCGGGCAGCTTCGACGTGGTGCTCTGCCACGGCGTGCTGATGTACCTCCAGGACCCCGACGCCCTGCTGGCGGGGCTGGCCCGGGTGCTCGCGCCCGGCGGCCTGCTGTCGCTGCTGGTGCGCAACGGCGACGCGCTGGCGATGCGCCCGGGGCTGTCCGGCGACTGGGCGGGCGCCCTGGCCGCCTTCGACAGCGTCTCCTACCTCCCCCGTGCTCGGACGGACTCGCCCGGGGGTATGCCCGCCCGGCTGGGCGTGGACGCCCGGGCCGACCGGCGGGCCGCGCTGACCGACACGCTCGCCGGGATCGGCGCGCCGCTGCACGCCTGGTACGGGGTGCGGGTGTTCACCGACACCACGCCGGACGGCGCCGAGCCGCCGGACGGTCTGGAGACGCTGCTGGCGGCGGAGGAACGGGCCGGCAAGACGGACCCCTACCGCGGGGTGGCGGCGCTGCTGCACCTGTGCGGGGTGCGGGGCTAGGACCCAGCCGGCCCGGGTTCACGGGGCTCGGGCCTGGCCCCTCGTCCGGGTGAGTCCCGGGGGCCGGGGCGGGCGTCCGCCAGCAGACTCGGGACATGGACGTCTCCCGCTCCCGCCCCGCCTGTCCGCGTGGACCGCTTGGTCCGCGTGGACCGCGTGGGCTGCGCAGTGCGCGTGCACCGCGTGGTGCGCGGCCGGTCGCCGCCGTCGTCGCGCTGGTCTGCTCGCTGGTCCCGCTGTCGGCGTGTTCGGCATCCGGGCCGTCCTCGGGGGCCGAGCAGGACACCACGCGCCAGGCGGCCGCTCCCGTCGCCCGGTCCGGTGACGACCTCCAGGGCGACTACCAGCGCGTGATCAAGGACGTGCTGCCGTCGGTGGTGCAGATCCAGGCGGCCTCCGACCTGGGCTCCGGGGTCGTGTACGACACCGCGGGGCACATCGTCACCAACGCCCACGTGGTCGGCGACGCGAAGACCTTCACGGTGACCACCGCCAACAGCAAGGACCCGCTGAGCGCGACGCTGGTCTACTCCTACCCCGCCCAGGACCTCGCCGTCGTCAAGCTGGACAAGGTGCCGCACGGGCTGCGGGCCGCGCGCCTCGGGGACTCCGCGAAGGTCGCCGTGGGGCAGATCGTGCTGGCCATGGGCTCGCCGCTGGGGCTCGCGTCGAGCGTGACGCAGGGCATCGTGTCGGCGACCGGCCGGACCGTCAGCGAGGGCGGCTCGGACGGCGGCACGGGGGCCACCATCCCGAACATGGTGCAGACGTCCGCGGCCATCAACCCCGGCAACAGCGGGGGCGCGCTGGTCGACCTGGACGGGCAGGTGATCGGCATCCCGACGCTCGCCGCGACCGATCCCGGCCTGGGCAACGCCGCGGCGCCGGGCATCGGGTTCGCGATCCCCGCGTCGATGGTGAAGCGGGTGGCCGACCAGATCGTCGAGGACGGGAAGGTCACCGACTCGGGCCGGGCCGCGCTCGGCATCACCGGCCGCACGTTCGTGGACGGCTCGTTCCGGGCCGCCGGGGTGGCGGTGGTCGACGTGAAGGGCGGCGGCGCGGCCGACGAGGCCGGCATCCGTCCCGGCGACGTCATCACCCGGCTGGGCGACACCGGGATCACCGACATCACCTCCCTGTCGGAGGCGCTGGCGGCGGACCGGCCGGGGCAGCGGACGAAGGTGACGTTCGTCCGCGGCGGCGCCGAGCGGACCGTCGACGTCACGCTGGGCGCGCAATAGCGCAGGAGCGCAGGAGCGCGGCGGGGACGGTTGCCTTCCCGGTCGGCCCGGGTGGCCGCGGCCGTCCCCGCCGCTGTCCGACGAGGGCTCAGGACCCGTCGGCGTGCAGGCTCATCGGGCCGTAGATCTCCGTGGCGTCCTCGAACAGCCGCACCTGGTCGGCACCGCCCGCCAGCAGGTCCTTCCAGTGCTCGCCGATCCAGGACTCGGCGTCCCCCTGCGTGGTGAACTCCTCCGGCTCCACCGCGGGCTGGACCTCCGTCCCGTCGGTCTTCTCGAACCGCCACGTCCATGCCGCCATGTACGCCTCCCTGGTGTGAACACGTGCAGAGCAGGAGCCGGATCTTGGTCCGGCTCCTGCTGGCAGCCTAGCCGGATGCGCAAGACCTGCGGCGACACGCCAAAATCGGGGCGTGGACGTGACTCTGCTCGGTACCGGTGCCCCCGCGGGACTGCCCCGCCCCGACTGTCCCTGCGCGGTGTGCGCGGCCTCGCCCGGCGAACGCGCGCGGGCGGCGGCCTCGGTGCTCGTGGACGGGGTGCTGCTGCTGGACCTCACCCCGGGCGCGGCGTTCGCGGCCGCGCGGGCCGGGCGTTCGCTGGGCGGCGTACGGCAGGTGCTGCTGTCGCACCCGCACGACGGTCCCGCGGTGGAGGTGCCGGCCGGGCTGCCGCAGCCCGGGCGGGTGCCGGACGGGCGGGAGCTGGCGGTGCTGACGGGGCATCGGGTGCGGGCGGTGGCGCTGGACGCGGGCGGTACGGGATACGCGGTGACGGGGCCGGACGGGCAGCGGCTGCTGTACCTCCCGCCGGGCGGGTCGCCGGCCGGTCTGGAGGAGGGCTCGGGCGCGGCCGAGCGGTACGACCTGGTGCTGCTGGACGTGGTGGGACGGCCGGACGCGCTGGCGAAGCTGCGCGCGGTGGGCGCGGTGGGCCCCGCCACCGACGTGGTCGCCGTCCACCTGGACCACGACGTGCCGCCGGGCGCCGAGCTGCGGCGCCGGCTCGCCGCCGCCGGGGCGCGGGAGGTGGCGGACGGGACCTCGCTGGCGGTCGGCGCGTACGGGAGCGCGACCTCCGTGCCCGACGTGCCGCGCCGCACGCTCGTGCTCGGCGGCGCCCGGTCGGGCAAGTCGGTGGAGGCCGAGCGGCGGCTGGAGTCCTTCCCCGGGGTGGTCTACGTGGCGACGGGCGGGTCGCGCGGCGGGGACACCGAGTGGACGGCGCGGGTGGCCGCGCACCGGGAGCGGCGGCCGGGGTCGTGGCGCACGCGGGAGACGTGCGACCTGGTGCCGCTGCTCGCCGAGGACGGGCCGCCGGTGCTGGTCGACTGCCTGTCGCTGTGGCTGACGGACGCGATGGACGCCGTCGGGGCGTGGGACGACGCGCTGTGGGCGGACGGGAGCGAGCGGGAGCTGCGCGAGCGGGTGGCCGCGCTGGTGGCGGCCGTGCGGTCGGCCCGGCGGACGGTGGTCCTGGTCTCCAACGAGGTCGGCTCCGGCATCGTGCCGGCGACGGCGTCGGGGCGGCGCTACCGCGACGAACTGGGGCGCCTGAACGCGGCGGTGGCGGCGGAGTGCGAGCAGGTGGTGCTGGTGGTGGCGGGTCAGGCGCTGGTGCTGCGGGGCTGACCGGGCCGCCGCCCCGGCCGCCGGGTGAGGGGCTGCCGCGCCGTCGGCGGGATGCCTGCCGTCAGCGGGGTGCCGTGCCGTCAGCCGGGTGCCGTGCCGTCAGCGGGCCGTCTCCTTGCGGGCGATGACCCGGTAGGCGTTGGCGAAGCGGGTGCGGCGGGCCGCCGGGGACAGCGTGTGGTCGGCCGCCCTGGCCAGGGTCAGCAGCGGCCCGGGCGGTGCGAGGAAGCCCTTGCGGGTCAGGTAGAGCGCCGTGGCCGCCGTCAGGTCGCGCGGGACGTGGGCCGCGCGGCGGTCCGTCCCGAGGATCCGCCAGCCCTGGGCGACCAGCTCCGCGCGGAGGTTGGGCAGCGGGATCAGGTGCAGGTGGCGGGGCTGGTCGTAGGACGGCCACCACTTGCCCAGCAGGTCCGCCGACGCGCTGGCCGGGTCGGGGAGTTCGAGGAGCAGCAGGCCGCCCGGGCGCAGGGCGGTGCGTGCCGCCCACAGTTCGTGCCGGGGGTCGCGGGTGTGCTCCAGGTGGTGCAGCATGCTCACGACGTCGTAGCGGCCGCGCAGTCCGGCCAGCACCCGCGGGTCGGTGAGCGAGCCCACGTGGGCCTCCTCGACCCGCTCCGCGTCCCGCGCCCGCACCACCCGCGCCGTCAGGTCGAGCCCGTCGAACGACGTGTAGGGGAAGACCCGTTGCGCCGCCTCGGGGAAGTGCCCGTCGCCCGTGCCGACGTCCAGCCAGCTCTCCGGTTCGGTGACGTGGCGCAGCATCGTCCGCGCCACCGCCCGCAGGCGCCCGCGGTCGGCGGGCTCCTCCGCGGCCGTGCCGCCGTACAGGGCGAGGCCCTCCGGGGTCAGGCGCGGGTTCTGGAAGGTGTGGGCGCAGTCCTCGCAGGTGTCGACCGTGAAGGTGCCCGGCCGGCCGAGCCGCAGGTCGGGCGTGCGCAGCCGGGTGCGCAGTCGCTTCGAGCCGCACCAGGGGCAGTCGTCGCGGCGGGGCTCGTGGATGGGCCGTGCGGGCATCGGCGGCTCCCGGCAGGAGGAAGGCGGGTGGTCGGGCTCGTCGGGGCGGTCGGGGCGGTCGGACGAATCCCCCCGAAAGGGAACGTATGGGATGCCGTTGACGGGCGCAAAGATGTCGCGGCCACGGGCCGGGCCCGTGGCGCGGGGCCGTTCGGGCGGTGCCGGTACTGTTCGGCGAATGAGCTCGCTGAATCTCGACGACTTCACCGATCTGATCGAGCGTCCCGACGGCGGGGTCCGCCGCGACGCGGAGGCGCGCCGGGAGCGGCTGGCCGTGCCGCCCGGTTCGCTCGGGCGCCTCGACGACCTGGGCGAGTGGCTGGCGGCGGCGCAGGGTTCCGTGCCCGTACGGCCGGTGGAGCGGCCGCGCGTGGTGCTGTTCGCCGGTGACCACGGGGTCGCCGAGCTCGGCGTCTCGGCGCGGCCGGCCGGCTCCGCCGCCGAGCTGGTGCGGGAGATCCTGGCGGGCGGCCGTCCGGTCGCGGTGCTGGCGCGGCGGCTCGACGTGCCGGTGCGCGTGGTGGACATGGCGCTGGACTGCGCGCCGGACGCCTTCCCGGCGGACGTCGTACGGCACCGGGTGCGGCGCGGCAGCGGGCGGATCGACGTCGAGGACGCGCTCACCCCGGAGGAGGCCGAGGCGGCCTTCCGGGCGGGCGTGGCGGTGGCGGACGAGGAGGCCGACTCCGGGACGGACCTCGTCGTGCTCGGGGACGTGAGCGTCGGCGGCACCACGGCGGCCGGGGTGCTGGTGGCCGCGCTGTGCGGGACCGACGCCTCGGTGGTGACCGGGCGGGGCGGGCTCGCGATCGACGACCTGGCGTGGATGCGCAAGTGCGCGGCGATCCGGGACGCGTTGCGGCGGGCGCGGCCGGTGCTCGGGGACCAGCTGCAGTTGCTGGCGGCGGTGGGCGGGGCGGACCTCGCGGCCATGACGGGCTTCCTGCTGCAGTGCGCGGTGCGCAAGGTGCCGGTCGTCCTGGACGGCGTGGTCGCGGCCGCCTGCGCGCTGGTGGGGCAGCGGATCGCGTTCCGGGCGCCGGACTGGTGGCTGGCCGGCCACAGCAGCGGCGAGCCGGGGCAGGCCAAGGCGCTGGACCGGATGGCTCTGGAGCCGCTGCTGGACCAGGGCGTGCAGGTGGGCGAGGGCGCGGGCGCCCTGCTGGCGCTCCCGCTGGTCCGGGCCGCCGCGGCGCTGGCGGCGGAGCTGCCGGAGCGCACGGACGAACCCGGCGACGCGTTCGCGAAGGGCTCCGCGGAGGACGCAGAAGACGCCGCGGAGTAGCGGGAGAGGTCCGCTGCGGGGCGGGTCGCGCGGGACGCGGACGGGTGAAACGGGGTGACGGCCTCGGACGGGGCGCGGCGAAGGCGCGATTCGGGCGAATCAGCTGAATCATCCGAATCGGCCCATATGATCGCCCGTCATGGGAGACCGTCACGCCCCCCGCCCCGACCGCCGTCCCCTCCCGAGGCGGTCCGCCGCGCTCGCCGTGTGGTACCTGCGGGCCGTCGCCTTCGTCAACTTCCTGAGCGCGGGCTGGGTCTCCCTCGGGCAGGACGTGCGCCGGCACAACCAGGAGGACCTGTTCACGCCGTACCTGCTGACGGCCGGCTTCGCCTCGGGCGTCTTCGCCGCGTTCCTCGCCGTCACGATGCGCCGCCGCAAGCGGGCCGCCTGGATCCTGAACCTCGCGCTCAGCGGGGCGTTCCTCGTGCTGTTCGCGGTCGCCATGGCCTTCCCGGAGGTCCGCCGGTACCCGCAGAACTGGGTGTCGCTGGCGCTCACGGCCGGCTTCGTGGCCACCCTGCTCGCCGGGCGCGGCGAGTTCTACGCCAAGGGCGACCGGGCCAACCCCCGGCTCGCCGCGCTGGTCGCCGGGTGCGGCCTGCTGGGGGCCTCGCTGCTGGCCGCGCTGCTCGTCACGGTCACCGACCGGGCGCCGGACGCGGCGCGTTCGACGTTCGCCGGGCGCTGGTGGTACGGCACGCTGCGGCTGGTCTCGGTCGTCTCCGACGAGCGGCACACCCCGGGCATCGCCCCGCCCACCTGGGTCGACGTCACCGTGAACGTGCTCGGCACCGTCCTGGTCCTGGCCGTCCTGTACGCCGCGTTCCGCTCCCGGCGCGCGGTGGACCCGCTCGGCCACGAGGACGAGAAGCGGCTGCGGGAGCTGCTGGAGCGGCACGGGGAGCGCGACTCCCTCGGATACTTCGCGCTGCGCCGGGACAAGAGCGTGATCTGGTCGCCGACGGGCAAGGCCGCCGTCACCTACCGCGTCGTCGGCGGGGTCTCGCTGGCCTCCGGGGACCCGCTCGGGGACCCCGAGGCGTGGCCGGGGGCGATCGAGCCGTGGCTGGAGGAGGCGCGGGCGCACGGCTGGATCCCGGCCGTGATGGGGGCGGGCGAGGAGGCCGGCACCGTCTACGCCCGGCACGGGCTCGACGCCCTGGAGCTCGGGGACGAGGCGATCGTGGAGGTCGCCGAGTTCACCCTGGAGGGGCGGGCCATGCGGACCGTGCGGCAGGCGTACAACCGGGTGCGGCGGGCCGGGTACACCGTGCGCATCCGCCGGCACGAGGAGATCCCCGCCGACGAACTGCGGGCCCTGGTGCGGCGGGCCGACGCGTGGCGGGACGGGGCCACCGAGCGGGGCTTCAGCATGGCGCTCGGCCGGCTCGGCGACCCGGAGGACGGGCGGTGCGTGATGGTCGAGTGCGCCGACGCCGAGGGCCGCCCGAAGGCGCTGCTGTCGTTCGTGCCGTGGGGACCGCGGGGCCTGTCCCTCGACCTGATGCGCCGTGACCGGGACGTCGCCCACCCCGCCAACGGGCTGATGGAGTTCATGGTCATCGAACTGCTGCGCGGCTGCCCGGCGTTCGGCGTCACCCAGGTCTCGCTCAACTTCGCGATGTTCCGCTCGGTCTTCGAGCGCGGTGCCCGCCTCGGCGCCGGGCCGGTGCTGCGGCTGTGGCGGTCGCTGCTCAGCTTCTTCTCGCGCTGGTGGCAGATCGAGTCGCTGTACCGCGCCAACGCCAAGTACCGGCCCATCTGGGAGCCGCGGTTCCTGCTGTTCGAGAAGAGCGCGGACCTGCCCCGGATCGGCCTCGCGTCGGCCCGCGCGGAGGGGTTCCTGGAGCTGCCGGGGCTGCCCGGCCCGCCGGAGCGGCCGGGGCGGGGCCGCCTGGAGCGGCGCGGATGACGGTGGCCGCCCGCTGGGTGCGCGCCGAGTGGGGGCCGCTGTACGGCACCGTGCGCGAGGGGCTCGCCGGGCGGCGCGCGGGGGCGGTCGCGATGACGCTCGGCGCGGTGTGCCTGACGGGCGTGCTGCACGTCGCCCAGCAGTGGCCGTGGGGGATGCGCGGCGTGCGGGACCTCGGGGCGGTGCGGGCGGAGGACCCGCTGTGGCTCGCCCTGCTGCGCACACCCCTGTCGCTGTTCGTGCCGGCGCCGGACCTGCCGGTGTGGGGGGCGCTGGTCCAGGTGCTGCTGGTGTTCGGGATCGCCGAGATCTGCCTGGGCCGGTGGCGCACGCTCGCGGTGGCGTACGCCGCCACGCTCGCCGGGACCCTCTACGCGCGCGTGGGCATCGCCCTCGGCCCGGGCCACCCGCTGGGGCTGCCCGCCTCGGACGCGCGCGTGGTGGACACCGGGCCGTCGGCGGCGGTGGTGGGGCTCGCGGTGGTCGTGGCGCTGCGCTACGGCGCCCGGGTGACGGCCGGCGCGGTGGCCCTCGCGATGGTGGTGGAGGTGCTGGTCAAGGAGAACCTGGCCGGCAAGGAGCACCTGGCCGCCATCGCGGCGGTGCTGGTGCTGTACGCGCTGTGCGGGACGCGCCAGCGGCAGGCGCGGTGCGGGGCGCGTCAGCGGCCCCGGTCGAGCGGGGCCGGGTCGGGTTTGCCGCCCAGCCAGTCCTCCAGCGCGCGGCGGGGGCGGGCCCAGCGCCGGTCGTGACGGTAGGCGCGGAGCTGGGCCTTGGCGCGGGCGCGCGGGCGGCGGCCGTAGAAGCGGCGGGCCCACAAGGAGCCGGGGCGGGCCAGCCGGACCGCGCCCACCAGGGCGACCAGGGGGACGATCACGCCGAACAGGGCGGTGCGCAGCTTGCCCTTGAAGAGGGCCACCAGGGACAGCAGGAAGTTGCCGGCGACGCTGGCGACGACCGAGCCGCGGTCCTGGAGTTCGCCGGGGGACATGTCGTTGACGCCGAACGGGGAGAAGCCGAGCAGCAGCAGCCCGCCGAGGGCGGCCGTGACCACCACGACCTCGACGCTCTTGCGGCCCTCCTCGCTCCAGTAGACGTCGTCGAGGTGGAGGATCAGCGCGAACTCGTCCAGGACGAGCCCGGCGCCGATGCCGAAGACGACCGCGGCGGCGCACGAGCCGAAGCCGTGCCGGCCGCCGGCGACCGCGGCGAAGCCGCCGATGACGGTGAGCACGATGCCCGGGACCACGTGGTGGATGTGCACGCCGCCCGCCTGGACGTTGCCGAACGGGCCCTTGCCGGCCCGGATGAGCCGGGTGATCAGGCGGGTGATGAGGAAGGTCAGGACGAAGGAGGCGAGGGCGAGGAGCAGGGGGAGCTTGCCCGGCTCGACGATGTTGCGCTGCAACCAATGTCCCATACGCGCACTTTAGTCCGGACCCCCGGCGGGCTCCGCCGGAGCGGCCGGTAGCCTGCGCCGGTGACCGAGACCCCGCCGACCTCGTCGTTCGACGGCCTCCGCTTCGCCTTCGGCACCCTCACCGTGCTGCCCGTCCGGGTGCACCGCTGGGACCGTGCGGCGGCCCGCGGGGGCATGCTGGCCGCGCCCGTGGCCGGGCTGGTCGTCGGCGCCGCGTCCGCCGGGCTCGGCCTGCTGCTGCTCCTGCTGGGCGCGGGCCCGCTGCTCGCCGCCGTCGCCTCGGTCGCGGTGCCCGCCGCGCTCACCCGGGGCCTGCACCTAGACGGGCTCGCCGACACCGCCGACGGGCTGGGCAGCGGCCGGCCCGCCGAGGACGCGCTGCGCATCATGAAGCAGTCGGACATCGGGCCGTTCGGCGTGCTCACCCTCGTCCTGGTGCTGCTGGCCCAGGTGGCCGCCCTGGCGCGGCTGTACGACGACTCGTGGGCGCGCGGTGCCGTCGCGGCCGTCGTCGGCGCGGTCGCCGCCCGGCTGGCGCTCACGCTCGCCGCGCGCGCCGGGGTGCCGGCCGCCCGCCCGGAGGGGCTCGGGGCGGCGGTCGCGGGAGTGGTGCCGGTGCCGGGCGCGCTCGCCGTGGCCGCGGGCTGCGCGGCCGGGGCGGCCGCCGCGGGCGCCCTGCTCGGCACCGCCGGCGCCGTCCGCACGCCGCTCGCGCTGCTGGCCGGGGCGGCCCTGGCCGAGCTGCTGCTGCGCCGCTGCGTGCGCCGCTTCGGCGGGGTGACCGGGGACGTCTTCGGCGGCGTGGCGGAGACAGCCGCGACCGTGACCCTGGTGGCCCTCACCCTGGGCGGCTGACGCCCTCGCCGCCCGGGGCGGCCGGTGCACCGGCCGTCTCCCCCACGGCGTGTCACCCGCCGGACGGTGCGAGGATCACCGGGTGGCCAAGGTGCCACACACGGGTGAACACTCCCGGGCAGGAGTGCACGGGCACGCGCGCGTACGCTCCTCCTGCGGAGTTCGTTCCCGCCGGTTCGCCGCGCCGGTGGGACGCACCCCGCCCGCGACCGCACCCCCGGCCCGGCTCTAGGGTCGGCTCCCGGGCCGGTCGACCCACACTTTTCGGCCACGCAACTTCACATCGGAAGCGAGATTTCACCACCGTGACTGCTCTCACTCTCAGCACCGCCGCGGCGCCCGGCCTGCGGGCCGACGCGATCGTGATCGGTGTCGCCAAGGCCGCGAAGGGCCCGGTCGTCGCACCGGGCGCCGAGGCCGTGGACAAGGCCTACGACGGCCGGCTCGCCGCCGTCCTGGAAACCCTCGGCGCGTCCGGCGCCGAGGGCGAGGTGACGAAGCTGCCCGCCCCGGCCGGTTTCAAGGCACCGCTCGTGGTGGCGGTGGGGCTGGGCGGGGAGCCCGAGGAGGACGCCTCCTTCGACCCCGAGGCCCTGCGCAAGGCGGCCGGCGCGGCCGCACGCGCCCTCACCGGCGCCAAGAAGGCCGCCTTCGCGCTGCCGGTCACGGACGCGGGTGACGTCGGTGCGATCGCGGAGGGCGTGCTGCTCGGCGCGTACTCCTTCGACACGTACAAGGACAACGGCGGCGGCAAGGCCAAGAACGGCAAGGCGCCGCTCGGCGACGCCGTGCTGCTCGGCACCAGGACGCGCGACGCCGCGCACAAGGGGGCGCTGGCCCGGGCCGTCGCCGTCTGCGAGGAGCTCAACCGCGCCCGCGACCTGATCAACATGCCGCCGAACGACCTCACCCCCGAGGCGTTCGCCGCGATCGCCTCGTCGGCGGGCAAGCAGCACGGCCTGAAGGTGCAGGTGCTCGACGAGAAGGCGCTCGTCAAGGGCGGCTACGGCGGCATCCTGGGCGTCGGCGGCGGCTCGGCCGCGACGCCGCGCCTGGTGAAGCTGTCGTACACGCACTCCAAGGCGGACAAGCACCTGGCGTTCGTCGGCAAGGGCATCACCTACGACTCCGGCGGCATCTCGCTGAAGCCCGCCGGGCACAACGAGACGATGAAGTGCGACATGAGCGGCGCGGCCGCCGTGTTCGCCGCCGTCGTCGCCGCCGCGCGGCTCGGCCTGGAGGTGAACGTCACCGGCTGGCTGGCGCTCGCCGAGAACATGCCGTCCGGCACCGCCGTCCGTCCGGGTGACGTGCTGCGGATGTACAGCGGCAAGACCGTGGAGGTGCTGAACACCGACGCCGAGGGGCGGCTGGTGCTCGCCGACGCGCTGTGGGCGGCCTCGCAGGAGGCCCCGGACGCGATCGTGGACGTGGCGACCCTGACCGGCGCGATGATGCTGGCGCTGGGCAGCCGCACCTTCGGGATCATGGCCAACGACGACGCCTTCCGCACCACCGTGCACGAGGCCGCGGAGGAGGTCGGCGAGCCGGCGTGGCCGATGCCGCTGCCGGAGCACCTGCGCAAGGGCATGGAGTCGCCGACCGCCGACATCGCGAACATGGGTGAGCGCATGGGCGGCGGGCTGGTCGCCGGGCTCTTCCTGCGGGAGTTCGTGGGAGAGGGCATCACCTGGGCGCACCTCGACATCGCGGGGCCGGCGTTCAACGAGGGCGGGCCCTTCGGGTACACGCCCAAGGGCGGCACCGGCACGGCCGTGCGCACGCTGGTGCGGCTGGCCGAGCTGACGGCGGCCGGCGACCTGGGCTGACGTCCGCCTGAGGGCGCGGCCCGGTCGGCGGCGGGGCGACCGTGGGGGGCGTCGGGGACTGTTCGCGCAGTCCCCGACGCCCCCTTTCCGCTCGGTCGCCGCTCGGTCGCTGCTCGGTCCGATCGGAGCGCACCGTCCCTTTTCGGCCGGTGCCCCCCGTCCGGGCGTCCTTGATTTCCGGTGGACGTGCTGCGTCTCACACCCCGGCCCCGCGTCTCGTCGGGGTGCGACAAGTGCGAAGATGGGGCTCGGCAGGACAGGGCCCCACCCACAGGGCCGAAACATAGAGCGGCCGGACACCAGCCGCCGACCGGTCAGCGACGACCGGCGTGGCGCACATGCATGGAGGACGTGACGTGGCGAACGACGCCAGCACCGTTTTCGACCTAGTGATCCTCGGCGGTGGTAGCGGTGGTTACGCCGCGGCCCTGCGCGGGGCGCAGCTGGGCCTGGACGTCGCCCTGATCGAGAAGGACAAGGTCGGCGGCACCTGCCTGCACCGGGGTTGCATCCCCACCAAGGCCCTGCTGCACGCGGGCGAGATCGCCGACCAGGCCCGCGAGAGCGAGCAGTTCGGTGTCAAGGCCTCCTTCGAGGGCATCGACATCGCCGGTGTGCACAAGTACAAGGACGACGTGATCTCGGGCCTCTACAAGGGTCTGCAGGGTCTGGTCGCCTCCCGCAAGGTGACGTACATCGAGGGCGAGGGCCGGCTGTCCTCCCCCACCTCCGTCGACGTCAACGGTCAGCGCGTCCAGGGCCGCCACGTCCTGCTGGCGACCGGCTCCGTGCCGAAGTCGCTGCCCGGCCTGGAGATCGACGGCAACCGCATCATCTCCTCCGACCACGCCCTCGTCCTGGACCGCGTGCCCAAGTCCGCGATCATCCTGGGCGGCGGTGTCATCGGCGTCGAGTTCGCCTCCGCGTGGAAGTCCTTCGGCACCGACGTCACGATCGTCGAGGGCCTGAAGCACCTCGTCCCCGTCGAGGACGAGAACTCCTCCAAGCTTCTCGAGCGCGCGTTCCGCAAGCGCGGCATCAAGTTCAACCTCGGCACCTTCTTCCAGAAGGCCGAGTACACGCAGGACGGCGTCAAGGTCACCCTCGCCGACGGCAAGGAGTTCGAGGCCGAGGTCCTGCTCGTCGCCATCGGCCGCGGCCCGGTCTCGCAGGGCCTCGGCTACGAGGAGGCCGGGGTCGCCATGGACCGCGGCTACGTCCTCGTCGACGAGTACATGCGCACCAACGTCCCGACCGTCTCCGCCGTCGGTGACCTGGTCCCCACGCTCCAGCTCGCGCACGTCGGCTTCGCCGAGGGCATCCTGGTGGCGGAGCGTCTGGCCGGTCTGAAGACCGTCCCGATCGACTACGACGGTGTCCCGCGGGTGACGTACTGCCACCCGGAGGTCGCCTCCGTCGGCATCACCGAGGCCAAGGCCAAGGAGATCTACGGCGCGGACAAGGTCGTCGCTCTGAAGTACAACCTGGCGGGCAACGGCAGGAGCAAGATCCTCAAGACCGCGGGCGAGATCAAGCTCGTCCAGGTCAAGGACGGTGCCGTGGTCGGCGTCCACATGGTCGGCGACCGCATGGGCGAGCAGGTCGGCGAGGCCCAGCTGATCTACAACTGGGAGGCGCTGCCGGCCGAGGTCGCCCAGCTCATCCACGCCCACCCGACGCAGAACGAGGCGCTCGGCGAGGCCCACCTGGCCCTGGCCGGCAAGCCGCTCCACGCGCACGACTGACCCTCGGTCGCGCCACGTCACAAGCGACGACACAGACTTCCGCAATTCGTTAGGAGCAACCGAAACCATGGCGGTTTCCGTAACCCTTCCGGCGCTCGGCGAGAGCGTCACCGAGGGCACTGTCACCCGCTGGCTGAAGGCCGAGGGTGAGCGCGTCGAGGCCGACGAGCCGCTGCTCGAGGTCTCCACCGACAAGGTCGACACCGAGATCCCCTCCCCCGCCGCGGGCGTGCTGGCCTCCATCAAGGTCGCCGAGGACGAGACCGTCGAGGTCGGCGCCGAGCTGGCCGTGATCGACGACGGCACCGGCGCCCCGGCCGCCGAGCCGGCCCCCGCCGCCGAGCAGGCCCCGGCCGCCCAGGAGGTCGCCCCGCCGGCCCCCGAGCCGGCCCCGGCCGCGCAGCCCTCCACCGAGCAGTCCGCCCCGGCTCCGGCGCCCACCGCCGAGGCCGCGTCCGGCGGCGGTGCCGCCGAGGGCACGGACGTGGTCCTGCCCGCGCTCGGCGAGTCCGTCACCGAGGGCACCGTCACCCGCTGGCTGAAGTCGGTCGGCGACTCCGTCGAGGCCGACGAGCCGCTGCTCGAGGTCTCCACCGACAAGGTCGACACCGAGATCCCGGCGCCCACCTCCGGTGTGCTGCTGGAGATCGTGGTCGGCGAGGACGAGACCGCCGAGGTCGGTGCCAAGCTGGCCGTGATCGGCGCCCCGGGTGCCGCCCCGGCCGCCGCCCCCGCCCCGGCCGCCCCGGCCGCGGAGCCCGCCGCCGCTGCCCCGGCGCCGGCGCAGCCCGCCGCCCCCGAGGCCCCGGCCCAGCCCGCCGCCCCGGCTCCGGCTCCGGCTCCGGCGCAGCCCGCTCCGGCCGCCGCCGCTCCGGCCCCGGCCCAGCCGGCGGCTCCGGCGCAGCCCGCGGCCCCGGCTCCCGCGCCGGCCGCGCCCGCCCCGGTCACCCCGGCCCCGGCCGCCCCCGCGGCGCCCGCCGGCCAGGCGAGCGACGAGGGCGCCTACGTCACCCCGCTGGTGCGCAAGCTCGCCGCCGAGCACGGCGTCGACCTGGGCTCCGTGAAGGGCACCGGCGTCGGCGGCCGGATCCGCAAGCAGGACGTGGTCGCCGCCGCCGAGGCCGCGAAGGCCACCGCCGCCGCCCCGGCCCAGGCCGCCGCGCCCGCCCCCGCCGCGAAGAAGGCCCCGACGCTCGAGGTCTCCCCGCTGCGCGGCCAGACCGTCAAGATGCCCCGCATCCGCAAGGTCATCGGCGACAACATGGTCAAGGCCCTGCACGAGCAGGCCCAGCTGTCCTCGGTGGTCGAGGTCGACGTGACCCGGCTGATGCGCCTGCGCGCGCTGGCCAAGGACTCGTTCGCCGCGCGCGAGGGCGTCAAGCTCTCCCCGATGCCGTTCTTCGTGAAGGCGGCGGCCCAGGCGCTGAAGGCCCACCCGGTCATCAACGCCAAGATCAACGAGGCCGAGGGCACGATCACCTACTTCGACTCCGAGAACATCGGTATCGCGGTGGACTCCGAGAAGGGCCTGATGACCCCGGTCATCAAGCACGCCGGCGACCTGAACATCGCCGGTATCGCCAAGGCCACGGCGGAGCTGGCGGGCAAGGTCCGCGGCAACAAGATCACCCCGGACGAGCTGTCCGGCGCGACCTTCACCATCTCCAACACCGGCTCGCGCGGCGCGCTGTTCGACACGATCATCGTGCCGCCGGGCCAGGTCGCGATCCTCGGCATCGGTGCCACGGTCAAGCGTCCGGCCGTCATCGAGACCGAGGAGGGCACGGTCATCGGCGTCCGCGACATGACGTACCTGACGCTGTCCTACGACCACCGTCTGGTGGACGGCGCCGACGCGGCCCGTTACCTGACCGCGGTCAAGGCGATCCTGGAGGCGGGCGAGTTCGAGGTCGAGCTCGGTCTGTAACCCCCGACGCCCACGGCACCCCGTCCGGAGCTCCTCCGGGCGGGGTGTTCGCGTTCGCCGTCACACCGCCGTCACACCCGGTGTGTAAGCCTCGTCTCACCTGCACCCCAGCACGCCCAGGCGTCCCACCGGCGGAGCGAACCGGCCGTATTGTCTAAACGTCAGCCTTCCCGAAGGAGCCCTCATGACCGCGCCCGTCGTCCACTCGCTGCGCGAGCAGATCCGCGAGCACATCGTGGAGGGGATCGTCAGCGGGCGCTGGCAGCCGGGCGAGCGCATCGTGGAGCGCCGGATCGCCACCGAGCTGGAGGTCAGCCAGACCCCGGTCCGCGAGGCCCTGCGCGAGCTGGAGTCGCTGCGGCTGATCGAGTCGGCCCCCAACAAGGGCGTGCGGGTCCGCAACCTCACCGCGGCCGACCTGGAGGAGAGCTACCCGGTCCGGGCGGGCCTGGAGGCGATCGCGGCGGAGCTGGCGGCGGAGCGGCTGGCGGCCGACTGCTCGGCGCTGGAGCCGCACGTGTCGGCCCTGTACGAGGCCGACCGCAACGCCGACGGCACGGCCCAGGTCCGGCACACGGTCGGCTTCCACCGCGAACTGGTGCGCGCCGCGCACAACTCGGTGCTGCTGCACACCTGGGAGGGCCTCGGCATCGAGGTCTTCACGGCCCTGTCGATCCGCTGGCTGGGCACGGTCCAGCAGTCGTACGCGGAGGAGCACGAGGAACTGGTCCAGGCGTTCCAGCGCCGCGACCCCCGCATCGCGGACCTGGTCAAGTCCCACGTCCTGGGCTGCGCCCCCCGCCCCTGACGGGGGAGGCGCGGGAACCGCGCCGAAGGGGCGCGGGGAACTGCGCGACCAGCCACCCCGAACCCGCACCCGCCACCGCACCGCACCACTCGAGCCCACCCGCGCTCACCTGCACAAACACCCACCTCCCCCAGTCACCCGGTGCCACCGCCGGAGGCACCCCGTGCCGACTTTCCCGTGATCAAGAGGTTTTGCCCCTCACCCCTTTGATCGATCATCGATCAGGGAGTTACAGTCGCGACGGGCTTCCACCGAAGCTCCAGCCCTGTCCTGCCAAAGACCTAGGGCACCCCCGAACCCTTGACGATGAGGGAACCCCCTTCGACTGAGGAAGGCGGCGACATGACCGACCCCAACGCCATCCAGCCGAGCGAGCTCGACCAGCTCCCGGACCGCGACCCCGAGGAGACCGCCGAGTGGCAGGCCTCGCTGGACGCGGTCGCCAAGGCGGCCGGCCCGCACCGTGCCGCGTACCTGATGCGCCGCACGCTGGAGCGCGCGGAGGGCACCGGCGTCGCGCTGCCCAAGCTCCTCGAGACGGACTACGTCAACACCATCCCCACCGCCGCCGAGCCGGCCGTTCCCGGTGACGAGGCCCTGGAGGCCCGCATCACCGCGTGGAACCGCTGGAACGCGGCCGCGATGGTGACCCGGGGCGCCAAGCACGGCGTCGGCGGCCACATCGCCACCTTCGCCTCGGCGGCCTGGCTGTACGAGACCGGCTTCAACCACTTCTTCCGCGGCAAGGAGGGGGACGGCTCCGGCGACCAGCTCTACATCCAGGGCCACGCCTCCCCCGGCATCTACGCCCGCGCCTTCCTCGACGGCCGCCTCACCGAGCAGCACCTGGACAACTTCCGCCAGGAGTCCGGCGGCAACGGCCTGCCGTCCTACCCGCACCCGCGCCGGCTGCCCTGGCTGTGGGAGTTCCCGACGGTGTCGATGGGCCTCGGCCCGCTGTCGGCGATCTACCAGGCCCGCTTCAACCGGTACCTGACGGCCCGCGGCATCAAGGACGTCTCCTCGTCCCACGTCTGGGCGTTCCTCGGGGACGGCGAGATGGACGAGCCGGAGTCGACCGCCGCGCTCGCCCTGGCGGCCCGCGAGGGCCTGGACAACCTGACCTTCGTCATCAACTGCAACCTGCAGCGCCTCGACGGTCCGGTCCGCGCCAACTTCAAGATCGTGCAGGAGCTGGAGGCCCAGTTCCGCGGCGCCGGCTGGAACGTCGTCAAGACGCTCTGGGGCACCGCCTGGGACGAGCTGTTCGCCCTGGACACCACCGGCGCCCTGGTACGCCGGCTGCGCGAGGTGCCCGACGCGCAGGTGCAGACGTACCAGACGCGCGACGCGGCCTACATCCGCGAGGACTTCTTCGGCAAGGACCCGGCGCTCGCCGAGATGGCGAAGCTGCTGAGCGACGACAAGATCCTCGAGTGCTTCCACCTCTCCCGCGGCGGCCACGAGTCCGGCAAGGTCTACGCCGCCTACCGGGCCGCGCTCGCCCACCGGGGCGCGCCGACCGTGGTCCTAGCCCAGACGGTCAAGGGCCACACCCTCGGTGAGGGCTTCGCGTCGAAGAACGCCAACCACCAGATGAAGAAGCTGTCGGTGGAGGAGTTCAAGGCGATGCGCGACCGCCTGGACCTGCCGATCAAGGACAGCGACTTCGTCGACGGCGTGGTCCCCTACGGCCACCCCGGCGCCGACTCCCCCGAGGTCCGCTACCTCCAGGAGCGCCGCGCGGCCCTCGGCGGCCCCGCCCCGGCCCGCCGCGTGCACCCGGTCCCGGCGCTGCCCGCCCCCGCGGAGAAGGCGTTCGCCTCCTTCGACAAGGGCTCCGGCTCCCAGAACGTGGCCACCACCATGGCGTTCGTGCGCCTGGTGAAGGACCTGGTCCGCAACAAGGAGACCGGCAGGCGCTGGGTGCCGATCGTCCCCGACGAGGCGCGCACCTTCGGCATGGAGTCGCTGTTCCCGTCGCTCGGCATCTACTCGCCCAAGGGCCAGACGTACGAGCCGGTCGACCGCGACCAGCTCATGTACTACAAGGAGGCCAAGAACGGCCAGATCCTCAACGAGGGGATCACCGAGGCCGGTTCGATGGCCGACTTCATCGCCGCGTCGACGTCGTACGCGACGCACGGCGAGCCGATGATCCCGTTCTACATCTTCTACTCGATGTTCGGCTGGCAGCGCACGGCCGACCAGATGTGGCAGCTCGGCGACCAGCTCGGCCGCGGCTTCCTGGTCGGTGCCACGGCCGGCCGCACCACGCTGACCGGTGAGGGCCTGCAGCACGCCGACGGCCACTCGCCGGTGATCGCCGCGACCAACCCGGCGGCCCTGACCTACGACCCGGCGTTCGCCTACGAGGTCGCGGCCATCGTCAAGGAGGGTCTGCGCCGGATGTACGGCGAGGCCGCCCCGGGCGAGGACCAGGACGTCTTCTACTACCTGACGGTCTACAACGAGCCGCTGCCGCAGCCGGCCAAGCCGGCCGTCCCCGGCATCGACGAGGGCATCGTCAAGGGCCTGTACCGCTTCAACACGGCGGAGTCCGCGGGCGTCACCGTCCCGGCCAACGCCCCGCGCATCCAGCTCCTGGGCTCCGGCACGGCGATCCACTGGGCGCTGAAGGCGCAGCAGCTCCTGGCCGACGAGTGGGGCGTGGCGGCCGACGTGTGGTCCGCGACCTCCTGGACGGAGCTGCGGCGCGACGCGCTGGAGGCGGACGCCGCCCTGCTGCGCGGCGAGGAGCGGGTGCCGTACGTCCGGCAGGCCCTGCACGGGGCCGAGGGCCCGGTGCTGGCGGTGTCCGACTACATGCGCCAGGTCCCGGACCAGATCGCGCAGTGGGTGGACCAGGACTGGTCCTCGCTGGGCGCCGACGGCTTCGGCCTCTCGGACACCCGCGAGGCGGCCCGCCGCCACTTCGGCGTCGACGCCGAGTCCATCGTGGTGGCGGCCCTGGCGCAGCTCGCGCGCCGCGGCGAGGTCAAGGCCGCGGCGGTGAAGGAAGCCCGGGAGAAGTACGGCCTGTAGGACCTCGGGTCCGGACAGAGGCGAAGGGGTACGGCGTCACCGCCGTACCCCTTCGCTTTCCTTCGCTGTCGGTGGGGCTCGGCATCATGGGCCCATGCGCGCTGCCCGGCTGATCAAGATGGTGCTGCTCCTGCAGTCACGGCCCTCCATGACCGCGGCCGAACTGGCCCGGGAGCTGGAGGTCTCGGAGCGGACCGTCACCCGGGACGCCCAGGCCCTGTCGGAGGCGGGCGTGCCCGTCTACGCCGACCGGGGGCGGTCCGGCGGGTACCGGCTGGTCGGGGGGTACCGGACGCGGCTCACCGGGCTGGCGCGCGGCGAGGCCGAGGCGCTGTTCCTGAGCGGGGTGCCGGGGGCGCTGCGCGAGATGGGGCTGGAGGACGTGGCGTCGGCGGCCCGGCTGAAGGTGTCCGCGGCCCTGCTGCCCTCCCTGCGGGACGCGCCGCGCAGCGCGGCGCAGCGGTTCCACCTGGACGCGCCCGCCTGGTTCCGGGACCCGCAGACGCCCGCGCCGCTGCCCGTCGTCGCGCAGGCGGTGTGGGACGACCGGCTCCTGGACGCCCGCTACCGGCGGGGCGCCGACGAGGTCGAGCGGGAGCTGGAGCCGTACGGTCTGGTGCTGAAGGCGGGCGTCTGGTACCTGTGCGCGCGGGTGGCGGGCGCCGGTTCCTTCCGCACCTACCGCCTGGACCGGTTCGTCGCCGTGACCGCCCGGCAGGAGCGGTTCGAGCGGGACCCGGAGTTCGACCTGCCGGCGTTCTGGGCGGGGCAGGCCGAGCGGTTCGGGCGCTCGATCCTGCGCGCCGAGGTGGTCGTCCGGCTGTCCCCGGCGGGCGTACGCGCCCTGCCGTACGCCGTCGACCCGGCCGTCGCGCGCGAGGTGCTGGAGGGGGCCGGGCCGCCGGACGCGGACGGCTGGACCGCCCTGACGCTGCCGGTGGAGTCGGAGGAGGTCGCCCACGCCCAGCTCGCCTCGCTGGGCCCGGAGGCGGAGGTGCTGGAGCCGACGGCGCTGCGTGAACGGTTCCGGGAGGACGCGCAGCGCCTCGCACGCCTGTACGACCGCTGAAAGTCTTCACGCTCCGCCCACCGAATCCCCCGCACTCCGCGTGCGTCTGCCCCGCCCAGGCACGATGCTGGAGCACGTGATGGACGAGACGGAGTTCTGGGAGCTGGTGGACACGGCCCGCGAGGCCGCCGAGGGCGATCCCGAGGAGCAGGCCGACCTGCTCGTGTCCCGGCTGCTCGACCTGGACCCGGACGCGGTGCTGGACTTCGCCCGTCACTTCGAGTCCCGCTACCAGCGTGCCTACCGCTGGGACCTGTGGGGCGCCGCCTGGGTGCTGCTGGACGGGGCGAGCGACGACGCGTTCGACTTCTTCCGCTGCTGGCTGATCGGGCAGGGCCGGGAGGTCTTCGAGGGCGCCCTGCACGACCCGGACTCGCTGGCCGACCTGCTGGACGACTTCGACGAGGAGATCGACGGCGACGGCGAGGAGCTGGGGTACGCGGCCGACGAGGCCTATGAGCAGCTCACCGGGACCGTGGCGCCCGACCTCGGCCTGCCCGCCCCGGCCGCCGAACCGGAGGGCACCCCGATCGACTTCGAGGACGAGCAGGTCCTCGCCGAGCGGTACCCGAAGCTCTGGGACCGCTTCCGCGAGTAGCCCGGTCTAGGCCGTGTCTTTCGGATCACCCCGGGGCCGCGGGGCTTGGCACGCACATCTGCTGCGTTGTCGTCGGTTGTCGATGCTCCGCATCGACGCCCTCCTCCGCCTTGCAGCTGCACGCACCAAGCCCCGCTCACCGGCACTGTCAAGGCGCCGTCGGTCCGTATCGGGCTGATCCGAAAGACACGGCCTAGCGGGTGGCCGTCGGCGCGCGGCCCTGCAGGCGGGCGGCCTCCTCGCGGATCTCGGGCAGCAGGGCGGACAGGGCGGCGCCCGGACAGGTGGTCCGGTACCCCTCCCGGTGGCCGGCCACGACGTGCAGCGTGGCGGTGGTGCCGGCGGCGTACCGGCTGAGGCTGTTGGTGGAGGTGAGGCGGACCGTGCCGCGCGGGTCGGCGCCGGACGGGCCGAGCTTCCAGGCGGCCAGCGCCGCGATGGCCTCGGTCATGGCCCGCGGGACGGGCACCCCCGCGGTGAAGGTGCCGATCGCGGCGATGCCGGTGGTGCGGTGGTTGAAGCCCTGCGTGTGGGCGCCGGTGACGGCCCGGTCGACCCCGCCGGCGCGTCCCTCGTAGACGGTGCCGCAGCGGTCGACGAGGAACTGGTAGCCGATGTCGTCCCAGTCGCGGCTGCCGGTCTGGCCGGTGTACAGGGTGCGGATGACGGCGGGTGTGTCGGCGCAGTCGTAGTCGTTGGGCGTGTCGGTGTGGTGGACGAACACGGCGACGACCCGGTCGTCGTAGCGCGGGGGCGGCTGGGCGCGGCGGGTGCGGGCGTCGAGCCAGGCGCTGCGCGGCAGGATGCGGGGGCGCGGCGCGGTGTGCGGGACGGCCTTCGCGGCCGCCGGGTGGGCGCGGCGGGCGGCGGCCGCGGAGCCGGCGGCCTCGTCGATCCCGCCGGCGCACAGCGGCAGCGCGAGCGCTGCGGCGAGTCCGGGCAGGCAGCCCAGCAGGACGAGCGCCGGGCGCGGTGTCCGGGGGCCCGGCGGACCGGCCCGGCGTATCCGCGCGGGACGCCGTTCCCGGGGGCCCCGCCCGGTGCGGGAGGCCGGTCGGAAGGCGCGCATGGTCCCACTCTGGGTGGATTCCGCGCCGTCCGCGATGTGTGCTGTGCCACCCGGTGGAACCATCGTCCCGGTCCGCGGCGTTTTTGGGGTACACACACGCGTGACGGGCTCCGGACGGCACGCGGGCGTGCTGATCACCGGGCCCGTCCCCCGCGTATGAAGGGGTCCGAGAGAAAGGCGGCTCCGTGGACCTGCTCGACATCCTGCTGGTGCTGGTCGTCCTCGCCTACGCCGCGTCCGGTTACCGGCGCGGACTGGTGGCCGGGTGCGTGTCGCTCGCCGGTTTCGTGGGCGGCGCGGTGGTGGGCGTGTGGGTGCTGCCGTGGGTGATGGACCTGGTGACCGCGGGCAGCACGGCGGCGACGGTGACCGCGGTGTTCACCGTGCTGGTGCCCGCGGTGCTGGTGCACGAGCTGGCGGGTCGTCTGGCGCTGCGGCTGCGCCGGGAGTTGGACCGCGGGCCGCTGCGGGTGGCCGACGGCGTCGGCGGGGCCGCGGCGAACGCGGTGGCGGTGCTGATCGTGGCGTGGGTGGCGGCGAGCGTGCTGGGCGCGTCCTCCTCGCCGGTGGTGACGTCGTCGATCCGTGACTCCCGGCTGCTGGGGGCGGTGCAGGAGGCCATGCCGGACACCACTCCGGCGTGGTTCTCGCGGGCCACCTCCGCGCTCACCCAGGCGGGCTTCCCGCAGGTGTTCAACCCGTTCGAGAACGAGTCGACGGCCGAGGTCGCCCGCCCCACCGGGGACAGCGTCACGGCGAGCGCCACGAACGCCGCCCGGCTGAGCACGGTGAAGATCGAGGGCTCCTCGGGCGACCAGGGCCGCGAGGGCAGCGGGTTCGTGTACGCGCCCGAGCACGTGATGACCAACGCCCACGTGGTGGCGGGCATCGACCGGCCGACGGTGCAGGTCGGCGGGGTCGGCCGGGCGTACGGGGCGCGGGTGGTGCTGTTCGACCCGCGCAAGGACGTGGCCGTGCTGTACGTGCCGGGTCTGGAGGCGCCCGTGCTGGGCTTCGACGACGACGCCGGGCGCGGCGACCGGGCGGTGGTGGCGGGCTACCCGCAGGACGGCGGCCTCGACCTGCAGGCGGCGACGGTCGCCAACCGGGTGCGGGCGACCGGGCGGAACATCTACAACGACGCGGTCGTCACCCGTGAGATCTACTCGATCCGCTCCCTGGTGCGCCCCGGCAACTCCGGCGGCCCGCTGCTGACCACCGACGGCCGGGTCTACGGCGTGGTGTTCGCCCGGTCCACCTCGGACGCCGAGACGGGGTACGTGCTGACCGCCGACGAGGTGGCCGGCGACGCCCGGCGCGCGGCCTCGGCGACGGCCCCGGTGGACACCGGCCGCCTGATCGACTCGTAGGCGCCGGGGCCCGCCGGGCCTCCCCGTCCGCGAGACACCCCCTAGAGGGACCGCCCCATGCACACGTCGTCGACGTACGCCCCGTCGAGCAGGAACTCCTCCGGCAGGACGCCCTCGACGGCGAAGCCCTCGGCCTCGTACAGCGCGCGGGCGGGGGCGTTGTGGCCGAGCACGCGCAGGGTGAGGCGGCGGGCGCCGCGCCGGCGGGCCTCGTCGACGGCCGCCCGGATCAGCGCGCGGCCGACGCCCCGGCCGCGCGCCTCCTCGGCGACGGCGAGGCCCTGGATCTGGCGCACGTGCGCGTTGGCGGCGAGCGGGGTGGGGAAGCCGAGGCGGACGTAGCCCACGAGGCGGCCGTCGAGCTCGGCCACGAGGTGGTCCCCGGGCGCGTGCCGCTCGTCGAAGAAGGGCGGGTAGGGCGGCTGCGGCTGGGGGGTCACGGCGTGCAGCGTCGACCAGACACGGCGGTCCAGCTCGGCCAGGTCCGCGTCGTCCCCGGGGACGGCGGTGCGGACGCGGAGGGCGTGCGATACGGGCATGCGGGCCACCTTAGGACGTGCGTCCGGAGGTCGGGCAGGGGTTTTCGTGCGGCCCGGGGGCAGGATGGGACGCATGCGACGCATTGCGGTGGCCGGCGCTTCCGGCCTCATCGGCAACGCCCTGGTGCGGTCCCTGACGGCCGACGGGCACGAGGTGCGCCGGCTGGTCCGGCGGGCCGCCCGGGGCCCGCAGGAGGTCTGCTGGGACCCCGAGCAGGAGTACGTGGACGCGGCCGGCCTCGCCGGGTGCGACGCGGTGGTCAACCTCGCGGGGGCCGGGGTCGGCGACCGGCGCTGGAGCGAGGCGTACAAGAAGCGCATCCACGACAGCCGGGTGCTGGGCACGCGGGCGCTGGCCCGGGCCGTCGCCGCCCTCGACGAGCGGCCGCGCGTGCTGGTGAACGGCAGCGCGATGGGCATCTACGGCGAGACCGGCGAGCGGATCGCCGACGAGGACACGCCGCCGGGGCGGGGCTTCCTGCCGGAGCTGTGCGTGGAGTGGGAGGCCGCGGCGGCGCCCGCCGAGGAGGCGGGGGTGCGCACGGCGTTCGCGCGCACGGGGCTGGTCGTGGCCCGCCAGGGAGGCGCCTGGGGGCGGCTGTTCCCGCTGTTCAAGGCCGGGCTCGGGGGGCGGATGGGCGACGGGCGGCAGTACTGGTCGTACATCGCGCTGCACGACGAGGTGGCCGCGATCCGGCACCTGCTCGACCGGGACGACCTGTCGGGGCCGTTCAACCTGACCGCGCCCGAGCCGCTGACGAACCGTGAGATCACCGAGGCGATGGGGCGGGTGCTGGGCCGGCCGAGGGTGTTCGCGGTCCCGGCGCCGGTGTTGCGGACGGTGCTGGGCGAGATGGCCGGGGACGTGCTGGGCAGCGCGCGGGTGGTGCCCAGGAGGCTGCTGGAGTCGGGGTTCAGGTTCGCGTTCCCGGGGATCGACGACGCGATCCGGGCGGCGCTGGCCTGATCCCGCCGCCGCGGTGCCGACCGGCTCTGTCCGTATGCGACCGTCGTGCGACCGTGCTCTGCTCGTGCGCGACTGTTCCCGACCGGCCACGGCCCTACCCTTCGACGCGAACTCGGGTATCCCCGGCGGCTGTTGAGGGCATGACGTCCCCACCGGCCGCGCAACCTCGAGGAGGGGCACGTGCTTCAGCCCGCGTACCAGGCAGACGTCGTCGTGGTGGGAGCCGGGGTCGCCGGACTCTCCGCCGCCCATCGGCTGATCAGCGCAGGTGTAACGACCGCAGTCCTGGAGGCCGCCCCTTGCGTGGGCGGCCGCATGTCGACCGAGAAGGTCGACGGGTTCCGGCTCGACCGCATCGGACAACTGCTGTCCACGGCGTATCCCGAACTGGCCCTGGCACCGGCGCTGGCCGCGCTGGCGCTGCGGTCCTTCGCCCCCGGTGTGCTGGTGCACAGCGACGGGCGCCATCACCGCGCCGGCGCGCAACCGGGCGCGGGGGGCGCACGCGGCGCACTCCACGCGGTGCGCGCCCTGGCCAGCGCACCCCGGCCGTCGGGACTCCCCCGGCCCGGACCCGCGTCGGCGCCCAGGGCCCGGCCCGGCGCCCCGCTGGGCACCGCCGTGGACCAGGCCCGGCTCGCGGGCGCGCTGACCCGGCTCGCGACCACACCGGTGGAACGGCTGCTGCGCCGACCGGAGCTGCCGGCCGGCCGGGCCCTCGCGGCCCGCGGGCTGCCCGCCGGCACGATCGACGGCTTCCTGCGCCCGCTGCTCGCCGCGCTGTTGTGCGACCCGGAGCTGTCGACGTCCAGCCGGTGCGCGGACCTCGCGCTGCGGGCCTTCGCGGCGGGGCGGCTGTGCGTGCCGGAGGGCGGCGCCGACGTGCTGCCCGAGCTGCTCGCGCGGTCGCTGCCGCCGGGCACCGTGCACACCGGGGTGCGGGTCACCTCGGTCGCCACCGACACCGTGACCACCGCCGAGCACGGGGAGTTCCGCTGCCGGGCGGTGCTGGTCGCCACCGACGGGGTGACGGCCGCGGAGCTGCTGCCGGGGCTGCGGGTGCCCGACTTCCACCCGGTGACCGTCGTCCACCACACCACGGACGAGCCGCCGGCGACCGGCGGGTCGCTGCTCCTGGACGCCGACCGGGGCGGTCCGGTCGCGCACACGGCGGTGGTCAGCGAGGTCGACCCGAGCCGGGCCCCGGCGGGCCGCGCCCTGGTGTCGTCGACGGTGCTCGGGCCGCCCCCGGCCGACGTCGACACGGCGGTGCGCATCCACCTGGCCCGGCTGTACGGCGTCCCCACCGCCCGCTGGGAGACGCTCGCCGTGCACCACACCCCGCGGGCCGTCCCGGCGATGCGTCCCCCGCACGACCTGCGGCGCCCGGTACGGCTGCTGGCGGGCCTCTACGTGTGCGGCGACCACCGGGACACCAGCACCGTGCAGGGGGCGCTGCACTCGGCCCACCGGGCGGCCCGGGCGATTCTCGCCGACCTCGGCGCGGCCGGTTCCCTGCACCGCGCGGACCCGGTCCGCACGACGGCCAGAGCCGCTTGACGGAGGTGCCCGGCCCCGGCTAGCCGAGGGCCGCGGCGACCTTGTCGCGGTAGGTGCGCACGGCGGCCGCGTCCTTGTACGGCTCCAGCCGGCGTTCGAAGTCCCTGACGTACTCCACCGCCCGCACCGACCTCATCTCGGCCGCCTGCCCGGCCGCCTCGGCGGCGAGCCGGCAGGCCTGGTCCAGCTCACCGAGGCCGAGGCGGGCGCAGGCGAGGACGACCCGGCAGAACAGCCGGGAGCGGGCGTGCGCGGCGGGCCGCAGCTGCAGGGCGCGCTCGGCGTGCTGCGCGGCCGCGCGGTACTGCTGCAGGTCGCGGTGGCAGTGGCCGCACTCGTCGGCGAGCTGCGCCTCGTCGAAGAAGCGCGCCCAGTACGGCACCTCGTCGCCCTGCTTGGCCGTCTCCAGGGCGCGTTCGGCGCGCACCAGCGACGCGGTGCAGGCGCGGACCTCGCCGAGCACCCCGTGCCCGCGCGCCTCGACGGCGTGCAGCAGGGCCTGCACGGTGGGCGGCGCGTGGCTGCCGGCGCCCTGCTGCGCCACGCGCGCGAGCTGCACCGCCTCCCGGCCGTGCCCCAGGTACACCGCCTGGCGGCTCATGGTGATCAGCACGTACGCGCCGTAGGCCCGGTCCCCGGCCGCCTGGGAGAGCCGCAGGGCCTGCACGAAGTAGCGCTGGGCGAGCCCGTGCGCGGCGATGTCGTACGAGGTCCAGCCGGCGAGGCGGGTCAGGTCGGCCGCGGCGGCGAACAGGCGGCGGCCGGTCTGCTCGCCGTAGGTGCCGCGCAGCATCGGCTCGCACTCGTGCTCCAGGTAGCGCACGAGGGCCTGGCGGGCGTGCCCGCCGCCGTACTTGTCGTCGAGGCTGCGGAACAGCTCGCCCACCGAGCGCAGCGCGGCGATGTCGCCGCCGGTGACGCGCTGGCCGGGGGCGCGTTCGGTCTGGGAGCGCTGGCGGGGCACCACGGCGCGGCCCTGCGCGGGCACCCGCGGGGGCTGCTCGCCGCGGGCGACCCGCTCGTCGGGCTTGCCGATCAGCCAGTCCCGGCTGGGCACCACGAGCCCCGCCGGGGTGAAGGCGATCTTGCGCAGCTCGGCGTGGCTGCCGGAGTCCTTGCGCCACAGGCCGCTGACGATGTCGACGGCCTCCTCGGGGCTGCCGGCGAACTCCAGCCCGGCGTACACGGGGGCGCAGGCGTCCAGGCCGAGGTCCTGCGCGGTGAGCCGGCGGCCGAGGCGGCGGGTGAAGACCTCGGCGATGAGGGCCGGGGTGGTGCCGCGCGGCTGCTGCCCGCGCAGCCAGCGGGTGACGGAGGTCTTGTCGTATCTCAGGTCCAGGCCGTGTTCCAGACCGAGCTGGTCGACGCGCCGGGCCAGACCCGCGTTGGAGAACCCCGCTTCTGCGATGAGCGCGGCGAGCTGGCGGTTGGGGGTGCGCTGCGCGGGTCGTTCCGTCATCTGCGGTGCGGTCTCCTGCCTTCCGCGCACCCGAAGTGCGTGGATTGCCTCTGAGCAGCCCTTTTTGGCCTGGTGAACGGCGCGAATGTAGCGGAGAGTGAGCAGCCGCTCGCACAATCCGGCGGGCATTCATCCGATCGTGTGAGGATTGGCCGCAGGGCTGACGCGCGACCGGCAGTCGTACAGTGGCGTTGGCGCGTTTCATGCCTTACGGCGTCCGGCGCACACCGACGCCGCGTGCCGACGACTTCGAGGGAGGCGCTTGCCGTGAGTGAGTTGCGGTTCGTCCGCATGGGGTTCGGCGCGGACGCCGTCGAGTACCAGGCGGCCTGGGACGAGCAGCGCCGGGTGCACGCGGCCCGGTTCGCCGACGAGGTCCCGGACACCGTGCTGCTCCTGGAGCACCCGCCCGTCTACACGGCGGGCCGGCGCACCGCCGACAGCGAGCGGCCCCTGGACGGGACGCCGGTCATCGACGTGGACCGCGGCGGCAAGATCACCTGGCACGGCCCGGGCCAGCTCGTGGGCTACCCCATCCAGAAGCTGCCCCGCCCCGTGGACGTCGTCGCGCACGTGCGGCGCCTGGAGGAGGCGCTGATCCGCGTCTGCGCGGAGTTCGGCCTGGAGACCACCCGGGTCGAGGGCCGCAGCGGGGTGTGGGTGCTCGGCGACCCGGTCGAGCAGCGCCCCGCGCTCGGCGGCCTCTCCCTGGACTTCGACCCGCGGCTGCACGACGAGGAGTTCGACCCTCGGCTGAACGGCCCGGAGTACGCCCCCTCCAACGCCGGCCAGCGCCGCGAGGACCGCAAGATCGCCGCCATCGGCATCCGGGTCGCCAAGGGCGTGACCATGCACGGCTTCGCCCTCAACGTGAACCCCGACAACGCCTGGTTCGACCGCATCATCCCGTGCGGCATCCGGGACGCGGGCGTCACCTCGCTGGCCAACGAGCTGGGCCGGGACGTCACCCTCGCCGAGGTGCTGCCGGTCGCCGAGCGGCACCTGCGGGACGTGCTGGAGAACGCGGAGCTCAGGCCCCGGGTGGTCGAGCGCGCGTCGGCCTGAGGTCCCGCCCGGGACCGGGCCTAACGCCCTCCGGTTCGACGAGGCCGGTCCCACCGGGGGGACACAACGCACGGGCGTACCCTGGTGTACGCCGAAGAATCGAAGTCTTCGTTCATCGATGAGCAGGGAGCCGACGTGTCCGCAGTCACACCCGACGGACGCAAGATGCTGCGCCTGGAGGTCCGCAACAGCCAGACCCCCATCGAGCGCAAGCCCGAGTGGATCAAGACCCGGGCGAAAATGGGCCCCGAGTACACGAAGATGCAGAACCTCGTGAAGAGCGAGGGCCTGCACACCGTCTGCCAGGAAGCCGGCTGCCCCAACATCTACGAGTGCTGGGAGGACCGGGAGGCGACCTTCCTCATCGGCGGCGACCAGTGCACCCGGCGCTGTGACTTCTGCCAGATCGACACCGGCAAGCCCGAGGCGCTCGACCGCGACGAGCCGCGCCGCGTCGGCGAGTCCGTGGTCACCATGGACCTGAACTACGCCACCATCACCGGCGTCGCCCGCGACGACCTGGAGGACGGCGGCGCCTGGCTGTACGCCGAGACCGTCCGCCAGATCCACGCGCAGACGGCGCAGCGCGAGGGCGGCCGCACCAAGGTCGAGCTCCTCGCACCCGACTTCAACGCGGTCCCCGAGCAGCTCGCAGAGGTCTTCTCCGCCCGCCCCGAGGTCTTCGCGCACAACGTCGAGACGGTCCCGCGGATCTTCAAGCGGATCCGCCCCGGCTTCCGCTACGAGCGCTCCCTGAAGGTGATCACCGCCGCACGCGACTTCGGCCTCGTCACCAAGTCGAACCTGATCCTCGGCATGGGCGAGACCCGCGAGGAGGTCGTGGAGGCGCTGCAGCAGCTCCACGACGCCGGCTGCGAGCTGATCACCATCACCCAGTACCTGCGCCCCTCCGTGCGCCACCACCCGGTCGAGCGCTGGGTCAAGCCGCAGGAGTTCGTGGAGCTGAAGGAGGAGGCCGAGCGGATCGGCTTCTCCGGTGTGATGTCCGGGCCGCTGGTGCGGTCCTCGTACCGCGCGGGCCGGCTGTACCAGATGGCCGTCGAGAAGCGCGGCGCCTTCGTGGCCGCCCAGGCCGTCTGACCACGGGCGACCCCACCCGGCCGGCCACGGGGCCGTCCGTGTGAACTCGCGCACAAGAACCTACTGGCCGGTAACGGCCGATTCGACGCGGCCTCGGCCGTCCTCGCAGCTGAGGGCGTACGCCGGGGCCGCGTCCGTCGTCGCGTGACGCGTATCAAGGTTTCATCGCCGTTTGACCGGTCGGTCACGCCCTGGTAACACCAGTCAGTGACCCTGGCATCACACCACGTAGGCCGTACCGCCCACGCCGCATACGAGGGGGATCCCCACATGCAGGCCGCGCCACCTGTTCGCGCCACCGCCATCCCGTCCTTCACCGACGCCCTGCGCGCCGTCGAGTCGCTGCTGATGAGCGGCGGCCAGCGCACCGCCCGCCGAAACGCCTGGACCTCCGTGCTGGAGGACCGCCGCCGCGCCAAGGACCGCGTCGAGGCCCAGCGCGTCCTCGACCAGGCCGCTTCCCTCACCTCCTGAGGCACCCCCGACCACGGAGGGCGCCGTTCCGCCTCCCCGCCGGGCACCGGCCGGGCACTGCCGTCGAAGGCACTCCCGGGGCCACGTAGACTTCGTGCCATGGCGAGGAAGGAAACCGCAGCGGACGCTGCGAACCCCGGGCGACTGAAGCAGATCGCCCTGACCTACAAGATGACCAGCAAGGTCGACAAGAAGATCGGTCTTGTACTCGCGGCTGTCGGGATCGTCACCTTCGGTGTCTTCCTCGCGATCGGCTTCCTGATCGGTCACCCCATCTATCTCGGCATCCTGGGCCTCCTGCTCGCCTTCCTCGCGACGGCGATCGTGTTCGGGCGCCGGGCCGAGCGGGCGGCCTTCGGGCAGATGGAGGGCCAGCCGGGCGCCGCCGCGGCCGTGCTGGACAACATCGGCCGGGGCTGGACCACCACCCCCGCGGTGGCGATGAACCGCAGCCAGGACGTGGTGCACCGGGCCGTCGGCAAGGCCGGCATCGTCCTGGTCGCCGAGGGCAACCCGAACCGGGTGAAGAGCCTGCTGGCCGCCGAGAAGAAGAAGATGAACCGCATCGTCGCGGACGTCCCGGTGCACGACGTGATCGTCGGCACGGGCGAGGGCCAGGTCGAGCTGAAGAAGCTGCGCACCACCCTGCTGAAGTTCCCGCGCGTGCTGACCGGCCCGCAGGTCACCGCGACCAACGACCGGCTGCGGGCGCTCGGCGACCTGATGAGCAACATGCCGCTGCCCAAGGGCCCGATGCCCAAGGGCATGAAGCTGCCGCGGGGCGGCCCCAAGGGCCGCTGACACCGGCGACACGTACGAGGCGAGGGGCGCCCGGATCACTCCGGGCGCCCCTCGCCGTACGTCTTGTCTGCGGTCCGGACGCTAGATGCGCACCTCGACGGTGCGGGCCAGGCGGTCGTGCAGGCCGCGGCCGTCGCGGTCCCAGATCAGGGCCGGGACCGCCAGGCACAGCAGCACGGTGCGCAGCAGGGCGCGCAGCGGGTTGACCGTGCCGGTGTCCAGGGCCAGGACCCGGATGCGGAAGAGGCGCTTGCCGGGTGTGAAGCCCACCGTGCCGACCGTCAGGGCGCTCATCACGAAGAAGACGAGCAGCGCCCAGTTGCTGGTGGCGGGGGTGTAGCCGTCGGTGATGAGGCCGTATGCGATCAGGACGCACAGCGCCCAGTCCACGGCCAGCGCGCCGAGGCGGCGCCCGGGGCGGGCGATCGAGCCCGGTCCCTCCTCCGGCAGACCCAGTTGCCGTCCCCGGTATCCGAAGTCGGCACCGGCGTCCTCCATGGCCGCGCGCGGCCCGGAGAGCCACGATCCCACTGCTCGCCTGTTGTCCACCCGACCACGGTACTGCGCCCGTGGGCTGCGGCTGCTACCCGGGGTGTGCGGGTACTAGGCTCGAACAAGGCCGGTTAACTTCAGCGAAACAAATGGGTCACGCACGAGAAATCACCCGTCCCTAGGGTCGAGGACAGCGTGTGCCACCCGCACTGGCCGCACGAACGATCTACCACCCCGGCAGGCGGTCGGGAGTAGGAGGAGCTGGATGTTCCAGAACGCCGACGAGGCCAAGAAGTTCATCGCGGACGAGGACGTCAAGTTCGTCGACGTCCGGTTCTGCGACCTGCCGGGCGTCATGCAGCACTTCACGGTGCCCGTCGAGGCGTTCGACCCGGACGAGGAGCTCGCCTTCGACGGGTCGTCGATCCGTGGTTTCCAGGCGATCCACGAGTCCGACATGGCGCTGCGCGCGGACCTGTCGACCTCCCGGATCGACCCGTTCCGCCGAGACAAGACGCTCAACATCAACTTCTTCATCCACGACCCGATCACGGGCGAGCAGTACTCCCGCGACCCGCGCAACGTGGCGAAGAAGGCCGAGGCGTACCTGGCGTCGACGGGCATCGCCGACACCGCGTACTTCGGCCCCGAGGCCGAGTTCTACGTCTTCGACAGCGTGCGCTTCGCCACCTCGGCGAACGAGTCCTTCTACCACATCGACTCCGAGGCGGGCGCCTGGAACACCGGTGCGGTGGAGAACAACCGCGGCTACAAGGTGCGCTACAAGGGCGGCTACTTCCCGGTGGCCCCGGTCGACCACTTCGCCGACCTGCGCGCCGAGATCTCCCTGGAGCTGGAGAAGTCCGGCCTGAAGGTCGAGCGCCAGCACCACGAGGTGGGCACCGCCGGCCAGGCGGAGATCAACTACAAGTTCAACACGCTGCTCGCCGCGGCCGACGACCTGCAGCTCTTCAAGTACATCGTGAAGAACGTGGCGTGGCGCAACGGCAAGACCGCGACCTTCATGCCGAAGCCGATCTTCGGTGACAACGGCTCGGGCATGCACGTGCACCAGTCGCTGTGGAGCAACGGCGACCCGCTGTTCTACGACGAGGCCGGCTACGCGGGCCTGTCGGACACCGCCCGCTACTACATCGGCGGCATCCTCAAGCACGCCCCGGCGCTGCTCGCCTTCACCAACCCGACGGTGAACTCGTACCACCGCCTGGTGCCGGGCTTCGAGGCGCCGATCAACCTGGTGTACTCGCAGCGCAACCGCTCCGCCGCGATGCGCATCCCGATCACGGGCTCCAACCCGAAGGCCAAGCGCGTCGAGTTCCGCGCGCCCGACTCCTCCGGCAACCCGTACCTGGCCTTCTCGGCGCTGCTGCTCGCGGGCCTGGACGGCGTCAAGAACAAGATCGAGCCGGCCGAGCCGATCGACAAGGACCTGTACGAGCTGGCTCCCGAGGAGCACGCGAACGTCGCCCAGGTCCCGACCTCCCTCGGCGCCGTCCTCGACGCCCTCGAGGCCGACCACGAGTTCCTCCTCCAGGGCGACGTGTTCACGTCCGACCTGATCGAGACGTGGATCGACTTCAAGCGCACGAACGAGATCGCCCCGCTGCAGCTGCGTCCGCACCCGCACGAGTTCGAGCTCTACTTCGACGTGTGACATCACCCCGGGGGAGCGGGTTTCCGCTCCCCCGGGCCGTCCGGCGCCCCCGCTCCTGTTCCGCAGGGCGGGGGCGCCGTCGTATCGTTCCTGCACGACTGTTCGACGAGGTGACGGGGGAGACACGGGGATGTCCGAACAGGACGACCAGCGGGAGTTCGACCTGCGGTGGGCCGACGCCGCGGAACACAAGGAGCCCTCGGCGCGGGCCCGGATGCTGGCCGCCCGCTGGAAGGACGCCCCGCCCCGGCCCCAGCCCTTCCGCGGCACCCCGGAGCCGAGGACGGCCCGACGCTCGTCGTGGGCGTCGACGGCGATCGTGCTGGGGTGCGTGGTGGCGGTGATCCTCGTTCTCGGGTACGCGCGGTTCCAGGCGCCGTACTAGCCGTGCACGTGGACGACGACCCGCGTGCGGGAGGGGCCGCCGCGGTGCGGCTCGCGCGGGGCGAGGACGTGGAGGGCGTCCTGGACGGGGGCGACCCCCGGGCGTGGCTCGCGCTGGACGCGGGGGTGCGGCGCGCGACCTGGTGGCGTGCCGGTGCGGGCCGGGCCGAGTGGGAGCGCGTCGCTCCGCTGCCCGGCGATCCCGCGGGGCTCGACGCGTCGCGGTACGCGCTCGCCCTGTGCCATCGCGACGGGCGGGTGCGGGAGGCCGCGGTGCGCGGGGTGGCCGACCGCCCCGCCCTGCTGCCGTTGCTCGTCGTGCGCGCCGCCGACTGGGTCGCCCCGGTGCGCCAGGCCGCGCGGCAGGTGCTGCGGGAGCTCGTGCACGGTGACGCCGTCGGCGGGGACGGCCTCGGGGCCGTCGTCGGGCTGGCGCCCGTGATCCTGCTGGTGGGCCGACGGGAGCGGGGGCACTTCGGTGTCGCGCTGCTGGACGAGGCGCTGCGCGACCCGTCCCGGCCCTGGCCGCCCTCGCTGCCGGCCCACGCCGATCCGGCCGTGCGGCGTCACGCCCACCGGGTGGCGGTCGAGACGGGCCGCCTCTCCCCCGCCGAGCTGGCCCGCACCGCCGCTCGGGACGCGGACACGGTCGTCCGGTCCCTGTGCGCGGAGGCGGCCCTGGCCGCCGTTCCCGAGGGCCGGCCCTGCGAGGAGGTGGTGGGTCCGCTGCTCGGCGCCCGCTCGCCGCAGGCCCGGTCGGCGGGGGTGACCGCGCTGCGGCGCACCGGGGAGCCGGAGCGGGCGGTGGCGTTCCTGGCCGACCGGTCGGCGCTGGTCCGGGCCTGCGCACGGTACGTCGTACGGCAGACCGGGGGCGATCCGCCGGCGTGGTACCGGGAGCGGTGCGCGCGGGCCGGGGATCCGCTGCTGCCGCCGGGCGCGGTGATCGGGCTCGCCGAGTGCGGGGAGCGGGCGGACGCCGGCCCGCTGTGGGCGCTGCTCGGGCACCCCTCGGCCGCCGTGCGGGCCCGCGCCGTGGCCGGGCTGCGGCTGCTGGACGTCGCCGACGCAGGACGGCTGCACCCGCTGCTCGACGACCCTGCGCCCGCTGTCGTGCGCGAGACCGCGCTCGCCGTGGAGCCCTCGGTGCACCTGCTGTCCGAGGAGTGGCTGGGCGAACGGCTCGACGCCGGGCGGCCCCGGCACGTGCGCGTGGGTGCGCTGCGGCTGTCGTTCCGCCGGGGCGGGAGCGCGCGGGCACGGGCGCTGCGGGTCGCGCGGGAGGACGCCGACCCGGTGGTGCGCGCACGGGCGGCGCGGGAGGCGGCGCGCTGAGGGGCCCGCTCGCCGGTCCCCGCCCTCGCCCCTTTCTTGACCCTCCCTGCTCCTCTGCCCGATCCCCCTCCCGGTCCCGGCGGCGTTCCCGGGCACAGGGACCTTTTGCTGCTCCTAGGCCCGATCGGGAGAGGTTCATGGGGAGGGGCGGAGGCACACTGGCTGCAGGGACGAGTGCCCGAGTGCCGGGTGGTGGAAGATGCGGAGCCGTTTTCGCAGTGATCGGCGGCTGACCGTGCGGATGACGGTCACCCTGTTCCTGCTGGGACTGTTGTACGTGGCCTTCGTGGCCGCGCTCGTGCTGCTGCTGAAGTCGTGGGTGCTGGTCGTGGTCGTGGCGGCGGGTCTGCTCGGCGCCCAGTACTGGTTCTCCGACCGGATCGCGATGTTCGCGATGCGCGGGCGGGTCGTGGAGCGCGCGGAGTACCCCGAGCTGCACGCCGTGGTGGACCGGCTGTGCGCCCTGGCCGACATGCCCAAGCCGGTGGTCGCGGTGTCCGCCATGGAGATGCCCAACGCCTTCGCCACCGGGCGCAACCCCGACAACGCCGTGGTGTGCGTGACGACCGGGCTGTTGCGGCGGCTGGAGCCCGCGGAGCTGGAGGGCGTGCTCGCGCACGAGCTGTCGCACGTGGCGCACAAGGACGTCGCCGTCATCACCATCGCGTCGTTCCTCGGCGTGCTCGCCGGGCTGATCGTGCGGTTCGCCCTGTACTCCGGGCTGTTCGGCGGGCGCCGGGACCAGAACACCGCCGCCGTGCTCGCCGCGATCATGGGCGTGTCGATCGCCGTGTACGCGCTCAGCTTCCTGTTGATCAGGGCCCTGTCCCGGTACCGGGAGCTGGCCGCCGACCGGGCGGCGGCGCTGCTCACGGGCCGGCCCTCCGCGCTAGCGTCGGCGCTGACCAAGGTGTCCGGCGACATCGCCCGCATCCCGACCAGGGACCTGCGCACGGCCCAGGCCTTCAACGCCTTCTACTTCACGCCGGCCGCCGGCCGGGAGCCCGGCATCGAGCGGATCTTCTCCACCCACCCGACGCTCCGGCAGCGCGTCGAGCAACTGGCCCGCATCTCCGCCGAACTGGGCGAGGCCGCGACGCCCGGCCGGGGCTGAGGGACCGAGGGACTGATGATGGGGCTGCTCGACATCCTGCTCGGCCGTACGAAACCGGTCGCGCCCGACCTCGACCGGCTGTTCGCGCTGCCGTCGGCGGCGGTCACGCTGGAGGCCGCTACCGGGTTCACACCGACCGGGCAGGGCGCGGTGTGCTTCGCCACGGTGGAGGGCGCCGCCTTCGAGCAGACCCACCGCGAGGTGCGGGCGCTGCTGGACGCGGACACCGACCGCACGGGCCCGCCGGTGGACCTCGTCCGGGACGCCTACGGCTACTCCTGGCTGGTCTCGCGTCGCTCCCCCGACGAGCTGTCCCTGCTGGTCAACGACCTGCACGCGGTGAACAGTTCCATGGAGGTCAACGGCTTCGGCCCGCAACTGCTGTGCTCGCTCGCGGGGTTCCGCGCCGCCGACCCGGACGACGACCGGCGCCTGGCCCTGGTCTACCTGTACAAGCGGGGCACCTTCTACCCGTTCGCGCCGCTGCCCGGTGCGGGGCAGCGGCGCGACAACCCGCTCGAACTCCAGGTGCGGGGAGCGCTCGCCGGCGACCTCGGGATCGAGCAGGACCTCGGCCGGTGGTTCCCCGTGTGGGGCGCCCCCGGCCTCTGAGGCGCTAGGCCGTGTCCGCAAAGTCCCGCCTGCCCTACGACGCCCGGCACGCACTCTCGCCGCACCGGGCGAACACCCGAGTACGGCCAGTACGCGGACGTCCGCCCGGCACGCCGAGAGCACGCACCGGACGCCGCAGGGCCCGCCCTCCGGGCGGACGACGGGACTTTGCGGACACGACCTAGCTGTTCTTCCCCTGGCCGCTCTTCTCGCGGGCCTGGCGGCGGGCCTCGAAGGGACGCTCGCGACGGTAGCGGCGCTCCCACTTGGCCTGCGTGTCCCGGCGCTCGCGGTACGCCTTGTACGACGTCGGCGCCGCGCCGCCGGCCGGTCCGGCGGTGGGCGGCACGGAGGGCGACGCACTGCGCCCGTACCGCACGTACAGGAACAGCACCGCGATCGCGGCGAGCCAGTAGAGCTGGTTTCCGAATCCCAGGACGACCAGGACGAGGGTCCCGGTCAGGACGATGGTCCCCATGACGGGCCTCCGTAGGTGTGGGTGGGTGACTGGCGGTGACGGTCCCCTCCGTCCCGCGGGCTCCAGCGTAGGGATGCGGTCACGCACCGTGCACCTGCTTTTCCCGGCCGGGTCCGGACCTCGACCGCGGTGGCGGGCCGTTGTCAGTGGTGGCGGGCACGATGGAGGGGCGGGCCGGCGACCGGGGGCCGGCGGTGCGGTGGCGGACGGGGAGACCTGGGAGGTCGGCATGGCGGACGGACGGCGGTACGTGGGCCCGGCGGAGCGGCGGGCCCGGCTCGCCCTGCGGCACCGGCTCACGGCGCGGGCGCGGGCCGGGAGCCCGGAGGACGTCGCCGACTCGCTCGTGGCGCTGCACGGCAGCGATCCGGCGACGGTGTACCTGGCGGTCGGGGCACGGCTGACCGACCCGGCGTCGACGGTGCCCCGCACGGACCGGGCGCTGTACGAGGACCGGTCGCTGGTGCGGATGCACGGCATGCGGCACACCGTGTTCGTCTTCCCGACCGACCTGACCGCGGTCGTGCACGCCTCGACGGGGCTCACGGTGGCGGCGCGGGAGCGGGCGATGCTGCTGAAGAGCATGGCGCAGGCCGGGGCGCCGGACGCGGTGTGGCTGAAGGAGGTCGAGGAGTCGGCGCTGGCCGCCCTGGCCCGGCTCGGGCAGGCCACGGCGGCGGAACTGGCGCGCGAGGAGCCGCGGTTGCGGGAGCAGTTCGTGTACGCGGCCGGGAAGAGCTACGAGGGCGTGCACACCGTCGGGACGCGGCTGCTGAAGGTGCTGGGCGTCGAGGGCAAGGTGGTGCGGGGCCGGCCGCTGGGTTCCTGGACGTCGAGCCAGTTCCGGTGGGCGCCCGCGCCCGCGCACCCGGAGCTGGACGCGTCCGTGGCGCAGGCGGAGTTGCTGCGGCGCTGGCTCGCGGTGTGCGGGCCGGCCACCGAGGCGGACCTGAAGTGGTGGACGGGGTGGCGGGTGACGGAGGTGCGGCGCGCCCTGGCGGCGATCGGGGCGCGCGAGGTCGTGGTCGACGAGGGTCCTGCGTACGTCACGGAGGACGACGAGGAGGCGGTGCCGGAGGCCGGGGAGCCCTGGGCGGCGCTGCTGCCCGCGCTCGATCCCACGGCGATGGGCTGGCAGCAGCGGGACTGGTACCTGGCGCCCGGGCTGCGGGACGCGCTGTTCGACCGGAGCGGCAACGTGGGGCCGACGGTGTGGTGGGACGGCCGGGTGGTGGGGAGTTGGGCCCAGCGCCCGTCCGGGGAGGTGGTGTGGCGCCTGCTGGAGCCGGTGGGCCGGGAGGCGGAGTCCGCCGTGGAGGGGGCCGCGGCGACCCTGCGGGGCTGGCTGGACGACACGAGGGTGACCCCCCGTTTCCGGACACCGCTGGAGAAGGAGCTGAGCGGTCGGCCGTGAGGCGAGCGGTCGAGCACGGGCACGTGTGCCCACCCCCGGGGCCGCAGGGAACTGACCACCTCCACACCGGCGCACACCCACCCCAGGGGCGCGGCGAACGGCGCGAGCGACCCCCGACGGCCCGCGGCCGCCCACGGACAGGGCCCGGCTCCACCCCGGCGCCGGGCCCCGTCACAGCGACAGCGTCTAACGGCTGTACTTCATCAGCGCCCGCACCATGTGGCACGTGGTGTCGGACGGCGGGTGGACGCCGATCATCTCGGCGGTGGTGCGGATCGTGTCGTTGCGCGCCTGGTTCGGCAGGTACACGCCCGAGTCGAGCAGGGCGATGGCCAGCCGCATCGCCTTCAGGCGGCGGTTGTGGCCGACGTACCACTCGCGGGGGCGGCCGGGCGGCAGCGGGCGCTTCTCCACGGGCTCGTAGGGCAGGTCGAGCAGGACCGGACGCTTCGCGGTGGACCGGGTCGGCAACGGCGTGGACTTGATGGCGGCAGCGGGCACAGGCATCCTCCTGTCGCGGTCAGGACCGGACCCGGACGCCCCGGGTCCATCCTCGAACACTGCTTCTATTTTACCGCCCCCCACTGACAAAAGCCCCTGGCCACAGGCGCATTCAGGCCTCACGCCCGCTACGGTGAACCTCATGGAGATCTGGATCAACCCGGCCTGTTCCAAGTGCCGCAGCGCGCTCACCCTGCTCGACGCGGAGGGTGCCGACTACACCGTCCGCCGCTACCTGGAGGACGTCCCGACCGAGGACGAGATCCGGGAGGTCCTCGGCCGGCTCGGCCTCGAACCGTGGGACATCACCCGCACCCAGGAGCCTGCCGCCAAGGAGCTGGGGCTCAAGGACTGGCCGCGCGACGAGGGCGCCCGGGACCGCTGGATCACCGCGCTCGCCGAACACCCCAAGCTGATCCAGCGCCCGATCATCACGGCCGACGACGGCACGGCGGTGGTGGGCCGCACCGAGGAGGCCGTACGGGACGCCCTGTCCCGGTAGTCGGGGCGCCGTGACGCAGGTCACTCCGACGACTCCCGCTCCCGGCTGAGTCACCGCGTTCGGTATCTCGTACATAGCGGCGTACGCTCCCCTACCTCTTCAGGAGGCGCGCATGTCGCGCAGGAGAACTCTCAGCACGAAGAAGAAGGTCGCGCTGCTGGTGAGCGCCGCGACGGTGGCGGGAGGCGGCGCCTTCGTCATGGCGTCCACCTCCAACGCCGCCCAGCCCCCGCAGACGGCCGCCCAGTCGTCGGTCTGCCAGGGGCTGGCCACGGCCCTCGGCAACAACGAGCGGTTCATCGAGGGCCAGCGGACCGCACCCGACGCGCAGTCGCAGGCCCGGATCGCCAACCGGCAGGCGGTCATCGAGCAGATCAAGGTCCAGCAGAAGGCGTCGGGCTGTGTCGTGGGGGAGTCGGCTCAGGGCTCCCAGGCGGCGCAGAACGGCCAGCAGGGCAACGGGAACGCGAACGCCAACGGCAAGGGCAACGGCAACGGCAACGGCAACCAGCAGGCCACCACCCCGCCCGGGCAGACCGCCCCGGCCGGCAACGCCGCGGGAAACGCCGGCAACAACGGTGCCGCCTCGGGTCAGCAGGTCTGCAACGGCTCGACCGTCACGCTCTCCGGCGAGGCCGGTGCCCCGGCGGCCTCCAGCAACCAGTTCCCGGCCGGGACGAAGCTGAAGGTGACCAACCTGGACAACAACAAGTCCACCACGGTCGAGGTGACCTCGGTCTCCGGGAGCTGCGTCCTGCTGAACAACGCGGCCTTCGAACAGGTCCGTGAGCCCGGCAAGTTCCTGATCCGCCGGGCCCTGATCCAGAAGGTGGGGTGACGCCCGGCCGCTGACGCCCAGGAAGTCGCTCGGGCGGCGGTCCGGGGATCTCCGCCCCGGCCGCCGCCTTCTCCCCAGGTGCGGCGCGCCGGGGTCGAGCCCCGCTCCCCCGTCCCTCCGGTCCACAGATCCACCGCTCCCCCGCCCCATCGCATACGAGCGCCGGTGCCCTCACCGCGCGAGGCACCCCACGGCACCCCCCGGTAACGCGGGGTTCACACTCGGGCAATGGCCGGGAAATCGCCTGTTGACAGGCTCGCGGGCAACACCGGGCGGTCCCACGGCACCGTTCGACGCGCCCGGACCCACCCCCGAAGGATGTGTCCCGTGAGCTTCAAGGCTGAGTACATCTGGATCGACGGCACCGCGCCGACGGCCAAGCTGCGTTCAAAGACCAAGATCCTGGCCGACGACGCCAAGGGTGCCGAGCTGCCGATCTGGGGCTTCGACGGGTCCTCCACGAACCAGGCCGAGGGCCACGCCTCGGACTGTGTGCTCAAGCCGGTGTTCACCTGTCCGGACCCGATCCGCGGCGGCGACGACATCCTGGTGCTGTGCGAGGTCCTGAACATCGACCTCACGCCGCACCCCACCAACACCCGGGCCGCGCTGACCGAGGTCGCCGAGCAGTTCGCCGCGCAGGAGCCGGTCTTCGGCATCGAGCAGGAGTACACGTTCTTCCGGGACGGCCACCCCCTCGGCTTCCCCAAGGGCGGCTTCCCCGCCCCGCAGGGCGGCTACTACTGCGGTGTGGGCGCCGACGAGATCTTCGGCCGGGACGTCGTCGAGGCGCACCTGGACAACTGCCTGAAGGCGGGCCTGGGCATCTCCGGCATCAACGCCGAGGTGATGCCCGGACAGTGGGAGTTCCAGGTCGGCCCGCTGGCCCCGCTGGAGGTCTCCGACCAGCTCTGGGTGGCCCGTTGGCTGCTGTACCGCACCGCCGAGGACTTCGGCGTCGCCGCGACGCTCGACCCGAAGCCGGTGAAGGGCGACTGGAACGGCGCGGGCGCGCACACCAACTTCTCCACCAGGGCGATGCGCGAGGGCCCCGACGGCTACGCCGCCATCATCACCGCGTGCGAGTCGCTGGGCGAGGGCTCCAAGCCGCTCGACCACGTCAAGAACTACGGCGCCGGCATCGACGACCGTCTGACCGGCCTGCACGAGACGGCCCCGTGGGACCAGTACTCCTACGGCGTCTCGAACCGCGGCGCCTCGGTGCGCATTCCGTGGCAGGTCGAGAAGGACGGCAAGGGCTACATCGAGGACCGCCGCCCCAACGCCAACGTCGACCCGTACGTGGTGACCCGCCTGCTCGTCGACACGTGCTGCTCCGCCCTGGAGAAGGCCGGCCAGGTCTGAGACACCCCGTGCAAGGGGCGCCCGCCGTGCGACGGGCGCCCTTCGCCGCTGTCCGAATGGCGATGCCAGGCGTCCAGGGTGTGGAAGGAGGCTCCTCTGCGGGACCGGTGTCTGCTTCAATGGGGCCATGACCGGATACCAGGGGTGCAGCGCGACGGGTCGTCGTCCTGACCTCGAGCCCTTCTGGCCGTCCCGTCAGCACCACGACTTCGACCGGGTGTGTTGCCGCGCGACGAACGCGCCGGCCCTCTAAAGCCGCCCACGGCCTCCCACGCCGTACGCCCGGCCTTCGGCCCGCGCGCAGTGAACGTCCGTCCCTGACGACCTTCTCGCGCGAAAGAGCTGACCTCTCATGGCGACCACCCGTACCCTGTCCTCCGCCGCCACGCTCCCCTCCGCCCCGTCGACCGCCCGGCACCGCCTGCGTGCCGTCGACCGGGACGAGGTCGTGGACGTGGCGGACTTCCTGCCGCCGGGCGCCACCTGGCTGCCCGCTCCCCCGCACACCCTGCCCGCCCTGCCGGGACAGCCGCCGATGATCGGCTACCTGGTGCTGGTCCCGGCCGACCAGCAGCCGCCGTTCCTGCCGGTGGCGGTCCCCGACGCCCCCCGGGCGCCGGAAGCGCCGCAGCCCGACGCGGAGGCCGAGCCCTTCGTGCGGATCGACCCCGTGCAGCGCACCGCGTGGGTCGACGGGCAGGAACTCGACCTCACGTACCTGGAGTTCGAGCTGCTGGCCCACCTCGTCGCCCACCCGCACCGGGTGCACACCCGTGACCAGCTCGTCACCACGGTGTGGGGCTACGGGCACGTCGGGGACGGCCGTACCGTCGACGTGCACGTGGCGCGGCTGCGCCGCAAGCTCGGTGCCGCGCACCGCGCGTCGATCCAGACGGTGCGCCGGGTCGGCTACAAGTACGTGCCGCCGGCCGAGCGCTGAGCGTCTGCTGACGGCAGAGCGCCGTTCCGTCCCGCGCCCGCACCGGGCACAGTCGGCGGTATGAGACTTCTGGTGCTGGGCGGGACGGAGTTCGTGGGGCGGGCCGTCGTCGAGGCGGCCCTCGGGCGCGGCTGGGAGGTGACCGTCCTCAACCGGGGACGGCACCGACCACCGCGCGGGGTGCGGCTGGTGCGGGGCGACCGCACCGCGCCCGACGGGCTCGCCGCCCTCGCCGGGACGGCCGGCACCTGGGACGTCGTCGTCGACACCTGGTCGGCGGCGCCGCGCGCGGTGCGGGTGTCGGCGCGGCTGCTGCGGGGCCGCGCCGGACGGTACGTGTACGTGTCGAGCTGCTCGGTGTACGCCTGGCCCGCCCCGGCCGGCCACACCGAGGACGCGCCGCTGGTGGAGGGCGCCGACCCGGACGCGGACCTCACCGACTACGCGCGCGACAAGCGGGGCGCCGAGATCGCCGCCGTCGAGGAGTTCGGCGAGGACCGGTCCCTGCTGGTGCGGTGCGGGCTGATCCTCGGCCCGTACGAGAACGTCGGCCGGCTGCCCTGGTGGCTGACCAGGATCGCCCGGGGCGGTCCCGTCCTCGCCCCGGGCCCGCGGGACCTGCCCCTGCAGTACGTCGACGTACGGGACCTCGCCGCGTGGACGCTCACGGCGGCCGAGCGGGAGCTGAGCGGGCCGTACACGCTGGTCGGGCCGTCGGGGCACGCCACCATGGGCACCCTCCTCGAGGCGTGCGCCGCGGTCACCGGCGGGCCGGCCGAGCTGTGCTGGACCGACCCGCGGGTGGTCCTCGACGCGGGCGTCGAGCCGTGGACCCAGCTCCCGGTGTGGGTGCCGCCGGACAGCGAGCTGCACGACCACCTGCACGCCGCGGACGTCTCGCGGGCGCTCGCGGCGGGCCTGCGCTGCCGCCCCGTCGAGGAGACCGTCGCCGACACCTGGGCGTGGCTGCGGGAGATCGGCGGCACGGCACCGATGCGGCCGGACCGCACGGCGAAGGGGCTGGACCCGGACCGCGAGGCCGAGGTCCTAGGGGGTGTCTCGTCGGTCAGGCCGGATCAGGGAGCGGCGTCCGGTGCCGTGCATCGCAAGGCGGAGGAGGGCGGCGATGCGGGGCATCGCCAACCGACGACAACGCGGCGAGGCGCGGTGCCGGACGCCGCGAGCCCGGCCTGACCGGCGAGACACCCCCTAGCGACGGCCGGACACGGGCCCGGCGGTGTACCTGGCACCACCCTCTGACCGGGGACCTCGGCCCCGTGACCGGCGTCCGGCGGGTCGGCAGACTGGCGTCATGAACACCCACTCGAGGAGCGACGAGGTCCGGGCGCGCACCCGGGCCATGGTGCTGGCCGCCGTCCGGGGACTGACGCTGGCCGTGGCGATGCTGCCGGTGAGCATCCTGTGCCTGGTCCTGACCCTGCTGTCCATCGCCCTGATCCCGATCGGCGTCGGCCTCGTCACCACTCCGGCGGTGCTGGCGGCGGTACGGGCCTTCGCCGACGCCCGGCGCAGGCTCGCCGCCGACTGGTGCGGGGTGCGCATCGAGACGGCGTACCGTCCGCTCCCCGAGGGCGCCAACCCGTGGACGCGCACCTTCGCGCTGCTGCGCGACCGGCAGACCTGGCGGGACGTGCTGCTGCTGCCGGTGGACATGACGGCCGGCTTCTTCACCGCGCTGCTCCCGGGGGTGCTGGTCTTCTACGCGGTCGAAGGGTTCGCGCTCGCGCTCGGCCTGTGGCGGGCGTACGCCGAGTCGCCGGGCGGCACGTACTGGTACGCCTTCTTGCCGGTGTCCGGCCCGTTCTCGGCGCTCGGGGCGATCCCGCTGGCCTGCGGGTTCCTGTTCCTCGGCTACCGCTACGGCCCGCGCCTGCTGACCGCGCACTTCCGGCTGACCCGGGCGGTGCTCACCCCGAGCCAGGAGGAACTGGCCGAGCGGGTGCGGGTGCTCACCGAGACGCGACGGGACGCGGTGGACGCCTCGGCCGCCGAACTGCGCCGCATCGAACGCGACCTGCACGACGGGGCGCAGGCCCGGCTGGTGGCGATGGGCATGGACCTGGGCACCGTCGAGGTGCTCATCGACAAGGACCCGGAGCGGGCCAGGGCGCTGCTCGCGCAGGCCCGGCAGTCCTCCGCCGACGCCCTGGCGGAGCTGCGCGACCTGGTGCGGGGCATCCACCCGCCGGTGCTGGCCGAGCGCGGACTGGGCGACGCCGTACGGGCGTTGGCGCTGCGGCTGCCGGTGCCCACCGAGGTGTCCGTGGACCTCGCGGGCCGGCCGGAGGCGCCGGTGGAGTCGGCGGCGTACTTCGCGGTCAGCGAGGTGCTGACCAACGCGGTCAAGCACTCCGGCGCCGACCGGGTCTGGGTCGACCTGCACCACGCCGACGGCATGCTGCGCGCCACCGTGACCGACAACGGGCGGGGCGGGGCGAGGGTCGGGGCGGGTTCGGGACTGGCCGGGGTGGAGCGCCGGCTTGGTACGTTCGACGGCGTCCTGGCCGTCAGCTCCCCGGCGGGCGGCCCCACGCTGGTGACCCTGGAGATTCCGTGCGCGTTGTCCTAGCCGAAGACCTGTTCCTGCTGCGGGACGGGCTCGTGCGGCTGCTGGAGGCCTACGACTTCGAGATCGCCGCCGCCGTCGAGTCCGGGCCGGAGCTGGAGCGGGCCCTCGCGGAACTGGAGCCGGACGTCGCGGTGGTCGACGTCCGGCTCCCGCCGACCCACACCGACGAGGGGCTGCAGTGCGCGCTGCGGGCGCGCCGGGAGCGGCCGGGCATGCCGGTGCTGGTGCTGTCCCAGCACGTCGAGCAGCTCTACGCACGCGAGTTGCTCGCCGACGGGCGGGGCGGGGTGGGCTACCTGCTGAAGGACCGGGTGTTCGACGCGGAGCAGTTCGTGGACGCGGTGCGCCGGGTCGCGGCGGGCGGTACGGCGATGGACCCGCAGGTGATCCAGCAGTTGCTGGCCCGCGGCGGCGGCGCGGACCGGCCGCTGGACCGGCTCACGCCGCGCGAGCGTGAGGTGCTGGAGCTGATGGCGCAGGGCCGGTCCAACGCGGCGATCGCGGGGAAGCTGGTGGTGACGGAGCGGGCGATCGCCAAGCACACCGCGAACATCTTCACCAAGCTGGGCCTGGAGGTGTCGGACGACGACAACCGCCGGGTCCTGGCCGTGCTCGCCCACCTCGACCAGGACCGGTGACATCGCAACCAGGGTGCGACAACGGCCAGTTGCGACGCGTTCGGTCCGTGGATGCCTGAGGAATTCCTGAGACCGCTGAACACACCTGGGGCGGCGTCCGTATGGGAGGGCGCCGCTTCACTCCTGTCGGGCGCCTCGATGCTGCCCCGCAAGGAAGTCAGAGGAGTTCCATGGGACGCAACACACGTAAGCGCCGTTCGTCGATGGCCACCAAGGCCATAGCCGCATCGGCGGCCCTAGCGCTCGGTGGGGGCGGGCTGATCTGGGCGAACTTCTACGCCTCTGCGCACGAGTCGAACAACCCGTGGCAGCAGAACCGGACGAAGGCCGCCGGCGCGCAGGTGGCGACCATCTCCTGCCCGGACGTCGGCCAGAAGCTGACCAATGTGCCGCGGGCGGCGCGCTACGGCGTGGACAGGGAGCTGGCGAACCTCGACAAGCAGATCACCGAGGCCTACAACCGGCTCGCCTCCACGCGCCAGGCGCAGACCAACGACGCCAACTTCGTGCAGAACGCGATCGTCGGCCCCCTCAAGGAGAAGCGGTCCGCGACGATCGACCGGATCCGCATCGACATCCAGCGCGTCGGCGGCACCTTCGACAACTCGCTCAAGCAGCTCGCCTCCTGCACCACGCAGGCCGCCCAGCCGCAGACCAACGCCGGCGGCAACAACAACGGCGGGCAGCAGCAGAACAACACCGGCGGCCAGCAGCAGGGCAACGGCGGGCAGCAGAACAACAACGGCGGCCAGCAGAACAACGGCGGCCAGAACGGCGGCCAGCAGCAGGGCAACGGCGGGCAGGGCGGCAACGGCCCGGTGGCGTCGGACTTCGTGGACATCACCAAGGTCCAGGGCGGCAGCGCCCAGCTCGGCGTGGGCACCAACGGCCTGCGCGCCAACGGCCGGTCGGGCTCCACGGGCAGCTTCACCACCCGGTGCGGCACCAACGGCAACAACAACCACAACACCGACAACGTGATCGTCGCACCCGGTGTCACCAACGGCGCCCACCACCTGCACGACTACGTCGGCAACCAGAGCAACGACGCCTTCGCGAGCGACCAGGAGCTGGCCGGGGCCGAGACGAGCTGCCAGAACCAGGGCGACAAGTCGTCGTACTTCTGGCCGGTGCTGCGCGTCCAGGACGGGTCGAAGGACTTCGACCAGAACAACGACGGCGGCGGCAAGGAGGGCAACGTCGGCAAGATCCTCCAGCCGGCCCAGGCCCAGCTCAAGTTCGTCGGCAACAAGCGCGGCAAGGTCGTCGCGATGCCGCAGGCCCTGCGGATCATCACCGGTGACGCGAAGTCCTTCGTCAACGGCCTCGGCAACGCCAACGTCAACTGGAGCTGCACCGGCTTCGAGAACAAGGTCCAGCTCCACGACAAGTACCCGATCTGCCCCCAGGGCAGCCAGGTGGTGCGCACGACCAACTTCCAGAGCTGCTGGGACGGCCAGAACATCGACAGCGCCAACCACCGCACCCACGTGGCGTTCGTCCAGGCCGACGGCACCTGCGCCAACGGCTTCAAGGCGATCCCGCAGCTCCAGGTCCGGCTGGTCTACAACGTCCCGGCGCCCAAGCTGCAGAACGGCCAGGTGGTCAACCCCTACGCGGTGGACACCTTCCCCGAGCAGCTGCACAAGCCGGTGACCGACCACAACGACTTCATCAACTTCTTCTCCGCGAACCTGATGAACAAGATGGTCAACTGCATCAACGGCGGCAGGAAGTGCCAGTGATCCACTGAGCGGGCCCGCTCGGGAGGCCCGCGCCGGAAGCCGGCGGCGAGAACATCTCGCCGCCGGCTTCTTCTTGACCGTCGACTGCCACGACCTCAGTGACCGGAGTGGGCCGAGTGGTCGGTGCCCTCCTCGATGTCCCCGCCCAGGGTCCGGCGCAGCGCCGTGACCGTGCCGGTCTCGCCCACCGCCACCCACTTGCGGCCGACGAGGTAGTGACCGCCGTAGTCCTTGGCGCCGTTGATCCACTCGCGCTGGCCGCGGTCCGTGGCGAACGTCGCGAGGATGAACTTCCCCGCGGCCGCGCCCTTGGCGTCCGTGGCGCCCTTGGCGTCCTTGCAGACGGCCTGGCGGATCTCGTCGGCGTCGATCTGGATGTTCGGCGTGCACTTCACCTCGGCGGCGAGGTGCTCCAGGCTGCCGGTCGCCGTCACGGGCACCGTCGCCCGCTGCTCGGTCCCGGACGCGCACCCCGCCAGCGTCAGCACCGCGGCGGCGCCGGCCACCGCGAGCATCGGTCGGGTCACCTTCATCTGTTCCTCCCTCAGGGCCTCGCCCTCGATACGGCTCCCGGGTCCGGAGCGCTCAAAATACCGGCGCCGAACGGCACGGGTGTGCGAAGGTGCCCCGGTGGACGATGACTGGGAGAAGCGGGTGGCGGCCGCCTGGGACACGTTCGGCGACTACGCCGAGGAGGACGCCCCGGCCTTCCGGGCCGTGATCGACCGGCTCGTCGCCGAGCTGCCCGGGGACAGCCCCCTCGGGCCGTTCGAGCAGGCGTGCGCCTGGGACTCCACCGGGCACTCCGACCGGGCGGTCCCGCTGTACCGGCAGGCCCTGGAACGCGGCCTGTCCGAGGCGAGCGGCTACAAGGGCCGGCGCGCCAAGATCCAGTTGTCCAGCTCGCTGCGCAACATCGGCCGGGCCGAGGAGGGCGTCGCGCTGCTGACGCCGGAACTGACCGCGCCGTCGGACGAGTTGGACGACGCCGTGCGCGCCACGCTGGCGCTGTGCCTGTCGAGCCTGGGCCGCGACCGCGAGGGCCTGGCCCTGGTCCTCGAGGCGCTGGCCGCCCATCTGCCGCGCTACCAGCGGTCGATGGCCCACTACGCCCGCGCCCTGGTGGACGAGCCCCCGGCCGGAGCGGGGCACACGGACGGGTGATGGGTCCGTCCGGCGGTGACCGGGCCCGGCGTCGCTCGTTCTCCCGGACGTGCAGTCACAGGATGTCGCCCAGCGCCCCGCCCCCGGCTCCCCCGCGGACCGGGTCGTCGACGTCGAGCAGGCCGAGGCCGCCCTCGTCGAGCACTATCCGCGCCTCGTCCGGCTCGCCCATCTGCTGCTGCCGTCGGGACTCGGCCGCAGCCGGCGGGTCCTGACCGCGCACGCCCTCGCCCAGCGCGCCCTGCCCCGCAGCCGCGCGGCGGCCCCGGTGATCCCGGCGCAGTCCACGGGCCGGGACGGCGACCCGGGGTACGCCTACGTCCGCCAGCGCGTGGTGCGCACGGCGCTGGAGGCGGGCCTGCCGCTGCGCCGCCGGGCCTGGCCGAAGCGGGCCCAGTTGCCGCCGGTGCTGCCGCAGGTGCGGGGCCTGAAGCTGTTCCCGCGCTCCGGTGGCGCCGAGGAACTCGCCCTGGACCAGGAGCTGTCCGCGCTGTCCGGCCCGGCCCGCGCGGCGTACGTGCTGCGCGGCCTGGAGCGGATGACCGACGGCGAGGTGCGCAGGATCCTCACCGAGTGCGGCGTCGAGGACCCGGACGAGGCGCTGGACGAGGCGGACACGGTGCCCGCCCGCTACGCGCTGCTGGATTCGCCCGAGTTCGACCCCTGCTCGCTGCAGGCGCGGCCCACCGATCTGATGCGCCGCCGCCAGCACGCCCGGGCGGCCCTCGTCGCGGCCGCCGCGCTCGCCGTGTGCGGGACGCTCCTCGCGCTGCCCGGCGACGGCTGGGGACCCGACGGCGCCGCCGCACCGTCGTACGCGCGCAACCCCGCCGCCGAGGCCGCGCTCGACCCGGGCCGGCTGGTCAGGGTCTCCCCCGCCGCCTGGCGCACCTCCCCGCGCACCGACTTCTCGGCGTGGCCCGCGCGCGGTGAACTGACGGCCGACAAGAAGCTGTTGCGGCGCGCGCTCGCGGTATGGGCGCGGCCCGGCGAGTCGGTGCAGGTCTCGGCGACCCCCGGCACCCCGTCCGGCGGCCCGGCCGGACCGCCGCAACTGCTGTACGCGGGCGCCGTCGACAGCGCGCGCGTGGTGATCCTCTACGACGGCCTGCGCATCGCCCGTTACGCCGAGCCGAAGGACGGCACGGTCGGGGCCGCGCTGGACCTCGCCCGGGTCGACGGCGCGAGTGGCGCCGCGGCGAGCGCGGTCGTGCTGGGCCGGTCCGACGGCAACGTGCGGTACCTGACCGCGCCGTGGGTGACGAAGGCGACCGAGCGGGACCTGTCCAAGCCGGGCGCCGGGGAGATGGCCCTGACGCTGACCGACGGGATCACCTCCCCGCTGGCCAGCCCGGCGACCCGCAGCGGGGCGTGCACGACGTGGAACGTCCTGGAGGTGACCGACGCCTCCGGCGCGCACCTGCTGAGCGACCTCGGCGAGCTGGTGCCGGCGCTGCTCACGTCCGGGCGGCCGACCGCCGAGCACGACCCGACGGGCGCGCTGGGGCTGCGCACCTGGGCACCGTTCGCCTGCTCGCTGGGCGAGGTGCGCGGACAGGGCGTGCGGACGGTGAACGCCTGGCAGTACGCGCGCCAGCCGCTGCCCGACGGGAGCGGCACGGCGACCTGGGTGTGCACCCGGGCGGACACCTGGCGCGGGGACGGCAGCCGGGTACTGGCCCAGTTCCGCACGCCGGGCGGGCTGTTCGGGGCGGCGGTGGCGACGGCCGGGGACGTGCCGGCCTGCGGGCCGCGCGACCCGCACGTGCTGGCCGGGGTGTTGTGGAAGGCACAGGGCGGGAGCTGGCACCTCCTGGCGGCCGGCGCGAAGGGCACCGAGTCGATCCGCGCGACGGGCGGGGTGACCGGCTCCGGTGAGGGCAGTCTGCTGGCGCTGCGGGCGGCGCAGGGCAGCCGGGCGGAGCTCTCCGGACGGCTGGCCGACGGGAGGACGATCCACGGGCTGCGGTGAACGCGGGTGAACCCTCCCGGTCGCTCCGGGCCGTTCGCGGCCGGATCCGATCGGTAAGGTGTTCGTATGACTACCGGGGTTCGTCGCAGATTGACAGTGGAGGAGCGGCGGCAGCAGTTGATCGGCGTCGCCCTCGAACTGTTCGCCCGCCGCTCCCCGGACGAGGTCTCCATCGACGAGATAGCGTCCGCGGCGGGCATCTCCCGTCCCCTCGTGTACCACTACTTCCCCGGCAAACTCAGCCTGTACGAGGCCGCGTTGAAGCGTGCGGCGGAGGATCTCGCGGACCGTTTCCGGGAGCCGCACGAGGGTCCGCTGGGGGCACGGCTGCTGCGCGTGATGCGCCGCTACTTCGACTTCGTCGACGACCACGGACCCGGTTTCTCGGCGCTGATGCGCGGCGGCCCGGCGGTCGGCTCGTCCACGGCGAACGCGCTCATCGACTCCGTGCGGCAGGCCGCGTATGTCCAGATCCTTTCGCACCTGCGGATCGAGGAGCCGCCCGCGCGCCTGGAACTGGTGGTCCGCTCGTGGATCTCGCTCGCGGAGTCCACGGCGCTGCTGTGGCTGGACGGCCGGCGGGTGCCGCGCGCGGAGCTGGAGGTGCAGCTCGTGCAGGACTTCGCCGCGCTGGTCGCGGTGGCCGCGGCCCACGACGGGCCCACGGCGGCCCTGCTGAAGCCGCTGCTGAAGGACGAGCCGGGTGACGGGCCCTTCGCGGACCTGGTCACCCGGCTCGTCTCCCTCGCCGCCTGATCGCTCAGGCGGTTCCCTCAGGCGGCGGTCTCGGACTTGCGGTAGGAGGCGTCGAGTTCGCGCACCTCGGCCGAGGCGTGCAGGGTGAGGCCCCCGACCGGCCCGATGTGCTCGCGCAGCAGCTCGAGCGTCCGCTCGGTCAGCCGCGCCTTGGTCTCGTCGCTGCGCCCCGGCAGCAGGGCGAGGCCGACGTGCACGTGGGCGTGTCCGCCGGTGTCGGGTCCGACGGTCACGTCCTCGGTGCGGCGGAACCGCGTCTTGCACGCCTGCGGGGTGGCCGCCGCGATCTCCACGGTGGCCTCGTGCAGCGCCGTGGCGAACCCGGGCCGGTCGAAGACGTCCACGAGCCGGTCCGAGTAGTCGACGGTGATCTGCGGCATGAGCACTCCTGTCCTGCTGGCTTCTACGGCGACGGCGTCACCCTAGCCGCGGTCAGCCGGTCGTCCGGAAGACGGCCACGGTGCGGGACGGGACCGTGAAGGTGCCGGTGGACTTGTCGTACGCCGACGTCCTGACCACGGGGTCCGCGCCCGACGCCTGCGCGGGGTGCAGGGCGTAGCCGGTGCCGGCGAGCGAGCCCACCCGCTGCCGCTGGGACTCGGGCGTCGCGTTGAAGACCACGACCAGGTCGCCCAGCTTCATGGTGATCACGCCCGGTGTCTCCTCCTCGCCCGACAGCGGGAAGGACAGCTTCGCCTGCACGGCCTCGGCCGTGCCGAGGGAGAACACCTTCTCCGTCGAGCGGACCTTGAGCAGGTCCTGGTAGGCGGCCGACGCCCCGGTGATCTGCGGGCAGCCCACCTTCACCGTGGCGAGCAGCGGCTTGGCGTAGGACCACTTGGACTCGTTGTCGGCCGCCGGCGGCAGTCCGCGGCCGAAGCCGTTGCCGTCGGCGCAGTTCCAGTGGATGGCGTTGAACCAGTCGCCGCTGTCGAAGGAGTTGCGGTCCAGCGACTTCGAGCGCAGCAGGTCCGTGCCGGCCTGGGACAGCGCCGGGCCCTGCGAGAGGGTCGCCGTGGCCATCGCCAGGACCTGCATCCGGGCGCGGTCGGCGGCGCCGGTCGACGCGGGCAGCTTGTAGGTCAGCGCGTCGAACAGCGACTCGTTGTCGTGGGCGTCGGCGTAGGCGAGGGCGTCGCCGGGCGCCGCCGCGTAGCCGGCCGGGGCGCCGTTGTAGTCGACCTGGGCGCCGGTGACCTCCTTGCCGTCGGTGTCCTTGAAGCGGTAGGCCGCGAGGTTGCCGGACAGGCCGACCTTGATCAGGTCCTGGTAGTGCAGCAGGCGGGCCTTCTGCTCGGCCGGGGTGCCGTTCGCGGTGGAGCCGTTGGGGTCGGTGTACAGGCCGGAGGCGAAGCCCTGGACGCCGGGGTCGGTGTCGAAGGGGCCGCCGCCGCGGACCGCGTCCCGCGCCCGGTCGGAGAAGGTCGCGATGCCGGTGCCGGCCATGTTCTTCTGGGTGGCTTGGACGAAGCGGGCGTCGTCGGCGACCTCACCGAAGTTCCAGCCCTCGCCGTACAGGATGATCTTCTTGCCGTCGACGCCGTCCTTCTTCACGGTCAGCGCGTCGAGGGCCTTGCGGACGGCCAGGATGTTGGCCTTGGGGTGGTGGCCCATGAGGTCGAAGCGGAAGCCGTCGACCTTGTACTCCTTGGCCCAGGTGACGATCGAGTCGACGACCAGCTTGCCCATCATGGCGTTCTCGGTCGCGGTGTTGGCGCAGCAGGTGCTGTTGGCCACCGAGCCGTCGGCGAGGAGGCGCTGGTAGTAGCCGGGCACGATCCGGTCCAGGACGGAGGTGTCGGCCTGGCCGGCGGCCGTCGTGTGGTTGTAGACGACGTCCATCACGACCCGCAGGCCGTCCTCGTTGAGCGCCTTGACCATCTTGCGGAACTCGACGGTTCGGGCGGTGCCGTCCGGGTCGCCGGCGTAGGAGCCCTCGGGGACCGTGTAGTGGTAGGGGTCGTAGCCCCAGTTGTAGGCGTCCTTCGCGGCGACGGCCGTCACGCACTTCTGCTGCTGGTCGGAGTCGGCCGGCAGGGCGGCCAGGTCGCAGTCGGGGCTCGCCTGGTCGGCCTTCTTCTCGGGGATCGTCGCGATGTCGAACACGGGCAGCAGGTGCACGTAGGACGTGCCGGCCGCGGCGAGCTGCCGCAGGTGCTTCGAGCCGTCGCTGTCCTTGTCGGTGAAGGCGAGGTAGGTGCCCGGGTGCCGGGAGGTGCGGTCCGCGACGGAGAAGTCACGGACGTGCAGTTCCTGGATCTGGGCGTCCCTGAGGGGGACGGCGGCGGGCTTGGGGTAGCTCGTCCAGCCGTGCGGGGCGAGGGCCTTGTCGTCGAGGTCGACGACCAGGCTGCGCTCGGAGTTCGCGGTCAGCGCGACGGAGTACGGGTCGGTGACCTTGTTGGTGACGACCTTGCGGACGCTGGGCGCCCAGACCTTCACCACGTACCGGTACTGCTTGCCCTTCCAGGACGCGGGGCCGGTGACGGACCAGACGCCGGTGGTGTCGTCGCGCCGCATGGCGACGGTGTCGCCGCCCACCTCCAGCTTCACCGACTGTGCCGTGGGCGCCCACACCGACAGGGTGGGCCGGCCCTTGGTGAAGACCGGGCCGAGCTTCGCCGCAGTGGCGTCGTACAGGTCGTCGAGGACGCCCGCGAGCTGGACGCCGGTCGCGGTGAGGACGGCGCCGTTGGCGGCGCGCTGGGTGGCGACGACCTGGCCGCGCAGGGCCTCGCGGACCCGGTCGCGGTCGCGGGGGTCGACGGTCCAGGCGGTGTAGCCCTTCAGGTGCGGGAACTTCGCCTTCTGGGCGTCGGTGAGCGCGGACCTGGTCAGCCGCAGCCAGCGCTCGTCGTCGCTGGTCAGGGCACCGTCCTTGACCGCGATCGAGCCGTCGCGGGAGTACACGAGCTGGGTGGAGGCGGCCGCCTCGGAGCCGTTCCAGGCGAGGGTGTCGCGGTCGATCCAGACCGCCTTGGAGGTGGTCAGGTCGAGCGCGGCCGCGCTGCCCGCGGGCTGCGGGAGGAGGTGTTCCTCCTGGCCGCTCACGAGCCACACCTCGTGGCCGGCGGCCGTGAGGTCCAGCGACTGGTCCGTCGGCAGGTCCTTCTGGTCGCCCTTGTGCAGGATGTAGCTGAGACTGGTGGCACCCGCGCTGAGCGGCACCTCGTAGACCGCGCCATAGGCGTCAGTCTTCACCGGGCGCAGCGGGTTCGACCACTCGGTGGGGTTCGCGGCGCCCGTCCAGACGTGCAGGCCCCAGCCGTCGTAGTCGCCGTCGGCGCGGTGGTAGTGCAGGACGGCCTTGCCGGTGTCCTGGGCCGGGTACTCGGGCCGCTCGGTGCGGACGTCGGCCTTGCCCTGCTGGATCCAGACCTCGCCGGTCCTGGTCACGTCGATGGTGCGGTCGGTGGCGACGTCCTTGGTGCCGTCCTTGTCGATCACCAGGAAGCCGACGTTCGAGGCGCCCGGCTTGAGCTTGACCCAGGCGAAGGCGCCGTAGGCGTCACGGCCGGCGAAGGGGTGGCTCTTCGGCCAGTCGGTGGCCTCGCCGTCGGCGAGGTCGCCCCAGGCGTACAGGCCCCAGTCGGCGTAGTCGCCGTCGGGCCGCTGGTAGTGCACGACCGCGTAGTCGCGGGAGGAGGCGGTGGGCGTCTCCTCGGCGGGCGGGGTGCCGGACGTGGAGGCGGCGGTGGCGCTCGCGGTGCGGCCGGCCGAGTCGACGACGACGGCCTTGTAGCGCAGCGCGGTCCCGGCCGGTACGTCGGTGCCGAGCACCTGGGTGACCTTGTACGGGGCGTGGTCGGCGGAGCCGAGGACCTTCCAGGCGCCGTCGCCGACCTGGGCGGCGAACACGACGCGGTTGAGCTGCCCGCCGTCGACGTCCGCGCCGATCTCGACGGTGCCGGTGGCGCCGGCGGCCGGGGCCCGCAGGGTGACGGACGGCTTCACGGCCGGGCGGGCGGGCCTGCCCGCGGCCTTGAGGACGATCGCCGAGCCCGCCGGGACGGTCACGGTGATCTTGCGGTCGGCGTCCGAGGTGACGCGGGCGCGGGTGCCGTAGAGGCCGTCGAAGCGCATCGCGGCGGAGCCGGTCGCGAAGGTGGCGGTCCTGGCCTCGCCGGCGTTGTTCACGGCGACGACGTACTCGGTGCCGGTCCGGGCGTCGGTGCGGGAGAAGGCGTACACGCCGGCGCCGTCGGCCGCGTACCGCTCGGTCTGCACGCCGTCCGCGAGGGCCGGGTGGGCCTTGCGCAGCCGGGACAGCTCGGCGATCTGCCGGTACAGCGGGGCCTTGGTGTCGTACGCGGCGTCGGCGTGGCTGCGGTCGGTGCCGATCTCGTCGTCGTCGAGGTAGTCGGCGGTCTTCGAGGCGAACATCGGCTGGCGGGCGTCCTTGTCGCCGCCGGCGCCGGTGAAGCCCTGCTCATCGCCGTAGTAGACGACCGGGTTGCCGCGGCTGAGGAACATCAGCTCGTTGGCGAGGCGGTCCTTGGCGAGGATCTCGGCGTCCGTGGCCTTGGGGTTGTCCTGCTTCAGGAAGTACCCGATGCGGCCCATGTCGTGGTTGCCGAGGAAGGTGACCTGCTCGTAGGCGTTGGCCTTGTCGGTCGTGTACTTGTAGTCGTCGCCGAAGACCGCGGCGAGCTTGCGCGCGCTGCCGCCCTGGGAGGCGTACTGGCGGGCCGCTTCCTGGAAGGGGGAGTCGAGGGTGGCGTCGAGGCGGCCCTGGGTGACGTACGGCGAGGTGATGGAGGTGTCCGCCGAGTAGACCTCACCGAACATGAAGAAGTCGTCGCGGCCGCGCTTCTCGGCGTACGCGTCGAGGGCGGTGGCCCACTGCGTCCAGAACTCCATGTTCACGTGCTTCACGGTGTCGATCCGGAAGCCGTCGACGCCGAAGTCCCGCACCCAGCGCTGGTAGATCTTCTCCATGCCCTGGACGACCTCGGGACGCTCGGTCCACAGGTCGTCGAGCCCGGAGAAGTCGCCGTACGTGGTGGACTCGCCGGCGTACGTGGAGTCGCCGCGGTTGTGGTACATCGTCGGGTCGTTGAGCCAGGCCGGGACCTTGCTGCGGCTGGTGACCTGCGGGGTGCGCGGGAAGGAGCCGGCGTCGACCGCCGGGAACGTGCGCGTGCCGTCGGCGTAGTCGGCGTCGTCGAAGGGCCTGCCGTCCTCGGTCAGGTACGGGAAGGCGCCCTTGGAGAGGTAGTCGTAGGACTTCGGCTCGTAGTCGACGACGTCCGCGGTGTGGTTGGTGATGACGTCGAAGTAGACCTTCATGCCCTTGGCGTGGGCCGTGGAGATGAGGGTCTCCAGGTCCTTGTTGGTGCCGAAGTGCGGGTCGACCTGGGTGAAGTCGGTGATCCAGTACCCGTGGTAGCCGGCCGAGGCGTTGGCGCCGGTGCCCTGCACGGGACGGTTCTTGAAGATGGGCGCCATCCACAGGGCGGTGGTGCCCAGCCCCTTGATGTAGTCGAGCTTGCGGGTCAGGCCCTTGAGGTCACCGCCCTGGTAGAAACCCTTGTCGGTGGGGTCGTAACCGGTGCTCAGGCGGCTGCCGGTCAGGCCGCCGCGGTTGTTGGACGCGTCGCCGTCGGCGAAGCGGTCCGGCAGGACGAAGTAGAACTGCTCGCGGGTGGCGTCGTGCCGGGCGGGCTGCGCGGCCAGGGCGGCGTCGGACGGCGGCGCCGGCGGTGCGGCGGCGTGGGCGGCCAGCGGCTGCACGAGGGCGGCGGCCAGGGCGGCGGCGGTGAGCACCGCGATCCGTCCGGCCCGCGGGGTACGGCGCGTCGGGGGCGCCGGCCATCTCGGTATCACAGGCGTGAACTCCTAGCGAAAACGGCTCAAGTGGGTCCGACCCCTGCGCCGCGGCGGTGTCCTGCCTGATCCTCGTCGGCAGCGTCGCCGGGCGCCCGCGTGACCGTACCGCCGCTGAAAGCTTTACAGCAAGAGTCATGCAACCAGTAGCAAGACTTTTCATCGGGCGACGGCCGCCGTGTCCTGGGGGCGGTACGAACCGCCCGTGCGGGACGGGCGGTTCGTCCGGTCACCCGGCGGGCGGCGCCGGGCAGCGGGCGCGGCGGCTCAGCAGCTCGACTTGCCCGCGTAGAGGGCCAGCGCCGTGTTGGCGCCCAGGGTGGCGGTGAACTGGCCCGAGGAGTTCACGGTGACCGTCGTGTTGTTCTGCACGTTGCAGTACGTCCCCGCGGGCAGCGAGGTCTGGTAGGTGCGGCTGAGGCTGCCCGACTCGTGGTTGATGGCCACGTAGCCCTTGCTGCCGCGTCCGAAGGCGATCGCGTCGCCGCCGTTGTCCCACCAGTTGGTGACCGCCTGGCCGCGGGTGGCGTTGCGGAAGGCGACCATGCGCATGATCTCCGGCCACTTGTGCTGGCACTTCCACCCGTCCTGCCAGCAGGCGTTGACCGTGCCGCCGTTGGGCGGTCCGGCGTCCGCGTCCGACCACTCGTAGCCGGAGTCGATGTCGGGTGCGCCGTAGGGCCAGGCCAGCATGAAGACGTTGGCCATCGTGTAGGTGGCACCGTCCTTGTAGTTGAGCGTGGAGCCGTTGCGCTCGGTGTCGTGGTTGTCGACGAAGACGCCCGCCACGGAGCTGCTCAGGTAACCCCAGCCCTCGCCGTAGTTCTTGAGGTAGGCGAGGTTCTCGTTGTTGAAGACCCGCTTGAGGTCGTAGGCGTAGCGGAACTCCTGGACGTCGCCGTTGCCGGTGTACTCGGTGGGCTGGACGGCCTCTCCGGCGCCGTAGATGACCTCCTGCTTCCAGTACACCGACGGGTTGGTGAGCCGGGACTTGATGTTGGCGAGGTCGGCGGTGTCGATGTGCTTGGCGGCGTCGATGCGGAAGCCGTCCACGCCGAGGGTCAGCAGGTCGTTCATGTACCCGGCGATCGCGCCGCGGACGTAGGACTCGCCGGTGTCGAGGTCGGCGAGGCCGACGAGTTCGCAGTGCTGGACGTTCCAGCGGTCGGCGTAGTTGCCGACCTGGCTGGTGCAGTCGTCGAAGTCGGGCGAGGAGTACAGGCCGGGGTAGGTGTACTTCGTGTACGACGAGCCGCCGGTGCCGGTGCCGCTGCCGGCCGACATGTGGTTGATCACGGTGTCGACGACGACCTTCACACCGGCCGCGTGGCAGGTGCTGACCATGTTCCGGAAGGCGGTCCGGTCACCGAGCCGCCCGGCGATCTTGTAGGAGACCGGCTGGTACGACGTCCACCACTGCGAGCCCTGTATGTGCTCGGCGGGCGGGGAGACCTGCACGTAGCCGTAGCCGGCGGGGCCGAGGGTGCCGGTGCACTCCTTGGCGACCGAGTCGTACTTCCACTCGAAGAGGACCGCGGTGACGTCCTTGGTGCCAGGTGGGGAGGCCTGTGCACTCGTCGGGTTCATGCCAACCATGGCGACGGCCGCGAGGAGGAGGGCCGCCGGGAGGGTCGTTCTGCGTGCCATGTGGGGTTCCTTCACCGTTGAAGGTTCTTGCTGCAATCTTGCTGAAACCTTGCAGTGACGCAGATGTTAAAGGCCCGCCGCCCAAATGGGCAGCGGGCCGGAGCAAGTTGATGCAAGAAATTACCGGGCGGTGCTCCACCACACAGTGGTGTCCGCCGGGACCTTCGCCTCGCCGCCGGTCTCGGCGACCTCACCGCTGGCCAGCAGCAGCCGCCCGTAGGCGGGCGTCGTCACGGCCTCCCCGGTGGTGTTGGCCACGCACACGAACTCCCCGCGCCGGAAAGCCAGGACGCCCGCGGGCGCCGTCAGCCACTCCACACCGTCGCCGGCGCCCAGGTCGGGCTGCTCCCGGCGCACCCGCAGGGCGGCGCGGTACAGCTCCAGCGTCGACCCGGCCCGGCCGGTCTGCGCCTCCACGCTCAGCTCCGCCCACCCGGCCGGCTGGGGCAGCCAGCTGCCGCCGCTGCCGAAGCCGTACGAGGAGCCCTCGCGGGTCCACGGGATCGGCACCCGGCAGCCGTCGCGGAAGCCGTCCTGGCCCGCGCCACGGAAGTACGCCGGGTCCTGGCGCACCTCGTCGGGCAGGTCGACGACGTCCGGCAGGCCCAGCTCCTCGCCCTGGTAGACGTAGGCCGAGCCGGGCAGCGCCAGCATCAGCAGGCTCGCCGCCCGGGCCCGGCGCAGACCGAGCTCGCGGTCGCCGGCCAGGCGGATCTGGGTGCCCAGGCCCGGCGGGTTGGCGAAGCGGGTGGCGTGCCGGGTGACGTCGTGGTTGGACAGCACCCAGGTGGCGGGGGCGCCGACCGGGCGCATCGCCTCCAGCGTGCGGTCGATGACCTCGCGCAGCTCGGCCGCGTCCCACGCGGTGGACAGGTACTGGAAGTTGAACGCCTGGTGCAGCTCGTCCGGGCGGACGTAGTGCGCCGTGCGCTCGATGGTCGGGGTCCACGCCTCGGCCACGAAGATCCGCCCGCCCGTCTCCCACCACCGCCCCTCTGACGAAGGCCCTTCGGGCCCCTCCTTCGCGGCGTACTCGTCGAGCACCGTGCGCCACTGCCGGTAGATCTCGTGCACGCCCTCCTGGTCGAAGAACGGCATGACATCGTTGCCCAGCAGCTTGAGTTGGTCGTGGGCGCCCAGGTCGGGCAGGCCCGGCGCCTTGACCAGGCCGTGGGCCACGTCGATGCGGAAGCCGTCGACGCCCATGTCCAGCCAGAAGCGCAGGATCGAGCGGAACTCGTCGCCGACCGCCGGGTGGTCCCAGTTGAAGTCGGGCTGCTCGGGCGCGAACAGGTGCAGGTACCACTCGCCGGGGGTGCCGTCGGGCTCGGTCACCCGGGTCCAGGCCGGGCCGCCGAAGATGGACTCCCAGTCGTTGGGCGGCAGTTCGCCGTGCGCGCCCTTGCCGGGGCGGAAGTGGTAGCGCTCGCGCAGCGGGGAGCCGGGGCCCTCGGCGACGGCGCGCTTGAACCACTCGTGCTGGTCGGAGGAGTGGTTGGGGACCAGGTCGACGATGATCCGCAGGCCCAGCCCGTGGGCGTCGCGGATCAGGGCGTCGGCGTCGAGGAGGCTGCCGAACATCGGGTCCACGGCACGGTAGTCGGCCACGTCGTAGCCGGCGTCGGCCTGCGGGGAGGCGTAGAAGGGGCTGAGCCACACCGCGTCCACGCCGAGGTCGCGCAGGTACGGCAGGCGGGAGCGTACGCCTTCCAGGTCGCCCATGCCGTCGCCGTTGCTGTCGGCGAAGCTGCGCGGGTAGACCTGGTAGATCACCGCGTCCCGCCACCAGTCGCCGCGCGGGGCGACGGTGGCGACGGCGGTGTGCGGGGCCGGTGCGGCGGAGTGCTGCTGGCTCATGGCGTCCTTGATGCGTAAGGGAAGGGAGGTCATGGGTCGTCTTCGGCGGCGGACGGTTGACGAGGTGGCCGCGGGGTCAGCGGGGTCGGATGGACCCCGCGGCCACCCCCCCGAGGCACCCGGGGGCCTGGTCCCGGGCCGTCGTGGCTCGGGTCAGGACCGGGTGCGGCACGGGAGTCCGGTGCCCTGGGAGCGCGCCCGGGGGCGCTCAGCCCTTGGTGCCGCCGGCGGTGAGTCCGGTCACCAGGTTCTTCTGCACGAGGTAGAAGAACGCGGACACGGGTATCGCGATGAGCACCGCGGTGGCGGCCATCAGGTTGCGCTGGGCGTCGTGCTCGCTGACGAAGCTCTGCAGGCCGACGGCGAGCGTGTACTTCTGGTCGTCCAGCATGAAGGTCGTCGCGAAGGCCACCTCGCCGAACGCGGTGATGAAGCTGTAGAAGGCGGCGACCGCCAGGCCCGGCTTGGCGAGCGGCAGGATGAGCCGGAAGAAGGTGCCGAACGGGCTCAGCCCGTCCACCCGGCCGGCCTCGTCGATCTCGAACGGGATGGTGTCGAAGTAGCCCTTGAGCAGCCACGCGCAGTACGGCACCGCGGTCGAGCAGTAGACGAGGATCAGGCCGAGGTAGGTGTCGATGAGCTGGAGGTCGGCCATGATCTGGTACATCGGCACCATCAGCACGGCCACCGGGAACATCTGGGTGACCAGCAGCACCCACATGAACTTGCGGTAGCCCGGGAAGCGCATCCGCGACACCGCGTAGCCGGTGGTCGCCGCGACCAGGACGCCGAGCAGGGTGGTGCCCAGCGACACGATCAGCGAACTGGTCAGCCAGTCGAAGAAGTTGGTGTGCTGCAGGACGAACGCGTAGTTGTCGAACGTCATCTTCGACCAGATGCGCCCGGGGTGCAGGTAGTCGTCCTTGTCCGGTCCGAGGGACAGGAACACCAGCCAGGCGACCGGGAAGAGGGCGACGAGGCTCGCGACGATCAGGATGCCGTGCGAGGCGAGGGAGGCCAGCGGGCCGCTCTCGCCGCGCCGCCGCACCCGCCCGGGGACCGGGGCGGGGCTGTCCTTCGTCACCGCGGCGGAGGTCTCGACGGTGGTCGTGCTCATGGGAACTCCTGCCTCAGATCGCGAGCTGCTGCTCGTTGCGGTTCAGCCAGCGACGGTAGAACGACGTGAAGACGATCAGGATGGCCAGCAGCAGGATGCCGTACGCGGCCGACTGGGCGAAGTCACGCGGCTGCTGTCCGAAGCCGAGGTAGTACGCCCAGGTGACCAGGATCTGCGCGTCCGGGGCGGTGTTGCCGAACAGCAGGAAGATCACCGCGAACTGGTTGAACGTCCAGATGATGCCGAGCAGGACGACCGTGGAGCTGACCGTGCGCAGGCCCGGGAGGGTGACGTAGCGGAAGCGCTGCCAGGCGCTCGCGCCGTCCATCTCGGCGGCCTCGTAGAGCGTGCCGTCGATGGACTGCAGGCCGCCGAGCAGCGAGACCATCATGAACGGCACACCGCACCAGGTGTTCACCATGATCGCGGCGAACCGCTGCCAGAAGGTGTCCTCCAGCCACTGCGGGGTGGGCAGGTGCAGCGTGTCCAGGGCGGCGTTGATGATGCCGGAGTCGGCGAGCATGAAGCGCCAGCCGAAGACGGTGACGAAGGTCGGCACGGCCCAGGGCAGGATCAGGAGCAGGCGGTAGAGGGTGCGTCCGCGCAGTTTCTGGTTGAGCAGCAGGGCGAGGCCCAGGCCGATGGTGTAGTGCAGCGCCACGCACAGCGCGGTCCACACGACGGTCCACAGGAAGTGGGACCAGAAGCGGTCGTAGGCGGTCGGGCCCCACAGGATGTCGGCGTAGTTGTCGAGGCCGATGAACTTGTAGGTGGCGTCGATGTGGTTGACGCCGATGGTGCGCGCCGTGTTGAGGCTGTTGGCGTCGGTGAGGGTCAGGTACAGGCCGTACACCAGGGGGTAGATCACCAGGACGCCGAGCACGACGACGACCGGGGCGATCATGGCGTAGGCGTACCAGTTCTTCTGGTAGCTGTGCTTCAGGCGCCGGCCCAGGCCGGGCCGCGGCGCGTCACCGCGGCGCTTGCCGGTCGCGCGGTCGATGGCGACTGTCATGGTGCGACAACCTTCGTGAAGTCCTGCGGAGCGAGGTCCGGGAGTGCGGTCGGTACGGCGCCCGGGGGTGCGGCGCGCAGGCCGCCGGCCGCCGGGCCCCTCCCGTCAGGGGGGCGGGACCCGGCGGCCGTGCGGGCTCACTTGCTGAAGTCGGGCACCAGCTTGGCGATGGCGACCTCGGCGTTGCTCAGGCCCTTGTCCAGGGACTCCTTGCCACCCGCGATCTTGGGCAGTTCGGTGTCGAGCGGACCCCACAGCGAGCTGTACTCCGGCAGCGCGGGACGCGGCTGGGCGGCGGACAGGACCGTCTGGTAGCCGGCGATGCCCGGGTCGGCCTTGACCTGGTCGGTGTAGGCGTCGTCACGCGTGGGCAGCGTCGAGTTCTTCAGCGCGATGGCCGACTGGGACTTCGCGGAGGTCATGAAGTTCACGAACTTCAGGGCCGCCTTCTGGTGCGCGGAGTCCGAGCCGGCGTAGACCGAGAGGTTGTGGCCGCCGGTCGGGGCACCGGCCTTGCCGGCCGAGCCGGCCGGGACGGTGGCGATGCCGAGGTTGCTCTTGTCGGCGAACGCCGAGCCCTTGTAGAAGTTGGTGATCTCCCACGGGCCCTGGATGATCGCGGCGACCTTGCCGTTGACGAACGCGTCCTGGATGTGGGCGTAGGCGTCGGCGGTGGTGTCGGCCTTGTGCAGGCCCTTGCCGGAGAACAGGCTCAGCCAGGTGCCGTAGGCCTTCTTCGCCGCGGCGGAGTTCACCGTGATCTTCTTGGCGCCGGCGTCGACCGTGTCGGTGCCCTCGCCGTAGAGGAAGGACTGGGCGTAGTAGGCCTGGGTGGAGCCCCAGTAGCCGTCGACGCCGGTCTTGGCCTTGACCGTGGCGGCGGCGGTCTTCAGCTCGTCCCAGGTCTTGGGGGGCTGGACGCCGGCCTTGGCGAAGAGCTGCTTGTTGTAGACCAGCGCCAGGGTGTCGGTGACGAGCGGCACGCCGTACGTCTTGCCCTCGTACTGGGCCTGCTCGATCAGGTTGGACTTGAACTTGTCCTTGTCCGCGAGGGCCTCGGTGCCGTCCAGCGGCAGGAAGTAGCCCTTCTTGGCGAAGGCGGGGGTCCAGCCGACCTCCGAACGCAGCACGTCCGGGGCGCCCTTGGAGCCTGCGGCCGTGTCGAACTTGTTCTGCGCCTGGTCGAACTGGACGTTGACGTACTTGACCTTGACGTCCTTGTTCGCGGCCTCGAACTGCTTGATCAAGGCCTGGTACGTCGGCGCCTCGTTCGTGGCGTTGGAGGTGTCCCACCAGGTGATGGTGACCGGCCCGCTCGAGTCGCTGCCGCCGTCGTCGTCTCCGCCGCAGGCCGTCGCCGCGAGGGCGAGGGACGCCACCAGCGCGGTGGCCGCTATGCCACGCCGCATGAGTTCTCCTTGAGGGTGTGAGCCCGTGTAGCTACAGGAGCGGCCCCGTCCGCCGTTCCTGTCGACTTGCCGACAAGCGCCATCGCCGCCGCCGGGCGACCAGGAACGTAACAGCCGTGCAATCGTTCCGAAAGACCTTGCAGAAAAAAAGTGCAAGAGATCGCGGAAGTTACCTCGGCGTGACCGGGTGTCGACCGTTGTGAGACCGCAGTTTTACGGGCCCTGAGCGGGATCGGCCCCGCTGTGCAAGACTCTGCAAGCTCTTGCCATCCGTTTCCGGTACCGGAATCATCACGTTGCAGGGGACAGGACGCCGACCAGAATCACGAGGGATCTCGATGACGCAGCAGCCCGCAGTGCGGCGTTCAACCGCTCGCCTCCGGCGTCCGATTGGTGTGCAAAGGGAGATACGACAGGTACAGTCCAGTGGCGTGACCACACGGCTTGCCGATATCGCTGCGCAGGCGGGGGTGAGCGAAGCGACCGTCAGCCGGGTCCTCAACGGGAAACCGGGCGTCGCCGCCACCACCCGCCAGTCCGTGCTCGCCGCGCTCGACGTCCTGGGCTACGAACGCCCCGTACGCCTGCGCCAGCGCAGCGCCGGCCTGGTCGGGCTCATCACGCCCGAGCTGGAGAACCCGATCTTCCCGGCGCTGGCCCAGGTGATCGGGCAGGCGCTGACCCGGCAGGGCTACACCCCGGTGCTCGCCACCCAGACCCCGGGCGGCTCCACCGAGGACGAGCTGACCGAGATGCTGGTCGACCGCGGGGTCGCCGGGATCATCTACGTCTCCGGGCTGCACGCGGACACCACCGCCGACATGCAGCGCTACGAGCAGCTCCGCGCCCAGGACGTGCCGTTCGTGCTCGTCGACGGCTTCTCCCCCAAGGTGCAGGCGCCCTTCATCTCCCCCGACGACCGGGCCGCGATGAACCTGGCCGTGACCCACCTGGTGTCGCTGGGCCACACGCGGATCGGGCTGGCGCTCGGACCGAAGCGGTTCGTGCCGGTCCAGCGCAAGATCGAGGGCTTCGTGCGCACCGTGCAGGACCAGCTCGGGCTCGCCCCGGAGACGATCGAGACGGAACTGGTCCAGCACTCCCTGTACACCCTGGAGGGCGGCCAGGCGGCCGCCAGCGCGCTCATCGACCGGGACTGCACGGCCGTGGTGTGCGCGAGCGACATGATGGCGCTCGGCGCGATCCGGGCCGCCCGGCAGCGGGGCCTTCAGGTGCCGCAGGACGTCTCCGTCGTCGGCTTCGACGACTCGCCGCTGATCGCCTTCACCGACCCGCCGCTGACCACCATCCGCAAGCCGGTGCCGGCCATGGGCCAGGCGGCCGTGCGCACCCTGCTGGAGGAGATCGGCGGGACCCCGGCCCCGCACAGCGAGTTCGTGTTCATGCCCGAGCTGGTGGTGCGCGGCTCGACCGACTCGGCCCCCGGGGACCGGCATCGTCCCTAGGACGGAGCACCCGGGGGTGAGGCACTGCGCTCGGAGGACGCCCGTGCGGTCCGCGCGGCGGAGAACGTGCGGGCCGGACCCCACCGGGGGATGATCAGGGGCGGAAGGCTTTTCTGGCAGACTCTGTGTCCATGGGTGAACCGACCGTGACGTCTCCGGAAGGCCGTGAGGAGGTCGTTCGGCACCCCGTCACGGTCCCGGGAGGACGCGGGCCCTTGCACCGGCTGCGCACGCGGCGCCCGCCGCGGCTGTGGTTCGAGATCCTGCTGGTCGCGGTCAGTTACTGGACGTACTCGCTGATCCGCAACGCCGTGCCCGAGCAGAAGCACGAGGCGCTGCGCAACGCCGACCGGGTCTGGGCCCTGGAGCACCATCTCGGCCTGGCCGTCGAGCAGTCGGTCAACCACGCCGTGAACTCCGTGACCTGGCTGATCGTGGGCATGAACTACTACTACGCCACGCTCCACTTCGTGGTGACGCTGGGTGTCCTGGTGTGGCTGTACCGCAGTCACCCGGGCCGGTACGCCGCGGCCCGGACGGTGCTGTTCGCCACCACGGCCGTGGCCCTGGTCGGTTACTACCTGTATCCGCTCGCCCCGCCCCGGCTGATGAACGGCTCCGGCTTCGTCGACACGGTCCTGGCCCACCGCACCTGGGGCTCGATGGCCTCCGGCGACCTGAAGAACATGTCCAACCAGTACGCCGCGATGCCGTCCATGCACATCGGCTGGTCGCTGTGGTGCGGCCTGACGCTCTTCGCCCTGGCCCGCGTGCCCTGGGCCCGGGTGCTCGGCCTGCTCTACCCGGTCCTCACCCTGGTCGTCATCGTCGCCACCGCCAACCACTTCTGGCTGGACGCGGTGGGCGGCGTCCTCTGCCTCGCCTTCGGCTGCGCGGTCTCCGCGCTCTGGTACGGCGCCCTGCCCCAGCAACTGCCCCGTACGGTGCCGTCCCGTGCGGTGCCGCCTCGGGCGGAGCCGTCCGGCCCCGAGCCGTCGGGTACGGGGGCGTCGCGTGCGCGGCGCGGGGGTCAGGCCCCGTAGAACAGCTCGTCCACGACCGTCCGCGCCCGGCGGGTCGTACGGCGGTAGGCGTCCAGCAGTTCCCCCACGTGGCCGGGGCCGTAGCCCAGGTAGCGGCCCACCGCGGCCAGCTCGCGGGCCTCCGAGGGGAAGGTGTCGCCCGCCCGGCCCCGGACCAGCATCACCGCGTTGCGGACCCGGGTCGCCAGCACCCACGCCTCGTCCAGGATCTCGGCGTGCTCCGCGTCGATCAGACCGGCCTCGCGCGCCGCCGCCAGCGCCGCCCGGGTGCGGGTGGTGCGCAGGCCCGGCCGGGTGCTCCCGTGCCGCATCTGCAGCAGCTGCACGGTCCACTCCACGTCGGACAGCCCGCCCGGCCCCAGCTTGGTGTGCAGCTTCGGGTCGGCGCCGCGCGGCATCCGCTCGGACTCCATGCGGGCCTTCAGGCGCCGGATCTCGCGGACCGCGTCGTCGCCGAGGCCGTCGGCCGGGTAGCGCAGCGGGTCGATCAGCTCGACGAAGCTCCGCCCCAGCTCCTCGTCGCCGGCCACCGGCTCGGCCCGCAGCAGCGCCTGCGCCTCCCACACAAGCGACCAGCGCCGGTAGTAGGCCGCGTACGACTTCAGGGTGCGCACCAGCGGCCCGGACTTGCCCTCGGGCCGCAGGTCGGCGTCGATGAGCAGCGGCGGGTCGGCGCTCGGGAGCTGCAGCAGCCGGCGCATCTCCGCGACGACGCGGTTCGCGGCCTGGGACGCCTCCCGCTCTTCGACGCCCTCCCGCGGCTCGTGCACGAAGAGCACGTCCGCGTCGGAGCCGTAGCCCAGCTCGTGCCCGCCGAAGCGGCCCATGCCGATGATCGCGAAACGGGTCGGCAGGTCCTCGCCCCAGCCCTCGCGCACCACCGCGCGCAGGGTGCCCGCGAGCGTGGCCGCGGTCAGGTCGGAGACGGCCGCGCCGACCCGGTCCACCAGGGCGCCCTGGTCGGCCACGGCGGGCTGGGTCTCGGTGCCGTAGGAGCTGACGATGTCGCCCGCCGCCGTGCGGAACAGCTCGCGGCGGCGCACGCCGCGCACCGCGGTGACCGCCTGCTCGGCGCCCGCCGCGCGGCGCACGGTCGCCAGTATCTCCTGCTCCAGCGGGGCCCGCCCGCGCGGTTCGAGGCCGCTGCCCGCGCGCCCGTCGCCGTCGCCGAGCAGCGCCACCGCCTCCGGGGCGCGCATCAGCAGGTCGGGCGCGAGCCGGCCCGCCGACAGCACCCGCGCGAGGTTCTCGGCGGCCGCCCCCTCGTCCCGCAACAGCCGCAGGTACCACGGGGTCTTGCCCAACGCGTCGGACACCTTGCGGAAGTTGAGCAGTCCCGCGTCCGGGTCGGCGGAGTCGGCGAACCAGCCGAGCAGCACCGGCAGCAGCGTGCGCTGGATGGCCGCCTTGCGGCTGACGCCCGACGCCAGCGCCTCCAGGTGCCGCAGCGCCGAGGCCGGATCGGCGTACCCGAGCGCGACGAGCCGCTCGCGCGCCGCCTCCGCGCTCAGCCGGGCCTCGCCGGGCGCCAGTTGGGCCACCGCGTCGAGCAGCGGCCGGTAGAACAGCTTCTCGTGCAGCCGGCGTACGACGGAGGCGTGCCGCTTCCACTCCCGGTTGAGCCCGGACACCGGGTCCGTGCGCAGCCCGAGGCTGCGGCCCAGGCGCCGCTGGTCGGCCTCCTCCTCGGGCACGAGGTGGGTGCGCCGCAGCCGGTAGAGCTGGATGCGGTGCTCCATGGTGCGCAGGAAGCGGTACGCCTCGTCGAGCTGCACGGCGTCCGCCCGGCCCACGTACCCGCCGGCGGCGAGGGCCTGGAGCGCCTTGAGCGTGGTCGGGCTGCGCAGCGAGGCGTCGGTGCGGCCGTGCACCAACTGCAGGAGCTGCACGGCGAATTCGACGTCCCGCAGTCCGCCGGGGCCGAGCTTCAGCTCGCGGTCGACCTCGGCGACGGGGATGTTCTCCACCACCCGGCGGCGCATCTTCTGCACGTCGGCGACGAAGTTCTCCCGCTCGGCCGCCTGCCACACCAGCGGCTGCAGCGCCGCCAGGTACGCCTCGCCCAGCTCCGGGTCGCCGGCCACCGGGCGGGCCTTCAGCAGCGCCTGGAACTCCCAGGTCTTGGCCCAGCGCTGGTAGTAGGCGACGTGGCTGCTGAGGGTGCGTACCAGGGGGCCGTTGCGTCCCTCGGGGCGCAGGTTGGCGTCGACCGGCCAGATCGACCCCTCGACTGTGGTCTCGGAGCAGATCCGCATCAGGTGCGAGGCGAGCCGGGTGGCCGCGCGCAGCGCCTTGTCCTCGTCGGCGCCCTCGACGGCCTCGCCGACGAAGATGACGTCGACGTCGGAGACGTAGTTGAGCTCGTGGCCGCCGCACTTGCCCATCGCGACGACCGCGAGCCGGCACAGCGCCGCGTCGTCGGGGGCGGCGGCCCGGGCCAGGGCGAGGGCGGCGCGCAGCGTGGCGGTGGCGAGGTCGGCGAGCTCGGCGGCGGTCTCCGCGACGTCGGTGGTGCCGCACACGTCCCGTGCCGCGATGGACAGCAGGCAGCGCCGGTAGGCGATCCGCAGCGACACCGGGTCGTCGGCCTCGGCCAGCCCGCGCTCGAACTCGGTGACGCCCGGGTGCAGGTCCTGCGGCTCGTAGGTGACCAGGGCCTGCCAGTCGTGCGGGTGCCGGGCCAGGTGGTCGGCGAGTGCCGCGGAGGCGCCCAGCACGCCGAGGAGCCGGTCGCGCAGCGGCTTGGCCGCGATCAGGGTGTCGAGCAGCCCGCGGCGCGCGGCCGGGTCGGGCTGGGCCTCCAGCAGCCGGACGAGGCCGCCCAGGGCCAGGTCGGGGTCGGCGGTGGCGCCCAGGGCCTCCAGCAGCACCGGGTCGCTGCGGACCGCGGTGAGCTCCTCGCCGGCGAGCAGGCGCTCGGCGGCGGAGGGGTCGGTGAAACCGTGCCGCAGCAGCCGTGTGAACGTACTGCTCCTGCGCCCCGGCGCCGTCATCTGCGGGCTCCCCTCGGCTGTGGGTCGTTCTGGCCAGAGCCTAACCGGCCGCGGAGCGGGGCGCTCCGTCGCGGGGGGCGCGGGGCCGGTGGGGGGCGGCCGGGGCGGGGTCGTCCGCGAAGGGCAAGGTGGGCTGGTCGGGGAAGGGCAGGGCGGGTTGGTCGGGGAAGGGCAAGGCGGGCTGGTCGGGGAAGGGCAAGGCGGGCTGGTCCGCCGGGTGCGGGAGGCGGAGCCCCAGGAGGCGCTGCATGAGGCCGGCCGCGCGGACGGCCGCGTCCGCGCAGCAGTTGTTGAACAGGACGTGGGTCTCGCGCGCGCGGGACGCCAGGGCGTGGACGCGGGGCAGCCAGGCGGCCAGCTCGTCCTCGGTGTACTCGTGGCGGAAGCGGTCCTCCTTGCTGCCGGTCCCCCAGTGCTCGCTGCGGCCGTGGAAGCGGACGACGGCCAGGTCCGGCGCCGTCACGGGGGTCACGGCCGGCATGGAGGTGGGCAGCCCCTGGGCCGTGTCGACGGCCACGGCGGTGGCGTCGAGGTCGGCGAGGAGGGCGGCCGTCGCGGAGGCCCGCCCGTCCGCCCACCAGGAGGGGTGGCGGAACTCGACGGCGAAGGGCCAGTCCCGGGCCCGTTCGCGGGCCGCGCGCAGGGAGCGTTCGGCCTCGGGGCCGGGGAGCAGGGACGGCGGGTACTGGAAGAGCAGGGTGCCCAGGCGCCCGGAGGCCCGCAGCGGCCCGACGGCCTCGGCGTACCGGGCCCAGACCTCGTCCAGCAGCCCCGGGTCGCGCGCCCCTGCCCGGGCGTGGGCGGGCCGCAGGTCGGCGGGCAGCGCGGCGGGCCGGGTGGGGTGGCCGGTGAGCAGCGAGAACGCCTTGACGTCGAAGCGGAAGCCGTCGGGGGTGCGCTCGGCCCAGCGGCGCGTGGTGAGCGGGCTGGGCAGCGCGTAGTAGGGCGAGTCCGCCTCGACCACGGGGAACCACTCGGCGTAGTGCCGCAGCCGCCCCTCGGCGTCGCGCCGGCCGCGCGGGTACCAGCCGCTGGCCACCAGCGCCTTGTCGGTCCAGGAACACGTGCCCACGAGGATGTCACCCATGGGGGCGCGGGTACCCCGACGGGGGCCGATGCGGCATGAGTTGAGGGTGGGACCGGCGGACGGCGGCGCGGGTCGTGCATGCCGTGCGCTGGCGCGGGGCGGGTTTTTGGGCTTCGGTGAGTCGGGAGGGGTCGTGCCCCGACGCTACGACCCGCCGGCCCCACGTCGCCCTGGAGGACCGCCATGGACTTCTCGCTCGAAGTGATCCCGCTGCCCGTGAGCGACATCGACCGCGCCCGCGACTTCTACCGGGACCGGGTCGGCTTCCACGTGGACATCGACCGGGAGGTGGCGCCGGGCCTGCGGATCGTGCAGCTCACGCCGCCGGGCTCGGGCTGTTCGATCGCGCTCGGTGACAGCATCTGGGACATGGCGGGCGGCCCGCGCCCGGCGCCCGGCTCCTACCAGGGCCTGCAGCTCTGCGTGGCCGACATCGAGGCGGCGCGCGCGGAGCTGACCGGGCGCGGCCTGGAGGTGTCGGAGCCGGTGCGGTACTCCCCGGACGACGGCGCCACGTTCATGTACTTCAAGGACCCGGACGGCAACGGCTGGTCGGTGCAGGAGTACCGGCGCCGGGCGACCGAGCCGCTGCACCGGGTGCTGGCGGACCTGGCGTCCCGGCGGGAGTGAGGGCGGCGGGGCTGCGGGGCGCGCCGGGGGAAGTGAGTCCTCGGGTCGCCGGGTCGTCGCGGGTCAACCCGGCGGCGCGCCGTTCCCTCCTCGGGGTGGTTTGCCGGGCCGACCGGTCCGCGGGCCGGCGGGTGGTGCGGACACTGGCCGGAGCGGCACCGGGTCACCAGCGACCGGCGCGGCACCCGGTCACCAGGGACCGGAGTGACACCCGGCCTCCGGGGAGGGGACGCCATGACCGACAGCAGGGTCCTGATCGCGGTGCGGGAACACCCCCGCGACGAGGGCGCGGCGGCGGAGCAACTGCGGGCCGTGCGGGGCCAGATCGAGGCGGCGGGGTACGAGGTGCGCTGGGCGGTGACGGCCGCCGACGCCGAGGCGGTGCTGCGCACCGAGGCGGGGCTGGCGGCGGCGCTGGTGGCCTGGGACCTGCCCGACGACCGGCGGCGCGGCGACCGCCCGGACGCCGGGGACGGGGACGGGGACGGGGACCGTGCGGAGGTGTCCGGCGGGGCGGCCGTACTGCGCCGGGTGGGCCGCCGCTTCCAGGACCTGCCGGTGTTCCTGGTCATGGCCGACGACGGCGTACGGGACCTGCCGCTGTGGGTGTCGGAGACGGTGGTGGGCTACGTCTGGCCGCTGGAGGACACCCCCGGGTTCATCGCGGGCCGGATCACGACGGCGGCCCGGGCCTACCGGCAGGCCGTACTGCCGCCGTTCTTCCGGGCGTTGCGCCGCTTCGACGACGCGCACGAGTACTCCTGGCACACACCGGCCCACTCAGGCGGCGTCGCCTTCCTCAAGTCGCCCGCGGGGCGCGCCTTCCACGACTACTTCGGCGAACGGCTGCTGCGCAGCGACCTGTCGATCTCGGTGGAGGAACTGGGCTCGCTGTTCGAGCACACCGGCCCGATCGGCGAGGCGGAGCGCAACGCGGCGCGGGTCTTCGGCGCCGACCTCACGTACTTCGTGCTGCACGGCGACTCCACCTGCAACCGCCTGGTGGGCCACTTCAGCGTGACGCGCGACGAGATCGCGCTGGTGGACCGCAACTGCCACAAGTCGGTGCTGCACGGCCTGGTGGTGTCCGGGGCGCGCCCGGTGTACCTGGTGCCCACCCGCAACGGCTACGGCCTGGCGGGCCCGTTGCCCCCGGCGGAACTCGCGGCGGACGCGGTCGCGGCGCGGATCGCCGCGCACCCGCTGGCCGAGGGGGCGGTGTCGCCGCGGCCGCAGTACGCGGTGTTCACCAACTCCACGTACGACGGCCTGTGTTACGACGCGGCGGCCACGGCCCGCGCGTTCGCGGCGAGCACGCCCCGGCTGCACTTCGACGAGGCGTGGTTCGCGTACGCCCGCTTCCACCCGCTGTACGCGGGCCGGTACGGCATGTCGGTGGACGAGGAGAGCTTCCCGGGCCCGGACCGGCCGACGGTGTTCGCGACCCAGTCCACGCACAAGCTGCTGGCGGCGCTGTCGCAGAGCGCGATGGTGCACGTGCGGCCCGCGCCGCGGGCGCCGGTGGAGCACGACCGGTTCAACGAGGCGCTGATGATGCACGGCACCACGTCGCCGCTGTACCCGATGATCGCCTCGCTGGACGTGGCCACGGCGATGATGGACGGGCCGCAGGGCCGGTGGCTGCTCGACGAGGCGGTGACCGAGGCGGTGCGGTTCCGGCAGGAGATGGTGCGGATCGGGCGGCGGATCGAGGCCGCCGGGGACCGGCCGCCGTGGTTCTTCGGGGTGTGGCAGCCGCCGACGGTCACGGACCCGGCGAGCGGCGAGCGGATGCCGTTCGACGAGGCCCCTGCGGAGCTGCTGTGCACGGAGCCGTCGTGCTGGACGCTGGAGCCGGGCGCGGACTGGCACGGCTTCCCGGGGCTGGCCGAGGGCCACTGCATGCTGGACCCGATCAAGGTCACGCTGACCTGCCCGGGGATGACCGCGACCGGGGAGACCGGCGACACGGGCATCCCGGCGCGGATCCTCACGGCGTACCTGGCCACCCGGAACATCGTGGTGGAGAAGACGGACAGCTACACCGCGCTGGTGCTGTTCTCGATGGGCATCACCAAGGGCAAGTGGGGGACGCTGCTGGACGCCCTGATGGACTTCAAGGCCCTGTACGACGGTGACGCGCCCCTGTCCCGCGTCCTGCCGGCGCAGTCCGCGGCGCACCCCCGCCGCTACGCGGACCTGACCCTGCGCGACCTCTGCCACCAGATGCACGGCCACCTGCGCGAGATCCGCCTGGTGGAACTGCTGGACGCGGCGTTCCAGCGGCTGCCGGAGCCGGTGGTCCCGCCGCAGCTGTGCTACCAACGCCTGGTGCGCGGCGGCACCGAACGGGTCCGGGTGGCCGACGCGGCGCACCGGGTGGCGGCCGCGATGGTCACGGTCACCCCGCCCGGCATCCCGGTCCTGATGCCCGGCGAGAGCACGGGCGCCCCCGACGGCCCCCTGCTGCGCTACCTCACGGCCCTGGAGTCCTTCGACCGCCGCTTCCCGGGCTTCGGCAGCGAGACCCACGGCGTGACGATCGCCCCGGACACGGGCGACTACGCGATCGAATGCCTGCGCCCGGACCCGGCCCACGCCCCGGGTCCGCGCCGGGCCCCGGAGAGGACCGAGATCCCCCACTGAGGGCGCCCCCTGAGGGACGCGTGCGACGATCTCCGCCATGACGGCAGACGAAACGGATCTCGTGCTCGAGCGGTTCGTGGCCGAGGTACGGCAGGTGGTGCCGACCGTGGCCGTGTGGGCCCACGGTTCGCTGGCCCTCGGCGACTTCCGGCCCGGTCGCAGCGACCTCGACCTGATCGCGGTCGTCGAGGCCCCCCTGGACGGTGGGGACCGGGACCGGCTGGCGCACCTGCACCGGAAGCTGCTGGAGGACGAGCCGGCCGCGGCGGGGTTGCACTGCTCGTACATGGTGCGGGCGGACCTCGCCGAGGCCGGCACCGACCACGTCACCTGGGCCCACGGCATGATCCTGGAACGCCCGGTGACCCCGGTGACGCGTCGGGAGCTGCTCGAGGGCGGACTCACCCTCTACGGTCCGCCGCCGGTGGAGCTGCTCCCGCCGCTCCGGCCGGGACAAGTGGAGGACTTCATCCGGCGTGACCTGGCGGAGTTCTGGCTGCCGGCCACCGGCAAGCCGTGGCTCTGGATGCGGGACGTCTGGGTGGACCTGGGGCTCCTCGTCCTGGCCCGCGCCACCGTCACGCTGCGCGACGGTCGGCTGATCACGAAGGGCGAGGCCCTCACCGAGCTGCGGGAACTCGGCGCGCCGGCCGACGTCGTACGTGACATCCACGACCGCCGCTACGGACGCCCCCGGCCCCTCGGCCGCGTCCGTCGCATCCGCCGGGCGCTGCGCGCCCGCGCCTTCGTACGACGCGGCATCAGACGCACCCTGGCCGCGGGAAGAGCCGACGGTTCCTGACCGTCGGCCCCCTCACCGAATCAGCGGCGACCCGCCCTGACCTGCCCCTACAGCACCGGCAAGCTCTTCCGCAGCTCGAAGGCGGTCACCTCGGAGCGGTACTCCTCCCACTCCTGCTTCTTGTTGCGCAGGAAGTGACGACGGCTCAGAGCGACCTCAGCCGATCGACGTTCCCGCAGCGCCGGTCTGCGATGAAAGCGTTGTCGTTGGTCGTTGACGGCAGTCGTGGGCCACTCTTTGACGGCCCACAGACGGCCCCGGCCCATCGCCCGCGGCAGATTTACAGTTCCCTCAAGATCACGCGCTCGCACCCCATCCGACCAGCAGGGATGTGCGTCCAGCGTTCAAAACGCGGCCTTCTCGTCCACGTCTCGTCCAGAGCCGGCTACCGCCCTAGCTCTGCTGCGGTGTGAGGAGAAGCATGGAAGGCAAGCGACCAAGGAGGCCTGCCATGGAGTGAGCGGGTAGGAGGCGCCCAGAGTGTGAGCGCCGGCCGCTACTCGCTCCCTTCTTCTGGAGCACCAAGCACCATCCGAATGAAGTCCTTGTCCGTCGGGAAGCCGCCGTGTACTGCCTGCATCAAGCCCCGTTGCGCTAGTTCCCGCGCAGACTTTCGGGTCTCACGGATCTGATCAGCAGTGGGGTACTTGCCGCCGTGCACCAGGCGGCTGCGCATGGTGTATAGCGCGTTCAGCCTGTCGCTCATGTCCTGACGCTCGCTGGCCTGGTCGGTGAGGTAGTAGGCGCCATGGAGACGGAAGCGATAGCTGAGTTCGTTATGCCGAGCGTTGGCTTGGAGCGGCAGCAGCAAGGACTCCAGAGCAATGGTGAAGTCGAGTACGGCGTCAGTGTCGTCGGTGCGCGCCACGCCAGAACAGAAGCGGTGCAACGCCAAGTCATGGGTGGACTTCGGTTTGTCAATACTCCGTTTTTCCATTAGGGCCGCCGTAGCGACAACTCCTGCGAAGACCTCCGGAGTCAGCACGCGCCAACTCGGCGGCATGCCAGGGAGCCCCAGGGGCGGTCGCCCTGCCCCGAAGCTGAGCCACTGCGGCACTCCTTCAATTTTCGCGACGTGTCCAGCGAGATCAAAACCATACAACTGAAGTGCGGCCATCATGTTGCGGACTCGACGTGGCAGGGTAAGCGGCATTTGCTCGTTGCGGGGGTACTCTTCGATGCACTCCAGGACAACCAGCGGCGGCGCATTGAGGGTTGCTCCTAGCAAGCCATTACCCACTTCTTCGAAATGGTCGTACTGCTCAGCTCCTGACAAGCGGCGAATGGTGAAGTTCTCCCACTCAAGGGGTGTGTCGCCCGGCGTCTTAATATCTACGCCTGCAAGGGGTACTGAAGTCCGGCAAGAGGCGGTCTGGCTGGTGGCTACGCGCAGTACGTCGTTGGCAAACCATTGTGCATGTTGTGGTTTTGCTTGGTCGAGACTGGGGAGCGCTCGCATGTGCGCCAGGAGAGCGGGCAACAGCACGACCTCCCGAACCCACCGCACTGGCTCTTCATCTCGAACCGCTGCTTCTGTTCCACGAACTGGGTGAGTCAACGGCCAGCCGCCCGGCGGAAGAAATACCGGGTTGAGCAGCAGGGTATTACCTTCGAGTGCGAGCAGGCTGGTCGCACATTCATCTACGCAATGCAGCGTTTCATCGTTCAGGAATGGTGCCGTACTCCTGGTAGGGATCGAAATAGCGTTGCGTGCGTACCTAAGGGTCCGGGTTTCCCAGCCGTAGTTTTCCGTCCGTACCAGATGCCGACGGGCCTCGGTTAACGTAAGGGAGTGGCGAACGCTTGCCAACTTCGCTGTGGCGGCTTTGCAGGCGTCGAGGAAGAGGGTGGCCAGCCTCTCCCTTACCAGGGTTGTCGTCATGAGCGGAGTGTACGGCTGTGCCCTATACGGGCACAATGGGTTTATTTATTTCGCTACTAGTGATGTTCTACGTGTCGAGGAAGTCCCACTCGTCACCGAGCACCCAACGGAGCGCCGACAATTTCCCGTTGACCATTCCCCACTCGAAGTCGGTATAAGGACCGAGGTTCTCTTTGCCGTACTTGGCTTCCATCTCCCGGCAAGCATCGCGCATCTTGGCAATGAGATCTTCGGGGAAGCTTTTGTCGCCCGTGGCGAGCCTTGCTTCTAGGGCCATTTTCCGCCCGTACCAAACCCGATCGAAGAACTCCTGCTCCGCCTCAATGATTTCGGTTTCAGTGCGCCGCTCCGAGCGAAGATGGCGCATGATGAACTCGTCGCGCCCCTCAAGCAGACGCTCCAAATTGGGGCGCTCCCAATAGCGCACGCGAAATGGTGGACGGTTGTTGGTCTCGTACGACTTCAGGAAGTCCTTGCAGGGGTTTGAGAGGTAGTTGCTTGCAATCACCAGAGCGACATCGGCACGTTCTGCAGTTGCCCATGAGAGAAGGCTGGTGATTTTATCTGGCGGCACGCCTCGCTTGTAGTGCTTGCAATCCACGAACCAGGTTTCGAGGTAGTGGCGGCCGTCCAATTCCTCGCGGGGTAGCTGCGCCACGATGTCACGGCCTGAGTCGCTAGGGCTGGCGGAGAGGCCGGTACCCTTGCGCCAGTCCAGGTTCACGAACCCCAGTTCGCCCATGAGGGCAAAGCAAAACTCCTCGAACTGAGTATCGTCCATGTCGTCGTAAGGCATGTCCGTCATCATGTGCGCAGCCTAGTAGCGCCACGCGGCTTGTGTCGCTGGCTTCGCACGAGAGAACTACGGTTGCTATCCGCCGCCACGAAGCCTGGCCGGCCCACGCCCCCGGCGGCTCAGATCGTCGTCCGGCTACTTTCCCCACAGGTTGTGAGCCGCCGTGGCTGCGGCACTAATAGCCCCTAGTGCGGTCAGTGGAACTACAACGGCCGCGATCCGTTCCCCGCGCTGGAAAGCCGCGACCACCATGAATCCCTAGACACGTCGACGTCTACCTTCAATCGCGCTCGGGATACTCGACGCCTCAAGAACTGGAAGAACGGAAATAGTAATCCGAACGCGAAAGTCACCGCCATGAAGGAATTAAAAAAACGTCATTCCTTGAGGCGTTTTTTGCGCGCTTCACACAATCCGCAACTGTATCATCATCTACGCCATGAATCAGGAAGAATGCTCCGAGCCCCATGAAGAATGCGAGAGAGATGAAAGAGATGGTGTTTTCGTACCTAGGAGAACTAAATACCGCCCCTCGCGAAACCAAAAACTTCTCAACCCTAGCTATTTGACCGAAAGCCCAGGTTGTGTCGGAACCCGAGAAGTTAACCTCGGTCCGCTCCTTGTCTATACTTATCTTCACCCCTCTTTCCTGAGAGGGGGTGTCGGCTTGGAGTGTGAGATTTGCCCAGTCCCCGCGAATCTCGGGTGCGTCACGCTGTACAGCTTCGACGAGCTCTTCCAGGGTGGGCTTCCAAAACAGAGTCTCCCCTGTAGTGGTCGAGACCTTAATTTGTGGCAGTTCTATGCCCTCGCACGCCGTTGCGAACAGGCTATCGAGGTCGCTTTTCCCCAATTGGCACTGGTAGAAAACCTTTCGAAGGTTCGTCTGCTGTCCCGAAGGGCTCCCGGGCGTCGTCATGCTCCAGATGATGCACCTAAGGCAGGTCGCTGAGCAGAGCTTCTGCTCATCTCCCACCCCCCCCAGAGCCCGGACACAGTGTCCGGGTCCAGCCGCTCTCGACCGTCGACTCTGGTTCACACCTGCTGGACCGAGCCGAGGTCCTCGCGGAGGATCTCGGCTCGGATGAGAACTACTGGCAGACCGGCCTTCCGCACAAGATCGCCACATCACACCCCCTGTGACCTGCTACTCAGTCGCAGACGGGTGCCAGGACGGGGGAGGCCGTCCGCGTCTCGTCCTGATCTTGAAACCGTCCGCGCGCACGGCTATGTGCGACCCCTCCGCGACGGCCGGCAGTCGTGGGAGGCTTACCGGTGGTGTCGACTGCCCGGCAGAGAGGGAGAGCGAGTGTCGCAGCAGGCCAACCCTCGGGGAACCTTCCTGAAGATTGCCGACTCAGTGAAGAGGCAGATTGAGGACGATCCGACCATGACAGACGGCAGGGCAACCGGACTTCATGAGCTGGCTGCACTCGGGACAGGACGGGGCGTCGTCGGTCATGCGGGGCAGCCTAGCGAAGCGACCTCTTCGTCCCGAAGCAACTTGGGTGGGAGTGGTGCCTTGGGCCGGTGGGCCTCTCACCTGCGCCGACGGTCCGTAGACGTTCGCGCTCGTCCGCTGGTGTTCGTCGGCGTTGTCACGCAGTTAGACACTCACCGCGCACGGCCCATCCGACGGCCGCCGACACCGTGTGGGCAGCTACCTAGGAAGAGCCACAGCTAACCCAACGTATCCACTGATTTGGTTGACAGGCGGGACAAGTGTGCAGGTAGTACGCGCGTGCTCAGGATGCACCACGGGACCGATCTCGTTGTCGTCCCGGACAAGGGCGGCGATCACGGCCTTGAGGCGTACACGCTGAGTGGTCATTTGTTTCAGTGCTATAGCCCGACAGAACCACTGCCTACGATTATCATGTGTCCCTACATCGACAGCAAAGATCTCGCGGCCCATTGTGCTAGTCAGACAAAAAGAGTCCGCGAAGCCTGCCTAGATTATGCCGACCCCGACATCCATGTCATTTGTCAGACCATGAAAGACTACGAGTTTAGTTATACGGGTCAGCCCTTTAGGATCTCTTACACTCACATGCCGCCGCTCAGCTGAAACTTGACTCCGCACGGATTTGAATGCGGACCTTCCCTGTTCGGTTCTTCGTCACGTACTGGTAGGCGATGTAGCCGGTGCCGGCCACAGTTGTCAAATACGGACCTACCGACGGTGCGACAAGGTCGGTGACCGTCGCAAGAAGAGCGGGAGCAGCTTTGAGGGCGAACGCTTTAAAGTTGGCCGATGCTAATGGGCCCTGGCCTGTGACGCCCCGCAGTTTTCTGCTGAATTGTTCAAGAGCGATTTCCGCCCCATGCCGTGATGCCGCATTTGGAGCATTGATGAACCTTATGGCGGAACTTCGCCAATCAATGCCATATTCTCGCAATTCCATAATGGTGCGCGGTGTCATTCCTCTGAGGATTCTCGCGCTTGGCACCCTGACCGCGATGTCTAAATTATCACTCAATGAGGGCGGCGGCTCCTGCTGAGCCTCATCGCGCAGTGCCGTTTGGATCAACGGAAGATCCCAGGCTCCCGTGCCGATGGTCGCTGGCCGTGCTCCCAGCCCCTCGGCATAATTGACGTGATGCAACTGATCTACCCAGTCAAAGAAGCTGTCAACGGATTTCAGCTGCTGCGGCGAATAACCGGTCGCAGACAACCGCTCGATGATCTTGAAGCGATTGGTCACAGTGCGCTCGTTCAGGTCAAAGACCCCGAGCACCGCTCCCGCTGCTCGGATCAGCTCACCCCGCCTGATCCCGCCCGGCGCCTCACGCCGCTGTGAACTCAACTCCGCGGCCACGTCCAGCCCCTCATGCCGAAGGACCTCCGTTTCCTGCCATGCCCCCGGCGCCAACCCGGTTGGTTCGTCTCCGCGCAGGCATCGCCGAAGCAAGGATCCGTAGTTCTGGCCCATCCCTTCCGGCCACGGTATTGGACGTGCGAGCGGGCCAACCGAAGCGGCAAGCCGGTCAGCGATGCGGTCACCATGCGTGAAAGGGCTCTGAATTCTCATGTCGCGCAAGGTGTGGAGCAACTGAGGAAATCCCGATGAGGGCTCACGTGAAACCAGAGAAATCACCCCCTCTCTCATGGCCAGTTCGAACAGGCTCATGCTGCCCTCGGCAGACTCGAATATATGCTTCCGAAGGTGATCTGATGCGAACAAATAGGCGTCAATTAGAAAGAATCCCGGATCGAACAAGATGCCGTGAATAAGAGATGTCTCGAATTCTTCGTACGTCATGGAGTCGGCAACCGGTCCATCGGCCAGGGTGAGTATGGAATGATCCGCCAGAGTCATCTTCTCACCCCAAATTCGAATGATCCCGGAAAGGAAAACAATCATAGGGGGCTGCGCGGTGAGCGACAAGAAGGCATGGGCCAACGCCATGCCTCGATGACACCACCGAGTTCCGCGTGCTTCGCTCGCGCCGATCAGGGCACCGTAGACGGAGCGATGGAAGCGTACGTGGACTGGGCCGTGCTGCTACGTCTACTGACCTTCAAAGAGCGCGCACCCTACTGCGTAGGTCGGTGGAGCGGCTTTGGAGTGGCGCTGCTTGGGCGCGAGTGATCATGGCCCCGTAAGCTTCCGGCGCGTCGGGCAGTCTGTGGACCTGCCCGGTAAAGCACGACGTTGGGGCCATGATCTTCGAGGCTCGCGCCGAAGTGGCTCCGTGAAGCCGCGGAGCCGACCGCCCCGGCCACGATGTAGCCCTTCTCTGGCATCAGGCGGCTGCATACTTTGAGCGCGGCATGGGCGCCGGCCGGGCTGGAGCGGGGCGGAGACAGGAGCGCAGGCCCGGCCGGGGGCCGGGCCGCGCGCGGGGAGCGGAGCGAGCCGCCTTGATCGATGCAGTGAAAGTTACAACTACGACGCGGTGAGATCGTCTGACGGCCCAGGGACGGCCCAGAGCCCATGAGGCACGATGGGGCTGCCGGTCTGCGACCGTCAGCCCCATCCACTGGGAAGGCAGGCTCCCCGCCCCCGACCTGCTCTTACAGCACCGGCAAGCTCTTCCGCAGCTCGAAGGCCGTGACCTCGGAGCGGTACTCCTCCCACTCCTGCTTCTTGTTGCGCAGGAAGAAATCGAAGACGTGTTCGCCCAGGGTCTCCGCGGCCAGGTCGCTGCGTTCCATCAGGGTGAGGGCCTCGCCGAGGTTCTGCGGGAGGGGTTCGATGCCCATGGCGCGGCGTTCGGCGTCGGAGAGGGCCCAGACGTCGTCCTCGGCGCCCGGCGGGAGCTCGTAGCCCTCCTCGATGCCCTTGAGGCCGGCGGCCAGGAGCAGGGCGTACGCCAGGTAGGGGTTGGCGCCGGAGTCCAGGGAGCGGACCTCCACACGCGCGGAGCCGGTCTTGCCGGGCTTGTACATCGGGACGCGGACCAGGGCGCTGCGGTTGTTGTGGCCCCAGCAGATGTACGACGGGGCCTCGCCGCCCGCGCCCGCGGTGCGCTCGGTGCCGCCCCAGATCCGCTTGTAGGAGTTGACCCACTGGTTGGTGACGGCCGAGATCTCCGCCGCGTGCTTGAGCAGGCCGGCGATGAAGGAGCGGCCGACCTTGGAGAGCTGGTACTCGGCGCCGGACTCGTAGAACGCGTTGCGGTCGCCCTCGAAGAGGGACAGGTGGGTGTGCATGCCGGAGCCGGGGTGCTCGGAGAACGGCTTGGGCATGAAGGTCGCGTGGACGCCCTGCTCCAGCGCCACCTGCTTCATCACCAGGCGGAACGTCATGACGTTGTCCGCGGTGGACAGCGCGTCGGCGTAGCGCAGGTCGATCTCCTGCTGGCCGGGGGCGCCCTCGTGGTGGGAGAACTCCACCGAGATGCCCATCGACTCCAGCATGGTGATGGCCTGGCGGCGGAAGTCCATGCCGATGTTCTGCGGGGTGTGGTCGAAGTAGCCGGAATTGTCGGCGGGGGTCGGCCGGGAGCCGTCCAGCGGCCGGTCCTTCAGCAGGAAGAACTCGATCTCGGGGTGGGTGTAGAAGGTGAAGCCGAGGTCGCTCGCGCGGGCCAGGGCGCGCTTGAGGACGTAGCGCGGGTCGGCGAAGGAGGGCGAGCCGTCGGGCATCAGGATGTCGCAGAACATCCGGGCCGTGCCGGGGGCCTCGGCGCGCCAGGGCAGGATCTGGAAGGTGGACGGGTCCGGCTTGGCGATCATGTCGGACTCGTAGACGCGGGCGAAGCCCTCGATGGCGGAGCCGTCGAAGCCGATGCCCTCGTCGAAGGCCTGCTCCAGCTCGGCCGGGGCCACGGCGACGGACTTGAGGAAGCCCAGCACGTCCGTGAACCACAGGCGTACGAACCGGATGTCGCGCTCCTCCAAGGTCCGGAGTACGAACTCCTGCTGCTTGTCCATCTTCCGCTTCCCCATCCTTGCTGGTCAGGCCGCCTGGCTCCCGCGCCACGGGAGGCGGTCGCGCACCTGAGCATCCCACCACAACACCATTTCACGCGCGTTGCGCACCATGATCGGCCGACCGAACCCGGTGTGAACGCCCCGCGTACGGCGGGTGTACCGCCCTGCTGCCCATCTTGCCTGCTCGCACCGGCATCCGTCAGGGCGGACCCCGGTCGGGAGCGGAGTGACGGTGGGATCGTCGCACGGCACGGCCGCCGGGCACGACCGGTCCGTGCCGGGCCCCCTACGCCGGATGCCGTCCGTCGCCTACGATCAGCGGGCCCCACCCGTCCCGTCCCCCCGCCCCCCGAAGGACGTCACCCATGGGTTCCGCCAAGAGCAGCAGCAGCGCGGCACGCACCGCACGCATAGAGGAGATGCGCCGCGCGGAGAAGGCGCGGGAGCGGCGCAACCGCATCCTGGTGATCGCGGGCAGCGTGGTCGCGGTGGCCGCGCTCGTGGTGGGCGCCGTCGTCGTGGTGCAGGCGCGCTCCGACGACGACAAGGACACGGCCGCCTCGAAGTCCGCCGACGCCAAGGGCGGCGACCGCTTCGTCACCGGCTCCGACGGGGTCCGCACGTGGCAGGGCAAGCTGGGCCGCACCCACGTCACCAGGAAGGTGTCGTACCCGATGGAGCCCCCGGTCGGCGGCGACCACGCGCAGGTGTGGATGAACTGCAACGGCGACGTCTACACCAAGTCCCTCAACCCCATGAACGCCGTGCACTCCCTGGAGCACGGGGCGGTGTGGGTGACGTACACGAGCAAGGCGGCGAAGGCGGACGTGGACGCGCTCGCCGCGAAGGTGCGCAGCACGCCGTACACGCTGATGAGCCCGGACGAGGACCAGGCCGAGCCGATCATGCTGACCGCCTGGGGCCACCAGCGCGCGGTGAGCAGCGCGGGCGACCCGGCCGTGGGGGCGTTCTTCGAGAAGTTCGTGCAGGGCGCGCAGACGCCCGAGCCGGGCGCGGCGTGCACGAACGGTCTGTCGCAGTGAGGTACGCGTCCGTGGCCGTCGCGGTGGCGGGGGTGCTCGTCGCCGCGGGGGCCGTCACCTACTCCGCCGTCGCCGGGGACGACGGTTCGGGCGTACGGCCGCCGGCGGCCGACTCGGCGGACGCCGGGTTCGCCCGGGACATGGCGGTGCACCACCAGCAGGCCGTGGAGATGTCGTACGTGGTGCGTGACCGCACCACCGACGAGGACGTGCGCCGGCTCGCCTACGACATCGCGCAGACGCAGGCCAACCAGCGCGGCATGCTGCTGGGCTGGCTGGACCTGTGGGGGCTGCCGAAGGTGTCGTCGAAGCCGCCGATGACCTGGATGGGCATGAGCCGCATGCCGGCCGGTGAGGACGGCGCACTGATGCCGGGCATGGCGACCGACACCGAGATGAGGAAGCTCGGCACGCTGAACGGGCGGCAGGCGGAGGTGTTCTACCTCCAGTTGATGACGGCCCATCACAAGGGCGGCATCCACATGGCCGAGGGGTGTGCGGCCCGGTGCACGGTGGGGGCGGAGAAGCGGCTCGCGCAGGGCATGGTGGACGCGCAGCAGTCGGAGATCGACCTGATGGCGGGGATGCTGAAGGAGCGGGGCGCGGCGCCGCGTCCGTGAGCCGCCCGGGCCGTTCGCGCGTCAAGTCGTAGGGTTTTCCCTCGACTTCGCGGACGTATCCGACAAATGCGCACAGGTGGTAGTCGCTTGGGCTCTTCTTGGGACGCCCATTCCCCTGGCATGAACGGTTCATCGCGAGAGTGGCCGGACCGAGTGATCCACTCGGCCCAACCGCACACAGGGGGTCCCATGAGATCCAACCGCGCCGCGCTGCGCGCCGGGGTGAGCATGGCAGCGACGCTGCCGATGCTCGCCGGTGCGCTCGCGCTCGGCATACCCGCGGCGCAGGCCGCGGACACCCCGGCCCGCGACACGCTGGCCGGGACCAAGCCGGCGTGGGCGACGACCAAGGCGGACAAGGGCGCGACCGCGGACAGCGCCCGGGTCACGGCCCGGGTGTACCTCGCCGGCCGCGATGCCCGCGGCCTGGCCGCCTACGCCCGCGCCGTCTCCGACCCGCACTCGGCCGCGTACGGCAGGTACCTCGGCGCGAAGCAGGCGCAGGCCCGCTTCGGCGCGACGAAGGCCCAGGTCGCCGCGGTCAAGAAGTGGCTGTCGTCGGCCGGCCTCGAGGTCACCGGCGTGACCCGGCACTACGTCTCCGTCACCGGTGACGTGGCCGCCGCCGAGAAGGCGTTCGGCACCCAGCTCCACAACTACGCCAAGGGCGGCCACACCTACCGCGCCCCGGCGAAGACCGCCTCGGCGCCGGCCGCCCTGGACGGGGCCGTGCTCACCGTGACGGGCCTGGACAACGCCCCGCACAAGGCGAGCAGCAAGGACCAGCTGCCGCCGCCGGACGCCGTGTTCAAGAACTCCGGGCCGTTCTCCTCGTACTACGGCTCGAACATCGCGACCACGCTGCCCGACGCCTACGGTCACAAGATCCCGTACGCCGTGGAGGGCTACACCGGCAAGCAGCTCCGGGCCGCCTACGGCGCGGGCGCGTACACCGGCAAGGGGGTGCGCGTCGCCATCACGGACGCCTACGCCTCCCCGACCATCGCCTTCGACGCGGCCACGTACGCGAAGAAGCACGGTGACGCGGCCTGGAGGACCAGCCAGCTCACCCAGGTCCTGCCGAAGAACTACACCAAGACCGAGGAGTGCGGGGCGGCCGGCTGGTACGGCGAGGAGACCCTCGACGTCGAGGCCGTGCACGCGGTCGCGCCGGCCGCGGACGTCACCTACGTCGGCGCCGCGTCCTGCTACGACGACGACCTGCTCGACTCGCTCAGCAAGGTCGTCGACAACCACCTGGCCGACCTCGTCTCCAACTCCTGGGGCGACATCGAGGCCAACCAGACGCCGGACCTGGCGGCCGCCTACGACCAGGTCTTCCAGTTCGGCGCGGTGGAGGGCATCGGCTTCTACTTCTCCTCCGGCGACAACGGCGACGAGGTCGCCAACACCGGGACCAAGCAGGTCGACACCCCGGCCAACTCGGCGTGGGTGACGGCGGTCGGCGGCACCTCGCTGGCGGTCGGCAAGAACGACTCGTACCTGTGGGAGACCGGCTGGGGCACCGAGAAGGCCTCGCTGTCGGCCGACGGCAAGAGCTGGACGGGCTTCCCCGGCGCCTTCACCTCCGGCGCGGGCGGCGGCACCAGCAAGACCGTCGCGCAGCCGTACTACCAGAAGGGCGTCGTCCCGGACGCGCTGGCCCAGGCCAACGGCGCCGCGGGCAACCGCGTCGTCCCGGACATCGCGGCGATCGCCGACCCGAACACCGGCTTCAAGGTCGGCCAGACCCAGACGTTCGCCGACGGCTCGCAGCAGTACAGCGAGTACCGCATCGGCGGTACGTCGCTGGCGGCGCCGGTGATCGCGGCGGTGCAGGCGCTGGCCACCGAGGCCCGCGGCGGCAAGGCCATCGGCTTCGCCAACCCGGCGATCTACGCCAAGGCCGGCAGCCGGGTCTACCACGATGTGACGGACAACCCGACGGGGTCCGGTCTCGCCGTGGCCCGCGTCGACTTCGTCAACGGCGTCGACGCGACGGGCGGTCTGGCCACGTCGGTGCGCAGCCTCGGCAAGGACAGCTCGCTGTCGGCCGTGAAGGGCTACGACGACGTGACGGGCGTCGGCTCGCCGGCGAAGGGTTACGTGGAGTCCTGGCGCCGATGAGGTAGCGCCGTGGGGGGGGCGGGGACTGTCTGTCGGCTGCGGCGTCGTGGGGGCCGGTCGCGCCCACGCGGAGGAGCCGCAGAGCGACACAGCCCCGCGCCCCCGAGGCCGGTGCGCCGCACGCCGCTCGCACGTGCACGAAACAGCCCGCCGACGGGGGAAGATCGGCGGGCTGTTTCGGTGTGCCGCGGTGGCTAGTGGACGGAGTGCTCGTCCTGGGGGAACGTGCCGCCGACCACGTCGTCGGCGAAGGCGCGGACCGCTCCGGTCATGACCTCGCGCAGGTCGGCGTACTGCTTGACGAACTTCGGCACCCGGCCCGGGGTCAGGCCGAGCATGTCGGTCCAGACGAGGACCTGGGCGTCGGTCTCGGGGCCGGCGCCGATGCCCACGGTCGGGATGTGCAGGACGCGCGTGACCTCGGCGGCCAGCTCGGCCGGGACCAGTTCGAGGACGACCGCGAAGGCGCCGGCGTCCTGGACGGCCTTGGCGTCGCGCAGGAGCTGCTGGGCCGCCTCCTCGCCGCGGCCCTGGACGCGGTAGCCCATGGCGTGGACGGACTGCGGGGTCAGGCCGATGTGGGCCATGACCGGGATGCCGGACTCCACCAGCAGGCGGATCTGCTCGTGCGAGCGCTCGCCGCCCTCCAGCTTCACGGCGCCCACCCCGGCCTCCTTGACCAGCCGGGTCGCCGAGCGCAGCGCCTGCACCGGGCCTTCCTGGTAGGACCCGAAGGGCAGGTCGCCGACGATCAGGGAGCGCCGGGTGCCGCGGACGACGGCCGCGGCCAGCATGGTCATCTGGTCGAGGGTGACGGGCACGGTGGTCTCGTAGCCCAGGTGGCAGTTGCCCGCCGAGTCGCCGACGAGGATCACCGGGATGCCGGCCTCGTCGAAGACGGACGCGGTCATCGCGTCGTAGGCGGTGAGCATGGGCCACTTCTCGCCGCGCTCCTTGGCGAGGCCGATGTCGCGGACGGTGATGCGTCGCGTGCTCTTGCCCCCGTACAGCGCCCTGCTGCCGTCGGAGGACTGCTGGGGTGTGCTCTGGGCAGCCGAAAGCTGCGTCATGGCAACGGCTCCTAACGTCATCTCGAGGCGCCCTGACGGCGTCCCCGGACCACTCCCATGGTGGCACCTCGTGCCACGCGGGGCCAGAGGGGGTCCGGAGAAGCTCGGGGAAGACCCGAGCGGGTAAGAGCTGGGTAAATCCTTTCGATACGAGACGGTGCCGTATCGGAATTCCAGTAGGCTCGTCACATGACTTCTCCTGCCGCTCCCGCGGCCGAGCGGATCCCGGAGGCCGTGCACCGGCGCCGTTGGGCGATCCTCGGCGTGCTGATGCTGAGCCTGCTGATCGTGGTGCTCGACAACTCGATCCTCAACGTCGCCATCAAGACGATCTCGACTCCGGCCCCCACGGGCCTCGGCGCCTCGCAGAGCGAGCTCGAATGGGCGATCAACTCCTACACCCTGGTCTTCGCGGGCCTGCTGTTCTCCGCCGGTCTGCTCGGTGACCGGATCGGCCGCAAGAAGGTGCTGCTCGGCGGTCTCGCGGTGTTCGGCATCGGGTCGGCGCTGGCCGCCGAGTCGGGCTCGCCGGCGCAGCTCATCGCCTTCCGGGCGCTGATGGCGCTCGGCGCCGCGTTCGTCATGCCGGCCACGCTGGCCGTCCTGATGAACGTCTTCGAGCGCGAGGAGCAGCCCAAGGCCATCGGCATCTGGGCGGGCGGGGTGGGCCTGGCCATCGCCATCGGGCCGATCACCGGCGGGGTGCTGCTCGACCACTTCTGGTGGGGCTCGGTCTTCCTCATCAACGTGCCGATCGTGGTGCTCGCGATCGCGCTGATGGTCTGGCTGGTGCCGGACTCCCGCGACCCGAACCCCGGCCGGACCGACCCGGTGGGCGTGGTGCTCTCGGTGGTCGGCCTGGTGCTGCTGGTCTACGGCATCATCAAGGGCGGCGAGCTGGCCGACTTCACCGACCCGGTCGTGCTGTCGACGATCGGCGGGGGCCTGGTGGTCCTGGCGGCGTTCGTGGTGTTCGAGAAGCGCAGCGACCACCCGTCCATCGACGTGACGTACTTCGAGAACAAGGTGTTCTCGGCCGCGATCGCCGCCATCGCGCTGGTGTTCTTCGCCCTGATGGGCGTGACCTTCTTCTCGGTGTTCTACACCCAGAGCGTGCGCGGCTACTCGCCGCTGCAGACGGGCCTGCTGATGCTGCCGCTGGCCGCCGCGCAGATGATCTTCGCGCCGCGGGCCCGGCTGGTGGTCGACCGGTTCGGCAACCGGGCCACGACCACCGCGGGCATGCTGGTCATCACGGCGACGCTGGCGCTGTTCGGCACGCTGGACGCGGACACGCCGATCTGGTGGCTGGAGGTCGTGTTCTTCTTCATGGGCGCCGGGATGGCGCACATCATGACGCCGACCAGCGTGGTCATCATGCAGGCGCTGCCGCGGGAGAAGGCCGGCTCGGCCTCCGCGCTCAGCAACACCTTCCGGCAGGTCGGCGGCGCGCTCGGCATCGCCGTGCTCGGCTCGGTGCTGTCGACGTCCTACCGCAACGGCATCGAGGGCCACCTGGGCCTGCTGCCGGCCGGGGCGCGGGACGCGGCGGGCGAGTCCATCGAGGCCACGCTGGGCGTCGCCGCGAAGCTCGGTGCCCGGGGCGAGGGGCTGGTCGGCCCGGCCAACGACGCGTTCCTGCACGCGATGCACGTCACGGCGTTCTGGGGCGCGGGCGTGGCGCTGATCGGTGCGGTGGTCGTGGCGGCGTTCCTGCCGGGCAGGCCCCCGGCCGAGAAGGAGGGCGCGGAGCCGGAGCTGGCGCGGGCCGAGTCGTAGGACGGCGCAGGTGCGGCGGCGGGGCGGGCGGCGGGGGCCCGTCCTGCCGCCGCCCGCGCCCGCCGGGTGACAATGGGCGCGCGTGCGCGACGAGGAAGGGACGGGAGTGAACGTGACGGCAGGGGCCAGGGGCCGTCCCCGCAGTGAGGCCGTGGAACGCGCCATCATCGAGGGGACCATGCGACTCCTGGAGGAGGGCGTCCCGCTCGCCGAGGTGTCCATCGAGCGCATCGCCCGCACCGCCGGCGTCGGCAAGGCCGCGATCTACCGGCGCTGGAGCGGCAAGGAGGAGCTGTTCGTCGACGTCCTGCGGGCCTACGAGCCCGAGGAGCCCGAGCTGCCCGGCACGTGCCTGCGCGACGACCTGGTCGTGCTGCTCGACTCGTTCCGCCGCCGCGGGGTCGCCAACCAGTCCTCCGCCCTGCTGCGCACCGTGCACGCCCAGATGAAGTCCAGCCCCCGGATCTGGGCGGCCTACGACAAGCTCGTCATCGCGCCCCGCCGCCAGAAGGCCGTCGAGGTGCTGCGCCGGGGCCAGGAGAACGGCGAACTGCGCGCCGACCTGGACCTCGAACTGCTGCACGACGTCGTCGTGGGTCCCATGCTGATGCGGGTGGTGCTGCGCCCCGAGGCCGACCTCTCCGAGGACCTCGCGGCCCGGGTGGTCGATCTGGTGCTCGACGGCCTACGGCCCGTCAGTTCGCCCGCGCCCCGGCCGTAATGTGCGGATTCCGTCACAGACGGTTTGTCCTCCGCCCCATCCGGAACCCCTGACACCGGCCTGTTCGTCCTCGTGCCCGTACGGCCGTCCCGGACGGCAGGGACAGAGCCGATCATCCCCTAGGGTCGTACCCCGGGGGGACGTACGGTGTGCACGGCAGGCAGTGAGGCGACGGTATGGCGCAGCAGGCGTACTTGACGGAGACGGACAACGGCGGCTCGGGTCCCGAGCGTCGGGGAACCCGGCTCCGGCGCCTGCTCGGACAACGCGTGCGCCGCTTCCTCGACGGCTGGCGCGGCGACCGGCGGATCTGGCGGCGCGGCCTGGTGCTCACGGCGCTGGCGCTCGCGCTGTCCCTGGTCATGGTGGCGCACGCGCGCATCCCGAACCGCTACGGCAACCTCGGCAGCCTCACCGAGACGTTCCTGCCCTGGCTGGGCCTGGCCGTGCCGGTGCTGCTGGTGGGCGCGCTGGTGCGCAGGTCGGCCACCGCGCTGATCGCGGTGGTGCTGCCCGCGGTGGTGTGGCTGAACCTCTTCGGCGGACTGCTGACCGACAAGACCGGCTCCGGCGGCGAGCTGATGGTGGCCACGCACAACGTCAACGCCGACAACCCCGACCCCGCCCGCACCGCGCGGGACGTGGCCGCGTCCGGCGCGGACGTGCTGGCCCTGGAGGAGCTGAAGGCGTCCGCGGTGCCCACGTACGAGAAGGCGCTCGCCCCGACGTACCCGCACCACCAGGTGGTCGGCACGGTCGGGCTGTGGAGCAAGTACCCGCTCAGCGGCGTCAAGGCGGTCGACATCAAGCTCGGCTGGACGCGCGCGATGCGGGCGACCGTGGCGACGCCGGAGGGGCCGGTGGCGGTGTTCGTGGCCCATCTGCCGTCGGTGCGCGTGAAGATGGAGGCCGGGTTCACGGCCCGGCAGCGCGACAAGAGCGCGGACGCGCTGGGCGAGGCGATCGCGGACGAGGCGCTGCCCCGCAAGATCCTGCTGGGCGACCTGAACGGCACCATGAACGACCGCGCCCTCAACGCGGTGACCTCGCAGATGCGTTCGACGCAGGGCGCGGCCGGCAGCGGGTTCGGGTTCAGCTGGCCGGCGTCGTTCCCGATGGCGCGCATCGACCAGATCATGGTGAGCGGGGTGGAGCCGGAGGCGTCGTGGACGCTGCCGCGCACGGGAAGCGACCACCTGCCGGTGGCGGCGCGTGTGAAGGTGACCACATCCGGCTCGTGAGAGCCGCTGCGTAACCGGGACTTCACCAGCCGGAATACTCGGCCGGGGAGAGTTTGTTCCGCCATTGAACATACGATGGCCGTCCGCTCGCTCTCCTGAAAGGTCCACCCCGTCATGCCCCTGGCCCTGCTCGCCCTCGCCGTGGGTGCCTTCGGCATCGGCACCACCGAATTCGTGATGATGGGCCTGCTGCCCGACGTCGCGGCCGATCTGCACGTCTCCCTGCCCACCGCCGGGCACCTGGTCTCCGCGTACGCGCTCGGCGTCGTCGTCGGCGCCCCGCTGCTCGCGGCGCTGACCGCGCGCACCTCCCGCCGGACCGTGCTGATCTCCCTGATGGTCCTGTTCGTGGCCGGCAACGCGCTGTCCGCCGTCGCGCCCGGCTACGACTCCCTGCTCGCCGCCCGCTTCCTCAGCGGGCTGCCGCACGGCGCCTTCTTCGGCGTCGGCGCGGTCGTGGCGACCACGATGGTCGCGCCGGAGCGCAAGGCGCGGTCGGTGTCGCTGATGTTCCTCGGGCTCACCGTCGCCAACATCGCGGGCGTGCCGGTGGCCACGCTCATGGGCCAGCACCTCGGCTGGCGGGCGACGTTCCTCGGCGTGAGCGCGATCGGCCTGGCCGCCATCGCGGCGCTCGCCGCGCTCATCCCCCACGACCACGCGCCCGCCCCGGTCACCGGCCTGCGCGGTGAGCTGGCCGCCCTGCGCTCGCTGCCGGTGTGGCTGGCGCTGGGCACGACCGTCGCCGGGTTCGGCGCGCTGTTCTCGGCGTACAGCTACATCACGCCGATGCTGACCGACGCCGCCGGGTACGCCGACGGGAGCGTGACGCTGCTGCTGGCGCTGTTCGGGGTCGGCGCGACCATCGGCAACCTGCTCGGCGGGCGGCTCGCGGACGTGTCCCTGCGCGGCACGCTGTTCGGCGGCCTCACGGCCCTGGCGGCGGTGCTGGCGCTGTTCCCGCTGCTGATGTCGGCGCCCTGGAGCGCGGCCCTCGCGGTGGTGCTGCTGGGCGTGGCCGCGTTCGTCACCGGCTCGCCGCTGCAGCTCATGGTCATGGAGAAGGCGTCCGCGGCGCCCTCGCTGGCCTCCTCCGCCAACCAGGCGGCCTTCAACCTCGCCAACGCCGGCGGCGCCTGGATCGGCGGCCTCGCCCTCGCGGCCGGCTTCGGCGTGACGTCCCCGGCGGTCGCGGGCGCCGCCCTCGCGGTCCTCGGCCTGGCCGTCGCCGCCGCGGCCTACGCGGTGGACCGCGGCCGCACCCCGGGCCGCGGCCGGCTGGTGGCGGCCCACGTCCCGCACGAGGAGCTGGCGCCGGCCGAGTAGCGCGGAGGGCGGCTGTCGGCGTCCTGTCGGCGGGCGGGCCCGGCTGTCGGCGTCCTGTCGGTGGGATGTCGGTCGCCGCTGGCACCGTTGCGGTCATGACGCGAATCGACAACGAACCCGCCGGCGCAGGAAGCGCCGTGACCGTGCGGGGGCTGGTGAAGCACTACGGCGACACCAAGGCCCTCGACGGCGTCGACCTGGACGTGCGCGAGGGCACCGTGATGGGCGTGCTCGGACCCAACGGCGCCGGCAAGACCACCCTCGTGCGCATCCTGTCCACCCTGCTGGCCCCCGACGCCGGCCGTGCCACCGTCGCCGGCTACGACGTCGTACGGCAGCCCCGGCAGCTGCGCCGGGTCATCGGCCTCACCGGGCAGTACGCCTCCGTCGACGAGAAGCTGTCCGGCTGGGAGAACCTGTACCTCATCGGCCGGCTGCTCGACCTGTCCCGCAAGGACACCCGGGCCCGGGCCGACGAGCTGCTGGAGCGGTTCTCGCTGACCGAGGCCGCGCGCCGGCCGGTCGGGACGTACTCCGGCGGCATGCGGCGGCGCCTGGACCTGGCCGCCTCCATGATCGGCCGGCCCGCCGTGCTCTACCTGGACGAGCCCACCACCGGCCTGGACCCCCGCACCCGCAACGAGGTGTGGGACGAGGTCAAGGCGATGGTCGGCGACGGCGTCACCGTGCTGCTGACCACCCAGTACATGGAGGAGGCCGAGCAGCTCGCCTCCGAGCTGACCGTCGTCGACCGCGGCAAGGTCATCGCGGGCGGCGGGATCGAGGAGCTGAAGGCCCGCGTGGGCGGCCGGACCCTGCGGGTGCGGCCCGCCGACCCCGCGCACCTGCGGCCGCTGGCCCGCGCGCTCGACGAGCTCGGCATCACCGGCCTGGCCACCACCACCGTGGACGCCGAGCGCGGCTCCGTGCTCGTGCCCGTCCTCAGCGACGAACAGCTCACCGCCGTCATCGGCGCGGTCACCGCGCGCGGCATCACGCTGTCCTCCGTCGTCACCGAACTGCCCAGCCTCGACGAGGTGTTCCTGTCCCTCACCGGCCACCGCGCCAGTGCCCCGCAGGACGCCCGTCCCGCCGACGACCGCGAGGAGGTCGCCGTATGAGCGCCGCCACCCTGACCCCCACGGCCGCCGGGGACGCCCCCATCCCGCTGCGCGCCCACCTGCGCCACACCGGGGCGCTGATCCGCCGCAACCTGCTGTGGATCCGCCAGGACCCGGAGTCGATGTTCGACGCCATCCTCTTCCCGGTGATCTTCACCCTGCTGTTCGTGTACGTCTTCGGCGGCTCCATCGGGGCGTCGATGGGCGGCGGGCAGGACCAGTACGTGCAGTACGTGGTGCCCGGCCTGATGGCCATGATGGGGATGAACATGGCCCAGGGCGTGGGCACCGGCTTCAACACCGACTTCAACTCCGGTGTCATGGACCGGTTCCGCTCGCTGCCCATCGGACGCGGCTCGGTGCTCGTCGCCAAGATCGCCGTCGAGCTGCTGCGGATGCTGTTCGCCACCGTGGTGCTGATGATCGTGGCGGTGCTGGTCGGCTTCGACATCACCCACTGGACCGGGATGCTCGCGTCCATCGGGCTGTCCGCGGTGTTCGGCTCGGCGCTGATGTGGGTGTTCCTCACCCTGGGCGTGGTGATGAAGAGCGCCCAGTCGGTGCAGGCGATGGGCTTCCTGGTGCTGATGCCGCTGCAGTTCGGCTCCTCGATCTTCGCGCCGACCGCCTCGATGCCGGGCTGGCTGCAGAACTTCACCGACTACAACCCGCTGTCCGCGCTCGCCGACACCGCGCGCGGCCTGATGCTCGGCGGCCCCGTCGCGCACGACCTGTGGGTGACGCTGGCCTGGTCGGTGGGGCTCACCGCGGTGATGGCGCCGGTGGCCATCCACAAGTTCCGCACGAAGAACTGACCCGGTGCACGGACCCCGGGTCCGGCCCGTGGACGTCACAGCAGGGCGGCGGCCTCCTCGAAGGAGAGGCCGCCGCCCTCGGCGTAGGCGCGGGCGTACGTCGTCTCCCCCAGTGCGTCCCGCAGCCGCTGCACGGCCAGTTCGTGGCTGGCGCGCTCCATGCTGGAGCGGATGTGCCCGGACGGCAGCAGCGCGTCCGCGACGGCGAGCAGCCGGACGCCGTCGTGCGCGCGGGCGCCCCCGTCCAGGCCGGCCAGGGCGACGGCCGCGACGGTCAGGTACACGCAGCGCATGTGCGGGGCGATCACCTGCGCGAGCGGGTCGCCGGCCTGTTCCAGGGCCCGCCGGACCGTCGTCAGGGCCTGCTCGTGGCAGCCGTCCAGCGCGTCCAGCCACGCCTGCGCCCCCAGGATGAACGCGTCGAACACCGCGAAGTGGGCGATGGCGAACTCCTCGCGCAGCAGGCGCAGTTGTTCGCGGGCCTCGGCGATGCGGCCGGTCACGCCGAGCCGGCCGGCGAGGAAGAGCCGGGCCGCCGGCATCGCCTCGTTGGCGGCGCCGTCCCCCCGGTCGATCACCTCGCGCAGCAGGCGCTCGCCGCGCTCGTCCTCCCCCGCCTCCAGCAGGACGCTGCCCAGCCGCGCGGAGAGCACCGCCACCTGGGCGCGGGCACCGAGCACCTCGGCCTGCTCCCTGGCCTCCTCGAAGGCCGCCGCGGCCTCCCGGTAGGCGCCGCCGCGCTCGTACGCCTCGGCGCGCACGGACAGCGCCTCCGCGGTGCCCCAGGTGTCGCCGAGGCGGCGGAAGATCCCCAGCGCCTCCTCGGCGTCCTGGGCGGCGTCGCCGGCCCAGTCGGTGCGGTTGGCGAGGATGTTGCCCCGCCACTGCAGGCAGAAGGCCAGCTCCCACTCGAAGCCGGGAGTCTCCCGGCAGGTGCGGACGTTGGCGTCGATCAGCTCGCGCAGCCGCTCCATGTCACCGGTCAGCATCACCGCGTAGAACCACAGCGCGCCCGGCAGCCGGCAGGTCTGCGGCAGGCCGGGCCCGTAGGCGCCGGCGATCGCGCGCAGCTTGGCCTGCGCCCGCGGGTTCTGCCAGGCGTCCAGTTCGGTGTCCATGCAGGCCAGGTGGGCGAGGTGGACACCGCGCCGCGCCTCCAGCAACTCCTCGCCGGACAGCGGGGGCGGGTCGTCGGTGACCCGGCGCCACACCGGGGCGGCCCGGCGGACCGGCTCGGTGAACGGGTCGGGGCCCAGCGCCATCGTCTCGCGGCACCAGATGCGCGTCTCCAGGCGCAGGTCGCGCATCCCCCAGTACCCGGTCAGCGACAGCGTGAGGTACAGCGCCTCCTGTTCGTCGCGGTCGGCGACGGCGCGGCGCAGCGCGGTGCGCAGGTTGTCGTACTCCAGCTCGAACCGGGCGATGGCGGTGCGCTGTTGCGCGCCGCGCAGCAACGGCTCGGTGGTGCGGGCGAGTTCGCGGTAGTACGTGAGGTGGGCACGCTCGGCGGCGGCGCGCCCACCGGTCTCGTCGAGGCGTTCGCCGGCGTACTCGGCGACGGTCTCCAGGAGCCGGTAGCGCATCTCGCCGTCGGCCGAGGGGCCCGCCACGACGAGGGACTTGTCGACCAGCGAGCCCAGTGTCTCCAGCGCGTGCGGGCCGCACACCGCCTCGGCGGCGGCCAGGTCGCAGCCGCCCGCGAAGACCGACAGCCGGCCCAGCACCTCGCGCTCGCCCGCGTCGAGCAGGTCCCAGGACCAGTCGACGACCGCGCGCAGGGTCTGCTGGCGGGGCAGCACGGTGCGGCTGCCGGAGGTGAGCAGGCGGAAGCGGTCGTCGAGGCGGTCGGCGAGCTGGCGGGGCGTCATCATCCGCAGCCGGGCGGCGGCCAGTTCGATGGCCAGGGGCAGGCCGTCGAGGCGCCGGCAGATCTCCGCGCAGGCCTCGGGGTCGTCGGCGGTGCGGAAGCCGGGGCGGGCGGCGGCCCCGCGTTCGGCGAGCAGCCGCAGCGCGACCGGCTCGGGCAGCGGCTCCACGGGGCGCAGCACCTCCCCGGGCACGCCGAGGGGTTCGCGGCTGGTGGCGAGCAGCGTCAACCGGGGACAGCGGGCGAGGAGTTCCTCGGCGAGCCGGGCGGCGGCCCCGACGACGTGCTCGCAGTTGTCGAGGATGATCAGCATCCGGCGCCGGCCGCAGTGCTCGACCAGCCGGTCGAGGGGGTCGTCGTGGCGATCGGCGACGGCCCGCATCTCCTCGGCGCCGGCGCCGTACAGCACGGTCTCGCGGGCACCCACGGCGGTCAGCACGGCCTGCGGCACGGCCTCGGGCAGGTCCACCGGGGCCAGTTCGGCCAGCCAGACCCCGTCCGGCGCCGCGTCCCTGACCCGCTCGGCGGCCTCCTGCGACAGCCGGGTCTTGCCCGCCCCGCCGGGTCCGAGCAGCGTGACGAGCCGGGCGCCGGTGAGGTCGTCCCGGATGGCGTCGATGTCGCTCTCCCGGCCGACGAACGAGGTCAGCCGCGCCCGCAGGTTGCCGACGGCGGGGGCCGGCGCGGCGCCCTCGGACGGCGCGGCCGGCGCCTGGGGGGCCGCGGGCCGGGAAGACCCCGCGCGCGGACCTGCGGAGGCGGGCGGTGCGGCGGGCCCCGGTCCGCCGGGCGGCGGCGCGGCGGCGGAACGGTCCTGCGGGTCGAGCAGCTCGGCGTGCAGGGCGCGCAGTTCCGGCCCCGGGTCCGAGCCCAGGCGGTCGGCGAGCAGCCGGCGTACGTCCGCGTAGGCGGCCAGCGCCTCGGCGGTGCGGCCCGCGTCGCGCAGGGCGCGCAGGCGCAGGCCCTGCAGGGGCTCGTCCAGCGGGTGGGCGTCGCACAGCGCGGTCAGCTCGGGCAGGGCCTGCTCGGCCTGTCCGAGGGCCAGCGCGGCGGTGTGGCGGGCGCGCAGGACGTCCAGCCGGCGGACGCCGAGACGGGCGGCCTCGGCGGTGCGGTCGGGCAGGTCGGCGAGGACCGGGCCCTGCCACAGGGCGAGGGCGTCGTCGAGGAGGGCGGCGGCCTTGGCGGGGTCGCCGTCGGCCAGGGCGCCCAGGCCGTCGGCGGTCAGCCGCTCGAAGCGGTGCAGGTCGACGTCGTCGGGGGCGGCGGTGAGCCGGTAGCCGCCGTCGACGGAGGCGACCGCCCCGGCACCGAGGGCCCGGCGCAGCCGGCCGACCAGCGCCTGGAGGGCGCCCGGGGCGTCGGCGGGCGGGTCACCGGCCCACACCTCCTCGACCAGCAGGCCCGCGGGCACGGCCCGGCCGGCCCGCAGCGCGAGCACGGTCAGCAGGGCACGCAACCGTGTCCCGCCGACCGCGACGGGGGTGCCGTCGGGGCGGGTTGCCTGGGCGGTGCCGAGGATGCGGTAGCGCACGGGGTTCATTCTCTCCGGTCTCTGCGGTGGTAGGGGGACGGGTCACGGGGAGCGGGGGGGGGTGCCGCTGCCCGGGCCGTGGATCACCCTGCGGGAACCGGCGGCCCACCGCGAGACGTTTTCCGTGTGCGCCCGGTACGGTCGGGCAGGCCGAAGACCCGTACGGACCCGTCTCACCAGGAGCCCGCTTCCATGACCACCGTCACCACCCGTCGCAGCGACCGGCGGATCAGTCCCGTCTTCCTCGGGATCGCGGCCGTCACCGCCGTCACGGGCTGGGCGACCTGGACCGGGTTCGCCGCGCAGCCCGGCGTCGCCGTGTTCCTGTTCGTGACGGCGGCCTGGATCGTCTCGCTGTGCCTGCACGAGTACGCGCACGCGCGCACCGCGCTGCACGGCGGGGACATCACCGTGGGCGCCAAGGGCTACCTGACGCTCAATCCGCTGAAGTACACGCACGCGGTGCTGAGCATCGTGCTGCCGGTGATCTTCGTGATCATGGGCGGGATCGGCCTGCCCGGCGGCGCGGTGTTCATCGAGCGCGGGCGGATCCAGGGGCGCTGGAAGCACAGTTTGATCTCGGCGGCCGGCCCCCTGACGAACGTGGTGTTCGCGCTGGTGTGCACGGCCCCGTTCTGGCTGGACGCGCTGGACGGGGTGCCGGCCGACTTCCGTTTCGCCCTCGCCTTCCTCGCGCTGCTCCAGGTGACGGCCGCGATCCTGAACTTCCTGCCGGTGCCGGGCCTGGACGGCTACGGCGTGATCGAGCCGTGGCTGTCGTACGGGGTGCGGCGGCAGGTGGAGCCGTTCGCGCCGTTCGGGCTGCTGTTCGTGTTCGCGCTGCTGATGGTGCCGTCGGTCAACGGCGTGTTCTTCGACGCGATCTACGCGGTGCTGGACGCCCTGGGCGTCGGGGACGTCGAGCGGTACTGCGGCGAGGACCTGTACCGCTTCTGGCAGGGCACCAGCGACTTCTGCGCCGCGGTCTCCTGACCGCCGGCCCGGGCCGGTCCCCCGGCCCGGCGCCTCAGCCCGCGACGGACTTCCTGACCTTGTCGCGCTTGAGGTAGTACCAGGTCATGTTGGACGACAGGCCCGCCAGCAGCACCCACACGATGCCCAGCCAGTTGCCCTGGACGAAGGAGACGACCGCGGCGGCGACGGCGAGGACGCAGACCACGAGGGCGTAGAGGGCGAGGCGGGGCATGGGGCTGGCTCCTTGTGGGGGACACTGCTTCGCCGACCAGTGTCCCCCATCGCCCCGCACGGCTCACACGTCGGTGACGCGCAGCCCGGCGTGCGCCTTGTAGCGGCGGTTGACGGAGATCAGGTTGGCGACCAGGGACTCCACCTGGTGGGCGTTGCGCAGCCGGCCGGCGAAGACGCCGCGCATGCCGGGGATGCGCCCGGCCAGCGCCTGCACGGTCTCCACGTCGGCGCGCTCCTCGCCGAGCACCATCACGTCGGTGTCGATCTCCTCGATCGACGGGTCCTGCAGCAGCACCGCGGACAGGTGGTGGAAGGCGGCCGTGACGCGGGAGTCCGGCAGCAGGGCGGCGGCCTGCTCGGCGGCGCTGCCCTCCTCGGGCCGGAGGGCGTAGGCGCCCTTCTTGTCGAAGCCGAGCGGGTTGACGCAGTCCACGACGAGCTTGCCCGCGAGGTCCTCGCGCAGGGACGCGAGGGTGTCGCCGTGGCCCTCCCACGGCACGGCGACGATCACGACGTCGCTGCGCCGGGCGCACTCGGCGTTGTCGGCGCCCTCGACGCCGTGACCGAGCTCCTCGGCGGCGGTCCGCGCGCGGTCGGCGGCGCGCGAGCCGATGATCACCTTCTGGCCGGCCTTGGCGAGGCGGTACGCGAGGCCCTTGCCCTGCGGCCCGGTGCCGCCGAGCACGCCGACGACGAGGCCGGAGACGTCGGGCAGGTCCCACGGGTCCTTGGCGGGGGCCTTCTGGGGGGCAGCCTGTGCACTGTCGGAAGAGGTCATGGGCCGACTGTACGTGGGGCCGGGTCCTGGTCGCCCGGTCGGGGGAATCCGCCGCGAACGCCCCGCGCGGGCCCCGCCGCCGGGCCAGGATGCGGGGTCATGGACGCCGTACGGGTCGCGCTGCTGCGCGAAGTGCTCGCCGGGACCGAGTGGCTGGGGGCGACGCGGAGGTTCGCCGGGGCGCTGCGCGGCTCGGTGGTGGCGCACGGGGGCGGGCTGCTGCTGGTGGGGACGGCCGCGTACGAGCCGTGGCACCTGGCGGCGCACCTGGTGGACGAGGCGGCCTGGTCGGGCACGCCGGAGCTGGCGCCGACGCTGGTGCGGCACGACGCGCGCCCTTCGGACCCGGCGCACCTGGCGGTCGGCCTGGGGCGGATCGAGGCGGCCCGGCGGGGCGAGACGCTGCTGGTGGTGGCGGAGCGGGAGGACGCGGCGCTGCTCGAGCGGGTGGCCGGGGCCCGGCGGGGCGGGGTGACGGTGCTGGCGCTCGGGGCCGGGGACGGGGAGCTGCCCGCGCTGGCCCACGAGGTGCTGCCCGTTCCCGAGGGCGCGGAGCTGGACCTGGACACCGTGCAGCACCTGGTGAGCGCGGCGGCCGGGGAGAACGCCGTCCCGCGCCCGCGGGGCCGCCGCCGCTTCCGCGACGCCCTGTCCCGCCTGGCGGAGTCCCTGACGGAGCCCCCGCCCTCGCCCTGGTGAGACGACCGGCCGCGCCTGGAGGGGGTCGACGGGCGCGCCGGCCGGGAAAAACGTTTGCCGGAGGTCACGGCGGGCCGGACCATGGCATCTCGTGACCGACGCAGCACCCGTATCCCCGCCCCCCGCCGCTCCCGAGCCGCCCGGCGCCCCCGCCGCCCCTGCCGCCCCTGCAAAGGGCCTGCGGTCCGTGCTGCCGGACCTGGCTCCCTGGCGGGCCTCGCGGGACTTCCGGCGGCTGTGGGTGTCGGGGCTGGTGTCGGGGTTCGGCAGCTTCCTGACGTTCGTCGCGCTGCCCGTGCAGATCAAGGAGCTGACCGGGTCCGCCGCGGCCGTCGGGGCGATCGGCGCCGTCGAGCTGGTGCCGCTGCTGGTGTTCGGGCTGTACGGCGGTGCCCTCGCCGACGCGCTGGACAAGCGCAAGCTGATCGTGCGGACCGAGGCGGGCCAGGGGCTGCTGTCGGCCGGGCTGCTGCTCAACGCGCTGCTGCCGGAGCCCGCCGTGTGGCCGCTGTACGTGGTCGCCGCCCTGTCCTCCGCGCTGGTCTCGGTGCAGCGGCCCGCGCTGGACTCCCTGTGGCCGCGGATCGTCGCCCACGACCACCTGCCGGCCGCGGCCGCGCTGAACTCCCTGCGCTGGACGGTCGGCGGGGTCGCCGGACCGGCCGTCGCCGGGGTCGTCGTGGCCTACGCCGGCCTCGGCTGGGCCTACGGCGCGGACCTGCTGACCTTCGTGGTGTCCGTGGTCCTGGTCGTGCGCATCGCGCCCTCGCCCGCCTCGCACGCGGCGGGCAGGCCCTCCCTGCGGGCCATCGCCGAGGGCGCCCGGTACGCCTGGAGCCGCAAGGAGCTGCTCGGCACCTACGCCGTGGACCTCGCCGCGATGTTCCTGGCCATGCCGCTGGCCGTGCTGCCGTTCCTGGCGGACGAGCTGGACGCCGAGTGGTCGCTCGGCCTGATGTACGCGGCGGTGCCCGCCGGGGCGCTGGTGGTGAGCCTGACCAGCGGCTGGGTCTCACGCGTCCACCGGCACGGCCGGATGGTGGTGCTGTCCGCCGCGCTGTGGGGGCTGGCCGTCGCCGGTGCGGGACTCGTGCACGACGTCTGGCTGGTGCTGCTGTGCCTGACCGTCGCCGGCGGCTGCGACATGGTCAGCGGCGTCTTCCGGGGCGCCATGTGGAACCAGACCATCCCGGACGAGCTGCGCGGGCGGCTGGCCGGCATCGAGCTGCTGTCGTACTCGGTGGGGCCGACCCTCGGCCAGGTCCGCAGCGGCGCGTTCGCCGCGCGGTGGGGCGTGCGCGCGTCCGTGTGGTCGGGCGGGGTGCTGTGCGCGGGGGCGGTGGGCCTGCTCGCGCTGTGCCTGCCGGCGCTGATGTCCTACGACGAGCGCACCAACGAGCACGCCCGCCGCATGCGGGAGGGACGCGCCCCGGCGGCACACGCCGCCGGGGACGCCCAGGGTTCGCCCTAGTCGTCGTCCTTCGTGCCGCCCGCGGTGGCGTCGTGCCAGCGCGGGTCGTTCTCCCACTCGAGGTTGCGTTCGCGGGCCGTCTGCATCGCGTGCTCCGCCTCCTGCCGGGAGGTGTACGGACCGAAGCGGTCCTTGGCGGGGCAGTCGGGCCCCTCCTCCACCTTGTGGTGCTCCAGGCAGTAGTACCACTCGCCCGGCTTGCCGACCGTGCGCTTCTTGAACAGGGCCATGACCAGCTCCTCTCGCCTCCGACATGTTCCCCGATGCCCGCTCGTTAGACTCGCTCCATGTCTGGCCAGTCGCTGCTCGTCCCAGGGGAGCTGTCCCCCACCCGTACCGTGCCCGGAAACATCCGCCGCCCCGAGTACGTCGGCAAGCCCGCGCCGACGCCGTACACGGGCCCTGAGGTGCAGACTCCCGAGATCGTGGAGGCGATGCGCACCGCCGGGCGGATCGCCGCGCGGGCGATGGCCGAGGCCGCGAGGATCATCGCGCCCGGCGTCACCACCGACGAACTGGACCGGGTGGCGCACGAGTACCTGTGCGACCACGGCGCCTACCCGTCCACGCTCGGCTACCGCGGCTTCCCCAAGTCGCTGTGCACCAGCGTCAACGAGGTCATCTGCCACGGCATCCCGGACTCGACGGTGCTGCGCGACGGCGACATCGTCAACCTGGACGTCACCGCGTACATCGGCGGGGTGCACGGCGACAACAACGCCACCTACCTGGTCGGTGACGTCGACGAGGAGTCACGGCTGCTCGTGGAGCGCACCCGGGAGTCGCTGAACCGCGCGATCAAGGCGGTCCGGCCGGGCCGGCAGATCAACGTCATCGGCCGCGTCATCGAGTCGTACGCCAAGCGCTTCGGCTACGGCGTGGTGCGGGACTTCACCGGGCACGGCATCAACTCGTCGTTCCACTCGGGCCTGATCATCCCGCACTACGACAGCCCGCACGCGACGACGGTGATGCAGCCGGGGATGACGTTCACGATCGAGCCGATGCTGACGCTCGGCACCCACGAGTACGAGATGTGGGACGACGGCTGGACGGTCGTCACCAAGGACCGCAGGCGCACGGCCCAGTTCGAGCACACCCTGGTGGTCACGGAGACGGGCGCGGACATCCTGACGCTGCCGTAGCGCCGGGCCCGCACCGGAGGACGCCCCGATGGACTCCCTCGCCGCGCTCCTGCGCACCGCCACCCGGCACCAGCACGCGGAGGCGGAAGCCTCGGCGTTCCTGGCCCACCTGCTGGGCGGGCGCCTCGACGTGGGCGCGTACGCCCGCTGCACCGAGCAGTTGTGGTTCGTCCACGAGGCGCTGGAGGCGCCGGCCGGGCGCCTGGTGTCCGACCCGGTGGCCGGGTCCTTCGTGCGCCCGGAGCTGTTCCGGCTCCCGGCGCTGGAGCGGGACCTGGCGCACTGCGGGGTCCCGGCTGGCGCGCGTCACTGAGCGCCGCGTTCAAGCGGACTACCGGCGGCTGCCGGACGAGGTGGGCGCCGACGGGCCGAGCGGCAGCGGATGGTGGCCGAGTGCCGGCGGGCGTTCGCGCTGAACACGGCGGTCCTGCGGGAACTGGGCGAGGAGTGCGCCCTGCCGGGGTGACGACGTGCGGGTGCCCCGGACCGCGCCCACGGCAGCGGGGCGCGGTCCGGGGCACCGGTGCGGCTCAGGCGAAGAAGAGGTCGCCGCAGTTCGTGCCGGCACCGCCGAGGTCGGCCGTGACGGTGTCGATGTAGTAGAGGTACGTGCTGCAGGTCCTGCCGTCCTCGGAGCCGCCGCGCTGCTCGTGGTCGGCGGCGGAGGCCGTCGCCGCGCTCACGGCGGTCAGGGCGGCGGTCAGGACGACGGCGGCGAGAGCCGAACGAATGCGCATGGGTCTCCTCTGTTCGGGAGGGGTGACTGGTCAGGGCCATCGGTTCCCCGGCGGCGGCCACCCCCACACGCTGTTCCACCCGAACGCGCGACGCTCAGCGCTCCAGGTACACCCGTCCGCCGATCTCCACCCAGCCGCCCGGCTGGGGGGCCGTCAGGATCTGCGATCCGGCGCCCTGGGTGATGTTCAGGGCGCGGCCCAGCCGGTCGGTGAGCAGCAGCGCCGCCGCGCCCGTGGCCTCGTCCTCCTCGATGCCGTCGCCGCGGCCGGGGAACGCGCGGGCCCGGACCCGGCCCGCCGGCTCGTCCTCCCAGGCCCAGGCGTAGATCCACTCGCCGGGCGGCGGGACGGCGAGGTCGTCGACCTCGGCGGCGGTGGCGTACCGGCGCAGGGTGCGCGGCGGGGCCCATTCGGCGCGCGCCTCGATCCAGCAGAACTCGCCGTCCTGCCGGGCGCCCACCACCCCGGCCGGGGTGATGAGTTCCGGCACGTCGAGCAGCCAGGCCGCGCCGACGCAGGGGTGGCCGGCGAAGGGCAGGCGCAGGGTGGGCGTGTAGATGTCGACGATCCCGCGCTCGGGGTCGTCCACGAACACCGTCTCGCTGAACCCGAGCTTCCCGGCGAGCGCCTGGCGTTCCGCCTGCCCCGGCAGCGCCGAGCCCTCGCGGACCACGCCCAGTTCGTTGCCGTAGCCGCCGTTCGGCGCGCAGAAGACGCGGAGCACGTCGTAGGCGGGCACGTCGTAGTCAGTCACCCGCGCATTGAAGCACCCATAGATTCCTTGAATCTCCCTTGACCATCGCATGGGGTGCGATTTGGCCTGCCGTGATCGGCTCGTGCCTTTACAGCGTCTATGAGAGAGGAATCACGGCCCATGGGGGTACGGCACAGGTAAGCCTCAGATAACTTAGGCGAGCCTCACCAATCCGAACCTGCCAGGCCGGGAGCCCGCATGCGAGCCGCCAGAGTGTCCGTCGTCACCGCCGTCTCCGTGGCGGCGGCCCTGACCGCCGTCACCGGCTGCACCGAGAAGAGCGACGCCGCCGACGGCGACCGCGTGATCTCCGTCACGGCGACCGACGACAAGTGCGACACCTCCGTCAAGGAGATCTCCGCCGGCCACGTCGAACTCTCCATCGAGAACAAGGGCTCCAAGGTCACCGAGGTCTACGTCCTCTTCCCCGACGACCGCGTCGTCACCGAGCGGGAGAACATCGGCCCGGGCACCAAGCAGCGGGTCACCGCCGAGGTGAAGGCCGGCGAGTACCAGATCGCCTGCAAGCCCGGCATGAAGGGCAAGGGCATCCGCCAGACCCTCAAGGTCACCGGCGGCAGCACCGCCCAGCGCGACCCGCGCCTGGACCGGGCCGTGGCCGCCTACCGCCAGTACGCGCAGCAGCAGGCCGACGAGACGCTGCCGAAGGTGCAGGCGTTCGTGACGGCCGTGAAGGCCGGGGACGTCGCCGCCGCGAAGAAGGCGTACGCGCCCTCGCGCATCGGCTGGGAGCGCACCGAGCCGGTCGCGGAGTCCTTCGGCGACATCGACCCCAAGGTCGACCTGCGCGAGGCCGACCTGGAGGCCGGGCAGAAGTGGACCGGCTGGCACACGCTGGAGAAGGCGCTCTGGAAGAACGGCACCGTCAGCGCCGCCGACAAGGTCCTCGCCGACCAGCTCGTCACCGACCTGACGGACTGGCAGAAGCGGGTCGGCACCGCCGAGATCACGCCCACCTCCATGGCCAACGGCGCCAAGGAGCTGCTGGACGAGGTCGCCACCGGCAAGGTCACCGGTGAGGAGGAGACCTTCTCGCACACCGACCTGGTCGACTTCAAGGCCAACGTCGAGGGCGCGCAGAAGGCGTACGACCTGCTCGAGCCGGTCGCCCGCAAGAACGACGCGGCCCTGGCCACCGAACTGGACCAGCAGTTCGCCGCGCTGGACACGCTGCTGGACAAGTACCGCGCGGACAAGACGTCGTACGACTTCGTCTCCTACGACAAGGTCGGCGAGGCCGACCGCAAGCAGCTCTCGGACGCGGTCAACGCGCTCGCCGAGCCGCTGTCCAAGCTCGCCGCTGCCGTCGCCAAGTAACGGGGAACCCGACTGACATGACGGACACCGACACCACCGACAGCAACGGCAGCGCCCGCAGCACCGACTCGACGGCCAAGTCGCCCACCCGGCGCTCGCTGATCGGCTGGGGCGGCGCGGGGCTCGCGCTCGGTGCCGCCGCGGCCGGCGGCGCCGTCGCCATGACCCGCGTCGGCAACGACGTGGACCCGGCGGGCGCCGACGCCGGCGGCGCGGTGCCCTTCCACGGCGTCCACCAGGCGGGCATCTCCACGCCCGTGCAGGACCGGCTGCACTTCGCGGCGTTCGACGTGACCACCGGGGACCGCGCGGCGTTCGTCCAGCTTCTGAAGGACTGGACCGCGGCCGCCCGCCGGATGACGGCCGGCAAGGCGGTCGGCGAGGGCGCGTACGGCGGTCTCGCCGAGGCCCCGCCGGACGACACCGGCGAGGCGCTGGGCCTCAAGCCGTCCCGGCTGACGCTGACGATCGGCTTCGGCCCGTCGCTGTTCACCAAGTTCGACCTGGCCGGGCAGCGGCCGGACGCGCTGATCGACCTGCCGAAGTTCGCCGGCGACGCCCTCGACGCGAACCGCAGCAACGGCGACCTGTGCGTGCAGGCCTGCGCCGACGACCCGCAGGTGGCCGTGCACGCCATCCGCAACCTCGCCCGCATCGGCATGGGCAAGGTCGTCATCCGCTGGTCGCAGCTCGGCTTCGGCAAGACCTCCTCGACCACGCCCGGCGCGCAGACCCCGCGCAACCTGATGGGCTTCAAGGACGGCACCCGCAACATCGCGGGCACCGAGACCGACCGGCTCGACAAGTTCGTGTGGGTCGGCGAGAAGGACGGCCCCCGCTGGATGACCGGCGGCAGCTACCTGGTGGCCCGCCGGATCCGCATGCACATCGAGACCTGGGACCGCACCTCGCTGCAGGAGCAGGAGGACGTCTTCGGCCGCGACAAGGGCGAGGGCGCCCCCGTCGGCAAGGCCAAGGAGCGCGACGAGCCGTTCCTGAAGGCGATGAAGCCCGACGCGCACGTGCGGCTCGCGCACCCCCACTCCAACGGCGGCGCGACGATCCTGCGCCGCGGATACTCCTTCACCGACGGCACCGACGGCCTGGGCCGGCTGGACGCGGGCCTGTTCTTCCTCGCCTACCAGCGCGACGTGCGCGAGGGGTTCGTGCGCATCCAGCGCAACCTCGCCACCGACGCCCTCAACGAGTACATCCAGCACGTGGGTTCGGCGGTCTTCGCCGTGCCGCCCGGCGTCCGCGACGAGGACGACTGGTGGGGCCGCACGCTGTTCGCCAAGGAGGCCTAGCCCGTGTTCTCCAACTACCTGATCGGACTGCGCGAGGGCCTGGAGGCCAGCCTCGTCGTCTGCATCCTCATCGCCTACCTGGTCAAGACCGGACGCCGGGACGCCCTGAAGCCGATCTGGCTCGGCGTCGGCACCGCCGTGGTGATCGCGCTGGGCTTCGGCTGCGCCCTGGAGTTCGGCTCCCAGGAGCTGACGTTCGAGGCGCAGGAGGCGCTCGGCGGCTCCCTGTCGATCATCTCCGTCGGCCTGGTGACGTGGATGGTGTTCTGGATGCGGCGCACCGCCCGGCACCTGAAGGCGGAGCTGCACGGCAAGCTGGACGCGGCCCTCGCCCTGGGCACGGGCGCGCTGGTGGCGACCGCGTTCCTCGCGGTGGGCCGGGAGGGCCTGGAGACCGCCCTGTTCATCTGGACGTCCGTGCACGCGGCCGGCGACGGCACCCCCCGCCCGCTGGTCGGCGCGGCGCTGGGCCTGGCCACCGCGGTGCTCCTCGGCTGGCTGTTCTACCGCGGCGCGCTGCGCATCAACCTGGCGAAGTTCTTCACCTGGACCGGCGGCATGCTGGTCGTCGTCGCGGCGGGCGTCCTCGCCTACGGCTTCCACGACCTGCAGGAGGCCGACTGGCTGCCCGGGCTGACCGACCAGGCCTTCGACATCACCGGGGCGATCCCGCCGGACAGCTGGTACGGCACGCTGCTCAAGGGTGTGTTCAACTTCCAGGCCGACCCCACGGTCCTCCAGGTCACGGTGTGGCTGCTGTACCTGGTCCCGACGCTCGCCCTGTTCCTCGCCCCGGTAGGGTTCGCCTCCGGGAAGGGGAAGGTGAAGACACCGGATGACGCACCGGATGACCAGGGAGCGCGGCCCGAGGACCGGCCGTCCAGGACCCAGCAGGCGTGAGCGCGGCGCGCTCCTGGCGGCCTCGCTGACCGCCGTCTCGCTGACCGCGAGCGGCTGCGTGGTCGTCCACGGGGAGCGCGTGGTGGTCCCGGCCGGCACGCGCGGCGAAGCGGCCCGCGCGGTCGAGGAGTTCACCGCCGCGTACAACAAGGCCGACGCCGCCTACGACGCGTCCCTCGACGCCGCGTACACCGCCGGCCCGCTCAAGGTGATCGACGCGGCCCGCCTGAAGGCCGGGCACGTCAACCACCCCGGGGGCAATCCGCAGCACACCCCGCTGGCGCTGTCGGACGTGCGGTACACGATCCCGAAGAAGGCCGGCTGGCCGCGCTGGTTCGTCGCCGACGCGCAGGCCAACAAGGGCGGTTCGGCCCGCTGGCTGATGGTGTTCCAGCGCCACGACGTCTCCGAGCGGTGGCAGGCCACGTACCTCACGCTCGTCGCGCCCGGCGCGCTGCCTGAGTTCGAGAAGGACGCGGACGGCTGGGCCGAGGCGGTCCCGGCCGACGCGAGCGGGCTCGCCGCCGCGCCCGGCACCCTCAGCAAGGGCTACGCCGACTACCTCCGCAGCGGCGGGAGTTCCTTCGCGGACGGCACGCACACCAGCGCGCTGCGCGCCCAGCGGCAGAAGAACGCGAGCCGGCCCGGGCTCGCCACGCAGTACGTCGACGAGCCGCTGACCGACGGCGACTACGCGCCGGTGGCGCTGCGCACGGCGGACGGGGGCGCGCTGGTGTTCTTCAGCTCGCACCACTTCGTGAAGCAGACGGCGGCGCAGGGCGCGAGCGTGCCGGCGCCGAACGCGAACGTGCGGGCGCTGACCACGGGCGAGATCAAGCAGACGCTGACGATGGAGTTCGTGGCCAACCAGGTGGCCGTGGACCCGGCGGGCACCGGCGGTCGCGTCTCGGTGCTGGCCCGGGTCGAGGGGCTCACCTCCGCCAAGGGCGAGTGACGCGGGGCCGTCCCCGGCGGGCCCGGGACCTCAGTGGCGCAGGGGCCACGGGGAGGACGACTGGTCCTGCCCCGCGTACTTGGCGCAGGCGTCCGTGAGGGACTCCAGCAGGGTCAGCGGCTCGGGCAGGGGGTGCTCCGGGCCCCGGACCCAGTGCACCGACCGCCCGTCGTCACCGGGGAGCCGGGAGGGCGGCACGAGGACGTAGGAGCCCCGGCAGTGCCAGCGCAGGCCGGGGTGCTCGTCCATGGTCTCGGGGTGGCAGTCCAGCTCGCAGGGCCACCACTCGTCCTCGTCCTCGGGCGTGCCGCGGGTGAGGGTGAAGAAGTACATCCGGCCGTCGTCGCTCTCGGCGACCGGGCCGACCTCCACACCGGAGTCCAGCAGCCGCTCCAGGGCCTCGCGGCCGGCCTCCACGGGCACGTCCAGGACGTCGTGGGTCATGCCGGTGGCGGTGATGAAGTTGGCCTGCGGCTGGTGGCGGGCCCAGCGCTCGACCTGGGTGCGGTCGGTGGTGGACTGCGTCTGCCAGGCGAAGGACACCGGGTGCCGGGCGGGGGTGGGACAGCCCACGCGGTCGCAGGAGCACCGGTAGCCGGCGGCGGGGTGGGCGGCGGGTGCGAGCGGCAGGCCCGCTCCGGCGGCGGCGAGCAGCAGGGCCTCACGGCCGCCGTCGCCGGCGTCCTCCTGCGGGCCGTTCCCCCGCAGCCACCGGGAGAGTGTGCCCCGCAGGCCGGTCCGGCCACCGAACTCCGCGCTCATCCGTCCCCTCGCCTCGCTGTTGTGCGGACAGCATGCCCCATGGTCCCACCTTCCGGCGCTGCGGGGGGCCGGGGGGCCGGATCGGGGCAGGTGGGACGAGGAGCACGCGGGGGCGCACACCGGCCACCGGATGCTCCGCCCGGCTCACGGGGGGCGGGGGCGGGCGCGTCAGCGGGGGGCGAGTCCGTGCAGGGCGTAGTCGACGAGGGTGTCGGTGTAGGTGTGGGAGATCTCACCGGTGTGCTGGAGCCAGCGCTGGGCGAGCGGGGAGACGAACAGCTCCAGCGCGATGCGCGGGTCGACGTCGGCGCGGACCTGGCCCGCCTCCTGGGCGGAGCGCAGCCGCTCGGCGTAGAGCTGGAGCTGCGGCTCCAGGAGCTTGGCCACGAACTCGCGCCCGAGCTGCTCGTTCACCAGTCCCTCGGCGGCCAGGGCGCGCGAGGGGGCCTCGAAGCGCGGGTCGAGGAGTTCGTCGACCGTGGCCCGCAGCACCGCCTTGAGGTCGGCGGCGAGGTCACCGGTGTCGGGGATGCGGTACGGCTGCTGCCCCGCCTCCTCGGCGACCCGCTCCCCCAGGTCCAGGAACGCCTCCAGCAGCACGTCCGCCTTGGACGGCCACCAGCGGTAGATGGTCTGCTTGCCGACCCCGGCCCGGGCGGCGATCCCCTCGACCGTCGTCCTCGGGTACCCGACCTCGCCCACCAGGGAGAGCGCCGCGTCGTAGATGGCGCGGCGGGACTTCTCACTGCGGCGGCGGGAGTCGGGACGCTTGACCATGATCCGACGCTACCGCGCTCCCGGCGCGCTCCCTCACGCCTCCTCGGCCGGGTAGCGCACCCCGATCCGCTCGCGCACGGTGTCCAGGGTGCGCATCACCGCGAGGGTGCCGTCCAGCGGGACCAGCGGTGATTCGGTCTCCCCCGCGCGGACCGCCCGCATCACCTCGCGCGCCTCGTGGCGCAGCGTCGTACGGGGGCCGTGGGCCGGGTCGGCGAGGAACTCCTCCGGTTCGCGCCCGGTGCGGTGCAGCACGAACCGCTCGGGGTGGAAGAAGCCGGCGGGCAGGTCGATCCGCCCGCGGGTGCCGGTGACCGACGCGGTCGTGCCGGTACCGCCGTCGATGGAGCAGTGCAGCGCGGCGAGCGCACCGGAGTCCCAGGACAGGACGGCGCCGGTCTGCAGGTCGACGCCCTCGTCGGAGAGCACGGCCTGCGCGGCGATCCCGGCCGGCTCGCCGAGCAGGAGCTGGGCGAAGGACACCGGGTACACGCCGAGGTCGAGCAGCGCGCCGCCGCCCTGGGCGGGGTCGCGCAGCCGGTGCGCGGGCGGGAAGGGGCCCTCCAGGCCGAAGTCGGCCTGCACGGTGCGCACCTCGCCGATCGCACCGTCGTCGACGAGCTGCTTGAGGCGGCGGACCAGGGGGTTGCAGTACATCCACATCGCCTCCATCAGGAAGCGCCCCTCGCGCCGGGCGAGGTCGACGAGTTCCCCGGCCTCGCGGACGTTCAGCGTGAACGGCTTCTCGCACAGCACGTTGCGCCCGGCCTCCAGGCACAGCCCGGCGGCGGCCCGGTGGGCGACGTGCGGGGTGGCGACGTAGACGACATCGATGTCCGCGTCCTTGGCGAGGGACGCCCAGTCGCCGTAGGCGCGCGGGATGCCGAAGCGCTCGGCGAACGCCCGCGCCGTGGCCTCGCTGCGCGAGGCGACCGCCACCACCTCGGCCTCCGGCAGGTCGATCAGGTCCGCCGTGAAGGCGGCGGCTATCCCGCCCGTCGCCAGGATGCCCCACCGCACGCTGTCCGTCGTCATGCCCGCCCGCCCTCGCAACCGTCCCAGCAGTCCGTACGAGCTGAGAGCATAGGTGCCGCACGGGTCGGAGAGGGAGGGGCCACATGTCCGAGGGCGGGGCGATACCGGAGCCGTCGGTCGCCGGGAGCGCACCGGACGCGGCGCGGGAGAGCGCCCCGGCCGCGCGTCCGGGGCCGGGCACCGGGCTGCTGGTGACGCTGGTGCTGGGCGGGCTGACCGCGATCCCGGCACTGTCGATGGACATGTACCTCCCGGCGCTGCCGGAGGTCTCCCGCACCCTGCACGCGCCGGCCGCGACGGTCCAGCTCACGCTGACGGCGTGCCTGGCCGGGATGGCGCTGGGACAGCTCGTGGTGGGCCCGATGAGCGACCGGTGGGGCCGGCGCCGCCCGCTGCTGGCGGGGCTGGCGGTGTACGTCGTCGCCACGGCCCTGTGCGCGGCGGCCCCCGACGTGGAGCTGCTGGTCGTGCTGCGGCTGGCGCAGGGCCTGGCGGGCTCGGCCGGCATCGTCATCGCGCGGGCCATGGCCCGGGACGTGTACGACGGTGTGGCGATGGCCCGTTTCTTCTCCACGCTGATGCTGATCGCCGGGGTGGCGCCAGTCGTGGCGCCGCTGATCGGCGGGCAGGTGCTGCGGGTGACGGACTGGCGGGGCGTGTTCGTCGTGCTGACGGTGGTCGGGGCGCTGCTGGGCGCGCTGGTGTGGGCGCGGCTGCCGGAGACCCTGGAGCCGGCCCGCCGGCACGCGGGCGGGGTCGGGCAGGCGCTGCGCTCGATGCGCGGGCTGCTGGCCGACCTGCCGTTCGCCGGGTACATGCTCAGCGGCGGCTTCGCCTTCGCCGCGCTGTTCGCGTACATCTCCGCCTCGCCGTTCGTGGTCCAGGAGATCTACGGTGCCTCGCCGCAGACGTTCAGCCTGCTGTTCGGGCTGAACTCGGTGGGGTTGGTGGCGGCCGGCCAGCTCAACGGCAAGGTCCTGGTGGGCCGGGTGCCGCTGGAGCGGGTGCTGGCCACCGGCCTGGCGCTGCTGGTGCTGGCGTCGACGGCGCTGCTGCTGATGGCGACCGGGGCGTTCGGCGCGGTGGGGCTCGCCCCGGTGGCGGCGGCGCTGTTCGTGCTGATGTCGGCGATGGGCCTGACGCTGCCCAACGCGCAGACGCTCGCCCTGGTGCGCACCCGGCACTCCGCGGGGGCCGCGTCCGCGCTGCTGGGCACGGCGTCGTTCCTGGTCGGGGCGGTGGCCTCGCCGCTGGTCGGGGTGGCCGGTGAGCACACGGCGGTGCCGATGGCCCTCGTCCAGCTCGCCGCGTCACTGGTGGCGGTGGCCTGCTTCGTGGGAATGTGCCGTCCCTGGAACACCCGTACGGGCGCGGAGGGAGCAGGGAGCTGAGCGCACCGAGACTGCGCGTCGACACCCCGGAGAGGGCCGGCCTCGACGCGGAACGCCTGCGTCCGCTCGCCCGCATGGTGCACGACCTCACGGAGGGCGAACGCCCCTGGGCGGCGGGCGCCGTCCTGGTGGCCGGGCGCGGCCCGGTGATCGCCGTGCAGGAGGCGGCGGGCTGGGCGGTGCGCTACGCGCGCCACGACCCGGAGACGGACCGCGGTGTCGAACTGCCGCCCCGGGACCGGGTCCCGGTCACCGTCGACACGCCCTTCGACCTGGCGTCGCTGACCAAGCTGTTCACGTCGGTGGCGGCGGTGCAGCAGATCGAGCGGGGCACGCTCGGCATCGACGCGCGCGTCGGCGCGTACCTGCCGGACTTCGCCGCGGCGGCCAAGCACGGACTGACGGTCCGTCAGCTCCTGACGCACACCTCCGGGCTGCGGCCGGAGCTGCCGCTGTACGACTGCGCCGACGACACCGGGCGGCTGGCGCTGCTGCGCGCCGAGGCCCCGGTGTCCGAGCCGGGCGTCCCCGTCTACTCGGACCTGAACATGCTGCTGCTCCAGCACCTGCTGGAACGGCTGACCGGCCGGCCGCTGGACGTGCTGGTCCACGACGGGATCACCCGGCCGCTCGGCATGACGGCGACCCGTTTCGGCCCCTGCCCCGGCGCCGCCGCCACCGAGGACCAGCGGCGGCCGTGGGCGAAGGCGGACCGGGGCATGCTGCGGGGCGTCGTGCACGACGAGAACGCCTGGGCCGTGGGCGGGGTCGCCGGGCACGCGGGGCTGTTCTCCACCGGCCGGGACCTGGCGGTGTTCTGCCGGGCGCTGCTGTGCGGCGGCGCGTACGGTCCCGCGCGCATCCTGGGCCCCGACTTCGTGGACCTGCTGCTCGCGCCGCCGGGGCTGGGCTTCGCCGTGGACCAGCCGTGGTTCATGGGCGAGCTGGCGGGCCGGGGCGCGGCGGGCCACACGGGGTTCACGGGCACGTCGCTGGTGCTGGACCCGGTCACGGACACCTTCCTCGTCCTGCTGGCCACCACGGTCCACCCGCGCCGCCGCGCCCCCGACAGCGCCCCGCGGGCGGCGGCGGCCACGCTCCTCGCCCGGGCGGTGAGGTGACCGCGGCCGGGACACCCGGGCGCGACGCCTAGAATCGGCGGGTGAACGACCTGCCCTCGGACGACGACCTCCGTACCGCGCTCGACCGCCTGCTCGACGGGCTCCCGCCCTCCCAGGCGGCGCGGGCGGTCGACCGGCTCATCGCGACGTACCGAGGGGCCACCCCGACCCACGCCCCCATCCTGCGCGACCGCGCCGACGTGGCCGCGTACGCCGCGTACCGCATGCCGGCCACGTTCGAGGCGGTCCGCACGGCCCTGGGCGCCCTCGCCGCGGCCGCCCCCGGCTGGGTCCCGGCGGGCCACCTGGACGTCGGCGGCGGGACCGGCGCCGCCACCTGGGCGGCGACCGCGACCTGGGCCGGCTCCCGCCCGGTGACGGTCCTGGACTGGTCCGGGCCGGCGCTGGAGCTGGGCCGGGAGATCGCCGCCGCCAACCCGGCGCTGGAGAGGGCGCGCTGGGAACGCGCCCGGATCGGCGCCTCGCTCACCCTGCCGCCCACGGACCTGGTGACCGTCTCCTACGTCCTCAACGAGCTGTCCCCCGCCGACCGCGGCGCGCTGCTGGCCGCCGTGGCCTCCGCCGCCGGGGCCGCGGTGATCGTCGAGCCGGGCACCCCGGACGGCTACGCGCGCGTGCTGGAGGCCCGCGACCGGCTGCTCGCGGCCGGCTTCCGGGTCGCCGCGCCCTGCCCGCACGACGCGGCCTGCCCCATCGCCCCCGGCACGGACTGGTGCCACTTCTCCGCGCGGGTCAGCCGGTCCTCGCTGCACCGCCGGGTCAAGGGCGGCTCCCTGCCGTACGAGGACGAGAAGTTCGCCTACGTCGCGGCCGCCCGCTTCCCCGTCACGCCGGTCCCCGCGCGGGTGGTCCGGCGGCCGCAGATCCGCAAGGGGCAGGTGCTCCTCGACCTGTGCGAGACCGAGGAGCGGCTGCGGCGGGCGACGGTGACCAAGCGCCACGGGGACCTGTACAAGGCGGCCCGGGACGCCGACTGGGGCGACGGCTGGCCGCCCGCGGGGGACGGCGCACCGGACGCCTGACCGGGTGCCGGACCGCGTGCCGGCCCCGGTGGCGCGGCGTACCTCACGCCGGGGTGAGCCCCTGCCGGCCGACCTCGGTGACGAACGACGCGGCCGTGCTGATCGCCGCGCCCGGCCGGGTCACGTACGGCACGGTCCTGAAGTCGGCGCGGGCCCGTGACAGGCCGAGCTGGACGGTCGCGTAGCCGCGGCGGCCGTCGTAGAACTTCAGGTGCGGGTTGGCGCTCATGTAGGTGTTCCAGTTCCCCGGCCGCTGGGAGCCGTCCTTGCCGCTGGTGATCGAGGTGGCGACGATCTCGGTGCCGAGGGTGCGCGAGGACGGGTCGTCGAAGTCGTCCTTGAGGTCGAAGGCGTAGCCGACGTGCACGTCGCCGCTGAGCACCATCAGGTTCTGCAGGCCGGCCGCCTTGGCGCCGTCGAGGATGCGGCGGCGGGAGGCCGGGTAGCCGTCCCAGGCGTCCATGGAGACCTTGGCGACGGGGTTCAGGTCGAGCTTGCGCTGGGCGAAGGTGACCTGCTGCGGGACGACGTTCCACACGGCGCGTGAGGAGCGCCAGCCGTCCAGCAGCCAGCGCTCCTGGGTGGCGCCGGTCATGGTGCGGGACGGGTCGGTGGACTCGGGCCCGGGCGTGTGGGCCACGTCGCCGTACGCCTGGTCCGAGCGGTACTGCCGGGTGTCGAGGACGTCGAACTGGGCGAGCTGCCCCCAGTGCAGCCTGCGGTAGAGCTGGAGGTCGGGGCCGACGGACTGCTGGGCGGTGCGCAGCGGCTGGTTCTCCCAGTAGGCCCGGTAGGCGGCGGCGCGGCGCAGCAGGAACTCCTCCGGCGGCACGGCGTTCTCGGGGATCGACCCGGCGTAGTTGTTCTCGGTCTCGTGGTCGTCGAAGGCCACGACGAAGGGGTGCGCCGCGTGCGCGGCGCGCAGGTCGGGGTCGGACTTGTACAGGGCGTAGCGCAGCCGGTAGTCCTCCAGCGAGGCGGCCTCGCGGTCGTACACGGAGGGCACGGTGCGGTGGGTGTAGTTGCGGGCGCCGCCGACGGCGTCGACCGCGTACTCGTAGATGTAGTCGCCGAGGTGGAACACGAAGGCGACGTCGTCCTCGGCGAGGTGCCGGTAGGCGGTGAAGTAGCCGTCCTGGTACGCCTGGCAGGCGGTGAGGGCGAAGCGCACCGAGGGGACGACGGCGCCCTGCTCGGGTGCGGTGCGGGTGCGGCCGGTCTCGCTGAGCCAGGTGCCGGCGCGGAAGCGGTAGTAGTGCACGCGGTCGGGGTCCAGGCCGGCGACCTCGACGTGCACGCTGTGGTGGAACTCGGGGTGCGCGGTGGCGGTGCCCCGGCTGACGACGGTGGCGAACGCCGGGTCGCGGGCCACCTCCCAGTCGACGTCGATCCGCTCGGCGGGCAGCCCCCCGTCGGGCTGGTACGGCGCCGGGGCGAGCCGGGTCCACAGCACGACCGAGCCGGGCTGGGGGTCGCCGGAGGCGACGCCGAGGGTGAAGGGGTCGGAGTCGATGCGCGCCGCGTTCATCTCCGCGGCGGCGGCCACACCGGTGCGGGGCAGGTCCACGGCGAAGGCGAGGGCCATGGCGGCGGCGCCGGTGGTCAGGAAGCGGCGCCGGCCGATCCGGCGGGCCGCGGCACGGAACGTGGCCGGGTGCCGGGCGGACTCGCGCCGCGGCGGCATTGCTGCGATTGTCATTCTTTCCTCCCCGGACAGTTGAGGGAGGAGCCCCGGCGACGGCCGGGGACGACACGCGCCGTCCCCGCCGCGGCAACCCGGATGGCGGACGGATCTGTCCCGAATGGCGGACCTCGCCTACGCTGCGGCCCCATGGACGCCACGGGTACTGAGGACAAGAGCACGATCGCGGTGGTCACCGGCGCGGGTTCGGGCATCGGCCGCGCGGTGGCCGCGGAGCTGCTGCGGGCGGGCTGGTCGGTGGCGCTGGCCGGCCGCCGCGCCGAGCCCCTGGAGGAGACGGCCGCGCTGGTGCCGGACGCGGACCGGCTCGTCGTACCGACCGACGTCTCGCGCCCGCAGGAGGTGGCCGCGCTGTTCGCGGCCGTGCGGGAGCGGTGGGGGCGGCTGGACCTGCTGTTCAACAACGCGGGCACGTTCGGGCCCGGCGGGGTGCCGGTGGAGGAGCTGGCGTACGACGCGTGGCGGCACGTGGTGGACACCAACCTCAACGGGGCGTTCCTGTGCGCGCAGGCGGCGTACCGGCAGATGAAGGAGCAACGGCCGCAGGGCGGGCGGATCATCAACAACGGCTCGGTCTCCGCGCACGCCCCGCGCCCCCACTCGGCGGCCTACACGGCGACCAAGCACGCGCTGACCGGCCTGACCAAGTCCCTCTCGCTGGACGGACGGCCGTACCGCATCGCGGTCGGGCAGATCGACATCGGCAACGCGGCCACCGACATGACCGCCCGCATGAGCGCCGGTGTGCTCCAGGCCAACGGCGAGGTGGCGGCGGAGCCGGTGATGGACGTGGCCGACGTGGCGCGCACCGTACGGCACATGGCCGAGCTGCCGCTGGAGGCGAACGTGCAGTTCGCGACGGTGCTGGCGACGACGATGCCGTACGTGGGCCGCGGTTGACGGGCGCGGCGGGGACAACCCGGCGTACGTGCGCCGCCCCACGGTTCGTCAACTCCTCAACCTGCACAAGTGGAATTTCTCCGTCCGGCCCATTGCGGCCGATGACCGCCTTATGCTCAACTCTCCTGCACGGGACCTTCACAGTTGGGACACGAAGGTTCCGCAGGCCACAGGGTTCCGTATGCCATATCGAGGGGGGAGGCAGCCGCCCCGGGCCGGGTGGGGGTGGACCTCGCGGAGCGTCGCGGGGGAAGCACCGGCCACGGGGCGGCTGCCACAACGTGGGCCGAGGGCCCGCTGCGGGCTGCGGCGAGGGCACTGTCGATGACGCCGTGACGGCCCGGCGGACGTGCGCTGTTGACGCTTTCCAGGGCGGGACGCCAGGGGCCGGAGTGCGCACGAGGGCAAGGACCGCACGTCACCCGAACGGCGGTGCGGGCACGGCGCGGGGATGCCCGGAGTGCGACGGTGGAGGGACCGGGGGCCGACGCGGGCGCACGCTGAGGGAGTCACCATGACCTTGTACGACCGACGGGATCTGGGCCTGCTGCTGCTCCGGGTGGGCACGGGCGGGGTGCTGGTGGCACACGGGGCGCAGAAGCTGTTCGGCTGGTTCGGGGGGCACGGCCTGGAGGGCACGGGCCAGTTCATGGAGTCGGTGGGCTACCGCCCGGGCCGGGCGAGCGCGACGGCGGCGGGTCTGGCGGAGACGGGCGGCGGCGCGCTGCTGGCGCTCGGCCTGGCGACCCCGGCGGCGGGCGCGGCGGCGGCCGGGGCGATGGCGGGGGCGGCGGCGGTGCACCTGCCCAACGGCTTCTTCGCGCAGGAGGGCGGCTACGAGTACGCGGCGAGCCTGGGCCTGGCGGCGGCGGGCCTCGCGGTGACGGGCCCGGGCCGCCTCTCCTTGGACCACGCCCTGCACCACGTGGCCGACCGCGGCTGGATGGTCCCGGCGGCCCTGGGCGTGACGGCGGCGGTGACGACGGCGGTGGTGGGGCTGCGGGGACGGCGGGTGCGGAGGGAGCGGGAGGGGGAGCAGGAGGTGCTGTTCGGCGAGTGAGGGGGTGGGTGCCGGATGAGGCGCGGGCGCGTGGGAGGCTGCCCGCATGACGGATCAACTACCCGCTGCCCCCGCCGACTTGTGGACGACCGTGGACGCCCTGTGGGCGTGGCTGGAGAAGGACCAGCCGGTGGGCGGCCGCGAGGGCCTGCTGCTGCGCATGCTGAAGCTGTCGGAGGAGGTCGGCGAGGTCGCGGAGGCGGTGATCGGAGCGACGGGCCAGAACCCGCGCAAGGGCCTGAGCCACACGTGGGACGACGTACAGGCGGAGTTGTGCGACGTGGTGCTCTCGGCACTGGTCGCACTGCGGACGCTGACGCCGGAGCCGCGGGCGGTGTTCGAGGGGCATGTGGAGCGGGTGGCGGCGCGGTCGCTCGGCGGAGCGGCACCCGGAAAATAGGCGGAACGCGTCCCTCGCGGAGCCCGGGAGCCGACGAAGGCGAGGCAGACGAGTCGGGCTGTACGCCGGGTTCTGTTCCGGCGGGTCCTCGCGGGCCCGCCGGCGACGGCCATCCATCTAGGACCGGCGTTGCCGCCGGCCTCGTGCGGTCTACCCGGGGACTCGGGCGGGCAGCCCTCGAACGTCCCCGCAGGAGCGCCGGGGCGCTCCCTCTTGACCTTGCTCCGGGTGGGGTTTACCTAGCTGCCCAGGTCACCCTGGGCACTGGTGGTCTCTTACACCACCGTTTCACCCTTACCGAGGACCGAGGTCCCCGGCGGTCTGCTTTCTGTGGCACTGTCCCGCGGGTCACCCCGGGTGGCCGTTAGCCACCACCCTGCCCTGTGGAGCCCGGACGTTCCTCGGGAAGCCCCTTGCGGGAACTCCACGCGGCCGTCCGCCCGGCTCGTCTGCCGTGCCGACCATGCTACCGGGCCGCGGACCCGCCTTCGGCCTCAGAGGAGGTCGGAGGTGTCCAGGTCGAAGGCGAAGGGCTGCGGCAGGGAGAGCTGTTTGCCCAGCGGGCGGGTGCAGTGTTCCCTGTAGTCGTCCTTCCCCGGGTCGCTGAAGAGCGTGATCGAGGACGCCTCTCGGTCGACCAGCAGGTACAGCGGGATGCCGCCGCGGGCGTAACAGCGGCGTTTGGCCTCGCGGTCGGCCTGCGGCTTGGTGGAGGTCACCTCCAGGACCATCGCGACGCCCTCACAGGGCATCCAGGGGTCGGCGCCCCGGTAGAGCCGCAGGTGCCGGGGTGCGAACGTGCCGTCCGGGATCACGTGGTTCTTGGGGCAGCCGCCCCCGCTCGCCAGCTTCAGCCCCTTGTTCCCGGAGAACTGCATGTCGGTGCGCGACAGTCGGTACACCTGGCTGACGATCACCTCGATGCAGTCCTCGTGATCCCCGTCCGGCGGCGGTGTCACTACGATCTCCCCCTCGATCAGCTCCGCCCGGAAACCGTCCGGGGTCTCCAGGGCGAGGAAGCCGTCCAGCAGGACGTCTTCCTGCGTGAGCGGCTCGTGGGCCACGGCAGTCATGTCACGCCCCTCCTTCTGTCGCCCGCCAGACTGGGACATCGACTGATCACCTGTCCGTGAGATCGAGGACCTTTCCTTCGATCGTGGCACAGGCGTTCCGCCGGCGCCGTCGTCAGCGGCGAAGAATCACGCCGGCACGAAGCGGATCGTCGGCCCCGTCGGGTCCGCCTCCGTCAGGCGGACCGTCAAGGACGTGCCCAGGGAAAGCGGGGCCGGGGAGTCCACCCTGCCTATGACCGCCGGGGCGGCCAGCTGGACCGTGCCCGTCGTGGGGCGGTCGTCGGAGACGTCGGTCACCGTGGCCGGGAACGTCTCGCCGACGTGCGGCTGCAGGACCGTCGCCTCCAGGAGGTCCAGGCAGGCGCGTTCCAGCGTGTTCGACCTGCGGGTGCCCTCCGTCATCTCCGGGGGGAGGCGGTCCAGGGCCGACAGGACCCACTGCGGTGCGGGCTCGGCCGCCGTCGCCGCCAGGCAGAGTTCCGTGGTGTAGCGGTCGGCCAGGCGGCGCAGGGGTGCCGTGCAGTGCGCGTACGGGGCCGCCACCGCCGCGTGGGTCGTCAGGGCGGGCAGGTCGCCGTCGCGGAACACCGTGTAGCCGGCGCCGCGCAGCAGGGTCGTGCACTCCTGGAGGAACGCCGCGTGGCGCGGGGTGTCCGGGTCCAGGGTGCGGATCAGGTCCGCGTACGACACGTGGTGCGGCCAGTCGATCGCCAGCGCCCGCGCCACGCGCCGCAGGCGCGACACCGCGCCGTCGGGTGCCGTGGGCAGCGTGCGCAGGACGCCCGTGCCGTGGGCCAGCATCAGCTCGGCGGCGGCCATGCCGGTGAGCAGGGAGAGCTGACCGTTCCAGCCCTCGGCGGGGAGCGGGGCGCGGTAGGTCAGCTCGTAGGTGTGGTCGTGCGGGACGATCTCCTGTTCGGGGACGTTCAGGGAGATGCCGCCACGTTCCGCCTCGAGGTCCTCGCGCAGCCTCCCGATCGTGCGCAGCAGCGCCAGCGGCTCCTCGGCCGTGCCCGTGTCGATCGCCTTCTGCACGCCCTCGTAGTCCAGCTTGGCCCGGCTGCGGATCAGGGCCCGGCGGACGTCGGCGGCGACCGTGCGGCCCTCCGCGTCCAGGTCCAGCGTCCACAGCACGGCCGGGCGGACCTGGTCCGGCAGCAGGCTCGCGGCGCCCTCGCCGAGCACGGGCGGGTGCAGCGGGACCTTGCCGTCGGGGAAGTACAGGGTGGTGACCCTGCGGTGGGCCTCGGCGTCCAGCGCCGACCCCGGGGCGACGAAGGCGGCCACGTCGGCGATGGCGTAGTGGACGCGGTAGCCGGTGCCGCGGCGGGACAGGTGCAGGGCCTGGTCGAGGTCGGTGGACGTGGGCGGGTCGACCGTGACGAAGGGGATGCCGGTCGCGTCGGCGTGCCGGAGGGCGGGCGCGCGGGCCGCGCGGTCCGCCTCCGCCAGGACCTCCGGCGGGAAGGCCTCGGGGACGGAGAGCTTGGCGCGCAGCGCGGCGAGGGCGGTCCTGAGGGGCGCCTCGGGGGCGCCGGTCACGCGGAGGGGGCGGCGGGGCATGGTGCCGAGCGTAGGGCGGGGGCGGGCACGGGGCACGCCGTACGCTGATGTTCCCGGCCGTCGGACACCGACAGAAGCTCCAGACGCAAGGAGATACCCCCGTGCTCGTCCTGCTCCCGCCCTCCGAAGGCAAGGCCGCCTCCGGTCGTGGCGCCCCGCTGAAGCCGGAGTCGCTGTCGCTGCCGGGGCTGACCGGGGCGCGGCTGGCCGTGCTGGAGGAGCTGGTCGAGCTGTGCTCCGCCGACGAGGAGAAGGCACGCGAGGTGCTGGGGCTCAGCGAGGGGCTGCGCGGCGAGGTGGCCAAGAACGCCGGGCTGCGCACGGCGGGCGCGCGGCCGGCCGGGCAGATCTACACCGGCGTGCTCTACGACGCCCTCGGCCTCGCCTCGCTGGACGCCGCCGCAAAGCGCCGGGCCGCGTCCTGGCTGCTGGTGTTCTCGGGGCTGTGGGGCGCGGTCCGGGTGACGGACCGCATCCCGTCGTACCGCTGCTCGATGGGCGTACGGCTGCCGGGGCTCGGGGCGCTGGGCACGCACTGGCGGGCGCCGATGGCGGCCGTGCTGCCCGAGGCGGCCGGTGACGGGCTGGTGCTGGACCTGCGCTCGGCGGCCTACGCCGCCGCGTGGAAGCCGAAGGGCGAGGTGGCCGCGCGCACGGCGGCCGTGCGGGTGCTGCACGCGCCGACGCGGAAGGTGGTCAGCCACTTCAACAAGGCGACCAAGGGGCGGATCGTACGGAGCCTGCTGACCGCCGGGGCCGCGCCGGCGCACCCCGCCGAGCTGGTCGAGGCGCTGCGGGACCTCGGGTACGTGGTGGAGGCGCAGGCGCCCGGCAAGGCGGGCGCGGCCTGGTCCCTGGACGTGCTGGTGGACGAGGTCCACTAGGGGGTGTCTCGTCGATCAGGCCGGGCCACACCGCTCATTGCAGCATACGCAATGGGCTTTGCGCAGAGTGCACGCGGTGGGCAGGATGAGCCCATGGCCGACTCCTCCCTGCCCTCCCCCCGCCCGGCGCACTCCCCTGCCCAGCCGTCCGGCGGTGCCGTGTCCGTGCTGGACCTCGCGCCCGTGCTGCCCGTCGTCGTGGTCGACGACGCCGACGACGCCGTACCGCTGGCGCGGGCGCTGGTGGCCGGGGGGTTGCCGGCGATCGAGGTGACGTTGCGGACGGCGGCCGCGCCGGGCGCGGTCCGGGCGATCGGCGAGGCCGTGCCGCAGGCGGTGGTGGGCGCCGGGACGGTGCTCGGGCCGGAGCACGTGGACGTCGCCGTGGACGCGGGCGCCCGGTTCCTGGTGAGCCCCGGCTGGACGGACGCTCTGCTGTCGGCGATGCGGGCCTCCGGACTGCCGTGCCTGCCCGGGGTGTCCACCGCGTCGGAGGTGGTGGCGCTGCTGGAGCGCGGGGTGCGGGAGATGAAGTTCTTCCCCGCGCAGGCGGCGGGCGGTACGGCCTATCTGCGGTCGCTGTACGGCCCGTTGCCGCAGGTCCGGTTCTGCCCGACCGGGGGGATCGGGCCGGCGAACGCGCCGGAGTACCTGGCGTTGCCCAACGTGGGCTGCGTGGGCGGCAGTTGGATGGTGCCCGGGGACGCGGTGGCGACGCGGGACTGGGCGCGGGTCGAGCGGCTGGCGCGGGAGGCGGCGGCGCTCGGGGGCTCCGTCACATCCGGTGCCACGTCCCGCGCCGTCCCCACCGTCGACCCCGGTGTCACGCCCTCAGGTGGGACGTGTCGTTGAGCAGGCGGACGCTCGCGTTGCCGTCGGCGTAGTACGCGATCGCCGAGACGGACGCCGCCGAGAGTTCCATGCGGAACAGGGACTCGGGCGGGGCGCCGAGGGCGAGCCGCACGAACGTCTTGATCGGCGTGACGTGGGTGACGAGCAGCACCGTGCGCCCGGCGTGGGCGGCCGTCAGCTTGTCGCGTACGGCGGCGACGCGTACGGCGGTCTCGGCGAAGCTCTCGCCCCCGCCGGTGGGCCGGGCCCCGGTGTCGGCGAGCCAGGCGTTCAGGTCGTCGGGGTGACGCTCGCGCACCTCGGCGAAGGTCAGCCCCTCCCAGGCGCCGAAGTCGGTCTCGCGCAGGCCGTCCTCGACCGTGACGTCCAGGCCGAGGCGGGCGGCGACGATGGCGGCGGTCTCGCGGGTGCGGGCGAGGGGCGAGGACACGATGTGCTGGATCGTCCCGCGCCGGGCCAGGGCCGCCCCGGCCCGCTCGGCCTGTTCGCGGCCTGCGGCGGAGAGGGAGGGGTCGGTGCCGCCGCTGCCCGAGAACCGCTTCTGCGGGGTCAGCGGCGTCTCCCCGTGCCGCAGCAGGACGAAGGTGGCCGGAGCCCCGAGGTCGGGCGCACCCCAGCCGGCGGCGGGAGCGGCCACGCTCCGCGCGGCCTCCACGTCGGCCGCGGCCGTTCCGTCCGTGACTTCGGCCCGGGCCTCTCCGGCCCCGGAAGCTCTGACGACGGCCGGATCAGCAGCCGCTTCGCCCGGCTCCCGCCGCACCGCATACCCCGTCTCCCCCGACACCCCCGCGTCCATCGCCTCGTTGGCCAACCGGTCCGCCGCCTTGTTCCGTTCGCGCGGGATCCACTCGTACGTGACGCGACCGGGCGGGAACACCCGGGCCGCCTCCGCCGCGAGGGGCTTCATGTCGGGGTGCTTGATCTTCCAGCGGCCCGACATCTGCTCGACGACGAGCTTGGAGTCCATCCGGACGTGCACCGTGGCGGTCGGGTCCAGCTCGTGCGCCGCGCGCAGGCCGGCGAGCAGGCCCCGGTACTCGGCGACGTTGTTCGTCACGACGCCGAGGTACTCGGCGCGCTCCACGAGCGTCTCCCCCGTCGCCGCGTCGATCACCACGGAACCGAAGCCCGCGGGCCCCGGGTTGCCCCGCGACCCGCCGTCCGCCTCGACGATGAACTCCCTCACCGCACGGGCTCCTAGAGGCCGGACTCGGCCGTACGGACCAGGATGCGGCGGCAGTTCTCGCACCGCACGACCGTGTCCGGCGCCGCCGAGCGGATCTCGTTCAGCTCGGTGATGGCCAGCTCCTGCCGGCAGCCCTGGCAGGTGCGCGCGTACAGCTTGGCCGCGCCGACGCCGCCCTGCTGCTCGCGCAGCTTGTCGTACAGCTTGAGCAGGTCCGCCGGGACCGAGCCGGCGATGACCTCGCGCTCCTTGGACACCGTGGCGACCTCGCCGTCGATCTCCTCGAACGCGGCGTCGCGGCGCGCGGTCGCGTCGTCGATCCGCCCCTGCACGGAGCCGACCCGCTCGGTCAGTTCCGCGACGCGCTCCTGCGCGGCCTCGCGGCGCTCCATGACCTCCAGGACGACGTCCTCGAGGTCGCCCTGCCGCTTGGCGAGGGAGACGATCTCGCGCTGGAGGTTCTCCAGGTCCTTGGGGGAGGTGACGGCGCCGGAGTCCAGGCGCTGCTGGTCGCGGACGGCGCGCTGGCGCACCTGGTCCACGTCCTGCTCGGCCTTGGTCTGCTCGCGGGCGCAGTCGCTCTCCTCGGTCTGCGCGGCCACGAGCAGGTCGCGGAGCTGGGTGAGGTCCCGGGTCAGCGACTCGATCTCGGCGTGCTCGGGCAGGGACCTCCGACGGTGCGCGAGCTGCTGGAGGCGGACGTCGAGGTCCTGGACGTCGAGGAGACGGATCTGGTCGGCGGGCGCGGCGTTCAGTTGGGGGCTCCCATGGGGCTAGCGGTCGGGCTGGACGCCGCGTGGGCGGTCCAGGGGTCGGTGACCGTGGCGGAGACGTGGACCCGCAGGTCCCAGCCCGCCCGGTCGGAGATCTCGTCGAGCTGGGCTGCGGCCAGCTCGCACCAGGGCCACTCGGTGGCCCAGTGCGCCGCGTCGAGCAGCGCGAGGGGGCTGTGGTGCACGGCCTCGGACGCCGGGTGGTGGCGGAGGTCGGCGGTGAGGAAGGCGTCGACGCCGGCGGCGCGCACCTGCTCGAACAGGCTGTCGCCGGAGCCGCCGCTGACGGCGACGGTGCGCACGACGGCGTCCGGGTCGCCGGAGACGCGGATGCCCTGCGAGGTGGCGGGCAGCCGCTCGGCGGCGCGCGCGGCGAACTCCCGCAGCGGCAGCGGGTGGTCGAGCTCGCAGACGCGGCCGAGGCCGCGCCGGCCGCCGGGGTCGGTGGGGTCGGGCACGAGGGGCCGTACGACGCGCAGGTCCAGGGCGCCGGCGAGGGCGTCGGAGACTCCCGGGTCGGCGGTGTCGGCGTTGGTGTGGGCGACGTGCAGGGCGATGTCGTTCTTGATCAGGGTGTGCACGACGCGGCCCTTGAAGGTGGACGCGGCGACGGTCGTGGTGCCGCGCAGGTAGAGCGGGTGGTGGGTGACCAGGAGGTCCGCGCCCAGCTCCACGGCCTCGTCGACGATCGCCTGGACGGGGTCCACGGCGAACAGCACCCGTGTGACCTGCTGCTCGGGATCGCCCACGACGGTGCCGACCGCGTCCCAGGACTCGGCCCGCTCGGCGGGCCACAGGTTCTCCAGCGCGGCGATGACTTCAGACAGACGGGGCACGGGGGCAAGGCTACCTGCCCGTTCTGGGCCGGTGCACGGCCGTGGGCGGGGCGGCCGCCCGGCGCGCGCCACCCGCCCACGGCAGCACACCCATGCCCCTCACCTCAGCGGAATCGCTTCTGCACCACTCGTACGGGCGAAGCGGCCGTCCGCCGGTCCCACGGGCGCGCGTGCGAAAACTAGCTTCGTCGCCGGAGGTGACCGAACGATGACGGCCTGTGCGATCGAACCGACGGCGGAGGACGGCGAGCGGGACCCGGAGGAGGGCGGGCGCGGCACCGGCGAGGACGGTGACCGTACGGCCCCCGCGCCCCTGGTGATCACGGCGAACGGCGCCTACGCGGCCCGGCTCGCCCTCAGGGGCGACTGCTGGTTCCCGGAGCGCTGGACGCTGGACGGCCCCGAGCCGTACGCCGTGCCGCTGCCCGGCAACCAGCCCGAGGAGCCCGGCACCCAGGTGCAGCCGATGGCCGACGGGCAGGTGCTCATCCACCGCAGGGCGGCCGGGCGGCACACCTTCACCCTGCTGTACCCGACCGGCCCGGGCACCGGCGAGCACCCGCTGGGCGCGATCGACCACCGGACCGCGGGGACGGGCGCCGGGGCCGACGCGGGCGGCGACGCCGAGCTGCGGCTGCTGCCCCCGGCCCCGTGCGGCACGCGCGCGTACGCCCTCCTCGTCGGCCGGCGCTCCTCCGCGCTGTGGCGGGTGGCGGGCGGCGCGTCCGGGCCGGAGCGCGTCGCGGAGGTTCCCGGCCGCTGCTCCGGCGGGGTCTGGCTGGACCGGGCGGGGCGGATGCTGGCCCTGGACCGGGAGACCGGCGGCCGGACCAAGGCGGTCGTGGTGGACCTGGGGCGCGGCGGCGAGGTCTCTCCGCTGCTGCAGATCGCCGACGGCAGCGACGACCGGCTGCTGCTCGCCGACCCCTACAGCGGCCTGCTCCTGATCGGCTCGGACGCGCCCTCGCCGGGCGAGCCGCGCCTCGGCTGGGGGGTCCTCGGGAGCACGCTGCCGGTCCGCTTCCCCGAGTCGCTGCGGCTGCCGGGCTGCACGCTCACCCCGTTCGCCGTCCAGCCGGGCCAGGTGCTGCTGCCGGAGAGCTGCGCGGTGGCGCTGCGCGTCGACGGCCCGCTCGGCACCTGGGTCGGGACGTGGCGCCCGGCGGACCGGCGGCTGCGGCAGTGCACGGCGCCGGAGGGCTGGCTGACCGGCTCGGGGCTGTTGACGGCGGACGGCGAGCTGCGCCTGCCGTACGCCACCCCGGCCGCGCCGTGCGGTGTCGCGCGCGTGCCCGCACCCGAGCAAGGGCCCGCGCCGTGCGGTGTCGCGCGCGTGCCCGCGCCGGAGCGAGGGCCGGAGCCGGGGCCGGGCGCGGGGTCCGGCCCGGGGCCCGCCTCCCCCGGGTCACCCGACAGCGGGTCCGCCCACCGCACCCGGGCGGCGTCCGGCACCCCCGCCGAGCCGTCCGCGCCCCGCCCGGTCCCCCTCCAACAGGCGCCCCTGGCACGGCTTGTAACGAACTAGTCCCGGTCGGCGTGGCCGCCTGGATCCGGCCCGTGGTCGGCCGGATACACTCGCCCGGCTGTAAAGAAGATCATGTTGACGGGGTGAACTCATCCGATGAGCGACGCAAGCACCACGCAGGCGCTGTCCGCCGGGGCCCAGGAGGTCACGGGGCACGGCAGGCACCGGGGTCCGGTGTCCAGCCACGACGGCGACACGGCGCCGCGCGGCCGGCACCGCAAGCCGGCCCAGCAGGGCCAGCAGAGCCAGCAGAGCCAGCAGGCCCAGGCGGTCCAGCAGAGGGCCGAGGCCGCTGTCTGACCCGCAGGTGAGAGGGAGGGGGTGACCGTCGGCCGACGGTCACCCCCTCCGGCGCGTCAGCCCTCGACGACCCCGCCGTCCAGGACCGCCGCGTCGTCGCGGTCCGCGGCGGTCACCGCCACCCGGACGCCGCCGGTGTCCCGCCGCCACATCCGGATGCGCAGGGTCTCCCCCGGGTACACGACTCCGGCGAACCGCGTGTCGTACGACCGCACCCGGCGCACGTCCCCGCCGAGCAGGGTGTCGACGACGGCCTTGAGGGTGACGCCGTAGGTGCACAGGCCGTGCAGGACGGGCCGGGCGAACCCGGCGCGCCGGGCGAACTCCGGGTCGGCGTGCAGAGGGTTGAGGTCGCCGGACAGGCGGTAGAGCAGTGCCTGGTCCTCCCGCAGGTGCCGTTCGACGACCAGGTCGGGCTCCCCGGCGGGCGGCTCCGGCCGGGTGGACGGCCCGCGCTCGCCGCCCCAGCCGCCCTCGCCGCGGACGAACACGTGGGCGTCGCCGGTCCACAGGGGTCCCTCCGCGTCGGCGGCGTCGGTGCGCATGACGAGGACGGCCGCGGTGCCCTTGTCGTACACGGCGACGATGCGGCCGGTGACGGTGGCGGTGCCCTCGGCCGGGAGGGGGCGGTGCAGGGTGAGGGTCTGGCCGCCGTGCAGGACGCGCGCGAGGTCGACGTCGACGCCGGGCCGGGACAGGGCGGCGGTCACCGCGGGCTTCCCGCCGCCCGCGACGGTGGCGAAGGCGGGCAGGACGCGCAGCCGGGACTCCAGGGTGTAGCGCAGCTCGGCGGGGTCGGTCGCGGGGACGCCCGCGCCGATGCCGAGGTGGTACAGCAGGACGTCCTGACGCGTCCAGGAGATGCGCTCCGTCCGGGGCTCCGCGGCGAGTGCCTCGGCGGCGTCGATGGGCATGGGCCGGCCTCCTGGCGGTCGCGGGACGTTCCCCGACGCTATGCCAGAGGGGGCGGACCGGCCGCGGCCACCCGGGACATTCGTCCTGCCGAGGTCCGTACGGACGCCTCTGCCGGGCGGGGCGCCGGGTGCGTAGCGTCGTGACCGTCGGGAGCGACCGTACGACGGGGGAGGCGGCGGATGTCCGTGACGGGCAGGGTGCGGTGCTGGTACGAGGGGCGGGGCGAGCGGGCCCGGTACCGGAAGCGGGTGCGCGCGGCGCGGCGGGCGGGCGAGGAGCCGGACGACCTCGGGCCGGCGCCGTCCGGTTTCACCCTGCTGCCGTGGCTGCTGATGGGGATGGGGTCCTTCTCCAACCTCTTCCAGGGGGAGACGCCCAACCCGTGGGTCGGGGGCCTGGGGCTGCTGACCTTCAACTCGCTCTACATCTACGTGGTGTTCCGGGCGTTCGACCCCCGGGCGCGCAGGGCGGCCTCCACCCGGGCGGCTCTGGTGCTGATGGGCGCGGTGACCTGCGGCCTGGCGCTCGGCTACGGCGGCAACTGGCTGAACTTCTTCCCGCTGCTGGGCCTCGCCGTCGGCACCGTGGCGCGCGGGCGGTGGCTGGGCCGGGCCGGCGTCGCGCTGGCCGTGCTGGGCGGCGCCGCCGCGGTGGTCAGGGAGGACTGGAAGGACGCGGTCAGCGTCGCCTACGGCACGCTGCTGTCGACGCTGGTGACGGCGGCGATCCTGTCCCTGTCCCAGGCGGTACGGGAGTTGCGCGCCGCCCGTGAGGAACTGGCCCGCCGCGCGGTGGAGAAGGAGCGGCTGCGCTTCTCCCGTGACCTGCACGACCTGCTGGGCCACACGCTGTCCGTGGTGGTCGTGAAGGCGGAGGCGGCACGGCGGCTGGCGCCGGCGGACCTCGACGCGGCGCTGGCGCAGGTCACCGACATCGAGGCGGTCGGCCGCCAGGCGCTGACCGAGATCCGCGAGGCGGTCACCGGCTACCGCGAGGGCAGCCTGCCGGCCGAGCTGGACCGGGCCCGCTCGGCGCTGCGGGCGGCGGACGTGGAGCCGGTGCTCACGCAGTCCGGTCCGCCGCTCGCCCCGCAGACGGCGGCCCTGCTGGGGTGGGTGGTGCGCGAGGCGGTCACCAACGTCGTCCGGCACAGCGGGGCCCGCCGCTGCGAGATCGCGGTGGCGGGCGACGGGGACCGGGTCCGGCTGACGGTGACGGACGACGGCCGGGGCGGCGGGGTGCGCGCCGCCGGCGGCGCGCCGTGCGGGACCGGGCTGACGGGGCTGCGGGAGCGGCTCGCGGCGGCCGGGGGTTCCCTGACGGCGGGGCCGGGCGCGCACGGCGGGTTCACGGTGGCGGCCGAACTCCCGGCGGACGGACCGGGCGCGGTCGTCGACGACCCGTCCCGCACGGCCAGCCACGCCTCCTCCCGCACGCTCCCCCACGTCTCCTCCCGCACGGCCCCCGGCGCCCCGTCCCGCACGGGCTCCGACACCCCTCCCCGCACGGGCTCCGGCGGGCTCCCCGCCGGGGCGGCTCCCGGCGGTCCGTCCGGGCCTACGCTCTCCCCGTGACCGACATGCCCCGGGACCACCGTCCCGCCAAGTCCATCCGGGTGCTGCTGGCCGAGGACCAGGGGATGATGCGCGGGGCGCTGGCCCTGCTGCTGGGGATGGAGCCGGACATCGAGGTGGTGGCGCAGGTGGGCGCCGGGGACGCGATCGTGGACGCGGCGCTCGTGCACCGCCCGGACGTCGCGCTGCTGGACATCGAGCTGCCCGGCCGCAGCGGGCTGGACGCGGCGGCCGACCTGCGTGACCAGGCGCCGGACTGCCGGGTGTTGATCCTGACCACGTTCGGCCGGCCCGGCTACCTGCGGCGGGCCATGGACGCGGGGGCCGCCGGTTTCCTGGTGAAGGACGGCCCGGTGGAGGAGCTGGCCGGGGCGATCCGCCGGGTGCTGACCGGGGAGACGGTGGTCGACCCGGCGCTCGCGGCGGCGGCGCTGAGCGCCGGCCCCAACCCGCTCACCGCGCGCGAGCGGGACGTGCTGGAGGCGGCCGCGGACGGGGCGACGGTCGCGGACGTCGCGGCCCGGCTGCACCTGTCGGAGTCCACGGTCCGCAACCACCTGTCCGCGGCGATCGGCAAGACCGGCACCCGCAACCGCATGGAAGCCCTCCGCGAGGCCCGCCACCAGGGCTGGCTGTAGAGCCGCGCCCGCTCGGCGCCGAGGCCGGTGCCTGCTCACCGCTCCCTGCGGAACACCGCCGTCCACAGGAAGCCCTTGCCGAACACCGGTGCGTCCTCGGGCTCTTCGCGCATGCGGCGCAGCTCGACCTCCGTGAGGCCGGAGAAGATCGCGCGCAGGGACTCGGGGCTGTAGGCGAGGCCGCCGTCCAGCGTGGACCGGCCGTAGAAGTCGGCGTCGGGCGCCTCGGAGCCCGTGCCGCCGTCCCCGGCGGCGAAGCAGGCGAGGGCGAAGCGGCCGCCGGGTGCCAGGGCCCGCTCCAGCAGGGCGAGGTAGCTGATCCTGCGGTGCGGCGGGAGGTGGTGGAAGCAGCCGGAGTCGTAGATCAGGTCGTAGGGGCCCGCGAGTCCGGTCTCCGGGGCGAAGGCGTCGCCGCAGAGGAAGCGGATGTCGGCCCCCGTCCCGGCGGCGCGTTCCCGGGCCCAGGACACCGCTGCGGCGGAGAGGTCGACGGCGTCCACGGCGAACCCCCGCGAGGCGAGGTACCGGGCGTTGCGGCCCGGTCCGCAGCCGAGGTCGAGGGCGCGGCCGCGGGCGGGGACCAGTCCGCGGTCCAGCGCGGAGACCAGGTTCTCGTCGGGCTTGTCGGCGAAGAACGGCACCGGGCGGGAGCGGTCGGCGTAGAAGTCGTCCCACCAGCCGCCGCCCCGGCCGCTCCAGCGGTCGGCGGCGGGCGCGAACAGGCCGTCGAGCAGCCGCAGTACGTCGTCCACGGTCCGCATGTGCCGGTCCACCGGTCCCCCTTCAGAGCCCCGTCGTCCTGCGGATGCCCGCGTCACACGCCCGTGCCGGTGCGGCGCAGGACCCGCAGCGACCCCGTGCACGAGATCTCCGTGAACGCGCCCGAGGCCAGGGCGCGGAGGTAGACGCGGTACGGGGCCTGGCCGGTGAACTCGTCCTGCGGGTCGGGGAAGACGTCGTGGATGACGAGGAGGCCGCCCTCGGTGACGTGCGGGGCCCAGCCCTCGTAGTCGGCGGTGGCGTGTTCGTCGGTGTGGCCGCCGTCGACGAAGACCAGGGCGAGGGGGGTGTTCCAGAGCGCGGCGATCTGCGGGGAGCGGCCGACCAGGGCCACCACGTGGTCCTCCAGGCCCGCCCGGTGCAGGGTGCGCCGGAACAGCGGGAGGGTGTCCATCACGCCGAGTTCCGGGTCGACGGTGTCCGGGTCGTGGTAGTCCCAGCCGGGCTGCTGCTCCTCGCTGCCGCGGTGGTGGTCGACGGTGAGCGCGCTCACGCCGGTCCGCCGGGCGGCGTCGGCGAGCAGCACCGTGGAGCGCCCGCAGTAGGTGCCCACCTCCAGGAGCGGCAGCCCGAGCCCGCCCGCCTCCACGGCGGCCGCGTACAGCGCCAGTCCCTCGTCCACGGGCATGAACCCCTTGGCCGCCTCGAACGCGGTGAGGACCTCCGGGGTGGGGGAGAGGGAGGGCACGGGTGCGGCGGTCATGAGGGGGCCTTTCGGTCGTGCGGCGCGGCCGTCCCCATGCTGCCGCACCCCCGGCCGAGGGCTCGACCGGGGGTGCGGGGAGGGGGGCCTGGGTTACGCGCCGACCGTCTCCCCCGGGCGGGACAGCGGCAGGGACAGGTCCAGGTCGACCGCGCGCTCCTGCCCGGGGTGGGTCACGGAGGAGGCCAGCGGTCCGTGGCCGAGGGCCTTCGCGGCGAGGACGTAGGCGCCCTCGGCGGGCACGGCGAGCGCGTACGAGCCGTCGTCGCCGGAGAGGGTCGCGCCGGCCTGGCGGCCCCGCCGGTCGATCAGGGTGACCTTGGCGCGGGCGACGGGGCTGCCGTCGGCGGCGAGCACCCGGCCGCGGAAGCCGCGCAGGGCCTCCTCGGCCTCGGCGGCGCGGGCGGCGTTCGCGAGGTTCGCCTCCTCCTCGCTGCTCGCCCGCAGCCGCGGCGCCCGGTCGGGCTTGGGCAGGAACAGGGCGAGGACCAGGCCGACGGCGACCGCGGCCGTGGCGATGAGGAAGGACACCCGGAAGCCGTGCATGGTCGGTATCGCCACGCCCCCGACGGTGTGGGCGGTGTTGGCGAGCACCATGCCGACGACGGCGCTGGACACCGAGGTGCCGATGGACCGCATCAGCGTGTTGAGGCCGTTGGCCGCGCCGGTCTCGGAGGCCGGGACGGCGCCGACGATCAGGGCGGGCAGCGAGGAGTACGCCAGGCCGATGCCCGCGCCGAGGATGACGGAGATGACGAGGCTCTGCCAGGCGGCGCTCATCAGGCCGAGGCCGGCGCCGTAGCCGACGGCGATGACCATGAGGCCGATGATGAGGGTGACCTTGGGGCCGTAGCGGGCCGACAGGCGGGCGTAGACGGGCGCGGTGAGCATCATCGTCAGGCCGAGCGGGGCGACGAGCAGGCCGGCGACGACCATCGACTGCCCGAGGCCGTACCCGGTGGCCTCGGGGAGCTGGAGGAGCTGCGGCAGGACCAGGGAGACGACGTAGAAGGAGACGCCGACCATGATCGAGGCGAGGTTGGTGAACAGGACGGCCGGGCGGGCGGTGGTGCGCAGGTCGACCAGCGGCGCCTTCACCTTCAGCTCCATCACGCCCCACAGCAGCAGGACGAGGGCCGCGGCGCCGAACAGGCCGAGCGTGGTGGCGGAGGTCCAGCCCCAGTCGCTGCCCTTGGTGATCGGCAGCAGGAACAGCACCAGTCCGGCGGACAGGCCGAGCGCGCCCGGCAGGTCGAAGGAGCCGGGGGCGCGGGTGGTGGACTCGGGGACGACGAACAGGGTCAGCGCGATGGCGACCGCGCCGAGTCCGGCGGCGCCGTAGAAGAGGGCGTGCCAGTCGGCGTGCTGGGCGACGAGCGCGGCGAGCGGCAGGGCGAGGCCGCCGCCGACGCCGATGGAGGAGCTCATCAGGGCCATCGCGGAGCCGAGCCGCTCGCGCGGCAGCATGTCGCGCATCAGGCCGATGCCGAGCGGGATGGCGCCCATGGCGAAGCCCTGCAGGGTGCGGCCGACGATCATGGTGAGCAGATCGCTGGTGAGGGCGCTGACCAGGGCGCCGGCCACCATCACCGCGAGGCTGGCGATGAGCATGCGCCGCTTGCCGTACAGGTCGCCGAGGCGTCCCATGATCGGCGTGGCGACGGCGCCCGACAGCAGCGTGGAGGTCAGGACCCAGGTGGCGTCGCTGGGCGCGCTGTGCAGGAGCTGCGGCAGGTCCTTGATGACGGGGACCAGCAGGGTCTGCATCACCGCGACCACGATGCCCGCGAAGGCGAGCACCGGGACCACGGCGCCGTGTGCCGCGCGGGTCGGCCGGTCGGTCGTCGTCTGCGTCATGGGTGGGGGCCTCCGGGCCGGGAGAGTCTCGGTACGTCTGGGGCGGCCGACCGGATCACGGATCCGTTCGGCGATACATGCAGGACGAACGACGTATGCACGGGCAACTATTCCGATGCTTCGGCGTACTAATGATTTCTTGACCGTCTCTTGACGAAGCGGAGTAGGGCCTCCGGACCAGCCGCGGCTGCGTCGAAATCCCGATCGTCAGGACCGTCCGGCGGCTGAGACCATGACACTCATGCTCCAAGCCCCCGAAGTCCTCCGTCCGGTCCGCCGCACCGCGGTCCCCGCCTGGCTGCTGGTCGCGCTCGCCTGCGCCGGGCAGTTCCTGGTCGTGCTCGACGTGTCCGTGGTGAACGTCGCCCTGCCCTCCATGCGCGCCGACCTGGGCCTGAGCCCGTCCGGGCTGCAGTGGGTGGTCAACGCCTACGCCATCGCGTTCGCCGGGTTCATGCTGCTCGGCGGGCGGGCCGGCGACCTCTACGGCCGCAAGCGGATGTTCCTCGTCGGGCTCGCCCTGTTCACCCTGGCGTCCCTCGGCGGCGGGCTGGCCGGGCAGGACTGGCAGCTCCTGCTCGCGCGGGCCGTGCAGGGGCTCGGCGCGGCGGTCCTCGCGCCGTCGACGCTGACGATCGTCACGGCCGCGGTCCCCGAGGGCGCCGCCCGGGCGCGGGCCATCGCGACCTGGACGGCCGTCGGCGCGGGCGGCGGCGCCGCGGGCGGGCTGGTCGGCGGGGTGCTGGTGGACACGCTGTCGTGGCGCTGGGTGCTGCTGATCAACGTGCCGGTCGGCGCGGTGGTCCTCGCGGGCGCCGCGCGCCTGCTGCCGGAGAGCCGCGCCGGGGACGGGCGGCGCCTGGACCTGCCCGGGGCGGTCCTGGTGACGGCGGGCCTGGCGACGCTGGCGTACGGCATCTCGCAGACGGAGGCGCGGGGCTGGACGGCGCCGGCCACGCTGGTGCCGCTGGCCGCCGGCCTGGCGCTGATCGGCCTCTTCCTCGCCGTGGAGGCCCGGACGGCGTCGCCGCTGATGCCGCTCGGGCTGTTCCGGCTGCGGGCGGTGTCCTCGGCGAACGCGGCGATGTTCCTGTGCGGCTCGGCGATGTTCTGCATGTGGTTCTTCATGACGCTGTACGCGCAGAACGTGCTCGGCTACACCCCGCTCCAGGCGGGCCTGGCGCTGATGCCCAGCTCGCTGGCGATCGTGCTGAGCTCCAAGCTGGCGCCGCGCGTGATGCGGGCGGTGGGAGCGCGCAGCGCGGCCGCGCTCGGTACGGCGGTGGCGGCGGGCGGGTTCGCCTGGCAGTCGACGATGGGCGCGGACGGCACGTACGTCACCGGGATCATGCTGCCCGGGGTGCTGATGATGCTGGGCGCGGGCCTGTCGGCGACGCCGCTCGCCTCGCTGGCGACCTCGGGGGCGGCGCCCGGCGAGGCGGGCCTGGTCTCGGGGCTGGTCAACACCTCGCGGACGATGGGCGGTTCGCTGGGCCTCGCGGTCATGTCCACCCTGGCGGCGGCCCGTACGGGCGACCGCGGCACCCCCGAGGCCCTCACGGAGGGCTACGCCCTCGCCTTCCGCACGGGAGCCTGGCTGCTGGCGGCGGGCGCCCTCCTGATGCTGGTGTGGCTGCCGGGCAGGCCGCGCCCCGGACGCACCGGGACCCCGGCGGGCTGACCGGCCGGCCGTCCCGCCCGCGTCAGCCGTCCGGGCGGTGTCCGGCGGTCCCGCCCGGGCGTGGCCGTTAGGGTGGCTGGCGTGTCGTACGAAGGTCCGGAGTTCGAGCCCCCGCGGGTGCCGCGCCGTTCGGTGCTGCGCCGTCCCCTCGTCGTGGCGATGGCCGCGCTGGTGCCCGGGGCACTGGCGGGGTGGCTGGCGTACGGGGCGGTGGGCGGCGGCTCCGGCGGCGACGGCGGGGACCGGGCGAAGGCCCCCGTGTCGAGCACGCCCTCCGCGCACTCCCCCGCCACCGCGGGCGCCGACGACAAGGGGGCCGCCCCCCTCGAGGGCCGGGTCGTCGTCATCGACCCCGGCCACAACCCGGCCAACGTCCGGCACACGGCGGAGATCAACCGCCCCGTGGACATCGGCACCCACCGCAAGGAGTGCGACACCACGGGTACGTCGACCAACTCCGGTTACGCGGAGGCCGCGTTCACGCTGGACGTGGCCCACCGGCTGCGCGCGCTGCTCCAGGCGCAGGGCGCCACGGTGAAGCTGACCCAGGACGGCGACCGGCCGTACGGCCCGTGCGTCGACGAGCGCGCCCGGATCGGCAACGCCGCGCACGCGGACGCCGTGGTGTCGATCCACGCGGACGGCTCGGCCGCCGGCAACCGCGGCTTCCACGTGATCCTGCCCGGCGCGGTGCACGCGGGCGGCGCAGACACCCGGCCGATCGTCGCGCCCTCCAGGGCCCTCGGCACGGCCCTCGCCGACGACTTCGCCCGCGTGACGGGCAGCGCGCGCTCCAACTACCTGGGCGGTGGCACCGGTCTCGTCACGCGCACCGATCTCGGCGGTCTCAATCTGTCAACGGTTCCCAAGGTGTTCATCGAGTGCGGCAACATGCGCGATAGCAAGGACGCGGCACTGCTGACCAGTGGTGCGTGGCGGCAGAAGGCGGCGCTGGGGATGTCTGAGGGAATCGTGAGTTTCCTGCGCGGGTGAGGTCCGGCGGGTCCATCCCGGCGGACATGTCGATCGTGCGGGCGATAGTGTCGTCCGTACGAGGGGTCACCCCCGCGCTTCACACCGGGGCCTGACGGCGACATGGTGACAGCGACGCCTCTACCGACGACGAGACGACTGACGAAGGACCTGAAGTGAATATCCGCTCCCTCACTCGGGGCGACGGCGTGGTGATCGGAGCAGCGGTGTTGCTGTTCATCGCGTCGTTCCTCGACACGTTCGACGGCCCCGGTGACGTCCCCAACGCCTGGGACAACCTCGGCCTGGTGATGAGCATGTACGTCGGCGGCATCATCGGCGCGGTCCTGATCGTCGTCGCCCGCGCGCTGCCGCAGCCGCGCAAGGTCCTCGGTCTGGACCTCGGTCAGCTGGGTGTCGCGCTCACCGTGTTCGCGCTGTGGACGGCCTTCTGGACGATCGTCGACCCGCTGGGCGCGTTCAGCGACTCCTTCGGCAGCGCGAACATCGACACGGGCGCGGGTCTGATCCTCGGCCTGATCGCGGCGCTGGTGCTGGCCGCGGGCGCCGTCGCGACGCCGCTCGTGCCGGCCCTCCAGGCCGCCCTGGTCCCGGCTCCGCGCCCGGCCGCCCCGCAGCCCTACGGCGCGCAGCTGCCCGGTGGTTACGGCTACCCGGGCGCCCAGCAGCAGCCGTACGGCGCGCAGCCCCCGCAGCAGGGCCAGCCGTTCGGCGGTCCGCAGGCCGCTCCGCAGGGCGCCCCGGCGCCGCAGCCGGCGGCGGACTTCTCGCCGTTCTGGTTCGCCGTGCCGGTGCCGCGTCCGCTGTACGCGGAGGACGGCTCGCCCACGCCGATCGCGGAACTGGCGCCGGGCACCTGGTACCTGGCGGTCGAGCAGGGCGGCCAGGGCCTGGTCGCCCAGACCCAGGACGGGCGCCGCGGCGTCCTGCGGGACACCTCGGGCATCCAGCGCGGCTGATCACCCGCCGGTCTTCGTCGACGGCCCCCCCGCCCTTCCCGGGCGGGGGGCCGTCGACGTGTGCGGCCGGAACGGGCGCCGGGTCACAGGAAGATGGCGACCGGGTTCACCCGCAGTTCGCCCTTCTCGCCGTTCCACGTCTGCACCTTGCCGAGGCAGCGGGCCTGGAACTCCCCGGTGAAGTACTCCTCGTGGGCGAAGCCCTCGCGCACCCCGGCCGCCTCGCAGGTGATCCGCACCTGGGCGTCCTGGCGCCCCGGCCCGTACGGGGCGCGCAGCACGATGTCGCCGCTCTGCGAACGCCGGGCGGTGAAGGTGCCGGTGACCGAGACGAACGCGGAGACCACGCCGAGGGAGGACAGCGGGACCCGGCCGTCGCCGCGCCCCTCCCGCAGCCGTTCGGCGAGCGCCCGGTTGGGTGTCACCTCGCCGGTGGTGAGGTCGGCGTGGACGACCACGTCCTCCTTGCGCATGGTGTCCATCAGCAGCCGGATCACGGTGATCGGGGTGGACTGCCGGATGTAGGCGGTGACGCGCTCCTTGGTGACGTCCCGGCGGGCCCCGGCGGTGAAGCCGAGCCTGGCCAGCAGGTTCAGGCCGCTGGTGACGTTGATCCGGTCGGCGACCTCCTGCTCCAGGGCCGCGCTGAACCCGCCCTGCTGGTAGAGGTCCATCACCCGCTGCTCGTGCAGGAAGAAGCACATGCCGTGCACGGTGCGCCCGCCGCCCCGGCGGCGCCGCCGCGGCCCGAGGCGCGCCAGCGCGTACCGCGCGAGGACGGCCAGGGCGCAGGCCGTCACCGCCCAGACGGCCACCCACGGCCACCACAGGCCCCACCACTGCCGGTCAATGACACCCACGGATCTCCTTGAACGCGTCGGCGAGGGAGGAGAGGCGCGCGTCGACCACACGGCCGCCGGTCGCCCGGGCGGCCCGCTCCAGCGCGCTCGGGTCGGCCTCTCCGAAGGGGACGGGGAAGGTGGGCACGGCGGCCGCCGCGGCGCCCAGGGCACGGTGGCGGCGCAGGAACTCCGCATAACCGAGGCCCGCGTTGTTCTCGCCGTCGGTCATCAGCACGATCGCGACGGGCCGTCGCGGGGCCGCGCGCACCGCCCCGGCGGCGATCGCGTAGCCGCGGTCGAGGGCCGACCACACGGCGGTGGCGTCGTCGAAGCCGCCGTCCGTGACGATCCGGTCCAGCGTGCGCAGGTCGGCGTCGCCGCGCACGGTCACGGTCCGCTCCTGGAGCACCCGTCCGCCGAACCGTACGACGGTCAGCCGCTCCCCCCGGTAGAAGCGGGCGAATTTGCCGGTGGCGGTGCGGTCGGCGCCGCTGAGCCCGGCGAACGCGGCCCGCAGCGCGGCGATCCGCCCGCCGCGCATGGACGTCGAGAAGTCCAGCAGGAACACGACCTGGTCGGCGGTGCCGTGTGCGGGGTCGCCGTAGTCGTCCACGAGGCGCTGCACGACGGACAGCCGGTCGGGGAACGACAGCGCGTTGCCGACGGGCTCCGCCAGCGGCCCGGTCGGCCGGACGTCCGGGTCGACGGGCCGCCGGTGGGTGCGGCGCATCAGCTCGCGCTGCACGTCGGCGCGCAGCAGCCAGTCGACGACCTCGCGGTAGGGGCCGCGCTCGCGCGGGTCGAGCAGCAGCAGCGGGAAGTCGGACAGGACCATGCCGTCGTCCGGGTGGACGATCTCCAGCGGCTCGCGCAGCCGGCCCCCGGCGTTCAGCGACAGCAGCTCCGACTCGTGGGCGATCAGCGCGTCGGCGCGTTCCGGGTGTGCGGTGTACGCGGCCAGCAGGGCGCGGGAGCTGTCGGCGGTGAGGCTCTGCCCGGAGCGGAAGCCGCGCAGCCGGTCGCAGGAGACGTCCTGGTCGCGCAGGGCACCGCCGGTGCCGGCGGCGGCCGTGGCGACGCCGACGAGCGCGGCCCGGCCGGTGTCGCTGCGCCGCGGGTCGGCCATGCCGAAGCGCAGGCGGCCCCCGGCGGCGGCGTCGGCGACGTCGGCCCAGGAGATCCGGCCGCCGGGCGTCCCGGCCCGCAGGGCGTCGGCCGCCGCGGGGGTGAGGCCGACGACGACGGGCGAGCGCATGACGGCGGTGGACTCGGGGCGGGTGATCCGGCCGCCGGAGTCCTGCACCCGTAGCTGGAAGGAGCGGTCGGAGGCGAGCCAGGCCAGGTCGGGGGCGGGGCGTCCGGTGGCCGGGTACCGTCCGGCGAGGTCGGCGCTCGCCTCGTACTCCATCGCGAGCTCGACCCCGGTGTCCTCCTCCAGCTTGCCCAGCAGGGGTTCGACATCGGCGAGTTCGGGGCTGGCGAGGACGCGCAGGGTGACGTGGTCGGGTTCGTTCGTGCAGGCGGCGAGCAGTGCGGTGAGGAGCGCCAGGCACAGGGCGAACGGCACCGCGCCGCGCGGATGTCCCGGGTGTGGGCGGCTCACGGGGCGTCCCTGTCGGGCGGCGGGCAGGTGCCGATGGAGGTGATGAGCTGTTCCAGGACGTCCAGGTCGGGTTCGTAGGACTTGGTGCGGTCGGCGTTCGGCACGGGCACCTGGACGGCGTGGGCGCGCAGGTAGGCGTTGAGGCGGGCGCTGGTGCCGTCCTCGCCGGAGAAGCGGACGCGGAAGCCGAGTTCTATGGCGCGCTCGCGCAGTCTCTCGTCCTTCTCCAGGACGCGGACGAGCCGGTCGCCGTCGTCGGTGAGGGAGATGAGCTGCGGCTCGGTCAGGGCGTAGGGCGTCGGGTAGAGCAGGACGCGGGCGGTGTCCTCCCGGCCGTGCTGCTTCTGGTAGGCGATCTGGTGCGCCAGGTACTGGTGTTCGTAGAGCAGGGAGAGGGGGGCGATGCTCTCGCCGAGGTCGGACAGGTAGCTGTCGGCCTGGTCGTCGGCCCACATGCCCTGGAGGCTGATCAGCGGCCTGATCCGGGCGGCGAGCGCGCGCACCTCCTCGCGGGCGGTCCCCGGGTCGCCGCTGTCCCGGGTGCCGGGGGTGCTGTTGCCGTTGGCGACGAAGGCGAGCAGGCTCAGGTAGGTGCCGGCCGCGTTGGACTCGCAGACGCTGGAGGTGCGCACCAGGACCCGGCCGCTGTTGCTGTGCCCGCCGGTGGTGTCGTAGCCGATGCCGTTCCAGGTGTCGGCGCCCTCGGTGCGGCCGTCGTGGTCCTGGTCGGCGGTGGCGCGGCCGTGGTCGGTGCCGTCGAGCAGGCCCATGAACGCGGGCATGTCCAGGTCGTAGTAGAGCGTGGGGGCGCCGTCCGGGGCCGGCTGGCGGGTGGCGACCCCGGCCCTGACCAGGGTCTCGGCGTAGTCGCGGAAGGTGCCGAGGACCAGCGGGGTGACGAAGGGGCGCACCGAGCGCACCGAGCGGTCCTGCCGGTCCAGGATCAGCTTGGCCGCGGGCTGCCCGGACGGGAAGACCACGTCCGTGTCCGTGAGGGACTGGGTGGCGATGCCCCGCGAGCCGAGCCGGTGGATGTCGACGCGCAGCCCGTGGGCGAGCAGCAGCCGCCGCACCTCGGGGTCCCGGAAGTAGTCCGACTTGGAGGCCATGCGGGCCTCCAGCGTGGTGATCCGGTCGAACGGCCGCAGGGTGTTGCCGCTGACCAGCAGGGAGATCAGCCCCGCCAGGGCGACCGGCACCGCGAGCACCACGTGCCGTGGGGTGCGGCGGCGCCTGACCCTGCGGGTGGTCAGTCTCGGTTCCTCGGTCGCGGGCGTTCCGGTGCGGGACAACGGCCCTCCTGCCACTCAGGGGGGCAGGATCATCGGCGACCCCCTCGAACGTCGTCCCCAGGAATGCCGAACTCCATGCGAACGCGGGGCGAAGAGCGAGGGGCCGCTGCCGACGCCGGTGCCGCCCGCCGCCCGCGTTTCAACTCCCCCCGGAGGGCAATCCGATGGGCATGTCCCCTAGATACCGCAACGGTAACCAGGCCGGCAGGGTCATCGCGGTCGTCGCCGACATCATGGCCCTGATCATCGGGCTGTGGATCCTGATGTACCTGCTGGACGCGAACCGCGCGAACGACTTCGTGCAGTTCATCCACGACGCGGCCCGCTGGCTGGCGGGCTGGTCGTACGACCTGTTCACCTTCGACGAGGCGTGGGCCCGCGTGGTGGCGGGCTACGGACTGGCGGCGGTGGTCTACCTGTTCGTGGGCCACGCGATCGCCGGCCGCGTCAGCCGCCACTGACCCGTCGGGCGCCGCCGACCCGTCAGCCGCAGCAGTCCGGGTCCAGGCCCCTCGGGAGCTGCTCCCCGCCGAACACCGCGCAGGTCGCCTCGTGGCCGCCGAGCGCGGCGACGGCGAGGAGCAGCGAGCCGGCCGTCCAGGTGGTCAGCTCGCGCGGCCAGACGGCCCCGTCCTCGAAGACGTACCCGGTCCAGTACAGGCCCGACTCCGGGTCGCGCAGGTGCTGGATCGACTGGAGGATCTCCAGCGCGCGGTCGGACTCGCCCATCGCCCACAGGGTGAGGGCGAGTTCGGCCGACTCGCCGCCGGTCACCCACGGGTTGGGCACCACGCAGCGCACACCGAGGCCGGGCACCACGAAGCGGTCCCAGCCCTCCTCCACACGGGACTTGGCCTCCGCGCCGGTCAGCGCGCCGCCGAGGACCGGGTAGTACCAGTCCATCGAGTAGCGGTCCTTGTCCAGGAACCGCTCCGGGTGCCTGCGGATCGCGTGGCGCAAGGCCCCCGCGGCCAACTCCCAGTCCGGTTGGGGCTCCTCGCGCTGCTCGGCGACGGCGAGCGCGCACCGCAGGGCCTGGTGCACGGACGAGCTGCCGGTCAGCAGCGCGTCCGCGGTGGGCGTGCCGTCGTCGTCGCGGCGCCAGCCGATCTGCCCGCCCGGCTGCTGGAGCCGCAGCACGAACTCGGTCGCCGCGTACACGGTCGGCCACATCCGGTCGAGGAACGTGTCGTCGCCGGTGGACAGGTAGTGGTGCCACACGCCGACCGCCGGGTAGGCGACGAAGTTGGTCTCCCGGCCGCGGTCGGTGACGTCGTCGTGCGCGCCGTCCGCGTAGGCCGCGTACCAGGAGCCGTCCTCGTTCTGGTGGCGGGCCAGCCAGTCGTACGCCCGCTCTGCGGCGGCGTGTTCGCCCGCCGCGTCCAGCGCCATCGCGGCCTCGGTGTGGTCCCACGGGTCGAGGTGGTGGCCGCGGAACCAGGGGATCGCGCCGTCCTCGCGCTGCACGGCGAGGATGCCGCGCACGGTCGCGGCGGCCTGCTCCGCGGTGAGGACCCCGGGCAGGACCAGGTGTTCCGTCCGGGGAGTGGTCACCGCGCGGCCGCCTCGGAGGTCGCGCCGGCGTCCGCCGCGTCGAGGCGCGGCAGGTGCGGCTTGGTCGCGTAGGCCACGAAGCTCTTGCCGATCAGCGGGTTGAGGGCCTGCTCGGCGACCCGGGTGGCCAGGGGCTTCTTCATGATGTCCCAGACCAGCAGCTTGTGGTACGCGCGCACCGGCAGCGCCTTGTCGTTGTCGACGCCGAACGCGCACTTCAGCCACCAGTACGGCGAGTGCAGCGCGTGGGCGTGGTGCGTGCCGTACGGCCTCAGGCCGGCGCCGCGCATCTTGGCGAGCAGCTCCTCGGCCCGGTAGATGCGGATGTGGCCGCCCTCGACCTCGTGGTAGGCGTCGGACAGCGCCCAGCAGACCTTCTCGGGGCCGTAGCGCGGGACGGTGACGGCGATGCGGCCGCCGGGCTTGAGCACCCGGACCATCTCGGCGAGGACGCCCTTGTCGTCGGGGATGTGCTCCATCACCTCGGAGATGATGACGACGTCGAACGACTCGTCGGGGAACGGCAGCGCGAGCGCGTCGCCCTCCATGGCGGTGGCGGTGGCCCCCTCGGGTGCCTCGCCGGCCTCCTTCATCGCCGCGAACCACTTGGCGACCTCGCGGATCTCCTCGCCGTTGCGGTCCAGCGCCACGACCCGCGCCCCGCGCCGGTAGCACTCGAACGCGTGCCGGCCGGCACCGCAGCCGAGGTCCAGGACGCGGTCGCCCGGGGCGAGCGGGAACCGGGAGAAGTCGACGGTCAGCACGTGGCCCTGCTTTCGGGATCGGGTACGGCAACAGCTTCGGTGGCGGTCCGGGCGGCGGGGTCCGGCGACGGGCCGGCCATCGCCTCGCGGTAGTGGGCGACCGTGCCCTCGGCCGCGCGGGCCCAGGTGAAGTGCTTCAGGACCCGCTCCCGCCCGGCCGCGCCGAGCCGCCGGCGCAGCTCCGGGTCGCCGAGCAGCCGGCTCAGTCCGGCGGCCAGCGCGCCCGCGTCGCCGGGGGGCACCGCGAGGCAGGTCTCCCCGTCGGGTCCGGCCACCTCGGGGATCGCGCCGCCGGTCGTGGCGACCAGCGGGGTCCCGGTGGCCATGGCCTCCGCGGCCGGCAGCGAGAACCCCTCGTAGAGCGAGGGCACGCAGGCGACCTCGGCCGAGCGGACCAGGTCGACCAGTTCGGCGTCCGAGATGCCCTTGACGAACTCGACGGCGTCCTCGACGCCGTAGCGCTCGACGGCCTGCGCGACCGGGCCCCCGGTGGGCCGCTTGCCGACGACCACGAGGTGGGCGCCGGGGTGTTCGGTGCGGACCTTGGCCAGCGCCTCGACGAGGTACACCAGGCCCTTGAGCGGCACGTCGGCGCTGGACGTGGTCACGATGCGCCCCGGCACCACGGGCACCGACGGGTCGGGCGAGAACAGCTCGGTGTCGGCGCCGATGTGGACGACGTGGACGCGGTCGCGCCGGACGCCGAGGTGGTCGACGATCTCCTGGCGGGAGGTCCCGGAGACGGTGAGCACGGACGGCAGGCGGCGCGCGACCCGCTTCTGCATGCGGGTGAAGGCGTACCAGCGGCGCACCGAGTACCGGCGCTTCCAGCCCTCGGCGGCGTCCAGTTCGAGCTGCCGGTCGACGGTGATGGGGTGGTGGATCGTGGTGACGAGCGGGGCGCCGACGTCGCCGAGCAGGCCGTAGCCGAGCGTCTGGTTGTCGTGCACGACGTCGAACTCGCCGCGGCGGGCGCGCAGGTGGCGCCGGGCGCGCAGGGAGAAGGTGAGCGGCTCGGGGAAGCCGCCGGTCCACATGGTGGCGACTTCCAGCGCGTCGATCCAGTCGCGGTACTCGCCGCGGCCGGGGGTGCGGAAGGGGTCCGGCTGGCGGTACAGGTCGAGGCTGGGCAGCTCGGTCAGGGACAGGTGCTCGTAGCCCTCGTCCAGGACCGGGTACGGCTGGGAGCCGATGACCTCGACGCGGTGGCCGAGGCGGGCCAGTTCGCGGGAGAGGTGCCGTACGTAGACGCCCTGTCCCCCGCAGAACGGGTTCCCTTTGTAGGTGAGGAGCGCGATGGTGAGCGGCAGTTCGCCGTTCACGACAAGGTCCCGCCGGGACCGGGCCCGACTGGCCTCAGCGGTCACTCTGGGCCCCCTTCTGCCTGCACTGTCCCGCGAGACTACGACGGGACGTTAATCTAGAACAAGTTTCAGACTTGATCGTTCGGGAGGCTCTGAATCTACCGGCCGGTAAGGGCGTTGTGAGCAGTGGATCAGGTGATTCACGCCACGGCCGCGGAGCGCCGCGGGCCCTGCCATGCTGTGTGATCGCCCCTCCTCACCGACTGTCACGGACGGGACCCATGCCCGTGGACACCACAGCCGACCCCGGCGCCGCGCGCCCCGCCTCCTCCGCCCTCACCGAGCGCCAGGAGGCCCGCCGCCGACGCATCCTGCAGGCGAGCGCGCGGCTGGCCGGCCGGGGCGGGTTCGACGCCGTGCAGATGCGGGAGGTGGCGGAGTGCTCCCAGGTCGCCCTGGGCACGCTCTACCGGTACTTCCCCTCCAAGGTCCACCTGCTGGTGGCGACGATGCAGGACCAGTTGGAGCACCTGCACGCCACGCTGCGCCGCAGGCCCCCGGCGGGCGACACCGCGTCCGCCCGCGTCGCCGAGACCCTGATGCGGGCCTTCCGCGCCCTGCAGCGCGAACCGCACCTGGCCGACGCCATGGTGCGCGCCCTGACCTTCGCGGACCGCAGCGTCAGCCCCGAGGTGGACCAGGTCTCCCGGCAGACCACGGCGATCATCCTGGACGCCATGGGCACCCCCGACCCGACCCCCGGCCAGCTCGCCGCGGTCCGCGTCATCGAGCACACCTGGCACTCGGCGCTCATCACCTGGCTCTCCGGCCGCGCCTCGATCGCCCAGGTCCGCACCGACATAGAGACGGCCTGCCGCCTGATCGACCACACGGACCCCGGGCCCGGCGGTGCATCATGAGGCATGGGCATCGACCTGGAGCTGCACTCGGCGCGGCCCGTCCGCAAGGACTGGCGCCGGTCCCGCGCGACCCTGCTGCGGCGGTCCTACGAGTACGGCGAGGTGCTGGCCGAGGCGCTCACCGCGCTGCACGAGAGCGGTGTGCGGGGGCGGCTCACCGCTCTCGATCCGTACCGGGACACCCTGATGAACGAGCAGGAGGCCGAGGCCGCCCTGCGGGAGATCGAGGGCTTGAAGGAGGCGTGCGGCAGCGACCGTCGGCGGGACGCGCTGGACGACCTCGCGGCGCTGCTCCGGGCGTGCGCGGCCACTCCCGGCAGCTACCTGTGGTTCGTGGCCGACTGAGGCCGTGCGGTCAGGCGCCGCCGCGCGGCCGGCCCGGCGGCAGGTAGCCGAGGACCAACTCCTCCGCCGCCCCCAGCAGTTCCACCTCCTCCGCGCTCATCGTCGGGTCGGCCGCCCTGCGCCGGAGTGCCTGCGCCAGGGCCGTCTCCGTCAGCGGCGACGGGTCGGCCAGGAGCGCGTCGAGCATCGGGCGGGCCGGCGCCGCCAGCGGGTGGGCCGAGACGGCGACCTGGGCGAGGATCACCGCGGACGTGGACCAGTCCAGGGCCGGGTCGCCCTCCTCGGCGTTGGTCCAGTCGATGACCCGGGGGCCGTCGGCGGTGAGGACGACGTTGTCGGGGTGCAGGTCGAGGTGGAGGACGCGGGTGCCGGGGTCTTCCCGGCCGGGTACGGCGTGCAGGGCGCGCAGCAGGCCGGCCAGCGTGTGCCCGGCCTCCTCGGGGCCCAGGGTCCCGGCCGCGCACGCGTGCAGCATGGTCGGCCCGTCCAGCCGCTCCATCACCAGGTCGGTGCGCGAGGCGGACGGCCGCACGGCCGGCACCGGGTAGCCGTACCGCCGCAGGTGCGCCATCACCGCGCCCTCGGCCGCCGCGTCGCCGTACCCCCGCCGGTCCCGGCGCAGCACCCAGCCGTCGTCGAGGGCGTACACGTCGGCCGTGCGCCCGGAGCCGAGCAGCGGTCCCGGCGTCCCGGCCTCCCCCTCCGTCGTCATGCGCAGAACATACCGGCGCTCCCGTCCCCCGCGGCCCGCTCTCGGCGCCCCGGTTACGGGCCGGTACAGTGACCGGGTCGTCATCACACCCGTACGAGGGGAAGCCGGTGCAAAACCGGCGCTGACCCGCAACCGTGAGCCGTCCGCCGGGCGGTGAGCCGGACTGCCTCGTCCGGGACGTGACCGGCTCACGCGCGTCGGCCCCGCCGGGGCACGCCACGCACCGTCGAGGTCTACGGAGCCGAGCCGCCGGGGTGTCCCGTGCTGCCCGGCCCCCCGAGGGAGAGGCACCCGCCGATCATGAACGTCCGCCGCAGCGCCGCGGCCCTGGCCGCCGCCGCCGTGATCGGCGCCGCCGCGCCCGCCCTGGCCGCGTCCCCCTCGCCCACGCCGTCGGTGGCGATACCCGACGGCCTGTCCGGCACGGCCGACCCGACGTACGACGGGGTGTGGCGCCAGTCGCTCGCCCTGCTCGCCCAGGACACGGCCGGGGTCATCCCGGCCGACCGGGCGGTCGCCTGGCTGACCGGCCAGCAGTGCGCGAACGGCGCCTTCGCGGCCTTCCGCGCCGATCCCGCGAAGCCCTGCGACGCCAAGCTGATGGCGGACACCAACAGCACGGCCGCCGCGGTCCAGGCCCTCACCGCGCTGGGCGGCCACGCCGCCGAGACGGGCAAGGCCGTCACCTGGCTGAAGTCCGTGCAGAACGCGGACGGCGGCTGGGGCTACAACCCCGGCGGGGCCAGCGACGCCAACTCCACCGCCGTCGTGACCGGCGCCCTCGTCGCGGCGGGCGAGCGCCCCGAGCGGGTCGTCAAGGGCGGCAAGTCCCCGTACGACGCCCTGCTGACGTTCGCCCTCCCCTGCACCGGCGACGGCGCGGGCGCCTTCGCCTACCAGCCCGACAAGCAGGGCGAGCTGACGGCCAACGCCGACGCCACGGCCGCGGCCGTCCTCGGCGCGCTGGGGCAGCCGCTGAACGCCTCCGCCGCGAAGGCGGCCGCGTCCGCCTCCGGCTGTGCCGCGCCCGCCACCCCGGAGCAGGCCGCGCGCAACGGCGCCCGGTACCTCTCCACCGCCCTCGCCAAGGACCACCACCTCGTCTCCGCCCTCCCCGGCGCGGAGAACCAGCCCGACTACGGCAACACCGCCGACGCGGTCGTCGCCCTCGCCGCGGCCGGCCACGCCGACGAGGCCACGGCCGCCCTGCGCTGGCTGGAGGCCAACGCGCCGCAGTGGGCCGCGCGGAGCGGACCCGCGGCCTACGCCCAGCTCGTCCTCGCCGCCCACGCCACGGGCACCGACCCGCGCGCCTTCGGCTCCACCGACCTGGTCCGGCTGCTCGACGCGACCGGCCCGGCGCCGAAGCAGACGGCGACGAGGAAGCCGGAGGCGTCCGGCACCTCCGACGACGGCAGCTCCACCACTCTGTGGGTCACCGTCGGCGCGGTCGTCCTCGTGGTGCTCGTCGCAGCGGCCCTCTTCCTGGCCCGCGCCCGCCGGAGGCAGCAGCCGTGACCCGGCGCGCGACGACGCTCCTGCTCACCGGGGTCCTCACCGCCCTGCTCTGCGCCCTCGCGGCCGCGCCGGCCGGGGCCGCCGGCTACCGCTACTGGTCGTTCTGGGAGCGCACCGGCGGCGGCTGGGCCTACGCCACCCAGGGACCGGCCACGTCCCGCCCCGCCGACGGCTCGGTGCAGGGCTTCCGCTTCGCGGTGAGCCAGGACTCGGCCGACGCGAGCCGGCCGCGCGGCACGGCCTCCTTCGCTGAGGTGTGCGCCGGGACGCCGGCCCGGGCGGGCAGCAAGCGCGTCGCGCTGGTCATCGACTTCGGCACCGCCGCCGACGCCCCGGGGGGCGAGATGCCGCCCGCCGCCCGGACGGCCTGTGCGCGGGTCGATGAGGACGCCAGCACCGCCGAGGCCCTGGCCGCGGTCGCCAAGCCGCTGCGCTACGACACCAACGCGCTGCTGTGCGCGATCGCCGGCTACCCGAAGCGCGGGTGCGGCGAGCAGGTCGCCGGCACCGCCGAGCGGACACCTGCGGCGGCCCCGAAGGACGACAAGGGCGCCGAGGGCGCCGGGGGCGACGGGGGCGACGGGGGCGACGGGCCCCGGCTGGCCTGGTACGCGGGCGCGGCCGCGGTGGCCGCCCTGGCGGCGGCAGCGGTGTGGCAGTCCCGCAGAAACCGCCATGACTGACCACCCGTCAGCCGCCGACAGGTCCGACCACCTGCCGGCCCGGCACCCCCGCACCTCGCACGACGCCCGGCCCGTGCACCCCGCGGCCTGGTGGCTGTGGTCGCTGTCCCTCGGGACCGCGGCCACCCGCACCACCAACCCGCTCCTGCTCGCCCTCCTCGTCGCCACGTCCGCCTACGTGGTGCAGGCGTCCCGCCCGCACACCCCCTGGTCCCGCTCCTACTCCGCGTTCGTCAAGCTCGCCGTCACCGTGCTCCTCGTCCGGCTCGTGTTCGCCGTCGCGCTCGGCTCCCCGATCCCCGGCACGCACACCCTGGTCACCCTGCCCGAGGTCCCGCTCCCCCGCTGGGCGCAGGGCATCCGCATCGGCGGCGACCTCACCGCGGAGGCCCTGCTCTTCGCCCTGTACGACGGTCTGAAGCTCGCCACGCTGCTCGTCTGCGTGGGTGCCGCGAACGCCCTCGCGAGCCCCACCCGCCTGCTGAAGACCCTCCCCGGCGCCCTGTACGAGACGGGCGTGGCCGTGGTCGTCGCGCTGACCTTCGCCCCGCACCTGATCGCCGACGTCCACCGCCTGCGCGCCGCGCGCCGGCTGCGGGGCCGCCCGGACCGGGGCCTGCGCGGGCTGCTCCAGGTGGGCCTGCCAGTGCTGGAGGGCGCGCTGGAGCGCTCGGTCGCCCTCGCGGCGGCCATGGACGCGCGCGGCTACGGCCGCACCGCCGACCTGCCCGCCGCCCTGCGCCGTACGACGACCGCGCTCACCCTCGGCGGTCTGCTCGGGGTGTGCGCGGGGACGTACGGGCTGCTCACCGCCGAGGGCGGCACGTACGGCGTGCCGGTGCTGCTCGCCGGGGTCGCGGCGGCCCTCGCGGGCCTGTGGCTGGGCGGCCGCCGGTCCCCGCGCACCCGCTACCGGCCCGACACCTGGAACGCGCGGTCCTGCCTGGTCGCCGCCTCGGGCACGGCCGTCGCCGCGCTGCTGACCGCCGCCGCGGCCTCCGACCCGGCGGCGCTGCACCCGGGCGTGGTCCCGCTGGTCGCGCCCGTCCTGCCGCTGGGGCCGGCCGCGGCCGTCCTGCTGGGCCTCCTGCCGGCCTTCCTGGCCCCCGCGAAGCCCCCACGTCACAAGGAGCAGCCGTCGTGATCCGCTTCGAGAACGTCTCGGTGACGTACGACGGCGCCGCCGATCCCACCGTCCGCGGAGTCGACCTCACGATCCCCGAGGGCGAACTCGTCCTGCTCGCCGGGCCGTCCGGGGCCGGCAAGTCCACCCTGCTCGGCACGGTCAGCGGGCTCGTCCCGCACTTCACCGGCGGCACCCTGCGCGGCCGGGTCACGGTCGACGGCCGCGACACCCGCACCCACAAGCCGCGTGAACTGGCCGACGTGGTCGGCACGGTGGGCCAGGACCCGCTGTCGCACTTCGTGACCGACACGGTCGAGGAGGAACTGGCCTACGGCATGGAGTCGCTGGGCCTGGCCCCGGCGGTGATGCGGCGCCGGGTGGAGGAGACGCTGGACCTGCTCGGCCTCGCCGACCTGCGCGACCGGCCGATCGCCACGCTGTCCGGCGGGCAGCAGCAGCGCGTCGCGATCGGCTCGGTGCTCACCCCGCACCCGCGGGTCCTCGTCCTCGACGAGCCGACGTCCGCCCTGGACCCGGCCGCCGCCGAGGAGGTCCTGGCCGTCCTGCTGCGCCTGGTCCACGACCTCGGCACCACCGTCCTGCTGGCCGAGCACCGCCTGGAGCGCGTCCTGCAGTACGCCGACCAGGTCGCGCTGCTGCCCGCGCCGGGCGCGGCCCCGGTGCTCGGCGACCCGGCCGACCTGATGGCCGTGTCGCCGGTGTACCCGCCGGTGGTCGACCTGGGCCGGCTGGCCGGCTGGTCCCCGCTGCCGCTGACGGTCCGCGACGCCCGCCGCCGGGCGGGCGCCCTGCGGGAGCGCCTGCGGGACCGCACGCCGCCCGCCGGGCGGGAGGCCCCCGAGGTGCCGGCCCCGCTGCCGCGTCCGCCTGCCGTCCACCGGTGGCGCCGCCGCAGGGCCGACCCGGCGGCCGCCGCCCCCGCCGCCGTCGCCGAGGTCCGGTCGCTCGCCGTACGGCGCGGCCGCGTGCAGGCGCTGCGGCGCGTCGGCCTCACCGTCGCGCCCGGCGAGACGGTCGCGCTGATGGGACGCAACGGCGCCGGGAAGTCGACGCTGCTCGGCACGCTCGTCGGGCTGGTCGAGCCGTCCGCCGGGACGGTCCGGGTCGGCGGGGCGGTCCCGCACCGCACCGCGCCCCGGGAGCTGGTCCGCCGGGTCGGCCTGGTCCCGCAGGAGCCCCGGGACCTGCTGTACGCCGACACGGTGGCCGCCGAGTGCGCCGCCGCCGACCGGGACGCGGACGCGGAGCCGGGCACCTGCCGGGCCCTGGTGTCCGAGTTGCTGCCCGGCATCGCGGACGACGTCCACCCGCGCGACCTGTCGGAGGGCCAGCGGCTGACGCTGGCGCTCGCGGTGGTGCTGACCGCGCGTCCGCCGCTGCTGCTCCTGGACGAGCCGACCCGGGGCCTGGACTACGCGGCGAAGGCCCGCCTGGTCGTCGTGCTGCGGGAGCTGGCGTCGGCGGGGCACGCGATCGTGCTGGCCACCCACGACGTGGAGCTGGCCGCCGAGCTGGCCCACCGGGTGGTGCTGCTCGCGGAGGGCGAGGTGATCGCGGACGGCCCGACGCCGGAGGTGGTGGTGTCGTCCCCGTCGTACGCCCCGCAGGTGACGAAGATACTGGCGCCGCAGCCCTGGCTGACCGTCGCGCAGGTGCGCGAGGCCCTGCGATGACCCGGGCCGTCCGTCTCGGGCCGCGCTCCGTGGCGGCGCTGGCCCTGGTCAGCGGGGTCGGGGTGGCCGCGTTCGGCTGGCCGTTCGTCGCGCCGCCCGCCTCCGCCGTGGCCGCGCACGCCCAGGACGCGCCGTGGCTGTTCGCGGGTCTGCTGGTGCTGCTGGTCGCGGTGGTCGCGGCGACGATCTCGGAGTCGGGGCTCGGGCCGAAGGCGGTGGCCATGCTCGGTGTGCTGGCGGCGACGGGCGCGGCGCTGCGGCCGATCGGGGCGGGCACGGCGGGCATCGAGCCGATGTTCTTCCTGATGGTGCTGAGCGGCCGCTGTCTGGGGCCGGGCTTCGGGTTCGTGCTGGGCTCGGTGACGATGTTCGCGTCGGCGCTGCTCACGGGCGGGGTGGGCCCGTGGATGCCGTTCCAGATGCTGGCGATGGGCTGGTTCACGATGGGCGCGGGCCTGCTGCCGGGCCCGGACCGGCTGCGCGGCCGGGCCGAGCTGGCGCTGCTGGCCGGGTACGGCTTCCTGGCGGCCTTCGCCTACGGCACGATCATGAACCTGGCCGGCTGGCCCTTCATGGGCGCGCTGGCCTCGGGCATCGCCTTCGACCCGCAGGCGCCGGTGCCCGCGAACCTGGCCCGCTTCGTCGCCTACTGCGTGGCCACCTCGCTCGGCTGGGACCTGGGGCGGGCGGTCGTCACGGTGGTCCTGACGCTCACCCTCGGCCCGGCGGTGCTCAAGGCGCTGCGCCGGGCCACGCGGCGGGCCGCGTTCGAGACGCCGGTCACGTTCGAGGCCGTCGACGACCCGCCGCCGACCCGTCGAGCGGTGAACCATCCCACATGACGCAGCTCACCCCCTAAGCACGGTAGTGGGACAAATGGGACGCCATGAGCACACCAAAAGGGCCCCTGACCTGCGCGTTGAGATCCAGCTCACAGGCGTCGCGCCGACCCGGGATGCGGCCACAACTAGTACAAGGGGTTCTTGCCAGGGCAATTCGGGCCTGTTTCTCTGGACGACGTCGCCACGGGCCCCGCAGCGGGTCCGGCGGCCTCCCCGTCCCCGAAAGAACAGGTTCTCCGTGTCCGTCTCCGTCATCCGCCGCGTCGTGTCGTCCCCCAAGAAGGTCCTCGGCACCGCCGCCGTCGCCGCCGCCACCGTCGGCATGGCCCTGACCGCGGCCCCCGCCCACGCGGCGACGACCTCCGTGGCCTCCGCCACGCAGGCCCAGGCGATCGCGCACAAGATGATCCCGGACGCCGCGCAGTTCAACGCCTTCTCGCACATCGTCCAGCACGAGAGCGGCTGGGACGTCGACGCCACCAACGCCTCCTCCGGCGCCTACGGCCTCGTCCAGGCGCTCCCCGGCTCCAAGATGGCGTCCGCCGGCTCCGACTGGAAGACCAACGCCGCCACCCAGATCAAGTGGGGCCTCGACTACATGAACTCCCGCTACGGCAGCCCCGTCGGCGCCTGGAACTTCTGGCAGGCCAACGGCTGGTACTGAGCCGCACCTCCCTCACCTCACAGCCGAACGGCGGTGATCCCACCCGGGGTCGCCGCCTTCGGCGTTCCCCGCCCCCGCGCGTGGTCCACTGGGAGGGTGAGCGGCGACACCCCTGACACCCCCGGCCCCGACACCGTCTCCCGTGACCCCGAAGCGCGCGGACTGCCCCTGGTGATGGTGCGGCTCCGGTCACCGCTCCCCGCGCCGCACGGCGTCCGTGGTCGCCATGTTCGCGGGGGCGCTGATCGGCGCCTGGCTGGTGGTCCACCACGACCTGGGCGTGCCCCTGTTGATCGCCGCGCTCTTGACGGCGGTCCTGGCCCTGACGTCGTCCGGCAGGGAGTGACTCAGCCGGCGGCCGTGTCCCCGCTCCAGGCGACGAACTCCTGGAAGGCACCGGGCCGGAAGGACAGCACGGGCCCTGCGGGGTTCTTGGAGTCCCGGACGGCGATGGCGGGGCTGGGGGTGAGGGCGACCTCGAGGCATTCGCCGCCCTGGTCTCCGCTGTAGCTGGACTTACGCCACTGGATCACCGTCGTCAACGCGTTGCTCTCCATAGCGTTCCTCCATCACACGCCGGATCAACTCCGCCGAGCCCTTGAGGGAAAGAGCGGCGGCCCGGAGATGATCGTAACGGAGCGAACAGTCCCCGACCGTGTCCGGATTGGCGGTCGGGTGCCCACTGCCGTATCCCTCGGTGTAGACGATGGTGGGATCGCTCGTGAACCGGAAGACGGTGAATGAGCCTTGTGATCCGGCGTGCGCTCCAGCCGCGTACGGCAACACCTGGATGTTGATGCGCGGGTTGTGCTGGAAGGCCAACAGGTGGGCGAGTTGGCCGCGCATGACGTCCGGTCCGCCGATCTCCTGGTGGAGGGCGGCCTCACTGATCACCGTCCAGAAGACGGGCGGTTGCTCCTTCTCGAAGATCCGCTGTCGGCCCAGCCGGACGGCGGTGCGGTCGTCCAGGTCGGTGTGGTCGAGAACGCTGAGCACGGCGCGCACGTAGGCCCGGGTCTGGAGCAGCCCGTGCACCATGTGCGTCTGGAAGGTGCAGATCTCCGTGGCTCGCGCCTCCAGTTCGGCGGTCTGCCGGAACCAGGCCGGGAGTTGGCTGCGCAGCACCAGGTCGACCAGCCGTGAGAACAACCCCCCGGTCCCCAGCGCCGCGTCCAGCCGTTCGCTGAATTCCGGGGTGGGCACCTTGCGGGCCGTCTCGATCTGGCCGACCAGCGACCCGGTGTAGTTGAGGATGTCGCCGAGCTGACGTTGCGTCAGCCCGGCGGCCTCGCGCAGACGCCGCAGCTCGAACCCGTAATAGTCGAGCGGGGAGGCGCCGGGATCGAGGACGTTGACGTGGGTCACGCGGGGCCCCTTCCGACCACGGAGAAACGCGTTGTATTCAAGTGGTGGCCGAGCGTAGTCAACCCGGGGCACTCTCGTACCGTGAACGGATACATTCCCCCCACGCCGGCGGCGCCGCGCCTGCCGCACTACCGCCTGGTCCTGACGGTCGGCGACCACTCGCCGCGGCACCTGCGCAGGATCGCGCGGTCCCTGCTGGCGGAATGGGAGTTGGCGCACCTGACCGACGCGGTCGAGCTGGCGCTGACGGAGGTGGTGACGAACGTGCACCGCCACGTGCCGGGCCGCCGCTGCACAGTGCTGTTACAGCGGCAGCCGACGGGGCTGCGCGTGGAGGCGACGGACGACGCGCCCCCGCTGCCGCCGGTGGTCCTGACCGCGGACCCGCAGGCGGAGTCGGGGCGGGGGCTGCTCCTGCTGGAGGCGCTGGTGGACAAGTGGGGGGTGGCGCCGGAGCCGGGCGGCGGCAAGACGGTGTGGTTCGAGTGCGTCCACCCGAACTGACCCCCGCCCCGCCGGTCTCACGGGGTGACGCTGAAGCTCCAGGTGACGCCGAAGCGGTCGGTGAGCATCCCGAAGCCCGCGCTCCACGCCGAGGCGGCCAGCGGCTCGACCACGGTCGCGCCGGGCGACAGCGCCTCCCAGTGGCCCCGGAGCTCCTCCGGGCTGTCCGACCCGACCGACACGAACAGCGCCTGGTCGGTGAGGGTGGTGTTGTTCTCGCGGCGGGTCGAACCGCCGCCGGCGATGCCTCCGCCGGTCTGTCCGGGGATGTCGTACCCCATGACACGGAAGCCGCCGTCCGAGGCGACGAGTCCGAAGACGACCTTGTCCGCACCGGGAACGTCGGCGGGCATGCCGAAGTCGGCATAGGTGTTGATCACGAGGTGTCCGCCGAACACCGACCGGTAGAACTCCAGCGCCTGGCGGGCGTCACCGCGGAAGTTCAGGTGCGGGGTGGTCTGGATGGTCATGGTCACTCCTCGGAGGCAGGCGGCCCGGCTGGCCGGTGCCTCCACCCTCCCGCCTGTGTAGGTCACTTTCTGTCCTCGACCTTGGCTAGCGTGAAAAGATGACGACGACCGCCCGGCTGCTGAACCTGCTCTCGCTGTTGCAGATGCGGCAGGAGTGGCCGGGATCGGCGCTGGCCTCCCGGCTGGACGTCAGCGACCGCACCGTGCGCCGGGACATCGAGCGGTTGCGGGAGATGGGGTACCGCATCCGGGCCACGATGGGTCCCGACGGCGGGTACCGGCTCGAGGCCGGCAGCGAGCTGCCTCCCCTCCTGTTCGACGACGACCAGACCGTCGCCGTGGCCCTCGCGCTGCGGGCGGCACCGGCCATCGGCGCCGACATCGCGGAAGCCGCCGTCCGCGCCCTCGCCACCATCCGCCAGGTGGTGCCCGCGCGACTGCGCCACCGCCTCGACGCCCTCGAGGTCACGGCCGTCGGACGCGCCGGGGACACCGTTCCCGTGGACGTGTCCCCGGACGTGCTGGTCACCCTCGCCGACGCGATCCGGGACAGGGAGGTCCTCCGCTTCGACTACGTGCCACGGGACGCAGGAGCCGCCGCCCCCGCCGGGCCGGCCCGCCGCGTGGAGCCGCACCACCTCGTCACCTCGTACGGCAGGTGGTACCTCGTCGGGTGGGACCTCGACGGCGACGACTGGCGGCTCTTCAGTGCGCGACGCATCCGTCCGCGCATCCCCAACGGCCCCCGGTTCACCCCCCGCCCGGTCCCCGGGGGCGACGTCGCCGGGTTCGTCTCCGCCCGGTTCAAGGGCTCGGACACCGACGCCTGGCCCTGCCGGGGAACGGTGCTCCTCCACCTGCCGGTGCGGGAGGTCCTCCCGTTCGTCGGGGACGGCACCGCCGAGGCCGTCGACGACCACACGTGCACCCTCACCGCCGGCTCATGGTCGTGGGGAGCGCTCGCAGCGTCGTTCGGCCGCTTCGAAGCGGCCATGGAGGTGATCGACCCCCCGGAACTCGCCGAGGCGTTCGCCGCCCTGGCCGCCCGGTACGCCGCCGCCTCCCCTGCGCGAGGCACCGGGCCGTCCGGGCCGGCGGCGGTCAGCGGCGCACCCTGAACCGCAGGTGCAGGACCCGCTCGCCCTGGATCACCACGTGCGGGTCCTCCAGCAGGTGCTGCCCGTCGATGCCGCCGAAGTAGCGCCGGCCGGAGCCGAACACCACCGGGACGACGTCCATGGCCACCTCGTCCACGAGGCCGGCCGCGAGGATCTGGCCGCCCACGTCGCCGGCGTTGACGGCGACGGTCCCGTCCCCGGCGAGCGTGCGGGCCGTGTCGATCGCGGCCGTGACGTCGTCGACGAAGTGGTAGGACGCCTCGGGGTGCCAGCCGTCCGGCTTGGGCCGGTGGGACACCACGACCACGTGCTCGCCCGCGGGCGGCTTGCCCTCCCAGCCGTTCACCTGGTCGAACAGGTTCCGGCCCATGACGATCGCGCCGATCGACTCCCACGTCGACCGGACGTAGTCGGCCGACGCCCGCGAGACCCGGATGCCGCCCCCGCTCCCGGAGTGGTCGAACGGCTCGTCGCCCTCAGCGCCGCCGGCGCCCGGGCCGGGGAGGATCGGGACGTCCCCGCTGAAGTACCACTCGTGCAGGGGCCCGACGTCGCCCTCGTCGTCGGCGATGAAGCCGTCCACCGACACCACGCTGTGCAAGATCACCACGCCCACGGGGTCCTCCTCGTCCTCGTCCGTCGTCGTCGGGTTCACCGCCATCGTGGCGCGGCGCGGAGGGCCGGGGCATGTAAGAAATCAATCGGCGGGCATCGGCCCGAAGTCGTGCGGGCCGCCGCGCTCACCGGGGAAGCGGCGCCACAGGGCCAGGTACTGGGTGGGCGTGTGACCGGTGAAGTCCTTGAACTCCCGGCTGAAGTGGGCGTGGTCGAAGTAGCCCGCGGACTGCGCCAGGTCCGCCCAGTCGACCGGGTGCCCGGCGTCCACGGACAGGATCAGCCGCGCGAAGCGGTAGATGCGCGCCATCCGCTTGGGGGTGACCCCGACGTGTTCCTTGAACAGGTGCGCCAGGTGGTTGCCGCTCACCCCGGCGGCGTCGGCGAGCGCGCCGACCGGGACCGTGCCGTGCGCGGCCTCCAGCCGCCGGCCCGTGTGCCGGACCAGGTCCAGGCCGCGCGCCGGGGTCCCGGCGAGGCGTGCGGTCAGCTCCTCCTCCAGCACGTCCAGGACCTCGGCGGCCGACGTGGCCTCGCCGGCGCGGTCGCGCATCCGGTCCAGGGAGCGCTGCCAGACGGCGTCGGCCGGCGCCCACCGGTCGCGCAGGTCGGTGGCCGGCAGACCGACGAACGGCGCCATCCCCCAGGGCTTGAAGTGCACCCCGACCAGCCGCACGCGCGCCGGGTACTCGAAGAGGAAGCGCCTGGTCCACACCCCCATGAACCACCCGTCGGCGAACACCGCGGGCTCCGTCGGCCGGTCGGGGTCCCACAGCCGCACGGGACCGTCCAGGTGCAGGAACAGGTGCGCCGACGGCATCGGCGGGACGTTCATCAGCCGGTGCCGCGGCACGCCGGTCAGGCAGTAGACGTCGTCGACGAACCGGTCGAGCGGCGGCGCGGGCACCCGTCCGACGTAGTCCATGCCCCCAGTGTCCCCCCGTGCCGGACCGGGTTCACGCCCCGGCGGCGCGTTCCCGCTCCGGTGCCGGCGGGCGGGCGGCTTCTTCTTCCTGCCGTACCGCCGTGGTGCTCGTCATGCGGCCCCGGGGGCCCTGGAGCGCGTAGGTGAGGGCGAAGCCCGCCACGACCACGACCGCGCCGCCCACCGCGTCCAGCACCCAGTGGTTGCCGGTCGCCACGATCGCCGAGACCGTGAACAGCGGGTGCAGCAGGCCGAGGGCCTTCATCCACCACTTGGGCGCCACGATCGCGATGACCAGGCCGCACCACAGGGACCAGCCGAAGTGCAGGGACGGCATCGCGGCGTACTGGTTGGTGAGGGCGGTCAGCGTGCCGTAGTCGGGCTGGGAGAAGTCCTGGACGCCGTGGACCGTGTCGATGATGCCGAGGTCGGGCATCAGGCGCGGCGGGGCCAGCGGGTAGAGCCAGAAGCCGACCAGGGCGAGCAGCGTGGCGAAGCCGAGCGCCGAGCGGGCCCAGCGGTAGTCGACCGGGCGGCGCCAGTACAGCAGCGCGAGGACCGACAGCGGCACCACGAAGTGGAACGACTCGTAGTAGAAGTCGAAGAAGTTCCGCAGCCAGTCGACCTTGACGACCGCGTGGTTCGCCCAGTGCTCGACGTCGATGTGCAGGAACCGTTCGATGTCGAGGACCTGGTGCCCGTGGGCCTCCGCGCGGGCCCGGCCGCCCGAGTTGGTGCCGCCGGTCGCCGCGAGCCGCACCTGCTGGTAGGCCGCGTACGTCACGCGGATCAGCAGCAGCTCCAGCAGCAGGTTGGGGCGGGTCAGCACCCGGCGCAGGACGGGCACCAGCGGGACGCGGCTCCAGCGCGCCGGGGGCTGCTCGGCGTACTCCGTGGGGACCGGGCGGTAGAAGTACGGCGAGGTGCGCGACAGGAACGGCACCACCGTGGCGGCGGCCAGCGCGGCGAGCAGCACGACGTTGTCCCGCAGCGGGTACAGCGCCGCCATGTTCGGCAGCATCATCCGGGCCGGCAGGGTCATCACCAGGACGACCGCCACCGGCCACACCAGCCGGTCCGAGGCCCGCCGGCCGACCCGGCCGACGATTGCGAGCAGCACCCACAGGAGCTGGTGCTGCCAGGTCGTCGGGGACACGGCGATCGCCGCGCAGCCGGTGATCGCGACCGCGAGCAGGAGCTGCCCGTCGCGCGCGTAGCGCACCGCGCGGCGCACGCCGAGCACCGCCACCGCCGCGCCGAGCGCGAGGAAGAGGCCGATCTCCAGCGGCCCGGACAGGCCGAGGCGGAGCAGGGCGCCGTGCAGCGACTGGTTGGCGAGGTCGTCGGCCTTGCCGCCGAGGCCCGTGCCCGCCATGTGGTGCACCCAGTAGGTGTACGAGTCGTGCGGCATCGCGGCCCACGCGAGCAGGGTGCAGGCCAGGAAGGTCGCGCCGGTGGACAGCGCCGCCCGGCGCCGGCCGGTGAACCACAGCAGCGGCGCGAACAGCAGGACCGTCGGCTGGAGCGCCGCCGCCACGCCGATCAGGACGCCGCTGGTGCGCTCGCCCCGGGCCACGAAGCAGCCGCACAGCACCAGCAGCACCGGCAGGATGCTCGTCTGCCCGAGCCAGAGCGCGTTGCGCACCGGCAGCGACAGCATCAGCAGGCTGACCGCGACCGGCGCGGCCAGCAGCGACGCCCGCCGGGTGACCGGCTCGGGCAGCGCGCGGGCGGCCACCAGGCCGAGGGCCACGACCAGCAGCAGCGAGCCGAACGTCCAGCCCCAGCCGAGGGCCTGCTCGGCGGCCCGGGTGAGGGGCTTGAGGACGAGTCCGCCGAACGGCGTGCCGGTGAACCGGGTGGAGTCGTAGAGCGAGCCCTTGACGTGCAGGACGCCGTTCTGGCCGACCCAGGTCTCCAGGTCCGTCAGGCGCTCGCCGCGCGGGGTGCTGAGGACGACGGCCACCTGCCGTACGGCGAGGACCGCCGCGACCGCCCACAGTCCGAGGCGGGCCGCGTGCAGCCGCGCCCTGGTCGCGCCGACGGCTGTCGCCCCGAAGGCGCCCGCCGGTCGCCCGCTGTGCTCCGCATTCGCCACGCCGCGTCGGCCTCCCGCCCCGTTCGCCCCGCGCGTCCTGTGCGCCGGGGTCTGCCGTGCAAACCCTATGAGGCTCGCACCTCCCCGGACAGAGACGCAGGCCACCCCGGTTTCACCTGACGTCCGCTCTCCTTTTGTCCGGAAGACGATAGTGCTCCGGCGGACCGGCCGTCCCGCCGGGTCGGTTTCCCGCCGCGGGGCGGTGGGCGGAGCTACAGTTAGCGCCGCTAAGTTTCTGACGTCAGTGGTCGCACAGCGAGGACGGGGCAGAGCGCATGAGCGAGTCGCAGGTCTGGGATGCCGTCGACGCCTACTTCACCGAGCACCTCTCCCCCGACGACGAGGTGACCGCGGCCGCGCTGCGCGACAGCGAGGCGGCCGGGCTGCCGCCCATCAGCGTCACCGCGAACCAGGGCAAGCTGCTCCAGCTCCTCGCCCGGGTGCAGGGCGCCCGCACCGTGCTGGAGATCGGCACCCTGGGCGGCTACAGCACGATCTGGCTGGCCCGTGCCCTGCCGCCCGAGGGCCGGCTGATCTCCCTGGAGTACAGCCCCCGGCACGCCGAGGTCGCCCGGCGCAACATCGCGCGGGCCGGCCTGGACGGCCAGGTCGAGGTGCGGGTCGGCCCGGCGCTGGAGTCGCTGCCCCGGCTCGCCGACGAGAACCCCCCGCCGTTCGACCTGGTCTTCATCGACGCCGACAAGGGCAACAACCCGCACTACGTCGAGTGGGCGCTCAGGCTGACCCGGGCCGGCAGCCTGATCGTCCTGGACAACGTCGTGCGGGGCGGGCGCGTCGTCGACGCCGACAGCACCGCCGACGACGTGCGCGGCACCCGGGCGGCCGTCGAACTCATCGGCTCCCACCCCAGGCTGGACGGGACGGCGATCCAGACGGTGGGCGGCAAGGGCTACGACGGCTTCGCCCTGGCCCGCGTGCTCGCGCAGCCGTCGTAGCCCCGGGCCGCGGTCAGGGGCGGCGTACGGGGGGCGGCGCGGTCAGCACTCGCCCCGCCAGGTCGCCTTGGTGAACGTCACTCCCTCGTCGAAGTCGAGCTTGTAGTCGCCGGGGCCGGGGTTGTAGTGCACGCACTGCTCGAAGGTGCTGCCCCGGTACGTCCAGACGAGCTGTATGTGGTCGGCGTTCGGGTACGGGATGCCGTTGTTGAACACGGACCGGCCGCTGACGCTGCCGGACCAACTGTGCTGGGACTTCACCAGGAGCTGGCCGGTCTGGCCCTCCCCCGCGTAGATGCAGAAGTACTCCTTCGGGCAGCCGGGCGGGTCGGCCTCGGCGGACGCGCTGGGCGCGAGGACCAGCCCCGTCAGGGCGGTGGCGGCGAGCAGGGACAGGGCCAGGGACAGGCGTGTGGGCACGGCAGGCTCCGTTTCTGGGCATCGGGACATCGCCCGGTTCCTGACCTTTGTACCGGTCCGCCCCGTCGGACGAACGCGTTCCGCGCGCGGGAACAGGTCATCCTGCGGGGTGGACCAATCCCCCCTTTTCGCACGTCGGTACGGAATGTGCCCCAAACCAGTGACAACGTGCCTGGTCACGTTCGGGCTTGTTCGAGACTGCATACATCTTCCGATCGGGGGAACGGCCGCGGTCACCCGTCGGGCGCGTGTCACTTTGAGGGGACTGAGGTGGCTGCCGTGGCCGCCTCGACGTCCCAACGGGGGGAAACGGTGTCGACACCACGTGCCCGCGCAAGACACTTACGCTCCGGACGGCTGCGCGCCGCCCGCACCCTGGCCGCCGTCCTCACGGCCGTCGCCCTCGGCGCGGCCGCCGTCCCGGCCGTCGCCGCCCCGGGGGCCGGGCCGTCCGCCGGCGACCGGTCGCACTGGGGGGACCACGGGCGCGCCGCGATGCCGCCGGTGCGCGCCGGGTCGACCCGGCCGCCCCGCACCGTCCGGTCCGCCGCCCCCACCGCCGCCGAACAGGTCTGGCGCGAGCGCGAGTCGGACCGGCTGCGGCACGGCGGACGGCGTCCGGCGGCGCCCCGCTCCGCCACCGCCGCCGCGGCCTTCGTGCCGCGCGGCCAGGGCGACGTGCCCTGGCACAGCATCTTCGGGTTCCGCATGACCGACGCCCTGACCGGGCGGATCGACTACTCCACCGGCAACCTGATGCTCGCCGCCACCGACTTCGACATCGCCGGAGTCGGGCAGAAACTGCAACTGACCCGCACCTACAACGCGTTCACCGCGCCGGAGGGCCAGGTCAGCCGCCCCTGGTGGGTCAACTGGGAACGCGACCTGGACGTCTCCGGGGCGAACTCGGTGATCGCCTACGACCAGACCGGCGCCACCGTCGAGTTCACCCGGGCCTCCGACGGCACCTTCACCACCCCGTCCGGTTACTCCAGGGACCTGCGCAAGAACGGCGACGGCACCTACACCCTCACCGACCGGGGGTCCGGCGCCGCCGACACCTACGACGCGAACGGCCGCCTCACCAAGGTCGGTGACCGCAACGGCGGCGTCCTGACCGTCACCGCGCACCTCGACGCGTCGGGCGCCTCGGCGGGCTTCAAGCTGACCGAGACCCGCTCGGGCCGCTGGATCGACCTCACCCGGTCCGGCACCACCCGCTGGACCGCCGAGGACAACACCGGCCGCACGGTCGCCTACACCCTGGACGCCGACCACGGGAACCTCGTGCGGACCACCGACAGCACCGGCCACGCCACCTCCTTCGGCTACGACGCCGACGGCCGCGTGGTGAAGGTGACCAGCTCCGAGGGCCGGTCGACCGCGTTCACCTACGACGCCGCGGACCGGGTGACCTCCATGCGCCGCTACGCCGAGAGCGGCGAGGGCGGCAGTGGCCCCACGTTCACCTACGCCTACAGCGCCGCCACCCCCGGGGAGCAGGGCACGACCACGGTGACCGACCCCCTCGGGCACAAGTCGACGTACGAGCACAACGCCGACGGCGAGATGGTGAAGGTGACCGACGCCCTCGGGCACGCCCGGTCCTCGACGTACCAGAACCACCTGCTGCAGACCGCCACCGACGCGATGGGCACCGGCAGCGGCGGCTCCGGCGGCAACGTGACCACCTACGGCTGGGACGCCCGCAACAACCCCACCTCGATGAAGCTGCCGACCGGGGCGAACGCCTCCGGCAAGTGGCAGACGGTCGCCGGCGCCGAACGCCCGAACACCACCACGGGCGCCGACGGCGAGAAGACCAGCTACTCCTACGACGCGGCGGGCAACACCGCGTCCGTCGCCACCAGCGGCACCGGCGGCGGCACCGTCTCCTTCTCCTACAACGAGGCGACCCCCAAGTGCGGCGGCTTCCAAGGGCAGACGTGCACCGCCACCGACGCCAACGGCAAGAAGACGGAGTTCCACTACGACGCCGTCGGCAACCTGGACAGCGTCACCCCGCCCGCACCGCTGGGACGCACCACGTACACCTACGACGCCCTCGGCCGCACGGCGAGCACGACCGACGGCCGCGGGGTGAAGACCGTCTACACCTACGACCGGCGCGACCGCGTCGTCGGGGTGACCGCGACCGGCTCCGCCGACGTCACCTACGCCTACGACGGTGACGGCAACCTCGTCACCCGCACCGACGCCACCGGCACCCAGCGCTACCAGTTCGACGCCCTCAGCCGGGAGACCGTCCGCACCCTGCAGGACGGGTCGCAGACCGTGCTCGCCTACACCGCCGACGGCAACGTCGACCACTACCGCGACCCCGGCGGCACCACGACCTACGCGTGGGACGCGGCGCACCGCCTGACCCGGCTGACCGGGCCGCAGGGCAAGGCGACGACGTACGAGTACGACAACGAGGACCGGCGCACGAAGACCACCTATCCGGGCGGCACCGCGCAGAAGCAGGCCCTCGACGCCTCGGGCCGCCCCCAGGACATCCGGGTCGTCGCCCCCTCGGGCGTCATCCTCAGCCACCTGTCCTACGGCTACGGCTACACCGTCGGCGGCGTCACCGTGGACGGGGCGCGGATCCACTCCCGCACCGACGCCCTGACCAAGGCACGCACCGACTACACCTACGACGGGACCGGCCGGCTCTCGCTGGCCAAGGAGACCGACGCCAGGGGCGTGGAGACCTCCTGGCAGCAGTGCTTCGACCCGGCGGGCAACCTCACCTCACGCGGCCAGGCGCCCGGCTGCCCGGCGTCCACCCTCTACACCTACGACGACGCCTCCGAGCTGATCGCGCGCAACGGCGTCACCACCGGGTGGGCCTACGACAAGGCGGGCAACGAGACCGCCGGCGCCCCGACCCCGCAGGCCGCCCGCACCGCCGAGCAGTACACCGGGTACGGCCAGCTCAAGTCCCTCACCACCGGCGGCACGTCGTACTCCGCCCAGTACGCCAGCACCGACAGCAGCGAGCGCACCCGCCTGGGCGACACCGTCTTCCACAACGGCCCGCTCGGACTGTCCGGCGAGACCACGGCCGGCCAGGACAGCGAGTACATCCGGGAACCCGGCGGCACCCTCAACTCCGTCTCCACCGGCGGCGCCAGCTACTACTACCTGACCGACGCCCTCGGCTCGGTCACCGCCCTGGTCGACGAGTCGGGCAAGCAGGTCGACACCTACGCGTACACGCCGTCCGGCCTGCCCCGCGCGGGCACCGCCGAGACGGTGCCGCAGCCGTTCCGCTTCGCGGGCGGCCAGCTCGACCCCACCGGGCTGTACCACTTCGGCAGCCGCTACTACGACCCGGAACTGACCCGCTTCACCCAGCCCGACCCCTCGGGCCAGGAGAAGAACCCGTACCTCTACGCCGAGGGCGACCCGGTCAACCGGATCGACCCGAGCGGGCTGTTCTCCGTGAGCCCGCAATTCGAGGGCTGCTACGTCGTCTGCCTCGGGGCCAGCTTCAACTTCAACAGCGACGGCACCTTCCACCTCGGGCTCTCCACCGGCTTGGGCAGCCCCAGCTTCAGCGCCGGGGTGAAGGTGAACAGCAGCAACGCGGGCAAGGGTCTGGCCGTCCCGGTCTCCTGTTCCTGGGGGCCGCTCACCGGCAGCTTCGACCTGAAGAGCCGGAAGTTCTCCGGGTCGGCCGGCGCGAAGTTCAGCAGTTTCGGCTGCTCGGCCCGCGCGTCGTACACCTTCTGACCGGTCGGGCCGTCACCTCCGGGTGACGGCCCCCTGCCCTACCCCTCGTGGTAGAAGCCGACGTTGACGCTGCGCGGCCCGGTGCGGTCCTGGACGACGATCTCGCCGGAGCCGCCGCGCGGCAGCGGCACGGTCCCGCCGTAGGCGATGGTCTGGGCGTACTGCCCCACCACCAGCCGCACCTCGGAGGACGGGTCGGGCTGCGAGCCGCGCAGCCAGGACACCTGCCAGGTGCCCTCGGGGCCACAGAGGAACTCCAGGTGCACCCGGGACACGAACAGCCAGTCGTCGGGCGTGGCCAGGCGGCACACGGACCTGTCCCGGCCCACCCGCAGCACGGCGCCCGGTTCACTGGGCGCGTCGGCCATGAGCATGCCGGCCGTGGCGCCCTCTTCCGCCCCCGAGACGGACGCCATGGTGAGTTCGAGCACGTGCGCTCCTTCTGAAGAGTCCTCGTGAACTACAGCCGCCGCATGATAAATCGCCCGGCCCTGCCGCGTCCGGCACAATGGACGCATGACCGAGCGAAAGCCACCGGGTGTGCCGTTCGAGTCCTGGGTCGACAAGCAGATCCGTGACGCACAGCGGCGCGGGGAGTTCGAGCGACTGCCGGGCGCGGGCGAGCCGTTGCCGCCGGGGCTGGAGAGCTCGTACGACGAACTGTGGTGGATCAAGCGGAAGATGGCCCGTGAGGGGCTGTCCGTGCTGCCTCCCGCGCTGGCGCTGCGCAAGGAGGCCGAGGACGCGCTCGAGGCGGCCTGGGCCGCGCCGTCGGAGCGGGTGGTGCGGCGGATCATCACCGAGGTGAACGTCAAGATCCGCGACATGATGTTCAAGCCGCCGCCCGGCCCGCCGCTCGGCAAGAAGCCGTACGACGTGGAGGCGGTCGTGCGGGAGTGGCGCGAGCGCCGCGCCACTCCCGGGGGGTCGCCGGACCCGTCAGACGTGTAGCAGCCGCTCCGCCAGCTCGCGGTAGTCCCGCAACGCCAGCCGCAGTTGCTCGGTGTCCGTGGTCGAACCGGCGCCCCGCTTGCCGGTGTCGTCCGTGTGCCACGCACCGCGCAGCGTACGGCGCCGCTCGGCCACCGCCTCGGTGAAGCGGTTCGCCAGCTCCTCCAGCAGCCGGTCGGCCTCCTCGACGGCCTCCTGGGGCCGGTCGACGAACTCGACGACGGTCTGCCGCAGCCGCCCGGCGAGCTCGTCGGACGCGTCCCGCGGCAGCAGGGACGGGGCGTCGGTACCGGCCGCCTCGGCGGCCGGGGAGACGGATTCGTTCGAGGTGGTGCTGGTGCCGGTGGTGGCCGGCTTGGCGAACGTGCCGGTCGTGCCGGTGGTGTCGTGGGTTCCGGTCGTGCCGGTGGTGCCCGTCGTCGTGTCGGGTACGACGGTCGCGTAGGTCCCGGTGGTGCCGGTGGCACCCGCAGTGCCCGTGGTGCCCGTCGTACCGGTCGTGCTCGTTCTACCGGCGGCGGCGGTGGTGCCCGTCGTGGCCGTCGCACCGGCCGCGCCGGTGGTGTGCGCCGTGCCGGCGTCCAGCGTGCCGGTGCCGGTGTCGAAGCCCGAGGCCCCGTGGCCCGTGGGGTCCTGCCGGGCGGCCTCGGCCGCCGCCCGGTCGTCCTGGTACGCGTCGTGCGCCCGCTTGGCCTCCCGCACGCGCTCTGCCTCGGTCACGCCGTCGGTCTGCTGGGTGCCCTCGGCCGCCGCGGTCCCGCGGCGCTCGTCCGGGCCGCCCGGTGTCAGGTCGGTCATCGTGCTCACTCCTCCCGGTCAGTGGGCCTGGTGTCGGCGGACGGCGAACGGCTGTCGGCCGGAACGGTCCGTGCCACGGGACGTGTCGCGGACCGCCGGGGCCCGGTCCCGGCCGGAGCCGAGCAGGTCCTCGAACAGGGCGCGCGCCTCGATCAGCGCGGTCCGCATGTCCTCGGTGCCCGGACCGCTGCCGTCACCGGTCGCGGTGCCCGCCGTACGGCTGTGGGCCACGCCGTGCACGGTCCGGTAGCCGTTCACGTGGTGGGCGTGGTGCACGGACAGCGCGGCGAGCTGCTCCTCGTACTGGGCGCCGTCCGGGTAGCCGCGGGCACCGGCCAGCTCGGCGACCAGCCGGTCCGCCTCCACGACCGCCTCGCGGGGCGAGTCGACGAAGCGCTCCTGCACCGCCGTCCAGCGGGCCTCGTACCGCTCCCGCTCGGCGGGCTCCAGCGGCCGCCGCTGCAGGTTGCCGTGGCGTTCGACGAGGGCGGTGAGCTCCTGCTCGGCCGCCTTGGTGTCGCCGCCGTGCCGGGCGACCGCCCGGTCGTACTCGGGCCCGAAGCGCTGCTTCAGGCTGTGTGCGCCACGCGGGCCGCGGACCCACATGGCCACGAGGACCGCGGCGACGACGACCGCCACCACGATCAAAGCGATGATCACGCCTGTGGACATGGTTGCCTTCCGGTGAGTCGGCCCTGTCGGCCGGTTTCCGGTCGTGTTGCCCGCACCACACCCCTCAAACAAGCGCGCATTGTCCCCCACCCCGCCCCGGACCGCGCGCCGGGACCCTTATTCGCTTGCGGCCGGTGCGCCGGCGGGGCCGAGAATGCGGGCATGACCTGGACGATCGCCCCGGAGCCGTACGACTCCGCCGTCGCCGCCGGCCTGTGGCGCGCCTACTACACGGAGGTCAGCGACCGCTGGTACCTCCTGCACGAGGGGCGCCGCACCGACCCCGACGAGCTGGAGCGCGAGGTCGCCGCCCGCACCGGCGCCGAACTCGCCCCGCCCACCGGGCAGTTGCTCGTCGGACGGTACGGCGGGACGCCGGCCGGCAGCGCGGGCGTACGGCTGCTGGACGCGGCCACGGCCGAGCTGACGCGGGTGTTCGTGCTGCCCGGGGCGCGCGGGACGGGCGGGGCGGCGCTGCTGGTGGGCGCGGCCGAGCGGGCGGCGCGGGAGCTGGGCGCCGCCCGGGTCGTCCTGGACACCCGCGGCGACCTGGTCGAGGCGCGGGCGCTGTACGCACGCCTCGGCTACACCGAGACCGGGCCGCACAACGCCGACCCGTACGCCGAGCACTGGTTCGCCAAGGCGCTCAGCTGAGGCGGGACGCGCGGCCGGGGGCGTGCGGCTGCTCGCGGTCGGAGCCGCACAGCTCGGCGTTGAGCTCCTGGACGAGGCGGACCAGGTCGGTGGGGCGGTCGGGCCCCCACCAGTCGCCGAGGAGTTCGGCCAGGGACGCCTCGCGCGCCTTGGCCAGGTCCTCGGCGACCAGGGCCCCCTGCGGGCTCAGCACCAGGCCGATGCCCTCGCGCACGGCGAGGCGGCGCTCCTCGACCTGGCGGGCGGCCTCCAGGACGACGGGCAGCGGGACGGGGGTGCGCTCGGCGAGCAGGGACGGCTCGACCGTGCCGTACTTCTTCATCCGCAGCAGCAGCCAGCTCGCGGCGGGCTGGAAGTCGTACCCGGCGCGCTCGGTGATCGTGCGGTAGATCTCGCGGCGGCCCTCGCGGGTGCCGAGCGTGGACAGGGCGCGGCACACCTCGTCGTAGGACGACCGCTGGACCGGGTTGCTGGCCAGCGTCTCGGTGACGTCGGGCGCGGTGACCGAGCCGCGCAGCTTGTCCTCCTTGAGGAACCAGGCCAGCAGGAAGCCGAGGGCGGCGACGGGTGCCGCGTACAGGAAGACGTCGGTGATGGCGGACGCGTACGCGTGCAGCGCGGCCGGGCGCAGCGCCGGCGGCAGGGCGGAGATGCCGCGCGGGTCGGCCTGGAGCGCGTCGGCGGAGGCCCCGGCGGGCAGCCGCACGCCCCGGAACGCGTCGGTGAGCTTGTCGGCGAGGCGGCTCGCGAAGACCGTGCCGAAGATCGCCACGCCGAAGGAGGCGCCGATGGAGCGGAAGAAGGTCGCGCCGGAGGTGGCGACGCCCAGGTCCTCGTAGGAGACGGCGTTCTGCACGATGAGCACCAGGACCTGCATGACCAGGCCGAGGCCGAGGCCGAAGACGAAGAAGCAGGCGCTCATCTCGGCGGTGGAGCTGCGCTCGTCGAGCTGGTGCAGCAGGAGCAGGCCGACGGTGGTCACCGCGGTGCCGGTCAGCGGGAACACCTTCCAGCGGCCGGTGCGGCTGACGATCTGCCCGGACACGGTGGAGGACAGCAGCATGCCGAACACCATCGGCAGCATGTGCACGCCCGACATGGTCGGCGAGACGCCCCGCACGACCTGGAGGAACGTCGGCAGGTAGGTCATCGCGCCGAACATCGCGAACCCGATGATGAAGCTGATCACCGCCGACAGGGTGAAGGTGCGCACCCGGAACAGCTTCAGCGGCAGCACCGGCTCCGCCGCCCGGCGCTCGACGGCCACGAACGCCACGGCCAGGACGACGGCCAGCGCGATCAGGCCGGCGATCTGCGCCGAGCCCCACGCCCAGGTCGTGCCGCCCAGGGAGGCGACCAGGACGAGGCAGGTGGCGAGGGCGGCGATGAGGAAGGTGCCCAGGTAGTCGATGACGTGCCGGGTGCCCTTGCGCGGGATGTGCAGCACGGTCGCGATGACGGCGAGCGCGACGACACCGACGGGCAGGTTGATGTAAAACACCCAGCGCCAGCTCAGGTGTTCGGTGAACAGTCCGCCGAGCAGCGGGCCGAGGACACTGGTCGCGCCGAACACCGCGCCGAACAGGCCCTGGTAGCGGCCGCGTTCGCGGGGCGGCACGATGTCGCCGACGATCGCCATCGACAGCACCATCAGCCCGCCGCCGCCCAGGCCCTGCACGGCGCGGAACGCGATGAGCTGCGGCATGTCCTGCGCCATCCCGCACAGCGCGGACCCCACGAGGAAGATCAGGATGGCCGCCTGGAAGAGCTTCTTGCGCCCGTACTGGTCGCCGAGCTTGCCCCACAGCGGGGTCGCGGCGGTCGAGGCCAGCAGGTACGCGGTCACCACCCAGGACAGGTGCTCCAGGCCGCCGAGGTCGCTGACGATCGTGGGCAGCGCGGTCGACACGATCGTCTGGTCCAGCGCGGCGAGCAGCATGCCGAGCAGGAGGGCGCCGATCGAGACGAGGACGTTGCCGGCGACCTGCTCCCGCCGCGGATCCTCGGTGCGGGCGTGCGCATCCAAGGCCATCGAGACCTCCCGGGCCGTGCTGACCGTCGTGACCGTCGTGACAGTTCCATCGTGGTGGGTGTGTCCCGTAATGGCCCGTTGAGTCCTGCCGGAAGTGAGAATTCCGGGGGCCGTGGGCGGGGTTTCGTGGGGAAGATCTGCATAATCTCTGGAGCTCGCCTGGGGAGGGACGAACACGTGAACGAGCCGAAGGGCCCGCACGGACCGCTGGGGCACCCGTGTCCGCAGTGCGGTGCGCCGCGCGCGGCCGACCACACGCCGTCCTGCGCCTGCGCCCGCCGCACCTCCGACGCCGTGCGCGACACCCGCACGGCGGAGGTGGCGGCGGCCGAGGACTTCGACCCGCTGCGGGTGCGGCCTTACGTAGAACTGGGTGCACTGGGTGCACCGGGTGCTTCGGGTCCTTCGGGTGCGACGAGTGCGGCGAGTGCGACGAGTGCGTCGGACGGTTTGGGCGAACCGGGTGAGCCGGACGGGCCCGGGGCCGGCGCCGCCGAGCGGACGATGCCGTTGCAGCCGGTGCCGCCCGCGCCGGTGGGGGCGGCGGGGGCCGACGCGGGGGATCTGGAGCTGTTCGAGGAGAGCGCCCCTGCGGACGCCCCGGCGCCCGAGCCGCGCGGGCGGCGCCGGCGGACGCTGCTGCTGGTGACGGCGGGGGCGGTGGTGGCGGTGGCGGCCGCGGCGGGATTCGCGACCGGGCTGTTCTCCTACGAGACGCCGACGCGGGACACGGCGGCCCCGCGGGACGTCCGGCCGGCCGTCCCCGGCCCGTCGGACGATCCGTCGGCGACGGCGGCGTCCGCCACCGCGACGGCCTCCTCCTCCCCCTCGGCCTCCGCGTCCCCGTCACCGTCGGCGAGCGACAGCGCGTCACCGAGCCCGTCGGCGTCCAGCGCGTCCCCGTCGGCGTCCGGGTCCCCGTCCGGACCGGCGTCCCCGACGGCGACGGCCACGGCCCCCACTCCGTCGGCCTCCGGCCAGGACAACGGGCGGGCGACGGCGCTGCGCCGCGGCGACAAGGGCCCGGAGGTGGCGGAACTCCAGACCCGGCTGCGGCAGGTGGGCCTGTACGGCGGCGACATCAACGGCAGCTACGACGAACAGGTCGAGAACGGCGTCCGCACGTTCCAGTGGTGGCGCGGCATCCAGCAGGACGAGCCGGGGGTGTACGGCGCGGCGACGCGGGCGCGGCTGGAGGCGGAGACGCAGGTGCAGTGACCTCCGGTGGCTGCGGGGGGGCTTGCGCGCGGCGCCGTCGCGGCCGGTCGCGCAGTTCCCCGCGCCCCTGGGGGGTGGGGGCGGCGCCGTCGATGATCAGGCGCCGTTCGTCCCGGCCGGCGCTTCGGCCGTCGTGCGGGTGCGGCGCCGTCGCGGCCGGTCGCGCAGTTCCCCGCGCCCCTGGGGTGGGGCACGGGGCCGTCGGCTTCTTGGATGCCGTACTCTCCCGTTTTCCAGACGTGTACGGGGGTTGAGGCGTGTGAGGTTCCGGGGTGGGCGGCTGGTCACGGCCGTGCTGATGGTCGGGCTCGTGGCGGCGGTGTCGGGGTGCAAGGCCCGAGCGGTGGACGACGGGGCGGGGTACCCGGGGGACGAACCCGCCTACGCGCGGACGGCGGACGTGCCCGAGCGGGTGGAGCCGGACGGCGTCACCGTCCTGGTGGGCGATCCCCGGGCGCGGGTGACCGTGCACCTGTTCGAAGACCCGCGCTGCCCCTACTGCCGGCAGTTCGAGACCAGCGGCGGCGGCCCGGTCCTGGCGAAGCGGGTGCTGACGCACGAGGTGAAGGTCGAGTACACCCTGGCGTCCTTCCTGGACGGCCGGCTGGGGGGAGGCGGGTCGAAGAGGGCCGTCAACGCGCTGCGAGCGGCGCTCGACGCGGGGAAGTTCGCCGAGTACCACACCGTCCTCTACCTCGACCAGCCTGCCGAGGAGGTGGACGGGTTCACGGACGCGCGGCTGCTGGAGCTGGCGAGCGAGGTGGACGGGCTGCGCACGCCGTCCTTCGACGCGGCCGTCAGGACCATGAAGTACCGGCACTTCGTGGACGCGTCCGAGGCGTCGTTCGCCGCCGCCGGCCACTACGGCGGTCACGAAGGCCCCGGGACGCCGACCGCGGAGGTGAACGGGCACCGGATTCCCGCCGAGCAGAGCGCGATCCTCTACCAGGGTGACGTCTTCGACCAGTTCCTGACGAGCGTGATCGACGACGCGGCTTGAACCACCCTCACGGACGGCGTCTCACGGGCCGTGCCGGCCGCGGCCCCCCTCGGTACGGGCCACGGCCGGCACGGTGACCTCAACGGGTCAGCAGGTGCCGAGGTCCTGCCAGACCCCCCACTCGCCCGTGGTGCCGGGCTCCTCGCCCGTCGTCCACCACTTGGCCTTCCAGGTGTGGCCCTTGTACGAGACCTGCTGGCCGCCCGTGTACACCTTGTCCTTGGCCCACGGGGCGGCGGTGCACTGGCTGCCGGTGCCGCCGGTGACGGTCAGGGCGTAGGTGGCCGAGTGGCTGCCGGAGGTGCCCGCGCCGGTCACGGTGACCGTGTAGGTGCCGGAGGCCGCCGCCGAGGTCGTGGCCAGGGTGAGCGTGGAGGTCCCGCCCGCGGTGACCGACGTGGGGCTGAGCGAGGCGGTGACGCCCGCCGGGGCCCCGCTGACGCTGAGCTTCACGCTCTGGGCGCTCCCCGCCGTGACGGCCGTCTTCACGGTGGCCGTGGCGGACTGGCCGGCGGTCACCGTCCCGGAGGCCGGGGTGAGCGCCACCGAGAAGTCGTTGGACGGGGTGCTGGTGCCGCCGGTGAACGGCGCGAAGACGTGCGTGAAGTCCCACGTGTTCTGCGCGATGCCCGAGCAGTTGTCCGCGGCCGCCCCGCCCGGGCACCCGCCGTTGTCCCGCTGGAGCGCCCAGAAGGACAGGGTGTTGATGCCCTTGGCGACGGCCCAGTCGTACACGGTCCGGGCGTTGGCCAGGGTGAACGTCTCCGCCTTGCCGAAGTCGTCGACGCCCGGCATCTCGGTGACGCCGACCATGTTCCAGAGCTGGGCCGACGTCTTGCCCGGGTAGAGCTGGGCGAGCAGGTCGTGCAGGCCCTGCGCGGCGGTCTGGGTGTCCTGCGCCATGTCGTGGGGCTGGTTGTCGTAGTAGTCGAACGTCATGAGGTTCACGACGTCGACGCGGGTGCCGTTGGCGACGGCGTTGCGCAGGAGGGCCTCGCCGGTGTCCCCGAGCCCGTGCGTGGTGGTCGGCAGGGTGTAGGAGATCTCCACCTTGCGCCCGTTGGCCGCGGCCCAGTCCTGGACCAGCTTGATGGCCTTGTTGCGGCGGTCGATGGCCGCGGTGTTGTCGAGCGAGTCCACCTCGATGTCCATGTCGAGCCGCGAGATGTCGTAGGTGGTGATGACCTTCTCGTACGCGGCGGCGATCTGCTGCACGTCGGTGCAGCTGTCGGCGATCTCGGTGCCGGTGGTGTCGGCCGTGTACCCCCCGAACGAGGGGATGACGTCGCCGCCGTTCGCCTGGATCGTCTTGATGTCCGAGCCGAAGGTCGAGGCGGCGATCGGCATGCCCGTGTCGCCGTTCCAGTACGGCGTGCAGGAGCCCTTGGTGGCGGTCTGCAGGAACGCCATGGTCAGGTGCTTGGCGCCCGACTGGGCGGCCAGGGCGGCCGGGCTCTCGCCGGTCCACGCCTCGAAGTAGGGCGCGAACACGTGGTTCGGCAGGGGTGTCGCGGCCTGGGCGGTGCCGGTTCCCGTGAGGGCGAGGCCCACAGCGGCGGCCGCGGTGGCGGCTGCGGCGAGGGCCGCGCGGAAGGGACGCACTCGTCTCATGTCAGTCCAGGTGTGTGTGGGGAAGGGCCGATGTCCCGTGCTGGGACGGGGACTTGCCGCCTACTGGAATAGCGCCCGCCCCGGGGTGGGTCAATGGTCTGGACCAAGAAGGGACTAGACCAATCGGGGGCCCTCGGGGAGTCCCCGGGCAGACCGTCCCTGTACAGGGCACGTACCGGCCGACTGGACCGCGTCCGGAGAGCGTTCACCTCGCGCCGATTACCGCACAGTCACCCTTGACCGGGCCGCCACGGGCCGGGCTATGGTCTAGACCTAGTCGGCGTCAGATCCCGAGGGAGATATGTCATGGACATGAAAAGGCGAACGGCTTTCGTGATCGGCGCGCTCGCCGCACCCGTGCTCGCCGTCAGCCTTCCGGCGAGCTCGGCCGTCGCCCACGGCTGGGTGACCCTGCCCACGAGCCGGCAGGAGCAGTGCGCCCAGGGCCTGGTCGACTGCGGCCAGATCAAGTACGAGCCGCAGAGCGTCGAGGGCCCCAAGGGGCTGCAGAGCTGCAGCGGCGGACACGCCGAGTACGCCGAGCTGGACAATGACAGCAAGCCCTGGAAGGTCACCCCGGTCGGCACGACGGCGACGTTCACCTGGCACAACACGGCCCGGCACTCGACCGCGAACTGGCAGTACTTCATCGGCGGCCAGAAGATCGCCGAGTTCGACGGGCGCAACCAGCAGCCGGCCGCGGACGTCAGCCAGCAGGTCAACTTCGGCAGCTTCACGGGCCGTCAGAAGGTGCTCGCCGTCTGGAACATCGCCGACACCGCGAACGCGTTCTACTCCTGCGTCGACGTCAACATCGGCGGCACGGGCGGCGGGGGCGGTGGCGGCGGCACGGGCGGCGGCAACGGCGGCGGGGGCGGCAGCACCTGCACCGCGGCGGCCTGGGACCCGGCCCGGGTCTACAACGGCGGTGACACCGTCACGTACGGCGGCCACACCTGGCGCGCCAAGTGGTGGGTGACCGGCGACAAGCCCGGCACCACGGGCCAGTGGGGCGTCTGGGAGGACCTCGGGACCTGCTAGGCCGTGCCTTGCCGCCGGTGGCGGGCGGTCCGGAGGGCGGGGGCGGGTTCACCGGCCCCCGCGGCCGGGCCGCCCACCCCGGGCACGCCCAGCCGAGGCCCAGCGCTCACCCGACGTGCAGGCTCAGCCGACGTGCAGCGCTCAGCCGACGTGGGCTCAGCGGGTGTGCACCGCTCACCCGACGTGCAGGCTCAGCGGGTGTGCAGCGCTCACCCGATGTGCAGCGCGAACCCGTCCGCCGCCGGTTCCACCCGTAGCCGCGTCAGGTCCCGCACCACCGCGTCCGGCCCGTGCACGGCCGCCCGCGGCCCGACCCCGACCACCCGCATCCCCGCGGCGCGCCCCGCCGCGATGCCGGCACCCGAGTCCTCGAAGACCACGCAGTCCGCCGGGTCCACGCCGAGTTCCGCCGCACCCTTGAGGAAGCCCTCGGGGTCCGGCTTGCTCGCGCCGACCGACTCCGCCGTGACCCGCACCGCGGGCAGGCCGAGGCCCGCCGCGCCCATCCGCGCCGTGGACAACGGCACGTCCGCCGACGTCACCAGCGCGTGCGGCACGCCGAGCCGGACGAGCGCGGCGAGGAACTCCGCCGCCCCGGGCACGGGCACGACGCCGTCCAGGTCGGCCGTCTCCTCGGCCAGCATCCGGGCGTTGTCCGCGTGGTTGCGCTCCATCGGCCGCCCGGGCAGCAGCACCGCCATCGAGGCGTACCCCTGGCGCCCGTGGACGACCTTCATCACCTCGTCGCCGTCCAGCCCGTGGTGGTCGGCCCAGCGCCGCCAGACCCGCTCCACGACGGCGTCGGAGTTCACCAGGGTGCCGTCCATGTCGAGCAGCAGGGCACGGGCGGTGAGCACGGTGGTCGCCGTCATCGGCAGCTCCTGGTGGGGACGTGGGGACGGTCCACGGGGACGGTCCGCGGGGGACAGAGCGGCCCCGCCCGCCGGTCAGGGAAAACGGGCGGGAGCCACTTTGTTTCTCCACGGTACAAAACAACCCCCGTCCCGCGCCACCGCGCCGCGGAACCGTTCACCGGACGTTCAGCCGCGTCCGGCTCAGCCGGTCACGGCCTCCCACAGGCTCCACACGCCCAGGGCCAGCATCAGCACGGCCGCGATCTGCGTGATCAGCTTCAGCGGCACCCGCTTCATCAGCGCCTTCCCGCCGACGATGCCGAGTCCGGCCACCGCCCACAGCGCGAGCACCGCGCCGAGGCCGACGGACAGCGGGTCGTCGTAGCGGGCCGCGAGGTTGGCCGTCATGATCTGGGTGAGGTCACCGAACTCGGCGACCAGGATGAGCATGAAGCCCGCGCCGGCCACCTTCCAGAAGGACTGGTTCTCGGGGCTGCGGATCTCCTCGTCGTCCTCGTCCTTCTTCATCAGCAGCACCGCGGCCCCGCCGAGGAACAGCACACCGGTCAGCGCGTGCACGATCTGCTGCGGCAGCAGCGTCAGCACGCTCCCGGCGGCGACGGCGAGCGCGACGTGCAGGGCGAACGCGGCGGCGACCCCGGCGAAGACGTACGAGGCACGGTAGCGGGTGCCGAGGACGAGGCCGGCGAGGGCGGTCTTGTCCGGGAGTTCGGCGAGGAAGACGACGCCGAAGACGAGCGCCGTGACGGTCAGGCTGATCAAGGTTCCTCAATCGGTCGGGTGCCGCCCCACCGAGAGTCTGCAGTCTCCACGAACGGACACCTCGGCACGGCAGCACACATCTGACCCGTGCCGTGCGGCACGGGCGTGCACTGCTTGCCGAAGGTCTCGCTGGCCGATCCGCTGGATCCGCCTCCGGGCGCCGGCTCAGGCTCGCTGAGCAGTATGTCGACGGTCCGGCGAAGAGCTACTCCCCTTCTGCGCTCCCCCAGTGTACGAGATCGTTCCGCCGACGACCTTGTCGTGTCATGCACACGTCACTAACTTCTCACCGAGCACACATCCCCCGGCAACGCAGGACGACGAGCATTCCCTCCGCTCGCGCTCCACCACCCCACCACCCCAAGGGAGTTCGCATGCCGAAGCTCTACGCGCGTCGACGGCTGAGCATACTCGCGGCGTTCACCGGCCTCATAGCCTCCGTGACGCTGTTCGACCCGCCGACCGCGTCCGCGGCCCTCCCCACCCCGGTCAGCGCCGCCACCGCCCGCACCTACCTGGCGAGCCTCACCGTCGCCGCCGAGGACCGCACCGGCTACAGCCGGGACCTGTTCCCGCACTGGATCACCGTCTCCGGCACCTGCAACACCCGCGAGACCGTCCTCAAGCGCGACGGCTCGAACGTCGTCACCGACTCCTCGTGCGCCGCGACCAGCGGGAGCTGGTACTCCCCGTACGACGGCGCCACCTGGACCGCCGCCTCCGACCTGGACATCGACCACCTCGTCCCGCTCGCCGAGGCCTGGGACTCCGGCGCGAGCGCCTGGACCACCGCCCGGCGCCAGTCCTTCGCCAACGACCTGACCCGCCCGCAGCTCATCGCCGTCACCGACAACGTCAACCAGGCCAAGGGCGACCAGGACCCGGCCACCTGGATGCCGTCGGTCAGCTCCTACCGCTGCACCTACGTCCGCGCCTGGGTGCAGGTGAAGTACTACTACGGCCTGTCCGTCGACTCGGCCGAGAAAAGCGCGCTGACCGGGTACCTGAACAACTGCTGACCCCGTCCCTCGCCGCGGCCCTCCGTCGCTGCGTACCGTACGGGGCGACGGAGGAGGCGTGTGTGGGTGAACTGAAGCTGGGTCCCCTGCTGAGGTACGTGGACGGCACGAGCGCGACCGTGTGGGTCGAGGCGAGCCGTCCCTGCGGGGTCGAGGTGCGGTGCGCGGACGGCGTCGTGGGCACGGCCCGCACCTTCCACGTGTCGGGGCACCACTACGCGCTGGTGCAGGTGACCGGCCTGGCCCCCGGCACCACCACGGCGTACGAGGTGTACCTCGACGACACGCGCGTGTGGCCGGAGCCGGAATCGCGGTTCCCGCCCTCGGTGATCCACACCCCGGCCGAGGGCGACGAGGTCCGCGTCACCTTCGGCTCGTGCCGCTGGGCCGCCCCGGCGGCCGGCGAGAAGGACCCGGTGGGCCCGGACGCCCTGGACGCCCTCGCGACCCGGCTCGCGGCCGATCCGGACGGCGAGCGGCCCGACGTACTGCTCCTGGTGGGCGACCAGGTCTACGCCGACGAGACCTCCGACGACACCGGGCGCTGGCTGGCCACGCGCCGCGACCTGAGCGAGCCGCCCGGCAGCCAGGTCGCCGACTACGAGGAGTACACCCACCTCTACTACGAGTCCTGGCTCGACCCCGAGGTGCGCTGGCTGCTGTCGACCGTGCCGAGCTGCATGATCTTCGACGACCACGACCTGATCGACGACTGGAACACCTCCGCATCCTGGCTCGCCGACATGCGGGCCACGCCCTGGTGGCGCGAGCGGCTGCTGGGCGGCCTCACCTCGTACTGGGTGCACCAGCACCTCGGCAACCTCTCCCCCGCCGACCTCGCCACCGACCCGCTCTACGCGGCGGTCCGCGCGGCCGACGACGCCACCGAGCTGCTGCGGGAGTTCGCCGAACGCGCCGACGCCGAGCCGGAGTCGGTGCGCTGGAGCTACCGGCGCGACTTCGGCCGGGTGCGGCTGCTCATGGTCGACAGCCGGGCCGCGCGGGTGCTGGCGGAGGACGAGCGCGCGATGCTCGACCCCGGCGAGGAGGAGTGGCTGCGCAACGAGGCGCTGACCGACCGCGAGTCCTGCGACCACCTGCTGGTCGGCACCTCGCTGCCGTGGCTGCTGCCGCACCTGGTGCACGACGCCGAGGCGTGGGACGCCGCGCTGAGCCGGGGTGAGCGCGGCGGGCGCGACGGGCGGTGGGCGCGGTTCGGGGAGTGGCTGCGGCGGGGCGCCGACCTGGAGCACTGGGCGGCGTTCCCGCGGTCCTTCGCCGACCTGGCGGCGCTGCTGGCCGAGACCGGCACGGGCGACGGGGCCCCGGCCACGATCCTGGTGCTCTCCGGGGACGTGCACCACGCGTACGTGGCCGAGCCGCACTGGCCGGACGGGGAGCCGGACGCCCGGGTGCTCCAGCTCACCTGCTCACCGGTCCACAACTCCGTCCCGGCGTCGATCAGATGGGGCTTCCGCCTCGGCTGGAGCGCGCCGGCCCGGGCGTTCGGGCGGCTGCTGAGGCGGCACGGCCGCTGCGAGCAGCCGCCGGTGACGTGGCGCAGGACGGGCGGCCCCTGGTTCGGCAACCAGCTCATGACACTGACCCTGCGAGGCCGTTCGGCCCACCTGAGCCTGGAACAGGCCCGCCAGGACGGCAGCCTGGGAGAGGTGTACGAGTCGGCCCTGACGCCTTAGCACTCCGACGGCGAGGGCCCCGCTCACGGACCGTCCGATCCCGGGAGCGGGGCCCGACCTTGGTTCCGCCGATCAGGCCGCCGCTGGCAGATCCAAGGATGGCATTCTCAGCGTCTTCGGCGTCGCCGCCGGCGATGACGGCGCCCAGGCCAGCGCCCGCGCCACCCCACAGGGCTCCTGTCACGGCTCCTGCCGCGACGCAGCCGAAGCCCGCCGTGCCCGCACAGGCGGCTTCGATTGCAGCGGCAGCGGCAAGGCCGGTTACCGCGCCTCCGACAGCACTACCGACACCGGGCCAGCTGAACAGTCCGGTGGGGCACTGCTGTTGACCGGGTCCCCTGCCGCGTACAGGTAGGCGTTGCCCGTCGGGTACAGATAGGTGCTCGTGCAGCGGTAGGGACTTCGTGCTCGACTGGGCCCTCTGGACAGGTCCTCCGAACGGGAGAACCACCGCCCCCCTCGAAGGGCTGCGCCTCCCCCGCCGGCCATGGCAACCTGCAGGGACATTCTGATGACAGATTTCGCGCAGTACGACGGTTACAAGAACTCCGGTCCGCTCGAGCCAGGCCCGGGACCCTTGGACCGGGTGCCCGCGATGCTCACCCAGCACGGCCACCCGCGTGAGCGGAACCCCGCCCCGTCAAGTGGTGCGGGAACACGGTCGGCTCATGTGGGAGGACACCAGCAGCGCTTGACCCGGTGCGGTAGCAGCGCGGCCGGCGACTGAGAGGCCGGGGCAGGTAAGCAGGCACTGAGCTTCGCAAGGCGTCATCGTCGGTGCCGGTCAGCTGCACAGCGTTCGTCGCCCCGCTCCTGCGGGACTACGCCGCAGAATGCATAACGGTCCACCGACTCCGTTCGGTGGACCGTTACGCGGCATCGAGGCTGGAATGAGAGATGTGGGAAGCGAAGTGCGGGTGGGATGGGCACGCCTTACACCCGCATGTCCCTCACCCGTGGCTGCATGATCAAGCCGCCGCAGTCGTTTCGGCCAGCTTCTGGAATTCTCCGAGGTCATAATTGGCTAGTACGGAATCGAGGTTGGTGAGGGCGCCGAGGTGCTCGATGAACCCCTTCGGATCGTACTCGATCTGCAGTGTGACTCGACTCGTCATATCACTCAGGCGGTGGAAGGTGACCACTCCGGCGTGGCTCACTCCGTCGACTGTACGCCATGCGATACGGTCTTCCGGTATGACTTCGGTCAGCTCTGCGACGAAGTTCTTGTCTGCACCCATAAGCCTCAGTTGCCAGGTGAAGCGCCGATCGTCCACTTGCTCCACACTGCGAACGTGACTCAGGAAATCCGGCCACTTGGTTACGTCACTCCAGAGCGCCCACGCAATGGAAACTGGGGCGTTGATGTCGACAGTTTCCAACAAAGATGCGGACAATGCACACCTCTTCACGACGGTCGGGGCTTCATTCATCGATGCTGCTACCCCGGTTGGCGGTGACCACACTCCCGGCTGAACCGGGCGCAGCCCGGCGACCTAGACATGGGCGGGGAGCCATCGCAGCGACTCCCCGCCCACGACTGTCGATCAGACAAGAGGATCAACGCCGCTGTCGGCTCGCCCTGACTCGGGTTGCAATCACCACAAAGGCGGTGCAGATCACGGCCAGAGCGATGCAGATCCAGCCCTTTGTGATGCCACTCAGGACCATCATGATTCCCGCGAGCAGCGTGACTGCGGAAAGGACATAAGTCAGGATGGCGTTCCTACGCATGGCGCCCTGGGAACCGTAGGCAGTCCTACCGTATCTGCTCATTCTGCTTTCCTCTGATTGTCCGGCATCACATGGTGTTCGTCAGCTGGTTGCTTGGCCGACGTCGTAGGCGGCCGCTGCGCAGACCGCCTGGCCCAGGACTTCTGATGCTCCTGCTGTGGGCACGGCAAAGAAGCCGAGGGCGAACTGGCAGACCATTTCTGTGGCCAGGCTCGCTGCTGCGCTGCCTACCGCCACCACAAAGCGTCCGTGTCGCCATTGAGTCCGGCCTTTATGGCATCACCCACGGTGAGGACGTTGTCAGTGAATTCGAGAGCACCGACAAAGCTCAGTGTTCCAGCCGGGTCAATTTTGTTGACGGGATCACCAGTGGCGTAGAGATACGCGTTGTTCTCCTTGCCACTGGGGTCGGGCTGGGTGAAGCGGCCGAGGCGCGGGTCGTAGTAGCGGGCGCCCATCTTGTACAGCCCCGTCGGGTCCAGATAGGTGCTCGTGTAGCGGGGTGTCGACCAGGCCGAGGACGGAGTTCTGGGCGTCGGTCAGGTAATACTGGCTGCTCCCGCCGGTCCTCATGGCCACCAGCGTGCCCGAGGGTTCGCGGACGAAACCGGTCGCCGCCCCGGACGCGCTCTGGCCCGTGAGGCCGACGGCGGCGTTGGTGAACGTGGTCGCGTCGCGGGTCAGGCGCTGGGTGTTGTCGACGCCGGCGTAGGTGTGACTGGTGGTCGCGCCGGACTGAGTGGAGGCGGCGAGCTGGGTGAACGGCGTCCAGGACTCGGCCGTGCGGGTGCCGGTGGGGCTCGCCGCGGCGGTTTCGTTGCCCGCGCCGTCGTAGGTGAAGCCCGTGGCGGAGTCGTAGCCGGTGAGTTCCCCGGCGTCGTTGTAGGTGTAGGTGTGCTGGGCGCTGGTGCAGGCGGGCAGGGAGGTGCCGGTGGAGCTCCCCGTTCGGTTGCGTGCCTTGTCGTAGCAGTACGCCCAACCGGCCGTGGTGGAGCCGTCCTTGCTCTCCACGGCCTTGGTGAGGCGGCCGCGGGTGTCGTAGGTGTAGGCGGTGGCGGCGCCGTCGGCGGTGCGCTTGTGGATCTTGTCTGTGTCGTCGCCGGCGCCGTTCAGCGGTTGCGCCTGGCGCCA
>NZ_SZPR01000109.1 GCF_005280195.1 Streptomyces galbus | reverse complement strand
TAAAGTTCTTAAAGCATCAAATAATTCAGTAGCCTTGAATTTAACACCATTAACTGTAATGTTGTTTTTAATAACACGAGTTTTAGGATTATAATATTCAGGACTTGTGATAATCTTATAAACTTCAGGTGTAAGACGACGTAAACCTTTGAAACCATTAGTTTCAAATTCACGTTGAATATGAGTTTTGAAGAAATCACTTAAAAACTTACCACGAAGATTTAAGTTACTATCAAGATAAGCACCA
>NZ_SZPR01000108.1 GCF_005280195.1 Streptomyces galbus | reverse complement strand
TGCATAATGCCGATCTCGCGCATCGCGTACACGCTGCTGCGTGCCAAATCGCTAAGCTGGGCATCATCGGCGTATGGTTTATCGTTTGCAGCACTGGCCTTGCCGCCGAGCGAGGTATACAGCCGATCAAGCATCGCTGCGGTCTCCTGACGGGTGATGGACTGGTACGGTCGGAATGTTCCGTCATCATAGCCGGTTACAATACCGAGCGCCGCTGCCAGACAGACACTCTCATTCTCGCAGTCGGAAAAGGCCGCT
>NZ_SZPR01000107.1 GCF_005280195.1 Streptomyces galbus | reverse complement strand
GACTTGCACATTTGTTGGCTTTGTTTACAGATGCAGACAAGTACTATGAGCGGAAACATTATACTGTCACGATGTCCAGGAAAATGTTGTTAGACAATCTTGAATGGATTCGTAAAAATGCTCCAGAAGGGGTTGACACAAATGATTTTGTATTGTCCAATGCCATACAAAACGATGAGGATATTGTAGTGTTCAAATTGA
>NZ_SZPR01000106.1 GCF_005280195.1 Streptomyces galbus | reverse complement strand
TGCGTCGCCAATCCGGCGCAGAAGTTCGACGGCATCGAGCCTCCCGATCGCCGCTGCGAGGCCCCTCGCCTGGGCACGATCCATCGCCCCGATCTTGACCTTATCAAGCGCGGCGAGGAACACCCCTCGCCCGGCATCGCGCTGTGCTTCGCGCGCTGCCTTTTCGGCCACATCGAGTTCAGTCATGCGCTGCTGCAGCTTCGCCCGCTCGCTCGCGATCACGTCGAGCTCACCACCCGTTTTGCGTGCCCTGGCCAA
>NZ_SZPR01000105.1 GCF_005280195.1 Streptomyces galbus | reverse complement strand
AAGGTGGAATACAGCAGATTCTGCCCTCCGAAGTGATAGTCGGCCAGCAGGATCTTGGAGTCACGGCCATCGATTCGCAGCGCGGTGCCCGCTTGTTGCGGGATCCGCGTGTAACGGTCCGGTGCTGCCGCGCTGCTGCGATCACCGCGGCCCAGGTCGAGCCAGAGGTGGGTGCTGTCGGCGGCGGTGGAGCGCGCGTCGGCGTGGCGCAGGATGTAGAACTGCGTGTCGTCGACCGGATTGATCCGCGCATCCAGGCGCAAGGCGGGATTG
>NZ_SZPR01000104.1 GCF_005280195.1 Streptomyces galbus | reverse complement strand
GAGATACAGGTCTTCACCCTCGATCTTGTACATCATGGAATCCATTTCCGCAAAGCTCATAACGCCGGTAACGACGTCGCTGCGAATCATATACGGCGGGATAACATACGTGAAACCGCGGTCAATCATAAAATCGCGCGCATACGCGATAACGGCAGAGTGCAGACGCGCGATGTCGCCCATCAGATAATAGAAGCCGTTACCCGCAACGCGGCGTGCAGCGTCCAGATCG
>NZ_SZPR01000103.1 GCF_005280195.1 Streptomyces galbus | reverse complement strand
CGCCCGGCGCACCGGCCGCGCCCCGTCGCACGGCGGCGCAAGCCGCGACCAGCGCGATCAGCAGCAGGTAGCCCGCGCTCCAGCCCCAGCCCTGCGCCTTCAGCGGCAGCAGCGGCTCCACCAGCAGCGGATAGCAGATCAACCCGGCGAAGCTGCCGAGATTGGACGCGGCGTAGAGCGCGTAAGGGTTGCCGGCGGCGGGATCGGCGGCGAACCAGCGCTGCATCAGCGGCGCCTGCGCGGACACGAGGAAGAACACCGGCCCGA
>NZ_SZPR01000102.1 GCF_005280195.1 Streptomyces galbus | reverse complement strand
CGTCCTCGGCGCAATAGATCACCTTGTTGTCGCGCGCGGCGGACAGGTCGATCCAGTTGTTGGCGATGATCCCGGTGTGCGCCGGGCGATTGCCGGTCAGGATCGTGGAATGGCCGGGGCACGTCTCGGTCGCCGCGTGCGACTGGTATCCGGCGGGGAACACCATGCCGCGTTCGAGCCGCGCCAGCCCGCCGGTGAAGGTCTGCCGGTTCTGCGCGAAC
>NZ_SZPR01000101.1 GCF_005280195.1 Streptomyces galbus | reverse complement strand
CAGCGACAGCGATTGCGCGGCACGGGCGCTGACGGTGATGTCGGGACCGTTCACCGCGATCCGGTCGGCATGCGGGATCGCGCGCGATTCGAACAGGCCCTTCAGCTTGACGCCCTGCCACTGGCTCTCGCTGAGCAACGTGACGACATTCGACATCGCGTGGATGCGCCCGATCAGCAGCTCGCGCGCGACGTCGATGTCGGCGCCGTGCCGCAGCGTGCGGGTGACGATCGACTGGATCACCGCGAGGATGTTCTTGAC
>NZ_SZPR01000100.1 GCF_005280195.1 Streptomyces galbus | reverse complement strand
ACCGTAGATACCAGCTTCATGGCCTTGGTGATCTGCTGTGTGCCCTGAATGCTGGTCTTACGGCGCTTGATATCACGCATTGATGCCATAGTTACCTCTCATTCTGCCGTATGTCACGGCTGACACACTTATTTCAGAAACTCTGCTTTGAAATCATTCAGTGCCTTCACAAGCTTTTCTTCCGTAGCATCGGAAATCACCTTTTCCTCAGCGATGGCTGCGGGGATCTCGGGATGCTTGGTATCCAGAG
>NZ_SZPR01000010.1:309887-584887 GCF_005280195.1 Streptomyces galbus | reverse complement strand
TTCATAGTGTTTCGGTGGTCATAGCGTAGGGGAAACGCCCGGTTACATTTCGAACCCGGAAGCTAAGCCTTACAGCGCCGATGGTACTGCAGGGGGGACCCTGTGGGAGAGTAGGACACCGCCGAACTCCTTTTACAGCTCCGGCTCTTGGGCACTGCCCAGGGGCCGGCGCTTTTTTGCGTTGCGGTAAGGTCAGTGAGCATCGTCGGCTCGTTTCCCACTGGAGGCCCCCGGGTGGAGGTCCAGGAGACCCGCGTCCAGACGGACCGGGTCCTCACCATCCCGAACATCCTGAGCATGGCTCGCCTGCTCGGCGTGCCCCTGTTCCTGTGGCTCATTCTGAGGCCCGAGTTCGGCGGCCCCAAGAGCGACGGCTGGGCCCTGCTCGTGCTCGCTCTCAGCGGGATCAGCGACTACCTGGACGGCAAGCTGGCGCGACGCTGGAACCAGATCAGCAGCCTCGGCCGGCTGCTCGACCCGGCCGCCGACCGGCTGTACATCCTCTCCACGCTGGTCGGTCTCACCTGGCGGGAGATCCTGCCGCTCTGGCTGACCGCCGTCCTGCTGGCGCGGGAGCTGGTCCTGCTGGTGATGGTGGGCATCCTCCGGCGCCACGGCTATCCGCCGCCCCAGGTGAACTTCCTCGGGAAGGCGGCCACGTTCAACCTGATGTACGCGTTCCCGTTGCTGCTGCTCAGTGACGGAAGCGGATGGATCTCGTCACTCGCAGCTATTTTCGGATGGGCGTTCGCCGGATGGGGTACAACCCTCTATTGGTGGGCAGGAGTGCTGTATGTGGTGCAGGTCCGCCGCCTTGTCCGCGCGGACGCCATGGCCGACTGATCCCGCAGCGTAGCGGTGTGCAATCGCTCGAGAAGCCCGCGGCGTGAAAGTGCGGGACAATCTTGACGGGTGAAGTCGGCTCACCGTCGTCTCTGTAGGAGGACGCTTCCGACATGAAGGCCGTCGTGATGGCCGGAGGCGAAGGCACGCGCCTTCGCCCTATGACCTCGAGCATGCCCAAGCCGCTCCTGCCGGTGGCCAACCGGCCGATCATGGAGCACGTTCTGCGGCTGCTCAAAAGGCATGGGCTCAACGAGACCGTTGTCACTGTCCAGTTCCTGGCCTCGCTGGTCAAGAACTACTTCGGTGACGGCGAAGAGCTCGGGATGGAGCTCACGTATGCCAACGAGGAGAAGCCACTCGGTACCGCCGGAAGCGTCAAGAACGCCGAGGAGGCGTTGAAGGACGATGCCTTCCTCGTCATCTCCGGCGATGCCCTGACGGACTTCGACCTCACCGAGCTGATCAACTTCCACAAGGAAAAGGGCGCCCTCGTCACCGTCTGCCTGACGCGCGTGCCCAACCCCCTGGAATTCGGCATCACCATCGTCGACGAAGAGGGCAAGGTCGAGCGCTTCCTGGAGAAGCCGACCTGGGGCCAGGTGTTCTCGGACACCGTGAACACCGGCATCTACGTGATGGAGCCCGAGGTCTTCGACTACGTCGAGGCCGATGTGCCCGTCGACTGGTCCGGCGACGTCTTCCCTCAGCTGATGAAGGAGGGCAAGCCGATCTACGGCTATGTCGCCGAGGGCTACTGGGAGGACGTCGGCACCCACGAGAGCTACGTGAAGGCCCAGGCCGACGTGCTCGAGGGCAAGGTCGACGTCGAGCTCGACGGGTTCGAGATCTCGCCCGGGGTGTGGGTGGCCGAAGGTGCCGAGGTGCACCCGGACGCCGTGCTCCGCGGCCCGCTCTACATCGGTGACTACGCCAAGGTGGAGGCCGGCGCCGAGATCCGCGAGCACAGCGTCGTGGGCTCGAACGTGGTCGTCAAGAGCGGGGCCTTCCTGCACAAGTCCGTCGTCCACGACAACGTGTACGTCGGACCGCACAGCAACCTCCGCGGCTGTGTGGTGGGCAAGAACACCGACATCATGCGGGCCGCCCGGATCGAGGACGGCGCCGTCATCGGTGACGAGTGCCTGATCGGTGAAGAATCGATCGTGCAGGGCAACGTCCGCGTCTACCCGTTCAAGACCATCGAGGCCGGCGCGTTCGTCAACACTTCGGTGATCTGGGAGTCGCGCGGCCAGGCGAACCTCTTCGGCGCCCGTGGCGTCTCCGGCATCCTGAACGTCGAGATCACGCCCGAGCTCGCCGTACGCCTCGCCGGCGCCTACGCGACGACCCTGAAGAAGGGCGCGACGGTCACCACGGCCCGCGACCACTCCCGCGGTGCCCGTGCCCTCAAGCGGGCGGTCATCTCCGCGCTGCAGGCCAGCGCCATCGACGTACGCGACCTGGAGAACGTGCCGCTGCCCGTGGCGCGGCAGCAGACCGCGCGCGGCAGCGCCGGCGGCATCATGATCCGGACGTCGCCCGGGGTGCCCGACTCCGTGGACATCATGTTCTTCGACTCCCAGGGCGCCGACCTCTCCCAGGGCAGCCAGCGCAAGCTCGACCGGGTGTTCGCGCGCCAGGAGTACCGCCGTGCGTTCCCGGGCGAGATCGGTGACCTGCACTTCCCGTCCAGCGTCTTCGATTCGTACACCGGGTCGCTGCTGCGCAACGTCGACACGACCGGGATCTCCGAGTCCGGGCTGAAGGTCGTCGTGGACGCCTCGAACGGCAGCGCCGGACTGGTCCTGCCGAGCCTGCTCGGCAAGCTGGGCGTCGACTCCCTGACCATCAACCCCGGTCTGGACGAGTCGCGTCCGACGGAGACCGCCGAGATGCGCCGCAAGGGCCTCGTGCGGCTCGGGGAGATCGTGGCGTCCTCGCAGGCGGCGTTCGGCGTGCGGTTCGACCCCGTGGGCGAGCGGCTGTCGCTCGTCGACGAGAAGGGCCGGATCATCGAGGACGACCGTGCCCTGCTGGTGCTGCTCGACCTGGTGGCCGCCGAGCGGCGCAGCGGGCGGGTCGCGCTGCCGGTGACGACCACCCGGATCGCCGAGCAGGTCGCCGCGTACCACGGGACGCAGGTGGAGTGGACGACCACGTCGCCCGACGACCTGACCCGGGTCGGCGCGGACGAGTCGACCATCTTCGGCGGTGACGGCAAGGGCGGCTTCATCGTCCCCGAGTTCAGCAGCGTCTTCGACGGCACGGCCGCGTTCGTGCGGCTCATCGGCCTGGTGGCGCGTACGCAGCTCACGCTCAGCCAGATCGACGCGCGGATCCCGCGGGCGCACGTCCTCAAGCGGGACCTGGCGACGCCGTGGGCCGTCAAGGGCCTGGTCATGCGCCGGGTCGTCGAGGAGGCCGGCGACCGGTTCGTCGACACCACCGACGGCGTACGCGTGGTGGAGGCCGACGGCCGCTGGGTGATGGTGCTGCCCGACCCGGCCGAGGCGGTCACGCACCTGTGGGCCGAGGGCCCCGACGACGCCTCCGCGCAGGCCCTGCTCGACGAGTGGGCGGCGGTCGTGGACAGCGCCGGGCGCTGACGGACCGCCGTACGCACGCGTGCCGGACAAGTGTCCCCAAGGGGGCCTGTCCGGCACGCGGGTGGGCCCGTTCGGAGGTACCGGTCGCGACGTGCGACGATGTGCGGCATGCCGCAGCAGCCCCCCGTTCGGAGCACACCCGCGCGTCCGGCGCGCCCGGACGCGTCCATGTCGCTGCTCACCAACGTCATGGACCACAGCCTCGACGACGGCTACGCCGAGGCGGCCGCCCGCAAGCAGGGCGGCGGTGGCATGCCCAAGACCCTGCGGGCGAAGCTGGGTCTCGCCGCCGGCCTGGTGCTGGCGGCGCTCGTCGTGACCGTCGGCGCGGCCCAGGCGCGCGTCGCCGCGCCGGTCGTCGCCAAGGAGCGCGAGGAACTGATCGACCGCATCGACCGCGAGACCGAGGCGGCCGACAAGCTCGAGGCGTCCGTCGACAAGCTCCGCGACGACGTGAGCGCCCGCCAGCGCGCGGCCCTGGAGAAGAGCGGCGGCAGTGGCCGCGGTGACCTGGTGGGCGTCCTGTCCGGCGCCGTCGCCGTGCACGGCCCGGGTGTGAAGCTCGTCGTGGACGACGCCAAGGAAGCCAGCAGCGGCGGCAACGGCGATCCCCGCGAGACCGCCGACTTCTCCGACACCGGGCGCGTGCGCGACCGCGACATGCAGCGCGTGGTCAACGGCCTGTGGGAGTCGGGCGCCGAGGCGGTCTCGATCAACGGACAGCGGCTGACGTCCCTGTCGGCGATCCGGGCGGCGGGCGACGCCATACTGGTCGACAACAAGCCGCTGGTGCCGCCGTACACGGTGCTCGCGGTGGGGGACGGGAAGAACCTCAGCACCCGGTTCCAGGACAGCGCCGACGGCCTGTACCTGGACGCGCTGCGGGAGAACTTCGGCATCCGGACCGCGATCTCCGTGGAGGACGACGTCCGGCTGCCCGCGGCCCCGAGTGTGATCGTACGAACAGCACAGCCGAGCACTGAGACGGAGAAGGGCACATCGTGATCGCCGTACTGGGCCTGGTCCTCGGAGTCGTGGCCGGACTGTTGGTCCGGCCCGAGGTTCCGGCGGCCGTCGAGCCGTATCTGCCCATCGCCGTCGTGGCGGCGCTGGACGCCGTCTTCGGCGGTCTGCGGGCCATGCTGGACGGCATCTTCGACGACAAGGTCTTCGTGGTGTCGTTCCTGTCGAACGTCGTCGTGGCCGCGCTGATCGTGTTCCTGGGCGACAAGTTGGGCGTGGGGGCCCAGCTGTCCACGGGCGTGGTCGTGGTGCTGGGCATCCGCATCTTCTCCAACGCCGCGGCGATCCGCCGGCACGTGTTCCGGGCGTGACGCCGATGAGCGACCAGGACAGGACGCCCGAGAACCCGCTGCGCAGGGAACTGCCCGAGGAGGTGCCCGCGGCGCCCGCCGGGCCGCAGGCGCCGCAGGCGGCCGGCCGGGAGCAGGACCGGCTGACCGGGCGGCAGCGGCTGGTGAAGGGCCTGTGGCCGCTGCGGGCGAGCCGCGCCCAACTCATCGTGGCGGTGCTGCTGTTCGGCCTCGGGTTCGGTCTGGCGGTGCAGGTCGCGTCGAACAGCGACAGCGACAGCGCGCTGCGCGGCGCCCGCCAGGAGGATCTCGTGCGCATCCTCGATGAACTCGACGACCGCAGTCAGCGTCTTGGTGACGAGAAGCAGGGACTCGAGAAGCAGCAGCAGGAGCTGGAGAACAGCTCCGACCAGGCCGAGGAGGCCCGCCGGCAGACGGTCGAGAAGGAACGGCAACTCGGCATCCTGGCGGGCACGGTGGCGGCCCAGGGTCCCGGCATCACGATGACCATCGAGGACACGAAGGGGACGGTCGAGGCGGACATGCTGCTCGACGCGATCCAGGAGCTGCGCGCGGCCGGGGCGGAGGCGATCCAGGTCAACGGCGTGCGGGTGGTCGCCAATACGTACCTGACGGACACCGGCAAGAGCGTGAGCGTCGACGGGAACAAGATCAACGCGCCGTATCGTTTCAAGGTCATCGGCAAGCCGCAGGACCTCGAGCCGGCGCTCAACATCCCCGGAGGCGTGGTGCAGACCCTGGAGAAGGAGCAGGCCACCGTTACGGTGGAGCGGTCGGACAAGATCGTCGTGGACGCCTTGCGAGCAGCGAAGCAGCCTGACTACGCTCGGTCGTCCTCCCCGTGAACCGGGGGTGCATGGGGGACGTCCGGCAAGGGCATGAGGCTGCGGGGGGTCGGCGCACCGATCCGGTGGTGCGTGGTGGAAACTGTCTGGTGGATACGGACGTTGTGAAGGTGTCCGGGTCGACCGGTGTGTTCAGTCAGGGTTCGTCCTGCCCCACGGGCGGGTCTGTTTCGGTCAAGGGGAATCGCCCGTGAAGTTGTTTGCGAAGTTGTTCGGCAAGAGCGCGCGAGAGGGCAGCGACAACGCGACCGCCCGCCATCGCGCACAGCCCGACGCGGAGGGCCAGCGGCCGCTGTTCCGGGACCAGGTGGCTGGTCCGGGTGACATTTCCCATGGTCAGGGCGCGCCGTCTGTTGACCCTGCACAGTCCGGCGGCATAGGTTTCGGACAACCGTCAACCTCAAGTACGGGTGGAGGGTTTTCCCCTATGTCGGCCCTGGTGTGCACGAGGTGCGGTAACCGCAACGCGGAGAACAGCCGCTTCTGCTCCAACTGCGGTGCCCCGCTGCGGGCGGGGGCCGAGCGCCCGTCGGAGACGACGTCCACCATCTCGATCTCCGGTCTCGAGGCCTACGACGCCGAGGCCACCGGCCAGACGCAGCTGCCCGCCCTGTCGCCCGAGGCGCAGGCCGCGGTGGACGCGCTGCCGCTGGGCTCCGCGCTGCTGGTCGTGCGACGCGGGCCGAACTCGGGCAGCCGCTTCCTGCTGGACGGCGACCTGACGACGGCCGGGCGTCACCCGCAGAGCGACATCTTCCTGGACGACGTGACGGTCTCGCGCCGCCACGTGGAGTTCCGCCGCAGCCCGGACGGGACGTTCACGGTCGCCGACGTCGGCAGCCTGAACGGCACGTACGTCAACCGCGAGCGGATCGACCAGGTCGCCCTGTCGAACGGGGACGAGGTGCAGATCGGCAAGTACCGGCTGGTCTTCTACGCGAGCCAGCGAGGCTACTGACCCTCCCCGGACTCCGGTCCGGGGGACACCCCTGGGGAAGGTCCATGCTGCGAACACCGAGGGGCGGTGCCGGGTACGGCACCGCCGCCGCGGACACCGGGCTGATGAGCATCGGCACGGTGCTGAACGCGCTGCGCGACGAGTTCCCCGAGGTCACCATCTCCAAGATCCGGTTCCTGGAGTCCGAGGGCCTGGTCGAGCCGCGGCGGACCCCGTCGGGGTACCGCAAGTTCAGCGCCGAGGACGTCGAGCGGCTGGCCCAGGTGCTGCGGATGCAGCGGGACCACTACCTGCCGCTCAAGGTCATCCGCGAGCACCTGGACGCCATGGAGCGCGGGGAGGTCGGCCCGCTGCCGAAGCTCGGCCGGCAGCGTGACGGCGAGACGGCCCCCGCCGAGCCGTCCGAGGCGCCCACCGCCGCCCGGATCGGACGGGCCGAGCTGCTGGCGGCCGCCGGCATCGACGAGGCGGAGCTGACCGAGTGGGAGTCGTACGGCCTGGTCGTCCCGCTGGAGGACGGCGTCTACGACGCGGAGGCGGCCACCGTGGCCTCCCTGATCGCCGAGCTGGGGCGGTTCGGCATCGAACCGAGGCACCTGCGGGTGATGAAGGCGGCGGCCGACCGTGAGGCCGGTCTGGTGGACCAGGTGGTCTCCCCGCTCCGGCGGCACCGCAACCCGCAGACCCGGGCCCACGCCGAGGCCCGCACCAAGGAACTGGCCGGTCTGACGGTCAGGCTGCACGCCGCGCTGGTGCAGACGGCGCTCGGCGTACGGCTGCCCTGACGGCCGGAAAGTGCCCCGCCGGCACCGTTCGCCCTGGGCGGATCGGCCGGCCGATCCCGGCCCGACTACCCAAACGTCTCGGACACGGCCTAGGGTTGCTGTGTGAACGAGCTCGATGTCGTAGGTGTCCGGGTCGAGATGCCCTCCAACCAACCGATCGTGCTCCTGCGTGAAGTGGGAGGCGACCGCTACCTCCCCATCTGGATCGGACCGGGGGAGGCGACGGCGATCGCCTTCGCCCAGCAGGGCATGGCTCCCGCACGGCCGCTGACCCACGACCTGTTCAAGGACGTGCTGGAGGCGGTGGGCCAGGAGCTAACCGAAGTGCGCATCACGGATCTGCGGGAGGGCGTCTTCTACGCGGAGCTGGTCTTCGCCAGCGGCGTCGAGGTGAGCGCCCGCCCGTCCGACGCCATAGCGCTGGCCCTGCGCACCGGGACGCCGATCTACGGCAGCGACACGGTGCTCGACGACGCCGGTATCGCCATCCCGGACGAGCAGGAGGACGAGGTGGAGAAGTTCCGCGAGTTCCTCGACCAGATCTCGCCCGAGGACTTCGGCACCAGCAGCCAGTAGCCGCGGGAGGCGCGCACCAGGGCCGGGCGGCCTGCAGCACGCCGCCGGGCCGGTCGTCGGGCGCGCGGAGCGCTCACGTGGGGTTTCGGTATATGCCGTCGGCCAGGGGGAGCGTCATACGGCTCGTCCCCGAGCGCATTCGGCTAGCCTTTCCCCGCGGTGGGGTACGGGAAACCACTCTCAGGGTGATTATCACTCGGCGTGCCGAGTGTGGCGATCGTTGACGCACCCCTGGTGACTGCCTACCGTCGAGACGGCAGTTCAAGGACGGAGGTCGGCGTGAGAAGCAGCGGCGACGGTACGGCTGGGGGTGCCCCCGGACGCGGAGTCGGGGGAAGCGGTCCGTATGCGCTCCACGGCGGCGCGGCCGATCACGCTCCGCAACGACCGACGGCCGTGCCGAGCGGCGGAGGGGCGACGTCCATGGCGTCCGAGGAGATCGGCTACCGCGGTCCGACGGCCTGCGCGGCCGCCGGCATCACCTACCGCCAACTGGACTACTGGGCCCGCACCGGCCTCGTCGAACCGAGCGTGCGGCCCGCGTACGGCTCCGGGACCCAGCGCCTGTACAGCTTCCGGGACGTCGTCGTCCTGAAGATCGTCAAGCGCTTCCTGGACACGGGCGTCTCCCTGCAGAACATCCGCACGGCCGTGCAGCACCTCAGGGAACGCGGTTTCCGCGACCTGGAGCGCATGACGCTGATGAGCGACGGCGCCACCGTCTACGAGTGCACCTCGCCCGACGAGGTCCACGCCCTGCTCCAGGGCGGCCAGGGCATCTTCGGCATCGCCGTGGGCGTGGTGTGGCGGGATGTCGAGAGCGCCCTGTCGCAGCTTCACGGCGAGCGCGTGGACACCGGCGAGACCCTCGTCGGGCACAACCCGGCCGACGAGCTGGCGCGCAGGCGCAACCGGGCGGTCTGAAGCACCGTACAGCCGCCTACGCGGAGACGGCCGGGCGTGCCCGCGGGTGGCGCGGGGTCGCTGACTGCCGTTGTCAGTGGTGTGGTGCAGCATCAGAGGTGTGCGGAACGCGCCCACCATCCTGCATCTCGACATGGATGCCTTCTTCGCCCAGGCGGAGCAGGCGTCCAAGCCGAGCCTGCGCGGCAAGGCGGTGGTCGTGGGCGGCCTCGGGCCCCGCGGCGTCGTGGCCACCGCCTCCTACGAGGCACGGGTCTTCGGGGTGCACTCGGCGATGCCCATGGCCCAGGCGCGCCGCCTCGCCCCCAACGCCGCCTACCTCACCCCCCGCTTCACCTTCTACCGGGCGATCAGCGACCAGGTCATGGCGTTGCTGCGGGCGCTGTCGCCGCTGGTGGAGCCGCTGAGCCTGGACGAGGCGTTCGTCGACCTGGAGGCCGGGGGAGCGGCCTGGGACGCCGAGTCGGCGCGGCTGGCCGGGGCCCGGCTGCGCGCCGACATCCGGGCGGTCACCGGGCTCACCGGGTCGGTCGGGCTGGCCGCCTCCAAGATGCTCGCCAAGATCGCCTCCGAGCAGGCCAAGCCGAACGGCCTGGTGCTGATCGAGCCGGGGACCGAGCGGGCGCTCCTCGGGCCGCTGTCGGTGCGGACGCTGCCGGGTGTGGGCCCGGCGACGGGCGACCACCTGCGCCGGGCCGGGATCACCACGATCGACGAGATCGTGGAGGCCGGCGAGGACGAGCTGGTGCGGCTGCTCGGCAAGGCCCACGGGCACGGCCTGTACGCCATGGCGCTGGCGCGTGACGAGCGGCCCGTGGTGGCCGAGCGGGAGACCAAGTCCGTCTCGGTCGAGGACACCTACGACGTGGACATCCACGACCGGCTCCGGGTGGGCCTGGAGGTGCAGCGGCTCGCCGACCGGTGCGTGCGGCGGCTGCGCGGCGCCGGGCTGTCGGGGCGGACGATCGTGCTCAAGGTGCGCCGGTACGACTTCTCCACCCTGACCCGTTCGGAGACCCTGCGCGGGCCCACGGACGACCCGGCCGTGGTGCGGGAGGCGGCGGCCCGGCTGCTGGACTCGGTGGACACCACCGGCGGGGTGCGGCTGCTCGGGGTCGGCGTCTCCGGACTGGCCGACTACACACAGGAGGACCTGTTCGCGCAGGCCGCGGGCGAGCACGCCGAGGCGCCCGAGGAGGAGACGGCGGCACCGGAGCAGCCCCGGCCGGCCGAGCCGGCTCCCGCCGAGCACTCCTGGCGGCCCGGCCACGACGTACGGCACGCCTCGCTCGGGCACGGGTGGGTGCAGGGCAGCGGGCTGGGCCGGGTCACCGTGCGGTTCGAGACACCGGACTCGGAGCCCGGGCGGGTACGGACGTTCCGCGTCGACGATCCCGACCTGGAACCGGCCGACCCCCTGCCGCTGGTGCCGGTCCGGCCGTCCGACGCGGGCGGGCCGGACGGCGGGGCCGGGCCGGAGCAGAAGGGGGTGGGGAGCGGGGCGGTGGGGGGCTGAGCGGGGCGCGGGGAGGCGGGCCGGAGCTCCGGTCGAGGGCGGAGGGCCGGTCCGGGCGGACCGCCGCGAAAGGTGCCGGAGGGCCGGTCGACGGTGGCTCGGGATGCGGTCGGCATCGGTCGACGGTGGCTCGGGGCGCGGTCGGTGTCGGCCGGCGGCCGGGTGGGGGCGCTGTCGTGCGGCCTCTCAGACCTCGTCCGGGTTGCTCGCCAGGCGGCCGAAGTCGTGGTCCGGCGGCAGGGGCGTGGCGGCCACGTCGAGGCCGTAGTGGTGGTAGAGCTGCAGTTCCTGCTCGGGGGAGAGGTGGCGGCCCACGCCGAAGTCCGGGGCCTCCTTGATCAGGGCCCGGTCGAAGGGGACCCGCAGGGCGCCGTCGACCAGCTCGCTGGGCTCCAGCGGGACGAACGCGTCCCGGGAGAACAGACCGGTCCGTATGGCCGCCCACTCCGGCACGCCCGTCGCGTCGTCGAGGTAGACCTCGTCGATGGTGCCGATCTTGGTGCCGTTGCGGTCGAACGCCTTGCGGCCGATCAGGTGGCGCGGATCGATGTCGGTCTGCACGGTCCCTCCATATGGTCGCAATGGGCGCACCTCGTCCGTCAGCACTACGAAAGAGCACATTCGCCCCGGCGGCCACTCGAAGGCCACGGCGTTGACCTCGCTGGTACGCTGACAGCGGCTGCTGACCCCGTGCGGGAGAGTCCTCCGAGCTCCATGGAGGCGCCGAAGGAGCAAATCCTCCCCGGAATCTCTCAGGCCCACGTACCGCACGGACGAGGTCACTCTGGAAAGCAGGGCGGGTGTCGACGGCGTCCGCTCTCACCGACGGTGAAAGCCGGACGCCCCCGGGCCGTCCGGTGAAGCTCTCAGGTTGAGATGACAGAGGGGGAGGCCGTCGGGGCACCCGTGCCGTGGTGTCCCTCGAAGGTCGCGTCAGACCAGGAGGCCTCCGCAATGACCGCCCACCGCATACCGCTCTCCGAGCTCGAAGAGGGCATCCCCTTCGAGCAGCGCCACATCGGGCCCGACCAGGAGGCGCGGGCCAAGATGCTCGCGCAGGTCGGGTACGGCTCGCTCGACGAGCTGACCGCCGCCGCGGTGCCGGATGTGATCAAGAACGCCGACGCCCTGGACCTGCCCGGCGCGCGCAGCGAGGCCGAGGTGCTGGCCGAGCTGCGCTCCCTCGCCGACCGCAACCAGGTGCTCGGTTCGATGATCGGGCTCGGCTACCACGGCACGTTCACGCCGCCCGTCATCCTGCGCAACGTCATGGAGAACCCGGCCTGGTACACGGCGTACACGCCCTACCAGCCGGAGATCTCCCAGGGCCGCCTGGAGGCGCTGCTCAACTTCCAGACCATGGTCGCCGAGCTGACCGGGCTGCCGACCTCCGGTGCCTCGCTGCTCGACGAGAGCACCGCCGCCGCCGAGGCGATGGCCCTGTCCCGGCGCATGGGCAAGAACAAGAAGGGCCTGTTCCTGGTCGACGCGGACGCGCTGCCCCAGACCGTCGCCGTGATCCGCACCCGGGCCGAACCGACCGGTGTCGAGGTGGTCGTCGCCGACCTCGCCGAGGGCATCCCGGCCGAGGTCGCCGGCCGCGAGATCAACGGCGTGCTGATCCAGTACCCGGGTGCCTCCGGTGCCGTGCGCGACATCCGGCCCGTGATCGAGCAGGCCCACGAGCTGGGCGCGGTCGTCACGGTCGCCGCCGACCTGCTGGCGCTGACCCTGCTGACGTCGCCCGGTGAGCTGGGCGCCGACATCGCGGTGGGCACGACGCAGCGGTTCGGTGTGCCGATGGGCTTCGGCGGGCCGCACGCCGGCTACATGGCCGTCCAGGAGAAGTTCGCGCGGAGCCTGCCCGGGCGGCTCGTCGGGGTGTCCGTGGACGCGGACGGGCACCGCGCCTACCGGCTCGCGCTGCAGACCCGTGAGCAGCACATCCGGCGCGAGAAGGCCACCAGCAACATCTGCACCGCGCAGGTCCTGCTGGCCGTCATGGCCGGCATGTACGCCGTCTACCACGGCCCCGACGGGCTGCGGGCGATCGCGCGGCGCACCCACCGGTACGCCTCGATCCTGGCCGCCGGGCTGACCGCGGGCGGCGTCGAGGTCGTGCACGGCGCCTACTTCGACACGGTGACCGCGCGGGTGCCCGGCAGGGCCGCCGAGGTCGTGGCCGCCGCCCGCGACAACGGGGTCAACCTGCGGCTCGTCGACACCGACCACGTGTCGGCCGCCTGCGACGAGACCACCACGCGCGCGCAGCTCGCCGCGGTCTGGGACGCCTTCGGTGTCCAGGGCGACGTCGAGGCGCTGGACGCGTCCGCCGGGGACGTGCTGCCCGAGGGGCTGCTGCGGTCCGACGACTACCTGACCCACCCGGTGTTCCACCAGCACCGCTCCGAGACGGCGATGCTGCGCTACCTGCGCCGGCTCGCCGACCGGGACTACGCGCTCGACCGCGGCATGATCCCGCTGGGCTCCTGCACCATGAAGCTCAACGCGACCACCGAGATGGAGCCGGTCACCTGGCCGGAGTTCGGGCAGCTTCACCCGTTCGCGCCCGCCGAGCAGGCCGAGGGCTACCTCACGCTGATCCGTGAGCTGGAGGAGCGGCTCGCCGAGGTCACCGGGTACGACAAGGTCTCCCTCCAGCCCAACGCCGGGTCGCAGGGCGAGCTGGCCGGTCTGCTGGCCGTGCGCGGCTACCACCGCGCCAACGGCGACGAGGGCCGCACCGTCTGCCTCATCCCGTCCTCGGCGCACGGCACCAACGCCGCCAGCGCCGTCATGGCCGGCATGAAGGTCGTCGTCGTGAAGACCGCCGAGGACGGCGAGATCGACGTCGAGGACCTGCGGGCCAAGATCGAGCAGCACCGCGAGCAGCTCGCCGTGCTGATGATCACCTACCCGTCGACGCACGGCGTGTTCGAGGAGCACGTCGCCGACATCTGCGCGCAGGTGCACGAGGCGGGCGGCCAGGTGTACGTCGACGGCGCCAACCTCAACGCGCTGGTCGGCCTCGCCAAGCCGGGCCACTTCGGCGGCGACGTCTCCCACCTGAACCTGCACAAGACGTTCTGCATCCCGCACGGCGGCGGCGGTCCCGGCGTCGGCCCCGTGGCCGTGCGGTCGCACCTGGCGCCGTACCTGCCGAACCACCCGCTGCAGCCGGCCGCCGGGCCGGAGACGGGTGTCGGGCCGATCTCGGCCGCACCGTGGGGTTCCGCGGGCATCCTGCCGATCTCCTGGGCCTACGTGCGCCTCATGGGCAGCGAGGGGCTCAAGCGGGCCACGCAGGTGGCCGTGCTGTCCGCGAACTACGTCGCCAAGCGCCTGGAGCCGCACTACCCCGTGCTCTACACCGGCCCCGGCGGGCTGGTCGCCCACGAGTGCATCATCGACCTGCGGCCGATCACCAAGGCCACCGGCGTGAGCGTGGACGACGTGGCCAAGCGGCTCATCGACTACGGTTTCCACGCGCCGACGATGTCCTTCCCGGTGGCCGGCACGCTGATGATCGAGCCGACCGAGTCGGAGGACCTCGCCGAGCTGGACCGCTTCTGCGACGCGATGATCGCCATCCGCGCCGAGATCGAGAAGGTCGGCGCGGGCGACTGGCCGGCCGAGGACAACCCGCTGCGGGGCGCGCCGCACACCGCCGCCGCGCTCGGCGGGGCGTGGGAGCACGCGTACACGCGCGAGGAGGCCGTGTTCCCGGGCGGGGTGTCCGCCGCCGACAAGTACTGGCCGCCGGTGCGCCGCATCGACCAGGCGTACGGCGACCGGAACCTGGTCTGCTCCTGCCCGCCGCTGGACGCGTACGACGACTGATCCGGCGGGCGGGCGGGGCGCTGCGCGCCGGGCCCCCTCGACGGCGCACCGAGGGCTCCCCACCGGCCGGTGGGGAGCCCTCGGGCGTGTCAGCCCGTGTGCACGCGCGGCCGGTGGGCCGGGTCCGGTTCCGCCTCGCGCAGCACCGCACGGGTGACCGGGGCGACCTCGCCCTGGCCGAAGAGGAAGAAGCGCAGGAAGCTGGTGAACGGGCTGCCCTCGGTCCACTCGAAGTAGATGTGCGGCGTGCAGCCGGTGGTGTCGCGCACGTGCAGGAGCAGGGCCGCCAGGGCGTTCGGGATGGAGGAGGACTCCAGGGTCAGGACGCGGTAGCGGCCGTGCAGGACCTCGCCGCGCACCCCCAGCCGGCCCTCGAACTCGGACGGGTCGGTGACCGTGACCTCGGCGAAGACGACAGCGCGTGGGACCAGTCGGTGACGACGTGACCGGCGGTGACCACGTGCCAGAAGCCGGCGGCCACGACCACCGCGTTGAGGCAGAGGTAGGTGGCGAACAGGGCGACGGCGACGCCGACCGCCTCCAGGAAGCCCTTGAGGAACACCGCGCCGAGCAGGGCCACCAGCAGTCGGGTGATGAGCATCCGCCGGCCGTGCAGGGCGTCGGTCAGGTGCGGGTTCTCCACCAGGTGGGTCGAGGCGCCCGCCGCGGACAGGGTGATGGTGATCAGGAAGTCGGTGGCGGCGAAGCCCAGCAGGGTCAGGACGAACAGCTTGCCCTTCCAGAAGGTGAGCAGCCGCTCCAGCATGGCGATCGAGCCCTCGCCGCGCGGTGATTCCTCGGCGACCCGGCGGTAGACCGGCAGGGCGCCCGGGAGGGTCACGATCACCAGGACGACGGTCGCGACGGGGAGAGCAGGCCGGCCGCGAGGGCGGCGATGCCCGGCTGGTAGCCGAGGGTGGAGACGTAGTCGACGCCCGTCAGGCACATGACGCGGTACCAGGACTGACCGCGGTGCGGGGGCTCCGGCGTGGCGTGCGGTCCCGTGACGCTCTGGCCCTTGCCCATGTCGGACAGTCCCTCCAGCATCCAGGACCGCAGACGACTGGGGCGTGTACGTGATGTTCGAGGGGCTGAACGAATGTTTCGCCGCGGTCGGTGGCGCGGCTGTCCGGTCGCAGATTCACCGTGTCCCAAGGGTTGTCACCCCTCGGAATGCGTCTCTAGGGTGCGGCAGCAGCGAAGATTTCTGGATGACGACCGAAACTTTCGAGGAGCACCCATGGGTGACCCGGCACTGTCCCGCCGCGCCTTCCTGGCGGCCTCCGCCGCCGCCGGCGTCAGCATGACGGCGCTGAGCGCCTGCGGCGGCGACTCGGACGGCGGGTCGTCGTCCGGGACGACCACCGTCGAGTGGTGGAACATCGCCACCACCCAGCCCACCAAGGACGTCTGGGCCGGCCTCGCCCGGCAGTTCGAGGCGCGGAACCCCCGCATCAAGGTCAAGATCGTCCAGCTGGAGAACGACGCGTACAAGTCGAAGATGACCGCACTGACCGCCTCGGGCAAGCTCCCCGACATCTTCCACACGTGGGGCGGCGGGGTGCTCAGACAGCAGGTCGAGGCCGGACTCGTCGAGGACCTCGGAGACCGGACCGCGCCGTGGTCCGAGGGCCTGCTGAAGGTCGCCAAGGAGCCGTACCTGATCGACGACAAGGTCTACGGCATCCCGTTCGACATCGGCATGATCGGCTTCTGGTACAACAAGGCCCTCTTCCGGCGGGCCGGGATCGCCGCGCCGCCCACCACGTGGAGCGGGTTCCTCGACGCGGTCCGGAAGCTGAAGGCCGCCGGCGTCACGCCCATCGCGCTGGCCGGCAAGGAGAAGTGGCCCGGCATGTACTACTGGGCCTACCTGGCCATGCGCACCGCGGGCGCCGACGCGCTCGAGAAGGCCAACGACGCCAAGGACTTCACCGGCGACGGCTTCGTCCAGGCCGGGCAGCACCTCCAGGAACTGGTGGACCTGCGGCCCTTCCAGAAGGGCTTCCTCGGTGCCGCCTACTCCACGCCCACCGGCCAGGCGGCCAGCGTCGGCAACGGCAGGGCCGCCATGGAACTCATGGGCCAGTGGGCCCCGGTGGTGGAGGCCGACGCCGGCAAGGGCCTCGGCGCCGACCTGGGCTTCTTCCCCTTCCCCGCGGTCGAGGGCGGCAAGGGGTCCATCACGGAGGTGTTCGGCGGGGGCGGCGGACACGCCCTGCGCAAGGGCGCCCCGCAGGCGGCGGTGGAGTTCCTGAAGTTCTTCGCCTCCGCCGCCACCGACACCACCCTCGTCAGGAAGACCGGCGCCCTGCCCGTCGTCCCGTCCGCCGAGAGAGCCCTGACCGACCCCAACCTCAAGGCGGTGCAGGCCCAGTTGAAGGCCGCCACCGGCTTCCAGCTCTACCTCGACCAGGCGTACGCGCCCGCCGTCGGCCAGGAGGTCAACGACAGCGTCGCCGCCCTCGTCGCGGGCTCCAAGTCGCCCCGGCAGGTGGCCGAGTCGATCACCCGGGCCGCGAAGGAAGAGCAGTAGCAGGCGATGGCCTCCACCTACCTCCCCGAGGAGCGCAGCGGCGTCGGCCTCGCCGCCCCGGCCCCGGCCGCCGGACGGCCCCCGGGGCGGGCGCGGCGGCGCGCGGCGCACCACCTCACCGCGTACGGCCTCCAGGTGCCCGCCCTGGTGCTGTTCGGCACCCTGGTGCTGCTGCCGCTGCTGTTCGCGCTGTACGCGTCGTTCTTCCGCTGGGGCGGCTTCGGCATGCCCGAGGACGCCGTCGGCGGCGACAACTTCACCCGGCTGTTCCAGGACCCGGTGTTCCTGGGCGACCTGTGGCGCTGTCTGGTCCTCGTGCTGCTGTCGCTCGGCCTGCAGTTGCCGTTCGCGCTGGCGCTGGCGGTCGCGCTCGACCAGCGGCTGCGCGGCCGGGCCGTCTACCGCATGCTGTTCTTCGCGCCGTACGTCCTGTCCGAGGCGATCACCGGCGTGCTGTTCGGCATGCTCTTCGCGCCCGGTGACGGGCTCGCCGACCACCTCCTCGGCGCGGTCGGGCTGGACGGCCCGGCCGGGAAGTGGTTCTCCGACCCGTCCACCGTCATGGCCACCCTGTTCCTCGTCATGATGTGGAAGTACTTCGGCTTCCACATGATGCTCTACTTGGCCGGACTCCAGTCCGTCCCGGCCGAGTTGACCGAGGCCGCGCTGATCGACGGGGCCGGGCCCTGGCAGCGCTTCCGCCACGTCACCCTGCCGCTGCTCGCGCCCACCTTGCGCATCAGCGTCTTCCTGTCGGTCATCGGTTCCGTCCAGCTCTTCGACCTGGTGTGGGTGATCACCGCGGGCGGACCCGACCACCACTCCGAGACGATGGCCGTGACGATGTTCCAGTACGGCTTCAAGCGCTACCAGGTCGGCTACGCCAGCGCGATCAGCGTGGTCATGTTCGGCATCAGCCTCGTCTTCGCCCTCGCCTACCAGCGGTTCGTGCTCCGCCGCGACCTGGCGGGCGCCACCACGACCATGCGAGGAGGCGGCGCGTGAAGGCCCCCCGGACGTCGAGGACCCTGTCGCTGCACGCCCTCCTGGTGGTGGTCGGCGCGGTGATGGCCGTACCGCTGCTGTACGCGGTGCTGTCCGGCTTCAAGTCGACCGACCAGCTCTCCCGCAACCCCGTCGGCCTGCCCGACCCGTGGGTCACCTCCAACTACACCGACATCCTCGGCTCCGGCGGCTTCTGGCGGCTGGTCGGCAGCAGCACCTTCATCGCCGTCGGGACGACGGTGCTGGCCGTCGCGGTGTCCGCGCTCGCGGCGTTCTCCTTCGCCCGGTTCGCCTTCCGCGGACGGGAGGTGCTGTTCACCCTGTTCACGATCGGCCTGATGTTCCCCTTCGCCGTGGCGGCCCTGCCGCTGTTCCTGCTGCTGCGCTCGATGGGCCTGCTGGACAACCCCCTCGGGGTGATCCTGCCGCAGGCCGCGTTCGCACTGCCGATGACCATCGTCATCCTGCGCGGCTTCTTCCGGGAGATCCCGGCCGAGCTGGAGGAGGCGGCCACCCTCGACGGCTGCGGCCCGCTCGGCTTCTTCTGGCGGGTGCTGCTGCCCATGGCCCGTCCCGCCCTCGGCACCGTCTCGGTGCTCGCCGTGGTGGCCAGCTGGAACAACTTCCTCCTGCCGCTGCTGGTGTTCACCGACGACACCTGGTGGACCGTCCCGATCGGCGTCCAGCAGTTCCAGGGCCAGTACTCCTCGGACACCGCCCGGGTGTTCGCCTACCTGGTCCTCGCCATGGTCCCGGCCCTGGCCTTCTACTCGGTCGCCGAGCGGCAGCTCGTCGGCGGCCTCACCGCCGGCGCCACCAAGGGATGACCCGCGCCCGCGGACGTTCGGCCCCTGCCCGCACCCCGTCGTGAGGAGTCGCACCATGCGCAGCACCGTCCGGACCCGTCTCAGACTCGCCGGGGCGCTCGCCGCCGTGCTGGTCGCCGCCGGGACCGCCGCCGGCCCGGCCGCGCAGGCCGGCGAACGCCACCACCCCCGGCCCACGCTCGCCGGCCTGGCCGAGCGCCACGGCCGCTACTTCGGCAGCGCCACCGACAACCCCGAACTCACCGACACGGCCTACACCGGCGTCCTCGGCCACGAGTTCGACATGATCACGCCCGGCAACGGCATGAAGTGGTACGCCACCGAGCCCCGGCAGGGAGTCTTCGACTGGACCGCCGGCGACGAGGTCGTGGACCTCGCCCGCTCGCACCACCAGCGGGTCCGCGCCCACACACTCGTCTGGCACAGCCAGCTCCCGGACTGGCTGACCAGCCGCACCTGGACCGCCGACGAGCTGCGCGCCGTGCTGAAGAACCACATCCGGACCGAGGTGCGCCACTACCGCGGCAAGGTCTACTCCTGGGACGTCGTCAACGAGGCGTTCAACGAGGACGGCACCTACCGGGAGACCCTCTTCTACAAGACGCTCGGCCCCGGCTACATCGCCGACGCCCTGCGCTGGGCCCACGAGGCCGACCCGCACGCCAAGCTCTACCTCAACGACTACAACATCGAGGCGGTCGGCCCCAAGAGCGACGCCTACTACGCCCTCGCACAGCAGCTCAGGGCCCAGCACGTCCCGCTCGACGGCATCGGCCTGCAGGCCCACCTCGCCCTGCAGTACGGCTATCCGGCCACCCTGGAGGACAACCTGCGCCGGTTCTCCCGCCTCGGCCTGGACACCGCCCTCACCGAGGTCGACGTGCGGATGCTGCTCCCGGCCACCGCGGACAAGCTCGCCCAACAGGCCGACTGGTACCGGTGGATGACCGAGGCGTGCCTGGCGGTGCGCCGCTGCGCCGGCATCACGGTCTGGGACTACACCGACAAGTACTCCTGGATCCCGGCCTTCTTCCCCGGCGAGGGGGCGGCCCTGCCCTGGGACGAGCAGCTCGCGCCCAAACCGGCGTACTACGCGATCCGGGAGGCGCTGGACTGAGCCGCGGACGGTGCGGTGCTGCAGCGCACCACCAGGTCCGTGCCGAGCTCGACCCGCGGCGAGCCGGGGTGCTCGCCGCGGGCCAGCCGCAGCACCGTGCGGACGGCCAGCCGGCCCATGTCCGCGAGCGGCTGGCGGACCGTGGTCAGGGGCGGCGCGGACCAGCGGACCTCGGGCAGGTCGTCGAAGCCGACCACGCTCATGTCCTCCGGGACACGCAGCCCCCTCCGGCGCAGCGCCTCGATCGCGCCGAGCGCCATCTGGTCGCTCGCGGCGAACACCGCGGTCGGCGGCTCGGGCAGGTCGAGCAGGGCGGTGCAGCCGGCGAAGCCCGACTCGGGGCGGAAGTCGCCGGGCACCACCAGGTCCGGGTCGACGGTGAGCCCGGCGCCCTCCAGGGCAGCGCGGTAACCGTCGTGGCGGGCCCGCGAGCACAGCAGCCGGGACGGGCCCCCGATCAGTGCGATCCGGCGGTGGCCCAGGGACAGCAGGTGCTCGGTGGCGGCCAGCCCGCCGGCCCAGTTGGCGGCGCCGATGGTCGGGGTGTCGGCGGCGGGCGAACCCGTCGGGTCCACCACGACCAACGGGACGCCGAGGACACGCAGTTGGTCCTGCAGCCCCGGCTCCAGGGCGGAGGTGACCAGGATGACCCCACCGGAGGCGCGGGCGCGCAGGTTGCGCATCCACTCGCGGGCGGCGCCCGAGCGGCCGTGGATGGCCGACACGACGGTGCCGACCCCGGCCGCGTGCGCGACCTCCTCGACGCCGCGCAGGATCTCCACGGCCCACGGGCTGTCGAGGTCGTGGAAGACCAGGTCGAGCAGGGCGGCGCCGGCGGACGGTGCCGGGGAGCGCTTGCGGTAGCCGTGCCGGCGCAGCAGGTCCTCCACGCGGGCGCGGGTGCGGGGGGCGACGTCGGAGCGTCCGTTGACCACCCGGGACACGGTCGGCACGGAGACGCCGGCCTCGCGGGCGATCTCCGTGATCGTGACCTTCCCCCGGGGCGCCGGCGGGCCGGACGCCGTGGACGGCCCCTCGCCGTCGCCCTCGTACGCTGCCACTGCCACCACCTCCGTCACCGCGGGCGCCCCGCCGCGCCGCGCCGTCCAGTCCGGACCATCGAGGAGTCTTCCGGAAGCGGGGCGGCGCTGGGAAGGCGGGCCCAGGGGGAAACGGCGGCTACGGGGAGTGACCGCGGGTCCTCATGCGTCGGGGCCGGCGCGCAGCGACGGTCTGCGTCCGGCCCTTAAGGGGTGTCTCGTCGGTGCCGCTGGGCGGCGCGTCGGCCGCCCGGTGCCGACCGGGTGCCGCGGTGGGCGCCCGGCGGTGATCAGGCGGCCGTCACGACCCGGCCGGTGGCCAGCGGCCGGTGCGGGGCGATGATCTGGCCGTCCGGCAGGAGCTCACCGGTGTCCTCGAAGAGGAGGACGCCGTTGCACAGCAGGCTCCAGCCCTGCTCCGGGTGGTGCGCCACGAGGCGGGCGGATTCCCGGTCGGCGGAGTCTGCGGTCGGACACGGTGGCTGGTGCTGGCACATGGAAGGGATCTCTCGCTCTGACGTGAGGTGTGGAAGGTGCGTGGTCGTCGTCCCGCGGCGTGAAACGTCGTTCATGGCCGCCCCCCGTTGTGATAAGTCGGTCGGAGTCCAGTGTTGCCCCACGGGCGTCGTTCCGCAGGGATTTCGCGGCACCGCTTCTCACAGGTTCATGACGCGTCACCCGGGCGGGCGGTTCAGTGGCGCCGCGGGGTCACTTCGGGGGGTTTCTGGGGGGCCGGAAGGGACTAGTCCCCGGTCCGCGCGCCGAGTTGGCGGCGGTGGGCCCGCGCCTCGACGCACCGTACCCCGCCGCCCGGATCACGGCGGCGGGGTACGGGGACGTACGGGGGCCCGTCGTTCGGAGCGGTGCGGACCGGCCGGTCAGGCCGACAGCAGGGGCGCGGGTGTCACCCGGAGCGTGAGCAGCGGGAGCAACTCGGCGACGCGGTGCGGCCGGTGGGCCGCGATGCCGGGCGGGGCGGGCGCGAGCGGGACCAGCAGGTCGGTCGCGGCGGGGTGACCGCCGGTGCCGTCGGAGGCGCAGTCGCCGTGCAGCCACAGGGTGAGCATGTACAGGCCCGGCACGGACAGCAGGCGCGCCTGGTACGGCTGGGCCGTCGACTCCGCCTGGCGCACGGCGCGTTCGGTCGAGGCGATGTAGGGGCCCTCGAAGAAGTACGCGAAGGTCCAGCCGTCGGGGGTCAGCCGGGTCTCTGCCGCGGCCACCGCACGGTCGCCGCTGCGGATCAGGAACCGCCAGCCGGCCAGCCGGGTCACGGCCTGGCCCTCGGGGGTGATCCGGTCCAGGACGTGGACGGGCAGCGGGAGTTCGGGCGTGGTGGGGCCCTGCGCGGCGCGCAGGGACGGGGTCCGGGCCTCTCGGACGGCGGTGGGTGATCCGAGTGCGGTGAGGACGGAGCGCAGGGCGGGCGCGGGAGCCGGGGGAACGTGCAACGGCATGGTGGGTCGCCTCTCAATCGACAGGCCACGGTGCGAGGGCGGGGGCGGACGGCGCTGTCAGCTCGCGGGGGCAGTCGGGCAGGGGCCTCGGTCGTGGTCGGTCGCGGAGACAGGTGTGGCCTGCCGTCCGTCACCTCGACGACAGGCTGTTGCGACGTGGGCGCCCACCTTCTGCCTTGCCGCGGAGTTTATACGACACGTGTTCACACCGTGTTTCAGCTAGTCGATTCCGGGGCACGCGGCAAGGGTGAATTCGGTCGCGGAAAAGTGGGGAATCATCCCGATTCTTCCGGGGAGGCAATGCGGTGACCTCGTGATATGCACGTACAACGGTCGGCCAATTCTTGTCGGTGTTTTTCACGAGTTACCGGCCCCGTGAAAACACGATCTGCGTCATGCCCCGTGAATGTGCCTCCGGTCACTGTGCAAGCGTAGCGGGCGATCGGGCGGCGCGGGGACGTTATCGATCGTCGCGGCGGGGCATCATCCACCGTGACCGGGACACCGGCGGCCGCGCCCGCGGCCCGCCCAGGCGAGGAAGGACCCTTCGATGGGGGAGAAGATCGAGGCAGGCGGGTTCGACCTGTCCGATCGTCAGCGCTACCGCGACAAGCTCCGGCAGTGTCTGACGGGGCTGGAGCGACTCCTGGCCGAAGAGCGCTTCGACCGCCCGAAGAACCTCATGGGGCTCGAGATCGAGCTCAATCTCGCGGGCGACGACGGCATGCCGAGAATGCTGAACGGCGAGGTGCTGGAGAGGATCGCCAGCCGCGATTTCCAAACGGAACTCGCCATGTTCAACCTTGAAGTCAACATCGCCCCGCACCGGCTCGGCGGCCGGGTATTCGACCGGCTCGCCGAGGAACTGCGCACCTCCCTGGCCTATGCGGACCGCAAGGCGGCCGAGGTGGACGCGGGAATCGTGATGATCGGCATTCTGCCGACGCTGGAACGGGACGACCTGGTCTCCTCGAACCTTTCCGAGGTCGACCGCTACGCCCTGCTCAACGAACAGATCGTCGCCGCCCGGGGCGAGGAGTTCACCCTCGACATCGAGGGCGTGGAGCGGCTGTCCTGCACGGCGAAGTCGATCACCCCGGAGGCGGCCTGCACCTCCGTGCAACTGCACCTGCAGGTGACCCCGGCCCGCTTCCCCGCCGTGTGGAACGCGGCGCAGGCGGTGGCCGCCGCGCAGGTGGCCGTCGGCGCCAACGCGCCGTTCCTGTTCGGGCGCGAGCTGTGGCGCGAGTCCCGGCCCCCGCTGTTCCTGCAGTCCACCGACACCCGCCCGCCGGAGCTGCAGGCCCAGGGCGTGCGGCCGCGGACCTGGTTCGGCGAGCGCTGGATCTCCTCCGCCCACGAGCTGTTCGACGAGAACCTGCGCTACTTCCCGGCCCTGCTGCCGATCTGCGACGAGGAGGACCCGCTGGAGGTCCTCGACGCGGGCGGGGTGCCGAAGCTCGCCGAACTCGTCCTGCACAACGGCACCGTGTACCGCTGGAACCGGCCCGTCTACGACGTCGCCGACGGCGTGCCGCACCTGCGGGTGGAGAACCGCGTCCTGCCGGCCGGTCCCACCGTCACCGACGTCCTCGCCAACGCGGCCTTCTACTACGGCGTGGTCCGCGCCCTCGCGGAGGAGACGCGCCCGGTGTGGACCCGGATGCCCTTCGAGACGGCCGCCGACAACTTCGACGCCGCCTGCCGCCACGGCATCGACGCCCGCCTGCAGTGGCCGCGGCGCGGGCGGCTCGGGGGCCTCGCGGAGGTCGACGCGGTGAGCCTCGTACGGGACGAGCTGCTGCCGCTGGCCGAGGCGGGCCTGGACGCGTGGGGTGTGGAGCCCGCCGACCGGGACCTGTACCTCGGGGTCATCGAGGAGCGGTGCCGGCGACGCACCAACGGGGCGTCCTGGCAGGCGGCCACCTTCCACCAGGGGCTGGAGGCGGGGCTGTCCCGCGAGGAGGCGCTCGCGGCCACCACGCGGCGCTACCGCGAGCTGATGCAGAAGGGCGAGCCGGTGCATCTGTGGCCGGTGGGACTCCGGGAGCCCGTGCCCATGGGATGAGCCGCCGTACGAGCCACCGGCTCGGTGAACCGGCGGTACGAGGAGGGGCCGACGCGGCCGCGGTCAGGATGATCGGGCATGCTGTGTCGGCCCCTCGTCGTGCCCCGGCCACCGGCGGTCAGCCCGGAAGCGGAACCGGTCGACGGTCGTGCGAGGCTGGGGGCGCCCCGCGGGGGCACGCGGTCGTCGACATGAGGCAGGTGGGCAGGTGGAGGCAGGCTCGGCGGGTCCGGTGGACGTGGGCCGCCCCCCGGAGCGGCTCACGCGCCGACTGCTCAGGGACGAGACCCTGCTGGTGCTGGGCCTCTCCCTCGGCGCGAGCGGTGTGTCCGCGCTGATCAGCTTCATCGGTTCGGTCACCAAGCCGGGCGGTCTGAAGGACCAGGCGGCGACCCTCAACGCGTCGGCCGCACCGGGCAGGCCCTGGCTCGACCTCGCCTGGCAGCTCTTCGGGATCGCCTCCTCGCTGGTGCCCGTCGCCCTCGTGGCCCACCTGCTGGTGCGCGAGGGCCGCAGCCTGCGCACGCTCGGCTTCGACCGCACGCGCCCCTGGCCCGACCTGGGCCGCGGGGCGCTCGTCGCGGCGGTCATCGGCAGCACCGGCATCGCCTTCTACCTGGCCGCCCGCGGCCTCGGCTTCAACCTCACGGTGGTGCCCGAGGCGCTGCCCGACGTGTGGTGGAAGTACCCGGTGCTGGTCCTGTCGGCCCTGCAGAACGCGGTCCTCGAAGAGGTCATCGTGGTGGGCTACCTGCTGCGCAGGCTCGGCCAGCTCGGCTGGACGCCGGGCACCGCGCTGGTGGCCAGCGCGGTGCTGCGCGGCTCGTACCACCTCTACCAGGGCGTCGGCGGCTTCCTCGGCAACATGGTGATGGGCGTGGTGTTCGTCTGCCTGTACCGCCGCTGGGGCCGGGTGGGACCCCTCGTGGTCGCGCACTCCCTGCTCGACATCGGGGCGTTCGTCGGCTACGCCCTGCTCGCCGGGAAGGTCGGCTGGCTGCCCACCGCGTGAGCGCCGGGCGGCCGGCCGCCCGCACGGTCCGCCGCCCGCCCGAGGGCCGGCCGTCGGCCCCCCGCCACCGTCAGGCCAGCAGCTCCCCGTCGATGACGGTCACCGCGGACCCGGTGAGCAGGACGCGCTCGCCGCGCAGCCCGGTGCGCACCAGGCCGGAGCGGGCGGAGGTCTGCAGTCCCGTGAGGTCGGGCCGGCCCAGCCGCTCGGACCAGAACGGGGCCAGCGCGGTGTGCGCGCTGCCGGTGACCGGGTCCTCGTCGATGCCGACGTTCGGGAAGAAGCAGCGCGAGACGTAGTCGTAGGGGCCCGCCGGGTCCTCCGCGCGGGCGGTGGCGATCACGCCGCGGGCCGAGTGGGCGCCGAGCGCCCGGTGGTCGGGCCGCAGGGCGCGCACCGTCTTCTCGTCGGCCAGCTCGACGAGCAGGTCGTCGATGTTCGGCCCGGTGTCCAGGACGGTGAGGGGCTCGGCGCCGAGGGCCTCGGCGAGCCCGGCCGGGGTTTCCGCGGGGGTGAGCGGCGCGGTGGGGAAGTCCAGCGTGATCGAGCCGTCCCCGGCGGGCGTGGCGACCAGGACGCCGCTGCGGGTGGTGAAACGCACGGGACCCTCGTGCGCGCCGGTGCCGTGCAGCACGTGCGCGGTGGCGAGCGTGGCGTGGCCGCACAGGGCCACCTCGGTGACCGGCGTGAACCAGCGCAGCGCCCAGTCGGCCTCGCCGCCCTCCGGGAGGCGGTGCGCGAAGGCGGTCTCGGCGTGGTTGACCTCCTGGGCCACGTTCTGGAGCCAGGCGTCGCCGGGGAAGGCGCCGTCCAGCAGGACGACCCCCGCGGGGTTGCCGGCGAAGGGACGGTCGGTGAAGGCGTCGACGATTCGGATGCGCATGGTCCGACGGTAGGGGCAGGGCGGAGGGCCCGGCCAAGGCCAATTCCCGACGGCTGGCCCCGATCCGTGCGGGAAGATCGACAGCAGGCGTCTGGAGGAGGACAGGAGGGAGACCGGACGTGAACGGCGAGGGCACCGGGGGACGCGGTGCGACGAGTGGTGGGGTGCCGGGAAGCGGCGGGACCGTGGTGGTCACCGGGGCCACCGGCTTCATCGGCGGGGCCGCGCTCGGGGCCCTGCTGCGGGACGGCGGGACGGGCGACGACGGCGTCGGCGACGACTGCGGTGACGGCGGTGACGTCCCGCGCGTGCGGGCGCTGGTCCGGCGCATCCCGGCCGCCCCGCGGGACGACGTGGAGTGGGTGCGCGGGGACGTCACCGACCCGGTGTCGCTGCGCGGGCTCTGCGAGGGCGCGACGGCGGTGCTCCACCTGGCGTCGTACGTCGGCCCGGACGAGGAACAGGGCGAGACGGTCAACGTCGCCGGCACCCGGGCGGTGATGGCGGAGGCGGCACGGGCCGGGGTGCCCCGGGTGGTGCACCTGTCCACGGCGGCGGTGTACGGCGTCGGCCCGCACCGCGGGATCACGGTGGACGAGGTGCCCCCCGAGCCGGTCTCGGCGGCGAGCCGGACACGGCTGGCGGGGGAGCGGCACGCGCGCGAGGCGGGGGCGGTCGTCCTGCGCCCCGGGATCGTGACGGGCCCCGGCGACCGGTGGGTCGTCTCCGGACTGCGGGAACTGGTCGAGCGGGTGCCCGCGGTCTGGGACGGCGGCGGCGCCCTGCTGTCGGTGGTCGACGTGGGCGACCTCGGCCGCCTGGTGGCCCGGCTCGCCACGGGACCGCGCCCGGTGCCGCCCGGGGTGTACCACGCGAGCCACCCGGAGCCGGTACGCGTCGCCGACCTGCTGGGCGAGCTGGCCGCGCTGGGCCTGCTGCCCCCGGTGCGGGACGAGGACTGGCCCTACGCGCTGTGCCTCGAGGCGCTGCGGAGCACGCCGGGCCGCGCCTCGGAGCGCCAGTTCGCGCTGGTGGCCCGGGACCACTGGTACCGGTCGGAGGACATCTGGTCGCTCGCCGACTGCGCGCCCGGTCCGGGGCCGCTGGCCCGGCTGGCCGACGCGGTCACGTGGTACCGGCGGTCGCCGGGGGCGGCGGGCTGAGGGCGTGGGAGCGGCGGACCGGGAACGGGGTCGCTGCTCCGCGAGAGGGCACGGGGAAGGTCCACCGGTCGACGGGTCTTGCCATGCGAACTCTTCCGATATATCGTTGACGCATCGCGACAGATCAACGATGGATGGAGTGATGGCGATGCGTACCCACGGACACGAGCGTGGACACGGACAGGAACACCCCTTCGGCCGCGGCCGGGGCGGCTTCGACGGGCGGCGCGCGGCCTTCGGTCCCTTCGGGCCGGGTGGCCCGGGCGGACCCGGCGGGCGCGGCTTCGGGCCCGGCGGACCGGGGTTCGGCCCCGGACCCTGGGGCCGGGGCCGTGGCGGACCGAGGGGACGGGCGCGGCGCGGTGACGTGCGGGCCTCGATCCTGGCCCTGCTGAGGGACCGCCCGATGCACGGCTACGAGATGATCCAGGAGATCGCCGAACGCAGCGGCGGCGCGTGGAAGCCGAGTCCCGGCTCGGTGTACCCCACCCTGCAACTGCTGGAGGACGAGGGTCTGATCACCAGTGAGACCGAGGGCGGCAAGAAGCTGTTCTCGCTCACCGAGGCGGGACGGACGGCGGCCGAGTCCGGTCCCGAGGCCCCCTGGGAGGAGGCCTCGCGCGGGATCGACCTCGAGGCCCTCGGCGAGATCCGCCAGGCGGGTTTCGGCCTGATGGAGGCCTTCGGGCAGGTCTGGAAGACCGGCACGAAGGAACAGCGCGACAAGGCGCTGACCGTCATCAACGACGCCCGCAAGAAGCTCTACCTCATCCTCGCCGACGAGGACTGAGCCACGCCCGGCGGCCGCACGGCCGCCCGGCCCGAAGGCGCCCCGCGCACCGTCGCGGGGCGCCTTCGGTGCGCCGGGGCACGGCCGTCCGCGCGTCGGGGCGTGGCCAGATCTCCTCCTTGGGGAGGAGATTCCGGCCGGTGCCGTCCGCTGTCCGTGGGACGCCGACATGCTCCGCTGCGCCGATGACCGGGCCGGCCGGGCCTGATGGGGTGGGGGGTGTGCACTTCCCCATCCCCCGGCAGCCGGAGCAGGAACCAGCCAGGTCCGGCGCGGACCCCGTGAGCGGGCTCGACGGCGAGCTCGCCGAGGTGGTCGACGGCGCCCGCCGCAGGGCGGTCCGCGACGGGGACCGGCAGATCGACACCGCCCACCTGCTGCACTCCCTGCTGGAGCACGACACGGAGGTGCGGGCCGCCCTCGGGGACGGCGCGCGGATCGCCCGGCTGCTCGGCTACCTGGTCCAGCGCAGCATCGGCTACGGGCTGCACTGGCAGAGCGCCCTGGAGGGCTCCGCTCCCGGGTCCGTGAGCGTGCCACCGGCGGCGGGCGGCACTGGCGGCCAGCCCGGCGAGTGCCTCTCACCGCTAGCCGCCGCGGCCATGGCCCACGCCCGGGCCCGGGCGGCGCGCCGGGGCGCCGCCGGGACGCACGGCCTCGACCTCCTCGTCGCGCTCGTCGCGGATCCGCAGGCGCGGGCCGTGGAGGTCCTCGGGCGGGCCGGGGTCGATCCGCGGGAACTGCTGGAGCGGATCCGGGGCGCGTGCGGCGCCGGTGCCTCGGTCGAGTGCGGCCGGGGAGGCGACCTCGCCCGGTGACGGGTCCCGCCGGTCCCGCCGATCCCGCGGGTCCCGGCGCTCGGTCCGGTCCGCCGACGGCCGTGGGCCGTCCAGTCGGCGAGACAGGTGTCATCGGGGGTGACGCTCATGTCAACGCCTGTCATCATGGCCCGGTGCGTACGTCAGTGAGCAGTCAGGGCAGCCGCGGCAAGGGCGTCGGGCTGGCCCTCGCGGTGGGGTCGGCCGTCGCCTTCGGCGGGTCGGGGGTCGCGGCCAAGCCGCTGATCGAGGCGGGGCTCGACCCGCTGCACGTGGTGTGGCTGCGGGTGACGGGCGCCGCTGTGGTGATGCTGCCGCTCGCCGTGCGCCACCGCGCCCTGGTGCGCCGCCGCCCGGCACTGCTGGCCGGGTTCGGGCTGCTCGGCGTGGCCGGGGTGCAGGCCTTCTACTTCGCCTCCCTCTCCCGCATCCCGGTCGGCGTGGCGCTGCTCGTGGAGTACCTGGCCCCGGCGCTCGTGCTGGGCTGGGTGCGGTTCGTGCAGCGGCGCCCGGTGACGCGCGCGGCCGCGGTCGGCGTGGTCCTCGCGGTCGGGGGCCTCGCCTGTGTCGTCGAGGTGTGGTCGGGGCTGGGCTTCGACGCGCTCGGCCTGCTGCTCGCCCTCGGCGCGGCCTGCTGCCAGGTGGGCTACTTCGTCCTGTCCGACCAGGGCACCGACTCCGCCGACGAGGCCCCCGACCCGCTGGGCGTCATCGCCTACGGCCTGCTCGTCGGCACCGTCGTGCTGACCGCGGTGGCCCGGCCCTGGGGCATGGACTGGTCGGTGCTCGCGGGCACCGCCGGCATGAACGGCACGCGGGTCCCCTCCTGGGTGCTCCTCACCTGGATCGTGCTCGTCGCCACGGTGCTCGCCTACGGCACCGGCGTGCTCTCGGTGCGCCGGCTCTCCCCGCAGGTCGCCACCGTGGTGGCCTGTCTGGAGGCGGTCGTCGCGACGGTGCTCGCCTGGGTGCTGCTCGGCGAGCACCTGTCCGCTCCGCAGATCGCCGGGGGTGCGGTGGTGCTGCTGGGCGCGTTCATCGCCCAGTCGACCACGCCGGTCAGGGCCGCCTCGGACCCGGTCGCGGGCGGCACCCCCGAACGGGAGCTGTCCGCCCGCGGCACGGCGGCCTGAACCGCACCGTCACCTCCCGGCGGGGCGGTGCGTCACAGCGCCGTGAGGTAGCCGGGTACGTCGGTACCGGGTGCCAGGGCCTCGTCCGGGACGGGGGCGTCGTAGCCCTTGCGGAGGGGGAGCACGCCGGCCCAGTGGGGCAGGGCGTAGTCCTCCCGCTCGTCGTTCACGCCGCCCGTGCGGAGCTTGGCGGAGACCTCGTCCAGGTCCAGGCGGATCACCGCGGTGGCGGCCAGTTCCTTGCGGTTGGCGGGGCGCGCGTCGGCGGCCCGGCCCGGCACCACGTGGTCAACCAGGGCGTCCAGCGCGGCCCGCTTCTCCTCCGGGTCGGTCACGTCGTGGGCGATGCCGTGCACCACGACGGAGCGGTAGTTGATCGAGTGGTGGAAGGCCGAGCGGGCCAGCACCAGCCCGTCCACGTGGGTCACGGTCAGGCACACCGGCAGCCCCGGGTCGGCCTGGCCCGTCATGCGCAGGGGCCGCGAGCCGGTCGAGCCGTGCACGTACAGCCGCTCGCCGACCCGGCCGTACAGCGTCGGCAGCACCACCGGCGCGCCGTCGCGCACGAAGCCGAGGTGGCAGACGTAGCCCTCGTCGAGTATCGCGTGCACCAGTTCGCGGTCGTACGACGCCCGGTCCGCGGAGCGCGTGGGGACCGTGCGGTCGGTCCGGGCATAGGCGGCGGGCGGTGTCGCCGGCCGGTCGGCGCTCGAAGGTGCGGTGCCCTGCATGGCGTTCTCCATTGCACTAGTGCATAATCGGTTTTGTGCTAGGAGAGTATCCGATCCAGGGACGGCGTGCGGCGGAGATTTCCGCGAGCATCGAGCGCGCGGTCGGCACCGGTGCGCTGGAGCCGGGCCGACTGCTGCCGCCGATGCGGGAACTGGCGGCGACGCTGGGCGTGAACCCCAACACGGTGGCGGCCGCGTACCGCACCCTGCGCGAGCGCGGGGTCATCGAGACCGACGGGCGCCGGGGCAGCCGGGTGCGGCCCAAGCCCGCCACCACCGGCCGCGAGAACGTCCGCCTCGACGTGCCGCCGGGCGTGCGCGACCTCGCGGACGGCAACCCCGATCCCGCGCTGCTGCCCCCGCTGTCCGGGGCGTTCGCGGCCGCCGCCGCGCAGCAGGACCGCGCGCCGGTGCTCTACGGCGCCGAGCCCGTCGAGCCGGAGCTGGCCCGCATCGCCCGCGCCGAGTTCGACGCCGACGGGGTGCCGCCCGGGCCGCTCACGGTGGTCTCCGGGGCGCTGGACGCGGTCGAACGGGTCCTCGCCGCCCACCTCAAGCCCGGTGACGCCGTCGCCGTGGAGGACCCCGGGTGGGGCCGCACCCTCGACCTCGTCCCGGCGCTCGGACTGCGCACGGTGCCGGTGGGCGTCGACGACGAGGGGCCGCTGCCCGCCGACCTCCGCCGGGCCCTGGAGGGCGGGGCGCGCGCCGCCGTCGTCACCGACCGCGCCCAGAATCCCACCGGCGCCTGTGTGGGCGCGGCACGCGCGCGGGAGCTGCGCGCGGTCCTCGCCGAGCACCCCGAGACCGTGCTGATCGAGGACGACCACGGGCACGGCATCGTCGACCTGCCGTTCCACCCGCTGGCCGGGGTCACCCGCCACTGGGCGCTGGTCCGCTCGGTCGCCAAGGCGTACGGCCCCGACCTGCGGCTCGCCCTGCTCACCGGCGACGACGTCACCGTGGACCGGGTGCGCGGCCGGCACCGGCTCGGCCCCGGCTGGGTGAGCCTGTTGCTCCAGCGGGCGGTGGTCCGGCTCTGGAGCGACGGCGTCCTGGACGGCGCGGCGGTCGCGGCCGCGTACCGGGACCGCCGCGAGGCGCTGATCACCGCGCTCGCCGCCCGCGGTGTCACGGCGCACGGCCGCAGCGGCATGAGCGTGTGGGTGCCGGTCCCCGACGAGACCGCGGCGGTGGCCCGCCTCCTGCACGCGGGCTGGGCGGTCGCCCCCGGCGCCCGCTTCCGCCTGTCCTCGCCGCCGGCCGTGCGGATCACCGTGTCGACCCTCACCGAGGCCGAGGCGGCGCCGCTGGCGGACGCGGTGGCGTCGGCGGTGGGTCCGGCGCCGTCGCGGAGTTACGTGTGAAGCGGCGGGGCGACGTCGCGTGCGCGGCAGCGGCGGACCCCGCGGGACGGCCCGCTGCTAAGCCCGCGGCTTCACCTGGGTGAGTGCCGCACCCAGCAGGACGATCACCGCTCCGACCGGGGTGCTCCACCGCAGCGACTCGCCGAGGATCGCCACCCCGGCGGCCGTCGCGATCACCGGGATGAAGTACGTGACCATCTGCGCGGTCGTCGGCCCCACCTCGACCACCAGCCCGTACTGGACGAGCACCGCCACGCCCGTGCCGAGCACGCCCAGCGCGGCCACGGCCAGCAGGGGCAGCACCGGCAGGTGCGTCGGCAGCGAGGTGAACAGCGGGGTCACGAGGGCGAGCTGCACCGTGGCCAGTCCCAACTGGGCTCCGGTCAGGGACAGGTTCGAGTGCCCGGTGCCGGCCAGCGTGCGGCGGACGTAGATCCAGCCGACCGGGTAGCTCAGCGACGCGAGCAGGGCCATCGCGGTGCCCTTCGCGTCCAGGCCGGAGAAGCCCTGCCAGGCGCCGAGGACGGTCAGGACGCCGAGGAAACCCAGGCCCAGTCCGGCGACCCGGACCCGGGTCGGGCGGTCCTCGGAGAGCGCGACCAGGGACAGCGCCATGCCCCACAGCGGCGACGTCGCGTTGCAGATCCCGGCCAGCGTCGAGGGGATCGTCAGCTCGGAGTAGGCGAACAGGGAGAACGGCAGCGCGTTGAGCAGGAGCGCGGCGACCGTCAGGTGCGCCCACGTCCGCGCCCCGCGCGGCAGCCGCTCCCGCTTCACCACGAGTGCGGCCACCAGCACGGCCGTGCCGAACGCCAGCCTGCCGAACGTCACCTGGAAGGGGGCGTAGCCGTCGGTCCCCACCTTGATCAGCAGGAAGCTGAAGCCCCAGATGAGGGACAGGGCGCCGAAGCGCAGCCGCCAGTCCAGGCGCGGGCGGCCGGGCGCGGCGCCGGAGCTCGCGGCGGGAGCCCGGTGCGGCGAGGCGGCGGGGGAGGCGGCGGCCAGGGGGGCCGGGGTGGTGGCCGCGAGCCCAGGGGCGGGGGCCGTGGCGTCGGCCGTGATGGCCGCGGGGGAGGGGCCGGGCGTGCCGGAGGGGGGCGGCCCGGCGGACGCGGGCGTGTCGGTGGCGCTGCTCATGGTCCTTACGATGCGCGAGAGAACCTCGTAGCACAATCGAGAATTCGATGCCGGTACCGCGTAGCATCGCTTACATGTTGAACCTGGAGCGCCTGCGCACCCTCGACGCCGTGTCCCGGCACGGCTCGGTCAGCGGCGCGGCCGAGGGCCTGCACGTGACCACGTCCGCCGTCTCCCAGCAGCTCGCCAAGCTGGAGCGGGAGGTCGGGCAGCAGCTCCTCGCCAAGAACGGGCGGGGAGTACGGCTCACCGACGCCGGGCGGCTGCTCGCCGAGCACGCCTCCCGCATCCTGTCCCAGGTGGAACTCGCCCAGGCCGACCTGGAGGCCCAGCGCGGCCAGGTGGCGGGGGAGCTGCGGCTGTCCGCGTTCCCCACGGCCGCGCGGGGCCTGTTCCCCGTGGCCCTGTCCGCGCTGCGCCGGGAGCACCCCGCGCTGCGGCTGCGCTCGCGCGAGCTGGAGCCGGAGGGGGGCGTCGCGGGCGTGGTGCGCGGCGACCTCGACCTCGCGGTGGTCCTCGACTGGTACAACAAGCCGATGCCGCTGCCGGACGGCCTGGTCAAGGCACCCGTCCTGGACGATCCGGCCGACGTCGCCCTGCCCGCCGGGCACCGGCTCGCCGACCGGGACGAGGTCGACCTCGCCGAGTTCGCCGAGGACGAGTGGATCACCTGGGGCGAGGGCGAGTTCTGCCACGAGTGGCTGATGTTCACGCTGCGCTCCCGGGGCGTCGAGCCGATCGTCGGCCACCGCGCCGCCGAGACGCACACCCAGCTCAACCTGGTGCAGGCGGGACTGGGCGTGTGCATCGCCCCGCTGCTGGGCCGGCACCCGGTGCCCGAGGGCGTGGTCATGGTGCCCCTCAGACAGCGGGTGCGACGGCACGTCTACGTCGTCTGGCGGGCCGACGCCGACCGCCGGCCCTCGATCCGCGCGGCGGTGCGGGCGCTGCAGGAGGCCGCGGAGAAGATCCGCTGAGGCCGGGCGGGCCGCGGCCGCCGCCGGGGCGCCGGTGTCAGGCGTCTCCCAGCTTGCGGAAGTCCCAGGAGACCACCTTCTCCGGCCTCAGCCGCACCCACGCGTGCCGGCCGTCGTGCGGGATCGCGTCCAGGCCGAAGTTCTTGCGGGCGAACAGCGTCTCCACGGCGTCCAGCTCGGCGCACAGCTCCCCGGTCCGCGGCACCTCGCCGACGAACTCCACGGCGCCGGACAGCTCGACACCGCGCAGCTGGCCGTACTCCTCGCCCGTGTCGACCACGACCGCCACCCGGGGGTCGCGGCGCAGGTCGGCGAAGCGCCTGCTGCGGACGACCGAGTACAGCCACAGCGCGGTGCCGTCCCACAGGAACCACAGCGCGCTGACGTGCGGGGCGCCCCCGGCGGACACGGTGGCGACCCGGCAGGTGCGCTGCGTGGTGAGGAACGCGTCCACCTCACCGGGCGTCATCATGATCCTGCGGCCCCGGCGCTGACCGACCGTCATACGGCCCCCGTTCCTCGTCTGCTGGTGACGTCCCGGGGCACTCTCGCCGCCCGGGCACGGCGGTGTCCAGGCCGGCGCGTCCCTGAACGGTCCGCGACCGGCCGGCGGCCACCCGGCTCAGGCCAGGGTGATCGAGTCCCCGCTCACCTTGATCGGCACCGACGGCAGCGCCTTGGTCGCGGGACCGGACTTCACACTGCCGTCCGTGATGGAGAAGTTGCTGTTGTGGCAGGGGCAGTGGATCACCCCGTCCTGGACGCTCTTCACGGCACAGCCCTGGTGGGTGCACACCGCCGAGAACGCCTTGAAGTCACCCGCGGCCGGCTGGGTCACGACGACCTTCTCGTCGCCGAAGACCTTCCCGCCGCCCTCGGGGATGTCGGCCGTCGTGGTCAGGGCGGCACCGGCCGCGGCGTTGTCCCCGCCGCCCGTGCCGCCGCTGCTCGCGGACCCGCCGCCGGTCGCGCTCTGCGCGTCCGACGAGTCGTCGCCGGAGCCTCCGCAGGCGGTCAGCGCGACGGCGAGCCCGGCCGCTCCGGCGGCCGCCACGACGGTACGACGGGCCGGACCCGACGCGGGGTTGAGCGATGCGCTGGTCATGCTGACGCTTCCCTTCCGGGGGAGGATGACGTGATCGTGATGTGCCAGGAGGTACGCGCCGCGGGCGCCGCGCGTTCAGCGGGCCGCGGCCCGGCCCCGGGCGACCTCCAGAGCTTGGCCGCCGCGGCATGAGCGGGGCGTAAGCCGGAGCTGTCGCGGAGCTGTCGGCCCGGTCGGGGCCGCCCGCGCACCACCAGTAACCTGGGGCGATGCTCAAGGACGTCATCGCGACGCGCTACATCACGCCCCTGCGCGAGGGCGGTTCGCTCCCCGGGCTCGTCGAGGCCGACGACTTCGGGACCTACGTCGTGAAGTTCACCGGCGCGGGACAGGGCCGCAAGACGCTCGTCGCGGAGGTCGTCTGCGGGGAGCTCGCCCGCCGGCTGGGCCTGCGCGTGCCCCGGCTGGTCACCGTCGAGCTGGACCCGGTACTGGGCCTCGGCGAGCCCGACCAGCAGGTGCAGGACCTGCTGCGGTCCAGCGGCGGCACCAACCTCGGCATGGACTTCCTCTCCGGCGCCCTCGGCTACGACCCGCTCGCCTTCCCCGTGGACGCCGGGGAGGCCGGCCGGATCGTCTGGTTCGACGCGCTGACCAACAACGTCGACCGGTCCTGGCGCAACCCCAACCTGCTGGTGCACCACGGCGACCTGTGGCTCATCGACCACGGCGCGACCATGATCTGGCAGCACAACTGGCCGTCCGCCGAGACCTCCGCCGCCCGCCCCTACGACGCCCGCGACCACGCCCTGGCGCGCTTCGCACCGGACGTGCGCGGCGCCGCCGCGGACCTCGCACCGCTCGTCACCGAGGAGCTGCTCGCCGAGGTCACCGCCGCGGTCCCGGACGTCTGGCTGGCCGACGAGCCCGGCTTCGACCACCCGGACGACCTGCGCCGCAGCTACGCCCGGCCGCTCCTGGCGCGGGCCGCCGTCATCCAGGACCGCATCACGGGGATCGAGGGGGCAGCATGACCCGGAACCACATCAACGTCGCCGGTCACCTGACCGAACGGCACATCACCCGGGCCGGGCAGGGCGGCGGCCGGGACGTCTTCGAGTACGCCCTGCTGCGCGTCGTCCCGCGCGTGGAGCGCGGCGAGTGCGTCAACGCGGGCGTGCTGGTCTACTGCCGGGCCCGGGGGTACGTCGGCGCCCGCACCCACCTCGACGAGGCGCGGCTGCTGGCCCTGGACCCGGGGGCGGACGTCGCCGCGGTCCGGGCCGCGCTCGGCGCGGTGGAGGCGGTGTGCGGCGGGGGAGACGCGGCGGGTCAGGCGGCGGGCGACGACCCCGGCCGCCGCTTCCGCTGGCTGGTCGCCCCCCGCTCGGCGGTCGTCCAGCCCGGCCCGGTGCACACCGGTCTGACCACGGACCCGTCGGCGGAGACGGAACGCCTGCTGGACCTGCTGGTGCGCTGACTTCCCCTGGCGGGGCTCGGCCTCGGCACGCGGCCGGGCTCGGCGTCCGCGCTCGGGCAGGCTCTGCCACTGGGCTCGGGCGGGCTCGGCCCCTTCGCCCGGCCGGGCTGGGCTCGGCCCCCGGGCTGCGGTCGGGCGCGGGCCCAGGGCACGGCGGGGCCGAGCTGCCGGGGGCGGCCGGGCAAGGGGCGCGGTCGGGCCCAGCCCCCGGGCGCGGCCCGGCGGCGGGTCGTCAGCCGCGCCGGCGGCGTACTACGAACCCGGTCGCGACGGCCGCTCCCGCGACGAAGGTCGCGCCGATGGCCAGGTCCCAGCCGGTCGGGCCGGTTGCGGAGCTGCCGCCCAGGCCGCCCTGCACGCCCCGGGTCGGCACGACCGACGTGGGCCGGACCGTCGCGGTGGGGGCGACCGTCCGGGTGGGGAGCGCGGTGGGGACGGCCGTGGGGGTGGGCTTCGGGCGGGAGGTGGAGGACGTCGTCGCGCCGGCCCGCCGCGGCAGCGCCTCGCAGGCGATGCCGTCGTCCGGCCCCTGGTCCTCGTCCAGGCGGTTGCGGTCGGTGCGGTCCGCGTCGAAGACCGCCTGGGCGTCCTCCTGGTACACGAAGTCGTGGCAGTCCAGGTCCTGCGCGTGAGCGGGGACGGCCGACGGCACGAGCGCGGCGAGGGCGAACAACGTGCCGACGGCACCGGTTCTGCGGAGCACGGGGTGCCTCCTTCCCGGCCCGGGCGGGCCGCTCTTCGACGCTAGGAGCGCGATCCCCCCACCGCGCGCAGCGGTAGGCCGATCGGGTGCGCGGACGCGGTGCGGGACGACTCCGGCGGGCGGGTGATCGGTCACACCGCAGGGCGTCCCGTTGACACCGCGTGCCAGGGCTTCTAGCGTCGCTCTGCGGAAGGTACTAAGCGGTCGCTCACCGAGGGGCGTACCGTCGGGGCCGCGGCCCCGGCCGGGTGCCGGTGCCGGACCTTCCCAGGTGTTCCCAGGCGTTCTCGACGGCGAGGAGATCCAGCACATGTCCACCACAGAACAGCGGGTCGCAGTAGTCACCGGTGCGGCGCGCGGCATCGGTGCCGCCACCGCCGTACGGCTGGCCGCCGAGGGGCGCGCGGTCGCGGTGATCGACCTCGACGAGGCGGCCTGCAAGGACACCGTGGAGAAGATCACGGCGGCCGGCGGCAGGGCGGTCGCGGTCGGCGCGGACGTCTCCGACGAGGCGCAGGTCGAGGCGGCCGTCGCCCGGATCGTCGAGGAGCTCGGGGCCCCGACCATCCTGGTCAACAACGCGGGCGTGCTGCGCGACAACCTGCTGTTCAAGATGAGCGCCTCCGACTGGGACACCGTCCTGAACGTGCACCTGCGCGGCTCGTTCCTGATGACCAAGGCGGTCCAGAAGCACATGGTGGACGCCGGCTTCGGCCGGATCGTCAACCTCTCCTCGTCCTCCGCGCTCGGCAACCGCGGCCAGGCCAACTACTCGGCCGCCAAGGCGGGTCTGCAGGGCTTCACCAAGACCCTCGCCATCGAGCTGGGCAAGTTCGGCATCACCGCCAACGCCGTCGCCCCCGGCTTCATCGCCACCGACATGACCGCCGCGACCGCCGAGCGCGTCGGCATGGGCTTCGACGACTTCAAGAAGGCCGCCGCCACGCAGATCCCGGTGCAGCGCGTCGGCGAGCCCGAGGACATCGCCAACGCCATCGCGTTCTTCACCGGCGAGGCGGCCGGCTTCGTCTCCGGCCAGGTGCTGTACGTGGCCGGCGGCCCGCTCAACTGAAGGTAGACGGACATGACTGAACTCTCCGGCAAGGTCGCCCTGGTCACGGGCGCCAGCCGCGGCATCGGCTACGGCGTCGCGGAGGCCCTCGTGGCCCGCGGCGACCGGGTCTGCATCACCGGCCGCAACGAGGACGCCCTCAAGGAGGCCGTCGACAAGCTCGGCGCCGACCGGGTCATCGGCGTCGCCGGCAAGGCCCACGACGAGGCGCACCAGGCCGAGGCCGTCGACCGCGTGATGGAAGCCTTCGGGCGCGTCGACTACCTGGTCAACAACGCCGGTACCAACCCGGTGTTCGGGCCGATCGCCGACCTCGACCTGAACGTGGCGCGCAAGGTGTTCGAGACCAACGTGATCTCCGCGCTCGGCTTCGCGCAGCGGACCTGGCACGCCTGGCAGAAGGACAACGGCGGCGCCATCGTCAACATCGCCTCCGTCGCGGGCATCGCGCCCTCGCCGTTCATCGCCGCCTACGGCGTGAGCAAGGCCGCGCTGATCAACCTCACCCAGCAGCTCGCCCACGAGTTCGCGCCCAAGGTGCGGGTCAACGCGATCGCGCCGGCCGTGGTGAAGACGAAGTTCGCCCAGGCCCTGTACGAGGGCCGCGAGGAGGAGGCCGCCGCGGCCTACCCGCTGGGCCGCCTCGGGGTGCCCTCCGACATCGGCGGCGCCGCGGCCTTCCTGACGTCCGGGCAGTCCGACTGGGTCACCGGTCAGACCCTCGTCGTCGACGGCGGCATCTTCCTCAACGCCGGCGTCGGCTGACCGTCCCGGGCCCGCCCGCCGAGCGGTCACGAAGGGCTCACGAAGGGCGCCGTTTCCTTGACGGGAACGGCGCCTTCGTCATGTCCCGCAAGGCCCGCGGGGGCCTGACAACGTAGTCGGCAACGGGTGGATCAAGACCCCCTCCCGAACCAGGTTCAACCCCCGTGGCACTGCGGTATGGTCGGCCGACCCTTGGTACGGCAGATCGAGGAGCGTGCGCGTGTTCAACCGGAAGCGAAGCCTTCGGCCAGTGGCGGCGATCGCATCCATAGGCATGGTCGCCGGGTGCGGTTACTTCTCCGGCAGCGGCTCCGACGACCAGGGGCCGATCGTCGTCGGCACCACCAGCGCCCCGAGCACGCTGGACCCCGCCGCCTCCTGGGACGGCTCCTGGGAGCTGTTCCGCAACATCTACCAGACCCTGCTGGCCTACCCCAGCGGCGCGTCCACGCCCGAGCCCGACGCCGCCAAGAGCTGCGCGTTCACCGACACCACCAACCGCGCCTACCGCTGCGAACTGCGCCCGGGCCTGACCTTCTCCAACGGCGACAAGCTCGACGCGCAGGCCGTGAAGCACTCCTTCGACCGCATCCGCGAGATCAACGCGCCCAGCGGCCCGGCCGGTCTGCTCGGCAGCCTCGACCACGTGCAGGCGCTCGGTGACCGCGAGGTCGTCTTCCGGCTCAACAAGGCCGACGCCACGTTCCCGTTCGTGCTCGCCACGCCCGCCATGTCCCTCGTCGACCCCAAGGGCTACCCCGCCGACGCGCTGCGCAAGGACTCCGGCGTCGTCGGCTCCGGGCCGTACAAGCTCCAGGACTACCAGGAGGGCAAGCGCGCCGAACTGGTCCGCAACGAGCGCTACAAGGGCTTCGCCGACCGGCGCAACGGCGCGGTCACCATCCGGTACTTCCAGGACTCGGCCCCCATGGTCAAGGCGCTGCGGAGCAAGAAGATCGACGTCACCTACCGCGGCCTGGCCGCCGACGACATCGTCTCCCTCGGGCGCAAGGACGCCGCCAACAAGGGGCTGCAGCTCGTCGAGGGCGCCGGCACCGACATCAACTACCTGGTGTTCAACCCCAAGGACCCGTGGGCCGCCAAGCGCGCCGTGCGCCGGGCGATCGCCCAGCTCGTCGACCGCACCGCCCTCGCGCACACCATCTACAAGGACACCGTGGAGCCGCTGTACTCCATGGTCCCGCAGGGCCTGACCGGGCACACCACGCCGTACTTCGACACCTTCGGCGACCCCGACCCCGCGAAGGCGAAGCAAATCCTCACGAGCGCCGGCATCAACGGGCCGGTGCCGCTGACCCTCTGGTACACCACCGACCGCTACGGCTCCGAGACCGCCCTGGAGTTCAAGGAGCTCAAGCGCCAGCTCGAGAACTCCGGACTGTTCCGCATCACCCTCAAGAGCCGCCCGTGGAAGACGTACGTGGTGGGCTACCAGAAGGGCGAGTACCCGGTGTTCGGCCGCGGCTGGTTCCCCGACTTCCCCGACGCCGACAACTTCATCGCCCCCTTCGTCGGCGAGCAGAACGCCCTCGGCACGCCCTACCCGGCCAAGGAGATCACCGCCACCCTGCTGCCCCGCTCCCGCCAGGAGAGCGACCGCGGCCAGGTGGTGAAGGACTTCGAGCAGGCCCAGCGGGTCCTCGTCGACGACGCCCGGCTGCTCCCGCTGTGGCAGGGCAAGGCGTACGTGGCCGCCAGCGAGGACATCTCCGGCGGCGAGCGGGCCCTCGACCCCTCGACGATCATGATGATGTGGGAACTGTCCCGCAAGACCAGCTGGTAGCGGACGGGCCCGCCCGCTGTCAGTGGTCGCCTGTAGGTTCTGAGGACCGGAGCGACCGTACGACCGAAGGACGTTGACGTGACCGACACCGCCATGCTGCCCGATTCCTGGCGCGGGGTGCTGGGCGACGAGCTGCAGCAGCCCTACTTCAAGGAGCTGACGGAGTTCGTCGAGGACGAGCGGGCGAGGGGTCCGGTCTACCCGCCGCGCGAGGAGGTCTTCGCCGCGCTCGACGCCACGCCCTACGACCGGGTGAAGGTCCTGATCCTGGGTCAGGACCCCTACCACGGCGAGGGCCAGGGCCACGGGCTGTGCTTCTCGGTGCGGCCCGGGGTGAAGATCCCGCCGTCCCTGCGGAACATCTACAAGGAGATGCACGAGGAGCTGGGCACTCCCGTCCCCGACAACGGCTACCTGATGCCGTGGGCCCGCCAGGGCGTCCTGCTGCTCAACGCGGTCCTCACCGTCCGCGCCGGCGAGGCCAACTCGCACAAGGGCAAGGGCTGGGAGAAGTTCACGGACGCGGTGATCCGCGCCGTCGCCGACCGGCCCGACCCGGCCGTCTTCGTCCTGTGGGGCAACTACGCGCAGAAGAAGCTCCCGCTGATCGACGAGACGCGCCACGCGGTCGTCAAGGGCGCGCACCCCTCCCCGCTGTCGGCGAAGAAGTTCTTCGGCTCGCGCCCGTTCACGCAGATCAACGAGGCGGTGGCCCGCCAGGGGCACGAGCCGATCGACTGGACGATCCCCGACCTCGGCTGATCCCCCGGCCGCGCCGGCCCGCGTCCGGCGCCCGGGCACCCTCCGGGCCGGCCCCGCGCCGGCCCGCCGCCCGGGCGCGCCCTCCCACGGCTGGGGCTAGCGTCGGTGGCAGCAGCGGTGCGACGGCCGACGAGGACGCGGAGGACGCGGTGGCGGAGCAACGGGAACGGGCGGCGCCGGACAGCGTGCCCACACGGATCGGCCAGGTCGTGATGCTGCACCACGGGGGCGACCGCGAGGAGGCCCGCCGCCGCCTCCTCGACCTGTGGACCGAGCTGGGCGAGCACGGCGAGCCGCTCCACCGCTGCACCCTCGCCCACTACCTGGCCGACACCCACGACGACCCCGAGGACGAGCTGGCCTGGGACCTCAGGGCGCTGACGGCGGCCGAGGAGCACCGGGAGTCGGTCGCGGTGCGCGCCCTGTACCCCTCGCTGCACCTCAGTCTCGCCGCGGACTACGCCAAGCTGGGCCGCGTGGCCGCCGCCCGCACCCATGTGCGCCGGGCCCGCGCCGCGGCGGACGTCCTCGCCGACGACGGCTACGGCGCCGGGGTGCGCGCGGCGATCGGACGCCTGGAGCTGCGGCTCGGCGACGAGGGCCCGGACGGGGAGCACGGCATCCCGTCCCGCCGAGGCGGCTGAGCCGGTCGGGCGCGCGCGGCGTCGACGTGCCCCCGGACGCAGCCGTCGCCGCCCCCCTCTAACGGCCGTACGTCCGCTCGCAGATCACCGCCTGCGGGCTGTCCGCGCGCCAGCCCCCGTACCGCTTGCCCAGCGCGCACACGTCGGTGCTGCGGCGCACCGCGTCGGAGGCGCTCTTCGCGGCCTTCCGGGCGTCGGGGACCTCCGCGCGGGACCGGCCGGTCCGGTGCGGTGCCGGACGGGGTGGACGGGGGTGCGGGGCGGGGCGCCCGGCGCTGTCCTGTCCGCCCGCCGCCCGCCGCGGCCCGCCGGACGCCGGGTGGGAGGGGTCCGACGGACCGACCCTCTCCAGCGCCTCCCGTGCGGGTGCCTGCGCCACCTAGGCTCCGGCCGGGCCGTCCGACCGCGGCAGCGAGGGCCGCGAGGACGCCGAGGGCGGGGCGCCGGGCGCCGACGGATGGTCCTGCACGGTCATACACCCGGTGAGGGCCGTGAGGGCCGTCGCGACCAGGAGCGTTGCGGTAGTCGTCGTTCGCTGCACCCGCGCCACTCTGGTGCCTGCGCCGTCCCGCGCGACAGCGGACGGGCGCAGGTTGCCCCGCACGGGTGATCGCCCGTCCCGCCGGCCGGGTTCAGTCGCCGGTCGTGCCGTCGATGCGTTCGCGCAGGAGGTCGGCGTGGCCGTTGTGGCGGGCGTACTCCTCGATCATGTGGGTGTAGATCCACCGCAGGTTGAACGGCTCGCCGGTGGAGCGGCCCTTGCCGACGGAGAGGTCGTCCAGCGCGTGCCGGGCGGCGTTCTTCCGGGCTTCCTCGACCTCCTCCTGCCAGGTGCCGTGCGCCTCGGCGTACGTGTCCTGTTCGCCGGTGTGGAAGTCGCCGTCGGGGTCGGCTTCGTCGTAGTAGATCGGGTCGCGGGTCTCGCCCACGAGGATCCTGCGGAACCAGTGGCGCTCGACCTCCGCCATGTGCCGCACGAGCCCCAGCAGGGACAGTTCGGACGGTGCTACGGCGGCGGTCCTGAGCTGGGCGTCGGTGAGGCCCTCGCACTTCGCGGCCAGGGTCTGGCGGTGGTACTCCAGCCAGCCCTCCAGCATGGCGCGCTCGTCGGCGTTCTGGGCGGGCATGGTGCGTTGCGTCGTCTTGGTCATGCGGGCATCGTGGCGTGCCGGGGGCCGGTCCATCACGCCTTTTCCTCCCGTGGGGCCGGCCGGACCGGCACCGTATGCTGCGGTGCAGGCATGCGAACACGCATCCGCACACAGCAGGGAAGGGGCTCCCGTGAAGGTCGGCTGCATCGGACTCGGTGACATCGCGCAGAAGGCGTACCTGCCGGTCCTCGGCGTGCAGCCCGGGGTCGAACTGCACCTGCAGACCCGCACCCCGGCCACCCTCGACCGGGTCGCCGACTCCCTCCACCTGCCCCCGGCGCAGCGCCACCGCGACCTGGACGCGCTGCTCGCCGCCGGCCTGGACGCGGCCTTCGTGCACGCGCCGACCGCCGCCCACCCGGAGATCGTCGCCCGGCTGCTGGTGGCGGGCGTCCCGACGTACGTGGACAAGCCGCTGGCCTACCACCTCGCGGACTCCCAGCGGCTGGTGGAGCTCGCCGAGGCGCGCGGCACCTCCCTCGCCGTCGGCTTCAACCGGCGGCACGCCCCGGGGTACGCGCAGTGCGCCGACCACCCGCGCGAGCTGATCCTGCTCCAGAAGAACCGGGTCGGGCTGCCCGAGGAGCCCCGCACGATGGTCCTCGACGACTTCATCCACGTCGTCGACACCCTGCGCTTCCTGGTGCCCGGTCCGGTCGACGACGTGACCGTGCGGGCGCGGGTCGAGGACGGGCTGCTGCACCACGTCGTGCTGCAGCTCGCCGGCGACGGCTTCACCGCGCTCGGCGTGATGAACCGGCTCAGCGGCTCCACCGAGGAGGTGCTGGAGGTGTCCGGGCAGGACTCCAAGCGCCAGGTCGTCAACCTCGCCGAGGTGATCGACCACAAGGGGCAGCCCACGGTGCGCCGGCGCGGCGACTGGGTGCCGGTGGCCCGGCAGCGCGGCATCGAACAGGCCGCGCTCGCCTTCCTCGACGCCGTGCGCGCCGGCCGGACGCTCAGCGCCCGGGACGCGCTGGCGACTCACGAACTGTGCGAGCGGGTGGTGCGAGCGGTCCAGGAGCGCTCCGACGCGGCCTGAGCGCCCGGGCCCCCTCCGTGAGGCCCAGCGCGACCAGCACCAGCAGGCTCCCGTGCACGGGCCAGTCGCCGAACCGCACGTACGGCGTGACACCGTGCGCGAGCGGCACCTCGTACACCGCCGCGGTGCTCGCGCCGGTGCCCACCCGGGACCCGAGCCGTCGCCCGCTCGCGTCGTAGACCGCGGAGACACCCGTCAGAGTCGCGTGCACGAACGGGCGGCCCGTCTCGGCGGCGCGCAGCGCGCCCAGCGAGGCGTGCTGCGCGGGCGCCCAGCTCCGCTGGAACGACGACGTCGACGACTGCGCGACCAGCACGTCGGCGCCGTCGTCCGCGAGGCGCCGGCTCATGTCGGGGAACGCCGTCTCGAAGCACACCATCGGGCCGATCCGCAGCCCGGGCCCGGCGTGCATCACCACCTGCTCGGTGCCGCGCCGGCGGTCCTCACCGGCCGCCTTGCCGACCGAGGTGGCCCAGCCGAGCAGGGAGCGGGCCGGTATGTACTCCCCGAACGGCACCAGGCGCATCTTGTCGTACCGGTCGCCGGTGGGCCCCTGCGGTCCGACGAGGATCGAGCTCTTGTAGATGCCGGGCCGGTCCGAGCGGCGGGCGTCCACGTTGACCAGGATGTCCGCGCCGGTCGAGCGGGACAGGGCGGCGAGCCGGCCGGCCAGGTCGGGGCGGGCCGCCAGGTCGTACCCGACGCTGCTCTCGCCCCACACGACCAGGTCGACGCCCTGGCCGGCCAGACGGCGGGTGAGCTGCTCCTCCCGGTCGAAGCGGCGGTCGACACCGTCGATCACACCGGGCTGCACGACGGCGATCCGGGTGCGTCCGGCACCGTCCGGGCGCGGCGCCCACACCCAGGCCGCGGAGGTAGCGGCCGCGGTGGCGACCAGGCCGGCGACGGCGGGCGCCCGGGAGGACGGCACGGCGACGAGCACCGCCGCCGCGACGTTCACGGCGACGACCAGGAAGCTCAGCAGCCACACCCCGCCGATCGAGGCGAGCCGCAGCGCGGGCGCCACCTGCCACTGGGTGGAGCCCAGCATGCCCCACGGCCCGCCCAGGCCCTGCCAGGAGCGGACCAGTTCCACGGCCAGCCACGCCGACGGCAGCACCAGCAGCGCCACCCCGACCCGCGCCCGCGAGGCGCCCGCCCCGACGGTCAGGTACCGGTGCGCCAGCCAGGCCCACGGCGCCCACAGCACGCCCAGCAGGGCGGCGATGACCAGGGTGAACACGTTCAGGTCCGGCAGCAGCCAGTGGTGCAGGGCCAGCATGAAGCCGAAGCCGCCGCTCCAGCCGTCGTACAGGGCGCGGCGCCCGGTCGGCGCGGCCCGGGCCAGCAGGAGCCAGGGGACCAGCGCGACGTACGCCCACCACCACAGGGCGGGGGCGGGGTAGGCCAGCACGGGCAGGGCGCCGGCGAGGGCGGCGAGGGCCGAGCGGCGCCAGGGGGAGGCGAGCCGGCGGTCGAGCGTCTTCATGGGCGGCTCCCTACCCCGTCGTGCCTCCAGTGTGCGTGCTGCGGACGATCTCCGACAGGGGACGTCGGGCCGGCCCGGGCATGGAGGGGGTGGTGGGGCGGGCGTCCCGTGCGGGCGGGCGGTGCCACGCTGTCCGTCACCGCACGGTTCAGCCCGTGCGGTCCGGCGGGCGGCGCCACTTCTCCTGCACGACCAGCTCCCTCACCCGCCAGCCGTCGTCCGTGCGCAGCAGCGCGAAGGCGTACCGGCCGCCGCTCACGACGTCGGGTGCCCGCACGCCCCCGTCCCGCCCGTCGTCCCCCGCGCGGCCCAGCGGGATGAGGTAGTCGGCCCGGACGCGCGCGGTGTCGCCGGTGTCCTGCTCCAGGACGCCGAACCGCACCCGGCGGTTGACGATCAGGTGCTGGCGCACGGCGAACGGCCGCAGGCTGCCGGCGAGCCAGTCGGCGACGTCCCGGGCACCGCCCTCGATACCGCCCGCCGAGCGGTAGTCCGCGCGTCCGTCGGGGGTGAAGAGGTTCCGGTACGCCGTCCAGTCGCCGTCGTCGACCGCCACGGCGTAGTCGGTGATCAGTCCGTCGACGGCCAGCCGGTCCAGCACGGTGGCGAGTTCCGCACGCTGCGTCATGCGCCGAGTGTTGGGCATGGGGACGGCACAGCCAAGAGGCGTGCGCCGGGCGCGCGTTATTCGGTGGCCGTGCGCCCGCACCCGGGGGAGGCTGGAGGCGTGAACGATCAGTCAGTCGAACAGGTGGAGCAACTCGCCGAGCGGGAGCCGACGTTCGGCATCCGTGCGCGGTACTCCGCGTCCACGATCACCGTCTACCAGGCGTACCGCCCGGAGATCGGCACCGCCGCCGCCCGCACGGGCCGGTTCCCGTCCTCCTGGAGCCGGGAGCGGATGACGTGGATCAAGCCGTCGTTCCTGTGGATGATGTACCGCTGCGGCTGGGGCACCAAGGAGGGCCAGGAGACGGTCCTCGCTGTGGAGATCACCCGGGAGGGCTTCGCGTGGGCGCTGCGCCACGCGTGCCTGTCCCACCACGTGCCCGAGTTGCACGGGGACGCGGCCGCCTGGAAGCGGGAGCTGCGGCGGTCCCCGGCCCGCGTGCAGTGGGACCCGGAGCGGGACCTGCACCTGCGTCCGCTCCCGCACCGCTCCCTGCAGCTCGGCCTCGCCGGTGAGGCGACGGCCCGCTACGCCGACGAGTGGGTCGTCGGCATCTCGGACGTGACACCCCTCGCCCGGCGGGTCCACGCGCACGTGCGGGCCGGTGAACTCGACCGTGCCCGCTCGCTGTTGCCTGAGGAACGGCCGTACGAGGCGGACGACGAGGCGCTGCGGCACCTGCGGCGTTGAGCCCCGTCGGGCAGAGCGCTGCCCGGCCACGTAGCGCCCGTGTGCCCGGCGACGTCGTGCCCCCGCATCAACCGATCGGCTGATGCCGTGTCCAGCGCGACGGCCGATGCGGTGCGTGCCGCCGGGCCGGGACGCTGGTGCCAAGGCCACGGTCAAGACCCACCTCACGCACCTGTACGCCAAGCTCGGCGTCAACGACCGTGCGGCGGCGGTGGCGGTGGCGTACGACCGCGGGATCCTCGGCTGAGGCGTGCCCTTACGGCGGGGTCGGCCAGTTGCTCGAAGGCGGTGGGGGAGGGGCGCCGGGGGAGGAAGTCCTTGATGCGGTGGGCGATGACGTCGGCGTCCTCGCGGGCGGTGTCGCACTCCAGGTCGTAGAGCCCGTGGGCGTGCACCTGGGGGAGTTGACGGGCCGCGAGCCCCGTGGGGCGGTCGCCGCGCGCCCGCTCGCGGCGCTCGAGTTCCGCCAACGGGCAGTGCACGCCGACGAGGACGACGTCGCGGGGGTCGAACAGGGCGAGGCAGTCGCGCAGTCGCCACTCGGCGCTCAGGACGTGGTCGACGACGACGTCGTTGCCGGCGGCCGCCATGCCGGCCACCGCCCGGTGGAAACCCTGCCAGGTGCGGTGGAGCACGGCGTCCAGCCGGTCGGCGGGGACCGGGGCGGGCGAGCGCATCGCGTGGAAGGCGTCGACCGCCATGTGGAAGCAGGGTTCGTCGAGCACGCGGGTCAGGGCGGCCGCGATCGTGGACTTGCCGGAGCTGGACGTGCCGTTCAGGAAGATGACGGTCCCCCGGCGGGGCGGGACGGTGCTGAGGTGCCGCATGCGTGGGTGTGTGCTCCGCCCGACGGGACCGTCCCGAGGAGCGGGCGCGGTCAGGCTGCTTCTACGACGCCGCCGCGGATGGCCGCGGCCCACTCGACCACCAGGAGTTCGTACTCGGCGCGCTCCGCGGCGGACAGGGAACCGCCCGCACGCAGCCACAGGGCCCTGATCCGCTCGTTCAACTCGGCAGCAGACCGCACGGAACCAGGGTCGGCAGAATCGGGGAACATGCGCACCAGCGTAGGGCCAAGAGCTGACAGCGCGCTACCGGACGGCTACGCAGACCGTATGGGGTCGGTCACGGCCGCACCCGGGTGACCGTCCGTGCCGGTGCTCACGTTCCGCAGTGACCGCAGGTCAGCCCGCCGACTCCGCCGCGTGCGGGCTCAGCGTGCCCGTCGCCACCAGCGCGATGATCACGATGCCCAGCGCGACGCGGTACCAGACGAACGGCATGAAGGACTTGGTGCTGATGTACTTCATGAACCACGCGATGACGGCGTACCCGGACGCGAAGGCGATCACCGTCGCGAACAGCGTCGGACCCCACGCCACGTGGTCGCTCTCCATCGCGTCCTTCAACTCGAAGACGCCGGAGGCCAGTACCGCCGGGATGGCGAGCAGGAACGAGTAACGGGCGGCCGCCTCGCGCCGGTAGCCCATGAACAGACCGCCGCTGATGGTCGCACCGGAGCGGGAGACGCCCGGGATCAGCGCGCAGGCCTGGCACAGGCCGTAGATCAGGCCGTCCTTGACGCCCAGGTGCTCCAGCGTCTTGCGCTGCTTGGGCGCCCGGTGGCGGCCGCCCTTCTCGTCGCGGGCCGCCAGCCGGTCGGCGATGCCGATGACGATGCCGACCACCACCAGCATGGTGGCGGTGACCCGCAGGTCGCGGAACGGGCCCTCGATCTGGTCCTTGAGGGTCACGCCGAGCACGCCGATCGGGATGGAGCCGACGATCACCAGCCAGCCCATCTGGGCGTCGTGGTCCTCGCGCATGGCCTTGTCGACCAGGGAACGGCTCCACGCGGCGATGATCCGCCCGATGTCCTTGCGGAAGTAGATCAGCACCGCCGCCTCCGTGCCGATCTGGGTGATCGCCGTGAACGCGGCCCCCGGGTCCTTCCAGCCGGAGAACGCCGCGGTGAGCCGCAGGTGCGCACTGGAGGAGACGGGGAGGAACTCGGTCAGCCCCTGGACGAGTCCGAGGACGAGGGATTCAAACCAAGACATGGAGTTAAGGAGTCCAAGTGCCGATCGGGACAGGGGCGACGGACACGACGGCCGCCCGCGGCGGTGATCACGTGTGTCGGGGGCAGCCTAGCGCCCGGGTACGACAAGCCCGCCACAGGGGTTCGGCCGAAGCCTTGGCGGACCCTTGGGCGGCCCTTGGAGCCGCTTTGGCCGTGCCTTGACCCGGACGCCTCGGCCGTGCCTCGACCCGGGGAGCCGCCGGGCCCTCGTGGCGCGGCGCCCCGCGCCTGCCCGCTCAGGCCGCCGTCGGTCCCTTCACCGTCCACCCCGGGGCCTGGGGGTGGGCGGTCAGGTCCTCGTGGCGGACCTCCGCCCCGCACGCCGCGCAGGTGACCACGGGGAGCAGCTCGTTGCCGCAGGAGTGCTCGATCACCATCGGGCGGTCGTCGTCGCCGCGCAGGTGGCGGTCGCCCCAGGCCATCAGGCTCATCAGGACCGGTTCCAGGTCGAGTCCCGCCTGCGTGGCCCGGTACTCGAAGCGCTGCGGCCGGTCCTGGTAGGCCCGCTTGGTGAGCAGCCCGGCGTCGACCAGGCGCCGCAGCCGGGTGGCCAGGACGTCGCGCGGGGCGCCGATGTTGCGCACGAGCTGGTCGAAGCGGCTGTTGCCCAGGCAGACCTCGCGCAGCACGAGCAGGGAGTACTTCTCGCCGACGACGGCGAGGGCGTCGGCGATCGAACAGGGGCGCGGGTCCTTGGTGGCGGCCATGACGTCCAGTCTAGGCGAGGGTTTGTTTTTCCAACCCACGCGACTATGGTGGATCCAGATTTCCTACTCACTGGTAATCGCCCCGGCGGCCAAGGAGGCCCGCACATGCGTGACGCAGTCATCGTCGAAGCCGTACGCACCCCCATCGGCAAGGGCAAGCCCCACGGGTCCCTCGCGCACGTCCACCCCGTCGAGCTCCTCGCCCACACCCTGCGCACCCTGGTCGAGCGCTCCGGTATCGACCCGGCGCTCATCGACGACGTCATCGGCGGCACCGTCGACCAGGTCGGCGAGCAGGCGATGAACACCACCCGCTACGCCGCCCTGTCCGCGGGCTTCCCCGAGTCGGTGCCCGCGACCACCGTGGACCGCCAGTGCGGCTCCTCCCAGCAGGCCGTGCACTTCGCCGCCCAGGGCGTCCTGGCCGGCGCCTACGACCTGGTCGTCGCCTGCGGGGTGGAGTCGATGAGCCGTGTGCCGATGTGGTCAAACGTGCCGCCCGGCGCGGACCCGTTCGGCCCCGGCGTCGCCGCGCGCTACCCGGAGGGGCTCGTCCCGCAGGGCATCAGCGCCGAGCTGATCGCCGCCAAGTGGTCACTGGGCCGGGCCCAGTTGGACGACTTCGCCGTCGCCTCCCACCACCGGGCCGACGCCGCCTGGCGGCAGGGGCTGTTCGACGCCGAGGTCGCACCCCTGGAGGGCGTCTCGCGCGACGAGTGCGTCCGCCCGGACACCACCCCCGAGGTCCTCGCCGGCCTGCGGCCCGCCTACCACGACCCCGTGTTCGCCGAGCGCTTCCCGCAGATCGAGTGGAACATCACCGCCGGCAACGCCAGCCCCATCAACGACGGCGCCTCCGCCGTGCTCATCACCTCCAGCGAGACCGCCGCCCGCCTCGGGCTGCGCCCGCTCGCCCGGCTGCACAGCTTCGCCGTCACCGGCTCCGACCCGCTGCTGATGCTCACCGGCGTCGTGCCGGCCACCGAGAGGGTGCTGCGCCGGGCCGGGCTGCGCCTGGACGACATCGATCTGTTCGAGGTCAACGAGGCGTTCTCCAGCGTCGTCCTGGCCTGGCAGCAGGAGACGGGCGCGGACCTCGCCAGAGTCAACGTGCACGGCGGCGCCATAGCCCTCGGCCACCCGCTCGGCGCGAGCGGGACGCGGCTGACGACGACCCTGGTCCACGCCCTGCGCCACCGCGGCGCGCGTTACGGCCTGCAGACCATGTGCGAGGCGGGCGGGCTGGCCAACGCGATGATCCTGGAGACGGTCTGACACCCTGTCGGGCCGTCCCCGGGTCACGGTCCGGGCGCCGCCGGCGCCCGCCCGGGCGCTACCGGGCGCGCAGGTGGTGGCGCTTGCGCCAGGCCAGTACGGTGCCCGCCAGCGCCGGCAGGGCGATCGCGGCCACCGCGACCAGGAAGACCGGCGACGTCGGCGACGCGGCGCGGGCGCCGGCGACGACGTACGCGGCCGTGTTGGGCACCGAGCCCAGCGCGGTCGCGAGCAGGAACGCCGGCCAGCGCATCCGGGAGACGGCGGCGCAGTAGTTCGCGGCCCAGAACGGCACGCCCGGGAACAGCCGCGCCGCCAGCATCGAGCGGAAGCCGTGCCGGCTGAGCTGGCCGTCGGCCGCCTTCAGCCAGCGCCCCCGCAGCAGCGGGCGCAGCGCGTCCTGCCCCAGGAGGCGGCCCAGTCCGAACGCGGCACCGGCACCCAGCACCGTGCCGGCCAGCGCCGCGGCCAGACCGAACTGCGAGCCGAACAGCGCGCCCGCCGCCAGGTTCAGCAGCGGCCGCGGCACGAACGCCACGGTGCACAGGCCGTAGGCCACGGCGAACGCCAGGGTCGCGGCGGCCCCGCCGAGCTGGGGCGGCCAGCCGTCGGCGAGCAGCCGCTGCGGCTGGAACAGCAGCACGCAGGACGCGGCGCCCGCGAGCAGCGCGACCAGCAGGGCGAAGCGCGACCAGGGGGACAGCAGCACGCGCGTGCAGCGCGCGGCGAGACCTCCCCGGGCTCGCGCGGAACGGACGGTGGCCGGGGGGACGACGGCCGCCGACGGGACGGTGAGCTCCGTGGCCAGGGCCTGGGGAAGGGCCGTGGCGGTCATGGTGCCCCCAGAGCGGGTGGTGGCATCGAGCATCCGGCGACCCTAACCGAAGGACAGGTGTGATCGCCGTATGGTTCGTCTCATGACGGTGACAGCCGCCGGTCCGCCCGACGTCCCGCACAGCGCCCTGGCCGACACCCTGTTGGAGCGGCTGACCAGCGCCTTCGGCGCGGCGGCCGACCCCGCCCAAGGTGCGGTGATGCGGGCCTACATGAAAGACGTGGCGCCCTTCCTGGGCATCCCCGCGCCGCAGCGCCGCGCCCTCACCCGCACCGTGCTCGCGGGCACCCCGCGCCCCGACGAGGCCGACTGCACCGCCGTCGCGCTGCGCTGCTGGCGGCTGCCCGAGCGCGAGTACCAGTACTTCGCCGTCGACCTCCTGCGCCGGCACGCGGGCCGGCTGTCCTCCGGCTTCCTCCCGGTGGCCCGCCGGCTCGTCACCACCGTCCCCTGGTGGGACACCGTCGACCTGCTCGCCGTGCACGTGGTGGGCGCCCTCGTGGCGGCCGACCCCCGGCTCACCGCCGCCATGGACGCCTGGAGCGCCGACGACGACCTGTGGGTCGTCCGCACCGCCCTGCTGCACCAACTGCGCCGCAAGGAACACACCGACGCGGACCGGCTCTTCGGCTACTGCCTGCGCCAGAGCGCGCACCCCGACTTCTTCGTGCGCAAGGCCATCGGCTGGGCGTTGCGCGAGTACGCCCGGACCGACCCCGACGCCGTACGGGGCTTCCTCGCGCGCGAAGGGCACCGGTTCGCCCCGCTGTCCGTGCGCGAGGCGCTGAGGAACGCCGGCGGCCCCCGGGACACCGGCGGCTGAGGGCGGCGCGGGCCCGCGGACCCGGTCACCGCACAATGGAACGGTGACCGAGTCCCTCCCCGTCAGCCGCACCACCGACTTCGGCGTCGCCAAGCTCATGCCCGACGTCGACCGGGAGCGGGCCTGGCTGCTCACCGTCGACGGGGCGCCGCAGTCGTACGTCGACCTCGACGAGCCCACCCACCTGGAGTTCGAGTACGCCCGGCGGCTCGGCCACGTGCTCGACCTGGCCGCCGAGGAGGGCCGGCCGCTGGACGTGCTGCACCTCGGCGGGGGCGCCCTGACGCTGCCCCGCTACCTGGCGGCCACCCGGCCCGGCTCGCGGCAGGACGTCGTGGAAGCCGACCGGGGCCTGCTCGACCTGGTCGCCGACCACCTGCCGCTGCCCCCGGACGCGGCGATCGCCCTGCACACCGCCGACGCCCGGGCCTGGCTGGAGGCGGCCCCCGACGACAGTGCCGACGTGCTGGTCGCCGACGTCTTCGGCGGCTCCCGGGTGCCCGCCCACCTGACCTCGCTGGCCTACGCCCGCGAGGCCGAGCGCGTTCTGCGCGCCGACGGCGTCTACCTGGCGAACCTCGCCGACACGGCGCCCTTCGCCTTCCTGCGCTCCCAACTCGCGACGTTCGCCGCGCTCTTCGAGGAGCTGGTGCTCGTCGCCGAGCCGGCGGTGCTGCGCGGGCGGCGGTTCGGCAACGCGGTCCTCGTCGCCGCGCACCGCCCGTTCGACACGGCGGCGCTGGCCCGGCGCACCGCCGCGGACGCGTTCCCGGCACGGGTGGAGCACGGGCGGGGCGTCCGGCGGTTCACCGGCGACGCGCGGCCGGTGACGGACGAGGACGCCGTGCCGTCACCCCTGCCGCCCGAGGGCGCCTTCGGCATCGGCTGAAGGACCCCGGGCGGCGCGGAGCCGTTCCGCGTCCCGCGCGGCGCCCACCGGGGCGTCCGCCGCACCCGCCCGCACGGCCCGCTCCGTCCCCTGCTCCGTCACCCGTTTCGTACGTCGCTGGAGGGCGCGTACGTCCGGTACGCACAGCACGGCCGCGGTGACCACGACCACCAGGGCCGAGCAGCCCCACAGCGCCGCGCCGCGCCCGAACGCGCCCTCGGCCGGCCCGGCCAGCGCCGTGGCCAGCGGGACCAGGGCGACGGAGCCGAACCAGTCGTAGGCCGAGACCCGCGACAGCTTCTCCTCGGGGATCTCCTGGTGCAGGGCGGTCATCCAGGACACGCCGAACACCTCCACGGTCACCCCGGTCAGGAACATCACCGCGCACAGCGCCGCGACCGGCACCGGAACCGCCAGCGCCGCGGACGGCAGGGCCAGCGGGAAGACGCCCAGCGTGCCCGCGAGCAGCAGGCGGCGCGGCCGCCAGCGCGTCATCAGCAGCGCGCCCGCGACCGTGCCCGCGCCGAAGAACCCCAGCGCGAGGCCCCACGGGCCCGGCCCGCCGAGGTGCTCGTCGGCCACCAGGGGACCGTAGACGGCGTCGGCGGCCCCCACCACGGCGTTGGCGATCGAGAACTGCAGGACGACGCCCCACAGCCAGGGCCGGCCGCTGAACTCCCGCCAGCCCTCGCGCAGGTCGGTCAGCAGCCCGCCGCCCGGCACGCGCGCGGGGATGTGGGTCACGTCGAGGCCGGCGCGCAGGGCGCCGGCGACCGCGAAGGCCACGGCGTCCGCCGCGAGGACCCAGCCCGGTCCGACAACGGCGGCCAACGCCCCGCCGAGGGCCGCCCCGCCGAGCCCCGCGCCCTGCATCGCCATCCGGAACACGGCGAACGCCCGCCCGGCCTGCTCGCCCTCGACCGAGGACAGCAGCATGCCCTCGGCGGCGGGACCGAAGAACGCCTGGCCGGTGCCGCCGAGCGCGGCCAGCAGCATCATCTGCCACAGCCGCGGCTCGCCCAGCAGCACGAGACAGGCGAACGCGCCCTGCGAGACGCAGTTCAGCGCGTTGGCCGCGACCATCACCCGGTGGCGGGGGAGGCGGTCGGCGACCGCGCCGCCGATCAGCAGGAACAGCACCAGCGGCAGGGTCCGCGCGGCGGCCACCAGACCCACGTCGCCGCCGTCGCCGCCCGCCTGGAGCACGGCGAAGGCGGCGGCGACGAGCGCGCCCTGGCTGCCGAGGCTCGTCACGAACGCGGCGGCCGTCAGCAGGCTGTAGTTGCGGCCCGCCCAGGCGGGTCCGCGCAGGCGGCGGCGGGGGTCGGCGGCTGTGGTCACCGGCCGACTATCGCCGCCGCGACCCCGATGTGCCAAACCGAGGGCACGCCCTTAGCGCGGACCACGCGGGACGAGGCCGGCGGAGCCGCGCCGCGCCGCCGCCCCGGTCGGCTGCCGCCGTCCCGATCAGTTCTGCGTCGGCGTCCCGTGCAGCCGGACCGTGCTCAGGATCTTCATGATCGTCTCCTTGGGCACCTCGTCCTTGACGCCCTTGGCCGTGTACAGGTTCCAGGACACGTAGTCGCCGTTGGAGTTCTTGAAGCCGAAGGTGATCGCCTTGCCGTCGCTCGCGCACGTCCCCTTCTGCGGCGTGTTCGTCGACTGGGCCCAGGCGTAACTGCCCTGGACGCCGGAGGCGGTCGTGAAGGGCGTGGCCTTCTTGTCGAAGCTGAGGCTCTTCTTGTCGGGCTGCGTGTAGCCGCCGAAGACCCACCAGGCGGGCGTGTTGATCGCGATCTCGTCGGTGTTCTTCGCGCCCTGCGCGCCCTTGGTGCCGACCACGGCGAGCGCGGTGTCGTCGGTCTTGCCGTCCTTGTCGTCGTCCTCGGTGCACCACTTCGACTTGTACTTGGCGGTGCCGCCCATCAGGATCCGGCCGTAGCCGTCCTGCTCCTTCTTGTCCTCCCACTCGAAGCCGTAGCTGGTGCCGGGGTTCTGCACCTCCCAGTCGGCCGGCACGTCGAAGGCGGTGCCCCACTTGGGGTTCACGACGACCTTCCAGCCCGTGACGGTCGGCTTCTCCGTCTCGCCGTTGCGCGGGTTGTCGCCGGAGCCGGTGGTGGCCGTGTCGCTCGGCCCGGCGGTCGCCTTGGACGTCGGGGACGCGCTCCCGCCGCCCTTCGCCTCCGTGTCGTCGTCCTTGCCGCCCAGCACCAGGAAGGCGGTCACACCGGCCGCCACCACGACCGCGGTGGCGGCGACGATCGCCACGACCTTGGTGCGGTTGCCGCCTCCGCCTCCGCCGCCCGGCTGGGGCTGCGGTGCGAGCGGAACCGTCGGCGCGCCCCACTGCGGCTGCTGCGCGTACGGGTTGGGCTGCTGGAACCCGGGCTGCTGGTACGGATTGGGCTGCTGGTACCCCGACTGCTGGTAACCCGGCTGCTGGTACGGGTTGTCCTGCCCCTGCGGGGTGTTCTGTGCCTGCGGGTTCTGCTCTCCCCCGGGCTGCTGCTGTCCTGGCCACATGGTGCAGCACCCTAGTGCCGCCCGGGAAACGAATGGGTCACGGCCCCTCGTCAGTGCGGTGGCAGCCGTACGGCGATCACGGCGCACGGCGATCGCGGCACGCGTCTGGCGGTCGCACGCTACTCGTGGGTAACATCGCCGGTATGAGCGCAGACCAGATGTCCATCGGCGAGATGCTCGCCGCCACGGTGCCCATGGCCCGGACCCTGAACCTCGAGTTCCTGGAGACCGGCCCGGAGCGGGCCGTGGTCGCCCTGCCGGACCAGGGCGCGTTCCACAACCACGTGGGCGGCCCGCACGCCGGTGCGATGTTCACGCTCGGTGAGTCCGCGAGCGGCGCGATCGTCCTCGCCGCCTTCGGGGACCAGCTCGCGCGCGCCGTGCCGCTCGCCGTCCGCGCCGAGATCGCCTACAAGAAGCTGGCCATGGGCCCCGTCACCGCGACCGCGACGCTGGGCCGCCCGGCCGCCGAGGTCGTCGCCGCTCTCGACGCGGGCGAGCGGCCCGAGTTCCCCGTCGCGATCGAGATCCGCCGCGCCGACGGGGCGGTGACGGGGGAGATGACCGTGGTGTGGACGCTGCGCCCCAACGGCTGAGTGGGGGAGGGGGGCGAAGGTCCGGAAGTGCGCGGGGATCGGGAGGTTCTGTGTGTCATTCCCCTTTGTTCGCGCACAACTCGGCGGCCCTCTCGGGTGCATTGTCGAAAGCCGGTGCGGATACCGCCGGTAACTAAAGGGGAATTCCCGAGTATTGAACTCGGGCCGCTCGAACTCCTTGTTTCTTCTGAGGCGCTTGTGCGAAGGTGAGCCACCCTCGGAAGGAAAAGGTCCCGTGCCCTCCCCCCACCCGCCACGCCCGCCCTACCCCCCACGTCCGGGCCGGCCCCCGGGCGACTCCGACCGCGCACTCGCCGCCGAGATCGCGGCCGGGCGCCCCGCCCGGGCCGTCCCGCTGCTGCTCGCCCGGCACTGGCACCCGGCCCGCGACTACGCCGCCGTCTGCCTGGCCTCGGACGGCACCACCGCGGAACTCGTCGCCGCCACCGCCTTCCACCAGGTGCTCGGCCGCCTGGAACGCGGCCGGCCGGGCGGCGCGCTGCGGCCCCAGCTCCTCGTGGCCGTCCGCGACACCGTCCGGGAATGGGCGGGCGCCGAGGGCGTTCCCGCGGTCCTGCCCGAGGTGGGCCGGACCACCGGCGGCCGCGGACTGCGCGCCGCCCGGACCGGCACCCCGGAAAGACGGCAACTCGCCGAGCGCGCATTCCAGTCCCTTTCGCCCGCCGCGCAATGCCTGTTGTGGCACAGCGAGGTGGAGGCCGAGCCGATATCCGTACCGGCCGCCCTGCTGGGCGTGGACGGCATCACCGCGACCGCCGGTCTGGAACAGGCCCGCGAGCAATTCCGCGCGCTGTGCGTCCGCGCCCACCGGGACCTCGCTCCCACCCGGGAATGCCGTTTCCACAACCGCCTCGTCGACATCCCTCTGCGGCGCGGCGCCGGGCTCCTGCCCGACGTGCGCGCGCACCTCGCGGAGTGCCGTTACTGCCGGCACGCGGCCGAACAACTCAGCCACTTCGACGGCGCCCTGGACGTCCTGCTCGCCGAGACCGTGCTCGGCTGGGGCGCCCGCCGCTACCTCGACTCCCGCCCCGGCCGCGCCACGGCCCCCGGAACCCGGCGGCGCCGTACGTCCCCACGGGCGCCCCTGGGCCGGCACCGCAGCAACCCCGCCGCACCGCAGGCCGCCCAGGGCCGCGGCGGAAGGGGCGTGCTCCTGGGGGTCGGTCTGACCTCCCTCGCCCTGCTCGTCACGGCCCTCGTGGCCCGCGGCTGGGCCGACGACCACGGAGTGCCCGTACCGGGGGCCACCTGGGGCGCGCCCGTCGCCGGCACCACCGCGCCCACGGGCGCCTCGGGCGGCCGGCCCACCTCGGCCGACCCCGCGGGGCACCGCGCCGAGATCGCCCGCGGCAGGCTGCGCGTCCGGGGCGGCGGGCTGTGCCTCGACGTCGAGGACCGGCGGGTCCGGGCCGGCGCACGGGCGGTCCTCGCGGACTGCGCGGGCGGCGCCTCGCAGCAGTGGTCGTACGGGAGCGACGGCCTGCTGCGCAGCCTCGCCGCACCCGCCCTCTGCCTGACCGCCGACCCCGTGCGCCGGGACGTGACGCTCGACAGGTGCGTGACACCCGTCGGGGAGGTCGCCTACGACGTCACCGTGCGCGGCGAGGTGCTGCTGCGCCACGGGGACGGCCTGGTCGTCGCCCCGGCAGCGGGCGGTTCGGGCCGCGGGGTGGCTGTGCGGGAACGGGACGGCTCCGCAGGGCAGCGGTGGCAGTTCGACACGGCCCCCGGACCGACCGGCCCCGGCGACGGCCCGGCGCCGATACTGCCCGGACTCCCGTCCCTCAGCCCCACGTCCCCGTCGACCGGCGGTGCTCCCGTCCCGAACCCGCGCAGCGCGCCGCGCTCCGCGGCGCCTCCCGCCCGGCCGCACTCGGCGTCCCCACCGTCCCCACCGTCCTTCCGGCAGCCCGGCCGGGTCCCCGCTCCCCATGACGAGACGCGGGTCGCGCAGATCTCCTGCTGCCAGGACACCCCGCGGCCGGCCCCGGTGCCCGAGCCCGTGGGGTCGCCGGGAGCCGTCGGCGCCGTACTGAAACCGGTGCCCGGCCTGCAACTGCGTGCCGCGTCCGGCCTGCCACTGCGTGCGGCGTCCGGCACGGAACAGGGCTCGGCGTCCGGACTTCCGCAGCGTCCGCCGCCCGGTCCGGAACACAGGGCGCGCCTCGGACGTTGACTCTCCGGGCGGCGAAGGGCGCGGCCGCGGGCCGTGGCGGGTCCACCGCGACCCGGTAGGCTGCCCAGGGGCGTCGTCCGGGGGCACGGCTGCCCACGTCGACACCACGCACAGCGCAGGGAAACGGGAGGAACCGGGTGCACGTCCAGGAATGGCTCGACACGGTGCCCGCGGTCGCCGTCTACGCGGTCGTGGGGCTGGTCATCGGCCTGGAGAGCCTGGGCATCCCGCTGCCGGGCGAGATCATCCTGGTGTCGGCCGCCCTGATGGCCTCGCAGCACGGCGGCATCAACCCGTTCATCCTCGGCGCCTGCGCCACGGTCGGTGCCGTGGTCGGCGACTCCATCGGCTACGCCATCGGCCGCAAGGGCGGCCGGCCCCTGCTGGCCTGGCTGGGCCGCAAGTTCCCCCGGCACTTCGGTGAGGGACACGTCGCCACGGCCGAGCGGTCCTTCGAGAAGTGGGGCATGTGGGCCGTCTTCTTCGGCCGGTTCATCGCCCTGCTGCGCATCTTCGCCGGCCCGCTCGCGGGCGTCCTGCACATGCCGTACTGGAAGTTCCTCATCGCCAACGTGCTGGGCGGCATCGTCTGGGCCGGCGGTACGACGGCGGTCATCTACTCCGTGGGCGTCGTCGCCGAGTCCTGGCTGAAGCGCTTCTCGTGGCTGGGCCTGGTGCTCGCCGTGCTGATCGGCCTGACGTCGATGCTGGTGATCAAGCGCAAGGCGAAGAAGGCCCAGGCGACGACGGCGACCGAGCCGGCGACCGAGCCCGAGCCGGTGACCGCCGGCGAGTGACGGAACCGGCCGTCCCCGGGCCGGTCTCCTAGGCGTGGACCTCCTTGTGGGTCTTCGCCAGCTCCGCGTACATCGTGCCGTTCAGGGTCACGCCCTGGCGCTCCTCCTCGGTCAGCTCCCGCTTGACCTTCGCGGGCACGCCCGCGACCAGGGACCCCGGCGGCACCCGCATGCCCTGTGGGACCAGCGCCTGGGCCGCGACCAGCGAACCGGCGCCGATCACCGCGCCGTTCAGGACGGTCGCGCCCATGCCGACGAGGCAGTCGTCCTCCACGGTCGCCCCGTGCACCACGGCGTTGTGGCCGACCGACACGCGCTCCCCGACGGTCACCGGGAAGCCGGGGTCGGCGTGCAGGGTGCAGTTGTCCTGGATGTTGCTGTGCGCGCCGACGGAGATCCGCTCGACGTCGCCGCGCAGGACCGCGCCGTACCAGACGCTCGCCCCCGCCCCGAGCGTCACGTCGCCGATCACCGTGGACGTCGGCGCCACGAACGCCTCCGGGTCGATTCTCGGCTCCCGGCCCGCGATGCCCTTGATCAGCGGCTGGTCCGTCATCGTCGCCTCCTGCTGGTCGTCCTCCCCGGCACGGTAGCCCACCCGGTGGGGTGAAGATCACAGGCCCTCGGTCGGGTGGGGCCCGGACCCGCTGAGTACCGTGAGGTCGTGCCGAAGCAGAACACGTTCTCATCCTGGCGGGGCCGCCTCGCGCAGCGCGCCGTCCACGGTGCCTGGGCCTGGGCGCAGCGCACCGGCTCGGTCACGGCCGAGCGGCCCGGCCGCTTCCGCTTCGGCTCCCTGGGCACCGGCACGCGCCTGGCGTTCCCGCTGGGCACCGTCTTCGGCGAACCGTGGATCCACCTCGGCGCCCACTGCATCGTCGGCGAGCAGGTCACCCTCACGGCCGGGCTGATGCCCGACCTGGACCTCGGCCCGGACCCGATCCTGCGCATCGGCGACGGGGTCGTCCTCGGCCGCGGCAGCCACGTCATCGCGGACACCACGGTCACCATCGGCAGCGACTGCTACTTCGGGCCGTACGTCTACGTCACGTCCACCAACCACTCCTACGACGACCCCCACCAGCCCATCGGCAAGCAGTGGCCGCGCATGGAGCCCGTGGAGATCGGGCCCGGCTGTTGGATCGGCACCGGCGCGGTGATCCTGCCGGGCGCGCGGATCGGGCGGAACGTCGTGGTCGCCGCGGGTGCGGTGGTGCGCGGTCAGGTCCCCGACCACGCGGTGGTGGCGGGCGCCCCCGCCAAGGTCGTACGGCGCTGGACTCCGGCCGACGGCTGGCAGCCGCCGTTGCGCACGCCCGCGCCGGTGCCGATCCCGGACGGCGTCACCCCCGATCAGCTCGTCGCCCTCTCCGGTCTCGACGACGAGACGGTGGCCCGGCTCGCGGAGCTGGACGAGCACGGGCAGGGCGATGAGGACGGGGCCGAGGCCGACGAGGGGACGGGGGCCCGTGCGCGGGTGCTCGGCCCGGCCGCACCGGGCGGAGGGGAACCCGCGGCGAGGCTGGCGGCACTGGACAGCGACGGCTGAGCGGACGGCCGACGGACCCGTTCGATCCGCGTCAGCCCGCCGCCGGCAGCACGCATGCCGACGGCAGCACGGTGCCCACCCGCTCAGCCCGCCGCCAGCAGCACCGTGCCGACCAGGGCCAGCCCCGCGCCCGCCGCCTGGACGGCACGCAGGCGTTCCCGCAGGATGCCGCGGGCGGCCAGCGCGGTCACCACCGGGTAGAGCGAGGCGAGCACCGCGGCCACGGTGACCGGGCCGTGCTGGGCGGCGACCGTGTAGGTGCCGTTCGCCGCCACGTCGGCCAGGCCCACGAAGGCGAGCGGCGGCAGCGAGGCCCAGGGGAAGGTCCCGTCGGGGAGCGCGGACGCCCCGCGCCGCACGCTGACCGACAGCGCGGCACCGCCCACCGCCACGCTCACCAGCCGCTGCACGCACAGGGCGAGGAAGAGACCGGTGACGGACGTCGACGCCTCGGCGATCAGGACGAACACCGTGCCGAAGCCCAGCGCGGCGACCAGCGTGAGCAGCACGGCCGTGCGCTGCACCGCCGCCCCGCGCAGGTGCGGCCCGCCCGCCAGGGCGACGCCCGCCACGGCGACCGCGATGCCCGCGACCTGGACCAGTCCCGGCCGCTCGCCGAGGAACAGTCCGACGGACACCGGCACGGCCACGCTCAGGGTGGCCAGCGGGGAGACCACGCCCATCGGGCCGAGCGCGAGCGCCTTGTAGAAGGAGAGCAGGGCGACCGGTCCGGCCAGTCCCGCCGCCACGGCGAACCACAGGCGGGGCCCGGCCTCGCTCCACCCGCCGGTGGCGACCACGACCGCGCCGAGCACGACGGCCGCCGCGCCCTGGGAGAGCACGACCACCGTGAGCGCCGGGATGCGCCGGGTCAGCAGCCCGCCGCCGAAGTCGGCCAGACCCCAGAGCAGGCTGGTGGCCAGGGCGAAGAATGCTGTCACCGCTCGCCTCGCAGTACAGTTCGGTGCACGATCAGGTACACCACACCGTAGTGCACAGTGGTGAACCCTGTCATCCAGAATATTGGACTCCGGAATGGGATGAATCGTGTCGGACCTCGACCTGCTGACCCAGTCGCTGGCGCGCAACGTCAAGCACTGGCGCGCGGTGCGCGGCTTCACCCTGGACGTGCTGGCCGCGCGGGCCGGGGTCAGCCGCGGCATGCTCATCCAGATCGAGCAGGCCCGCACCAACCCGAGCCTCGGCACCGTCGTCAAGATCGGTGACGCGCTCGGCGTCAGCATCACCACGCTGCTCGACTACGAACAGGGGCCGAAGGTCCGCGTCGTCCCCGCCGACCAGACCGTACGGCTGTGGCACACCGACGCCGGCAGCTACAACCTGCTGCTCGCCGGCACCGAGGCGCCCGGCCCGCTGGAGATGTGGGAGTGGCGGCTGATGCCGGGCGAGGGCAGCTCCTCCGACCCGCACCCCACCGGCACGGCCGAGCTGGTGCACGTGATCGAGGGCGAGCTGACGCTGACCGTGGACGGCGTCGCGTACCGCGTCCCGGCCGGTGCGACCGCCTCCTTCGAGGCCAACACCGCGCACACCTACGGCAATACCGGGGACGTGCCGATGGTGATGGTCATGGCCGTCTCCGTCCCGCCCGTTCCCTGAGGCCAGGCCCCGGTTCCGGCCTTCGAGACGTCGGTCCGGCCACGCGGGAACGGCTGTTACCGTGCGCCCATGCGCGCACCGATCGGAGACTTCGACACCGCCACTCCCGCTCCCGACTGCCTCGACGAGCTGACCGCCCCGGTCGCCGACGCCGTACGCCGCTGGAGCGGCAGCGTCCCCGTCGAGCAGATCCTCTACGTGGAGACCGACCCGCAGTGGGCCGACACGGCCGTCTTCGTGGAGCACTACGGGCGCGAGCTGCTGGAGCAGTCCGCGAACTGCGTCGTCGTCGCCGGCAAGCGCGGCGGCGAGTCCACGCTCGCCGCCTGTCTGGCACTGTCCACCACGCGGGTCGACGTGAACGGCGTGGTGCGCCGCCATCTCGGGGCCCGCAAGGCGTCGTTCGCGCCGATGGACGTGGCGACCGGCGAGAGCGGCATGGAGTACGGCGGCATCACGCCCGTCGGGCTGCCCGAGGCGTGGCCCCTGCTGGTGGACCCGGCCGTCGTCGACCTGCCGTGGGTCCTGGTCGGCAGCGGACGCCGCCGCGGCAAGCTCCTCGTCCCCGGCAAGGTCCTCGCCGCGCTGCCCGGCGCGGTGGTGCTGGACGGACTCGGCACGCCGGTCTGAGGTCCGTTCCTCCGGTACCGTCCGGGGGCGTTCTAGGGGGTGTGGTGCGCCAAGGTGTGGTGGGGATCCCGCTCGCCCGGCACCGGCGCGGGGTCCGCGTGCACCAGGGCGGCCGTCAGGCGCGGTACCGCGTGCAGCAGGGCGTGTTCGGCGTCCACCGCGACCGCGTGCGCCTGACGCACCGTCACCTCGCCGTCCACCACGACCGCCACCTCGGCGCGCAGCCGGTGCCCGATCCAGCGCAGCCGCAGCTCGGCCACCTCCCGCACGCCGGGGACCTCCCGCAGGGCCTGCTCGGCGCGTTCCGTGAGCGCCGGGTCCACCGCGTCCATCACCCGCCGGACCACCTCGCGCGCCGCGTCCCGCAGCACCAGGGCGATCGCCGCCGTGATCGCCAACCCCACCAGCGGGTCGGCGAGTTGCCAGCCGAGCGCTGAGCCGCCCGCGCCCACCAGCACCGCGAGCGAGGTGAACCCGTCGGTGCGGGCGTGCAGTCCGTCGGCGACCAGCGCCGCCGAACCGATCTCCCGGCCCACCCGGATCCGGTGCCGGGCCACCCACTCGTTGCCCGCGAAGCCGACCAGCGCGGCCACCGCGACCGCCCCGACGTGCGCCACCGGGCGCGGGTCGAGGAGCCGTTCGACGGCCGTCCACCCGGCGAAGAGCGCCGACGCGGCGATCGTCAGCACGATCACGATCCCGGCCAGGTCCTCGGCCCGCCCGTAGCCGTAGGTGAAACGGCGCGTGGCCGCCCGCCGGCCCAGTACGAACGCGATGCCCAGCGGTAGGGCGGTCAGCGCGTCCGCTGCGTTGTGCACCGTGTCGCCGAGCAGCGCCACCGACCCGGACACCGCCACGACGGCGGCCTGCGCCAGCGCGGTCACGCCCAGCACGGCCAGCGAAACCCACAGCGCGCGCATCCCGCGGGCCGAGGACTCCAGCGCGGCGTCGACCTTGTCGGCCGTGTCGTGCGAGTGCGGGGTGAGCAGGTGCCGGAGGCGGTGGAGGGCGCCCGGCCGTGAGGAGGGACGCCCGTGCGGCTCGTGGTGGTGCGACCGGTGGTGCGGCCCGTGAGGGTGCCCGTGGTGTCCGCCGTCGCCGTGGCGATGGGTGGGGTGCTCGCTCACGTCCGTCCCCTTCCGGTGCGCGCCGTGGTGGCCGGCTTCCCGTCCACGGCGCCATTATGTGCGTATGAGCGCACACACGCACCCGTCAACCGCGTCGGATGCGCACCCACCCACTCCCGGCGAGGAGCACTTCGCCCTCGCCGCGGAGATCCTCGCCCTGCTCGGCGACCGCACCCGCCTCACCCTGCTGCACGCCCTGGCCGGGGGCGAGGCCGACGTCACGACGCTCACGGAGGTGTGCGGGGCGGCCCGGCCTGCGGTCAGCCAGCACCTGGCCCGGCTGCGGCTCGCGGGCCTGGTGAGCACGCGCAAGGAGGGGCGCCGGGTGGTGTACGCACTGCACGACGGACACCTGCGCAGGCTGGTCGACGAGGCACTGAACGTCGCCGACCACCGGCTCGGGGACAGTCCGGTGCACGACTAGGGGGGTGTCTCGTCGATCAGCCCAGCCGGGGGATCTCGATCGCCGGGCAGCGGTCCATGACCATGTCCAGGCCCGCGGCGCGGGTGCGCTCGTACGCCTCGTCGTCCACGACGCCGAGCTGGAACCACACCGCCTTCGCGCCCTTGGCGACCGCCTCGTCCGCGACGGCGCCTGCCAGCTCGCTGTTGACGAACACGTCGACGACGTCCACGTCGAAGGGGATGTCGGCGAGGGAGGCGTACCCCTGCTCGCCGTGGGCCGGCTCCGCCTTGGGGTGGACGGGCACGACCCGCTTGCCGTGGCGCTGGAGCACCTCGGCGACGCCGTAGGCGGCCCGTGAGCGGTTGGTGGACAGGCCGACCACGGCCCAGGTGTCGCCGAGGTCGGTGAGGATCTTGCGGACCGTCGCGTCGTCGTCGCGGTGCACGGCCGGCCTCCTGTCGGTCGTCGGGTGGACCACGGGCCCGCGGTGCGCGGCCCGTGGGGGGAAGAGATCTCTTCGCCCCTACCCGCTCAACCGTGCTCGAGCGGCCCTGATTCCGTCGGCTCGCGCCGGTGCACGTGTCCGGAACGCTCGCCCCCACCTGCGCGACGACGCCCGCGCGCCTACGCTCGGGCCGTGCTCCGCATCACTGACGCCCGCACCGGGCACCCCGTTCCCGCCGCCCCCGTCCGCCGCGGCCTGACCCGCGTCGAGGTCCACGCCCCGGGCCAGGGCGCCGACGCGCTGCGCGTGCTGCTCGTCGCCGACGTGCTCGTCCGGGCGCTGGAACTCGACGGGACACCCGTGTGGACGCTGCTCGCGGGGGACCACGAGCGGGCCGGCCTGCGCGCCGCCGCGGCGGCCCTCGGCATCCGCCCCTTCGAGGACACCGGGGGCGCCGGGGACGCCGCGGCAGGCCTCGGCGGGGCCCGGGCCCTGCACGTGGCACCGGCCGGCGCGGACGTACCGGACGGGGTCCTGGTGGAGGTGGCCGGTGTCGACGTGCCGGACGGGACGCCGGTAGGAGGGGCCGGTGTCGACGTGCAAGACGGGGCGCGGGCCGGAGTGGTCGACGGCGACGACCCCGCCACCCTGCGGCTCGCCCTGCTGTCCGGGCGCCGTGACGGGCCCGTCCGGCTCGACGCCGCGGCCCTCGGCGCGGCGGGCGACACCCTCGGGCGCTGGCGGCGGGCGGTGGCCGACTGGGCGCGGCTGCCCTCACGGCCGGTCCCCGAAGCGCTGCGCGGACGGCTGCGCGCGGCCTGGGAGGACGACCTGGACGTGCCGGAGGTGCTGCGTGTCCTGCGCGAGGTCGAGGAGGACCCGGACCTGCCGCCCGGCGCCCGCTTCGAGACGTACGCCTACGCCGACCGTCTCCTCGGGCTCGAACTCACCCGGGAGATCGGCACGCACGCGTGAGGACGCGGCACGCACGCGTGAGGACGCGGCACGCACGCGTGAGGGAGGGGGCCGTACGTGACCGGTGACCCGGGTGAGGGGCCCCTGCGGCGGCTGGTCGTGCTGCGGCACGCCAAGTCGGCCTGGCCCGAGGGCGTGCCCGACCACGAGCGGCCGCTCGCCCCCCGGGGACGGCGCGACGCCCCCGCGGCGGGACGTGCCCTGGCCGGCGCCGGCTGCCTGCCGGACCTCGCCCTGTGCTCCACCGCGCGGCGGGCCCGCGCGACGTGGGAGCTGGCCTCGGCGCAGTGGGGCAGCCCGCCGCCGGTCCGCTACGACGAGCGCCTGTACGCGGCCGGCGTCCCCGCGCTGCTGCGGGTGGTGCACGAGGCCCCGCCGGAGGTGGAGACCCTGCTCCTGGTCGGCCACAACCCGGGCCTGGAGGACCTGGTCCACGCCCTCGCCGGTGACGCCCTCGACGACACGCTGCCCAGGATCCGCGCCGAGTTCCCCACCTCGGCGCTCGCGGTGCTGACCCGGCCCGCCCCCACCTGGCGGTCCCTGGCGCCGGGCACGGCCCTGCTGACCTGGACGGCCGTGCCGCGCGGCGGGAAGGGCGGGGCGGGGGAGGGCGGGGGCACCGCATAGGCTGGTCCGATGCAGGACCAGTACCGCACGGTCGCCCACGCGGGCGTGCACGAGACCGAGGTGAACCGTTCGCGCTTCCTGTGCGCGCTCGCCCCCGCCGCCACCGAGCGGGAGGCGCAGGAGTTCGTCGCCGCGGTCCGCAAGGAGCATCCGGACGCCAACCACAACTGCTGGGCCTACGTCATCGGCGCCCACGCGTCGGTGCAGAAGGCGAGCGACGACGGCGAACCGGGCGGCACCGCGGGCGTGCCCATGCTGCAGATGCTGCTGCGCCGTGACATGCGGTACGTCGTCGCCGTGGTCACCCGGTACTTCGGCGGGGTCAAGCTGGGCGCGGGCGGCCTGATCCGTGCCTACGGCGGCGCCGTCGGCGAGGCCGTCGACGCGCTCGGCACCGTCACCCGCCGGCGCTTCCGGCTGGCCACCGTCACCGTCGACCACCAGCGCGCCGGGAAGGTGCAGAACGACCTGCGCGCCACCGGCCGCGCCGTGCGGGACGTGCGCTACGGCGAGGCCGTGACCATCGAGATCGGCCTGCCCGACGCGGACGTGGACGCCTTCCGTGCCTGGCTCGCCGACGCGACCGCCGGGACGGCCCGCCTCGACCTGGGCGGGGAGGCGTACGGGGACGCCTGAACGGACAGGTCGGACAAACCGTCTTGATGGGGCGAACCAGGCTCAACCGGCCCGGTGGTCACCGGTGATGACGGTCCGAAACGGGAGTAACCACCCGTGCTGTCAGACCCGGCCGTTAGTCTCGGGGATCATGAGGCTGCTGCACACTTCTGACTGGCATCTCGGCCGGGCGTTCCACCGGGTGAACCTGCTCGGGGCCCAGGCCGAGTTCATCGGTCACCTCGTCGCGACCGCGCGCGAGCGCGAGGTCGACGCGGTGGTCGTGTCGGGAGACGTGTACGACCGCGCCGTCCCGCCGCTCGCCGCGGTCGAGCTGTTCGACGACGCCCTGCACCGCCTCGCGGACCTCGGTGTGCCCACGGTGATGATCTCCGGCAACCACGACTCGGCCCGCCGCCTCGGCGTGGGCGCGGGCCTCATCGACCGCGCCGGCATCCACCTGCGCACCGACCCCGCCGCGGCCGGCACCCCCGTGGTGCTCGCCGACGCCCACGGCGACGTCGCCTTCTACGGCCTGCCCTACCTCGAACCCGCCCTGGTCAAGGACGAGTTCGGCGTCGAACGGCCGAGCCACGAGGCGGTGCTCGCCGCCGCCATGGACCGGGTGCGCGCCGACCTCGCCGCCCGCGCCCCCGGCACCCGCTCCGTCGTCCTCGCCCACGCCTTCGTCACCGGCGGCGAGGCCAGCGACAGCGAACGGGACATCACCGTCGGCGGCGTGGCGTCCGTCCCCGCCGGGGTCTTCGACGGCGTGGACTACGTGGCGCTGGGCCACCTGCACGGCTGCCAGACGCTCACCGAGCGCGTGCGCTACTCCGGCTCCCCGCTCGCGTACTCCTTCTCCGAGGCCGACCACCGCAAGAGCATGTGGCTGGTCGACCTGGCCGCCGACGGCGCGGTCACCGCCGAGCGCGTCGACTGCCCGGTGCCGCGCCCGCTGGCCCGGCTGCGCGGGACGCTGGAGGACCTGCTCGCCGACCCCGGCCTGGCGCGCCACGAGGACGCGTGGGTCGAGGCGACCCTCACCGACGCCGTGCGCCCGGCCGACCCCATGGCCCGCCTCACCGAGCGCTTCCCGCACGCCCTCAGCCTCGCCTTCGCCCCGGAGCGCGCCCCCGACGACCCCGGCGGCAGCTACGCCGGCCGCCTCGCCGACCGCGACGACCAGCAGGTCGCCGAGGACTTCGTCGCCCACGTCCGCGGCAGCGGACCCGACGACGACGAACGCGCGGTGCTGCGCGAGGCGTTCGACGCCGTGCGCGCGGACACGGCCGTGCGGGAGGTGGCCCGGTGAGACTCCACCGCCTCGACCTGACCGCCTTCGGGCCCTTCGGGGCCGCCCAGAGCGTCGACTTCGCCGAGCTGTCCGCCGCCGGGCTCTTCCTGCTGCACGGCCCCACCGGCGCCGGCAAGACCTCCGTGCTCGACGCCGTGTGCTACGCGCTGTACGGCTCGGTGCCCGGCGCCCGCCAGAGCGGCCAGGGGCTCGCCCTGCGCAGCGACCACGCCGCCCCCGGCACCCGCACCGAGGTCACCCTCGACCTGACCGTCGCCGGACGCCGGCTGGAGATCACCCGGCAGCCGCCCTGGGAGCGCCCCAAGAAGCGCGGCACCGGCACCACCCTCGACAAGGCCCAGACCTGGCTGCGCGAGTACGACCCGGTGGCCGGCGCCTGGAAGGACCTCAGCCGCTCCCACCAGGAGGTCGCCGAGGAGATCACCCAGCTCCTCGGCATGAGCCGCGAGCAGTTCTGCCAGGTCGTCCTGTTGCCGCAGGGCGACTTCGCGCGGTTCCTGCGCGCCGACGCCGAGGCCCGCGGACGCCTCCTCGGCCGCCTGTTCGACACCCAGCGCTTCGCCGAGGTGGAGAAGCGCCTCGCCGAGCGCCGCCGCACCACCGAGGCACGCGTGCGGGAGGGCGACGCCGACCTCCTCGCCGACGCGCACCGCATGCAGCAGGCGGCCGGCCACGCCATGGAGCTGCCCGACCTCGCGCCCGGCGAACCCGGCCTGGCCGAGGCCGTGCTGACCGCCGCCGCGATCGCCCGCAGCACCGCGCGCGAGCAGCTCACCGTCGCCCACTGCGGGCGCCTGGCCGCCGAGTCCGCCCAGGCCGCCGCCGAGCGGGAGCTGGCCGAGGCCCGCGAACTGGCCCGGCTGCAACGCCGGTTCGGCGAGGCGCGGGAGCGGGCCGCCCGGCTCCAGGACCGCGCGGGCGCCCACGAGGAGGCGCAGGAGCGCATGCGGCGGGCCCGCAAGGCGGAGGCGGTGGCCCCGGCGCTGGAGCTGCGCCAGGCCGCCGACGCGGAGCACCGCCGCGCCGCCGAGGCGGACGCCCGCGCGCGGGCCCGGCTGCCCGAACGGTTCGCGGACGCGGGCGCCGCCGGGCTCGCCGCCGCCGCCCGCCGGGCCGCCGAGGAGCTGGGCGCACTGGAGGCGGCCCGCCGCGCCGAGCGCCGGCTCGCCGACCTGTCCGCCGAGCGCGCCGACCTGGAGCGGCAGGAGCGGGCCGACCAGGAGGTCGTGGAGGAGGCGGACGCCTGGCTCGCCGGGTGGGAGGAGACCCGGGCCGCCCTCCAGGACCGGATCGCGGTCGCCCAGGAGGCGGCGACCCGGGCCGAGCAGCACGCCGCCCAGCGCGAGCCCGCACAGCGGCGCCTGGCCGCCGCCCGGCTGCGCGACCAGCTCGCCCGCGACACCGAGGACACCGCCGCGCGGGAGCGCCACGCGCGGGAGCGGGTGCTGGAGGCCAAGGAGCACTGGCTCCGGGTGCGGGAGCTCCGGCTCAACGGCATCGCCGCCGAGCTCGCCGCCCGCCTGCAGGACGGCGAGCCCTGCGCGGTCTGCGGCGCGACCGAACACCCCGCCCCCGCCCGCAAGGACGCCGGACACGTCGACCGGGAGGCCGAGGAGCAGGCGCTCGCCGCCCACCAAGAGGCCGAGGCCGCGCACGACGAGGCCGAGCAGCACCTCTCCACCGTCCAGCGCGCGCTGGCCGCCGCCGAGGCCGAGGCGGGCGACGAGCCCACCGACCGGCTGGCGTCCGCCGTCGAGGAACTGCAGTCGCGGTACGCCCGGGCCCGGGACGCGGCCGCCGACCTGCACACCGCGAGCGAGGAGCTGCGCCGCGCCGAGCAGGAGCGCGAACGGCGCACCGCACTGCGGCAGGAGGCGGCCGTGCGCTCCGCGTCCCGCGGCTCCCGGCGCGAGGCGCTCGACGAGGAGCGCACGGCCCTGGAGTCCGAGCTGGCCCAGGCCCGCGGCGACGCGGAGAGCGTGGCCGCCCGGGCCGCGCACCTGGAGCGCCGGGCGGCACGGCTCACCGAGGCCGCTGACGCCGCCCGGGCCGCGGAGGAGGCCGCCGAGCGCCTCAAGGCCGCCGACGGCCGCCTCGACGAGGCGGCCTTCCGGGCCGGGTTCGACACCCCGCAGGCCGCCGCCGACGCCCTCCTCGACGACGCCGCCCACCGCGAGCTGCAACGCCGCCTGGACGCCTGGCAGGCCGAGGAGGCCGCGGTGCGGGCCGTGCTCGCCGAGGCCGACACCACGGCCGCCGCCCAGCGCCCGCCCGCCGACCTCGCCGCGGCCGAGGACGCCGCCCGGGCCGCCGGCGAGCGGCTGCGCCGGGCCGCCTCCGCCCAGGACGCCGCCGCCCGCCGCTGCGCCGAGCTCGACCGCCTGTCCGCGCGCGCGGCGACCGGTGCGCAGCGGCTGGCGCCGCTGCGCGAGGAGTACGACCGGGTGGCCCGCCTGGCCGGGCTCACCGCGGGCACCTCCGCCGACAACGAGCGGAAGATGCGGCTGGAGTCGTACGTCCTCGCCGCCCGCCTGGAGCAGGTGGCGGCCGCCGCCACCGCGCGGCTGCACCGCATGTCGGCGGGCCGCTACACGCTCGTCCACTCCGACGACCGCACCGGCCGCGGCCGCAGCGGCCTGGGACTGCACGTGGTGGACGCCTGGACCGGGCGGGAGCGGGACACCGCCACCCTGTCCGGCGGGGAGACGTTCTTCGTGTCCCTCGCCCTCGCGCTGGGCCTCGCCGACGTGGTCACCGACGAGGCGGGCGGGGTGCGGCTGGACACGCTGTTCATCGACGAGGGGTTCGGCAGCCTCGACGACCAGACGCTGGACGACGTGCTCGACGTCCTCGACGCGCTGCGCGAACGCGACCGCAGCGTCGGCATCGTCAGCCACGTGGCCGACCTGCGGCGCCGGGTCCACGCCCAGCTCGAGGTGGTCAAGGGACGCACGGGTTCGGTGCTGCGCCAGCGCGGTCGTTGACCCGGCGCGGTCACTGGCCGATCGCGCGCCGGGGCAGGGGCGAGGAGTAGACGACGCTGGTCGTCACCGACCCCAGGGCGCCGATCTTCCCGGACACCTCCTCCAGGTGGCGCATCGAGCGGGTGGCGACCTTGATGACGAAGCAGTCGTCGCCCGTGACGTGGTGCGCCTCCAGGATCTCCGGCGTGACGGCGACCAGGTCGTGGAAGGGCTTGTAGTTGCCGTGGGGGTAGCGCAGCCGTACGAACGCCAGGATGGGCAGGCCGATCCGCTCAGGGTCGACGACCGCCGCGTACCCCTGGACGACGCCGGCCTCCTCCAGCCGCCGCACCCGCTCGGTGACCGCGCTCGCGGACATGGACACCGCGCGCGCCAGGTCGGCGAAGCTGACCCGTCCGTCGCGCTGGAGGACGTCGAGGATGCGCCAGTCGGTGGCGTCCGGGGAATACGCGGTCATGCGCCAGGAATAGCAGGGGAATCCACGGCGGATCAAGGCGTGGGCCGGGGGACGTGCCTTCCTGGCGGCCGCCGCGAACCGTAGATTTCCGGTCATCGGCCACCACCCCCGCGACCGGCGGCCGACCTCGACGCCCGGCCCCCGGCCCCTCCCCGACGAAGGACTCGCCATGACCGCCTCCTCCGCCTCCTCCGCCCTCGCCCCCCTCGCCCCCATCTCTGGAGTCCCCGCGACCGACCACCCCGTGCTGCGCGTGCCCCCGGCCGCGCCCGCCGAGGCCGCCGCCCACTTCCGGGCGATGCTCGCCTTCCACGCCGACGTCTCCGACGTGGCCGCCGCCCTCGCCGCCGACGGCGACCCCGGCTTCGTCGTCCTCGACTCCCGCTCCACCCAGGCGTGGGAGCAGGGCCACGTCCCCGGCGCCGTCCACCTGCCCACCGCGCTCATCGCCGAACAGGCGGAACAGGTGCTCGACCGGTCGGTGCCGGTCGTGACGTACTGCTGGGGCCCCGGCTGCAACGGCGCCACGCGCGCCGCCCTCGCCCTCGCCGAACGCGGCTTCCACGTCAAGGAGATGCTCGGCGGCTTCGAGTACTGGGTGCGCGAGGGCTTCGCCTACGAGACCTGGCAGGGCGACGAGCAGCGCCCCGCCGACCCGCTGACCGCGCCGGTGGGCGCCGACGACTGCGGATGCTGAACCGGACCGCCCCCGCCCGCAACCGCGGACGGGGGCAGAGGGACACTCACCCGGGGGCCGCGAAGGGCCTCACAGCCGGGCCAGTTCGTCCACCAGGTCGTCCAGGCCCAGCGAGCCCTGGGACAGGGCCGCCATGTGCCACGCCTTGAGGTCGAAGGCGTCGCCGTGGCGGGCGCGGGCCTTCTCCCGGCCCAGCAGCCAGGCGCGTTCGCCCAGCTTGTAGCCGATCGCCTGACCCGGGATGGACAGGTACCGGGTCAGCTCGCTCGTCACGAAGTCCGCCGGGCGGCTGCTGTGCGCCCCGAAGAATTCCTCCGCCAGCTCCGGCGTCCACCGCTCGCCCGGGTGGAACGGCGAGTCCGCCGGTATCGCCAGCTCCAGGTGCATGCCGATGTCGACGATCACCCGCAGCGCGCGCATCATCTGCGCGTCGAGGTAGCCGAGCCGCTGCTCCGCGTCCGTGAGGAAGCCCAGTTCGTCCATCAGCCGCTCCGCGTACAGCGCCCACCCCTCCGCGTTGGCGCTGACGATGCCGACGGTGGCCTGGTAGCGCGAGAGGTCCTGGGCGACGTGCACCCACTGCGCGAGCTGCAGGTGGTGGCCGGGGACACCCTCGTGGTACCAGGTCGACACCAGGTCGTAGACCGGGAAGCGGGTCGCGCCCATGGTGGGCAGCCAGGTGCGCCCCGGCCGGGAGAAGTCCTCCGACGGACCCGTGTAGTACGGCGCCGCGGCGCTGCCCGGGGGAGCGATGCGCGACTCCACCCGGCGGACCCGCTCGGCGAGTTCGAAGTGCGTGCCGTCCAGCTTCTCGATCGCCTCGTCCATCAGGCCCTGCAGCCACTGCCGGACCTCGTCGACCCCCTCGATGTGCCGGCCGTGCTCGTCGAGGTGCGCGAGCGCCGCCCACGGGGTCGCGGCGCCCGGCAGGATCTTCTCGGCCTCCTTCTCCATCTCGGCGAGCAGCCGGTGGTACTCGGACCAGCCGTAGGCGTACGCCTCGTCCAGGTCGAGGTCCGTGCCGTTGAAGTAGCGCGACCAGCGGGCGTACCGCTCGCGGCCGACGGCGTCCGGCGCGTCCTCGACCGCCGGGGCGTAGACCTCGCGCACCCAGTCCCGCAGGCCGGCGACCGCCGCGGTGGCGCCGCGGGCCGCCTCGTCCAGCTCGGCGCGCAGCGCCTTTGGGCCGCCGGCCACGAAGTCCTCGAACCAGCCGCGGCCCGAGCCGTCCGTGTCCGCCCACTCGGTCAGCTGCGCCACGAGGGTCGCGGTCGGCCGGGGCGGACCGTACAGCTTGCGCTCCAGCCCGAGCGTGAGGGAGGCGCGGTAGCCCGCGAGGGCCTCCGGGACCGCGCGCAGCCGCTCGGCGACCGCCGCCCAGTCCCCGTCGCTCGCCGTCGGCGTCACCGTGAACACCTCGCGCACGTGGTGCGCCGGCGTCGACATGTTGCCGACCGAGCGCAGGCCCTCCTCGGCGTCGTGCACGGCGAGTTCGGCGGTGAGCCGTTCGCGCAGCAGACGGGCGCACCGGCGTTCCACGTCGCTGTCCGCGCCGGGCCGCCGCTCCGCCTCGTCGAGCCGGGCCAGGGTGTCGCGCGCCAGCCGGGCGAGCGCGGCCTGGCCCTCGGGGGAGAAGTCGGGCAGGCGGCGCGCGGACCCGGCCACGCCGAGGTAGGTGCCGGTGATCGGATCGAGGGCGACGAGCTCGTCGACGTAGGCGTCGGCGACCTCTCGGGGCAGCGGGCTGCTCTTCGTCTCTGGCATGCGGACATCCTCGTACGGATACCGGTGCCGCGTCAGCAGTGCCTCGGTCAGCCCGGCGGGGCTCCGGGCGTCCCGGGCGGCAGCAGCGGGCCGCAGTCCCACCGTTGGAAGATCAGCCGGGTCTCCACCCGCGCGACCTCCCGCCGGGAGGTGAACTCGTCGAGGACGAGCCGCTGCAGGTCGGCCATGTCCGCCACCGCGACGTGCACCAGGTAGTCGTCGGGGCCGGTCAGGTGGAACACCGTCAGCGCCTCGGGCAGTGCCCGCACCCGCTCCACGAACGGCCCCACCAGCTCCCGCCGGTGCGGTCTGACCTGCACCGACAGCAACGCCTGGAGCCCGCGCCCGAGTTTGGCCGGATCCAGCCGGAGCTGGTGCCCGAGGATCACGCCCGAGCGCCGCAGCCGCGCCACCCGGTCCAGGCAGGTCGACGCCGCGATGCCCACCTGCGCGGCGAGGTCCCGGTAGGTCGCCCGGGCGTCGTTCTGCAGCAGCCGCAGCAGATGCAGGTCCACCGGGTCCAGTACGACGGATGCGCCCATGTGCCGAACGTAACACGGGATTCCACCCCGGGAACCCGCTCGGTGTTCACCCTCTCGCCCATGGACACAGCGAGCACGCACGCGTACGACGACGTACGGCGCCCCGCCCCACGAGCGCCCCGCGCACTGGCCACCGAGGCCGTGCACGCCGGCCGGGACGACCTGGCCCGCCAGGGCCTGCACGCCCCGCCGATCGACCTGTCCACCACCTACCCCTCCTACGACAGCCGCGGTGAGGCGGAGCGCATCGACGCGTTCGCCACGACCGGCGCCGAACCGGACGGCCCGCCGGTCTACGGCCGCCTCGGCAACCCGACCGTGGCCCGCTTCGAGACGGCCCTCGCCCGGCTGGAGGGCACCGGGAGCGCCGTCGCCTTCGCCAGCGGCATGGCCGCGCTCAGCGCCGTCCTGCTGGTCCGCGCCGCGCAGGGCCTGCGGCACGTGGTCGCCGTGCGCCCGCTGTACGGGTGCAGCGACCACCTGCTGACGGCGGGGCTGCTGGGCACCGAGGTCACCTGGACCGACCCGGCCGGGATCACCGACGCGCTGCGCCCCGACACCGGGCTGGTCCTCGTCGAGTCGCCGGCCAACCCGACGCTCGCCGAGGTCGACCTGCGGGCCGTCGCCCACGCCTGCGGCTCCGTGCCGCTGCTCGTGGACAACACCTTCGCCACGCCCGTGCTGCAGCGCCCGGCGGCCTCGGGCGCGCGCCTGGTGCTGCACAGCGCCACCAAGTACCTGGGCGGTCACGGCGACGTGCTCGCCGGAGTGGTCGCCTGCGACGAGGAGTTCGCCGGCCGGCTGCGCCAGGTCCGGTTCGCCACCGGCGGCGTGCTGCACCCGCTGGCCGGATACCTGCTGCTGCGGGGCCTGTCCACGCTGCCGGTGCGGGTGCGCGCGGCCTCCGCGACCGCCGCGGACCTCGCCGGGCGGCTGGCCGCCGACCCGCGGGTGGCCCGGGTGCACTACCCGCGCATCGGCGGGGCGATGGTCGCCTTCGAGGTGCACGGCGACCCGCACGAGGTGATCGCCGGCGTCCGGCTGATCACCCCGGCGGTCAGTCTCGGCAGCGTCGACACGCTCATCCAGCACCCGGCGTCGATCAGCCACCGCATCGTCGACGCCGACGACCGCAGGGGCGCCGGGGTGAGCGACCGGCTGCTGCGGATGTCGGTGGGCCTGGAGGACGTCGAGGACCTGTGGGCCGACCTGGACGCGGCGCTCGGGGCCACGACGCCGGACGGCAGTCGCGCGCGGCACACCGTGAGCAGCGGCGTCTAACGCCCGGAAGGGGTGGGGCAGCTCGGCGCCCCACCCCTTCCGTCACCGCCCCGCCCTCATCCGGGAGTCACGGCCGCGGCGCGTCCGTCGTCGGCGTGCCCGTGGGGACCAGCGAGGGGTCCAGCCGGGCCGTGATGACCAGCGTGCCCTCCTCGACCTGGTAGTCGAGCGGCAGGCCCAGCCCCCGCATCGCCGCGATCATGCCCGTGTTGGACGCCTGCGTCACCGCGTACACGCTCTCGCAGCCCGCCTCGGCGGCCATCGCCACGAGCCGGCCGAGGAGTTCGCCGCCGATGCCCCGCCGCTGCCACTGGTCCTCGACGAGCAGCGCCACCTCGGTCTCGTCGCCGTCCCACAGCAGGTGGCCGAGGCCGACGATGCGGCCCGAGGCGGTCTGCACGGCGAGGGTGCGGCCGAACCGGGGGCTGAGCAGGTGGTTGAGGTAGCGGTCGGCGTCGCCCACCGGGCCGTGGTAGCGCATGCTCAGCGTGTGCGGCGAGCAGCGCTCCTGCATGGCCTTCGCGGCCTCCAGGTCGCTCGTGTCGGCCCGGCGCACCGTGATGTCCCTGCCCTCGGGCAGGGTGAGGACGTCCTGGCCCAGCGGGACGCGCGGGCCGAGCCGGGTGTCCAGCTCGACCAGGGCCCGGGCGCGGGCGAACTCCGTCGGGGTGAACGGCAGGTACGGCCGCTCCACGGTGATCACTCCGCCCTCGGGCGCCCGCAGGCGCAGCACGGTCTCCTCCAGGACACCCTCCGCGGGCACCTGCCCCGCCCCGCCGTGCGTCCTGGCGGGCAGCGAGCGGATGGTGCAGCGGCCCAGCAACTGACGCAGCGCCAGCGGCAGTTCGGCCGCGTCCAGGGCGGTGCGGGTGGCCAGGCCGAGCACTCGGGTGGGGGCGTCGACCAGGTCGTGGGCGTCGGCCCGCTCGATCCAGGTGTCGGCACCGCCCGCTCGCGACACCGCCCGGGTGAGGTCGGCGCAGGACAGGTCGCCGGGGGCGCGCAGCAGGAACTCGTCCACCGTGTGCGTGCCCAGCGGGTGCGTCTGGAGGCTGAGGATGTCGACCTCGTGGGCGGCGAGCGCCGCGCACAGGGAGGCCAGCGCGCCCGGCGCGTCCCGCACCGTCGTCCGCATGCGCCACAGGGCGCTCGCCCCGGTCACGCCGTCGGCCGGGGACGGGGCGGACGGCCCGGCCTGCCGCTCCGAGGAGGGCGGCCGGGCACCGGTATCGCTCGTCGGCGGTGCGTGGCCGTGGCGGCGTGACCACCACAGGTGGAAGGCCGCCGTGCCGAGCAGGGCGGCCGCCGACACCGTGAGGGTCATCGGTCCGTCGGGGCCGTGGCCGACCAGGTTCGCCACGACGTCGGCGACGGCGACGGCCGTGAAGAGGGCGGCGAGTTCGACGGCGTCGCGCCGCCAGTGGTGCACGGGGCGGCCGTTGCGGGCCCGTGTCACGCCAGACAGGTCTCGAGTCATGCATCCACTGTGAAGGAACGGTGTTGCGTGATCACGAACGGTTTGTGACCGGGGAGTAAAGACCGGCAATGTCCCTTTTGTTTTGTAGTGAAGTGAAGCACCGCCCCGAACGCCGGTGAACGGCCGTCGACGGCAGCGGGCTACTGGCCGACCCGCCCCGGCTGGAGCACCTGCGTGAACAGTACGGTGCCGTCCTGCTCGCGCAGCCGGACCGTCAGCTCGCCGCTGTCGCCGTCGATGTCGACCTCGCCGAAGAACTGGTAGCCCTCGGCGGGCGAGACGTTGGACGCGGTCGGTGCCTTCACGAAGACCCGCTCCGGGCCGAACGTGCCGTCCAGCGCGCTGGCCGGGAACGCGCCCGCGTTGAGGGGGCCGGAGACGAACTCCCAGAACGGCTCGAAGTCGGTGAACGCCGCCCGCGACGGCTGGTAGTGCTGCGCGGAGGTGTGGTGGACGTCGGCCGTCAGCCACACCGTGCCCGTGATCCGGCGGTGCTTGACGAACCGCAGCAGCTCGGCGATCTGCAGCTCGCGGCCCAGCGGGGCACCCGGGTCGCCCTGCGCGACGGCCTCGTAGTTCGGCCGCCCCTCGGTCGTGTCGGGTACGACCAGCCCGATCGGCATGTCGGCGGCGATCACCTTCCACACCGCCCGCGAGCGCGACAACTCGCGCTTGAGCCATTCCAGTTGCTCGCGGCCCAGGATGCCCTGCGGGTCCACGGCCTGGTCGTCGGGCGAGTTGGCGTTGCGGTAGGTGCGCATGTCCAGCACGAACACGTCCAGCAGCGGACCGTGGCGCACGACCCGGTGCACCCGGCCCTCCGCGGCGCCCGGGCGCAGCGTGGATATGGGGAAGTACTCGCTGAACGCCCGCCGGGCGCGCGCCGCGAGGACGTCCACGCTCTTCTCCGTGTACCGGGTGTCGGAGGCGGCGACGACCTCGCCGGGGTACCAGTTGTTGCGGACCTCGTGGTCGTCCCACTGGATGATCGACGGCACCCGGGCGTTGAAGCGCCGCAGGTTGTCGTCGAGCAGGTTGTAGCGGAAGTTCCCGCGGAACTCGGCCAGCGTCTCGGCGACCTTGGACTTCTCCACGGTCGTGAGGTTGCGGTAGGTGCGGCCGTCGGGCAGCGCCTGGGTGGCCGCGATGGGGCCGTCGGCGTAGATGTTGTCGCCGCTGCACAGGAAGAAGTCGGGGTCCAGCTTCGCCATCGCGTCGTAGATGCGGTAGCCGCCGAGGTCCGGGTTGATGCCCCAGCCCTGTCCGGCCAGGTCGCCGGACCACAGGAACCGCACACCCCGCCGGCGCCGGGCCGGCACCGTGCGGAACGTGCCGGTCACCGGCTCGCCCGTGCGGCGCGGGTCGTCGGGGTCGGCCAGCAGCACCCGGTAGTGGATCTGCTCCCCGGAGGGCAGACCGTGCAGCCGGGTGGTCCCGGTGAAGTCCGTGCCCGCGCCGAGGAGCGGGCCGTGCAGGCGGCGCACCCTGCGGAACGACTCCGTGGCCGACGTCTCGACGATCATCCGGGCCGGCCGGTCGGAGCGGACCCACACGAGCCCGGAGTCGGAGGTGATGTCACCGGCCTGCACGCCCCAGTCCGCCCGGGGCCGTCCGGACAGGGCGAGGGCGGGGGCCGCGCCGACGGCGGCGGGCAGGGTGAGGGCCGCGGATGCGGCCAGCGAGCCGCGCAGGACGCTGCGGCGCCCCGGGAACGGGCGTGCGGACATGGAGGGACCTCCAGGGACGGGATCCGGCCGGCGTGGGTGCCGAGTGCAGTGCCAGGACTACTCGGACGCCGCAGCGCGCACGGAAACCACAGGTGAACAACTGGCCCCGCGGGCCGCCGTCGAGACCCCGGCCCCCGCTCAACGCCCCTCGCCGCGCCCGGTCTCAGCGGCTCCCGTCCAGGATGACGCGGGCCACCAGCGCCGGGTCGTCGTTCATCGGGCAGTGCCCGCAGCCGGGCAGCCGCACCAACCGGGCCCGGGGCACGATCTGCTTGGCCCGGACGCCCTGGCGCCGGACCAGGATCATGTCGCGGGTGCCCCAGGCCACCGTCACCGGGACCTGCGGGACGTCCTCCACGAACTGGACGGTGGCGCCGGAGCGGAGGATCTGCTCGAAGCCGGTCGCCCGGGCCAGCGCGAGCGTCTCGGCGACCACCGCCTCGGGCGAACGGCGGGCGGGGCGGGCGTAGATGGTGCTGGTCAGCGCGGTCCGGCCGGCCGCCGTGCGGGACAACTGCTCGACCAGCGGCAGCGGCAGCCGTCGCGCGATGTGCCGCATGGCGAGCAGGACGCCGAACGCGTACCGCCGTTCGGCGGGTGACCAGAACCCCGCCGGGGACAGGGCGGTCACGGACCGCACCAGCCGGGCCCGGCCCAGCTCCAGGGCGAGCAGCCCGCCCAGGGAGTTGCCCGCCACGTGCGGACGGTCCAGCTCCAGCGCCTCGCACAGCGCGCCGAGCACGGCGTTCGTCGTCGGCAGGTCGTACGCCAGCCCGTCGGGCAGCCCCGGGGAGGCGCCGAAGCCCGGCAGGTCCACGGCGATCACGTCCCGGTCGGCGGCCAGGATGTCCACCACCGGGTCCCAGGCCTGCCGGTGGTGCCCGATGCCGTGCAGCAGGAGCAGCGGCTCACCCCTGCCCACGCGCGCGTAGGACACGGTGACCGGCTGCGGGCCGTGCGGGGAGGGAACCTTGAAGGAGACGGTGGCGGACATGGGGGTGCTCCTCGTCTGGGATCGCCTGGGGCGCCGGGCCGAGCGCCGTAGACAGCTTGTCAGCAATTACTACCGGCGGGTAGCCCCCGGGGTGCGGTGGGCCGTCCGGGGCGCCGCGGGCCGTCCGGAGCGCGGGTGGCCCCCGGGCCCGGGGGCGCGGCGGGCCGTCCGGAGCGCCCGCTCACTGCGCGCTGCGCAGCTCCAGGTTGAAGTGCGCGTGCCCGAACCGGCCCATCAGGGTCAGCCACAGCGGCAGGTACATCTCCATGGCGCGCGACGCCGTGATGCCGCCCAGGTCCAGCACCCGCCGCGCCGGCCAGCCGAACTCGCCCAGCAGCCCGGTCACCTGCTCCTTGGCGCCCGCGTCGTCCCCGCACACGAAGAGCTGGTGCTCACCCGGCACCAGCGAAGGCTCCACCATCACCTCGCAGTTGACGGTGTTCAGGGTCTTCACCACGCGCGCGGCCGGGAACGCCCGCTGGATCTGCTCGCCCACGCTGTCCGACTCGACCGGCGACAGCCGCACCAGGCCGTCCTCGAACGCCAGCGGGTTGGAGACGTCGATCAGCACCTTCCCGTCGAGGTGCCGCGCGCCGGCCGCCTCCAGCGCGGGGAGGGCCACCCGGCCGCCCACGGCGTTGACGACCACCTCGCCGGCCGCGGCCGCCTCCGCGAAGGTACCGGCCGCCGCACCCCCGCCCGCCGCGCGCACCCACTCCAGGGCCGCCGGGTTGTCCGCGGAGCGCGAGCCGAGGGTCACCTCGTGCCCCAGCTCGACCAGCTTCGTGCCCAAGGTCCGCCCGACCACGCCCGTGCCCAGTACCGCGTACCGCATGCCCGCCTCCCGTTCCCGCCCCACGCCCGGAGGCGTGCGGCCCGTCACCGACGCCCGCCATTCTGCGCCGCCGGGCCCGCGCCGTCGCCCGGACCCGAGGCGAACGGGCGAGCGACGACCCGCCGGGTACCTGCTGGACACGGCGGGGCCCGGTCGGTTGGGATGGTCCTGTGCCAGCCGACACCGCGACCGACGTCTTCGAAGAGCAGCGGCCCCTCCTCATGGGGGTCGCCTACCGCATGCTCGGCCGGGTGGCCGACGCCGAGGACGTGGTGCAGGACGCCTGGCTGCGCTGGTCCGGCGTGGACCGCTCCACCGTGCGCGAACCCCGCCCCTACCTGGTCCGCGTCACCACCCGGCTGGCCATCGACCGGCTCGCCCGGATCAAGTCGCGCAACGAGGCTTACGTCGGCCCCTGGCTGCCCGAACCCTGGGTCACCGACTTCGGGGACACCGCGCCGGACGGCGCCGAGCGCGCGGTGCTCGCGGACACCGTGTCCCTGGCCGTCCTCGTCGTCCTGGAGTCGCTCTCGCCCCTGGAACGCGCGGTGTTCGTCCTGCGCGAGGCGTTCGGCTTCCCGTTCGCCGACATCGCCGCGATGCTCGACCGCAGCGAGACCGCGGTGCGCCAGCTCGCCGGCCGTGCGCGGCGGCACGCGGCGGAGCGGCGCCCGCGCTACGAGGTCGACCCGGCCCTGCGCCGCGAACTGACCGAACGCTTCCTCGCCGCGGCCTCCGGCGGCGACCTGGACGCCCTGCTGGAGCTGCTCGCCCCCGACGTCCGTCTCGTCGGCGACAGCGGCGGCAAGGCCAAGGCCCCGCTGCGGGTCCTGGAGGGCGCCGACTCCGTCGGCCGCTTCCTGCTCGGCGTCGCCCGCAAGGGCGTCGAGGACGCGTCGTACCGCTTCCTGGAGCTCAACGGCGGCCCGGCCCTGCTGGTGCTGTCCGGGGACCGCCCCGACTGCGTCTTCCAGCTCGACGTGGCGGACGGCCGGATCCAGGCCGTCTACGCCGTCCGCAACCCCGACAAGCTGCGCGCCCTGCCCGCGTAGCGCCCGCGCCGCGGCACCCGGCCCCCGTCCTACGACGGGGGCTTTGCCGTCGTGTCACGGGAACGCTGCCGTACGAACGCCCCGTGAACGCTTTCCGGCCCATGACCTGTGGGCTTCCCAAGGGTTCCAGGATTGGTCTTGACCAAGGGTGGGGGCCGCCCTATGGTCGCAGACAAGTGCAACAACCTTTAATAAACAAGGGCGCGAAAACGCCGCCGGGACACGGCGATTGCGGAGGACAGGGTGGGGACCACGCAACTGGAATCGGTGCCGGAGCCAAAGTACTGGCACCTCAAGACCGTGCTCAGCGAAGCACTCGACTCGGAGTTCGCGGTAGGGGAAATCCTGCCCAACGAGCGTGAGCTGGCGGCCCGTTTCGGCGTGGCCCGCGCCACGCTCCGGCAGGCGCTGGAGCAACTCGAGCTGGAGGGCCGCCTGCAGCGCCGACGGGGGGTCGGCACGACGGTGGCGCCGCCGCGCATGGGGGTCGCCGTGGGCACGGGCGGCCAGGTGTGGCCGGGCACGGCCGACGACGGCTGGCAGCCCGTGGACTGCGACCTCGCGCCGCCCCCCGCCGCGGTCGCCGAGGCCCTGGAGACCGGACGGGACGAGCCCGTGCACGTCGTGCGCCGCTCGCGCGTGACCCACGGCCAGCCCGTCGCGGCCGAACTGCTCTACGTCCCGCAGTCCTCGGTGCCCGAGCTGAGCGCCATCGACGCCCCGTCCGGCGCCGCACGCGCGCGGGCGGTGCTGCGCGAACTCCAGCGGCGCGAACTGGAGGGCCAGGACCGCTCGGTGGAGCTGGGCTCGGCGCGCGCCGACGACGCCAAGGAACTCGACCGCCTGCCCGGCGCCCCGGTCCTGGTCGTCACCACCCGCTTCGTCGCCGAGGGCCGCACCGCCGCGCTCGCCGTCGCCACGTACCGCGCCGACACCTGCCGCCTGACCTTCGGCGCCACGGGAGACGTGGAGATCTACCACGGCCCGGAACGCCAGGCGTCCTGACCGACCGGAAAAGGCCCCTGTGCCCCGGCAAGCCCGGGGCACAGGGACGCCTCACGGCGCCTTCGCAACGGGCTCAGGCCATTCCCACCCAGGGGCGCGGGGAACCGCGCACAGAGCCGGTCCCACCCGGCCTTCACAGTGAACGCCGACCACGCCTGCCCTGCCGCGCCCACGCCCCCGTCACCGCCTCGCGGTCACCGTGCCCTCCACCGCGAACAACTGCTCCTCCACGTGGTCCAGCGCCAGCCGCAACGCCCCCGTGGCCACCGCGGCCTCGCCCAGCAGGGACAACGTCACCTTCGGCGGCCGCAGACAGTACCGCGCCAGCTCCCGCCGCAGCGGCTCCAGCGCCCCGTCGAGCCCCGCAGCCCAGCCGCCGATCACCACCAGCTCGGGATCCAGCGCCAGCACCAGCGCCGCCACGTCGTGCACGAGCCGCTGGATGAACCGCTCCACGGCGGCCCGGGCCCGCTGGTCACCCTCACGCGCCTTCGCGAACACCGCCGCGACGGCCTGCTCGTCCAGCGGGTGCAGCGGCTCGTCCGTCGTGGACAGCAGCGTCTCGGGGGTGTCCCCGCGCCCCAGCAGGTGCAGCGCGCCGATCTCCCCGGCCGCCCCGCCGTACCCGCGGTGCAGCCGCCCGCCGATCAGCGAACCGGCGCCGGGGCTCAGCCCCGCCAGCACGAACACGACGTCGTCGGACTCCGTCGCGGCGCCCTTCCAGTGCTCGGCGACCGCCGCCGCGTTCGCGTCGTTCTCCACCAGCACCGGGCACTTGAAGGACCGGCTCAGCCGCTCGCCCAGCCGCAGCCCCGTCCACTCGGGCAGCGCCGTGCTCAGCCGTACGGTGCCGTCCGCCTCGACGATGCCGGGCGTGGCCACGCCGACCGCCCGCAGGGAGCTGCGCGGCACCCCGGCGCGGCGCAGCAGCTCGGCGACCGCCGTGCGCAGCCGCTCCAGCCGCTCGTCGGCCGACGCCGTCTCCTCCACGTCCTTGGCCTGAGCGCCCATCACGCGGCCGTCCAGGGCGGAGAGCAGCGCCGCCACGCGGTGCGGCCCGATCTCCAGGCCCAGCAGGTGACCGGCCTCCGCGCGGAACCGGAACCGCCGCGCCGGCCGCCCCTGCCGCCGGGCCGCGCCCTCCTCGGCCGCCTTCTCCATGACCAGCCCGGCCTCTATGAGGTCCTCGACGACGCCCTCGACCGTCGGCCGGGACAGTCCGGTCACCCGGGTGATCTCCGTCAGCGTCGCGCAGTCCGTGGCACGCATCGCGTGCAGCACCACCGCGGAATTGATCCTTCGCAACAGCGAGGGATCCCCGCCGGTCAGCCGCCCCAACGTCCGTCCTCCCAGCTCGTGCGCGTGTTGGGCGGATCGTACTCGGCGCGGGGGCCCGCGGCGACCACGAACCCCGCCGCGCGGTCGAAGATCCTCATGGCTCAGCCCGGCGCGACGAAAGGAGGGGCATGCGGACGTCCATGGCGACCACGTCGGGCCGCAGGTGCCGCACGAGGGGGAGCACCGCCGCCCCGTCGGCCGCCTCGCCGACCACCTCGATGTCGGGCTGCGCCCCCAGCACGGCCCGCAACCCCGCGCGGACCAGGGGCTCGTCGTCGACGAGGAGCACGGTGACACCCATCCGGCCACCCTAGATCACCCCACCGACATCCTTGGCCCCCGGACGCCCCCTGCTCCCGGGTCCCTCCGCACCCTGGGCGGCCCGGCCGGCCGGGCTCACCCCAGCGGCAGTTCCGCCCGCACCCGCCAGTCACCCCCGTCGGGCCCCGTCGACGCCCGGCCGCCGAGCAGCGCGGCGCGCGTCGATCGTCGCCCCGGACGCCCGCGCCGACTCCAGCAGCCGGTCGGCGTCCGCCAGCGTGGGCCGGCTGCTCGCCGGGCGGTCCCCCTCCCGCAGCACGCCGAGCACCCGTTCCAGGTCCTCCAGGGCCGTGCGGCCGGTCTCCTCGATGGCTTCCAGGGCCCGGTCGGTGAAATCCGGGTCGCCCGCCGCCCGTGCCGCCCCCGCCTGCACCACGGCGACCGTCAGCGCGTGCCCGATGGAGTCGTGCAACTCGCGCGCGATGCGCGTGCGTTCCAGCAGGCGCTCGGTGCGCTCCTCCAGGGCGGCGAGCCGTTCGGCGGCGGAGGGTCCGAGCAGCCGGTGGGCGGTCGCCGTGGCCAGCGCGCCGAGGCCCGCCACGGCGCCGTGGAGCACGATCAGGGGGAGCAGCGCGAGGAGCGCGTACGCCGCGTGCGAGCAGCCACTGCGCCTGCACGCCCTCGCCCGTGCGCACCGCCGGGACCAGCCCCACGGGCACGGCCGCCAGGGCGGGCACCCACGGCCTGGAGGGATCGATGAACATCCACACACTGGCGACGAACATCGGCAGCCACAGGTGCAGCAGCCGGGTGTACGTCGTCCCGCGGAACAGCGGGCGCAGGAGACGGGCCATTCGCCGGCCGAACCGCCTTGGGCGCCCGGGCCGATCAGCTCACCTGGGCGGACGGGATGCGCGGCGTCGTCGGCTGCGGGGTCTACCTGACGCTGATGGCCCTGCTGGCCGCGGGGCTGGCGGCCGTGCTGCGCAGCGGTGTCGCCACGCTCGGCTTCCTCGTGCCGTTCCTGCTGATCGTCTCCTTCGTGATCGGCGACCTGTCGGGCACGGTCGCGGACTACCTGCCGGACCGGGCCGGTCAGGCCGTGCTGCACACGGGCACCGACGCCGGACCGGGCCCCTGGACGGGCCTCGCGGTGACCGCGCTGTGGGCGGCGACGGCGCTCGCGGCGGGCGGGTGGAGCGTGCGGCGCCGGGACGTCTGAGACCGGGAAGCAGGGGGCGGTCGCGGAGGGCGGGCTGACGCCCCGCCAATTGTCAGTGGCGGCCGGTTTACTGGAGCGCATGGGCATCGAGACGTATCTCGCCGTGGCCGACCTGCTGCGGTCCCGGGACTTCCCCGACCGGGACGGCAGGGCGGAACTCGGCTTCGGCGGACCCGGTCACTTCACGGCCGAGTTAAGGGTCAGTCAGGGGCTGCGGGACGCGGATCCCGCGGTCCGGGCGGCGCGGGGCGAGGAGTTCCGTGCGGAGTCCGAGCACCTGGTCGACGGCCTGGCCGCGCGGTGGGGGGAGCCGTTCGAGCACGGTCTGCAGGGGATACGCCTGCGCACCGAGAAGGGGGAGATACCGGAGCCCTGGGCCGGGTTCAGCACGGCGGTCGCTCACGCCTGCGTCTGGGAGCCCTCCGCGGACGGGCGGTGGGCCGCCGTGGGCGTCGCCGACCTCGACCCCTCCGACGAGATCCGGCTGCTGCTGGTCGTCACCGAGGTTCCGCTGCCCTGACCGGCGGCGCCGCCCCGTCCGCCGGGCCGCCCGGCGCGCCGGCCTCCGCCCCGCTCGCCGCGCCGTCCGCCGCCACCCGCAGCCGGGCGAACTCCTCCGCCATCGTCGCCGCCGTCCAGTGGGCGTTCAGACCGCTGGGGTTGGGCAGCACCCACACGCGCGTGTCGCCGATCGTCCGCTCCTGCGGGCCGACCTGGGCCTTGCGTTCGTCGAACGCCGCGCGATAGGCGGTCACCCCCACCACCGCCAGCCACCGGGGCCTGAGCCGGGCCGTCTTCTCCGCGAGCAGCCGGCCGCCCTCGCGGTATTCCTCAGCCGTCAGCTCGTCCGCCCGCGCCGTGGCCCGGGCCACCACGTTGGTGATCCCGAGCCCGTACGACAGCAGCTCCTGCTGCTCGGCCGGCTTGAGCAGTCTCGGTGTGAACCCCGACAGGTGCAGCACCGGCCAGAACCGGTTGCCGGGCCGCGCGAAGTGATGCCCCGTCGCGGCGGTCATCAGACCCGGGTTGATCCCGCAGAACAGCACGCGCAGGTCCGGTGCCACGACGTCCGGGACGAGCCGGTCGCGGGCGGCCTCCAGTTGCGCCGGGGTGAAACGGGGCACGGGTCCCTCCAGTTCAGCGGTCGGGGTGGATCAGAGGATCGCCCCCGGCGAGTACCCCGCGGCCTCCGGACGCTGCTTCACGATCTCGTCGATCCGCGCGACGACCGTGCCGACCTGGTCGGCGGCCGCGCCCGTGAAGGACAGCTTGTCGGCCATCAGCGCGTCCAGCCCCCGCCGGTCCAGCGGGATGCGCGCGTCCGCGGCCAGCCGGTCGAGCAGCTCGTTGCGCTCGGCGCCCTGCTCGCGCATCGCCAGCGCGCACGCCACGGCGTTCTCCTTGATCGCCTCGTGCGCCTCCTCGCGGCCCACCCCGGCGCGCACCGACGCCATCAGCACCTTGGTGGTGGCCAGGAACGGCAGGTAGCGGTCCAGCTCGCGGGCCACCACGGCCGGGAAGGCGCCGAACTCGTCGAGCACGGTCAGGAACGTCTCCAGCAGGCCGTCCAGCGCGAAGAACGCGTCCGGCAGCGCGACGCGGCGCACCACCGAGCAGGACACGTCGCCCTCGTTCCACTGGTCGCCCGCCAGCTCGCCGGTCATGGAGGCGTAGCCGCGCAGGATCACCATGAGGCCGTTGACGCGCTCGCAGGAGCGGGTGTTCATCTTGTGCGGCATCGCCGACGAGCCGACCTGGCCCGGCTTGAAGCCCTCGGTGACCAGCTCGTGCCCCGCCATCAGGCGGATCGTCTTCGCCAGCGAGGACGGCGCCGCCGCCAGCTGCACCAGGGCGGTGACGACCTCGTAGTCCAGCGAGCGCGGGTAGACCTGGCCGACCGAGGTGAACGCCTGCCCGAAGCCGAGGTGGTCGGCGATGCGCTGCTCCAGGTCGGCCAGCTTCGCCGCGTCCCCGCCGAGCAGGTCCAGCATGTCCTGGGCGGTGCCGACCGGGCCCTTGATGCCGCGCAGCGGGTAACGGCCGAGCAGCTCCTCGACGCGGCCGTAGGCCACCAGCAGCTCGTCGGCGGCGGTCGCGAAACGCTTGCCGAGGGTGGTGGCCTGGGCGGCCACGTTGTGGGAGCGGCCGGCCATGACCAGCTCGCCGTACTCGGCGGCCAGCTTGCCGAGCCGCGCGAGGACGGCCACGGTGCGGTCACGGACCAGCTCAAGGGAGAGCCGGATCTGCAGCTGCTCGACGTTCTCCGTCAGGTCGCGGGAGGTCATGCCCTTGTGGACCTGCTCGTGCCCGGCGAGGTCGTTGAACTCCTCGATCCGCGCCTTCACGTCGTGCCGGGTGACCTTCTCGCGCTCGGCGACGGAGGCCAGGTCGACGGTGTCCAGGACACGCTCGTAGTCGGCGATCGCCGCGTCCGGCACCTCGATCCCGAGGTCCTTCTGGGCACGCAGCACGGCGAGCCAGAGCCGGCGCTCCAGCTTGACCTTGTGCTCGGGCGACCAGAGCGTGGCGAGCTCGGCGGAGGCGTAGCGTCCGGCGAGGACGTTCGGGATGCGGGGCTTGGCGGGCGCAGAAGTCACGTGTACGGATTCTACTGGCGATTCGTGCAGGCCAGCGCCACGGCCGGGTTCGGCGGAACCTACGAGACCTCCGTCACGGGGCGTCGGCTCCGCCGCCCGGTGTGCGGGAATGGTCGTAGGGCAGCAGGTCGGGGCGCTTGGCGGGGCGGCCGTCGCCCGAGGAGCGGCCGGTCAGCCGGCGGCCTATCCACGGCAGCAGGTGCTCGCGGGCGAAGCGGGCGTCGGCGATGCGGCGGGCCACCCAGCGGGGCGGCGGGGTGGCCGCGAGCGGCGTGCGCCACTCGGTGTCCTCGGGGTCGTAGCCGAGCGCCTGCCAGACGGCCTCCGCGACCCGGCGGTGCCCCTCGGCCGTCAGGTGCAGCCGGTCGACGTCCCACAGCCGCGGGTCGGCGAGCGAGGGCGCGCCGTACAGGTCGACGACGACGGCGCCGTGCCGGGCGGCCAGGTCGTCGACGCAGGCGAACAGCTCCTCCATGCGCGGCCGGAACCGCTCCAGGACCGGCCCCTGCCGGCCCGGGCTGCGCATCAGCACGAGCTGCTTGCAGTGCGGCGCCAGGCGCTCCACGGCCTCGGTGAGCAGGCCCGTGACCCGGCCCATGTCGCACTTGGGGCGCAGGGTGTCGTTCAGGCCGCCGACCAGGGTGATCACGTCGGCGCCCATGGCCGCCGCCACGTCCACCTGCTCGTGGACGATCTGCCCGATGAGCTTGCCGCGCACGGCGAGGTTGGCGTAGCGGAAGCCGGGCGCCTGCGCGGCCATCCGGCCGGCCAGCAGGTCGGCCCAGCCGCGGTAGGTGCCGTCGGGCAACAGGTCCGACATGCCCTCCGTGAACGAGTCGCCGACCGCGACCAGGCTGGAGTACGGGGGAGCCGGGGAAGGGGGGTTCGTCTGCATGGCGTCAGCGATCGTATCCCGGCTCCATACCCGCCGGTCGGTCGGCCCGTGCGACGCGGTGGCCGCGGGCCGACCCCGGTGTCCTGCGCGGCGCTACACCCGCTGCCCGAACAGCTCCTGCAGCACGTCCTCCATGGTGACCAGGCCGGCCAGGCGGCCGTCCGAGCCGAGGACGGCCGCCAGGTGGGTGCGGCTGCCGCGCATCGCGGTGAGGACGTCGTCCAGGGGCGTCGTCTCCCGCACGCGCGCGATGGGCCGCATGTCCCGCAGCCGGAACGGCACGTCCCGCGGCGAGGCGTCCAGCGCGTCCTTGACGTGGAGGTAGCCCACGATGCGCCGCCCCTCGTCCACGACCGGGAAGCGGGAGAACCCCGACGCGGCGGCCAGCCCCTCCAGCTCCTCCGGCGTGACGCCCACCCGGGCGTACACCACCCGCTCCAGCGGCAGGACGACGTCCCGCACCGGGCGCCGGCCCAGCTCCAGCGCGTCGTGCAGGCGCTCCTGGGCGGCCTCGTCGATCAGGCCCGCCTCACCGGCGTCCTTGACGATCTGGGCCAGCTCGGCGTCCGAGAACGTCGCCGTGACCTCGTCCTTGGTCTCGATCCGCAACAGCTTCAGCAGCCCGTTCGCGAAGGCGTTGATCGCGAAGATCACCGGCCGCAGCGCCCGGGACAGGGCCACCAGCGGCGGCCCCAGGAGCAGCGCGCTGCGCACCGGCTCGGCGAGCGCGACGTTCTTCGGCACCATCTCGCCGAGCAGCATGTGCAGGTACGTCGCCAGCGTCAGCGCGATCACGAAGGACACCGCGTGGCCCGCGCCCGCCGGCACGCCCACCGCGTGGAACACCGGCTCCAGCAGGTGCGCGATCGCCGGCTCGGCGACCACGCCGAGGATCAGGGTGCACAGCGTGATGCCGAGCTGCGCGGCGGCCATCAGCGCCGAGACGTGCTGCAGGCCCCACAGCACGCTGCGCGCGCGCCGGTCGCCCGCCTCGGCGTGCGGTTCGACCTGCGAGCGGCGCACGGAGATCAGCGCGAACTCCGCGCCGACGAAGAAGGCGTTGACGACCAGCGTCGCCAGCCCGATCAGCAACTGGACCGCGGTCACTTCCCGACCTCCTGCTCGCTCTGGTCGTCGAGCGGCGCGTGCAGCAGCACGCGCGCGGCCCGGCGGCCGGACGCGTCCACCACGTCCAGGCGCCAGCCGCCGACCTCGACGGTGTCACCCACGTCCGGTATGCGGCCCAGCTCCGCGGCCACGAGCCCGGCCAGGGTCTCGTACGGCCCGTCCGGGGCGCGCAGGCCCACGCGCGCGAGCTGGTCGATGCGGGCGGCCCCGTCGGCGGAGAACAGGGCGTGGCCCGTGTCGTCCGTGCCCGCGGGGGCCAGGTCGGGCGTCTCGTGCGGGTCGTGCTCGTCGCGCACCTCGCCGACGACCTCCTCGACGATGTCCTCCAGGGTCGCCACGCCCGCCGTGCCGCCGTACTCGTCGATGACGACGGCCATCGTGCGCCTGCCGGACAGCCGGTCCAGGAGCCGGTCGACGGTCAGCGACTCGGGGACCAGCAGCGGTTCGCGCATGATCTCGGCGACCGGCACGCGGGTGCGGCGGGAGGCGGGGACGGCCAGCACGTCCTTGACGTGGGCGGTGCCGACGACGGAGTCGAGGCTGCCGCGGTAGACGGGGAAGCGGGACAGGCCCGTGGCGCGGGTCGCGTTGGCCACGTCCTCGCAGGTCGCCTGGGCGTCCAGGGCGATGACCTGGACGCGCGGGGTCATCACGTTCTCCGCGGTCAGGTCGGCCAGGTTCAGGGTCCGCACGAACAGCTCGGCGGTGTCGGGCTCCAGGGCGCCCTCCTTGGCGGAGTGCCGGGCGAGGGCGGCCAGCTCCTGGGGTCCGCGCGCGGAGGCCAGCTCCTCGGCGGGCTCGATGCCCAGGCGCCGCACGAAGCGGTTGGCGGTGTTGTTCAGGTGGGTGATGAACGGGCGGAAGGCCGCGCTGAACCAGCGCTGCGGGGTGCCGACCCGCTTGGCCACCGCCAGCGGCGAGGAGATCGCCCAGTTCTTGGGCACCAGCTCGCCGACGACCATCAGGAACACCGTCGACAGGGCCGTGCCCAGCACGAGCGCGACCGAACTCGACGTGGACGACGACAGGCCGAGCGACTCCAGCGGACCGGCGATCAGCTTGGCGATCGAGGGCTCGGACAGCATGCCGACCACGAGGTTGGTGACGGTGATGCCGAGCTGCGCGCCGGAGAGCTGGAAGGTGAGGTTGCGCGCGGCCTTGAGGGCGCCGGCGGCGCCGCGCTCACCGCGTTCCACCGCGCGTTCCAGCTCGCTGCGCTCGACCGTGGTCAGCGAGAACTCGGCGGCCACGAAGGCGCCGCAGGCCAGCGACAGCAGGACCGCCACCAGCAGCAGGAGCACTTCGGTCATCGGGTCACCTCCGTCCCATGGTCGGACGGGGCAGGGCGGGGCGCGCGAGGGCGCGGACTGGGAGGCTCGCCCATGGGCGGACGCTCACAACCTTTCATCGAGGGACCGAGTGTCCCGTCAATGGTAAAGGATGAGCAAAGGAGCCGGTGGGATGGGCCTCGTCCGCCCGGGGAACGGTCAGGTGAGCGGCTTGACCCACCGGCGCCACTGCTCCTGCGCCGTGTACCCCGCGGCGCGCCAGGCATGGTGCGCGGTCTCGTTGCGGGTCAGCACCATCGCGTCCCCGCGCCGCCCGCCGAGCCGTACGAAGCGCTCCTCGGCCGCCGCCAGCAGGGCCGAGCCGACGCCCCGGCGCCGGGACCCGGGGTGCACCGCGAGCCGGTACAGGTGGCAGCGCCAGCCGTCGAACCCGGCGATCACCGTGCCGACCAGGTCACCCGCGCTCTCCGCGAGCAGCAGCGCCTCCGGGTCGCGGGCGAGCAGCCGCTCCACGCCGTCGCGGTCGTCACTGATGCTCGTGCCCTCCGCGGCGGTCCTCCAGAAGGCGAGCACGGCGTCCAGATCACCGGGCACGGCGGCCCGTATGCGCAGTTCCGACATGGACGGATCCCATCACGGTCCAGGGGGCGACACCCGCAATTCCAGCATCCGGACGCCCCGCCCCTGTCACTCGTGCGCGATCGCCGCCAGCACGTTCATCCGCGAGGCCCGCAGCGCCGGGAGCAGGGCCGCCACCACCCCGACCACCGCCGAGCCGACCACCACCGCGACGATCGTGCCCCACGGCACCGCCAGCGCCTTCATGCCCTGCAGGGCCAGCACCCGCTGGGTGCACACGCCCCACACCAGGCCCAGCGCGAGCCCCAGCACCGCGCCGAACACCGCGATCACCACCGACTCCAGCCGGATCATCCGCCGGAGCTGGCGCCGGGCCAGCCCGATGGCGCGCAGCAGGCCGATCTCGCGGGTGCGCTCCACCACCGACAGGGCGAGGGTGTTCACCACCCCGAGCACCGCGATCACGATGGCCAGCCCGAGCAGCGCGTAGACCAGGTAGAGCAGCACCGCGATCTGGTCGTGCACGAGCTCCTTGTAGTCCGCCTGGTCGCGCACCTGCACCTGCGGGTAGGCGTCCAGGGCCCGCTCCAGCCGCGGCCGCAGCCGGTCCGCGTCCGTGCCGGCGGCGGCGTTGACGTACAGCGCCGTGTCCTGGCCGCCCGGGATGTACCGCTCCACGGTGGCCAGGCCCAGGAAGACGCCGCCCTGCATGCCGAAGCCCTCGGCGGCGTCCTGGTCGGTGAGCGCTCCGACCCTCAGCGCGGCGCGCCGGCCGCCCGGGAACTCCGCCGGGAGCACGCTGCCGAGCCGCACGTGGTGGTCGCGCGCGAAGCCGGCGTCCATGCCGATGCCGCCGTCCGCGAGGGCCGCGGCCGAGCCGCCCCCGACGTACGTGACGTGGGCGACGTCGTCGACCCGCGGGTCGTACCCGGAGGCGGTCGTCGTCACCCGACGGCCGTCCGGCAGCCGCAGCGCGACCGGCGCGAACCGCTGCCGAACGACGAGACCGACGCCCTCGGTGCCGCGCACCCGGTCGGTGACCTCCCGGGAGAACGGGGTGAAGTTGGCGTTCTGCACCACGAAGTCCGCGCCGAGCGTGCGGTCGATCTGCTGGTCGAACGACGCCGACATGGACGCGCTCGCCACCGACATGCCGCCCACCAGCGCCAGGCCCACCATCAGCGCGGCCGCCGTGGCCCCGGTCCGGCGCGGGTTGCGCAGGGCGTTGCGCTGGCTCATCCGCCCCACCGGGCCGAACAGCGCCGGGAACGCGCCGCCCAGCACCCGGATCACCGGCCGCACCAGCAGCGGACCGGCGACCACCGTCGCGACGAGCGTGAGCACCACCCCGAGCCCCAGCAGCGAGGCCGCCGACGCCGTCCGCGAGGCCGCCGCACAGCCGGCCAGCGCGGCCGCGCCCAGCGCCCCGACGACGGCGCCGGCCACCGCGCGCACCCGCAGCGGCCGCCCCACGCCCGCCACGTCGGCGTCCGCCAGCGCCGCCATCGGGGAGACGCCGGCCGCGCGCCGGGCCGGGAGGTACGCGGCGACGAACGTGACGCCGACGCCGACGACGTACGCCGCCACCGGGGTCGGCCAACCGACGACCATGTCGGCGGCCCTCAGGTTCATGCCGAACGCGCCCATCAGCCGGATCAGCCCGGCCGCGAGCCCGATCCCGGCCCCGAGGCCCAGCGTCGAGCCGACCAGCCCCAGCAGCACCGCCTCGGTGAGCACCGAGCGGCGCACCTGGCGGCGGTCGGCGCCCAGGGCGCGCAGCAGTCCCAGCTCACGGGTGCGCTGGGCGACGAGCATCGAGAAGGTGTTGACGATGAGGAAGATCCCGACCAGGACGGCGACCCCGGCGAAACCGAGCATCACGTACTTGATGACGTCGAGGAACGTGCCCAGTTGCTCCGCGGAGGACTTGGCGTGCTCGGCCGCGGTCTTCACGTCGTACGCGCCGGGGCCCACCGCGGCCTCGACCCGCCGCGCGAGGAGGGCGTCGGACACGCCGGGTGCCGCCTGCACCGAGATGCTCGTGGCGCGCGCGGGGGAGCCCAGCAGCTCCGCGGCGGCCACGCGCGGGTCGAGGTAGACCAGGGACGCGCCCGGATTGGTCGTGGTGAACGTGGCGATGCCGACGATCCGGACCCGCAGCGACCCGGGCTGGGCCATCACCGTGAGCGTGTCGCCGATCCGCACGTGCTTGCGGTCGGCGGTGTCCGCGTCGAGCAGGGCCTCACCGGCGCCGCGCGGGGCGTGCCCGGAGGTCAGCTCGACCGGGCTGCGGTCGGTGACGTGCCAGTCGGTGGCGATGGTGGGCGCGCCGGTGGTCGAGCCGAGCGACCGGCGCCGGCCGTCCACCACCGTCACGTTGTTCGCGCGGACGTCCGCGTGGGCGGAGGCGGCGCCCGGGACCCGGGCCAGCCGGTCGGCCAGCGCGGCGGGCACGGTCTGCACCGCGCCGGTCGCGACCCGGGAGCCCAGGTCGTCCTTCGGCGCCACGGTCACGTCCGCCGCGGTCGACGCGAAGAGCCGGTCGAAGGTGCGCGAGACCGTGTCGGAGAAGATCAGACTGCCCGCGACGAACGCGACGGACAGCACCACGGCCAGGGCCGACAGCAGCAGACGGCCCTTGTGCGCGAGGAAGCTCCTCAGTGTCGCCCTGAGCACCGGCTCAGCCCCGCCGTTCCCCGCCGGCGCCGCCCCCGTCGCCGGGGTCGCGACCGGTCCCGTCCGCCCCGCGCCCCGTCTCGTCGACCGCCGCGCGGATCACGTCGAACCGTTTCATCCGCTCCAGCACCGCCTCCGCCGTGGGCCGCGCCATCTCGTCCACGATCCGGCCGTCCGCGAGGAACAGCACCAGGTCCGAGTGGGCCGCCGCACCGGGGTCGTGGGTCACCATGACGACCGTCTGCCCCAGCTCGTCCACCGCCCGCCGCAGGAACCCGAGCACCTCCAGGCCCGCCCGCGAGTCCAGGTTGCCCGTCGGCTCGTCCGCGAAGATCAGCTCGGGCCGGGAGAGCAGCGCCCGGGCGCAGGCCACCCGCTGCTGCTGGCCGCCGGACAACTGGGCGGGCCGGTGGCGGAGCCGGTCGCGCAGCCCGAGCGCGTCGATCACCTGGTCCAGCCACGCGGGGTCCGGCCTGCGGCCGGCGATGTCCATGGGCAAGGTGATGTTCTCGGCGGCGCTGAGCGTGGGGATCAGGTTGAACGACTGGAACATGAACCCGATCCGGTCGCGCCGCAACCGGGTCAGCTCCCGCTCCCGCAGCCCCGTGATCTCCGTGTCGCCGAGCCAGACCCGCCCCGCCGAGACGGTGTCCAGGCCCGCCAGGCAGTGCATCAGGGTGGACTTGCCGGACCCGGAGGGGCCCATCACGGCGGTGAAGCGGCCGCGCACGACGTCCACGTCGACCGAGTCCAGCGCCAGCACGGCCGTCTCGCCCGTGCCGTACGCCTTGGTCAGACCGCGGGCCCGGGCCGCGATCCCGTCGGCCGGGGCCAGGCCGGGGGCGTGCTCCGCAGCAGGTGTGGACAAGGCGGCCTCCTCGCGCGCGGGGAACAGGGCGACGCACTGGCGCCGAGCCTAATGTGACCGCCCCGACCGGGGACATCCTCCCCGCGACCGAGTCCGCCCCCGGCTCAGACCGGCTCTGGCCGGTACGCCCTGCCGAGCACGCAGAACGAGCTGGGCGTCCTCGGGCCCGTGTCCGGTACCAGCAGGTCGCGGTGCGGGCCCAGCGCGAAGCCCGCCGTCCGGATCGCGTCGAGCGGGTCCCGGTGCAGGTGGCAGCCGCCGAACAGCAGCGGCCACACCGTGCGGTCCAGCGCCCGCTGGCTCAGCCGCATCACCCGCCCGCCGCCCGCGCCGTGCTCGAAGAACCGCACCTCGCCGCCCGGCCGCAGCACGCGCCGCACCTCCCCGAGCGCCCGTCCGACGTCCCGGACGCTGCACAGCACCAGGGACAGCACGGCCGCGTCGAACGCCTCGCTCTTGACCGGCAGCGCCTCCGCGGCGCCCGGCACCACGTCCACCGGCACCTCCGCGCGCAGCGCCGCCGTACGGGCCAACTGGCGCAGGGTGCGCTCGGGTTCGATGGCGACGACCTCGGACACCGCGGGCGGGTAGTGGGCGAAGTTCAGCCCGTTGCCCGCGCCGATCTCGATGACCCTTCCCGTGAGCCCGTCCAGCAGCTCGGCCCGGTGCGGGCCGACGCCGGCCTCCAGCTTCAGGCTCAGACGGGCGTAGAAGCGGGCGAAGAGGGGGTGGTGGACGGCGTCCTGGGTGACGGAGCGCGACGACATGGCTGACCTCCTCCGGTAGCCGTTACGTCGATTGTCCCCCGTGGGCGCCGCCCGCACCCCCGCGCACCGCAGCGGGCGGAAGCGGAGGAGGTGCGAGCGGCGCAGCGGCCCGCAGAGCGGGTGCTCAGGCGTCCGCCGCCTCGCGGAACGCCTCCGCGTGCCACGTCCCGTCCAGGCGCGGAGCCACCCAACCGGGCGCCGTCGCGCGGAAGTCGGCCGGGTTCCGGGCCCCGGCGCCCTCGGGCAGCGCGCCCAGCAGCGGTGCTCCGGACACCTCCGGCAGGTCCGTGACGTTGCACCGCATCGCCAGGTCGGGTGCCCCCGGCCAGCTCCCGATCACCACCCCCAGCAACTCCAGCCCGCGCGACCGCAGTTCACGGGCCGTCAGCTCGGTGGTGTTCAGCGTGCCCAGGCCCGCCGACGCCACCAGCAGCACCGGCGCGCGCAGCAGCTCCGCCACGTCGGCCAGCGTGCCGCCCGCCTCGTCGAACCGGACGAGCAGGCCGCCCGCGCCCTCCACCAGCACCAGGTCGTGCTCGGTGGCGAGCTTCTGCGCCGCCTCCGCCACGTCGGCCGGCCGCACCGGCTCCCGCCCGGCCCGCCGGGCCGCCGTCGCCGGGGCCAGCGGCTCGGGGTAGCGGGCCACCTCGGCCACCGTGACCGGACCCGCCAGCCGCGCGACCTCGTCGGCGTCCCCGCGCTCGTCGGGCCCCACTCCGGTCTGCGCGGCCTTCAGCACCGCGACGGTCCGGCCGGCCGCGAGCGCGGCGGCGGCGACCGCCGCCGTCGTGACCGTCTTGCCGACCTCCGTGCCGGTACCCGTGATCACCAGGATCGGCATGTTCATCCCTCCCGCGCCGCGGCGCACACCGCGCGCGCGATCCGTGCCACGTCCTCGTCCCCGGTGACGTACGGCGGCATCGTGTAGACCAGGTCGCGGAACGGCCGCAGCCACACGCCCTCGGCCACGGCGGCCCGGGTGGCCGCCGCCATGTCGACCGGGTGGTCGAGCTGGACCACCCCGATCGCGCCCAGGACGCGCACGTCCCGCACCCCGGGTAGCTCCGCGGCCGGCGCCAGCCCCTCGACCAGCCCGGCTTCGATCCGCTTCACCTCGGCCCGCCAGTCCTGGCCGAGCAGCAGCCCGATCGAGGCGCAGGCCACGGAGGCCGCCAGCGGGTTGCCCATGAACGTCGGCCCGTGCGCCAGCACCGGCACCTCACCGCGGGAGATCCCGTCGGCCACGCGCGCGGTGCACAGCGCGGCCGCCATCGTCAGGTAGCCGCCGGTCAGCGCCTTGCCCACGCACATCACGTCCGGGGTCACCGCCGCGTGGTCCGCCGCGAACAGCGCACCGGTGCGGCCGAAGCCGGTGGCGATCTCGTCGAACACCAGCAGCACGTCGTGCGCGTCGCACGCCTCGCGCAGCACCCGCAGGTACGCGGGGGAGTGGAAGCGCATCCCGCCCGCGCCCTGCACCACCGGCTCGACGATCACCGCGGCCAGTTCGTCGGCGTGCCGCTCGACCATCGACCGCAGGTGGTCCGCGTACGACTCCTCGTACGCGGCCGGGGGCGGGTCCGCGAAGAGCTGGCGCGGCAGCACCCCGGCCCACAGCTCGTGCATCCCGCCCTCGGGGTCGCACACCGACATGGGCTGCCAGGTGTCCCCGTGGTAGCCGCCCCGCCAGGTCAGCAGCCGCTGCTTGCCGGGACGGCCGAGGGAACGCCAGTACTGCAGGCACATCTTGACCGCGACCTCGACCGACACCGACCCGGAGTCGGCGAGGAAGACGTGCTCCAGCCCGTCGGGGGTGATGTCGACCAGGAGCTTCGCCAGGCGGACGGCGGGCTCGTGGGTGAGCCCGCCGAACATGACGTGGCTCATCCGGCCCAGCTGGTCGCGGGCGGCCTCGTTGAGCACCGGGTGGTTGTAGCCGTGGATCGCCGACCACCAGGACGACATGCCGTCGACCAGCTCCCCGGAGCCGTCCGCCAGACGCAGCCGGACCCCGCTCGCCGACTCCACGACGAGCGGCTCCGCCCTGCCCGGCATCGGACCGTAGGGGTGCCACACGTGCCGCCGGTCGAGGTCCAGCAGCCCGGGGACGTCCAGCTCAGGCATTGGGCGCGAGGTCCGTCCCGGCGCCCCGGCGGCGGACGGCGACCAGGTCGGTGCGCGGCTCGGCGGCCGAGGGCACCGGCGCGGCCGCGGCCGTACCGCAGACACCGCCGCCCGCCTCGGCGTGCGAGCCGCAGCCGCCGCCCTCGTGGGAGCCGCAGCCCGCCTCGGCGCCGGAGCCGCACCCGGCCGCGGCGTGCGAGCCGCACCCGCCGGCGACGTCCGCCCGGTGCTGCGGCAGCGTCACCTGGTCGGCGCCCTCCACCTCGAAGCCGGCGTCGGCGATCATGTCCAGGTCCGCCTTGCCGGCCTGGCCCTCACTGGTGAGGTAGTCGCCGAGGAAGATGGAGTTCGCCAGGTTCAGCGCGAGCGGCTGCATCGTGCGCAGGTGGACCTCACGGCCGCCCGCGATGCGCACCTCCACGTCCGGGCAGACGAACCGGACCATCGCCAGGATCCGCAGGCAGCGCTGCGGGGTGAGGTTCCACTCCTTGGCCAGCGGGGTGCCCTCGAACGGGATGAGGAAGTTGACCGGCACCGAGTCCGGGTCCAGCGCGCGCAGCGAGAACACCACGTCGACCAGGTCCTCGTCGCTCTCGCCCATGCCGGCGATCAGCCCCGAGCAGGCCGACAGGCCGGCCGCGTGCGCCTTCTGCACCGTGTCCACCCGGTCGGCGTACGAGTGCGTGGTCGTGATGTCGCCGTAGGTGCTCTCGGAGGTGTTCAGGTTGTGGTTGTACGCGTCCGCGCCCGCCTCGCGCAGCCGTTCGGCCTGGCCGTCGGAGAGCAGCCCGAGACAGGCGCACACCTCGACGCCCTCGTTCTGCTCCTTGATGGCCCGGATGGTCTGCGAGACCCGGTCCACGTCCCGGTCGGTCGGGCCGCGCCCGGACGCCACCAGGCACACCCGCTTGGCACCTCCCGCCAGTCCGGCGGCCGCCGCCTGGGACGCCTCGTCGGGCTTGAGCCAGGTGTACTTGAGGATGTCGGCCTTCGAGCCGAGCCGCTGGGAGCAGTAGGAGCAGTCCTCGGGGCACAGGCCCGACTTGAGGTTGACCAGGTAGTTGAGTTTCACCCGCCGTCCGAACCAGTGGCGGCGCACCTTTCCGGCCGCGGCCACCACGTCGAGCAGGTCGTCGTCGGACGTGGCCAGTACGGCCAGCGCCTCCTCGCGGGTCGGCAGCTCGCGCCGAAGCCCCTTGTCCACCAGCGTGTTCAGCAGGTCCATAAGAGCCGATCCTGTCCTAATCACCCGCTCCGGGCCAAGGTAGGGATCGCACAACACACCCGGATCGACGTGTGGGTATCGCCACACCGTGTGTGGCCGGTCGTACCGCTAGTGTCTGTCCGCTACCTACAAAAGCACCGGAGGGGCCATGGCGTTCGGCTGGATCGACGCGCAGGCGGAGCAGCGCCGCCGCGCCGGACTCGTACGGACCCTGCGGCCGCGCCCCGCCGACTCGCCGCTGCTGGACCTGGCGGGCAACGACTACCTGGGCCTGGCCCACCACCCCGAGGTCGTCGAGGGCGCCGCGGCGGCGGCCCGCACCTGGGGCGGCGGCGCGACCGGCTCGCGCCTGGTGACCGGCACGACCGAGCTGCACACCGAGCTGGAGCGGGAACTGGCCGCGTTCTGCGGCTTCGAGGCGGCGCTGGTGTTCTCCTCCGGGTACGCGGCCAACCTGGCCGCGGTCACCGCGCTCGCCCCGCACGGTTCCCTGATCGTGTCCGACGCGGGCAACCACGCCTCGCTCATCGACGGCTGCCGGCTGGCCCGCGGGACCACCCAGGTGGTCGGGCACGCGGACCCGGAGGCGGTGGGCAAGGCCCTGGGCACGCACCGGGGCGCGGCGGTCGTCGTGTCCGACAGCGTGTTCTCCGTGGACGGCGACGCGGCGCCGCTCGACGCCCTCGCGGCGGCCTGCCGGGAGCACGGCGCCGGTCTCGTGGTGGACGACGCGCACGGGCTCGGGGTGCTGGGCGAGGGCGGCCGGGGCGCGCCGCACGCGGCCGGGCTGGCGGGCGCCGAGGACGTGGTGGCCACGGTGACGCTGTCCAAGTCCCTGGGCAGCCAGGGCGGCGCGGTGCTCGGGCCCGCGCGGGTGATCGACCACCTGGTCAACGCGGCCCGGACGTTCATCTTCGACACCGGACTCGCCCCCGCGGCGGCGGGCGCGGCCCTGGCGGCGCTGCGGCTGCTGCGCCGCGAGCCGGAGCGGGCGGCACGCGCCCGCGCGGTGGCGGGCGCCCTGCACGCCGGGCTGACGGCCGCGGGCCTGGACGCGGTGCGTCCGGACGCCGCGGTCGTCTCCGTGCGGGCCCCCTCCCCGGGGCAGGCCGTCCAGTGGGCGGCGGACTGCCGTACGGCGGGCCTGGCCGTGGGGTGCTTCCGTCCTCCTTCCGTGCCCGACGGCATCTCCCGGCTCAGGCTGACCGCCCGTGCGGACCTCACGGAGGCCCAGATCGACGGCGCCGTACGGGTGATCGGCGAAACACGACCATGAGTCGGCGTGACACGGCCGTGGTCCGTCCGATGCGGGGGGTCAGCGGAACGCGGCCGTGAAGCCCGCCCAGCTCTCGGGGGAGAAGAGCAGCGCGGGCCCGGCCGGGTCCTTGGAGTCGCGCACGGCGAGCAGTCCGGCGTACGGCCCCGCGGCCAGCCGGGCTGTCTCGACGCAGTTGTTGGCTCCGGTGCTGCGGCTGCTGCGCAGCCACCGCACCCCGGTCAGGGTGGTGGAGGAAGGTACGTTCCGAGGCAGTGCGGTCATGGTGCCTCCTTACGCGCCGTCACCTGTCGCGGCGATGTATTCCAGCGATTCCTCGGGTGAAAGGGCATGGATGCGAAGGGCGTTGAAGGCCTCGGTATAGGCCTCAAGGTCTTCTTTCCGTTCGAGATGGAGGCTACTCGTCAAATGGTCGAGAACAACGACGTCCAGATCTGAAGTGTTCGAAAAGGAGAAGATGACGAAAGGCCCCGTGACACCGATGTGCGCCCCGGCCGCGAACGGCAGCACCTGCAGCCGCACTTGGGGCAGTCGCCCGGCCTCCACGAGCCGTCGGAGCTGACGCGCCATCACCTCCGGGCCGCCCACCTCCCGGCGCAGCACCGCCTCGTCCAGGACCGCGCTCAGCACCAGCGGCGGATCCGCGCGCAGCACGTCCTGCCGGGCCAGCCGCACCTCCACCAGCGTGTCCAGCCGGTCCTCGTCCACCCCCTCCACGGCCGCCCGGGTCACCGCACGGGCGTACTCGGCCGTCTGCAGCAGCCCCGGGACCACGGTCGTCTCCAGCGTCCGCATCGCGGTGGCCTGCGACTCCAGGCTGATGAAGTCGCGGTAGGCCGGCGGCAGCACCCCCCGGTAGGCGTGCCACCAGTGGTCCCGCCCGGCGCCGTCGTCGGAGCCCGCCAACAGCAGCATCATCTCGCGCAGTTGGGGGTCGTCCACGCCGTAGGCGTCGAGGAGTAACCGCACGTCGGCCGGTTTCGCGCCGCTCGTGCCCGTCTCGATCCTGCTCACCTTGGACTGGTGCCAGCCGACCAGCCGGGCCGCCTCACCGCTGGTGAGCCCCGTGCGGGCGCGCAACGCCCGCAGTTCCGCGCCCAGTTTCCGGCGGCGCACCGCGGGACCGTGCTGCATGGAGCCGCTCCTTACTCCTGCCGAGCCGCCCGAAAACGCTCTGCCGTGGCAGAGTTCACCGCTTCGAGCGACAGATATATGCATATCTTGGTGGATCGCCGTCCGGGACCCGCGCGGCAATGGCAGTCTGGCGACGAAGCACCAGTCCGGGACCGTACTCGAACCTTCCGCCCCGTGTCGGGCCGCGGTCCCGTGAGAAAGGGACGACGTCGCCATGGCAGACCAGCTGGAAGCATCCGTCACTCTGCCGAGCGATCCCGCCTCGGTCTCCACCGCGCGCGCCTTCGCGAGCGGCGTCCTGGCGGAGTGGGGCCTGCCGACGGACGCGGACCTGGTCGACACCGTCCGTCTCATCGTTTCCGAACTGGCCACCAACGCGGTGCAGCACACCCTCGGCCAGTCACCCACCTTCACCCTGGACCTGGCCCTGCGCCACGACGAGCGGCTGAGCGTCGGCGTCACCGACAGCCATCCGCGGTTCCCCAGACGACTGCCGGCCGCCGTCCAGCAGGACAACGGCCGTGGCATGGTGATCATTCGCTGGCTGACCGCCGAGTACGGCGGGCGGCTGCGGGTGCGGCCCACCCGGGAGGGCGGCAAGACGGTCGCCATCGAGCTGCCCTGGACGCTCCCGGCGGAGCCGGTGCCGACGGCGGGGCAGCAGGAGGCGTGGCCGCCGGTGGGCGGCGGGGGCGGACTCCGGCGTCAGGAACCCTGAGGGGGCGCGGCGGGGGCGAGTGGGAGCCGGGGTGCGGACAGGGCCTCGGGGCCCCGGAGCGGCCCTGCCCGAGGGCGCGGACAGGGCCCCGGGCGTCCGGAGGGGCCCTCCCGGCGCGGACGGGCCCGTACGGGCCTGCGGGGCGTGCGCGGCGCCACGCGCGGCCCCTGGGCGCTGCAGGACCCCCCGGGACTCCCTGGGCCCCGAGGGACGCCCCCTGCGCCGCCCCTGAGGTCCAGGAGGTCCGGGAAGGTTCCGGAGCGGCCGGCGGCGTGTCAGGGGCGCCGCGGCCGCTCCGGGAGCGTCACTTCACCCGGCCGTACCAGACGCTCTTCGTCCAGATCTTCTGCAGCCGGACGACGTCCCCGGTCTTCGGGGCGTGCCATATCTTGCCTTTACCCGCGTAGATGCCCACGTGGTAGACGCTCGACCCCGAGTGGAAGAACACCAGGTCACCGGCCTTGCGGCTCTTCGACGAGATGTGCTTGGTCTTGTTGTACTGCTGGGCCGCCGTGCGGGGCAGCTTCTTGCCCGCCTTCTTGAACGAGTACAGCGTCAGTCCGGAGCAGTCGAACCGGCGCGGCCCGGTGGCGCCGTACCGGTAGGGCGAGCCCTTCTTGGACGCCGCGACCTGCAATGCCTTCGTCGCCGGTGTCGCGGCCGCGGCGTCGGTGGCGACGCCCGGGACCACGATCGAGCCGCCGACGGCGGCGATGGCGAAGGCCGAGGCCGTACCGGCCCTGGCCATGAGCGACGGGACACGATTGAGCGCAGTCATGCGCAACCCTTCGTCAGCCGCCTGTGAAGGATGACCTGTCGGATTCGGGCTGGCGAAGTTGCCCGGCCGCTGACGCGGCTTCACCCCAAGGGCTGCTCGGTCCGGTGCCTCCGTGCGGAGACCTCGGTCCGGCGACCCGTCGTGCTTGGGTCCTCCACTCCTGCCGATCCACTCCTGTCGACCGGTCACCCGGGCGGCGGCAGGACTCGGCGTCCGCCCGGATCGCCCCGCCGCTTCGGCGGGGTCTTGTCGTCAGACAGGGATCTTGGCTCACACATGTCCGAAAATCCCAACGGAACCTGGGATTTGTGTTGTTACTCACCACTCACCCGTTCGAGTGGCCGGGCTGATGTCCGGTCAGCCGTCCACCCCCGGAAATGCCCCCGGACCAGGCAGGGAACACCCGATTCCACGTCCTGTCCACGCCGGATGCGCAACCCGAACCCGCCAGTAACGGCAGTCGCGTCTACATCGAACGGCGGTACCCCGTTTGGTCCGTCCGGGGCCCGCCGCGCGCCGCGCCGGCGTGGCTCAACTCTCGGCGGGCGGCGGGACGGTGACCCGTGCCGTGCGGCGCTCGCCGTCCAGCACGCGCAGGGCCCGCGCGAGCGTCGGCGCGTGCAGTTCGCTCTCGCCCCGCTGGTGCATCAGGACCAGCGCGTCCCGCAGCGCGGTCGCCCGGCCGACCAGGGCCTGGGCGGCGCGCAGTCCGCGGTAGGTGTCCCCGTCGTGGGCGGGGTTGATCCGGCCGAGGAGGTCGACCACCTCCAGGTAACGGTCGATCAGCTCGGCCTCGGCGCGCGTCAGCGCGGGCAGCGGCGGCAGCTCGGGAGGCAGCATCGGCCGCCTCACTTCCCGGCGAGCGGGGGCCGGCCGGCCCGGCGGGCGGGGACGATCCCGTCCGCGAGGCCGTACTCCACCGCCGCCCGGGCGTCCAGGAACCGGTGCCGCTCCAGGTCCTCGCCCACCTGTTCGCGTGGGCGGCCGGTGTGCCGGGCGAGCATCTCCTCCAGGCGGGCCCGCGTCCTGGACAGCTCCTCGGCCTGGACGGCGAGATCACTGGCCTGTCCTTCCACCGGCTCGGGCAGTGCCGGCTGGTGCAGCACCACGCGGGCCCCCGGCAGCACGAGCCGCCTGCCCGGCGTGCCCGCCGCGAGCAGTACCGCCGCGACCGTGCCGGCCTGGCCCAGGCAGATGGTCTCCACGTCGCAGCCGACGTAGTCCATCGTGTCGTGGACGGCCGCCATTGCGGTGAAGGAGCCGCCGGGGGAGTTGATGTACAGCGAGATCTCCCGGTCGGGGTCCTGGTGCTCGAGGTGCAGGAGCTGGGCCATCACGTCGTTGGCGGACGTGTCGTCCACCGGGGTGCCGAGGAACACGATCCGCTCCTCCAGCAGCTTGGAGTACGGGTCCGTCGACCGGTGACCGGAGCTCGTGCGCTCGGTGAACTCCGGCAGGACATGACGGGCGGTCGGTCGGGTCATGGCTCACGCCTCCCTGGGCAGGACTGCCGCTGTAAAAAATGTACAGGACGTACATGACGTAATGTGGGGAGCATGGCCTACGAGATTCCGGTGACGCAAGCCAGGGCTGAACTCGCCGAGCTGATCAACCGCGTGGTCTACGGCGGTGAGCGCGTCGTCGTGACGCGGCACGGCAAGCCCCTCGTCGCCCTGGTCTCCGCCGCTGACCTGGAGCGACTCGACGCCCTCGACGCCCCGGACGACGAGCGGGTGATCAGCGCCGTCTCCCGCGTCCACGAGGCCGCGTCCGCTCCCCGCGAACGCGGCCGCTTCGGCATCGCGGCGGAACACCGGGGCCCGGAGCCCCGCTAGCCCCGGCGAGCGCCCGCACGTCGGCGCCGGACGCCGCGGCGGTCCCGGCCGCGGTCCCGGGCCCCGTTCCCGACGGCGTCCTGGAGCGCGGGCCGCGGGCGCCGGTGAGCGGGTGCGGCCCGCGCGCCGGCGCCGCCGGTTAACGCGCCGGAAACGCGTCCCAACTAGCCTGCCCCTCCACGTCACCAGGGCGTTTTCCCGGTGACCGCGGCAGGCGGGCCCCGCACGGCCCGCCGCGAGGAGGTGAGGTGGGACGTGCAACTGACCCCGCACGAGCAGGAGAGGCTGCTCATCCACGTGGCGGCCGACGTCGCCGAGAAGCGCCGGGCCCGGGGACTCAGGCTGAACCACCCGGAGGCCGTGGCCCTCATCACCTCGCACCTCCTCGAGGGCGCCCGTGACGGGCGCAGCGTCGCGGAGCTGATGGCCTCGGGGCGCACGCTGCTCAGCCGGGACGACGTCATGGAGGGCGTGCCCGAGATGATCCCCGACGTGCAGGTCGAGGCGACCTTCCCGGACGGCACCAAGCTCGTCACCGTCCACGACCCGATCGTCTGAGGGGGCACCCGTGATTCCCGGCGAAGTCCTGTTCGGGGACGGCCCGATCGTGTACAACGCGGGCCGTGAGGTCACCCGGCTGACCGTCCTCAACGCCGCCGACCGCCCCGTGCAGGTCGGCTCCCACTACCACTTCGCGGAGGCCAACCCGGGCCTGGAGTTCGACCGCGCCGCCGCCCGCGGCAAGCGGCTGAACGTCGCCGCGGGCACCTCCGTGCGCTTCGAGCCGGGCCTGCCCGTCGACGTCGAACTCGTCCCCCTCGCCGGTGCCCGCGTCGTGCCCGGACTGCGCGGGGAGACCGGAGGTGCCCTCGATGCCTGAGATCTCCCGCGCCGCCTACGCCGACCTGTTCGGGCCGACCACCGGCGACCGGATCCGCCTCGCCGACACCGACCTGCTCGTGGAGATCGAGGAGGACCGCTCGGGCGGCCCCGGGCTCGCCGGGGACGAGGCCGTGTTCGGCGGCGGCAAGGTCATCCGCGAGTCCATGGGCCAGTCGCGCGCCACGCGCGCCGAGGGCACTCCCGACACCGTCGTCACCGGCGCGGTGATCGTCGACCACTGGGGCATCGTCAAGGCCGACGTCGGCATACGCGACGGCCGCATCACCGGCATCGGCAAGGCGGGCAACCCCGACACCATGGACGGGGTCCACCCGGACCTGGTGATCGGCCCCGAGACGGAGATCGTCGCGGGCAACGGGCGGATCCTGACGGCGGGCGCGATCGACGCGCACGTGCACTTCATCTGCCCCCAGATCGCCGACGAAGCGCTGGCGGCCGGCATCACCACCCTGGTGGGCGGCGGCACCGGGCCCGCCGAGGGCTCCAAGGCCACCACCGTGACCCCGGGGCCGTGGCACCTGGCCCGCATGCTGGAGGCGATGGAGCAGTACCCGCTCAACATCGGCTTCCTCGGCAAGGGCAACACCGTCTCGCACGAGGCCATGCTGTCCCAGGTCCGGGGCGGTGCCCTCGGGCTGAAGCTGCACGAGGACTGGGGCTCGACCCCCGCCGTCATCGACGCCGCGCTGACCGTCGCCGACCGCACCGGCATCCAGGTCGCGATCCACACCGACACCCTCAACGAGGCCGGTTTCGTGGGCGACACGCTCGCCGCGATCGCCGGGCGCGGCATCCACGCGTACCACACCGAGGGCGCGGGCGGCGGGCACGCACCCGACATCATGACCGTCGTCTCCGAGCCGAACGTGCTGCCCAGTTCGACGAACCCGACGCGGCCGTTCACCGTCAACACCGCCGAGGAACACCTCGACATGCTGATGGTGTGCCACCACCTCAACCCGGCGGTGCCCGAGGACCTGGCCTTCGCCGAGTCCCGGATCCGGCCGTCCACGATCGGCGCCGAGGACGTCCTGCACGACCTGGGCGCCATCTCGATCGTCTCCTCCGACTCCCAGGCCATGGGCCGGGTCGGCGAGGTCGTCTTGCGGACCTGGCAGACCGCGCACGTGATGAAGCGGCGCCGGGGCGCCCTGCCGGGCGACGGGCGCGCGGACAACCACCGCGTACGGCGCTACGTCGCCAAGTACACGATCAACCCGGCGCTCGCCCAGGGCCTCGCGCGGGAGATCGGCTCGGTGGAGACCGGCAAGCTCGCCGACCTCGTGCTGTGGGAACCGGCGTTCTTCGGCGTCAAGCCCCACCTCGTCCTCAAGGGCGGCCAGATCGCGTACGCGCAGATGGGCGACGCCAACGCCTCCATCCCGACCCCGCAGCCGGTGCTGCCCCGCCCGATGTACGGGGCGATCGGCCGGGCCCCGGCGGCCAATTCGTTCAACTTCGTGGCCCCGCTGGCGATCGAGGACGGGCTGCCGGAGCGGCTCGGGCTCGGGAAGCGGTTCGTGGCCATCGAGTCGACCCGCGGGGTGACCAAGGCCGACCTGCGCGAGAACGACGCCCGGCCCCGGGTCGAGGTGGACCCCGACAGCTTCGCGGTGCGCATCGACGGCGACCTCGTGGAGGTCACCCCGGCCGCCGAGCTGCCGATGGCCCAGCGGTACTTCCTCTTCTGAGCAGCCGGCAGTCAACGGATCGTACGAGTGGGCGGGAGCGAACGAGCATGACCAAGGCGGCACTTCTGGTCCTCGCCGACGGCCGGTTCCCCGCCGGAGGGCACGCGCACTCCGGCGGTGCCGAGGCGGCCGTCCGGGCGGGACGCATCACCGGGTCCGCGGACCTCGAGGACTTCTGCCGGGGACGGCTGCACACCGCGGGGCTGGTGGCGGCGGCGCTCGCCGCGGCGGCCGCGCTCGGCGCGGACCCCGTGGCGCTCGACGAGGCCGCCGACGCGCGGACCCCGTCACCGGCCCTGCGCGGCACCGCCCGCAGGCTGGGGCGCCAACTGCTGCGCGCCGCCCGGTCCGCCTGGCCCGACGCCGGACTCGACGCGCTGGCGCGGACGTTCCCCAAGGGCGCCCACCAGCCGGTGGTGCTCGGCGTGACCGCCCGGGCGGCGGGCCTGGACGCGCGGGACGCCGCGTACTGCGCGGCCTACGAGAGCGTCAGCGGCCCCGCGACGGCCGTGGTGAGGCTGCTCAGCCTGGACCCGTTCGACGCGACCGGCGTCCTCGCGCGGACGGCCGGCGAGGTGGACCGGGTGACCGACCGGGCGGTGGCCGCGGCCCGCACCGCCCTGACCGAGGGAGTGGAGGCGCTCCCGGCGGCCTCCGCGCCCCTGCTGGAGATCGGCGCGGAGGCGCACGCCGCCCGGCCGACACGGCTGTTCGCCTCCTGACCGTCCCTCCCCGCCGTTCCCCCCCGCGAGCCCGCGGGCGGCCCACCGCCCCGCCGTCGCGCCGTCCCGCGCAGGCCCGCGGAACCACCGCCCCGACCGGTGCGCCCTCGAAGCCCACCCCCCAGAAGGCCCCAGAGAACCCGGGAGTTCCCATGCACCTCGACCATTCCGACCCCCACGCCCCGGCGGCGGTCGGCGCCGACGCCCGCCGTCCCGACGGGCGTCGCCGCGCCCTGCGCATCGGGCTCGGCGGACCCGTGGGCTCCGGGAAGACCGCCACCGTCGCCGCCCTCTGCCGGGAGCTGCGCGACGAGTTCGCGCTCGCCGTCGTCACCAACGACATCTACACCCGCGAGGACGCCGAGTTCCTGCTGCGGGAGGCCGTGCTGCCGCCGGAGCGGATCGCCGCCGTGGAGACCGGGGCCTGTCCGCACACCGCGATCCGCGACGACATCTCCGCCAACCTGGAGGCCGTCGAGGACCTGGAGGACGCCGTCGGGCCCCTGGACCTGGTGCTGGTGGAGTCCGGCGGCGACAACCTCACCGCCACCTTCTCCAAGGGGCTGGTGGACGCGCAGGTCTTCGTCATCGACGTGGCGGGCGGCGACGACATCCCGCGCAAGGGCGGCCCGGGCGTGACCACGGCCGACCTGCTGGTCGTCAACAAGACCGACCTCGCCCCCTACGTCGGCTCCGACCTCGCCCGCATGGCAGCCGACGCGAAGGCACAGCGTGCCGAACTGCCCGTCGTCCTCCAGTCGCTGCGCGCCGGGAGCGGCGTGCGCGACGTCGCCGCGTGGGTACGGGGCCGGCTGGCCGCGTGGACCGCGTGACCGGGCCCGCGTCCGCCGCGCCCCGCACGCTCCCCCCGGCGCCCCCGGCCGGGCGCGCGGCCCCCGCCGCCACCTCCTCCGGGGTCCGCGCCACCGCCCGGCTCGTGGCCCGGACCGACGGGCGGGGCGGAACCTGCCTGCCCGTGCTGGAGAGCGACGGACCCCTCGCGCTGCGCCGCACCCGCGGGGACGCCGACGAGGCCCGGGTCGTGCTCGTCGGGGCCATGAGCGGGCCGCTCGGCGGCGACCGGTTCGCCGTCCGGGCCGACGTGGAGGAAGGCGCACGGCTGCGCCTGACCTCCGCCGCGGCCACCATCGCCCTGCCCGGCCAGGCCGGCGGCGACGCCCGCTACGACCTGCGCATCCGGGTCGGTGACGGGGCGCGGCTCGGCTGGCTGCCCGAGCCCCTCATCTCCGCCCGCGGCAGCGACCTGCGCGTCACCACCCGCGTCGACGTCGCTCCCACGGCCACCCTCGTGCTGCGCGAGGAGCAGGTGCTGGGCCGCGTCGGCGAGGAACCCGGGCGGCTCTCCGGCCGTCTGGTCCTGCGGGTCGGCGCCCGGCTCGTCCTCGACCAGGAGGTGGCGTGCGGCCCCGGGGCGCCGGCGGGCTGGGACGGGCCCGCCGTGCTGGCGGGGCACCGCGCCCTCGGGCAACTCCTCGTCGTACGGCCTTCCTTCGCCGAGCACCCGCCCGAGGCGCGGCTGCTCGGCGAGACCGCCTCCCTGGTGCCGCTCGCCGGGCCCGCGGTGCTCGTCACCGCCCTGGCGCCGGACGGGCTGCGCCTGCGCCGGGTGCTCGACGCGGCCCTCGCCGAGCTCGGCTGACCCACCCGGCATCCGCTCTGCGGTGCACCCGTCCCGGTTATCGGATTGGCAAAGAAGGTCAACGAAACCTGTTCTCAGGTGCCCCACAGGAGCAAGGATCCCCCCTATCTGTCGACTCTAGGTAGGGGGAGAGCCTCACTTGAGGGAGATACGACCGAACAGGCGGACGACGGTGCTCGGTTCGGCCGGTGCGCTGGTCGCTGCGACCCTGATCGCCGGTGCCGTGGCGGCGCCCTCCGCGGGCGCGACCAGCGGCAGCGGGCAGGACCGTGAGCAGCGCGGCGCCGCGATCGCCGCCGAGCGCGCCGCCAAGGCGGGCATCGCTTGGCAGGACTGCCCGGCGGACTGGGGCATCGAGAAGCCCATCCAGTGCGGCTACGTCAGCGTGCCGCTCGACTACGCCCGGCCCAACGGCAAGCAGATCAAGCTCGCCGTCGACCGCATCGGCAACACCGGGAGCAAGGCGGAGCGCCAGGGCGCCCTCGTCTACAACCCGGGCGGCCCCGGAGGCTCCGGCCTGCGTTTCCCGCGCCGCGTCACCACCAAGGCCCCCGTGTGGGCCAACGTGGCCAAGGCCTACGACTTCGTGGGCTTCGACCCGCGCGGCGTCGGCCACTCCGCGCCCATCTCGTGCGTGGACCCGCAGGAGTTCGTCAAGGCGCCCAAGGCCGACCCGGTGCCCGACTCCGAGGCGGACAAGCTCGCCCAGATCAAGCTGGCCCGCGAGTACGCCGACGGCTGCTACGAGCGCAGCGCCGAGATGCTGCCGTACATGACCACGACGAACACGGTGCGCGACCTCGACGTCATCCGCGCCGCGCTCGGCGAGAAGAAGCTCAACTACCTGGGCGTCTCCTACGGCACCTACATCGGTGCGGTCTACGGCACCCTGTTCCCGGGCCACGTGCGCCGCATGGTCGTGGACAGCGTGGTCAACCCCGCGCGCGAGAACATCTGGTACCAGGCCAACCTCGGCCAGGACATCGCGTTCGAGGGCCGCTGGAAGGACTGGCAGGACTGGGTCGCCGCCAACGACGCCACGTTCCACCTGGGCACCACCCGGGACGCCGTCCAGGCCAAGTGGCTGAAGCTGCGGGCCGACGCGAAGAAGAGCCCGATCGGCGGGGTCGTCGGCCCGGCCGAGCTGATCTCCTTCTTCCAGGGCGCCCCGTACTACGACTCGTCGTGGATCCCGGTGGCGACCGTCTTCAGCAAGTACTTCGCCGGGGACACCCAGGCGCTGGTCGACGCCGCCGCCCCGGACCTGACGGACACGGCCGGCAACATCGCCTCGGAGAACAGCAACGCCGTCTACACGGCCGTCGAGTGCGTGGACGCCAAGTGGCCCACCGACTGGCGCACCTGGAACCGGGACAACACCCGGCTGCACAAGGACTACCCGTTCCTCACCTGGGCCAACGCCTGGATGAACCTCCCGTGCGCCTACTGGCCGGTCAAGCAGCAGACGCCGGTGGACGTCAAGACGCACAAGGGCCTGCCGCCCGTGCTGATCGTGCAGTCGGAGCGGGACGCGGCCACCCCGTACGAAGGTGCCGTCGAGCTGCACAAGCGGTTCAAGGGCTCCCGCCTGATCACCGAGAAGGACGCGGGCTCCCACGGCGTCACCAGCCTGGTGAACCCGTGCATCAACCCGAAGGTCGACGCCTACCTGCTGGGCGGCACGGTGGACAGCGCGGACGTGACCTGCGCCCCGCACGCCACGCCGAAGCCGTAAGCAGGCGGTAGCGCCCGGGGGACAGGCGAAGGGGCGGTCGGAAAGCCATCCGACCGCCCCTTCCCGTGCGCCCGGGGCCACGGCCCCGCCGCCGTCAACGCAGCGGGAGCCTGCGGAACCTGCGCTCCCGCGCCGCGTCGGCGGCCGCCTGTTCCGCCTTGACGTCGGCCGCGTACCGGTCGACGTACTCCTGCCCGGACAGCGACAGGATCGCGTACATGATCTCGTCGGTGACGGCGCGCAGGACCGCCTTCTCGTTCTCCATCCCGGCGTAGCGGGAGAAGTCCAGCGGCTCGCCGAAGCGGATGGCGACGGGACGCAGGCGGGGCACGACCCGGCCCGGCGGCTGCGCCTCGAACGTGCCGATCATCGCGCACGGCACGACCGGGACGCCCGCCCGCAGCGCCATCACCGCCACGCCCACCTTGCCCTTGTACAGGCGGCCGTCGTGCGAGCGGGTGCCCTCCGGGTAGATGCCGAGCAACTCGCCCTTGCCGAGGACCCCGAGGCCCTCCCGGATGGCGGCCTGCCCTGCCTCCTTGCCCGAGCGGTCCACCGGGATCTGCCCGGCGCTGCGGAAGAAGGCCGCGGTGAGCCGCCCCTTGATGCCGGGACCGGTGAAGTACTCCGCCTTGGCGAGGAAGGTGATGCGCCGCTTGAGCACCGCCGGCATGAGGAAGTGGTCGGAGAACGACAGGTGGTTGCCGGCCACGATGGCCGCCCCCGACTCCGGCACGTGCTCCAGACCCTCGATGCGCGGCCGGAACAGCAGCCTCAGCAGCGGTCCCAACACCACGTATTTCAGCAGGTAGTAGAACAACGGGGTGCTCCTCCGTCCGCCGGACCGGTCCGGCCCCCCGTGTGACCCCCCGTGTTCCAGCAGGTCAGCCGGTGGGCCGTGGGGCTGTCAGTGTAGGCGCGGCGGGGTGCGGCCGGAACCGTCGCGCGCACCGTCCGTCCGGCGGGTGACGGGCCGTCACAGCCGGACGATCACCAGGGCCGTGTCGTCCGTCGCGCCGCCGGGCGGCAGCAGCTCCAGCAGCACGGCGTCGGCCAGGAACTCGGGGTCCTCGTCGCGGTGGCGGGCCAGGGAGCCGGCGAGCCGGGTCAGACCGGTGTCGATGTCCTCGTGCCGCCGCTCCACCAGCCCGTCGGTGTACAGCGCGAGCGTGGCGCCCGCGCCGTAGCGGGTGCCCGCCTGGGGCCTCGGCGTCGGCTCGGGACGCGCGTCCAGCGGCGGGTCGGTGGCGCGGTCGAGGAACTCCACGCGGCCGTCGCGGTGGACCAGCACGGGCGGGGGGTGGCCCGCGCTGGAGTAGGTGATCCTGCGGTCGTCGAAGTCGATGAACGTGGTGACCGCGGTGGCCGACTCGGCGCCGTCCACGACGTGGGCGTAGCGCCCGAGCACGTCCAGCGCCTGGGCCGGGCCGCCGGCCACCCGGGAGGCGGCGCTGAGCGCGCTGCGGAGCTGCCCCATCACCCCGGCCGCCTCCAGGCCGTGGCCGACGACGTCGCCGACGGAGACGCCGATGCGGTTGCCGCCGACCAGGTCGACCAGGTCGTACCAGTCGCCGCACACGTTGAGCGCGCCGACCGCCGGGCGGTACCGCACGGCCACCTGGCGGTACTTGACCTGGGGCCGGGCGGGCAGCATGGCCTCCTGCAGGGCGAGGGCGACCTCGCGCTCGCGGGCGTGCGCCTGGCGGAGCCGTTCGTTGAGCTGCTGCAGCTCGCGGGCCCGGGTGTACAGCTCGGCCTCCAGGACGCGGGCGCGGCTGCCGACCCGGGAGTTGCCGCGCCGGCCCCGGGCGCGGATCAGCTCGGTGACCTCCTCGACGCGGTGCACCAGCAGCACCACCGAGCCGTCGGGGCCGAACACCGGGGTGTTGACCGGGCTCCAGTAGCGCTCCTCCCACTCGCCGGGCTGCTCCGGGTTCTCCACGTCGTAGCGCTGGAGGGCCATCGCGTCGCGCTCGCCGGTGGTCAGGGCCCGCCGCAGCGAGGCCTCCAGGTTGCGCATGCCGGTCGCGCCCGGGTCGTGCGGGTTCTCCGGGAACACGTCGAACAGGCGGCGGCCGACCACCTGCTCGCGGGGGCGGCCGGCGCCCCGCAGGAACTCGGCGTTGGCGTCGGCGATCACCAGGTCGGGGGTGAGCAGGGCCACCATGCCGGGCAGGGCCTGGAACACCGCCGCGTAGTCGATCACCGTGCCGTCCATGACCACGCCCCATCCTGCCCGGTTCGCGACATCTTCTCATCGTCGGCCGCCCGTCGCCGGACGCTCCCGGCGGAGCCGCCCGCCGCCCGGCCGGGGGCCCTCATCCGCGGCCCTCGCCGTCGTCGCCGCCCGCGCCGCCGTCCAGCGGCTGCTCGGCCCAGATGATCTTCCCCTCGGGGGTGAACCGGGTGCCCCAGCGCCGGGTGAACCGCGACACCAGCAGCAGCCCGCGGCCGCCCTCGTCCGTGGTGCGCGGGTGCCGCAGGTGGGGCGCGGTCGCCCCGCCGTCGTACACCTCGCACACCAGGGTCCGCCCCCGCAGCAGCCGTACCCGGATCGGCCCGTCCGCGTGCCGGATGGCGTTGGTGACCAGCTCGCTCACCACCAGCTCCGTGGTGAACGCCAGCTCCTCCAGCCCCCACTCCGCCAGCCGGCGGCTCGCCGCGCGGCGGGCGTCGGCCACCGCCGCGGGGTCCGCCGGCACCTCCCACTCGGCGACCCGCTCCGCGCCCAGGCGCCGGGTACGGGCCATGAGCAGCGCCACGTCGTCGTGCGGCCGGTCCGGCACCAGCGCGTCGATCAGCGCCCGGCAGCGCAGTTCCAGCGAGGCGGCCTGCCGCTCCAGGGCGCGGCGCAGCCGGTCCCGGTCCGCGTCCGGCGCGCCCTGCCCGCCCCGCGCCAGCAGCCCGTCCGTGTGCAGCGCGAGGGTGCTGCCGTCGGGCAGGCACAGCTCGACCGCCTCGAAGGGCGGCCCGCCGGTGCCCAGCGCCGGGCCCTGCGGCAGGTCGACGAAGCGGACGTCCCCGTCGGGCAGCACCACCGCCGGGGCCGGGTGCCCGGCGGCCGCCATGGCGCAGTGCCCGTCGACCGGGTCGTACACCACGTACAGGCACCCCGAGCCCACCTGCTGCGCGTCCTGCCCGGCGGGCGGGTCCGCGGCCGCGCCCTCCTCGCCGTCCGCGCGTGCCACCAGGTCGTCCAGGTGGGCGAGGACCTCGTCGGGCGGCAGGTCCAGCGCGGCCAGCGTGCGCACCGCCGTGCGCAGCCGTCCCATGGCCGCCGCCGCGTCGATGCCGTACCCGGGCACTTCGCCCACCACGAGCGCCACCCGCGCCCCCGACAGCGGGATCAGGTCGTACCAGTCGCCGCCCAGCCCGGTCAGCTCGTCGGCCGGGCGGTAGCAGGCGGCCACCTCGACGGCGTCCTGCTCGGGCAGCCGGCGGGGGAGCAGGCTGCGCTGGAGCACCAGGGCCGCGTCGCGCTCCCGGGTGTAGCGGCGGGCGTTGTCCACGCACACCGCCGCCCGGGAGACCAGGTCCTCGGCCAGGCTGAGGTCGTCCGCGTCGAACGGCTCCTGCCGGTGCCACCGGAAGAACGTCGTCACCCCGAGCGTCACGCCCCGGGCGCGCAGCGGCACCACGAGCACGCTGTGCGGGCCCGGGTCCGGGTCCGGGAGGGGGGCCGGCCCGTCGGCGGCATCCGGCCGGAGGGGGGCCGCCCCGCCGCCGACGTCCGGCCCAGGGACGGCACGGGACGCCCACTCCCCGGCCGACGGGTCGAGCCGGGTCTCGCGCCAGGGGCGCCCCGTGGCGAGCGCCCGCAGCGGCGGCGACCCGGGCAGGTACCCGGCGGGGTCGCCGACGCCGGCGACGGCCCCGGGGACGCCCTCGTCCACCGACCGGTGCCCGACCCGCCGCAGCGGCCCGGCCCGCGCGCCGCCCCGCGGATCGGGGGCGGGCTCCGCGCCCCGCAGCACCGACTCCAGCAGGTCCACCGCGACCAGGTCGGCGAAGTCCGGCACCGCCGCGTCGGCCAGCTCCTGGCCCGTGCGCACCGGGTCCAGACTGCTCCCGATGCGCTGCCCGGCCCGGTCGAGGAGCGCCAGCCGCTGCCGCGCCCGGTGCCGGTCGGTCACGTCGATCACCGTGTAGTACACGCCCATCGGCCGGCCGTGGTCGTCGTCGAGCCGGTTGAAGGACATCATGTGGGCCGTCTCGCGGTGCGGCGCGGACCGGATGCGCCCCACGTGCTCGTAGCCGAGGACGGGCTCGCCGGTCGCCAGCACCCGGCGCATGATCGCCTCGATCGGCTCCGCGCTCACCCCCGGCTGGACGTCCGCGAGGCGCATCCCGAGCCGGCTGGCCGGGGCCCCGCCGCCGAACCGGGCCAGCGCCGCGTTGGACCACACGAACCGCAGGTCCGTGTCGACGATCGCGATGCCGATGGGGGAGCCGGCGACCATCTGCTCCAGCACCCCGCGGTCCAGGTCCCAGCCGGGCGCCGCGGGCGCCCGGTCCGCGTCGTGCATCAGCAGCAGCCAGCGCGAGGGCCCCTGCCCGTCGGCCGCGGCGCTGACGCGCACCATCAGCTTCACCGGCAGGCCGTCGCGGCGCCGGGCGGTCAGCAGCCCCGCCCAGCCGCCGTCGTCGCGGCAGCGGGCCAGCAGCCCGGGCAGCCGGGCCGCGTCCTCCTCGCCCAGCAGCCGCGCCAGCCGTGTGCCGACGACCTCCGCGGCGGGGTACGCCAGCAGCCGCCGCGCGTTCCCGGTCCAGCCCGTGATCACGCCGTCCGCGTCGAGCAGCACGGGCGCGGCGTCGGCCACGCCGGTCCAGCGGCGGGCGGCGTCAGGGTTCTCGTCAGCGCCCACGACCGGCCTTTCTGTCGCTGAGCGTGGTCCACCACCTCGGTGCTCCCCCTTCACCCTGCACGCACGCAGGACGGTCGGCTACCCGGGGCGGTGACGGCACGGTGCGGGGGGCGCCGCCCGGCGGCACCCCCCGCACCCGGCCGGCCGCGGTCAGACGCCCGCCGCCAGCACCTTCTCCAGCGAGGCCAGCGCCGAGGCCAGCTCCTCCGCCGTGATCGTCAGCGGCGGAGCCAGGCGGATCGTCGAGCCGTGGGTGTCCTTGACCAGGACGCCCTCCCGCATCAGCCGCTCGCTGACCTCCCGCCCGGTGCCGAGCGCCGGGTCGACGTCCACGCCCGCCCACAGCCCGCGCGAGCGGAAGCCGACGACGCCCCGGCCGACCAGCGCGGCCAGGCCGTCCCGCAGGACCTCGCCCAGCTCCGCGGCGCGGCGCTGGAACTCGCCCGTCTCCAGCAGTTCCACCACCGCCGTGCCGACGGCCGCCGCCAGCGGGTTGCCGCCGAACGTCGACCCGTGCTCGCCCGGGTGCAGCACGCCCAGCACCTCCCGGCGGCCCACCACCGCCGACACCGGCACGATCCCGCCGCCGAGCGCCTTGCCCAGCAGCACCACGTCCGGGACGACGCCCTCGTGCTCCACGGCCAGGGTGTGTCCGGTGCGGCCGAGCCCCGACTGGATCTCGTCCGCGACGAACAGGCAGCCGGCGCGGCGGGTCAGCTCCCGCACGCCCGCGAGGTAGCCGTCGTCCGGGATGTTCACGCCCGCCTCGCCCTGGATGGGCTCGATCAGCACCGCCGCCGTCGTCCCGTCGACCGCGGCCTCCAGCGCGGCCAGGTCGTTGTACGGCACGATCCGGAAGCCCGGGGTGAACGGGCCGAAGCCCGCGCGGGCCGTCTCGTCCGTGGAGAAGCTGACGATCGTCGTCGTGCGGCCGTGGAAGTTGTCCGCGGCCACCACGATCGTCGCCCGGTCCGCGGGGACGCCCTTGACGTCGTAGGCCCACTTGCGGGCCAGCTTGATGCCGCTCTCCACCGCCTCCGCGCCGGTGTTCATCGGCAGCACCATGTCCTGCCCGGTCAGCGCCACCAGCCGCTCCGCGAACCCGGCGAGCCGGTCGTTGTGGAAGGCCCGCGAGGTCAGCGTGAGCAGGTCGAGCTGGCGGTGGGCGGCCTCGATCAGCGCCGGGTGGCGGTGGCCGAAGTTGAGCGCCGAGTACCCGGCCAGCATGTCGAGGTAGCGGCGCCCCTCGACGTCCTCCACCCAGGCCCCCTCGGCACGGGCGACGACCACCGGCAGCGGATGGTAGTTGTGCGCGAGGACCGGCTCCTCGGCGCGGATCAGCTCGTCGGAGGTGCGCGTGTGCGCGGGTGCGGTCATCAGCGGATCTCCTGGGTGCAGCACTTGATGCCCCCGCCGGCCTTGTGCAGCTCCGACAGGTCGACGGGGACGGGGACGTAGCCGTGCTCGGCGACACGGGCGGCGAGCGCCTCGGCCCGCGGCGCGATGAAGACGTGGCGGCCGTCGGACACGGAGTTCAGGCCGAACGCGAGCGCGTCCTCCCGGGTGGCGAGCACCGCGTCCGGGTACAGCCGCGCCAGCACCTCCCGGCTGCCCGGGGAGAACGCCTCCGGGTAGTAAGCGACGTTGTCGTCGTCGAGGACGAACAGCGCCGTGTCCAGGTGGTAGAAGTACGGGTCCACCAGGGTCAGCCCGATCACCGGGTGCCCCAGGACCTCCTGGGCCTCGCGGTGCGCGTCCCGGGTGGTGCGGAACCCGGTGCCGGCCAGGATGAAGCGGCCCGTCCACACCAGGTCGCCCTCGCCCTCGCACACGCTGCGCGGACGGTGGACGGGGTAGCCGGCCGACGTGAACCACGTCTCGTAGTGCCGGGACTCGGGGCGCCGCTCGGGCGCGTGGAAGAGGGAGCCGAGGACGCGGCCGTCGACGACGACCGCCGAGTTCGCGGCGAAGACCATGTCGGGCAGGCCCGGCACGGGCTCCACGGTGTCCACGTCGTGGCCGTGGGCACGGTAGGCGCTGATCAGCCCGTGCCACTGCTCCTGAGCCAGGTCGACGTCGACGGGGGTGTCGGGATGCATCCAGGGGTTGATGGAGTACCGCACGGCGAAATGTCTGGGTTCGCAGACGAGAAAGCGCCGGCGGCGCGGCACACGGGTGTCGGACACAGAGGGGTTCCTCCGCTGCTCCTCCGCATGTCCTGCGGTGTCTACGGTGGGTTGACACCACGGTAGGAAGGGACCGAACCGCTCGACAAGGAACGAAAGCTGCGCGTCGGCGCAACGATGCTGCGTTGTGGGGCCGCTCAACGCACGTCCGGTGCGGCGTGGATGGCCCCCGCCTCCGGACTGTCCGGCAGCAGGTGGGACAGCACCATCACACTGATCGTCTTGCGGATGAACGGCTCGGCGCGGATGCGCTCCAGCACCTCCTCGAAGTGCTCCACGTCCCGCGCCCGCACGTGCAGCAGCGCGTCCGCGCCGCCGGTCACCGTCATGGCCGCGGTGATCTCCGGATGGTGGCGCACCACCTCCGCCAGCCGCCGGGGCGGCGCCGCGCCCTCGCAGTACACCTCGACGTACGCCTCGGTGCGCCAGCCCAGCGCCGACGGCTTGACCGTGGCCGTGTACCCCGTGATCACACCCGCCTCGCGCAGCCGGTCCACGCGCCGCTTCACCGCCGTCGACGACAGCCCGATCGCCGTGCCGATCTCGGCGAAACTCGTCCGGGCGTTCGCCATCAGCGCCGTGAGGATCTTCCGGTCGAGCTCGTCGAAGGACGCGGGGCCGCTGTTCATGGAGGCACTGTAAGCGGCACCGCACCCCGCGCGGACCTGCGCGCCGGGCCCGTGTCCAGCCGTGCGGATTGCTCCTACACTCCACCTTCATGTTGCGCGCCCTCGCCGTCGACGACGAACGGCCCTCGCTGGAGGAACTGCTGTACCTGCTCACCGCGGACCCCCGAATAGGCGCCGTCGAGGGCGCGGGCGACGCCACCGAGGCGCTGCGCCGCATCAACCGCGCCCTGGAGAGCGGGCCCGACGGACCGGACGCCCTCGACGTGGTGTTCCTCGACATCCAGATGCCCGGCCTCGACGGCCTCGACCTGGCCCGCCTGCTCACCGGCTTCGCCCGGCCGCCGCTCGTCGTGTTCGTCACCGCCCACGAAGACTTCGCCGTCCAGGCCTTCGACCTCAAGGCCGTCGACTACGTCCTCAAGCCCGTCCGCAAGGAGCGCCTGGCCGAGGCCGTGCGCCGCGCCGCCGCCCTGCGCGGCACGCCCGCGCCCCGCATCCCCGTGCACGAGCCGGACCCCGACCAGCTCCCGGTCGAACTCGGCGGCGTCACCCGCTTCGTCGCCGTCGACGACATCACCCACGTCGAGGCCCAGGGCGACTACGCCCGCCTGCACACCGGCCGGGGCAGCCACCTCGTCCGCATCCCCCTGTCCACCCTGGAGGAACGCTGGCGCGCCCGCGGCTTCGTCCGCATCCACCGCCGCCACCTCGTCGCCCTGCGCCACATCGGCGAACTCCGCCTCGACGCCGGCACCGTCAGCGTCCTGGTCGGCGGCGAGGAGCTCCAGGTCAGCCGGCGCCACGCCCGTGAACTGCGGGACCTGCTGATGAGGAGGACCTGACGGTGCCCCAGGACCCCGCCGAGCGGCGGGTCGTCGTCACCGGCCCGCCCCGCCGCACCCGCACGGGCTCCCGCGGCCGCCCCGGGTACGCCCCGGGCCAGTACCGGCCGCGCACCGAGATCGACGAGCAGACCACCCTCGGCCACACCTACGTGCGCTCCCTGATGCGCAGCCAACTGCGCGCCGCCCTGGCCGCCTTCGCCGTCCTCGTGCTGCTCGTCGGCCCGCTGCCCCTGCTCTTCGCCGCGCTCCCGGACGCCCGCCGCCTGCAGTGGGCCCTGCTCGGCTTCGGCCTGTACGCGCCGCTGGTCCTGCTCGCCCGCTGGTACGTCCGCCGCGCCGAACGCAACGAACGGGACTTCGTGCGCCTGGTCGAGGACCGCTGAGACGAGGCCACCGCCACCGTGAACTCCGGCTACGCCGTCCCCGCCGTCGCCCTCGTCGTCGTCGCGACCGTCCTCGTGGGCGCCTTCGGGCTGCGCGTCTCCCGCACCACCTCCGACTTCTACGTCGCCTCGCGCACCGTCGGGCCCCGCCTCAACGCCGCCGCCATCAGCGGCGAGTACCTCTCCGCCGCGTCCTTCCTCGGCATCGCCGGGCTCGTCCTGGTCCAGGGCCCCGACATGCTCTGGTACCCGGTCGGCTACACCGCCGGCTACCTGGTGCTGCTGCTGTTCGTCGCCGCCCCGCTGCGCCGCTCCGGCGCCTACACCCTGCCCGACTTCGCCGAGGCCCGGCTCGCCTCCCGGCCGGTGCGCCGGCTCGCGGGCGCCTTCGTCGTCGGCGTCGGCTGGCTCTACCTGCTGCCCCAGCTCCAGGGCGCCGGACTGACCCTGACCGTCCTCACCGGCGCCCCCGACTCGCTCGGCGGGGTGATCGTCGCGGTCGTGGTCACCGCGACCGTGGCGGCGGGCGGCATGCGCAGCATCACCTTCGTCCAGGCCTTCCAGTACTGGCTGAAGCTCACCGCCCTGCTGGTGCCCGCCCTCTTCCTCGTCCTCGCCTGGCAGGGCGACGGGGCACCCCGGCACGCCTTCGGGGAACCCGCCGCCTTCCGCGAGCAGCGGGCCGTCCGCGTCGACGACACCGTCGACCTCACCCTGCGGGCACCCCTGGCGGTGACCGTCACCGGCACCGTCGACGGCCGCCGCCACGACGCCACCGCGCTGCGGCTGCCCGCCGGCACCCACCGCATCGAGCGGGGCACCCGGCTCACCTTCGCCCGCGGCGCCGCCGTCCCCGCCGCCGACCGCAGCGCCGACGGCACCATGTCCGCCTCCCTGGCGGCCGGCCGCGCGGAACGCCCGCTGTACGCCACCTACGGCCTGATCCTCGCCACCTTCCTCGGCACCATGGGCCTGCCGCACGTCGTCGTCCGCTTCTACACCAGCCCGCACGGCGTCGCCGCCCGCCGCACCACGGTCGCCGTGCTCGCCCTCATCGGCTGCTTCTACCTCCTCCCGCCCCTCTACGGCGCCCTCGGCCGCCTGTACGCCCCCGAGCTGGCCCTCACCGGCGACGCCGACGCGGCCGTCCTGCTGCTGCCCGACCGGATGATCGGCGGCGCGGGCGGCGACCTGCTGGGCGCGCTGGTCGCGGGCGGCGCCTTCGCGGCGTTCCTGTCCACCGCCTCCGGCCTCACCATGGCCGTGGCCGGCGTGCTCACCCAGGACGTCCTGCCCTCCCGGGGCGTACGGCACTTCCGGCTGGGCACCGGGCTCGCCATGGCCGTGCCGCTCGCGGCCGGCCTCGTGGTCGGCGGGCTGCCCGTCGCGGACGCCGTCGGGCTCGCCTTCGCCGTGTCGGCGTCCTCGTTCTGCCCGCTGCTGGTCCTCGGCATCTGGTGGCGGCGGCTCACCCCGCCCGGCGCCGCCGCCGGGATGCTCGTGGGCGGCGGCTCGGCGTTCGTCGCCGTGGCCGCGACCATGGCCGGCCTGCCGGTCACCGGGAGCCTGCACGCCCTGCTCGCCTGGCCCGCCCTGTGGTCGGTGCCGCTCGGCTTCCTCACCATGGTCCTGGTGTCGCTGGCGACCGCGAGCCGCGTCCCGCCGGGCACCGCGGCGATCCTGGCCCGCTTCCACCTCCCCGAGTCCCTCGGCACGACGGAGGTGAAGGCATGAGCGGGTTCCTCGCCGGGCTGCTCGTGGCGATCCTGCCGCTGCTCGCCGCCGGGTTCTGGCTGGGCCGCCGCACCGCCCGGCCACGGAGCCTCGGCGGACTCGGCACGCCGGTCGAGCACGCCACCTTCCAGACCCTGCACACCGCCTCCCTGGCCGCGCCCCCGCTGCGCGCCGGCCTCACCGAGGAGACGGCCCGCCGGTCCGCGCGCAGACTGCGCTCGCTGCTCGGCACCGACGCGCTGTGCCTCGCGGACGAGAAGGACGTCCTCGCCTGGGACGGGGTCGGCGCCCACCACCGCGCCGAGGTCGCGGAACGGCTGGCCGGCCCCCTGGAGACCGGCCGCGGCGAGGCGTTCCCGCTGAGCTGCGGCTCACCCGACTGCCCGGTCCGCTGGGCGGTCGTCGCCCCGCTCACCGTCGACGACCGCGTCCGCGGCGCCCTGGTGGCCTGCGCCCCCCGCGAGTCCGCCGTCCTGGTGCGGGCCGCCGCCGAGGTGGCCCGGTGGGTGTCCGTGCAGCTGGAACTGGCCGACCTCGACGACTCCCGCACCCGGCTGATCGAGGCGGAGATCAAGGCCCTGCGCGCGCAGATCTCCCCGCACTTCATCTTCAACTCGCTCGCCGTGATCGCCAGTTTCGTGCGCACCGACCCCGAGCGCGCCCGCGAGCTGCTGCTGGAGTTCGCCGACTTCACCCGCTACTCGTTCCGCCGGCACGGCGACTTCACCACCCTCGCCGACGAACTGCACGCCATCGACCAGTACCTCGCGCTGGTGCGGGCCCGCTTCGGCGACCGGCTGGCGGTGACCCTCCAGATCGCCCCCGAGGTGCTGCCGGTCACGCTGCCCTTCCTGTGCCTGCAGCCACTGGTGGAGAACGCGGTGAAGCACGGCCTGGAGGGCAAGGCCGCCAAGTGCCACATCCGCATCACCGCGCAGGACGCCGGCGCGGAGGCCCTGGTGGTCATCGAGGACGACGGCGCCGGCATGGACCCCGAGCTGCTGCGCCGCATCCTGGCCGGCGGCGTCAGCCCCTCCGGCGGCATCGGCCTGTCCAACGTCGACGACCGGCTCCGCCAGGTCTACGGCGACGACCACGGCCTCGTCATCGAGACGGCGCCCGGCGCCGGCATGAAGGTCACCGCGCGGCTGCCGAAGTACCAGCCCGGTGTGCACCCGGGGGCCCGGCTCACCCCGCAGTGAGCCCGGGGCACCGCCCCCTCAGGTGCCGCGCATCACGATGAGCGCGAGGGTGATCAGCCCCAGCACGACCCAGCCGAACCACAGCCAGCCGTTGCTGCCGAGCGCGACCGTGTAGGCCGTCACCACGACGAGACCGCCGACGGTGAGCACCCCCATCGTCCGCGTGGAACCGTCCGTCGAACCGGGCATCGCGACACCCTCCTCAGAACACCCTCCTCAGGGTGCGTCCCCCTCCATGGTGCCCCTCAGCCGCCCGATCAGCTCCCGCGGGTGTTGAGAGAGGCCAGATACGCGTTGTACGCCTCGAGCTCCTTGTCGCCGTCCCGGTCGGCGGCCCGGTCCGTGCGCCGGGCCTGGCGCTGCTCGGAGCGGTACCACTGGAACAGCAGCGCTATCAGCACGAGCACGGACGGGATCTCGCTGAACGCCCAGGCGATGCCGCCGGCCGCGTTCTGGTCGGACAGCGCGTCGATGCCGAGCGAGGCCGGCGGGTTCTTGAAGGTCTCCACCATGGGCGTCGACGCCATCATCAGCGCGATCCCGAAGAACGCGTGGAACGGCATGCCCGCGAACAGCTCCAGCATCCGCATCAGGTAGCCGGGCCGGTGCGGCCCCGGGTCCACGCCGATGATCGGCCAGAAGAAGACCACGCCCACCGCGAGGAAGTGCACCATCATCGCGACGTGCCCCGTCCTGGAGCCCATCAGGAAGTCGAACAACGGGGTGAAGTACAGCGCGTACAGGCTGGCGATGAACAGCGGGATGGTGAACGCCGGGTGCGTGACGACCCGCATGTACCGGCTGTGCAGGAACGCCAGCAGCAGCTCGCGGGGCCCCTTGCGGCCCCGGCCGGCCACCGGCAGCGCGCGCAGCGCCAGGGTGACCGGGGCGCCGAGCAGGATCAGGATGGGGGACAGCATGCTGATGACCATGTGCTGGACCATGTGCACGCTGAACATGACCATGCCGTAGTCGTTCAGCCGGGTGCACATCACGAGCCCGATGGTCAGCACTCCGACGACGTACGACACCGTGCGGCTCACCGGCCAGGCGTCCCCGCGCCGCCGCAGCCGCAGCACCCCCCACCCGTACAGGGCGACCCCCGCCACGCAGGCGACGAGGAAGAACGGATCCGCCGACCACTGAAGCCCGCGCCCGAGCGTGAAGGGCGCCAGATCCATGGGCATGCCGTGCCCGCTGTGGTCCATCGGCCGGCTCCTGTTTCGTGGGGGTTGTACGAGTACGTCCGGACCAAGACTAGAGCGGCCCCCGGCCGAACCTTCGACCGGGGGCCACGACAGCCGGGCGGGACCGGGGCGCGGGGACGGCCCCGGTGCCCCGGCGGACGGCTACAGCACGCACTCCGCCTCGGCGTACCGCTCCGCCGGCACGGTCTTCAGCGTCTCGACGGCCTCCGCCAGCGACACCATCACGATGTCCGTCCCGCGCAGCGCCGTCATCATCCCGAAGTCGCCCCGGTGCACGGCCTCCACCGCGTGCCAGCCGAACCGCGTCGCCAGCACCCGGTCGTACGCCGTCGGCGTCCCGCCGCGCTGCACGTGCCCGAGGATGACCGGCCGGGCCTCCTTGCCGAGCCGCTGCTCCAGCTCCAGGGAGAGCTGGCGGGCGATCCCGGCGAACCGCTCGTGGCCGTAGATGTCCTTGCCGCCCTCGTCGAAGTCCATGGACCCGGGCGCCGGCTTGGCGCCCTCGGCGGCCACCACGATGGCGAACCGCTTGCCCGCCTCGAACCGCTCACCGACCCGCCGGGTCAGCTCCTCGATGTCGAAGGGCCGCTCGGGCACCACGATCGCGTGGGCGCCCGCCGCCATCCCGGAGTGCAGCGCTATCCAGCCGGTGTGCCGGCCCATGACCTCCACGACCAGCACCCGCTGGTGGGACTCGGCGGTCGTCTTCAGGCGGTCCAGCGCGTCCGTCGCCACTCCGACGGCCGTGTCGAAGCCGAAGGTGACGTCGGTGACCGCGATGTCGTTGTCGATGGTCTTCGGCACGCCCACGACGGGCAGCCCGCTGTCCGACATCAGGCGGGCCGCCTTCAGCGTGCCCTCACCGCCGATCGGGATGATCGCGTCGAGACCCAGCTCCTGCAGGTGGCCCTTGGCCCGCTCCACGCCGTCCCGCAGGTGCGAGGGCTGGACCCGGGAGGAGCCGAGGATGGTGCCGCCGCGGGCGAGGATGCCGCCCACCGCGTCGAGGTCGAGCTTGAGGTAGTCGCACTCCAGGAGGCCCTTCCACCCGTCCCGGAAGCCGATGACCTCGTCGCCGTGGTCGACGACGGCGCGGTGCACGACGGACCGGATGACGGCGTTCAGGCCGGGGCAGTCGCCGCCGGACGTGAGGACACCAATGCGCATAGCCCGAAACAACCTTCTCAACGTGGGCACAGGACCGGACCACGCTGTCCGGCTCGATCCCCGCCACCCTAGCGGCAGCGGGGGTCCTGTCCGTAGCGTCCGTCCGCCTGCTGGACGACCCCGCTCACCTGTGCGGACGTGGTGTCAGACGGGCTCGGGCGGCCGGTGTCAGGCGGGCTGCTGGGCGGCCGCGATGCGCTCGGTGCGCAGCGCCTCGTACCAGCGGTCGTCGGTCGGCGGCAGCGCGTTCACGTCGAGCGCCAGCTTCAGCATCAGGTCCGCGATCTGCGGGTTGCGGGCCAGCACCGGGCCGTGCATGTACGTGCCGAACACGGTGTCGTTGTACGCGCCCTCGGTGCCGTCGCCGGTGCCGTTGCCCTTGCCGAAGCGGACCCGGGCCAGCGGGCGGGCCGTCGGACCGAGGTGGGTGATGCCCTGGTGGTTCTCGAAGCCGGTCAGCGCCGGCAGGCCGAGCGGGGCGTCGATGTCCGCGAGCACGTCGCCCACGCAGCGCTCGCCGGTGCCGCGCACGGTGGTCACGTCGAGCAGGCCGAGGCCGGGCTGGCGCTGGCCGAGGTCGTTGACGAACTCGTGGCCGAGGATCTGGTAGCCGGCGCACACCGCGAACACGATGGCGCCGTTGTTCACCGCCTGGAACAGGTGCCCGTCGCGCAGCAGCCGCTCGGCCGCGAGCCGCTGCGGGCGGTCCTCGCCGCCGCCGATCAGGTAGATGTCGCCCGAGGTGGGGATCGGCTGGTCGCTGCGCACGTCGAGCCGGGCCACGTCGAGGCCGCGCTGGCGCGCCCGGCGCTCCACGACCAGGACGTTGCCCTGGTCGCCGTAGGTGCTGAGCAGGTCCGGGTAGACCCAGACGACCCGCAGGCTGTTGTCGCTCACAAAAGTCCCCTGTGTGTCAGTTGCCGACGCGGCGGCGCAGGTCCTGGAAGGCGGTGTAGTTCGCGATGACCTCGATCCGCCCGGGCGGGGCGGCGCGCACGGCCTCGTCGAGGTCCTCGCAGACCTGGAAGTGCTGGTTGGCCACCTCCAGGCGCACCGCGAGGTCCAGCTTGCGGTCGCCGATCACGCAGATCGGGTGGCCGGTCAGCCGGGTGTAGTCCACGTCCCACAGCCAGGAGGTGTCGGTGCCGTCGGCGCCGCGGGCGTTGACGGAGAGGATCACCGGGGTGGGCGGGGGGTCGATCAGGCTGAACGTCTCGAGCCAGCCCGCCGGGTTCTTCGCGAGCAGCAGCCGGAGGTCGCGCTGCATGAACTGCACCACGTCGTAGCGGCCGGCGACGGCCTGCACCTGGTACATCCGCTCCAGGGCCACCTGCGGCGGCACCCCGAACACGGCGGCGACGGCGGCGGAGGAGGCGGCGTTGGCCTTGTTGGCGCGGCCCGGGAGCTGGAGGTGGATCGGCCAGGCCGAGCCGTGCGGGTCGAGGACGTGGTCGCCGGACAGGGCCCAGCTCGGGGTCGGCCGGCGGAAACCGCACTCGCCGCAGAACCAGTCCTCGCCGGGGCGCTGCATGACGCCGCCGCAGGACGGGCAGGACCAGGCGTCGTCCTTCCACATCTGCCCGGCGGCCACCCACACCACGTTGGGGGAGGAGGACGCGGCCCACACGACCAGCGGGTCGTCGGCGTTGGCCACGATCACGGCCTTGGAGCCGGCGAGTCCCTCGCGCCAGTTCTCGGCGAGCATCCGGGTCTCGGCGGCGCGGTCGAGCTGGTCGCGCGAGAGGTTGAGCAGGGCGATGCACTTGGGGTCGGTGTCGCGGGCGACACCGGCGAGGTACTTCTCGTCGACCTCGATCACGCCGTACCGGGCCTCCGAGCCGCCCGCCAGCGCCGAGGTGATGCCGGCCGGCATGTTGGCGCCGAGGGCGTTGGAGACGACCGGCCCCGCGGCGCCCAGCGCCTCGGCGATGAGCCGGGTGGTCGTGGTCTTGCCGTTGGTCGCCGAGACCAGGACGACGTCCAGGTTCTGGGCGAGGCGGGCGAGGAGGTCGGGGTCGAGTTTCAGCGCCACCCGGCCGCCGATCACCGAACCGCTGCCGCGTCCGGCGGCACGGGACGCCGCCGCGACCGCCTTGCCCGCGGTCACGGCCAGCTTGGCCCGCGGCGAGAGCGGGTCCGAGTTGCCTGCCATCAGTTCTCGATCCTCCTTGCGTACGCGCCGCGCTCAGGGTGTGCCTGACCATTCCGACAGACTGCGAGCCTGACGGCACCGTGGTGGTGGTCAGCCTATCGAGATCGCTGCGCACTCCCGAATCCCGGCCCGCGCCTGCGCGGCGGGGGCGGGCCGGTGCCCGGGAGCGGGGCCGTACCCTTGCCGCCATGCGACACGGCTCGATCCCGGGCGCCCGCGGGCGCGTCCGGCCCCTCACCCTGCTCGGCAACCCGGTGCTGCACGAGCCCTGCAAGGATGTCACGGACTTCGGCCCGGAACTGGCGTCCTTTGTGGAGGATTTGTTCGCGACGATGTATGCGGCGCGCGGGGTGGGCCTGGCGGCCAACCAGGTGGGGGACTCCCGGCGGGTGTTCGTGTACGACTGCCCGGACGACGACGAGGTCCGCCACGTCGGCCACGTGGTCAACCCGCGCCTGGTGGAGGCCGACGGCGTGGTGCTCCGCGGCCCCGAGGGCTGTCTGTCCCTGCCGGGCCTCGAGGCGGGCACCGAGCGCTACGACCACGCGGTGGTCGAGGGCCGCACGGTGACGGGGGAGCCGGTGACCGTGCACGGGACGGGGTTCTTCGCCCGGTGCCTGCAGCACGAGACGGACCACCTGGAGGGCACGGTGTACGCGGACCGCCTGACGGGCTGGCGCCGGCGCAGGCTGGCGCGGCAGGTGGCCCGGGCGTCCTGGAGCCGGTGACCGGGCGCCGGACCGCCCGCGCGCACCGGCGGTCAGAAGCCCGGTCCGCCGACCTTGTCCCCGGCGGCGGCGAGCCGGCCCCACAGCAGGTCGGCGAGGCCGCGGACCAGTTCGGCGCGGGTGCAGGGCCGTTCGCCCAACCACCAGTCCCCGGCGGCGTGCATCATGCCGACGATGCCGTGCCCCCAGACCCGGGCGAGCTGCTGGGTGCCGGGTCCGAGGTCGAGCCGCTCCTCGATGACCGTGGCCAGTTCCTCGCCCATCCGCCGCAGCAGCGGGGCCGAGTGCTTGCCGACGTCGAAGCCCTGGTCCGCGCTCTGGTCGCCGCTCTGGGACCCCTCCGCCGGATGCATGAGGAACCGGTAGACCTGCGGCCGGGCCTCGATCGCCGCGAGGTAGGTGTCCAAGGTGGCCTCCACGCGCTCGCGCCGGTCCGCCGGGGCGTCCAGCGCGGCCCGCAGGGAGGCGAGGAGCGCGTCGGTGTGCCGCTTGGCGAGGGCGGCGTAGAGCCCGCCCTTGTCGCCGAAGTGGCGGTACAGGATCGGCTTGGTGATGCCGGCTTCCGCGGCGATGGCGTTCATCGAGGCCTGCGGTCCGTCGCGGAGCACCACCCGGTCGGCGGCCTCCAGCAGCTCGCGCCGGCGGCGGTCGGCGGACCGCTGCTGCTCGGTCCGCTGTGTGGTGTCCATCTGCTCTCCCCACCCGTGCTGATTCGGTGACGCCTGCGCAAACTAACACCCGGGCGTGCCCCGACATCGAACGGGCTGCCGGGCCGTCATCAGGAGTTGACTTTTCCTACTGGTGGGTAACAGACTGCGTGTTACCGTAAGTAACACCGCACGTGCGCCGCCGCTGGAGGGGACATGGCCGAGTTCACCATGGAGCTCAACGACGAACAGAAGGAGGTCCGCGACTGGCTCCACGGGTTCGCCGCCGACGTGATCCGCCCCGCGGCCGCCGAGTGGGACGAGCGCGAGGAGACCCCCTGGCCGGTCATCCAGGAGGCCGCGAAGGTCGGCATCTACTCCCTGGACTTCTACGCCCAGCAGTACTTCGACGCCACCGGCCTCGGCATCCCGATGGCCATGGAGGAGCTGTTCTGGGGTGACGCGGGCATCGCGCTGTCGATCGTCGGCACCGGCCTCGCCGCGGTGGGCGTCCTCGCCAACGGCACCGAGGAGCAGATCGGCACCTGGATCCCGCAGATGTACGGCGACGTCAACGACGTGAAGGTCGCCGCGTTCTGCTCCTCCGAGCCCGACGCCGGCTCCGACGTCTCCTCGATGCGCACCCGCGCCGTCTACGACGAGGCCAAGGACGAGTGGGTCCTCAACGGGACGAAGACCTGGGCGACCAACGGCGGCATCGCCAACGTGCACGTCGTGGTGGCCGTCGTCGACCCCGAACTGGGCTCCAAGGGCCACGCGTCCTTCATCGTCCCGCCGAACACCCCCGGTCTGGCCCAGGGCCAGAAGTTCAAGAAGCACGGCATCCGCGCCTCGCACACCGCCGAGGTGATCCTCGACAACGTGCGCGTGCCGGGCTCCTGCCTGCTGGGCGGCAAGGAGAAGCTGGACGAGCGCCTGGCCCGGGCCCGCGAGCGGGCCAAGGCGGGCGGCGAGCGCGTGAAGAACGCGGCCATGGCCACCTTCGAGGCGTCCCGCCCGGCCGTCGGCGCGATGGCCGTCGGCACCGCCCGCGCCGCCTACGAGGTCGCCCTCGACTACGCGAAGACGCGTGAGCAGTTCGGCCGCCCGATCATCGACAACCAGGGCGTGGCCTTCCAGCTCGCCGACATGCGCACCCAGATCGACGCGGCGCGCCTGCTGGTGTGGCGCGCCTCCTGGATGGCCGTCAACGGCAAGCCGTTCACCGCGGCCGAGGGCTCCATGTCGAAGCTGTTCGCCAGCGAGACCGCCAAGAAGGTCACCGCCCAGGCCGTCCAGATCCTCGGCGGCAACGGCTACACCCGCGAGTACCCGGTGGAGCGCATGCACCGCGACGCCGCGATCTACACCATCTTCGAGGGCACGAGCGAGATCCAGCGCCTGGTCATCGCCCGCACCCTGTCGGGGATGCCGATCCGCTGACGCACCGTCACCCGTGGGGTCCCGGGAGCAGTTCCGAGACCCCACGCACCCCGCCCCTCCCCAAGGGCGCCCCCAGCAGGGATGATTCACTTCTCAACAGATTCTCCACAGAATCGACGGCACTTCCCTGGGGGGACCATGAGCAACGACTTCACACCGCCGCCACCGCCGCCACCGCCGCCCACCGTGCCGGGGTACGGCCCGCTGTTCCCGCCGCCGCCCCCGCCGCCGAAGAGACCCCCGACGGCCCTCGTCGCGGCGCTCGCGGCCGTGGGCGCGGCGATCCTCTCGTCGGCCGTCACCGCGCTGGTCACCACGTCCGGCGACGGCGGACCCGAGGCCGCCCCCACGGTCACCGTGACCGAGACCGCCGTGGACGCGGACACCGCCGACGCCGCGGACACGGCGGACGGCGCGGACACCGCCGGCACGGGTGACGAGCCCTCCGCCGACGCCACCGACGACGGCGCCTACGCGCTGACGGACACCGTCGCCTACGACAACGACGTGGAGATCAGCCTGAGCAAGTTCTCCCGCGGCGTCTCCAACGACTACGCGTCCCCGGAGAACACGCCCTACGCGAAGTTCACCATCAAGGTCGTCAACAACTCCGGCAAGACCTTCGACGCCACCTCCCTGACCGTGAGCTGCGCCTACGGCGACGAGGGCAAGGAGAGCGACTCGATCTTCGACGACGGGCTGGACGGCACCCCCGACACCAGCGTCCTGGCCGGCCGGTCCCTCTCCTTCACCTGGGGCTGCGAACTGCCCAAGAAGGAGAAGTACCTGCAGATCGAGGTGGCACCGGACTTCGACTCGGAGACGTCGATCTTCGCGGGCCAGGTGAAGTGACGTAGGGGAGGGGCTGCCGGCCGGATGCCCGGTGGATCAGGGCGCGCCGCCGCTGCTGTGCGCGATGCACGCCACGTCGATCCGGTCGGCCAGCTTCGCCAGTTCGATGGCCAGCGCGGCCACCGTGTCCTCGTCCAGGTCCTCCCCGGCCTCGACGAGCCGGACCCACCGCGCACCCACCGTCCGCAACAGCTTGCTCACGTCGGCCGCGGCCACCTGCAGGGTGCCGTGGTCGTCGACGATCAGGGGGAGAGTCACTTCGCGGTTCACACAGCGGATCGTAGCCGCGGAACCGTCACGCACCGTGCCAGACCGTGGTGATGTTGCAGAACTCGCGGATTCCGTGCCCGGACAGCTCACGCCCGTAGCCCGACCGCTTCACCCCGCCGAACGGCAGTGCCGGGTGCGAGGCCGTCATGCCGTTGACGAAGACGCCCCCGGCCTCCAGGTCCCGCACGAAGCGGTCCACCTCGGCCTCGTCGCGCGTCCAGACGTTCGAACTCAGGCCGAACAGCGAGTCGTTGGCGATGAGCACCGCCTCGTCCAGGTCACGGGCCCGGTACAGCGTGGCGACCGGCCCGAACGTCTCCTCGCGGTGGATGCGCATCTCCCGGGTGACGTCCGCGACGACGGTCGGCGGGTAGTACCAGCCCGGCCCGTCGGGCCGTTCGCCGCCGCACAGCACCCGCGCCCCGCCGCGCCGGGCGTCGTCGACCAGTTCCTCCAGGTCGTCCCGGCCCTGCTCGCTCGCCAGCGGCCCCACCTCGGTGTCCTCGTCCAGCGGGTCGCCCACCGTCAGCGCCCGCATCCCGGCGACGAACCGCTCGGCGAACGCGTCGTACACGTCCGCGTGGACGATGAACCGCTTGGCGGCGATGCAGGACTGGCCGTTGTTCTGCACGCGCGCGGTGACCGCGACCTGCGCGGCGCGGTCGAGGTCGGCGGACGGCATCACGATGAACGGGTCGCTGCCGCCCAGCTCCAGCACCGTCTTCTTGATCATCTCGCCCGCGGTGGACGCCACGGCCCGCCCGGCCGGCTCGCTGCCGGTGAGCGTCGCGGCCTTGACCCGCTCGTCGCGCAGGATGTCGTCGATCGCGCCCGAGCCCACCAGCAGCGTCTGGAAGCAGCCCTCGGGGAAGCCCGCCCGGTGGAACAGGTCCTCCAGGTACAGGGCGGTCTGCGGCACGTTGGACGCGTGCTTGAGCAGGCCGACGTTCCCCGCCATCAGCGCCGGCGCGGCGAACCGGACCACCTGCCACAGCGGGAAGTTCCACGGCATCACCGCGAGCACCGGGCCCAGCGGCCGGTAGCGCACCACGGCCCGGGAGGCGCCGGAGTCGGTCACGTCGGAGGGGTCCGGCTCCTCGTCGGCGAGCAGCGCCTCGGCGTGCGCGGCGTACCAGCGCATCGCCTTCGCGCACTTGGCCGCCTCCGCGCGGGCCTGCTTGACCGGCTTGCCCATCTCGGTGGTCATCACCCGTCCGATGTCCGCCTGGTCCTCGTCGAGCAGGTCGGCGGCCCGCTCCAGCAGCGCGGCCCGCTCGGCGAACGACGTCGTGCGGTACGTGCGGAACGTGGCCTCGGCCAGCTGGAGCCTGCGCTCCAGCTCCTCCTCGTCCATCGGCTCGTACGTCTTGATCGTCTCGCCGTTCGCCGGGTTGACCGTCGCGATGGGCATGACCGACCTCCTGGAAGCTGAACTCTGCTCCGACCTTCCCGCGCGGCGGCCGGAGCCGCAACGCGTGCGCCCGCGTCCGGGCCGCTCAGGCCGAGTGCTCCGCCAGCCGGTCCAGAAACGCGGCCTGCGCCGTGACGATCACCGCGCGAGCCCGCTCCAGGCCGAACCAGGCGACCCGGTCCAGCTCCGGGAACTCCCGCAGCCGGCCCGACCGCGGCGGCCACTCCATCGTGAAGGTGCCCGGCACGACCGCCGCCGGATCGAGGTCGCCCTCCACGGCCCAGGCCGTGACGAGCTTGCCGTTGGTCTGCCTGACCTCGCCCAGCGCGATCGCCTCGCCGTCCGGCGGTTCGAGCCCCAGCTCCTCGCGGAACTCGCGCCGGGCCGCGTCCCAGGCCGGTTCGTCGGGCTCGTACTCGCCCTTGGGGACCGTCCACGCCCCGGCGTCCTTCCTCGCGAAGAAGGGGCCGCCCATGTGGCCGAGCAGCACCTGCGGGCCGTCCGCCGTGCGCCGGAACAGCAGCAGGCCCGCGCTGCGCCGGACCGTCACCGCGCCACCTCCGGGTGCGCGGCCAGCAGGGTCTCCACGGTGTCGGCCTCCTCGGGGCGCTTGTCCTCGCGGTAGCGCAGCACCCGCGCGAACCGCAGCGTCACCCCGGCCGGATAGCGGGTCGAGCGCTGCAGCCCGTCGTAGGCGATCTCGACGACGAGTTCGGGGCGTACGGTCACCCCCCAGCCGTGCTCCTCGACGGCCAGGTCCCGCAGCCGTTCGGTCTGCCAGAGCAGCAGCGCGTCGGTCATGCCCTTGAAGGTCTTGCCGAGCATCGCGAAGCCGCCGTCGGCGGTGCGGGCGCCCAGGTGCAGGTTGGACAGCTTCCCGGTGCGCCGGCCGTGGCCCCACTCGGCGGCCAGGACCACCAGGTCGAGCGTGTGCACGGGCTTCACCTTCAGCCAGGACGCGCCCCGCCGGCCCGCGCTGTAGGGCGCGTCCAGGGCCTTGACGACCACGCCCTCGTGGCCGCGTGCCAGCGTCCCGGCGAGGAAGCCCTCCATGGCGGGCACGTCGTCGGGCCCCGCGGCCAGCGCGCGCCGCACCCGCATCGGCTCGGGCACCAGCCGCGCCAGCTCGGCGTGCCGCTCGGCGAACGGCAGGTCGAGCAGGTCGCGGTCGTCGACCGACAGGGCGTCGAAAAAGACGGGGGAGACGGGGACCGCCTCCGCTGCCGTCGCCACGTCCACCCGGGAGCCGACGCGGCCGGCGGTCTCCTGGAAGGAGCGCGGGCGCCCGGTGTCGTCGAACGCGATCACCTCGCCGTCCAGCACGAACCGGCGGCCCGCAAGCCCCAGGGCGGCCCGCGTCACCTCGGGCAGCCGGTCGGTGATGTCGTCCAGGGTGCGGGTGTACACGCGCACGGCGTCGCCGTCCCGGTGCACCTGGACCCGGATGCCGTCCAGCTTCTCCTCCACCGCGCAGGCGCCCAGCTTGCCGACCGCCTCCGCCACCGAGGACGCGCTGTGGGCGAGCATCGGCAGGACCGGCCGGCCCACCGTGAGCCGGAACCGGTCGAGCGCCGTCGGGCCCTGCGCGAGCAGCGCCTGCGCGACCGCCTGCAGCGAGCCCGCCAGCATCACCGCACGCCGTACGTCCGCCGGCGGCGCCCCGGTGGCCTGCGCCAGCCCCTCGGCCGCGAGCGCGTCCAGCGCGCCCTGGCGGACCTCGCCGGTGATCAGGCCCAGCAGGAAGCGCTGCTCCCCGGCGGTGGCCGCGCCCATCAACGCGGCCACCAGCCGGGCCCGTTCCGCCTGCGACCCGGGTCCGGAGACCTCGCCCAGCTCGGTGAGGCGGGCGTCCACCTCCCGCACGGTCAGCGTCGGCCCGTCCGCCGGGGGGACGGACTGGCCCAGGGCCTTCCAGCCGACGCCGAGCCGGCCCTGCGGCAGCCGGCCCGCGAGGTAGGGGATGACGATCGGCACGTCGTCGGGCTCGGCGTCCCGGAAGAGTTCGGCGAGCAGGGCGATCTTGCGGGAGCGTGCCGCGGTGGCGGCGACCTCCCGGGACACGTCGGCGAGCCGGGTCAGCAGCATGCAGCCATGGTGCTACGCCGGACCGGCGCCTACACCCCGGCGGCGCCGGCCGCTGCGACCCGTTCGTCCAGGTCCGCCATCAGCAGCTCCCCGTTGATCGCGGCGCCGGCCCGGTAGCCGCGGCTGGCGGCGTTGACGACCTGCTCGGCGAAGCCGCTCGCGTTGCCCGCCGCCCACAGGCCCGGGACGGAGGTCAGGCCCCGCTCGTCGACCACCGGATAGGAGCCGAACGGGGTCTCGCACAGCTCGGCGCCGAGCCGTTCCAGCAGGCCGGTGCGCGGGACCGGGCGCGGCGCGACGAACAGCGCCTCGCGCGCGTGCACGCTGCCGTCGGCCAGCCGCACTCCGGTCAGCCGGTCGTCGTCGACCACCAGGCCCGCCACCTCGCCGGGCACCACCGCGACCCCGGCCGCCGCCAGTCGCCGCAGGTCCAGGTCGGACAGCTCCGCCTCGTCGACCCGGTGCAGGAAGAGCGTCACGTCCTTCGACCACTGGGTCACCATCAGCGCCTGGTGGACGCTGAGCGCACTGGCCGCGAGGACGCCGAACGCCTGGTCGCGCACCTCCCAGCCGTGGCAGTACGGGCAGTGCAGGACGTCCCGGCCGAAGCGCTCGGCGACGCCGGGCACGGACGGCAGCTCGTCCTTCAGGCCGGTCGCGACGACCAGCTGCCGGGCGCGCAGGGTGCGGCCGCCGTCCAGGGTGACGAGGAAGTCCCCGTCCCGCCGGGCGTCCACCACCCGGTCCCGGACGAGGTGCACGCCGTAGCGGGCGATCTCCTCGCGCCCGACGGCCAGGAACTCGGCGGGCGCCATGCCGTCCCGGGACAGGAAGCCCTGCAGGTGCGCGGCGGGTGCGTTGCGCGGCTCGCCCGCGTCGACCACCAGGGTGCGGCGCCGGGCGCGGCCGAGGACGAGCGCGGCGGACAGGCCCGCGGCCCCGCCGCCGATGACGATCACTTCGTAGGCGTCGGACAGGTCGTGGTTCTCGGTCATGGGTGACCACCTCCACGGGCACGGTCGCTCCGGTCCCCGCGCATTGACAAAGCGATTTGCCGAAACTGCAATGGGTCCATGACCGACGACGACGCCATGGACCGGGTCCTCGCCGAGGTGGGGCCGCGCCTGCGGCGGATCCGCAAGGAGCGGGGCGCGACGCTGGCCGGCCTGTCCGAGGCGACCGGCATCTCGGTGAGCACGCTCTCCCGCCTGGAGTCGGGCCTGCGCAGGCCCAGTCTGGAGCTGCTGCTGCCCCTCGCGCGGGCGCACGAGGTGGCGCTGGACGAGCTCGTGGGGGCGCCCTCGGTGCGCGACCCGCGGGTGCGGGCCCGGCCGATCGTGCGGCACGGCCGTACCCACTGGCCGCTGACCCGCCAGCCGGGCGGGCTGCAGGCGTTCAAGGTGCTGGAGCCGCAGCGCGAGCCGGCACCGGAGCCGCGCACCCACGAGGGGTACGAGTGGCTCTACGTGCTGTCCGGGCGGCTGCGGCTGGTGCTGGGCGAGCACGACGTCGTGCTGACGGCCGGGGAGGCGGCCGAGTTCGACACCCGGGTGCCGCACTGGTTCGGCTCGACGGGGGAGGGGCCGGTGGAGTTCCTCAGCCTGTTCGGGCCGCAGGGCGAGCGGATACACGTACGGGCACGGCCGAAGGGGGCGTGAGGCGGCCCCGCGCCGCGGCGGGGGACGGCGCTCCTTCCTGCGTGACGCATCCGACTGTTCCCCCCGGAGCAAGCGACCGCTTAGTATGCAGTCGACCCCGGTCAGACGAGGCAGTCCCTGGAGGCTCCGCATGCAGGCATGGCAGGTGCACGAGAACGGCGAGCCGAGCGAGGTGATGCGGCTCCAGGACGTCGAGCGGCCCGCCCCGCGCGACGGCCAGGTCCTGCTGAAGGTGCGCGCCGCGAACATCAACTTCCCGGACGCGCTGATGTGCCGCGGCCAGTACCAGGTCACCCCGCCGCTGCCGTTCACCCCCGGCGTGGAGATCTGCGGCGAGACCGAGGACGGCCGCCGGGTCATCGCCAACCCGGACCTGCCCCACGGCGGATTCGCCGAGTACGCCGTCGCGGACGCCGCCGCCCTGCTGCCCGCGCCCGACGCGCTGGACGACGCCGAGGCCTCCGCGCTGCACATCGGCTACCAGACCGGCTGGTTCGGCCTGCACCGCAGGGCGCACCTGGAGGCCGGCGAGACGCTGCTGGTGCACGCCGCGGCCGGCGGGGTCGGCAGCGCGGCCGTCCAGCTCGGCAAGGCGGCCGGCGCCACCGTGATCGGCGTCGTCGGCGGCGCCGACAAGGCCGCCGTGGCCCGCGAGCTGGGCTGCGACGTCGTCGTCGACCGGCGCGCCGAGGACGTGGTCGCCGCCGTCAAGGAGGCCACCGGCGGCCGGGGCGCCGACGTGATCTACGACCCGGTCGGCGGGCAGGCCTACGCCCAGTCCGCGAAGGTCGTCGCCTTCGAGGGCCGCATCGTGGTCGTCGGCTTCGCCAGCGGCACCATCCCGAGCCCCGGCCTCAACCACGCCCTGGTGAAGAACTACTCGATCCTCGGCCTGCACTGGGGCCTGTACAACACCAAGAACCCCGAGCTGGTCCAGCACTGCCACGAGCAGCTCACCGACCTCGCCGCCCGGGGCGCCATCAAGCCCCTGGTCAGCGAGCGGGTGACGTTCGCCGAGGCCGCGGCCGCCGTGCAGCGGGTCGCCGACGGCGTCACCACCGGCCGCGTCGTGGTCGTGCCCGCGCAGCAGGACGGAGCCGCCGCATGAGCGTCGACGCAGCGGAACTCAGGCACCGCACCGCCGAGTTGCTGGCAGCGCACCCGCCGGCCTCCACCGACCGGCTGGAGTTCCTGCGCGCCCGCTTCGACGCGGGCCTCGCCTGGGTGCACTACCCCGAGGGTCTGGGCGGCCTCGGCGCCCCGCGCTCCCTGCAGGTCGTCGTGGACGCCGAACTGGAAGCGGCCGGCGCCCCCGACAACGACCCGCGCCGCATCGGCATCGGTCTGGGCATGGCCGCCCCGACGATCCTCAAGTACGGCACAGACGAGCAGAAGCAGCGCTTCCTGCGGCCGCTGTGGACCGGCGAGGAGGTCTGGTGCCAGCTCTTCAGCGAGCCCGGCGCCGGGTCCGACCTGGCCGCGCTCGGCACCCGTGCCGTCCGGGAGGAGGCGAGCGGCGACTGGGTGGTCGACGGGCAGAAGGTGTGGACGTCCAGCGCCCACCTCGCCCGCTGGGCCATCCTCATCGCCCGCACCGACCCGGCCGTGCCCAAGCACGCGGGCATCACCTACTTCCTGTGCGACATGACCGACCCCGGCGTCGAGGTGCGCCCGCTGCGCCAGATCACCGGCGAGGCGGAGTTCAACGAGGTCTTCCTCACCGGTGTCCGCATCCCCGACGACCGCCGCCTCGGCGAGGTCGGCGACGGCTGGCGGGTCGCGCAGACCACGCTCAACAACGAACGCGTCGCCATCGGCGGCATGCGGCTGCCCCGCGAGGGCGGCATGATCGCCCCGGCCGCGAGGACCTGGCGCGAACGCCCCGAGCTGCGCACCCACGACCTGCACCAGCGGCTGCTGAAGCTCTGGGTCGAGGCCGAGGTCTCCCGTCTGACCGCCGAGCGGCTGCGCCAGCAGCTCGTCGCCGGCCAGCCCGGCCCCGAGGGCGCCGGCATGAAGCTCGCCTTCGCCCGCCTCAACCAGGAGATCAGCGGCCTGGAGGTCGAACTGCGCGGCCCCGAGGGCCTGTTGTACGACGACTGGACGATGCGCCGGCCGGAGCTGGTGGACTTCACCGGCCGCGACGCCGGCTACCGCTACCTGCGCTCCAAGGGCAACAGCATCGAGGGCGGGACCAGCGAGGTCCTGCTGAACATCGTCGCCGAGCGCGTCCTGGGCATGCCCGCCGAGCCGCGCACCGACAAGGACGTCGCCTGGAAGGACCTCGCCCGATGAGCCGCACCGAGCCCGACCTGCTGTACTCGGAGGAGGAAGAGGCGCTGCGCGCCGCCGTCCGGGACCTGCTCACCGACCACTGCGACCCCGCCGGAGTGATCGCCCGCGCCGAGTCGGACACGCCGCACGACCGCGCGCTGTGGAAGTCCCTCACCGAGGGCATGGGCCTGGCCGGACTCCTGGTCCCCGAGGAACTGGGCGGCCAGGGCGCCTCGCACCGCGAGGCCGCCGTCGTCCTGGAGGAGCTGGGCCGCGCGGTGGCACCGGTGCCCTACCTGGCCAGTGCGGTGGTGGCCACCGAGGCGCTGCTGGAGTGCGGTGACCGGGAGCTGCTGGGCCAGCTGGCGTCCGGCCGGACCGTCGGCGTCCTGGCGGTCGGGCTGCACCTGGCCCCGGGCGGCGCCCTGCCCGCCGTACGGCTGGAGGACGGGCGGCTGCACGGAGAGGTGACCGGCGTCGCGGACGCCGCGGCGGCCGACGTCCTGCTGGTGCCGGCGCAGGACGGCGGGCTGTACGCCGTCGAGGCCGGCGCCGCGACCGTCACCCCGCAGACCTCGCTCGACCTGACCCGCCCGCTCGCCACGGTCACCCTCACCGGCGCCGAGGGCCGCCGCCTCGGCGACGCGGAGCCCGCGGTGCGACGTGCCCTGCGCAGCGCCGCCGGACTGCTCGCCTCCGAACAACTCGGGCTCGCCGACTGGGCGTTGACCGAGACCGTGCGCTACCTCAAGGAGCGCAAGCAGTTCAACCGGGCGGTCGGCGGCTTCCAGGCGCTCAAACACCGGCTGGCCCAACTGTGGCTCGAGGTCGTCAGCCTGCGCGCCGCCGCGCGGGCCGCCGCCGACGCGCTCACCACCGGCCAGGACACCGACCTCACGGTCGCCGTCGCCCAGTCCTACGCCGGTCCCGTCGCGGTCCACGCCGCCGAGGAGGCGCTGCAACTGCACGGCGGCATCGGCATGACCTGGGAACACCCGGTCCACCTCTGCCTGAAGCGGGCCAAGGCCGACTCGATCGCCTACGGCACGGCGGGCGCCCACCGCTCGGCCGTGGCCGGACTCGTGGACCTCCAGGCCCCCTGAGGCCCACCGCCCACCGCGTGAAGCCCGCCCCACCCGGGGCGGGCTTTCCCGTGCCCGTCCGCCGCCGGAGTGAACGGGTGACGGCGAGTCGGCCAACTCCTCCTCCGTACGGGTTCGTTGGACCCGGCCCGGCTCCATACTCCCTGTGGTCCCGTCCCGCCCCACAGGGAGGCAGCGCATGGCCCTCATCACCCGCCGCAGAGCGCTCACCACCGCAGGCGCCGCGCTCGCCGCGGTCCTCGCCCCGCCCGCCGCGAACGCCTTCGCCGCCGAACACCGGCGCGGCCCCCGCCCGTTGTGGCGCGCCCACGCCCACAACGACTACGAGCACCCCCGGCCCCTCCTCGACGCGCTCGACCACCACTTCGGCAGCGTCGAGGCCGACATCTTCCTCGTCGGCGACCAGCTCCTGGTCGCCCACGACGCCACCGAGCTGGACCCCGCCCGCACCCTGGAGTCCCTGTACCTCGACCCGCTCGCCGCCCGCGTCAAGGCACAGCACGGCTCGGTCTACCGGGGATGGCGCACACCCCTGCAACTCCTCATCGACATCAAGACCGAGGGCTCCTCCACGTACCTCGAACTCGACCGCCACCTCAGGCGCTACCCACACCTGTTCACCACGTACGCCCACGGCCGCGTGCACCCCGGCCCGGTCACCGCCGTCGTCTCCGGCGACCGCGCCGCCCGCGTGCCGATGGAGGCCCAGACGGTCCGGCGCGCCTTCTACGACGGGCGCCTCACCGACCTCGGCACCTCCGCGCCCGCCTCGTTCGTGCCGCTCGTCAGCGACAACTGGACGCTCACCTTCACCTGGCTCGGCGTGGGCGCCTTCCCCGACGCCGAGCGGCACACCCTGCGCACCCTGGTGTCCACCGCCCACCGGCGCGGGCAGAAGGTGCGCTTCTGGGCGACCCCCGACACCCCGGGGCCCGCCCGGGACGCCCTGTGGACCGAGCTGCTCGCGGCCGGCGTCGACTACCTCAACACCGACGACCTGGCGGGCCTGGAGTCCTTCCTGGACGCCCGCGCCTGACGGTCCGCCCACGGACACCACCCGTTCGGACGACGGCCACGCCGCCCTGACGAACCCTCCGCTACGCCACACTTGCGGCCGAACGCCGCGAACCGGACGCGTGGCGGAGGAGGGTGACGATGGCCGTAACGATTTCCGCCGTGCTGTTGCTGCTGATCCTGGCGGTGATCTTCGTACGCAGCGGCGGGCTGAAGATGTCGCACGCGGTGGTCTGCCTGCTGCTCGGCTTCTTCCTGGCGGGCACGAGCATGGCGCCGACCATCTCCAGCGGCCTCATGGCGACCGCCGACATCGTCAGCGGCATCCGGCCGTGAGACCGCCGGCGGTCACCGGGTGAACACCCCGATGCCGTTGGCCACGGGACGCTCCGAGCCGTCCGAGGGGTGGTTGCGCACGGTCACCGGCGCCGCCCCCGACGGCCGGGCCACCAGCGTCGAGGAACCGCCCCCGTCGAGGCTGAACCCCTCGGTCGCGCCCAGCCCCGCCAGCAGGCGCGCCACCTCGGCGATCGTCAGACCCCTGCGGTAGGACGGGGCGCCGTCCAGCGCCACCAGGTACACCGTCCGGCCGTCGTCGGCGAGACCGACGGCCGTGCGCACCGCCGAGGCCCGCGTGTCCAGGCCCGGCAGCGGCTGCCCGCCGGACAGCACCGGGTAGCCGCCGAGGGCGAACCGGTAGACGGCCCGCCGGGCCGACGTGAGCGCGTACCGCAGCGACACCCGGGCGCCCCCGGCCAGGGCGCGCAGCCGCCGGGCGCCCGCCTCCCGGCCGACCAGGACCGTCGTGCCGGCGGCGATGGCGCCGCTGCCCGGGCGGGCGGAGGCCGACACCACCCGGCCGTGACGGACGGTCACCTCGTAGGTGTCGGCGCTGCACGGGGCGGCCCGCTCGGTGTCGGAGCCGCAGGTGGCCCGCACCCGCGAGGCGCTGCCCCAGGCCGGCGTGTAGGCGCCGACGCCGTTCTCGGGCAGCGCGTACTGGTTGAGCCCGCCGAGCGGCAGCCGCTGCCCTGCGGCGACCACCGAGCCGCTCAGGGTCAGGTCGTCCAGGTGCGCCCGGCCGTCCGCGCCCACGCCGAGCACGGCCGTCGTGTGGGTGCCCGGCGGCAGGGCGGGCCCGAACCGCTGGGCGTCCGGCACCGCGCCCTTCAGGATCCGGCCGTCCGCGATCGCCGGACCCACACTGGCCCCGGTCGGCGGGACCCCGGGGTGCTGGGCCTCGCTGATGTTGAAGAAATCCCCGTTGACGCCGGCGACCGCCTTCTGACGGCCCGCCATGTGCGACACGGTGTCCCGGGCCGCCACCGCCCCGGGCCGCAGCAGCCCGAGCCGCACGTGAGCGTCGCTCAGGTCGGCGCGCAGCAGGTGCACATGGGCCACGCCGGCCGCCGCGGGCACGTCGTACTGGCGGTACGTCACCCCCGGGGCGACGCCGGTCCACTGCGGCGTGGCGCCCGCCGGGGTCGCCCCGACGAGGGCGGCGCCGGCCAGGGTGCCGAGCGCGGTGAGGACGGTGACGGATCTCCTGGCGGTGCGGATCATCCTGTCCCGCCCTGTCCCGAGCGACGTTTGACGCAGTGTCACGAAGCCCCCTCACGAGTCGCCACACCATCTCACGGCACCGGGGGCGGCCCGTACGGGACAGGCGCGAACTCCACGAGAACGGGTGAGGAAAGGCACGTGTCACCGGGGCGTTCGGGTCCAGGGCGGGTCATCCGTACGGGGGAGGGAGCTTCGGGTCGGGGCCGTCACGCGCGGGATCCGCCCAGCGGGGTACCCGGGCGCGACACGACCGTCCGACGGAGGTGGAACGGTGGCCTACGTGGCTGATCGGAACAGGGGGGCCCCACGCCCCCGGAGCGGGCGCACCGCCGGTGCGGCCTGCGCGCGCGGGGGTGCGGGACGCCGACGGCGACCGCCCCGCGGGGCAGGTGGCCGGGGCGGTGACGGGGGCGCGGTCACCTACGGGGTCCCCGTCGTGGACGGGGACCCCGTCTCAAGACGACAGCCGTTCACGTCGGGCGCCGCCCGCGTCGCCTTCGTCGCTCCGCGCGGCGCGGGCGCGCGGCACGGCGCCCGCACCGAGGAGGGGAACCCCCTATGACGTCCACGGGCATCACGCTCACGCTGCGCACCCTGCACGACGGCGAACGCTCACTGGAGCGGAACCTGCTGGCGGCGGCCGGGCGGCACCGCACCGAGCACGAGTTCCACCACGGCGCCATGGACGTCGCGCGCTGGTCCCACGAACACTGCTCCCGCCTCGCCGACAGCGGCCGCGGACGGGGCATGGGCCTGTCCGGCCCGCCCGGCGACCCGGCGCCCGGCGTCCTCGCCGCGCTGCGCGAGAAGACGGCCGGGGCGCTGGGCCGACGGCCGGAGAACGGACTGCTGCTCCTGCAGGACCTGTGCGACCTGCACCTGGCCGCGACGCGCAACTCCCTGCACTGGGGGATGCTCGCGCAGGCGGCCCAGGCGACCCGTGACGAGGACCTGCTGACGCTGGCGAGCGAGTGCCACCCGCGGACGCTGCGGCAGATCCGCTGGACGAACACGCTGCTCAAGGAGCACTCGCCGCAGCTCCTGAGCAGCGTGTGAGCGGGGCGGGCCCCTAGGGGCCCTGTCGGCGGCTCGAGCGGGTGCTCAGCGGCGCGTCAGTCGCGCCGGAGCCTGCGCCGGCTCACGCCTCCTCGCCCTCGTCGGGCTCACGCCTCCTCGCCCTCGTCGGGCTCGCGCTCGCCCTCCGCCTGCGAGGGGGTCGAGTGGTCGGGCTCGGTGGGCACGTCGTCGGGCTCGCGCTCGCCCTCGGCCTGCGACGGGGTGGACTCGGTCATGGTGCTGCCTTTCGCTGTGCGGGACGGACGGGCACCGGGTACCCCCGCCGCCCCAGGTCGTACGCGTCTTCGGGCGGTGGGTCAGGGTTCGACCAGCGTCCGGTGCGGGGAGCGGCCGTAGGCGGCGCGGTAGAGCGCGGCGAAGCGGCCCGGGTGGGCGAAACCCCAGCGTGCGGCGACCTGCGTGACCGTGGTGCCGTCGCGGGGGTCGCCCGCGAGCAGCTCGTGGTGGGCGTGCGCGAGCCGCACCCGGCGCAGATGGGCCAGCGGAGTGGTGTCCAGGTGCCGGCGGAAGGCGTACTGCAGCGCGCGCACCGTGATGTGCGCGGCCCCGGCGATCTCCGCGACGGTCACGGGCTCGTCGGCGTGGTCGTCGATGTAGGCGAGGGCGCGGCGCAGCGCGGCCGGGTGGGCGTCGGCGCGGTCGGAGCCCGTCGGGTCGGTGAGCGCGCTGTTGGGGAAGGTGGCCAGCACGGTCGCGGCCAGATGCTGGGCGGCGGTGGAGGCCACCAGCGGCTGGTCGGCGAGGTCCGGGTCGGCCAGGACGTGGTCGCGCAGGTAGGTGATCGCGCCGCGCAGCCGGTCGGCCGCCGCCGGGGAGTGCGGCCGGTGCCCGGTCAGCCGGACGGGACCGGGGCGCGACGCCGGCGCGGTCGTGGCGACCTGGTCGAGCAGGGCCGGGTCCAACATCGTGATGTTGTAGCGGGCGGCGCGCACCAGCCCCGCGTACGCCTGGTCCGGCGGGGCGAAGGACACCACGTCGCCGGGGCCGAAGGAGTCCTGGACGCCCGGGTAGACGTGGTCCTCGATGGTCCCCTCGTGGACGACGCACAGACAGATCCGGCCCAGCGGGGTGACCGCGTAGCTCATGTCGAAGTCGAGGGCCAGCTCGTCCACGCTCAGCGACGGCGTGGCGCTGCGCCGGACGCGGGCCCGGCTGCCGGCGGGGCTGCCGCCGATGCGCATCCTGGCGTAGGCGCGGCTGAGGAAGTCCTCGGTCAGGTCCAGGTCGTCGCTGTCGAACGTGAGGGTCTGCACGGTGCCCTTGTCTCCCCGCCCGGACGGCCGTCACGCCGGGTCCCCTCCCGGGTACCCCGTTTCCCGTGTGCCGGTCGTGCCCTTTCGTTTTCCGTACCGGTATGGCCCGGATCGTTCGTCCGGCGGCTGGCCGCACGGCCGCGCGCTGCGCAAGGTGGAACGGGAGGCACGTGCCGCGCCGGGCCGGGGGCGCCGGGGCGCGGGTGACGGGAAGGCACCGATGGGAGACGAACGGCCGGAGATGACCGGACAGCACGACCTGGTCGGCAGGATCGCCGCCCTGCAGGAGGAAGTCGACCAGCTCCGCCGGGCCGTGGCCTCGCACGCCCTGGTGGACCAGGCGATCGGCGTGATCATCGCGGTGAGCGGGCTGCGCCCCGAGCAGGGCTGGGAGATCCTGCGGGAGGTCTCCCAGCGCACCAACACCAAGTTGCGGGTGGTCGCGGCCCAGGTGGTGCGCTGGGCGGAGAGCCAAGCCCTGCCCGAACCGACCCGCACGACCCTCAGCACGGTCCTCGCCGCCCACCACCCGCCCCTGGGCCGCGCCCTGGTACGCCGGCCGTACCGGCCGTGGGGGTCGGCGGAACGGGAGCGCTCGCCGCGGACCTGACGGCCGGGCGCCGGCCCCGGGCGCCGCCCCGGCGCACCCCTCGCCGCCGTCGCGTCCGCCGCCCGTCCCCGTCACCGGCTCCGTCACCGCAGCGCTCGTCCGGGTTCGAGACTCGTCCACGACGGCACGCTGTATGCGCTGACACCACCGGACTCCGGCAAGGCGAAACGGATCCGCGACAACCCCCGCGTCGCTGCTACAGCTCGAACTCGAGGTGCTCGATGTCCGTGAACCGGACCTCCTCCAGGCTGCCGGCGCGGCGGCCGCCGTCCTGGAAGTAGACCTCCTTGAGGGCCTCGGCCGCGATCTGCTGGAGCTGCTGGTCGGTGGCGCCGGCCTCCTGTGCGTCGAAGAGGCGGGCGGCGTGGACGGGCGGCAGGGCGACGGTCAGGTGCCGGACGCGGTCCTGGTCCGTCGACCCGATCGGCGCCGTGTAGCCGAGGCGGGCCCGGGTGTCGATGACGATGCCGCCGGTGGTGGCCGCCTGCTGCCTGGCCCTGGCCCGGATCCGGGGCTGCCAGCGCTTCGTCACCTCGCGCTCCAGGCGCGCGGCGAGGTCGGGCCGCGGCTTCTTGATCTGGTCCTTCACGTACCGCTCGACGGTGCGCTGGGAGATCCGCAGCAGCTGGGCGACCGCCTTCGTGCCCTTGAGCTGCCTGACCAGGTAGCGCATCTGCGCGCCCGCGCTCTTGGGCGCGGGGCGGGTGAACGCCTTCTGCACCGCGGTGTCCAGGCCCTCCCCGAACAGGCTCATCGTGCCCTGCCCCTACTCGCCGTTGTCGAGGTCGGTGACGGTGCCGTCCTTGATGTACCGGGCGAGGTTGAGGTCCGGGGCGTCGAAGCGCTCGCGGACCTCCTCGCCCCACAGCACGGACTGGGTCCCCTCGTGCTTGACCAGGCCGGGGTTGACGCCGAGCTTGAAGCCGCCGAGCAGCGGCTTGCCGTCCCGGTAGGGCAGGAAGTCCAGCGGCGAGGGCCCGTCGGAGGCGTAGACGACGCAGTCGGACAGGATCGCGACGGGGTACTGCCCGGTGAACGCCGCATGCTTGACGATCTTGCGGTGCAGGTTGACGCGGGTGCGGGAGATGACGGCCGCGCGGATGTCCGGCCGCCACGTCGGCCGGGACAGTGCCCGCCACGGCTCGCCGGGCCGCCAGCCCCCGCCGCGGGGACGCTCGCGCAGCTTGCCCAGGCCGCCCTTCACCGTCGCCTTGATCGCCGCGACGACGATCGCCAGGTCCGGGTCACGGTCCTGGTAGCCCTGCATCGCGGCGAGGAAGTCGGCCGGCGGCAGGTCCGCGTGCACGCCGAGGTCGGCCATCGTGGCCAGGTAGGCGTCCCGGAGGCGGTTGTACCAGGCGTCCAGGTAGCGGCCGCTGTCGTAGCGGACCCACGCCTCGGTCGGGTGCACCTCGTAGCCGAGCTCCGCCGCGTAGGCGACGGTGGGCGTCGCGTACCAGGCCGGGCCGGTCGGGTGCTCGCCCTTCGGCGTGAACGGGGAGGGCAGCAGGCTGCCGTCCAGCTCCACCCACCTGTCCTTGCCGGCCTTCACCTTCGACAGGTCGACGTGCGAGAGGTCGACCAGCCAGGAGCCGGGCAGCTTCGGGTCGAACGCGGGGGCCCGGACGTGCGTCGCCTCACCCAGGCCGACGTTCAGCCCGTTCGCGCCTGCCGCGAACGCCATGTTGACGTCGATGCCGACCAGGTGCCGCAGGGTGCACTCGGCATCGGTCATCGGCCGTGCCCAGTCGTACGCCTCCTCGAACAGCTTCTCGCCGGGGCCGCGCACGTGGAAGCGGGGCAGGTCCTTGAGGACGGGGTGGCCGTCGGGGACCTCGCACGGCGGCCAGCTCATCGGGTCGACGGCGTCCTTGCCGAGCGAGCCGGGGTTGTGCTCGGAGTGCCGCTTGCCGTGGGCGTCCGGTTCGGAGGCCCGGGTCGGCGGGTGCAGGGCGGTCATCAGCTCCAGGCCGGTCACGGCGGTGGAGCCGCGCGGCGTCATCACGCGCGAGGCATACACGCCCAGGACGCGGGCGAGTCGGGCCGGCGGGAGCTGCCCGGCCGCGCCCCAGTGCCGGGGGTCCAGCGCGTTCCACGACGGGATGCAGAGCTGCACGCAGGCCCGTTCCGCACCGGTGGCGGGGCGGTAGATCCGCGCCCACGGGCCGAACCCGCGCTTGGTCAGCTTCCACTCCGCGCGGGCGAGCTGCTTGACGACCTTGTGGCCCTCCGGGAGCCGCCCTGCGTGCTTCTCGTCCTGCGTGAGCGTGACGGGCAGGCCGTAGCGCTCCAGGGCGGCCTCGGTGAGCACGAGCAGCGGATCGGCGTCCTTGCCCGGCCCGGCGAGCTTCGGAGCCCCGAGCCTCGCCTCGCGCAGTGTCCAGTCGACCAGGGCCGGGACGCTCCTGGCGGGTACGTCCAGGACCAGGCCGCCCGTGCAGTACGCCAGCACCTTGCCGTCCTCGACGTCGACGACCGCGAGGGGTCCGTTCTCGAACCGTGGGTCGGTGCCGCCCGCCGGGGCCGCCTTCTTCGTGTCGGGGCGGCGTGACGTCGACGACGGCTTGGCGGTGCGCGCCGTCGCGGTCGTGTCCGCGGGCTCGGGCGCCCGGTCCGTGGCCGGAGTCTGCGCTTCCGCCGGGGCGGGAGGGGCGGCAGGGGCGGTGGACGTGGCCGGCGCCGCGGCGTTCGCGTCGGCGGGGTAGAGCTCCGCGAGCTTGTCCAGCAGCCGGGCGTACGCCTCGCGCTCGGGCGGGCGGGGCTCGGTCTTGCCGGCCTCCCAGCTCGACACCGTGGCTCGGCGCACCTTCAGCGCGGTGGCCACCTCGTCGATCGTCAAGCCGTGCGCGACGCGCAGCCGCTTGCGCTCCGCCGGGGGCGGAAGCGCGGCGCGCGACGCCAGTAGCGCGTCGACCGCGTCGAACAACTCGGACATGGGACACCTCCTGGCCGCTACCCTATCGTAGGAGCGTACGTATCGCGTACGTTTGCCGTACGAGTCGCGTCCCTGACCGGCTCTCGCCGCGATGTCGCACCGACCCCGGGGCCACTGACGTCAAGTGCCGTGCGTGGTGCCGAAGGTGACGCGGTAGTAGCACCGGTGCCTGCAGGACATCGTGGCCGAGTCGTCGAAGGCGTACGAGTAGGCGTAGGGCGCGGCCCGTTTGAAGACCTGGGTGTAGTCGACCGGCCACTTGGCGGGGAGGCAGTGCTCGCGGCCCGCCCAGGTGCCCCGGCAGCAGTACGTGTCACCGCCGAACGCCGCGCACGGGGGCTTGCAGCCGATCTCCTGGCCGTTCCGCAGCGCCTGCATCGCCTTGGGGCACTCGACCTCCGTGGTGCAGCGGCCCCGGTAGCAGCCGGAGGAGCTGACCGGGTCGACGGTCGTGGTGTGGGAGACGTTGATGTACATGGGCAGATTCGCGCCGTCGACCATGCTGACGTCGTAGAAGTCCAGGTCGTCGAAGGCGGAGAACGTGAACTCGCCGAGGGTGGTGGGCGGGTTGGCGCCGGAGCAGACACTGGTGCAGTCGCCGGAGGCGCAGATGCTCGCGGCCGTGGTGGCGCAGCCGGTGCGGCCCCAGATGCGGCCGGCCCAGTTGTCCGCCACGGTCACCGACATGACCTGCCCGGGGGCGAGCTTCCGGCCGGCCGGGTACACGGCGGTGTCGGTGACGACGGCCCAGATCGTCTTGTGGGTCTTGTTGACGACGGTGATCAGGCGTTGGCCGGCGGGTGCGCTGGTCGACTGCCGCTGGGCCCGGCCCGAGGTACCCGAGCCGGTGGCCTTCGCCGACGCGTCGGCCGACGACTTCGGCTCTGTCCGCGGCTTCGTCTTCGTCTTCGTCTTCGTCTCCGCCGACGGCGATGCGGAGGGCTGGGCGCTGCCGTTCGGTGAGGCCGTCGGGGCCGGCGGGGCGGCCCGTGACCCGGACGGCAGCGCCTCGGTGGCCCGTTCGCGGTGCGCGGTGCCGACGCTGTCGTCGCCGGACGGCGCCCAGGCGTCGTGGACGACCAGTACGGCCGCGACCGCGACGAGGGCCGCCACTGCGGCGTGCCACCAGCGGCGGCCCCGTGGTGGGTGCGCGCCGCGTCTCCTGCGTCCTCGTGCCATCCTTTGCCTTCCTCGGGTCGTGCCAGACGGGTGCCTACCTCACGGAGACCTCGTCGACGGGGTCCGTACAACAGGAAGTGCGGGGCAGAAACGGGCCTTGACGCCGATCCACCGTTTTCTGTTGTCCCCGTGCGCCTCGGGCGGTCTCCGTTCCGACAGCCGATCCCTGCGTGGAGGAACACACCCACATGAGCGACAACCATCGGAGAGGGCCTGATCCCGGCTTGGTCACGGCCGCCCGCGCGGGTGACGGACGGGCCCTTGAGGAGTTGGTGGGCCGTTGCCTGCCGCTGGTCTACAACATCGTCGGCCGCGCCCTGAACGGTCATGCCGACGTCGACGACGTCGTACAGGAGACGCTGTTGCGCATGGTGCGCGGGCTGCCGAAGCTGCGGGATCCGTCCGCGTTCCGGTCCTGGCTGGTGGCGATCACGATCCGGCAGGTACGGAACCGGGAGCAGTCGCGGGCCACGGACCGGGACCGCAGGGCGCACCTGGACGACGCCGAGGCGATCACCGACCCCGCCCTCGACTTCGCCGGGCTGACCATCCTGCGGCTGGGACTGACCGAGCAGCGCCGTGAGGTCGCCGAGGCGACGCGCTGGCTCGATCCGGAGGACCAGGAGTTGCTGTCCCTGTGGTGGCTGGAGGCGACCGGCGAGCTGGAGCGCGCGGACCTCGCCGGTGCGCTGGGACTGTCCGGCCGGCACGCGGCGGTACGGGTGCAGCGGATGAAGAAGCAGATGGAGATATCGCGGGGCGTGGTGCGGGCGCTGGGCGCCGAGCCGCGCTGCGCGGAGTTGGACCAGATCGCCGCGCCGTGGGACGGCACGCCGAGTTCGCTGTGGCGCAAGCGGTTCGCCCGTCACGTGCGCGGCTGTGAGGTGTGCGGGGACGTGGACCGGGGGCTGCTGCCGATGGAACGGCTGCTCGGCGGACTGCCGTTGGTTGCCGTGCCGACCAGTCTCGATCCGGCGCGCGTGCTCGCCCATGTCTGGGGGGCGACGGCTCCTTCGTCCCCGTCATCACCGTTGTCCCCGTCGTCGTCGGGGTCGTCGGGGTCGTCGGGGTCCGGGGAGTCTTCCGGCTCGGGGAGCGGTGGAGGCCGGGCGGCCGGCCGGGGGCACCGGCGGCACGCGCGGACGGGCAGGCGGGTGGCCGGCAGGAGGGTTGCGGGCAAGCAGGCCGTCGTCGGTGGCTCGGCGGTGGTCGCGGCCGTCGCGGTGGCCGCGCTGGTCGCCGCCCGGCTGACGGCGGGGCCGTCCGCGCCGGCCGCGGCGACGGTTGCGCCGCCCACCCCGAAGGCCGTCACGTCGTCCAGCGTCCCGGCGAGCCCGAGCCTCGGTCCCGGTCCCAGTGCCACTCCCCGTGCCGGCGCCGGCGCCACAGCCAGTGCATCCCCTTCACCGTCGGCGAAGGCGTCGGTGAAGGGGAGTTCCGGGCGACACTCCGCGCCTCCCGTGCAGATCGCGTCCGGCGCGAAGAAGGGGGTCGGGGTGTGGACGTTCGACGGGGTGAGCCAGGCGCTCGCCGCGAGCGGGGCGAGCTGGTACTACACCTGGAACACCCAGCACCAGGGCGTGACGACTCCGAGGTCGGCTTCGTTCGTGCCGATGATCTGGGGTGCCGCGTCCGTCACCGACGCGGCGCTGGCGCAGGCCCGGGCCGCGGGGCCGTACCTGCTGGCCTTCAACGAACCCGACTTCGCGCAGCAGTCGAACATGTCGGTGGACCAAGCCCTCGAGCTGTGGCCGAAGTTGATGTCGGCCGGGAAGGTCCTGGGCAGCCCCGCGGTCGCGACGGGCGCGGCGACACCCGGCGGCTGGCTCGACCGGTTCATGGCCGGGGCGGCGCAGAAGGGGTACCGGGTCGACTTCGTCACGCTGCACTGGTACGGCGGTGACTTCCGCACCCCGCAGGCGGTCGAGCAGCTCAAGTCGTACCTGGCGTCGGTGTACGCGCGCTACCACAAGCCGATCTGGCTGACCGAGTACGCGCTGATCGACTTCTCGCAGGGGACGCGGTTCCCCTCGGCCGCGCAGCAGGCGGCGTTCGTCACGGCGTCCACGAAGATGCTGGACGGCCTGCCCTACGTGCATCGTTACGCGTGGTTCGGACTCGGTGCGGACCCGTCGAAGCCGAGCAGCGGGCTGTTCACGGACGGTACGACGGCCACGGCGGCGGGCCGGGCGTTCCAGGCGGCACGCTGAACCGAGGGCCGGTGCGGCGGGCGCGCCGCACCGGCCCCTCGGGCTAGGTCGTGTCCGCAAAGTCCCGTCGTCCGCCCGGAGGGCGGGCCCTGCGGCGTCCGGTGCGTGCTCTCGGCGTGCCGGGCGGACGCCCGCGTACTGGCCGTACGCGGGTGTTCGACCGGTGCGGCGAGAGTGCGTGCCGGGCGTCGTAGGGCAGGCGGGACTTTGCGGACACGGCCTAGGGGCTGACGCCCCGAGTGACGCGGTAGCCGCACTCCCCGGAGCAGGTGAGGACGCTGGTCGCGTCGTCGTTGACGCAGGAGTAGGCGTCGTGGTCGGCGGCCTCGCTTCACTAAGGCCCTGGCCAGCCATTCCGACCGTTTCTGTACATGGTTCGTTCCGGGGGGCGCACGCGTCGGCACGGGCGGTGGAACCTGGCCCGTACGAGCCGACAATCCATCGTTCGTCACCCATATGGGTTGGCCGTGACTCTGGCTGATGACCCGTATGTCCGATGGGTGGATAGTGGCCGCGTCCGAAAGGAAAACGAAGCGGCGCGCAGTACCGGGCAGGGCGGACCGGATGGTCTGACGCACCAGCCCGTGTCGTCAAGACTCCCGACGCGGGAAGCGTCGGCTGCCGTAGTCCGCAGTCCGCTGCGTCGAGAACTGCTCACTGGCCGGTCGCCACCGTACGAACCGGCGTGCCCTGCTCGGCAACCGGCTGCACGTCCCAGCGCTCCTGGTGCCCACCGGCAGCAGCGAGCGGGATCCGAACCGCGCAAAGGAGACATCACCATGCCCCGCATACCGACTCGACGCCGTGCTGTAACGGCCCTGTTGTCCGTCCCAGCGCTGGTCTTCGCGCTTCTCGCGGTCGTCTCGCAGCCCGCTCAAGCCCAGGACGGCATTCCCGTCGCAGCGTGCCCCGGCTACGTCGAGCAGACCATCAGCCCCGGACTGTCCGTGCTGCCCCAGACCGAGACGGTCAGCGTGAACGGGCAGTTCGGTCCCTGTACCGGACAACTCGTCGATCCCGATCACGCTTTCGCCGAGTACACCTCCAGCGCCCGGGGAACGCTCAGCTGCACCCTCAACGTCCCGATCACCAACGCGAGCGGCACCGTGCGGTGGCAGGACGACGCCGGCCACACCACCGGCACGTCGCACTTCACGGGCAGCATCACCCTGAGCCAGCGTCCCGTGGGCGAGACCGTCGGCATAGTCGTGGCCACCATCGACGCGGGCGACTTCCAGGGCCGCACCCTGCAGATCACCAGCGCCCGTCTGACCATCGACCCGGTGCAGTGCCTGACCACCGGTGTCCAGCGCGTCGCCGGACCCGGCACCCTGGAGATCCTGCCCCTGTGAGCGCGGCCGTTCTCCCGGCTCCGACGGACCTGATCGGTGAAGCGGCCGGGGTGCGGACACGGCGGACCGCGCCCGCACCCCGGCGATGCCCGGATCGCCGAGGGCGGTTCGCCGCACCGGTGGTGCGGGTGGCGGAGCCGTCAGCTCATCGCCCGGCACCTCTGCTCGCAGTCCGCGTGGAGCGGTGATGCCGCGGGCAGACCCTGCTGCGGGGCGGAGGGACGGAGGCGATCAACGGTTCGACGGTCGCAGAGGGCAGACCCCAGGCCACACGGATGCCGTCGACGAGACGTCTGGCGCTGTGGGGGGAGATCGCGAGTTCCAGCCGGGCCTGTGCCAGGAGTTCGGGGTCGCCGTCAGGTCCGTGCTGCGCGGCCGCGGCCAAGGGGGAGTTGAAGGGTTCGCGTCCGAAGATGCCGAGCAGAGTGAGCGAGAAGTACGCATAGCCGGCGGCCTCGTCCATGAGGAGACGGGTCTCGGCAGGGAGATCGCCGTCCGTCGGCAGGTAAGGTTCACGTGCGGCGTGGAGGGCGAAGTGCTCCAGCGCCAGTTCGAGTTGCTCGGTGCGGTCCCGGCAGGGGCAGGCGGTCCGCAGATGGCCCACGAGGTTGCGGAAGGAACCGAGGATCGTGACGGTCTCCGGTGACCACTGCTGCTTGGCCAGCAGCGTGCGGAAGCCGGCCAGCGTCTCGGACAGCTCGTCCAGGATCACCTTCCGCGACAGGCTGCTCAGTTCACGGTCGTCCGGGCTGCTGCGGACCTCCATGATCGTCCTGCGGCAAGGGCGAGGCAGGAAGGCGGGACGAATGCCGGAGCAAGCCGTGAGGCCAAGTGAGCTCCTGGCCGAGGGCGAGGTCCAACTGCTGCGGCGAGCTCTGGGCGAATGGGGCGGGCCGGCCCGGAGCAGTGACGAACTCGCCTTCGGCATGGGATTCGAGAGTGCTCGCGATCTGCTCGATCAGTGCGGCCTCCTGGGCCGCGCTCTGGCTGACGATGATCCGATCAAGCCCGTCGATTGGGCGCGGACTCTTCTGGCTGCGGAGATCGTCTTCGTCAGCGACCTCGTCGGTTCAGGCGTGGAGTGGCAGACAACCACCGGGCTCAGTGACGAGGCCACGCTCCCGGTGCTTCGAAGGATCCAGCGGAAGCTGGCCAGGACCGTGAGCGCGTACTACGGGAGACGCCCGGCCGCATAGCCGGATTCGTGTGGCGCGCTCTGCAGGTGGAGCTACGATCCGCGACGGTATGGACGTCCGGGCGGTGGCGGAGCCGCAGGCGGCCGCCATGGAACCCCCCCACCGGTGGCCGCCGGTCCGGGTCGAGCCGCTGGCCGTCCAGTGCGGGAGGCGCGGCAGAATTCCCGCATGATCTTCCACTGCGCCGTACTCGACGACTACCAGGACGCCGCCCTCACCCACGCGGACTGGAGCCCCCTCGCCGACCGGGTCGAGGTGCGCACGCTGCGCGAACACCACACCGATCAGGACCGGTTGGCCGCCGAACTCGTCGACTGCGAGATCGTCGTGGCCATGCGGGAGCGCACCCCGTTCGACGCCGGCCTGCTGCGCCGCCTGCCCAGGCTGCGCCTGCTGGTCACCACCGGCCGGCGCAACCCCTCCATCGACGTCGACGCGGCGGCCGCGCAGGGCGTGACGGTGTGCGGCACGGCGAGCAGCCCCACCCCGCCCGTCGAACTCACCTGGGCGCTCCTGCTCGGACTCGCCCGCCACCTCACCACCGAGAACCGGGCCCTGCGCGACGGTGGACCCTGGCAGTCCACCGTCGGCCAGGACCTCGCCGGCCGGACGCTGGGCGTGCTCGGACTGGGCCGGATCGGCAGCCGGGTCGCCCGCGTCGCCACCGCGTTCGGCATGGACGTCCTCGCCTGGAGCCCCCACCTCACTGCCGAGCGGGCGGCCGAGGGCGGTGCCGAACTGGCCTCCGGCAAGGAGGACCTGCTGCGCCGCAGCGACTTCGTGTCCCTCCACCTCGTCCTGTCCGACCGCACCCGCGGTCTGCTCGGCGAGCCGGAACTGCGCGCGATGCGCCCGCACGCCCACCTGATCAACACCTCCCGCGCCGGCCTCGTCGACCGGAGCGCGCTGCTGCGCGCCCTGCGCGAGGGCTGGATCGCCGGGGCCGGGCTCGACGTCTTCGACACCGAGCCCCTCCCCGCCGACGACCCCCTGCGCTCCCTGCCCAACGTGCTGGCCACCCCGCACCTCGGCTACGTCACCGAGGGCAACTACCGCACCTTCTACGGCGAGGTGGTGGAGGACATCGCCGCGTACCTCGACGGCGACCCGGTGCGCGTGCTGAGCCCGGGTCAGGGGGTGTAGACGTCGGGACGGGGGGCGGTGGCCATGCCGGCGCCGATGAAGAAGCCGGGGTGCGGCGGCTGGTTGTAGGCGGTGTTCTGCCAGGCCAGGGCGGTGCGGTACTGGGTGTCGTGGAGCAGCGTGGTGATCCTCGTGCCCGTCTGGTACGGCGTGGAGTAGATCCGCAGAGCCCGGTTGTCGCTGGTGGGCCAGACGACCTCCTCGCGCCAGTCGCCGAGGATGTCCCCGGACAGCGACGGCGTGGCCTTGGTGCCGTTGTTGGCGTGGACGCCGGAGCCGGTCAGCAGCCGGGTGTCGGCCGAGGGGCCGTACTTGTCGATGTGGGTGGCGTCGAGGAGTTCGCGTACGGTGTCGCCGTCCCACCAGGACAGGAAGTTGGTGCTGGAGGGCTTGCGGCCGGTGACGACCGCGCCGGACGGGCCGCGCAGACCGCTCTCCGCCGACGACCACGACTCGGCACCGGCGCTGCCGGACCAGATGTCCCCGGAGACCCCGCGGCCGTTGTCGCCGTTGGCGGGGGTGGACCACAGGACCTGCCCGGTACGGGCGTCGGCCATCCACGACGACGGCTTGGCGGAGTCCTCGTCGACCTTGAACTCCTCCAGCCCGGGACGCGCGGGGTCCAGGTCGCCGACGTGCATCGCGTCGCCGTGGCCGTTCCGCGTGGTCCACAGACCGGCGCCGTTGTCGTCCACGGCCATCGCCCCGTAGACGATCTCGTCGCGGCCGTCACCGTCGACGTCGGCGATCGCCAACTGGTGGTTGCCCTGGCCGTCGTAGCCCTTGCCGGTGTTGGTGGAAGAGGCGGTGTCGAAGGTCCACCGCCGGGTGAAGGCACCGCCGCGCCAGTCCCAGGCGGCGATGACGGTCCGCGTGTAGTAGCCCCGGGCCATGATCAGGGAGGGGCGGGAGCCGTCCAGGTAGGCGGTGCCGGCCAGGAACCGGTCGACGCGGTTGCCGTAGGAGTCGCCCCAGGAGGAGACGGTGCCGCGGGCCGGGACGTAGTCGACCGTGCCCATCGCCTTGCCGGTCCGCCCGTCGAACATCGTCAGGTACTCCGGGCCGGACAGCACGTAGCCGCTGGAGTTGCGGTGGTCGGCCGAGGAGTTGCCGATGACCGCGCCGGTGCCGTCCCGGGCGCCGTCGGCGGTCTTCATCGCGACCTCGGCGCGGCCGTCGCCGTCGTAGTCGTACACCTGGAACTGCGTGTAGTGCGCGCCCGAGCGGATGTTGCGGCCCAGGTCGATCCGCCACAGCCGGGTGCCGTCGAGCCGGATGCCGTCGACGACGGTGGTGCCGGTGTAGCCGGACTGGGAGTTGTCCTTGGCGTTGGTCGGCTGCCACTTCAGCACGAGGTCGAGCGCGCCGTCGCCGTCCAGGTCGCCCACGGAGGCGTCGTTCGCCTCGTAGGTGTACGCCACTCCGTCCGGGGTGGTGCCGCCTGCCGGGGGCGAGATCGGCACGTCCTTGTAGCCGGCGCGGAACTGGAGCGCGTGCTCGGAGGACGCCTGCTCGACGCCGCCGACCACCGCGCGCACGGTGTAGTCGGCCGAGTCGGGGGCCCCGGAGTCGAAGTAGTCGGTGGCGGTGGTGACGGGGGAGGCGGTCAGCTTCGTCGCCCCGCGGTAGACGTTGAACGCCACGTCGTCCGCGTCGGTGGCCAGCCACCGCCATGACACCAGGTTGCCGCTGCCGGTGTGGACGCTGACCAGCCCCCGGTCGAGGCGCTCCGCCTGCCGCGCGGTCGCGGCGTGCGCGGTCTGCGGTGCCGCGCCGAGCAGGCAGGCCGCGAGGGCGGCGGCCGTCATGCCGGCCAGCAGTCGGCCGCGAGGCCGGGGCGACGCCGTGCGGGGGCGCCAGTGTGTGTAAGTCACGATGATCTCCGGTGTGGGGGGCGGCAGCGCTCGGGAAGGCGTGGGAGCGCTTCCACGGCGTGAGCCGGAGCGTAGAAAGCGGTTGTTGGACCGTCAAGGATGCGCGCAACAACGCCCGAACGCGCGCACCCACCAACGCAAGGGCGCCCGGTGCCGCCGCTCGCGCGGCACCGGGCGCCCCAGGGCGTGTCGGCGGGTGTGACTCCCCGTCTCTAGAAGAAGCCCAGCTTCTTCGGTGAGTACGACACCAGGAGGTTCTTCGTCTGCTGGTAGTGCTCCAGCATCATCTTGTGCGTCTCCCGGCCGATCCCCGACTGCTTGTAGCCGCCGAACGCCGCGTGCGCCGGGTAGGCGTGGTAGCAGTTCGTCCAGACGCGGCCCGCCTGGATGGCCCGGCCCGCGCGGTACGCGGTGTTGATGTCCCGCGTCCACACCCCGGCGCCCAGGCCGTACGCCGTGTCGTTCGCGATCTTGACGGCGTCGTCGAAGTCGTCGAACGACGCCACCGAGACGACCGGCCCGAAGATCTCCTCCTGGAACACCCGCATGCGGTTGTCGCCCTCGAAGATGGTCGGACGGACGTAGTAGCCGCCCTTCAACTCGCCCTCGTACTCGGCTCGTTCGCCGCCGGTGAGGACCTTCGCGCCCTCCTCGCGGCCGATGTCGATGTACGACAGGATCTTCTGGAGCTGCTCGCTGGAGGCCTGGGCGCCGATCATCGTGTCGGTGTCCAGCGGGTGCCCGGGCTTGATCAGTTCGGTGCGGGCGACCGCCGCCGACAGGAAGTCGCCGTAGTTGCCGCTCTGGATCAGGCCGCGCGACGGGCAGGTGCACACCTCGCCCTGGTTGAGCGCGAACATCGTGAAACCCTCGAGCGCCTTGTCCCGCAGGTCGTCGTCCTTCTCCCAGACGTCGTCGAAGAAGATGTTCGGGGACTTGCCGCCCAGCTCCAGCGTGACCGGCTTCAGGTTCTCCGCCGCGTACTGCATGATCAGCCGGCCCGTCGACGTCTCCCCGGTGAACGCCACCTTGGCCACCCGGGGGCTCGACGCCAGGGGCTTGCCCGCCTCCGGGCCGAAGCCGTTGACGATGTTCAGCACGCCCGGCGGCAGCAGGTCCGAGACCAGGCTCAGCCAGTAGTGGATGGACACCGGGGTCTGCTCGGCGGGCTTGAGCACCACCGCGTTGCCCGCGGCCAGCGCCGGCGCCAGCTTCCACGCGGCCATCAGGACGGGGAAGTTCCACGGGATGATCTGCGCGACCACGCCCAGCGGCTCGTGGAAGTGGTACGCCACCGTGTCCTCGTCGACCTCGCTGAGCGAGCCCTCCTGCGCGCGCACCGCCCCCGCGAAGTAGCGGAAGTGGTCGATGGCCAGGGGGATGTCCGCGGCCAGCGTCTCGCGCACCGGCTTGCCGTTCTCCCAGCTCTCCGCGACCGCCAGCGGTTCGAGGTACGCCTCCATGCGGTCGGCGATCCTCAGCAGGATGTCCGACCGCTCGGTGGCCGAGGTGCGGGCCCAGCCGGGCGCCGCCGCGTGCGCCGCGTCCAGCGCCTTCTCCACGTCCTCGGCGGTGCCCCGCGCCACCTCCGTGAACGGCTGCCCGTTCACCGGGCTCGGGTTCTCGAAGTACTGCCCCCGGGCCGGCGGGACGTACTCCCCGCCGATGAAGTGGTCGTAGCGCGACTGGTAGGAGACGATCGCGCCTTCGGTGCCCGGCGCGGCGTAACGAGTCATGCGGGTGGCCTCCCTCAGCAAGCGCCGCCCGCCGTTGGGCGGCTCTCGACGCGAGGCTAGGAGCCGCTACGTTGCACGGAGGTTGCGTGCCGTCGGGGGCCTGCCCGGGTCCGGGGCCGCACCCCCGCGGGCCTGGACCGCCGGATGCCCCGGCCGCGCCGTCGAGTGCCCGGCCCACGCCGTCGCCTGTCCGGCCCGCGCTGCCGGCTGTCCGGCCCGGACCGCCGGGTGTCCGGTCCCGGCCGAGCCGCCCGCCCGCTCCCATCCGGCCGGCGCGGCGAGCTCCGCCTCCAGCGCCGCGAGCCGGGCCCGGACCGCCGCCGTGGGACGCGCGGCCGCCAACGCCCGCCACGCGTCGAGGTCTTCCTCGCCCCACGCCGCGTGCACCCAGTCCGCCAGCAGGTCGGGGTCCCCGCGGGCGATCAGCGCGGCCCGCACCTCGTCGGCCAGCCGCTCCCGGATACGGACGACCGCCGGGGCCTGCGACGCCGGCAGCAGCGGACCGGCGTACGCCGCCGCCGCGCCCGTGACCGAGCCGGCCGCCAGACGGCGCTCCACCACCGCGGCGTCGGACGTCACCGGCCCCGTGAGCCGGTACGGCCGCGACGCCAGCAGACCCGGCCCCAACACCCCGCGCAGCCGGGCCAGTTCCGCCCGCAGTGTCACCGGGGTCACCGACTCGTCCGCGTACAGCGCGCACAGCAGTTCGTCCCCGCTCAGGCCCTCCGGGTGACCGGCCAGCAGCACCAGGATCTCGCTGTGCCGCCGGCTCAGCCGGATCCGCCGTCCGCCGCCGCGCAGCAGCGCCTCGTCGCGCCCGAGCGCCGTCAGCTGCGGTGTGTCCGGGTGCGGGCGGTGCGGTGCGAGCAGCGCCAGGTGCGACTCGGCGGCCCGCGCGACCGCCTGGACGAAACCCAGGCTGTGCGGGTGCGCCAGCCCGTCGCCCCCGGTGATGTCCACCGCGCCCAGCACCCGTCCGGTGCGCGGGTCGTGCACCGGGGCCGCCGCGCACGTCCACGGCTGCACGCGCCGGATGAAGTGCTCGGCCGCGAACACCTGCACCGGCCGGTCCACCGCGACGGCCGTCCCCGGCGCGTTCGTGCCGACCGCGCTCTCCGCCCACCGGGCGCCGGGCACGAAGTTCATCCGCCCCGCCTTGCGGCGCGTCGCCGGGTGCCCCTCGACCCACAGCAGCCGCCCGTGCGCGTCGCACACCGCGAGCAGGTGCTCGCCGTCGGCGGCGAACGTGCCCATCAGCTCCCGGAACAGCGGCATCACCGCGGCCAGCGGGTGCTCCGCCCGGTACGCGCCGAGGTCGCCGTCGCTCAACTCGACGCTCGCGGCGCCGTCCGGCCCGACACCGGCCCGCGCGGACCGTCTCCAGGAGTCGGCCACCACGGTCCGCACCGGCCGCGGCACGGTGCCCGCCGCGGTGAACGTCTCGTGCGCGCGCCGCAGCGCCCGTACGCGCTCGCCGGGGTCGGCGCCCGGCTCCAGAGCCACCCAGGGATCGGTCAAGTCGGCCTCCCGACAGCGATACGGCTGGGGACCATCCTCACGCGGGGACCGGGGCCCGACAACAGGTGCCGCACCTGCGGCCCCTGATCCGGTGTCAGGAGTGGGCGGCCACGCCCGCCGGGTCGTCCAGCACCCCGCGCACCACCGCGTGCGCCGCGCCGAGCAGCGGCCCCTGCGGGCCCAGCGGGGACACCGCCACCGGGCACGCGGGTCCCGCCGTGCGGCGCGCCAACTCCTCCTCCAGGGAGGGCAGGAGCCACGGCGCGAGCCCGGCGAGGGCGCCGCCCAGCACCACGGACCGCGGGTCGAGGAGGTTGACGGCGCCGGTCAGCGCGATGCCCAGCGCTTCCCCGGCGTCGCGCAGGGCGCGCCGTACGTCCTCGTCGCCGTCGGCCGCCCGCCCCGCGAGCAACCCCACCCGGTCCTCGCCCAGTTCGAGTCCGGCCGCGCGCAGCACGGCCTCCTCGCCGGCGTACTGCTCCAGGCAGCCGCGCCCGCCGCACCCGCACGCGGGCCCGTCGGGGTGGACGGGGACGTGGCCCAGTTCGCCCGCGAAACCGCGCGTGCCGCGCAGCAGACTGCCGTCGACGACGACCGCGCCACCGATGCCGATCTCCGCCGACACGTGCAGGAAGTCCCGCGGGGTGCCCTCGGTGAGCCACAGCTCCGCCAGGGCGCCGAAGTTGGCCTCGTTGTCCACGGTCAGTGCGTGGTCCGAGGGCAGCAGCTCGCCCAGGTCCGTGTCGTGCCAGTCCAGGTTCGGGGCGCGGACGACGGTGCGGCCGTCGCGGGCCACCAGTCCGGGCACCGCCACGGCCAGCCCGGCCGGCCACAGCCGCTCGCCCCGGGCGGCCGTGACCACCTCGTCGATCAGCTCGGCCAGTTCGGCGACGACCGGCCCGGGGGAGCGGCCCCGGTTGGTGCCGTGCCGCACGGCCCTGGCCCGCACCTCGCCGCGCAGGTCCATCGCGCACACCGCGAGGTGGTCGACGCCGATCTCCGCCCCGATCCCCGCCGGACCGTGGCCGCTCACGGCGAGCGCCGAGCCGGGGCGGCCCACCCGCCCGGGCCGCTCGGGCCCCAGTTCCTCCAGCAGTCCGGTGCGTATCAGCTCGTCGACCAGGGTCGACACGGCCGCCCGGGTCAGCCCGATGCGCGAGGCGACCGCCGCCCGCGACAACGACCCCTCGGCGCGGACGGCGTGCATCACGCGCGCCAGGTTGCGGCGGCGCATGCCCTGCTGGGTGTCGGGCAGCGCCGGCCCCCGGCCGGTGGGTCGGGACTCGTGCAGCGGTGCGCTCATGCCTCCGTCAGTCCTCAGGTCGGCCTTCGTGGTCCTCGCGGCGGCCTTCGCCGGTGCCCCGGGACGGCCGACGTCGTCGGTCCGTCACCGGGCCCTGCGTCGGTCCGTCACCGGGCCCTGGGTCGGTCCCGGCGCCGCTCGGCGCAGCGCCGGCACCTCGTGCCGGTCCCGGCCCGGTCACCGGAAGTTCCCGGGGTCCGGGCCGGCCGTCGTCCGGGCTCAGTCCGTGCCCCGCTCCAGCAGCGCCGCGGCATCGGAGAGTACCCCGGAGATCCGGTCCATCGTCGCCCCGTCCCGCTCCACGGGCTCCAGCACCGGCCCCCGGGCGGTGTCCCAGCGCCGGGCCACGGCGGCCGGGTCCTCGCCGGTCAGCAGGCCGGCGGCCTGGGCGGCGGCGCCGAGCGCGACCAGTTCCCTGGCCTCGGGCACCTGGACCGGGCGTCCGGAGAGCCGTCGTACCGTCTGCTGCCACGCGGTGCCGCGCGCGCCGCCGCCGATCAGCAGCAGCGGGGCGGAGCGGTCCGCGTCCTCGTCGAGGACCAGGTCGAGCGCGGCGAGCAGCGCGTGCACGGCACCGTCGTAGGCGGCCTGGAGGATCTGGCCGCCGGTCGTGTCGTGGCGCAGGCCGGTCAGCAGCCCGGCGGCGTGCGGCAGGTTCGGGGTGCGCTCGCCGTCCAGGTAGGGCAGCAGCGTGACGCCGCCCGCGGGCTCGACGGCCTCACGGTCCAGGCCCAGCAGCGCGGCCAGCCGGTCGACCGCGAGCGTGCAGTTGAGGGTGCAGGCCAGCGGCAGCCAGTCGCCGTGCGCGTCGGCGAAGCCCGCGACCGTGCCGGTCGGGTCGGCGGGGCGGTGCCGGGAGACGGCGTACACCGTGCCGGAGGTGCCCAGGCTGAGCACCGGGCTGCCGGGGCGCAGCCCGAGGCCCAGCGCGGCCGCCGCGTTGTCGCCGGTGCCGGGGGCCACCAGGGTGCCCTTGGAGAACGGCAGGTCGTGGCGGTGCACGGTGCCCGCGACCTCACCGGGCCGCACCACGCGCGGCAGCAGTGCCTGGTCGAGGCCCACGTGGGCGAGGATCTCCGGGTCGTACGCCTCGGTGGCCGACGCCCACCAGCCCGTGCCGGAGGCGTCGCCGCGGTCGGTGGTGCCCTCACCGGTGAGGCGCTCGGTGAGGTAGTCGTGGGGGAGGCGCACCGCGCGCGTGGCGCGGACGGCCTCGGGCTCGTTCTCGGCGAGCCACGCCCACTTGGTGACCGTGAAGGAGGCGGCCGGCACCGACCCGGTGCGCTCCGCCCAGAACTTCGCCCCGCCCAGCTCCTCGGTCAGCCTGCGGGCCTGGGGCGCCGAACGCACGTCGTTCCACAGCAGGGCGGGACGGACCGGCTCGCCCTGCGCGTCCAGCGTCACCAGCCCGTGCTGCTGGCCACCGATCGACACCGCGGCGGCCTCGTGCGCCGCGTCGCCGCACTGGCGCAGCGCCTTGCACAGCGCGTCCCACCACTGCCGGGGGTCGCTCTCGCGGCCCGCTCCCGAGGACACGGTGTGCGGCGCCTGGCCGCTCGCGACGACCCGGCCGGTGGCCACGTCGACGACCAGCGCCTTGGTGGACTGGGTGGACGTGTCCACGCCGACGACGAGCGGACCCTCGGCTGCTGACATCGGGCTCTCCCTAATTTTTTCCGCGGCTCCGCGGGATCTGTCTTCCCAGAGATGCTCGGGCATACTAATTTGTAAACGGCCATGACGAAATAGTCTCAGCACGCAAGGAGCCGCGGCATGAACTACCAGCCCACCCCCGAGGACAGGTTCACCTTCGGCCTGTGGACCGTCGGCTGGCAGGGAAGGGACCCGTTCGGCGACGCCACGCGGCGTGCCCTCGACCCGGTCGAGTCGGTCCAGCGCCTCGCCGAGCTCGGCGCCTACGGCGTCACCTTCCACGACGACGACCTGATCCCCTTCGGGTCCTCCGACAGTGAGCGCGAGGAGCACATCAAGCGCTTCCGCCAGGCCCTGGACACGGCCGGCATGACCGTCCCGATGGCCACCACCAACCTCTTCACGCACCCGGTGTTCAAGGACGGCGCGTTCACCGCGAACGACCGCGACGTGCGCCGCTACGCGCTGCGCAAGACGATCCGCAACATCGACCTGGCCGCCGAGCTGGGCGCCGAGACGTACGTCGCCTGGGGCGGCCGTGAGGGCGCCGAGTCCGGCGCCGCCAAGGACGTGCGCGTGGCCCTCGACCGCATGAAGGAGGCCTTCGACCTCCTCGGCGAGTACGTCACCTCCCAGGGCTACGACCTGCGCTTCGCCATCGAGCCCAAGCCGAACGAGCCGCGCGGCGACATCCTCCTGCCCACCGTCGGCCACGCCCTGGCGTTCATCGAGCGTCTGGAGCGCCCGGAGCTGTACGGCGTGAACCCGGAGGTCGGCCACGAGCAGATGGCCGGCCTGAACTTCCCGCACGGCATCGCCCAGGCCCTGTGGGCGGGCAAGCTCTTCCACATCGACCTCAACGGCCAGTCCGGCATCAAGTACGACCAGGACCTGCGCTTCGGCGCCGGCGACCTGCGCGCCGCGTTCTGGCTGGTCGACCTGCTGGAGAGCGCCGGCTACGCGGGTCCGCGCCACTTCGACTTCAAGCCGCCGCGGACCGAGGACCTCGACGGCGTGTGGGCGTCCGCCGCGGGCTGCATGCGCAATTACCTGATCCTGAAGGAGCGCGCGGCCGCCTTCCGCTCCGACCCGGAGGTCCAGGAGGCCCTGCGCGCCTCCCGCCTCGACGAACTGGCCCAGCCGACCGCCGCCGACGGCCTGCAGGCGCTGCTCGGGGACCGCTCGGCGTTCGAGGACTTCGACCCGGAGGCCGCCGCCGCGCGCGGGATGGCCTTCGAGCGCCTCGACCAGCTCGCGATGGACCACCTGCTGGGCGCGCGGGCCTGAGCACCCGCGGTGCCCGGCGCCCCCCCACCCGTGGTGTGGGGCGCCGAGCGCCTGTGGCGCGCAGGACCGGGCACCCGCGCGTGCCCCACACGTCGCTCCGGGCGCGAGGTCAGGGCCCGCGCGCGGGCGGTTGCGCCGGAACCGTGTCCTCCGTGGCACGACCCGGTGCCGGCGCCCGCGCGGGGGCTCGCGCCCGGAGCGACTTCTCGACACCCTGGGCGGCATGGCCACGCCGCCCGTACCGCCGCGACCGCCCCACCCGCCGAGCGACCTGCCGCCGCCCCCTCCGGGCGACGGCTTCGGACCGCCCCCGCCGCCCCCTCCGGGCCCTCCAGGTCCGCCCGGTCCACCGGGTCCTCCGGGTGACGGTTACGGGCCGCCCCCGCCGTCCTACGGCCCGGGTTCCGACCCGGGTCCCGGGCCGGGCGGCCGGGGTCCGCGCGGCCGCGGGAATCCGCTGCTCATCGCCCTGGGTGTGCTCGTGGCCGTGGCGGTCGTCGTGGTGATCGTGGTGCTGGCCACCGGCGGGGACGACGGCCCGGACGAATCGCCCGGGGGCGCCACCACCGGAACGGGAGCCTCACCGAGCCCGTCCTTCCGCCTGCCGACCGGGCTCCCCACCGCCCTCCCGTCCCGGCTGCCCACGGCGCTGCCCAGCGGGTTCCCGACGGAACTGCCGAGCGGCCTGCCGACGGAGCTGCCGAGCGGGTTCCCGAGCGAGCTGCCGAGCGGTCTGGAGTCACTGCTCCCGTCGGGGTTGCTGCCGTAGGCGGCCGGGGAACCGATGCGGCCGCCGCGACCGGTCAGGCGGGGGAGACTCAGACTCCGCGCGGGAGGCGGACGTAGACGACCTTCGTCTCGATGCCGCTGTCCACCAGCCTGCCCTGCGCGTCGAACGCCCCGGTCCCGTCGGTCATGCCGAAGTCGTTGTCGTTGATCAGGGCGAGCGTGTCGTGGTCCACGCGCGCGACGCCCTCGATCTTCCCGGGCACGCCCGCCACCCCGCCGAGGTCCGCCACCAGCCGCTTGGCGAGCACCGGGACGCCCGAGGCCGCCGGGTCGGCGAGCTGCTCCAGGGAGGGCGACGTCGTGTCGTCGTCCCACCGGCCGCCCAGGATGTCCGCCTTGCGCTCCAGCCGCACCGACTGCAGCCGCGCCGCCCTGTCGGTGCGCTCCTCCACCAGCAGCCGGTCGCCGCCGACCGCGACCACCGAGGAGATCTTCAGCTCGGAGGTGTCGTCCTCACCGGGGTCGACGACGCCCACCGGGTCGAAACGGTAGGCGTACTCGGCGGTGACGGCCCTCTTCTTCGGCGAGAAGCGCAGCAGCCGCGTGGTGAGCGACGCCTCGCCCGCGTCCGTGTCGGGCAGCGACAGCGGGCTCTGCACCGCGATCACCAGGTCACCGCCCGGCAGTTGGGCCAGTCCCTCGAAGCCGCGGTTGATCTTCCGGTGCAGCAGCACCGAGGGCAGCGCCTCCACCACCGGGTAGTCCGTGCCGGTCAGCCCGAGCCCCCGGGGCACGTACCGCGTCAGCACCTCCCCGCGCGCGGAGACGTGCACCAGGGAGGGCCCGTACTCGTCGGCGAGCCAGAACGAGCCGTCCGCGGCCCGCACGATCCCCTCGGTGTCCAGACCGTTCGGGTCGTACGACAGCGCCGTGCGCGCGTCGTAGGAGTACGGCGCCTCGTCGCGCCCCGCCTGGTCCGGCAGACCGGTGACCGGCCCGCCGGACGAGGTGGTGATCGGCACGGCCCGCAGCACGCGCACGGTGTCGCCGGTCACCTTGATCCGCACGATCGCCGGATCGAAGCCCGGCACCGGGAAGGTCCGCCGCTTGCTCCCGTTCACCTTGATCTGGCCGTTGGGCCCGCGGTCGGTGACGGTCCAGAACTCGCCCTCGCGGCCCGCCGGGTAGATGTCGCTGCCGATGCCGCCCAGGTCGATACCCCGGTCGTCGGCCACGGAGCCGGGCAGCAGCCCGTTGCTGAACGTCCCGAGCGGCACGTCCCCGAGCGTCGCGGTCCGCACGACCCGGGCCTGCGAGGCGGGCACGGACGCGTCGGCCGACCGGGCGGACAGGAGCGCGGCTGCCACGGCGAGCGGCACGACCGCCGCGACGGAACGGTGGACGCGGCGCCGGCCGGCGGCGTACGGGGACATCGGGCCTCCTGGAGGGGCGAACGGGGTGACAGCGCACAGAGTTGGGTCACACCGCGAACGCGGTACGACGGCGCGGTGAACGCCGTGCGTCGGCCGTGGGTCGGGTCCCCGCGTCCCTAGCGGGCGCCCCGGCCCGTGCTCTCGTCCCCGTCCCCGTCGCCGTCCGCGAAGGACAGCGCCGCCGCCAGCGCCGTGGCCGGGTCGCCGGTCGCGTCCCCCGCCGGGACCCAGCGCCCGCGCTCCTTGCGGTACGGCCACCAGCGCCCGTCCCGCCCCAGCCGGAGCTGGCAGGACGTGCCCACCGCCGTCCACCGGTTGCCCCGGGAGCGCAGCACCGGCCGCTCGTCGTCCTCCCAGGCCGACGCGAGGGCACTTCGCGCGCGTGCCGACATCTCTCCCTCGACCTCCCACTCGTCCTCCAGCACGGACAACGCCGCCGCACCGCCGTACCGCCAGGCCCGTACCGCCGACGCCAGCGCCTCCCGGCTGCGCCCGGAACCCGCGGCGAGGCGCTGACCGACAGCCGTACGGAAGGCGCGGGGGGTGCCGGCGAGCCCGGCCGCCAACCGCACCGCGTCCTGACCGGCCGTCAGCTCGGCGGACGCGTCGGTGCTGCCGTTCAGCGCCTCGGACAGCATCCGGTGGGCCCCGTCCGCCGCGCGCGCCGTGAGGAACTCCAGCGCGGTCGGGTCCACGCCCGCCGCGGGGGGCGTCTCGGTGTCCAGCGAGGGCGGCGGCCCGGGCTCCGCGGGGAGTTCGGGCGGTGCGGGCAGGGGCGGCCGCGCCGCCGCGTACGCCTGCGCCGCGTCCACACCGTCCGGCCGGAGACGGGCCGCGGCGGGTTCCGGTGCGGCTGCGGCCGTACCACGAGCCTGGAGGTCGTCCAGGACGGCCCGTGGCGCGCGGCCGCGCAGCAACAGCAGCACCAACGGGTCCTCGTCCAGCAGCCGCGCCACCTGGTAGCACAGCGCCGCCGTGTGCCCGCAGTGGTCCCACGCGCCGCAGCCGCAAGAGGGCTCCAGGTCGCCGAGCCCCGGCAGCAGGTCGATGCCGGCCGTCGCCGCGTCCTCGACGAGGTGCGGCGGCATCTCGCGGTCCAGCAGGGCGGCCATGTCCCCCGACCGCTCGACGGCCAGGTCCAGCAACCGGTCCCACTGGCCGTCCGACAGTTCCGCCAGCAGCACGTCCGCGCGCTGCCCGGTCCCGTCCCGGTCCCGTACGACCGCCGTGACCCGCCCCGGCCGCACCGACACGGCGCCCACGGCACCCGCGCGTACCAGCCGGCGGCCCGCGCGGACCTGCGCCCCGTCCAGCGCGCCGTCCTCCAGCGCCGCGAGCCACGCGCGCCCCCACCAGGTCCGCGCGAAACTCCCGCCCCGCGCGGGCGGCAGCGCGGCGAAGGTGTGCTCGGGGGCCCGGTCTGCGCGGTGCGTCGTCCCGTCGTGGCGGCCGGCAGCCGCGTCGTCCTCGTGGTTCATCGCTCGTCCCCCCGCAGTGCGACCAGGTCGGCCAACTCGGCGTCCGTCAGCTCCGTGAAGGCCGACTCGCCCGACCCGAGCACCGCGTCGGCCAGCCGGCGTTTGCGCGCCAGCAGATCCGCGATGCGGTCCTCGACGGTGCCCTCGGCGATGAGCCGGTGCACCTGCACCGGACGCGTCTGGCCGATGCGGTACGCGCGGTCGGTGGCCTGCGCCTCCACGGCCGGGTTCCACCAGCGGTCGTAGTGCACGACGTGCTCGGCACGCGTCAGGTTGAGCCCGGTGCCCGCCGCCTTCAACGACAGCAGGAAGACGGGCACTTCGCCGTCCTGGAAGCGCCGCACCATCGCCTCCCGCTCGGCGACCGGCGTACCGCCGTGCAGGAACTGCGTGGCCACTCCGCGCGCCGCGAGGTGCCGCTCGACGAGCCGTCCCATCCGCACGTACTGCGTGAACACCAGCGCGCTCGACCCCTCGGCCAGGAGGGTGTCGAGCAGTTCGTCCAGCAGCTCCAGCTTGCCGGAGCGTCCCGCGATCGTCGGCCGCTCCTCGCCCAGGTACTGCGCCGGGTGGTTGCAGACCTGCTTGAGCGCGGTGAGCAGCTTGACGATCAGTCCGCGCCGCGCCATGTCGTCGGCGCCGGCGAGCGCGGCCAGTGTCTCGCGCACCACGGCCTCGTACAGGCCCGCCTGCTCGGCGGTCAGGGCGACCGGGTGGTCCGTCTCGGTCTTGGGCGGAAGTTCGGGCGCGATGCCCGGGTCCGACTTGCGGCGGCGCAGCAGGAACGGTCCGACCAGCCGCGCGAGCCGTTCGGCCGCGGCCGGGTCCGCGCCGCTCTCGACGGCACGTGCGTAGCGCCGGCGGAAGGTGCCGAGCCGGCCCAGCAGACCGGGGGTCGTCCAGTCCAGGATCGCCCACAGGTCGGAGAGGTTGTTCTCCACGGGCGTGCCGGTGAGCGCCACCCGCGCGCGTGCGGGGACGGTGCGCAGGGCGCGGGCGGTCGCCGAGTAGGGATTCTTCACGTGCTGCGCCTCGTCGATGACGACCAGCCCCCACCGCACCCCGGCGAGCCGCGCCGCGTCCAGGCGCAGCGTGCCGTACGTCGTGAGGACGAACTCCCCGTCGGCCGGGGCGTCGGTCCGCGTCGTGGTCGAAATGCTCAGAGCGCGGCGCGGGCCGTGGAAGCGCCGCACGCGCGTGCCGGGAGCGAAGCGCTCGATCTCGCGCTGCCAGTTGCCCATCAGGGACGTCGGGCACACCACCAGCGTGGGTCCCGCGGACCCGGGCGTCGCCTGGCGGTGCAGGTGGAGGGCGATCAGGGTGACCGTCTTGCCGAGACCCATGTCGTCGGCCAGGCAGCAGCCGAGCCCCCACTCGGTGGTGCGGGCCAGCCAGTCGAGGCCGCGGCGCTGGTAGTCGCGCAGCACGGCGGCCAGCCCCGGGGGCTGCGGCACCGGCTCCGACTCCTCCCGGGCGAGCAGCCGCTCCCCTACGGCCGCGGGCCACCCGGTGGCCTCGACGTCCACCTGGCGGCCGTCGACCTCGACGGCGCCGGTCAGGGCGGCGCCCAGGGCGTCGATCGGCGTGACCTTGTGGTCCTGGCGGTCCCGGGCGCGCCGCACCTCCCGCGGGTCCACCAGGACCCACTGGTCGCGCAGCCGCACGACCGGCCGGTTCGCCTCGGCCAGGCGGTCCAACTCCTCGCGGGTGAGGGGCTGGTCGCCGAGCGCGAAGCGCCAGGTGAAGGACAGCAGGGCGTCGGCGGAGAGCGAGATGCCGTGCTGGCCGGTTCCGGTGCCGCCGGTGCGCGTGGGTGGGGCGTCCTCCGGGGAGCCCACCGTCGCCCCCGTGGTGAGCGTGCGGACCAGGCCCCGCGGCCAGTGCACCTCGACACCGGCGGCCGCGAGCGCGCGCGAGCCGTCGCCCAGGAGGTCGGCCACCTCGTCGTCCAGGAGGTCCACGCCGTCCGGCACGGTGGCCGACAACAGTGGTGTGAGCGCGGGCCAGGCCCTCGCCGCGCGGCGCAGGGCGAGCAGCACGTCCCTCCGCGCGCGCGGGCCGAACTCCCCGGTCGCCGCACCACCCGCGGCGGCCCAGACGTCGGCGGCGTCCGCGACCAGCGCGGGGTCGTTCACGCTGTGCACCTGGAGGACGGCCCGCAGCACCGGAACCGTCCCGGCGTCCGCACCCGCCCCGGCATCGGCCGTCGGCGCCCGCGCCGCGCAGGCGTCGAGCCCCCGCCCCTCGACGCGCAGCGAGATCCGCACGCCCGCGTCGTGGCCCGCGGCGACGTCGGCCGCCCAGGCACGCAGGTCGGGCAGGTGCTGCGGTGCGAGCGCCGCGTAGGCCGGGCCGCCCGTCACCAGGTGGGCGGTGGGGGAGCGGGGCAGGATGTCGGCGACCGCGTCCAGGAAGGCCCGCAGCAGGGCTTCCGGGGCCGGGAGCCGCAGCGGGACCGGGCCGTGAGCCACCGGCCCGTCGTCGGCCGACCCGTCTTCGGCCGCCTCGTCTCCGGCCGCCTCGTCTTCGGCCGACCCGTCTTCGGCCGACTCGTCTCCGGCCGGCCCCTCGCCGGTCCGTCCGTCGCCGGTGTGCCCTGCGTCCAACGGCACCGCGTGCGCCTCGGGCGGCATCGCCGCGGCCAGTTGCCTGATCCGCTCGGTGTCGTCCGGTCCCAACGGGCCGATCCGCCAGGCGTCGTGGTCGCTCTCCGACAGCCCGGGCAGCACCAGCCCGCGCGCCACGAAGTGGAGGGCCAGGAGCGCGGCCGTGCTCCAGAAGGCCGTGGCCGGGTGCGCGTCCGCCGTTCCCCGCACGCGTGCGAGGAGCGGCAGGGCGGTGCGCAGCGGCAGCAACACCGCCGGCGCCGTCGCCGTCCGCACGCCGTCGGCCGTGGGCCGGACCACCGTCAGAGCGGTGAGCGCCGGGCCGGTGGCCGCCGCGTGGTCGTCGGCCGTCCCGTCCCTTTCGACCGCCCCGTCCGGGCTCCAGAAGGCGACGGTGCCGGTGCGGGCCGGGTCACCCGGCAGGAAGACGGCGCACGCCCGCGCGAGGTGGGCAGCGTCGTGCGGCGAGTCCGCGACGAGCGGGAGGGCCGTGGGGGTGGCGGGCACAGGGGCGGCGGGCATGGGGTCGGCGGGCGTGGGTTCCGTGGGCAGCCTCTGCACGAAGACGAACCTACTCCTCAAATTTGACTAGCAAGGTGCAGTCGCCGAGAGTACAGCACCTCCGTGCGGCGCGCCTCAGGGATGCGTAGGGGGCGCGGTTCAGGGTCGGCTCAGGGTCAGGACTCGGAACTGCGCGCCCCGTGGAGCCGTTCTCTGCACAGAGAGCGGCAGGGGCCGCGAAGGAGGCGACACACATGTCGAAGAACGCCAAGATCGCCGCAGGAGGTGTGGCGGCCGGGATCCTCCTGCTGATCTGGCTGCCCTGGTGGGCGGCGCTGCTGATCGTGCTGGGGGTCCCGGCGGCCGCGTACCTGGCCCTCGACCCTTCGCAGCGGCGCCGTCTGCGCCGCACCCGGCGCAGGGAACTCGGCCGCTGACCACGGGGACCTGCGTCGAGCGGGTCGTTGCCGAGGTGTCCCGGGCGTCTCGGGCCTCCCGGGTGGCGCGGGCGTCCCGGTCGGGGCCGTGGCCGGGACGCCTCGTCCAGCCGGTCAGGCGCCGGGCCGGAGCCCGTCGTCCAGCGAGCAGGAGCCGACCACGTCGCCGCCCGCGGGCCTGCCGAGCGTGCGGTCCGCGGGGGGCGGGGTGCCGTGCTCCACCCAGGCCACCAGCGCGTCGAACGCCGAGCGGTAGCAGGGCAGGATCGGGCGGAGCCGGTCCGGATAGGTGTCGTACAGCCCGTCCACGTGCGTGCCGCCGGCCACCGTGTAGTACCGGTGCAGCGTGCCGCGTCCGCGCCCGTCGATCATCCGCGCGTACACGTCGGAGTCGGCGCTCTGCGGCAGCAGGGTGTCGAGGTCGCCGTGCAGGGTGATGAGCGGCCGGCCGATCCGGCCCGTCAGCGCCACCCGGGCCACCGCCCGGTGCACGGCGGCCGGCCGGGCGGCGTAGTCGTACTGCGCGTCGGAGGGACAGGGGGCCAGGATCTGCTCCGCCGTGGTCCCGGCGGAGGGACCGGGGCACGCGGGGTCGTAGCCCGGGTCGAACTCGGCGCGGTAGATCTTCTGCGTGACGCCCCAGTACGCCTTCTCGTGGTACGGCCACAGGAACTCCGAACCCGGCGCGAAGCCCACCGCGTACAGGTCCTCGTCGCGCGCGGCGCCGTAGGTGCGGGCCACCGCCGCCGGCAGGGAGGTGAGCAGGCTGGGTCCGTCAGCCGTCCACAGGGCGCCCTCCCAGTCGACCCCGCCGTCGTACAGCTCGGGGTGGTTCTCGAGCTGCCAGCGGGTGAGGTAGCCGCCGTTGGAGATGCCGGTGACGTACGTCCGGCGCGGGGCGTGCCCGTAGCGCTGGGCCACGACCCGGCGGGCGGCGCGGGTGAGCTGGGTGGTCCGCGTGTTCCACTCGGCGACGGCGTCGCCGGGCCGCACGCCGTCGCGGTAGAAGTCGACCCCGTTGTTGCCCTTGTCGGTCGCGGCGTAGGCGTAGCCCTGGGCGAGCACCCGGTCCGAGATCGCCTTGTCCGTCGCGTACTGCTTGCGGGTCCCGGGCGCGCCGGTCACCACGAGCCCGCCGTTCCACCGGTCGGGCAGCCGGATCACGAACTGGGCGTCGTGCGCCCACCCGTGCGTGGTGTTGAAGTGCGAGGAGTCCGGGAAGTAGCCGTCCACCTGCACCCCGGGCACCCCGGACGGCACCGGTGTGTCGCGTGCGGTCAGCCCCGCCTGGTCGGCCGGGTCGGTGTACGGCGTGCCGGCCAGCCCGGTGGTCGTCAGGTCGGCCAGACAGGCGCTCTGCTGCAGCGCGGCGCCCGGCACGCGCACGTGCCCCTGCCGGGCGCAGTGGCCGTCGGTGCCCGCACCGGCCGCGGCGGGTGTGGGTCCGCCGACGACCGCCGCGAGCAGCAGCGCGGCGACGAGCGGAACACCTCGGATGGGACGCATGCACGACCTCCAGGAGCAGGACGGCGCGGAGCGCGCCGGGCGCCCGGGGTGGCACCGGCGATCCGCGCGGGCTGCCCATGCTGGGCGGCAAGCCGCCGACGGGCCATGGAGCCGGACCACACCCCGCTCCGAGGTCACGTGGGGCCGGACCCCACACCCAGCTCCGAGGTCACGTGGGGCCGGACCCCACACCCAGCGCCGGGGACACCTGGGGTCGAGCCCCCCGGCTCACAGAGGCCGCACGGCCATCTTGTCGAGCGCCTCCAGCAGCCCCGGCAGTTCCGGGCCCCGGCCGACCGGAAGCACCTCGCCGGGCTCCTCGTCGAGCAGTACGAACGCGATGTCGTCGGTGCGGGCCACCAGCGACCAGCCCGGACCGTCGGCGCGCAGGGTCCGCGCGTCACCGGACGCGAAGGACGACCGTACGCGGCCCAGCGGCGGCGGCGAGTCGACGTACGCCCGCGCCTCGGCCAGGACACGCCGGATGCCGTGGTGACCCTTGGTACCGCCCGACGCCTCCGGGTCGGCGGCCCCGCCGCCCTGCCTCGCCGGCGCGTCGTCCGTCGTGGCGCCCGCCTCGACGGACCGCTGCTCCGCTACGGCGAACTCGGCGTCGTCGATCTGCTCCCGCCACAGCGCCCACTGGAGGGCGATCTCGTCGGCGCCCAGCCGGCGCTGGGCCGGACCCCACCGCGTCGTGTCCGGAGGGCACAGCGGGGGCCCCTCCGCGATCTCCGGGCCGGGATCGTGCGGCGCCGGCACACCGGGCGCGGCCACGGCGACGGCGAGCGGCCAGCCGGGCAGGGCGGCGACCACCGTGCGGTCGTCCGGCGACAGGTCGTACTCCATGCCGCAGTCCCAGGACGCGATGGCGACGGCCACCAGCGACACGTCGTCGATGACCACCGTCCAGCGCGCGCCCTCGCCGTCCTGGCCCAGCACGAGGCCGTAGCCGTCGGCCAGCGGAGGGAGGCCGAGCGCGGCGCAGGCCTCCGGGTAGTCGTCGCCCAGCACGCTCGGGAACTTCGCCGGTGTCAGCAACACCGCCGTGAGCACATAGAGCGCGTCGTCCGCGGCGGCGACGGCCTCCTCGTCCGTCCCGGCCATCCCAGCCTCCCCATCGGTTCGTCCATCGGCGCGCACCCTAATGCGCCGGGAAGGAGCTTGTCACGACTCCCAGGACCACCCGGAGCTGCAGTTTTCCTGCCCGGACGGGGCGAATCGGCCATCCTTTCCGCCGGTTGTCTCAGCCGTCGGGCAGTCCGAGGAGGGCACGGGCGACGGTCCGGGGCGATTCGTCCCGTTCCCGCGCCAGGGCGAGGACAGCGCGGCAGGCCAGCTCGCTGGTCCCGAACGACAGCGCCTCCGGCGTCACCCAGCCCGCCGCTTCGTCGGCCCCCTCCTGGTCGCCCTCGACGCGCGCCGAGACGTAGGCGGCGGCCGCCTCGAACAGGTTGGGCGCGCGCCGGCCGGCGGCTCCCGTCCGCCCTCCGCGGGCGGGCCGCGCCTGCTCGCGCGGGGCGTGCAACCGCCGTGCCCAGCCCTCTCGGACCCGGTCGAACATGGTGACCACCTTCCCCGGTGTGGTGTGCGCCGACTGACCGTCCGTCCCCCTTCACTCACCGTAGAGGGGCGACTCCGTCGGCTGAAGGGCTTGGCCCAGGGCGTACTGCTACGACGGCGGCGCTCGGCCCGCCTGTCCGTCCTCCGCTCCGGCCGCCGGGAGAACCACCCGGAGGGTCGCGATGGGCTGCACCCGCCGAGCCCGCCACCTTGCTCGGAAGACCGTCCCGCCGTGGCCTCCACCTGATCCGGCAGGACCTCGCCGACCTGGAGGTGCTCGACACCTACGACGGGCCGGGGCCCGGTGCGGCTCCTTCACCCACACGGGCGGCGCACTCGGCGAACGGCTCACAGCGCCCCCGACCAGGCCGCTATCAACGGTTCATGCCACGAACGACGCGATTGCGCATCTCCAGGGTCATGGCCGCGCTCACGGCCACGCTCACCGCCGCCGGCGGGCTGCTGCTGGCGACCGCGGCGCCTGCGAGCGCCGAAGTGAAGTCCACCTGCGGCACGTACATCTGTGTCGCCACCGCCTACCAGGGCCGCGACTACGTCCAGGACATCACCGTCACCACGAGGGACGGCCTGCCGGGGACGCTGCGCGCGTTCGTCGGTGACTACCGGGGGAGCAGGGCGAACGTCTCGCGGTGGCGGTTCGTCGTCAACCAGGAGATCCGGGCGTACCCGAGGCTGGCCGTCTGCGGAGGGCTCGACCGCGGCGGCCGGGTCATCGAGAACCACTGCGTGCTGATCCCTTGAAGTGAGGCGCCGGCGGCGGCCCAACGCTCCCGTCGGCACACCGCTCAGTCCCGGCGCACCGCCAGCGCCAGGAAGCGGTCGTCCTCGTCGACGTACGACGTCAGCCGCCAGCCGGAGCCGGCCAGCAGCGGCCGCAGGTGCGGCTCGGCGCGCAGGTCGTCGTCGGTGATCTGCCGTCCCTGGCGGGCGGCGAGGGCCGCCCGGCCGATCGGGTGGAACAGGGCCAGCGTGCCGCCGGGACGCACCACGCGCGCGAGCTCGCGCAGGTCGTCTGCCGGGCGCGGCAGGTGGGCGACCAGTCCCGCGGCGAACACGGCGTCGAGGCAGGCCGAGCGCAGCGGCAACGCCGCCACGTCGGCCAGCAGCAGCCGCCCGTCGCGGTCCCGTCCGGCCCGGGCGGCGGCCTCCAGCATCGCTTCCGTCAGATCCGCCCCCACGACGACCCCGGAAGGCCCGACGGCCGCCCGCAGCGGCGGCAGGGCCCTGCCCGTGCCGCAGCCCGCGTCCAGCACGCGGTCGCCCTCCCGCAGGCCCAGCTCGGCGACCGCCGCGGCGTAGGCGGGGCCGTCGTCGGGGAAGCGCCTGTCCCAGTCCGCGGCGCGCGCGGCGAAGAACTCCCGTACGCGCGTGTGGTCATGCGTGTGCTCGTCGCTCATACGTCGCATGATCCCCCACCCGACCGTCACCGACGCGGATGACGGAGCTGCGCACACGTTCGACCGTGAGCCGGTGTCAGGCGGTCGTTGCGACACATTTCCCTGTCATGTTCCGCCGGCTTTCGAAACGCGCCCCCTCGGTGCGCCGGTGTCCCCCTAACGTCCTCTGGCCATGGGACACCTGGACCACGCCACCTTCGGCTGGCTGACCCCCGTGCTGTCGTACGCCATGGCGTGCATCGGCGCCGCCCTCGGACTGCGCTGCACCGTCCGCGCGCTCGGCGCCACCGGCCGCTCGCGGCGCAACTGGCTCATCACCGCCGCCTCGGCGATCGGCACCGGCATCTGGACGATGCACTTCGTCGCCATGCTCGGCTTCGGCGTCAGCGGTACCGACATCCGCTACGACGTGCCGCTGACCGTGCTCAGCCTCCTCGTCGCCATGGTCGTCGTCTGCGCCGGCGTGTTCGCCGTCGGCTACGGCCGCGACCGCACGCGCGCGTTGCTGCTCGGCGGCCTGACCACCGGGCTCGGCGTGGCGAGCATGCACTACCTCGGCATGGCCGCCGTCCGGCTGCACGGCGACATCACCTACGACCCGACGCGCGTCGGACTCTCCGTCCTCATCGCGGTCGTCGCCGCCACCGTGGCCCTGTGGGCGGCCCTCCACACCAGGTCACCCGTCGCGGTGACCGTCGCCTCCCTCGTCCTGGGCGCGGCGGTCAGCAGCATGCACTACACCGGGATGTTCGCGGTGCGGGTACGGGTGACGCCCTCGGGGACCGCGCTGCCCGGGGCCACGGCGATGCAGTTCATCTTCCCCCTCGCCGTCGGCCTCGGGTCCTACCTCTTCCTGACCTCGGCCTTCGTCGCCCTGTCGCCCGCGACGGGGGAGCGCGAGGCGTCCGTGTCGGCACTGCGCCCAGACGAGCGGGGCCCACAGCCGGGCGAGCCGAGCGGCACCGGCCCCCGGCCGGCCCGGACCGCGTGAACCGCTCCGCCAGGCCGCACGACGACCCGGACCGCGTGAACCGCTCCGCCAAGTCACACGACGACCCCGGCCGCGCGAACCGCTCAGACGACAGGTCGGACGGCACCGAACGGACCGGCGGGCCGGTGACTCCGCGACTCGCCCCACCCAGCCCCAGCGAGGAGGCCATGCGTACACCCCGTAGGACCCCGACAGCCGGTGCGCAGCCGCCGCGTGCGGCACGCGGCCGCCGCGCGCACGCCGGACCACCGGCCGACGAGACCCCGGACGAGCCCTGGGCCGACGGCGACGCCTCCGGCCGCGCGGCCCCGCGCGCACGACGCCGGGGCATCCGCCCCCGCACCGTCCGCGCCCGGATCGTCTGCCTGCTGATGGTGCCCGTCGTCTCCCTGCTGGCGCTGTGGGGCTACGCCACCGTGACCACCGCCCAGGACGTCGCCCGGCTGCGGCAGTTGCAGCGGGTCGACTCCGGGGTGCGCGCCCCCCTCGCCGACGCCGTGGCCGCACTCCAGGCCGAGCGGGAGGCCGCCGTCCGCCGGGCCGCCACCCCGCGCGCGGGGCAGGACGCCGGCCTCGGGAGCCTCACCCGGGACACCGACCGGGCCGTGGCCGCGCTGCGGCTCGGCGACGACGGCACCGTGGCCGACGCCCAGGAACTGCCCTCCGGGGTAGCCCAGCGCCTCGAGGCGTTCGTCTCCGCCGCCGAGGACCTGCGCCCCCTGCGCACCGCGGTCCTCGACGGCCGCGCCGACTGGCGGACGGTGTACGACCGTTACTCCGCCACCGTCGCGCGGGCGTTCGCGGTGGGCGGCGCGCTGAGCGGCATCCAGGACGCCGAACTGGGCTCCGACGCACGCGTGCTGCTCGAGTTCTCCCGCGCGGGCGAGGCGCTCGCCCAGGAGGACGCGGTGCTCGCGGGCGCCCGACCGGCCGGCCGCCTGGACGGTGAGCGCCTGCGCCTGTTCACCGGCGCCGTCGACACCCGGCGCGCCCTCACCGCGTCCGCCGTCACCGACCTGCGCGGCCCCGAACGGACCGCCTGGCGCACCCTGTCCGGCAGTGCGGCCTACGCCACCGTGGCCGCCGCCGAGGACGGCGTGCTCGCCGAACGGCCGGGAGCGCGCGCCCTCGCCGCCGTTCCCGACGCCCCGTGGGACAGGGCGCACGCACGTGTGCAGCACGGCATGCGCTCCATCGAGGCGGACGCCGGGCGCGAGGTCGCCCGCCGCGCCGACCCGTTCACCCGCGGACTGCTCACCCCGGCCGGCGTGGCCGTGCTCCTCGGCCTGCTCGCCGTCTCCGCCTCGCTCGTCATCTCCGTGCGCATCGGCCGCGGCCTGGTCGTCGAACTCGTCGGCCTGCGCAACGGCGCCCTGGAGATCGCCCGCCGCAAACTCCCCGAGGCGATGCGGAGACTGCGCGCGGGCGAGGAGATCGACATTCGCGCCGAGGCACCGCCGGGGCCGCCCGCCGAGGACGAGACGGGGCAGGTGGCCGAGGCCCTGGGCACCGTGCACCGCGCCGCCCTGCGGGCCGCCGTGGAACGCGCCGAACTCGCCAGCGGCATCTCCGGCGTGTTCGTCAACCTTGCGCGCCGCAGCCAGGTCCTCGTCCACCGCCAGCTCAGCCTGCTGGACAGCATGGAGCGCCGCTCCGACGACCCCGACGAGCTCAGCGACCTGTTCCGGCTCGACCACCTCACCACCCGGATGCGCCGCCACGCCGAAAGCTTGATCATCCTGTCCGGAGCGGCACCCGGCCGGGCCTGGCGCATGCCGGTCCCGCTGACCGACGTCGTCCGCGCGGCCGTGTCCGAGGTCGAGGACTACGCACGCGTGGAGGTGCGCCGGCTCCCCGAGACCGCCGTGGTCGGCGCCGCCGTCGCCGACGTCACCCACCTGCTGGCCGAACTGGTCGAGAACGCCGCGCAGTTCTCGCCGCCGCACACGCGCGTGCGCGTCACCGGGGAACCCGTCGGCAACGGCTACGCCGTCGAGGTCGAGGACCGCGGGCTGGGCATGGGCCGGGACACCCTCGCGGAGGCCAACCGGCGCATCGCCCAGTCCGAGGCGCTCGACCTGTTCGACAGCGACCGGCTCGGCCTGTTCGTGGTCAGCCGGCTCGCCTCCCGGCACGGCATCAGGGTCCACCTGCGCACCTCGCCCTACGGCGGCACCACCGCCGTCGTCCTGCTGCCCACCGCGCTGCTGCACAGCGGTGAGCCGCAGCGGTCCCGCCCGGAGCGGGCGAGCGCAGGGCAGGGCGCGACGGCAGGGCGAAGCGCGATGGCAGGGCGGCACGCGCCGGACACGTACGCGCGCGTACCCGCTGAAGACGACCGCGAGCAGGCCGTGGGCCACGAGGAGTTCACCCGTCGCAGAGGAGCCGCCCGACAGGGCACCGTCCCGGCGCCCACCGACCGGCCGGCCCTCGTCGCCCCCGCGCGCGAGGACGCCCACGGTCCCGCCGGCGGCGACCCGTCGTCCCCCGGGGTCACCCCCCTGCACCCGCACCGCTCCCGGACCGACGCCGACGGCACGGACGGCCTGCCGCGCCGGGTCCGCCAGGCGAGCCTCGCCCCCCAACTGCGCCGCGCACCCGCCGAGGACCCCGCGGGACGGGACCCCGCGCGCGAGGACGGGGCCCGTACCCCCGAGGTCGTACGGGACCGTATGGCCGCCTACCGGGACGGCTGGGCACGCGGCGGCGGCAGACGACCCGGCCGTGGTGCCACCCCCGAGCCCGCACCGGGCCGTGACAGTGAAGGAGACCCCGCATGATCCAGGACCCGGGCACGAGGATGTCCCAGCGCTCCGGTGAACTCGACTGGCTGCTGGACGACCTGGTGATGCGTGTGCGCGAGGTACGGCACGCCGTGGTGCTGTCCAACGACGGCCTCGCCGTGGGCGCCTCCGACGGCCTGACCCGCGAGGACGCCGAGCACCTGGCCGCGGTGGCGTCCGGTTTCCACAGCCTCGCCAAGGGGGCCGGACGGCACTTCGGCGCCGGGGGCGTCCGCCAGACCATGGTCGAGATGGACGACGCCTTCCTCTTCGTGGCCGCCGCGGGCGACGGCTCCTGCCTGGCCCTCCTCACCGCCGTCACGGCCGACATCGGCCTGGTGGCGTACGAGATGGCGCGGCTCGTCAAACGCGTGGGGGAGCACCTGTACACGCCCCCACGGGCCGGCTCGCGCCCGCCCGCCGCCGGATGAGAGCGGAAGGCGCCACCCACGGATGACCGAGGACCTGACCGGCTCCCCGCACGCACCGGGCAGCCAGTGGTACGACCACGAGGCCGGACCCCTCGTCCGCCCGTACGCCGTGACGGGCGGACGCACCCGGCCCGGACCCGCCGGCGTCCGCTTCGACCTGATCGCGCTGGTCAGCCTCGACCCGGCCGCGCCGGCCGACGACCCCGCGCTCGGGCCCGAACACCGCGCGCTGGCCGACCTGTGCCGCGCGGAGACGCAGTCCGTGGCCGAACTCGCCGCCGGCGCGGACCTGCCGGTGGGCGTCGTCCGGGTCCTCCTCGGCGACCTGCTGGAACTCGGCCGCGTCACCGTCAGCCGTCCCGTCCCGCCCGCGCAGCTCCCCGACGAACGCATCCTGCGCGAGGTGATCGCGGGGCTGCGGGCCCTGTAGAGCCCCAGAGGAAGAGGGAAGTGATCCATGGACCCCGAGCACGCCGACACGACAGGCGGCGAGACGGCCCCCCTGGCGTTGAAGATCCTGGTCGCCGGGGGATTCGGCGTCGGCAAGACCACCCTGGTGGGCGCCGTCAGCGAGATCAGGCCGCTGCGGACCGAGGAACTGCTCAGCGAGGCGGGCCAGTCGGTCGACGACACCGACGGAGTGGACCACAAGGTCACCACGACGGTCGCCATGGACTTCGGCCGCATCACCATCCGATCCGGCCTCTCGCTGTACCTGTTCGGCACGCCCGGCCAGGACCGGTTCTGGTTCCTGTGGGACGAGTTGTCGCAGGGCGCCCTGGGTGCCGTGGTCCTCGCCGACACGCGGCGCCTGGAGGACTGCTTCCCCGCGGTCGACTACTTCGAGCACCGCCACATCCCGTTCGTGGTGGCCGTCAACTGCTTCACGGGCGCGCGGACGTACGGCGTCCCGGACGTCTCGCGCGCCCTCGACCTCGACAACGGGACCCCCGTGGTGCTGTGCGACGCACGCGACCGGGACTCGGGCAAGGAGGTTCTGATCCGGCTCGTGGAGTACGCCGGGCGGATGCACACCGCCCGGCTGCTCGACTCGGTGGGCTGAGCGCGGGCGGTGCCGCGGGCGTGCGCACCGGCGCAGCAGGCCGTCAGTCCGCGACGGCCTGCTGCGCCGGCACCTTCTCGGTGGACGCGGCGGACTCGACGTGGGTGGTGTCGGCGTCCAGCAAGGCGCCGTCGGTGCCGGCCGGCTTCAGTTCCGGCACGCGTGCGCCGTGCCGGTCGACCAGGGTGGAGTGCGGTTCGCCGGGCGCGAAGGCGTGGCGCTCCCCCCACTGGCGGAGGGCGAGCAGGACGGGGAAGAGGGCGCGGCCCGCGTCGGTGAGCACGTACTGCCGACGGCGGCCCGATGGAGCGGTCCGCTGGGTCAGGATCCCGTGGTCGGTGAGCTTGCGCAGGCGGTCGGTGAGGATGTTGCGCGCGATGCCGGTCCGTCGCTGGAACTCGGTGAAGGACCGCGCCCCGTCCATCGCGTCCCGTACGACCAGGAGGCTCCACCGGTCGCCGACCAGGTCGAGCGTGCGGGCCACCGGGCAGTCGGGATCGGTCCAGGCGGCGCTCGGCGGACCGGTGGAAGTGCTCGGCATGACACCTCCCGATGAGTTGCGGATCGAGACCATTCTGCCCTACCGTCGCAACGGTTTCATTTTGCTACTTATTTCGGTGGAGCGTGCGCATGGACGTCTGGCGACGGTTGCTCCTCGCGACCGTGTGCGGTGTCGCGGTGGCGAGCATCTACTCCGCGCAGACGGTGCTGCCGCCGATGGGGGACAGCCTCGGGGTGTCAGCGGAGCACGCCGGGTGGATCGTCTCCACCGGCCAGTTCGGCTACCTGGTCGGCCTGGTGCTGCTCGTGCCGCTCGGCGACGTGGTCGCCGACAGGCGCCGGCTGATCGCGGTGCACATGACCGTCACCGCGGCGGGACTCTTCGTGACGGCCGCGGCCCCGGCCGCCTGGACGGCCTTCGCCGGGCTCGCCCTCGCCGGCATGTTCGCCGTCGTCGTCCAGACCACGGTGGCCTACGCCGCGACGGTCTCACCGCCCGCCGAGCGCGGACGCACCATCGGTGTCGTGACCTCCGGCGTGGTGGTGGGCATCCTGGGCGCACGGTTCGTCACCGGCGTGCTCGCGCAGGCGTGGGGCTGGCGCAGCATGTACGTCGTGCTCGGCGCGCTCGCTCTCGTCCTCGCGGCTCTCGTCCTGCGCGCCCTGCCCCCCGAGGGCGACACCCGCCGGCCCGCCGGCTACCGGCAAGCCCTCGTCTCGCTCGGCGGCCTCTTCGGGGAGCGGCTCTTCCTGACGCGTGGCCTCATCGCGTTCTTCCTGTTCGCCTCGTTCGGCACCCTGTGGAGCGGCCTGTCCCTGGCGCTGGCGGACGCGCCCTGGCACCTGAGCGAGAGCCAGATCGGACTCTTCGGCATCGCCGGACTGGCCGGCGCGCTCGGCGCGGCACGCTCCGGACGCTGGGCGGACGCCGGACGGGCGGTCCGGGTCAGCGGCCTCGCCCTGGCACTGCTCATCGTCTCCTGGACCGCCACCGCTCAGTTGTCCTGGTCTCTGTGGCTGCTCGCCGTCGGCATCGTGGCCCTGGACTTCGCGGTCCAGGTCGTGCACGTGAGCAACCAGCACGTGCTCACCACCGCGCACCCGGAGCGCACCAGCAGCGTCATCGGTGGCCACATGGTCTTCTACTCCCTCGGCTCCGCCCTCGGCGCTGCCGCCACCACCTCCGTCCTCTCCTCCCACGGGTGGGGCGCCTCCAGCCTCCTCGGGGCCGCGTTCGCGACCTGCGCGCTGATCGTCTGGGCGACCGACGCCCGCCGGCCCGCCGCCTCCCCGAGGCACGGCGCCGGAACCACGGACGGGCACCGCGGCGAGGAACGGCGGAGCGACGACGCTCTTCCACCTCGCCTCCGACCTGACGCCCGTCCCTGACGCCATCACGCTTCGACAGTGCCGTGGCGCGCCTGCAGCCGGCTCCCAGCGGACTCGCACCGACACACTGTTCTTCACCTGACCCCGAGCACGTCGAGCATCGCCCGGGTCGCCGGGCTCGGGTTGAAGCTGCTCCACGCCAGATACTCCACCCGGCGCGGGCCGTCCACCACCGGCACCAGCACGAGCTGCGGGTCGCGAGCGGCCAGCGGCCCGATGTACGCCGACGGCAGCAACGCCACACCGAGGCCGTACGTGATCAGCCCGGTGATCATCTCCACCACGCCGGCCTCGTACGCCACGTCACGGGCCAACCCGGCGGCCGCGAAGGCCCGGTCCGACTGCGCCCGGGCGGGCGTGCCCGCGATGAAGTCCACGAACGTCTCCTCGGCGATGTCGGAGAGGGCGACCCGCTCGGCGCCCGCGAGGCGGTGCCCGGCCGGCACGACCAGGACGTGCTCGTCACGGTCGAGGACGACCGTCTCCACCCCGGTGGGCCGCTCGTCCTGCGGCATGCCGAGGAAGGCGATGTCCAGGTCCCCGGCGCGGATCGCCGCGGCCAGTTCGTCACTGCGGCCGGAGCGCAGGCCGACCCGGACGTCCGGGTGCCGGTCCCGGTAGCGCCGCAGGAGTTCGGGCACGTCGACGGCGGCCGTGGTGACGATCACGCCCACGGCGAGCCGACCCCGTACCACCCCGTTGGCGGCGCAGGCGTCGGCGACCGCGCGGTCCGCGGCGGCCAGGCACTCGCGTGCGGCGGCGACGAACGCGGCCCCGGCGCCCGTGAGTTCGACGCGACGGCTGGAGCGGGCGAAAAGCCGCGCGCCCACCTCCCGTTCCAGTGCCGCGATGCGGTGACTGAGGGACGACTGCACCACGAAGCAGCGCTCCGCGGCCCGGGTGAAGTTGCGGGTGTCGGCGACGGCGACGGCATAACGCATCTGCTGGAGGTCCACCGGTGCATGGTCATCGTTCATGACTGCTGTGGCAACCATGCGTTGGACGCATGAAAAGCGTCCGGCCAGACTTCCCGGCATGGATTCCTCGCCGACGCGGCGGGCGGCGACCGTCGCCCTCACCGCGATCGCCCCCGCGTGCTGGGGCACCACCTACGCCGTCACCACGGAGCTCCTGCCGCCCGGACACCCCCTGTTCGCCGGGCTGATGCGCGCCCTGCCCGCCGGACTGGCCGGGCTGGCGCTCACCCGTACCCTCCCGCGGGGCGAGTGGTGGTGGAAGGCCGCCGTCCTCGGCGTGCTCAACATCGGCGCCCTGTTCCCGCTGCTGTTCGTCGCGGCCGAGCGGCTGCCCGGAGGTGTCGCCGCCACCCTGGGCGCCGCCCAGCCGCTGCTGGTCGCCGCTCTCGCCATCGCCGTGCTGCACGACCGCCCGACGCCCTGGCGCTGGACCTGGGGCGTGCTCGGCGTGCTCGGCGTCGCCCTCGTCGTGCTCGGCCCGCAGGCCCGGCTGGACGCCGTCGGGGTGCTCGCCGGCCTCGGCGGTACGGCCGGGATGGCCGGCGGTGTCGTCCTCACCAAGCGCTGGGGCCGCCCCGCCGGGACCGGGCCGCTCGCCCTCGCCGGCTGGCAGCTCACGGCCGGCGGACTGCTGCTGCTCCCGCTCACCTTCGCCGTCGAGGGGGTGCCGGAGCGGATCGACACCGGTGCGGCCGGCGGCTATCTGTGGCTGGGCAGCATGGGCGGACTCATCGCCTACACGGTGTGGCTCCGCGGGATCGGCCGGCTCCCGGTCGGCGCGTCCGCCCCGCTGGTCCTGCTGTCGCCCCTGGTCGCGACCGTCGTCGGGATCGCGCTCGGCGAGTCGCTGACCTGGCCGCAGACCACCGGTTTCGTCCTCGCCCTGGCCGCCATGCTCGCGGCCCAACTCGATGTCGGGAGAAAACCCACGATGACGACGACCCGCATGACGATCGCCGTGCTCGGCGCCACCGGGACGGTCGGGAGCCGGGTGCTCGACGAGGCCCGCTCGCGCGGACACCTCGTACGCGCCCTGTCCCGCGAACCCACGGGCAACGACCCGGGCGTCACACCGATCGCGGTCGACGCCAGGGACGCCTCCGCCGTGCGCGAGGCGCTGGCCGGCTCCGACGCCGTCGTCCTGGCCGTACGGACCGAACCGGCCGACCCCGCGTTCCTCACCGGTACGACCCGCACGGTGCTGGACGCCGCCGCGGACAGCGGGGCGCGCGTCCTCGTGGTCGGCGGCGCGGGAGCGCTCCGCAGCCCTGGCGAGCGGGACCGGCTCGTCGCGGAGAACCCCGCTTACGTCCCCGCCGAGTACCGGGCCGTGGCAGCCGCCGGGATCGCCCAACTGGACACCTGCCGCTCTCACTCTGCCGACTGGGTGTACCTGAGCCCGCCCGCCCGGCTCGAACCAGGCACCCGTACCGGCCGCTACCACCGAGGCACCGACACCCTGCTCACCGCACCCGACGGCAGCTCATGGATCAGCGCCCAGGACCTGGCCGTGGCGATAGTCGACGAACTGGAGAACCCGGGAGCGGACCGTCACATCACCGTGCGGGCGGACTGATCCGCGCCCCGGGAGGGGGAGGGCGTGCTGCAAACGGCCCCCGAGCGCCGGGGCAGGTGTGGTGGTGCTGTGCACGCCGGCCCGCCCCGCGGCAAAGGCCCGTCAGAAAACGGTTCGCGGCCCTGGGCGGACGCTTCTAGCCTGCGTCAGGTGATGACAGATGAAGACGTGTTGTCCGTCCTGGCCGTGCTGCGACGAGTGGACGCGGACGTCTGGATCGGTGGAGGATGGGGGATCGACGCGCTGGTCGGCGAACAGACGCGAGACCACCGCGACCTGGACCTCATGCACCGGCATGACCAGGAAGACGTCGTGGTGCAGGCCCTCCGTGCGGCCGGCTTCACGGAAACCCTCGACTGCAGGCCGATCCGATTCGTCATGGCGGCGCCGGACGGCCGAGAGATCGACCTCCACCCGCTCGTCTTCACCGACGACGGCTCAGCGGTCCAGGCGTCACCCGAACCCGGACAATTCTTCCCCTACCCGTCCTCATGCTTGGTGACGGGCATCATCCTAGGGACGCCTGTCCCGTGTTTGTCCGCCGAACAGCAGGTCTACTTCCACCAGGGCTACGAGCCCCAGGAACGCGATCGCCACGACATGGCCCAACTCCGCCGCACCTTCGGCATCGCGACGCACTTCTGATCAGCAGGGGAGGGCAGAGACCCCTCCCAGGGGGCACGGGACTTGGCGGCGGCGCTCAGACCGCCCCGGGTGTCACGAGCCCCGACTCGTACGCCACTATCACCAGCTGCGCCCGGTCACGTGCCCCCAACTTGCCCATGATCCGGCTGACATGGGTCTTCGCGGTGAGCGGGCTGAGCCCCAGCGCCTCGGCGATCTCTGTGTTGTTGAACCCGCGCGCGACCAGGGTGAGCACCTGCCGCTCCCGCTCGGACAGCCCGTCCGGGCCGCCCAGCGCTGACATCAACGTGTCGGGGGCGCGCAGGAATCGGGCGATGAGCCGCGAGGTGGGTCCTGGCGAGAGCAGGGAGTCCCCGGCGGCCACGGTCCGGATGGCGTCGAGGAGTTCGGCCGGCCGGATGTCCTTCACCAGGAAGCCGGACGCCCCGGCCCGCAGCGCGTCGACGATGTGCTCGTCGGTGTCGTAGGTCGTCAGGACGAGTACCTTCACGCCCGCCAAGTCCTCGTCGGCGGCGATGAGCCGGGTCGCCTCGATGCCGTCCAGGTCGGGCATGCGGACGTCCATCACGACGAGGTCGGCCCTCGCGGAACGGGCGAGGTCCACGGCCTGCCGCCCGGTGCCCGCCTCGGCGACCACCTCCATGTCCCCGGCGGACGCGACGAGCATCGCGAAGGAGGCCCGTACGAGGGTCTGGTCGTCGGCGAGCAGGACGCGGATCGGCGTCGGGGCCGTCACGAGGGCTCCTCCCGGGGCAGCGGCAGCTCGGCGGTCACTTCGAAGCCCACGGTGGGGCCCGGTCCGGCGTCCAGTGTGCCGCCCACGCTACGGGCCCGCTCACGCATCCCGAGGAGCCCGAACCCGGGCGTGCCGCCGACGGCTCCCTGTCCGTGCCCCACCCCGTTGCGCACCGCGCTGCTCACCCCGTGGCCCGTCCCCTGCCCCGCCCCGTCGTCGGCGACGGTCACCCGCAGGGTCCCTTCCGCCGCCCGCAGTCCCACCCGGACGGTCAGGTCGTCGCGGCCCCCGTGGCGTACGGCGTTGGTGAGCGCCTCCTGCACGATCCGGTAGGCGGCGGCGCCCACCGAGGGCGGTACGCCGTCCGCGTGGACGGAGAGTTCGACCGTGGCCCCGGCCACCCTGGCCGCCTCCGCGAGCGCGCCCAGCCCGTCGAGCCCGGGCAGCGGACCCCGCCCGTCCGGGGAGCCGAGCCCGGAACCCGAACTCGGTCCGGAGCCGGGTGCGGCCGCCCACTCCCGCTCCCCTCCGGCACTCACGCTCACCTCGTTCGCCCGCAGCACCTCCAGCGTCGTACGCAACTCGCCCCGGGTCGTCCGGCAGGTCTCCGCGATGTCGTCGAGCGCCTGGGCGACGGCCTTGCGGTCGAGCCGGTCCGGATCCGTGGTGAGGACGTGGGCCGCCACGGACGTCCGCACACCGATCAGGGTGATGCTGTGCGCGAGCAGGTCGTGCAGGTCGCGGGCGATCCGCAGCCGCTCCTCGACGACCCGGCGGCGCGCCTCCTCCTCGCGGGTCCGTTCGGCCCGCTCGGCCCGCTCGACGATGGAGGCGACGTACTGGCGGTAGAAACGGGCGTCGACGCCGAAGAACAGGACCGCGATGACCCAGCCGGAGATCCGCAGGAGCTCCAGTGCCCCGTCGGGGTTGGTGAAGCTGTTGATGATCAGCGTCGGGCCGAGGACGACGACCGCGGTGAGCAGCGAGCGGCGTACCGTGCCGGTCGCCGCGACCGTGTAGAGCGCCAGGAGGGTCGCGGGGATCGGTACGGCGTGGTTGTAGTCGAGGGCGTGGTACGGGGTGACGCAGGCCGCCACCGCGAACAGCACGAGCAGCGGACGGCTGCGCCGCCACACGAGCGGCACATGGGCGCCCGCCAGCAGGGCCCAGCCGCGCGGACCGAGCGGGAGTCCGTCGTCGACGAGCAACGCGAGGACGACGGCCAGCACGGCGACGCCCACGGTGAGGAACGCGTCGTTGCGGGTCCGGTGCGGCGCGGTGAGCGGATCCCGGTTGACGACCGCCATGACGCGCTCGACCCGACGGGGCCGTGCGTCACCCCGTACGACGGTGGTTCTCAAGTCCCCTGCGGCTGAGGTCGCTCCCCGATCTTGCACGGCTCCATCTTCCGTCATGGGGGCGCCCCTCCGGCAGGAGGCAGGAGGGGCGCCCGTCGGCTGTGGTGAGGTGAGCCCGGTAGGTCAGGGCGCGCCGACCTGTTCCGGCTGCCGAGGCGGCTCGGTCGGTTCGGACGGCCCGGCGCCGGGCGCGGGTTCGCGGGAGAGGCCGCCCGGCCACCACATCTTCCGGCGCAGGGCGACGCTGGCGCTGGTCACCAGGTACGTCCGTACGAGGAAGGTGTCGAGGAGTACGCCGACGGCGATCACGAAGCCGAGTTCGACGAGTTGCACGAGCCCCATGTTCATCAGCACGGCGAAAGTCGCGGCGAGGACCAGGCCGGCCGAGGCGATGACGGCGCCTGTGCTCCGCAGGGCGGTGAGCGCGGCGGCGGCCGGTTCCGCGCCGGCCAGGGACTCCTCCCGCATCCGGTGCATGAGAAAGATGCCGTAGTCGACGCCGAGGGCGACGAGGAACACGAAGGACAGCAGCCCGAGCCCCGGATCGGTTCCCTCGAGGCCGAGGACCGGCCCGAAGACCAGCCCGCCGATCCCGAGGGCCGCGCCCCAGACCGCGACCACGGCGGTCACCAGGACGATCGGCGCGACGAGACTGCGCAGCAGAACGAACAGAATGAGCAGCACCGAGACGAGGACCAGGGGTACGACGATCTTCGTGTCCCGGCTGTTGGCGTCCTCCAGGTCGATCTGCTCGGCGCTGTCCCCGCCGACGTACGAGCCCTTCAGTTCGCCGCGCAGGGACTTGATGGTGGCGGTCTCTCCCGGCGACTGGGGTGTGTCCTTCGCGATGACGGAGATCTCGGCCCAGCCGTCTGCGGTGCGGCCCTTCTCGGCGCTCTCGACTCCCCGGGTGTCCCGGATCGTCGCGAGGGTCCGGTCGACGCGGTCCGCCGGGGTGATCACGTCGATGGGCTGGGTGCCGCGCTCGGGGTAGGCCCGGGCGAGGGTCTCCATGGCGGTGACGGACTCCGGCTTGGTGACGAAGGAGTCCTCCTGCTTGACCGGTCCCGGCAGGTTGAGCGTGCCGAGGGCGAGTGCGCCGAGCAGGACGGCTCCGGTCGCGAGCACGGTCAGCGGCCTGCGTCCGGCGGAGTCGCCCATCGCGGCGAAGAGGCTCCGCCGCGGTGTGGGCTCGCTGCCGTAGGCCGGTACGAGCGGCCAGAAGACCCGCCGCCCGAGCAGTACGAGGACGGCGGGGAGCAGGGTCAGCATCGCGATCAGCGCGCACAGCACACCGACCGTGCCGAGCGGGCCCATGCCGCGGCTGCTGTTGAGATCGGCGGCGAGCAGGCACAGCAGGCCAGCGGCGACGGTGCCGGAGGAGGCGAGCACGGCGGGCCCGCAGCCGCGCAGGGCGGCGGCCATGGCCTCGTACGGGTGCTCGATGCGCCGCAGTTCCTCCCGGTAGCGGGAGACGAGGAGCAGGGCGTAGTCGGTGCCCGCGCCGAACACGAGGATCGTCATCACGCCGGAGCTCTGGCCCGTGACGGTGGTACCGAAGGCCTGGTTGAGCCCGTACGCGACCCCCATGGACAGGTAGTCGGCGATGCCGGCGACGACCAGCGGCACGAGCCACAGCACCGGGCTGCGGTAGATCAGGATCAGCAGGAGGGCGACGACGGCGACGGTGGTGTAGAGCAGTGGCCCGCCGAGTGAGTCGTAGACCTTCCCGGCGTCGGTGCCGAGCGCTGCGGTGCCGCCCACCTCGACGCTCAGCCCGTCCTGGCCGCGGGCGACGCCCCGGACGTCCTCGACGAGCGCGTCCCGCAGCTTCTCGTCGTGCCCGGGCTCGTTGCTGACGACGGGGTACATGAGGGTCGTCCCGTCGTCGGACGGAACCCCCTGGGGCGCCCCGCCGACCAGCTCGTGCGCTTCGGCGATCTCCTCGATCTGCCCGGCCGCCACCCGCCGGTCGTCGGCGCTCAGCCCGCCGCCCCGGTGATACACGATCACCATCTCGGTGCTCTCGCCCCCGGGCAGCGCGTCCTGTATCCGGGCCACTTGCGTCGAGTCGGCGCTGGAGGGCAGGTAGTCGGTGGCCCGGTCGTGCTGCACGTCGGCGAGCTTCGCCGCGAACGGGCCGACCAGCACCAGCGCGGCCACCCATAGCCCGAGCAGCGCCCAGGGCACGGCCCGCCTGCGTCCCACGCCCTTCGTGGGTGTCTTCCCGACCGTCATGAGCAGATCTCCCTCGCTACGACGACTACCGTTTCAGCTGTCAGCCTTCCGGCACGGGCAGGGGTTTGCGTCGGACGGCAGGGGGAGCCTGCGGGTACTGCCTGGGGTGGCGGGGGGTGCGGATTACTCCCCCGGGAGTAAGGGGAGCCGCGGGTACGTGTTCGCCTGCGGGTGGGTGGGGGCTGGTCGCGCAAATTCCCTGCGCCCCTGAAAGACGCGGCTGCGCCAGTTCTTCGCCTGCAGGGTCTGAGGGCCTTGAGGGGCTTTCAGGGGCGCGCGCGGGGAACGGCGCGATCGTGCTCCCCGATCAGGCCGACCCTGCCGGGTCGATCATGTGACTGCTCCGCGGGACGCCCCCGGAGACGAACGCCCGCCATTCCGTGTCGGTCATCTTCGGGGCCATGCCCCCATCCTCCTTGCCCGCCGCCCGGTCGTGGGGAAGGCTGGCTGGCACGTCCCGCCCGAGCGCCACGGGACACACCGCGCGGGGAACGCACACGGGGAACGGCACTGGGGGAGAACGCACCATGGCTCACAAGCAGGGACTCGGCTGGCTCCTGGACGACCTGACCGAGCGCGTCGACCACGTACGGCACGCCCTGGTGCTGTCCAACGACGGCCTGGTCGCCGGCGCCAGCACGGGACTGCGCCGTGAGGACGCCGAGCACCTCGCCGCCGTCTCCTCGGGCCTGCACAGCCTCGCGAAGGGCTCCGGGCGCCACTTCGGGGCGGGCCAGGTGCGCCAGACGCTGGTCGAGTTCGACGACGCGGTGCTGTTCGTCACCGCCGCGGGCACCGGGAGCTGTCTGTGCGTCCTCAGCGGCGCCGAGGCCGACTTCGGGCAGATCGCCTACGAGATGACCCTGCTCGTCAACCGGGTCGGCGAGCACCTCACCGTCGACGCCCGACGCCCGGAGCAGTCCCCGGAGACAGAAGCCTGACCTGCGGTTTCCTCGGGGCCCGCGGAGTTGTCCACAGGCTCCTTCGAGGTCGCGCGGATCGGTCTACGGTTTTTCCCGAGGCCGCCGCGGACAGCGCGGGGCCCGCCACTCCACGGGGGAGACCACCATGTCCGCGCACACCGTCACCGCATCCCCGGCCGAGACCTGCGCGCCCGGCCGGGCCGCCCGCGAACTCGGCCTCAAGCGCGGCGAGCTGGACCTCGCCGCCCGCCTCGGCCGGATCAGGACCGTGCCCGACGAGGGCGGCGGGGGCCGCCGCGTCCCCCGGGCCGAGCTGGACCGGCTGCGCGCCGAGCCGGGCTTCCCCGAGGCGCTGCGGGAGAGCGTCCGGACCGTCGGGACCCGGGAGGCCGCCGAGCTGATGGAGGTGGCACCCACCCGGTTCACCCGCTTCGCGCGGGCTGGCCTGGTGGTGCCGGTGGCCTTCTACCTCAACCGCTACCGCGCCGTCGTCTGGCGCTACCTCGCCGACGAACTGCGTGACTTCGCCGCCGCCCCGGAACACGCGCGCCTGCTGCACGGCCCCGCGCCCGAGACGCTGCGCGGCCACCTGGCGGCGGGCCTGGACCTGCGGGCCCGCAACTGGCGCGGACGACACCTCGGCTTCCTGCTGCGGCAGGCCGAGGACCCGTGGCAGCGCGCCGGGGCCCTGGCCGCCCTGCTGGACCCGGCGCACATCGCGGAGGGCGTCACCGACCCCTACGAGCGCGCCCACCTCGACCGGTTCCGGCCACCACCACCCGGTCACGGGGCGCCGGGCTCGCCGGCCGCCCTGCTCGCCGAGCGGATCGCCACGGCGGACGACCCGGACGAGATCGCCTGGCTGCGGTCCGACCTGGCGCAGGCCCTGGCGGAAGCCCGCGAGGAGCGGCCCGCACCCCGCCCCGCACCCCGCCCCGCGACGGCCGCCCCGGCGTCCGCCTCCCCGACCGGGCCGCCCGGCCAGCGGCCCCCCGAGCGCGCCCGGCTGCGGCTGCCGGGCTGGCTGCGGCGCGGCGGAGCGTGACCTACAGGGCCCGGAAGAGGCCCTCCTGGACGACCGACACCAGCAGGCGCCCCTCGACGTCGTAGATCCGGCCGCGGGCCAGTCCCCGCCCGCCGGTCGCGATCGGGGACTCCTGGTCGTACAGGAACCACTCGTCCGCGCGGAACGGCCGGTGGAACCACATCGCGTGGTCCAGCGACGCCATGTCGAAGTTCCGCGGCCCCCACAGGGGTTCGACGGGCAGGCGGACGGCGTCCAGGAGCGTCATGTCGCTGGCGTAGGTGAGCGCGCAGGTGTGCACCAGCGGGTCGTCGCCGAGCGGGCCGACCGCCCGCATCCACACCGCGCTGCGCGGCTCGGCGCCCTCGACCTCCTCCAGGCTCCAGCGCAGCCGGTCGGCGTAGCGGATGTCGAAGGGCTGCCGGCGCGCCATCCGCTCGAACTGCTCGGGCAGCGCGCCCAGGTGCTCCCGGACCTCGTCCGCCACGGTCGGCAGCGATTCGGGGTCCGGGACCTTGCGGGCGGGCGGCAACTGGTGCTCGAAGGGCCCGTCCTCGGGCCGGTGGAAGGAGGCGGTGAGATTGAAAATGGTGCGCCCCTGCTGCACCGCGGTGACCCGGCGCGTCGTGAACGACCGGCCGTCGCGCACCCGCTCGACCTGGTACACGATCGGCACACCCGGCCGGCCCGGCCGCAGGAAGTACGCGTGCAGCGAGTGCACGGGCCGGTCGCCCTCGGTGGTGCGGCCCGCCGCGACCAGCGCCTGGCCCGCCACCTGGCCGCCGAAGACCCGCTGCAACGACTCGTGGGGGCTGCGGCCGCGGAAGATGTTGACCTCGATCTGCTCCAGGTCGAGCAGGTCGACCAGCCGTTCGGCCGGATTCGTCATGGGTGTGCTTCTCCTGTGGTCGCGACGGGGTGGGATCCGCTGTGCCGCCCGCCCCGGGGGCCGGTGGCGCGGGGTGCGCTCACAACTGCCCGACGTCGGTGACCCGCACCACGGCGCGGCCTTCGGCGTCGGAGGCGTCGAGGTCGACCTCGGCGCTGATGCCCCAGTCGTGGTCGCCGTTCGGGTCGTCGAAGATCTGGCGGACCCGCCACAGGCGGCGCTGCGGCTCCTCCTCGATGACGAGCAGCTTCGGACCGCGGGCGTTCGGGCCGGTGCCCAGGTCGTCGTACTCGTCCCAGTACGCGTCCATCGCCTCGCCCCAGGCGTCCGCGTCCCAGCCGGACTCGGCGTCCATCCCGCCCAGCTCGTCCACCTGGTCGAGGGCGGCGAGCTCCACCCGGCGGAACATCGCGTTGCGCACCAGCACCCGGAAGGCCCGCGCGTTGGTGGTGACCGGCTTGACCTCGTCGGCCTTCTCCTGGGCCTCCTCGGCGGTCATCACCTCCGGATTGGCCAGCTGCTCCCACTCGTCCAGCAGGCTGGAGTCGACCTGGCGGACCATCTCGCCCAGCCACTCGATCAGGTCCTGCAGGTCCTCCGACTTCAGGTCGTCGGGGATGGTGTGGTCCAGGGCCTTGAAGGCGCTGGCGAGATAGCGCAGCACGATGCCCTCGGTGCGCGCCAGCTCGTAGTGCGACACCAACTCGGTGAACGTCAGCGCCCGTTCGTACATGTCACGGATGACGGACTTCGGCGACAGCGGATGGTCGCCGACCCAGGGGTGGCTCTTGCGGTACGTGTTGTACGCGTGGAAGAGCAGCTCCTCCAGGGGCTTGGGGTAGGTGACGTCCTGGAGGCGCTCCATGCGCTCCTCGTACTCGACGCCGTCCGCCTTCATCGCGGCCACCGCCTCGCCGCGCGCCTTGTTCTGCTGGGCGGCGAGGATCTGCCGCGGGTCGTCGAGGGTCGACTCCACGACCGACACCATGTCCAGTGCGTACGACGGCGACTCCGGGTCCAGCAGTTCGAACGCGGCCAGCGCGAAGGTGGACAGCGGCTGGTTCAGCGCGAAGTCCTGCTGCAGGTCGACCGTGAGACGGACGATGCGCCCCTCGGCGTCGGGCTGGTCGAGCTTCTCCACGATGCCGCCGTCCAGCAGCGAGCGGTAGATCGCGATGGCCCGGCGGATGTGGCGGAGCTGCTGCTTGCGCGGCTCGTGGTTGTCCTCCAGCAGGTGGCGCATCGCCTGGAAGGCGTTGCCCGGCCGGGCGATCACCGAGAGCAGCATGGTGTGCGTGACCCGGAAACGCGACGTCAGCGGCTCCGGCTCCGACTCGATCAGCTTCTCGAAGGTGTTCTCCGTCCAGCCCACGAAGCCTTCCGGGGCCTTCTTGCGGACCACCTTGCGGCGCTTCTTCGGGTCGTCGCCGGCCTTGGCGAGCGCCTTCTCGTTCTCGATGACGTGTTCCGGTGCCTGCGCGACGACGTAGCCCGCCGTGTCGAACCCGGCCCGCCCGGCGCGCCCCGCGATCTGGTGGAACTCCCGCGCGCGCAGGGTGCGCACCCGGTTGCCGTCGTACTTGGTGAGCGCCGTGAACAGCACGGTGCGGATGGGCACGTTGACGCCGACGCCGAGCGTGTCCGTCCCGCAGATCACCTTCAGCAGACCGGCCTGCGCGAGCTTCTCCACCAGCCGCCGGTACTTGGGCAGCATGCCGGCGTGGTGCACGCCGATGCCGTGCCGGACGTAGCGGGAGAGGTTGCGGCCGAAGGAGGTGGTGAAGCGGAAGTTGCCGATCAGCTCGGCGATCTTCTCCTTCTCCTCCCGCGAACACATGTTGATGCTCATCAGCGCCTGCGCCCGCTCGACGGCCTGCGCCTGGGTGAAGTGCACGATGTACACCGGGGCCTGCTTGGTCTCCAGCAGGTCGGTGAGGGTCTCGGTGAGCGGCGTGTACCGGTAGGCGTAGGACAGCGGGACGGGACGGGTCGCCGAGCGGACCACCGACGTAGGGCGGCCGGTGCGGCGGGTGAGGTCCTTCTCGAAGAAGGACACGTCACCGAGCGTGGCCGACATCAGGACGAACTGCGCCTGCGGCAGTTCCAGCAGCGGGATCTGCCAGGCCCAGCCGCGGTCCGGCTCGGCGTAGAAGTGGAACTCGTCCATGACGACCTGGCCGACGTCCGCCCGCCTGCCGTCGCGCAGCGCGATCGACGCCAGCACCTCGGCGGTGCAGCAGATGACCGGGGCGTCGGCGTTGACGGACGCGTCACCGGTCAGCATGCCCACGTTCTCGGTGCCGAACAGCTTGCACAGCTCGAAGAACTTCTCCGACACCAGCGCCTTGATCGGCGCCGTGTAGAAGGTCACCTCGTCGCGGGCCAGCGCCGCGAAGTGCGCCCCCGCCGCGATCATGCTCTTGCCGGACCCGGTGGGCGTCGAGACGATCACGTTCGCCCCCGAGACCACCTCGATCAGCGCCTCCTCCTGGTGGGAGTAGAGGGTCAGACCGCGCTCCTGCGCCCACGACTCGAAGGCTTCGTACAGGGCGTCGGGGTCGGCGGTCGGCGGGAGCTGATCGATGAGGGTCACGTCCCCATCTTGCCTGCCCCGGCCCCCGAGGGGGGAATCGGCTGCCGGACCGAAGATCGCGACGGTTACGCTGTGGCGCCGACGGAGCGTCATCGCACCCGGTCAACTGGACAGCGGCACACGAGGAATGGGGCGGACGAGGGCCATGATGGGACCAGCACACTCACTGTCGGGCGCCGCCGCCTGGCTCGGCGTCGGGGCGGCCGTCGCCGCGGCCGGACACCCGATGCCCTGGCCCGTCCTGCTGACCGGCGCGCTGATCAGTGCCGGTGCCGCGCTGGCTCCCGACCTCGACCACAAGGCCGCCACCATCTCCCGCGCCTTCGGCCCGCTCTCGCGGTGGCTGTGCGAGATCGTCGACAAGCTGTCCTACGCCGTCTACAAGGCCACCCGCAAGCAGGGCGACGCACGCCGCTCCGGCGGCCACCGCACCCTGACGCACACCTGGCTGTGGGCGGTCCTGATCGGCGCGGGCGCCGCGGAGCTGGCCGTGGCCGGGGGCCGCTGGGCGGTGCTGGCGATCCTGTTCGCGCACATGGTGCTGGCCATCGAGGGCCTGCTGTGGCGCGCCGCCCGGGGCTCCAGCAGCGACGTGCTGGTGTGGCTGCTGGCGGCGACCAGCGCGTGGATCATCGCCGGGACCCTCGACAAGCCGGGCAACGGCTCGGCCTGGCTGTTCACCGAGCCCGGGCAGGAGTACCTGTGGCTCGGGCTGCCCATCGTGCTGGGCGCCCTGGTGCACGACATCGGGGACGCGCTGACCGTCTCGGGCTGCCCGATCCTGTGGCCCATCCCGATCGGACGCAAGCGCTGGTACCCACTGGGCCCGCCGAAGGTGATGCGGTTCCGGGCGGGCAGCTGGATCGAGCTGAAGGTGCTGATGCCGGTGTTCATGCTGCTCGGGGGGCTGGGCGGCGCGGCCGCGCTCGGCTTCATCTGAGGACGTCCGGCGGCCCCGGCCGCGTCGCCCACGGCCACCGCGTCGTCCCCCGCGCCACCGGACCGGGCCCCCGCGTGCGCTCAGCCCTGCGCCGAGCCCTCCCCGTAGCGGCGCTCGAAGCGGGCGATGCGGCCCTCGGTGTCCACGGTGCGCGCCTTGCCGGTGTAGAAGGGGTGGCTCTCGGAGGAGATCTCCACGTCCACCACCGGGTACGTCTCGCCGTCGTCCCATTCGATGGTCTGGTCGCTGGTGGCCGTGGACCGGGTCAGGAAGGCGTAGCCGGCGGCGCGGTCGCGGAAGACGACCGGGTGGTAGTCGGGGTGCTTGTCCTGCTGCATACGTGCTCCTCGTGCCGGGTCGGTGCGTACGGCGGGCGCGGCGGGGGCCGCGTCGCCCCGGGAGGCGGCGGGTCAGCCGGGCAGGGCGTCCCCGTCGACGATGTGCATCGCGGCCTCCTCGGCGGAGGCGGCCGCCCCGTCGATGCCGACGTCGGTGGCGACCAGCGCGCTCTCCTCGTCCTCGTGGACCCCTTCGTCCGGAGCCACGAGCCGTCCGGAGCGGACCGCGCCGACCTCCTCGTCGAGGAGTTCCCCGTCGGTGTCCTCCGAGTCACCGAGACCGTCACCGTCCGGGACGGCGAGGTCCGGCAGCTCCTCGGCCAGCCGCTGCTCCAGCGTCTCACCGTGCAGCCGCTCGGCCGCCGTGACGCCGTCGTGCTCCACGGCCCAGGGCTTCTCCGGAGGGGACCAGCCGCGGTCCAGGGGGTTGTCGACGTCGTCGTCCTCGAGGGTGTCCTCCTCGTCGAGCAGCCCCGAGTCGTCCTGGATGTCGGACGCGTCGGGCTGGTAGACGTCGTCTCCCCATCCGTCGGCGCTGTTCACGGGTACCTCCAGAGGGTGGGGACGGGCCCGTACGCACCACGGTCGGCGGGGGTCCGCCGCCGGGCCGGGCACCGACCGCGCACGGAAGGCGCCGGACACGGCCCGGTCGCTCCCCGCACGGGTGCCGCTTACCAGCGTTCCATCCCGCTCGGCGACCGCGCAACGGCAGCGCCTCCGCGGGGGCCCGGCCTGCGGGGGAGCGACCCGGCAGGGCCACCGCGGGCGGAGCCCCGGGGACGCCGCCCGCCGGAGCCACCACCCAGGTGGACCGCCTCACCGCTCACCCGTCGACCGGGCCCCGCCTCACCCGTGCCACGACCTCCACAGCGCCGCGTACGCCCCGTCGGCCGCGACCAGCTCCGCGTGGCTGCCCAGCTCGCTGATGCGGCCGTTCTCGACGACGGCGATGACGTCGGCGTCGTGGGCGGTGTGCAGGCGGTGGGCGATCGCGACCACGGTACGGCCGTCGAGGACCCGGGACAGGGAGCGTTCCAGGTGCCGGGCGGCGCGCGGGTCGAGCAGCGAGGTCGCCTCGTCCAGGACCAGCGTGTGCGGGTCGGCCAGGACCAGCCGGGCGAGCGCGATCTGCTGGGCCTGCGCCGGGGTGAGCGCGGTCCCGCCCGAGCCGACCTCGGTGTCCAGGCCGTCGTCCAGCGCCCGCGCCCAGCCGTCGGCGTCGACCGCGCCGAGCGCCGCCCACAGCTCCGTGTCCCCGGCGCCGGTGCGGGCCAGCCGCAGGTTGTCGCGCAGGGAGCCGACGAAGACGTGGTGTTCCTGGTTGACCAGGGCCACGTGCGAGCGGACCCGTTCGGCGGTCATCCGGGACAGTTCGGCGCCGCCGAGGGTGACGCTGCCGTCCCGGGGCGCGTAGATGCCGGCGAGCAGCCGGCCCAGGGTGGACTTGCCGGCGCCCGAGGGGCCGACCAGGGCCAGCCGGGTGCCGGGCGCGACGGCGAGGGACACCCGGCGCAGCACGTCGACGCCCTCGCGGTAGCCGAAGCGGACGTCGTCGGCGCGCACGTCCCGGCCCTCGGGGGCGAGCGAGGCGCGCCCGGCGCCGGGTTCGATCTCCCGGACGCCGACCAGCCGGGCCAGCGACACCTGGGCGACCTGCAGCTCGTCGTACCAGCGCAGGATCAGGTTGACCGGGTCGACGAGCATCTGTGCGACGAGCGCCCCCGTGGTGAGCTGGCCCACGCCGATCCAGCCCTTCAGGACGAACACCCCGCCGAGCATCAGCACCGAGCCGAGCACGGTGACGTGCACCAGGCTGATGACCGGGATCAGCACCGAGCGCAGCCAGAGCGTGTAGCGCTCCCACGCCGTCCACTGCCGGACCCGCAGCTCCGACAGTTCGACGCGCCTGTCGCCGAGGCGGTGGGCCTCGACGGTGCGCCCGGCGTCCACGGTCTCGGCGAGCGCGGCGGCCACGGCCGCGTACCCGGCGGCCTCCGAGCGGTAGGCGGACGGGGCGCGCCGGAAGTACCAGCGGCAGACGATCACCAGCAGCGGCACGGCGAGCAGCACGGCCGGCGCCAGCGGCGGCGCCACGACGACCAGGCCGACCAGCAGCAGCAGCGCCCACATCACGCCGATGGTGAGCTGGGGGACGGCCTCGCGCATCGCGTTGGCGAGCCGGTCGATGTCGGTGGTGATCCGGGACAGCAGGTCGCCCGTCCCGGCCCGTTCCAGCACCCCCGGGGGCAGCCGCACCGACCGCACCAGGAAGTCCTCGCGCAGGTCGGCCAGCATCCGTTCGCCGAGCACGGCCCCGCGCAGCCTCATCTGCCGCACGAAGACCGCCTGGACGACCAGCGCGGCCACGAAGAACGTCACGGTCCACCCGAGACGCAGTTCCCGGGCCCCGTCCGCCATCCGTTCCACGAGGTCGCCCAGCAGCCACGGGCCCACCATCGAGGCGACGGTGGCGACCGTGTTGGCCGCGACGAGCAGCAGGAAGGCACGCCGGTGCCGGCGCAGCAGTTCGCCCACGTAGGCGCGCACGGTGGCGGGGGCTCCGACGGGCAGCGTGTGGGCCGTCGTCGGGGCCGCCGGGTCGTAGGCCGGGGGCGCGACGCCGATCATGCGGTCTCCTCGATCTCTTGCAGCTCGTCCAGCTCCTCGAGTCCGGCGAAGTCGTCCGCGCTCTCCTCGTCCGGCTCGCGGGTGACGACGGCCCGGTACCGGGGCTCCTCGTGCAGCAGGTCGCGGTGCGTGCCGACCGCCGCCACCTCGCCGTCGTGGACGAGGACGACCCGGTCGGCCCGGTCCAGCAGCAGCGGCGAGGACGTGAACACCACGGTCGTGCGTCCGGAGCGCAGGCCGCGCAGGCCCTCGGCGATGCGGGCCTCGGTGTGGGAGTCGACGGCCGACGTCGGCTCGTCCAGCACCAGCACCTCCGGATCGGTGAGCAACGACCGCGCCAGGGCGAGCCGCTGGCGCTGGCCGCCGGACAGGGAGCGCCCGCGTTCGGTGATCCGCGCGTCCATCGGGTCGTCGGTGTCCAGCGAGCCCTGCACGAGTGCGTCCAGGACGTCGGCGCACTGCGCCGCCGCCAGCGCGGCCGCGGCACCCACCCGGCCCGACGCGGGCACGTCGAGCAGGTCGCGCAGCGCGCCGGACAGCAACACCGGGTCCTTGTCCTGGACGAGGACGGCGGCCCGCGCGGTGTCCAGGGGCAGTTCGTCGAGCGGCACGCCGCCCAGCAGGACGGAGGGCCCCTCCGCGAAGGCGTGTCCGCCGAGGCGCTCCGCCAGGCGTCCGGCCGCGTCCGGGTCGCCGCAGACCACCGCGGTGAGCAGGCCGGCGGGCGCGAGGAGTCCGGTCGCCGGGTCGTACAGGTCGCCCGAGGGCGCGTCGGCGGGGCGCGATCCGCCCGCGTCCGTGGTCCGCTCCAGCGACAGCACGCGCGCGGCGCGCTTGGCGGACGGGCGCGAGAAGGAGTACGCCATGGCGATCTCCTCGAAGTGCCGCAGCGGGTACGCCAGCACCGTCACCGAGCTGTAGACGGTGACGAGTTCACCGACCGTGATGCGGCCCTCGCGGGCCAGGTGGACGCCGTACCAGACGACCGTGATGAGCAGCAGCCCCGGCAGCAGCACCTGGATCGCGCTGATCAGCGACCACATCCGGGCGCTGCGCACGGCGGCGTGGCGGACCTCCTGGGAGGCCCGGCGGTAGCGGTCGAGGAACAGGTCCTCGCCGCCGATGCCACGCAGCACCCGCAGTCCGGCGACGGTGTCCGAGGCCAGTTCGGTGGCGCGGCCGGCCTTCTCGCGCTGGACGTCGGCCCGCCGCGTGGCGGGCGGCAGCAGCGGCAGCGCCGCGAACGCCACCACGGGCAGCCCCACGGCGACGACCACGCCGAGCGTCGGCTGGTAGACGACCAGCCCGACGCAGACCAGCAGGACGGTGAGCGCGGCCGCGGAGAAGCGGGACACGGCCTCGACGAACCAGCCGATCTTCTCGACGTCACCGGTGGAGACCGCCACGACCTCACCGGCCGCGACCCGCCTGGTCAGCGCGGAGCCGAGCCGGGCGGCCTTGCGGGCGAGCAACTGCTGCACGCGTGCGGCGGCGGTGATCCAGTTGGTGACGGCGGCGCGGTGCAGGAAGGTGTCCCCGACCGCGGTGGCCGCACCGCACAGGGCCATCAGGCCCCCGGCGAGGGCGAGCCGGGCGCCGGAGCGGTCGACGACGGCCTGGACGGCGTACCCGACGCAGAACGGCTGCGCCGAGACGGCGACGAAGTGCAGCAACCCCCAGGCGAGGGACTTCAGTTGCCCGCCCAACTGGTTGCGGCCCAGCCACCACAGGAAGCGGGGTCCTGAGCGCGCGTCCGGCACACCGGGGTCGGGATAGGGAAGGTCTTGGATCTGCATGACATCCCAGTGGCTCGTGTGAGGAGTGGGGTGGAGAGGCGGCAAGGGAAGCGCACAGGCCGCGGGGCGCGGCTGCAAACCGTGACAGGTTCGCGCTGCGGGAGGGTGGAATTCAACCCGTTTTCCACGGCACCACCGCGTTTCGGCTACGGCCCGTCATGGCCCGCTCGGGTGGCACGCGTGGCATGGCCCGTCATGGTCCGGCCGGGGGCACCCGTGGCATGGCTCGGCTTCCCCGCCGACTCCCGGGCGCAGGCATCCGCCGGCACGCTCACGCCCTCAACACCCGGGCAGCGGCGCCCCGTCGATCAGCGTGTCCAGCAACGCGCCGAGCGCCTCGCGCTGTTCGTCCGTCAGCGGGGCCAGGATCTCCCGTGCGGCGGCCCGCCGGGCGTCGTGCAGTGCGTGCAGGGTCGCCCGGCCGGTGTCCGTGAGCTCGATGCGGATGACCCGGCGGTTGGCCGGATCCGGGACCCGCCGCACCGCGCCGCTCGCCTCCAGGCCGTCGACCAGCGTGGTCACGGCGCGGGGCACGACCTCCAGCCGTTCGGCGAGGTCCGCCATGCGGGGCGGTCCGCCGAAGTGGGCGAGGGTGCGCAGCAGGCGGGACTGGGCCGGGGTGATGCCCAGGTCGGCCTGGTGGAGGTGGCGTTTCTGGATCCGGTGCACCCGGTGGGTCAACCGCAGCAACTGGTCGGCCAGCGCTCCGTCGCGATCGGGGGTGGTCATGCGGGGAACAATATCAGGACCTAGTTCATTGTGAGTATAGGTAACAATGAGCTACGCTCCCTCCCGTCGTCGCCGACCGCGCCCGCGGCCCGGCGCCCGTCCACCTCCGTAGGAGCCCATGCACCCCGATCACGAACCCTCCTGGAGCCCGCCCGCCGACACCGGGGAACAGCCCCGGCAGGTGCGGCGCATCCTGAAGCTGTTCCGCCCCTACCGCGGGCGGCTCACCGTCGTCGGCCTGCTGGTCGGCGCCTCCTCGCTCGTCTCGGTCGCCACGCCGTTCCTCCTCAAGGAGATCCTGGACGTCGCGATCCCGCAGGGCCGCACCGGCCTGCTGAGCCTGCTCGCCCTCGGCATGATCCTCAGCGCCGTCCTCACCAGCGTCTTCGGCGTCCTGCAGACGCTGATCTCCACCACGGTCGGCCAGCGCGTCATGCACGACCTGCGCACCGCCGTCTACGGCCGGCTGCAGCGTATGTCGCTCGCCTTCTTCACGCGCACGCGCACCGGCGAGGTGCAGTCCCGCATCGCCAACGACATCGGCGGCATGCAGGCGACCGTCACCTCGACGGCCACCTCGCTGGTCTCCAACTTCACCAGCGTGGTCGCCACGGTCGTCGCGATGATCGCCCTCGACTGGCGCCTGACCGTGGTCTCCCTGCTGCTGCTCCCGGCGTTCGTGTGGATCAGCCGCCGCGTCGGCAACGAACGCAAGAGGATCACCACCCAGCGCCAGAAGCAGATGGCCGCGATGGCCGCCACGGTCACCGAGTCGCTGTCCGTCAGCGGCATCCTCCTCGGCCGCACGATGGGCCGCGCCGACTCCCTCACCGCGTCCTTCGCCGAGGAGTCCGAACGCCTGGTCGACCTGGAGGTGCGCTCCAGCATGGCGGGCCGCTGGCGCATGGCCGTGATCACGATCGTCATGGCCGCGATGCCGGCCGTCATCTACTGGACCGCCGGCATGGCCCTGCAGTTCGGCGGGCCGGACGTCTCCCTCGGCACGATCGTCGCCTTCGTCTCGCTTCAGCAGGGCCTGTTCCGCCCCGCCGTCAGCCTGCTGTCGACCGGCGTGCAGATCCAGAGCTCGCTCGCGCTGTTCCAGCGCATCTTCGAGTACCTCGACCTGCCCATCGACATCACCGAGCGGCCGGACCCGGTCCACCTCGACCGGATCAAGGGCGAGGTCCGCTTCGAGAAGGTGTCCTTCCGTTACGACGACGAGGGCGCGCCCGTCCTGGACGGCATCGACCTCACCGTGCCGGCCGGCGGCAGCCTCGCGGTGGTCGGCCCGACCGGCGCGGGCAAGTCCACCCTGGGCTACCTGGTGCCCCGGCTCTACGACGTCACCGGCGGCCGGGTCACCCTCGACGGCGTCGACGTGCGCGACCTCGACTTCGACACCCTCGCGCGCGCGGTCGGCGTCGTCTCGCAGGAGACGTACCTCTTCCACGCCTCGGTCGCCGACAACCTGCGCTTCGCCAAGCCCGACGCCACGGACGAGGAGCTGTACGCGGCCGCCCGGGCCGCCCAGATCCACGACCACATCGCCTCGCTGCCCGACGGCTACGACACGGTGGTCGGCGAGCGCGGGCACCGCTTCTCCGGCGGCGAGAAGCAGCGCCTGGCCATCGCGCGCACCATCCTGCGCGACCCGCCGGTGCTGATCCTCGACGAGGCGACCAGCGCCCTGGACACCCGCACCGAGCACGCCGTGCAGCAGGCCATCGACGCCCTGTCCGCCGACCGCACGACGGTGACCATCGCCCACCGGCTCTCCACCGTCCGGGACGCCGACCAGATCGTGGTCCTGGAGGCCGGGCACGTGGCCGAACGGGGCGCGCACGAGGACCTGCTGGCGCGCGACGGACGGTACGCCGCGCTGGTCCGCAAGGACTCCCGCCCGGCCCCGGCCTCCGGCGACCCGGTCCCCCTGGAACCGACAAGATGAAGATATGCCGGGTTTGTCCAGGCGTGCGGGTTACCGTGCCCGCATGCAGAAGAACACTCCGTCACGGAACACGATCCGGCTGACACGTCGGGGGCGGCTCGCCCTCATCGCGGCCGGAGCCGTCGTGGCCGGCACCGCCGTGGCGGTGCCGCTGCTGACCTTGGAGGGCGGCACCCACCGGGCGACCGCGCCCGCGACCCTCGTCATCCCGGAGGGCTGGCGCGCCGCCCAGGTCTACGACGCCGTCGACCGGGCCCTCCACCTGGCCCCCGGCACCACCCGCCGCAGCCTTCCGCAGGCCGGCCTGAAGCTGCCGGAGGACGCCGGCGGCAACCCCGAGGGCTACCTGTTCCCCGCCACGTATCCGCTGGACGGGAGGACGACGCCCCGGTCGCTGCTGTCCGCGATGGTGGACACGGCGAACCGGCGTTTCGGCGGGGCGCCCGTGGCGGCCGGCGCCCGGCGGACCGCGCTGAACGTCTACCAGGCGGTCACCGTCGCGAGCATCGTCCAGGCCGAGGCCGGCAGCAAGGACGAGATGGGCAAGGTGGCGCGGGTGGTGTTCAACCGCCTGGCGAAGGGCATGCCGCTGCAGATGGACTCCACGCTCAACTACGCCCTCAACCGTTCCACGCTGCGCACCAGCGAGAAGGACACCCGTCTCGACAGCCCCTACAACTCCTACCGCCGCATGGGCCTGCCGCCGACGCCCATCGACAACCCGGGGGAGGAGGCGATGCGGGCCGCCCTGGACCCGCCCGCGGGCGACTGGCTCTACTTCGTCACCGTCAAGCCCGGCGACACCCGCTTCACCGCGGACCTGGCGGAACACGAGCGCAACGTCGCCGAGTTCAACCGCAACCAGCGGTCCGGCGGGCCCGCGGCCAAGTGATCCGGACGCCGTCAGGCCGCGTTCTCGACCGGGGCGCCGCCGGTCAGGGCGCCGTCGGCCGGGGTGCCGCCGACCGGGGCGCCGGCCGGCCGGGCGCCGTCGGTCGGGGCGCCGGCCCGGGCGCCCTCGGCCAGCAGCCGTCTGATGTCCCGTACCGCCGCGCGGCCGGCCCGGTTGGCGCCGATGGTGCTCGCCGACGGGCCGTAGCCCACCAGGTGGACCCGCGGATCGGCGACCACCCGCGTCCCCTCGACGCGGATGCCCCCGCCCGGCTCGCGCAGCCGCAGCGGCGCCAGGTGGTCGACGGCGGCGCGGAAGCCGGTCGCCCACAGGATGACGTCGGCGTCCACGCGCCGGCCGTCGTTCCACTCCACGCCGTCCGGGGTGATGCGGTCGAACACCGGCAGCCGGTCCAGCAGCCCGCTCTCCAGCCCCTGCCGCACGGCGTCGTTGAGCGGCAGCCCCGTCACCGAGACCACGCTGCGCGGCGGCAGCCCCCGACGGACCCGCTCCTCGACCAGCGCGACGGCCGAACGGCCCGCGTCCTCGTCGAAGGGGCCCTCGCGGAAGACGGGCGGGCGGCGCGTCACCCAGGTGGTGGCGGCCGCGTAGGGGGCGATCTCCAGCAGGTGCTGCGTGCCGGACGCCCCGCCGCCCACGACGACGACCCGCAGACCGGCGAACGCCTGCGGCCCCGGGTACTGCGCGGTGTGCAGCTGCCGCCCCCGGAAGGTCTCCTGCCCGGGGTAGCGCGGCCAGAACGGCCGGTCCCAGGTGCCGGTGGCATTGATCAGGGCCCGCGGGGACCAGGTGCCGGCCGAGGTCTCCACGCGCAGCCGCCCGCCGGTGCCCTCCCGCACCGCGCGCACGTCCACGGGACGCCGTACCCGCAGGTCGAAGGCGCGCTCGTAGGCGTCGAAGTACGCGCTCACGACCTCGGCGGACGGCCGGGCGGGGTCGGCGCCCGTCAGCTCCATGCCGGGCAGCGCGTGCATCCCGTGCACCTTGCCGTACGTCAGCGACGGCCAGCGGAACTGCCAGGCGCCGCCCGGGCCGGGGGAGTGGTCCAGCACCACGAAGTCCTCGTCCGGTGTGAAGCCGGTGCGGCGCAGGTGGTAGGCGCTGGACAGGCCCGCCTGACCGGCGCCCACGACGACGACCTCGACCTCGACCTCGCGCGTGTTGTTCACGTTTCTACGAACAGCGCCGCGCGCGGGGATCTTCCCCCTCCGCCGCGGCACCCGGCGCATGGGTCAGGATGGATGCATGTCCGATGCCTTCACCACGCACGTCCTGACCGTCCCGTCCGGCTCCCGCGAGGCCGTCGTCGACCTCACGCACGACTGCGAGTCCTTCCTGCGCGAGGCGGCGGCCGGCCGTGACGGACTGCTGAACGTGTTCGTCCCGCACGCCACGGCCGGCGTGGCCGTCCTCGAGACGGGCGCCGGCAGCGACGACGACCTGCTCACGGCCCTGCACACCCTCCTGCCGGCCGACGACCGCTGGCAGCACCGCCACGGCAGCCCCGGCCACGGCCGTGACCACGTGCTGCCGGCGTTCGTCGCGCCGCACGCGACCCTCCCGGTGGTGGGCGGCCGGCTGCAACTCGGCACCTGGCAGTCCGTGTGCCTGGTGGACACCAACCGCGACAACCCCGAGCGCAAGGTCCGGCTCAGCTTCCTCGCCGGCTCCTGAGCCCTGCGCCGGCTGAGCGCGGGGGCCTGCCTCAGGAGGCTTCCTCGCCGACCTCCGCACGCCGGTCGTACGCGGCGCGGGCCGTCGCGATCTCCTCCTGGTGCTGCGCGGTCCAGGTCACCAGCGCCTGGATCGTGTCGTGCAAGGTGACGCCCAGCGGCGTCAACCCGTAGTCCACCCGCGGCGGCACCACCGGATGGACCGTACGGTGCACCAGTCCGTCCCGCTCGAGCTGACGCAGGGTCACCGTGAGCATCCGCTGGCTGATGCCCTCGATGCTGTGGCGCAGTTGGGTGAAGCGCAGACTGCGGTTCTCCAGCAGCGCAATCACCAGCAGCGACCACTTGTCGGCGACGCGGTCCAGGATCTGGCGGACCTCGCAGCCCTCGCGGACGTCCCACTGGAGGATGTTGTAGTCCTCGGTACCCGAGCAGTGCCTCGGTGACTTTAAAGTGCCTTCTTCCATGCCGCCCAAGCGTGCCCGATGATTTCGGCAGTCACAAGAGGGGACCGGCAGGATCTCGCGTAAAAGGGGTTCGCGCCCGGCGAAATTGAGTTTTCTCGGGAATTCACCTGTCGACGTTCGGATCCCCAGCGTTTTCCAGGTCCATCTCTCAAGTCCATTCCTCGGTCACGCTCAAGGAGACCTTCAGTGTCCACAGTGGAATCCCCCTCGGGCGGCGACACCGATCGCATGAGCGGGCGCGCTTGGGGCGTGCTGTTCGTGCTGTGCGGCGCGATCTTCCTGGAGGGCATCGACGTGGCCATGCTCAACGTGGCCCTCCCGTCGATCCGCGACGACCTCGGGATGTCCACCGGCACGCTGCAGTGGGTCATGAGCGCCTACGTCCTCGGCTACGGCGGGTTCATGCTGCTCGGCGGCAGGGCCGCGGACCTCTTCGGCCGGCGCCGGATGTTCGTGTTCTGGCTGGTCGTCTTCCTCCTCTTCTCCGGTCTGGGCGGACTGGCGACCGAGGGCTGGATGCTGCTCGTCGCCCGGTTCGTCACCGGTGTCGCCGCGGCCTTCATGGCCCCGGCCGGTCTGTCGATCATCACCACCGGCTTCGCGGAGGGCGCCCAGCGCAACAAGGCCCTGCTGGTGTACTCCGGCACCGCCGCCGGCGGCTTCTCCATCGGCCTGGTCGTCGGCGGACTGCTCACCGCGATCAGCTGGCGGTGGGTGTTCTTCGCCCCGGTGATCCTCTCGGCGGTCATCCTGCTCGCCGCGGTCGCCCTCATCCCCAAGTCCGAGCGCCCCGACCGGCAGGGCCGGCCCGTCGACCTGACCGGCGCGGTCACCGTGACCGGCGCGATCCTGCTGCTCGTGTTCGCCGTCGAGCGCGCCACGCACGTCGACGCCGTCCGGACGATCGGCACGGTCGCCGCCAGCCTCCTGCTGTTCCTGGCCTTCAGCGTCGTCGAACGCCGCTCGGCGGCACCCCTGGTGCGCCTCGGCCTGTTCCGGCACGGCGGGCTCGTCCGCGCCAACCTCGCCGCGCTGCTCTTCTCCGGCGGCTTCTTCGGCTTCCAGTTCATCGTCACGCTCTACCTGCAGGAGCTGCGCGGCTGGTCGACCCTGCAGACCAGCTTCGCGATGATCGTCATCGGCATCGACACGGTGCTCTCGCCCACGCTCACCCCCAAGCTGGTGGAGAAGTTCGGCAACGCCCGCGTCATGTGCGGCGGACTGGTGCTGGCCTCCCTGGCCTACGCCCTGATGCTGCCGCTCCAGGTCGACTGGACCTACGCGCTGATGTTCCCGAGCCTGCTCGTGCTGGGCCTGGCCTTCTCCCTCGCCTACGGCCCGCTCACCATCGCCGGCACCGAGGGCATCGAGGAGGAGGAGCAGGGCGTGGCCGGCGGTCTGCTGTACACCAGCTTCCAGTTCGGCGCCGCGCTCGGCCTGTCCGCGGCCGCCGCCGTCGACATCGCGGCCACCGACGGCTCCTCGCCCGCCGAACTCCTCGACGGCTACAAGGCGGCCCTGTTCGTGCCGCTGATCGCCGCGCTCGGCGCGACCCTGATCAGCACCTTCGGCCTGCGCAAGCCCGCGGACGACGTGACCGGCGCGCCCGCGCCCGCGCCCGCCTCCGCCGAGGTCTAGCCACCCCCGCACAGCCCAGCACGACACCGCCCTGGCCGGCACCCAAGCCGGGTCAGGGCGGTGCCTTTTCCTTGGGCCTGACGGAGGTGTCCGGGAATCCCGCCGGCTCCATTATCTGTGCACCGTTCCATCGATTTCGTAGGGCCGACCATTCCTGAGGCAAAGAATCAGGGTGCCGTCCCCGGGGAAATGGAACAGAGCGATCATCCTGGAATTCGCCGAGCTGAGGACCCGGTAGCCGACCGGACCGGGCAGAGCTCCGCCCGGAGTGTCAGACGTGACGCGTAGCGTGGGGCCATGTACACGATGCGGATCTCCGGACACGTGAAGGCCCCGCGCGCCGCCGTCTACCGCGCCCTCGTCGACGCCGACGCCCTCGCCCGGTGGCGGGCGCCGCAGGGCATGACGGCGCGGGTGCACACCTTCGAGCCCCACGAGGGCGGACGCTTCCGCGTGTCCCTCACCTACGCGTCACCGGACGCCGCCGGGAAGACGGACGCGCACACCGACACCTACCACGGCCACTTCGCGCGCCTCGTACCGGACGAACAGGTCGTGGAGGTCATCGCGTTCGAGACCGACGACCCGGCGCTGAACGGCACCATGACCATGACCACCACCCTCGGCGACGCGGCCGACGGCGGCACGGACGTCACGATCGAGCACGCGGGCGTACCCGACGCGGTCTCCGCCGAGGACAACGAGACGGGCACCCGCATGTCCCTCGCCAACCTGGCGCGGCTGGTGGAGGCGGGGACGAACGCCTAGGCCGTGTCCGCAAAGTCCCGCCTGCCGCGGACGACGGGACTTTGCGGACACGACCTAGGGGCAGCGTCAGCCCTCGACCCAGCCGTGGTGCTTGGCGAACTGGGCCAGCCCGGCCCGCACCTGGAGGATCTGCTCGGCGGTCAGCGTGGGCGCCGCCGCGAGCAGCGACTCGGTGACCTCGCGGGTGAACTCCTCCGTGTTGAGCACGTCGCACATCATGTCGTCGTCCAGGCCGAGCGGCTTGCCGTCGTCCCCGCGCGCGAGGCGCACCGACGACGCCTTCGGCCCGCGCTCGCCGTCCTCGATCTCGAACTCCACCACGATGCCCCGCCGCACCTGCGACTCGGGCATCAACATGTCGTTGACGTGCAGGAAGACATCCTCCCCGCCGTCGTCGGGGGCGATGAACCCATAACCCCGCGCGCTGTCGAAACGCACCACACGACCGGCAACCATCCCAACCCCCAACAGCCTCATCACACCCACTCCGGTGCACCTGAGGCCGATCGTAGCCATGCGGGGGGCGAGGGAGCGACCTCGGCGTCACCGCCCCGCAGGGGACGTGCCCTTCCGGCCCGAGGCGTCACGGTGTGCGGTAGAGGGCGGTCAGCAGCTCGATGACGGCCTGGGCCGCCGGGTGCGGGTCGTCCCGCCACCAGGCCAGGCGCACGGCGACCGGCTCGGCGTCACGCACCGGCCGGTACACCACACCCGGCCGCGGGTACTGGTTGGCCGTCGACTCGGCGGTCACCCCGACGCAGCGCCCCGTGGCGATCACGGTCAGCCAGTCGTCCACGTCGTGGGTGTCCTCCACGGCCGGCCTCGCCTCCGGCGGCCACAGCTCCGGGGTCGTGGTGCCGGTGCGCCGGTCGATCAGCAGGGTCCGGCCGCCCAGGTCGGCGAGGCGCACTGACCGGCGCCGGGCCAGGGGATCGTCGGCGGCCAGCGCGCACAGCCGCCGCTCGAGACCCACGATCGCGGTGTCGAAGCGGCGTTCGTCCAGCGGCCGGCGCACCACCGCGAGGTCGCAGGCGCCCTCCGCCAGACCGGCGCTGCTCGCGTTGACGCGCACGAGGTGCAGCTCGGTCCCGGGATGCCGCTCGGCCCACTGCCGCTGGAACGCGACCGTGTGCCGGCCGACCGCCGACCAGGCGTACCCGATCCGCAGCCGGGTGTGGCCCGAGGCCACCTCCTGCACCAGGGCGTCCACCTCGCCGAGCACCCGCCGCGCGTGCGCCACCACCCGCAGCCCCGTGGCGGTCGGCGCCACCACCCGCGAGGTCCGCCGCAACAGCCGTACGCCCAGGGCCCGTTCCAGGGAGGCCAAGGTGCGCGAGACGGCCGCCTGGGAGACGCCGAGCACGGCGGCGGCGTCCGTGAACCCGCCCTCGTCGACGATCGTCACCAGACAGCGCAACTGCCGCAGCTCCACGTCCCGCACGTCCCCGCGCGGCCCGACCTGCTCGTTCCCACCATCCATGCGTCCATCGTATGGACCGGCCGAAGAATGCATTTTGCGCAACGGCGGAACGGGTGCACGCTCCGGGTATGTCCGCCGCCTCCCCCTCCGCCGCCGGGACCCCTGCGCCGCTGACGCCGCCGGGTCCCCAGCCGTCCCCCGCGCCGGCCCCGTCCGGAGGCCGAGCGGCCGGTGTGGCCGCCATGGTCGGCAGCGGGGTGTCCAACCAGACCGGCGCGGCGATCGGTTCGCTCGCCTTCCCGGTGCTCGGGCCCGCCGGGGTCGTCGCGGTACGGCAGTACGTCGCCGCGGTCGTCCTGCTCGCCGTGGGCCGTCCCCGGCTGCGCTCGTTCACGCGGCGGGAGTGGACACCGGTCCTGCTGCTCGCGCTGGTCTACGGGACCATGAACCTGTCCCTCTACACGGCGATCGACCGGATCGGCCTCGGGCTCGCGGTGACCCTGGAGTTCCTCGGGCCCCTCACCCTGGCCCTGGCGGCCGCGCGCCGCCGGGTGGACGCGTGCTGTGCGGTGGCCGCCGCGGCGGGCGCGGTCACGCTGATGCGCCCGCAGCCGTCGACGGACTACGTCGGGATGGGCCTGGGCCTGCTGGCCGCGGCCTGCTGGGCGTCGTACATCCTGCTCAACCGGACCGTCGGCCGGCGCCTGCCCGGCGCCGAGGGCTCGGCGGCGGCCGCGCTGGTGTCGGCGCTGGTGTTCCTGCCGGTCGGTGTCGTCCTCGCGGTCCGCACCCCGCCGACCCTCCCGGCCCTGGGCTGCGCGGTCACCGCCGGCGTGCTGTCCTCGGCCGTGCCCTACCTCGCCGACCTGTTCACCCTGCGCCGGGTGCCCGCGGCGGCCTTCGGCCTGTTCATGAGCGTCAACCCGGTGCTCGCCGCACTGGTCGGGTGGATCGGCCTGGGCCAGCGGCTCGGCCTGCTGGACTGGGCGGCGGTCGCGGCCGTGGTCCTCGCGAACGCCCTCAGCATCCTGGCCCCCTCCGGGCGGGCCCCGAAGCGGCCGTCGGTCAGGCGGAGTCGGCGCGCTCGGCGTCGCGCTGCTTGAGGCGGGCCGCCTCCTTGCGCACCTCCGCCTGCGTGGCGCGCTCCTTGGCCAGCCACTCCGGCATCTCGCTCTTCAGCGCCTCGATCTGCTCCGTGGTGAGCGCCTCCGTCACACCGCCCCGGGCCAGGCCCGAGATGGACACGCCGAGCTTCGCGGCGACCACCGGACGCGGGTGCGGCCCGTTGTGCCGCAGCTCGCGCAGCCACTCGGGCGGGTTCGCCTGGAGCTCGTCCAGCTCGGTGCGCGAGACGGACCCCTGCTGGAACTCGGCGGGGGTGGCGGGGAGGTACACGCCCAGCTTCTTCGCCGCGGTCGCGGGCTTCATGGTCTGGGCGCTCTGGTGCGACGTCATGCCGTCCAGCCTATCCGCCGCGGGGAAGGGCCCTGACCACAGCCGGTAACCTTGACCGGGTGACTGACTCGGCGGATTCCCCCACGTTCCGGCTGGCCTACGTCCCCGGAGTGATGCCCGCCAAGTGGGTGCGGGTCTGGAGCGAACGCCACCCGGACACCCCCCTCACCCTCCTGCAGACGACCGCCGCCGAGGCACCCGTCCTGCTGCGCGACGGCGACGCCGACGCCGGCCTGGTCCGGCTGCCGGTCGACCGTACGGTGTTCAGCGCGATCCCTCTTTACACGGAGACCACCGTCGTCGTGGTCCCCAAGGACCACCTGGTGACCGCGGCGGACGAGGTGAGCCTCGACGACCTCGCCGAGGAGGTCGTCCTGCACCCGCTGGACGACGTCCTCGGCTGGGACCGGCCGCCCGGCGAGCCCGCCTTCGAGCGCCCGGCCACCACGGCCGACGCGATCGAACTGGTCGCGGCCGGGATCGGCGTCCTGTTCGTGCCCCAGTCCCTGGCCCGCCTGCACCACCGCCGCGACCTCACCTACCGCCCGCTCACCGACGCGCCCCGGTCGGGTGTCGCGCTGTCCTGGCCGGAGGAGGCCACCACCGACCTGGTGGAGGACTTCATCGGCATCGTCCGCGGCCGCACGGTCAACAGCACGCGGGGCCGCACGAAGCCGGAGCAGGCGGACGACAAGCGCGGCGGGAAGGCCGGCGGGAAGGCTTCCGCGAAGAGTGCCGGTGGGAAGCCCACCGGCGGCGGCACGCGATCCGGCGGTGGTACACGGTCCGGCGGCACCCGCTCCGGCGGAGCGCCCCGCGGGCGGAGCGGTGGCGGCGGACGCAGCGGCGGCAGCGGACGGCCGCGCCGCCGGTCGTAGCGCAGGCCGCGGACGTAGCACGGGCTGCGGCTCGCAGCGAGGGCCATCGCTCACCGGTCGCCTCGCGGGTCGCGGGTCGGAGGTCGCGGGACGGCCCCGTATCGGTGTTCCGTGACCGCAGCCCCTCCCGGCTACTTCCCGGTCGCCCGCCCGATCTCCTCCACCAGCGGCAGCAGCCGGTGCGGCACGCGTTCGCGCAGGGCGACCTCCGTGCGGGTGCGGACCACGCCCGGCAGGCTGATCAGCTTCTGGATGACGTCCTCGAGGTGGGCGTTGTCCCGGGCGACGACCCGGGTGAGTAGGTCCCCGCCGCCCGTGATCGAGAAGGCCTCGACGATCTCCGGTACCCCGGCCAGCGCGTCGCCCACGTCGTCGAGGTGCCCCTGGGTGACCTCGATGTGCACGAACGCCAGCACCGGGTGGCCCAGCGCCGCGGGGGAGAGGGAGGGCCCCGTCCCGGTGATCACGCCGTCCCGCTCCAGGCGGTCCAGACGGGCCTGCAGGGTGCCCCGGGCCACGCCCAGGACGCGGGCGTACTCGCGGACGCTGGTGCGCGGTTGCTCGAGGAGCAGCCTGAGGATGCGGGTGTCCAACTCGTCCACGGCCATGGCGCCCGGCCTCCTCGCTCCGTACCTGATCGCGCCGACTGTACCAATGGCCCAGCCCCATGCCGCACCGCTGAGCCGCACGCCCTGGTCCGTTGGCTCGCCGACGGCCCGCCGGCACCGACCTCTGGTGGGCCAATGGACCAGTGGGACGGAGGTGGCTTGAGCAGATGGCGTCCGGGATGCTCTCATGGTGGGGTCGATGGCGCTGCGGATCCCGCGGCGCCTTTTCCATGCCGGTGCACCGACCGGCGCCCGGAGTTGTCCGCAGTTGTCGCACAGGGGGCGGTACACAGTGTTGAAGAGGGTGTTCGTGGCTCCGGACCCGGGGCGGGCGCGGCTGCGCTTCGCCGCCCGGGCCGTCCTCGGCATCGGGCTGGCCGTCGTGGTCTGCGGCCTCGCCGGACACTCCCTGACGGGGGCGGTCACCGGCGGACTGGCCGCGCTGCTCGCCCTCTTCACGGTCGCCGACGCGACGGTCCGCCGCCAGGCGGTCACCACCGTCCTGCTGCCCGTCGTCGGCCTGCCCGTCCTCACGGCCGCGGCGCTGCTCCACGACGTCCCCGTGGCCCGGGACCTGGCCTTCCTCGCCGTCACGGGCGCGGGCGTCTACGCCCGCCGCTGGGGTCCGCGCGGGCACAGCCTGGGCGTCTTCGCGTTCATGATGTTCTTCGTCGCGCAGTTCCTGCACGCGACCGCCGCGCAGCTCCCCGAGCTGTACGCGGCCCTCACGCTGTCCGTGCTCAGCGCTGCGGCGGTCCGCTTCGGCGCCTGGTGCTACGAGCGCCGCACGCCCCCGGCCGCCGTCCCCGCCCCGCCCGGCGGCACCGGTCTCGCCCGGGTGACCACCCGCCAGGCCGTGCAGGCCACCGCGGGTGCCGGATTCGCCCTGGTGGTGGGCCAGCTCGTGTCCGGGCAGCGCTGGTACTGGGCGGTCGGCGCCACCTGGTGGATCTTCGTCAACACCACCTCGCGGGGCGAGACCCTGGTCCGCGGCTTCCGCCGGGTGCTCGGCACCGTCATCGGCATCGGCCTGGGCATGGTCGTCGCCGTGCCGGTCGCCGGGGCGCCCGTGCCGACGGCCGTGCTCGTCGCCGTCAGCGTCTTCGGCATCTTCTACACGGCCGCCGTCTCCTACACCTGGATGATGCTCTGGGTGACCCTGCTCGCCGAGCTGCTCTACGGCCTCCTCGGCGTCCTCAGCCCCGGCCTCCTGGCCTTGCGCCTCGCCGAGACCGGCGTCGGCGCCCTCGGTGCGGTGCTCGCCGTGCTGTTCGTCCTGCCGGTGACCACCCACGCCGTGACCGACGCCTGGATCCAGCGCGCCCTGCGCTGCGTCCACGCCTGCACCGCGGAGGCCGCCGCCCGGCTCGCGGGGCACCCGACGGCCGACCCGGCCCGGCGGGTCGCCGAGCTGGAGCAGCTCCTCGGGCGCGTGCGGCTCGCCGTCGCGCCGCTGGTGCACCCGCTGAACCCGGTGCTCGCCCGCAAGGCGCGCGCCCGGCGCGTCCTCGACCTGCTCGACACCTGCGCCCGCGAGATCCGCGGGCTGGTCGCCGTCGCGACCGACCCGGAGGCCTCCCACGACGCGCGCCTCGCGGCGGCCTGCCGGCGGGTCGAGGCCGCGGTGGAAGCGCTCACGGACAGGCCGGCGGCAGTCGTCGAGCCGCTCACCGCACCGGCCCCCGCGCCCCTGACGACGCCCGAGCCGTCCCCGTCGCACGGCCCGCTCGCCCACCTGCACGGCCTGGAGCGCGCCCTCGCCGACCTCGCCCACCCGCTGCGCACGCCCGTGCGAGCCACGCTGGTCGACGCCTGAGGAGGCGCAACAGCCGCAACAGGCGCAACAGGCGCAGGCGGGAGGACGCGGGCCCCGGCCCCTCGCCCCCTGCCGTCGTCCGTCGCCGCGTGCACGACTCACAGTCAAGTGGCCATTCTTGGTCTAGACCTCACGAGATCGACTGCTACCGTCACTCGGGACAGCGGCTACCCGGACAGGGCGAGAGGGGACAGCGGTGGCGGACGGCGGCATGCGGCGGCGGGCGTTCATCGGGTCGTTCACGGCAGCCGGCGGCCCCGGCATCGTGACGGCGGCCGTCGATCCGGACAGCGGCGCGCTGTCTGCGCTCAGCAGCGTGAACGGTGTGCCCGACCCCTCCTACCTGGCCCTCTCCCCGGACGGGGCCACCTTGTACGCGGTCAGCGAGACCTCGGACGGCGCGGTCGCCGCGTACCGGGTGGCCGGCGACACGCCCGAGCGGACCGGACCTCCGGTGCCGGTCGGCGGGAGCGGTCCCACGCACCTCAGCGTGCACGACGGCCACGTCCTGACCGCCAACTACGGCTCCGGCAGCGTCAGCGCGCTCCCGGTCCGCCCGGACGGGACGCTCGCCCGGGCCGCGTCCGCCGTCCTGGCCCACACCGGCTCGGGCCCGTACACGCCCCGCCAGCAGGGCCCGCACGCCCACCAGGTGCAGCCCGACCCGAGTGGGCGGTGGGCGGTCAGCGTCGACCTCGGCACCGACTCGGTGCGGGTCTGCACGCTGCGCGACGGCGCCCTCACCGTGCACCGTGAGAGCGCGCTGCGTCCCGGCTCCGGGCCGCGCCACCTGGCCTTCCACCCCGACGGCACGCACGCGTACGTCGTCAACGAGCTCACGCCGTCCGTCACGGTGTGCCGCTGGGACGCCTCCGACGGGGCGCTGAAGCCGCTGGGCGAGGTGCCGGTGCTGCCGGCGGTCCCGGCCGGCGACGCCTACCCGTCGGGGATCGTCGTGGCGCCCGACGGGCGGTTCGTGTGGACCGCGACGCGCGGCGAGGACGTGCTGTCGGTGCTCGCCGTCGAGGACGGCGGCGACGCCCTGCGGCTCGTCGGCACGGTGCCCTGCGGCGGCCACTGGCCGCGCGCGCTCACCCTGTCCGACGGCCGCCTGTACGCCGCCAACGAGCGCTCCGGCGACGTGACCTGGTTCGACGTCGACCCGGCGACCGGGTGGCCGGCCCGGGGCGGCTCGATCGCCGTACCGGCGGCGTCGTGCGTGGTGTTCGACGACGCCCCCGCACCGGCGACGCGCTGAGCGTCCCGCGCACCTCTCCGCACCCCGGGCACTGCTCCGGACACGACGAAGGGCCCGCCTCCTCCGGGGGAGCGGGCCCTTCGCGTGGTACGGCCGTGGCGACGCCGGGTCAGCGCACCGGCGCGCCCTGCGGCTGCGGGGCGATGCCCAGGGCGGTCGTGTACTTGGCGAGCGCCAGCTTGCCGATCGCCGGGTACGGGCCGAGCGCCTCGGACGCCGGGCAGCCGGCTTCCTCGGCCGCCGCGGCGAGCAGCGAGCCGTCGATCTCCGGGCCGATCAGGTACGGCGCCAGGGCGAGCTGCTGGGAGCCCGACGAGCGGAGCTGCTCGGCGACGGAGGCGATGGAACCCTCCTGGTCGAGCGCGGCGGCCATCACCGGCACGGCGAGGCGCGCGGCGAGCAGCATGCCGGTGATCCCGGCGGCCTGCACGGCCTCCTCGCCGCCCACCGACGCGAGGATGATGCCGTCGGCGGCCGTCGCCACGGTGAACAGGCGGGCGCGGTCCGCGCGGGCCAGGCCCGCCTCGGACAGCCGCACGTGCAGCGCCTCGGCGAGCAGCGGGTGCGGGCCCAGCACGTCGGCGAGGTCGGCCGCCACGCGGCTCTCCATGACGGCCTGGCGGACCTGGCGCAGCAGGGCGCTGTCCGGCCCGGCGAGCAGCGGCACGACGACCGCGACCGGGCCGTCCGGCTCCTTCACGTCCGCGCCGGCCGCGACGGCCAGCTCGTACCGCGCGGTGCGCTCCTCGGCGACCCGGGCGAGCACGGACTGGAGCGTGGGGTACTCCGAGTCGTCCCCGTCCAGGTAACCGATGCGCGCGTCCAGGCCGGGGAGCTCGGAGCGGGCGATGCTCACGACCTCCTCGGCGAGGCCGCGGGTGGCCTCGCCCGGCGTGCCCGGCACCGCGAGGACGAGCGCGGGCGCGCCCTCGGGAGCCGCCACTGGCTCGGGTCGGCGGTGCCGCCCGGGCTGGCGGGGGCGCGGCATTCGTACTGGCAGGCCGGACGCGGGCCCAGTGGGGGAGCTCATGGCGCCGCATGTTACTTGTTTCCGTGGCTCCCCTGTTCGGGGAGGGTGCAGGTGAGCGGTATCCGTCCGCTTTTGTCTGATGAGTTACGTACGGATCAGAAGTGATCAGCGTGTTTTCCGTACGACTTGTCCCGGACGGTGCCCTACGCCTCGCCCGGAGCCGACGTCACCACGTGCAACAGGGAGGCGTCCAGCGGCAGCGCGAGACTGTTCCCGGCCAGTGCGGTGGCGAGGGCGGTCGCACCGTGCAGCGGGTCCCCCTCGGCCGGCACCGTGCGGGCGTGCGGCAGCCGGCGGGCCAACTCCTCGCGCACCGGCGCCATCAGGACCTCGCCCATCCTGAACACCCCGCCGGTGAGGGCCACGCGGGCCTCTTCCCCGGCCGGGCACACCGCCGCCGCCGAGTCGGCCATGTGCCGGGCCGCCGCCCGCAGGATCTCCGCGGCCACCGGGTCCGCCGCCGCGCAGTCCGCCACCCGCGGCGCGAACGACGCCAGCACCGCCGGCCGGTCCGCACGCGGGTACAGCACCCCCGGCAACCCGGTGACCGGCCCGAACTCCTCCTGCGCGCACGCCAGCAGCGCCGCCGACCCACGGGGCCGCCCGTCGTGCGCGCGTACGGCGGCCTCGAGGCCGGCCCGGCCGATCCAGGCGCCGCCGCCGCAGTCGCCGAGCAGATGGCCCCAGCCGTCCGCCCGGCGCCAGCGGGAAAGGTCCGTGCCGAGCGCGATCAGCCCCGTACCGGCGGCGACCACGGCGCCCGGACGCACCCCGAGGGCGCCGACGTAGGCGGTGACGGCGTCGGCGGCGAGCGCGACCCTGCGCACGCCGAACTCCCGGGCCAGCGCGCCGGGCAGCTCGGCGCGCAGGGCGTCCCCCAAGGTCCCGAAGCCGGCCGCGCCCACCGTGGCCGCCGCCAGGCGGGACACCCCGGTCCTGGCCGTCAACGACCGTACGGCCGGGACCAGTTGTTCCATCAGGTGCCCGGGGTCGATGCCCCGGGGCCCGGTGCGTACCGGCTCCTTCGTGACCTCCTCGGCCGTCGCCCCCTGCGGCACGGCGTCCCGCGGTGCGGTGCCGGGTGCTCCCGCCTCCCCTGTGACCACCCGCACCGCGACGCGCAGCCCCGAGCCGCCCGAGTCGACGGCGAGGACTCCGGACCGCCCGGGCGGGCCGCCGGTCACGGCAGGCGCCAGTCCACGGGCTGCCCGCCCTGACGGATCAGCAGGTCGTTGGCCCGGCTGAACGGACGCGACCCGAAGAAGCCGCGGTCGGCCGACATCGGCGACGGGTGTGCGGACTCCACCGAGGGCAGGTCGCCCAGCAGCGGGCGGAGGTTGCGGGCGTCACGGCCCCACAGGACGGACACCAGCGGCTTGCCGCGCGCGGCCAGGGCGCGGATCGCCTGCTCGGTGACCTCCTCCCAGCCCTTGCCGCGGTGCGCGCCCGGGCTGCGCGGCGCCGTCGTGAGCGCCCTGTTGAGCAGCAGCACGCCCTGCCGCGTCCACGGTGTCAGGTCGCCGTTGGACGGCTGGGGCACCCCCAGGTCGGCACTGAGCTCCCGGAAGATGTTGATCAGGCTGCCCGGCAGCGGGCGCACCTCCGGCGCGACCGAGAAGGACAGGCCGACCGCGTGCCCCGGCGTGGGGTAGGGGTCCTGCCCGACGATGAGGACACGGACCTCGTCGAAGGGCTGCTGGAAGGCCCGCAGGACGTTGGCCCCGGCCGGCAGGTAGGTGCGTCCCGCGGCGATCTCCGCGCGCAGGAACTCGCCCATCGCGGCGATCCGTCCGGCGACGGGTTCCAGGGCCTTCGCCCAGCCCGGTTCGACGATTTCATGCAAGGGTCGTGGTGCCACGGGCGTCACCCTACTGCCGTAAACGAGGTGACGATCAACCGATGGCCCAGACCCGGCCGGAACAATGTGCGCACAGGCGTGCCCCCCTGGTTTTTCTCTTCCTTGCTTCTCTCTCGCTCAGCCCACCACGCCGGCCCGCACGCACAGGACGTCGGGCAGGTGGGACGCCAACTGCCGCCAGGTGTCGCCGTCGTCGGCCGACGCGTACACCTCGCCGTTGCGGTTGCCGAAGTAGATGCCCGCCGGATCCGCGTCGTCCGTGCACAGGGCGTCGCGCAGCACCGTGCCGTAGTGGTCCTCCTGCGGCAGGCCCTCCGTCAGCGGCTCCCAGGAGCTGCCCGCGTCCGACGTGCGGAAGACCCGGCAGCGGTGCCCGGCGGGCACCCGGTCGGCGTCGGCGTTGATCGGGAACACATAGGCGGTGTCCCCGCGGTGCGGGTGCGCGGCGACCGCGAAGCCGAAGGTGGACGGCAGGCCCTCGCCGATGTCGGTCCACTGCGCGCCCGCGTCGTCGCTGCGGTAGACACCCCAGTGGTTCTGCAGGTACAGCCGGTCCGGACGGGCCGCGTCCCGGGCGACCTTGTGCACGCACTGGCCGAACTCCGGGTTCGGATCCGGCAGGAACACCGCGGCCACCCCGGAGTTGGACGGGGTCCAGCTCCGCCCGCCGTCCGTCGTGCGGAACACCCCGGCCGTCGAGACGGCGACCGTCACCGCGTGCGGGTCGCGCTGGTCGGTGAGCACCGTGTGCAGGCCCTCACCGCCGCCGCCCGGCACCCACTTCGAGCGGGTGGGGTGCTCCCACAGCGGACGCACCAGCTCGAAGCTCTCCCCGCGGTCCTCCGAGCGGTACAGCGCGGCGGGCTCGGTGCCGGCGTAGACCACGTCCGGCTCGGCCGCCGCCGGGTGCAGCTGCCACACCCGCTCCAGCGAGGCACCGGTGTCTTGGGGGAACTTCACGGCCGGCTTGGACGGCTCGGTCCAGGTGCGGCCGAGGTCGTCGGAGTGGAACACGGACGGGCCCCAGTGCGCGCTGTCCCCGCCCGCCAGCAGCCGCGGACGGCCGCCGCGGGTGTCGATGGCGACCGAGTAGATCGCCTGCGCGTTGAAAGCGGGCGCGTCGTCGAACTCCCATGTGTCCCCGCGCCTGCGCCCCAGGAACAGGCCCTTGCGCGTGCCCACGGCGAGCAGTACCTCGGTCATCTCCGGCCACCTCCGCGACGTCTTTGTCCCAGACACCGGCCAGTCTGCACCCAGCCACTGACAGTCACCCCTCGGGATGGTGTCGCCGCAGGTCACGACGGCGACGGCGGCCGGACGGGAGCGGCGGGTCGGCCATCTTCGGCCGTCGGCGTGCGCGAGGTGGGGGACCCGTGCGACCGTCGGGACGAGGGAGTCGTCCTGAGCATCCGGGCGGCCGCCGCCGTATGGAAGGGCGACAGCAGGTCCGCGAGGTTCGCGCGCTGACGAGGAGGAAGCCTTCGATGGCGTTCCGTGGTCGGAAGGTGTGGCTGTGGCGCTGGCGGCGCAACCCGCTCAAGCGCCGTGCCGACACGCTGGAGGCCTGGGTGCTGCTCGGCGCCTGGGCGCTCACGCTCCTCGTCGGCGTCGTCACCGGCTGGGCGGCCGCCGGTGCCGTGGAACACGAGCTGGCCCGGGAGCGTGCCGCCTGGCGTCCGACCCAGGGTCTGCTGACCGAACAGGCTCCCGGCAAGGCGTCCGCGCAGCCCGGCGCCGCCGGTGACCGGGTCTGGGCGAAGGTCCGCTGGACCGCGCCGGACGGCTCGTCCCACACGGGCCAGGTCCGCGTGGAGCCCGGCAGCGCGGCCTACAGCGTGGTCACGGTGTGGACGGACCCGCGCGGCCACCTGGTCACCGAGCCCGCCGACCCCGGCCAGGCCCGGGTGCGCGCCGCCCTGGTCGGTGTCCTCGCGGGCTGCGCGTCCGCCGCCGTCCCCTTCGTCGGCGGCCGCGTCCTGCGCGGCCGGCTGGAGCGCCGCCGCGTGGACCAGTGGGACGCCGACTGGGCACGCTTCGACCCGCTGTGGGGCCGACGACAGCCCGGCTAGCCGGGCCGGGCCGACCGATCCCGGCCAGCCGAAACCGCCGACCGGCCCCGGCCGGCCGGGACCGTGCCGACCGGCCCCGGCCGTCATGCCGCGGTCACCACCTCCCGGCACAGCCGCAGCAGCTCCTCGTCCCGGGGTACGTCGTGGCTGCCGTGTCCGGGCGGCCGGGCCGTGTGCCGGCGGAGCCGGGTCAGCTCCGTCACGGCCAGGTCCCGCAGCGGTGCCGCCGCCGGGCCGAGGCCCGCCAGGCAGGCGGCGACGGCCCGCCGGACGGGAGGGTGAGCCGTCCACAGGTCCCGCAGGGGCCGGGCGACCTCCTCCGTCCCGCCGCTGATCGCGCACACCGCACACGCGAGCGCCGTGCACTCCTCGGCGTCCCGTTCGTCCCGCACGAACCGTCCACCCCGCGCCGCGTACCCGTCGGCCGCGCGGCGGCGCAGGGAGGGCAGTGCCGCCCCGGCCGCCGCGCCCAGCCGGGCGAGCCGGCGCGCTGCGAGGGTCCGGCGCCGCGCGTCGTCCGCCCCCAACTCCCCGCACAGCACGGGGAGGACGGCCGAGGCGTCCGGCTCGACGGCCCAGAGCGCGGCCGCCGCCGCACCCGCGTGCTCTCCGCCCAGTGCCGACCGTATGGCGGGGAGGGCGTCGTCGCGCGCGGGGGGCCCGATGCCCTCCAGGGCCTCCAGCGCGACCTCCGTGAGCCCGGCACCCGGGCCCGCTACGCCCTCCAGCAGCCGCACCAGCTCCGGCACCGCGTCCGCCGCGCCCAGTGCCCCGAGCGCCCGGACCAGGGGAGCGGCGCGCTGCACCGCGCCCGGCCGGTCGAGCGGGACCCGGCCGAGCGCCCGCCGCAACGCCGGCACCAGCGGAGCCCCGGCCCGGCCGAGGCACAGCACGGCGGAGCCCACGTCGCGCGGGGGCTCCGGGGCCGACAGCACCTCCGAGAGCGCCGGCACCGCCCGGGCGTCCCCGGTGCGGGCCAGCGCGTCCAGGGGAGCCCCCAGCACCGGGCCGGGGCCGCGCCGGGGCCGCACCCAGTCATCGGGGCGGGCGCTCACGAGCGCGTACAGGTGATCGGCGGCCGGAGCGGCCAAGGCGAACAGGGTGCGCAGCACGGAGACGGCGGCGTGCCGCAACCGCCCCTCCTCCTCGACGAGTTGCTCTCCTAGAAGCGTCACGGTGACCGTGTGGTCCCCGCGCCACTCGCGGACCAGCGCCCCCGCCATCCACACGGCGTTGCACCGGTCGGCCGGGTCGGGGCAGGTCAGCTGGCCCTCCAGCAGCGCGGCCCGCTCGGTCAGACGGTCGTCCAGGGCCGCGTGCAGCGTGCGCAGCAGCCGGGCGCCCTCCTCGTCCGACGAGTGCGGACCGTGCAGCCGGTGCACCAGGGAGTCCCCGTCCGGCCGGCCGGGTCCGAGGGGCACCCGCGTGCGCCGCGCGGACCGCTCCCGCAGCAGCCACAGGACCGTCGTCACCAGGTCCGGCGGTACGCGCTCGGGTGCGCAGGCGGTCAGCGCGGCGAGCGCGGCGAGCCGCACGGCGGGCCCGGAGGGCGGGGCGCTCCAGGCCGCGAGCAGGTCCAGCGCCTGGCCCGCCACCGACGGGCGGCGCCGGGCGAGGAGGCCCAGGGCCTCGACGAGGCCGATCAGGACGCCGTCCTCGCGCTCGGCCGTGAGCCGCTCCCGCACCACCGCGAGGGCGCGCGCCGGTTCGGCGAGGAAGCGCACGACCGCGCCTGCCGCCGCCCGGCGCACCTCCGGGTCCGGGTCGGCGGTCAGCCGGACGAACACCTCCGCACCGGCGCGCACGGCCCCGACGCCGCCGTCCCGCTCGCCGTCGCCGATGCTCACCAGCAGGTCCACGAGGCCGGCCCGCTCCGGCACCCCTTCGTGGGCGACCAGCCGGAGCAGGAACGGCACGCACGCGAGGGTCGCGTCGTAGACCCGGCCCTGGTGGTGCAGCGAGCCGTACAGCTCGTCGAGCGCCGTGCCGCGCTCGGCCGGGTCCGCGGAGATCAGCCCCCTGAGCACTCCGGGCACGTCCTCCGCGCTGCCGTCCGCATGCCGCAGCGAGGCCCAGTCGACCTCGTCGATCCCCGTGAACACGTTGTCCTCCCCCGGACGAAGTGTCGGACGCGCCGGCGGTCGGACCGGCTGATCACGAGTCTGCACCACGCCACTGACAACGAAGCGGAATCGAGCCGTGACTCACAGGAACCCCCAGGGGCGGGGGCCCCGGCCGCTCAGTCCCCCGCGGGCAACGCCCTCTCCAGGACCGCGTCCACGTCGGCGCCGTCGGGCAGCGTGCCGAAGGAGTGTCCCCAGTCGCCGCCCAGCCGGGTGGCGCAGAAGACGTCGGCCACCGCTGCGGGGGCGTGCCGGACCAGCAGGGACGCCTGGAGCGTCAGCGCCATGAGCTCCACCAGCCGGCGCGCACCGGACGGTGTCGCCGTGGCCAGGGTGTCCTTGAGGCGGGCGACGGAGGCGTCCAGGCGGGCGTCCGCCCCACGCGCGGGGGCGAGTTCGGCGAACAGGGCGTCCACCGTCGCCGGGTCGCGGCCCAGCGCGCGCAGCACGTCGAGGGCGTTGACGTTGCCGGAGCCCTCCCAGATCGACAGCAGGGGCGCCTCGCGGTAGTGGCGGGGCATGCCGGAGTCCTCGACGTAGCCGTTGCCGCCCAGGCACTCCAGGGCCTCCGCGGTGAACGCCGGACCGCGCTTGGTCACCCAGTACTTGCCGACGGCCGTGGCGAGGCGCCGGAACGCCCGCTCGCCCTCGTCCCCGCGCACCGCGCGGTCGGCCGCCCCGGCCAGCCGCAGCGCGAGGGTCGTGGCCGCCTCGGACTCCAGCGCAAGGTCGGCCAGGACGTTGCGCATCAGCGGCTGGTCGACCAGCCGCGCCCCGAAGGCGCTGCGGTGCCGCACGTGGTGACCGGCCTCCACCAGCGTCTTGCGCATCAGCGTCGCCGACGACATCACGCAGTCCAGGCGCGTGCAGTTGACCATCTCGATGATGGTCTTCACGCCTTGGCCCTCGGGCCCCACCAGCCACGCCACGGTCCCGTCGAACTCGGGCTCGGAGGACGCGTTGGAGTGGTTGCCGAGCTTGTCCTTCAGGCGCTGGATGCGGAACGGGTTGCGCGTGCCGTCCGGCAGCACCCGCGGCACCAGGAAGCAGGACAGCCCCTCCGGGGCCTGGGCGAGCACCAGGAAGACGTCGCACATCGGCGCCGAGGTGAACCACTTGTGCCCGCGCAGGGTGTACACGCCGGCCTCGGCGGTCGGGGTGGCCGTCGTGGTGTTGGTGCGCACGTCGGAGCCGCCCTGCTTCTCCGTCATGCCCATCCCGGCGAGCAGCCCGCGCTTGTCGGCGGGCACGCGCAGCCCGGGGTCGTACGCGCGCGAGGTGAGCAGCGGCTCGTACACCTTGGCGAGGTCGGGCTGCCGGCGCAGCGCGGGGACCGCCGCGTACGTCATCGACGTCGGACAGCCGTGCCCGGCCTCCGTGTGCCCCCACACCAGGCCGCCCGCGGTCCGGGCGACGTGGGCACCGGGCCGTGCGTCCGCCCAGGGCGCTCCCGCGAGCCCCTCCTCCACCGCTACCCGCATCAGGCGGTGCCAGCTCGGGTGGAAGTCGACCTCGTCGACGCGGTGGCCGTACCGGTCGTGCGTGCGCAGCACGGGCGCGTGCCGGTTGGCCAGCCCGCCCCACTCCTGCGCCTCGGCGCTGCCGGCCCGGCGGCCCAGCCGGCGGACGGCCTCCTCGGCCCAGCCCGCGCCCTCCCGGCGCAGCCCCTCCAACAGGGCGGCGTCCTCGGAGGCGTCGTACGGCGCGAGGGGCGGCGGCTGGTTGGTGACGGCGTGGGTGGCGTACGGCTGCGGCGGCGCGGGTGTCTGGACCATGCGGCCATGTTGCACCTTCGCTGCGAGCGCAGCAATACTGCAATACGGGGAGCCGCGCGTAAGGTACCTGGCCATGCGGAGGAACGTGGCGGAGGACCCCGGCGAGGCCGGTCTGCGGCCCCTGTCGGCGCGGTCGGTCGTGCTCAGCCTGCTGCTCGGCGCCGATCCGCCCGAACTGCCGGTGAAGGACCTCGTGCGGCTGGTCGAGCCCTTCGGCATCGGCGGCTCCACCCTGCGGGCCGCGCTGAGCCGCATGGTGGCCGCCGGTGACCTGCGGCGTACGGACGGTGTCCACGGCCTGAGCGACCGGCTGCTGGAGCGCCGGCGCCGCCAGGACGAGGCCGTGCACCCCCTCACGCACGCGTGGCACGGCGACTGGGAGACCGTCGTGATCACCGCGACCGGGCGCGGCCCCGCCGAACGCGCCGACCTGCGCGCCCGGCTGACCGACCTGCGCCTGGCCGAACTCCGCGAGGGCGTGTGGCTGCGCCCCGCCAACCTCGACCGCCGTCTCGCCGCGGAGCTCCCCGCCGCCCTGGCGGGAGCCGTACGGTGCTTCACCGCGCGGCCCGAGGAGCCCGCCGCGGAACTGGCCGCAGCCCTCTGGCCGTTGGACGAGTGGGCCGCCACCGCCCGTACCCTGCTCGGCCGTGCCGACCGCCCCGAGGACCCCGCCGACCGCTTCACCACCTACGCCGCCGTGGTGCGGCACCTGCGCGCCGACCCCGTCCTGCCCGCCGCGCTGCTGCCCGCCGACTGGCCCGGCATCCCGCTGCGCGCCGCCTACGACCGCTACCGCCGGGAGCTGACCGACTCGGTGCGCGGTGTGTCGGCCGGGCGCGCCACCTGACCGATCGCCCGCCGGGCCTCGCGCGCGCACGGCGACCACTCCACGCGGCCCGGGGCACGGAGAGGCCGCCGGCCCGCGGCGGACGGGTCGGCGGCCTTCGCCCGTGGGGCGGACTACTGGTAGGTGATGTCCGACGAGGAGTACTTGCAGTAGGTCCCGTCGGGGCCGGAACCGTTGGTGGTCGGCTCCTTGCCCGTGTTGTTCCCGAGGTACTTCTGGCACGGGACGATCTTCTTGCTGCTGTCCCCGACGATCGTGACGGCCTTCAGGGTCGCGCTGTCGCCGTAGTTGGTGTTGATGCCGACGAGCTTGTTGCCCTTGTAGGTCGCCTCGATCGTGTTGAGGTTGATCGTCCGCTTGTACTGCGTCTTGCAGTTGCCGCAGGAGCGGACGAACGTGCCGAAGTTCTTCACGGCGAAGTTCGACACGTTGAGCGTCCCGGCGCCGTTGAACTGGAAGACCTTGTCGCTGGCCTCCTTCGCACCGCCGCCGGAGACGGTGTAGACGTTCGACGACGAGGAGCCGAGGAAGGTCGCCGCGTCCTCGCCGACGTCCTCCCACCAGACGTTCTGCAGCGTGCAACTGCCCAGGCAGTGGATGCCGTCGGCGGCGGGGGAGCCGATGATGACGTTCTTCAGGACGGCGCCGGCGGCCAGCTCCAGGATCGGCCCCTGGTCCTCGTCCTGGCTGCCCGAGCCGAGGTCGCCGCTGCCGTAGAGCCGCTTCATGCCGTAGTCCTTGGTGCCGGACACGGAGATGGTCGAGGAGACCGCCTGGCTGCCGTTGGCCGTGGGCCAGGTGGCCGCGCTCGCCGGAGTGAGACCGCCGCTCGTCATGATCATGCCAAGCGAAAGTCCCAGTGTGGCGAGGGCGCCGGTCAGGGCGTGCCCGCGGGGGAGTACTGCTGAGCTCATGTGCCGTTGCCTTTCGTTGGGGGTGAGGTGGAGGGGGCGGCGGTCAGATCTTCCCGGCGCCCGCGCCGGCCGTCACCGAGGCGACCACCGACGAGGCGGGCTCGGCGGTGTAGCCGTAGGGCGCCTTCGTGAACGTGCCGACCCGGGAGATCTCGGTCGCGGCTCCGCCGAGGTCGTTGCCGGTCAGGTTGGCGTAGCCGTCCTCGTCGCTGTCGCGGCTCGTGGTGACCGCGACCGCCGTGGAGCGGAACACGTTGTTCTCGACGAGCATCTGGGCGCCCATCCGCGAGTGCACCGCCGTCTCGGCGCCCACGACGTAGTTGTCGTAGAAGTGTCCGGTGCCGAACCGCAGGCTGGGGATGCGGGAGTTGACGTTGTCGAACCAGTTGTGGTGGTACGTCACCCGCAGGTGCCCGGTGTCCTCGCTCGCGTTGCTGTCGCTGTGGCCGACGAGGGAGCCCTTGTAGTGGTCCTTGAAGGTGTTCCAGGACACGGTGACGTAGTCGGACCCGTGGGTGATGTCCACCAGGCCGTCGTAGTGGTCCTTGCCGTGGGTGCGGTCCGAGGACAGGGAGTTGTGGTCGATCCACACCTTCGTCGACGCCTGCACGGTGACCGCGTCGGTGGAGACGGGCTTGCTGAGGTTCAGGTTGCGCAGGACGACGTTGGAGACCTTCTTCAGCCGCAGACCGCCGCCGGTGAACCCGGACGACGGACCGACGCCGAGGACGGTGGTGTTGGAGCCGACGTCCACCTGACCGCTCAGCGAGATCAGGCCGTTGACCTTCACGACCTTGGCGGTGCTGCCCGACACGGCGGACTTGAAGGCGGCCAGCGTCGAGACGGTCACCGCGGAGGCGCTGCCGCCACCGGTGGTTCCCGCGCCGAACCCGACCGGTGCCGACTCGGCCGCGGCGGCGGGCTGGGGGAGGGCGACCACGACGGCCGCCGCCAGGGCCGCGGCGACGGCGGTCAGGCCGGTCGTGGCCTTGCGGACGGAGCTGTGCGCCGGTGTACGTGGGGGGCGTGTGCGCATGGGGTACGTCCCTTCGACGGAGCGTGTGGGGTCATGGACGTGAACGACGGCCTCGTTGATGAACGCCGTTCACGCGCGATGCGACCTCTCCGGGATTCGACGGAGCGGCTCGGTCACATCGCTGAACGGACCGTAGGGTGCAAGCGCTTTCTAGTCAACGTCCCGTGCATCCCTCTCCGGGTAACCGCAGGTAGGGAGAGAGGGCTTTCCGGCCAGGGGTGTGGGAGCGCTTCCACATAGGGCGTGTGCATGCCACCATGCGAGGCGAACTCAGCCCGGACGCCCGCCCGAGAGGGACCCCCCATGTCCGACATGCCCGTGATCACTCCGCCCCGCACCGCTCCCGCCGGACGCCCGCGTTCCCGCGGCCCCCTGCGCTCCGCCCTCGCCGCCCTGCTCCTGCTGTGCGCGGCCGTGCTCGGCGCCGCGGCCCCCGCCGCCTCCGCGCACGCCGGTGACCGGGCCGCCGCGGCCGTCCCGGCGGCCGCCCTCACCGAGGTCACCGGCTTCGGCGCCAACCCCAGCAACCTGCGCATGTACGTCTACGTCCCGGCGAGCGTCACCGCGCACCCGGCGGTCCTCGTCGCCGTCCACTGGTGCACGGGCTCCGGCCCGGACATGTACAACGGCACCGAATACGCCTCGCTCGCCGACCGGTTGGGCTTCGTCGTGGTGTACCCGTCGGTCACCCGGGCGAGCAAGTGCTTCGACGTCTCCTCGCCGCAGGCCCTGCGCCGTGACGGGGGCAGCGACCCGGTCGGCATCCGCTCCATGGTCGACTGGGTCACCCGCACCTACGCCGCCGACACCGGCCGCGTCTTCGTCACCGGCATCTCCTCCGGCGCGATGATGACCAACGTCCTGCTCGGCGACTACCCGGACGTGTTCGCCGCGGGCGCCGCGTTCGCCGGTGTCCCCTTCGGCTGCTTCGCCACCACCGACGGCTCCGAGTGGAACAGCGCCTGCGCCGGCGGCACGGTCAACCGCACCCCGCGCGAGTGGGGCGACCTCGTCCGCGCCGCCTACCCCGGCTACACCGGACCCCGGCCGCGCATGCAGCTCTGGCACGGCACCGAGGACGACACGCTGCGCTACCCGAACTTCGGCGAGGAGATCGACCAGTGGACCGACGTACAGGGCGTGAGCCGGACGCCCGCGGCGACCGACAGCCCGGCCGCCGGGTGGACCCGCACCCGCTACGGCAGCACCGGTGACCGCGCCCCCGTCGAGGCCATCAGCCTCCAGGGCGTGGGGCACGGCGTCTACGCCAGGGGCATGGGTGCCCGTGTGCTGACCTTCTTCGGCCTGGACGGCTCCGGCACCACGCCCCCGCCGCCCACGCCCGGCGGCTGCGCGGTCAGGACCGCGGTCAGCGCGTGGAACACGGGCCTGACCGACTCCGTCACGATCACCAACACCGGCACCGCGGCGATCAACGGCTGGCGGCTCGCCTTCACCCTGCCCGCGGGGCAGACGATCACCAACGGATGGGGCGCCACGTACGCGCCGGCCTCCGGGGCCGTCACGGCCACGAACGTGTCGTACGACGCCACCGTCGCGCCGGGCGCGAGCGTGACCATCGGCTACCAGGCCGGCCACTCCGGCAACAGCGCGGCCCCCGCCGCCTTCACCCTCAACGGCACGGCCTGCACGACCGGCTGAGGGGCACGCCGCCGGCATCGGTGTCCGACGTCACGACGGTGCCCGGGGGTCAGGTCCCCGGGCACCGTCGTACGAGAGCGGCCGGCCGCTGATGCCGACCGATGCGGGTCAGTAGGGCAGGAGACGGCCCGACGGCGTCCGACGGTCGATCTCCGTCTCGCGGGACGTCGGACGGGGGCGGTGGCTCACGCGGATACGGGTCTGGCGGTTCATGGCGCCCTCCTCACGTCCGATGCGCCCAGCCTCGTCGAGGACGGCGCCCGGCACATCGTGCCCGGGGAGTCGATCTACCCCCTCCGGGGGGAGGAGATGCGGCGCGCACCGTACTTCTCAGGAAGGACGCGGAACGTTCCCGGACGGATGCGGAGCTTTCGCCCAAAGGCGCCGGGGACAAAATGGAGAAAACCGACAGCGGAACCGCGTGATGACCGGCGCGTCGAGGGCACCCGGAGAGGCCGACGGCCGAGTCTCGCGAGGTGAGGGCCATGACGGTGCAGCAGTCGTCCACGTCGCTCCCGGGGCCGGTGCGCACCGCGGCGTCGGCGCTGGGGAAGGTGCCGGGCGCGGGTCTGGTGGGCCGGATGGCCGACGGCGCCTGGCACAGGGCGGGCGCGCTGTCCCCGCGCGGACGGCGCATGGCGGTCTACGCGGGCGCCGGGGTGCTCGGTGTCGCCGGGGTCGTGGAGTGGCCGGTCGCCGTCACCGGGGCCGCGGTGGCGTGGCTGACCCGGCCCCGGCCCCAGGACCGGCCGGACGCCGGCCCGCAGGGGACGGGCGCGGCACGCGGCGTCGCCAGGAGCGCGGCGCACACCGCCGCGAAGACGACGACGGCCGGCCGGGCGGCACGGGCCGGACAGCGCCGCGGCTCGACGACCGGGACCACGCGGGCGCCCGGGAGCGGTCCGGCATCCGGCAGCGGCGCGGCGACCGGCACGGGGGAGACGGCGGGCACGGCCGAGGACACGGACATCGGTCCCACGGCCGGCGCCGCGACGGACCCCGGTGGGACCGGTGACCGCACCGCACCGCAGGACACACCGGGCACCGGATCGCGCGACGGGACGGCGGCCCGCGCGGACGGGCCCGGTTCGGACGACGGCGGGAAGTGAGGGACGGCGATGGCGCTGGGAGTGTGGAAGGTCCCGGCCGCGGTGGCCGCCGGGCTGCTGCCGGCCGGTCCGCGGCTGCTGGAGCGCGGCGGCTCGCCCGTCGCCGACCTGGCCGCGGGCGCCGTGGGCGTCGCCGCGGGCGCGGCGGCCGGCGCCGTACGGGCCGGCGCGCGCGGGGTGGACACCGCGGCGCGGGTCGGCCGGGTGACCCGCCACGCGGTGACGGGCGCCCGCGGCGCCTGGCGTTCCGGCCGCCGCGCGCACCTCGCCCTGCGGCCTACCTCGGGCGAACAGGTCGACCGGCTGGGCGGCCTGGAGCACGCGGCGCGCCGGGTGGCACGCCTCCTGGCCGAGCGGCCGGACGTCGCCTACGCCTACTGGGACGGCGGGCTGGGCCGGCTGGTGCTGGCCGCGACCGAGGACGCCGTCGCCGACCGGGTGCTCGACCGGGCGACCGAACTCGCCGAACGGCACGGGCTCGGACCGAGCGACGACGCGGTGGAGGAGTTCCCCCACCCAGGCGACCCGGCCGGGGTGCGCAACGCCACCGCCGCCCTGCTGACCGACCTGGCGGGCACCGCGGCCGGGATGGGCGCCTACGCCCTGCGCCTGCCGCCCTCACCGCGCCTGGTCACGGCGGCGGTCACGCTGCTGCGTGAGAACCCCCGCTTCCGCGGGCTGCTGAACCGGCGCCTCGGCCGCTCCCGCACCGACCTGCTGCTCGCCGCGGCCAACGCCACCGCGCACGCGGCGGGGCAGACGCCGACGGCCCTCGTCCTGGACGGCGCGCTGCGGGGCCTCCAGCTCGCCGAGACCGTCGCCCGCGCCGCGGCCTTCGACGCGGCCCACGACCGGCTGTGCGCGCCGGATCGCGGCCGCGCCGCCACCGGGGCCGTGCCGCGGCCGCCGTTGCGGCCCGCCCCGGCCCAGGAGTACGCCACCAACGCGGGCACCGGCAGCGTGCTGGGCGCCGCGGCGACCCTGCTGATCAAGCACGACGCGAACGAGGCGGCCGAGGCCGTGCTCGCCGGTTCCCCCAAGGCGGCCCGCTACGGCCCGGCCGCGTTCAACGCGGTCCTGTGCTGTGCGCTGGCCCGCGCGGGCGTGGTGGTGCGTGACAGCGAGCGGCTGCGCCAGCTCGAGACGGTGGAGTCGGTGCTGCTCCACCCCAGTGCGCTGCGCGCACCGGGCGGCGGTGTCGACGCCTGGGCCGAGGCCGTGCTGGACGCGGCGCGCGGCGCCGGGCTGCGGGTGGTCATGGTGGACGACCCGGCCCTCGCCGACTTCACCGTCCTCGCGGACCACGTGGTGCCCGCGGACCGGCCCCTGACCGAGGAGGTCGCCTCGCTGCGCCGCCGCGGCGGTGTCCTCACCGTGGCCCGCCCCCTCCCGGCGCCCGCGCACGACGGCGCGGCGTCCGACCCCGGCTCGGCCCACGACGCCGGGACGGCGCGCGACCCCGGCAGTCCCGCGCACGGCGACGAAGGGCCCCCGGACACCACCGGTGCGCAGACACCCGGCGACGGCGGTTCCGCCCACGACGGTCCCGCCCAGGACACCGACGGCGTCGGTGGCGCGGACGCCGCGACCGCCCCGGAGGACGCCCCGGACGACGTCCTGGCCGGCCTGCTGGCCGGTGACGTGGCCGTGGCGACGGCGAACGGCGACGCCGCGGTCGCCTGGGCCGCCGACGTGATCGCCCCCGGCGGGCTCCCCGACGTCTGGCGGCTGCTGCGGGCCGTACCCGCCGCGAAGGCCGTGAGCGGCCGGGCCCAGACGCTGGCCAAGTCCGGCGCCGCGCTGTCGGGACTGCTGGTGGCCGTGGGCGATGCCGGCCGCGGCGGACGCCGCACCCCGCTCCCCGGTCTGCGCCACGCGCCCGTGGACGTGGCCACCGCGGCTGCCCTGCTGGGCGGTGCGCGGAGCGCCCTCGGTGTGGCGCTGGCCCGCTCCCCGCACCCCCGGGAGCGCGTCGCCTGGCACGACCTGCACCCCGACGACGTACGCGAAAAGCTGGCGCGGCGTCCGCAGGAGCAGCCCGGTCTGTCCGAGCAGGCCGCCTCCCGCGTCCAGGCCGCCGCCGGGCGCGCCGGACGCGTCCCCGCGCTGAAGCCGCTGGGCTGGACGGTCCAGTTGGCCCGGGCGGTGCGCCACGAGCTGGACGATCCGCTCACGCCGGTGCTGGCGGTGGGCTCGGCCGCCGAGGCGGTCCTCGGCTCGGCCGCGGACGCCCTGCTGGTCGTCGGCGCGCTCGACCTGAACGCCCTGGTGGGCGGCGTCCAGCGGCTGCGGGCCGAACGCGCGGTGGCCGCGCTGCTCCAGGAGCACCGGCAGAAGGCCCGGATCGCCGCCGAGGACACGGACGGCGACGGACCGCGGACCGTCGACGCGGCCAAGCTGCACCCGGGTGACGTGATCGAGCTGCAGGCGGACGACGTGGTGCCCGCCGACGCGCGCCTGTTGTGGGCGGACGGGCTGGAGGTCGACGAGTCGGCGCTCACCGGCGAGTCGCTGCCCGTGGACAAGCAGACCGAGCCGACGCCGCGGGCCTCCGTCGCCGACCGCCGCTGCATGGTGTTCGAGGGCACCACGGTGGTGGCGGGCCACGCGCGCGCGGTGGTCGTGGAGACCGGCGACCGCACCGAGGCGTCGCGCGCCGTCCACCTGGCGGCGCGCAGACCCCCGGCCGCCGGTGTCCAGGCCCGGCTGCAGGAACTCACCCGCAAAGCCCTGCCGTTGACGCTCGCCGGGGGCGCCGCCGTGACCGGTCTGGCGCTGCTGCGCGGCACGCCCCTGCGCCAGGCGGTGAGCGGCGGCGTCGCGGTGGCCGTGGCCGCGGTGCCCGAGGGGCTGCCGCTGGTGGCGACGGTCGCCCAGCTCGCGGCGGCCCGCCGGCTCAGCCGGCGCGGGGTGCTGGTGCGCGCGCCGCGCACCCTGGAGGCGCTGGGCCGCATGGACACCGTGTGCTTCGACAAGACCGGCACCCTCACCGAGAACCGGCTGCGGCTGGTCCGTGTCACCGAGGCCGACGGCACGGTCCACGACCGGGACCGGGCGGCGGACAGCCACACCCTCACCGTCGCGGCGCGGGCCTGCCCCCGCACGAACGGCGGCTCCGACCGCCCGGTGCACGCCACCGACGAGGCGGTGCTGGAGGCGGCCCCGGACGACCCGGAGTGGACCCAGACGGAGGGCCTGCCCTTCGAGGCGGCCCGGGGCTACGCGGCTGCCGTGGGCCACGCCGCCGACGGCGCGCGCACCCTGGTGGTCAAGGGCGCCCCGGAGAACGTCCTGCCGGCCTGCACGACCGGCGCCGACGAGGCGGACGACACCGCGCACCGGCTCGCCGGGAACGGGCTGCGGGTGCTGGCGGTCGCCGAACGCCGCCTGCGCGACGGCGAGACGGACGCCGGTGTCCTCGAAGGACCGCTGGCGGAGCTGGAGTTCACCGGGCTAGTGGCGCTCGCCGACGTGGCCCGCGAGACCTCCCCCGAGCTGGTGCGGTCCCTCGAAGAGGCGGGCGTGCGGCCGGTGATGCTCACCGGCGACCACCCGCAGACCGCGCGGGCGATCGCCGTGGAACTGGGCTGGCCCGAGGACACCGTCGTGGTCACCGGCGACGAGCTGGCGTCGGCCGACCGCTCGGAGCGCGCCGGCATCCTGCGCGACGCCGGGGTGGTCGCCCGGGTCGCGCCGGAGCAGAAGCTCCAGGTCGTCGAGGCCCTGCGGGACGCCGGCCGGGTGGTCGGCATGGTGGGCGACGGCGCCAACGACGCGGCCGCGATCCGGGCCGCCGACGTCGGCGTCGGCCTCAACGCGCGCGGCTCGGCGGCCGCCCGCAACGCCGCCGACATCGTGCTGACCGACGACGACATGCGGGTGCTCGTCGAGGCCGTCCACGAGGGCCGCGCCCTGTGGCACAGCGTCGCCGACGCCATCGCCATCCTGATCGGCGGCAACGCCGGTGAGGTGGGCTTCGGCATCGTCGGCACGCTGCTGGGGCGCAGGGCGCCGCTGTCCACGCGGCAGATGCTGCTGGTGAACCTGTTCACGGACCTGTTCCCGGCGATGGCCGTGGCGGTCACCCCGGTGCCGCGGGCGACCGAGGAGACGGACGGCCCGCTGGGCACGTCGCTGCTGGGCGCGCCGCTTATCGAGCAGATCCGGCACCGGGCGCTGACGACCTGTCTGGGCGCCGTCGCCGCCTGGCTGTTCGGCCGCTTCACCCCGGGCACGGAGCGCCGGTCGACCACGATGGCGCTGTGCGCGGTGGTCGGCACGCAGTTGGCGCAGACCCTGGCCGACCGCCGCGAGAGCGGGCTGGTGCGGGTGACCGTGCTGGGCTCGGCGGTCGCCCTGGTGCTGCTGGTGCAGACGCCCGGCGCGAGCCGGCTCTTCGGGTGCACCCCGCTCGGGCCGCTCGCCTGGGCCGGGGTGTGCGGCTCCATCGCCCTCGCCCTCGTGGGCCAGCGGACCCTGCCCCGCCTGGAGGAGGCGGTGCTGCGGCTGAAGCGGTGAGGGGCGTGACAGAGCTGGTGGCACGGCCAGGAGCCGTACGCGCGCCGGCACTGACGACAGGCGCGAGGGCCGCCGCGCGACTCGCTGCGGCGGCCCCCGGCCCGTGTCACACCGACCGGTGGTACTGGTCCGGCACCCGGACCTCCCCGCCGAGCGCCCGGGCGGCGTGCCGGGCCCAGGACGGGTCGCGCAGCAGCTCGCGGCCGAGGAGGACCGCGTCGGCCTCACCGTTGGCGACGATCTTCTCGGCCTGCTCGGGGTCGGTGATCAGGCCGACGGCCGCGACCGGCATCGGTGTCTCGGCCTTGACCCGGGCGGCGAAGGGGACCTGGTAGCCGGGTCCCGTGGGGATGTGGACCCCGGAGGCGTTGCCGCCGGTGGAGACGTCCACGAGGTCGACGCCGTGGGCGTGCAGGTCCCGCGCCAGGCGCACGGTGTCGTCCGCCGTCCAGCCGTTCTCCTCCAGCCAGTCGGTGGCGGAGACCCGGAAGAACAGGGGCTTGTCCTCGGGCCAGACGGCGCGCACGGCGTCGACGACCTCCAGGGCGAAGCGGGCGCGGTTCTCGAAGGAGCCGCCGTAGGCGTCGGTGCGGTGGTTGCTGTGCGGCGAGAGGAACTCGTGGATGAGGTAGCCGTGGGCGCCGTGGAGCTCCACCGCCTCGAACCCGGCGGCGAGCGCCCGCCGGGCCGCGTCCGCGAACTGCTGGACCACCTCGGCGATCTGAGCCGTCGTCAGCTCAGCGGGCACCGGGTGGCGTTCGTCGAAGGCGACCGCGCTCGGCGCGACCGGCTGCCACCCGCCCTCCGCCGGCGTCAGCGGGGCCCCGCCCTTCCACGGCCGCTCGGTCGATGCCTTGCGGCCGGCGTGGGCGAGCTGAACGGCCGGTACGGTGCCCTGTTCCGTCAGGAACCGGGTGATCCGGCGGAGGCCCTCGGCCTGGGCGTCGTTCCACAGGCCGAGGTCGTACGGCGAGATGCGCCCCTCGGGGCTGACGGCGGTGGCCTCGACCACGATCAGGCCGGTGCCGCCGGTCGCCCGGGCTCCGTAGTGCGTGAAGTGCCAGTCGGTGGGGACGCCCGCCGCTGGGCCCTCGGGTGCGGCCGAGTACTGGCACATGGGAGGCATCCACACGCGGTTCGGGATCGTCACGTCGCGCAGCGTCCAGGGCTCGAAGAGCGCACTCACGGCCAACTCCGTTCGTCAGGGTGCCGGTGTCAGGTCGTACGGTACTCGTCGTACTACGGGAGATGTCAAACTACGACGGACCTCGTACCATGGGGACCCCCGAAGAAAGTGGAGCCACCGTGACCACCGCAGCGCCCGCACCCGTCCCCGCCTCAGGCGGCCGTGACCTCCCGCACCCGGCGACCGGGGAGATCCGGCTGGAGTCGGTGCTGCACGCCCTCTCGGACCCGATGCGGCTGCGGATCGTGCGGGAGCTCGCCGCCGAGGGCGACGAGCTGTCCTGTTCGCAGTTCGGCCTGCCGGTGACCAAGTCGACGACCACGCACCACTTCCGGGTCCTGCGCGAGGCGGGCGTGATCCGCCAGGTCTACCGGGGCACGGCGAAGATGAACGGACTGCGCAAGGACGACCTGGACGACCTCTTCCCCGGCCTGCTCGACGGCGTCCTCGCCGCCGCCGACCGTCAGGCCCTGCGCCTCGGGGACGGCTGAACGCTCCTGCAGGCCGTCGGCCGAACGGGACGCGGCACGTCGGCGGCGGCCATGACGGCCCGGGACCTCAGTCGTGCCGACGAAGCCGGTCCGCCGCCGCTGCCGCCTCGCGCAGTGCCGCCCGGTCCGGCAGCTTCACGGGGCCGCCCCGCCCCAGCGCGGCCCCGAGCGCCGCCTCGGCGCGCTCGATGGCCAGCCAGCCGCTCCACTCCACCGGCTCGGCCCCCGCCGCCCGCAGCAACGGCAGGGGATCGGCCGGCACCTCCCGGCGGGCGAGCGCCGGGGCGTCCGCGAGCAGCGAGGCGATCGTCTCCTTGGCGCACGGCCGGTTGGTGCCGATGACGCCGGTGGGCCCGCGCTTGATCCAGCCGGCCACGTACTCGCCCGGCGCCACCGCCACCCCGCGCAGCACGCGTCCCGCCCGGTGCGGCACGGTGCCGCGGGCCGGGTCGAACGGCAACCCCTCCAGCGCCACTCCGCGGTAGCCCACCGACCGGAGCACCAACTGGGCCTCGATCTCCTCGAACCGGCCCGTGCCGGTCACCCCGCCGTGCCCGTCCGGCGCCGTCCGCTCGAACCGCACGGCGCCCACCCGCCCGCCCCGGGCGAGGAGTTCGACCGGCCGCAGGAAGAACCGCAGCCGGATGTGCCGCCGCACCGCTCCCGGCGGCCGTGCGGCCCAGTCCCGCAGCACCTCGACGTTGCGCCGCTGCGCCGCGGGCAGCCCCGAGGGGTCGGCGGCATCGGGGTCGAGCGCCAACTCGGCCGCGTCCACCGTGGGTTCGGTGTCCGGCAGGGACCCCAGCTCACGCAGCTCCTTCGTGGTGAAGCGGGCCTGCGACGGGCCGCGCCGCCCCACCATGTGCACCGTGTCGACCCGGCTCGCGCCGAGCGCGGCCAGCGCGGCCTGCGGCATGTCGGTGGCGCTCAGCTCGGCCGTGCCCCGGGCCAGGATCCGGGTGACGTCCACCGCGACGTTTCCCACCCCGACGACCACCGCCGACCGGGCGTCCCGCAGGAAGCCGCCCGCGACCGCGTCCGGGTGGGCGCTGTACCAGGACACGAACTCGGTCGCCGACCAGCTTCCCGGCAGGTCCTCACCGGGGACCCCCAGCCGCCGGTCGGCCGCCGCGCCCACGCAGTACACCACCGCGTGGTACAGCTCGCGCAGCCGGGCCACGGGCACCCCGCCCGCGCCCACCTCGACCCCGCCGAGGAAGCGCACCCGCTCCTCCTCCAGCACCGTGCGCAGCGTGTGCTGGAGGGACTTGATCTTCTCGTGGTCCGGGGCGACGCCGTAGCGCACCAGCCCGTAGGGGCACGGCAGCCGGTCCAGGACGTCGACGCGCACCTCGGGGTCCTGCTGGAGCAGACTCTGGGCGGTGTAGACCCCGCTCGGCCCGGAGCCGACCACGGCGACTCGCATGCCCCCAGCATCGCACCGCGGGCGCCCCGCCGACAGGGGGCCGCAGGCACCGCTCGCACGCGTCACCCGGTCGGCGCAGGCGGGCTGAGCGGCGCCGCACCGCCCGCTTCGCACGCGCCGATCCCGGTCCCGGGCCTCAGCGCATCGCCAGCATCCGCTGGATCTCGGTCGTCTGCTGGGCGACCACGTCGTCCGCCATCTCCTCGATCCGCAGGTTGTTGCCCTGCGCCTTGACGTCCGTGGCCATCGAGATCGCGCCCTGGTGGTGGGTGATCATCAGGGTCAGGAACAGCCGGTCGAACGCCGCACCCCGCGCCGCCCGCAACTGCGCCAGCTGCGCCTCGGTCGCCATCCCCGGCATCGCCGCGTGGTCGTGCCGTCCGGCCGTCCCGTCCTTGCGGTAGGACGTCAGCCAGCCGCGCATCGACGTGATCTCCGGCCCCTGCGCGGCGGCGATCCGGGAGGCCAGCCGCTTGACGTCGCCCGACGCGGCGCGGTCGGGGACGAGCGCGGCCATGTCCAGCGCCTGCTGGTGGTGGACGATCATCATCCGCGCGTACGCCACGTCGGCCGCGTTGGGGGAGTCGTCCTCGGCGCGCTGCCGCGCCGCGTCCTGGGCGGAGAGCGTGCGGTTCCCCTCACCGGGCGCGCCCGGGACGATCACTGAGGGGCCGCTCCCGCCGGCCGGCTCCGGACCGGCGTCCGACCCGGAGTCGCAGCCCGCGAGGGCCAGGGTCAGGGTGGCGGTGACGACCAGCGACGCACGGCGGAAGAGCACAACGACCTCCTGGAACGACCGACTTGGTGATCCGTCAGGACCCGTAGTTGTCCTGTGTGTCACCTGTCGAAAAGTTGTGGCATGAACGCGTTGCCATCTGTTGGCTTGAGCATGACTAAGACCATACTTCGGGGGACCGTGATCCGTTCCCCGTGAACGGCAACGAGGGAGGAAGCAGTGACCCTGTTGAACGCATCCCGAACGCGGCACAGACGACTGGGAGTCGGGGCGGCCGCCGCGGGCCTCGTGGCCGCCCTGCTCACCGCCACCCCGGCGGGCGCCACCCCCGACCCGGGGGACGCGCCCACCGCCGACAAGGCGGTGTCCGCCCGGGCGCAGGCCGACGCGGCCGAGGCGATCGCGGCCGGCGAGATACCCGGCCAGGACGAGATCGTCCACTCCGCCAACCTCCAGCACCTCGTCAACATCCCCAAGGACGCCCTCGCCGGCACCAACTCCGACCTCGCCTTCCAGGGCCGGTACGCGTTCGCCGGCAACTACGACGGCTTCCGCGTCTTCGACATCAGCAACCCGAAGGCGCCCAGGACGGTCGCGCAGGTGCTGTGTCCTGGCTCGCAGAACGACGTCTCCGTCTCCGGCGACCTCCTCTTCCTGTCCACCGACTCCTCGCGCAGCGACAGCAGTTGCAACAGCACCACACAGCCCGCGACGGAGAAGTCCTCCTGGGAGGGCATGAAGGTCTTCGACATCAGCGACGTGCGCAACCCGAAGTACGTCGCCGCCGTCGAGACCGCGTGCGGCTCGCACACCCACACCCTGGTGCCCGAGCGGAAGAACGTGTACATCTACGTCTCCTCCTACTCGCCCAGCGCCAGCTACCCCGACTGCCAGCCGCCGCACGACGGCATCTCCGTCATCAAGGTGCCGCGCAAGGCGCCCGAGCAGGCGGCCGTGGTGAACTTCCCCGTCCTGTTCCCCGGTGAGGGCCCGGACGGCGGCGGCAACCCCGGCGCGCCCACCAACCCCGGTGTCTCCAAGACGACCGGCTGCCACGACATCACCGTGCTGCCGGAGCAGGATCTCGCGGCGGGCGCCTGCATGGGCGACGGCATCCTGTTCTCCGTCAAGGACCCGGAACACCCCAAGGTGATCGACCGGGTGCAGGACAACGTCAACTTCGCCTTCTGGCACTCGGCGACCTTCAACCAGAAGGCGAACAAGGTCGTCTTCACCGACGAGCTGGGCGGCGGCGGAGCCGCCACCTGCAACGCCGCCATCGGCCCGGACCGCGGCGCCGACGGCATCTACGACATCGTCGGCAAGGGCGACAAGCGCAAGCTGGTCTTCCGCGGCTACTACAAGATCCCGCGCCACCAGGCCGACACGGAGAACTGCGTGGCCCACAACGGCTCGCTGATCCCGGTGAAGGGCCGCGACATCATGGTCCAGGCCTGGTACCAGGGCGGCGTCTCCGTCTGGGAGTTCACCGACTCCGCGCACCCGAAGGAGATCGCCTACTTCGAGCGCGGCCCGCTGAGCACCGACGCGCTCACCGTCGGCGGCTCCTGGTCGGCGTACTACTACAACGGCTACATCTACTCGAACGACATCGCCAAGGGCTTCGACGTCCTGAAGCTCACCGACCGCCGCACCGACCCGGCCCAGCGCGTCCGGCTGCCCGAGCTCAACGTCCAGACGCAGCCCGACTACTTCGACTGAGCCCCCGGCCGCGGCTGCTCCTCGGGCCGCGTGCCGGTCGAGAAGTACCGCGACATGTCCGTCTCGCACGTCCCGCCGGGCGCCCCACCGTCCGGCGGGGCGCCCAACTCCCAGTCCAGCCCGTAGCGCCGGAACAGCTCCGCGCGCATCGTCGCGAACGACATCGGCACATTGGGCAGGACCATCGCGAACACCGCGCCCATCAGCAGCGAGCGCATCATCGGGTAGTCGGCGTCGACGTCCCGCGAGCCGTGCCGCGCCACCGTCTCGCGCAGCAGCTCCGCCAGCCGCCGCTGCTCCGGGCACTGCACGAACCCCTCCGTGTCCAGCAGCCCCGCCATGTGCTGGCGCATCAGGACCGTGCGGTCCCGGGCCAGTCCCAGCACCGCGTCGATGGCCCGGGCCATCCGCTCCCGGCCGTCCTCGGTGCGCGGCTCGCGCTCCAGGGCTTCCTCCAGCGTGCGGTGCATCAGCCGGTGCACGGCCGACTGCACCAACTGGCGCTTGCCCGGGAAGTAGTAGGACACCAGACCGCGCGCCGACCCGGCCCGGTCGGCGATGTCGGCCAGCGTCGTGGCCTCGTAGCCGCGTTCGCCGACCAGCTCCAACGACGCCTGCAGCAGCCGCTCCCGGGAGCGCCGTCGCAATTCTTCATTGACCGATGCGCTGCGCGGGGACATGCTGGACTCCTGCGTTGATTGGCTGCCAGCCAATATACTCATCGCAGGCCGGTCGGCCCCCTGGGGTGCACGACCGCGTTCCGCCTCGGGCGACACGGGGGATCGTCCGAGGCGGACACCTTCCACCCCGAAGGTTCGCTCAGGCTACTTTCGTCCCGGATCCGGCGGTCGAAGGGTCGCCGCGCCGCCGTGATCTCCCTAGGCTGGGCTCGACGCCGAGCGCGGAGAAGGTGAGCGGACATGGAGCAGGAGCAGGACCGCCGGATCCTGTCGAGGATCTCGGAGATGGTCGAGGACGAGCATCGGCTCCGGTCGGACCTCGCCGCCGGGCGCATCGACGGCGACACCGAGCGGCAGCGGCTGGCCGAGCTGGAGCGCGCGCTCGACCAGTGCTGGGACCTGCTGCGCCAGCGGCGCGCCAAGAGCGAGTACGGGGAGAACCCCGACGACGCCCAGGTGCGCCCCTCGTCGCAGGTGGAGGGCTACCGGGCCTGAGCGGCGCCCGACCGGGGACCGCCGCGCGCCCGGCGGCGCGCCGTGGGCGGACGGCCGCCCGGACTCAGCCGAGCGCCGCCGCCAGGTCCGGCACGGGGCGCAGGGCGTCCGGCCGCAGCCGGGCGGGCAGGTGGTCCACGAAGTGCACCGCACAGCCCAGCGCCGCCGCGCCGCCGTCCGCCCGCCGGTTGTCGCCCACCATCAGCGTGCGCCGCGGGTCCGCGCCCAGCGCGTCACAGGCCACCTGGAACAGCCGCGGATCCGGCTTCTGCACGCCGTGCTCGTACGACAGCACGTAGGCGTCCACGCACGCGTCCAGGCCGTGCGCGCGGAACACGGGACGCAGGTCCCAGCCGATGTTGCTCACCACGCCGACGCGGACGCCGCGGTCCACGAGCGTCCGCAGCACCTCGGCGGCGTCCGGGTACGGCTCCCAGGCGGCCGGGCTCATGTGCCGCTCGTACAGGGCGTCGTAGAGCGCCGGGTCGGACAGCGGCACCCGGCGGGCGAGCCCGGTGTACGCCGCCCGGTGCAGCGCCGCGCTCTCGTCGCGCCGGCGCCACAGCTCGGCCAGTTCCTGCGGCACCCCCTGCGGGGCCGCGCCCCCGGGCAGCGCCCCGGCCGCCTCCAACGCCCGTGCAGTCTCCTGCAGTTCCGCGTCCGGGAGGGCCGCGCCGGCCTCGTCCAGGGTGGCCCGCAGCCAGGAGTCGGCGGACTCGATGCGGAACAGCGTGCCGGAGAAGTCGAACAGGACGGTCGCCATGGCGCCGATCCTAGATCGCGCGCGGGGTCCGCTGTCCGGCGCCCGCGGATGTCACGCCCGGGGCGGTCGCACCGGCTGCCACCGGTGGTGCGCGGTGATCGCCGCCGCCACCAGGGCCGCGCCCAGCAGCCAGCCGCCGAGCACGTCCGAGGGCCAGTGGACGCCGAGCCACACACGGGTCAGGCCGACGCCGGCCACCGAGACGGCCGCCAGCGCCACCGCCGTACGCCACAGGGCCCTCGGCGGGTCGGCGCGGTGCAGGAGCCACAGGAGCAGGCCGCAGACCACCGCCGCGGTCAGGGCGTGCCCCGACGGGTACGCCTGGAAGTGGGCGGAGTCGACCGGGTCCGGCCACCGCGGCCGCGGGCGGCCGACCGCGGCCTTCAGGCCCTGCTGCACCACGGTGCCGAGCGCCGACACGGCCACCAGCCAGCAGGCCGTCCACCAGGCCCCGCGCCGCCACACCAGCCACACCGCCACCGTCGCGCCCAGCAGCCGCATCGTCGTCGGGTCCCACACCCAGTCCGACAGGATCCGGAAGGCGTGGGTGACGCCCGGCTCGTCGACCGCCCAGCGGTGCGCGGTGCGGGAAACGGCTCCGTCGACGGACATCAGCGGCTCCCATCTGACGGCCACCAGCACCAGCAGCACCAGCGAGCACAGCGTCAGCAGCAGCGTGGCGCGGACGGCCGTACGGGGCACGGGCGGACGGGGCGGGGCGTCGACGGACGGGGTGCTCATGGAGCGATCCTCGCCGAACCACGGGGCGGGAGGCCAACCCCGGGGCGGCGATCCGCGCCGTCACGCGTCCCGGGCCTCCTGGCCGGCCGGCTCCAGGGCCGGCCCCGCCAGCGTCCAGCCCGCCGCGGCCACCTCCGCGTGCACCTCGCCCCGGGTCACCGGCTCGCCGCAGTGCGCGCAGACCGGACGCACGCTGAGGTCGTGGTCGTGGTGGCGCAGCCTCATCGGCGGGGAGGTGGTCAGCCAGCGGTCGCCCCAGCGCAGCAGTTCGCGGATGACGCCGAGCAGGTCGCGGCCGGCCTCGGTCAGGTAGTAGCCGTCGTGGCGCGGGTCGTCGGGCAGCGGGCGCCGCTCCAGGACGCCGTCGGCGACCAGGCTCTTCAGCCGGGCGGACAGGCGGTCCGTGGGGGCGCCGGTGTTCCTGGCGATCTGGCGGAACCGGTGGTTGCCGAAGGTGACCTCGCGGACGGCCAGCAGCGACCAGCGGTCGCCGACGACCTGCAGGGCGGCGGCGATCGAGCAGGGGCGGCCGGGGACCTCGTACGGATCGGTGCGGTGTGTGGTCACGCTCCGAGTATCGCGCGTGGGCTTTGGATGTCAAAGCTCGGGCAAGAGCGGGACGCCGGCTCTCGCATACGGTTTGAATCTCAAACCACATCGTGCTTCGCTGACCCCATGACCTCATCGGTTTGGATTTCAAATCAGCGTGTGGCGTCGATCGTCATCCTCCTGGCCGTCTTCATGACGAACCTCGATCTGTGGATCGTCAACGTGGCGCTGCCCGCCATCGGCTCGTCCTTCGCCTCCTCCGCCGGCGGCGCGGCCACCCTCAGCTCCCTGTCGTGGGTGCTCAACGCCTACGCCATCGCCCTCGCGGCCCTCCTCGTCGTGGCGGGGCGCCTGGGCGACCGGATAGGACAGCGGCCGGTGTTCCTCGCGGGCGTCACCCTCTTCACCCTCGCCTCCCTCGCCTGTGCCGTGGCGCCGGACCTCGGCACCCTCGTGGCCGCCCGGGCCCTCCAGGCGGTCGGCGCCGCCGCCCAGTTGCCCACCTCCCTGGCACTCCTGCTGGCCTCCGTGCCGGCCGAGCACCGCACCCGCGCCACCCGCAACTGGGCCGCCGTGGGCGGGCTCGCCGCCGCCGCGGGCCCGGTCGCCGGCGGACTGCTGGTCCAGGTCGACTGGCGCTGGGTCTTCGTGATCAACGTGCCCATCGGCATCGCCACCGTGGCCGCGGGGCTGCGCGTCCTGCCCTCGACCGCACGCAGGGAGGAGGGCCGCCTGCCCGACCTGGCGGGTGCCGTGCTGATCACCCTCGCGATCGCCGCACTGTCCGGCGCCCTGGTGCAGGCACCGGACTGGGGCTGGCTGGACGCCAGGAGCCTGACGCTGTTCGTCCTCGCCCTGGCCGGCGCCGCCGCCTTCGTCCGCCGCTCGCTGCGGCACCGTCACCCGCTGTTCGAACTGCCCCTGCTGCGCCTTCCCCAGTTCGGCGCCGCGAGCGCCGGCACCTTCGCGTTCGGCATCGCCTTCGCGATCATGCTGCTGTCCAACGTCCTGTGGTGCCAGGAGATCTGGCACTGGAGCGCCCTGCGCACCGGCGTCGCCATGGTGCCCGGCCCCGCCCTGGTCCCCGTCGTCACCGTGCTCACCGCGCGCGCCGCACAGCGCCTGGGCCACGGGCCGCTGGTCACCGCGGGTGGGCTGCTCTTCGCCGCCGCCATGCTCTGGCGCACCTGCTTCGCCTCCCTCGACGCCGACTACTGGCTCGACCTGCTGCCCAGCCAGGTCCTCGGCGGTGTGGGCGTCGGCCTCACCCTCGGCACGCTGGTGGCGGCCGGCGTCAGTTCCCTGCCGGGCCACCGGGCGGCCACCGGGTCGGCCCTGGTCAACTCCGTGCGCCAGATGTCCGCCACGGTCGGCGTCGCGCTCCTCGTCGCCGTCGTCGGTACGCACGTCGGCCCGGCGCAGCAGCCGGACTTCCGTGTCGCGTGGGTGGTGGCGGCGGCGCTGAGCGTCGCCACGGCCGTCATCGGCGTACGGATCACCCGCGGCGCCCGCACACGCGAGGCCGCGCCCCCGACGCAGACGCCGGCCGCCCCCTTGACCGAAGGCGCAGCCGGTCAGTGACGGCCGGGGACGGCCTCGGTCCGTAGGCGACACCGCGGGGCCGGGCCGGCGCGCCGACCCGCGGTACGCCGGACCGGCCCGGTCGTCCAGGGCGCCGAGGCCGCGCCGCAGGACGACCGGAGGTCCGTCAGGTCGGGCCGTGGACGAGGAGCCGGGTCCGTTCACCGTCGAAGATGCCAGCCAGCACGTCGGCCTCCCACCGGTGCCCGCCGAACAGGCCCCGCCGGTCGACGTGCACGATCAGGCCCGTCGTCGGGGCGGGCCAGCCGGCCGGGCCGGCCGCGTCGCCGGTCACGAGGGCAGGCCCAGGCCCAGCACCCTGAGTGCTGGGACCAGCGTGACGAGGACGGGCAGCGCGGGGACCAGTGCGGCGGTCGCGGTGAGGCCGAGCCTGCGCGTCGCGGGGAGCCGGTCCTGGGGGGCCAGGAGGCGCCGGACGCGCTGCGGGACGTGCGTCTGGGAGGTGGGGGAGGGGCCGAACACGCCCCGGTCCTCGTTGAGTTCGACCAGGGCGAGGGCCGTGGTCAGCCGGCCGTGGCGCCGGGAGGCCACGTCGTCGGCGGCCAGTTCGACCAGGCGGTGCATCTCGTCGCGGAACGCCGCGAACACCGGCACCTGCGGGAACCCGCTCGCCAGCGCGACCGAGCAGTGCAGCAGCCAGTGGTGCCGGGCCTGCGCGTGACCCTGCTCGTGCGCCAGCACCGCGTCCAGCCGCCGCCCCTTCAGCCGGCGCAACGCGGCTGTGGTGACCACCAGTCGGGGCGCCGGTCCCGGCAGCCACCAGGCGTCGGGCCGCTCACCCTCCAGCACCACCAGCCGGCCCGCCTGCGGCTCCTCACCGGGCAACAGCGGCGCCCGCAGCCGCAGTTCGGCCTCGCGCAGGCGCAGACCCCGCCGGGCGCGGGCCACTTCGCGCACGAGCATCGCGCCGCTCCACAGCCCGGCGCAGAACAGCGCCACGGCGATCGGGGCGGCCCACGGGCCGGGCGCGCCCAGTGCGTACGCCTCCACCACCCCGGGCGGCGCGGGCGCGAACACCTGCCCGCGCACCGCCTGCCAGGCGGCCGCCGCGCAGAGGGTCATCGACAGCGCGCAGCACAGCAGCACCGCCGCCACCACGCACTGCCACGCCCACAGCGCCACCACCGGTTCACGGTCCGGCCAGTCGGCCCGGGCGAGCAGCCGGGGAGCCACGACGGCCGTCACGGCGGCGAGCAGCAGCAGGACCGCGGGGACCATCATGGGCAGCACCCTATGAGCGGCCCACCGCCCGGCGGTACGGCCTTCGAGGGCGAAGTGACGCACTCCACGGCGTCCGGTGCGCCTCGCCGTGCGGGCCGGCCGTCCTCGGGCCCGGCCGTCCTCGGGCCCGTACGGCCCGCCTCACATCGTCAGCAGCATCGCCAGCATCCCGATCCCCATGGACAGCCGGCACGCGCGTGCCAGCTCCGGCCGGTCGCCCCAGCGCGGGGCGCCGACGGCGGCAGGGCCCCCGGTGCTCGACGGCAGGCCGGTCACGGCCGCGCCCGCCGGTACCGGTATCAGCCGCGCGCCGGTGACGAGGACGTACCCCGTGAAGTAGACCAGCAGCACCCCGGTCAGCGCCGGGACGCCGGAAGCCCCGTGCACGTGGCCGTGGCCCCGGGCGGGGGAGGCGGCCATGGTGAGCGCCATGTAGATCATCGCCGCCGTGCCCACGAGGTGGTGCACGTGATGGGCGCTGCGGCGGGCCGCCCACAGGGCGCGCAGCGCCGCCGCCCCGAAGACCGCGGCGTAGACCGGCCAGGCCCAGCCCGGTGGGGCGAACACCGCGGTCGGTACGGCCATCACGGCCATCCCGAACCCCATCAGCGCCTCGCCGCCCGCGGCCCGGCGCTGCTCCTCGACGCCGCTGCGCATCCGCAGCAGGCAGTAGGTCCCGGTCACCGCGCACAGCGCCACCAGGAGCCAGCCGGGCGAAGCCGGTCCGTGCACGCGCACCTCCCCGCTCGACGGTCGCTCGTCGGTCCGCTCCAGGGATGCGATGCCCGAGGCACGCGGCGCGCACGCAAGCGCAGAGGTGTACACGGGGAGCATTCGACGGAGCACGCGCGGTGAGCAGCAGGTGAGTCGCCCGCAGGAGGCCCGCCCGCAGTAATTTCACGGGTAAAACACCTGCTAAATTGGAGGGATGTCTCCCCGCCGCTCCTCTTCCCCCGCCACCCCCCGTCGGCTCACCCTCGCGGGCGTACTGCGGCTGGGCCGGCCCTCGCCGATCTGGTTCAAGCCCGCCCTGAGCGTCGTGGTCGCGGTCGCCCCGCCGAACCTCACCCTGCTCGCGCTCGGCCGCCTCGACCTGGCGATGTACACGATGGCCGGCTCGCTGTGCGCGCTGTACGCCCACAACCGTCCGTACGCCGCCCGGGCGCGCGCCCTGGTGTGGGTGGTCCTCGGGATGGTCGCCGGGCTGGCCGGGTCGCTCGTCACCGCCTCGCTCACCGCGAACGCCGTCGTGCTCGTCACCGTCGGCGCCCTGCTGGCCGCCGCGCAGAAGACCCTGTGCGACGCGACGCGGGTGGGACCGCCCGGGAACGTGGTGCTCACCTTCATCAGCTCCGCCGCCCTCTTCGTCCCGCAGACCCTCGGTCAGATCCCCGGCCACCTGGGACTGGCCCTGGCCGCCGGTGCCTGGGCGTGGCTCGTCGGCATGGCCCCCGGCCTGCTGCGGCCGCACGGCCCCGAACGGAGGGCCGTCGCCCAGGCCCTCGCCGCGACCGCGGGGTACGTCGAGCGGTACCGGGAGGCCCCCGACGGCGCGGACGACCCCCGGCTGCGCGCTGCCCCGGCCGCCGCCGTGCAGGCCGCCTGGCAGACGCTGCTCGCCCCCGGCGCCCGCACCGACGCCACCCGCCGTGCCCTGGAGCGCCTCGTGGTCCGCGCCGAGGTCGCCCTCGCCGCCCCGGCCGACACCGCCCCGGAGCGGCTGCGCGCCTGGGCGCGCGATCTGCGCGGCACCGCGGCCGTACCGCACCCGGACGACCTGGCCGACGACGACGAGATCCTCGGCGTCGAGGCCGAACTGGCCGCCGACCGGCACCCCTGGACCGGCCGCCTCCGCCACCTCGCGCCCCTCGCCGCCCGCACCGCGCTCGGCTGCGCCCTGGCCGGCTACGCCTCCCTGGCGCTCGGCGTCGGCCGCCCGTACTGGGCCCTGGTCACCGCCGCGTCCCTCTACCAGGCCAACCTCGCCCTCACCTGGAGCCGGGCCGTGCAGCGCGTGGTCGGCAACCTGGTCGGCGTCCTCGCCTTCGCCGCACTCGTGCCGCTCGCCCACCTCCACCAGGCGGCGCTCGTCCTGTGCTGCCTCGCCCTCAACTTCGGCGCGGAGGCCCTGATCAGCCGCAACTACTGGCTGGGCAGCGTCTGCGTGACCCCGATGGCGCTGCTCATCACGGAGTTCGCCCGCCGGCAGGACTCCGGTGAGCTGATCACCGAGCGGGTCGTGGACACCGTCGTCGGCGCCCTGGTCGGCTTCGTGGCGGCGCTCGTCGTCACCGACCGGAGCGCGGGCGACCGCCTCACGCAGGCCCTGAGCACCGCCGAACGCGCCCGCGAGCGCACTGCCCGCCTGCTCGCCGAGCCCGGGCCGGCGCCCGCCGCGCTGGAGGGGGCCCGCCGGTCGCTGACCGCCGCGCTGGCCGACCTGCGCACCACCGCCGACGCCGCCTCCGGCGAGTGGTGGCAGCGCGCCCTGCCGCAGGAGAGGGTGGTGGCGGCCGAGCGGTCCGGACACCGTACGCTCGCCGCTACGGTACGGCGCCAGGGCCTGCTCCTGGCCCGGGACACGGACGGCGGAGCGGAGGACGTACGGCGATGACGGCACCCCAGGTGGCCAGGGCGGGGAGCACGGCCGGGGCGGACACGGCACGGACGGGCACCGGCACGGGTGCCGGCGAAGGCACCGGTACCCCCGCGGCCGCCCGGGACACCGTCGCCGGCGTCGTGCGGCAGTGGCGGGAGGTGCACCCCGAGCTGGACACCGGGCCCATGGAGGTCATCGGCCGGGTGAACCGCTGCGCGGCCCTCCTGCAGCAGGCCGAGGACGCCCCGCTGCGCCGGGCCGGGCTCAGCCGCGCCGAGTTCGACCTGCTCGGGGCGCTGCGCCGCACCGGGCACGAGCTGACACCCGGCGAACTGGCCCGGGAGACCTTCTCCTCGGGCGCCGCCGTCACCAAGCGCGTCAAGCAGCTCACCGAGCGCGGCCTGGTGGAGCGCCGGGGCGACACCCGTGACCGGCGCGTGGCCCACGTACGTCTCACGGAGGCGGGACGGGCCCTGGTCGACGGCATCCTGCCCGAGCAACTCGCCTACGAGAAGGCCGTGCTGTCCGCGCTGGACGGTGACCGGCAGGGGGAACTCGCGGGCCTGCTGGGCGAGTTGCTGAGCCGCCTGGAGGGCCACATGCAGGGGCTGCGGCGCTGAGCGGCGGGGCCGCGCACCGCGCCGCTCCCGGCGGCGCTCCTCACCCCTCGTCCCCCGCCCGGTAGACGCCGAACATCGCGCCCTGCGGGTCGCGCAGCACCGCGATGCGGGGGCCGTCCGGCACGCTCGTCGGCTCCATCAGGGCGGTGCCGCCGGCGCCCGTGGCCACGGCCGTCGCCCCGTCGACGTCGGCCACCGCGAAGTAGGGCAGCCAGTGCGGCGGCACCTCGGGCGGGAACTTGTCGTCCATCGGCACCATCCCGCCGAAGTCCGCCCCGCCCACGCCCCACTGCGTGTAGTTCTCCGAGGTGCGCACGGTCCAGCCGAACACGGTGGTGTAGAAGGTCTCCGCCCGCCGGGCGTCACGGGTCAGCAGCTCCACCCAGCCGAGCGCACCGGGCACGTTGAACAGCCCCGCGCCGGGGAACGCGCGGGCCTGCCAGAGCCGGAAGACCGCGCCGGTCGGGTCGGCGGCCACCACGAAGCGGCCCGCCTCCAGGACGTCCATCGGCCCCACGAGGACCCGGCCGCCCAGCTCGGTCAGCAGCCGGCAGGTGACCTCGGCGTCGGACACCCCGAAGGAGACGTTCCAGGCCACCGGCTGCTCCGGCTGGTACAGCGGGGTGAGTGCCGCCACGGCCGTGTCGCCGAGGTGGGCCATGGTGTAGCCGCCCGCCTCCTGCCGCGGGTCCGTCTCGGACCGCCAGCCGAACAGCTCGCCGTAGAAGCGCCGGGCGCCGTCGACGTCGGTGGTGCCCAGCTCCGTCCAGCACGGGCCGCCGGGGACGGGCTTGTCGAGCTTCATGAGGTTCCTTCCGCGCGGACAGGCCCCTTCCAGCACGCTAAGCCCCGGCCCGCGCCCCGGCCATCCGAAGGTCAGATCCCCGGCCGGTACCGGATCGGGTGGTCCGCGGGCACCTCGACCAGCACGATCGGCAGTCCGTCCGGGTCGGCGATCCACATCTCGACCAGGCCCCACGGTTCCTTGACCGGCGGCCGGACGATCTCCACGCCCTTCGCCCGCAGTTCCTCGTGGGCCGCCGCGGCGTCCGGCACCTGGAGCCAGAGCCGCAGGGAGGGGTCCGGCGGCGTGTCGGCGCGGCCGGACAGCTCCAGGAAGCCGCCGCCGAGGAAGTAGACGGTCCCGCGTTCGGGCCCGGTGCCGAACTCCCGTGCCACGGCGAGCCCCAGCCGTGCGCCGTAGAAGTCGCGGGAGCGGTCCGGATCGGTGGGCCGGATCAGCGTCCGGCTGCTCAGTACCTGCACCATGCACCCGGACACTAGCGCCTGTCGTCCGGATCGGCCCGGCCCGGAGCCGCCTGGGTCACGGGCCGTCCCGACCGGCCGGCCGGTGCCCGTTACCCTCGTACCGGCCCCGCCGCGCCCCGAGACTGGAGATCCCCCGTATGGACACCGCCGCAGCCACCCCGCTGAGCTTCCGCGACGCCACCGAGGCGGACGTGGACGCCCTGGTCGCGCTGGTGGAGTCGGCGTACCGGGGTGACTCCAGCCGGGCGGGCTGGACGACGGAGGCGGACATCCTCGACGGGCAGCGCACCGACCCCGAGGGCGTGCGGGACATCGTCACCTCGCCCGACAGCCGGCTGCTGACGGTGGAGCGCGACGGCCGGATCGTGGCCTGCTGCCAGCTCGAGCACCGCGGCGAGCACGCCTACTTCGGGATGTTCGCGGTCAGCCCCGCGCTGCAGGGCGCCGGCCTCGGCAAGGCGGTCCTCGCCGAGGCGGAGCGGCGGGCCCGCGAGACCTGGGGCGCCACCGAGATGCACATGACGGTGATCTCGGTGCGCGAGGACCTCATCGCCTGGTACGAGCGGCGCGGCTACCGCCGTACGGGCCGGACGTCGCCGTTCCCGTACGGCGACGAGCGCTTCGGCATCCCGCGCCGCGCCGACCTGGCCTTCGAGCTGCTGGTCAAGCCGCTGGTGTGACGTTTCGCCCGCCCGGCGCTCAGGCCGTGAAGCGGCCGGTGCGCTTGATCTCCGGGAGGTCGGTGGTCGCCCCGTCCAGCCCCAGGGCGCGCACCAGCCGGAGCTGGTCCTGGGTGTTCACCACCCAGCCGATGATGCGCAGGTCCTTCGCGCGGGCCAGCTCGACGATCTCCAGGGTGAGCCGGCGGATGTTCAGGCAGACCGTCGCGGCGCCCACGGCCACGGCCCGCTCGACCACGTCGGTGCCGTAGCGGCTGCCGATCAGCGCGGTGCGCACGCCGGGCACCAGCCGGGCGATCTCGGCGATCGCCTCGTCGTGGAAGGACGACACCTCCACCCGGTCCACCAGGGCGCGCGCGTGCAGCACCTCGGCGAGCGCCCGCGCCGCCTGCACGTCCTTGATCTCCGCCTGGAGCGGGCTGCGCACCGCGTCCAGGACCTCCTCGAACACCGGGACGCGCTCCCCGCGCCCCGCGTCCAGCGCGCGCAGCTCGGCGAGGGTCTGCTCGGCGATCGGGCCGGTGCCGTCGGTCGTGCGGTCCACGTCCGCATCGTGCATGACGACGAGCGCGCCGTCCTTGCTCAGGTGGAGGTCCAGTTCGATGACGTCGAGGCCGGCCTGCTCGGCGGCGACGAAGGAACGGAGGGTGTTCTCGGGCTCGACGCCCATGAGCCCGCGGTGACCGATGGTGAGGAAGTTCAACGTCGCCTCGCTTCCGTCGACGGCAGCCGGAGCCGCAGCCTAGTGCTCTTCGCCAGGGATGTACCCGCCCGTACGCCGGAGTTTCCGTCCCCGTCACACGGCCGGGGAAGGCGCCGTCCCGGCGGGGGGCGACAGGAAAAACTTCCGTCGTCATGAAGTCATACGGGACGATTTCCCGATGATCCCCTTGCTGGGGGAAACCTCGTCCGCATACGGTGTCCTTACGCGAGGTTCTCCAGTGGAGGATGGGACATGACGGAAATTCTTGTGCAGGCGGCGACCGAGGAGCAGGTTCCTCCGGCCGGCAGGGTCGTGGAGCACCCGGCCTGGCCGCGGCTCAAGGATGCCGTGGAGCAGATACGGCCGTGGCAGTCCAAGGACGGCTCGATCGACTTCGGCGCCGAGGGCGCCCCGGGCCGGGCCGACGCCGAGGCCGCGGTGCGCCGCGTGACCGAGGCGGTCCGCGAGCTCTCCCCGCTGCTCCCGCACGACGCCGCCTACCACGAGGCCCTGGTCGCGGACCTGCACGCGTGGGCCGACGGCGGCTTCGCGGTGCCGGACTTCCTGGACTCGCTGCTGGCCTTCCAGCCCGCCGCAGACCGCCGCGACGGCCTGCAGCACCTGGTCGTCTTCCCGATGTACACGCAGAACGGCAACCCCGACCGCAACCTCGAGGCGGTCGTGCTGCGCATGGTCTGGCCGGACTGGCTCGCCGAGCTGGAGCGCACCCGCTACGACAACCCGCTGTTCTGCGGCATCACCTTCGAGGACTTCACGGCCGGCTACGACACCAACTCCGCCGTCCTCTTCCCCGAGACCATCGCCGTCCGCCAGGCGCCGGAACGTTTCACCTGGGGTGGCATCTTCTGCGACCGCGAGGCCGCCCGCTTCCGCCGCGTCACCGCCGCCGCCGTCGACATCCTGGGCCTCGACCTGCCCGAGGACATCGCCGCGATGGTCGACGACCAGAAGCGCTGCCAGGACGCCTTCGTCCTGTGGGACATGGTCCACGACCGCACTCACAGCCACGGCGACCTGCCGTTCGACCCGTTCATGATCAAGCAGCGCCAGCCGTTCTGGATGTACGGCCTGGAGGAGCTGCGCTGCGACCTGACCGCCTTCAAGGAGGCCGTGAAGCTGGAGGCCGACGGCGTCCCGCAGGCCCGTGACGTGCAGTACGCGGTCCTCTTCGACCGCATGTTCCGCTTCCCGGTCACGGGCGAGCGGGTGCGCAACTACGACGGCCTCGGCGGCCAGCTCCTCTTCGCCTACCTGCACAAGCACGACGTCGTCCGCTGGACCGACAACAAGCTGCACATCGACTGGCAGCGCGCCCCGCAGGTCACCAACGAGCTGTGCGCCGAGATCGAGAAGCTGTACCGCGACGGCATCGACCGCCCGAAGCTCGTCCACTGGTTCGCCGGCTACGAGCTGGTCGCCGCCTACCTCGCCCCGCACCCCGGCTCCATGTGGGCCAAGGGCCCCGACGCCCTGGACCTGACCCAGCCGCCGCGCAAGCTGGTGGACGACGTGCTTCCGGACGAGTTTCCCCTGAGCATGTTCTATGAGGCACTGTCCAAGAAGCTGAAGAACGTGATCGCCTCCACCAAGGGCATCACGGCCGACGGCGCCGAGCGGGTCGCCGCGTGAGCGACCGACTCCAGCACACTGCCGCGAAGGGGAAGAACATGGGCAACGGGGCTCTCGACGGTGCGGTCATCGCGGTGGCCGGTGCGGGCGGACCCGCCGGCCGGGCGGCACTGCTGCGGCTGGCCGAGGCCGGCGCCACGGTCATCGGCGCGGACAACGACCCGGAGCGGCTCGCCGAGGCCGTGGACGCGGCCCGCTACGCCTCCGGCGGGGCCACGGTCACCGGGGAGACGGTCGACCTGCTCGACCTGCAGTCCACCCGTGACTGGGCCGCCCGCACCGAGAAGGAGTTCGGCCGCGTCGACGGCCTGGTCCACCTCGTCGGCGGCTGGCGCGGCAGCGAGACCTTCATCAAGACCAGCCTCGACGACTGGGACTTCCTGGAGCTGCTGCTCGTGCGCACCGTGCAGCACACCTCGCTGGCCTTCTCAGAGGTGCTCCAGCGCAGCGACCGCGGCCGGTACGTGCTGATCAGCGCCGCGGGCGCGACCAAGCCGACCGCGGGCAACGCCGCGTACGCCGCCGGCAAGGCCGCGGCCGAGGCGTGGACGCTCGCCATGGCGGACTACTTCCGCAAGGCCGGGGGCGAGCAGGGCCCGACGTCGGCGGCTGCCATCCTGGTGGTGAAGGCGTTGGTGCACGACGCGATGCGCGCGGACCGGCCCAACGCGAAGTTCGCGGGCTTCACCGACGTGAAGGACCTCGCCGAGGCGATCGTCGGGGTGTGGGAGAAGTCCGCCAAGGAAGTGAACGGACAGCGCCTGTGGCTCACCGAGAAGCCGTGAACCCCCCGAAGACCGACGCGCGTCGTCATCACGACCCGGAGGTCCGCGGTTTCGCCAGCGACAACTACGCCGGGGTCCACCCCGAGGTCCTGGCCGCCCTGGCCCTCGCCAACGGCGGCCACCAGGTGGCGTACGGCGAGGACGAGTACACCGAGAACCTCCAGCGGATCATCCGCGGCCACTTCGGTCCCACGGCGGAGGCGTTCCCGGTCTTCAACGGCACCGGGGCCAACGTCGTCGCGCTCCAGGCGGTCACCGACCGCTGGGGCGCGGTGATCTGCGCGGAGAGCGCCCACATCAACGTCGACGAGGGGGGCGCCCCCGAGCGCATGGGCGGCCTGAAGCTGCTCACCGTGCCGACACCGGACGGCAAGCTCACCCCCGAGCTGATCGACCGGCAGGCGTGGGGCTGGGAGGACGAGCACCGGGCGATGCCGCAGGTCGTCTCGATCACCCAGAGCACGGAGCTGGGCACCCTCTACACGCCCGAGGAGATCCGCGCGATCTGCGACCACGCGCACGCGCACGGCATGAAGGTCCACCTCGACGGCTCCCGGATAGCCAACGCCGCCGCCGCGCTGGACGTCCCGATGCGGACGTTCACCAACGCGGTCGGCGTGGACATCCTGTCCCTGGGCGGGACCAAGAACGGCGCGATGTTCGGCGAGGCGGTCGTCGTCATCAACCAGGACGCGGTCCGCCGGATGAAGCACCTGCGCAAGCTGTCGATGCAGCTCGCCTCCAAGATGCGGTTCGTCTCGGTGCAGTTGGAGGCCCTGCTCGCCAAGGACCTGTGGCTGCGCAACGCCCGGCACGCCAACGAGATGGCCCAGCGCCTCGCGGAGGGCGTGCGCGCGGTGCACGGGGTGGAGATCCTGCACCCGGTCCAGGCCAACGGCGTCTTCGCCCGGCTCCCGCACGACGTGAGCCTGCGCCTGCAGAAGCGCTTCCGCTTCTACTTCTGGGACGAGGCCGCCGGGGACGTGCGCTGGATGTGCGCCTTCGACACGACCGAGGACGACGTCGACGCGTTCGTCGCGGCGGTCAAGGAGGAGATGGCCCGGTAGCGGCCGGATCAGCTCACTGAATGCATAGGTATGCGATCACCTGAAAAGTCATTGACGCTCGGGTGATCGCTTTCCTATGCTCTGCGGGCATGCAGCTCATCCAGATGACGCCCGACCTCTCCGCGTACCTCGCCGCCGACGAGGTCATCGACCACGACCACCCGGTGGTCAGGCGGACGGCCGCGGGCCTCGCCCGGGAAGCCGTCGACTCGTATGACTATGCACGGGCCGCCTTCACGTTCGTCCGGGACACCATCCCGCACTCCCAGGACGCCGGGGACCCCCGCGTGACCTGGCGTGCCTCGGACGTCCTGGAGCAGCGCACCGGCATCTGCCACGCCAAGGCGCACGCGCTCGCCGCCCTGCTGCGCGCCGAGGACATCCCCGCCGCGCTGTGCTACCAGCGCCTGCGCCACGACGACAGTGACGGACACGTCGTCCACGGACTGGTCGCCGTCCGCTTCCACGGCGCATGGCACCGCCAGGACCCCCGCGGCAACAGACCCGGCGTCGACGCCCGGTTCTCCCTGGACGGCGAGCGCCTGGCCTGGGTCCCCGACCCGGCAGCCGGCGAGGCCGACCACCCGGAGCTGTACGCCACCCCCCACCCGCTGGTGCTCGCCGCGCTGCGCGCCGCACCCGACCGGGAACACCTGTGGAGGTCGCTCCCCACCGAGCTGCCCACCGCGCGCTGAGCCGGTCAGGCGGGGCCCGTGAGCAGGGCCTGCGCCGTCCGGCGGAACTCCGTCAGCAAGCGGCGGCGGTCTCCCTCCCGGGTCACCAGCAGCACCGGGGTGGGCCCGACGTCCTCCAGCGGCACCGTCGTCAGGTCGGGGCGCAGCGTGCGGGTCCGCGGCATCGGGACGATGGCCACCGCCCGCCCGTCGGCGATCACCTCGAACTTGTCCTCCAGCTCCTCCACGACCGGCCCGCCGGGCGCGGGACGCCCGTCGGGCCGCGGGTCGATGCGCCAGTACGCGTTCCACGCCGCGTCCTGCACCAGCGGCATCGGCTCGTCCGCGAGGTCGTCGAGGGTCACGCTCTCCTTGCCCGCCAGCCGGTGGTCCAGCGGTACGACCAGCACGCGCGGCTCGTCGTACAGGGGCGTGACCTCCAGGCCGTGGGTGCGCAGCGGCTGCCGGGTCACCGCCGCGTCGACCCGGTGGTCGAGCAGCGCGTCCCGGGACTCGTTCCACTTCAGGTGCACCGCGCGCACGTCCGCGCCGGGCCGGCGCCGGCGCAGCTCGCGCACCGCCGGTGTCACGATGATGCCGAGCGTGTAGCCCACGGTCAGCACGTCCGACTCCCCGGCGGACCGCGCGTACGCCGCCGCCTCCGCGGCCGCCCGCAACAGCGCCCGGGCGCGCGGCAGGAACGCCTCGCCGGCCTCGGTCAGCCGGGTGCCGCGCGGGGTCCGGTCCAGCAGCCGGGCGCCCACCTGCTGCTCCAGGCGGCGGATCTGCCGGCTCAGCGACGGCTGGGCGATGCGCAGCGCGTCGGCGGCCCGCCCGAAGTGGCGGTGCTCCGCGACGGCGGCGAAGTACCGCACCAGACGCAGGTCGAGGTCCACGGACGGCGGCGGGGTGGGCGGCATACCCCCCACGGTAACGCCGGCCGGCCCGCCGCGACCGCCGTGCGCTGCGGTGATGCCCGACGTGCATCACCCGGTGCGGAACGGGTCTTGGACCCGCGGGGCGGTCCGCCCGCAGGCTGGAGGCACCGGCCCGGCAGTGCATCCGCCGGGTCCCCTTCGTCAGACCCTGTCTGATTCCCGTTCGAGGAGTGCAGCGACTGTGCGTGTCTTCGTCACCGGTGCCACCGGCTTCATCGGCTCCGCCGTGGTCCGTGAACTGCTCGACGCCGGCCACCGGGTGGTCGGCCTGGCCCGCTCCGACCGGAGCGAGGCATCCCTCAAGGAGGCCGGAGCCGAGGCGCTGCGCGGCGATCTCGCCGACCTCGACGCCCTGCGCCGGGGCGCCGCGGAGGCGGACGGTGTCGTCCACCTGGCCTTCATCCACGACTTCCAGAACTACCCGGCCGCCGCCGAGGCCGACCGGCGCGCCATCGAGACCATGGCCGCGGAACTGGCGGGCTCCGACCGGCCGTTGGTCGCCACCTCGGGGACGCTGCTCGTCGCCCCGGGGCGGCTCGCCACCGAACGGGACGTCCCGTCGGGCCAGGGCCGGGCCCTGCCGCGCAAGTCCGAGGAGACCGCCCTGTCGTTCGTGGAGCGGGGCGTGCGCGCCTCGGTCGTGCGGCTGTCGCCGACCGTGCACGGCCGCGGCGACCACGGCTTCGTCCCGCAGGTCATCGAGGTGGCCCGCGCCAAGGGCGTGTCGGCGTACCCGGGCGACGGCTCCCAGCGCTGGTCGGCCGTCCACCGCCTGGACGCGGCGCGCCTGTTCCGGCTGGCCCTGGAGAAGGCCCCGGCGGGCAGCCGGCTGCACGGCGTCGACGAGGAGGGCGTGCCGGTCCGCGCCATCGCCGAGACCGTCGGCCGTCACCTGGGCGTCCCCGTGCGGTCGCTGCCGGCGGACCAGGCGGAGCAGCACTTCGGCTGGCTCGCGCCGTTCCTCTCGGTGGACGGCCCGGCCTCCGGCGCCCTGACCCGCGAGCTGCTGGACTGGCACCCCGAACAGCCGGGCCTGCTGGCCGACCTGGACGAGGGCCACTACTTCGGGGCGTGAACCGCCGCCCGGGGGAGGGTGCTCAGGAGAAGCGAGGAGCTCAGCGCGCCTCGGCCTCCCGGACCTGTTCCGGCGTCGGCGCCGTACCGCCGAGGTGGGCCGGCATCCACCAGGTGTCGTCCGGGCCCTTGGGGCGCACCGGGTAGGCGCGCTGGGCGGCCTCCAGCAACTCCTGGACGCGCTCGCGCAGACGGCGCGTGATGGCGCCCGCGTACTGGTCGCGCGGGGCCTCGAGCGCCTCGCCCACCCGGATGGTGATCGGCGTGTGGCTGCGGCGGAAGTTGCGCGGGTGTCCCTTGGTCCACAGCCGCTGCGTGCCCCACACGGCCATCGGGATCAGCGGGACGCCCGCCTCCTGGGCGAGGCGGGCGGCACCCGACTTGAAGCTCTTCAGCGTGAACGACGGCGAGATGGTGGCCTCGGGGAAGACACCGATGATCTCGCCGGAGCGCAGCGAGTCCAGCGCGTGCTGGTAGGCGGACTCGCCCTGGGCCCGGTCGACCGGGATGTGCTTCATCCCGCGCATCAGCGGACCGGAGATCCGGTGCCGGAAGACCGACTCCTTGGCCATGAACCGCACGAGGCGCTTCTGCGGGAGCGCGGCCAGGCCGTCGAAGATGAAGTCCAGGTAGCTGATGTGATTGCTCACCAGCACGGCTCCACCCGACCGCGGGATGTTCTCCGATCCCTTGCAGTCGATCTTGAGGTCCCAGACCTTGAACATCGTCTTCGCGAAACCGATGACGGGACGGTAGACAAGCTCTGCCATGGGTGGGGCGGACCCTTCCTTCTCTTCTCGGCCTGGGAAGGGGACTCCCGGCGGGAAAGTTACGCTGCCGTAGGTTTGCGGCATCTCGCAGATCGTGCCCGAAGAACGGCCGGACCTCCAGTCCTGGTGCCCGGCCACCGCGAGATCCTCGTCACGTCCGCGTGGCGCGACCCGCCCCGCCCGCCGGACTCACTCGGCGGGCACCGTCACCCGGCGCAGGAGCAGGTACCCCTCGCAGCCGAGGCAGTACCCGAAGGCCGCGTTGAGAAACGCCGCCGCGAGTGCCGCCCCCGTGGCCGCGAGTCCCAGCCACGCGGGTCCGGCCCAGAAGCCGACGAGCCCCACCCCGGCGAACACCAGCCCCACGGCCTGCGCGAACCGCGGCGGTTCGGGCGACTCGAAGGCGGTCGGCGGCCCGAGCCGGGGCCGTACCACCGCGCGGAACAGCCGGCCGTAGGGTGAGCGCGCCACCCCGCCCGCCGCGCCGAGCGCGAACGCCAGCGTCTGCCAGGCCAGCAGCCAGGCGCTGCCGGTGATCAGCACGACCGCGAGGACCACGGTCGTCACGGCCGCGCCGAAGCGCGGCCCTCGTGCATCGATGTCCATGAATCAAGCATTCCGCAGCGGAAACCGGGAAGGGAGGCGGGAATCTTTTCAGTCTCATGAACGGTTGAGCAGACGATGACGGGAATCGTGGTGTGCCTGGCGGTGCTCGCGGCGGCGAGCGCCTTCGGGGTCGTGCAACGACGGCGGAGCGGGAGGGTCCGGGTGCGCGGGCGGGACGAGGGCAAGCGACTGCGGTCCGACCGGCTGGGCGGCGAACTGGGCACGCGTGCCACGCTCGTGCAGTTCTCCACCGCCTTCTGCGCCCCCTGCCGGGCCACCCGGCGGGTGCTCGGCGAGGTGGCGGCCATGGTCCCCGGCGTCGCCCACCTGGAGATCGACGCCGAGGACCGGCTCGACCTGGTCCGGGAGCTCGACATCCTCAAGACGCCGACCGTGCTGGTGCTCGACGCCGACGGACGGGTCGTGCGCCGCGCCACCGGGCAGCCCCGCAAGGCCGACGTCATCGCCGCGCTGGGCGAGGCGGTGTGAGGTCGGCCGCGGCCCCGGGCCGCTCCGTGCGGACCGCTGTGAACTTGACCGGTCGGGCCCTGCGTCGTCAGCCTGACCCCATGCCCCAGGAACTCCTTCTCCACGGGCGGGTCCACGTCGACCTGGCCCGTCACGCGAGCGCGCGCTGTCCGGTCCGTTGAGCACCCACGGATTCCCGCGCCCCTCCTCGCAGAAGGACCACCACTCGATGACAGCCACGTCCGCCACGTCAGCCGCGTCGACCGCCTCGACCGCATCGGCCCCCGCGGGCCTCGGCACCGCCCGGCTCGCCTCTCCCGACCTGTTCCGCTCCGTCTTCCGGCGGCACGCGGCGGGCGTCGCCGTGATCACCGCGTCCGGTGACGGCGGCCCGGTCGGCTTCACCGCCACCTCCCTCAGCTCCGTCTCCGCCGAGCCCCCGCTGGTCTCCTTCGGCATCGGCACCGGCGCCTCGAGCTGGCCCACGGTGTCCCGGGCCGAGCACATCGGCGTCCACATACTCGGCGAGCACCAGCGGGAGCTGGCCGCCACCTTCGCGCGCAGCGGTGCCGACCGGTTCGGCGCGCCGACCTCCTGGCACGAGGGACCGCACGGCGTCCCCGTGCTCGACGACGTGCTGGCCTGGCTGGTGTGCCGCGTCCACGCGCGCGTGCCGGCCGGCGACCACCGCCTCGTGCTGGCCGAGGTCCTGCTCGGCGACCCCACCGGCGCCGGCCGGCCGCTGCTCTACCACCAGGGCCGTTTCACCGCGCTGCGTGATTGATCACGCCCCCGCGCCCTGCGAGATCGCTGCATTCCGGTTACGCTGCGTTGCACAGGTCACAGTTCAAAGCGCTTGCTTAGCGGGCAGGAACTGGGTGTACTGACGAGTAATATTTCGGTCGGAGCGCGGGCCGCCCCGGACCGGGAACGGCCGCTTCGGGCGCCTATGCTGCCTGGAAGTAGGCAGCCGATGAACTGACGATGCAGTAGGAGAGCCGGCGTGAGCTTGAGGATCGTTGTCACTGTGAAGTACGTGCCCGACGCCACTGGCGACCGGCACTTCGCCGATGACCTGACCGTCGACCGGGACGACGTGGACGGCCTGCTCTCCGAGCTGGACGAGTACGCGGTCGAGCAGGCGCTGCAGATCTCCGAGAACTCCGACGACGACGTCGAGGTCACCGTGCTGACGGTCGGCCCCGAGGACGCCAAGGACGCGCTGCGCAAGGCGCTGTCCATGGGCGCCGACAAGGCGATCCACGTCGAGGACGACGACCTGCACGGCACCGACGCCATCGGCACCTCCCTGGTCCTCGCCAAGGCGATCGAGAAGGCCGGCTACGACCTGGTCATCTCCGGCATGGCCTCCACCGACGGCACCATGGGCATCGTGCCCGCCCTGGTCGCCGAGCGCCTGGGCGTCCCGCAGATCACGCTGCTGTCCGAGGTCTCCGTCGAGGGCGGCACCATCACCGGCCGCCGCGACAACGACGCCGCCTCCGAGACGCTCGAGGCGTCGCTGCCGGCCGTCGTGTCGGTCACCGACCAGTCCGGCGAGGCCCGCTACCCGTCGTTCAAGGGCATCATGGCCGCCAAGAAGAAGCCGGTGGAGTCCTGGGACCTGTCCGACCTGGAGATCGAGGCGGACGAGGTCGGCCTGGAGGGCGCGTACACCAAGGTCGACGCCGCGAACGAGCGCCCGGCCCGCACGGCCGGCACCATCGTCAAGGACGAGGGCGAGGGCGGCAAGCAGCTCGCTGAGTTCCTCGCGGGCCAGAAGTTCATCTGAGCCCCGCAGCCGCTGACCGCCCCTCAACTTCGTTTCGCAGGAGATGCATTCCCATGGCTGAAGTCCTCGTCTACGTCGACCACGTGGACGGTGCCGTCCGCAAGCCCACCCTGGAGCTGCTGACGCTGGCCCGCCGCATCGGCGAGCCCGTCGCCGTCGCGCTGGGCAACGGCGCCGGTGACACCGCCGCCGTCCTCGCCGAGCACGGCGCCGTGAAGGTCCTCACCCACGAGGCGTCCGAGTACGCCGAGTACCTGGTCGTGCCGAAGGTCGACGCCCTGCAGGCCGCCGTCGAGCAGGTGTCCCCGGCCGCCGTGCTGGTGCCCTCCTCCGCCGAGGCCAAGGAGGTCGCCGCCCGCCTGGCGCTGCGCATCGGCTCCGGCATCATCACCGACGCCGTCGACGTCGAGGCCGGCGAGGAGGGCCCGGTGGCCACCCAGTCGGTGTTCGCCGCGTCGTTCACCACCAAGTCCCGTGTCGTCAAGGGCACCCCGGTCATCACGGTCAAGCCGAACAGCGCCTCCGTGGAGGCCGCCCCGGCCGCCGGCACCGTCGAGGCGCTGTCCGTGACCTTCTCCGAGAAGGCCACCGGCACCAAGGTCACGGGCCGCACGGCGCGTGAGTCGACCGGCCGCCCGGAGCTGACCGAGGCCGCGATCGTGGTCTCCGGTGGCCGTGGCGTCAACGGCGCGGAGAACTTCGGGCTCATCGAGGCGCTCGCCGACTCGCTCGGCGCGGCCGTCGGTGCCTCGCGTGCCGCGGTGGACGCGGGCTGGTACCCGCACACCAACCAGGTCGGCCAGACCGGCAAGTCGGTCTCGCCGCAGCTCTACATCGCCAACGGCATCTCCGGCGCGATCCAGCACCGCGCCGGCATGCAGACCTCGAAGACGATCGTGGCCATCAACAAGGACGCCGAGGCCCCGATCTTCGACCTGGTCGACTACGGCGTCGTCGGCGACCTGTTCGACGTCGTCCCGCAGCTCACCGAGGAGATCAAGACCCGCAAGGGCTGATCCCCGCCCGGCTGCCCGAGGCCCCCGTGACCGCTCCCGGTCGCGGGGGCCTCGGCCTTTGCGCTCCGGAACGACCAGTTGGTGGACCGGGTGTTGACCCGCGGGAAGATCCGCCGTTAGCTTCGTTCTACGGATTGTTGATTCCGTACAGCGGAAAACGAGAGGATGTGGCATGGGGCAGGGCCAGCAGGAGACGGTGGCGACGAGCCTCGCGGGCGCCGTCGGCGAGGAGATCAGCGCCTCCCTCGCGCCGGTCGACGCCGAACTGGAGCGGCGCTACCCCGGCGACCCCGGCACCCGGCAGCCCGTCCACACGGTCTACGTCCCCGGAGACGTCTTCGCCGCCGACACCCTGCGCACCTGGGGCGACCAGGCCCTCGCCGCCCTCGACGAACACGCCCCCGACGCCGCGTCCCTCGCCGCCGTCCTGGGCCTGCCGGACGACCTCGCCGGGCCGGTGCACACGCGCGTACGCGCCAAGCTGGAGCGCGAGCCCGTCGAGGACCTGCGGGTGGACTTCGAGGACGGCTACGGCCCCCGCCCCGACGCCGAGGAGGACCAGGCGGCCGCCCGCGCCGCCCGCCTGATCGCCTCGGCGTACGCCGACGGCACCGCCGCCCCCTACATGGGCATCCGCATGAAGTGCATGGAGGCCCCCGTGCGCGACCGGGGCATCCGCACGCTCGACGTGTTCCTCACCGGCCTGACGGAGCACGGCGGCCTGCCGGACGGGCTGGTCCTGACCCTGCCGAAGGTGACCTACCCCGAGCAGGTCACCGCGATGGTCCGGCTGCTGGAGGCCTTCGAGAAGGCGCACGGCCTGGAACCCGGCCGGATCGGCTTCGAGATCCAGATCGAGACCAGCCAGGCGATCCTGGCCGCCGACGGCACCGCGACCGTCGCCCGCATGATCCAGGCCGCCGAGGGCCGCGCCACCGGCCTGCACTACGGCACCTTCGACTACAGCGCCTGCCTCGGAGTCTCCGCCGCCCACCAGGCCAGCGACCACCCGGCCGCCGACCACGCCAAGGCGGTCATGCAGGTCGCCGCCGCCGGCACCGGCGTGCGGGTCTCCGACGGCTCCACCAACGTGCTGCCCGTCGGGCCGACCGCGCAGGTCCACGACGCCTGGCGGCTGCACTACGGGCTGACCCGCCGCGCGCTCGCCCGCGCCTACTACCAGGGCTGGGACATGCACCCGGGCCACCTGCCCACCCGCTACGCCGCCGTGTTCGCCTTCTACCGCGAGGGCTTCGCGCAGGCGGCCGCCCGGCTCGCGCGCTACGCCAACCGCACCGCCGGCGACGTCATGGACGAGCCCGCCACCGCCAAGGCCCTCAGCGCCTACCTCCTGCGCGGCCTGGACTGCGGCGCCCTGGACACCGCCGAGGTCACGGAGGCCACCGGCCTCACCCGCGCCGCACTGGAGGGCTTCGCCGCGCCCCGCCGGGGCGACCTCACGGCGTCGACGAAGTAGAGGCGGGGTCCGCAGAGCGGAGGCCGGGCCGCCGTGCGCAGCGGCACGACGGCCCGGCCCGGCCGCCCTACCGCGGGTGGCTGCCGTACGGGCGCGTGATGATCTCCATCCCGTGCCCGGCGGGGTCGTGGAAGTACAGGCCCCGGCCGCCGTGGTGGTGGTTGATCTCGCCGGGCTGCCGGCCGTGCGGATCGGCGAAATAGGTGATCCCGGCCTGCCGGATCCGCTCGAAGGCGGCGTCGAACTCGTCGTCGGAGACGAGGAACGCGTAGTGCTGCATGACGAGGGACTCGGCGGGGATCGAGGCGAAGTCCAGGGTGACCCCGTTGCTCGTGGCGACCGGGACGAACGGCCCCCACTCGGCGCCGACTTCGAGCCCCAGGATGTGCGCCAGGAAGCGCGCGGACTCGTGGTGGTCCTCGGCGTGGACGATGGTGTGGTTCAACTCGACGGACATGTGTGGAATGCCTCCGCGGGCAATCTCACGGGCACCTCCATGCCTCACCCGGCCGGTGACCGACACGCGATGCCGTGCTTCCGATCCTAGTGGGCGAACAGGTGCTCCAGCCCGGACCGGGTCACCCGGTCCTCCTGCGCGAACAGCCGCGTGCCCCGCACGCACAGGTGCGCGTCGGCCCGTGCCCGGGCGCAGAACTCCTCCGGGGTGTCCCCGAAGAGGCGCCTCAGCTCGGCTGAGTCCAGCAGCAGTTCGGTGATCAGGGCGCGCTGGCCGGGGTGCTCGCGCGGCAGCCCGTCGCCGTCGCGCAGGACGCCCCGGCGGTTGGCGTAGGCGAACGCCTCGGGCAGGACCGTGCCGTCCGCCAGCTCGATGCGGACGTCCGGCACGGGCAGCCGTACGCGGACGAAGTTGCCGTCGGGCAGCGTGGCGCCCTCGCTGGCGTCGATCACCGCCAGTTGCCGGGCGTCCAGCCAGATCACGACCAACTCCCGCACGGCTGAGGGGCAGTGGACCGGCGCCGCCGAGACGTACCCCATGCGGCTGATGTGGGCGGAGACGCCGACCCCGAGGCCCGTGACCCGGCACCGCACCATGGGGACCGGCGCGGTGATCCCGAACGTGGCCATCTTGTGGCGCAGTTGGCCGGGGCAGGCGTTGGAGCCGACGCACAGGACCGGGGTGCGCTCCGGGTGGACCAGGCGGTCCAGGGGCAGCATCCGGTCGCCGGCCAGCAGCCCCGACTCCCGGGGCCAGGTGCCGGGGTAGGCCAGCGGCACCTCGCGCGGGACGTCGGCCAGCCCCAGCTCCTCCAGCGTCGCTCCCGCTTCCACCGGCGCCTCAGTCCGCCGGGGGCAGCTCGCCCGAGCCGCGGGCGATCAGCCGCGTGGGCAGCTCGATGCGCTCGGGCAGCAGGAGCGCCCCGTCGAGCTGCCGGAACAGCCGGTCGGCCGCCGTACGCCCGAGGGCCGCCGCGTCCTGCGCCACGACGGTGACGCCCGGCTGCAGCAGGTCGGCCAGTTCCAGGTCGTCGAACGCCACCAGGGCCACCGGCCGGGACTGCTCCGCGAGCACCCTGATCACGGTGACCGTCACCCGGTTGTTGCCGGTGAAGACCGCGGTGACCGGCGAGGGTCCGGACAGCATCTCCTCCGCCGCGCGGCGCACCCGCGCCGGGTCGGTGGCGCCGAGGGACATCCAGGCGTCCTCGACGGCTATCCCCGCGTCCTCCATGGCGGTCCGATAGCCGCGCAGGCGCTCGGAGGCGGTGTGGATGCGGGGCATGTCGCCGATGAAGCCGATCCGGCGGTGCCCGTGCGCCACGAGGTGGGCGACACCCTGCCGCGCGCCCCCGAAGTTGTCCGACAGGACGCAGTCGGCGTCGATCCCGCCGGCGGGCCGGTCCACGAACACCGTGGCCACGCCCGCCTTGATCTCCGGCTCCAGGTAACGGTGGTCGTCGCCCGCCGGGATGATCACGAGGCCGTCCACGCGGCGTGCGCACAGCGCCAGCGCCAGCTCCTGCTCGCGGTCGGGGTCCTCGGCGCTGGAGCCGTTGATCAGCAGGGCGCCGTGCGCGCGGGCCACCTCCTCGACGGCGCGGCTGAGCGGACCGTAGAACGGGTCGGCGAGGTCCTCCAGGACCAGGCCGATGCTCGCGGTGCGGCCCTTGCGCAGCACGCGCGCGCTGTCGTTGCGGCGGAAGCCCAGCGCCTCGATGGCCTCCTGCACGCGCCGCTCGGTCTCCGGGGTGACGCCCGGCTCGCCGTTGACCACCCGGGACACGGTCTTCAGGCCCACGCCCGCGCGGGCGGCGACGTCCTTCATGGTGGGACGGTTGCCGTAGCGTGGGGCGCTCGGACGGTCGGCGCGGCGGGGCGTCTCGGGCACGATGCGGAGTCCTTTGTCCTGTGGTCCACGGGTTCGCGGGGGCCTGGCGGGACCGGTCCGCACGGAACGGGTCCGTGGGGATGCGGAAGTCCCGTGGTGTGTATGAGGATGTGGCGTCGAGCATAGAGCCTGGACAACGTTGTCAGATGCGGGAGAGACTGTCCATCGCAATCTCCGGCCCGCGTCCCCCACCGCTGGACCGGCCAGCCCTTTTTCGTGGTGAGCGGGAGATCCCAGACTGATGCACACCGACCTCGTGGCCGCGCTCGACATCGGCGGCACCAAGATCGCCGGGGCGCTGGTGGACGGCGACGGCACGATCCTGGCCCGCGCACAGCGCCCCACGCCCGCCCGGGAGGACGGTGACACCGTCATGCGGGCGGTGGAGGAGGTGCTGCGGGAGCTGACCGCGTCCGAGCTGTGGGGGCGGGCGCGGGCCGTCGGCATCGGCAGCGCGGGGCCGGTGGACGCGACCGCGGGCACCGTCAGCCCGGTCAACGTGCCCGGCTGGCGCGACTACCCGCTGGTCGACCGGGTCCGCGCCGTCACCGGGGACCTGCCCGTCGAGCTGATCGGCGACGGCGTGGCCATCACGGCGGCCGAGCACTGGCAGGGAGCGGCGCGCGGCCACGACAACGCGCTGTGCATGGTGGTCTCCACGGGCGTCGGGGGCGGGCTGGTCCTCAACGGCCGCCTGCACCCGGGGCCGACGGGCAACGCCGGCCACATCGGCCACATCAGTGTCGACCTCGACGGCGATCCGTGTCCGTGCGGGGCGCGCGGCTGCGTCGAGCGGATCGCGAGCGGGCCGAACATCGCCCGCCGGGCGCTCGCCGACGGCTGGCGGCCGGGCCCGGACGGCGACGCGTCCGCGGCCGCGGTGGCCGACGCGGCCCGCGCCGGCGACCCGGTCGCCGTCGCCTCCTTCGAGCGGGCCGCGCAGGCCCTCGCCGCGGGCATCGCGGCCACGGCGACGCTGGTGGAGATCGACATCGCCGTCGTCGGCGGCGGCGTGGGCAAGGCGGGCGAGGTGCTGTTCGCCCCCCTGCGCCAGGCCCTCACGCGGTACGCCACCCTGTCGTTCGTCCGACGCCTGACGGTGGTCCCGGCCCAGATGGGCACCGACGCGGGACTGGTGGGGGCCGCGGCGGCGGCGCTGGCGGGACGAGCGGGGGCGGCGCCGGCGGGGGTGTGAGCGCGCCCCGCAGGAACGTCACGGGCGCCCGCGTGCCCGAGGAGCCCCCGGGCCGCGGCGGGCCGTCGAACCCGGCCGGGGGTGGGCCGTGGCGCCCGGCCGTGGATGGGCCGCCCGGAGGCCGGCCGGCACCCCGGACCGTGACCTCCCGCCCGGTCCGGTAGTTGATCCCGGCATGAAGAAGCGCAGCATGCTCGCCATCGCCTCCCTGGCCACCGGGTTCGTCGTCGCGGCCATCACCCCGTCCCACGGGCAGGACGCCGAGACCCTCGGGAACCTGAACGTGGGCGACACCCTCAGCTCCCTCGACCACACCATCGCCAGCGAGAGCTTCGCCCTGGACGACGACGCGGCGGGCCGTACCGACTGAGACGGGCCGCTTCCCCCGGACCACGGCGCCGGTGCCCCCGAGGGGGCGCCGGCGCCGTCCCGTCGTCCGGGGCGCCCTCAACTGGGCCTGGTTTCCGTGGCAGGGTGGAGCGGGCAAGCCACAGGGGGCCAACAGAAGAGGGGGACACGTGACCGTCGTCTGGATCAACGGCGCGTTCGGTGCGGGGAAGACGTCCACCGCACGGGAGCTGATCGAACTGATCCCGAACAGCACGCTCTTCGACCCCGAGGTCATCGGCGCCGGACTCCCGCACCTGCTGCCGGCCAAACGCCTCGCCGAGGTCGGCGACTACCAGGACCTGCCCATCTGGCGGCGCCTGGTGATCGACACGGCGGCGGCGCTCCTCGCTGAGCTGGGCGGCACCCTCGTCGTCCCCATGACCCTGCTGCGCCAGGAGTACCGCGACGAGATCTTCGGGGGCCTCGCGGCCCGCCGCATCCCCGTACGGCATGTGCTGCTCGCCCCGGCGGAAACGATCCTGCGCACGCGGATCGGCGAGCGGGAGGTGCCGGACGACCTGCCCGACGGCGAGCTGCGGCTGCGCAGATGGGCGTACGATCACATCAAGCCGTACCGCGCGGCGCTCGCCTCCTGGCTGGCCGCCGACGCGCACCTGGTCGACACCGGTGCCCTCACCGCGCACGAGGCCGCCGTCCGCGTCGCGGAGGCCGTCCGCACCGGCGCGGCGCCCGTCCGCGCCATCGTGCAGACCCCCGAGCCCACCGCCGAGACCCAGGCCGCGGGCGTGCTGCTCTTCGACGAGCAGGACCGCGTGCTGCTGGTCGACCCGACCTACAAGCCCGGCTGGGAGTTCCCCGGCGGTGTCGTCGAACGCGGTGAGGCGCCCGCGCGGGCGGGCATGCGCGAGGTCGAGGAGGAGACCGGGATACGGCTCACCGAGGTGCCCCGGCTGCTGGTGGTCGACTGGGAGCCGCCGAAGCCGCCCGGCTACGGCGGTCTGCGCCTCCTGTTCGACGGCGGCCGGCTCGAACCGGCGGCCGTCGAGGACCTGCTGCTGCCCGGCGCCGAACTGCGCGCCTGGCGCTTCGCCACCGAGGAGGAGGCCGCGACCCTGCTGCCTCCGGTCCGCTACGCCCGCCTGCGCTGGGCCCTGAGGGCCCGCGAACGGGGCGCCGCGCTGTACCTGGAGGCGGGGGAGCCGGTGGGCGAGACGCCCCCCGCGGCCTGAGGCGAGAGTCGATCCTTCCAGGCGGCGGCACCGAGCACGCCCGCCCCCGGACCTGTCCTGTGCTCCTCGCCCGCCGCTGACCTGGCAGGTGGCCGCGCGACCGCAGCGGGGCACCTCCGACTGTCAGACCCAGGTGGCAGCATCACCGGAGTGGACGCCCCGAGGCGTCCTCGACCGACCTCCACAGCGAACCAAGAGGAGCATTCCCCCTTGCGACTTCATCGGGTAACGCCCGCCATCGCCGCGGCCGTCCTCGCCCCGGCCCTCCTGCTCGCCACCCCGTCCTTCGCCGCCACGACGGCACCGGCCGCGGTGCCCGGGTCCGCGGTGTCCTCGTCCGCGGACGAGCCGGACGCCGACGACCTGAAGGTGGCCATAGCCCGGATCCTCGCCGACCCGGACAGCGGTCGGCGTGTGACGCGAGAAGCCAATGCCCTGCTG
>NZ_SZPR01000010.1:216966-309786 GCF_005280195.1 Streptomyces galbus | reverse complement strand
TGCGCGCCTGGCTGGAGAGCGGCTACCGGATCGCCCAGGCCGAGGACGACCGCGTCGCCATAGCCCGAATCCTCGCCGACCCGTCCATCAGCCCGGCCCTGCGCGCGGCAGCCAACGCCGCCCTCGACGACAACACGCCCGAAGCGCTGCGCCACTTCCTGGAAGTCGGCAGGTACCAGGTCGCCTGACCGGCACGGCGCCGCACCACGGCGCGTCACCCGGGTGGGGCTGTCTGCACCTGCGTGTGCCGGCGGCCCCACCCGGCGGGCCCGGTGCCCTCCGGTGTGCGGCCCCCGGCCCACCGAGCGGGCCGGGGCCGGGGCCGGGGTCGTCGGGCTGCGCGGGTCAGCCCTTCGCGTAGTTGGTCAGGAACAGGGCCTCCGCCACCGCGAGGCGCTCGAGTTCCTCGGGGGAGACGCTCTCGTTGACCGCGTGGATCTGGGCCTCCGGCTCGCTGAGGCCGATCAGCAGGATCTCCGCGCTCGGGTACAGGCCGGCGAGGGTGTTGCACAGCGGGATGGAGCCGCCCTGGCCCGCGTACTGCATCTCCTGGCCGGGGTAGGCGACCGCCATCGCGTCGGCCATCGCGGCGTACGCCGGGCTGGTGGTGTCGGCGCTGAAGGGCTGGCCCTGGCCGACCTGTTCCACGCGCACGCGCGCGTTCCACGGCGTGTGGGCCTTGACGTGGGCCTGGAGCAGCTTGGTGGCCTCCGCCGCGTCCACGCCCGGCGGCACCCGCAGGCTGATCAGGGCCCGCGCGCTCGCCTGCACGGACGGCGTGGCGCCCACCACCGGCGGGCAGTCGATGCCGAGGACGGTGACGGCCGGGCGGGCCCAGATGCGGTCCGCGACCGTGCCGGAGCCGATCAGGTCCACGCCGTCCAGGACCTTGGCGTCCTGGCGGAACTGGTCCTCCGCGTACTGCAGGCCCTCCCAGGACGCCCCGCCGGTGAGGCCGTCGACCGTGGTCGAGCCGTCCTCGGCGCGCAGCGAGTCCAGGACCCGGATCAGCGCGGCCAGCGCGTCGGGCGCGGCACCGCCGAACTGCCCGGAGTGCAGGTTGCCCGCCAGCGTGTCGACCCGCACCCGCAGCATGGTCATGCCGCGCAGCGTCGAGGTGACGGTGGGCAGGCCGACGCGGAAGTTGCCCGCGTCGCCGATGACGATGGTGTCGGCGGCCAGCAGCTCCGGGTGCTCCTCGGCGTACCGCTCCAGACCGCCCGTGCCCTGCTCCTCGGAGCCCTCGGCGATCACCTTGACGTGCACCGGGACCCCGCCGTTCGCCTTCAGGGCGCGCAGCGCGAGCAGGTGCATGACCAGGCCGCCCTTGCAGTCGGCGGCGCCACGCCCGTACCAGCGGCCGTCCCGCTCGGTCAGCTCGAACGGCGGAGTGGTCCAGCCGGCCTCGTCCAGCGGGGGCTGCACGTCGTAGTGGGCGTAGAGCAGGACGGTCTTCGCACCCTCGGGGCCGGGCAGGTAGCCGTACACCGACTGCGTGCCGTCGGGCGTGTCGAGCACGGCCACGTCCTGGAAGCCCTCGGCGGTCAGCGCGTCCGTGATCCAGCGCGCGGCGGCCTCGCTCTCGCTCCTCGGGAACTGGTCGAAGTCCGCCACCGACCGGAAGGCCACCAGCTCGGCCAGCTCCGTCCTGGCCTGCGGCATCAGCGCGGCGACGGTCCCGGCGATCGGATGCGACGACATGGGCACGCTCCTTGTGGGTGCGACGTTGTACTCGTGAGCGCACGTGTGTGCGTAACGACCGTGCGAGCGTACGCGCCTGCCGGGGCGCGAGGCACGTCGCGGTCGTCTCCCTGGCCTGCGGCGCGTGACGATCTCCGCCGTAGGATGCGGGGGACAGCAGCGGCAGGCGGCGGGATCGGGAGCAGCAGACCATCGTGAGCAGCGAGAACTCTTCGGCGGACGACGTGCGGCAGGTGTGGGACGTCGTCGTGGTGGGCGCGGGACCCGCGGGGGCTTCGGCGGCGTACGCGGCGGCGGTCGCGGGCAGACGCGTCCTGCTGCTGGAGAAGGCGGAGCTGCCGCGCTACAAGACGTGCGGCGGAGGCATCATCGGCCCCTCCCGAGACGCGCTGCCGCCGGGCTTCGAGCTGCCCTTCAAGGACCGGGTGCACGCCGTGACGTTCTCGAACAACGGCCGCTTCAGCCGCACCCGCCGCTCCCGGCAGATGCTGTTCGGGCTGATCAACCGGCCCGAGTTCGACCAGCAACTGGTCGAGCACGCCCAGAAGGCGGGCGCCGAGCTGCGCACCGGCGTCACGGTGACGCGCGTCGAGCAGCACGGCTCGTCCGTCCCGGACCGGCGCACCGTCGCGGTCGTCCTCCAGGGCGGCGAGACGCTGCTGGCCCGCGCGGTGGTCGGCGCCGACGGCAGCGCCAGCCGCATAGGAGCCCACGTCGGGGTGAAGGTGGACCAGGTGGACCTCGGCCTGGAGGCGGAGATTCCGGTCCCGGAGACCGTCGCGGAGGACTGGAAGGGCCGCGTGCTCATCGACTGGGGTCCGATGCCCGGGAGTTACGGCTGGGTGTTCCCCAAGGGCGACACGCTCACCGTGGGCGTGATCTCGGCGCGCGGCGAGGGCGCCGCCACCAAGCGGTACCTGGAGGACTTCATCGGCCGCCTGGGCCTGGCCGGCTTCGAGCCGAGCATCTCCTCCGGCCACCTGACCCGGTGCCGCGCCGACGACTCGCCGCTGTCCCGTGGGCGGGTCCTGGTCTGCGGGGACGCGGCCGGTCTGCTGGAGCCGTGGACCCGCGAGGGCATCTCCTTCGCGCTGCGCTCGGGCCGCCTCGCGGGCGAGTGGGCGGTGCGCATCGCCGAGGCGCACGACGCCGTGGACACCCGCCGCCAGGCGCTGAACTACGCGTTCGCCGTCAAGGCGGGGCTGGGTGTGGAGATGGCGGTCGGCAAGAGCATGCTGTCGGTGTTCGAGCGGCGCCCCGGCGTCTTCCACGCCGCGCTCACCGGCTTCCGGCCCGCCTGGCGGGCGTTCGCGGACATCACCCGCGGCGGGACGACCCTGGGTGAGCTGATGCGGACGCACCCGCTCGCCCAGCGCGCGCTCATGGCGTTCGACCGGCGGCCGGCGGCGGCGCAGGCGAGGCCGGAGGCGGAGGAGCAGGCGGAGTCCTGACCCGTCCGTCCGCGTCCGGGAGGCGGCCGCCCGACGCCGGCCGCGACGGCGCGTCCGGGCCGCCGTCGACTCCCGCGGCTGCACCGTCCCTCGCGTTGCCGGCGTCCCTCGGCGGTGTCAGCCGTCGACCGTGATGCGGAAGACCGGGTGGTCGGGTGCGGCCGCGAGGATCTCCTCGTCGGAGGACTTGGCGGTGACGCCCTGGAAGTACTGGTTGACCTCCCAGCCCCACTTCTCCAGGTAGGACCGCAGCAGGGGGAGCTTCTCCGCGTCGGGGACCTCCACGGCGGTGAAGCGCCGCACCCTGCGTCCGACGCGCAGTTCGCCGGCGCCCGCCGCCCGCATGTTGCGCACCCACTGGGAGTGCCCGCGGGCCGAGACGAGGTACTGCGCGCCCTCGTAGGTGTGCGGGTTGACCGGGACGCGCTGCATCCGGCCGCTCTTGCGCCCGGGCACCGACAGTTCGGCCGTGCCCGCGAAGCTCAGGCCGTGCCGGGCGAGCCAGCCGATCACGCTGTTGAGCCGGACGTTCAGCGGGCTGCCCTTGAGGTAGTACGGCGACGACGACATGGATGACTCCCCGGTGATGGATGCGGTGCCCGTTGCGAGAGCACTGCTCTCTGCTGCTCTCCCAGTGTGGAACAGGCCGGGGTTCCGGGGCAAGAGCAGTGCTCTCTTTTTTGGGCGGCGCTCTCGCTTGTGTGCACCGCTCTCGTCCCGTGGAACACTGTCCCCATGACCAGCACCGCCCGAGGGGCCCGCGCCCGCGCCCGGATCGAAGTCACCACCGCCATCAAGGAGGAGGCGCGCAGACAGCTCGCGGCGGAGGGCGCCGCCCGGCTGTCGCTGCGCGCCGTCGCCCGCGAACTGGGCCTGGTCTCCTCGGCGCTGTACCGCTACTTCCCCAGCCGCGACGACCTGCTCACCGCGCTGATCATCGACGCCTACGACTCCCTCGGCGAGGCCGCCGAGTCCGCTCACGCCGCGGTGGCCCAGGAGGGCCCGCGGCAGCGCTGGGTCGCGGTCTGCGCCGCCGTGCGCCGCTGGGCCCTGGCCCACCCGCACGAGTACGCGCTGATCTACGGCTCACCCGTCCCCGGCTACCACGCCCCGCAGACCACCGTCCCGGCCGCCGCCCGCGTGGGCCTGCTGCTCATCGGCATCGTCCGCGACGCCCACCGGGGCCCCGGCCTCACCGACCTGCCGCTCCCGGCCGACCTGCGGCCCGAGGCCGAGCGCCTGGTCGCCGACCTCGCTCCCGACCTGCCGCCCGCGGCCGGTGCCGCGCTGGTCGCGGCCTGGGCGCAGCTCTACGGACTCGTGGGCTTCGAGCTGTTCGGCCAGTTCCACCGGGTCGTCGAGGACCGCGAGCCGTTCTTCCGCCACGCGGCATCCCGGCTGGCCGACCAGGTGGGCCTGCCGTAGCCAGGGGCGGGGTGCGGTTCGAAGGGGGCTGGGTCTCATTCCTTCGCGTCGCTGCACCGGGGCCCGCGTCGTGGCCGCGGCGGCTCTCCCGGGGGCGGGCGCTGCGACCGCGTCGGCCCTGTCCGCCCGCCGCCACCGCCGTCGCGGCCCGGGGCACCGCCCTCGCGCCCGTACTTCCCCGGGAGTACGCCTGATCACCCCGCCCGGCGGACGTGCCGCGCGGTCCGGGGCGTCTAGCGTGGCCGTCATGGACGGACAGCGGGCGGGCGCGGGCGGGCCCGGGCGGTGGTGGCGGTACGGGCCGCCCTGGGCGCGGCGCGGCGAGGACGGCGAGCCCCGCGTCCCCCGCCTGCCCTGGCCGTCCACCCTGGTGATCACCGCGTTCGTGCTGCTCGGCTCGAACTTCGCCGCCCACGCCCAGGAGGGCGAGCGGGCCGCACTGGATCCCTTCGCCCGGGCGCTGCTGCTCCTCGCCTCCGGCCTGCTGCTGTGGCGCGGGCGCCGTCCGGTGGCCGTCGTCTTCGGCACCGCGGCGGCCGTCGCCCTCTACCTGGGCGCCGGCTACCCCTACGGGCCGGTGTTCGTGCCGGTCGCCGTCGCCTGCTTCGCCGCCGTGGTCGCCGGGCACCGCCGGGCCGCCTGGTGGGCGGTGGGGGCGCTGTGGGCGGTGCACGTGCTGGTCGCGCAGTGGCTGTACCGGTGGCTGCCGCCCGCCGGGGACGACCGGGCCTCCCTCACCCAGGAGTTCGTGCTCGCCACCTGGATCGTGGTGATCGTCGCCGTGTCCGAGCTGGCGCGGGCCCGGCGCGAGCAGTGGGCGCGGGAACGGGCCGAACGCGCCCAGGCCTCCCGGCGCCGCGCCGACGAGGAGCGGCTGCGGATCGCCCGCGAACTGCACGACGTCCTCGCCCACAGCCTGTCGGTCATCAACGTCCAGGCCGGTGTCGGCCTCGCCCTCCTCGACTCCGACCCCGAGCAGGCCCGCACCGCCCTCACCACCATCAAGTCCGCGAGCAAGGAGGCGCTGGGCGACGTACGGCAGGTGCTGGACACCCTGCGCACGCCCGGGGACGCTCCGCGCGCCCCGGCGCCCGGCCTGGACCGGCTGCCCGAACTGGTGGAGCAGGCGGCGCGCGCGGGACTCACGGTGCGGGTGGAGGGCGAGCCGCCGCGGCTGGCCCCCGGGGCGGACCTCGCCGCGTTCCGCATCGTCCAGGAGGCCCTCACCAACGTCGTACGGCACTCCGGGTCGCGGCACGCGCGCGTGTGCCTCGAGGACGCCGGGGAGTCGCTGCGGCTGCGGATCGACGACGACGGGCCGGCGACCGGTGCCGAGGCCGGCGGCAGCGGCAACGGGCTCGCCGGGATGCGGGAGCGGGCCGCCGCCCTGGGTGGCACGATCGAGGCGGGTCCGCGCCCGGACGGCGGCTTCCGGGTGCTGGCCGTGCTGCCGCTGACCGGGACGTCCGGGGAGGACCAGTGATCCGGGTACTGCTCGCCGACGACCAGTCCCTCGTGCGGGCCGGGTTCAGGGCGCTGCTGGACGCGCAGGCCGACATCGAGGTGGCCGGCGAGGCCGCCGACGGTGAGCAGGCCGTGCGCGCGGTACGGGAACTGCGTCCCGACGTCGTGCTGATGGACATCCGCATGCCCGTGCTCGACGGACTGGCGGCCACCCGCCGCATCACCGGGGACGCGGCCCTCGCCGAGGTGAGGGTGGTCATGCTCACCACCTTCGAGCTGGACGAGTACGTCTTCGAGGCGATCCGCTCGGGCGCCTCCGGGTTCCTGGTGAAGGACACCGAGCCGGACGAACTCCTGCGCGCCGTACGGGCGGTGGTCGCCGGGGACGCGCTGCTGTCGCCGGGGGTGACGCGCCGGCTCATCGCCGAGTTCGCGGCCCGTTCCAAGGAACCCGCCGCGGCCGACGCCCTGGCCGGGCTCACCGAGCGCGAGCGGGAGGTGATGGCGCTGGTCGGCATCGGCCTGTCCAACGAGGAGATCGCCCGCCGGCTGGTGGTCAGCCCTCTCACCGCCAAGACTCACGTCAGCCGCACCATGGTGAAGCTGGGCGCCCGCGACCGGGCCCAACTGGTCGTCCTGGCCTACGAGTCGGGGCTGGTGCGCCCCGGCTGGCTGGGCTGAGCGCCCCGCCGGAAACGGACCAGTACCGTCACGACCCGCGCGAGGAACAGCACCGGGGCGATCACCGCGGCGGCCCCCTTCAGCGAGCGCTCCGCGAGCGCGGGCAGCTCGAACAGCAGCGCCGGACCCGCGACCGCCCCGACCACGACCGCCGTCGCGAAGGCCGCGCTGACCAGCGCGTACCCGATCTCCACGGTGATCGCGTCCCGCTCGGCCTGCGTACGCCGGCCCTGATGCCCTGTCACGCCCGTTCCCCCTCGGACCCCATAGGGGGAGTGTCACAGCCCGGTGCCCCGGCGGGCAAGGCAGCCCGCCGGGGCACCGGGGGGAGGCGTCCCCCTAGTCGCGGACCGGGACTCGGTCCGCTTCCGCCTCCCGGAGGGTGGTCCGGGACTGGGCGACCACCACCGACGGCCGGGTGCGGCGGGTGCGCAGGCCGGTCAGGGTGATCAGGAAGCCGGCGGCGGCGATGCACGCCACCACGGTCAGGCCCGGACGGTAGCTGTCCAGGACGGCCTGCGGGGTCGGGTCGGCGGGCGCGCCCGCCGTGATCACCGCGGTCACCACGGCGAGGAAGATCGCGCCGCCCACCTGCACGGAGGTGTTGAGCAGCCCGGAGACCATGCCCTGCTCGTGGTCCTCGACGCCGTTGGTGGCCTGGATGTTGAGCGAGGGGAACACGAGCGCGCAGGCCGCGCCGATCAGCAGCATCGACGGCAGGATCACCGCCGCGTACACCGGGTCCAGGTCGACGCGCAGGAACAGCACGTACCCGACGACCATGAGCGCGAAGCCGACCGCGATGAGCCGCGGGGTGCCGAACCGGTCGACGACCGCGCCGACCTTCGTCGACGACACCGCCACCAGCGCGCCCGCCGGCAGGAAGGCGAGGGCGGTGTGCAGCGCCGACCAGCCCAGCAGCGACTGCATGTAGAGCGTGGCCAGGAACTGGAAGCCCACGTACGAGCCGAAGAAGGCCATCGCGCCGAGCTGGGCGCGGATCTGGCTGCCCGAGCGCAGTACGCCGAGCCGGATCAGCGGGCCGGGCGAGCGCCGCTCGACCAGGACGAACACGGTCAGCAGGACCGCCACCGCGAGGAAGGACAGCAGGGTGCGGGCCGAGGCCCAGCCGGCCTGGGGCGCCTGGACGACCGTGTACACCAGCAGCAGCATCGACGCGGTGCCGAGGACGGCGCCGGGGACGTCGTAGCCGTTGTGGTCCCGTTCGCGAGCGCTGCGCGGGAGCAGCTTCAGGCCGGCCGCGAGGGCGAGCAGGGCGATGGGCGCCGGCAGTAGCATCGTCAGCCGCCAACTGGCCTCGGTGAGCAGGCCGGACAGGACCAGGCCCATGGAGAAGCCGGTGGCGGCGCAGGTGGTGTAGATCGACAGGGCGCGGTTGCGCAGGGGGCCCTCGGGGAACGTCGTCGTGATGATCGACAGCCCGGCGGGCGCGGTGAACGCCGCGCTCAGGCCCTTGATGAACCGGCTGGCGATGAGCAGCGGCCCGGAGTCGACGAGGCCGCCGAGCAGCGAGGCGAGGGCGAAGACGCCGAGCGCGACGAGGAAGACCTGGCGCCGGCCCAGCAGGTCGGCGGTCCGGCCGCCGAGGAGCAACAGGCCGCCGTAGCCCAGGATGTAGCCGCTGACGACCCATTGCAGCGTCGAGGTGGACAGGTCGAGGTCGGCCGCGATGGACGGCAGGGCGACGCCGACCATCGACACGTCCAGCGCGTCGAGAAACATCGCGGCGCAGAGCACAAGGAGGGTGCCCCACAGCCGGGGAGTCCAGCGCACCGCCGGTGCGGAGGGCGCCGGGGACGCGGGGGAGGGGAGCGGAGTGGTCATGGCGACGACCATTCCATGCGCGTGCATCGAATGCAAGTGCATTTAATTCACGTGCAACGAAACGCGTTCTCTGCTACGGTGCCGCGCATGACGGCGACGCGGGGTGAGCAGCAGGAGCTCGTACGGCAGTGGCGGGACATCCTGGCCCTGCACGCCCGCACCCAGTGCGAGCTGGACCGCGCCCTGACCCACCACGGCCTGTGTGCCAGCGACTTCGAGGTGCTGGACGTGCTCGCGGAGGGCACCGGCTCCACCGGTTACCGGGTGCAGGAGATCGCCGAGCGCGTCCACCTCAGCCAGAGCGCCCTGTCCCGGCTGGTCGCCCGCCTGGAGAAGGACGGCCTGGTGGAGCGCGGCCTGTGCTCGGAGGACCGGCGCGGTGTCCGCGTCGTCCTCACGGCGAAGGGGCGCGCGCTGCACGGCAGGGTGCTGCCGGTGCAGCGCGCGGTGCTGGGACGCATGCTCGCGGGCTGAACCACCCGCCCGGTCATGTCCGCTGAGGCCGCGTCAGTTCCAGGTGACGGCCGACTTCTCACGCCACAGCTCGGCCAGCGAGGCGTCCCCGGTGACCAGCGGGAACGGCTGCCGGTTCCAGAGGGACAGGTACAACTGCTCGGCCGTGCCCGTCAGTTCGCAGTCTGCCGCTGCTCCCGACCCGCCGCGCTCCGCCACGGGCGGCTCGGACGACAGCCGTACGGTCCACACCGCGTCCGGCGTCGCCTCCGTGTCCGTCGCCCGGATGCGCAGTACCCGCGGCCGGTCGGTGCGCACCCGGCTCTTGGGGCGGGCGTGGAAGGAGCGCAGGAGTTCGTCGATGCCGTCCACCGCGACGGCGAGCTCGACCGGGCCGACCGCACCGCGCGCCGACTCGGCGTCGACCCGGTGCACGGTCGTCTCGTGGGCCTGCCGCCGCGCCCAGAACTCCAGGGGCGAGGGGGCGGGCATGAAATGCCAGCAGTCGAGGTCGGGCGGGGCGGCCGACAGGGCGTCGACCAGCGCACGGTGGCCCTCCTGGAACCACTCCAGCAGCGCGTCGCCGTCGAGGTCGGGCAGACCGCCGTCGGGGTGGTAGGCGGTGTGCCCCTCGACGACGAACGCGGTCGCCCAGCGGTGCACCATGCCGGTGTGCCGCAGCAGGTCCCGCACTTGCCACTGCGGGCACGTCGGCACCTTCGCGTCGACGCCGGCCGCGGCGGCGGCCTCGGCGAGCGACTGGCCCTCGCGGTCCAGGACATCGATGAACTGCGCAGTCTCCATGGGGGTGAGTGTGCACGATCGAGCGCCCCGCGGGGGAGGGGGGCCGGTCGGGCCGGCTCCCCTCCGGGAAGCAGAGGGGTGGCCGGTCAGCCCGGTGCGGCGTCGCGCACGGCGAACCCGATCAGCGCCGCGATCCCCGCGAGGACCGCCACGCTCGTCAGGGCCGCCGACAGCGAGAGCCACTCCGCCATGAACCCGATGGCGGGCGGGCCCAGCAGCATGCCGCCGTAGCCGAGCGTGGAGGCGGTGGCGACGCCGCCGGGACCCGCGAGCGCACCGGCCCGCTCGACCGCGACCGGGAAGAGGTTGGCCAGTCCCAGACCGGTGACGGCGTACCCGGCCAGGGCCGCCCACGGGCTCGGCGCGAGGGAGCCCGCGAGCATGCCGAGGGCCGCCGTGGTCCCGCCCGCGACGACGGTGCGGGTCCGGCCGAGCCGCTCCAGCAGGGTCGTCCCGGTCAGCCGGCCGAGCGTCATGGCCAGCGCGAAGCACGAGTAGCCGGCGGCCGCGACCCCGGCGGAGGTGCCCAGGTCCTGCCTCAGGTGCAGGGCGCCCCAGTCCGCCATGGCGCCCTCGCCGTAGGCGGTGCACAGGGCGATCAGCCCGAAGACGACGACGAGCCGCCGGTTGCGGCCGTCCGCGCGGGACGGCGCACCCGGGGAGGGTTCGGGGTCCGGCAGGCGGGGCGGCTCGTGGCGCAGCAGCGTGGGCGCGGCGAGGCCGGTCACCAGCAGCCCGACCAGCGTGAGGCAGGACAGGTGCTCGGTCGGGGTGAGCACCCCGGCCACCAGGCCGCCGAGCCCCGCGCCCACCATGCCGCCCAGGCTGAAGGCAGCGTGGAAGCTCGGCATGATCGGCCGCCGCAGCGCGGCCACGAGGTCGACGGCGGCGCTGTTGAACGCCACGTTGATGCTCCCGTACGCCGCCCCGAAGGCCAGCAGGACCAGGCCCAGAGCGAGCGCCGAGTGGGTCAGCGGGGGCAGGGCGACGCTCAGGGAGAGCAGGACCGCGCAGACGACGGTCACCCGGTGGCTGCCGTAGCGGCGGCACAGGCGGCCGGTGAGCGTCATGGTCACCACCGCACCGGCGGAGACGCCCAGCAGGGCGAGGCCGAGGGCGCCGGCCGAGGCGTGCGTCTGTTGCTTGATGTCGGGGATGCGAACGACCCAGCCGGCGAAGACGAAGCCGTCGAGGGCGAAGAAGACGGTGAGGACGAGGCGGAGTCGGGACAGGAGGCTGCCGTTTCCCGGCACGGCGCTGTGCGATCGGGTTTTGTTTATTTGCGGCACAAAATCAGGCTAGGTGAGGGCCGCGACCGGGGCAAGGTGCCCGGTCCCCTCCTCCCCTTTTCGCCGGTGGGCCGCGGCTTCCCGCCGGTGGGTCGCCGCTTCTGATCGGCGGGCCGCGGCTTCTCGTCGCCCGGCCGTCGGGCACCCGAGGGCCGGGGCCGGCGCGGGGCCCAGGATGACAAAGGGGACGACGGGGCGTGAGGGGTGCGCCGACGGGGGAGGGGAGCGGGAGGGGCGTCCGGCGGGAGCGGCCGGCGCGGCGGACCCCACGTGATCCGACGGGCGCGAGGCGAGGGCGGGGCGATGTGCTGGAGTGCGACGGCAGATCTCGTGGCGGGCACCGCCGTCGCCGCCGTGGGCGCGGCCTGTGTGGCGCGCACCCGGCACGCCCGTGACCTGCCGCTCGCCGCACTGCCCCTGCTGCTCGGCGCCCACCAGCTGGTCGAGGCCCGGGTCTGGCACACCGGCGGGGGGACCGGCCCCGCCACCCTCGCCTGGGCCGTCATCGCCCTGCCGCTGCTCGCGGTGTGGGTGCCGGTGGCCGTGTGGTGCGCCGTCCCGGACCGGGTCCGGCGTCGGCTGCTGCTCCCCCTGGCGTCGGGCGCCGTGACCGCCGCCTTCCTCGCCCACGCCCTCGCCACCCGGACCGTGCGCGCCGAGATCCGGGGCCACACCGTCGGCTACGTGCTGGGGCTGCCCCATCCCCCGCTCCTCGTCGCCGGCTACCTCGTGGCCACGATCGGCGCCTTCCTGCTGTCCGGCGACCGGGTGCTCGTGCTGCTCGGGCTCCTGGTCGCGGTGGGTGCGCTGGTGTGCGGGGCGCTGTGGCGCCTGGAGTTCGTCTCGACGTGGTGCGCGCTCGCGGCGGTGTGCTCGGTGGTGGTGTGGGCTTGGGTGGGGCGGCGATCGCCTGCCGCCGTGGCTGTGTAGGCGCTGCGTGCGGGGCTTCGCGCGCCGCTGCCCGTGCTGGTGCGGAGGGGGGTGGTGTGGGCTGGGGGACCGCGCGTGTCACCCACATGCCCGATCCGAGGAGCCGTCCCCCAGGGGGCCGTGCTGGGATGGGAGTCGACCTCGATGTCTCCCGGAGGGAGCTGAGAGTGCACGAGATGTGGTGTGGCTCCGACGACGCGGGCGAGCCGGTGTGGCACGTCCTCGCGACCGACAAGATCTCGACCCTGTGCGGCGTCGACAAGAAACAGGAATGGCCACCGGGGAGTGAGCCGACGGACCGGCACTGCTTCCCCTGTATGCGCGCCTTCCAGCGGGCCATGCAGACGAGCTGACCGGCGGACGGCCCGGGTCGGCCGGTTCGGCCTGGCCGGGCTGCCGTGACTGCCCGGGCCGGCCGAGTGCTCCGGCCGTCGGGAAACCGATCGGTTTCGTTCCGGGGCGGACGGCGTTACCCTCGCGGCATGACCGCACCGGTGAAGCCGACCTCCCGGGACCGCCTGCTCGACGCGACGGCCGCCCTCGTCTACCGCGAGGGTGTCGCCGTCGGTGTCGAGGCCCTGTGCAAGGCCGCCGGGGTGTCCAAGCGTTCCCTGTACCAGTTGTTCGACAGCAAGGACGACCTGCTGGCGGCCAGCCTGGAACGGCGCGCTGCCGACTACTCCGCGCGGCTGCTGCCCGACCCCGACGACGGACGTCCGCCCCGCGCGCGCGTGCTGTCGGTCTTCGAGCGCGCCGCCGCCCAGGCCACGCTGCCCGGGTACCGGGGCTGCCCGTACCTGGCCGTCCAGGTCGAGCTCAAGGACGACGACCATCCCGCCAGCCGTGTGGCGCGCCGCGTCAAGGACGAGCTGGCGGCCTTCTTCCGCGCCGAGGCCGCGCGGGGCGGCGCGTCGGACCCCGGCCTGCTGGCCCGTCAGCTGATGCTCCTCTTCGACGGTGCCGCCGCCCGGGCGGGCATCCACGTGGACACCCTGGAGGACCTCGTGGTCCCCACGGTGGTCACCCTGCTCGACGCGGCGGGGATGCGCTGAGCGCTGCCCGGACGAGGGTCCGCCAGACGATTTGAAAATCCAACCTTGCGTTCGGAAACCGATCGGTTTACCTTGATGGAAACCGATCGGTTTCCGATGTCTCCGGGCACCGGATCCCCTCACGTGTGGAGCTGACATGACCTCGATCAAGGGCGCCGTCGTCCTCGTCACCGGCGGCAGCCGCGGCCTCGGCCGGGCCTTCGTGGACGAGCTGTTCGCCCGCGGGGCGGCCAAGGTGTACGCCACCGCCCGGGACCCGCGCACCGTCACCCACCCCGACGCCGTGCCGCTGGCGCTGGAGGTCACCGACCCCGACTCGGTCGCCGCGGCCGCCGCCCGGGCCCAGGACGTCACCGTCCTGGTCAACAACGCCGGCGTCTCGCTCGGCGGCTCGTTCCTCGACTCCCCGGTGGAGGACGTGCGCCGCGCGTTCGAGACCAACTTCTACGGCCCGCTGCTGGTCACCCGGGCCTTCGTCCCCGTCATCGAGCGCAACGGCGGCGGCCACGTGCTGAACGTCCACTCGGTGCTCTCCTGGCTGGGCGTCGCGGGCCCCTACAGCGCCTCCAAGGCGGCCCTGTGGTCGCAGAGCAACTCCCTGCGCCTGGAGCTGCGCCCGCGGGGCATCGCGGTGACCGGGCTGCACGTGGGGTACGTCGACACCGACATGGCCGCGGACGTCGACGCGCCGAAGTCCGACCCGCGCGACGTCGCCGCCCGCGCGCTGGACGGGGTGGAGTCCGGGGCGCACGAGGTGCTGGCCGACGACGTCACGCGCCAGGTCAAGGCCGGTCTCTCCGGAGACCTCGCCCTGCTGTACCCGCAGCTCGCGGCGTAGCGGGCGGCCGGGGACACCCGCCGGACCCGGGGCGCGTCGCGGCGGGTGGCAACAACCCGCGCCCCCGGCTGACTTGGTGTTTTACAGTGATTCCCACCAGATCCGGCGACCGTGGGACCTGTGAGGTAGAAGCCAACCATGCCGACCGAAACGTTTGAGTTCCAGGTAGAGGCGCGTCAGCTGCTCCAGCTGATGATCCACTCGGTCTACTCGAACAAGGATGTGTTCCTGCGCGAGCTCGTCTCCAACGCCTCCGACGCGCTGGACAAGCTGCGCCTGGCCGCCCTGCGCGACGACGGCCTCGACGTCGACACCTCCGACCTGCACATCGAGATCGAGACCGACCCCGAGGCCCGTACGCTCACCGTGCGCGACAACGGCATCGGGATGTCGTACGAGGAGGTCGGGCAGCTCATCGGCACCATCGCCCACTCCGGCACCGCCCAGTTCCTCAAGGAGCTCCAGGAGGCCAAGGACGCGGCCGGCGCCGAGGGGCTGATCGGCCAGTTCGGCGTCGGCTTCTACTCGGGCTTCATGGTGGCCGACGAGATGACGTTGGTGACCCGGCGGGCCGGGGAGGACCGGGGCACCCGTTGGTCGTCGCGCGGCGAGGGCACGTACACCCTGGAGACCGTCGACGACGCCCCGCAGGGCACGTCCGTCACCCTGCATCTCAAGCCCGCCGACCCCGAGAACCAGCTCCACGACTACACCTCGCCCTGGAAGATCCGCGAGATCGTCAAGCGGTACTCCGACTTCATCACCTGGCCCGTCCGGATGACCCCGGAGAAGCAGGGCGAGGGCGAGGAGACCCCCGAGCCGGAGACGCTCAACTCGATGAAGGCGCTGTGGGCGCGCTCCCGGGACGAGGTGTCGGACGAGGAGTACCACGAGCTGTACAAGCACGTGGGCCACGACTGGCGCCCGCCGCTGGAGACCGTCCGGCTCCAGGCCGAGGGCACCTTCGAGTACCAGGCGCTGCTGTTCCTGCCCGAGCACGCCCTGCACGACCTGTTCACCCAGGGCTACCGGCGCGGGCTCCAGCTCTACGTCAAGCGCGTCCTGATCATGGACGACTGCGAGGCGCTGCTGCCGCCGTACCTGCGCTTCGTCAAGGGGGTCGTCGACGCGCAGGACCTCTCGCTCAACGTCTCCCGCGAGATCCTCCAGCAGGACCGGCACATCCGGATGATCCAGCGCCGGCTGACCAAGAAGGTCCTGTCCACCGTGAAGGACCTCAAGGCGAAGGACGCCGAGCGCTACGCCACGTTCTGGCGTGAGTTCGGCGCGGTGGTGAAGGAGGGCCTGCTCGGCGACCCCGAGAACCGCGACGCGATCCTCGCGGTGGCCACCTTCGCCAGCACGCACGCGGAGGACGAGCCGACCACCCTCCAGCAGTACGTGGAGCGGATGCGGGACGGCCAGGACGACATCTACTACATGACCGGCGAGTCCCGGGAGAGCATCGAGAACTCCCCGCACATGGAGGCGTTCCGGGCCAAGGGCGTCGAGGTGCTGCTGCTGACCGACCCGGTCGACGAGGTGTGGGTCGACGCGGTCGGCGAGTTCGAGGGCAAGCGGCTGCGCTCGGTCGCCAAGGGCGAGGTCGACCTGGACGCGCAGGGCGACGACGCGGCCGGCGAGGAACGCGAGAAGCAGGGCGAGGAGTTCGCCGGGCTGCTCGGCTGGATGAAGGAGCAGCTCGGCGACGAGGTGAAGGACGTGCGCCTGTCGTCGCGGCTCACCGTCTCCCCGGCGTGCGTGGTCTCCGACGCCCACGACCTCACGCCGGCCCTGGAGAGCATGTACCGCGCGATGGGCCAGGAGGTGCCGCAGACCAAGCGCATCCTCGAACTCAACCCGGACCACCTGCTGGTGAAGGGGCTGAACCAGGCGTACAAGGAGCGCGAGGACCGCTCCGGCCTGGTCGACACCGCCGAACTGCTGCACGGCCTCGCGGTGTTGGCCGAGGGCGGCCGGCCGAAGGAACCGGGCAAGTTCGTGAGGCTCGTCGCGGAACGGCTGGAGCGCGCGCTCTAGACCCCCGGGGACGGAAGGGGCGCCCGCCGGGCCGGGGGCGCCCCTTCCGGCGTTCGCGGGTCCGTCCCAACCCGTGTCCGCACGGAACGTTCACGTCGTGCGCACCGAAACTCTGGTTGCTCCAGTCAATCAAAGGCCCTAGATTCTGGGGACGTCGTGCAGGCCCGAGACCGCCCACGGAGGCCGGCCATGTCCCCAGCGCACCCCCGGCCCGCGGAGGCGGGGGAGCCGGTCGCCGGCGGGCGCGCCCCCCTCGTCGTCGCCGTGCTGGCCTTCGGCGGGATCGTGGTCGCGCTGATGCAGACCCTGGTGATCCCGATCGTCCCCGAACTGCCCCGGCTGCTGCACGCCTCGGCCTCCGACGCCGCCTGGGCCGTCACCGCCACCCTGCTCGCCGCCGCGGTGGCGACCCCCGTGACGGGCCGGCTCGGCGACATGTACGGCAAGCGACGGATGTTGCTGGTCAGCATCGCGCTGCTGGTCGCCGGATCGGTCACGGCCGCGCTCAGCGACTCGCTGGCCTGGACGATCGCCGGGCGGGCGCTGCAGGGCCTGGCCTCCGGGGTGATCCCGCTCGGCATCAGCATCATGCGCGACGAACTGCCCGCCGAGCGGCTCGGGGCCGCCACCGCCCTGATGAGCGCCTCGCTCGGGGTCGGCGGCGCGCTCGGCCTGCCCGCCGCCGCGCTCATCGCCGATCACCTCGACTGGCACGCGCTGTTCTGGACGTCCGCCGCACTCGGCGCCGTCGCCGGGGTACTGGTGCCGCTCGTCGTGCCCGAGTCGGCGGTGCGCGGCGGTGGGCGGTTCGACGCCGTCGGCGCGCTCGGCATGGCGGCCGGGCTGGTCTGCCTGCTGCTCGCGATATCCAAGGGCGGCGACTGGGGCTGGGGCAGCGCGACGACGCTCGGTCTGTTCGCCGCCGCGGTCGTGGTGCTGCTGCTGTGGGGTGTGCTCGAACTGCGCGTGCGCGAGCCCCTGGTGGACCTGCGCACCACCGCCCGACGTCAGGTCCTGGTGACCAACCTGGCGTCGACGGCCTTCGGGTTCTCCATGTTCGCCATGTCCCTGGTCCTGCCCCAGCTCCTGCAGCTTCCCGAGGTTACCGGCTACGGCCTCGGCAGGTCGCTCCTGGACGCCGGTCTGGTCATGGCCCCGGCGGGCCTGGTGATGATGGCCGTGGCGCCCCTCTCCGCGGCCCTGTCCAGGACGGCGGGCCCCAAGGTCACCCTGATGACCGGGGCGGTCGTGGTCGCCGCCGGGTACGCGCTCGCCGTCGTCCTGATGGCCGAGGTCTGGCACCTGGTCCTGGTCTCCTGCGTGATCGGCGCCGGCATCGGGTTCGCCTACGGTGCGATGCCCGCGCTGATCATGGGCGCGGTGGACGCCTCGGAGACGGCCGCGGCCAACAGCCTCAACACCCTGATGCGGTCCATCGGCACCGCGGTGGCCAGTGCTGTCGCCGGCGTGGTCCTGGCGCGGATGACCACGCCCTTCGGCTCGCTGGCGCTGCCCTCGCGGGACGGCTTCAGGACGGTCATGGCGATCGGCTCGGGAGCGGCTGTGCTGGCCCTGGTGGTCGCCGCGTTCCTCCCGGGCCGGGGGAGGGCGGCGACGGGCGGGGCGAGGGAAGCCGCGGTGTCCCCCACCGCGGCGCCGGCCGTGGCAGGCGCACCACCGACGGACACGGCGCGGACGGACGAGAAGGCGAGGAGCGCAGTGGGGATCGACGGACCGAGGGCCGACCCGGCACCGGGGACGGAACCGCCGGAGCGGACGGTCGGGTCCGCGGTCGCGGTGCCGCTGGCCCGCGCCGTCGCGGAACTGGTCGCCACGGTGCCCGGGCTGGCCGAGGGCGGCCGGGCCGGCGGGCACCCGGTGCGCGGACACGTGCGCGGCGCCGGGAACTCCCCGGTCGCCGGGGCCGCCGTCACCCTGATCTCGCTCGGCGGACGCCAGGTGGACCGCGCGGTCGCCGACGCCCGGGGCGCGTACACCGTCGAGGCGCCGGGGGAGGGGACGTACGTCCTCATCGCCGCCGCCGAGGGACACCAGCCCCAGGCGACCACGATCGTGGTGGGCGCGGACCCGGCGACGCACGACGTGCTGCTCGGCAGCACCTGCGGGCTGGCCGGGACCGTGCGCTCCGCGGACGGCGGGGTACCGGTCGCCGGGGCGGTCGTCGTCGTGACGGACGTGCGCGGCGACGTCCTGGCCACGACCCGCACCGACGGGCTCGGCGCGTACGCGTTCACCGACCTGGTCCCGGGACCGGTGACCCTGGCGGTCAGTTCGCCCAAGCACCGCCCGCTGGCCCTGCCCGTCGAGATGGCGGATAGCGGGACCACCCGCGCCGACGTGGAACTGCGGCCGGGCGCGCAGGTGCGGGGCACGGTGCACGCGGCGGGCGGCCCGCTGGGCGACGCCCGGGTCACCCTGGTCGACGCCGCCGGCAACGTCGTCGCCACGACGACCACCGGCCCGGACGGGGCCTACGCCTTCTCCGACCTCGACACGGGCGCCTACACGGTCATCGCCACCGGCTACCCGCCCCAGGCGGCGGGGATCGACGTCGGGGGCGACATGGACGGTCACGACATCGCCCTGGCGCACCCGGGCGACTGAGGGGCTCCGGCCCGCACTTCCCCCTACGGAGGGTCTCGCGTCGCCCCCGTGCTGCCCCGTGACGGCCGCGGTTAACCCCGGTGCCGCGTCGGGCACACCTTGGGCGCGGCCGAGAACTCTTCGCCGCAGGGCCGGCGCCCGCCCCACTCGGGCGCCGGCCCGTGGGGAGCGGGGGCGCACGCCCGGGTCGGCGGCCGGCCCCGTGGAGCGAGGCGCATGCGCCGGGCGGGCGGCCGCCCGGTCCGTTCAGACCACGATCACGCGTACGCCCGCCGCCTCGAACCGGCGTACCGTCTCCGCGTCGGCCGTCGTGTCCGTGACCAGCGTGCCCACCGCCGCAGTCGCGCAGATGCCGGCGAAGGCCCGGCGGCCGAGCTTGCTGGAGTCGGCGGCGACCACGACGCGTTCGGCCCGTTCGCACAGCATCCGGTTGACCGCCGCCTCCGCCTCGTCATGGGCGGCGGCACCGTGCGCGACGTCGAAGGCCCCCACCCCGAGCACCGCCACGTCCAGCGTGATGCGCCCCAACACCCCGTCGGCCAGCGGCCCGACGAGTTCGTAGGACTGCGCCCGCGCCACCCCGCCCGTCACCACGATCTTGAACTGGGGGCGCACCGCCAGCTCGTTGGCGATGTTGAGCGCGTTGGTCACGATCGTCAGGGCCGGTGAGCCGGTGGCGAGGTCCGCGCGCACGGCCAGGGCACGGGCCACCTCCGTGGTGGTCGTACCGCCGGTCAGCCCGACCGCCTCGCCCGGCGCGACCAGATCGGCGACCGCCCGCGCGATGCGCTGCTTCTCCGAGGCGTGCCGGGCCGTCTTGTAGCGCAACGGCAGTTCGTACGACACCCCGTGGACCACCGCGCCGCCCCGGGTGCGCACCAGCATCTGCTGCTCCGCGAGCCCGTCCAGGTCGCGCCGGATGGTCGCCGCCGACACCTCCAGCTCGGCGGCCGCCTCCTCGACGTCCAGCCGGCCGCGCTCCACGAGCAGCTCCAGCAGCGCCTTCCAGCGGGCGTCCCGCGACATCCGGCCTCCGTTCCCCGGTCACTTCCGGTGACCCTAACGCATCCGCATCCCGTCCCCATGCTTGAAGTTGCGCGAAAGGTGGCACTACCGTGCAGGAACAATCATCGCTCGGGAGGGGTACGGCATGACCCACGTCGAGGACGAACTGCGCGACCAGCCCGCCTGCTGGACCCGGGCCGCCGCCCGGGTCGCCGAGCACGCGGCGGCGTTGCCCGCACCGGGGGAGCGGGTGGCGTTCGTCGGCTGCGGCACCTCGTACTTCATGGGCCAGGCCGCGGCGGCCCTGCGCGAGACCAGCGGCGCCGGGGAGACCGACGCGTTCCCGGCCTCGGAGTTCCCGCACGGCCGCCGCTACGACCGGGTCGTCGCCCTCACCCGCTCCGGCACCACCACCGAGGTGCTGGACCTGCTGGCCCGCCTGCGCGGACACACCCGTACGACCGCGATCACCGCGGACCCGGACACCCCCGTCGGGACGGCCTCCGACGACCTCGTGGTGCTCGATGACGCCGACGAACGCTCCGTGGTGCAGACCCGGTTCGCGACCACCGCCCTCACCCTGCTGCGCGCCCACCTGGGCCTGCACACCGACGCCGTGGTCGCCGACGCCCGCACCGCGCTGGAGGCCGAGCTGCCCGAAGGGCTGGTGGGCTGCGGGCAGTTCACCTTCCTCGGGCGCGGCTGGACCGTGGGCCTGGCCCGCGAGGCCGCGCTGAAGATGCGGGAGGCGTCGCTGTCCTGGGCGGAGGCGTACCCGGCGATGGAGTACCGGCACGGCCCCATCAGCGTCACCACGGCCGGCACGGCGACCTGGATGTTCGGCGAGGCGCCCGACGGACTGGCCGAACAGGTCCGCGCCACCGGCGCGTCGTGGGTGCCGGGCCGGCTCGACCCGCTCGCCGAACTCGTCCTCGCCCAGCGGCTCGCCGTCGCGGTCGCCGCCGCCCGCGGCCTGGACCCGGACCGCCCCCGCCACCTCACCCGCTCGGTGATCCTCGCCCCCTGACGCACCCCGCGGCAGCCGGACGCCCGGCGCAGCCGACCGTCCCCGTGCCGCCGGACGCCCCCGCAGGACTCCCGGCACCCCCCGGACGCCCGCTCGAGAACGCCGACGCACCACAGCGAGGAGACGCCGTGCCCCTCACCACCACCGGTGACCTCGTCACCCGCGCCGACCGGGCCCGCTCGGCCGTCGTCGCCTTCAACGTCGTCACCCTGGAACACGTGGAGGCCGTGCTCGCCGGCGCCGAGGCTGTCGGTGCCCCCGTCGTCCTCCAGGTCAGTGAGAACGCCGTCCGGTTCCGCCAGGGCCACGTCCTGCCGCTCGCCCGCGCCGCGGCCGCCGCCGCCGAACGCGCCACCGTGCCCGCCGCCCTGCACCTCGACCACGTCCGCAGCGACCACCTGCTGCGACAGGCGCCCGGCGCCGGATTCAGCTCGGTGATGTACGACGCCTCGCGCCTGCCCTACGCGGACAACCTCGCCGCCACCCGCGCCGCCGCCGACTGGGCGCACTCGCAAGGGCTGTGGATCGAGGCGGAGCTGGGTGAGATCGGCGGCAAGGACGGCGAACCCCCGCGCGACCCCCACGCCCCCGGCGCCCGCACCAACCCGGGCGAGGCCCGCGCGTTCGTCACGGACTCCGGCATCGACGCCCTGGCTGTCGCGGTGGGCAGCGCGCACGCCATGACGGCCCGCACCGCCACCCTCGACCACGACCTGATCGCCCGCCTGGACGCGGCCCTCGACGTGCCGCTCGTGCTGCACGGCTCCTCCGGCGTCCGGGAGGACGAGCTGGCCGCCGCCGTCGCCCGCGGCATCGCCAAGGTGAACGTCGGCACCGCCCTCAACCAGGCCCTGACCGGGGCGGTCCGCCGGCACCTGGCCGCCCACCCCGAGGCGGTCGACTGCCGCGCCTACCTCACGGCCGGACGCGCGGACATGACCCGCGAAGTGACCAGGATCCTCACGGGGTTCAGCCGCGCTTGACCGCCCTGAGCACCACGAACTTCGGGTTGCCCGCGACCACTTCGCTGTTCCCGAACAGCCGGCGCAGCTTCACGTGGTAACCCAGGTGCCGGTTGCCGACCACCCACAGCTCCCCGCCCGGGCGCAGCGCGCGCCGCGCCCCCGTGAACATCCGCCACGCCGTCGCGTCCGTGGTCGCCTGGTGGGAGTGGAACGGCGGGTTGTTCAGCACGACGTCCACACTGCCGGCGGGCACCCCGGCGAGTCCGTCCCCGACCCGGAACTCGGCGTGCCCCGGCAGCCCGTTCGCCTTGTACGTGGCCTCCGCCGACGCCACCGCCTGGAACGACTCGTCGGTGAACAGCACCTGCGCCCCGGGGTCGGCCAGCGCCACCGCCGTACCGACCACGCCGTTGCCGCAGCCCAGGTCGACCACGCGCCGCCCGCCCCGCGTGTCGGGCAGGTGCCCCAGGAAGAAGCGGGTGCCGATGTCGAGGCGGTCGGCGCAGAACACCCCGGCGTGGTTGACCACCGGCCGCCCGGACAGCACGCCGAGGCCCTCCGGGAGGGCGTAGGTGTGCGGCCACGGATTGGCCGGCCGGGGCCGCTCCGGGTCCGGGGCGCTGAAGATCAGCCGGGCCTTCTGCTCGGCGAGCGAGGTGTGGGTCGGGCCGAGGACGGTCTCGAACAGGTCCAGCGTGGAGGTGTGGATCTCCTTGACCATGCCCGTGCCGACGACCAGCGTGTCCGCGTGCAGCGACGGCGCGAGCCGCAGCAACTGGTCCTCCAGGAGCGCGAGGCTCTTGGGCACCCGCACCAGCAGGACGTCGATCCGCTCCGGCGGGGGGTCCTGGGTGGTGAGCAGCCGCACGGCGTCCGCCGCCACCCCGTTGCGGGCGAGGTTGGCGCGGGTCGCCTCCTGCCCCAGGTGGGAGTCGGTGATCTGGACGCACGGGCCGGCGGCCCGCGCCGCGAGCGCCGTGACCAGGGCGCCCCAGCGGTCACCGAGCACCACGACCGTGCCGGCCGGCGGCAGCCCGCGCGCCTCCCGCTCGGCGAGGTGCCGCAGCAGGTACGCGTCGGAGGCGTCCCAGGCGCGCAGCCGGTCCCGCGGGTCCTCGGGGAAACGGGCCAGCTCGAGCTCGCCCCAGGGCGTCGTCATACGGTCGTTCACCGGGCCCAGGCTAGCGGAACCGCAGCTCAGGCACGGTGGGGCAGGATGGGGTGCATGGACGCCGAGCTGTTTCCGCGGGAGCGGGCCGAGATCGCTCCCGGTGCCGTGCACGTGCCGGGCTGGCTGGACCAGGCAGCGCAGTGCGCACTGCTGGCGGCCTGCCGCGACTGGGCCCGCCCGCCGGCCGGCCTGCGCACCGTGCGCACCCCCGGCGGCGGGACCATGACGGCCCGCCAGGTCTGCCTGGGCTGGCACTGGTACCCGTACGCCTACGCCCGCACGGTCGTCGACGGCGACGGCTCCCCGGTCAAGCCGTTCCCCGCCTGGCTCGGCGAGCTGGGCCGCCGCGCCGTCGCCGACGCGCTCGGACCGGGGGCCGCCGACCCGGCGCCGTACGACATCGCGCTGATCAACTTCTACGACGGCGACGCGCGCATGGGCATGCACCGGGACGCCGACGAGCGGTCCCCGGCCCCCGTGGTCTCGCTGAGCCTCGGCGACACCTGCGTGTTCCGCTTCGGCAACACCGCCACCCGGACCCGGCCGTACACCGACGTCGAGCTGCGCAGCGGCGACCTGTTCGTGTTCGGCGGGCCCGCGCGCCTCGCGTACCACGGCGTGCCCAAGGTGCGGCCGGGCTCGGCCCCGCCGTGGCTCGGACTGACCGGGCGGCTGAACGTCACGCTGCGCGTGAGCGGGCTCACCGGCGGCGACGGCACAGAACGGATCATGGGAGACTCGCCTTCATGAGCGGCAAGGCGGATCCCCGGCCGGCGGGGGAAGGAACCACCTCCAGGGCGCGGCTCGACCGGGGGCGCGGTGCCCTCGGACCCGCGCTGGAGCTCGTGCACACCGGGCGCGCGCCCACCCGGGCCGTCCTCACCGCCGAACTGGGCGTCACGCGTGCCACGGCCGGCGCGGTCGCCGCCGAACTGGAGGCGCTCGGCCTGATCCGGGTGGACGCGCGCCCCGGCGCCGCCGCGGGCTCCCAGGGCCGGCCCTCGCACCGGCTCGGCGTCGCCGAGGACGGCCCCGTCGTGCTGGCCGCGCAGGTCCACGCGGACGGGTTCCGGGCCGCGCTGGTCGGCCTCGGCGGCCGGATCGTCGCCACCACGCCGAGCTGTGAGACCGTCGACGCCGACCCCGGCAAGATCATCGGCACGGTCGTGGAGGCCGGGGCCGAGCTGCTGCGCACCACCGGCCGCCGGTGCGTGGGCGCCGGTCTCGCCGTGCCGTCGGCGGTCGCCGAACCCGAGGGCCTCGCCCTCAACCCGCTGCACCTGGCCTGGCCGGTGGGCGCGCCGGTCCGCGAGATCTTCACCGAGCGGGTGCGCGCGGCGGGTGTCACCGGGCCCGCCTTCGCCGGCAACGACGTCAACCTCGCCGCCCTCGCCGAGCACCGGCACGGCGCCGGACGCGGCGCCCGCGACCTGCTGTGCGTGGCCACCGGCCACCGGGGCGTCGGCGGTGCCCTGGTGCTCGACGGCCGTCTGCACACGGGCAGTTCGGGTCTGGCCCTGGAGGTCGGCCACCTCACCGTCAACCCCGAGGGCCGCCCCTGCCACTGCGGCAGCCGCGGCTGCCTGGACGTCGAGGCCGACCCGCTGGCCCTGCTCACCACCGCCGGGCGCGAGCCCGGCCCCGAGGGCTCGCTGCTGAAGCAGGCCGAGCAACTCGTCCGCGAGGAGTACGCCGACCCGGTCGTGCGCACCGCCGCCGAGATCCTCATCGACCGGCTCGGCCTCGGCCTCGCCGGCCTGGTGAACATCCTCAACCCCGACCGGATCATCCTCGGCGGACTGCACCGCACCCTGCTGGACGCCGACCCGGACCGGCTGCGCGCCGTCGTCGCCGACCGCAGCCTGTGGGGCCGCAGCGGCGGGGTGCCGATCCTCGCCTGTTCCCTCGACCACAACAGCCTCGTTGGAGCGGCGGAGTTGGCGTGGCAGCCGGTCCTCGACGACCCGCTGGGCGCGCTGCCCTCCGCCTGAGCGTCAGGACGCGGGCCCGCCGCCCCTCACCACTGGCGGCCGCGGGGGAGCGCGGCCAGGCCCGGCGCCGACAGGTGCAGCACCCGGAACAGCTCGCCCTCGGCCTTCGGCGCGTCGTGCTCCCACAGCGAGAAGTGCACGACCTCCCAGCGGGCGGTGTCGACGGCAGCCGCCGCGAGCACCGCGCCGTCCTCCCGCGCCAGCCGCCCGGTCCCGGCGACCACCTCGCCCATGAGGTCACCCAACGCCGCCCCGTCCGGCACCGGTTGCCGCCGCCGCAGCGCGAACCGCGCGCCCGCACCGGCCGACCCGCCCGCCGCACCCTGCTCGTACGCCAGCCCCGACCACTGCCGTACCACCGGACGCCCGAAGTCGTCGCTCAGCCCCCGGAAACCGGGGCCCCACAGGAACGCGTTCATGCCCTCCGTGGTGTTCCACAGGTAGAACGGCGCGTACTGGTGGACGGGCGAGCCGTACGTGCCGCGCTCGCGGATCAGGTACGCCTTGAGCCCGAGGCCGTCCCAGGCGTCGAGGAGGTGCCCGCGGCGGGCCACCCGGTCGCGGATCACGTCCATGTCGTAGTCGGCGGGCAGCGTGATCTCGTACTGCATCGCGTGCATGCGGTTCCCTCTCCTCAGTCGGCGGCGGGCGCCGCGGGCGTACGGGGGGCCAGCAGGGCGAGCAGTCCGCGCACCCCGGCGTCGAAGGCGTCCGGCGAGCCCGAGGCGCGGGCCAGGACGTAGCCGCCCTGCACGGTGGCGACGACCGTCGCGGCGATCTCGTCCGGGTCCGACCCGGCCGGGAACTGGCCCAGTCGGCGGCCTTCGTCGACGACGCCGGCGAGCCGGCCGCGCAGCCAGCCGATCGTCTCCTCCACGGGCGCGCGGAGCGCGTCGCTCGCGATCACCTCCGGGTCCATCGTCAGCCGCCCGACCGGACAGCCCCGCAACACCTCGCGCTCGCGCCGCAGATACGCCGCGATGCGGTCGTAGGGCGTGCCCGGCCCGTCGAGCACGGCGTCCGCGGCGGCCCGCAACTCCTCGGCGGTGCGCCGGATCGCGGCCAGCGCCAGGTCGGCCTTGCCTTGGAAGTGGTGGTACATGCTGCCCTGCCCGGCGCCCGCCCGCTCCAGGATCGCCTTGGGGCTGGTGCCCACGTATCCGCGTTCCCACAGCAGGTCCCGGGTGGACTCGATCAGTCGCTCGGCGGTGCTCACGAGCGCACTGTACATACCAGTAGGTACAGAAGTCGAGGCAGGGACCCGCGCCCGGCCCCCGGAGCAGCCGCCGGACGTCCGCCTACTCCCCGGGAGGTACGCGCACTGCCGCTGGCCGTACGACGACCCGCACCCCCTTCCCGCGCGAGTCTCGAGTGGTCGCGGACAACCGGTCGCGGACAACCGGTCGCGGACAACCGGCCCCAGACGACCAAGGAGATGACCGAGATGCAGACCCTCGCACAGTGGGACGGCGGCCCCGGCCCGTGGATCCTGTTCTTCCCGCTGATCTGGGCGGCCGTCGTCGTCGGCGCCGTCACCCTGCTGCGCCGCACCGCCGGACGCGGCCGGCGCGGCCCCTGGGGCCCGGCCGGCACGGCACGCCCGGCCGGCGACTCGCCGCTCGCCGTCCTCGGCCGACGCTTCGCCTCCGGGGAGATCGACGAGGACGAGTACTGGCGCCCGCTGTCCGTCCTCGACGAGCAGTTCGGCCGCCGGGGCGGTACGGCATGACCACCACCGCGACCACCACCCGCACGGCCGCCCGGGTCGCCGACGCCGTGAAGGTGTACGGCGCCGGCGACACCGCCGTCCGCGCCCTGGACGGGGTGACGCTCGGCTTCCCGGCCGGGCGGTTCACCGCGATCATGGGGCCGTCCGGGTCGGGCAAGTCCACGCTGCTGCACTGCGCCGCCGGCCTGGACACCCTCACCTCGGGCTCCGCCCACATCGGCGACACCGAACTGGGCGGGCTCGACGACCGGCGGCTGACCCTGCTGCGCCGCGACCGGATCGGCTTCGTGTTCCAGGCGTTCAACCTGGTCCCGACGCTCACCGTCGCGGAGAACATCCGGCTGCCGCTCGACCTCGCCGACCGGCGCGGCGACCCCGAGTGGATCGACGCGCTCGTCGACGTGGTCGGACTGCGCGACCGGCTCCACCACCGGCCCTCGGAGCTGTCCGGCGGACAGCAGCAACGCGTCGCCGTGGCACGGGCGTTCGCGGGCCGGCCCGACGTGGTCTTCGCCGACGAGCCGACCGGTAACCTCGACTCCCGCGCCGGCGGTGAGGTCCTCGGCCTGCTCGGCCGCGCCGCCCGCGACATCGCCCGCACGGTCGTCATGGTCACCCACGACCCGGTCGCCGCCGCCCACGCCGACGAGGTCGTCTTCCTCGCCGACGGACGGCTCGTCGACCGCATGGCGTCCCCGACCGCCGACCGCGTGCTCGACCGCATGAAGGCCTTCGAGGTGCCGTCATGACCACCTCCGTCCGGCTCAGCCTGTCCTCCCTGCGCGCGCACCGCCGCCGCTTCGCCGGCACCTTCCTCGCCGTGTTCCTGGGCGTGTCCTTCCTCGCCGGCACCCTCGTCATGGGCGACACCCTGCGGGCCGGCTTCGACACGATGTTCGGCGACGCGACCGCCGGCACCGACGCCGTCGTCCGCGGCGCCGACACCATCACCACCCCCGGCGAGGGCCAGGGCGCGCGCCGCCCCGTCGACACCGGCCTGGCGGCCACGCTCGCCCGGGTCCCGGGGGTCGCCGCCGCGGTGCCCGACATCCAGGGCGCCGGCCAGCTCGTCGGCAGCGACGGCAGACCCGTCGGCGGCCAGGGCCCGCCCACCCTCGCCGGCAACTGGATCACCGACCCGCGGCTCAACCCCTACCGGCTCGCCGAGGGCCGCGCCCCCGAGCGCCCCGGCGAGGTCGTCGTCAACCGGGGCGCCGCCGAGAAGGGCGGGCTGCGCCTCGGTGACAGCACCGTCCTGCGCACCCCCGACCCGGTGCGCGTGACCGTCGTAGGGCTCGCGACCTTCGGCGGCGAGGACGGCATGGGCCAGGTGACCTTCACCGGCATGACCCGGGCCGACGCCGAGAAGTACCTCACCGCCCGGCCGGGCGAGGCGGCGAGCATCCTGGTGCGCGCAGCCCCGGGCATCGGACAACAGGAACTGGTCGACCGGCTGGCCCCGGCCCTGCCCCGGGGCGTCGAAGCGATCACCGGCCAGGAGTCGGCCCAGGAGAACACCGACATGGTCTCCAGCCGGTTCCTGACCCTGTTCACCACCTTCCTGCTGGTGTTCTCCGGGGTCGCCCTGCTGGTCGCGACGTTCTCCATCCACAACACCTTCGCGATCGTCGTCGCCCAACGCACCCGTGAGAACGCCCTGTTGCGCGCCCTCGGCGCCTCCCGCCGCCAGGTCACCGCGGCCACCCTCGTGGAGGCCAGCGCCGTCGCCGTGACCGCCTCCGCCGCCGGCCTCGCGGGCGGCGTGGGCATCGCGGCCGGCCTCCAGGCGCTGTTCCCGGCGATCGGCTTCCCGTTCCCCGGCGGTGACCTGGTCGTCACGGCCCTGTCCCTGACCCTGCCGCTCGCCGTCGGCGTCCTGGTCTGCCTCGGCTCCGCCCTGCTGCCCGCCGTGCGGGCCGGCCGCACCGCGCCGCTGGCCGCCCTGCGCGACACGGCCGTGGACTCCTCCGCCGCCTCCCGGACACGCGCGGTCACCGGCCTCGCGCTGGCCGGCCTCGCCGTGGCCACCACCCTCACCGGCGTCCTGGTGTCCCCGTCGGTCTGGCTGGCCGGCACCGGCGCCGCCCTGGCCTGGTCGCGTTCGTCATCCTCGGCCCGGTCGCCTCCGGCACCGCCGTCCGCGTCCTCGGCGCGCCCCTGGACCGGCTGCGCGGCGTCACCGGCGCCCTCGCCCGGCGCAACGCCCTGCGCAGCCCCCGGCGGACCGCCGCCACCGCGAGCGCCCTCATGATCGGTGTCGCCGTGGTCGCGCTGTTCACGGTGTTCGGGGCCTCGCTCAAGGCCACCATGGACCAGACCGTGGCGCGGTCCTTCGCGGGCGACGTCGCCGTCAGCACCCCGTCCTTCGGCGCGGGCGGCAGCGGGCTCAGCCCCCGGCTCGCCCCCGCGATCGCCGCGCTGCCCGAGGTGGACACGGCCGTCGGACTGGGCCGGGGCGTCGCCGAGGTGAACGGCCGCGGACGGGCCCTGACCGTCACCGACCCGCTCGCCCTGGAGCGCACCTTCGACCTCGGCACGGTCGACGGCTCCCTCGGCCGGCTGGGCACCGACGGCCTCGCCGTCACGCGCACGGAGGCCGACCGCCTGCACCTGCAGCTCGGCGACACCGCACGGCTGGCGTTCACCGACGGCACGCGCGAGCCGTTCACCGTCCGCGCGGTCTACGGACGCTCCGAACTCGCCGGCGACTACGTCATCACCCGTGCCGCCTGGGCCCCGCACCGCACCCAGGACGCCGACACGCTCGTCGCCGTGTCCTTCCGCGACGGCGTGCGCACCGCCGACGGCAAGGCGGCCGTCGAGAAGGTCGCCGACCGGTACGGCAACCCCGAGGTGCAGACCCGCGACGAGTACGCCGAGTCCTCCGCCGGCGGCATCGACATGATGCTCACCCTGGTCTACGCCCTGCTCGCCCTCGCGGTGCTCATCGCCCTGCTCGGCATCGCCAACACGCTGACCCTGGCGGTCCACGAACGCACCCGGGAACTCGGGCTGCTGCGGGCGGTCGGCCAGACCCGCGCCCAGCTGCGGGCCATGGTCCGCTGGGAGTCCGTCCTGGTCGCCGCGTTCGGCACGGCGGGCGGTCTCGCCCTCGGCGCCTTCCTGGGCTGGGTGCTGGTGGAGGCGTCCGACGGCACGAGCGACACCGCGTTCGCCTTCGCCGTGCCGCCCGGGCAGCTCGCGGTCGTGGCCCTGGTGGGCCTCGCGGCCGGCGCCCTCGCGGGCCTGCGCCCGGCCCGCCGGGCAGCCCGGCTGGACGTCCTGCGGGCGGTCGCCACGGAGTGACGCACGCGCCGGGGCGCGGGCATGGATGCGGGGGTGAACGTCAGCCAGGAACCGGGCGTACGCCGGCGTGCACCCTCCCAGGAGGCGCTCCACCCGGAGGCGGCCCCACCGAGGGCAGCGAGTGGTCCGGGCGCGCCCGGCGCTCCGGCGGGGGTCTCACCGCCCGGTCAGCCGACAACGGCGGACCGGGCGGGAGCATGGGCGGGCCTGCGGACGTCGATCGGGTCGACGACCGGGTCGACCTCGACCTCCGCGAAGCGCAGCGGGACCTTCTCCGCCACCGGGTGGCGGATCGGCGTCGCCGGCAGCGCGCCCGCCGCGTCGAGCGCGGGCAGCGTGAACCAGACGACCTTGCCGGTGTCCCCGTCCGGGCGCGCGCCCCAGCTCTCGCTGACCGCGGCCACCAGTGCCAGGCCGCGTCCGCCGGTGGCGAGCCGGTCGGCGACCTCCATGACCGGGAGCGTCGGGTCGTGGTCGTGCACCGAGACAGTGAGCCGGTCGAGCAGCAGCTCCAGCTCCACGGTGCACGTCTTGTCGGGTTGCGCATGCAGGTGGACGTTCGTCAGCAGCTCGGTCACACCGAGTGCGGCGCGGTCTATCAGGGCGTCCAGATGCCAGTAGCGCAACTGCGCGGATACGATTCTGCGGACCTGGCCGATCCGCGACGGCAGGGCTTGGAGCTCCACCGTGCAGTGCCTGCTTGGGTTGCTGATCACGGCTGCGACTCCCCGACGTGAGGTCCGGAAGAACACGGAGTTCGGATCGATCCAGCAGTGCGCCTGCACGGGGCGGCCGCCTGCTGTCGTGGCCGGCGGGCTGGTTCGCAGCGTTATCGCCGGTAAACCCAGAGTGACGTGAGAACAGCGTGACGCAAGGGGTGGACGTGCGCAACTCGCGGTCGTCGCGCGGCCGGCGGGCGCCGGCCCCCCGGTCCTGCCTCAGCCACCACGTCCCGCGGCCCGGCGCACGGCCTCGATGAACCGGCCCGCCGCCGGTGGCCCCGGCTCGCCGGGAGCCGGGTCGTGCGCCCGCAGGGTCAGCAGGTACCGGTGACCGTTGAGGTCCGCCAGCGCCCGGCCCCCGGACGCGAACCGGGGCCTGGACGCGCGCACCGCCTGCACGGGTGCGCTGTCGATCTCACTGCCGTAGCTGGTGAGCAACTCGAGCCTGCCGCCGCTGATCCGGACCTGCCCGGCCCGGGTGAGCGAGCGCAGTCCGCGCCCGATCCGCACCCCGGTGGCCGTGAACTCCGGCTCCGCCATGCCTTGCCCGCCCCTTCATGCGTGGCCGTGCCGGTCCGTGCGCCCGCGACGCGTCCCGCGGTGGTGCCACGGTGCGTTCCGCAGTGACGGCGTGGTGCGTCCCGCGGCGGTGCCGTGAAGCGTCGCGCGGTGCGTCGCCCGGTGCGTCGGAAACCGGCTCCTGTCGTGATCCCTGAGGCCCCCGTCCGGTGCAGTCTGCCCGCCCCGCGCGGTGAGCACCAGGGTGCGTGGGGCCCCGCCGCCGACCTGCCGGAGCACTCGCGCGAATGCGCCCCCCGGGCCGCCGCACACCTGTCCGGATGCCCGCCCCAGGCGCTCCTTTGATGCTCTCAAAGAGCTGTTTATGCAGGTGAGAAGCGTGCGGACGGTGTCTATGATCGGTGTGTCGGCCACGCCCGGGGCGCGGTCGGCGACCGGCGTAAGGAGCCCCGACGTGAGCACCACCCAGCAGACCAGGACCGGCGCGACCCTCGACACCCTCGACGTCGACCGCACCGACGGCGGCTACCGCGACTGGCTGAAAGAAGCCGTCCGCAAGGTCCAGGCGGACGCCAACCGCTCGGCCGACACACACCTGTTGCGTTTCCCGCTCCCCGAGGCGTGGGGCATCGACCTCTACCTCAAGGACGAGTCGACCCACCCCACCGGCAGCCTCAAGCACCGCCTCGCCCGGTCCCTGTTCCTGTACGGCCTGTGCAATGGCTGGATCCGGCCGGACCGTCCGGTGATCGAGGCGTCCAGCGGGTCCACGGCCGTCTCGGAGGCGTACTTCGCGAAACTGATCGGCGTGCCGTTCGTCGCCGTGATGCCCCGCACGACCAGCGCCGAGAAGATCCGCCTGATCGAGTTCCACGGCGGACGGTGCCACTTCGTGGACGACCCCCGCACGATGTACGAGGAGTCCGCCCGCCTCGCGGCGGACACCGGCGGCCACTACATGGACCAGTTCACCTACGCGGAACGGGCCACGGACTGGCGCGGCAACAACAACATCGCCGAATCCATCTTCCGCCAACTGCAGTTCGAGCGGTTCCCGGAACCCGCCTGGATCGTGGCCACCGCCGGCACCGGCGGCACCTCCGCGACGATCGCCCGCTACGTCCACTACATGCAGCACGACACCCGCATCTGTGTCGCCGACCCCGAGAACTCCTGCTTCTTCGAGGGCTGGACCACCGGCGATCCGGACGTCACCTGCGACTGCGGTTCGCGCATCGAGGGCATCGGCCGGCCCCGCATGGAGCCGAGTTTCGTGCCCGGCGCCGTGGACCGGATGATGAAAGTGCCCGACGCGGCCAGCGTCGCCGCCGTCCGGGCCCTGGACCGCGCCATCGGGCGCCGCGCCGGCGGCTCGACCGGGACCGGCCTGTGGAGCGCGCTGAAGATCGTCGCCGAGATGGTCGCCGCGGGACGGCGCGGCAGCGTCGTCACCCTGCTGTGCGACCCGGGCGACCGCTACCTCGACAAGTACTACTCCGACGCCTGGCTCGCCGAACAGGGCCTGGACATCGCCCCGTACAGCGCGGCGATCGAGTCGCTGCTGGCGACGGGGGTGTGGCCGGACTGAGGACCGGCCGGCACCACGCCCGACGCTCCGTCAGTCGTCCGTGGCCGGGACGGAGTCGCCGGCCACCACCAGCTCCCGCAGGTGGTCGGAGATCTCCGCGCGGGCGTCGGCCGGCAGCCCCGCGTCCGTCACCAGCGTGTCGACCTGCTCCAGCGTCGCGAACGAACTGAGCCCCACCACACCCCACTTGGTGTGGTCGGCGACCACCACCACGCGGCGCGCCGAGTGCACCAGCCGCCGGTTGGTCTCGGCCTCGGCGAGGTTCGGCGTGGACAGCCCGGCCTGCGGCGATATGCCGTGCACCCCGAGAAACAGCAGGTCGAAGTGGAGCGTGGCGATGGCCTGGTCGGCCACCGGGCCCACCAGCGAGTCGGACGGGGTGCGCACCCCGCCGGTCAGCACGACCGTGGCCGCGCCCTGCCGGGGCCCCGAGGTGCGCTGGGCCGCGTGGAAGACGTCGGCCACGCGTACCGAGTTCGTCACCACGGTCAGGTCGGGCACGTCCAGCAGGTGGTGCGCCAGCGCGAACGTCGTCGTACCGCCCGACAGCGCGATCGCGCTGCCCGGCGTCACCAGACCGGCCGCCGCCCGCGCGATGTCCTCCTTGGCGGTCTGTTCCAGACCCGACTTGGCCTCGAAGCCGGGCTCGTGGGTGCTCGCCTCCACGACCGGCACCGCGCCGCCGTGCACCTTCTCCAGCACGCCCTGCCGGGCGAGCGCGTCGAGGTCGCGGCGCACGGTCATGTCCGACACGCCGAGCTTGCGGGTCAGTTCGTTGACGCGGACGCCGCCGCGGCGCCGCACCTCGTCCAGGATCAGGGAGCGACGCTGCTCCGCGAGGAGGTTCTGATTCTCGCTCACGTACGCTCCGGTCCTTTCGCCTCAAGCCGATCGACTGCGTCCCGGTGATCCGGTGTCCGGTGTCCGGCCGGTCCCGCCGTCCCGGACGGACGCCCACGGGCGTCCCATCCTCGCACGCCAGGGCCCGGGCGGCGTCACCACCCGTCCGACGCGGGCATGTCACCCCACGGTTCCGGGAGCGCTCCGGTCGGTCCGCGGCCCGGTCCGCGGATCGGAGGAGATTCGGTGACGAGGCGTGCACGCCGGGGCACGAAACGCCATCCTTGAGGGGTCCGCGGAGTCATGCCGACGGCGCGTCACGGGGGAAGTGCCAGCAGTGGAAGACGTCCTTTCCGACGGGGCCGCCCGCCCCACCCGGCCCGCCCGACCGGGCGCGGCCCTGGAACTCCTCGTCCACGGAGTGGGCGGGACCACGCCCGAGCAGATGCTCGGTGATCCGCGGACCGTGCGGATCACCGGCGACGACACGGCCGCCGTCCACCGGCGCGCCGACGACGTCGACGCCGAGACCGGCCCCGGCGGCGCCCGGGACCGGCCCGTCCCGGAGGCGTACGTCTGGTGCAACCTGACCTCCGGCAACCGCAGCCGGGCCCTGTGGCTGCTCCTGCTGCCGTTCATGGTCGTCAACCTCGCCCACTGGATGCGCCCGCCCGCCCACGAGCACACCCGCCTGGTGCGGCTGTACGGGCTGCTGGTCCGCCTCGCCGGACTCACCCTCACCGTGCTGCTCGTCGCCGCCGCCTGCGAGGTCGCCCTGGACCTGACGGCCTGGCAGTGCGCCGGCACGCGCGCGTGCGCCGAGCGCCACACCTGGCTGGGCTTCCTCTCCCCGGCGCTGTCCCACGGCGGCTGGTGGAGCCTGCCCGGCCGCCGGCTCGCCCTCGCCGCGCTCGTCCCGACCGCCCTCACCGTCCTGCTGTGGTACCTGTCCCACCGCACCTGGCGGGCGTACGAGTCCAGCGAACCCCTGACCCGGGCCCCGGAGGCCGAGCACCGCCCGGGGCCGACCGCGCTGAGCCGGCCCGGCTTCTGGTACGGCCGCCGTCTGGTGGCCCGGCTGCGCGCCGCCCACACCGCGGCCGGCCTGCTGACCGTCGCCGCGGCCGTCGGCACCGCCGCGGCCCGCGAGGACCGCCGGCCGGGCGGGCCGCCCCTGCTCGACGCGCTGGGCTGGTGCCTGGTGGCGGCGCTCGTCGGCGGGGCGACGGCCGTCGTGTGGGTGGTGTGCCGCCGGGGCCGCAGCGAACACCGCCTCGACCGCGCCCTGGACGCCCACCTGGTCCGGCGCCTGCCGCTCGCCACGCTCGTCCTGCTCGGCCTCACCACCGTGTACGCCGGCTGGTCCCGCCCCGGCTGGCACGCCGCCGGCCGCCTCCCCGGCGACACCACCTTCGGCGCCCTCGCCCTGGGCCAGGGCCTGACCGTGCTCGCCCTGGCCCTGGTGGCGGCCCTGCTGCACCGGGCCGCCACGGAGGGAGCGGCGGCCCCCCAAGGCGGAAGCGGCTGCGACGACGGCGACGACCGGGCGACCGGCGCCCCGGGCGGGGCACCCGAGGGCGGGACACCCGTACCCGGGGCCGGCGCCGGGGCGTCGGCAGCGCCAGGAGAGCGCGCGGCGACCGCCCCCGACGGGCACCCCGCCACCCACGGCCGCGTCGCCCTGCACGGGCTGGGCGGGCCCGCCGTCGCGATGCTCGCCTGCGCCCTCGGAGGCGTGATGTCCGGCGGGGTGGCGCAGCGGGTCGCCGACTGGCTGGACGGCACCCAGAGCTCCCTGGACGGCCCGCCCGCCCTGCTGACCTGGCAGGCGTCCGTGATCCCGCTCGTCCTGCTGGTGCTCCTCGCGCTGGCCGCGCTGCTCGGCCGCGCGACCTGGCGCCGCGCCCGCGCCGAACGCGCCGAGGTGCGCCGCGACTACGGCATCGCGGACGACGGCGACCCCGGCCGCACCGGCACCATCGCCCGGGCCCGCGCCATGGCCCCCCTCACCGACCGCGCGCCGCTCCTCGTGGGCGTCACCGCGGTCAGCACGCTGCTGCTGGGCGCCGGGGCCATCGCCGGGGCGCTGACCACCGGGCGGACCCCCAGCGGGGCCACCGAGGGGATGTACCCCTTCGTGCACGGCGCCGCCCAGACCGCGCAGGCCCTCGGCTCGTGGCTGGTCGGCCTCGGCTTCCTGCTCTTCGTCACCTGGGGGCGCCGCGCCTACAAGGACCCCTCCGCGCGGCGCACCATCGGCATCCTCTGGGACGTCGGCACCTTCTGGCCGCGCGCCGCCCACCCCTTCGCGCCGCCCTGCTACGCGGAGCGCGCGGTGCCCGACCTGACGTGGCGGATGGCCACCTGGACGCGCGCGACGGGCGGCCGCCTGGTGATCTCCGGGCACTCCCAGGGCAGCGTGCTGGCGGCGGCCGCCGCCTGGCAACTGGAGCCGCGGGACCGGGCGCGCGTCGGGCTGCTGACCTACGGTTCGCCCCTGGAGCGCCTCTACGGCCGCTGGTTCCCCGCCCACTTCGGCCCGGACGCGCTCAGCGCCCTGCACCGGGACGTCGACTGCTGGCGCAACCTCTACCGGCTCACCGACCCCATCGGCGGCCCCGTCCGGCTGCCCGGCGACTGTGGCCCCGCCGTGGACCGCGCGCCGCTGAAGGACCCGCTGGAGTACGGCCGCACGGCCCGCCACCCGCTGCCCGCGCCCCTGCTGGGCCACTCCGACTACCAGGCGGACCCGGCCTTCGCGGAGGAACGCGCCCTGCTGCTGGGCCGCCTGCTCCCGCTGCCTGAACCCCGCCAGCCGGGCGCGAGCTGAGGTCCGCGGGCTCCTCGACCCGCCCCGCTACGGCAGGTCGGGCAGGTCCTCCGCGAACAGCAGGGTCAGGTCGTCCGTGCTGGGCTCGGCCACCTGGGCGACCCGGCTCGCATGGCGCTCCACCATCGCCTCGAACGTCTGGCGCGCGGTGCGGCCGTTGCCGAACGCGGGGCCCTTCGGGATCGCGGTGAAGTACTTCAGCAGGGCCTCCGGGGTGCCCGCCGCCAGCCGGTACTCGTGCTCCTCCGCCTGCTGCTCCACGATGCGCAGCAGCTCCTCGGGGCCGTAGTCGCCGAAGGTGATGGTGCGCGAGAACCGCGACGCCACACCGGGGTTGACCGACAGGAACCGCTCCATCTCGGCGGTGTAGCCGGCGACGATCACCACGACCGACTCCCGGTGGTCCTCCATCAGCTTCACCAGCGTGTCGATGGCCTCCTTGCCGAAGTCACGCCCGGCGTCCTCGGGCGACAGGGCGTACGCCTCGTCGATGAACAGCACACCGCCGCGCGCCCGTTCGAACGCCTCCTGGGTGCGGATCGCCGTGGAGCCGATGTGCTCGCCGACCAGGTCCACCCGGGACACCTCGACGAGGTGCCCCTTCTCCAGCACCCCCAGGGCGGCCAGGATCTCGCCGTACAGCCGGGCGACCGTGGTCTTGCCGGTGCCGGGGGAGCCGGTGAAGACCAGGTGCCGCTTGACCGAGGCCGCCTTCAGGCCCGCCTGCTGCCGGCGCCGGCCCACCTCGATCATGTCGGTCAGCGCCCGCACCTCGCGCTTGACGCTCTCCAGGCCCACCAGCGCGTCTAGTTCACCCAGCACGTCCTGGGAGGTGCGGACCGGCTCGTCCGCCTCCGCCACGGGCACCAGGGGCTCGGCGAAAGTCACGCGCTGCTCCGGGAGGGCGCCCAGCAGGCCCGGCGACCCGCCCGCCGTCTGCACCGCGGTCTCCACGACCGGCGGCGGCGTCGGGCGCAGCCCCGCGCTCTCGTCGCTGCTGCAGTCCTCGGCCACCGGCCCCGAACCGGGCGCCGCGTCCGCTCCGGCGTCCGCGAACTCGTAGCCCCCGCGCGCGCAGCGCTCCGTGCGGCACCGTCTGAGCGTCGTACGGCAGCCGTCTATCACGTGGAAGCCGTAGCCGCCGCTGTTGGTCACCCGGCAGTTGAGGAAACTGCCGCGGCCGCCGGCCGACACGTAGAAGCCGGCCTCCGCGGGGGAGTCGACCGTGCACCGCTCGACGGTGGGGTCGGCGCCCTTGGTGACGATCACGCCGGTCTGCGTGCCGTCCACCGTGCAGTTGTTGAGGGTGCCGCCGCTGCCGTGGTCGCGGAACCACGCGCCCGTGGCCGCGTCCCGGATCCGGCAGTCGTCGAGCTGGGCGGTCGCGCCGTCGCTGACCGACACCGCGGTGTTGCGCACCTGCGACAGGTCGCTGTCGACGACGTCCGCGCGCGAACCGCGGTCCAGCACGAACAGCGCGTCCGGCACGTCGTGCACCCGGCAGGAGTCCAGTACGGCCGTGGCGCCGTCGCTGACCCACACGGCCGGGTAGTCGCCGGTGCTGTCGAAGATCTCGCACTGGTGGGCGTCCACGCGCGTGCCCGGGTCCCACACCGACAGTCCGTTGCGCCCGAACTGGCGCACGGTGGTGCGCGTGAGCGTCAGCACCGACCGCGAGCGCAGGTCGATCGCGTTCTCCGGGATGTCGTGGATGCGGCAGTCGGCCAGCGTGAGCACCGCGTCGGTGTCCAGGGTGACCCCGTCGGCGTCGGTGCGGTGCACGTCGCAGTCGGTCAGGTGGGCGGTGGCCCGGCCGGTCACCTGGACGCCGCTGCCGCGCACCTCGTAGATCTCGCAACCCACCGCCTCCAGGGCGGAGTTGTCGCCGGTCGCGCTCAGACCCGTGCCGGACGCGTGGTGCACCCGGCAGCGGTCCAGGCGCGGATGTCCGCCGCCGCGCACCGCGACGCCGGCCTGCCCGGCCGCGACGACCTCGCACTCCTCGAACACACCGCCGCCGCCGTCGAGCACGGCGATCCCCAGGCCCGCCGGGTTGTCGACGGTGCAGCGGCGGACGGTGGGGCGGGCGCTGCCGCGCACCTCGATGCCGGCCGCGGACCGGGTGACGATCCGCAGGTCGGTGAGCTCGGGGGTGCCCTCCTCGACGAGCAGCGCGGGCGCGGCCGCGTCCTGCCCCTCGATGTGCAGGTCCTGCACCACGGCCGAGGCCCGCACCGTCAACGGCACGCCGTCCGCGGGCGCGAGGCGCACCGACCCGGGGGAGCCGTCCGGGGCGCGCAGGGTCACCGCCCGCTGCAGCACGAGGTTCTCCCGGTAGGTGCCGGGGGCGATGGTGAGGACGTCGCCGTCCGCCGCGGCCTCCAGGGCGGCGGCGAGCGATGCGTACTCACCCGTGCGGCGGCGCCACCGCGATGTGCCGGTGTGCGTCACCTGGACCGTGCCCTGTGCCATGGCGTTGCTGCGCCCCCACCTCGTCGTGCTGATGGCTCGTCGCCCCCGGGGCGCCCTGCGGGTCCCTGGTGCGCGGGTCGATGCCGAAAGCCTCGGCCGGTCCACCGTAGCGTGCGCGGGGACGGTGGGTTGACCGGAGGCGGAAGGCCGTCAACTGCCGGTACCGGTCCGGCCCCAGTCGGGCCCGGCCTTGCTCCACGCCTGGTCCCACCGCGCGTACCGGCGCCGGACCTGGCGCCAGACGACCAGGCGTCTGACGGCCTCCACGACGCCGGCGGTGAGTATCGCCCCGCCGACGCCCGCCAGGACCGCGTGCGTGGTCGCCGTCGCGGGATCCAGGGGACGGGCCGTGACGCGGCCCTGCTCGTCGGTCCACAGCGGGAAGTGGTCCCCGGTGTGCGGCGAGCCGAGGTCGGCGACCACCGCGCCGTGCCGCGCGGTGCCGTCGGGGGCGGTCCAGTCGGCGAGGACCCGGCTGTGGGCGTCCCGCCCGGAGGCGGACTCGGGGTCGATGCCCAGTGTCGCGTCGTCCAGTTCGCGCACCACCGTGGCCGCCACCTCGTGCCGGGACGACTGCTGCCGGCGCACCGCGTCCTGCAACGCGCCCTGGGCGGCGGACCCGAGGAGGCAGCCGGCGACGGGCGCCGCGAAGAGGATCAGCAGCAGGGCGGACAGCGCCACCCACGCCTCGACCAGGTCCGTCGTGCGGCGCAGCGGATTGTGCCGCCAGCGCCAGAGCCCGCCGATCGCTCGCACCCTCCGCACCCCCTTCCCGCTCCGTGATAACCCCCCGGGGAGCCCTTCGCCCGCCCGGCGGCCGAAGAGAGAGCGACATCACTCGCCGCCCGGTCCTCTCACGAACTTCTCACGACATCCCCAACGACGCGGGAGAGCAGGAGGGTTCCCGGCCAACGGGCACGAGCGGGTGAGGGGGGAGAGGAGCGGGGGGAGCGGGGGAGCGGCGGCGCCGCGGGTCAGTCCAGGACCTCGACGGGGTCGCCGATCCGGATGGTGCCCCGGGACAGCGGGACCAGGTTCTGTCCGAACACGAGCTTGCCGTCCACCCGGCGGTGGCGGCCCAGCGTGCGCAGCGGCTCGGCGCCGCGCGCCGCCGTGGCCTGGTCGGTGGTCGTCACCAGGCACCGTCCGCAGCTCTTGGCGACGCGGAAGGCCACGTCGCCGATGGTCAGCCGGGACCAGTCGTCCTCGGCCCAGGGCTCGGTGCCCGCGACGACGACGCTCGGCCGGAACCGGTTCATCGGCAGCGGGCCCTCCTCGGCGTGATCGCCCTGTGCGATCAGCGCGTTGAGGGCGTCGAGGGACGCGGTGGTGGTGACGAGGAGCGGGTAGCCGTCGGCGAAGCTGACCGTCTCGCCGGGCAGTGCGAACGCGGGGTCGACGGGCCGGCGCGTGGCCGGGTCGTCCATGTGCACCAGCCGGACGTTCTCGCCGAGGTGGGCGCTGCACCACGCGTGCGCGGCGGGGTCGGCGAGGACGCCCTCCACCTTGTCGCGGAAGATCTCCACCGTGACCGTGCCGACCGGCTCGGGCACCGCGACGTCCAGCGGCGGCAGTCCGGGCGCGGACAGCCGCAGGCCGCCACCGGGCAGGAGCTCGGCGGCGGCCAGGGCGACGTGCGGGTGCCGACGCTGGGTGACGACCTTTCCCCCGTCGTCGATCAGTGCCCAGCGTCGGTCTCCGGCCAGCCCCCAGGGCTCCACGTCGGCCTCCCGGGGCGCCAGGCCCCGGAACGCCTTGACCGGATGGACGTGGATCGACTGCAGCTTCGCGTTCCCCATGGGGTCATCGTGCCAGGTGGCGCCGACCCGCGGGGAGCGGAATCAGTAGCCGCGGTACTGCTGGTTGTTGTACGGGTCCTGGTAGGGCGCGGGGCGCGGGGCGGCCGGACGCATCGCGTCGTACCCCATGCCCGGCGCGGCCGGCCGCGGCTGCTGCGGCTGGACCTGCGGTCCGGGGTAGCCGCGCGGCGCGGTGGCCTGCTGCGGGATGTAGGCCGCGGGCGCCTGCTGCAGCGGGGCGGGCTGCGGCGCCTGCGGATAGCCGTAGGAACCGTAGGAGTTGCCGTACGAACTGCCGTAGGACGACGGGGCCGCCGGGAGGGCGGGGAGCGCCGAGGGGAGCGCGGGCAGGCTGCTGCCCGTGTCGTACGCGGCGGGGACCCGGATCGGGGCGATCTGCGGGGTGCCCCGCTCGGCCACGAGCGAGTCGTAGATCGGGGTGTCCGGGAAGGAGGCGGAGGAGTAATAGCCGCCGCCATAGGTGGAGCGGGGGGAGGTCATGGCACATAAGTTAAGCCCACGATGTGCTGGTTGGGGAGACCGATAAGAGGGTTGTTTTCCGTGTCGGTAACAGCCCGCTGTCCCCAATGCGAGCGAACGCGGCGAAAAAGGGCGGCGAACGCAGGCCGGATCCGGTAAAAGCCGAGTTCCCGGCCGGTTACCGGCGGTCGTGACCCCGTCCCCTGCGTCTCCTGTGTCCCCCTTGGCCGTCCTCCTTCGTCCTCCCCGCCCGCTTGTGCCCGCTCCTCCGCGTCCCATGCATGGGAGTTCGGCCGGGCAGCGCATAGGTTGGCCGGTAGACACAGCCGAGGGGTGCGGGGACGCGCACGCCGATGCAGACGAGGGGGCGCACATGTCCATGTCGAAGGGGTCGAACACGCCGGTGCCGACGGCGGCCCTGCGGGTCGAGGTGGGCTGGCGGTCCGGGCCCGGCGTCCCCGACGCGGACGTCTCGGCCCTGCTGCTGGCCGGCGGGAAGGTCCGCTCCGACGGCGACTTCGTCTTCTACAACCAGCCCGCGCACTCCTCCGGCGCCGTGCGCCACGAGGGCAAGCGGCCCGTCGGCGGCCGGGTGACCGACACGCTCCTCGTCGACCTCGCGCGCGTGGAGCCCGCGGTGGAGCGCATCGTGCTCGCCGCCTCCTCCGACGGCGGCACCTTCGGACAGGTCCCCGACCTCGCCGTCGAGGTCCGCGACGCGGCGCAGGGCGGTGTGGTCGCCCGCTTCGACAGCACCGGCGCCACCGTCGAGACGGCGTTCGTGCTCGGCGAGTTCTACCGCCGCCAGGGCGCCTGGAAGTTCCGCGCCGTCGGCCAGGGGTACGACAGCGGGCTCGAGGGACTGGCCACCGACTTCGGCATCACGGTCGACGAGCCGCAGCACGCGGCGCCCCCGCCGGCGCCCGCCGCGGCCCCGCGCCCGCCGGTCGCCCCGCCCCCGCCCGCACCGATGCCCGCCCCGCCCGTCACGGTCCCGCCGCCCGCCCACAACGCCCCGCCGCCCCCGCCCGCCCCGCCGGTCCGCCTCTCCAAGGTCACGCTCACCAAGGCCGCGCCCTCGGTGTCGCTCACCAAGCAGGGCGGCACCTCCGGCTCCCTGCGCGTGAACCTCAACTGGCAGGTGCGCAAGCAGTTCTCCGGCTGGGGCGCCAAGCGCGGACGGGCCGTCGCCCTGCACAACGACCTCGACCTCGACCTGTGCGCCCTGTTCGAACTCGCCGACGGCAGCAAGGGCGTGGTGCAGGCCCTCGGCAACGCCTTCGGCTCCCTGCACCTGCCGCCGTACATCCACCTCGACGGCGACGACCGCACCGGCGCCGTGGAGAGCGGCGAGAACCTCACCGTCAACCTCGACCACCGCACCGACTTCCGGCGCATCCTCGTCTTCGTGACCATCTACGAGGGCGCCCGGTCCTTCGCCGACCTGCACGCCACGGTGACCCTGCAGCCGCAGTTCGGCGCCGCGATCGACTTCTCCCTGGACGAGTGCACCGTCCCGTCGACCGTGTGCGCCCTCGCCCTGATCAGCAACCAGGGCGGCGACCTGGTCGTCCAGCGCGAGGCCCGCTACCTGGTGCCCGAGCGCGGGGTGAGCCCGCAGCGCACCGTCGACCGCGCCTACGGCTGGGGCATGAACTGGACGCCCGGCCGCAAGTAGCGCTCAGCCCTCCTCGGTGACGGCGTCCGGACGGGCGTAGGTGCGGCCCTTCCAGGCCGCGCCGCGCCCGCGGTAGTGCTGCACCGCCGAGTCCACCGTCATCAGCAGGTACAGGAACGCGGTGAACGGCAGCAGCGGAGCGAGCCACAGCGGCTGCCGGTAGTAGCGGAGCATCGGCCCGTACGTGCCCGTCATCACCAGCCACGCCAGGCCGCCCGCCGCCGCCGTCACCGCGTCACCGGCCACCGGCCCGGCGAGGAGCGCCAGCGGCGGCACCAGGTACACCAGGGCCAGGCCCAGGACGGTGCCGAGCAGCACGAGCGGGTTGTGCCGCAGCTGCGCGTAGGCGCTGCGCGACACCATCCGCCACAGGTCGTGCAGCCGCGGGTACGGACGCACGCTGTCGACCCGGTCGGCCAGCCCCAGCCAGATGTGCCCGCCGCCGCCCTTCACCGCCCGGGCCAGCGCCACGTCGTCGATCACGGCGTGCCGGATCGCGTCCGGGATCCGGGCCCGCTCGGCCGTCCCGGCGCGCAGCAGGACGCAGCCGCCCGCCGCGGCCGCCGTGCGCGAACCGCGCCGAGAGATTCGGCGGAAGGGGTAGAGCTGGGCGAAGAAGTAGACGAACGCCGGCACCACCAGCCGCTCCCACAGGCTCTCCACCCGCAGCCGCGCCATCAGCGACACCACGTCGAAACCGCCCGCGTCCGCCGCCGCCACCAGCGTGCGCAGACTGTCGGGCGCGTGCGCGATGTCGGCGTCCGTGAGCAGCAGGTACTCGGGCCCCCGCGCGCGTGCCAGGCCGATGCCGTGCCGCACCGCCCACAGCTTGCCGGTCCAGCCGGCCGGCGGCTCGCCCGGTGAGCTCACGGTCAACGGCAGCCCCCCGCACCGGCGCGCCAGCTCCCGGGCCAGCTCCCCGGTGCCGTCGCCACTGCCGTCGTCGACGAGGAACACCTCCGCCCGGCCGGGGTAGTCCTGGGCGAGCAGCGACGGCAGGCTGTGCGGCAGGACGGCGGCCTCGTCGCGCGCGGGGACGACCACGCACACCGACGGCCAGCGCTGCGGCTCCGCGGCGCGCGGCAGCCGGACGTCGGTCCGCCAGAAGAAGCCCTGGCACAGCAGCAGCCACAGCCAGGCGGCGAGGGACACCACGGCGATCCACACGAAGGCGCTCACGGCCGCAGTCTGCCCCACGGGACCGGGCGACAGGCGCCCATCGTCTATCGTGGCCGGGTGAAGATCGCGCTCATGGACTCCGGAATCGGGCTGCTGGCGGCCACCGCCGCGGTACGGCGCCTGCGACCCGACGCCGATCTCGTGCTCTCCCTGGACCCGGACGGCATGCCCTGGGGGCCGCGCACCCCGCAGGACCTCACCGCGCGGGCCGTGGCCGTCGCCGAGGCGGCGGCCGCCCACCGGCCCGACGCCCTGATCGTCGGCTGCAACACCGCCACCGTGCACGCCCTGCCCGCGCTGCGGGCCCGCCTCGAGCCCGCGGTGCCCGTCGTCGGCACCGTCCCGGCGATCAAGCCGGCCGCGGCCGGCGGCGGCCCCGTCGCGATCTGGGCCACCCCCGCCACCACGGGCAGCCCCTACCAGCGCGACCTCATCCGGGACTTCGCCGACGGCGTGAGCGTCACCGAGGTTCCCTGCTGGGGACTGGCCGAGGCCGTCGAACACGCGGACGAGTCCGCGATCGACGCGGCCGTCGCCGCGGCCGCCGCGCTCACCCCCGACGAGGTGACGACCGTCGTGCTGGGCTGCACCCACTACGAACTGGTCGCCGAGCGCATCCGCGCCGCCGTCCAGCAGCCCGGCACGCCCCCGCTCGTCCTGCACGGCTCCGCCGGGGCGGTCGCCGCGCAGGCGCTGCGCCGCATCGGCGCCGACCCCGCGCCGGACGCGCCGGTCACCGGCACGGTGACGGTCCTGCTCAGCGGCCGCGAGGGCGCCCTGCCCGAGCCGGCCCTGGCCTACGCCGAGGGCCGCCTGCTGCGCACGGTGAGCCCCGCCTCCTGACCGGCGGTCACCGCCGCGGGCCGTCGGCCGGTCGGCGCAGTCACGCTCCGCGACGACCTACCGGCGGAGCGAAACCTGAGTAACCTCATAGCCATGAGGGACCACCTCCACGGCATGCAGCGCCCCCACCCCGACGTCTGGACCGGACGCGCCACCAACCGGTTCCAGTGGCTGCTCGCGCTCGCCGGCGCCGCCTTCCTGGCGCTCGGCATCCAGCTCGCCGTGGACTCCGCCTGGACGTCCGGCGTCGCCCCCCTCGTCATGTCCGTCGTCGGCTGCATCGCCGCCGGACTGCTGGTCATCTTCGGCACCCTCGCCTTCGTCCACGTCGACCTCAAGCTCGACAAGGAGTGCGTCGAGGTGCGCTGCGGCCACATCGGCGTACCGCGCCGGCGCATCCCGCTGACACACGTCGCCGGCGCCGAGTTCGACCCGCACGTCACCCCGCGGCACTGGGGCGGCTGGGGCTACCGCTGGCGCCCGCACCAGGGCACGGCAGTCGTGGTGCGCCGGGGCGAGGGTGTCGTGCTGCGGCTGTGGGACGGCCACACCTTCACCATCACCGTCGACAACGCGGAGGCCGCCGTCGGCGCCATCCGCGCCCGCCTGCGCAGCGGGGCGACGGGCACGGCCACGCACTGAGGCGACCGCACCGGACGGGAGGGCGGACCGGCCGCGCTGTCGGCCCCGGCGCCCACCGCCGTACACTCCCGGAGTGACCGTCTCCGCACCTCCCGTCGGCCCGTCGGACCAGCTGGAGCCCCAGGCCACGCGGCCTTCGGGTGCCGCCCGGCTCCTGCGTCTCGTCCCGGCCGCCGTCGCGGCGCTCTCCGGAGTGCTGCTCTACGTCAGCTTCCCGCCGCGCACCCTGTGGTGGCTGGCCCTGCCCGCGTTCGCCCTGTTCGGGTGGGTGCTGCGAGGCCGTGGCTGGAAAGCGGCCGCCGGACTCGGCTACCTCTTCGGGCTGGGCTTCCTGCTGCCGCTGCTGGTGTGGACCGGCGTCGAGGTCGGCCCCGGCCCCTGGCTCGCCCTGGTCGCCGTCGAGGCGGTCCTCGTCGCCCTCGTCGGCGTGGGTGTGGCGGCCGTGTCCCGGCTCCCCGCCTGGCCGCTGTGGGCGGCGGCGCTGTGGACCGCCGGGGAGGCCGTCCGCGCGCGGGTGCCGTTCGGCGGCTTCCCCTGGGGCAAGATCGCCTTCGGCCAGGCGGACGGTGTGTTCCTGCCGCTCGCCGCGGTGGGCGGCACACCGGTCCTCGGCTTCGCGGTGGTCCTGTGCGGGTTCGCCCTGTACGAGGTCGTCCGCCTCGTCCTGGACCGGCGCCGCACGCGCGAGGTGAGCCGGTCGGCCGCCGCGATCGCCCTGCTCGGCGTGGCCGTGCCCGTGCTGGGCGCCCTCGCCGCGCGGCCCCTGGTGAGCGACCGGGCGGAGGACGGCACCGCGACGGTCGCCGTCATCCAGGGCAACGTGCCGCGCCTCGGCCTGGAGTTCAACGCCCAGCGCCGGGCCGTGCTCGACTACCACGCGCGCGAGACGGAACGGCTGGCCGCCCGGGTCGCGGCGGGTGAGGTGCCCCGGCCCGACTTCGTGCTCTGGCCGGAGAACTCCTCCGACATCGATCCCTTCGCCTACGCCGACGCGGCCGACGTGACCGACAAGGCGGCCGAGGCGATCGGCGCGCCCGTCTCGGTCGGCGGTGTCGTCGAGCGCGAGGGCAAGCTCTACAACGAGCAGATCCTGTGGGACCCGGTGAAGGGCCCCACCCAGACCTACGACAAGCGCCAGGTGCAGCCGTTCGGCGAGTACCTCCCGCTGCGCTCCCTCCTCGGCGCGATCAACAAGAACTGGACCACGATGGTCCGCCAGGACTTCAGCCGGGGCAGCAAGCCCGGCGTGTTCGACATCGGCGGCACCAGGGTCGGGCTCGCCACCTGCTACGAGGCCGCCTTCGACTGGGCCGTGCGCGACACCGTCACCCACGGCGCACAGATGATCTCCGTGCCGAGCAACAACGCCACCTTCGACCGCAGCGAGATGACCTACCAGCAGCTCGCGATGTCCCGGGTCCGCGCCGTCGAGCACAGCCGCACGGTCACCGTGCCGGTCACCAGCGGGGTGAGCGCGATCATCATGCCGGACGGCAGGATCACGCAGCGGACCGGCATGTTCGTGGCCGACTCCCTGGTCCAGAAGGTGCCGCTGCGCTCCTCCGAGACCCCCGCGACCCGGCTGGGCATCCTGCCGGAGATGGCCCTGGTCCTGATCGCCGCGGGCGGCGTCGGCTGGGCGGTCGGCGCCGGCCTGCGGGGACGGCGGGCCGGTTAGGGTCGGGGCCATGGCGACTCCCGACTTCATCCGCGCCCTGCGGGCCTCGGCCGGGCAGCAACTGCTGTGGCTGCCCGGTGTCACCGCCCTCGTCTTCGACGACCGGGGCCGCGTGCTGCTGAACCGCCGCACCGACACCCGCAAGTGGTCGGTGATCGGCGGCATCCCGGAGCCCGGCGAGCAGCCCGCCGCCTGCGCCGTGCGCGAGGTGTACGAGGAGACGGCGGTGCGCTGCGTCGTGGAGCGGGTGGTGCTGGTGCAGGCCCTGAGCCCGGTGACGTACGCGAACGGCGACGTCTGCCAGTACATGGACATCACCCTGCGCTGCCGTGCCGTGGGCGGCGAGGCCCGGGTCAACGACGACGAGTCGCTGGACGTGGGCTGGTTCGCCGTGGACGCGCTGCCCGAGCTGAACGAGTTCGGGCTGACCCGGATCAAGCAGGCCCTGTCCGACGCACCCACATGGTTCGACCCCACTAGCCCTCTCTGAGATATGGGTGGCGCCCACATGTGGCGGCGGGGGAGTGGTGCCTAGGGTCGAAGCATGACCTCCCACGCCGTCCCCGGCCCCCACGCCCCCACGCTCGACCTCGGCGGCCGTACCGCGCTCGTCACCGGCGCCGCCGGCGGCATCGGCCGCGCCTGCGCGCTGCGGCTCGCGGCCGCCGGGGCCAAGGTACGCGCCGTCGACCGCGACGCGCGGGGCGTGGAGGAGCTCGCCGAGAGCGCCGCCCACCTGCCGGGCACCGTCGAGCCGCACGCCCTGGACCTGACCGACCTGGACGCCGCGGAACTGGCCGCCCACGGCACCGACGTCCTGGTCAACAACGCCGGACTGCAACTGGTCCGCCCGCTGCAGGAGTTCCCGCCGGACGTCTTCCACACCGTGCTCACCGTGATGCTGGAGGCCCCCTTCCGGCTCATCCGCGGCGCCCTGCCGCACATGTACGGACAGGGCTGGGGCCGCATCGTCAACATCTCCTCGGTGCACGGACTGCGCGCCTCGCCCTACAAGGGGGCGTACGTCGCCGCCAAGCACGGCCTGGAGGGCCTGTCCAAGACCGCCGCCCTCGAAGGGGCCGCGCACGGCGTCACCTCCAACTGCGTCAACCCCGGCTACGTCCGCACCCCGCTGGTCGCCCGGCAGCTCGCCGACCAGGCACAGGCCCACGGCGTCCCCGAGGAGCGCGTGCTGACCGAGGTGCTGCTCCAGGACAGCGCCGTCAAGCGGCTGATCGAACCCGAGGAGGTCGCCGAGGCCGTGGCCTACCTGTGCAGCCCGCAGGCGTCCTTCATGACCGGCACGTCGCTCGTCCTCGACGGCGGCTGGACCGCGCACTGACCGCGGTCCGATGGCCTCCGGAGTTTTCCACAGGGCTGACGGCGCGGGACGGCCATGGGGAATCCTGTGACCATGTCCCGCGATCACGTGCAGTCCGCCGAGCGCCCCACCGACGACGGTGCGGCGCCGCCGAGCGACACCGAGGCGCCCTTCCTCGACCTGCTGGCCCGGGGCGCCACCGCCGACGCCTACGAGCAGCCGCTGCTGCGCGCCCGCGCCGAGGGCCGACCGGCCGAGCGGATCGCCGCCCTGGAGCACGCCAAGCTGCTCGCGCTGCGCGTGCGCGCCGAGCTGGAGGGCCGGCGCCGGCGCGAGGCCGAGCTGTCGGCGCTGTTCGAGACCGCCCACGACCTCGCCGGGCTGCGCGACGTGGACGCCGTCCTGCAGGCCATCGTGCAGCGCGCCCGCTCGCTCCTGGGCACCGACGTCGCCTACCTCAGCCTCAACGACCCGGCGCGCGGCGACACCTACATGCGCGTCACCGAGGGCTCGGTGGCCGCCCGCTTCCAGCAGCTGCGCCTCGGCATGGGCGAGGGACTGGGCGGGCTCGTCGCCCAGACGGCCCGGCCGTACGTCACCGACGACTACTTCCGCGACGAACGCTTCCGCCACACGACCAGCATCGACGCCGGCGTGCGCGACGAGGGCCTGGTCGCGATCCTCGGCGTGCCGCTGATGCTGGGGCCGCACGTGATCGGGGTGCTGTTCGCCGCCGACCGGCGGGCCCGCGTCTTCGAACGCGAGCAGATCGCGCTGCTCGGCTCCTTCGCCGCGCTCGCGGCGGCCGCCATCGACACGGCCAACCTGCTCACCGAGACGCGCTCCGCCCTCGCCGACCTGGAGCGCGCCAACGAGATCATCAAGGACCGCAGCGGCGTCATCGAGCGCGCCTCCGACGTCCACGACCGGCTCGCCGAGCTCGTCCTGCGCGGCGGCGGGGTCCACGACGTGGCCGCCGCGGTCTCCGAAGTCCTCGACGGCACCGTCGAGTTCACCGAGGCGGAGGCCGCGCCCGCCGACGCGCTGAAGGCCTCCCGCGCCGAGGGCCACGCCGTGCCGCACCGCGACGACTGGATCGCCGCGGTCACCGCGGGCGGTGAACTCCTCGGCGCGCTGGTGTTGCGCGGCCACCCCGGTCTCGACCCGGTCGACCAGCGCACCCTGGAGCGGGCCGCCATGGTCACCTCGCTGCTGCTGCTGGCCCGCCGGTCCGCCGCCGAGGCGGAACAGCGCGTGCGCGGCGAACTCCTCGACGACCTGCTCGACGCCCGCGACCGCGACCCGCGCCTGCTGCGCGACCGTGCCGCACGGCTGGGCGCCGACCTGGACGCCACCCACGTGGTGCTGGCCGCCCGCCTCGACGCCGCGGCCCCCGACGCCGACCACGAGGCGGACGCCCGCCGCCGCCTGTGGTCCGCCGCCTCCCACCTCGCCGCCACCCGGCAGGGCCTCGCGGCGGCCCGCGACGGGGGCACCGTCCTGCTGCTGCCCCTCGCCCCCGGCGACACCGCCACCGACCTCGCCCGCCGCACCGCGCGCCACCTGGGCACCGCCGTCCACGAACCGGTGACCGTCGGCGCCTCCGCGCCCGTGGCCCATCCCGCCGCCGACCCGGAGGCGCTGGTCGCCGCGTACGAGGAGGGCCGCCGCTGCCTGGACGCGCTGCGGCTGCTGGGCCGGGCCGGCGACGGCGCCGCCGCCGAGGACTTCGGCTTCCTGGGCCTGCTGCTGGCCGGGGACCGCGACATCGGGGGCTTCGTCGAGCGCACCATCGGCCAGGTCGTCGCCTACGACGCGCGGCGCGGCACCGATCTGGTGCGCACCCTCGACGCCTACTACGCCTGCGGCATGAGTCCGGCCCGCACCAAGGACGCCCTGCACGTCCACGTCAACACCGTCGCCCAGCGCCTGGAGCGCGTCGGCCGTCTCCTGGGCGACGACTGGCAGAGCCCGGCCCGCGCCCTGGAGATACAACTGGCCCTGCGCCTGCACCGGTTGGCGGGCCCGGCCCCGAGCTGACCTGGCACCACCGGCCCTTGAACCCCCACGAACGGCACCGGCCCCCGTACGCCGGGCGCGTACGGGGGCCGAGGAGCGGTGCCGGTGATCCGGGTCAGGCCCCCGCGGTGCGGGCGTCGGCCGCCGGGGCGGGGGCCTCCCCGGTCGCCTCCGCCTCCTCCTCCGCTGCCGAGGCGTCGACGTCGGCCAGGTCCCGGTGCCTGGTCTCCTTGGCCACTCCGACGGCGAGGAGCGTGAGCAGCGCCGCGGCGATGACGTACAGGGCGATCGGCGTCGAGGAGTCGTAGTCCGACAGCAGGGCGGTGGCGATCAGCGGCGCCGGGGCACCGGCCGCGACGGAGGCGAACTGGGCGCCCATGGAGGCACCGGAGTAGCGCATCCGGGTGCCGAACATCTCGGAGAAGAAGGCGGCCTGGGGTGCGTACATCGCGCCGTGCAGCACCAGTCCGACGGTGACGGCGAGGACCAGGTTGCCGAAGCTCGCGGTGTCGACGAGCCGGAAGAAGGGGAACATCCACAGCCCGATGCCGGCCGCGCCGAACAGGTACACGGGACGCCGGCCGACGCGGTCGGAGAGCGCGCCCCAGGCCGGGATGACGGCGAAGTGCACGGCCGAGGCGATGAGGACGGCGTTCAGGGCGGTCTGCTTGGACATGTCGGCGGAGGTGGTCGCGTACACCAGGATGAAGGCGGTGATGACGTAGTAGGAGATGTTCTCCGCCATCCGCGCGCCCATCGCGACGAGCACGTCCCGCCAGTGGTGGCGCAGCACGGCCACGAGCGGCAGTTTCTCGGCGGCGTCCGCGCCGCGCGCGGCCCTGCGCGCCTCGGCGGCGGCGAGGGCCTGCCGGAAGACGGGGGACTCGTCGACCGAGAGGCGGATCCACAGCCCGACCAGGACCAGCACCCCGGACAGCAGGAACGGCACGCGCCAGCCCCAGCTGGTGAACGCGTCGTCCGAGAGCACCGCGGTCAGCAGGGACAGCACGCCGGTCGCGAGCAACTGCCCCGCGGGCGCGCCGGTCTGCGGCCAGGAGGCCCAGAAGCCGCGTCGCCGTGCGTCACCGTGCTCGGACACCAGCAGCACGGCGCCGCCCCACTCGCCGCCGAGTGCGAAGCCCTGCACCAGCCGCAGCAGGGTCAGCAGCACCGGGGCCGCGGTGCCCACGCTGGCGTGGGTCGGCAGCAGCCCGATCGCGAAGGTCGCCCCGCCCATCAGCAGCAGGCTCAGCACCAGCAGCTTCTTGCGGCCGAGCCGGTCCCCGTAGTGCCCGAAGACCAGCGCGCCGAGCGGCCGGGCCGCGAAGCCCACGGCGTAGGTCAGGAACGACAGCAGGGTGCCGACCAGCGGGTCGGAGCCGGGGAAGAACAGCTTGTTGAAGACCAGGGCGGCCGCGGAGCCGTAGAGGAAGAAGTCGTACCACTCGATGGTGGTCCCGATGAGGCTGGCGGCGACGATGCGCTTGAGGTTGTTCGGGGCCGGTGGAGCGGTTGCGGGCGACGACATCGGCACCACTTCCTGCAGTGTGACGGGGACGTTGGGTACCGCCACACCGTAGGAATCCGCACGTCAGGCGCACATGTGGCCGGGCAACATAGTTAGAGCCTTCGCTATGCGCCCGGCCACCATGCCGGCTCGTGGAAACGTGAACCTATTCGACCTTGGCCCAGTCGAGCGTGCGCTCCACCGCCCTCTTCCAGCCCGCGTATCCTTCCTCGCGCTGTTCCTCCGACCACTGGGGTTCCCAGCGCTTGGACTCCTGCCAGTGGGTGCGCAGTTCGTCCGTGTCCTGCCAGAAACCGGTGGCCAGGCCGGCGGCGTAGGCGGCGCCGAGCGCGGTGGTCTCGGCGACGACCGGGCGGCTGACCGGGACGCCGAGGACATCGGCCTGGATCTGCATGCACAGGTCGTTGGCCGTCACGCCGCCGTCGACCTTGAGCACGTCGAGGTGGACACCGGAGTCCTGCTCCATGGCCTCCACCACGTCACGGCTCTGGTAGCAGATGGCCTCCAGGGTGGCCCGCGCCAGGTGGCCGTTGTCGTTGTACCGGGCGAGGCCGACGATCGCGCCGCGGGCGTCGGAACGCCAGTACGGGGCGAACAGGCCGGAGAAGGCGGGGACGAAGTAGATCCCGCCGTTGTCCTCGACGGTGCGCGCCAGGCGCTCGCTCTCGGCGGCATCGCTGATGATCTTCATCTGGTCGCGCAGCCACTGCACCGCGGAACCGGTGACGGCGATGGAGCCTTCGAGCGCGTAGACCGCAGGGCTGTCGCCGAACTGGTAGGCCACGGTGGTCAGCAGGCCGTGCTGGGACCGCACCAGTTCCGTGCCCGTGTTGAGCACCAGGAAGTTGCCGGTGCCGTAGGTGTTCTTGGCCTCGCCGGGCGCGTAGCAGACCTGCCCGACGGTGGCCGCCTGCTGGTCGCCGAGCACACCGGTGATGGGGATGGCCGCCCGTAGCGGCCGGGAGGTACGGGTCTGGCCGAACGCCTCCCGGTGGGAGGACGGGCAGATGGTCGGCAGCATCGCCCGAGGGACGCCGAAGAAGCCCAGCAGCTCGTCGTCCCAGTCGAGGGTCTCCAGGTCCATCAGCATGGTGCGGCTGGCATTGGTCACGTCGGTGGCGTGGACGCCGCCGTCGGGACCGCCGGTGAGGTTCCACAGCACCCAGGCGTCGGTGTTGCCGAAGAGGGCGTGGCCCTGCTCGGCCGCCTCGCGGACCCCGTCGACGTTCTCCAGGATCCACTGGATCTTGCCGCCGGAGAAGTACGTGGCCGGCGGCAGCCCCGCCTTGCGGCGGATGACGTCGCCCTGGCCCGAGCGTTCCAGCGCCGCCGCGATGGAGTCGGTACGGGTGTCCTGCCAGACGATGGCGTTGTAGTAGGGGCGGCCGTTGCGCGGGTCCCAGACGACGGTCGTCTCCCGCTGGTTGGTGATGCCGATGGCCGCCAGGTCCTCCGCCGAGAGGTTGCCGTTGCGGAGCGCGGTCTGCATCACCGAGTTGGTGCGCTCCCAGATCTCCACCGGGTCGTGTTCGACCCACCCCGAGCGCGGAAGGATCTGTGAGTGCTCCAGCTGGTGCCGTGCCACCTCGTTGCCGGCATGGTCGAAGATCATGAAACGGGTGCTGGTGGTCCCTTGGTCCACCGCGCCGACGAAGTCCGCCATGGAATGCCGCCTCTCGTTGGGCTCTCCCGGGGCCGCCGGATCGACGGCGGCCCCGGGAGCCGGTCAGCTCTCGTCCGGGGCCGGGACCCGTCCGGGGGGCTCCGGCTCAGCGGTCGGCAGGAACCGGCCGATGAAGAACTTGTACAGGGCCGCCCCCAGCAGACCGCCGATCAGCGGACCGACGATCGGCACCCAGAAGTAGAGGTGCCCGTACTGATCTCGCCACGCCCCGCCGTACCCGGTGAAGAAGCTGGCCAGCCGGGGACCGAAGTCGCGTGCCGGGTTGATCGCGTAACCCGCGTTGGTACCCCAGGCCATGCCGATCGCCACGACGATCAGACCGACGATGAACGGCGCCAGGTTGGCACCGGGGGGCGTGTTGAGCAGGTCCGTGACCGCCAGGATCAGCAGCAGCAGGATCGCGGTGCCGATGATCTGGTCGCGGAGCGCGCCCCAGTCGCTGACCGGCAGGTTCGGGTTGCCGTTCGCGGGGAGCGTGGAGAAGACGCCCTGCGTCTTGATCGTGTGGGTGGGGTCCGCCTTCGCCAGCGCCTCGGTGTAGTTCCACCGGACGAGCAGGGCCGCCACGAAGGCGCCGGCCGTCTGGGCCAGCGCGTACGGAGCCACCTTGCTCCACGGGAAGCCCTTGAACGTCGCCAGCGCGACCGTCACCGCGGGATTGAGGTGAGCGCCGCTCAGCCTCGCCGCCACGTACACGCCCAGGGTGACGCCCAGGCCCCAGGCCCAGGCGATGCTGTCGTGGTTCCCCAGGCCGCCCGGCGGATTGGTGAGTGCCCCGCCCGCGACCACCTGAGCCACCACGCCACAACCGAAGAGAATGAGGATCATCGTGCCGGCGAATTCCGCTGACAGCTCGCCGATCAGCCCTGATCTCCTGAGTCGCTCAGCCATGGGTGCCCGCTTCCCGCCGGCCCAAGGGTCGGCCGTCGACTGCCCCGAGTCTTCGGGACATCATTTTAGGACCGGTGCGGGCCGAAGGCGCGCCGGGCGACGGGAGAACACGGAAGTCGTCCGCCGCGTGGCGCCGGGACCGCGGGGTGAGCATCGACGGCCGGGGGCCGGCGGCCGCTGCTGATGCGGGAGCCCGGGTGTCGGCGCAGACTGGCCGGGTGACCGGTACGCACCTGACACGGGGTCGGAACGTCACCAGCGCCGGCCGGGCCACCTCGCAGCCGCTGGCGCTCGCCGCGATGATGTGCGCGGTGGCGATGACGTACATCGACCAGACCGTCGTTTCGATCGCGGCCCCCAGCATCGTCTCCGAACTCGGCCTGTCCGGCTCGGGGATGCAGTGGGTCGTCAACGCCTACCTCCTCGCACTGGCCGCCTTCTTCGCCCTCGGCGGCCGCCTCGCCGACCTGTGGGGCCCGCGCCGGGTCGTCGTCCTGGGCACCGTCGTGTTCGTCGTGTCCTCGGTCCTGTGCGGCTGCGTTCCCGCCGACGACTACGCGCTGACCTGGCTGATCGTCTTCCGCGCCACCCAGGGCCTGGGTGCCGCGCTGCTCTTCCCGGCCGCGCTGGCGGTGGTGGTGGCGGTGTTCCCCGTCGAGCGCCGCGGCCGGGCCCTCGCCCTGTTCTTCGGACTGACCGGCGCGCTGACCGCGATCGGGCCGCTGCTCGGCGGCTGGCTCACCGCGTGGACCTGGCGCGCCATCTTCTGGGTCAACGTCCCGGTCGCCGTCGTCGCCCTGGTCCTCACCGCCCTCGCCCGCATCCCCGACCGCCGCCGCGACGAACGGCTGGACGGCGTCGGGGCCCTGCTCGTGGCGGCCGGGATGGGGCTGAGCGTGCTGGGCTTCCAGCAGGCGTCGGCCTGGGGCTGGGGCAGCGCCGCGACCTGGGGGTGCATCGTCGGCGGCCTCGCCGTGCTGGTCGTCTTCTGCCGCTACGAGCTGCGCACCCGGCACCCGTTGATCACCCTGGCGGTGTTCCGCGACCGGGCGTTCACGGTGGACACGCTGGTGCTGTTCTTCTCGATGACGGCGTTCGTGCCGCTGTTCTTCTTCGCCTCGGTGTACGCGCAGGTGTCACTGAGCGCCTCGCCCAACCAGGCGGCCCTGTACCTGCTCTACATCTTCGCCGGCTTCGCCCTCGCCTCGCAGTGGGGCGGCCGCATCCTCGACAAGCGGGGCGCCCGCCCGGCCATGAAGATCGGGTGCGCCGTCGGCGCCGTGGGCTTCTACCTGTGGGCCGGCAAGCTGACCGACCTGTCCATGCACGACCAGTGGCCGTACGCCGCGCTCGCCGGCGCGGGCATCGGCTTCGTCCTGGCGCCCGCCTCCACGGACGCCGTCAACCGGGCCATCGACGCCTCCTACGGCGAGGTCACCGGCATCACGCAGACCGTGCGCAACTACGCCGCGAGTGTCGGCCTCGCCCTCTTCGGGGCCCTGCTGACCCATTCCCTGACCGACCACGTCGTCGACACCCTGCAGTCGCGCGGCCTGTCCTCCGGCACCGCCCACGCCGTCTCCCGGGACGTCGCCGAGTCGGTCACCGGCAACCCCGACGCCCACACCCCGAGCGGCGACGGACCCGTGGCCACCACCATGCGGGACGCCATGGCGTCGATCCGCACGGACTTCGCCCAGGCCAACCAGTGGGTGTTCTACGGCATGGCCGCCGCCATGGCCCTCGCCTTCCTCGTCGCCCTGCGCCACCCCGGCGGCGTCGCCCCGTCCCAGGCCGCCGACGCGGCAGCCGAGGGCGCGACGAGCACGGGCCGTACGGAGCAGGCGTCGGCCGGGGACGAGCGGGGGCCGCGCCCGGGTCGATGAGGAGCGCTCCCGCGACCCGTCCCATGGATCATCCGCATCGTGCGTGACCAGGCCCGGGAGGGGCACTCGGAGCGCGACGGAGGGAGTCAGACATGGCCGACGGTGATTTCTACACACGGGACCGCCCGGATGACGCGACCCTGCCGGAGGACCGGCCCCGGGGAGGTGGGCCCGAAGACTCACCTCGTCGGCGGACGAAGCCCGTGTGGCTGGTGCTCGTGCTGGTGGTGGTCATCGCCGTACTGCTGGCCATCTTCCTGCCGTAGGGCAGGCCGGCAGCACAGAGGAGAGGTCCGCCGGGCGCACCGCCCGGCGGACCTTCCCTGTGCGACGTCTAGGGACCACACCTAGATCGGCAGGCCGATCACCCCCCACCCCCTGCGCGCCGCCTCGCCGACCACCTCCGCCCAGCCGCGCACCAGCTCGGCGAACTCGTCGAACCCGGCGATCCACTGCCCCGGCTCCCGCCCCGCCAGCTCCCCGTACGGCACCCGCAGCCGCTCCAGCCCAGGCGCGGCCTCGCGCCACCTGTCCCGCAGCCGTGCCACCGTCTCCGGGCCGCGCACGATCACCGGCCCGGACCGCCACAACCCCTCCAGCGAGGGGAACACCCCGGGGTCCACCTGCTCGGCCTCGACGTCGGCCCGCGGCCCCCACCAGATCAGCCCCTCCAGGAACTCGTCCAGCGCCGCCCGCACCTCACCCTCCGCGGCTCCCCGGACCTTCTCCCACCCCTCCGCCGCCCAGAAGTGCGGCTTGTACGAGCCGAGTGTGCCCCGGAACTCGTACCGCCCCAGCCAGGACCGCTCTGCCGCGGCCGGCCACACCCACCCGTCGACGACATCGCCGTCGCCGTCGCCGTCGCCGTCGCCGTCGCCGTCGGCGTCGTCGTCCCCGTACGCCGCCTCCTGTACCACCCGCAGCCGTTCCTCCGCGGGCACCCGCGCCAAACGCGCCCAGTCCACGACCAGCACCGTGATGTCCACACCCATGCGGTGATGCTAGGGGGTGTCTCGTCGATCAGGCCGGGCCGGCGGCGCCTGGCACCGCGCCTCGCGGCGTTGTCGTCGGCTTCCCCCAGGCGGTCGCCGCACACCACGTCCAGGCCTCCGGCGGACCCGGCGACCTGGACGCGCCGGTGCTGTCCATCACGGCCGGCGACGCCGGACGGCCGGTGGTCACGCCGGCGGCCACCCCGCTGCGGCGTCCGGTCCGGGAGAGACGGCTCGATCCGCGCCCCCTGCGCATCACTCGACGGCACTCCCGGACCGACGACCGACTGATCCGGACGGAACCCCCTAGCCGCGTCGGCCCGCCGGGTCGTGCGCGGCTTCCTCCTCGCCCGCGGTCACGGCCCGGTCCGCGCCGTGCGTCCCCGCCGGTGCGCGGTCGGCGTGGCCCGGCCACCAGGCGGCGTGGCCGATCAGCGCGGTCAGGCTCGGCGTGAAGAACATCGCCATGACGAACGCGGCGATCGCGATGCCGAAGGACACCGCGAAGCCCATCTCGGTGAGCAGGGAGTTGCCCGCCAGCATCATCGTGGCGAAGGTGGCCGCCAGGATGAAGCCGGCCGCCGCGACGGTGGGACCGGCGTGCCGCAGGGCCATGCCGGCCGCCTCGCGCGGGTCGCGGCCCTCGCGGGCCTCCTCGCGGAGCCGGGCGATCATCAGGATGTTGTAGTCCGTGCCGATGGCCACCACGAACAGATACATGATCACCGGGAGCATGAACATCAGCCCCGGGTGCCCCTGGCCGTTCTGGAAGATCCACACGGTGGCGCCGAGCGTCGCGCCGAAGCCGAGGCCCACCGAGGCGATCAGGTACCAGGGGGCGACGACACTGCGCAGCAGCAGGCCCAGGATGAGCATGATCAGCAGGGCGGCGACGGGGAAGACCGTGCGGTAGTCGTGGTTGACGGCCGCGTCGATGTCCTTGTAGATCGAGGACATGCCGCCCACCAGCGCCTCGGTGCCCTCGGGCGCGTCGGCGTGGGCGACGTCGCGCACCTCGCCCACGGTGTCGATGGCCTTGTCCGTGGACGCCTCGTACTTGAGGGTGACGGTGAAGTCGGCCGTGGTGCCACCCTTGTTGAGCTGGCTCAGCCTGGCGCTGGCCACGCCGTCCACGGAGCCCAGCTTGCGGGCGTACGCGTCGAAGCCGGCCTTGTCGAGCGGCTTGCCGTCGGTGCTGCTGAGGTAGACGTCGGTGGGTGCGGCGGCGCCCGCCGAGTACGCCTTCTGCATCTCGTCCTGGACGACCATGGACTCCTTGGTCTTCGGCATGGAGCCCGACGCCAGGTCGAAGGTGGCGTTGAAGCCGAGCGTGCCGAGGGACAGCACCAGCAGCACGATGCCGGAGAGCGCGGTGGTCAGCGCCGGGCGGCGCTGCACCCCGCGGCCGAGCGCGGCGAAGCGGGCGTTCTCCGGTTCCCTCTGCCAGGACTTGGACGGCCAGAAGACCTTCGGCCCGATGAGCGAGACCACGGCCGGGATCAGCGTCAGGCCCGCGATCAGGGTGACGGAGACCGCGATGGCCAGGGCCGGTCCCATCTGCTTGAGGAAGCCGAGCGTGGACAGCACCAGCGCGAAGAAGGCGATGATGACGGCGCCGGCCGCGGAGGCGATGGCCTCACCGACCCGGGCGACCGCGTTGATCATGGCCTGCTTGGGTTCGTCACCGGCCCGCAGGCGTTCGCGGTAACGGAACATCAGGAACAGGAAGTAGTCCGTCCCCACGCCGAACAGCACGACGATGAGGATCGACGACACGGAGCTGTTGGCCTGGAGGTCGAACAGCTTGGTGGCGTACGCGATCAGCCCGTTGGCGATGGCGGACACCAGGCCGATCAGGATGAGCGGCAGCACGGCCAGGATCGGCGCCCGGAAGATGATCAGCAGGGTGACCAGGATGATCACGAACGTGCCGATGCCGATGAGTGCCTCGCCCCGTTTGGAGGAGTCCTGCTGGTCGAGGGCCTGCGCCGCCGAACCGCCGAGCTTGGCCTCCAGCCGGGTGCCCTTGGTGAGCGCCTTGACGTCGTCCCGGAGTTCCTTCGCCGCGTCGGCCTGCTTGGGCTGACCGGCGTTCTTGCTGTCCATCTGCACCAGGGTGAGGGCGTACCTGCCGTCCTTGGACGGCTGGCCGGGGATCACCCGCTGCACCTGGTCGATGTGCTTCTTGCCCAGCTCGGACGTGATCCGGGCCACGTCCTGCTGGTCGGCGGCGGTGAGCTTGCCGCCGTCGGTGCGCTGGTAGAGCGCGATGGCGGACGGGGTGAAGGCGCTGGGGAACGCCTTCTGCTGCACGTCCGCCGCCTTGATGGACTCGTAACTCTTCGGCAGGAAGCTGCTCTCGTCACTGCTCGACGGCAGTGAGGGAGCCGTGGCCACGATCGCCACCGCGGCGATCAGCCAGGCCACGATCGTCCAGACGGGATGTCGGACGACTGTGTTGCCAATACGTCGGAACATGCGGAAGGTCCTCCTGGACAGGAAGATCACCGCAACCCGGGGAGCGGACCCTGGCACCGGCGACCTCGACCGGCCCACGCCTGAGGGCCGGTCGCATCGTTTGCTGAGGCTCACATCGTAGTGGCGCGGCAAGATCCCTCCGCCCCACGACCCCGGGGAGGCGCGACGATGCGCCACGCACGTCGGCGGGGCCGCACGGCCGGGCCCTGTGCCCCGGCCGGGGCGGGGCGGGCCCTCCTGACGGCTTGTCAACGCCCCGCCCTCGCGTCCCCGGACGGTCCTCGACGACCGAATCGCGACGGGTCTGGACACGGGCCCGCGGCCCGGCTTAGGCTTCCAGTCCAGAAGTGGACGCGTAGTCCAAGAATGCCGTCGGACGCGGCCGCTGAGGACGTCCGGACGGTGACACGTGACCAGTGACAGGTGACAGGTGACAGGGGCCGGCCGTATGGACGCACCGCAGGACCGCGGCGGAGCCGACGAGCACCTGGTGCGGGAGGCCGAGAAGATCGCCGTCGCGCTGGGGCGGATGTTCCCGGGCCTGTGCGAGGTCGTGCTGCACGATCTGCGCGACCCGCGGCACGCGATCCGGGTGATCGAGAACAACCTCTCCGGCCGGCAGGTCGGCGACTCCGTGACCGAACTGGGACTGGCCCGCATCGCCGACCCGGACTACCCCGGCGTGCTGCAGAACTACCCCAACCGGTTCCCCGACGGACGCCCCGTGAAGAGCACGTCCATCGGCATCAAGAACACCGAGGGGCGGTACGTCGCCGCCCTGTGCCTGAACCTCGACGTCTCCGTGCTGTCCCCGGTGACCCTCGCCCTGTCCCAGCTCGTCGCCACCGACACCGGCCACCCCGCCCAGCCCCCGGAGACCCTGCGCGACCGCAACGCCCGCGAGCTGCGCCAGGCCGTCGAGGCGCTGTCGGCCGAACGCGCAGCCACCCCACGCTCGTTGAGCCGCGCCGACAAGCGGGCGCTGGTGCGCCGGCTGCACCACGACGGCTGGTTCGACCAGCGGGACGCGGCACAGACCATCGCCGACCTGCTCGGGGTGTCCCGGGCCACCGTCTACAACTACACGAAGTAAGAGGACACGCCATGGCCGCCGTACCGCCCGTATCCTTCGACGACGTCCGCGGGGCCGCCGCCCGCCTGCGGGGCATCGCGCACCGCACCCCCGTCCTCACCTCCCGCACCCTCGACGAGCGGGTCGGCGCCGAGGTCTTCGTCAAGTGCGAGAACTTCCAGCGGATCGGCGCCTTCAAGTTCCGCGGCGCCTACAACGCCGTCGCACAGCTCACTCCCGCACAACTGGCCCAGGGCGTCGCCGCGTACTCCTCCGGCAACCACGCCCAGGCCACCGCCCTCGCCGCCCGCGAGCTCGGCACCACCGCCGTCATCCTGATGCCCGAGGACGCGCCCCGCTCCAAGCGCGAGGCGACCGCCGGATACGGCGCGGAGATCGTCACCTACGACCGCTACACCGAGGACCGCACCGCGCTGGGGGAGGCCCTGGCCAGGGACCGGGGCCTCGCGCTGATCCCGCCGTACGACCACCCGCACGTCATCGCGGGACAAGGCACCGCCGCGCTGGAGCTGTTGGAGGACACCGGCGGCCTCGACGTGCTCCTCGTGCCGGTCGGCGGCGGCGGCCTGATCGCGGGCAGCGCCACCGCGGCCAAGGCGCTGCACCCCGGCGTCCGGGTCATCGGCGTCGAACCGGAGGCGGGCGACGACACCCGGCGCTCCCTCGCGAGCGGCGAGCGGGTGGTCATCCCCGTACCGCGCACCATCGCCGACGGACAGGCCGTGGCGACGCCGGGCGAGATCACGTTCGCCCTGAACCAGCGCCTGGTCGACGACGTCGTGGTGGTCTCGGACGAGGAGATCGTCCACGCCATGCGGTTCGCCTTCGAACGCCTGAAGATCGTCCTCGAACCCAGCGGCGCGAGCGCCCTGGCCGCCCTCCTGTCCGACCGCGTCGCCCCCCGCCCGTGCAGGATCGGCGTGATCGCCTCGGGCGGCAACGTGGACGCGGCGCGGTTCGCGGAACTGCTGGGGGAGTGACCCGCCGCGCCGGGCCGGCCGGTCGTCAACCGCGGTGGCCCGCCCGGTCGTCGGCGCTCCGGGGGTAGCGTTCCCCGTATGGATCTCCACACCACCGTTGAGCGCGCTCAACGCCTCAAGGACCTGCACGCCCAGCACCGGCCGCTCGTCCTGCCGACCGTCTGGGACGTCTGGTCCGCGCGGACCGCCGTGGCCGCCGGGTTCCCCGCGCTGACCATCGGCAGCCACCCCCTCGCGGACTCCCGCGGGGCCGACGACCACGAGGGGCAGACCTTCGCGGAGGTCATCGCCGCCGTCGCACCGATCATCGCGGCGGTCGACGTCCCCGTCTCCGTGGACCTGGAGGCGGGGTACGGGCAGAAGCCCGCCGATCTCGTCGCCGGGCTCATCGAGGCCGGCGGTGTCGGCCTCAACATCGAGGACACCGTCCACTCCGACGGCGGCCGCGTGCGCAGCACCGAGGAGCACGCCGCCTTCGTCGCCGGTCTGCGCGCGGCGGCCGACGACGCGGGCGTCCCGGTCTGGGTGAACGGGCGCACCGACCTCTTCCTGCACGCGCAGGACGCCTCCGGCGTCCTCGACGAGGCGGTCGAGCGGCTGCGGGCCCTGGAGCGGGCCGGCGCCGACAGCGTCTACCCGGTGGGCATCCAGGACGACGACGAGCTGCTGACCGCCGTGACCGGCGCCGTCGGCATCCCGGTGAACTCCACGGCCCACCCCGTCAAGCACGACCTCGAGCGCTTCCGCCGCCTCGGCGTCGGCCGGGTCACCTACGGCCCGCTGCTTCAGTTCGCCCTCACGGACACCATGAAGGACATGCTCAAGCCCTGGGCGCCCTGAGGGCTTCCCCGGGCGGCGGAGCCGTCCTCGGGTGCGTCCTCGGGTGCGCCGGCTCCGCCGACCGGGGGACCCCGGACCTGACGCCACGTCAGCCAGAACCGTGTCGCCAGCGGCTTCTCCGTCAAGCGTGGCGCGCACCTCCCCGGGGTTTCACCCGGTTGCCCCGCGTTGCGGGCCCGACACGCCGGGGCGGCGTTCACCCGCCTGAGCATCCCGAGTGGTGCGGGACCGGGCCCTGACTGACGGTGGTTCAGTCAGGGCCGGGTCGGTACAGCTGACGAAGAGCCAGCTGCCCGGTCGTGGCGGAAGGACCCTCACATGCGTTCTGTTCGCATCATCCTCGCCACCGCGGTGGCGTCGGCGTCCCTCGCCGTCGCCGCGCCCGCGGCCTTCGCGGCCGGAGGTGACTGGGACCACGACTCCTCCTCGTACAGCAAGGAGAGCAAGGAACACGGATCCTCCACCAAGGAGCACGACGGCGGCGGGAGCCACGACGGCCCGCACGGCGGTGTGCACACGGGTGGCGGTGCGCTGACCATGACGAAGGGGGACGACCCCGGCGCCCGCGACCCGAAGTTCGACCCGGAGACCTACAAGGACAAGGACAGCGACCACGGTGGCTCGTCCTGGACCAAGGACGAGGGCGGCGAGTCCTCCTCCTGGACCAAGGACAAGGACAACGAGGGCTGGAGCGGCGACCACGAGAAGCCCCGCGGCGGGATGCACACCGGAGGCGGCGCGCTGGCCGCGCCCACCGTGACCGCGGGCGGTCTGGCCGTCCTGGCCCTCGCAGGAACCGGCCTGTACGCCGCGCGCCGCAAGAAGTCGGCCCACGGCCTGGCCTGATCCATGCCGGACGCGATAGAGCCGCGGCCGCCACCGGTGCATCGTGTGGCGGCCGCCCGGCGTCCGCGCCCGGTCCGCCCCTCCTGCCGTGCCCAGAGGTGATCCTCGATGACCGTCCCTCCCGCTTCCCCCTCCGGCGACGAGCCCGAACCGGCCGGCCAGGGGTCCCGCGGCGGCCTGACCGTGCTGTGCGCCGTGGCCCTGCTGCTCGTGGCGATGAGCCTGCTCGGCGGCCGTGACCGCGCCGTCGACGCACCCGGCGCGGCGGCCGCCGCGTCCCGCCGCCCGGCCGTCCCGCAGGCCGCCGCCCCCGCGTCGCCCGCCGGCGATGCGCCCGTGCGCGAACTCCCGCGGTCGCGCCCCGTGCGGCTGCTCATCCCCAAGATCGGGGTCGACGCGCCGTTCACCCGGCTCGCCCTCGGCTCCACGGGGCAGCTCCAGCCGCCGCCCGCGAACGACACCAACCTCGTCGGCTGGTACGCCGACGGCGCCTCCCCGGGTGAGCTGGGCACCGCCGTCATCGCCGGGCACGTCGACACCAAGACGTCGGCCGCCGTCTTCGCCAACCTCAACGAGCTGGAGAAGGGCGACGTCTTCCAGGTCGTGCGCGCCGACGGGCGCAAGGCGACCTTCGAGGTCGACACCGCCGAGACCTTCGCCAAGGACGACTTCCCCAGCGAGCGCGTGTACGCCGACACCCCCGACGCCCAGGTGCGGCTGATCACCTGCGCGGGCGTCTACGACCGCACGGTCCGCGACTACAAGGACAACCTCGTGGTCTTCGCCCACCTGGTCTGACCCCCCACGGCGGCCCCGGCCGGACACCCCGCCCGCCGGTCACCCGCGCAGTCCACACGGATCGCGCGCCGCGGCCGACCGGCACAGGATCGAGTCGCGCCCCCGGCGCCCCCGTACGCACCGCCCCTCAACGGCGGTCCCGCACCGCCCGTCCACGGCGTCCCCACCGCCCGCGGCGGCCCCCAGCGTCCCCGTCCCCTCCCCGCGAAGGAGTTGTGCCCAGGATGACCACCACGTCCGCGCCCGTCTCGCCGCCGCCGACCGGACAGGCGTCGCAGCGCGTGTCCCAGTCCGTGTTCGACGGCTCCCTGCTCCGCGTCATCCTCCTGGTCGACGTCCACGACGGCGCCCAGCAGCAGTTCCTGGAGGCGTACGAGCAGCTCTGCAAGCAGGTCGCGTCCGTCCCCGGGCACGTCAGCGAGCAGCTCTGCCAGTCGATCGAGAACCCCTCCCAGTGGCTCGTCACCAGCGAGTGGGAGAGCGCGCTGCCCTTCCTCACCTGGGTCAACAGCGAGGAGCACGTGCGGATGGTCCAGCCGCTGCACGGCTGTGTCCGGGACACCCGCTCGCTGCGTTTCCACGTCGTCCGCGAGGTCGGGGGCTCCGGGACGCAGGCCGGCAAGGGGACCCTGCAGGCCGCCCCGCGCATCGGTGACGGGGTGATCCGGCACGCGCTCACCTTCACGGTGAAGCCGGGCAGCGAGGAGACCGTCGCGAAGATCCTCGCCGACTACGCCTCGCCCGACCCGCGCGTCGACGACACCACCCGGCTGTGCCGCACCTCCCTGTTCCTGCACGGCAACCGGGTGGTGCGGGCCATCGAGGTGCGCGGTGACCTGCTCGCGGCCCTGCGCCACGTCGCCCGGCAGCCCGAGGTGCGGGCCGTCGAGGAGGCCATCAACCCGTACCTGGAGCAGGACCGCGACCTCGACGACCCCGACTCCGCGCGCGTCTTCTTCACCCGGGCGGCGCTGCCCGCCGTGCACCACGTCACGGTGGAGCAGGAGGACCCGACGGCCCGGCGGCACGCGCTGTTCTACCCGGCCCGGCCGGAGTGCGGGATGCGGCTGGCCGAGGAGCTGGCCCGGCACGACGAGGCGGCGGCGGACGACCCGAGCAGCCCGGTCCTGAGCAGCACGATCTTCCAGCGGGACGACGTCGTCGTACGGCTGCTCGACGTGCGCGTCGGCCTGGACGACGCGGGTCTCGGGCGGTGCCTGGGGCTGTCCGGCGCCGCGCGGGTCAGGGAGCTGACCACGCTGCTGGACGGCCCGGACGCGGTCGGCGTCCAGGACGGCGACCTGCCGCGGATCGTGGAGCTGGCCCGGATGAGGGCGGTCACCGACCGCCGCTCGCCGCAGGGCTGACCGCGCCGCACACACCACGGCCGGCCGGGCCCGCGAGAAGCGCGGACCCGGCCGGCCGTCGTGCCGGGTGCCCCCCGGTGATCCGGGGGAGTCACCCGCCACCGGTCACTTCGGGACGGTGCAGTCGAACGCGTGCAGGTACGAGTTGACCGGCCGGACGTCGTCGACGACCAGCCCCGCCTCCGTCAGCCGGGAGATCATGCTGTCGGTGGTGTGCTTCGCCCCGCCGACGTTCAGCAGCAGCATCAGGTCCATCGCGGTGCTGAACCGCATCGACGGGGTGTCGTCGACGAGGTTCTCGATGACGACGACCCGGGTGCCCGGACCGCCGGCCTCGACGACGTTGCGCAGCAGCCGCGCCGTGCTCTCGTCGTCCCACTCCAGGATGTTCTTGATGACGTAGACGTCGGCCTTGACCGGGACGGCCGTACGGACGTCGCCCGGCACGATCCGCGCCCGGTCGGCGAGGTCGCCGCCCGGAAGCAGCCGCGGCAGGGCGTTCTCGACGACCCGCGGCAGGTCGAGCAGACTGCCCTGCATCGACGGGTACTTGTCGAGCAGGCTCGCCACCACATGGCCCTGGCCGCCGCCGAGGTCGGCGACCGAGGCGCTGCCCGACAGGTCCAGCAGCGCCGCGACGTCCCGCGCCGACTGCTCGCTGGAGGTCGTCATGGCCCGGTTGAAGACGTCCGCCGACTCGGGGGCGTCCTCGTTGAGGTAGGTGAAGAACTCCTTGCCGTACAGGTCCTCGACGACGTTGCGGCCGGTGCGGACCGCCTCGTCCAGCTTGGGCCAGGCGTCCCACGTCCACGCCTCCGTGCACCACAGGGTGATGGCACGCAGGCTGTGCGGGTCGTCCTCGCGCAGCAGCCGGGAGGTGGCGGTGTGCGCGTACGTCCCGTCCGGCTGCTCGGCGAACACGTCGTAGCAGGCCAGCGCCCGCAACAGCCGTCGCAGCGGCTTGGGTTCGGCCTTGACGGCGGCCGCGAGGTCCTCGACGGTCATCGGGGTGTCGCCGAGGGCGTCGGCGACACCCAGCCGGGCGGCGGCGCGCAGGGCGGCGGCGCACGCCGCCCCGAACGCGAGCTCCCTGAGCCGCATGGGCGGCGGCGGAGCAGTCGGTGCGGTCGTCATGTACCGCGTCCTTCCTGGGAGGGGGTGGTGGGGTCCATACCGGCGCTGCGGCGGGTCAGCACAGCCCCGCGGGCCGCGAGGCCCGGCAGGTGTTGTCCTGGAAGGTGTTGGCGCCGCCGGTCTCCGTGTCGACGAGGTCGGCCGGGGAGTTGCCCTCGAGGTGGTTGCCGGTGATCCGGTTCCGGTCGTTGGTGGCGCCGACCAGGCTCTTGAGCAGGACGATGCCGCCGGACGCGGGCGACTCGCCCACGTTGTCCCGGACCTCGTTGCCGGTGACCTGGGTGTCCTCGGTGCCGGTGAGGACGATGCCCGAGCCCTGCAGGGCGAACAGCCGCGCGGTCTTCGGGCAGGACTTGTTGTTGGCGACGACCTGGTTGTCGCGCACGGTGAGGGCACCGGCCTTCGGCTTGTTCTCGTCGCCGACGACGAACACGCCCGCGCAGTTGCCGGTGAGGTGGTTGTGGGCGACGGTCAGGTCGCGCAGCCGGCGCACCGTGACGCCGATCCGGTTGCCCTCCAGCCGGTTGTGCTCGACGACGGTGCCGTCGGTGTCCGTGGCGCCCTGCTCCTCGGCGACGCTGTTGGCGAGGAAGAGGCCGGCGTCGCCGTTGTCACGGGCGGTGTTGCCGCGGAACGTGCCCCGGACCGACTGCTCCTGGGCGATGCCCCACACCCCGTTGCGCACCGCGGTCACGCCGCGCACGGTGAGGCGGTCGGTGTACGCGGCGTGCACGCCGTCGTGGCTGAACCCGGACACCGTCAGCGAGGCCACGGTGACGTCCGTCAGGGGGTGGCCCGCGGTCCCCGTCACGCAGATGCCGTTGCCGTCCGCGGCGCAGCCGGCGGCGGCCTTCCGGGTGCCGGGTTCGACGACCGTGCCGCGGCCCATGCCGCGCAGGGTCAGACCGGGCGTGCTCACCGTGACGCTCTCGTGGTAGGTGCCGAGCGAGACGAGGACGGTGTCGCCGGGCTCGGCCGCGTCCACGGCCCGCTGGATCGATTCACCCGGTTTGACGACGTGGAGCGCATGACCGGCGGGGGGAGCGGCACCGAGGCCCGCTCCGACGATCGCCGCGGTGCATGCCAGATATGCGATGCGAGAGTTCGGCATAATCCGTACGATATGCACGCGTTTCGGGCGTCCGTGGGATAGGTCCATCCGGTGGCGTGTCTCCCGCCGGACGACTCCCCGGAGCGGTGCGGCGAGGGGACCTCAGGGCTGATCGGCCCCCGCGGGCCCGGGGTTCAGTCCGTGCGGCCCGTCGCCGCCACCCCGATGCCCAGGCCGATCATCGTGAGACCGCCGGCTCCGCCGACCAGGGACAGGCGGCGCGGGGAGCGGGCGAACCAGGTCCGGGCGGTGGCCGCGGTCAGGCCCCACACGCTGTCGGACGCCAGGGCGATGGCGTTGAAGACCAGGCCCAGCAGCAGCATCTGGGCCACCACGTGTCCCTGCTCACGGTCGACGAACTGCGGCAGCACCGCCGCGAAGAACACGATGGTCTTGGGGTTGGCGACCCCGACCGCGAACCCCTCCCACAGGGTCCGCAGCCGGCCCCGTCCGGCCCCCTCGGCGGCGAACGCCGCCCGCAGCGACCCGCGCCGCCGCCAGGCCCGGACGCCCAGGTGGACGAGGTAGGCCGCGCCGGCCAGCTTCAGGGCGGTGAACACGAGCACGGACCGCTCCACGAGCGACCCGACGCCCAGCGCCACGGCCACCACGAGGACGTAGGCGCCCAGCGTGTTCCCGGCCACCGTGGTCAGCGCGGCGCGGCGGCCCTGGGCGAGGGCGCGGCCGACCACGAAGAGCACGCTGGGCCCGGGGACCACGATCAGCAGGAAGGACATCGCCGCGAAGGCGAGAAGACGGTCGGTGGAGGGCATGGGGCCATGGAAGCACGGTGGGGGGCCGCCGTTCCCGTCCTTTTCCGCGGCTGCCGCGGTGCGGAAGGGGGCGGGGCGGCCGGATTCGAACCGGCGTCCTCCGAGATGATGTCGCGGCGCACTACCTCTGTGCTACGACCCCGCCTTGCCGTCGATGATAGGGGATCGGCGGTCTTCTCCCCGGCGGGCCCCCCGGCTAGGGTCGCCCCGTGGTCGACGCCGCGTTCGGGGATCCCAGGCTGGCCGTGCTCTACGACCCGCTCGAGGCCGACCGGGCGGACCTGGACGTCTACGCGGCCATCGCCCGGGAGTTGGGCGCGCGCCGGGTGGTGGACGTGGGGTGCGGTACGGGGACGTTCACGCTGCTGCTCGCCGAGCGCGGTCTGGACGTGACCGGTGTCGATCCCGCCCTCGCCTCCCTCGACGTGGCCCGGCGCAAAGCCGGTGCCGGGCGCGTGCGGTGGGTGCACGGTGACGCGGTGGGCCTGCCCGCCCTGGGCGCCGACCTCGCGACGCTGACCGGCAACGTGGCGCAGGCGATCGTCGCGCCGGAGGCCTGGGAGGGCACCCTGCGCGGCGTCCGGAGGGCGCTGCGGCCCGGCGGACACCTCGTCCTGGAGACCCGGGACCCGGCACGCAGGGCGTGGGAGGGGTGGACGCGTGCGGCCACGCGGCGCACGGTGCACGTCGACGGCACCGGCCCCGTCGAGACCTGGGTGGAGGTCACCGACGTCAGCCCGCCGCTGGTCTCCTTCGCCGGCACTTACGTCCTGCACGCCACCGGCGAGACGCTGCACTCGCGTTCGACGCTGCGCTTCCGCACGCGCGCTGAGGTGGAGGCCGCGCTGACCGTGTGCGGCTACGTGCTGGACGAGGTGCGCGACGCCCCGGACCGGCCGGGCAGGGAGTTCGTCTTCCTCGCCCGCCGGCCGGGGGACTGACCGGGACCCCGGCGGGAGCCGGCCGCCCGGCTCAGGGGGCGGCCGGCTCCTCACGGGGTGAGCGGAGCGCTCACGGGTAGGAGGTCAGGTTCGCCACGTTCGTCGAGGAGTTGGACGGGCCGCCCGTGCCGTTGACGACGTGCCGGATGGTGCCGGTGCCGCCCAGGGACACCGTCACCATGCTGGTGAACCGCACGTTCGGGTTGTTCGGTGCCTCGATGGCACGCTCGGCGGCGACGGACGGGTTGACGTTGAAGTAGCAGTAACTGCCCAGTCCGTACGCCTGGTGGGAGGTCACCGAGTCGGCCACCTTGTAGGCCGCGTAGCCCTGGGTGGAGCCGTTGGTCCAGGCCGCCTGGTTCGGCGGGTCGTAGGGCATCTCGTTCTGGTAGAAGTACGTGCGGCCGCCGTTGCCGTTCCACACGGTCTGGTACTTCTGGTAGTGCTCGACGAACAGGCCGTACATGGTGACGTCGTCGCCGTTGACGACCAGTCCGGTGTCGGCCGTGTTGCTGGTCCAGCCGACGCCGCTGCCGTGGTCGGCCCGCCAGATCCACATGTGGTCGCCGATGACGTTGTCGCTGTTGACGACGAGGCTGGTGGTGGCCCGGCCCACGCCGGCGCCGCCGACGCGGAAGTACACGTCGTGCAGCGAGGTCGGGTTCGCCGCGTGCGAGGCGGCGGCTCCGTTCGGTCCGACCTCCACGAGGGTGGCGGAGTTGGTGGTGCCCGCGTCGAAGAGCAGCCCGGCGATCTTCACGCCGTCGACGTCGGCGACCTTGAGCGCGGTGACGCCGTTGTCCGGGACGAACGTGGCGAGGCCCAGACCGAGGACGACGGTGTCGGCACGGTTGACCTGCAGCGTCTGGTCGAGGTGGTAGACGCCCGGGGTGACCAGCAGGTTCTTGCCCGCCGCGAGCGCCGCGTCGATCTGCGCCGCGGTCGCGCCCGGCTTGACGACGTAGAAGGTGTCCAGGGACAGGGAGCTGCCCGCGGGCGTGCCGCCGGCCCAGCTGGTCGCCGTGGAGTTGGTGCGCACGGACGGCACGAACACCCGGTAGGCGCCGTCCCCGTCGACGTACAGGAAGGGCTTCTCGCGGCTGACCGGGGTCTGGGCGACCGTCGTGTACGGGGGCTTGGGGAAGCTCGTGCCGGGCACGCCCTGGCTGCCGACGAAGACCATGTTCCAGTTGGAGCCCGTCCAGCTGCCGAGCTGGGAGTTGCGGGTCAGCCACTGCTGCTGGCTGCCGGAGTCGACTCGCCCGTCGACCTTGCTGTCGGCCAGCAGGCCGCCGCTGGACCAGCCGTTGTCGTCGAGCGCGAGGTTGCCGCGCAGGTGCATCCGGCGGTACGCCGCGGCCTGCGAGACGGCCCAGCGGTCGCTGCCGCCGGTCGGGTTGACGGAGAGGTTCTCCGCGCCGCGCCAGAAGTTCTGCGTCGCGTTGCCCTGGAACCAGTCGGCCTCGGCGTGCACCGCGCCGTTGACGGTGACCGCGTCGGGGGACAGGCCGAGGCCCAGCACCTGGGTGTAGAAGCCCACGTTGACGTCGGCGGAGTAGGCGCCCGGCTTGAACATCACCGCGTAGCGCTGGGAGCCGAACTGGTTGGTCTCCTGCTGCTGGAAGATCGTGTTCAGGCGGCTCTGGATCGTCGAGGAGGACATCGACGGGTCGAACACGACGACGTTCGGGCCGAGGTCGGGGTTGCCTGCCGACTGGGTCACCGGAACCACCTGGAAGCGCTGGGCGGCCGTGCCGTTGCACGGGTACTGCACGAACTGCACGCTGTCGGCGGTGGAGGCGCCCGGGTCGTCCAGGCACTTGCCGCTGTTGCGGTTGACGAAGTGGTAGGCGCCGCCGCCCTCGTCGACCGGCAGCCACTGCTGGTTGGCGCCGCCGCCGTAACTCCACAGGTGGACCGGGGCGTTGTCGGCGGTGGACACGTCGGCGACGTCGGCGACCTGGTTGCTGTCGTTGTGGTTCGCGAGGCGGACGTAGCCGTCGCTCGTGGCCGTCAGCGACCACTGCTGGGCGGTGGTGCCGTTGCAGGAGTACTGCTGGACGGCCGTGCCGTTGGCGGTCGCGGCCGCGCGGGCGTCCAGGCACCGGCCGCTCGCGGCGTTCATCAGCGTCGCCCAGCCGGTGGGCAGGGCGGTGGGCGCGGCCTCGGCCGGGGCCGCGGTCAGCAGGGCCGCGGCGGTCGTCGCCAGCACCGCCGTGACGACGGTGGCGCGCCGGCCCGTCCGCGGCGGACGTGAGAGGGGGGACACCAGCTCTCCTCGGGGGTGGGGGATCAGGAGGTGCCGGTGAACCTAAAGGTATGGACCACTTACGTCAAGGGGTGAAGTAAGGTTTGACGAAAGGGGGTTGGCGCGAGGCCGTCCCACCGGGCGTGCGGGTACGGCGAAGGCCCGCCCGGAGCCGGTCCGGACGGGCCTGCTCGCGCCGGCTGCCCCGCGGCTCAGGAGCGTCGGTCGGCCGGCCGCGGCCGGCGCGGGATGCCGAGGGCGCACACCGCCCCGGCGAGGACCACCGCGACGCCGACCCACACCGCGGGGTGCAGGCCGTCCACGAACTGCTGCGGGTCCCGGGTGGAGCCGTGGGCGACGAACACCGTGCTCAGCACGGCGATGCCGAGCGCGCCGCCGATCTCGCGGACGGTGGTGTTGGCGCCGGACGCCTTGCCCGCGTGCTCCTTGGCCACCGAGCCGAGAACCACCGCGGCCGTCGGCGCGAAGACGAAGCCCATGCCGATGCCGGCCACGATCATCGGGCCGACCAGCGAGGAGTAGGCGGTGTCGGTGTCGGCGACCAGGTTGATCCAGCCGAGGCCGACGCCCTGCAGGAACAGGCCGAGCGCCATCAGCCGGCCGCCGCCGACCTTGTCGGTGAGCATGCCCGCCACCGGGGCGACGAACATCGGCATCAGCGTCCAGGCGAGGGTGCGCACGCCGGCCTCCAGCGGGGTGCGCGGCGGCACGATCTGCAGGTACTGGGCGAGCAGGAACAGCGAGCCGAAGACACCAAAGTACATGGTCGCGGAGACCACGTTGGTGAGGGTGAAGGCCCGCACCCGGTAGAACGACAGCGGCAGCATCGGCTCGTCGGTGCGGGCCTCCCAGACGACGAACACGGCCAGCAGGACCGCGCCCGCGGCGAACGCGCCGAGCACCTTGCCGGAGGTCCAGCCGTCGGGCTCGCCGTGCACGATGGCCCACACCACCGCGCACAGTCCGGCCGCCGCGAGCAGCATGCCGACGAGGTCGAGCCGCACGCCGGGCAGCGAGCTCTCGCGCAGCGCGAACAGCACCAGCGGGATGGCGACGACGCACACCGGCACGTTGATCCAGAAGATCCACTGCCAGTCGAGGCCGTCCACCACGGCGCCGCCCACCACCGGGCCCATGGCGACCGCCAGGCCGCTGACGCCGGACCACACGCCCAGCGCCATGCCGCGCAGCCGCTCGGGCACGGCCTGGGACAGCAGGGTCAGCGACAGCGGCATCACCGCGGCGGCGCCGAAGCCCTGGACCGCGCGGAAGGTGATGAGCTGGGCGCTGGTGTCGGACAGGCCGCAGCCGACCGAGGCCAGCGTGAACACCGCGATGCCCGCCACGAAGACCGCGCGCCGGCCGAACCGGTCGCCGAGTGCGGCGCCGGTCATCAGCAGGCAGGCGAAGCTGAGGACGTAGGCGTTGACGAACCACTGCAGTTCCTGCGTGTTCGCCTTCAGGTCGACGGCGAGGGTGTGCAGGGCCGTGGAGACGACGAGGTTGTCGAGCGCGACCATGAACATCGGCACGCTGCACGCGACGATCGCGAGCCACAGCGGCACGCGGCGGCCCTCGGGAGCCGGGGCCGGGGCCCGGTCGGCGTCGAGGACCGGGCTCTCTTCGGACAGGGTCATGGGGATCTCCAGGGGGGGTGAACCGTCGGCGGGGGTCAGGCGCTCGCGGCCTGCTCGGCCAGGCGGCGCTTGGCGTCGGACCAGTCGATGGGCAGCTCGGCGGCCGGGACCTGCCAGAACGTGAAGACCGAGTCCTTCATCGTGGGCCGCAGGCCGATCATGATCGACTTGTGGGGTTCGGTGCGGGCGTAGGTGTAGAGCGCGTCCTTGTCCTGCCAGGCCGACAGGGTCCAGAAGGTGCGCTTGAGGGGCTCGGCGATCAGCGAGGCGCCGTAGGCACCCGGGGCGCTGCAGACCTGCTTCCAGGAGGCGAGGGACTTCACGAAGAAGCGCGGGACGTCGGAGAGGGAGCGGACCTCCAGCCGGGACGCCATGACGAACGCCTCGGCGTCCGGGGCGGGGGTGTGGACGGTGGTCCAGCGCAGGGTGGGCATGGCTGCGGCCTTCTTCGGGTGAGAGGGCGGGACGACGGACGTCGGGCAGGGTGGGGGACCCGAGGGGACCCATTGGATACCTTCACTATCTATGTTAGACAGTAGAGGTATCCAGTTTCCAGAGCGGGGCGGAGCCGATCCGATGCGCATCTCCGAACTGAGCCGCCGCAGTGGCGTCTCCGTGACGACGATCAAGTACTACCTCCGCGAGGGCCTGCTCCCGCCGGGCCGCCAGACCGCCGCCACCCAGGCCGAGTACGACGACCAGCACCTGCGCAGGCTCCGGCTGGTCCGCGCACTGACCGGGGTGCGCGGGCTGTCGGTCTCCACCACCCGTGAGGTGCTCGACGCCCTCACCGAGCACACCGGCGACACCCACCTGGTGCTGGGCCTCGCCCTCGGCGCCGTCCGCCTGTCCGACGAGGCCGCCGCGCACCCCCCGGAGACCGCCGAGGTCGACGCCCTGGTCAAGGAGCTGGGCTGGGCCGTGAACGAGGCCGCCCCCGCCCGCGCCACCCTCGCCGAGACCCTCGCCTCCCTGCGCTCCCTCGGCGTCCCCGTCGACGCGCGCACGCTGCTGCCCTACGCCCGCCTCGCGGAGCGGACCGCCGTGCTCGACCTCGACCAGCTCACCGGCCTGGCGGACCCGCTGGAGGCCGCCGAGCGCGCCCTGCTGCTGACCGTCCTCCTGGAACCCGCGCTGATGGCGCTGCGGCGCATGGCCCAGGAGAACGAGTCGGCACGCCGGCACGCCGCGGAGTGACCCCCGCCGGCCCCGCGGCTCAGGCGCCCAGCTCCCGCAGGAGCTGGGCCGCGGCCTCCTTGCCCGACGAGAACGCGGCCTCGTGCGAGCCGATCTGGTCGTGGTACTGCTGCTTGGAGTGGAAGTAGGAGCCGCACAGCTTCACCCGCGGGCCCTCGTTGACCTGGTAGATGGTCCGCTGCGCCTCCCGCAGCGTCATGTCGATGACCGGGTGCTCGTAGGGGAAGGTGCGGATCACCGTCTCCTCGCGCACCTCCAGCGGGTAGTCCAGCGTCACGAAGTAGTCGGTGTCGGACGTGAACCCGTGCAGCTTGTTCATGTAGTAGGCGACGTACGTGCGCGGCTGCCCGTCCACCGTCACCTTGCCGTAGTTCCACGCCTCCCAGCGGTCGCGGTCGCCGGGCATCACGGAGGCGTCGGTGTGCAGGATCACCGACGAGCGGTTGTAGCGGATCGGCGCGAGCAGGGCGCGCTGCCGCTCGGTGGGGTTCTCCAGCAGGCCGCGCGTGATGTCGCCGTGCGTCGCGGCCACCGCGTAGTCGAAGCGCTCCTCGCCGGAGGCGGTGCGCACGAGGACGCCGTCGGCCTCCTGCCGGATCGAGGTGACCGGCTCCGACAGCCGGGTCTTGGGGTCGATCGCGGCGATCGCCTTGCGCACGTACGACACCGAACCGCCGGTCACCGTGCGCCAGTCGACGCGCCGGCCGCCGAGGCCGCCCTCGTCGTGCGCCATGAAGAACGCGATCACCGTGGTGGCCGGCATCTCCCAGATCAGCTCCGCCGGCACCGACCACACCGCGCTGCACAGCAGGATGAAGTAGCCGTACCGGAACTCCTGGCTGTAACCGCCCCGGTCCAGGTACTCGCCCATCGGCAGGTTGGTGCGCTTGCGGAAGAAGTCGCGCCGGCCCTCCTCGTGGAAGCGCCGGGCCTCGTGCCAGATCGTCTGGAAGTACTCCGGGTAGCGGGCGCGGATCTCCTCCTCCGGCAGGTCCAGCTCGTCGCTGCCGTACTGGAACCGGCCGTCCAGGTCGAAGAAGTTGAACCCGCTGACCAACTGCTGGTGCGCGACGCCCAGTTCCTCGAAGAAGGCGCCCAGGTTCGGGTAGGCGGGCTTGTTGAACACCACGAACGCGGTGTCGATGCCCAGGACCCGCCCGGCGTCCTCGACCTCGACGGTGTTGGCGTGGCCGCCCAGGCGGTCCTCGCGCTCGAACAGGGTGATGTGGGCGTGCTCGCGCAGGGCGTAGGCGGCGGAGATACCGGCGACGCCGCCACCGACGACGGCGATGCTGGGCTTGTCGGACATCAGGGCTCCTTACGGGGTGGGGTCAGCCGGAGAGGGTCACGGTGCGCAGCCCTCCGGGCCGGGAACGCTCGGTGGCGACGGCCACCACGTGCTGCGGGGTCGGTCGGATCAGGTCGAACTGCCAGCCCGCCAGGGGCCGTCCGCTCTCGTGGACCTCGATGCGGGGGCCGGGCAGACCGGTGAAGGCGAAGCCGGACAGGGCACGGCGCAGCCCGGTGCCGAGCGCCTTGAGGTAGGCCTCCTTCAGCACCCAGTACGCGGCCACCCGCGCCGCCCGCGCCCGCTCGTCGGCGAGCGCAGCGAGGTCGGCGCGCTCCGGCTCGGCGAAGTGCCGGGGCAGGTGGGCCACCGCGTCCGGGCCCGCGGGCGAGCGCTCGGCGTCCACCCCGCAGGCCCGGCCGGCGTCGGTGACCACACAGGCGATCAGCCCGTCGGTGTGCGACAGGTTGAAGCGCAGCCCGGTGCCGGCCGGGGCGCACGGCTCCGGCCGGCCGTCCGGGGCCGGCCGAAAGCGCCAGGCCGCCGCCGGGAGTCCGGAGACCGTGCCGAGCGCGTGCCGCGCCAGCAGCAGCGAGGCGACCCGGCGCAGCCGGCCCCGCGCGGCGAGCGGCCGCTCGCACCGCGCCCGTTCATCGTCGGTGAGCAGGGCCGTGCCGCCCAGGCGCGCGACGAACGCCCCCGCCGCCGTCTCGGGCAGCAACCACAGGTGACGGTCCGTCAGGTCCGCGGGGGCGACGGCGCCGGGGGCCGGGCCCGCGGTCCGCTCGGCGCCCATGTCAGCGGCCGGCCGCGGCCAGGTCGCCGCGCTCGGCCAGCGGGAACTGCCAGTACGAGAACAGCCGGTCCTCCCGGTGCAGGTGCCGCAGCACCCGCATCACCTCGTCGACCGCCGCCGCGTCGGTGACCGCCTCGTGCGGCCTGAGGTGCCGGCGGATCCGCTCGAGCTGCAGGAGCAGCAGCGCCCCGCTGGGCAGCGGGTCCTCCAGCGCGGCCGCCGAGTGGACGTAGGTGTGCACGCACGCGGCGGTCGCGTGCAGCAGGCAGTACTCCTTGGCCAGGTCGAACAACTCGGCCGACTGGCCGAAGTCCCGGCCCAGCGCGGCCTTCAGCGCCCCGGCCCGCTCACGCACCGAGTCGGCGTGCGCGAGGAGTCCGGCGGCCACCTCGGCGGCCCGCTCCAGCCACCGCCGCTCCTCACGCTTGGCCTCCTCGGCCATCCGCCGCAGCCGGGCCAGCGCGGCCGGCGCCGCGATCAGCGCGTCGTCGCGGCCACGGGAGAACAGCTCCTGGTCCCACGGCCGGTACAGCGGCAGCTCCCGGTCGATGCCGAACAGCACCTCGGCGTTGCTCTCGGCCTCGGCGCGCACCTCCGCTCCGGCGTCCCGCACGGTGGCGAGCAGCCCCTCGAGCTGGAGCGCGATGTTCTTGAGGTTCACCACGGTGTTGCCGTCGGCGAAGTTCGCCACCGGCAGGTCGCGCAGCATCTTCTGGTGGATGGCGTAGTGCGGCTGGTCGCGCAGGTAGAACCGGGCCCCCAGCACCACGTTGAGCTGCGCGAAGGTGCGCTCCAGCAGCGTCGGCACGAAGTACTTCACCACCGACGACCACACGCTGGTCTGCTCGGGCACCACCTGCAGCGCGCGCACCGCGCCGAGGCTCACCGCGTCGGCGACCATCAGGTCCGCGAACACCTCGGCCAACTGGCGCCGCGAGTAGGGGATGTCGCTGACGACCCGCCCGAACACCTCGCGGCGCTCGGTGAAGTCGAGCGTCACCCGCAGCCCGGTGTCCACCGCGGACAGGGCGATCCCGCTGATCAGCGCCCGCGCCGTCTGCGAGGTCTTCAGGGCGATCTCCAGCCCCTGCCCCGGCTTGCCGAGCAGCGCGGAGTCCGGCACGAACACGCCGTTCAGCCGGAAGCCGCTCATGTCGAGGCCGCGCAGCCCGTGCATGCGCTCGCGCGGCAGCTCGTCCACGCTGCCCGCGGGGGTGGCGCGCTTGTCGAGCACGAACACCGAGTAGCCGCCCGGGCCGCCCCGCGGGTCGGTGCGGGCGTGGATGCTCAGCCCGTCGGCGACCCGGCCGTTGCCGATCAGCCACTTCTCGCCGGTCAGCAGCCAGCCGCCGTCGGTCTTCACCGCGGTCATCTCGTTGGCGGTCAGGTCGCTGCCGTGGCGGCGCTCGGACAGCCCCCAGGCGTAGCGGGTGCCGTGCTGCACGGCCCGCACCAGGGCCCGCTTCTGCTCGTCGGTGCCGGCGATCCAGGCGGGCATGAAGGACAGGCTGGTGATGATGAACGCGGTCGCGGTGGTCGGGTCCCGGCGGGCGATCAGCCGCATCAGGTTGAACCCGATCTCCACGTCACCGGCCTTGCCGCCCTGGGCGCGGGGCAGCGAGTAGTCGGCGGCGCCCCAGCGCTGGATCAGGTTGACGAACTCGTAGGGGTAGTCCTCGCGTTCGTCGTACTCCAGCACGCGGGCGTAGGGCATCCGGCTCGCCGGGTCGTGCGGGTCGCCCAGGTGGCTCTCCAGCCGCCGGGCGAGCTCGGTGAGGTCTTCCTTGGGCACGATGGGTCTCCGACGGTCAGGCGAGGTGGACGGGGAGGACGCTGAACAGGCGGTTCGCCGCGTGCAGTTCGGCGGCGAGGTCCGCGGCCGGCAGGAGCGCGGCGGCCTCCCGGCGCGGGTCCGTGCCGTCGGCGCGGGCGAGGAGGTAGGCCAGGCAGGCGCCCAGCCAGGCGGGGGTGAACGTCGCACGGTCCGGGTCGGCCCACGCCAGGTGCACGCAGCAGGCGGCCGCGTGCAGCCAGGCGTAGCGTTCCGCGAGGTCGACCAGGCCGGTGTCCCGGTCGGCGCCCGCCAGTTCGGCGGGCAGCCCGCCGACCGCGGTGACCAGGCGCGTGACCAGGTCCGCGGCGGTGAGTTCGCCGTCCCGCGTGAGCCGGGCGAGGACGTCCGGCGCCGTGTGCGGGAGGGCGGCGGTGACCGGGTCGTGGCCGCGGGCCGTCAGGTCCAGGCGGTCGGGGGCGTAGGGCGGGAGCGGGGCGGTCAGGTCGAAGGCGGTGCGGACCTCCTCCACCGCGCGCTCCGCCCCGGCGCGGTCCTCCCCGGCGACGTGCCGCAGCGACGGCAACTGCGCGGCGTAGGCGCGCAGGTTCGCCAGGGTGCTCGTGTCGATCACCCGCACGATCGCCGCGTCCCGCTGGAGCTTCTGGAACAGGCCCCCGCCCGGACCCTCGGTGCGCAGCACCGCCCGCGTCGCGAGGACCGTGCCGCAGCGGCGCAGGGCGTCCTCCGTGCTCTCCGCGACCACGTGCTTGGCCGCGCAGCCCCAGACGCTGAACACCCCGGGCGCCACGTGGATCCCGCGCGCCGCGGCCAGCGCGACCGCGTCGGCGGCCAGCAGGGCCGCCGAGGCCACCGCCACCTCCCGCCGCGGGTACGGCGAGCCCAGCACGGTCGTGCGGCCCACCCGCCGCCGCGCCGCGAAGTCCAGCGTCAGCCGCAGGGCCGTGTCGGCGCAGCCCAGGCTGCCCGCCATGGACATCACCCGGACCGCCTGCTGGGCCTTCATCACCGGCTCCAGCGCCTGCCCCTCGGTGCCGACCAGGGCGTCGGCCGGCACCGGGAAGCGGTCGAAGCGCAGGTGCGCGAAGTCGATGCCGCGCATCCCGCTCGCGGGCACGGCCGGGCTGCGCTCGAACCCCTCCGCCCGGTCGGGCAGGTCCAGCAGCACCGCCGAGAAGGCGCCCGGCCCGCGCTCACCGGTCCGGGCCACCAGGTACACCGCCTCGCAGCGCCGGCCGAGGCCCACCATCCACTTCTCGCCCGACAGCTCCCAGCCGCCGTCCACCGGCACGAGCCGGGCGGTGTTGGCCAGCAGGTCGCTGCCGTGCCCGGCCTCCGACAGGGCGAACCCGACCGCGCCGCCGCGCGCCAGGATCTCCGCCGCGTGCTTGCGCTGCTCGGGCGAGCCGTGCAGCGCCAGACAGGTGGCCGCCGTGATGCCGAACATCGTGCCCGGCATCACGTTCAGGTCCCGGCGGGCGGCCGTGCGCACCAGCAGCATGCTGTGGTCGAACGACGTGAAGCGGCCGCCCCACTCCTCGGGGAGGTAGTTGAGGTGGAAGCCGGCCTTCCGCAGCACGGCGCACAACTCCTCGGGGAACGCGTCCTGTTCGTCACGGGCGACCGCCGCGGCGAAACCGTGCGGACCGGTCGCGTCGTACGGGTCGCCCAGCAGGCGCTCCAGCTCCTCGGGGCTCACCGGGCCCCCTCCAGGGCGGGCGCCTCCAGCGGCACCGGACGGTAGTCGGACACCGACGCGGGGAACCGCACGCCCGCCACCCGCAGCTGCGCCAGCCGCGTCTGGAACGCGGCCCCGCGCATCAGGTGGTGGGCGACGTCGGCGACCCGGCGGTTGCCCGGCGCCTTGAGGTAGCTGGCGGTCACCCAGTCGTTGAAGGCGCCCATCGCCGGACCGCACCACACCTGGTAGTCCAGGACCCGGTCCGGGTCGCCGACCGTGGACCAGCGCGAGGCCATGCCCAGGTACCAACGGAACACCAGCGCCATCCGCCGCTTCGGGTTGTCCGCGGCCCGGGCGAGCTGCTCGGGGTCGCGGCGGCTGAAGTAGCCCACGCAGTCCTGCCAGACGTCCTCGAGCGGGCGCCGCAGGATCTGCTTCTCCAGCCGGGTCCGCTCCGTGTCGGGCAGCGCCTCCAGGCCGTCGTACGCCTGGTACAGCTCGTACAGGCGCTTGGCGCGCATCGGGAACAGGGTGCCCTTCTTCAGAACTTGCAGCTCCACGCCCATCTCGAACATGTCGGCGGCCGGCGCCATCTCGCAGTCGGCGATGCCGGCGTCCGCGAGGAGCGCCTTCGTCGCCTTCGACGCGCCGGACTCCACGCACGACTGGTTGACCGAACCGGTCACCACGTACGCGGCGCCCATCGCGAACGCGCCCGCCACCGACGTGGGGCAGCCCAGGCCGCCCGCCGCGCCCACCCGGATGGGCACCGGGTAGCGGTGCTCGCGCTGCACCGTGTCGCGCAGCCGCAGGATCGTCGGCAGCAGCGCGGTCAGCGGCCGGCGGTCGGTGTGGCCGCCCGAGTCGCCCTCCACGGTGATGTCGTCGGCCATCGGCACGTACTTGGCGAGGTCCGCCTGGTCGGCGGTGATCAGCCCCTGGTCGAGGAGCGAGCTGACCAGCGTGGCCGGCGCCGGCCGCATGAACCGCTCGGCGGTCTCCGGCCGGGACACCTTGGCGATCAGCCGGTGCTCGGCGACGACCGCGCCGGACGGGTCCCGGCGCAGCCCGCTCAGCCGGTACCGCACCACGTGCGGGCTGAGGTTCATGAACGCCGACGCCTCCACGCAGCGCACCCCGTGGCGCAGGAACAGCTCCACGGCCTCGCGCTCCAGGCGCTCCTCGCTGGGACTGTGGATGAGGTTCACCGCGTACGGCAGCCCCGGGATCTCGGCCGCGAAGCGCACCAGGGCCTTCTCGATGGTCTCGGGCAGCAGCCCGGCCGCGCCGAACGAGGCCAGGAAGCCCTCCCGGGCCAGCGCGATCACCAGGTCGGCGGAGGCGATGCCGCCGGCCATCGCGCCCGCCATGTAGGCGTGGCCGACACCGTGCGCGGCCAGGAAGGCGGGCGAGCCGAGCGTGCGGGCCGGCAGCGCCGGGGCCGCCGCGAGCAGCGGCACGCCCGCGCCCGTGGTGGGCCCGCCGCCGGACACCGCGCCGACGCCGGACGGGGTGCGCACGACGAAGCAGGGCCGGTCGAGGTCGGCCAGCACCTGGTAGATGCCCGCCGGGTCGGTGTGCGGGCCGCTCTCTCCGTGCCACCGCAGGGGAGTGGTCTGGGTCTGCATGACGGGAGTCGTCTCCTCGGGCCCGATCAGGCCTGGTCGCGGGTGTCGTCGGGACGGACCTCGATGGCCACGTCGGTCAGCTCGTAGATGCGCAGGCCCGGCTTCCACAGGTCGGCGTCGGCGATGACGACCAGCCGCTCGCCGTCCCGCCGGACCTCCTTGACGTGCACGTCGAAGCGGAGTTCGCCGTCGTGGCGCAGGATCTGGCCGCGGTACTTCCAGCTCATCGGCACGTTCGTGGCGAGCGCGAACCGCGGCCGCTCGATGCCCTCGGCCAGGCCCCGCTCCAGCACGTACAGGCGCAGCGCCTGCAGGATCGCCTCCACGCCGAGCGAGCCGGGCATCACCGGGTCGCGGTGGAAGTGGCAGTCGAAGTACCACTCGTCGGGGCGGATGCTGCGGAAGCCGTGCAGGTAGCCCTTGCCGTGCCGGCCGCCGTCCTCGACGAGGTCGACGTGGTCGACGAGGTGGAAGTGACCGCCGGGCAGCCGCAGCTCGCCGCTGAACTGGGGTGCGTCGGCGGGCAGCTCGATCCGGCGGACGTCGGCGGGTGCCGCCTGCTCGATCCAGGGCGCCACGTACGTGCCGTTGTCCAGGCCGACCTGGTTGGCGAGGGCCGCCTCGCTGAAGTAGCCGAAGAGGGACTCGCCGGTGTAGAACACCTCGCCGTCGGCGGACAGTTCGTAGCGGAAGTTCTGCAGGACGGCCCCCGACACGGCGCTGGTCATCAGCAGCGTGGAGTGGTGGCGGATCGTCTTGCCGCGCAGGTCGACGTCCTTGACCAGGGTCGCCCGGCCGTCGAGGTTGCGGATGGAGTACTCGGTCTCCGGCTGCTTCAGGGTGGCGCCCAGGTAGTAGCCGAGCAGGATCGCCGCCTGGAGCGAGGTCTCCATGTACACGCAGTTCGGCATGTGCGGGTGGGAGTTCTCGGCGTAGTACCAGGCGTCGGCCGGCGAGTCGTACTCGGTGACCATCTCGGAGCCGGGCTTCAGGTCGCCGCGCGTGCCGTCCAGGCGCATGATGCGGTCGACGAACTGGAAGTCCCCGTTGGGGATGTAGGGCGCCCGGCTGTCGCGGTACACGTCGAACTCCGGGCCCATCGCGGTGCCCAGGTCGCCCTTGGCGGCGTGCGCGAGGTGCAGCTCGTTGATCATCGCGGGCTCGCCGGAGCGGTTGCACCGCCCCAGGAACTCCGGGACACCGCCGAGCGGCGGCCGGTAGGGGGTGCCCTCCTTCTCCCGGATCTGGATGCCGAAGTTGCGCATCCGGATGACCGGCTTGTCACCCAGGTACACCAGGATGTCGGCGATCACGGACGGACGCGGCAGCAGCGTCAGCTCCATGACCTCGATCTCGTAGCGGATCTCGGAGTGCGCCGGCGTGATCTGGCCGCGCACCTGCACCTCCGTCTCCAGCCCGATGATCGTCTGGAAGCGGGCGTCGGGCAGCACCAGGTGCATGCCCTGGTGCAGCAGGTACGCCTGGAGGGTCTGCACCGCGCCCTCGGCGACCATCGAACCGGCCAGCACCGGGTCGTCCGGGAAGTGGCACTCGAAGTACCAGGCGTCCGGCTCCAGCCGCTTGTACGCGGTGATCGCGCCGATGCCGCGCGGGCCGCCGGTGCGGTCGATCAGGATCTCGTCGACCATCCGCAGCCGCGCGTCCGGCAGCCGCAGCGCCGGGTTCAGGCCGGGGTCCTGCGCGTGGTGCGGGCCGAAGACGTCCCCGGGGCGCCCGTCGGCCAGCAGTTCCAGGTCGGCCGCCGTCAGGTGGTTGTTGTCGGTGTACGCCAGCGGCTTGAACCAGGTCTTCGTCAGCGCCGCCCGCCGCTGCCGCTCCTTCTCGGTGACGACCACCCCGAGCGGGGTGGCGAGTTCGGCCTCGGAGAAGAACCCGGCGCAGGCGTCCTTGAGTTCGAGGATCAGCTCGCCGTCGGCGTAGCAGAGGTAGCTGAAGAAGAAGAGGGTGGTGTCGCCCTGGCGGACGAACCGGTTGATGGAGATGTCGTAGCGCAGGGTCTGGCCGGTGCGCGGCAGGTCGCCGTGGAAGACCAGCTTGCTGTCCAGCAGCCGGTAGACCCGCTCGCCCCGGTTGCGGAAGTCGATGCCCAGGTAGCTGATGAGCAGCAGGTCGCACTGCCCGGCCTCGATGGCGACGGCCGGCGGCACCCCGCCGTCGACGGCGTACCAGGCGTCCTCGGGGACGTCGTACTCGGTGCGGATGAACGACGGCTCGTACACCCCGGTCTCGGCCTCCAGGGCGGTGACGCGGGTGACGAAGTGGTACGGCGGCGCGGGCAGCCGGACGCGCTTGGCGTAGCCGTCGACCGGCGCGAACCCGGGCCCGAAGACGTCGGCGATCCGGCCGGTGGCGAAGGCGAGGAGCTGCTCCTCGTCCCAGATGACACCCGGGGTGCGGGCGGGGCCGGCGGGCGCCGGACCCGTGGGGGCGTCGGGGCCCGCTGGCGCGGCCGGTGCCGCCGGGGCCGCCGGGGCCGCCGACGCGTCCGGGGGAGCGGCGGCGGGCAGCGCGGGCTGCGGCGCGGCGGACGGGAGCGGCCCGGGCCCGGCGGCGGGGAGGGGGCGCGGGGCCGGCGCCACGGCGGGCGCGGACGCCCTCGCGCGCGGGTCGAGCAGCGCTTCCGTGCGGGCCAGCGTGTGCTCCTGCAGGACGCGCTGGGTCTCCATCACCACCGAGTGGGTGGCGACCATCTGCCGGCGCAGCTCGTGCACCAGGTCCGCGGCGGCGGTGCCGCCGGACCCCGCGGGGCGCGGCGGCCGGGCGCTGCCCGGCGTCCCGGCCGCGGCGGCAGGTGCGGTCGCCGCGGGACGGGGAGGGACGACGGCGGGGGATGCGGGCGGAGCGGGGGACACGGCGGTGACGGCGGACGGCGGACCGGCGGCCGCGCCCGGCTCCAGCGGGCCGCGCGGCCCCCCGGGCTGCTGCGGCTGCCGCGGCTCCGGTGTCCAGGGCAGGAACGCGATCGGCTCACCGTCGAAGGTGATGACCTCGGCGTCGTCGAGGGTCGGATCGGCGGGCATCGGGTCGGTTACCTCCAGCGGAACGGCCGCGCCGGGAGCGGGCCGTGCGTCCTTGACGTCGACTGCGGCGCTCGCGGGCGCGGGTGCCGTACGGGCGGCCGGGGCGGACACCGCGGCCGGCGCGGCGGCGGCCCGCGCGGCGACCCCGGCCGGGATCGAGGCGCCCCCGCCCACCGGCACCCGCAGCAGGGCCGGCCGGGCCTTCCGGGCCACCGGGTCCGGGCCGAGCAGCCCGGCCAGGTCGACCGGCAGCCCGTGCGCCGTGAGCCGGGCCGCGAGCTGGGCCACGGACCGCGCGGCCGGCACCCCGCGCCGGTCCACGGCGACCGCGACGTGCTCGGCGTCCCCGAGGGTGTCGCGCACCCAGCGGGTGCAGGTCGCGCCCGGGCCCACCTCGACGAAGTAGCGAAAGCCCCGGTCGTGGGCGGTGCGCACCAGGCGCGGGAAGTCGATCGTGCCGCGCAGGGTGTGCGCGATGCGGCGGGCCACCTCGGCGCGGTCCAGGGTGCCCACGGTGTCGTAGTCGTAGGCGCTGAGCAGCTCCAGGCCGCCCGTCGAACCCGTCGGGTGGTCGTTGAGCTCGGCGAGGCCCGCCAGCTCCCCGTCCACCACCGGGCAGTGCATGACCGACCCGACGGGCGAGCGGGCCGACGGGCAGCCCAGCTCCTCGATCAGCGCCCGGCACTGGGCCGGGTCGCCGGCGACGACCGCCTCGGTGGGCGTGTTGACGTGGGTGAGGAACACCCGGTCGTAGCGGGCGAGCGCCCCGGTGATCCGGTCCGCGGACTCCAGCAGCACGAAGCTGCCCCACACCGCCGCGTCCGGGGTGTCCTCCGGCAGGTCCCACAGCTCGCGCACCGTGCGGCGCGGGCCGGTCAGCCGGTCGCGGAACAGCTCGGTGGCGCTGATCCGGTCGTCGCGGCGCGCCGAGCGCAGCCAGCCGCCGGTCGCGAACAGCATGCTCGACTCGCCCAGGCTGTACCCGAACGCGCCGTGCGCCGGCACGCCCAGCAGCTCCCGCACCAGGTCGGTGTAGAGGATGGCGAACGTGGTGCCGGTGGCGAGCATGAACGGGACGTCCTCGCCCAGTTCACCCTCCAGCGCCATCAACGCCCGTCGGTCCAACGCCTCTTGCGAGCGCGGGTAGAGCTGCGCCGCGCGGAACATCCGGTCGGGGTCGGTGGCCTCCGCCTCGAACCGGGTGAGCAGCGACGGGAACGCCCGGAACAGGTCCTGCCCCAGCCCCGGGTAGGAGTTGAAGGCACCCGGGTAGACGAGCGCCACCTTCCCCTGCGGCCCGATCGGCCGCGGGGCGAAGCAACTGCCCGCCGGGGTCGTCCACTCCTCGCCCCGGGCGTACGCGTCGGCCAGGTGACGGGTCGCCAGCTCCAGTTGCTCACCGAGCTGTCGTGCGTCCCGGCCGACGAGCACCACCCGCAGCGCGCTGCCCGGCAGCCGCTCGGCCGCCGCCCGGGCCAGCCGGTAGGGGTCGGCGCCGCGCTCCAGCAGCTCCTGGTGCCCGGCGACCTCGGCGAGCAGCCCGTCGACGTCCGCCGCGCCGAGCGCCAGCAGCACCGGGGCGCCGGCCCGCCGCCAGTCGGACGCCACGAGGTCGCCGCGGGTGTGCTCGGCGGACAGCACCACGTGGCCGTGGGCGCCGTCGGAGCCGATCACGCTGACCGCCGCGTACCGCCGCTCGTCGTTGCCGCCGCGCAGCCAGGGCCGGGAGGCGTCCGGCACGTGGAAGGCGGAGTCGGCGAAGTGCCCGGCCAGGTCCGGGTCCGGCCGCCGCCAGCCGGGTACGCCCGGCAGGTAGCCGTGGTGCAGGCACAGCACCGCCCGCAGCAGCCCGGCCATCGCCGACGCGGCCTGGGCGTCGCCGACCTGCGCCTTGGCGCTGCCCAGCGCGACCGCCCCGGACCCGGCCGGGTACACCCGGGCGAGACCGGCCAGTTCGGCCGCGTCCTGCGCCGCCGTACCGCCCGCGTGGGCCTCCAGGTAGCCGACGTGCCCCGGACCGATCCCGGCCCCGGCCAGGGCCTGCCCGGCCGCCTCCGCGAGCGTCGCCGCGTCCGCCTCCGGCAGCACGCCGTCGACGGGGGCGCAGTGCCGTACGGCGACGGAGTCGATCCGCGCGTACACCGGCCGCTTCGCCTCGCCCGCGCGGGTGACGACGACCGCGCCCGCGCCCTCGCCGATCCGGCGGCCCCGCTGCCCCTCGCCGAAGCTGAGGCCCGCGCCCGCGACCGGGGCGGCGCCGCGCAGCAGCAGGTGCTCGGGGGAGCCCGCCAGGTCGACGGCGCCGACCAGCACCGCCTCCACCGTCTCGTCCAGCAGCAGCAGCCGGGCGATCTCCAGCGCCTCGGCGGTGCCCGCGCCGTCGGAGGACACCGTGAACGACGGCCCGGTCAGGTTCCACAGCGAGGAGATGCGGCTCGCCATGATGTTGCCGATGTAGCTGAGCACCTCGTTGGCGACGATCGGCTCGTGCACCGCGTCGCGCGTGGCCGCGGCCAGCGCGGCCCGCTGCTCGTCGGTCAGTTCGAGACCGGCCTCGGCGTAGGCGCGGCGCAGGAAGTCGCCCAGGCCGTGCCGGGCGAGGTGCAGGTGCGCGCTCGGCTCGATCTCCATGGCCACCACGACCGCGACCCGCCGCGGCTCGGGCGCCTTCTGCCCGGCCGGCACGCTCCGGTCGTAGCCCGCGTCGCGCAGCGCCTCGTCGGCGACCTTGGACATCAGGGCGTGCTGGAGGTTGTAGTTGCGCAGGTCGGCGGGCGGGATGCGGTGGTCCGCCGGGTCCACGTCGACCCGGTCCACGAACGCGCCCTCCGGCAGCCGCGCGCGGTCCAGGCCGGCCCGCTCCAGGGTGCCGCCGGCCGTGTCCTCCAGGCCCCGCCAGCGGTGCTCGGGCAGCGTCCGGAACGCGTCCGAGCCGTCGTACAGGGCGCGTTCGAAGGCGGCGGCCGAGTCGAGGGTGCCGAAGTGCGCGCCCACGCCGACCACGTCCAGCGCGGGCGGCGCGACGGACTCCGCCCCGGCCGCGTCGCCCTGCGAGGAGGACTGCTCAGAGGGCTGCCGGGACGGCTGCGGAGAAGCCTGCGGAGAAGCCTGCTGGGAGAGCACCACGTGCGCGTTGGTGCCGCCGAAGCCGAAGGCCGACACCGCGGCGCGCCGCGGCCCCGGCCGCTCCTCGGGCCAGGGACGCGCGGCCCGCACCAGCGGCAGGTCCGCCGCGAGCGGCTCCTCGACGCCGATCGTCGGTGGCACCTGCCCGTGCGCCATCGACAGGATCACCTTCAGCAGGCTGCTCAGGCCCGCCACGGTCAGCAGGTGCCCGAGGTTGCCCTTCACCGAGCCCAGCGGCGGCACCCCGCCGCGCGGCCCGAACCAGGACGCGACCGACTCCGCCTCGGTGCCGTCGCCGATCGGCGTACCGGTGGCGTGGCACTCCAGGTAGTCGACCTCCTCCGGCCCGAACCCGGCCTGTGCGTAGGCCAGTTCGTACGAGCCGAGCTGTCCCGAAGGGTTCGGCACCAGCAGGTGGCGGCCGGCGCCGTCGTTGGACAGTCCGATGCCGTCCACGACCGCGTAGATCCGGTCGCCGTCCGCGAGCGCGTCCGCCAGCCGCCGTACCGCGACCATGCCGGCGCCCTGTCCGGTGAGGATGCCGGTCGAGCGGGCGTCGAAGGGCTGGCTGACGTCGTTGTCCGGGTAGGCGTGCAGGTCGGAGAACGACAGGTGGATCAGGGTCGGGTCGGGCGCGCACACCCCGCCCGCCAGCATCAGGTCGGCCTGACCGGCCGCCAGGTGGTCGCAGGCCAGCTTCAGCGCGTACAGCGCGGAGGAGCAGGCGGCGTCCAGCGCGTAGCGGGGGCCGCCCAGGCCCAGGGCGGCGGCCGTGACGCGGGCCGGTGCGCCGCTGACCCGGGCGTCGGCCGGGTGCACCGCCGACGGGTCGAGCAGCGGCGCCGGGGCGGGCGCCGGGTGCCCGGCACGCCTGAGGCCGTCCAGGACCGCCTCGTGGACCAGCGGCAGGCTGATCCGCGCGGACGCGGGCGTCGGGAAGGAGTAGTCGCCGATCACCAGGCCGGTGCGGGCCGCCAGGCACGGGCGGCCGGCGTGCCCGCTGTCGCGCAGCGCCTCGCGGGCCACGTGCAGCGACCAGTGGAAGACCCGGTCCAGGCCGGCGAGGTCACCGGCGTCCAGCAGGAACCCGGTGGGGTCGAAGTCGAACCCGGTGACGAAACCGCCCCGCACGCAGGTGATGGTGTGCGCGGGGTCCGCGTCCCGCGGGTCGGGCGCCGGACCGAAGACGTCCGGACCGCCCTCCCGGCGGCTGTCGACGCCGTCGCGCAGGTTGCTCCAGAACGCGTCGGGAGTGTCCGCCCCGGGGAACAGGCAGGAGATCCCGACGATCGCGAACTTGCTCATGGGGAGCTGTCTCCTCGCTTCTTGTGCTCGTTCGCCCGCGGGGGCGCCCCGGCCGGTGCCGGGGGCCGCTCGTGCCGGGCCCAGCAGACCCGTGCACCCGCGCCCCCGGCACCGGGGAGCCCCGTTCGGCTCACTCGCGAGTCGTCTCAGCGGCCCGCGAACTTCGCGGCCAGCTGCGGGGTGGACACGAGGGACACGCCGGAGAACCGGGCCAGCACCCGCCCGTCGGCCGCGCAGGCCGTCACGGTGAGCGTGGCGCCCGTGCCGTTCACCGACACCGGCTCCGCCACCACCAGGAACGGCTCGCCGTCCGGCAGCGCCTCGAACAGCTCGACGTCCGCCACGCCCATCGGCAGGCTCGCCGTGTCCCGGTGCCGGCGCATCCACACCAGCGCGGCCTGCAGCAGCAGGTCGGCGGTGCCGGGCGCGTACCGCTCGGACGCCAGCGCCCCGCCCTGCGGCCGGTGTTCGGCCAGCTCGCACTCCACGACCAGGCGCGCCTCGGCCGACTCCAGCACCCGGCGCAGCCCGCGCAGCGACGGACCGTGGAACAGCGTGCCGTCCTCGTACAGCCCCCGCGCGTCACGGCCACCGCCGAGCGCCGGCAGCCCGGAGACCCGTACGGTCCCCCCGGCGGCGGCACCCCACTGCACCCGCGCCGCGTAGTGCGGCCGTACGGTGCCGTCGGCGCCCTCGGAGACGATCCGCACGTCGGCCTCGGCGCCGTCCGGCGTCGGGTCGACCGCCAGCCGGAACCGGGCGCCCTCCAGACCGCCGTCGAAGACGACGCCCTTGTGGACGGTGAAGTCCCGCACCCGCGCGACGGTCCGGCCGGTCAGCCGCTCGACGGCGCCAGCCGCCCAGCCCAGGGCCGCCGCGGCGGGCAGCACCGGGGCGTCGCCGATGACGTGGTCGGCGACCAGCGGATCGGCCGCCAGGGCGTGCAGGTCCCGCTCCAGCACGGCCGGGGCCGCGGGCGCGGCGTCCTCGCGCACCGACAGGGGCGTGGTCGGGCCGAGGACGGTCACCACGTCGCCGGACCGCTCCGGGTCGAACTGCTCGGCGAACAGCCGGGTTCCGGTGTCCTCGGGGATGAGTGCGATGCCCCGCTCCTCGAACACCGCCTTGATCTGCGGCGACACCATGCCGGAGTCCCAGGCGCCCCAGTTGAGCGAGGAGACGTGCGCCTCGGGGTGGCGGCCCTTGAAGGACGCGGCCCAGGCGTTGAGCACCTCGTTGGCCATGGCGTAGTCGGACTGGCCCCGGTTGCCGAAGAACCCGGCCACCGAGGAGAACAGCACCACGTGGCGCAGCCGTCGGGCCTCCAGCGCGGCGACCACGGAGCGCAGACCGCCCAGCTTCACGGAGAACACCCGCTCGATCTCGGCGGCCTTCTTCGCGGCGATGAGCTGGTCGGCGAGGACCCCGGCGCCGTGCACCAGACCGGTGATCCGCTCCCGGTAGGGGGCGAGGGCGGCGGCCGTCGCGGAGGCGTCCGTGATGTCCACGGCCAGGTACTCGACCTCGCTGCCGGCGGCCCGGATGTCGGCCAGCGTCCGGCGCACCTCGCGCTCGCCGACGACCGCGCCGTAGAGCTGCTCGACGCGCTTCGGGGTGGGCTTCTCGCCCGACGCCTTCAGGTGCGCCACGGCGGCGGCCTTCAGCGCGGCCGCGTCCGTCAGGCCGTGCGCCCACGCGGGCTCCTCGCCCAGCGCGGTACGGCCGAGGAGCAGCAGGCCGGGGCGGTGGGCCCGGGCGAGGGCGACGGCGCAGCGGGCGGTGATGCCGCGCCCGCCGCCGGTCACCACGAGCAGGTCGTCGGCGGTGAGGGCGGCGCCGGTCGCGGCGGGCGCGTCGCCGGCGGGGGTGAGGGCGACCCGGCGGCCGCCGTCCCGGCCCACCTGCACCGGGGCCGGGGCCGCGTCCTGCGCCTCCTGCAGGACCAGCTCCGCCGCCTCGGCGGCACCGAGCCCGGGGGCCAGGTCGACCGCGCGGCAGAACAGCTCCGGGGCCTCCACGGCGAGGGTCTTGACCAGACCGCCGACGCCACCGGCGGGCGCGGCGTCCTCGGCGACCCCGCTCAGGCCGAACGAGCCGTCGAGCCGGGTGACCGTGACGAACGCGGCCCGGTGACCGGCCCGCGCGGCGGACGTCAGCGGAGCGACCAGGTGCTTGGCGACCAGCAGCGTGTGCGCGAGCCGGCGTACGCCCTCGGCCCACGGCAGGCCGTCCGCGGCGGCGAACACGACGGCGAGGTGGACCTTCTCGTCACCCAACTCTTCCAGCCGGGAGGACAGTTCGGTCGCGCCCCAGCCGGTGAGCGGCAGGTCCGTGGCGCCCGCGAAGCGCTGCGGGACACCCGGCAGCCGCAGCGCCCGCACTTGCCAGCCGGCCGCGGCGAGGCGGGCCGCCGTGGCCTCGGCGACCTCGCTGCCGTCGTCCACGACGAGCGCGGTCGCGCCCTGCGGGTAGGCGTCCACGAGACGGTCGGGGAGGGGCAGCTCGACCAGACCGGCGTGACCGCGGCCGATCGGCGCGGTGGTCGCGGGGGAGGGCTCGGCGGGGGCGGCCGGTGCGGGGGTGCTCGGGGTGCTCGGGGTGTTCGGTGCGGGGGCCGGGGTGCCGGTGAGGCCGGTGACGAAGTCGGCGATGTCGCCGAGGGTGCGCAGTTCGGCGAGTTGTTCGGGGCCGACGGGGGTGGGGCTGGGGAACTGTTCCTGGAGGACGCCCATGATCTCGACGCGCTTGATGGAGTCGATGCCGAGGTCGGCTTCGACGTCCATGGCGAGGTCGAGCATGTCGGCCGGGTAGCCGGTCTTCTGGGCGACGATGTCGAGGAGGGCGGCGGTGACGTCCGCGGGGGAGGCCGTGGTGGTCGCCGTGGCGGCCGGTGCGGGGGTGCTCGGGGTGCTCGGTGCGGGGGCCGGGGTGCCGGTGAGGCCGGTGACGAAGTCGGCGATGTCGCCGAGGGTGCGCAGTTCGGCGAGCTGTTCGGGGCCGACGGGGGTGGGGCTGGGGAACTGTTCCTGGAGGACGCCCATGATCTCGACGCGCTTGATGGAGTCGATGCCGAGGTCGGCTTCGACGTCCATGGCGAGGTCGAGCATGTCGGCCGGGTAGCCGGTCTTCTGGGCGACGATGTCGAGGAGGGCGGCGGTGACGTCCCCGGAGGTGGCGGTGGGGGCGGCCGGCGCGGTGGTGGTCGCCGGCTCCTGCGCCGCGTCCGCCGGGCTCGTGCCGCCGAGTTCCAGGACGAAGCCCACGATCTCGTTCAGGGTGCGCAGTTCGGCGAGTTGTTCGGGGCCGACGGGGGTGG
>NZ_SZPR01000010.1:0-216911 GCF_005280195.1 Streptomyces galbus | reverse complement strand
TGGAGTCGATGCCGAGGTCGGCCTCGACGTCCATGCCGAGGTCCAACATGTCGGCCGGGTAGCCGGTCTTCTGCGCCACGATGCCGAGCAGCGCGGAGGCGACGTCGGCGGTGCTGAAGCCGGCCCGCGCGGGGGCGGCCGTCGCGGTGGCGGTGGCACCGACGGTGACCGTGGCCGCGGCGGCGTGGGGCGCCCGGGCGGTCGAGCCGCCGAGGCTCAGCACGAAGTCCACGATCTCACCGAGCGTGCGCAGCTCACCGAGCTGTTCGGGGCCGACCGGGGTGGGGCTGGGGAACTGTTCCTGCAGCACGCCCATGATCTCGACGCGCTTGATGGAGTCGATGCCCAAGTCCGCCTCCACGTCCATGCCGAGGTCGAGCATTTCCGCCGGGTAGCCGGTCTTCTGCGACACGACGTCGAGCAGGGCGGCGGCGACCTCGTCGGCCGAGGCGCCCGTCCCGGACGGGGCGTTGTCGTGGTGCGCGTCGTCGGACGGACCCTGACCCTCACCCTGCGGGACGGCCGGGGGGACCGGCGCCGACGGGGCCTGCGGGGCCACGGCCTCGGTGCGGACCGCCGGGGCGGGCGCGGGGGCGGGCGGAGCCGCCGGGGCGGCCTGGTCCACCGGCGCCTGCGGAACGGCCGGGGCGGTGGCGAGGGCCGGAGTCTCCGGCGCGGGCAGCGCCGCCGGCGCCGCGGGGGCCTCCTGGACGGCCGGCGCCACGGGCGCGGACTCCGTCAGCGCGCCGATCTCCAGCGCGGCCATCTCCCGCAGGATCTCGTTGGCCCGCAGGTGCGTGCGCCCGATGGCCAGGCCGTGCTCCTTCACCGAGGCCACACCGGGGAGCACCGCGTCGACGCGGCCCTGCTCGTCGGCGCGCTCCAGCAGGCCCATCATCCGCTGGGCGCTGGCCAACTGGCCGTGCAGGTAATCGTCGTGGAGCGCCAGGTGGTCGGCGATCAGCGAGGAGAGCCGATCGGGCGCGGGGGTGGGCTGTTCGTCTTCCACGAGTTCGCTCTCCAGTACGTCGGCGGAGGCGGCGTGCGCCGCGGGGGCCGGGGCCGGCGCGCTCTCCGGTCGCCGGGCGACGGCGGCCGTCGCCGGGGGCTGGGCGGTGCTCCCGGCCGGTGCCGGGGCGGCCGCGGCGACCTCGGCCGAGGGCGCGGGCCGCGCGGCGGCGGGGGCGGGCGGGACGGGCGCGGGGGTCCCGGAGCCGGTCACAGCGGGGGTGCTGCCCGGGCCGGAGGTGCCGACGGGGGCGGGGGCGGCGGCGGCCGCGGGCACCGTGACGGGCCGCTCGATCCGGTAGCCGTTCTCCAGCGCGTCCCGGTAGGCGGCCCGGCGGGCCTCGGGCACGTGGTTGATGCCGTTGAGCGGCACGGTCATGCCCTTGACGGGCTCCTCGGCCGGGGGCTCGGCGACATAGCGGTCGGTGGTCGCCAACGGCAGGCCCAGCACCGCCAGTTCGGCCACCGCGCGCTTCAGCGTCAGGTCGGCGTCGCCCTCGCTGCCGGGGTCCAGCCGGACCGCGAAGTGCTCGCGCTCGCCGAGGATGCGGTCGACCAGCTTGGTCAGCACGTTTTTCGGGCCGAACTCCACGAACGTACGGAAGCCCGCCGCGTACATCTCCTCGACCCGCTCGGCGAACTCCACCGGCTTGACCAGCTGGTCCACCAGGGTCCGGCGGTTGGCCTCGGCGTCGGAACCGTACGCGGCGCCGGGCGAGTTGGCGTACACCGGGCGGCGCGGCTCGCGGATCTCGGCGTCCGCGACGGCGCGTCCGAACGCCTCCACGGCGTGTCCCACGAACGGCGTGTGGAAGGCCGCCGAGACCGGCAGCCGCAGCGCGCGCACGCCCGCCTCACCGGCGGCGGCGACGAACCGCTCGACGGCGTCGGTGGCGCCGCCGACCACGATCTGGTCCGGGGCGTTGCGGTTGCAGACCACCAACTCGTCGAAGCCCGCGAGCAGTTCCTCGACCCGCTCGGGGGAGGCGATGACCGCGGCCATGGCGCCCGGGTCGAAGCCGCTCTGCGCGGGCGGGGCCATCGCCGCGCCCCGGGCCCGGGCCAGCGCGAAGTAGGTGGCGTCGTCGAGGGCGCCGGCCGCCCACAGCGCGGCCAGCTCACCGAAGCTGTGCCCGAGGAACCCGTCGGCGTCGAAGCCGAGTTCCGTCAGGTAGCGGTAGTGGCCGGCGGCCAGCGCGCCGATCGCGGGCTGCGCGTACTCGGTCCGGCGCAGCGCGCCCTCCTGCGCGGTGCGCGTCGCCTCGTCGAACGCGGGCGGCGGGAACGCCACCCGGGACAACGGGAGTGCGTCCTCCCCGAAGGCCGCGTTGGCCGCGTCGAAGGCGGCGCGCAGCGGGGGCAGCGCGAGGACGGCGGTGCGGCCGGGCTCGACGTACTGGCTGCCCTGGCCGGCGAACAGCGCGGCGACCTTGCCGGTGGACGCGGCGGCGGCGCGGAAGTGGATGCCCTTGGGGTGCGACCAGGCGTCCGCCGTCGGCCGGGTGCGCAACTGGGCCACGGCCAGGGTGCGCAGCTCGGCGAGCTCGGCGTCGGACCGGGCGACGAGCGCGAGCCGCGGGTGTCCCGCCGGGGCGGGCGTGGTGCGCGGCTCGGCGCCCTCCACGGCCCGGGCCAGCGCGTCCACGTCGGGCTCGTGCCACAGGTGCACCCGGCTCACCGGGAACATCACCCGCAGGTCGTCGCCGTCGCCGTGCTCCTCGAGGACCACGTGGAAGTTGGTGCCGCCGAAGCCGAACGACGACACCGCCGCCCGGCGCCGCGGCCGGCGCGGGTCGCGGATCCAGGGTCTGGTGCGGGAGCTGACGTAGAAGGGGCTGTTCGCCCAGTCGATCGCCGGGTTGGGCCGCTCGACGTTGATGGTCGGCGGCAGCAGCTTGTGGTGCAGGGCCAGGGCGAGCTTGATCATGCCGGCCGCGCCGGCGGCCGCCTTGGTGTGCCCGATCTGCGACTTGACGCTGCCGACCGCGGCGTACTGCTTCTCCTCGCCGCTCTCGGACACCACGGCGGACAGCGCCGACAGCTCGGTCGCCTCGCCGACCGCCGTGCCCGTGCCGTGCGCCTCGAACAGCTCGATGGAGTCGGGGGAGACGTCGGCGTCCTCGTAGGCCCGGCGCAGGGCCGTCATCTGGCCTTCCTTGCGGGGCGCGTAGATCGACTTGAACCGGCCGTCGCTGGAGGAGCCGATGCCGCGCAGCACGGCGTAGATCCGGTTGCCGTCCCGCTCCGCGTCGGACAGGCGGCGCAGCGCCAGCATGCCGATGCCCTCGCCGATGAGCGTGCCGTCGGCGTCCGCGTCGAACGGGCGGATGAGCCCGGACTTGGAGAACGCGGGCGTCTTGCTGAAGCACAGGTACATGAAGATGGTGTTCTCGGCGTCGCAGCCGCCCACCAGCATCATGTCCGCGCGGCGCTCCAGGAGGTCGCTCACGGCGGCCTTGACCGCGCCCAGGGAGCTGGCGCAGGCCGCGTCGATCGTCATGTTGGTGCCGCCCAGGTCGAGGCGGTTGGCGATGCGGCCGGCCACGACGTTGCCCAGCATGCCGGGGAAGGAGTTCTCCTCCCAGGGCGCGAAGGCCAGCTTGAACTTCTCCGCGATCTCCTCGGCGTCCCGCTCGGTCAGGCCGCAGGAGCGCACGACCTCCTTGAGGACCGGGGTCTGCAGCCGGGCCGACAGCGGCTGGGTGAGCTGGTTGGCGCCGGTCACGCCGAGCACGACGCCGGTGCGCGAGGCGTCGTACCAGTCCTGGTCGGCGCCCGCGTCCTTGAGCAGGTCACGGGCGACGACCAGGCTGAGGAGCTGCAGGACGTCGGTGACCTCCAGGGTGTTGGGCGGCAGCCCGAACTCCAGCGGGTTGAACGGGACGGTGGGGATGAAGCCGCCGCGCTTGGAGTACGTCTTGTCGGGCGCGGAGGGGTCGGAGTCGTAGTGCTCCGACACGTCCCAGTGGGTGGCGGGGACGTCCTCGATGCAGTCGGCGGCGGAGACCACGTTCGCCCAGAACTCGCGCAGGTCGCGGGACTTGGGGTACAGGGCGGACAGGCCGACGATCGCGATCGGGTCGCGGGCCAGCCGGCGGTCGAGGTCGGATGCGTGCGAAGCGTTCACGGCGAGGCTCTCTTGGTCGGACGGCGGGACCGGTGACGGCCCCTGGTCGGTTCGGGGCCCTGCGGGTGACGCGCAAGGGTGGTCGGGCCGGCGCCCCACCCGGGCCGACGGTGCCTGCACGGCACCGGTACCGGGGTCGGGCGCCGCCCGTGACGGACGGCGATCTGTACGGGCGCGATCCCGCGGGGGACCGGCCCTGGGGGCGCCGGCGGGGCCGGCGTGCCGGCACGCGGGCCGGCGTGACGGTCGGGTGCTGTCCGGCCGGGCCCACCGGGCCCGGGGCGGCTCTCCGCCGGGCCGATGACCCGTGCCGGCCCACCTCCGTCCCGCCCCGCAGGGCGGTCGGCGGGCACCCCCGCGTACGGCTACGCGCCCCGCAGCAGACGGGCGATCGTGTCCACGGCGTCGGGGTGGTCGAGCATCGTGTAGTGGTCGCCCGGGCACAGGTGCACGGTCAGACCGTGCGGCGCGAGCGGCAGCCAGCCGAGCGTGTCGTCGCCCGGGATCAGACTGCGCTCGGCCTTGACCAGCACCACGGGCAGGGGAGCGGGGGCGGGCCGGTGCGGCGCGGTGAGCCGGTTGTTGCGCAACAGCCCGTCGACATAGGTGTCGTAGAGCTTGCGCAGCCCCGGCAGCGGGGTGTCGGGCAGCAGCGCGCCGGAAGCGACCGCGGCGTCCAGGACGACCGGGAGCCCGTCGTCGACCGACCGGCCGTCCAGCGCGCCCGGGGCGAGCCGGACCGGACGGCCGCGCTTGGCGCCCAGGTACATGCTGAACCAGCCGAGCAGCAGGCCCGGTTCGAGGGCGTCGTCGGGCTGCTTGTACTCCTCGGTGGGCGCGATGCTGTCGAGCAGCACGAGCCGCGCCGGACGCCGCCCGGCCGGCAGCGCGTCGGCCATCGCCACGGCCAGCACACCGCCGAACGACCAGCCCGCGAGGGTGTACGGACCCGGCTGCGGCTCCATGGCCGCCAGCAGCCGCTCGGCCAGCCCCGCCACGGTCGTCGCCGCGCGGCCCCCGGTCAGCGCCGCCTCGGCGTACTCCGGGACCGCGCCCAGGTCGAGCACGGTCAGCCCGTCGCCCTCCGGCAGTGCCCCGGCGAGCGCCCGATACACCGTGGGCGCCAGGGCGCCGGGGTGGACGAACCAGACCATGTGCCCGCCGGGCGCGGCGTCCCGGAACCGCCGGACCACCGGGGGGCGCAGCTCACGCGGCGGCCGCACGCTGCGCGCTCTCCTCGGCCAGGTACCCGGCCAGGTCCTTCACGGTCGGGTGGTACCAGAGCGTGGTGGTGCTCAGCTCGAAGCCGAGCCAGTTCTCCAGCTCGCCCGCCAGGATGAGCGCTTCGGTGGAGTCCAGGTCCAACTCGTCGAAGTACACCTCGCGGGAGACCTCGGAGGGGTCCACGCCGAGCCGGTGGGCGATCTTCTCGATCAGCCAGGTCTCGGCCTCGTCGGGGGTCACTGCGGCCATGATGCGTCGTCCTTCCCGGGGGCGCGGCGGAGCCGGCCCCGAACCGTGCGAATGGTGGCGCCCGCACACCGCGCGGCAGGGCCGGCGATGGGGGTCACGGCACGCCGGGGGAAGCCCGGCCGAGGGCATTCGGCCGGACCGGCGCGCGACCCGGAATACGTGTTTCCGGGCCGGGAAAAGGGGCGGGGAACGCGGTGACACTCCGCTTTCCGGTGAATCGCCGCACCCCGACGGAAATAACAACTCGTCAGTAGGTCATACGCTGTACGGTCGATCCTCGTCGATCGGTGGATGGTCCGGACTTGTGGGCCCACAAGTTCGCTGTGCCGTCGGAGTGGTCGCCCGAAGCACGCAGGCCACAGTCTTGCCACCGCGCCGAATCCCGAACAACCGCCCTTCCGAAGAGTGGAAAGGAATTCCGCGTTACGGCCGTGGGCGCGCATGAGGCGCCGGATGAAGGGCAGGCGACGTACCCCCACTCGTCCGTCGCCCTGCCCCTCCGGGGTGGCCGGCCCGCCCCCGCCTACCGTGCCTGGGCCGCCCGCGCCTCACGCCGGAAGGCCCCCGGCGTCATGTTGACCCGACGGGTGAAGAACTTGCCGAAGTTGGTGACCTCGGAGAACCCCAGCCGCCGCGCTATCGCCCCGATGGGCAGGTCGGTGTGCCCGAGCAGCCGGCGTGCCTCCAGAGCGACCCGGGAGTCGATCACGTCCTTGGCCGAGGTGCCGGCGACGGCGCGACAGGCCCGGGACAGCGCGCGCGTGCTGCAGTTGAGGGCGGCGGCGTAGTCCTCCACGAGCCGGGTGACCGCGTACGAGCGGTCGAGCTCGCGGCGGAACCTCAGGAACAGTTCGCCCTGTTCACCGCTGACGGCGGCGCCCGGCTCCTTGTGGCGGCGGCGGCACATCTGGTCGATGTGCAGCATGGCGACGGCCAGCAGGTGCTTGAGCAGTTCCTCGCCCAGGCCCTCGTCGGGCCGCTGGAACTCCTCCCGCAGCAGGCTCACCACCCGCCGGAAGGCGAGGAGTTCGGAGCCGTAGAGCTGCCAGTGCGTGGGGCGCAGCACGTCGTCGAACATGCCCACGCGGGCGCTCAGGTGCAGGGGGAAGGTCTCGGTGAACATGATGACGTCGGCGTCCATGTCCGACCGGGGAGAGAACTCGATCACCTGGTTGGGCCGGGTCCAGACCAGGGTGCCGGGGCGGCACTCGAAGCGGGTGGAGTCGACGGCGAAACTGCCGGACCCCGCGGTGACCACGAGGATCTGGTGGAAGTCGAGGCGGTGGGGCGAGGCGAGGGAGGGGACCGAACCCTGGTCGCGCAACTCCCGGAGGGTCGTCATCGCGAGGTCGAGACCGGAACGCCAAACCGGGACGTAGGGGAACATGGGCAGGGGTAACGATGCGAAATCGACCATGGGCGTTCCGGAATCGACCTTTCATTGGCCACTTGAGGCTTCAATGATAGGGGTGGTCGCCCGAATACAGCTCGAATCCGGAGGCAGCACGCACCTGACAGCACCACAGTGAACGTGAAGGTGAAGGGAATCTGAACGGGATGACCACTCCCCACTCCGCCCCGCCGGAGCGCTCAGTCGTCGACCGGACGCTCAGCATCCTCGGCGCCTTCGACCGGGACAACCGCACCCTGTCACTCAGCGACATCAGCAGGCGCTCGGGACTGCCCGTCGCGACCGTCCACCGCATCGTCAACAAACTCCACGGCTGGGGTGCCCTGGAGAGATCCGCGGAGGGCGGCTACAGCATCGGGCTGCGCCTGTGGGAGACGGCGGTCCTCGCGCCGCGCGCCTCCACCCTCGCCGAGACGGCCCAGCCCTACCTCATCGGCCTGCAACGGCAGACCGGTGGCGTGACGACCGTCGCCGTCCGCGACGGCCGGGAGGCCGTGTGCCTCACCTTCGTCTCCAGCGAACCCGACCCGGCCCCCTACGACGCCCCGGGCCGCCGGGTACCGCTGCACGCCACCGCGCTGGGCCAGGTGCTGCTCGCCCACGCCGGCACCCTGGTGCAGAACGAGGTGTGCGCGGGCCCGTTGCGGGCCCACACCCCGAAGACGGTCGCCGACGGCCCCACGCTCACCCGGTGCCTCGCCAAGGTCCGGCGGGAGGGCAGCGCGCTGGTGCACGGCGCGTTCCGCCCGGGCCGCGGCGGCTTCGCCGTTCCCGTGCGGGACGCCCGGGGCACGGTGGTCGCGGCGGTCGGCGTCATCGGCCCCGTCCCGCTCGTCCAGCCGGCCAAGGTCGCCGGACCCGTGCACGCGGCGGCCACGATGATCTCCCGCGCCGTACGGACGGAGGGCGCCCGCCTGGCGGAGCCGGTCGCGTGACGGGCACCGCGACCGGGCGCCGCGGCGGCGCGCCCGGTCACAGCCGGGGTGTCGTCTCGTAGCGCGGTCCTAGGTCCGGGCGGTCGCTGCCCGCGAGTTCCGCGGCCATCCGGTGCACGCGGACCAGGTCGTGCAGCAGCCGGCGGGTCTCGTCCTCACCGAGACCCGCCCGCCGGGCGATCTGCTCCAAGTGGGGTGCCTCGCCACCCCGTTCCTCCTCCGCGGCGGTGAGCGCACCGAGGACCCGCTCGTGCCGGTCGGTCCAGTCGAAGTGTCCGCGGCCCGTGTCGTCGGGCGGCGCCACGAACGTCGCCGGGTCCATCGGTTCGCTCTCCGTCGTCCTGCGCACCATGGCGCACACTCCTGTCGTCGTGGGCCCGGCGGTCCGCACGCGGATCACCGGACACCGGGTCGGGTAGGAGTGAGCCGGGTAACCACATGCGCCCCGTTCATCACCCGGACAGGACAGGCGGACGACGATGACGGACCCCGACGACAGAGCCGCGCACCCCGACGACACATCCGCGGACCCCGGCGGAAGAAGCAGGGACTCCGGCGCCGCACTGCCGGACCCGGCCGCCGGCCGCACCGGCCCCCCGCCGCGGGCCGGTGCGCTCCGGGTGGAGACCCACGGGCTCGACGTCATCGCCGAGGGCGAGCGCAAGGGCAGTCCGCGCACGCTGTTCTGGCCCTGGTTCGGGGCCAACGTCTCGGTGTTCGGACTCAGTTACGGTGCCTTCGCCCTGGGCTTCGGCATCTCCTTCCGGCAGGCCCTGCTCGCCTCCGTGCTCGGCATCGTCTTCTCGTTCCTGCTGTGCGGCCTCGTCGCCGTCGCGGGCAAGCGCGGCTCCGCACCGACGATGGTCCTCAGCCGTGCCGCGTACGGCGTGCGCGGCAACCGGCTGCCCGCGGCGCTCTCCTGGATGCTCACCGTCGGCTGGGAGACGGTCCTCGTCGCCCTCGCCTCGCTCGCCACGGCCACCGTGTTCGACCGGCTCGGCTGGGGCGGCGGCACCGGCACGAAGATCGTCGCGCTGGTCGTGGTGGGCGCGCTCACCGTCGTCGGCGGGGTGATGGGCTTCGACCTGATCATGCGTCTGCAGACCGTCATCACCGTCATCACCGGCGTATTGACGCTCGTCTACGTCGCCCTCGCCGCCGGCCACGTCCACCTCGACGCGGTCACCGCGATCCCCGACGGCTCCGCCCAGGAGTTCGTCGGCGCGCTGGTGTTCCTGATGACCGGCTTCGGCCTCGGCTGGGTCAACGCGGCCGCGGACTACTCCCGTTACCTGCCGCGCTCCGCCTCCACCGCCGGCGTGATCGGCTGGACGACCTTCGGCGCGAGCGTCGCTCCGGTGCTGCTGACGGTGTTCGGCCTGCTGCTCGCCGGCTCCTCCGCACAGCTCTCCGCGGCCGTCGCCGCCGACCCGGTGGGCGCGCTCACGACGATCCTGCCGACCTGGTTCCTGGTGCCGTTCGCGGGGGTCGCGGTGCTCGGCCTGGTCGGCGGAGCGGTCCTCGACATCTACTCGTCCGGCCTCGCCCTGCTCTCCGCGGGGCTGCGCGTCCCGCGTCCGCTCGCCGCGCTCGTCGACGGCGTGCTGATGATCGCCGGGTCCGTGTACACCGTGTGCGTCGCCGACGACTTCCTCGGCCCGTTCACCGGCTTCCTGACCACCCTCGGCGTGCCCGTCGCCGCCTGGTGCGGCATCGTCCTCGCCGACCTCCTCCTGCGCCGCCGCGGCTACGACGAGGCCGACCTCTACCGGCCCCGCGGCCGCTACGGCGACGTCCCCGCCCTGCCGCTGCTGCTCACCCTCGCCGCCACCGCCCTCGGCTGGGGACTGGTCACCAACGCCTCCGCCGACTGGCTGACCTGGCAGGGCTACCTGCTCGGCCCCTTCGGCCTCGGCGGCAAGGACGGCTCCTGGGCCCACGCCAACCTCGGCGTCCTCACCGCCCTGGCCCTCGCCTTCCTCGGCACGCTCACCCTCGGCCGGCACCGGGTGCGCGCCCAGGAGGCGCGCGGCGCGGGGCAGGCGCCCGCTTGACCGGCGCCCAGGGCCGGGTCGCGTGGTCCCTCCGTGCACGCCCCGGCCGGGTGCTGACCTAGCGGGCGCCTGCCCCGCGCGGCGGCGCCGTGCTGGCGCGCACCACGAGCCGGGTCGGCACCAGCGTGGTGCCGCGTTCCGCGCCCTCGCCCCGCACCTTGCGCAGCGCGGCGCGGACGCAGAGCCGTCCCACCTTCGCGAAGTCCTGGTGGACGGTCGTCAGCGGGGGCGAGAAGTGCGCGGCCTCGGGGATGTCGTCGAAGCCGACCACGCTGACGTCCTCGGGGACGCGCCGGCCGTGTTCGTGCAGGGCGTGCTGCAGGCCGAGGGCCATCTGGTCGTTGGCCACGAAGACCGCGGTGCAGTCCTGGCGCCGCGCGAGTTCCCGTCCCGCCCGGTAGCCGGACTCCGTCGACCAGTCGCCCTGGATCAGCGGCGGCGGGACACGTCCGGCCTCGGTGAGCACCGCGCGCCAGGCGTCGGTGCGGCGCTGGGCGGCGAAAGAGTCCTCGGGGCCGGCGAGGTGCCAGACGGTGTCGTGCCCGAGGTCGAGGAGGTGCTGGACCGCCGCGCGGGTGCCGCCGGCCTGGTCGGTGTCGACCACGGTGTAGCGGTCGCCGGCGTCGGAGTCGACGACCACCACCTGCACGTGCGGGGGCAGGGTGATCGTCGCCGCGTCGAGGAGGTGGACCTCCATGATGACGATCACCGCGTCGACGGCGAGTTCCTCCAGCCGGGAGAAGGCGCCGCGCACCTCGTCCTGGGTGGGCACGGCGACCGGCAGCAGCGTGACCGCGTACCCCTCCTGCGCCGCCGAGGTGGCGATCGCTTCCAGGGTGCGCACGTTGCCGGTCGTGGCGAGCGTGAACGTGATGACGCCGATGGTGCGGAACTCGCCGCGCTTGAGTGCGCGGGCCGCGCTGTTGGGGCGGTAGCCGAGTTCCTTCATCGCGGCGAGCACCGCGCGGCGGGTCTCCTCGTTCACCCCGGCGTAGCCGTTGGACACCCGGGAGACCGTCTGGGAGGAGACACCGGCGAGCCGGGCCACGTCCGCCATGGAGGCGGTGCGCGGGCCGCGGCGGGAGCGTCCGCGGCCGTCGGCCGTGGTCGTGCCCTCGGTGCCGGCGGAGGCCGCGGCGGCACCGGAGCCGTATGGGTCCGACGAACGTGTCCTAGCCATGTCCACTGGCCGTCAGCCGCCTTCCGTCGTGGTCCGAGTGACGGTTCACCATGGCGGAGCACTCGACCGCCACTGATGCCGCAGTCTTGCAGGCGTCAGAGGATGTTTACGTAAACATAACACTGCCGGGATCTCGCGGGACAAGTGCGTCACGACCCCTGCCGCCCCTACGGCCCATGACGGCGGGGGAGTTGGGTGAGCGGGCGACCGCAGGCAAGTGCCTCCTCCCGTCCGCCCCGCCGCTTCGCGCACACCGGAACCCTTGACCGGTGTCACCCGGCGGGGGTAGACATGCCGCCGTCGGATGTTTACGTAAACATAACAGCGCGGAGTCGCGCCGCGACGTCACGCTCACGTAGGCCCCGCGGGCCTCGGGCCCTGGACCCGAGCCGGTCCACCGCCGCTTGCTCCACCACCCCGAAAGTGCGAGGAACGACATGACAACGCTGCACCCGCCGGCGGCTGCCGCGCCGCAGCTGGCACCACCCCCGACCAGACGGGACCGTCGCTCCTGGGCGGGCTGGGGCTTCCTCGCCCCGTTCGTGATCGTCTTCGCCCTGGTCTTCCTCGCGCCCATCGCCTATTCGCTCTACCTGAGCCTCTTCCGTGACCGGCTCATCGGCGGCACCACGTTCGTCGGCCTCGACAACTACACGGCGGCCCTGCAGGACGAGAACTTCTGGGCGTCGCTCGGCCGGGTCTCCCTCTTCCTGTGCGTCCAGGTGCCGGTCATGCTCGGCATAGCCCTGCTCGTGGCGCTCGCGCTCGACAGCGGACGCCTCTACGGCAAGAGCTTCTTCCGGATCTCGATCTTCCTGCCCTACGCGGTGCCGGCCGTGGTCGCCACCCTCATGTGGGGCTTCATGTACGGCACCCGCTTCGGCCTGGTCGGCGACATCGACGACGCCTTCGGCCTGTCGCTGCCCGACCCGCTCTCCCCGGGGCTCGTCCTCGCCTCCATCGGCAACATCGTGACCTGGGAGTTCGTCGGCTACAACATGCTGATCTTCTACTCGGCGCTGCGGGTGATCCCGCAGTCCCTCTACGAGGCGGCCGAGATCGACGGCGCCGGGCAGATCCGCGTCATCACCGCCATCAAACTGCCGGCCATCCGCGGCGCCCTCGTCATCGCCACGATCTTCTCCATCATCGGCAGCTTCCAGCTCTTCAACGAGCCGAGCGTGCTGCAGAAGCTCGCCCCCAACGCCATCACCACGGACTACACCCCGAACTTCTACACGTACTCCCTGTCGTTCTCGGGCCAGCAGCAGAACTACTCCGCGACGGTCGCCCTGGTCATGGGCGTGATCACCATGGTCATCGCCTACGTCGTCCAACTGCGCGGCATGCGCAAGGGAGCGTGAGGCAGTCATGACAGTCACCACCACCGGCGCCTCGTCCGGCACCGCGACCCGCAGGACGCGTCCCGTCAAGGCCGTGCCGCGCCTGCGCTCCGCCCGGCGCCGCCCCGCGGCCGGCCGGCCCCGGCGCAGTGTCCTGCTGACCGTGCTCACCTCCCTGGTGCTGCTCTACAGCCTGGTGCCCCTGCTCTGGCTGGTCATCAGCGCGACCAAGACCCAGGAGGGGCTGTCCCGTTCCTCCGGTCTCTGGTTCGACGGCGACTTCGCCCTGTGGGGCAACATCACCGAGACGTTCACCTACCACGACGGCGTCTTCACCCGCTGGCTGCTCAACACCGTGCTCTACGTGGTGGTGGGCGCCGGCGGCGCCACCTTCCTCGCGGTGCTCGGCGGGTACGCGCTGGCCAAGTTCGCCTTCCCCGGGCGCCGTGCCGTCTTCGCCGTGGTCATCGGAGCCGTCGCCGTACCGGGGACCGCGCTGGCGGTGCCGACCTTCCTGATGTTCAGCAACCTGGGACTCACCAACACCCCGTGGGCCGTGATCATCCCCTCCTTGATCTCGCCCTTCGGCCTGTACCTGATGTGGGTGTTCGCGGGCGAGGCCATCCCGGCGGAGCTGCTGGAGGCGGCCCGCATGGACGGCGCGAGCGAGATCCGGGTCTTCTTCCAGGTGGCCCTGCCGCTGCTGGCACCCGGCATCGTCACCGTCTCGCTGTTCACCATGGTCGCCACCTGGAACAACTACTTCCTGCCGCTGATCATGATCAAGGATCCCGACTGGTACCCGCTCACCCTCGGCCTCAACAGCTGGAACGCGCAGGCGGCGACCGCCGGCGGCCAGCCCGTCTTCAACCTGGTCATCACCGGCTCTCTGATCACCATCGTCCCGCTGATCGCCGCGTTCCTGTTGCTCCAGAAGTACTGGCAGTCGGGACTGGCCGCGGGCAGCGTCAAGGAATGAGCCGCACCCGGCCCGCCCGCACCCGGCTCGACCCCTCCTCGTCCTCCTCCTCTCACCCTCCCGTCCTTCGACCCTCACCCGCCGGTGCTCCGGCAAGAAGTGGAAGTACGTCCATGCCCAAGCACTCCCGCCGCCTGCTGGGCGGCATCGGCCTCCTGACCGCCCTGGCCCTCGGCGCCACCGCCTGCGGCGGCTCCGGCGACGGCGGTTCGGACGCGAAGAAGTCCGTCTCCGCGGCCGACGTCCAGGCCGCCCTGAAGAAGGGCGGCACCCTCACGGTCTGGGCGTGGGAGCCCACGCTCAAGCAGGTGGCCGCCGATTTCGAGAAGGAGCACCCCGGCGTCAAGGTCGACCTGGTCAACGCGGGCACCGGCAACGACCAGTACAAGGCGCTGCAGAACGCCATGTCCGCCAAGAAGGGCGTGCCCGACGTCGCGCAGGTCGAGTACTACGCCATGGGGCAGTACGCGCTGACCAAGCAGCTCACCGACCTCAAGGGCTTCGGCGCCGACAAGCTCTCCGCGTCCTTCTCCCCGGGCCCCTGGAACGGCGTGAAGGCCGGCGGCGACGGCATCTACGGCCTGCCCATGGACTCCGGCCCCATGGCGCTGTTCTACAACAAGAAGGTCTTCGACAAGTACAAGATCAAGGTGCCCACCACCTGGGACGAGTACCTGGCCGCGGCCCGCACCCTGCACACCGCGGACCCGAAGGCGTACATCACCAACGACACCGGCGACGCGGGCTTCACCACCAGCATGCTGTGGCAGGCCGGTTCACGCCCCTACAAGGTCGACGGCACCAAGGTGAAGATCGACTTCGCGGACGCGGGCGCCGAGAAGTACACCGGGACCTGGCAGAAGCTCCTCGACGACAAGCTGCTCGCGCCCGTCACCAGCTGGTCCGACGAGTGGTACAAGGGCCTCGGCGACGGCACCATCGCGACCCTCGCCATCGGCGCCTGGATGCCCGCCAACCTCGCCTCCGGCGTCAAGAACGCCGCCGGTGACTGGCGCGTCGCCCCGCTGCCGCAGTGGACGGCCGGCGCCCACGCGAGCGCGGAGAACGGCGGCAGCGCCCTCACCCTGCCCGAACTCGGCAAGAACGAGGCACTGGCCTACGCGTTCGTCGAGTACGCCAACGCCGGCAAGGGCGTCGCCACCCGCGTCCAGGGCGGGGCCTTCCCGGCGACCGTCGCGCAGCTGAACTCCCCGGCCTTCCAGAACACCGCCTTCCCGTACTTCGGCGGACAGCAGGCCAACAAGATCTTCGCCGAGTCCGCCGCGAACGTCGCCGACGACTGGTCGTACCTGCCCTACCAGGTCTACGCCAACTCCATCTTCAACGACACCGTCGGCAAGGCCTACGTGTCGCACACCAAGCTGGCCGACGGCCTGAAGACCTGGCAGGACGCCTCCGTCAAGTACGGCACCGAGCAGGGCTTCACCGTCGAGAAGTGACCGCCGGCGGAGCAGGACTCCACCGCGAGAAGTGACCGCCGCGCGGCGTGCCCGGCTCCGGGCCGCCCGCGGCCCCCTCCCGGAAGGACCACCATGATCTCCACCCTCCTGTCCCGGATGCACGGGACGGACGGTGACCGCACCCCCCGCCTCCTCTACGGCGCCGACTACAACCCCGAGCAGTGGCCCCGCTCCGTCTGGCAGGACGACGTACGCCTGATGCGCGAGGCCGGCGTCAACGTCGTGTCCGTGGGCATCTTCTCCTGGGCCAGCCTCCAACCCGCCCCGGATGCATGGGACTTCGGCTGGCTCGACGAGGTCATGGACCTCCTCCACGAGGGCGGCGTCGGGGTCGACCTGGCCACGGCCACCGCCTCCCCGCCGCCCTGGCTCACCACCGCCCACCCCGAGATCCTCCCGGTCACGTCCACCGGCGAGACCCTGTGGCCGGGAGCCCGCCAGCACTGGCGCCCCACCTCGCCCGTCTTCCGCCGCCACGCACTGCGCCTGGTGCGGGAGCTGGCCGCCCGGTACGCGGGCCACCCGGCGCTGGTCGCCTGGCACGTCAACAACGAGCTGGGCTGCCACAACGTCTACGACTACTCCGACGACGCCGCCCGCGCCTTCCGCGACTGGCTGCGCGCCCGCTACGGCACCCTGGAGGCGCTCAACCACGCCTGGGGCACCGCGTTCTGGTCGCAGCGCTACACCGAGTGGGAGCAGATCCTCCCGCCGCGGCTGGCCGCCTCGCACCCCAACCCCACCCAGCAACTGGACTTCAAGCGCTTCTCCTCCGACGCGCTGAAGGACCACCTGCGCGCCGAGCGGGAGATCCTGCGGGAGATCACCCCCGACGTCCCCGTCACCACCAACTTCATGGTGATGGGCGGCACGAAGGGCATGGACTACCCGGACTGGGCCGCGGAGATCGACTTCGTCTCCAACGACCACTACGTCCGCCCGGGCCCCCAGGACCGCGACGAGCTGTCCTTCTCCGCCAACCTCACCAGCGGCATCAGCGCCGGCCGGCCCTGGTTCCTGATGGAGCACTCCACCAGCGCCGTCAACTGGCAGCCCGTCAACGTGGCCAAGCGGCCCGGCGACCTGGCCCGCGACTCGCTGCTGCACGTCGCGCACGGGGCCGACGCGGTCTGCTTCTTCCAGTGGCGGCAGTCCGCGGCCGGCGCGGAGAAGTACCACTCCGCGATGGTGCCGCACGCCGGTGAGGACAGCGACCTGTTCCGCGCGGTCCGCGACCTCGGCGCCACCCTGAAGGCGCTCGCGCCCCTCGCCGGCAGCGAACGCGAGGCCGCTCCCGTCGGCATCCTCTACGACTGGCAGTCGTGGTGGGCGAGCGAGCAGGACTCCCACCCCACCTCCCTGCTCGACTACCGGCAGGAGGCACTCGACTGGTACTCCGCCTTCCTCGCCCTCGGCGTCCGCGCGGACCTCGTCACCCGGCACGGCGACCTCAACCGCCACCAGGTGCTGGTCGCCCCGGTGCTGCACGTGGTCCCGGCCGACCTCGCCGAGGCCCTCACCCGCTACACCGACCAGGGCGGCCACCTCGTCACCACCTACTTCTCGGGCATCGTCGACGAGAACGACCACGTGTGGCTCGGCGGCTACCCGGGAGCCCTGCGCGACCTGCTCGGCATCCGCATCGAGGAGTTCGGACCCCTCGTCGCCGGGGACGAGGTCACCCTGGACGGGCCGGCGACCGGCACGCTGTGGACCGACCGGATCACCGTCACGGCCCCCGACACCGAGGTCCTCGCCCACTACCGCTCCGGCACGTATCGGGGACGCCCCGCCGTCACCCGCCGCCCGACGGGCGGCGGTTCGGCCACCTACGTCTCCACCCGGCTCGGGACGCGGGGCCTCACCTCGCTCCTGCCGCGCCTGCTGGAGCCGGCCGGCGTGCGCAGCGACCTGCCCGCCGAGGCCCGCGGACTCGTCGAGACGACCGTGCGCCGCGGCCCCGACGCCCGCTTCCGCTTCCTCGTCAACCGCACCGACGACACGGTCACCGTGCCCGGCCTCACCGGTGACGCCCTGCTCGGCACCCTCGCCGCCGACGGCACCCTCACGCTCGCCCCGCGGGCCGTCGCCGTACTGCGCCAGCCGCTCGCCTGACCCACCCCGCCCGCTCGCCCGTGGGGACGCACGGCCTCCTCACGGGCGCCGCCCTCCTGCCCCGACGCGGGCGGGAGGGCCCATCTCAGCGCGACCACCCTCCAGTCGGGAGCACACCGATGGCACGCAGCACCCGCAGCAGACGACTGCTCACCTCCGCCGGCCTCACCGCCCTGGCCACCGCGGCCGCCCTGGTCTCCGCACCGGGTCCCGCCCGGGCCGCGGACGTCCCCTCCGTCACGGTCCGGCTCGACCCCTCCTACCGGCAGCAGCCGTTCGAGGGCTGGGGCACCAGCCTGGCCTGGTTCGCCGACGTCACCGGCGGCTACCCGCCCCGGATCCGGGAGAAGCTCGCCTCCCTCCTCTTCGACGACGACGGCCTCGGCCTGAACATCGCCCGCTACAACATCGGCGGCGGCAACGCCCCCGACGTCGAGGACTACCTGCGGGCCGGCGGGGCCGTCCAGGGCTGGTGGAAGGCCCCCGACGGCACCACCCGGACGGACACCGACTGGTGGAGCGCCGACGACCCCGCCGACTGGAACGAGAAGGCCGACGCCACCCAGCGCTGGTGGGTCGACCGCATCAAGAACGACATCACCCACTGGGAGACCTTCAGCAACTCCCCGCCCTGGTTCATGACGGTCTCCGGCTACGTCTCCGGCGGCTTCGACGCCACCGCCGACCAGCTCAAGGCCGAGTCGGTCGACGACTACGCCGCCTACCTGGCCGGCGCCACCCGGCGGCTGGAGCAGGCGCACGGCATCAAGGTGAAGACCGTCGACCCCTTCAACGAGCCCAACACCCCCTACTGGAGCACCCGCCTGGGCACCGACGGCCAACCGGTCGGCGGCCGCCAGGAGGGCGCCCACATGAGCCCCGCGCTGCAGCGCAAGGTGCTCCAGGCACTCGCACCTGCCCTGCGCACGGCGAAGACCAAGGCGCAGATCTCGGCGATGGACGAGACCAACCCCTCGACCTTCGCGCAGAACTGGAGCGCCTACACCGCCCAGGACCGCGCCCTCGTCGGCCAGATGAACGTCCACACCTACGGCACCGGACAGCGCACCACCGTCCGCGACCTCGCCAAGGCCGCGGACAAGAAGCTGTGGATGAGCGAGGTCGAGGGCGACTGGGGCGACGGACAGAGCTTCACGGACATGCGCCCCGGCCTCGGACTCGCCCAGCACATCGTCGACGACCTGCGCGAACTGGAGCCGCGGGCCTGGGTGTTCTGGCAGCCGGTCGAGGACGAGGACAACATGAAGCCCGGCGGCGAGTCCGCCAAGGGCGGCAACTGGGGAGAGATCCAGGTCCCCTTCAGCTGCACCGCCGCGGACACCCTCGCCACCTGCCCGGTCCGCACCAACACCAAGTTCGACACGGCACGCAACTTCACCCACTTCATCAAGCCCGGTGACCGCCTGATCAAGGTCGACGACACCTCCAGCGCGGCCGCCGTGTCCAAGGACGGCAAGGGCGCCTCCCTGGTGCACGTCAACAGCACCACGAGCCCGCGCAGCGTCACCCTCGACCTGACGAAGTTCCGCAGCATCAGCCGGGGTGCCACCGTGACGCCCGTCGTCACCAGCGCCGACGGCAAGCTCGCCGTGCGGGACGCGGTGAAGGTCGAGGACGGCCGGGCCACGGTCACCGTGCCCGCCCGGTCCGTGACCTCCTTCGTCGTCAAGGGCGTGTCCGGCGTCGCGCAGGACGCCCCGCTGCTGCGTACCGGCCACACCTACACCCTCACCGGCGTGCAGAGCGGCAAGGCGGTCACCGTGGCCGGCGACGGCACCGGCCTCGTCATCGGCACGCCCAGCGGCTCGACGGCCCAGCAGTGGCGGCTGAGCCGGGTGGGCCCCGGCCGCGGCAGCGAGGCCCGGTACGTCCTCACCAGCGCCGTGGACGGCAAGCGCCTGGCGGTCCGCGACGACGTCCCGGTCGCCGAACCCGACACCGGCCGGCGCGACGCGGCGGCCGAATGGATCGCCTCGACCACGGGCGACGGCACTTGGACGCTGATCAACGCCGCGAGCGGGCGGCTGCTGGAGGTCGGGGGACAAGCGACCGGCGAGGGAGCGGCGGTCACCACCTGGCCGCCCAACTCCGGCGCCAACCAGCGCTGGGCGATCAGGGACGTGACCGCGTCCGCCGCCGGTAGCTAGCCCCTGCCGCACCCGGCCCGTCAGGCGCTGACCGTACGGGGTGAGCGAGCGGGGGACCGGCGGCGGTCCGGCGGAATGATCCGTGCCGTGCCGGGTACGCGAGGCCGGATGACATCCGGACGGCCTGGTTCCGGACCCGGCCGCCGGACCGCCTCCACCAGGGAAGACCCGCCATGGACACACCCGCCAACAACTTCTCCCCCGCCCGGCGGGCGCTGGACGCGCTGGCCAGGGACGCCGAGGACCCCGCCGCACTGGACACACTCGCCCACAGCGAGGTGCTCGTACCGGTGCCCGACGACACCACCGACGAGGACGCCTCGGACCCGACGGCGGTCGCGCTGCCGGTGCTGGAGCAGCCCGGCAGCGCGCCCGTCGTGCCGGTCTTCACCTCCGAGGGGGAGATGACCGAGCTGCTGCCGTACGTCTCCCGCTACCGGCTGATCCCACTGGGCGCCCTCGCCGAGCAGTGGCCGGAGGGCGAGCTGTCGCTCACCATCGACGCGGCCGGCGACCACGGGCTGACCCTCACCTCGGAGGGAGTGCGGACCCTCCTGGTGCGCTGACCTCCGCCAGGACCGGCCGGTCAGGGCGCCGGGGGCCGGTCCCGCAGCGTGCGCTCCAGGACGCCGCGCTGCAGGGGCAGCACCTCGTCGTGCAGTTCGCGGCCCCTGCGGGTGAGGGCGACCCACACCCCGCGCCGGTCCTCCGCGCACACCGAGCGCTGCACCAGGCCCTCCTTCTCCAGGCGGCCGATCAGCCGCGACAGCGCGCTCTGGCTGAGGTGCACCCGCCCGACCAGGTTCTGCACCCGGCACTGGTCGCCCTCGCGGGGCGTCTCGGAGGCGAGGATGTCGAGCACCTCGAAGTCGCTCGCCCCGAGGCCGTGCGGGTGCAGCACACGGTCGATCTCGCACATGGTGCGCGCGTGCACCGACAGGATGTCCCGCCACTGATCCTCGAGGCCCGCCCCGGCCGTCGTTGCTCCCATACACCCGACGGTAACACCGTTCCCCACACTTGTTGAGTGTGCAACTAGTGCGGGTGCAAGAGAACTGAGGGACCGGTTCCGCCCGGCTCAGGCGACCGGGTCCTGGAGCAGCCCGACCAGGTTGCCGTCGGTGTCCTTCACCGACGCGATCAGCCGGCCGTTGCCCACGTCCTGGGCGTCCTGCAGCAGCTCCGCGCCGCCCTCCAGCAGCGCCGCCAGCCGGTCCCTGAGGTCGGTGACGTGCCAGTAGGGGACCGGCCCCGTCATGCCCTTGGCGTGCCCGTTGGGGTCGAGGCCCACGTCCTGCCCGGCAGCCTTGAAACCGACGTAGTACGGCTCGTCCGCGTACGGCTCGACACCGAGCAGCGCGCGGAACAGCTCCCGGGCGCGGTCGCGGTCCTTGACGGGGTAGATGATCGTCTGAACGCCGGTGGTGGTCATCGCCTGCTCCTTCGTCCCTGCGGGAACCGGCCGCGGCGGCCGGTGGTCCCCACGCTAGGCAGAGCACCCCCGAGCCCGCTTCTCCGATCCTGACCGCTCGCCCGGCACGGGCATGGGCACCGGCTCCTTGGCTCCGGCGGCCGCGGCTCAGGTCGAGTCGCGCAGGACCAGCTCCGTCGGCAGGATCACCGCCGCCGGCTCCTCGCCCGCGATCTGCGCCAGCAGCAGCCGCACCATCTCCGCGCTGATGCGGTCGTAGGGCTGGCGGACCGTCGTCAGGGCGGGGGTCGCCTCCGTCGCCGCCGTGGAGTCGTCGAAGCCGCCACGGACACGTCAGCACGGCGCGACCGGCGCCGCACGGCCGGCGCCGCACAGCCGGCCCGGCACCCGGGGCCCGACCGCACCGGCGGCCGGGCCCCGGGTGTCTCCGCCGCCCCTCGCCGTCCCGCCCCGCCCGTCCTGTCCCGGCCAAGGCGGTGCGAGTACCGGACACCGTGGCGTCCGCTGCGCCAGAGTGGGAGCGACGCGGCAGCAGCGACCCGTCGTACGGGACGGAGGGACCACGATGCTGAGCACTCCCGTCGGGCGACGACGCCTGCTCATCCTGGAGTTGCTGAAGGACCCGGCCCGGCACTTCCCGCCGCGGCGGCACGCCGACCCCGCGGCGGACGGGGTCACCGCGGCCGCCGTCGCCGCCCGGCTGGGCGTGGACCGCGCGGTCGCCGACGCCCACCTCTCCCTCCTCGCGGCCCTCGGCCTGCTGCGCACCAAGCGCATCCGCTGCCGCACCCACTACCGGCGCGACGAGGTCCGCATCGCCGAGGTGGCCCGCATGTTCGAGAAGGGCTGGTAGGGCCCGGGCGGAAAACACCCCGTCCGCGACGACGACCACCCCCGACAGGAAGGCCCGACACCCATGGACCGTCCCACGCCCCTCGTCCCGCTCCGCTACGTGGCCCTCGGCGGCACCGGCCCCGAGGACGTCGTCGCCGACCCCGAGGGGCGGGTGTTCACCGGCGTGGCGGACGGACGCGTCCTGCGGATCGACGGCCTGGACGACCCGGCCACGGCCCGGGTGGTGCGCGTCGGGCAGACGGGCGGCCGCCCCCTGGGCCTGGAACTCCTGCCCGACGGCGACCTGCTGGTGTGCGACTCCTACGGCGCCCTGCTGCGCCTGGACCCGCGTACGGGCCGGACCCGGGTGCTCGCCGAGGAGGCGGCGGGGGAGCCGCTGCGGTTCTGCAGCAACGCCGTCGCCCTGCCCGACGGCACCGTGTACGTCACCGTCTCCAGCCGCGCGCACCCCCTGCGGGACTGGATCGGCGACCTCGTCGAGCACACCGGCACCGGGCGCCTGCTGCGCCTCGGCCCCGACGACAAGGAGCCGGAAGTCGCCCTGGACGGGCTGCAGTTCGCCAACGGGCTCGCGGTCAGCGGCGACGGCCGCGCCCTGGTCGTCGCCGAGACCGGCGCCCGCCGCCTGACCCGCTTCCGTCTCACCGGACCCGGGGCCGGGCGTGCCGAACCCCTGGTCGAGGACCTCCCCGGCTACCCCGACAACCTGTGGCGCGCCTCCGGTGGCCCCGTCTGGGTGGCGCTGGCCGGTCCCCGGGTGCCGCCGCTGGACCTGCTGCACCGCGCGGGCCCCTCGGCCCGGCGCCGCGCCGCCGCCGCCGCCCTGCGCGCCCCCTACCGCCCCTCCGGCACGGTCGCCGTCCTCGCGGTCGACGACGAGGGCCGGACCGTCCGCCACCTGCGCCGCCGCCGCTCCGGCTACCGCATGGTCACCAGCGTCTGCGAGGCCGCCGGCCACCTGGTCCTCGGCAGCCTCACGGAACCCGGCGTCGCGGTCTGCGAGCTGCCGCCCACCCCCTGACCGGCGGCCAGGCCTTAGGTCGTGTCCGCAAAGTCGCGTCGTCCGCCCGGAGGGCGGGCCCTGCGGCGTCCGGTGCGTGCTCTCGGCGTGCCGGGCGTCGGGGGGCAGGCGGGACTTTGCGGACACGGCCTAGGCTGGTGCCCGGCCGCGATCACCTCCGTCAGGTGGGCGGAACCGGCCGGGCAGGAGACGTACCGCATGACAGCGCAGGAAGCCGAGGGTGTGCGTACCGCCGTGCCCCGGCGCCCCGGCAGGGGGCAGCTCCCCGTGGTCGGTGTGGTGGCCGTCGGGGGAGGCCTCGGCGCGCTCGCCCGTCATGCCGCCGCCCAGGGGTGGCCCACGGCGCAGGGCGGATTCCCCTGGACCACCTTCTGGGTGAACGTCGTCGGCTGCGCCGTCATCGGGGTGTTCCTGGTGCTGATCACCGAGGTGCTGACCGCCCACCGCCTGGTGCGCCCGTTCTTCGGCACGGGGGTGCTCGGCGGGTTCACCACCTTCTCGACGTACGCCGTCGACCTCCAGCGGCTGTTCGACACGGGTCACCCGCGCACCGCCCTGGCCTACCTCGCCGCGACCCCGCTCGCGGCGCTCACGGCGGTGTGGCTCGCGGCCACGGCGACCCGCCGCGTCCTGCTCCGGAGGCCACGATGAGCGCACTCACCGGCCGGGCCCTGCGGCTGACGGTCCTCGTCGGGGAGAACGACACCGTGCACCGCCGGCCCCTGTACGCGGAGGTCGTGCACCGCGCCCACGCGGCGGGGCTCGCCGGGGCGAGCGTCTTCCGGGGCATCGAGGGCTTCGGCGCCTCTTCGCGGATCCACACCTCGCGGCTGCTGTCGCTCGCCGAGGACCTGCCGGTCGCGGTGGTCGTCGTCGACACCGAGGAGCGCGTCCGCGCCTTCCTGCCCCAGCTCGACGAACTGCTCACGGACGGTCTGGTGACCGTCGAGGAGTGCGAGGTCGTCCTGCACCGCACCTCCCGCCGGGCACCCGGGCGTGCCACTCCCGCCGCCGGCCACCGCGGTGACGAAGCGGACGGAACGGACACGAAGGGTAAGAACTCGTTGTGAACTGGCTGGTGGTCGTCGCCGGGGGCATGATCGGCGCCCCGCTGCGCTATCTCACCGACCGCGCGGTGCAGTCCCGCCACGACTCGGTCTTCCCCTGGGGCACCTTCGTGGTCAACGCCGTCGGCTGCCTGGTGCTGGGCGTGCTGACCGGCGCCGCCCCGGGCCCCGACCTGCGGCTGTTCCTGGGCACCGGGCTGTGCGGGGCGCTGACGACGTACTCGACGTTCTCCTACGAGACCCTGCGGCTGGCCGAGACCGGCGCGGGCCTGGCCGCCGCCGTCAACGTCGTGGCGAGCGTGACCGTCGGTCTCGGCGCGGCGTTCGCGGGGGTCTGGCTCGGACAGGCGGCCTGAACGCGGGGGCGTCGGCACGCACCCGCGCCTGGTAGGACTGTCTACTGCACTGTCGTCGACCCGCAGAACTGGACCCCATGAGCGCCATCTCCGTCGGCCAAGCCGTCATCCTGGGAGCCGTCGAGGGAGTGACCGAGTTCCTCCCCGTCTCCTCCACCGGCCATCTGAAGATCACCGAAGGTCTGATGGGCATCCCGGTCGACGACGACGCCGTCGTCGGGTTCTCGGCCGTCATCCAGGTCGGCGCGATCGCCGCCGTGCTCGTGTACTTCTTCAAGGACATCGTGCGGATCGTCTCCGCCTGGGGCCGGGGCCTCAGGCACAAGGAGGAGCGCTACCACCACGACTACAAGTTCGCCTGGTGGGTGATCGCCGCGACCGTCCCGATCGTCGTGGTGGGCCTGGCCGCCAAGCCCCTCATCGAGGGTCCGCTCGCCTCGCTGTGGGTGGTGGCGGGCTCGCTGATCGTGGGGTCCGGCGTGATGTGGGCCGCCGACCAGATGGGCCGCCACAAGCGCGGTGAGGACGACACCTCGTTCAAGGACGCGATGCTGGTCGGCAGCTCCCAGATCCTCGCGCTGCTCTTCCCGGGCTTCTCCCGCTCCGGCGCCACCATGTCCACCGCGCTCGTCCTCGACCTGGACCGGGTGGCCGCCACCCGGCTGTCGTTCTTCCTCGGCATCCCCGCCCTGACCGGGGCCGGCCTGTACGAGCTGAAGGACGCCCTCGGCACGGGCGTGGGCGCGGCCCCGCTGGCCGTCGGCACGGTCGTCTCCTTCGTGGTCGCCTACGCGTCCATCGCCTGGCTGCTGAAGTTCGTCGCCAAGCACTCCTTCAACGCCTTCGTGATCTACCGCCTGGTGGTCGGCGCCCTGCTCTTCGGTCTGCTGGGCGCGGGCGTCCTCGACGGCTGACCCGCCCGGTCCCTCGTCTCCCAGGGGCGTGCCACCGCCTTGCCGGTGGCACGCCCCTCACGCGTCCCGTGCCGCGCTGTCGTCCCGCCGCTTGACAGCACCGGCCGCCGCCACGGACCATCTCTCCCGTGAACCTGTCAGACAGCCAGACAGGTGGGTCCGGGCCGCGGCGCGTCAGCGCCATGGAAGCCGTCCTCACCCACCTGCGCGGTGCCATCGAGCGCGGCCAGTACGCCGTGGGGGACAAGCTCCCCTCCGAGGCCGAGCTGTGCCGCACCCTCGAGGTGTCGCGGCCCGTGCTGCGCGAGGCCCTGCGCGCCCTGCAGACCATGGGTCTGACCGTCTCCCGGACCGGCAAGGGCACCTTCGTGGTCGCCCAGGCCGTCGAGGACCCCACCTTCGGCGACTACGCCGCCAGCGACCTGCTGGAGGTGCGCCGCCACGTGGAGATCCCGGTCGCCGGGTACGCCGCCCTGCGCCGCACCCCGGAGAACCTGGACCACCTGGCCCACCTCCTGGACCGCATGGAGCGCGAGACCGACACCACCGCGTGGGTCGCGATGGACACCCTCTTCCACCTCGCCGTCGCCGAGGCCGCCCAGAACCCGGTCTTCCGCCGCGTCATCGAGGAGATCCGCGACGCCCTGGCGCGCCAGTCGGCCTTCCTCAACGAGCTGGGCGGCCGGCGCGAGCAGTCCAACCGGGAGCACCGGGCCATCGTGGAGGCCCTGGTCGACGGCTCCGAGCACGACGCCGTCCAGGCGATGAGCCACCACCTCGACCGGGTCGAGACGACCCTCACCGACATCGTGCGCTCCCCGCGCGCGACCCCCGCCCCGGACGGCGGTCCCACGACGTGAGCGAGCGACACCCCGGGACGAGACCCGCCCCCGGCGCCCCCACGCCGATGCCGTCCACGGCACCTGCCCGCCCGGGCCGGCGCGCCACCCCCGCGCCGCGCCCCCTTCCGTCCGCCCACCAGTGATCCAGGCAGTGATGTACACCAGCTCCCTCGCCGACGCCCCCGTCATCCGCGAACCCCTGCACGTGCCCGTCGCCCGGCTCGTCCGCGGCGGGGTGACCGAGGGCCTCCACCACGGTTCCGTCGTCGTCCTCGACGCCGACGGCCGGGTCGCCCTCCAGCTCGGCGACATCGAGGCCGCCTTCTACCCGCGGTCCGCCCTCAAGCCCGTCCAGGCCGTCGCCATGGTGCGGGCCGGGCTGCCCCTGGAGGGCGAGCTGCTCTCGCTCGCCGCCGCCAGCCACTCCGGCGAGGAACGCCACCTCGCCGGCGCCCGCCGCATCCTCGCCCTGGCCGGACTCACCGAGGACCACCTGCGCAACGTGCCCGACCTGCCGTACGGCCAGGGCGTCCGCGACACCTGGCTGCGCGAGGGCCGGCCGCCCTCCCGCCTCGCGCAGAACTGCTCCGGCAAGCACGCCGCCATGCTGTACACCTGCGCGCTGAACGGCTGGCCGCTGGAGGGCTACCTCGACCCCGGCCACCCGCTGCAGCAGGCGATCGCCGAGATCGTCGAGGACCTCACCGGCCAGCGGATCGCCCGGGTGAGCGTCGACGGCTGCGGCGCGCCCCTGTTCGCCGTGTCCCTGCACGGCCTGGCCCGGGCCGCCGCCCGCATCACCACCGGCGCCCCCGGCACCCCCGAGGCCCGCGTCGCCGACGCCGTGCGCGAGCACGCCGAGATGGCCTCCGGCGCCGGGCGCGACGTCGCCGCGCTGATGCGGGCCGTGCCCGGACTGCTCGCCAAGGACGGCTTCGAGGGCGTCGAGGTGGCCGCGCTGCCCGACGGACGGGCCGTCGCCGTGAAGATCTCCGACGGGGCGGACCGGGCCCGCGTCCCGGTGGCCGCCGCCGCCCTGGCCCGCGCCGGCGTCGACCCGGCCCTGCTCACCGCCTTCGCCGGGATGCCGCTGCTCGGCGGCGGCCGGCCGGTGGGCTCCGTACGGCCGGTGGCCGCCCTCGACCCCGACGGCCCCGCCCCTGTCGCAGACGGCCCCGCCCCGGCCGCCGCCCGCGCGTAGCGCCCCACCCTCCTGTCGGGCCGCCCGGCCCCTCCGCACCTCAGAAAGAGGACCGTTCCCCCATGAGCGCGCTCACCCGCAGCGAACACGACCTGCTGGGCCACCGTGACGTCCCCGCCGAGGCGTACTGGGGTGTCCACACCCTGCGCGCCACCGAGAACTTCCCCATCACCGGCACCCCGATCTCCGCGTACCCGCACCTGATCGACGCCCTCGCCGCCGTGAAGGAGGCCGCGGCGCTCGCCAACGAGGAACTCGGGCTGCTGGAGCCGCGCAAGGCCGCGGCCATCGTCGAGGCGTGCCGGGAGATCCGGGCGGGCAAGCTGCACGACCAGTTCGTCGTGGACGTCGTCCAGGGCGGCGCCGGCACCTCCACCAACATGAACGCCAACGAGGTCGTCGCCAACCGGGCGCTGGAGCTGCTGGGCCACCGCAAGGGCGAGTACCGCCACCTGCACCCCAACGAGGACGTCAACCTCGGCCAGTCCACCAACGACGTGTACCCCACGGCCGTCAAGGTCGCGACGGTGTTCGCGGTGCGCGGGCTGCTCAAGGCGATGGCCGTGCTGCAGGACGCCTTCGCCCGCAAGGCCGTCGAGTTCCGCGACGTGCTCAAGATGGGCCGCACGCAGCTCCAGGACGCGGTGCCCATGACGCTCGGCCAGGAGTTCTCCGCGTACGCCGTCATGCTGGACGAGGACCGGCTGCGGCTCGCCGAGGCCGTCGAGCTGATCCACGAGATCAACCTCGGCGCCACCGCCATCGGCACCGGCCTCAACGCCCCCGCCGGTTACGCCGAGGCGGCCCGCCGCCACCTCGCCGCGATCACCGGGCTGCCCCTGGTCACCGCGGCCAACCTCGTCGAAGCCACCCAGGACTGCGGCGCGTTCGTGCAGATGTCCGGCGTGCTCAAGCGGATCGCGGTCAAGCTGTCCAAGAGCTGCAACGACCTGCGCCTGCTGTCCTCCGGCCCGCGCGCCGGCCTGGGCGAGATCAACCTGCCGCCGGTGCAGGCCGGTTCGTCCATCATGCCGGGCAAGGTCAACCCGGTGATCCCGGAGGTCGTCAACCAGGTCGCCTTCGAGGTCATCGGCAACGACGTCACCATCACGATGGCCGCGGAGGCGGGCCAGCTCCAGCTCAACGCCTTCGAGCCGATCATCCTGCACTCCCTGTCGGAGTCCCTCACCCATCTGCGCGCCGCCTGCCTCACGCTCGCCGAGCGCTGCGTGTCCGGCATCACCGCCAACACCCGGGCACTTCGGGCGTCGGTGGAGAACTCCATAGGCCTGGTCACCGCCCTCAACCCGCACATCGGCTACGAGGCGGCCACCGAGATCGCCAAGGAGGCCCTCGCCACCGGCCGCGGGGTCGCCGAACTCGTCCTGGAGAAGGGCCTGCTGCCCGCCGACCGGCTGGCGGACCTGCTGCGCCCCGAGGTGCTGGCGGGCACCGGCTCACCGCTCCCCGGTACCGGCTCACCCTTCCCGGGCAGCGCCTCGTCCGCTCCCGGCGGCGCCCCCGCCACCGGCCGCCGCTGACCCGTCGCCCCCGCCGCACCCGCGCGCCGGGACCGGCCCGGAGGCACAATGGCGATCATGACCACGACGTCGTCCCTCGCCTTCCAGCCGGTCCTGGAGCGCATCGCCGAGGAGATCGAGCGCACCCCCGGCCGCGGCCGCCCCGCCGACTACATCCCGGCGCTCGCCGCCTGCGACCCGCGCCGCTTCGGCATGGCCGTCGCGGAACTCGACGGCACGGTGTACGGCGTGGGCGACTGGCGGCAGCCGTTCTCGGCGCAGTCCATCACCAAGGTCTTCACGCTGGCCCTGGACCTGGCCCGCGAGGGCGACTCCCTGTGGGAGCACGTGGGCCGCGAGCCCTCCGGCAACCCGTTCAACTCTCTGGTGCAGCTGGAGTACGAGAACGGCATCCCGCGCAACCCGTTCATCAACGCGGGCGCCCTGGTCGTCACCGACCGCCTGCACAGCCGTACCGGCGACGCGGCCGGCGAACTGCTGGCGTTCCTGCGCTCCGAGAGCGGCAACCCCGCGCTCGGCTTCGACCAGGAGGTGGCCGCCTCCGAGTCGGCGCACGGCGCCCGCAACGCCGCCCTCGCCCATTTCATGGCCTCCTACGGCAACATCACCACCCCCGTGCCGGTGCTGCTCGACCAGTACTTCCGCCAGTGCTCCGTCGCGGCCTCCTGCGCCGACCTCGCGCTGGCGACCACGTTCCTGGCCCGGCACGGCATCCGCTCCGACGGCTCCCGGCTCCTGAGCCGCAGCCAGGCCAAGCAGGTCAACGCGATCATGCTGACCTGCGGTACCTACGACGCGGCCGGCGACTTCGCCTACCGCGTCGGGCTGCCCGGCAAGAGCGGCGTCGGCGGCGGCGTCATCGCCGTCGTACCCGGCCGCTGCACCCTGTGCGTGTGGAGCCCGGGCCTGGACGAGCGCGGCAACTCGGTCGCCGGCGTCGCGGCCCTGGACCGCTTCACCACGCTCACCGGCCTGAGCGTGTTCTGAGCCGCCCGGCCCGCCGGGCGGGCACGCCGCGGTCACGCACCGGCCGTCGGACCGCTGGGGAGACGTCGCTCTCCGGCCACCCGCCCTCGTCACACTGGCCGCGTGCCGGCCATGATGCGTCCCGTCGCTCTCCGCCGCTGCCAGGTCCTCGGCCTGGGCGGCACCGCGTGTCTCGCACTGGGCGGCGAGACGGCCGGTGCCCTGCCCGCCCGCGAGCTCCTGGCCCCCTCCTCGCCCCGGGCCGCCCTCGGCCTGGTCGGCGTCTACTGCGGCCTGGTCCTGCTGACCGCGGCCTGGGCGCTGCTCGGCCGTCTGGTGGGCGGTGCCGACCGGCCGTCCCCCCGGGCGCTGACGCTGGTCCTCGCGGTCTGGGCGGCGCCGCTTCTCCTCGCGCCGCCGCTGTTCAGCCGCGACGTCTACAGCTACCTGGCGCAGGGCGCCATGGTCGACGCCCACCTGGACGTGTACGCCCACGGTCCCGCCCGGCTCGGCGGGCCCCTCGCGGACGAGGTCGCCCCGCTGTGGCAGCACACCGGCGCCCCCTACGGCCCGGTGTTCCTCGCGCTCGCGGCCGCCCTGTCGGGCCTCACCGGGGGCGAGCTCCCCGCCGGACTGCTCGGCATGCGCCTCGTCGCCCTGCTCGGGGTGGCCCTGATGGCCGCGGCGCTGCCCCGCCTGGCGCGGCAGTGCGGCGCGGACCCGTCCGCCGCGCTGTGGCTGGGCGTCCTGAACCCCCTGGTCCTGCTGCACCTGGTGGCAGGCGCCCACAACGACGCCCTGATGCTGGGCCTGCTCGGCGTCGGCCTGGTGGCCGCGCTCGGCCGCCGCCCGGCCCTCGGCACCGTCCTCGTCACGCTCGCCGCCCTGGTCAAGGCGCCCGCGGTCCTCGGTCTCGCCGCGGTCCTCGTCGTGCAGCTGCGGACCGGCCACCGTCCGGTCCCGGCCGTGCTGACGACCGTCGGGGCGGCCGCCGCCACCACGGTCGCGGCGACGGCGGTCGCGGGCACGGGCTACGGCTGGATCGGCGCGCTCGGCACCCCCGTGTCCGCGCAGAACTGGGCCCTCACCGGCCTCCTCGGTCGCGCCACCCGGGCCCTGCTGGAACACCTCGGCAGCGACCTCGCCCCGCTGGCCGTGCCCGCCTGGCACGCCCTCGGCCTCGTCGTCACCGCCGGTCTGCTGGCCGTCATCTGGTGGCGGCTGCGTCCGCGCCCGGTGTACGCGCTCGGCCTGAGCCTGGCCGCGGTCGCCGCGTTCGGCCCGGCGATCCGCCCCTGGTACGCCCTGTGGGGGCTGTTCCTCGTCGCCGCCGCCGCGCCCAGCACCTCCGTCCGCCACCGCACGGCGGCCGTGGCCGGCGTCCTGGCCCTGGCCGTGCTGCCCGACGGCGGTCCGGCCGGCGCCGACCAACTGGTCCTGGCCGTCTCGGGCGGGGCGCTCGCCGTGGTGGTGCTGTGGCAGGCCCGGCCGGCCGCGGGGCCCGCGGTGGCGGCGCGGCCGGCATGAGAGCGCCCCGCACCGTGCGCGGCCGGCTCGTGCTGGTCGCCGTCCTCGCCGCCGCCGTCACCGCCTTCACGGCGACCGTGCCGCTGCTGCGCGACTGGTTCGACCTGCGCGTCTACGACGGCGCCGTCGACGCCTGGGTCCACGGCGGCCGCCTCTACGACTACCGGGTCCCGGGCACCCCGTACGGCTTCACCTATCCGCCGTTCGCGGCGCTCGTCATGCTGCCCATGGCCCTGCTCGGCCTGGGGGCCGCCGTCGTCCTGTGCCTGCTGCTCGACGCGGCGGCCCTCGTGTGGGTGCTGCGGGTGCTGGCCGGGCCGTCCTGGCGTCGGCACGGCTGGTACGGGGCCGCCCTGGCCGCCTGCGCCCTCGCCCTGTACGAGCCGTTGCGCGACACCGTGAGCTTCGGGCAGGTGAACGTCCTGCTGCTGGCCCTGGTGCTGACCGACGCCTGGCTGCTGACGACCGGCCGCACCCGGTGGGCGGGCGTCGGCATCGGCCTCGCCGCGGCGGTCAAGCTGACCCCGGCCCTGTTCATCGGGCTGCTGCTCCTCGCCCGCCGCCCGCGCGCGGCCGCCCTGGCCACCGCGGTCGCCGCCGCGGCCACCGCGTCCGCCGCGCTGCTCGCCCCGGCCGCCTCGCGCTCCTACTGGACCGAGGCGCTGTGGGACACCGGCCGGGTGGGGCGCCCGGACTACGTCTCCAACCAGTCGCTCCAGGGCGTCCTGGCCCGTCTCGGCGTGGCGGGCCACACCGTGTGGGTGGTGTGCGCGCTGGCCGTGCTGGTCGTGTGGGCCCGCCGCTCGCGCCGGGCGGCGGCCGCGGGCGACTGGCCGGCGGCGTTCGCGCTGACCGGCCTGGCGGCCTGTCTGGTCAGCCCCGTCACCTGGGTGCACCACCTGGTGTGGCTGCTGCCGTCCTTCGCCGTCCTGCTCCGCGCCGGGCACCCGCGCGTGGCGGGCGCCCTGTACGCCGTGATGTGCACCAGCGTGGTGTGGCTGTGGGGCGAGGACGCCTCCGGCGTCGACGGCTTTATCGGCGCCAACACCTACACCTGGATCACCCTCGGACTGCTGCTCCTCCTGCCGGTCGATCAGGTGCCGGCGGAGCGGCGCAGCCGCCACCGCAGCCCCAGCGCGACGGCGGCGGCCCCCAGACAGGCGGCCCCCACGACGGCCACCGCGTCCGGCCACCCCGGACGGCCGTCCTCCTCCGCCGCGGCGGGGGCGACGACCGGGGTCGCCGGCACCGCGGCGGGCCCGGGCCCCGGTCTGGGCGGGGCGGGGCGGGAGGCGTCCAGCGACCCCACCGGATCGACGCGCCCGGCGGCGGCGAACCCCCAGTCCAGCAGCGCCCGCGCCTCCTCGTAGACCGCGAGGCCGCCGCCCGACCGGGGGTTCATCACCGTCACCACCAGCGTGCGCCCGTCCCGGCGGGCGGCGGCCACCAGGGTGTTCCCGGCCTGGCTGGTGTAGCCGTTCTTGATGCCGATCAGGCCCGGGTAGGGCGCGACCCCGTTCCCGGTCAGCAGCCGGTTGGTGTTGGCGATCGCGTACGAGCCCCCGCCGGCGCCGGGGAACTGCGCCTGCGCGGTCGCGCAGTACCGGGCGAAGTCCGCGTTGCGCAGCCCGGCGCGCCCGAACACCGCCAGGTCGTACGCCGACGAGACCTGTCCGGGCGTGTCGTACCCGTCGGGCGACAGCACGTGGGTGTCGAGCGCGCCGAGTTCCCGTGCTGTGGCCTGCATCCGCTCGGCCGCCGCCTGCCAGCCGCCGCTGAGCGCGGCGAGCACGTGCACGGCGTCGTTGCCGGAGTTGAGGAACACCCCGCGCCACAGGTCGGCGACCTCGTACGTGCGTCCCGGCGCGACCCCGACCAGGCTGCTGCCCGCGCCGATCCCGGCCAGCTCCTGCTCGCTGACCCGGTGCCGGATCCCGGCGGGCAGCGACGGCAGCACGGTGAGCGCGAAGAGCGTCTTGAGGGTGCTGGCGGGCGGCAGCGGGCGGTGCGCGTCGGAGGCGGCGAGCACGTCACCGCTGTCGGCGTCGGCCACCAGCCACGACAGCGCGGACAGCGCCGGGACCGCGGGCGCGCCCGGCCGGGGCCGGACCTGCACGCCGGGCATGTGGAGCAGTCCCGGCGCGGGCGCCGCCCCGGGTCCGCCGGGGTCCGCCGCGCGGGGGGTGGCGACCGCGGCCGGGCCGAGGGCGAGGACCCCGGCCGTGCAGAGCGCGCAGGCCGACACGGTGGTCCGGGACACGAACGACCGAGAAGAGAATCCGATCTTCATATGAGCAACGTAGAAACCGGCGCCCTCATCCCGGCGCTCCCCGTGCCGTACGCGCCCGGCGAGCACCCGGATGCCGCACGCACCACGGGCCGGGCGGGGACGCTATGCCGCCGGCAGGGTCGGCTGGATGCGTCGCAGGAACGTCGCGTTGTCCGGGCTCTGGCGCATCCGCTCCAGCAGGGTCTCCAGGTGGGCGTGGCCGTCACGGGTGCGCAGCGCCCGTCGCAGGCCCCGCACCGCGGTCAACTCGGCGGGGGACAGGAGGAGTTCCTCGCGACGGGTGCCGGAGGCGTCGATGTCGACGGCCGGGAAGACGCGCCGGGAGGCCGGTTCGCGGTCCAGGCGCAGCTCCATGTTGCCGGTGCCCTTGAGCTCCTCGAAGAAGAAGTCGTCGGCGCGTGAGCCGGTCTCCACGAGCGCCGTGGCGAGGACGGTGAGCGAGCCGCCCTCCTCGGCGGCGCGCGCGGCCCCGAAGAACCGCTTCGGCCCGAGCAGCGCGCCCGCGTCGACGCCGCCGCTGAGCGTCCGGCCCCCGGAGGCGGCCGCGTTGTTGTGGGCCCGGCACAGCCGGGTCAGGGAGTCCAGGAGGATCACGACGTCCTCCCCGGCCTCCACCAGCCGCTTGGCCCGCTCGATCACGAGGTCGGCGAGCGCGATGTGCTGCCGCGCGGACCGGTCGAAGGTCGAGGCGTACACCTCGCCGCGCACCGAGCGGCGCATGTCGGTGACCTCCTCGGGCCGTTCGTCGAGCAGCACGACCATCAGCCGGCACTCGGGGTGGTTCCCGGCGACGGCGGCGGCGAGCTGCTGGATCAGCACGGTCTTGCCGGTCTTGGGCGGGGCCACGAGCAGTCCGCGCTGGCCCTTGCCGACGGGCGCGAGCAGATCGGTGACGCGCCCGGCGAGCCCGGCGGCCGGGTGTTCCAGCCGCAGCCGCTCGCTCGGGTGCAGGGGCGTCAGGTCACGGAAGTGACGGCGGTCGCGCAGCGCCTGCGGGGTACGGCCGTCGACGCGGGTGACGTCGGTCAGCGCGCGCTGGTCGCCGCGCACGCCCTCCACCAGGTCGCCCTTGCGCAGCCCGTGACGGCGGATCAGGGCGGCGGGCACCGTGGGGTCGGCGGGGGAGGGCAGGCAGTCCGGGCCGCGCAGGTGCCCCTTGCCGTCGCCGTCGACGTCGAGGACGCCGGTGACGGTCCGGGCCGGGGGCCGCTGCTGGACGGGGGGACGTTCGAGTGTGGTGGTCATGGTGGTCGGTCCTTTCGAGGACGACGGACGGGGGAAGCTGCGCTGAGGGAGTTGCGCGGAAAGGGGAGGAGCCGCGGAGGGCGGAGGCCGGCCGGCGTGCGCGAAGAGGGCGACTGCCTGGCGTGACGGAAGGGCCTCCGGGCGGCGGGAACGGCACCCGGGTGCGCGACGGGCGTGAGCCCGGGATGCGGACGGAAAACCAAGAGCGTCGCGCAGAGGAGAAGTGCGACGGGGAGAAGATCCGCACCGACGCCCACGACGGGGCGTGCACAGGTGCTGACGGCAGCGTAGCACTCGCTGACCGTGCTGTGGGCGGAACACGGCGGGGAGCCGCCGTATTCCGGGACCGTCCGGACGGCCGGGGCGGCCGGTGTCGCGTGTCCCGCTCAGTGCTCCCGCGCCGGCAGCCCCGCCAGGCCCGTCTCCCGCAGGATCAGCTCCACCGTGTCGGCCAGCGCGCTGCCGGCCCCGATCACGGTCTCCCGGCCGCCCGGCAGCAGGTCCAGCGGCCGGTACCACTCCCGGAGCTGCTCCTCGCCGACACCCGGCATGTCCGGCTTGGTGGCGTGCCGCAGGAGGGTCTCCTCGAACGGCACGTCCAGGTAGTAGCAGTGCGTGGGCCCCCGGTGGTCGGCGCACAGGCGTCCGAGCATCGCGCCGTAGCGGGAGGCGTCGAGGACGCCCTCGACGACGACGTGGTAGCCGGCGTCGAGGGCGTAGCGCGCGACGGTGTCGAGGAGCCCGATGTTCGCCCCGCCCGGCCGGTCCCGTTCGCGCAGCACGGTCCGGCGCAGGTGGTCCTGCCCGACGAGCGCGAGGCCCCGGCCGAAGCGGTCGCGGAGGGCGGCCGCCACGGACGACTTGCCGGACGCGGAGTTCCCCCGCAGGACGATCAGCCGGGTGTCGGCACTGCCCACCTTCATGGGCGGCAGGCTAGTGCGCCCCGAGGACTACGTAAGCGCGTTCACCCCGCCGCGCCCGACGCCTCCCGCGCGATCCGCTCGAACTGGGCGCCCATGGCGGCCGCGAGGGCCTGGGCGCCCGACAGCGGACGCACCATCACCATGAACCGGTCGATCAGCCCGTCGTCGTCCACGTGGAGGAAGTCGCAGCCGGTCAGCTCGCGGCCGTCCACCCGGGTGGTGAACACCAGCGCGTGGTCGCGGCCGTCGGGGCCGGACAGCTCGCGCTCGTAGCGGAAGTCCTCGAAGACGCGCAGCACCCCGCGCAGGACGGCCGCGGTCAGTGCCTTGCCCTCGTACGGCTTGAACGCCACCGGGCTGGTGAAGACGACGTCCTCGGCCAGCAGCGCCTCCACGGCGTCCATGTCCCGTGCCTCGACGGCCTCGCGGAAGGCGCGCATCGGATCACCTGCGACTCTCTGTCAGTCAACTTCTTGAATAGGTGTGCCTGACAATAATCACCCGCTGTTACCGTGTCCACATGTCTCTCAAGTACGCCGTCCTGGCCGCCCTCCTGGAGGGCGAGGCCTCGGGCTACGAGTTGTCCAAGGTCTTCGACGTCTCGCTGGCGAACTTCTGGCCCTCCACCCCGCAGCAGCTCTACCGGGAGCTGGAGCGGCTGGCCGAGGACGGGCTGATCCAGGCCCGCGTGGTGCAGCAGGAACGGCGGCCCAACAAGCGGATGTTCACGCTCACCGAGGCCGGCCGCGCGGACCTGCGGGCCTTCTCGGCCACACCGCCGCGCCGGCCGACCGCGATCCGCGACGAGCTGCTCATCAAGATCCAGGCGGGCGACGGCGTCGATCCGGCCACCGTCCGGGAGCTGGTCGAGGAGCGCATGAGCTGGGCGCGCGGCAAGCTCGGCCGGTACCAGCGGGTCCGGGAGAGGCTGCTGGCCGGCCGCACGGAGGAGGAGTACCTGCGCGAGGCCGACCGCGTCGGCCCGTACCTCACCCTGCTCGCCGGGATCGGGTTCGAGGAGGAGAACCTGCGCTGGTGCGAGCGGGTCCTGTCCGTCGTCGCCCAGCGCGCCGCGCTGCCCTAGGCTGCCGGGATGTTCAGCCCCGAGGGCCCGACCCTGCGCGAACTCGCCGTCCAGGCGCTGTCGTCCGTCGAGCGCGGCTACGACCTGCTCGCGCCGAAGTTCGACCGCACCCCCTTCCGCACCCCCGACACGGTCCTCGACGCGGTCGCCGCCGCCCTGCGGCGCACCGGCCCGTACGAGGAGGGCCTGGACCTGTGCTGCGGCACCGGCGCGGGCATGCGCGTCCTCGCCGCGGTGTGCCGCTCGGGCGTCACCGGGGCCGACTTCAGTGCCGGGATGCTGGCGCAGGCCCGCCGGCGCACGGACGTCGCCGGCCCGCGCGTCTCCTGGGTCCGCGCGGACGCCCGCGCCCTGCCCTTCGCGTCCGCCTTCGACCTGGTGGTCAGCTTCGGCGCGTTCGGCCACTTCCTGCCCCGTGAACTCCCGGGCCTGTTCCGGCAGGTGCACCGGGTGCTGCGGCCCGGTGGCACCTTCGCCTTCCCGGTCCTCGCGCCGCCCCGACCCCGTCACCCGGCGTTCTGGATGCTGCTGGGCTTCGACGCCGTGATGCGGGTGCGCAACGCCCTGTGGCGGCCGCCGTTCGTGATGTACTACCGGGCCTTCCGGCTCGGCGACGTCCGCCGTGCACTGGAGCGCGCCGGTTTCGCGGTGGAGCTGTACGCCCTGCCGGAGTTCGGCCGCCGTGACGACGGCAGTCCCCGCGTCCGCATGGTGGCGGCCCGCCGGACCTCCTGACGCCGCCCCGAGGCGGGGCTCGGGCGGTCCCGGCGGGCCGCCAGGGGCCCTCACCCGGCCGCGGGCAGCGTGAACTCGTAGACGAGCGCGCCCCGGCGGGTGTCGACCAGCAGGTCGGTGATCTCCAGCGGGCGCGCGTACTGGTCGTGCACCCGGCGCGTCACCCGCATCGACGGGGCGTCGGGCAGGCGGGTGATCGCGTCGTGGTGGTGCAGCGTCAGGCCCGCCCGCCGCATCCAGTCGTAGGCGCGCCGCAGTTGGGGCGTGCCGGGTGCGCCGACCCGCTCGCGGTAGCGGGCCAGTTCCGCGACCTCGGCGAGCGCGACCGCCGAGAACGACGTCACGGCCGTCCGCCGGCCGCCCCCGTCCGCCCCGGCGGCCTCGTAGCGGTGGACCAGGGTCGGCCGGTGCGGGGCGAGGCCGAGCGCCTCGGCGTGCTCCGGCGGGGGCGGCTCCCAGCTCACGCTGGCCGAGTTCACCGTGCCGGGCTCGGCCGCCCCGGCGCCCAGCGGGAAGGCGAGGCAGGTGGGAGTGGACACCGGCGTTCCCGGCAGGGCGGCGTGGCTGCCGCGCCGGTCGGTCTCGACCAGGCCGTCCCGGCGCAGCACGTCCAGCGCCTGTCGTACGGTCTCCCGGCTGACGCCGTACTGCTGCGCCAGCCGCCGTTCACCGGGCAGTCGCCGGCCCGGCGGGAAGCTGCCGTCGCGCAGGGCGCCCAGCAGTTCCATGGCGATCCGCCAGTACAGCGGCCGTTCCTCGATGTGCGGGTACTGAGGGGGGATGCTGCGGGCCATGTGCCGCGCGCCTCCTGTGGTGACGTTTCGTAGCCGTGCGGGCTCGGTGCGCCACCACATCTACCATTGGTCTAAACCACTAGGGAAGAGCGGACGGCCCGAACGGCCGAAAGCGGCCCCGTCGCCGGATGCGTCCCGGCGTCGTCACAGCGCCCGGTGTGCGGTGTCCACCAGGGCCGTCTTCCGGGGGCTCGTCGGCGATCCGGGGCCCCGTGCGGTTCATGACGTAGCCAGCGCCACCCCCTCCTCGGGGTCCGCCAGGCCGCAGGAGCCGCCGAAGCGGCCGTGTCCGAAAGCCCTCGGGTTCGGCCCGTACGAGCCGTGCGGTCTGCCTGAGCCAGCGGCCCAGGCAGAACTCCAGGTCCCCTTCGCTGCGGCTGCGAGTCCCCGTGCGGACGGCAGGAACGTGGCGGCGGGCTTACGGGCCCGCTTCCCGCTCGGGAGTCGAAGGGTGCGGCTGCCGTGGGCGGGGCTCAGAGCGGCGCCAGGTGCACCAGGTGGAGCAGCACCGTCGTCAGGGCATCGGCGGCCCCGGTGATCGCGGCGAGGGCGAACGGCTGGGCCGCGGCGGTCCAGGCACTGCGCCCGGGCCGGTGCGGCGCGGTGACGGTCGGCAACGGGCAACCGGACGGTTTCCGGGCCGGGGCCGGCGTGTCGTCGGGTGCCGGGCGGGGCGGCAGGCAGGTGCGGGTCCGTGCCCGGGGCGTGAAGGCCATGGCGTACTGCTCCTCATGAGTCGTGGACCGGGCCGTGGTGTGCGGCTGGTGCAACCGAGGCAAAGGCGTCCGGGGGGTTTACGGCGACGGCGGGGTGGCCGCACCAGGTCACCGCTAGCCTGGCGGGGAGGGGTGCGACCGGTTTTCCGGCGGGTTACGGGACCGGAAGCCAAGCGGGGCCGGAGGGCGTGGGGGACGTGGGGCGTCACATCGAGCGGTTCGTCGGCGAGTTGGTGAGAGCCCGCCGGGCAGCGGGCGACCCCACACTGCAGCGCATGGTGCGTCTGGGAGGCGCGTCCGCGCCACGGGTCGGCGCCTCCACCGTCGACGACTGGCTCAACGGCCGCTCAGTGCCCGGGAAGAAGAGCGAGTCCTTCCTGCTGCACCTGGTCGGCTACCTCCGCCGGGAAGCCTGTCGTCTCGAGGCCGGGAGCACGGGAAGTCCGGCGTCGGCCCCCGGCGAACAGGAGCGCTGGCTGCGCCTGGTGCGTGCCGCGCGCAGGGAGCGCGGCGAGGAGTCGCCGGGGGGCCGCCCCCGGAACCGGACGCCGGGCGCCCGACCGGCTGGACCCGTCACACTGCCGCCCCCACCACCGGACTTCGCGGGGCGAACGGCCGAAGTCGCAGAAGTGCTGCGGTGGTTGCGGCCCGGGGCTGCCGGTGTGGAGACCGCGTCCGCCGTCGTCGTGTCGGCGATCACGGGTATGGGCGGGGTCGGCAAGACCGCACTGGCCCTGCATGCGGCGCACGAGGCGCAACAGCGTGGATGGTTCCCCGGCGGAGCCCTCTTCGCGGACCTGCGCGGTTACAGCGCCCTTGACCCCGTGCCTGCCGGGGCCGTGGCGGACAGGTTGCTGCGGGCCATGGGCGTGCCCGTCCGGCAACTGCCCGGTACGGAGAGCGGAGCGCTGGATGCCTGGCGACGTCTGCTGCACGACATGGCGGGGCGGAACGCGTCGCTGCTGGTGGTGCTGGACAACGTCCGCGATCCGAGCCAGGTCGGAGCGCTGCTGCCGGAGCCCCCGCACCGCGCGCTGATCACGTCACGCCAGGCCCTCGGCTCCCTGCCCGTCCACCGCGTCGACGTCGCCCCCCTGCCGACGGACGAGGCGGTCATGGTGCTGGACACAGCACTGCGGGCCGGAGAGACGCAGGATCCGCGATGTTCCGACGACCCGGCCGGCGCGGAGGAGCTGGCAGGGCTGTGCGGCGGACTACCGCTCGCGCTGCGCATCACGGCCGCACTGCTGCGGACGGACCCGGACCGGCCGTTGAGCGCCCATGCCGAGGAACTGCGCGACGCTCGTGACCGGTTGGACGCCCTGTCGCTGGAAGAGGAGGACACGGAGGGCCGTCCGCTGGCCGTCAGGGCCAGTCTCGACCTGTCGTACCACCACCTGCCCGCGGCAGCGGCCCGCGCCCTGCGCCTGCTGGCCACCTGCCCGGGCCCCGACATCTCGACGTCCACCGCTGCCGTTGTGCTGGGCCTTCCCCGTCCCCTCGGCCGCCGCCACCTCGCCGTGCTGGCCCGCCACCACCTGATCGGCCGCACCAGCCTGCCGACGGGGCAGGCGCACGCTCCCCGGCCGATCGAGGATGCCGAGCGCTGGGCCCTGCACGACCTCGTGCGGCTGTACGGCACCGAGCAGGCCGAGCGGCACCGGCCCGGTCCCGGGCCGGACGCCGGCCCCGCGGAGGACGAGGTGGCGGCGGCCGCACAGCGGCTCGACGACCACTGCACAGCCCTGACTGCGGCGGCGGACGCCCTCCTGGACGGCAGGAGCACTGCGGGCGCCGTCCCCGCGCCGTTCGGCGGGGCCGCGGAGGCACTCGCCTGGCTGGACGCCGAACGGGCCAACCTGGTCGCCCTGGTCGGTGCCGCGCGCAGGGCGGACCGGCACCGAACGGTCCTCACCCTCACGCTCAACCTCCAGCGCTACCAGGAGGACCACTGGCAGGGAGCCGACGCGTACCTCTGCGGGACGCACGCGGAGGCGGCGGCCCGGAACCTGCCGCCGGCGGACCACGCAACGGCACTGGCCACCCTCGGGAACGCCTGCCGTCTGACCGGGCGACTGGACGAGGCGGTGGAACGGCTCTCCGAGGCGGCCGAGGCCGCGGCGGCAGCCGGGCGCCCGCGGACAGTCAGTGCGGCACTCCACAACCTCGGCCTCGCCCACGTCCTGCGGGGAGACCTGCCCGCAGCGGAGGCGGCTCACCGCTGCGACATCGATCTGTCACGGCGCCACGGCGACCGGCGGGGCGAGGCCATGGCGCTCGTCGCCCTCGCGGACGTACTGCACGAGCGTGGCGGGCCCGAGGCCGTCACCACGGAACTGGTCAGGGCCGCGCACCTGTTCCACGACGTGGGGGACCGGCGGGGAAGCGGCATGGTGGCTCTGCGCCACGCACGCACCGCGTTGCGCGACCTGCGGGCACCGCTCTGCGCGGCGGCGCTCTGCGGGTGGGCGGTGCACACCTTCAGGCAGGCCGGCGCGCAGGCCAAAGTGGCCGTGGCGTCCATCGAACTCGGCGCTGCCTACTGGCAGCTGTGCCCCGCCTGCTACGGCGCCAAGGCCATCAGGTGGACACGAGACGGTGCGGCGCTGGCCGAGACGGGCACCGATGACCGGCTCAAGGCCCAGAGCACGTTCCGACTCGGTTCCCTGCTCGCGCGCTCGGGCGACCGCACCGGTGCCCGTGCACAACTGGAGCGGACCGCGGCCGTCCGTGCCGTGGGGGACGGCGACCCGGAGCTCGCGCGACTCGCCCGCGCGGCCCGCTCCGTCCTGGCGCATCTGGGCAAGCCCAAGAGCCCTCTGCTCTGCGCCGAAGCGCCCGCACAGGAGACGGACAGGCTGGTCGACCTCGTCGAAGGAATCGCACGCGGCGATACCCCGGCGACCAGCCTCGTCATCGTGGATCCCGTCTGGCTCGCACTCATCGGCGCAGGGCGCTGACACGCGACGCCGGGACAGCGGTCGGGGGCTGCGGCTGGGAACAGGCGGGTGCGGGTCAGCCTGTCGTCGCCGGCGGGTCCGGGGCGCCGGGCGGAGGAAGATCGGTGCTGGGCGGCCTGGTGCGGACGGTGGGTTGGTCACCTCGGGGACCGAACAGGTGCAGGATCTCCACGGCGCCGGGGTCCGCCGGGCCGAACCAGTGGGGCTCGGTGGTGTCGAACTCGGCCACTTCGCCGGGTCGCAGCACGAGGTCCCGCGTCCCGAGGACGAGGCGCAGCCGGCCGGCGAGGACGTAGAGCCATTCGTAGCCCTCGTGCGTGACCAGTTCCGGCTCGCGGTGCGCCAGCACCTGCTTGAACACCTGCACCCGGCCCGGGTACTGCGTCAGGGGCACCAGGACGCTGCCGCGCCCCTTGCGTACGGGCCGCAGGTGCACCCGGGGGTCACCGCTGGCCGGTGCCGCCACCAATTGATCGAGCGCGATGCGGTGGGCCCGCGCCAGCGGAATGAGCAGGTCCAGAGTGGGACGGCGCTTGCCCGACTCCACCCGGGACAGCGTGCTCACGGAAAGTCCGGTCACGGTGGCGAGTGCCTCGAGGGTGAGACCCCGGTCCCGGCGGAGCACGCGCAGCCGCGGTCCGATGCCGTCGAGGATCTGCTCCAGCTCCGGGTCCCCGGACCTCGTGTTCATGGACCCATTTTGCAGTCTCCGCGAAATCGCTGGGCGACCGCCCCGGTCCGGTCACAGCCTTGCCGGGCACTGTTCCCGCACCCCGGAGGCAAACGTGACTGCGACGACACACCCCCTTCCCTCCCGGCTCAGCGCGCGCGGACGCTGGACGGTCCTGGCCGTCTGCTGCCTGAGCATGTTCCTGGTGGGCCTGGACACCACCATCGTCAACGTGGGCCTGCCGGCCATCGGGCGCGGCCTGGAGGTCGGCACGCGCGGTCTCGAATGGGTCGTGGACGCCTACACCCTGGTCCTGGCCAGTTGTCTGATCTCCTCGGGCGCACTGGCGGACCGCTTCGGACGCCGTCGGGTGTTCCAGTGCGGACTGGCCGTGTTCGGCACCGCCTCACTGCTCTGCGCCCTCGCCCCGTCGGTCGGCGTGCTCGTCGCGGCCCGTGCCCTGCAGGGCGTCGGCGCCTCGATGCTCAGCCCGGTGGCGCTCGCCATCGTGGTGAACACCATGCCCGACCCCAAGGAACGGGCGCAGGCGATCGGCATCTGGGCCTCGGTGTTCGGGCTGAGCATGGCCGCAGGCCCCCTCACGGGCGGCGCACTGCTCGCCTGGCTCGACTGGCGCGCACTGTTCTGGATCAACGCCCCCGTCATCACGGCCGCCCTGCTGCTCAGCGCGGTGTTCGTACCGGAGTCCCGGGCACCGCGGACCCGGCGGCTCGACCTGCCCGGCCAGATCCTGCTGACGCTCGTCCTCACCGCCGTGGTCGGCGTCCTGATCGAAGGGCCACACATCGGCTGGACGTCACCCGCGGCCTTCACCGGGTACGCGGTGGCCGCTGTGGCGACCGCCGGTTTCCTGAGGGCCGAGTCCCGCCGGTCCGAACCGCTCATGGATCTGAGCCTCTTCACCCGCCCGGCGTTCAGCGGCGCCGTCGTCGGCGCGGTCGCCGTGTTCGTGGCGCTGAACATGACGCTGCTGCTGAACACCCTCTACCTGCAGCACACCCGTCAATGGACGCCGCTGGCCACCGGCCTGGCGACCCTTCCCCTGGCCGTCGGGGCGACCGTCTGCGCCCCCTGGTCCGGCCGCCTGGTCGGCACCACGGGACCGCGGCTGCCGCTGCTCCTGGCCGGTGCCTTCATCACGGCCGGTGCTCTCTGCCTGGTCCGGCTCACTCCGCACACGAGCCTGCTCCTGCTGCTGGCCTCCTATGCGTTCATCGGTATCGGGTTCGGCTTCGCCAACGCTCCGATCACCAACACGGCGGTCAACGGACTGCCGCCCGCCCAGGCCGGCGTGGCCGGGGCGATCACGTCCACCGCACGACAAGTCGGTGCGGCCCTCGGCATCGCCACCGCCGGCGGTCTGGTCACGACCACCGCCCCGACGGGGCTCGCTCACGCGTCACGCCCCGGATGGATGCTGGTCGCCGCCTGCGGCGGCCTGCTCGTCCTCCTGGCCCGCACAGCAGGGCGGAGGACAGCCTCCGCTGCGCGTCGCCGTCGTTGACGCTCCTGCCGCTCAGTTCGCGTGGCAGGCCCTGCCGGCCGCCGCGCTGCCGGCGCTACGTACACCGTCCTCGATCAGCGCGGACATCGCGCTCATGGTCGCCCGCGTGACATCCCCGGTGACGTAGACGATCGCCGTCCGTGAGCCGTCCGCGGTGGCGCCGGCCCAGGCGTGGTAGCCGAGGAGTTCGCCGAAGTGGGAGTAGAAGCTGCCGCCGCCGGGGAGCGGCAGTTCGGCGAGGCCGAGGCCGTACCGTGCGCCGTCGATGCCGATCCCGGGCGCCGGGACGGTGGCGGTCATCTCGGAGAGCCGCGGGGGAGTCAGCAGTTCGCCGCCGAGCAGGGCGGAGTAGAAGGAGCCGAGGTCGCGGACGCTGCTGAGGAGAGCGCCGGAGCCGACAGCCATGCTGGGGTTGAGGAGGGTGACGTCGATCGGCGTCCCGGTGCCGAACGACGCCCAGCCCCGTGCGTGCGGGCCGGTGACGAAGGGTGACTCACCGGGGGCACGGGTGGCGTCGAGGCCGAGGGGGCGGATGATCCGGTCGGTGATCTCCTCGGCCCAGCTCCGGCCGGTGATCCGCTCGATGATCATTGCGGTGAGCAGGTAGTTGGTGTTGGCGTACGACCACGCCTCGGGCGCTGTCCCGAGCCGCAGAGCCGCCCTCGCCAGCTCCTGAGGCGCGTAACCGCGCAGCCGCTGCGCCCGGTAGCCCTGCGCGCTGGTCAGCGCCGGGATCCCGGGATCGAGCAGGCGGCTGGTGTGGCGCAGCAGGTCGCGTACGGTGATGTCCCGCGTCACCTCCGGCAGCCAGTGTCGTACGGGAGTGTCCACCGCCAGGTCGGGGAGCTGGAGTGCGACCACCGCCGTGAACGTCTTGGTGAGGCTTCCGATCCGGAACCGGCCGTCGTGCGGTGTCCCGGCGAACGCGTGGCGTCTGCCGCACGGCGACATCACCTCCGCGCCCACTCCCGCGACGCCGGTGGCCAGGATCGCGTCCACCTGCCGCTGAAGATCGCCGTCCGCCGACGTGGACGCGGGCGTGACCGGGTTCCGGGAGGCGGGTGCGGAAGCCGCCGCCTGCCCCTTGGCCGAGCCCGCCAGGGCCGATGCCATACCGGCGGTGAGAACGGCCCGGCGTGACACGGGTGTACGCATGATGATCCCCCTTCGGTCTCCTCCATCCCACCAGCGCCGGGAGAGCGTGCCCATCCTGTTGTCCTCCCTCCTGGCCTCCGGCTGGCCCCCGTAGGGACCCGGGGTACCCGGGTCGGTCCGACGGGTGTGCCGGTCGTCACGGCTGCGTGTGTCGCTCGGCGGCGTCGAGCGCCGGCGCGAGGGGGGCCGGCGTCGCGCGGAGCTGGCCGGGCAGTGAGCCGGAGGGCACGAACAGACCGTGTCGTCGAACATGCCCTGGGGCAGGAATTCCACGTCCGCCCCGGCCGTCCGCCGAAGTGTGCCCCTCACGGGCGGGCTCACCCTCGCCCTCATCGCGACGCTGGCCGTTCCCGCGTTCTCCGCGCCCACCGCCGCCGGTGTACCGGTGACCGCGCCCTGTCCGGCGGATCTCGCGGATGCGGCGACCTGCTACACCGGGCGGAGCGCGGACGGCGCCTTCTACGCGATCGCCGTTCCGAAGGAGTGGAACGGTTCCCTGGTCGTGCACGCCCACGGCGGGCCGGACCTGGGCGAGGAGTCCGACCCCGAGCGCAGCGTCGGGGACCTCGGGCGGTGGTCGGTCATGGTGAAGCAGGGCTACGCATGGGCCGGTTCCTCGTACCGCCGCGGTGGTTACGGAACGCGGATGGCAGCCGCCGACACGGAAGGTGTGCGACGGCTCTTCGTGGAGAACTTTCGTCAGCCGCGCAGGACGTATCTCCACGGGCAGTCCTGGGGCGGCGACGTCGCCGCCAAGACCGCCGAGGTGTACGGCGCGAAGAAGAACGGGCCGTACGACGGGGTGCTGCTCACCAACGGCGTCCTCGGCGGCGGCTCGCGCGGATACGACTACCGGGTGGACCTGCGCGTGGTCTACCAGTACTACTGCCACAACCACCCGCGGCCGGACGAAGTGCCGTACCCGCTGTGGCAGGGCCTGCGCCCGGGCTCGACGATGACGACGGCCGGTCTGCGCGCACGGCTCGAGGAGTGCACCGGATTCTCCTCGCCCCCCGGGGAGCGCACAGCGGCGCAACAGCGCAATCTCGACGACATCCTCGCCGTCACCAGGATCCCCGAGCGCACACTGGAGTCGCACCTGAGGTTCGCCACGTTCACCTTCCGGGACATGGTGCACAACCGGCTCGGTGACCGGAACCCGTTCTCCGACGTGGGAGTCGTCTACTCCGGCTCCCACGACGACGCCGCCCTCAACGCGGGCGTCGAGCGCTTCTCGGCTGACCCGACCGCGGTCCGGGACCTGTCCTACGACAGCGACCTCACCGGCAAGGTGTCGATCCCGGTCCTCACGCTCCACGCCATCGACGACCCGACGGCGTTCGTGGAGCACGAGGCCGCCTACCGCGCCACCCTGTACGGCGCCAAGCGCGACAAGTACCTCGTGCAGACCTTCACCGATGAGCACGAGCACAGCGGGCTGAGCACGTCCGAGTACGCCAACTCCCTCTCGGCCCTCGACGCGTGGGTGCGCAGCGGCAAGAAGCCCACCGCGGCCTCGATCGCGGCCTCCTGCCCCGCTCTCGACGCCCGCTACGGCACCGGGTGCTTCTACCGTCCGTCCTACGCCTCCCAGCCGTACGCGACGCGCGTGAACGCCCGCCCCGGCGGCCTGGACTGGCCCGCCCTGACGGCACGGCAGGAGAAGAAGTGGAGCCGCCTGCCCATGGTGGGCATCGCGCCCTGAGCGCCCTCGAGGACCCCATCCGTCCGGTGCCTGGCCGCGGGCCCGGCACCTCAGTCGTCTGCGGTCAGCAGCCGCAGCAGATGGATGCAGGCGTCCTCCTCGCGCGTGTGCCGGGCGATGGTCTCCCAGGTGCCTCGCTCGTAGGCTCCCGTCTCCCACCTGCCGGAAAGGGCAGGTGACCGGCGCAGATACAGGAAGTCGGTGGGCAGCGGGGAGGGTTGGTGGACGTCCTCGATGTAGTAGTGGCCGTCCTGCACGCCCCGGGCGCGCAGGACGGTGAGCAGACTTCTGCGGTCCACCGGCCGGCCCGGGTTCAGCCGGCGGCAGGGGCGAGGTAGCCGTGGTCGAGCAGCCACTTCACGTTCAGCCGCTCACCCGTGCCAGGGGCGAGGAGGGCCGGGTCGAGCTTGATCTGCCGGCCGCCGCCGGGCTGTTCGAACCAGGGAGCGATGCGGCCCTGCCAGACGAGGAAGGGCTGTTTCACGGTGTAACGGTGGTAGTCGCAGGGGTACTTCGGGTCGCGGGTGTTGAGGTTCTGCGGGGGCAGGGCCCGCTTGGCGTAGGGGTCGCCGGCGGGAGCGAGGTAGGAGCCGTACTCGGAGCCGAAGCGGTCGAGGTCCTCACCGGGCTCGAGGACCTCGACGTGCTTGTCGACCTCGCCGGTGTTGGTCTCGGCGAACCCGTCGTTCGGCGGGTACTTCCACCCGCCCGGTCCCTGCGGGGTGTCGTCCTTCCAGTACTTGGCCAGGAAAGCCCGGGGGGACAGTCCGCCCGTGCGCTGGTAGTTCCTCAGCAGCGGCCCGACCGGCGCTTGCCACGAGCGGGGCAGGTTCCGCGGTCCCAGTCGCGCGTCTCCCCGGTACTCGCCGGTGCAGGGGGCGGGCAGGGACTCAGTCGGTGCCGCGCGGAGGCCGGCGTCCTCGGCGGCGGTGGCCGCGGTCGGTGCCAGAGCGGCAGCCGCGGTCAGGGCCAGGGCGGACAGAGTGCTGCGAGTGCGGTGGTTCACGTGTCGTACTCCGGTGGCTCGGTCGAAGGCGAAGCCGGCCCAGGCGTGCGTGGCTGGAACAGGCTGGTCCGCCAGGAGGCCGGAGGAGTGGCCCGGCCGGGGCCGAGGACGGCGAGACGTGAGGTCGCCGTGATCCGATCCCAGGATGCAGACGGGCCGGACCCGCCGAGACGGAGATCAACGATCGGGGGACCGGCAGGACACTTGTTCCTCCGCGCCGCTCGTGTGCAGCCGATGAGGCACGACACCCATGCCCGGACGGCAGGGGGAACGGGTCGACTGGAGCGAGAGCCGGCTCGGCGAGCGGCTGTGGCTGCCCGGCACAGGCGGTCACAGGGCTCGACCGCAGGGCATGCCGTCGCCGTGCCCAGGTGGAGACTCGATGCCTTCGACGAGCCGTGAGGAACGGACCGCCGGGAAGGTCACGCCCGCGCGGCGGTCGCGGCCGCCGCGCCGGGACGGGTCAGGCGTAGGACCGCAGCCAGCGCAGCTTCGCCGCCTCCTGGTAGGGGCCGCCGCCCTCGTGGTCGTTGAAGTCGTAGACCTCGATCGCCTTGTCCTCGTGCGCCCACGCGTGGAAGGCGGCGAACACCGTCGAGGGCGGGCAGGTCTGGTCCTCCAGGGCCGCCGAGAACAGCGCGGGCGCCGAGCCGCGCGCCGCGAAGTGGACCCCGTCGAAGTAGGACAGCGTGCGCAGCGCGTCCTCGGTGCGGCCCCGGTGCGTCTTGAGGAACAGGCCGATCTCCCGGTACGGGTGACGGTCCGTCAGGACCGCGGCCCGCGGGAAGTCGCACAGGAACGGCACGTCCGGCGCGACCGCCACCAGGTCGGGCACCAGGCCGCCCACGGCGATCGCGATGCCGCCGCCCTGGCTGGCGCCCACCGCCACCGTGCGCGAGGCGTCGGTCAGCGGGTGCGACCGGGCCGCCTCCACCGCACGCACCGCGTCCGTGAACACCCGCCGGTAGTAGTAGTTCTCGGGCGCGTCCAGGCCCCGGGTCATGAAGCCCGGGTACGCGGGGGCGCCGCCCACCGGGTCCGCCGTGGCGCCGCCCCCGCCCCAGGTGCTGCCCTGGCCGCGGGTGTCCATGACGAAGTGGGCCCGGCCCGTCGACGCCCACAGCAGGTGCTCGTGGGGCAGCCCGCGCCCGCCGCCGTAGCCGACGAACTCCACGACGAGCGGCAGCGGTCCGGTGGCGCCGGCGGGCAGCGTCAGCCAGCCCTTGACCGGGTGCCCGCCGAATCCGGCGAACGTCACGTCGAACACCTCGACCGTCGACAGGCCCGTGTCGACCGGCTCGAAGCGGGCGCCGAGGTCGTGCGCGCGCGCCTCTTGGAGCGTCTTGGACCAGAACGCCTCGAAATCCTCCGGCTCGGTGGACGCGCTGCGGTACGCGCGCAGTTCGTCGAGGGAGAGGTCGAACAGGGCCATGCAGGACCGCCTTTTGTCAACGGACTGAACGAACCAGCACACCGTACGTGCCCGGGACAGCGCTCACCAGACCCGTGACGCGCGAACGGGGACCGCGGCTCAGGCGTTGTGCCGCCGCGTCCACCGCGGTTCGGTGCGGGCCCAGTCCCGCTCCCACTCGGCCAGCCGCCGGTGCAGTGCCGCCCGGCGCACCAGCGCGTGCCCCAGCAGCACCGCGGTCCCGCTGCCCAGGGCGACGCAGGTGCCGATGGTCAGCGTGTGCTGCCACACCGCCGTGTCGTCGGGCGGCGCGGTGACACCACGCCCCCGGGAGTCCAGCCACACGGCCACCGTGTCGCCGGTGCGCGTGCCCGCCGGCACCCGCGCCGCCGTCAGCCGTGGCCGTTCGCCGGGCGGGGTCCAGCGCACGGTCACCAGGTAGCTCCGCCGACGCCCGTCCTCCATCACCGGCAGGGTGTCCGGGAGGTCGCCCACCACCTCGGCGCGCACCCGGTGACGGTCGGCCCGCTGGGCCAGCGCCACGGCGCGGGCCTCGTCGTGCGCCCAGCGGCCCGCGAGGGACCCGGCCAGGGGCGCGCCCACCAGCAGCAGCACGGCGACCACCAGCGCCGTCCACGCCTCCACGACATCCGACCGGCGCCGCAGCGGATTGCTCCGCCACCGCCAGCCGCGCACCCGGATTCGCACGTCGACCTCCTCGTCGCACGCGGACGAGTGCCCACAGGAATGTGGTACCCCCACCGGAGCCGTTGTTCAACGGGAAGCCGGTGTCGCCCCGGCGCCGCGGGGCGTCCGGCGGTCAGCCGAAGCGCTCGACGCGGATGCGATCCACCGGCTGCCCGGCCGCCACCAGCAGGCGCGAGGCGTGCTCGGCGAACGCGTTCGACCCGCACACGTACGCCTCCCAGCCGCCGGCCGGACGCTCCGCCAGCACCGGCGCCAGGTGCGCGGCGCTCAGCCGGCCCACGGCCGTGCCCGCCGGCGCCCGGCGGGTGAAGACCGGCGTGGTCTCCGGGCCGTACTCGCCCGCGTAGATCAGCTCCTCGGGGGTGCGCGCGGACACCAGCAGCCGCAGCGGCACGTCCAGTCCGCGCGCCCGGTGGTGCCGGACCATGGACATCAGCGGCACGACCCCGGAGCCCGCGCCGATCAGCAGGGCGGGCCGGTCGCCGGGCCAGGCGAAGAACCCGCTCACCGGGCCGCGCACCTCCACCCGGTCGCCCGGCCGGGCCTCGGTGTGGAACCAGCCGGAGACCTCACCTCCCTCGACGTGGTCCAGGGTCAGCTCGATGTGGCCCGAGTCGTCGGGCGCCGAGGCGATCGAGTAGTGCCGCTGGGCCGTGTAGCCGTCCTCGGCGGTCAGCCGCAGCATCAGGTGCTGGCCGGGCAGGTGCCCCGGCCAGCCGGGCACCGCGAGCCGGAAGGTCGTCGCGCGGTCCGTCTCACGGCGGATCGCGCTGAGCGTGGCCGGCTGCCACTCGCCGGCCTGCGGCGCGTCCACGGCGATCCGGCCGGGCACGGCGAACCGGGTCGCGAGGGGAGCGGGGGCCCGCTCGGCGGCGGGGGCGAGGTCAGTCACCGGAGTACCTCTGCTCCTGCCAGGGGTTGCCGCGCGCGTGGTAGCCGTTCTGCTCCCAGAACCCGGGCTCGTCGTGGTCGAGGAGGCGCAGGCCGGCGATCCACTTCGCGCTCTTCCAGAAGTACAGGTGCGGCACCAGCAGCCGCGCCGGGCCGCCGTGCTCGGGCGGCAGGGGCGCGCCGTCGGCGTCGAAGGCGATCCAGGCGCGCCCGCCCCGCAGGTCCGCCAGCGGGAGACTGGTGGTGTACCCGGTGTGCGCGTAGGCCACGGCGTGCGTCGCGGCCGGGTCGGGCCGCACCGCGTCCAGGAACACGTCCAGGGACACGCCCGAGAACCGCACCCCGAACTTGGACCAGCTCGTCACACAGTGGATGTCGCCCTCGTAGACCGACCCGGGCAGCGCCCGTGCCTCGGCCCAGGTCCAGGTGCGCTCCTCGGCGACCAGCCCGTCCACGCGGAACGTCCACTCCTCGGGCGCGAGGTCGGGCGTCACCTCGGCGGACAGGACGGGCCAGTCGTCGCCCGCGTCGTACTGGCCCGGGGGGAGTCCGGGGTGCCGGGCGCGCGAGCGTCCGGTGAAGCCTCGCGTGACGTTCATACGGGGTGGTGCCTGCCTCGGTGACGACGGGTGCGCGCGGTGCCGCGCGCGGGGTGCGCCTTCCACCGTAAGGCCACGTCAGCCGTGCCCCCGACCCCGGGGGGACCGCGATCATTAAGGCGGTATGAACTTCCACGGGCGCGGGGAATAGCGTCCGGCCCGCCTCCCTTGCCCACTGGTGGCGGCCCCCGTCGGGCCGCGCGGACGAAGGAGAGGGAAGCGATGCCCAAGGCGTACGTCTTCACGCGGTACGGAGGCCCGGAGACCGAGGCGCTGATCGAGGTCGACCGGCCCCGCCCCGGCCCCGGTGAGGTGCTGGTGGCCGTGCGCGCGGCCGGTGTGAACCCGGTCGACTGGAAGCAGCGCACCGGCTTCCGGCGCCCCGGCGAGGACGGCGAGCAGACCTTCCCGGCCGTCCTGGGCAACGAGGTGGCGGGCGTCGTCGAGGAGACCGGCGAGGGCGTCACCGGCTTCGCACCCGGCGACGAGGTGTTCGGCACCGCGGTCGCCGGCGGCTACGCCGAGTACGCGCTCCTCGCCGCCGGCATCACCGCCCACAAGCCGGCCGGCCTGTCCTTCACCGACGCGGCCGCCCTCCCCGTCGCCGCCGCGACCGCCTACGACGGCGTCCGCCAGCTCGGCCTGCCCGCCGGGGCCACCCTGCTGATCACCGGCGCGGGCGGCGGCGTCGGCGTGGCCGCGACCCAGATCGCCCGCGCCGAAGACCTGCGGGTGATCGGCGTGGCGAGCGAGTCGAAGAAGGACTCCGTGGAGGCCCTGGGCGCCGTGCACGTGCCCTCCGGGCCGGGCTGGGCCGAGCGGGCCCGGGCCGCCGCGCCGGACGGCGTGGACGCGGTGTACGACCTGGTGGGCGGCGAGGTGCTGACCGAGGCGGCCGACCTGCTGACCGACCGGGCCCGGCTCATCACGGCCGGCGCGACGGAGGACGCGGTCCGGGCGCTCGGCGGTGCCCGTGTGGTCCGCGCCCGCACCGCCGCGGTCCTGGACGCCGTGGCGGACCTCGTGGTGCGCGGGGAGCTGGACCCCCTGGTCACCCGCACCTACCCGCTGGAGCAGGCCGGAGCCGCCCTGCGCGAGGTCGAGAACGGGCACGCGCACGGCAAGGTCGTCATCGAAGTGGGGGCGGACGCGTGAGCGCGGCGTCGCACGACCCGGGCGGGCGGCCGGCCCGGCACGTGCTGGACAACCCGGCGCTGGCGTCCCTCACCGGCCCGCACGCGCACTTCGCCGAACGCCGCGGACGGGTCCTGCGCTACCCGGTCGACGTGTCGCCGTGGCTGGCCCTGCCGGACGAGCCGGACGCCGACGACTGGGCGGACCTGGCCGCGCTGGCCGGGCCGGGCGCGGACATCCCGCTGCCCGGTTTCCGCGGCGCGGTGCCGGAGGGCTGGGAGATCACCTTCCGCACCGAGGGCGTCCAGCTCGTCGACGACGGCCTCGCCGCCGCGCCCGACCCCGAGGCGGTCCGCCTGGGTCCCGCCGACGTCCCCGAGATGCGCGACCTGGTCGCCCGCACCCGGCCCGGGCCGTTCGAGCTGCGCACCATCGAGCTCGGCACCTACCTGGGCATACGCCGGGAGGGCCGCCTGGTGGCCATGGCCGGCGAGCGCCTCCACCCGCCGGGCTACACCGAGATCAGCGCCGTGTGCACCGACCCCGCCGCCCGCGGGCAGGGCCTGGCGTCCCGGCTGGTCCTCGCCGTCGCCCACGGCATCCGTGAGCGCGGCGAGACACCGTTCCTGCACACCGGCGCCGGCAACACCGATGCCATCCGCCTCTACGAGTCCCTCGGGTTCCGGCTGCGCCTCAGGACTGTGTTCCTCGCGGCCCGCGCGCCGGAGCGGCTGGGGGAGGAGGACCGGGAGGCGGTGGGCGTGGCGTGACCGCGCACCCGGGCGCCTTCGGAGGGGCCTCGGGCCCTCCGCGAGGGACCCCGGGCGCCCGCCGAGGGAGCCGGGTGTCCCCTGAGGCACCCGGGTGTCCGGGCCTGCCCCGTGAGCGCACGGTGCCGGCTCAGTCGTCCTCGGCCGGACGGGCGTTGTAGCGCACCAGGTAGGCCGCGAACCTCTCCAGGTCCGCCGCGTCCCAGTCCGCGAGCCGCTCCCGGAAGGCCGCCCGGCGGCGCTCGGTGACCTGGGCGAGAGCGCTGCGGCCCGCCGCGGTGAGGTCGAGAACCTGCACGCGGAGGTCCTCCGGGTCCGGGCGCCGCTCGACCAGACCCGCGCGCTCCAGCGCGGACACCTGACGGCTGACGGTCGACTTGTCCAGGGCGTAGTGCGCGGCCAGGTCGGTCGCCCGGCAGCCGCCGCTCTCCTCCAGGTGCCCGAGGAGCGTGTACGACACCAGCGACAGCTCCGGGTGCATCCGGCCCGCCGCCGCCCGGGCCCGCCGGGCGAACACCGTCATCTCCCGCTGGATGACCTCCACGGCCGCCCCCGCGCCGTCTCCGCCGCGCCGACCCGTGCCTGACCGACCACTCATGGTTGCATAGTACAACTGTGCGGTGCCGCCCATCGGGCCGCCGGGGCAGGGCCGTTGGGCCGGGGGCGCTGGGGTAGGGTGACCGTCCGGTGGCGGATAGGCCGCGCACCGGTGGAACCGAGGAGGTGGGACCCATCACCGCAGTACCGCAGCGGGTGCTCCTCCCTCCGCACGGCCCGGAAGGCCGGCGCCAGGGACCGTAGGAGCGCCCTTCGCCCTCCGAAAGGCCCCACGGCTGTCATGCCACCCCTGTCACCGTCCCCCGCCCCCTCGCCCTCGTCCCACGAGGCCGTCGTCGCCGCGCTGCGTGCCGCCGGCTGCGTCTTCGCCGAGGACGAGGCCCGGCTGATCCTCGCCGCCGCCCGCACCCCCGACGAGGCCGCCGCCCTGGTCGCCCGGCGTGTCGACGGCGAGCCGCTGGAACTCGTCGTCGGCTGGGCCGAGTTCCACGGCCTGCGCGTCACCGTCGCCCCCGGGGTCTTCGTGCCCCGCCGCCGCACGGAGTTCCTGGTGGACCAGGCCCTCGTGCACGCCCCGCACGCCCGCGTGGTCGTCGACCTGTGCTGCGGCTCGGGCGCGGTCGGCGCCGCCCTCGCCACCGCCCTCGGCTCCGTGGAGCTGCACGCCGCCGACCTCGACCCGGCCGCCGTGGACTGCGCCCGCGGCAACCTCGCGGACCTGGGCGGGCGGGTGTACGAGGGCGACCTGTTCGGTCCGCTCCCGGACCGGCTGCGCGGGCGGGTGGACATCCTCGCCGCGAACGTGCCCTACGTCCCCTCCCGTGAGGTGGCCCTGCTGCCGGCGGAGGCCCGCGACCACGAGCCGCTGGCCGCGCTGGACGGCGGTGGCGACGGCCTCGAGGTGCTGCGCCGGGTGGCCGCCGGCGCGTCCGGGTGGCTGGCGCCCGGCGGTTGTCTGCTGGTCGAGACGAGCGAGCGCCAGGCACCGGCCGCCGTGGAGGCGTTCACCGCCGGCGGCCTGACGGCCCGCCTCGCGGTGGACGACGACCGCTGGGCCCACGTGGTGGTGGGCACGCGCGCGCACTGACGTCAGGTGGCCGCGCCGCTGCCCGAGGGCGCCGGTGAGGGCGTGCCGTCGTCGCCCCACCGGTGCCCCGGGCGGTCGCCGAAGGGACCGTGGCCGTGCCTGCCGTCCTTGTCGCCGTGCTCGCCGTGGTCCCCGTGGTCGTCGCGCTCGGTGAAGGTGCCGGAGAGCACGCGGTCGGCGGTCCTCGTGTCGCCGTCCCGGGTGCCGACGACCAGGACGCTGTCGCCCTTCTTCAGGGCGCCGGCCCCGGTGGCGGAGCCCCCCTCCCGGCGGACGGTCGTGTCCTTGCCGACCGTCCAGGTCCACGAGGCGCCGTCCTCGCTCTTCACGGTGACCCGGCCGCCGTCCGTTCCCTCGACGGTGCCGCGCTGCCAGGTGCGGACGATCCAGTCGCCCGAGTCCGGGTCCTTCACGGTCGCCTCGCCGTGCACCCCGTTCCCGCCGAAGCCGGACCACGGCCCGCGCCCGTGCCGGTCGGGCGACGGCGCCGAGGAGGAGCCCGGGGCGGCCGGTGCCGTGCCGCCGCCGGAGCCGCCCGACGTCGCGGCGTAGGCGACCGTGCCGCCCAGGCCGAGCACGGCGACCGTGGCGGCCGCGACCACCGCGCGGCCCCGCCGCGAGCCGCCCCGCCACCGCCCCGACGGCGAGGGGCGCCCGGGCGGCCCGGAGGCGAGCACCTCCGCCCCGGGCGGCACACCACCACCGCCCTCGTCCCGGGCACCGCCGCTGCTGTGCTCCCGCTCCGGCTCCTGCATCACGGCTCACCTTCCTCGGCCCGACGACACGGCCCACCCCTCCCTGTGATTGTCCGGGCGGCGGGGTAAGGACGACGTAACAAATGCCTGTGAACCGGACGCACCGCGAGGGCCGCTCCGTCCGCGTCAGCCGCGCTCGCGGGCGCGGGCCACGAGCAGGGCCACGTCGTCGTGGTTGTCGGGCTGGTGCAGCGTGCGCAGGAGCAGGTCGCACAGCTCCTCCAGCGGCCGGCCGGGCCCGTCCAGCAGGGCGAGCAGGGCGTCCAGCCGCTCGTCGAGGGAGTGCCGGCGGGTCTCCACCAGCCCGTCGGTGTACAGCACCAGCCGGTCACCGGGGGCGAAGTCGACGGTGGTCGTGGCGAACGGCACCCCGCCCACCCCGAGCGGCGCCCCCGTGGGCAGGTCCAGCAGTTCGGGCGCCCGGCCGGCGCGCAGCCGCACCGGCGGCAGGTGACCGGCGTTGGCGATCCGGCACTGGCCCAGCTCCGGGTCGTGGACGACGTAGACACAGGTGGCGATGGAGTGGTCGAGGCCGGAGGTGATGCGGTCGAGGTGCTCGAGCAGCACGGCCGGATCCAGGCCGAGCGAGGCCAGCGTCGTGGTCGCGGTGCGCAGCCGGCCCATCGTGGCGGCGGCGTCGATGCCGCTGCCCATCACGTCGCCGACGACCAGCGCGGTCCGCCCGCCGTCCAGCGGGATCACGTCGAACCAGTCGCCGCCGACCTCGATGGTGGCCCCGGCCGGCTGGTAGCGGGAGGCCACCTCCAGGCCGCCGGTGACCGGCGGGTGGCTGGGCAGCAGGCTGCGCTGGAGGGTGAGCGCGGTGGTGCGGGCGTTCTGGTACCAGCGGGCGTTGTCGATCTGCACGGCCGCGCGCGCCGCCAGTTCCCGGGCGAGCAGCAGGTCGTCCTCGGTGAAGGGCTCGGGGTTGACGGTCCGCTTGAGGTCCAGGGCGCCGAGCACCTCGCCGCGTGCGATGAGCGGCACGGCCAGGTAGGAGTGGACGCCCGACCGGCGCAGCAGCACGGCCGCGTCGGGGGAGCGGGCGATGCGCACGTAGTCGTCGTCGGCCACCTCGGGCACCAGCACCGGACTGCCCGTGCGCACGCACTCGGTGACCAGCCGGTCGGGTCCGTAGCGGGCGACCTGGCCGGGCGGGTCGGCCGCGGCGAGCGCCTCGGGGGAGGCGTACGCGCGCACGGCCAGCGCGCGGATGACGGCCGACTCGGTCGGTCCGAAGGTCCCGGGACGGCCCGCGACGACCGCGTCCAGCAGGTCCACGGCGGCCACGTCGGCGAGTTCCGGCACGGCCACGTCGGCCAGCTCGCGGGCGGTGCGCTCCAGGTCGAGCGTGGTGCCGATGCGGGCCGAGGCGTCCGCGATGAGGGCGAGGCGCCGGCGGGCCGCCTCGGCCTCGACGCCGGCCCGGTGCTGTTCGGTGACGTCCACGACGGACACCGCCACGCCCAGCACGGCGCCGCGGGCGTCCTCCAGCCGGTACAGCGACATCGACCAGGCGTGGTCCTCGTCCGGGTCCGCCGGGGTGCGCCCCACCGTGGCGCGGTCGACGACCGGCTCACCGGTGCGCAGCACCCGGCGGGCCGCCTCCTCCAGGGCGTCGGCGTCCAGCAGGGGCACCACCTCGCGCAGCGTGCGGCCCAGGTGCGCGTCGGCCGCGACGCCGTCGATGCGCTCCAGCGCCGGGTTGACGGACACGTACCGCAGGTCGGTGTCGAGGACGGCGAGCCCGACCGGTGACTGTGAGACCAGACGGGTGGAGAGCGCGAGGTCCTGCTCCACCTGGCGCAGTGTCGGCCGGTCGGCGGCCAGGCCGAGGGCGTAGACGTCGCCGTGGTCGTCCAGGAGCCGCATGTTGCGGAACTCGATCAGCCGGGTGCTGCCGTCCTTGCGGCGGATCGGGAAGGCGCCGGCCCAGCTGCGGCCGGTCTCCACGACGTCGGCGAACAGCTTCACGACCAGCTCGACGTGCCGCTCGTGCACCATCACCTGCGCGGCGTAGCGGCCCAGCGCCTCCTGCGCCGGGTAGCCGAACAGGGCCTCGGCCTGGGGGCTCCACAGCACGATGCGCCCCCGCGCGTCCAGGACCACCGAGGCCACGTTCAGGACGTCGAGGAGGCCACCGGGCCGTATGGGGCCGCCGGCCGCCGCCGGTTCGGCTGCACTCATGCCACGCACCGCCTCCGCACTGTCGCCGCGGCACGCCGTCCCCCGTGCCGACTCCCCCTGTTCTACCGCGCCCAACCCTGTTCTCCCATGCCTTGCGTGCCGTCCTCCATCCTCCCCCGGGACGAGGACGGGCGCCGTTCGCCGATCGGACCGCCCGCGTCCACCCGGTTGGTCTGTACATGACTACCGAACACCGCCAGACTGTGCGCCGACCCGCGCCACCCACCCCCCTGTCGAGGAGTCGGCCCATGCCCCTGCGCCCTGCCCGCCGCCGCCGTCGTCACGCGGCCCGCACCGCGCTCGTCGTCCTGGCCACCGCGGCCGCCGCCGCCCTGTCCGCGGCCCCGCCCGCCGCGGCGGCGGACACCTGGACCGAGGTCGGCTCCGACCGCGCCGACCCGCTGACCGAGAGCCAGGGCCTGACCTCCGTCGAGGTGCCGGCGGGCAGCCCCAACCGGTACACCGGCATCGGTACCATCCCGGTCGGCCTGTCGGTCCGCGGCTGGAACCACGTCGGCGACCCCGACGCCTCGTACAACGGCTACTACGTCGAGCCCTACCAACAGGACTCGGGCACCTCGAAGATGTTCCGCGTGCAGGCGCCCGGCGGCGGCTGGTCGGAGTACGTGCACGCGCTCAGCCCCGGCGAGGCCCTGAACAACTCCTGGGTGGCGATCTCGCCCGACGGCCAGTGGATGCTCGCGGGGGAGTGGGGCACCATGACGCGGCTGCTGGTCTTCCCCACCCCCGGCGTCAACGCGGGCACCTCGCCGTCGGCGAACCTGCCGCAGGCGTCCACGGTCCGCCTCGACCACGCCGTCCGCGACGTGCAGGGCTGCGACTTCTCCGGCCCGACGACCCTGCTGTGCTCCTCCGACGACCCCGAGGGGTCCCTGTTCGGCATGACCAAGCCACTGCTGCAGGTCGACCTCTCGGCGCAGCCCGGCTCCTCGGACGTCACCGGGCACGTCACGGCCCTGCGCCAGCTTCCCCTGCGCAGCGGCTGCTCGGGCGGCTTCGAGGCCGAGGGCATCGACTACGACCGCCGCACCGGCACCCTGCGGGTGATCGTGGTCTCCCCGGGCTTCTGCGTCCTCACGGACAGCAAGACGTACCGCTTCACGCGCCGCTGACCCCCGGGCGGCCAGGGCGGGCCGAACCCTCGGGCTCCCGGCGCCCGGCCCGCCCGCCGCCCCGGACACGGCGCGGCGCCTTGCCCGCCGGCCGGCCGGCGGGCATCCCGTGGCTGGCCGGCCCCGGCCTCTCGGCCCTCCGGCCGTCCCGCACCCGGCGTCGGCCTGTCCTCCGGAGCTGATGCCGCTCGGTGCCGTGCCCGGGCACCGGCGGGCCCACGTCACTTGGTCGACGGGCTCTCCCGCGCCCCGCGGCGTCCGGCGTCCGGCCTGTGCCTCCGGCGCGGACGCGGCTCGGCGCCGAGCGCGCTCTTCCGTCGGGCCGTCCCCGGCGCCCCGGACCGAAAAGTGCCGCGTCCGGGGGATGCGGTGCCGCTCGTGGGGAACTCGCGGTGCGCGTCACCGTCACGAGAGGAGCGTTCACGATGGACCGCGAGCGATCGCACGAGGAGTCCGTCTCCGTCGAGATCAGCGGATGCAGCAAGGAGGACGCCCGGGTGGTCTTCGACGCGCTCTGCGCGTGCTTCGAGTCCGACCGCTGCTCCGAGGATGTGCCCGAACAGCTGCACGAGTCGCGCCCCATGGTCTGGCTCGGCACCTTCGAGGTCAGCGAGGCCCACGAGTTCCCGCCGCCCGCCCGGCTCTCGTCCACCGTCACGGCCGACGCGCAGGGCGGCTACTGGGCCATCGAGCAGCTCCGCAAGGTGCTGGACGCCCAGTTCAGCGTGCGTGACGTGAGTCACTCCTCCGGTGACCAGGAGAAGGAGCTGCACGTCCTGCTGGAGAGCAAGTAGCCCCACGCCACGGCCCCCGGCACGGCCGCCGGCGGCTCGTCCGGCGGACAGGACCGGTTCTGCAACTAGTTGCATAAAGCTTCGGGGTCCTCTACAACAGGGTCGACGACACCCTGCACGGAGGGCCCCGATGAGCCGTTACCCCCACCTGTTGAGCCCCCTCGACCTGGGCTTCACCACGCTGCCCAACCGCGTCCTGATGGGCTCGATGCACGTCGGCCTGGAGGAGGCCGAGCGCGGGTTCGAGCGCATGGCGGCCTTCTACGCCGAGCGCGCCCGCGGTGGAGTGGGCCTCATCGTCACCGGCGGCATCGCCCCCAACGACGAGGGCCGCCCCTACGAGGGCGGCGCCCGCCTCACCACCGAGGCGGAAGCCGAGCAGCACCGCGTCGTCACCGCGGCCGTGCACCGCGAGGGCGGCCGGATCGCCCTGCAGATCCTGCACTTCGGCCGCTACGCCTACCACCGCGACCTCGTCGCCCCGAGCCCCCTCCAGGCGCCGATCAGCCCCTTCGTGCCGCGCGAGCTCGGCGACGCCGACATCGAGCGCACCATCGACGACTACGCCCGCACCGCCCGCCTGGCCCGGCAGGCCGGCTACGACGGCGTCGAGATCATGGGCTCCGAGGGTTACCTCATCAACGAGTTCACCGCCCGCCAGACCAACCACCGCACCGACCGCTGGGGCGGCTCCCACGAGAACCGCACCCGCTTCCCCCTGGAGATCGTCCGGCGCGTGCGCGAGGCGGTCGGCGAGGACTTCATCGTCGTCTACCGGCTCTCGATGCTCGACCTCGTCCCCGGCGGCTCCACGCTCGAGGAGGTCGTCGACCTCGCCAAGGCGGTCGAGGCGGCCGGCGCAACGATCATCAACACCGGCATCGGCTGGCACGAGGCCCGCATCCCCACCATCGCGACCTCCGTGCCGCGCGGCGCCTACACCTGGGTGACCCGGCGGCTCATGGGCGAGGTGTCGGTGCCGCTCGTCACCACCAACCGCATCAACACCCCCGAGGTCGCCGAGCAGTTGCTCGCGGACGGGGTGGCCGACATGGTGTCGATGGCCCGCCCGATGCTCGCCGACCCGGCGTTCGTCGCCAAGGCCGCCGCCGGCCGGCCCGAGGCCATCAACACCTGCATCGGCTGCAACCAGGCCTGCCTCGACCACACCTTCAGCGGGCAGATCACCTCCTGCCTGGTGAACCCCCGCGCCTGCCACGAGACCGAGCTGGTGCTCTCCCCGACCCGGTTCAGGAAGCGCGTCGCCGTGGTCGGCGCCGGTCCCGCGGGCCTGGCCTGCGCGGTCTCCGCGGCCGAACGCGGCCACGACGTCACCCTGTTCGACGCCGCGAGCGAGGTCGGCGGGCAGCTCAACGTCGCCCGCCGGGTGCCGGGCAAGCAGGAGTTCGACGAGACCCTGCGCTACTTCCGCCACCGGCTCGCCGAGGAGGCCGTCGACGTCCGCCTCGACACCCCCGTCACCGCCGCCGACCTGGCCGGCTACGACGAGGTCGTCGTCGCCACCGGCGTCACCCCGCGCACCCCCGAGATCCCCGGCGTCGACCACCCGAGCGTCGTCGGCTACCTGGACGTGCTGCGCGGCGACGCCGAGGTCGGCAAGCGCGTCGCCGTGCTCGGCGCCGGCGGCATCGGCTTCGACGTCGCCGAGTTCCTCACCGACAGCGGCGACGGCGCGAGCGAGGACCCGGCGACGTACTTCCGCCACTGGGGCGTCGACACGGACTACCGTGCGCCGGGCGGCCTCGCCGCACCCGAGCGGCCCGCCCCGCCGCGCTCGGTCCACCTGCTGCAGCGCAAGACCACCAAGGTCGGCGCCGGGCTGGGCAAGACCACCGGCTGGATCCACCGCACCGAGCTCAAGCACCGCGGCGTGACCATGGTCCCGGGCGTGCGCTACGACCGCATCGACGACGCCGGGCTGCACATCACCGTCGGCGAGCGGAGCACCGTCCTGGAGGTCGACACCATCGTGCTGTGCACCGGTCAGGAACCGCGCCGCGACCTGTACGAGGAGCTGCTGGCCGCCGGCCGCACCCCGCACCTCGTCGGGGGCGCCGACGTGGCCGCCGAACTGGACGCCAAGCGCGCGATCAAGCAGGGCACCGAGGTCGCGGCCGCCCTGTAGGGCCGGTCCGTGCAGCGGCCGTCCCTAGGATGAGGCCATGTCACTCCCGCACGCGATCCTCACCGCCCTGCTCGAGAAGCCGTCGTCGGGGCTGGAGCTGACCCGCCGGTTCGACCGGTCGATCGGGTACTTCTGGTCGGCCACGCACCAGCAGATCTACCGCGAGCTGGGGAAGCTGGAGTCCGACGGCCTCATCCGGGCCCTGCCGTCCGAGCAGCCGGCCCGCGGGCAGAAGAAGGCCTACGAGGTCCTGCCCGCCGGCCGCGCCGAACTGGCCCGCTGGACCGCGGCCGGGCAGGACCCCAAGCCGCAGCGGGACGCGCTGCTGCTGCGGCTGCGCGCGGCCGCCGTGGTCGGCACCGCGGGCCTGGAGGCCGACCTGGGCCGCCACCTCGACCTGCACCGGCGGCAGTTGGCCGAGTACGAGGAGATCGAGCGGCGCGACTTCCCGCCCGGCCGGGACGGCCCCGAGGACCGGCTGCGTCACCTGGTGCTGCGCGCGGGCATCGACCTGGAGACCTTCTGGACGCGGTGGCTCGCCCACGCGCTCGCCGAGGTCGCCGGCCTGTCCGAGGTCACAGGCGGTACGGCTTCGAGCGACGGCGCAGGAACCACGCCGCCGCGATGACACCCGCGCCCACCAGCGTGCCGCCGGCCGCCAGGGTGACGGTGCCGTAGTCGCGGACGGAGCCGCCCGAGCCGCCCATCACCCCGCGCGAGGCCGAGGCCGTCGGCGTGGGTGTGCGGGTGACGGGGGCCGACACGATGACCGACTGGGTGCCGGCCGTGGTGCCGTTGGCGCAGGTGACGATGACGCTGTAGGTGCCGGGGCTGACGTTCGACCAGGCCGCCGACTGGCTGACGGAGGTGCCCGACAGGGCCACCTGCCGCCCCTGCGCGAACGACGTCTGACCGCTGCTGAGCAGCGAGCCGGTGCCCCAGGTGCCGTTGGTCTGGGTGGTGCAGGCGCTGGTGACCACGGAGACGGTGGTGCCCACCGTGCTCACGGAGATCCCCTGCGCCCGGGCGGCGGCCGGGCCGGCGGTCAGGGCGAGGGGCAGCGCGGCGGCGGCTGCCACGGTGAGTGCGGAGCGGACGAGAAGACGTGAGTCGGTCATCGGATGTCCTCCGGCGGCACGGTTGGCGGTACATCCCTTGCGCCGCCGAGGATCGGGTACGCCCGTGCTGCCTCGGTGCCAGCCAACGGTGCCGTCCGCCCTCCCGCACCCGGACGGCACCCGGCCGGGTGACGGACCCGCTCCGGCGGACCGGTGCGGGCCGGTCAGCCCGCGCCGGGTCCCGTGGTCCCGGTGGTCACCGAGCGCTCGGCCGACAGGGCGCCCCAGGTGCCGTCGGGCAGCCGTGCCCGCAGCCGCACCCGCACCGTCCGCCCGGTCTCCTCGCCGAGGTAGAAGCTGTAGGAGGCCGTGTCGCGGGGCGCGGCGCCGCCCCACACGAGCGAGGTGGCACGGCGGCCGTCGAGCCGGATCTCGTACTCGGTGACCGGCCCGTCCACCCGCGGCGGTACCCAGGCCAGGTCGAGGTAGTACGCCCCGTCCGCCCGGTGGGTGGTCGCGCGGAAACCGGCGGGCGCGGTGTCCCGGTCGGCGGCGCCGGTGCCGGGCGGGGTCGTCAGCCGGACGGCGGGCCCGGCGGCGGAGACGTTGTCGGCGGCGTCCCTGGCCCGCACGGTGAAGGAGTAGCGGGTGCCGGGCCGCAGCCCGGTGACGACGGTCGCCGTCTGGTTGCCGCCGACGCTGTGGATCCTCGTGCCGCCCTGGCAGACGTCGTACGACACCACCGCGCGGTCGTCGGTGGCGGCGGACCAGGACAGCTGCACGGCCGTCGCGCCCACCGCGCGGCCCTCGACCCCGCCGGGCCGGGTGGGCGCGGCGCGGTCGGCGGCCGTGGCCGCCGGCGTGGTGGCGCGCACCTCGCGGCTGGGCGGGCCGAGCCGGCCCCCGCCGTCCCGGGCGCGCACGGTGAAGGCGTACGCGGTGCCGGGGGTGAGCCGTACGACGTCGACCATGTGGACGGAGCCCGGCACCTCGCGCACCTTGGCGGACCCCTCGTAGACCTCGTACGCCCTCACACCGGACGTCGCGCCGACGGCGTTCCACATCACGTGCACGCTGGTCGCGCTGCCCGCCGCCGCGGTCACCCCGGTGGGCGCCCCGGGCGCCGAGCCCTCGGCCGCGGTGCCGTCGCCGTTCGCCGACGCACAGCCGCAGCCGAGCGCCAGCACCCCCGCGAGCATCGCTGAGTACGGCCCTACGCGTCGCACGGCCTCGCCTCCCGGCCCGGAACGGCGGCAATGGTCCGGACCAATATGCCGCGATGATGCGAACACATCAAGAGGGCGTGGCGTGGCGGGCCGGCGTTGGTGGTCACCCGGGAGGGTTACGTATGCTGAGGGTCCCACGGGCGAACTCCCCCCGCAGCACTGGGGAGTTCGTGCCGATGGCGCGGACCGCTGTCGTCGCTGATCCCGCGCCGAAGGGCGGCCGGGCGGCCGGCGTCCCCGACGGGCGCCGGCGCCCGCTCCCTGTCACCGCGTCAGCACCCTGCTCCGTACGGCCCCCTTCGGATGGCCCGGTAGGGCGACCCCCACGAGATTGGGCTGAGTGCTCGTCACCTCCCCCATGAGAGGGTCCCTTCCGTGCGTGCCCAGTCGTTGACCCTGGCCGTGGCCGGCCTCGCCCTGATGGCCCCGGCCTTCCCGTCCTCCGCCGCCTCCCCGACGGCGCCGCCGCCCCTGGGCGGTCCGGCACCGCGGCACGGGGGCGCGGTCAGCGCGGCGGACCTCCTGGCCAGGGTGCGCGACTGCACACCCGTCTCCCAGGGCCGCTACCGCACCGACCACGACACGCCCGCCACCGTCCCGGTGTGCGCCACGGGCGGCGTCGTCTTCTGGAAGGCCGACCTGGACATCGACTGCGACGGCCGCCCGGGCCGGCACTGCAACGCCCGCACGGACCCCCTGTTCGCCCCCGGCACGGCCTTCCAGCAGTCCGACGGCCGCGACCTGAGCGCCGAGACCCTGCCGTACGTCGTCGTCCCGGCGCCCAGCGACATCTGGGACCACCGCCGCGACGGGGTGCACGGCGGATCGGTCGCGGCCGTCGTCTACGGCGACCGTGTCCAGTACGCGGTCGTCGGTGACGTCGGCCCGGACGACATCATCGGCGAGGCGTCCTACGCCACCGCCGTGGGCCTCGGCATCCGCCCCGACCCGCACGGCGGCGGCACGCCCTCCGGCGTCACCTACATCGTCTTCAGGGACTCCGAGGTCAAGCCCATCGAGGACCACGCGGCCGCCGTGGCCACGGGGGAGCGCCTCGCCCGCCTCTTCGTCCGCGGCGACACCGCGAACGGTGCCACGGCGACGCCCGACGGACCCGCGGCCCCGGCCGCGACCACCACCGCCGGGTCGGACGACCCGCCCGGGGAGGCGGCGTCGGACGGGACGACGGACCCGGCCGAGGAGTCGGCCGACGCCCCGTCCGACGAGGAACCGGACGGGCAGGGCGCGGATACCGAGGGCGGGCAGGAGGAGTAGCCGACCCCCTCAGGTCTTGCGGTAGGTATACGCCTCCGCGGCCGCCGCCTCCACCGCGTCCAGGTCGGCGCCGGTGGCCGCCGTGACGACCGCGGCGACCGCGCCCTCGACGAACGGAGCGTCGACCAGCCGCGTGTCGCCGGGCAGCTCGTCGCCCTCCGCGAGCAGCGCCTTCACGGTCAGGACGGCGCTGCCGAGGTCCGTGAGGACGGCGATCCCCGCGCCCCGGTCCACCGCGGCGGCGGCCGCCGCGATCAGCTCGGCACTGGTGCCGAGGCTGCCGCCCTCGGTGCCGCCGGCCGCGGCGACCGGGACGTCGGGGCCGCCGCCCGTCAGCCCCCGGGCCAGCTCGGCCACGGACTCCGCCACGGCCGCGCTGTGCGAGACGAGGACGATGCCGACCAGCCTGTCGTCGCTCATGGCGGCCCTCACTCCCCGTCCGTGCCGGCGTCAACGAGCGCGGCGATCAGCAGGGCCGCCGAGGTGGCCCCTGGGTCCTGGTGCCCGATGCTGCGCTCGCCGAGGTAGCTGGCCCGCCCCTTGCGGGCCTGCAGCGGCGTGGTGGCCTCGGCGCCCTGCTCGGCGGCGGCCCGGGCGGCGCCGAACCCGTCCGCGAGGGCGTCGACCGCCGGGACCAGCGCGTCGATCATGGTCTTGTCGCCCGGCGCGGCACCGCCGAGCTGCATCACGGCGTCCACGCCCGCGCGCAGCGCCTCCGCCAACTGCTCGGGGCCGACCTCGGGCGCGTCGCCGAGCGCCTTGCCGGTGCGGCGCAGCAGCGTGCCGTACAGCGGCCCGGACGCGCCGCCGACCGTCGAGATGAGCTGGCGCCCGGCGAGGATCAGGACGGCGCCCGGTGTGCGCGGGGCCTCCTTCTCCAGCGCCGCGGTGACCGCGGCGAAGCCGCGCCGCAGGTTGCTGCCGTGGTCGGCGTCGCCGATGGGCGAGTCGAGGGCGGTGAGCCGCTCCGCCTCGCGGTCGACGGACGCGGAGGTGGCCGTCATCCAACGGCGGAAGAAGTCGGCGTCCAGCACGGTGTCTCCTTGCGTGTCGGGTGCGTACGGGTGCGGGTCGGTGCGGTGGCGGGCCGGGGCCCTCACCGGCCCCAGCGCAGCCCGGGCGTGCTCACCGGGGCGTCCCAGAGCCGCAGCAGCTCCTCGTCGACCTGGCACAGGGTGACGGACGCGCCGGCCATGTCGAGGGAGGTCACGTAGTTGCCGACGAGCGTACGGGCGACGGCCACCCCGCGCTCGGTGAGCACCCGCTGCACCTCGGCGTTGAAGCCGTACAGCTCCAGCAGCGGGGTCGCGCCCATGCCGTTGACGAGCACCAGGACGGGGTTGCGGGGCGTCATGTCGTCGAGGATCGCCTGCACGGCGGCGTCGGCGATCTCCCGCGAGGTCATCATCGGCCGCCGCTCGCGCCCCGGCTCGCCGTGGATGCCGACACCGAACTCCAGCTCGCCCTCGGGCAGGTCGAACGTCGGGCCGCCCTTGGCGGGCGTGGTGCAGGCGCTCAGGGCGACGCCGAAGCTGCGGGAGTTCTCGTTGACCTGCCGGGCCACCGCCTCGACCCGCTCCAGCGGCTGTCCCTCGTCGGCCGCGGCCCCGGCGATCTTCTCGACGAAGAGGGTGGCTCCCGTACCGCGCCGCCCGGCCGTGTACAGGCTGTCGGTGACCGCCACGTCGTCGTCGACGAGCACCTTGGCGACCTGGATGCCCTCGTCCTCGGCCAGCTCGGCGGCCATCTCGAAGTTCAGCACGTCGCCGGTGTAGTTCTTGATGACGAACAGCACCCCGGCACCGCTGTCCACGGCCGCCGCGGCCCGCACCATCTGGTCGGGCACGGGGGAGGTGAACACCTCGCCGGGACAGGCCGCCGACAGCATGCCGGGCCCGACGAAGCCGCCGTGCAGCGGCTCGTGCCCCGAGCCGCCTCCGGAGACCAGGGCCACTTTCCCGGCGACCGGCGCGTCCCGCCGTACGACCACGCGGTTGTCCACGTCCACGGTCAGTTCCGGATGGGCGGCCGCCATGCCCCGCAACGCGTCGGCGACCACGGTCTCGGGAACGTTGATGAGCATCCTCATGAGTACCTCCGAGGGGGCTGGGCGGGTGGCCCTCCGGCCTGCCTCGCGGCCGGTCGGGGGAGGGGGTGGTCGTGGGTGCGGCGGACGGTCGGGGACGGGTGACCCCCTGGAGGAAGTATCGACCTTGTGACGGCGAAGGTCACGTCCGTCGGGAACCATCCAGGGGGAACACCGTCGGGTGGGGGGAGCGTCGCGTGCGATTCCGCCGGGGGCGCGCGCGGGTGGGTACGGCGTCGAGCGATCACACCGGGGGGCCTGCTGAAGGAAACGCCCCCGGGGCGGGCGGGCCCCGTCCGCGGTCACCCTTCGGCGGCCGCCCCGGGAGCCCGGCGCACGCCGACCGCGGCGACCAGCGCGCCCAGCACGCACAGCACGCCCGCGACCAGCACGGAGGTGTGCACACCGTTCATGAACGCCTGGTGGCTGCCCTCGACGACCGCTGTCCGCAGCTGTGCGGGCAGGGCGTCCGGGACGGGCGCGACACCCATCGCCACGGCGTCCTTCGCCTCGCCGAGCCCCGCCGCCGCGTCGGCGGGCACCCCGGCGGAGGTCAGTTCGCCGGTGAGGGTGGAGCCGACCCGGCTGCCGATGAGCGACACCAGCACCGACGTGCCGAGCGCGCCGCCGACCTGCAGGGCCGTCGCCTGCAGACCGCCCGCCACACCGCCGTCCCGGACGGGCGCGTTGCCCACGATGGCATCGGAGGACGACGACATCACCATGCCCACGCCCAGCCCGAGCGCGATGAACGGCGGCCACATCAGGGCGTACGACGAGTCGGCGGCCCAGCCGAGCATCACGAAGCAGGCCACCGCCTGCAGCGCCATGCCGAGCGGCATGGTGAACCGCGGCCCGAACCGCTCGGTGAGGGCCGCGCCCAGCGGCGAGGCCACCACCGAGGCCAGGCTCAGCGGCAGGGTGCGCACCCCGGCCTCGACCGGGGAGAACCCGCGCACGTTCTGCAGGTAGAGCATCACGAAGAAGATCACACCGAGCAGCACGAAGAAGTTCAGCGCGGTGATGACGGTGCCGATGGTCAGCGCCGGGTTGCGGAACAGGCGCGTCGGCAGCAGGGGAGCGGCGGCCACCCGGCTCTCGTACAGGCCGAAGGCCACCAGCACCAGCACGCCCGCCCCGATGGCACCCAGGGTGCCGCCCGAGGTCCAGCCCCAGGTCTCGCCCTTGACCACGCCGAACACGACGGCGAGCAGCCCCGCCGCCAGCAGCACGACCCCGGCGAGGTCGAACCTCTCGCCCCGGGCCGCGGTGTTCCTGCTCTGCGGCAGCACGAGGGCGCTGAAGACCAGTGCGGCGACGGCGATGGGCGCGTTGATGAAGAAGACCGACTCCCAGTCGACGTGCTGCACCAGCAGCCCGCCCACGATCGGACCGAGGGCGGTGGAGACGGAGGAGACCATGGCCCAGATGCCGACCGCCATGCCGAACTTGCGCGGCGGGAACACCGCCCGCAGCAGACCGAGGGTGTTGGGCATCAGCAGCGCGCCGAAGAAGCCCTGCACCGCGCGGAAGGCGATGACGCCCGTGATGGACCCGCTCAGCCCGATGGCGACGGACGCCACGGCGAACCCGGCGACGCCGACCAGGTAGAACGTCCGGCGCCCGAACCGGTCACCCAGCTTGCCGCCGAGGATGAGTGCGGCGGCCAGCGCCAGCAGATAGGAGTTGGTGACCCACTGGAGGTCGGCGGTGGACGCGCCCAGGTCGCGGCCGATCTCGGGGTTGGCGATGGAGACGACCGAACCGTCGAGACCGACCATGAAGAGGCCGAACGCGACGGCGATCAGCGTCAGCCAGGGGTTGGCCCGCAGGCCGCGGGGCTGGTCCGGGGGAGCGGCGACGGAGGCCGCCGGCGTGGAGGAGTGGATGTCCACGGAGGGCATGGAAGTGCCTGTCCTTCGTACGTGCGCCTGCCCGGGACCGGCCGGCGGGCGACGGCGGACCGGCGCGCCACAGGGGGCGCGCACGACGACGCATCGCCGACGCCGGAGGGGCCGGAACAGGGGAAGAGGGAGAGAGGGGGAGAGGGGGAACGTGGGGAGGCGACCGCGGGGCCGCACGCACCGCCCCCGGGCCCTACGACGGGCCCGGCGCCGCGCTCAGTGAGCGGCGGTGGGGGTGGTGACGGCGGGGGCGGCGGGCAGGTGCCGGCCCAGCGCGTTCAACGCGCCCAGCGCGGAGCCGAGGGCGTCCAGCTCGCCCTCCGTCAGGGCGCGCAGCGCACCCGTCAGGTGGCCGGCCATCAACTGCCTGACCTCGCCGAGGCGCTGCCGGGCGACCGGCGTGAGGTGCAGGTGGGCGACGCGCTTGTCGGAGGCGTCCTGCCGGCGCTCCAGCAGACCCTGCTCGGTGAGCTGGGTGACCAGGGCGCTGACGTTGTTGGGCTTCATCAGCAGCGCCTCGGCCGCCGCCCGGACGGTCACCCCGTCGTGGTCGCCGACGTGCCGGAGCAGCGCGAGCTGGGCCTCGGAGGGCTTGGGGTGCGGATACACCAGATCCACCTGCCGCTCCAGGGCCCGCCCCAGCGCAGGCAGGCACGCCACGAGGCCGGCGGCCACGCGGTCGAGGTCCTGCGCGGACGCGCTGTGCGGGGGCATGACGGCGAGCTTAGGTACGGCCGGATACCTATGTCAACATAGCTAGATGGCGGAGGGCTGGCCGGCTGGAGAACGGCTGGACGTGGTCAGGCGCCGGTCGGTGAGCAGTCGACGCCCGGGACCGGCGTGGCCTCCGCGGGGGCGTGGCCGGACGGGGAGGCGGTGCTCCCGTCGGCCCCGCGCGCCATGTGGACTCGCAGCAGCCCCTCGATGCCGCGCAGCAGGGTCTCGCCGGCCGCCACCGGGTCGCCGAGGTACCCGGCGCTCATCGCGCCGTCACGGAGCATGACGAAGTGGCGTCCGGCGTGATCGGCCTGTACGGGGGTGATGTCGGCGAACAGTTCCGTGATCGTCCGCAGGAACCACTCGCGGTGCTGTACGACGGCGCGGTGGACCGGGTGGGCCGGGTCGGGGAACTCCGCTGCCGCGTTGAGGAAGGCGCACCCGCGGTAACCGGGCGAGCGGATCTGCTCGACCAGGGATGCGCCGATGCCCCGCAGGATGGCGTCGGTCGGTACGTCCGCGGCCGTCAGGGAGTCGATCTGGGTGCGGATCGCCTGGTCGACGCTTCCCAGGTAGGCGACCGCGAGGTCCTCCTTGCTGCGGAAGTGGCGGTAGAAGGTCGCGTTGGTGACCTTCGCCTCGGCGACCAGGCGGTCGACGCCCACGGTGTGGATGCCCTCGGCGTAGAAGAGCTGTCCGGCGGTCCTCAGCAGCCGCTCACGGGCCTCGGAGACCCGCCTGCCGGTGCCTGCCCCGGCTTCCGTCCTCGTCATGCCGACCATCGTAGCGGGTAGAACGCTCTCTCTTGTCACGAAGGGGAAGCTGTGCCAGGCTGCGGCCAAGAAGTAGAGAGACCGTTCTCTCTACTCACACCGCCCGATCAGTCGTCGGAGGACCACCCATGACATCCACAGCCCCCGCTCCCGTCCCCGCCTCGGCCGAGTCCGTCGGAGCGAAGCCCGCACTTCGCCGGCTCTACGTCATCCGCTGCGTCTTCGCCCTCGCATGGGCGGCGCTCCTGCTCCTGAGCGGCTCCGAACTCACCACCGGGGTCAAGCTGCTGCTGGCCCTCTACCCGGCGTTCGACGTGGCCGCGGCCGTGGTGGACGCCAGGTCGGCACGTGCCGCCGGGCCGCTCAAGGGCCTGTACGCCAACATGGCCGTCAGCGTGCTCGCCGTGATCGGGGTCGCCGTCGCGAGCACCTCGGGCGTCGCCGACGTGCTGCGGGTCTGGGGCGCCTGGGCGATCGTCTCCGGCCTGGTCCAGCTCCTCGTGGGCCTGGCACGTCGGTCGATGGGCGGCCAGTGGGCCATGATCCTCAGCGGCGGCATCTCCGTCCTCGCCGGAGCGAGCTTCATCCGCAGTGCCACCCAGGACGACCCCACGCTGACGGCCCTCGCCGGCTACGCCACGCTCGGCGGCATCTTCTTCCTCGTGTCAGCGGTCCGCCTGTCCCGCTCGGTCCCGCGGGAGCCATAGAGCCGGGCCGGCAGGCGGTTGTGTGTCCGTCAGGTACGACGACCGGAGCGGTGGATGTCGACGAGGCGGGCGAAGCTCGCCCGCCTCCTGAAGGACACCCTCAACTCGTTCCGGGCCCTGCTCCGGGACGGCCGGAGCGCCGTGGTTCAGCCCGTCGGCTGGGTGAAGCGGATGCTGTTGCCGAACGGGTCGCGCAGGCCGCAGTCGATGCCGTACGGCTGCTCGGTGGGCTCCTGGGTGAACTCCACGCCGCGGTCGCGCAGCGTCTCGTAGGTCTTGCGGCAGTCGTCCGTGCTGAAGATGAGGTGGCCGCCGGTCGCCCCCTTGGTGAGCAGTGCGCGGACCTGCTCGGCCGTCTCCTCGGACAGGGCCGGCGGGCCCGGCTTCTCCAGCAGAATCTGGCGCTCGGGGTGGCCCGGCACACCGACCGTCAGCCAGCGCATGAAGCCGAGATCGGCGTCGGCGGTCACCTCGAGGCCCAGCTTGCCCACGTAGAAGTCGAGGGCCTCGTCCTGGTCGAGGACGTAGATCTGTGAGTGCGTGATCCCTGTGAACATGGGCGCCACGCTAGTGCTCCCGGGCGGGGAAAACTTCTCCGAAACCGCCGAGTCGGGAAGGGCGGGGAGTCGTCCGGCGCCGCACTCGGGTCAGCTGCCGGGGACCGCCCCGGGGCGGCTGTCGGACGGGCGCGTCCAGGCCATCGTGAAGCACGTCGGCACGTGCACGGGCACCGCTGCCGACCTCGCCGCCGCGGTCTCCTTGCGGTACGCCCGCGGGGAGCGGCCGACGATGTCACGGAACGTCCGGCTGAACGTGCCCGGGCTGCTGAAGCCGACCTCGAAGCAGATCTCCGTGACCGGGCGGTGCGTCTCCCGCAGCAGGAACATCGCCCGCTCGACGCGCCGGCGTTGCAGGTAGCGGTGCGGCGTCTCGCCGAAGGTGGCCCGGAAGGTGCGGGTGAAGTGCGACTCGGACACGTGCGCGATCCGGGCCAGCGCGGGGACGTCGAGGGGCTGCGCGTAGGCGCGGTCCATGGCGTCCCGGGCCCGGAGCATACGGCGGTGGGTGTCTTCGACGGCGCGGCTCACGCCGCCATCACACCACGCCGTCATCCATCACGGCGGCGCTGTCACGCGGCGGTCGGCCGTCGGACCCGCGTGCTACCGCCCGGCGCGCGTCCCCGAGCCGCCCCGCGCCCCCTGCTACGAAGACGACCCTCGCCCCAGCCGCCCCCAGCCGTCGCCGAAGCACCCGGCAGCGCCACCGGAACCGACGTCCGCGCCACCGCGACCACCCCCGCCGCCCCCGGGAAGACCCTCCGCACCCCCCGCCACGGCACCAATCTTTAACGGTTCTTTTTCTTGAACCGTTCGTGTTTATGTGGAAGGGTCGCGGGCATGACCGCACCCCAGTCCCCGTCCACCGCCGACGAGTTGCGCGGTGCCGGCCTGCGGGTGACGGCCGCCCGTGTCGCGCTGCTCGAGACCGTCCGCAAGGGCGACCACCTCGGTGTCGAGGCCATCGCCACCGGTGTGCGCGAGCGCGTGGGGCACATCTCCGTCCAGGCCGTGTACGAGGCGCTGCACGCGCTCACCGCGGCCGGACTGATACGCCGGATCGAACCGGCCGGCAGCCCCGCCCGGTTCGAGGGCCGTGTGGGCGACAACCACCACCACGTGCTGTGCCGCGCGTGCGGTGCCGTCGCCGATGTCGACTGCGCGGTCGGCGACGCGCCCTGCCTGACCGCCTCCGACGCCCACGGTTTCGCGATCGACGAGGCCGAGGTCATCTACTGGGGCCTGTGCCCCGACTGCTCCACCGCCCACCGCTCCTGAGCACAGTGATCCACCCAGTTCGGAAGGAATCCCTGCATGGCTGAGAACCCCGACGCGATCGTCACCGACCCCAAGACGGAGGGCACGGAGGGCACGGGAGGCTGCCCGGTGGCGCACGGGCGTGCCGCCCACCCGACGCAGGGCGGCGGCAACCGTCAGTGGTGGCCCGACCGGCTGAACGTCAAGATCCTCGCGAAGAACCCCGCCGTCGCCAACCCGCTCGGTGCGGACTTCGACTACGCCGAGGCGTTCCGGTCGCTGGACCTTCCGGCCGTGAAGCGGGACATCGCCGAGGTGCTCACCACCTCGCAGGACTGGTGGCCCGCGGACTTCGGCAACTACGGCCCGCTGATCATCCGCATGGCGTGGCACAGCGCCGGCACCTACCGCATCAGCGACGGCCGCGGCGGCGCCGGCGCCGGCCAGCAGCGCTTCGCGCCGCTGAACAGCTGGCCCGACAACGCCAACCTCGACAAGGCCCGCCGGCTGCTGTGGCCGGTGAAGAAGAAGTACGGCCAGAGCCTGTCCTGGGCCGACCTGATGATCCTCGCCGGCAACGTCGCCCTGGAGTCCATGGGCTTCGAGACGTTCGGCTTCGGCGGCGGCCGCGAGGACGTCTGGGAGCCGGAGGAGGACGTCTACTGGGGTCCCGAGACCACCTGGCTCGACGACCGGCGCTACAGCGGCGACCGCGAGCTGGAGAACCCGCTCGGCGCCGTCCAGATGGGCCTGATCTACGTCAACCCCGAGGGCCCCAACGGCAACCCGGACCCGCTGGCCGCGGCCCGCGACATCCGTGAGACGTTCCGCCGCATGGCGATGAACGACGAGGAGACCGTCGCCCTCATCGCCGGCGGCCACACCTTCGGCAAGACCCACGGCGCCGGCCCCGCCGACCACGTGGGCGACGACCCCGAGGCCGCCTCCCTGGAGGAGCAGGGCCTCGGCTGGCGCAGCACCTACGGCACCGGCAAGGGCGGGGACACCATCACCTCCGGCCTGGAGGTCACCTGGACCACCACGCCGACCCGCTGGAGCAACGACTTCTTCGAGATCCTCTTCGGCCACGAGTGGGAGCTCAGCGAGTCCCCGGCCGGCGCCAAGCAGTGGGTCGCCAAGAACGCCGAGCCGATCATCCCGGACGCGCACGACCCGGCCAAGAAGCACCTGCCGACCATGCTCACCACGGACCTGTCGCTCCGCTTCGACCCGGTCTACGAGCAGATCTCCCGCCGCTTCCTGGAGAACCCGGACCAGTTCGCGGACGCCTTCGCCCGCGCCTGGTACAAGCTGACCCACCGTGACATGGGCCCGAAGTCCCTCTACCTCGGCCCGGAGGTCCCGGAGGAGACGCTGCTGTGGCAGGACCCGCTGCCGGAGCGCGAGGGCGAGCTCATCGACGCCGGCGACGTCGCCACCCTGAAGACCAAGCTGCTGGAGTCCGGCCTGACCGTCTCCCAGCTCGTGAGCACCGCGTGGGCGTCCGCCTCGACGTTCCGCGCCTCCGACAAGCGCGGCGGCGCCAACGGCGCCCGGATCCGCCTGGAGCCGCAGCGCGGCTGGGAGGCCAACGACCCCGACCAGCTCGCGCTCGTGCTGCGCACGCTGGAGGGCATCCAGCAGGACTTCAACGCCTCCTCCGGCGCCAAGAAGGTCTCCCTCGCCGACCTGATCGTCCTCGGTGGCTCCGCCGCCGTGGAGGCGGCCGCCAAGGAGGCCGGCGTCGAGATCCAGGTGCCGTTCACGCCGGGCCGGGTGGACGCCACCGAGGAGCACACCGACGCGGAGTCATTCGCCGCGCTGGAGCCGACCGCGGACGGCTTCCGCAACTACCTCGGCAAGGGCAACCGCCTGCCGGCCGAGTACCTGCTGCTCGACCGCGCCAACCTGCTCTCCCTGAGCGCCCCCGAGATGACGGTCCTGGTCGGCGGCCTGCGCGTGCTCGGCGCCAACCACCAGCAGTCGCAGCTCGGTGTCCTCACCACGACCCCCGGGGTGCTGACCAACGACTTCTTCGTCAACCTGCTCGACCTGGGCACGACGTGGAAGGCGACCTCCGAGGACCAGACCACGTTCGAGGGCCGCGACGCGGCCACCGGTGAGCTGAAGTGGGCCGGCAGCCGTGCCGACCTGGTCTTCGGCTCCAACTCCGAGCTGCGGGCGCTGGCCGAGGTCTACGCGAGCGACGACGCACGGCAGAAGTTCGTGACGGACTTCGTCGCGGCCTGGACGAAGGTCATGGACGCGGACCGGTTCGACCTGGTCTGATCCCGGCGTCCCGCCGTCGCGGCGGGCACCACGTGACACCGGTGGCCCCGGTCCTCCACGGACCGGGGCCACCGCGCGTCGCCCGTCGCCCCTTCGCCCGTCGCCCGGTCCTGCGACACGCGGCGCCCTTGTTATGACCGTGGTCATAGGAGATGCTGCCTCCCGGCAGGGACGAGCCGACGGAAGGGGCAGCACGTGAACGGCGACGGTGTCGCACGCACGATGTGGGAGCTCGGCGAACCGGTGCACGACCTGGTCTACTTCAGCCCCGAGGCCCGCGAGGCCGCGGACGGCCTCGGGATGCGCGGCTTCTGGATGGGCTACTTCGCGCTGCGCGCCGCGCCCCTCGGCCCCGTGCCCGCCTCCGTCGTCACCAGTGCCTTCTACGTCTTCCACCCGGCCCACGTGGCCGGCGCCCTGCCCGACGCCTGGGGGTACGCCGACCCGGCCGAGGTCGTCGCCGCCCGGTGGCGGGCCATGGACGCCGCCCTCACCCGCCTGTACGGCGCCGGACGCGTCGCCTCCGCCGACCTCACGGAGGCCGCCGACCTGGCCTGGCGGGCCGCCGAGGCCGCCGACACCGCGGGGCGGGTGCTGGGGGGCGCCAACCAGGCCCTGGACCGGCCGGACCTGCCCCACGTACGGCTCTGGCAGGCCCTGACGACCCTGCGCGAGCACCGCGGCGACGGGCACATCGCCGTGCTCGTCGCCCACGGCGTCGGACCGGTGGCCGCCATGGTCCTCAAGGTCGCCGCGGGGGAGTCCGACGCCGACCTGCTGCGGCTGGGCCGCAAGTGGGACGCCGACGCCTGGGGGACGGCCGTCGAGGACCTGCGCGGGCGGGACTGGCTCGACGCCCACGGACGCCTCACCGCGGCCGGTGCGGCGGCGCGCGCCCGGATCGAGGCGGAGACCGACGCCGCGGCCGCCCGCCCCTGGCGGACCCTCGGCGCCGCCCCCACCCAACGCCTCGCCGATCTGCTCGCCCCGCTGGCCAGGACGGTGCTCGACAGCGGGCTGATCCCGTCGGGCAACCCGGTCGGCACGACCGACGGCGTGTGGACCGGACGGCCGACGCCGGACGCGAGCGCACGGTCCGACACCCCCTAAGGGGTGTCTCGCCCGGCCCGAGAAGCAGGGCACCCCCTAAGCTCGCGGCATGCGGATCTCCGTCTCCTCCGACATGGACGAACCCGTCGCCCGCGCGCTGGTCGCGGAGTTGCGCGAGCGGGGGCACGACGTGCTCACCCACGGGGCGCTGGCGCCCGGCGACGACCCCCAGTGGGCCGTGTGCTCGGCGCGGGCCGCGCGGGACGTGGCCGACGGGCGGGCCGACCAGGCCGTCGTGTGCTGCTGGACCGGCACGGGCGCCTCGATCGCCGCGAACAAGGTGCCCGGAGTGCGGGCGGCGCTGTGCACCGACGGCGCCACGGCCGACGGGGCCCGCCGCTGGAACGACGCCAACGTCCTCGCCCTCAGCCTGCGCCTGACCTCGGGACCGCTGCTGAAGGAGATCCTGGACGCCTGGTTCACGGCCGGACCGAGCGAGGACCCGGAGGACCGGGGCAATGTGGCCCATGTGAACGGGCTGGACCGGGCCCGGGCCGACGAGGCGGGACCGGGGGAGCGGGGCGCCTGAGCCGCACGGCGCCGCCGGGGCCGGCCGGGGTCGCCCGAATGGGTCGACCGGTCCTGTCGGGTACCCGGCGGGCGGGAGAGGGTGGACGGGTGCGCCACGGCACCCCGCCCACCGCACCGCGACCCGGAAGGGAACCCGCATGTCCGTCGACCCCCGGCAGGCGTCCACCGTGCTCACCGACGACGAACTGAGGACGCTCGACGCCCACTGGCGCGCCGCGAACTACCTGTCCGTCGGCCAGATCTACCTCATGGCCAACCCGCTCCTCACCGAGCCGCTGCGCCCCGAACACGTCAAGCCCCGCCTGCTCGGTCACTGGGGCACCTCACCCGGTCTCAACCTCGTGCACACCCACCTCAACCGCGTGATCAAGGCCCGCGACCTGGACGCGCTGTGCGTGTGGGGGCCCGGGCACGGCGGGCCGGCCGTGGTCGCCAACTCCTGGCTGGAGGGGTCGTACAGCGAGATCTACCCGGACGTCCCGCAGGACGCCGCCGGCATGGCCCGGCTGTTCAAGCAGTTCTCCTTCCCGGGCGGCGTGCCCAGCCACGTCGCGCCCGAGACGCCCGGCTCCATCCACGAGGGCGGCGAGCTCGGCTACTCCCTCTCGCACGCCTACGGGGCCGCCTTCGACAACCCCGGCCTGGTCGTGGCCTGCGTCATCGGCGACGGCGAGGCCGAGACGGGACCGCTGGCCGCGTCCTGGCACTCCAACAAGTTCCTCGACCCCGTCCACGACGGCGCGGTCCTGCCGATCCTCCACCTCAACGGCTACAAGATCGCCAACCCGACCGTGCTCGCCCGCCTCCCCGAGCCCGAACTCGACGAGCTGCTGCGCGGCTACGGCCACGACCCCCTCCACGTCACCGGCGACGACCCCGCCGCCGTGCACCGGGCGATGGCGGAGGCGATGGACACCGCCCTGGACCGCATCGCCGCCGTCCAGCGCGCCGCCCGCGAGGGCCGCGCCGCCGAGCGGCCCCGCTGGCCGGTGATCGTGCTGCGCACCCCCAAGGGCTGGACCGGGCCCGCCGAGGTCGACGGCCTGCCCGTCGAGGGCACCTGGCGGGCCCACCAGGTCCCGCTGGCCGCGGTCCGCGACAACCCCGAGCACCTGCGCCAACTCGAGGCGTGGCTGCGCTCCTACCGGCCCGGGGAACTCTTCGACGAGCACGGCGCGCCCCGCCCCGAGGTCGTCGCCTGCGTCCCCGCCGGCACCCGCCGCCTGGGCGCCACCCCGCACGCCAACGGCGGCCTGCTGCTGCGCACGCTGCCGATGCCCGACCTGGACACCTACGCCGTGGCCGTCGACAAGCCCGGCACCACCCTGCACGAACCCACCCGCGTCCTCGGCGACCTGCTCGAGGACGTCATGCGCGCCACCGCCGACCGCCGCGACTTCCGCCTCGTCGGCCCCGACGAGACCGCCTCCAACCGGCTCCAGGCCGTCTACACCGCCAGCGGCAAGGCGTGGCAGGCACAGACCCTCGAGGTCGACGAACACCTCGACCGGCACGGCCGCGTGATGGAGATCCTCTCCGAACACACCTGCCAGGGCTGGCTGGAGGGCTACCTGCTGACCGGCCGGCACGGACTGTTCTCCTGCTACGAGGCGTTCGTGCACATCGTCGACTCGATGGTCAACCAGCACATCAAGTGGCTGCGCGTCACCCGCCGGCTGCCCTGGCGCGCGCCCGTCGCCTCCCTCAACTACCTGCTCACCTCGCACGTCTGGCGCCAGGACCACAACGGCTTCTCCCACCAGGACCCCGGCTTCGTCGACCACGTCCTCAACAAGAGCCCCGAGGCCGTACGGGTCTACCTGCCGCCGGACGCCAACACCCTGCTGTGCGTGGCCGACCACGCACTGCGCAGCCGCGACTACGTCAACGTCGTCGTGGCCGGGAAACAGCCCTCCTTCGACTGGCTGACCCTGGACCAGGCCCGGGTGCACTGCGCGCGCGGCGCGGGCATCTGGGAGTGGGCCGGCACCGAGACCGGCGACCGGGAACCCGACGTGGTCCTCGCCTGCGCCGGTGACGTCCCCACCCTGGAGGTCCTGGCCGCCGCCCAGCTCCTCCGCCGTCACCTGCCCGACCTGGCGGTGCGCGTGGTCAACGTCGTCGACATCGCCCGGCTGCTGCCCGCCGGGGAACACCCGCACGGCATGAGCGACTTCGAGTACGACGGGCTGTTCACCGCCGACCGGCCGGTCATCTTCGCGTACCACGGCTACCCGTGGCTCATCCACCGCCTCGCCTACCGCCGCACCGGCCACGGCCACCTGCACGTGCGCGGCTACAAGGAGGTCGGCACCACGACGACCCCGTTCGACATGGTCGTCGGCAACGACCTCGACCGCTACCGCCTCGTCATGGACGTCATCGACCGCGTCCCCGGGCTCGCGGTGCGCGCCGCGGGCGTACGCCAGCGGATGGAGGACACCCGGCTGCGCCACCGCGACTGGATCCGCGAGCACGGCACCGACCTGCCCGAGGTCGCCGACTGGAGCTGGGAGGGCTGAAGCCGGGAGGGCTGACCCGACCCACCGGGCCCCGGCCGCCGGGGCCGTCCTCAGCCGACGGGTGTGCCCCGCGCGGCCCCGAGGTGGGCCGTGACCCACTCCCCGGCCAGCCGGGCGACCTCGTCGCGTGCGGCGGGGTCCTCCGGCACGGACCCGGCACCGGGGAGCACGGCGACCCGGTGCTCGCAGTGCATCCAGTCCGCGGCGAGCCGGTTGAGGCACAGGATCCGGGTGTCCCGGGCGCCGACCGCGAGCAGCGTGGGGACGTGGACGGCGGCCAGCGTGGCCGGACGGGCCAGGTCGGGGCGGCCGCCGCAGCCGACGACGGCACGGATACCGGGATCGAGCGCCACGGCCTCCAGCGCCGCCGCGGCCGCCGTGCCGGAACCGAAGTACGCCACCGGAAGCCGCGTCTCGTCGCGCGCCCACCGGGTCGCCGCCCGCAGCCGGCGGGCGAGCAGCACGATGTCGAACGGCAGGTGCCGGTCGCGGGCCTCGTCCCGGGTCACCAGGTCGAGCAGCAGCGTGCCCAGGCCGGCCCGGACCAGCAGGGCGGCGACGCGCCGGTGGCCGGGGCAGTCGCACGCGGTGGCGCCGCCGACGCAGTCGCCGTGGGCGAGCACGACCAGGCCGTACGCCGCGTCCGGCACGGTGAGCCGGGCCCGCAGCCGCACCGGCCCGGCGGGCACGTCCTTCTCCACCGCCTCGGCGCGGGCGTCCCCGTGCGCCGTCCCGGACGGTGCCGTGGGCGCGTCCGCGGCGGCCGGCGTGCCGGGCTGCTCCCGCAGCGGCCGGGCGGGCGGGCCGGGCACCGTGTCGTCCTCGACGCGGGGGAAGGAGCGGTACCAGGCGCCCACCGAGCCGAGGTGGCGCAGGGGCTGCAGGCAGACCACCTGGTCGGCCACCGGACGCAGCCGGGCCAGGGCGCGTTCGGGAGCGACCGGCACGGCCAGCAGGACGTGGACGGCGCCGCGTGCGCGGACGGCCCGGCAGGCCGCCGACGCGGTGACCCCGTCGGCCATGCCCTCGTCCGTGACCACGACCGTGCGCCCGGCCACCGGCTCGGGCGCCCGCTCCCCGCGGTAGCGGCGGGTGAGCCGGGCGACCTCGGCGCGTTCGGCGCGCTCCACGGCCCGCTGGTCCTCCGCGGCCAGGGCGACGTGCCGGATCACGTCGTCGTCCAGGACGCGCATCCCGTGTTCCCCCACGGCGCCGAAGGCCAGCTCCGGCTGCCAGGGCACGCCCAGCGCGCGCACCACGAGGACGTCCAGGGCCGCGCCGAGGTGCCGGGCCACTTCCCTGGCGACGGGCATCCCGCCCGGCGCCAGGCCCAGGACCACCACGTCCCGGCCCCGCAGGTGCTCCAGCCTCCGGGCGAGCAGGCGTCCCGCCTCCGTCCGGTCCACGAACCGCATGGGCCACCTCCTTGCGGCGGGCCGACACGGGTGCGAGGTCGGGGTCGGCGCCGCGTGGCGGGCGGGAGGACACTCGCTCGTCGCGGGCCGCGACGGCGCGGCCGGCGGCCGCTTCCCCTCGTGGTCCGGCGCCGTCCTACCCGTCCTGCTTCCAGGACACCACACCGACCCCGGGCGCCACCAGGGCCGGCCGCCCCCGGCTCACCCGGCGCGGCCCGCCCGGGCGTCGCGGCCTGCCCGGCCGGACAAGGGGGTCCGCGGCCCTCACAAGGTCGCTGCGTGGTCCGGGACGTAGGTCTGCAGGTCGCGAGGGGTGCGCACGTACCCGGTCGACTCGGGCCGCTCCGGGAGGTCGAGGACCGCCGGCGGGACCTCGCGGTAGGGCACCGAGTCCAGCAGGTGCGCGATCATGTTCAGCCGCGCCCGCTTCTTGTCGTCGCTCTCCACGTGGTACCAGGGCGCCTCGGGGATGTCGGTGTGGACCATCATCTCGTCCTTGGCCCGCGAGTACGCCTCCCAGCGGGTGATGGACTCCAGGTCCATGGCGGACAGCTTCCACCGGCGCAGCGGGTCCTCCAGCCGCTTGCGGAAGCGCTCCTGCTGCTCGGTGTCGCTGACCGAGAACCAGTACTTGCGCAGCAGGATCCCGTCCTCGACCAGCATCCGCTCGAAGATCGGGCACTGGCGCAGGAAGAGCTGGTGCTCACCCTTCGTGCAGAAGCCCATCACGTGCTCCACCCCGGCCCGGTTGTACCAGGAGCGGTCGAACAGCACGATCTCCCCGCCGGCCGGCAACTGCTCGACGTAGCGCTGGAAGTACCACTGGCTGCGCTGGCGCTCGGTCGGCTTCGGCAGGGCGGCGATGCGCGCGACGCGTGGGTTGAGGTGCTCGGTGACCCGCTTGATGGTGCCGCCCTTGCCGGCCGCGTCACGCCCCTCGAACACCACGACCAGGCGCTTGCCCTCGGCCCGCACCCACTCCTGGAGCTTGACCAACTCCATCTGCAGTCGCAGCAGTTCGCTCTCGTAGACCTTGCCCGACAGCTTCGGCGCCTTGTGCTCGGCCATGTGCCCGACTCCCCTCGCCGCGATCCGCTGGAGCTCGCAGTGTAGGAAGCCCGACGCGGATCCGCGACACGCACGACTCGACACCCCCTAGCCTGGGCGCCGTGCCCCACGGTCCGCTCCCCGCCGCCGACGGCCCCCTCGCCGCGGCCGCCCGCCTCGCCTCTGCCCGCGCCCTGCGCCACCGCCCGCTCTCCACGGCCGTGCACGAGGTCGACCTGGACGACGGGCGCACGGTCGTCGTGAAGCGGGGGGACGGCCCGGACGCCGTACGGGCCGAGGCGGCCGGGCTGCGCTGGCTGGCCCGGGCGGACGCCGTCCCCGTGCCCGCCGTGCACGGCTCCGAGGAGCACTGGCTGGTCACGGACCGGGTGCCCGACGGGCGGCCCACACCGCAGGGGGCCGTCCGCCTCGGCCGCGAGCTGGCCGCGCTGCACGCCGCCGGCGCCCCGGCGTTCGGCGCCCCGCCGCCGGGCGGTCCGCGCGAGGCGGCCATCGGACGCGCGCCGATGCGCAACGTCCCCGGCGACGACTGGCCGACCTGGTACGCCGAGCACCGGGTGCTGCCCTACCTGCGCACCGCCGTCGACGCCGGCAGCCTCCGTCCCCGCGAGGCGGCCGTGCTGGAGCGGCTGTGCGCACGGCTGCCCGGCCTGGCCGGGCCCGCCGAGCCCCCGGCGCGGCTGCACGGCGACCTCTGGAACGGCAACGTCCTGTGGGACGCCGACGGCCGCGCCTGGCTCGTCGACCCCGCCGCGCACGGCGCCCACCGCGAGACCGACCTGGCGATGCTCCACCTGTTCGGCTGCCCCCACCTGGACCGGGTGCTCGACGGCTACCAGGAGACCGCACCCCTCGCGGACGGCTGGCGCGACAGGATCGGCCTGCACCAGCTCTTCCCCCTGCTCGTGCACACCGTGCTGTTCGGCCGCCCGTACGCGCGGCAGGCACTCGCCGTCGCGGAGGCGGCCGGGTGAGAACCGGGAGCCCGCCGCCTCCGCGCCGGACGGGGGTCAGTGCGCGCCCAGACCGCCGCCGCCGAACGACCCGCTGCTGCCCTTGCTCCAGCGCGGCCGGGTCGTCGACGTGCTCGTCCGGGTCCGCATGTTGGTCAGTTCGTACGGGGTGAGCGGGCGTTCGCCCTTCGGTATCCGCGGGACGTCGTCGGGCTCACGGTTCTCACGGACCTCGTGGACCGGGCCCTCCGGCGGCAACTGCGGCTGCTCCTCGGGACGCGGCCGCGGCGACTCGTTCATCTTGACCCGGTAGCCCAGCCAGAAGCCGCCGCCCAGCAACCCCAGCAGGGCCATGGCGACGAGGAACAGCCCGAGACTGAGCAGACCGCTGGGGGCGGCCAGTTGCATGGATGCGCTAGTCATACCGGTGCAATACCCCCTGAATCGGGCGCGAATCGCGGTCGGGGTGACTGCTGCGTGCGGTGTCACGCACCGTCCCCGCGCCGCCGCGCACGGTGTGCGGCCGGGCGACCCTGCCGGGGTGTCCGACGCCCGCATCCGCCGCCGTGGCGCCGGGGTTTGGGGCAGCGGGCGGCGGCTACCCGCGCAGGGTGACCCGGACGACATCCCAGCAGGAGCAGCAGGACCAGCAGGAGCTCTTCCGGTTCCTGGAGGAGCGCTTCGCGTGCGCACAGGCCTGCACCGAGTGTGCCCGCGCCTGCGCGGTGCGTGCGAGCCTCGTGGACCCGGACGGAACCGAACAGCAGGAACTGGCGCGGCGCAAGGGCATCATGTGCGCCGAGGTGTGCGACGCGACGTGCCGCGTCCTGTCCGAGGAGAACCGCCAGGACGAGGACGGCATCCGCGTCCAGTTGGAGTGGTGCCGCACCGTCTGCCTGGAGACCGCGCACGTCTTCGACGCCTACCCCGGCGCGGAGGAGGCGGCGGCGGCCTGCCGGGCGTGCGCCCGGGCGTGCACGACCTTCCTGGGCACGCTGCGCTGACCCGCCGCGCCGGCCAGGCCAGGCGGACGCCGCACCCTGGCCGGAGTGGATCACCGCGTGTTACCAAGAACCATGTCCGCACACGAGGGATCCCGCAGCTACGACGCCGTCATCGTCGGCGGCGGCCACAACGGCCTGGTCGCGGCCGCCTACCTGGCCCGCGCAGGCCGGTCCGTGCTGGTCCTGGAGCGGCTGGACCACACCGGCGGCGCCGCGGTCTCCACCCGCCCCTTCGCCGGCGTCGACGCCCGTCTGTCGCGCTACTCCTACCTGGTCAGCCTGCTGCCCGCGAAGATCGTCCAGGACCTCGGCCTCGACTTCCGGCTGCGCACCCGCGACATCTCGTCGTACACGCCCGTGGAGCGCGCCGGACGGCCCACGGGCCTGCTGGTCGGCGGGGGCGAGCGGCGCACCAGGGAGGCGTTCGCCCGGCTGACCGGCGGCGACCGCGAGTACGACGCCTGGCAGCGGTTCTACGGCATGACCGGACGGGTCGCCCGCTCGGTGTTCCCCACCCTCACCGAGCCCCTGCCCACCCGCGAGGAGCTGCGCCGCCGCGTCGACGACGAGGAGGCCTGGCGGGCCCTGTTCGAGGAGCCGGTCGGCGTCGCCGTCGAGGAGCGCTTCACCGACGACCTCGTGCGGGGCGTGGTCCTCACCGACGCCCTGATCGGCACCTTCGCCGACGCCCACGACCCCTCGCTGGCCCAGAACCGCTGCTTCCTCTACCACGTGATCGGCGGCGGCACCGGCGCCTGGGACGTGCCCGTCGGCGGCATGGGCGCCCTCACCGACGCGCTGGCCGGCGCCGCCCGCGCCGCCGGTGCGGTGATCGCCACCGGCCACGAGGCCGTGCGCATCGACACCGACGGCCGCAGTGCCGAGGTCGCCTGGCGCAGCGCCGACGGCGAGGGGGTCGCCGCCGCCCGGCACGTCCTCGTCGGCGCCTCCCCGCAGGCCCTCGCCGCCCTCACCGGCGACGCCCCGCCGGCCCCCGCCGAGGGGGCGCAGCTCAAGGTGAACATGCTGCTCAAGCGGCTGCCGAGACTGCGGGACACCTCCGTGGACCCACGTGAGGCGTTCGCCGGGACCTTCCACATCGCCGAGAACTACGGGCAGCTCGCCGACGCACACGCCCGGGCGTCCGCCGGAGAGCTGCCCGACGCGCCGCCCTCGGAGATCTACTGCCACTCCCTGACCGACCCGACGATCCTCGGCCCCGACCTGGCCGCCGCGGGCCACCACACCCTCACCCTCTTCGGCCTGCACGCCCCCGCCCGGCTCTTCGAGCGCGACAACGACGCCGTCCGCGAGGAGCTCCTGCGGCGCACCCTCGCCCAGCTCGACGCCCACCTCGCCGAACCGCTGGCCGACTGCCTGGCCACGGACGCGGACGGCCGGCCCTGCATCGAGGCCAAGTCCCCGCTCGACCTGGAGCGCGACCTCGGGCTGCCCGGCGGCCACATCTTCCACCGCGCCCTGTCCTGGCCCTGGGCCCAGGACGGCACCGGCCGCTGGGGCGTGGAGACCCGCCACCCCAACGTGCTGCTGTGCGGCGCGGGCGCGGTGCGCGGGGGCGGCGTCAGCGGGGTGCCGGGCCACAACGCGGCCATGGCGGTCCTGGAGCGGGAGGCCCGCTGAGCGGCGCGCCGATCGAGTCGCATGGGGCGGCCGGGACCGGGTACTGCGACAAGTCCAGACGAATCCGGCATATCGCAGGAGGATGCCATGGCGGACCTCAGCCCCATCGACCTCCAGAAGGCCCTCAGCGGCATGGACTACCCGGCGGAGAAGAAGGACCTCGTCGACTGCGCCCGCCGCAACCACGCGGACGACAAGGTCGTCAGCTCCCTCGACGGTCTGAAGCAGGACCACTTCGACGGACCCAACGAGGTGCAGAAGGCGGTGTTCAGCGGCTGACCGCCTGCCCCGGGCCCCCGGGAGAGTCCCCCGCCGCGGCCGCCGTCCCCAGATGGGCCGGCGGCCGCGGCGTGCCCGGCACGCGGCCCGCCCCAGGGGCAGGCCCCGCCCCTGGGGCAGGCTCCGGCGCGGGCGGCCCGACTTCCGAGCTCGACGCCTGAGCTTGACCCCTGCCGGTGGCGCGCCGAGGATCAGGGCCATGACGCCCGGACACGGCAGTACGGTCGACGGGGTGCTGCGGCGCAGCGCCCGGCGCACCCCGGCGCGCGTCGCGGTCGAGTACCGCGACCGCACCTGGACCTACGAGGAACTCGACGACGCCGTCTCCCGGGCGGCGGGCGTCCTGCTCGCCCAGGGCCTCGGCCCCGGCGACCGGGTCGGCGCCTACGGCCACAACTCCGACGCCTACCTCATCGCGTTCCTCGCCTGCGCCCGCGCCGGCCTGGTGCACGTGCCCGTCAACCAGAACCTCACCGGCGACGACCTCGCCTACCTGGTCCGCCAGTCGGGCAGCGCGCTGGTCCTCACCGACCCCGACCTGACCGCACGGCTCCCGGACGGCACCCCCGCGCTGGCGCTGCGCGACACCGACGACGCGCTGCTTGCCCGCCTCGCCGGCGCAGCCCCGTACGACGGGCCCGAGCCGCGCAGCGAGGACCTGGTGCAACTGCTGTACACCTCGGGCACGACGGCCCGGCCCAAGGGCGCGATGATGACCCACCGCGCCCTGGTCCACGAGTACCTGAGCGCCATCACCGCCCTCGACCTCAGCGCCGGCGACCGGCCCGTGCACGCGCTGCCGCTGTACCACTCGGCGCAGATGCACGTCTTCCTGCTGCCGTACCTGGCCGTCGGCGCGACGAACGTCATCCTGGACGCCCCCGACGGCGACCGGCTCCTCGACCTGATCGAACAGGGCCGCGCGGACAGCCTGTTCGCCCCGCCCACCGTGTGGATCGGCCTGGCAGGCCGCCCCGACTTCGCCGAACGGGACCTCGGCGGGCTGCGCAAGGCGTACTACGGGGCGTCGATCATGCCGGTCCCCGTCCTCGAGCGGCTGCGCGCACGGCTGCCGGAACTCGCCTTCTACAACTGCTTCGGGCAGAGCGAGATCGGCCCGCTGGCCACCGTCCTCGCCCCCGACGAGCACCGGGGCCGTATGGACTCCTGCGGGCGTCCCGTCCTGTTCGTCGACGCGCGCGTGGTCGACGAGGACGGCAAGGAGGTGCCCGACGGCACTCCCGGCGAGATCGTCTACCGCTCACCGCAGCTCTGCGAGGGCTACTGGGACAAGCCCGAGGAGACCGCCGAGGCGTTCCGTGACGGCTGGTTCCACTCCGGCGACCTCGCGGTCCGCGACGCCGACGGCTACTTCACGATCGTCGACCGGGTGAAGGACGTCATCAACTCCGGTGGCGTGCTGGTCGCCTCGCGGCAGGTCGAGGACGCGCTGTACACCCACGGCGGGGTCGCCGAGGTCGCGGTCGTCGGGCTGCCCGACGAGAAGTGGATCGAGGCGATCACGGCGGTGGTGGTGCCCCGGGGCGAGGTGACCGAGCAGGAGCTGATCGCGCACGCGCGGGAAGGGCTGCCGGCCTTCAAGGCGCCCAAGCGGGTGCTGTTCGTGGACGCGCTGCCCCGCAACGCGAGCGGCAAGATCCTCAAGCGGGAGCTGCGCGACCGGTTCGCGTGAGCGGCCGGGGACGAGCGCTGCGCGGACTCAGCGCGGCCGCTCGACCCGCTCGACCCGCTCGACCCGCTCGACCCGCTCGTCCCGCTCGACCCGCTCGTCAACGATTCGCCGGATCTTGCCCACCGAGCGCTCCAGCGACTCCGGGTCGACGATCTCCACCGCGACCGAGACGCCGATGCCGTCCTTGACGGCCGCCGCGATGGAGCGGGCGGCCGAGACCCGGTCGTCGGGGGAGGCGTCCGGGCGGGCCTCCGCGCGGACCGTGAGGGCGTCCAGGCGCCCCTCGCGGGTGAGGCGGAGCTGGAAGTGCGGGGCGACGCCCGGGGTGCGCAGCACGATCTCCTCGACCTGGGTCGGGAAGAGGTTCACCCCGCGCAGGATCACCATGTCGTCGCTGCGGCCGGTCACCTTCCGCATCCGGCGGAACACCCGCGCCGTGCCCGGCAGCAGCCGGGTCAGGTCCCGGGTGCGGTAGCGGACGACGGGCATGGCCTCCTTGGTGAGCGAGGTGAAGACCAGCTCGCCCTCCTCGCCCTCGGGCAGGACCTCGCCGGTGAACGGGTCGACGACCTCGGGGTAGAAGTGGTCCTCCCAGATGTGCAGGCCGTCCTTGGTCTCCACGCACTCCTGCGCGACGCCGGGACCGATCACCTCCGACAGGCCGTAGATGTCCACGGCGTCGATCCCGAACCGCTCCTCGATCTCCCGCCGCATCTCCTCGGTCCACGGCTCCGCCCCGAAGACGCCGACCTCCAGCGAGGTGGAGCGCGGGTCGACGCCCTGGCGTTCGAACTCGTCGAGCAGGGTGAGCATGTAGGACGGGGTGACCATGATGATCCGGGGCTCCAGGTCCCGGATCAACTGCACCTGACGGGACGTCATGCCGCCGGACGCGGGGACGACCGTACAGCCGAGCCGCTCCGCGCCGTAGTGGGCGCCGAGGCCGCCGGTGAACAGGCCGTAGCCGTAGGCGATGTGCACCGTGTCGCCGGGCCGGCCGCCCGCCGCCCGGATCGAACGGGCCACCATGTCCGACCACATGGCGAGGTCGGCGTCGGTGTAGCCGACCACCGTCGGCCGCCCGGTCGTGCCGCTGGAGGCGTGCAGCCGGCGGACGCGGTCGCGCGGCACGGCGAACATCCCGTACGGGTAGTGCTCCCGCAGGTCGGCCTTGGTGGTGAACGGGAAGCGGGCCAGGTCGGCGAGGGACCGGCAGTCGTCGGGACGGACACCGGCCTTGTCGAAGGCCTCCCGGTAGAACGGCACGTTGGCGTACGCGTGCCGCAACGACGCCCGCAGCCGGTCCAGTTGCAGCGCCCGCAGCGCCTCGACGTCGAGCCGTTCCCCCGCGTCCCACAGTTCCCGCGTCTCCGCCATGGACGCCACACCTCCGAACCGCACCGAACCCTTGCGTACACGCCATACCGGGCGACCGATCATTCGGTCGATCCACCCGGGATCAGTAATTCAGGCGGTCGGGCCCGCTGGCAAGAGTCCGGGGCGACTTTCTCGCCTGCGCCGAAATGCCGTTGCGGACACCCGGCGCGCGACCGGAGGATCTCGCGGTGTGCCGACCTTCGCCGCGCCCGACGGGACCCGCCTCGCCCTCCACGTCCGCGGGGAGGGTCCGCCGCTCGTCGTCCTGCCGGGCGGTCCCATGCGGGCCTCCGCCTACCTCGGCGACCTCGGCCGTCTCGCCGACCGCCGGCGGCTGCACCTCCTCGACCTGCGGGGAACCGGGGACTCCGAGGTCCCGGCCGACCCGGCGACGTACCGCTGCGACCGCCTGGTCGACGACGTGGAGGCGCTGCGCCGGCACCTCGGACTGGAGCGGATGGACCTGCTCGCCCACTCCGCCGCCGGCAGCCTGGCCATGCTGTACGCGGCCCGTCACCCCGAGCGCGTCGCACGCCTGGTCCTCGTGACCGCCATCCCCTGGGCGCTGGGCTGCCGGCCCACGGCCGAGGACCGGCTCGCCGCCGCACGGCTGCGCCGGGGGGAGCCCTGGTTCGCCGACGCGTTCCCGGCGTTCGAGGCGTGGCTGCGGGACCCGGCGGAGTACGACCCGGTCATCTCCCCCTTCTTCCACGGTCGTTGGGACGCCGCGGCCATCGCGCACGACGCGGCCGCCGACGAGCAGTGCAACGACGCCGCCGCCGAGGTGTACGGCTCCGACGGCGCCTACGACCCGCCGGCCACCCGTGCCGCGCTGGCCCGGTGCGCCGCCCCGGTGCTGGTGCTCGCCGGCGCCCTGGACGGCGGTCCCCGGCCCGACCTGGCCCGCCGGGCGGCCGAGGCCTTCCCCGGCGCCCGCTTCGTCGTGCAGCCCGGCGCCGCTCACTACCCGTGGCTCGACGACCCCGAGTGGTTCACGGAGCGGGTCGACGCGTTCCTGACCGGAGCGGCGGTGCCGCGCACCTTACGACCTGGTCCTCCCGGGGCCCGTCAGACCCTCGGGCCGCCCGCGGCACGCCGGCCCCGGGTCCCACAAGTCCTGGAAGTCCCGCTCATGTGCTCTGTCCGCGGTACGGCACGATCGCTAGGCTGGCCGCGGACGACGGAACCGGGAGGAGCACGGACGTGGCCGAGAGCACCATCCAGCAGCAGCGGGTCGTGGGCTGGGACAAGCCGGAGCTGGACCTCAGCAACGCCGACTGGCAGTCCAGCAGCCGCGGCCTGGGGGATGTCCAGATCGCCTTCGTCGAGGGGTTCATCGCGATGCGCAACAGCCGCCGGCCCGAGAGCCCTTCCCTGATCTTCACGCCCGCCGAATGGGGCGCGTTCGTGTCGGGGGCGCGGGAAGGGGAGTTCGACCTCACCTGATCCGCCGCACGCCGGCGGGCCGGGGCGCCATCCGGGCGTGTTGTGGCCCGTTTTCCGGACACGCGACGCGGCGAGGCCCTGCCGGGGCGGGCACCTGCGCGAAGGTGGCCCCAGCAGGAGCACGGTCGCACTCCGGAGGTGAGGATCATGAGCAGTCTGCCGGTCGTCGCGGCGGTCGACGGGTCCGACGACAGTCTGCGCGCCCTGGACTGGGCCCTCCACGCCGCACGCCTGCGCGACGCGCCGCTGCGCGTGGCGCACGTGCGCCACTACGCCGCCTGGACCCAGCCCGGCGCCCCCATCGTGGTCCCGCCCGCCCCGGACGAGGACCCCGTCCTGCTCGACGCCCGCGCCCGCGTCGAGGCCGCGGGGCAGGTGCCGGACACCGAGTACATCGCCCTCGACGGCGCCCCCGGCGGACTGCTGCCCGGGCTCGGCGCGGAGGCCCGGCTGCTGGTGCTCGGCTCGCGCGGCCGCGGCGGCTTCGCCGGCCTGCTGCTCGGCTCCAACGGGCTGACCGCCGCCCGCGACGCCGAGTGCCCGGTCGTCGTGGTGCCCCGGCCCGGCCGGCAGGTCGACGACGCGGTCCTCCAGGAGCCCGGGCCCCGCGTGGTCGTCGGCCTGAAGGTCGACGCCCCCGACGACGGCACCCTCGACTTCGCGTTCACCGAGGCCGTCCTGCGCGGCGCCCGGGTCCAGGCGGTCGCCGCCTACCCGTGGCCCGTCCAGACCTGGTCGGCGCCCGGCGAACTCGTCCCGGCCGGTGTCGACCAGGGCGTGATCGAGAACGAGACCCGCACCCTCGCCGAGGGCTTCCTCGCCCCCCACCGCGCACGCCACCCGGGCGTCCGCGCCGACGCCCGCCCCGCGCCCGGCGACGCCGCCGGACACCTGGTCGCCGCCTCCCAGGACGCCGACCTGGTGGTCGTCGGCCGCCACCGCCGCCGCCTCCTCGCGCCCACCCGCATGCTGGGCTCCGTCACCCACGCGGTCCTGCTGCACGCGGCGAGCCCCGTCGTGGTGGTGCCCCCCTCACCCGTCGAGGAATGAGCCGCCCCGCGCACCCGGCGGCCCCTCCCGTCACCGCCCCGGAGGACGCGCGGCCCGCACGGCGTCGACGGCCCCCGGACCCGTACCATGGCGGCATGTCGTTCCTCCGCCGCCGCAGCGCCACGCCCGCCGGGCCCGACTTCGACGTACTGGCCATGGACCCGGGCGACTGGCCCGGCAACCTCGGCGCCGGCCTGCTGCCCGCCCCCGACGGCAGTTGCCAGGGCGTCTACCTGCGCTACGACCTCTTCGGCGGCCGCGGCCCCGCGATGATCATCGGCAACCTGCCCGAGGGCTCCCCGGCCCGCGAGGTCGCCGAGGGCGAGGTGCCCTTCGAGGTGGCCCAGCTGCTCCTCGCACTGGGCAACGACGAGGAGGTGACCGTCGTCGGCGTCGAGGACGTCCCGGTCATGCAGGGCGACAACCTGCTGATCGTGCGCCGCCTCAAGCTCTCCGAGAGCCGCATCTCCTGCGTGCAGTTCGACCGCAGCGACAACGTCCTGGTCACCATCGCGGCCTGGGACCGCCCCATCACGGACGACCTGTACGCCCTGCTGAAGCCGCTCCCGGCGGAGCTGTTCCAGCAGGGCTGAGGCGGCCCGGCGGGTCAGGCCGCCGGGACGACGTCCACGTCCGCGGCCCGGACGAACGCCACCCGGTGGCCGTACTGGATCTCGTAGTACAGGTCCTTGCCGGCGACCACCCGGTGGGAGTCCGTCGTGAAGGTGACCGCGTAGTAGTACTCACCCGGCACCCGGTCGCCCACCACGTACCGCTGGCCCTTGAGCACCGTGTACCGCAGCGGCGACACCGCCTGCACCGGCACGCCCGCGGGGTAGGCGGACGCCTCCGGGTAGGCCCGGCCGTACACGGGGACGCTGTCCAGGCCCTCCTTCGGCGTGATCACCAGACCCGCCGCGGGCACCGCCGTCGGCTGCTCGGCGGGGTTGCGGAACCACGCCTTCTGCCCCAGGTACCAGATCGCCGTCCAGTCGCCCCAGCGGTCGGCCACCGCGTACTGCTGGCCCGTGGAGACCCGTGAGGACAGGTCGTTGACGCCGGTCGTCGGGGTCGTGCCCAGGCCGATGTCCTTGATCAGGGGCGCGTTCTCGTCGTGGTCGGAGTACAGCCGCACCTCGCTGGACCCGTGCGCCGCGCACGGCTCGCCCGCCGTCGTGCAGCCGGTGTACACCGGCTGGTTGGCCGCGTAGTCCGGCCGGATGGTCACCACGGAACGGCTCTTGGTGGGCGTCGGCCGCAGCGGGTGGCCCAGCAGCTCGAAGTAGTGCGCCCAGTCCCAGTACGGGCCCGGGTCGGTGTGCATGCCCGGCACCGTCGACGTGGTCGGCCCGGGCACCGTGTCGTGGCCCAGGATGTGCTGCCGGTCCAGCGGGATGCCGTACTGGACGGAGAGGTACTTCACCAGCCGGGCCGAGGCGCGGTACATCGCCTCCGTGTACCAGGCGTCCGGCGCGGCGAGGAAGCCCTCGTGCTCCAGGCCGATCGAGGCGGCGTTCACGTACCAGTTGCCCGCGTGCCAGGCCACGTCCTTGGCCTTCACGTGCTGGGCGATGTGGCCGTCGGTGGAGCGCAGCGTGTAGTTCCAGGACACGTAGGTCGGGTCCTGCACCAGGTTGAGCACGCCCTCCCAGGCGCCCTCCGTGTCGTGGATGACGATGTAGCGGATGCGCTGCGAGGCCGGGCGGTCGCCCAGGTCGTGGTTGCCGTAGTCGTTGTCCCCGAACTGCTCGTAGGGCGCCGGGATCCACTCGCACGACACCGACGCGGGACACTCGGTGCCCTCCGCCGAGCCCGCGCGCAGCCCGGCGCGCCGCAGTTGGCGGGTGTCGGGCGCGAGGCCCGGCCGCGCGGCCAGGGCGACCGGCTCGCCGGAGTCCGTGGTGCGGCGGGCACCGGTGCGCATGACGTCGAACACGTCGTCGGCGTAGGCGGCCGCGGTCGCCGTGTCGTCGGCGCCGGAGAAGCGGGCCACCGCGCCGTACCAGTCGGCCGGGTCGGCGCTCAGCGGTTCGCCGAGCGCGCGCTGGTCGGCGGCCAGCAGGGCGGCGCCGCCCTCGATGTTCGCCGCCGGGTCGGTGCGCAGGTCCGCGTCGCTCCGCCCGGTCAGGCCGGCCGCCTGGGGCAGCGTCTTCAGGCGGGCCGGCAGCTCGTCGGCCTTCGGCAGCGTCACCTCGGGGCGCAGGGCCGGGCGGGCGCTGTCGCCGCGCGCGTCCTCGGTGCCCCCGGCGTGGTGCTCGGCCGCGGCGAGCGCGGTCCGGGCATCGGTGAGGTGCATGGGACCGTAGCCGCCGGTCACACTCGGGGCCCCGGCGTGGGCGTCCCAGCGCGACTGGAGGTAGGAGACGCCCAGGAGCACGCTCTGCGGGACGTGGTACTCGGCGGCGGCGTGGGCGAACGCCTGCTGGAGGGTGCCGGACGCGGCCGGTTCCGACGGCGACGCGCCCGAAGGGGCCGCGCCGAGCAGGGGCAGCAGCAGGGCTGCGGCCGCCGCCGTGCCGACGGTTCTCCGGGTGGGGGTGAGGGATCCTCGCAAAGCGGCCTCCTGGAACGGGGGTGCGTGGGGGTGCGGGCGGGGCCGAGCGTGTCAGTGGTATCGGCTGGCCGACGATCCGTCAATCATGCCCACACACCGGTGATTTCCCTCGTCACCAGGGGGTTCGGCGAGTTTCGTGGCGGCGGCCCGCGGGCCTGCGGTGCTTCAGTGGCTTACACCAATGGGGGTGTCGCGGGCGGGCTGCCAAGATCGGGACGGACGGAGGCCCGTGGTGCGCCGTCGCCGCGGCACAGCACGGGCCTTCCGTTCCCTCGGCCTCAGCGAGTGCCGACCGCGGCGCGCACCGCTCGCCGCGCGAGCTGGCAGTCGTCGTGCAGCCGCCGCAGCAGCAGCCGCTGCTCCTCGCCGGACGGCGCGGCTCCCGGCTGGGCCCCGGCCGCCGTCGGGGCGGCGTCGTGCAGCGAACGCTGTACGGCCGTCTCTAGGGTGCGGATCTCCCGGGTCAGCACCAGCATCAGGTTCACCAGGAAGGCGTCGCGGGCCGCGGGGCCCGCCGACTGCGCGAGCTGGCTGATCTGGCGGCGGGCCACCGGCGCGTCGCCCAGGACCGACCAGAGCGTGGCGAGGTCGTAGCCCGGCAGGTACCAGCCCGCGTGCTCCCAGTCCACCAGCACCGGGCCGGCCGGCGACAGCAGGACGTTCGACAGCAGGGCGTCACCGTGGCAGAACTGGCCCATGCCGTGCCGGCCCGCGCTCGCCGCGATGCCGTGCAGCAGCTTCTGCAGGTCGCCCAGGTCCCGGTCGGTGAGCAGGCCGAGCTCGTAGTAGCGCGAGACGCAGGCCGCGTAGTCCAGCGGTGCGTCGAAGCTGCCCGCCGGCGGCCGCCAGGCGTTGAGCCGGCAGATCGCGCCGAGCGCCGCCCTGATGTCCGCGCGGGGCGGGACCTGCAGGGGGTGCCGGGTCAGCGCGGCGGCCCGTCCGGGCATCCGCTCGATGACCAGCGTGCAGTTGTCCGGGTCCGCCGCGATCAGCCTCGGCGCCCGCACCGGGGGGCGGTGCCGGACGAACGTGCGGTACGCGGCTATTTCCCGCCGGATGTGCTCGGACCGGGCGGGGGAGGGGTCGAGTAAACACTTGGCGACGGCCGTGCTGCGGCCGGTCGTGCCGACCAGGAGCACCGAGCGCCCGCTGCGGCGCAGTACCTGCACGGGGGCGAACTCGGGACAGATCCGGTGCACCGACGCGAGGGCGGTGCGCAACTGGGCGCCCTGGGGGCCGGACAAGTCGAGTCTCCCGCTGAGCGGTTGGGCCCCGAGTCCCGGCGCGCGGCGCTGGCGGCCCACCAGCGCGGGCGGCGCCGACCGCGCGGAGGGGTCGAGGTAGGGGCCACCGCCCTGGCGGGGACGGAGCGGCCGGAGCGGTGCGGACACGGAGGACGATGCTGTGTACATGGGCGAAACAGATCCCTTCGTGTGCCTCGACATCGAATGCGCTGCCCCGGCCGGCCGCCCGGGTGCACCCTGGGGAAGTGCGTCCGTCATGTGACAAGCGACCGGGTCGGGGTGGCGCATTCCTACCTGACACCCGTCGTCCCCTGGCACACCATCTGGCGCACCCTGGCGGACCCTGGCGAATAGTCGCCCGGCAACTGTGCCGGGGCTACTGTCAACTCAGCCGAGAACCTGGGGGCTTTGACGTGAGCGGACAACCCAACACCCGCCTCGCGGACCTGTTCGGCCTGGCCGGCTGGTCCAAGGGGGAACTCGCGAGGCTGGTCAACCGGCAGGCGGCGGCCATGGGCCACCCCCAGCTGGCGACCGACACCTCGCGGGTGCGGCGGTGGATCGACACGGGCGAGATCCCGCGCGATCCGGTGCCGCGGGTGCTGGCGGCCCTGTTCACCGAGCGTCTCGGCCGTGTCGTGACCATCGAGGACCTCGGTCTGGTCCGGCACGGGCGCACGGGGAAACGGCAGGGCGACGGGAATGTGGAGCATCCCGACGGTGTGCCGTGGGCGCCCGAGCGGACCGCCGCGGTCCTCACCGAATTCACGGGAATGGACCTCATGCTCAACCGACGCGGCTTGGTGGGCGCGGGTGTCGCGCTCACCGCGGGCTCCGCACTCAGCAGCGCCATGTACGACTGGCTGCACACCGATCCGACCCTGTCCGCCGACGCTCCCGTCCTCGACCGTCCCCTCCACGCCGACCCCGCCGGGTTCGACCGCTATGAGGCCGCCCCCGTCGGGCACGAGGAAGTCGAGGAACTGGAGCGCTCCGTCGAGGTGTTCCGCGCCTGGGACGCCGCCCGCGGCGGCGGCCTGCAGCGCAAGGCGGTGGTCGGCCAGCTCAACGAGGTGGGCGGCATGCTCGCCTACCACCACCCGCCGCACCTGCAGCGCCGCCTGTGGGGCGTCGCGGCCAACCTCGCGGTCCTCGCGGGCTGGATGTCGCACGACGTGGGCCTGGAACCCACGGCGCAGAAGTACTTCGTCATCGCCGCGCACGCGGCCCGCGAGGGCGGCGACCGGCCCCGGGCCGGCGAGGCCCTGTCCCGCGCCGCCCGCCAGATGGTGCACCTGGGCCGGCCCGACGAGGCCCTGGACCTGATGAAGCTCGCCCAGTCCGGCTCCGGCGACCGGGTGCTGCCCCGCACCCGGGCCATGTTCCACACCATCGAGGCGTGGGCGCAGGCGTCGATGGGCAAGGGACAGGCCATGCGCCGCACGCTCGGCCGGGCCGAGGACCTGTTCGTCGCGGACCGGGGCGACGTGGAACCGCCGCCCTGGATGCAGACGTTCAAGGCCGAGGACCTCTACGGCATGCAGGCCCTGGCGTACCGCACGCTGGCCGAGTTCGAGCCGGACGCCGCCGTGCACGCCCAGCACTACGCCGGGAAGGCACTGGCGCTGCGGGTCGACGGGCGGGAGCGGTCGAAGATCTTCGACCACCTGTCCATGGCCTCGGCCTGCTTCATCGCCGACGACCCGGAACAGGCGGCGCGTTACGCCCGGCTGGCGCTGATGTCGATGGGCGCCAACTCCTCGCGCCGCACCTGGGACCGGCTGCGCCAGATGTACCGGCTCACCGCGCAGTACTCCTCGTCCCCGAAGATCAGCGAGCTGCGCGAGGAGATCATGCTGGCGCTGCCCAGGACGAAGGGGAACAGGGGGAGTTCGGCACCGGCGTGAGGGTGCCGGGCGCGGGGTGCGCCGGGGAGTGGCTCAGGAGGTCACCCGGGCCACCAGCACGCACGCGTCGTCCGTCCGGGCGGTGGCGCCGAACTCGGCCGCCAGCAGCCGTGAGCAGTCCTGTGCGGTGCGCGCCGCGGTCAGGTGCGGGGCGAGGCCGAGGAGGCGGTGCACGGCCGACGTGTCGCCGTGCGTGGGCACCAGTGCGTCGGTGTGCAGCAGGAGCACATCGCCCTCCCGCAGTCTTTCCTCCGCCTGTCCGTAGACGGCGCCCGCGGTGGCGCCGAGGAGCACGCCCTGCGGTGGGGTGAGCCGGCGCCCCGTCCCGTCGCGGAACAGCAGCGGGGCGGGGTGTCCGGCCTGCGCCCAGGTCAGGGTGCGGTCCTCGGGGCGGTACCGGCAGCACACCGCGCTGCCCAGGGCGGGCTGCGCGGTGGCGTCGAGCACCTGGTTCAGCAGGGTCATCAGCCGGTCGGGCCCGGTGCCGGCCAGCGCCATGCCGCGCAGGGCGCCCAGCAGCATCGCCGTGCCGGAGGCGACGGCAGGACCGTGTCCGGTGAGGTCGCCGACGCTCAACACCGCCTGCCCGTCCGGCAGTTCGAGCACGTCGTACCAGTCGCCGCCGACCGGCGGGCCGGCCGTGGCGGGCAGGTGGTGGGCGGCGAGGTCGAGCGAGCGGGGTCCTCGGTGCGGGAGCCGCAGGGAGCCGCGCCACGGGGGAAGGGCGGCTCCCTGCGGCTGGACCGTGACCCGGTGCCCGGTCTGCGCCCGGTCCTGCCGGTGCAGCGCGTCACGCGTCTCGCCGACCGCCTGCCGGCTGCGGCGCAGCGCGCTGACGTCCCGCAGCACCGCCCACATCGCGGCGGCGCTGCCGTCGGCGGCGAGCACGGGTTCGCCCATCATGTGCACGGCGCGGACCTCGCCGCCGGCGCGGACCACACGGAACTCCCCGTCGATGGGCCGCGCGTCGACGAGGCAGTCCGTCACCATCGCCGTCAGCCGCGGCCGGTCCTCCTCCAGGACGAGGGACGGCAGTTCGTCGAGGGTGAGCGCGGGAGCGGCGGGGTCGCGCCCGAGGATCTCGTACAGCTCGCCGGACCACACCGCCTCGTCCGTCAGCAGGTTCCACTCGGCACTGCCGACCCGGCTCAGCAGGGCGTCGCCCGCGGGCACGGAGCCGGGGCGGCCGTCGCCGTCACGGTCGGTGTCCGGGGCGGGCGGGGCCGGGGGGCCCTCGCGCAGTTGTGCCAAGTGCTGGTCTAGGTCGTCGAGTTGGTGCAGGGCGAGGTCGTACAGGGCGCGCCGCCACCGGCCCTGCGGGTCGGCCCCGTCGCCCTGCGCGTCGCGTCGTACGGCGTCCACCTCGCCCTTGAGCCGCCGCGTCTGCGAGATCAGCGCCTCCACCGAGCCGCGTCCGGGCGGCTGGGCGGCGGGGCGATCCGCAGAGAGGTGGGACGGCATGACGCGCTCCGATGCGGGGACGGGGGAACCAGGGCGGGCGGGAGGGCCGTTACGACTGTTGCACAGCCCGCGACGCCGTGTAAGGGATTCGGCGACACACGATACGGTGGTGCTTCCGGCATATGCCAGCGTCTTCCCCGGATGGTTGCGGCTGCGCCGCCGGCGTACCTCCCGGCCCGGCCAAGTCGTAGACGGCGTACGTGACTTGAGGGACGCGAGGGGCCCGTCGGTCCACCGGTCAGGTGTTCGTCGCTCGTGCGTTCCACCGTGTGGGCCGTGCCGCGTCGCCGCCGGGGGCGGTGGGGTCGCGAGGGATGCCGCGCGGGCGGGTCCACTCATCCAGGTGTGGTGCAGGTCACATCGATTCCGGGGCGCTGCGGTGTACGGATGACCCCCTGCGCGCTCGTACAGACATGGACATCACCCTTGAGCAATCCGCCCAGGCCCGGCTGATCACCGCCGAGGAGCGGGAGCTGCCCGTCGCGGCCACCCTGCGGTACGCCTCGGGCGACCCGCTGGCGGTCCACATCGACTTCCCGGCCGAGGTCAGCCTGGACGGCGAGAGCTGCACCTGGACCTTCGGCCGCGCGCTGCTGGAGGAGGGGCTGGGCGGCTCGGCCGGCACGGGGGACGTGCGGATCTGGCCCTGCGGACCGCACCGCACGGTGCTGGAGCTGCACTCGCCGCACGGCCTGGCCCTGGTCCGGTTCGACACGGCCGCGCTGCACCGCTTCCTGCTGCGCAGCTACGCCGTGGTCGCGGCCGGGCAGGAGGACGTCGGCGCCGACGTCGACCGCGGGCTCACCGCCCTCTTCGACGGCGTCTGACCACGTGGCCCCGTGGCCCCGCAGCAGCCCCCCGGCCGGAACGCTCAGCGACTCGTGCCGTACAGCGCCGGGCGCGGGGCGAGGTCGACGGGAGTGCGCCGGCCGCTCTCCAGCGCGCGGATGCCGGCCTCGGCCACGGCGGACGCCGCGTAACCGTCCCAGGCGGTGGGGCCGGTGACCCGGCCCTGCCGGGTGGCGTCCACCCAGGCCTGCACCTCGCGGTCGTAGGCGTCGGCGAACCGCACCAGGTAGTCCTGCGGCACCTCGGCTCCGGCCGTGCCCGCGGTGGTCAGCAGCACGCCGTGGTCCTCGCCGACGCGGGCGCTGCCGTGTTCGCAGACCGCCTCGCAGCGCACCTGGTAGCCGAAGCCGCAGTTGACGAAGATCTCCACGTCGACGAGGGCGCCGCCGTCCGTCTCGAAGAGCACGAACTGCGGGTCCAGCAGGCCCTGCGGAGCGCCGGCCGAGGGGCGCGGGCGCAGCACGGTCACCGCGGTGAGCTCCTGGCCGAGCAGCCAGCGGGCCGCGTCGATCTCGTGCGACACGGAGCTGTCGATCAGCATGGCGCTGGTGAAGCCGGGCGGCGAGGAGACGTTGCGGTGCACACAGTGCAGCATCAGCGGCCGGCCCAGGCGCCCGCCGTCCAGCACCCGCTTCAGCCGCCGGTACTCGGCGTCGTAGCGGCGCATGAAGCCGACCTGCGCGAGCCGGCGCCCGCCGCGCGCCTCCGCCTCGACCACGCGCAGCGCGCCGTCGGAGTCCGGCACCATCGGCTTCTCGCACAGCACCGGAAGTCCCCGCGCGAAGGCCGCCAGCAGGGCCTCCTCGTGCGCCGGACCCGGGGACGCGATCAGCACCGCCCCGACGCCGGGCGCGTCCAGCGCCGCCTCGGCCTCGGCGTGCACCGTGACCCCCTCGATCCCGGCGGCCGCCTCCTCGGCGCGCCCGGTGTCGGGATCGGCCACGGCGGCCACCCTGGCCCCGCTCACCCCCCGGTCGAGACGTCGTACGTGGTCGGCCCCCATGTGGCCCGCACCCAGGACGGCCACTCCCAGCAGCTCCGACACGATCCCGGCTCCTTCCCCAGCCCGCACCCACCCGGCCCGTGAGCGGGGCCGTACACGCGCGCGGCATCCCGCCCGCACGGTCCACAGGGTGTCATGCGCGCAGGCCGGGGGCGGCCGGTGGCCCCGGGAGGACCGGCCGGTGGCGCGGGGCGGGTCAGTAGCGCAGGACGCCCGCGATGCCCCGGGCGTCCCCGAGCGTGCCGTCCGGGACGAAGCGCACCTCGGCGCCGGTCTCCAGGCACTGCTCGACGATCTCGTCCACGATGTCCTCGCGGGCGTCGAGGTCGTCGCCGTCGGCCGGTTCCAGGTGGTCGCCGGCGTCGCGCACGGTGGCCCGGTAGTCCTCCTCGACGGCGAGCAGGCGCACCCGGCCCTCCCGGGCGCTCTGCCAGAGCTCGTCGACGCCGGCCGCGAACGTGCGGTGCCCGCGGGCGGCTTCGAGCTCCCGGGCCACCGCCTCGTTCTGCCGCCGCGCCTCCTCCTCGAGCAGCGGGCGCACCGCCTGCCGCACCGCCTCCGGCGTGCCGTGGGCGAGGCCGCCGCGCGGCACGTGCACGGCGTCGCGGGCCGCGCCGCCGAACTCGTCCAGCAGGGACAGCGCGGCCGGCTCGCCGGTGACGTACACCGGACGCGGGTTCTCCCGCAGCAGGCCGGCGAGCGCGGTGTCGGCGTCGCGCAGGAAGTGGCGGGTGCCCTCGTCGCGGAAGGTGCTCGGCAGGTTGCCCACCCGCTCCAGCCGCTCGGCGTCGAAGTTCTCCTGACCGCGGGTCAGGGGGAAGCCGCCGGAGCGCTCCTCGGCGACCTGGCCGGCGCCGCCGTTCCAGAGGGTGACCCGGTCGGCGGAGACCGACAGCACCCAGAACGGCCGCTCGGCGGCCTGCGCCGAGACCAGGTTCCGGGTGAGGAAGGTGTCGGACAGCACCACCCGCTCGGGCACGGACCGCGCCAGCGTCCACACCTGGTGCTCGCCCGGAGCGGCGAAGATGGCCAGTCCGTCCTCGGCCTCCCGGAGGTCCACCTCGGACAGGGCCCGGTCGAGCTGGTCCACCACGTCCACGCGCCGCTCGCGGGTGACCGCCGGGTCCGACTCCAGCTGCTTCTTCGCCGCGGCCACGGCGTTGCGCAGCCGCACCGGGTCCTGGGCGGTGTCGGGTCCGCGGCGGTGCGTCGGCGTCAGCACGGACACCGCCGGGTAGGGGCGCGGGCGGCGCAGCTCGGAGAGGACGGCGGGGCTGAGTGCGTGCTCCATGCACAGCACGATAGGGCGAATGGGTGCAAACCGCCTCGTGACCATGGTCTTCCGCACCCCGGACGCGGTGACGCCGCACCCGCCCGCCGGTTACCGTACGCGTCAGTAACCGCAGGGGCCGGCCGCGGCCGCCCCGGTCCAGGACCGCACCCGCAGGAGGCACCCATGCCGCAGCTCGAAGTCGCCGGCGCACCGCTGGCGTACGACGACGAGGGCCCGCGCGACGGTGGCGGGGTGCCGCTGGTGTTCGTGCACGGCTGGACCGCGAACCGCCACCGCTGGGACCACCAGGTGGCGCACTTCGCCCAGCGGCGGCGCGTGGTGCGGCTCGACCTGCGCGGGCACGGCGACAGCGGCGGGGCGGGGGTGCGGACCATCGGCGAGCTGGCGCGGGACGTCATCGCCCTGCTGGACCACCTGGAGATCGAACGGTGCGTCCTGGTCGGCCACTCGATGGGCGGGATGATCGCGCAGACCATCGCGCTCGAACACCCCGAGCGGGTCGAGCGGATGGTGCTGGTCAACTCCATCGGCCGCATGGCCTACAACCGGGCGCGGGGCCTGCTGATGGCCGTCTCCACCCTGGTGCCGTTCAAGCTGTTCGTCGCCGCGAACATCCAGCGCGCCTTCGCGCCCGGCTACCCGCGCGAGGAGGTCCGGCGGTACATCAGGGACTCCGCGGACACCCCGCGCGAGGTGGTGATGACGCTGTACGGCGCCATGCGCGGCTTCGACGTGCTGGACCGGGCCGCAGAGATCCGCACGCCCACCCTGATGGTCCACGGCTACCACGACGTCCAGCTCCCGGTCGGGCAGATGCTCAAGCTGGCCGCCGCGTACCCGGACGCCACCGTCCGCGTCCTCGACGCCGGCCACGAGCTGCCGGTCGAGAAGCCTGCCGAACTCACCGCCGTCCTCGATGCGTTCGTCACCGAGCGGGCCTGACGGGCGCTCAGTCCTCGCGCTCGGACAGGCACGAACTGCCGCTGGGCGGGAGCGAGCCGTACATCAGGAAGTCGTCCACCTTGCGGTGCACGCACTTGGACGAGCCGTACCCCGTGTGCCCCTCGCCCTTGTTGTCCAGCACGACCGCCGACGGGCCGAGCCGCCGCGCGGTCTCCTCCGTCCAGCGGTAGGGGGTCGCCGGGTCGCCACGCGTGCCGACCAGCAGCATCTTCGGGGTGTCGACGCGCTTGACCTCGTCGCGTATGTAGTCGGTGCCCGCGGGGCGGCCGTAGCACATCAGGACCTGGGTGAGCCGGTAGCGGCCGAAGACCGGCGAGACCTGCTCGTACTCGGCCCGCAGCCGGCGCAGGTCGGCGGCGATCCGCCCGGCGGCGGGGCGGTCGGGGTCGTCCGCGCAGTTGATCGCCATCAGCGCCGCCGGGAGGTTGTCGAGCGGCACGTCCTCCTCGTCGACGAGGGCGCCCGGCGTCGGCCGCGGGGACCGCACGGGCAGCGTCATGCCGCCGGTGGCGAAGGTCATCACCCCGCTGGTGTCGCCGTTCTCGACGAGCTGCGACAGCGCCCGCTCCAGCGACGGCCACCACTCCTCGCTGTACAGCGCCTGGCTGAGCGCCGCGACCAGGTCCTGCCCGGTGAACGGCGGCCCGAAGTCCGAGGGCACCGGATCGTCGTCCAGCGAGCGCACCAGCCGGACGACCTCGTCGCGGGCGGCACGCGCGTCGGTGCCGAACGGGCACGCGATGTCCTTCACGCACCAGGTGACGAAGTCCTCCAGCGCGACCTGCTGGCCCGCGGCCCCGGCGAGTCCCTGCTCGGCCAGCGGCTCGGTCAGCGTGTCGACGCCGTCGAGCGCGATGCGGCCGACGCGGTGCGGGAACTCGGCCGCGTACACCGCGCCGAGCCGGGTCCCGTAGGAGAAACCCAGGTAGTTGAGCTTCTTGTCGCCGAGCGCCGCGCGCAGCACGTCCAGGTCCCGGGCGGCGTGCACCGTGCCTATGTACGGCAGGACCGGACCGGAGTGCGCGGCGCACTGGTCGGCCGCCTTCTTCAACCGGTCGAGGACGGTCCGCGGGTCGCCGAGGTCGGGCGGGCCCCCGACGGTCGCCGCGAAGGCGTCCTCCTGGCCCGCCCCGCAGCTCACCGGCGAGGAGCGGCCGACGCCGCGCGGGTCGAAGGTGACCACGTCGTAGTGGTCGGTCAGGTCCATGAACTCCTTGCCGCCGTAGGCGAGCTGGGGGACCCCCGCGCCGCCGGGGCCGCCGAAGTTCAGCACCACCGAACCCTGCTTGTCGCCCGTCGCGCGGTAGCGGGCGAGTGCCAGGTCGAGCGTCCCCTTGCCGGGGTGCGCGTAGTCGAGCGGGACGGTCGCCTTGCCGCACTGGAGGTCGTCGGGCATGTCGTCGCCCTCGCACGCCGACCACGTGACCGTCTGGTCGTAGAACCGGGACAGGTCGGGTCCGTCGTCGCCCTCGGCGACGGCGGCGGGCAGTCCCGCGGCGAGCAGGGTCAGCGCGGCGGCTCCGGCGAGCGCGCAGCGGCGCACCGTGGGACGCGTCGACAGCTTGGCCAGCATCAGTGCCTCCCGGACGCCCCGTCGTCGGTCGGGAACCGGCGCCCTCGCTCACGATAGGCGGGCTCACCCGGGGCCGCCTCCGGACGGGTGACGCAGCGCGACAGCCCGTGGTCAGGACCTCGCGGGTGCACCGGTTCAGCCGATTTCCCGACAGTCGGAGCGGCTGGCCGCCCGATGGGGTGAAAGGGCGATCGGCCATTACTGGACCGCTTCGCCCGCGTTCTACCTGATGCGGGCGACGGGCCCGTGACGATGTCTGGAAGGCAGGGACCTATGAGACGGGTTGCCCGAAACGGGGTGATCGCCTTCGCCGCCGCCTCCGGCGCGATGGCCGTGGTGATGCCGGCGCACGCCGACTCCTCGGCGGACGCGGCTGCGGTCGGCTCGCCCGGCGCGGCCAGTGGCAACGCCATCCAGCTACCGGTGGACGTGCCGGTGAACGTGTGCGGGAACACCGTGAACGTGGTGGGACTGCTGAACCCGGCGGCGGGCAACACCTGCGCCAACACCGGCGGCGGTGGCGACGAGCACGCCTCCTCGGGTGCGGCCGCGGACGCCGAGGCGGCCCAGTCGCCGGGCCTGGTCTCCGGCGACGGCGTCCAGCTCCCCGTCGATCTGCCGGTGAACGTCAGCGGCAACACGGTGGACGTCGTCGGCATCGGGAACCCGGTCCTGGGCAACACGTCCGTGAACGGCCCCGGCGACACGCACGGCGAGGAGCCCGCCTCCCCGCAGGAGCCCGCGGCGCAGCCGCCCCGGCACGTGCCCTCGGCACCCGAGCACGAGCCCGAGCCGGCCGCCCAGGCCGCGTCCGGCGAGCGGAGCGAGGCGCAGTCCGAGGTGGTGACGGCCCTGGCCAGCACGGGCGCCGACGCCACCTTCCCCGCGCTGGCGGGCAGCGGGGCCCTGGTCCTGGCCGGAGCCGCCCTGTACCGGCGCTTCCGCACCACGGGCCGTGCCTGACCCACCCCCCTACGAGGGCCCCGCCGGAACACAGTGTCCGGCGGGGCCCTCGTGCCGTCTCTCAGGGCGGACGAGTCACCTGGCCCCCCCCCGCGCCGGGCCGCAGTCGGGGCACTCGGCCGGGTCCGCGGCGGGCCGGGAACGCACTGTCCGGCGGGGCCCTCGTGCCGTCCCGGTGCGGCGGAGTCACCCGGCCGCCCCCGTACCGGGCCGCGGCCGGGCCGTCCGGTCGTCTCCGCGGCGGGCCGGGAACGCCGTGCGCCGTGCCCCCGCGACCACCGCCGGCGCGACGACCAGCAGCGGCAGCGCCGTCCACGGCAGTGCCCCGGCGCCCGCCCCCTCCAGGACGAGCCCCCCGGTCAGGGAGCCGCCCGCGATGCCCGCGTTGTACACGGTCGCCTGGAGCGACGTGGCCACGTCCGCCGCGGCCGGTCCCGACGCGTCGACCAGGGCCGTCTGGATCAGGGTCGGCGCCCCGCCGAACGCCCCGCCCCACAGGGCGACCGCCCCGAGCAGCACGACCGGCTCCCCGGCCCACCGGCCCAGCACGACCATGAGCCCCGCGCACAGCGTGAGCGCGGTCAGCAGGGCGAGCCGGGGGCGGCGGTCCACCACCAGGCCCGTCGCCCAGATCCCGGCGACGGTGGCCGCCCCGAACACCAGCAGCACCAGCCCCGTGTGGTCGCCACGGCACCCTCCCTGTCAGCGAGCACCTCGCGGGCCGGGGTGCCCCGGCACGGGCCGGAACTGCCGCCGGGCGGCCCGGAGTCCTCAGTATCGCGCGGCGGTGCCGGGGCCGCCCGGTCGAGGCACCGCCGCGCGCCCCCTCGCCGGCCGGCCGACGGCGCCTGTGAAACGGCCGGTCACGGGTACAGGATGCGGGTGCGGCAGGCCGCCCGCCCGGGACCTGGCGGGCGGTCGAGAGACATGCAGGCCGATGCGGCCGAGACCGAGGAGAGTGCCCGACGATGACTCAGCCCAGCGACAAGTCCCCCGGCCCCGAGGAACTCCGGCAGCAGGTCGAGCGGACCAGGGCCGAACTCGGCCGCACCGTCGAGGCGTTGGCGGCGAAGGCCGACGTCAAGGCACGCGCGCGGGAGAAGGCCTCCGAGGTCAGGGACCAAGCCACGCGCACAGCGGGGGACCTGACGGCCACCGCGGCCCGACTGGCCCGCGACAACCGCACGGTGGTGCTGGTGGCCGCCGGTGTGGTCCTGGTGACGTGGCTGGCGCTCCGCCGCAAGGGCTGACCGGGGCTCCCGGGCACCCCTGACGTGCCTGCGGTCGCCGGCCGCCCACCGCCCGAGCCCGCCCCGGCCGGGTGCGCGTCTCCGTCCGGCTGGGCCGGGTGCCGGACATGGACCGCGCCCGGCAGCCCGATGCCGTCCGCGATCAGGGGGAGTTCTCCGGCCCTCCCGCGTCCCGCATCCCCGCGGGCCCGCCGGGAGGGCGGGGGTCACGGTGGGGTCAGGCCGGTCAGGGCCGCGGCTTCGGCGGTGGTGTCGGGGTCGGGGCCGAGCCATTCGCACACCAGCACGGTGGCGTCGTCGTTGAGCCGGCCGCCGTGGTACTCCAGCACGGCGTGCACGAGCCGGCGCAGGGTCTCCGGCACGGGGAGGCCGTCGGCGTGGTGGCGCAGCAGGAAGTCCACGAACCGCTCCAGCCCGAACTCCGTGTCCCCCGCGCCCCGGGCCTCGGTGATGCCGTCGGTGTAGAACACGATCCGGTCGCCGGGTTCGAGCTGTTCACGGCACAGGCGCGCCTCCAGACCGAGGTTGGTGCCCATGGGGTGGGCCGGCCGGCAGCGCAGCTCGCTGCTCCACCGCCCGCCGCGGATGACCACCGGCGGGTGGTGACCGCGGTTGACCCAGGTCAGCGTGCCGGAGGCGGTGTCGAGGTCGGCCACGATCCCGGTCACGTAGCGGGTCTGCCCGTACTGTTCGATCAGGGCCCGCTCGATCCGCTCGGTGATCTCGACCAGGCCGGCGTCCTGTCGGCGGGAGTTGCGGCAGGCGGCCATGGCGAGGTTGGCGCTGAGCCCGGCGGCGGTGTCGTGCCCCATGGCGTCGAAGATCGACAGGTGCGCGACCGGCCCGGCCGTCGCGTAGTCGAACGCGTCGCCGCTGATGCGGTAGGCGGGCTCCATCGCCGCGGAGATCACCACCCGCCCGTCGGCGTAGCTGCGCGGCGGCATCAGGTGCCACTGCATCTCGGCGGCGATGTTCATCGGCTCCGCGCGGATCAGCCGTGCGTAGGCGTCGCTGTGGCCGCGCTTGCTCACCACGATCAGCGCGACCAGGGAGGCCAGCGCCGTCATGTCCCGTCGTGTCCGTGCGGTGTCGTCGGCCGTGGTGATCCGCAGGACGCCGATGCGCTCGGTGCCGTCCAGCAGCGGCACCCACCACCGGTGCTCCCGTGCCTCGGCGGAGCGGTCGGCCAGCACCTCGACGTACTGGTAGGCCCGCCCCGGCAGGGTCCCCTCCACCTTCAGCTCGGCCTCCGGGCCAGGCCCGGTCGCGCCGGTGCCCTCATTCCCGGTCAGCAGCCGCAGGACGTTGCCCTGCAGGTCGGCGATGTAGATCGACACCTCGGTCAGCCCGGCCGCCGCCGCGTGCTCGGTGACCCGGGCGGGCACCATCTCGAGGGGCATCAGGTGGCTGGCGGCCAGCAGGCCCTCCAGCATCCGCCGTGCGTCGGTCCTCGTGTCCTCCACCGCCGGCATCCTCTTCCCTCGGTGCGTCGACGCTTCCCGGAGAGGGCTGCGTCCCTGCCAGTGTCCCCCCGGAGGCCGGCTTGATGCTCCGGCGGGGGAGAGCGCGGCTGCGCGGCCGGTGGTCCGCCTCAGCCGGACAGGGCCTGCTCGACAGTGGGGTAGCAGGCGATGACGGCGTCGACGGTGACCAGGTGCAGGACCTCCCGCACCATGTCCTTAGCGGCGGCGATGCGCAGCCAGCCGCCCGCGTCGACGATCTGCTGGTGGGCGGCGATGAGCACGGTGATGCCGCTGGAGTCCAGGAAGGTGACCCCGCCGAGGTCCGCCACGATGTGCGCGGGGCGCGCGTCGAGCGGGCCGAGGGACTCGCGGAGCAGGTCCTTGGCGTTGTGGTCGATCTCGCCGTGCAGGGACACGACACGGATGCCGGCGGCGATGCGCTGCTCGGCGCGGAGCCGCCGGGCGGACCGGTCGGCGTCGTCGATGGGGGTCACCGTCTCCTCGATGGGGGTGAGGTCCGTTCCCGGGCGGAAGGTCGTCGGCTGTGTTCCGGTCCGCCGCACCGATCGGATGCACCCGCAGAGGGTCATCGGGTCAGCGCGCGCAGTTCGCTCGCGAACAGCTCCGCCGGGTCGAGGCCCATGCCGGTGAAGTGGCCCGCGAGCTCCAGCGACAGGATGCCGTGCAGGCGGCTCCAGAACAGCAGGGCCCGGTGCAGGGTGGCCGCGTCCGCCGGGTGGTCGCCGGCCCACTGCCGGTGTGCGGCGAGGTGCGCCCGTACCGGGTCGTCGTCCGCGACGTCCCGGCCGGACGACCGGGCGGCGTCCAGGAGGCACTCCATGATGAGGGAGGCGGTCTGCGTGACGTCGTCGGGGGCGTGGTAGCCCGGGATCGGCGTTCCGTAGATGAGGAAGTAGCGCTGGGGGTCCGTCAGGGCCCAGGTGCGCAGCGCCCGTCCCAGTCCCGCCAGGTCGGCGCCCCCGGCCGCCGCGGCGCGGACGGTGTCGGCGAGGTCGCGGTAGGCGTCGCGGATCAGCTCGGTGATCAGTTCGTCCCGGCTGGAGAAGTACCGGTAGAGCGCGGGACCGCTCATGCCCATCTGCTTGGCGATGGCGTTCAGGGACAGGCCCGGCGCTCCGGCGGTGGCGATCTGCTCCCAGGCGTGCTCCTTGATCTCCGCCCGGAGCTGGGTGCGGTAGCGCTCGCGTGGTGTCTCCCTGCGCGCAGCGGTCACGTGCGTCGTCCCTTCCCTCGGCCCAGGTCGCCGGGCCCCGTCGTGACCGGAGCTGTTCCCGGCCTCTTTCGTTAGACCCTATTACTGCCGCTCTTGACTGTCACTCTATCGCGCGGTTATAACTTCTAACAGAAGCGCCAGCCACTAACTGGCGGGGTTCTGGAGGGAGGACGTCATGAACGACGCGACGATGGTGGAGGTCGTACTGCCGGGCACGGTCGAGCCGGAGGGGCTGCGGTTCCGGCGAGCCGCCGTGCCCACCGCCGGGCCGGGCCAGGTCGTCGTCCGCATGGAGGCGACCGGGGTGTCCTTCGCCGAACAGCAGATGCGCAGGGGCCGCTACTACGACCAGCCGCCCTTCCCGTTCGTCCCCGGCTACGACGTGGTCGGCACCGTCATCGCCACGGGCCGGGGCGTCCCCGCCGCTCTGACCGGCACCAGGGTGGCCGCGCTGCTCAAGGTCGGGGGCTGGGCCAGCCACCTGGTCGTGGACGCCGCCGACGTGGTCCCGGTCCCGGTCGGCATCGGCGCCGCCCAGGCGGAGACCCTGGTGATCAACGGGATCACCGCCTGGCAGATGCTCCACCGCAAGGCGCGCGTGCGTGCCGGGCAGACCGTCCTCGTGCACGGCGCCAACGGAGGGGTCGGCTCGGTCCTGGTCCAGCTCGCGCGGGCCACCGGCGCGCAGGTGATCGGCACCGCCTCCGCACGCCACCACGCCGCCCTGCGGGAACGGGGCGTCACCCCGATCGACTACCGCACCGAGAACGTCCCGGCCCGCGTGCGTGCACTCGCCCCCGGCGGCGTCGACGCCGTCTTCGACCACGTCGGCGGCCGCAGCGTCGTCGACTCCTGGCACCTGCTCGCCCCCGGCGGCACGCTCGTCGCCTACGGCACCACCTCCACCCGCGACGACCAGGGCTCCAAGCAGTGGCCGGTACTGAAGCTCCTGGGCCGCGTCTGGCTGTGGAACGCCCTGCCCAACGGGCGGCGCGCCTTCTTCTTCAACGTCTGGGCCGGCAAGGCCCTCAGCCGCAGCCGTTTCCGGGCCCGGCTGCGCGCCGACCTCACCGAGGTCTTCGCGGCGCTGCGGCGCGGCGAGATCACCGCCCAGATCGCGGCCGAACTGCCCCTCACGCGGGTCGCCGAGGCCCTGCGGCTGGCGGAGTCGGGCACGGTCGCCGGGAAGGTCGTCCTGCGACCCGACGAGTCGTAGCCGTCGGGCACGGCTGCCGGCCGTGCGGGTCGCCGGGACCGCGGCGGCACCCGTCCGCGCCGGCCGGCGGGGAGACCCGTACGTCGGTGGCGGGGCCGGCACCGGCTGCCCGAGGATGAGGACCGACGACGAGGTCCGTCGCCCCGGTCGGGGCGGGCCGGTGAGGGGGAGACGTGGGGGTCGCGAGGGCCACGGTCCGCGCCGTGAACGGATTGACCGCCCGGTGGGCGGGCGTCTCGCAAGGCGGAACGGTGTTCTCGGCAGCAGCGGCGTGGCCGCTGCTGGCCCACCTGGCCGACGGGGCCGGCGGCCCGGCGCGGGCCGAGCTGTCCGAGGCGCTCGGACTGCCCGCCGGGCAGGCGGCGGGCGCCGCCCGTGACCTGCTCACCACGCTCGGCGCCCTGCGGGGGGTGGACACCGCCCTGGGCTGTGGACGACGCGCACGCTGGAGCTGAACGAGCAGTGGACGGCGGGCCTGCCGGCCGAGGCGCACGGGGTGCTCACCGGCGACCCCCTCGCCGACCGCCGGGCGCTGGACGCCTGGGCGGCGCAGCGGACCGGCGGGCTGATCGACCGCATGCCGGTCGTGCCGGCGAAGGACACCGAGATGGTCCTGGCGAGTGCGCTGGCGCTGCGCACGCAGTGGCTCAGCCCTTTCGGCGAGGGGCCGTTGGAGACGGCGTACGAGCCCTGGGCCGGCGAGCCGCGCCTCGCGCTGCGGCGTTCCAGCGTCCTGCTGGACCGGATCGGAGTGGCGCGGACACCCGGCGGACACGTCACGGAACTGAAGGTGCTGGGGAAGAACGCCCTCGACGTGCACCTGCTCCTCGGTGAGGAGGGCATGGGGCCGGGAACGGTGCTGGGGGCCGGGGTCGGCATCCTCGCCGGCCGGTATCCGGTCGTGCCCGGGCCGCTGCTGCCCCTCGGGCACGTCGGCCCCGGGGTGGAGGTGGAGAGGGTGCGCAGCGTGCGGCCCGAGCCACCGTCGCTGGACGTGACGACCGCGGCCTACGCGCTGGACGCGAGCCACGATCTGTCCGGGTTGCACCGGGTGTTCGGGCTCACGGCGGCCCGGGACACCACGCGCGGGGACTTCCCCGGCATCAGCGCCTTCCCGCTCGCCGTCGGGTCGGCCGAGCAGAGGTGTGTGGCGAGGTTCGGGGCGCGGGGCTTCGAGGCCGCCGCGGTGACCGCGTTCGGCATGGCGAGCGGAGGCATGCCCGACCTCCGCCACGTCACCACCCGGATCAGCGCCGCCTTCGACCGGCCCTTCGGCTTCCTCGCCCTGCACCGCCACACCCGGCTCGTGCTGGCAGCGGGCTGGGTCACCGATCCCCTGCCGTGGCAGGAGTGACCCGGGGGGCCGCCCTCAGCCGAGCCGCTTCAGCAGCTCGTCCGCCAGGGGAGCCGAGGAGGCCGGGTTCTGGCCGGTGACCAGCGTGCGGTCCACCACGACGTGCGGCGCCCACGGCTCGCCCTCCACCACCTCGACGCCCGCCTCGGTCAGCCGGTCCTGCAGCAGCCACTTCAGCCGGGGCGCGAGCCCGCCCTGGGTCTCCTCGGCGTTGGTGAACCCGGCGACCCGGTACCCGGCGAAGGCGTTGGCGCCGTTCTCGGTGACCGCGGCCAGCAGCGCCGCGGGGCCGTGGCAGACCACGCCCAGCGGCGTGCCCGCGGCCAGCGCGTCGACGAGCAGCCGTCCGGAGGCGGCGTCCACGGCCAGGTCCTCCATCGGGCCGTGCCCGCCGGGGTAGAACACCGCCGCGTACTCGTCGAGGCGCACGTCCTCCAGGCGCAGCGGACGCGCGAGCTCGGTCATCGCGGCCAGCTCGGCGGCGACCCGGTCGGCGCCCTCCTGGCCGCCGTTGAACTCGGGGGCGAGGCTCGCCCGGTCCACGGTCGGCGCGACCCCGCCGGGCGTGGCGACGACCACCTCGTGACCGGCGGCCCGGAAGGCGCGGTACGGCGCGACGGCCTCCTCCGCCCAGAAGCCGGTGGGGTGGCCGGTGCCGTCGGCGAGCGTCAGGGAGTCGGCGCCGGTCATCACGAAGAGGATCTTGGCCATGGGGTGTCCTTCACGATCGGTGGAGCTGCGGTGTGCCGCGGACGTCGGTCCGTGTGCCCACGACCGTAGCGACGGACCACCACGGGAAACCAATGGACGCAGCTATGGCAGCCATTGGATCTCCTATGGCACGCGCGGAATACTGGACCGGGTGGACGGTCACGCGAACCTCGATCTCAACCTGCTGCGCACCTTCCTGGCGGTGTACCGCTCGGGCTCGTTCACCGGGGCCGCCCAGGTGCTGGGCCTGTCCCAGCCCACGGTGACGACGCAGATGCGGGCCCTGGAGCGGCAGACCGGGCGCGAGCTGTTCCAGCGGCTGCCGCGGGGCGTGACGCCCACGGCCGTCGCCGACGCCCTCGCCGCGCGGATCGCCCCGGCGCTCGACGACCTGGCGGCGGTGGCGGGCCCCGCCCCGCGCACCGGCCCGCGGCCCGCCGCCCCCGTCCACCTGGCCGGCCCCGCCGAGCTGCTGTGCACCCGGGTCCTGCCCGCGCTCGCCCCGCTCGTGGCCGAGGGCGTACGGCTGCGGGTGGCGACCGGACTGACCGACGCGCTGCTCGACGAGCTGCGGGCCGGCCGGTACGACCTGGTCGTCGCCACCAGCCGCCCCCGGGGCCGCACGCTCGCCTGGGAGGCGCTGACCGACGAGGAGTTCGTGCTCGTCGCCGCGCCCCGGTGGGCCGACCTGCTGACCGGACGCCTCGCCGAGGAGGGGCCGGCCGCCCTGCACGGGGTGCCGCTGATCACCTACGCGGAGGACCTGCCGATCGCCCGCCGCTACTGGCGGCACGTCTTCGGCCGGCGGCTGGCGAGCGCCGCCGCGGTCACCGTGCCCGACCTGCGCGGGGTGCTCGCCGCGGTGGCCGCGGGGGCGGGCTACGGCGTGCTGCCGCGCTACCTCTGCCTCGACGCCCTCGCCTCCGGGGCCGTCGTCGCGCTGCACGAACCGGACGACCCGCCGATCAACACCGGCTTCCTGGTCCAGCGGCCCGGCGTGCCGGAGAACCCGGACGTGGCCCGCGTGCGGGAGGTGCTGTTGCGCAGCGCCCGCACTTGGTGACCCCACGGGGCACTAAAGCCGGCCGTCCCTCCGTGGGCAGAACTCTCTGCCTATTCAAGAAAGTGAGTAGGGTGCACCGTACGGCCGTCCCGCCCGGGGCGGGCCGACGACACCTCGACGGGGGTCCGCCCATGACCGGCACCGCACCGAGCTGCACCCGCTACGTGGCCCTCGGCGACAGCCAGACCGAAGGTTTGGGCGACGGCGACGACAGCACCGGGCTGCGCGGCTGGGCCGACCGGCTCGCCGGTCTCCTGGCCGTCCACCACCCCGGCCTGCAGTACGCCAACCTGGCCGTGCGCGGCCGGCTCGCCGGGCAGGTGCGCGCCGAGCAACTCGGCCCGGCACTGGCGTTGCGGCCCGACCTCGCCACCGTCGTCGCCGGGGTCAACGACCTGCTGCGACCCCGCTTCGACGCCGACGAGGTCGCCGGGCACCTCGACGCCGTCTTCGCGGCGCTCACCGCCCAGGGCGCCCGGGTCGCCACGCTCACCTTCCCGGACGTCGCCCGCGTCACCCCGCTCGCCCGTCCGCTCGGCCCCCGCGTCCACGCCCTCAACTCCCGTATCCGGGAAGCGGCCCGGCGGCACGGTGTCGTGGTCGCCGAGACCGCCGACCACCCCGTCGTCACCGATCCGCGCCTGTGGAGCGCCGACCGGCTGCACGCCTCCCCGCTCGGCCACGCCCGTATCGCCGCCGCCGTGGCCCACGCCCTCGCGCTGCCCGGCAGCGACGGCTCCTGGGCCGACCCGCTGCCCGGTCCGCCCGTGCGGCCCACCGCGCTCGGCGAACTGCGCTGGGCCGCCGGCTTCCTCGGGCCCTGGGTCGGCCGCCGGCTGCGGGGCCGTTCCTCGGGGGACGGCCGTACGGCCAAACGGCCCGGCCTGCTGCCCGTCCTTCCGGCAGGGCCCGTGCCCCCGTCGGGCGGGACCGAGGGGGCGGTCGGCGGCCGTGACCGGTCGGTTGCGCCCGGGTGAACATGTACGCGCCGATCCGGGGCAAGCGAATGCTACGAGAACGGACCGTTTCGGTCGCCGGACGGACAAAGTGGAGGTGTCGATCGCTATGAGCGCGAAGGTGTTGGAGCGTTTTCCGGCTGGGGCTCCGCGGGGTGCGTGGCCGGCTGAGGAGTTCGCGGCGGCTCGGCGTGCCGAGGGCGAACCCGCAACCGTGGTGATGGACCTGCAGTCGGACGCCTTCCTCGTGGTGGTCCCGGCGAACGAGGAAGACTAGAGAAGACCAGAACGGCCGAGCACGACCCGGGGCAGGCCGGGGACGTGGCCCGGCGCGTCCGGCAGTACCGAACCCCCCCGTGGGCTCCGCGCTCACCGTCCCGGTGACTCCGGTGCGGTGAGCGTGCCGCCCAGGGCGCGGGCCGTGCGCACGAACACCTCGTGCAGTTCACGCGCCGCCTGCGGCACCGACTCCGCCCGGCGCCGCTGCAGCATCAGCAGCACCTGCGGGGTCTCCCCGGCGAGCGGCCGGTGGGTGAGCGCACCGCACCGCTCCAGCGGATCCCCGACCACGCTGAAGTCCGGCAGGACCGTCGCCCCGAGCCCCTCGGCGACCATCAGCTTGCCCATCTCCGCCCCGTCCGTGGAGTACGCGAAGGACGGACCCCGCCCGTCGAGCAGCCGGTGCACGTACCGGTGCATCACGTAGCCGGACCGCATGCCGATCAGCGGCACTTCGAGCAGGTCCGCCACGGTCACCGCCGGCCGGGCGGCCAGCGGGCTGTCCGGACGCAGGCACACCACCGGCCGGCCGCGCAGCAGTTCCACCGACTCGACCTCGGCCGGCACGTCGTCGCCCTCGAGGTGATTGACCAGCCCCAGGTCGAACCCGCCCTCCAGCAGCGCCCGGTGGATGTCGGTCTGCTGCGCCCCCACCACCTCGACCTGGGTCTGCGGGCGCGCCGCCCGGAACTCCCGCAGCACCGGCAGCAGCAGCGGCACGGTCGCCGCGTTCACCGTGCCCACGCGCACCATGCGCCGGATGCGGTGCTGCTCGCCCGCCGCCGCGCGCAGCCGGTCCACCGCGTCCAGGACGTCCACGATGTGCGGCAGCAGCTCCCGGCCGGGCGCGCTCATCGTCGCGCCGGACCGCTTGCGCTCCAGCAGCTCCACCCCCAGCTCGCGCTCGAGGTTGCGCACCGTCTCGCTCAACGCGGGCTGGGACAGCCGCAGTTCCTCGGCGGCCCGGCGCAGCGAACCGAGCCGGGTGACGGCCGCGATGTATTCGAGCTGTTCCGTTCGCACGACAGGAGAATGCGGTCCCGCGGCGGGCGGTTCAAGGGTTTCCCTGTCACACCCTCGTGAAATTCAATGGTCCGCGATGCGAGAACGGTCGGGTTTTCCTTGACGGTCCTCACCGGCGGCTGCCACGATCGACGACATGACTTCGCGACTGGACCTCACGCGGCGACGCCACGTCGACCTCGCGCGCGTCTCCAGCGCCTCCTGTCGCGCCGCCGCCTGACCGGCCCGCGCCCCTCTCCCCACGCCACCCGCCCGCTCCTCGCCGAGCGGTGCCGTGCCGTGTCCCCGCCTTTTCTCTCCGCCCGAATTCCCGCGCCCGGTCGCCGCCGGTGAATTCCGCGTCGCCGGAGAGCAATTCCACACGCCTGGAGTTCCGCATGCCCGCCGCACCCCTGAAATTCGCGTACTGGGTCCCCAACGTCAGTGGGGGACTCGTCACCAGCCGCATCGAGCAGCGCACCGACTGGGGATACGACTACAACCGCGAACTCGCCGTCCTCGCCGAGAACAACGGCTTCGAGTACGCCCTCAGCCAGGTCCGCTACATGGCGAGCTACGGCGCCGAGTACCAGCACGAGTCCACCAGCTTCAGCCTCGCCCTGCTCCTCGCCACCGAGCGCCTGAAGGTCATCGCCGCCGTCCATCCGGGCCTGTGGCACCCCGGGGTCCTGGCCAAGCTCGGCGCGACCGCCGACCACCTCTCCCACGGCCGCTTCGCCGTGAACGTCGTCTCCGGCTGGTTCAAGGACGAGTTCACCGCGCTCGGCGAACCCTGGCTGGAGCACGACGAGCGCTACCGCCGCTCCGAGGAGTTCATCACCGCCCTGCGGCGCATCTGGACCGAGGACCACGCCGAACTCGCCGGTGACTTCTACCGGGTGCGCGACTTCACCCTCAAGCCCAAGCCGCTCAACACCCCCGAACGCCCCCACCCGGAGATCTTCCAGGGCGGCAACTCCACCGCCGCCCGCCGGATGGCCGGCCGCGTCTCCGACTGGTACTTCTCCAACGGCAAGGACTTCGACGGCGTGACCGAGCAGATCGCGGACGTCCGCGCCTCCGCCGCCGAAGCCGGCCGCCGGGCACCCCGGTTCGGCCTCAACGGCTTCCTCATCGCCCGCGACACCGAGGCCGAGGCCCGCGAGACCCTGCGCGAGATCGTCGCCCGGGCCGACACCGAGGCCGTCGAGGGATTCGGCGCGGCCGTGCGGCAGGCGGGACGGTCCACCGCCGACCACAAGGGCATGTGGCAGGACTCCACGTTCGAGGACCTCGTCCAGTACAACGACGGCTTCCGCACCGGGCTCATCGGGACCCCCGAGCAGATCGCCGAGCGCATCGTCGCCTACAAGCGGCTCGGCGTCGACCTCTTCCTCCTCGGCTTCCTCCACTACCACGAGGAGGTCGAGTACTTCGGCAAGCGGGTCCTGCCGCTCGTCCGCGCACTGGAGGCCCGGCTGCCGGACACCGACACCGAGCCCGCCCCCGTCCCCGCCCACGCCTGACCGCTCCTCGGGACCCGCCTCCCGGACCCGCACCTTCGAAAGAGGACCCATGGCCACCGTCCTGTCCGTCTCCGGCAGCCCCTCCGCCTCCTCCCGCACCGGCCGCCTGCTGCGCCACCTCGACCAGCGCATCGCCGCGCAGGGGCACCAGGTGATCCCGCTCGACGTGCGCACCATCCCCGCCGAGGCCCTGCTCGGCGCGGACTTCCGGCACCCGGCGATCGTCGAGGCCGCCGAGCTGTTCGCGCGCGCCGACGGCGTCGTCGTGGGCACCCCCGTCTACAAGGCGTCGTACTCCGGCGTGCTCAAGGCACTCCTGGACCTGCTGCCGCAGTACGCGCTCACCGGCAAGACCGTGCTGCCGCTGGCCACGGGCGGCTCCACCGCCCACGTCCTGGCCATCGACTACGCGCTGCGGCCCGTCCTGAACTCCATGGGCGCCGCGCACATCGTGCAGGGCTGGTTCACCCTCGACAAGGACATCACCGCCCACGAGGACGGCACCGTCACGGTCGCCCCGGCCACCGCCGAGGCGCTCGGCCAGGTCGTCGACCAGTTCTCGGCCGCCCTGGGCCGCACCCCGTTCCTGGCCGCGGCGAGCTGACCGTGACCGCGCACGTCATCGCCGACGACGCGGAGGCCCTCGCCGTCGCCGCCGGCCTCGCCGACGAGTTCCGCGCCGGTGCCGCGCGGCGCGACGCCGAGCGCGCCCTGCCCCGGGCGGAGCTCGACCGGCTGTCCGCCTCGGGGCTGCTCGCCGTCACCGTGCCCGCCGAACACGGCGGCGCCGACGTCCGCGCGGCCACGCTCGCGGAGGTCTTCCGCCTGCTGGGCACGGCCGACGCGAGCCTCGCCCAGATCCCGCAGAGCCACTTCGTCTACGTCAACGTGATCCGCCGTCAGGGCACGCCGGAGCAGCGGACGTTCTTCTTCGCCGAGGTGCTGTCCGGGCGGCGCTTCGGCAACGCCCAGTCCGAGGCGGGCACCAAGCACGTGCAGGACATCCGCACCCGCCTGACCCCCCGCCCGGACGGCTCGTACCGGCTGGACGGCGTCAAGCACTACTCCACCGGCGCCCTCTTCGCCGACTGGATCCCGGTCCTCGCCCGCGCCGAGGACGACGCACTGCACGTCGCCTACGTCCCCCGTGACGCGCCGGGCGTGAGCGTGGTCGACGACTGGGACGGCATGGGCCAGCGCACGACGGCCAGCGGCACCGTCCGCCTGGCAGGCGTCGAGGTGCCCGCCGACCGGGTCCTGCCCCACCACCTGACCTTCCGCGGACCGCAACTGCACGGCGCGGTCGCACAGTTGCTGCACGCGGCGATCGACGCGGGCATCGCCTCGGGCGCGCTGGCGGAGGCCGCCACGTTCGTGCGGACCCGGAGCAGGCCCTGGTTCGAGAGCGGGGCGGACACGGCCGTCGAGGACCCGCTCCTGGTGCAGCGGTTCGGTGAACTCGCCCTGCGGGTCCGGGCGTCGGAGGCGCTGCTGAAGGAGGCCGCCCGCGCGGTCGACGCGGCCCGCGCCGGCCTCACCGACGACAGCGCCGCCGAGGCGTCCCTCGCGGTCGCCGCCGCCAAGGTGCAGGCCGCCGAGACGGCGGTGGAGGTGGCGAGCGCCCTGTTCGAGGTGTCCGGCACCCGCTCCGCGCTCGACTCCCTGAACCTGCACCGGTACTGGCGCGACGCCCGCACCCACACCCTGCACGACCCGCCCCGCTGGAAGCTCCAGCACCTCGGCCGCCACGTCCTCACCGGAGCCCGGCCGCCCCGCCACGGCCTGCTGTAGCGCGGCCCCGCCGCCGCCCCGACACCCGCCCGCCCTCCCCGCCCGCCGGGCGCCCCCCAGGAACGGAGACCCCCGTGTCCCTCACCTTCCACTGGTTCCTGCCCACCAACGGCGACAGCCGCCACGTGGTCGGCGGCGGCCACGGCACGCCGGCCACCGCCTCCGGGCGGGACCGCCCGCCGACGGTCGCCTACCTCAGCCAGATCGCCCGCGCCGCCGAGGACCTCGGCTTCGTCGGCGCGCTCACGCCGACCGGCGCCTGGTGCGAGGACGCCTGGCTCACCACCGCCATGGTCAGCCAGAACTCCGAGCGGCTGAAGTTCCTCGTAGCCTTCCGCCCCGGCTTCGTCTCCCCGACGCTCGCCGCCCAGATGGCCTCCACCTTCCAGCGGCAGACCGGCGGACGGCTGCTGCTGAACGTCGTCACCGGCGGCGAGAGCCACGAGCAGCGGGCCTACGGCGACTTCCTGGACAAGGACGACCGCTACCGCCGTACCGGCGAGTTCCTCCAGGTCGTACGGGAGTTGTGGGAGGGCAGGAGCGTCGACCTGGAGGGCGAGCACCTGCGGGTGGAGGACGCGCGGCTGGCACGGGTGCCCGACCCCGTGCCGGAGGTGTACTTCGGGGGCTCCTCGCCGATCGCCGGGGAGATCGCGGCCCGGCACGTCGACGTCTACCTCACCTGGGGCGAGCCGCCCGCCCAGGTCGCCGAGAAGATCGAGTGGATCAGGGAACTGGCCGCCCGGCACGGACGCACGCTGCGGTTCGGCATCCGGCTGCACGTGATCACCCGGGACACCTCCGCGCAGGCGTGGGCGGAGGCCGAGCGGCTGCTGGCCGGGTTCGACCCGCAGACCGTGGCCTCCGTGCAGGCCGGGCTCGCCCGCAGCGAGTCGGAGGGGCAGCGGCGGATGCTCGCGCTGCACGGCGGCAGCCGGGACGGGCTGGAGATCCACCCCAACCTGTGGGCGGGCATCGGCCTGGTGCGCGGCGGCGCCGGGACCGCTCTGGTCGGCAGCCACGAGGAGGTCGCCGAGCGGATCCGCGAGTACGCCGCCCTGGGCATCGAGGAGTTCGTGCTCTCCGGCTACCCGCACCTGGAGGAGGCGTACTGGTTCGGCGAGGGCGTGCTGCCCCGGCTGGCCGCCGAGGGGCTGTGGCGGCACCCCTTCCTGCCGGAGCCCGCGCCCTCCGCGCAGGTGCCGTTCACGAGCTGACGGCCACGGGACGGAGGAACGGGGGAGACCCACGACGGGACGGCCTCGCCCCACCGGCCGGCTCAGCGTCCCAGGGCGCTGAGCTGCGCCGCGCGCGTCTCCCGCGTCTGTCCCTGCACCAGCAGGAACAGCGCCTCGCGCGCCAGGCGCTGCGCCCGGTGCGTCAGCAGCATCGTGCGGCCCCCGCCCGCGACCACCGCGGCGGTGGTCGCCGCCTGCAGCAGCGCGAACGCCTCCGTCTTGAGGGCCAGCCGCTCGTCGAGGCGCGACCCGGGGGGCGAGTCGGCGAGGGCGTAGGCCACCGAGCGCACCCGGGCGAGCCGGGCGCGGAACCCGGCGGCGGTCTCCTCGTCCAGCAGGGTGAGCGCCGCCCGCGCCAGCCCGAACACCGCCGGGTTGGTGTCGAGCGTCCGGAGCCGGTCGTCCGCCGCCCAGCGGTCGTACGGCGTGCGCAGCACCACCGCCTCCTCCGGCAGCCACAGGCCGTCCAGTTCCAGCGAGACGGTACGGGCCCCGCCGAGGGCCGCCAGCCGCAGCGGCTCCGACGCGCCGAGGCCCGGCTGCTCCCTGGCCTCGGCGAACGCGAACAGGGCCTCGTCGCCGTCCGTGATCCCGGCCAGCAGCAGCACGTCGTTCAGGCCCCACCCCGTGTACCAGGGGACCGTCCCGGCGAAGCGCCAGCCGCCCCCGTCCCGGACGGCACGGACCGGCGTACGCGGACGGGCGCGCAGATGGGCGTACGCCACCCCGGACAGCAGCTCGCCCCGGGACAGCGGGCCCAGCAGCCGCTCGCGGACCGGTCCCTCGCTCCGGGCCAGCATCCGCACGGGCGTGTGGTGCTGGGTCTGCACGAACCACGTGGCGCCGCACGCCCCGGAGAGGATCTCCGCCGTCTCCCGCGCCACCGCCGCGGGCGCCCCGGCTCCGCCGTACGCGCGCGGGGCGCTCACCCCGAGCAGCCCGGACCGCTTGATCTCCTGGATGTGGCCGGCCGGGACGCCCTCCGCGTCGACGCGCTCGGCCCAGGGCTCCAGGAGGTCGTCGGCGAGGCGGCGGGCCCGGGCGACGAGCGGATGCGGCGGGGGCGGCTCGCAGGGGCCGTCGGGTCGAGGGGGTGGCGGTGGGGTCATGGACGAGATTTTTCCTGGTTCCGGGGCGTGGGTGTCGATCCGGGGGAGCGCCGTTCGTGTAGGAGGTGGAACCACCCCCACGAGGCCGAGGAGGCCGTCTTGACGTACTACCTGCTCAGTGTGGTCCAGCCGACCGGAGGGCAGCCGCCCGCGCCCGAGGCGCTGGCCGGGATCGTCGCCGACGTCGAGGCGTTCAACCAGGAGCTGCGGGACGCCGGGGCCTGGGTGTTCGCCGGCGGGCTGGCCGGACCGGAGAGCGCCACGACGCTGCGCCCCCGGGACGGCGACGTGCTGAGGACCGACGGGCCCTACGCGGAGGGCAAGGAGTACCTGGGCGGGCTCTGCCTGATCCAGGCCGCCGACCTGGACGCGGCCCTGGAGTGGGGCAGGAAGGCCGCCCTGGCCACCACGCTCCCCATCGAGGTGCGCCCCTTCACCGCCGACCACTGAAGCCTCGCCCCGCAGCCGCGGGCGGGCCTCGCCCTGCGGCGGCTCGGCGGCCCGGGCACCGGGTGGTTCCCGCGCGCCTTCCCGGTCTCCGGGACCATGACGGGGCAGCGAATGGTTCGCGCCAAAGTGGAGATCCGCGACGCCCGCGGCGCGTACCGCGCGCCCCGCGACGCCGGCCTGGCGGGCCGGCTCGCCGTCGTCCGCCTCGTCTTCACGGAGGGGTGCACAGGCGACCACGAACTGTGCTCGAAGGCCGTGCGCCGTGGGCGGCTCCTGGCGGAGCCGATGCCGGACGAGCCCCGCGGGGACCCGGCCGGCCGGCCCTGCGCTGCCGGGCGACCACGGCTCCGCGGGCGGTCCGTCCGGGGGCTGCGGGACCGTCGGGGGGCCGAGTCGGCCGTCCCCGCGAACGAACGGTCACGAGTAGTCACCTGAGCGACGGAAAAGCCACGGCACTTGGTCCAGGAGGACAGGAGTCCTAGTCAGAATCGGCCAAACCCGATGGACTTTCGAACCGGGTCTGCACGAATCGCCGCCGCCGGACGCCGTGGGGGCAGAGGGTGCGACCGTCGCCTTCCGGGGCTCCTGGGCCCCGACCAGCCAGTGAGAGGACCGAAGGGTCCGTGACCGACCAGTTAGAACAGTTCGCCCGCGACGTGGCGCTGTCCTTGATCGCCCTGCGGGTCTTCGGACCCGGCGTCGTCGCCCTCGCACGCCGGGTCGTGGCCGCACTCGTGCGGGTGGGCGTCCGAGAGATGGACCACCGTCTCCCGGGGGGCGAGAGGTGACGCGCGAGGAGTCGGCGCCAGGCCCGGCCGGCCATCCGCGGGCGCCGGAGAAGCTTCCCTTGGACTTCGCCGCCTTCCACCAGATGCACCGGCCGCGCTACGTCCGGGAGGCCGAGCGCTGGCTGCGCAGCCGCGCGGACGCCGAGGACGCCGTCGACGACGCGTTCGTCCAGCTCGCCGAGGAGTGGCCGCAGATACTCCGCGCCGAGAACCCCGCCGCCTACGCCTGGCGGGTCGTGCGGAACCGCGTCATCGACCACGCCCGGGCCCGCGGCCGCCGGGCCACGGTGATGGACACCGCGGTCTTCGAGACCGTGACCCTGCACGAGGCCGAGGACGCCTTCGAGGTGATCGAGCAGAACCTGCGGCTGTTCCGCGCCATCGCCGCCCTGTCCGAGCGCCAGCAGGACATCGTCCGGCTGCGCTACTGCGAGGGCTACAGCATCGCCGAGGTGGCGTTCCACCTCGGCATCACCGAAGCCGGCGTGCGCTCCCACGAACGCTATGCCCGACAGCGACTGCGGGAGATCTACACGACGAGCGCCGAGGAGGAGGAGCGGTCATGACCTTCGGTACCGCGAGCGACCTGGATGCCCTGCTGGCCCGCGCCCGACTGGTGCCCACCGCGCCCTACACCCGCGCGGACGTCGAGGCCGCCGAGGCACGCATCGCCGCCCGGGTCGCGGCACGCAGGACCGGTGACCCCGGGGCCCGCGCCCGGCCGTGCCCCGCCCCGCCCCCGGTCCCGCGGGAGAACCACCCCGCCGCCCGGGACCTGCGGGCCCTGTGCGAGGCGCTGCTGAGCCGGCCCGGCGCGCTGAAGGGGCTCGGCGCCTTCCTCGGCAGCCAGCTCCCCGAGCCGTCCGGGGCCCGCACCCTCGGCGGCATCCTCCACCTCGCCGGCTGCGAGGACAGCGCCCGCTTCTGGTGGCAGTACGCCGCCGGCGCCGCCGACCCGGTCTCCTCGTACTGCCTCTACCTCCACCACCGGTCCCAGGGCGAGGACCGGCAGGCCGACTGGTGGCTGCGGCACACCGAGATCACCCCGGCCACCCTGAGCCGGGAGGCCACCGAGCTGGAGATCGCCACCGCCCTGCACGTGCTCACCGCCCTGCGGCGCGGCCGGCGCGGACTGCCCGAGGCGCTGCGGGCGCTGGTCGAGTACGTCCCCGCCGTGGTCGGCTTCGTCGACGACGACCTGGAGCTGCCCCTCCCGGACGGGGACCTGGCCGAGATCGTCGAGGAGGCCGCCGCCCACGGCGCGCCGCCCGCCCGCGAGCGGCGCCGCACCCGTGACGGCGCCCTGCCCGCCCGCCGCGAACCGGCCGTCCACACCTTCTCCTCCGCCTCCCCGTGCCCCACCCGGCACTGGAGCCGCGCCGTCCGGGAGGCCCTGCGCGAGTGCGAGGAGACGGTGGCCTGCTGAACCGCACGGACGGCCCGCCGCCCGACCCTCCGCGGCCGGGCGGCGGGCCCCGGCGGGGCCGCTCGCGGAAGGGATTGGCGTCCCGTACGTTTTACGTATAACCTCACCGACCGATCCGCCCACCCGAAAGGCTCCGATGAGACGCGTCGCCCTGGTCACCCTCGTCGTCGACGACTACGACGAGGCGATCCGCTTCTACACCGGGGCCCTCGGGTTCCGGCTCGCCGAGGACGAGCCGCGTCCCGACGGCTCCCGCTGGGTCGTCGTCGAGCCGGGCGCCCCCGCGTCCGGGGGCACCGGACTGCTCCTGGCCCGCGCCAAGGACGACGCCCAGCGCGCCCGCGTCGGCGACCAGACCGGCGGGCGGGTCGGGTTCTTCCTGCACACCGACGACTTCGCCCGCGACCACGCGCGGATGCTCGCCGCGGGCGTGACCTTCCTGGAGGAGCCGCGCCACGAGCCCTACGGCTCCGTCGCCGTCTTCCAGGACCTGTACGGCAACCGCTGGGACCTCCTCCAGCCGGCCGCCGCCTGAGACCCACCCGTTTCCCGATCCACCCCTGCGCCGAGGAACCACACCCATGACCGCCCCCCGCGTCGACACCGACACCCTCCGCCGGCTCCCCAAGGCCGTCCTGCACGACCACCTCGACGGCGGCCTGCGCCCCGCCACGGTCGTCGAGCTCGCCGCGGAGGCCGGGCACACGCTGCCCACCACCGACCCCGACGAGCTGGCCGCCTGGTACGTCGAGGCCGCCACCTCGGGCGACCTGGTCCGCTACATCGCCACCTTCGAGCACACCCTCGCCGTGATGCAGACCCGCGAGGGCCTGCTGCGCACCGCCGAGGAGTACGTCCTCGACCTGGCAGCCGACGGCGTCGTCTACGGCGAGGTCCGCTACGCCCCCGAGCTGATGCTGAACGGCGGCCTGACCCTCAGTGAGGTCGTCGAGACCGTCCAGGAGGGACTCGCGGCCGGCATGGCCAGGGCCGCCGCCGCCGGTACGCCCGTCCGGGTCGGCACGCTGCTGTGCGGCATGCGGATGTTCGACCGGGTCCGGGAGGCCGCCGACCTGGCCGTGGCCTTCCGCGACGCGGGTGTCGTCGGCTTCGACATCGCGGGCGCCGAGGACGGCTTCCCGCCCGCCGACCACCTGGCGGCGTTCGAGCACCTGCGCCGCGAGAGCGTGCCCTTCACCATCCACGCCGGCGAGGCGCACGGCCTGCCCAGCATCCACCAGGCGGTCCAGGTGTGCGGCGCCCAGCGCATCGGGCACGGCGTGCGCCTGACCGAGGACATCGTGGACGGCAAGCTCGGCCGCCTGGCCGGCTGGATCCGCGACCGCCGGATCGCGCTGGAGATGTGCCCCACCTCCAACCTGCAGACCGGCGCGGCCGACTCCATCGCCACCCACCCGATCACCGCGCTCAGGGACCTCGGCTTCCGGGTCACCCTCAACACCGACAACCGGCTGGTCTCCGGCACGACGATGACCCGGGAGATGTCCCTGCTGGTCGAGGAGGCGGGCTGGACGGTGGAGGACCTGCGCACGGTCACGGTGAACGCGGTCAAGAGCGCGTTCCTCCCGTTCGACGAGCGCAGGGCCCTGATCGAGGACGTCGTCCTGCCGGGTTACTCCGCGGCGCTCTGAAGCAGTCCGCGGACGTAGGCCGCCTGTCCGGCGTGCTGGAGGTCGTCGGACAGGACGCTCACCAGCCGCACCCCGAGGGTGACCGGCGGGTCCCAACGCCGGTCCACGACCCGGTCGAGGTCCGCCGCGCCGACCCCGCGCAGCGCCCGGAGCGACTGTTCGTGGACGGCGTCGTAGTAGCCGGTGAGCAGGTCGACCGAGTCGACCCGGACCTTGGCGACCTGGGCCGGGCTGTGGCCGTAGCCGATGTCCCGGGGCGGCAGGTCCAGGCCGAACCGTTTCTGCCAGTCCTGGCCCAGCCACACCTGGTCGAGCCCGAAGGCGTCGGCCAGGTGGTCGTCCTGGACGCGGGTGAGGTGCCAGACCAGCCAGGCGACGGAGTTGGTCTCGGGGGTCGGGCGGGCGTTGAGGTCGTCGGGGTCGAGGCCGTCGACCGCCGCATGGACTTCTTCCCGGATGCGGCCGTAGCCGTCGATGAGGATGTCCTTCACATGCATGGGTCCACCATGGCGCAGCCGTCGCTCCCGCGCCGCCCGTTCCGGACGGACGGGGGTCAGAGACCAGGGCCGAGGGCCCAGGGTCAGGGCGCAGGGTCAGGGCGCAGGGCCCAGGGCCTCGGGGCGGTAACCGGACACCGGACCCGCGTCCGGTGCCGGCCCCCTCGGCCCGGCCCCCTCGGCCCCGGCCCCTGGACCGCGGGTCACTCGCCGCCCGTCTCCAGCAGGGTCATCAGGGCCCTGGCCGCCGGGCTGGTGGCCCGGTGCGGCGGCAGCAGCGCGACCGTCTCGTAGGCCGCCTCGGCGGTGCCCTTCAGCGGCAGCGCGGTGAGCGCCTCCCGCTTGTGCCGGAAGTGGCGGGGGACGACGGCGATCCCGAGGTTCTCGTCCACCAGGTCGAGCAGGCTGTGCACGTCGTTGACCTCCAGGGCGACGGTGCGCCGTACGCCCGTCTCGGCGAACGCCGCGTCGGTGGCGCGGCGCGGCCCGAAGTCCGGGTGGAAGTCGACGAACACCTCCCCGGCGATGTCCTCCGGCGTGAGCGCCGCCGCCCCCGCGAGGTGGTGCTCGGGGTGGCACAGCACGTACATCGGCTCGGTGGTCAGCGACGCCGAACGCAACTGGTCGGTGTCGGCCTGGGTGCGGTAGGCGAAGGCCAGGTCCAGGCGCCCGGCCGCGACCTCCTCGGCGAGCGTGCCCGAGCCGTACTGGCGCAGCCGGATCTCCACGTCCGGGTGGCGCCGGCGGAACGCGGCCAGCAGGCCCGCCACGTGCACGCCCGCGATGCACTGCTCGGTGCCGAGCGCGAGCGTCCCGCGCAGCACGCCCTGCACCGCGGCCACCGCCTCGTGCGCCGCGCGCACCTGCGCCAGGATGCGCTCGGCCTCGCCGAGCAGCGCCCGCCCCGCCTCCGTCAGCGTCACCCGGCGGGTGGTGCGCACGAACAGCGGCGCCCGCAGCTCCCGCTCGAGCGCGCGGATCGACGCCGACAGGCCCGACTGGGAGACCATCAGGCGTTCGGCGGCCCGGGTGAAGTGCTGGTCCTCGGCGACCGCGACGAAGTGCTGGAGGTGGCGCAGTTCCATGATTGAGAAGCCTATCCGCTGAATTCCATCGGATTCTTCTGTTGGACCACTGCCCGCAGGCCGCGCGAGAGTGGGTAGGCAGTCCCACCCCTCCCCGAAGAGCCATGGAGTCGCGTTGTACACCCCACACCCCGACCGTTACGCGGACATGCCCTACCGGCGCACCGGGCGCAGTGGCCTGAAGCTCCCCGCGCTGTCGCTCGGCCTGTGGCACAACTTCGGCCCGGACCGCCCTGCCGAGACCCAGCGGGCCATCCTGCGCCGCGCCTTCGATCTCGGCATCACCCACTTCGACCTGGCGAACAACTACGGCCCGCCGCCCGGCGCCGCCGAGTCCGCGCTGGGCGGGTTCCTGCAGACCGACTTCGCGCGCCACCGCGACGAGCTGGTGATCTCCACCAAGGCCGGCTACCTGATGTGGCCCGGCCCGTACGGCGAGTGGGGCTCGCGCAAGTACGTGCTGTCCTCGCTGGACCAGAGCCTGAAGCGGCTGGGCCTGGACTACGTGGACGTCTTCTACTCGCACCGCCCCGACCCCGAGACGCCCCTGGAGGAGACCATGGGCGCCCTGCACTCGGCGGTGCAGCAGGGCAAGGCCCTCTACGTCGGCGTCTCCAACTACTCGGCCGAGCAGACCAGGGAGGCCGCCCGCATCCTCGGCGAGCTGGGCACCCCGCTGCTCATCCACCAGCCGCGCTACTCGATGCTCGACCGCCGCCCCGAGACCGAGGGCCTGCTCGACACCCTCGACGAGCTGCGGGTCGGCTCCATCGCCTACTCCCCGCTGGAGCAGGGCGTGCTCACCGCCCGCTACCTCGACGGCATCCCCGAGGACTCGCGCGCGGCGAGCGACAGCCCGTTCCTGAACTCGGACGCCCTGACCGAGGACCTGGTGGCCAGGCTCCGCGCCCTGGACGACCTCGCCAAGGCCCGCGGCCAGTCGCTGGCCCAGCTCGCCCTGGCCTGGGTGCTGCGCGGCGGCCGGGTCACCTCCGCGCTGGTCGGCGCGAGCAGCGCCCGCCAGCTCGAGGACAGCGTGGGCGCCCTGGCCAACCTGGACTTCGAGCCGGAGGAGCTCGCCCGGATCGACGCGGTGATCAACGGCTGACCGGCCGCGGCGCGGGCACCGTCCGGTCGCCCGCGCCCCCGTCCTCCGCTCGCGGGGGCCCGCCCCGTGCGGGCCCCCGCGAGCGTCGTGGGGCGCTCAGCCCGTCGCGGGCACCCGGTCGAGGAAGCCGAGGACGGACGTGATGCGGCCCTCGCCGTCCAGGGTGATCACATCGGACCCGGCGACCGGCGCGCCGCCGTCGGCCTCGCTCACCAGCTCCCAGGAGAACCGCGCGGTGTCGTGGTGCCCGTCGACCGCCCCGCTGAGCCGGAAGACGAACCCCGGGAAGGCGGCGTGTGCGGCCGAGACGGCCGCGCCGATCTGCTCGTGCCCCCGGACGTCGGCCAGCGGGTCGGTGTAGGTCCCGTCGACGGCCCAGGCGGCCGCCACGGCCCGGGCGAGGGCCTGAGGCTCGCGGGCGTTCCACGCCTCGAAGTAGCGGCCGACGGCTTCCTCGTAGCGGTCCGCGTCCGTGCGGTGGTCGGTGTCGTGGCGGTCGGTCGCGGACATGGGAATCAGCCCCCTGTGAGGTCGTCGCTGCTGGTCGGGAACCGGTTCGGAGTCGTTCCCGACCCGGTGCGACCACTGTGCCCGCCGGGCCGCGACGGGGTCGATTACCCCACAGGTCATGGCCGTCGCGCGGGGGTGGCGGATTTCGGCCAGCGGCGGCCCGGAATATGCCAACAGACTGGCCGGAAAAGCGTGGTGACAGTGTTTCAGTCGTGAACATACTCGGCTGTAGGGGCAGTTCAGCCTCGGGAGCCGCACGGAAAGCGAGGCCCAGCCGGCAGACGACGGACGGGGGAGTGAGACGTGCACGACGAATTCCTGTGCCATGTCACCGCGTACGGCTGGTGCGACGGACGCCGTATCGGCGTACCGCTCGGCACCTACCGGGCGCCGACGCTCGCCCTCGCCCTGTGGTGGCTGCGGGACCGGGCCTCCTGGATCGCCGAACGGCTCGACCCCAGCCCGGACAGCGAGCACATCCCCCCGTACGCCCTGGTGCCGGTCGCGGACACGGTTCCCGACGTGCCGGGCGTCCTGCGGGCCTGGTGCGCGGACGTGGCCCGGCAGGAGCTGGTGGCCGACGAGCTCGCCGGCGGGCGCCTGGTGCGGATCGCCGCCAGCGACGACACCACCGAGTACGAGCTGCTCGCCGAGTCGGTCGACGCGCTGCGCATGCAGCGCACCCTCCCGGCGCTGGTCGTACCGGTCGCCTGACCCCGGCGACGCGGCCGCCGACCGCCCGCTGACCGGTCGCCGGCCGTCCGTCGCCCCGCCGCCGCCGGAAGGCGCACGGACGTACGAATCGATAGAATTCCGGCATGGCGGAGCGGCCGGTCGCCTCGACGGCGCCCGAACTCGTCCTGGAGACCGAGTCGGGCTCCACGGTGATGATCCCGGACCACGCCTACCACGTGGGCCGTGACCCGCTCAGCGACGTCGTCCTCGACGACGCCCGCGTCTCCTGGCACCACGCCGTGCTGCGCCCCGACGGCGACCACTGGACGCTGCAGGACGAGCACAGCACCAACGGCACCTACGCCGACGGCCGGCGCGTCGACGAGCGGTACGTCGGACCCGGCTGCGAGATCCGCTTCGGCAGCCCGGGCGACGGCCCCCGCGCCACGCTCCTCGGCCGGACTTCGCTGCCCCCCGAACGCCCCTCGGCCGTCTCGATGCCCGAGCTGACCGGCACCTTCCGGCAGCCGACCACCGTACGGCCGCTGCCCGCCCGCACCGTGCGCATCGGCCGGGCCGCCGGCAACGACCTCGTCATCGACGACCTCGTGGTCTCGCGCCGCCACGCCGAACTGCGCGCCGGGGCCGACGGCACCTACGAGATCGTCGACCTGGGCAGCCACAACGGCACCTACCTCAACGGCAGCCCGGTCGAACGCGCCCCGGTCCGCGCCGGCGACGTCGTCGGCATCGGCCATTCCGCGTTCTGCCTGGTCGGCGACACCCTCCAGGAGTACGTCGACACCGGCGAGGTGTCCCTGGACGTGCAGGACCTCACCGTCGCCGTCGACCGCGGCCGCAAGACCCTCCTCGACCACGTGTCCTTCCCCGTGGGCGAGAAGTGCCTGCTCGCCGTGGTCGGGCCGAGCGGCGCCGGCAAGTCGACCCTGCTGGGCGCCCTCACCGGACAGCGCCCCGCCGACCACGGCACCGTCGTCTACGACGGCCGCGACCTCTACCGCGACTACGCCGAGCTGCGCCAGCGCATCGGACTGGTCCCGCAGGACGACATCCTGCACGCCCAGCTCACCGTGCGCGCCGCCCTCGGCTACGCCGCCGAACTGCGCTTCCCGCAGGACACCGCCAAAGCCGAACGCCGGGCGCGGGTCGAGGAGGTCATCCGCGAACTGGGCCTCGAGCAGCGCGCCGACCAGCCCGTGCACAGCCTCTCCGGCGGCCAGCGCAAGCGCGTCAGCGTCGCCCTCGAACTGCTCACCAAGCCCTCGCTGCTCTTCCTCGACGAGCCGACCTCCGGCCTCGACCCGGGGATGGACCGCTCGGTGATGCACATGCTGCGCGGCCTCGCCGACGACGGACGCACCGTCATCGTGGTCACCCACAGCGTCCTCAGCCTCGACGTGTGCGACCGCCTGCTGGTCCTCGCACCCGGCGGCCGCACCGCCTACTACGGCCCGCCCGAGGACGCCCTGAGCTTCTTCGGGTACGCGCACTGGCCCGAGGCGTTCGAGGCGTTCGAGCGCGACCAGGACCGGGACTGGGCCGGGGAGTACCGCGCCTCGCCGCTGCGCCGGCAGTACGTCGTCGACGCCAGCGCCCAGCCGCCGCTGCCCCGCGAGGGCCCGGTGATCATGCTGCCGCCGCCGCGCCCGCGCAGCCGGGGCGCCCAGCTCGGCACGCTCGTGCGCCGCTACGCCTCCGCCCTGAGCGCCGACCGCACCTTCCTCGTCATCATGATCGCCCTGCCGTTCGTGATGGGCGCGATGGCCCGCGCCCTCGCCGGCAGCGCGCTCACCCGCGAGAGCGTGATGAACGCCCTGCTGATCCTGTGCGTCGGCGGCGTCCTGACCGGAGCCGCCAACGCCGTGCGCGAGCTGGTGAAGGAGCGCGTCATCTACCGGCGGGAGCGCGCCGTGGGCCTGTCCCGGTCGGCGTACCTGCTGTCGAAGGTGGTGGTGCTCGGCACGGTCACGGTGGCGCAGGCCGTCGTCCTCACCCTGGTCGCCCTGCTCGGCGTCGACCTCGACGCCCCCGGCGGCAAGGGCGTGTTGATGCCCCCGCTCGTCGAGATCACCGTCGCCGTCGCCCTGCTGGCGTTCACGGCGATGATGCTCGGCCTGGTGGTGTCGGCGCTGGTGACCAAGGAGGAGGTCACCATGCCGCTGCTGGTGCTGCTCGCCATCGTCCAAGTGGTCTTCTGCGGCGCCCTGTTGAAGCTGCACGGCGTGCTCGTCCTGGAGCAGCTCTCCTGGCTGGTGCCCGCCCGGTGGGCGCTCGGCGCCATGGCCGGCACCCTCGGCCTCGCCCGGATCGTGCCCGGCAAGCTGACCGACGACCCCCTGTTCGAGCACCGGGCGGCGATCTGGCTGCTCGACGTCGGGATGCTCGTGGTGCTCTCCCTGCTGTTCGGCTTCCTCGTCTCCCGGCTGCTGCGCCGCCACGAACCCGCGATCATGCGGAAGTAGGCCGCCCCCATGACGCTGCCGACCCCCGGATTCCGGCCGACGCACGTCGTGCCCGGACGCGGCATGCCCGCCTGGGAGGCACCCGACCCCGCCCGGCCCACGGTGCCCCTCGACGCGCTGCTGCCGGTCCAGCTCCTCCAGCGGCGCGGCGACTGGGCCCAGGTGCTGTGCTCCAACGGCTGGTCCGCCTGGGTCGACGGCCGCCACCTGATCGCCGTACCGCAGGACCCGCCCGCCCCCGGCGGTCCGCTCACCGCCACCGAGGACCCGCGCCCGCTGCTCGCCCGCGCCGAACAGGCCCTCGCCCGCTACCGGGCCGCCGTCGAGGAGGCCGCCCGCGGCACCCTCGACGGGGAGGACTTCCGCCGCCGCACCCAGGGCGTGCGGATCGGCGTGGTCGTCGACGGCGAGTCCGTCTGGCTCTACGACGCCGTCCAGGGCCGCTGGGCGTACGGCGACGGCACCGCGCTGAGCACATACGCCACCGACGAGGAGCCCGGCGAACGCCCCGCCGCCCCGGGCTACGCCCCCACCCGCGTCGTCACCCCGGACGCGGAACCGTGACCGCGCGCGGCGGGGACCGGGCGGCGGCAGGGGCACGCCGGCGGGCCGCCCGGCTCGCGACGGCCGATCGCGCCGAGGGGCCCTGATGGGCCACGAGTCCGACCTGTTCTCCGGGCGGCCCTCCGAGCTGGTCGGCCGGCAGGTCGCGGGCTACCGCATCGAGGGCGAACTGGGCCGCGGCGGCATGGCCGTGGTCTACCGGGCCCGCGACCTGCGCCTGGACCGCACCGTCGCGCTGAAGCTGCTCGCCCCCGAACTCGCCCGCAACGACACCTTCCGCCGGCGCTTCACCCACGAGTCCCGGGTGGCCGCCGCGATCGACCACCCGCACATCGTGCCGATCTTCGAGGCGGGCGAGACCGACGGGGTGCTCTACATCGCCATGCGCTACGTCGAGGGCAGCGACCTGCGCCACCTCCTGGACCGCCAGGGCCCGCTGCCGCTGCCCACGGCGGTGCGCATCGCCGCCCAGGTCGCCTCCGCACTGGACGCGGCCCACGAGCACGGCCTGGTCCACCGGGACGTCAAGCCCGGCAACATCCTCGTCGCGCGCGGCACCGACAGCGACCACCCCGAGCACGTCTACCTCACCGACTTCGGCCTGACGAAGAAGTCCCTGTCGCTGACCGGCTTCACCACGGTCGGCCAGTTCGTCGGCACCCTCGACTACGTCGCCCCGGAGCAGATCTCCGGCAAGCCGGTCGACGCGCGGTGCGACGTGTACGGCTTCGCCTGCGTGGTCCACGAGTGCCTCACCGGCCACCCGCCGTTCCGCCGCGACGACGACATGGCCCTGCTGTGGGCCCACCAGTACGACGACCCGCCCCCGCCCACCGCGTCCCGGCCCGGACTGCCCGCCGGGATCGACGCGGTGTTCGGCCGGGCCCTGGCCAAGAACCCCGAGGCCCGCCACGAGACCTGCCTGGCCTTCGTCGCCGAGCTGCGGGCCGCCGGGCGCGGCGACCGGGCCCGGCGCCACCCCCTCACCGAACCGGCCGGCCGGCCCGTGCCCCGGGACGGTCCGAGACCCCCGCCGCGCTGGGCGCAGCCGGTCGTCGGCCGCTACCCCTGACCGGGTGCGTCCGGCCGCCGCCCGCGCCGGACCCCGCGTGCCAGCAGGCCGCCCAGGCAGCCCGTGACGAGCCCCCACAGGGCGGCCAGGCCCAGGGCGGTCCACAGGTGCGGCCGCAGGAAGAGCCGTCCGGACAGGCCGCCGCCCAGGTCGCCGAGGCCGAGCACCGACAGGCCGAAGTGCGCGGACAGCCGGCCCAGCAGGCAGACCGCCAGGACGGTCAGCACCAGCCCCACCGCCATGTGCAACGCGTGCTGCCACAGCCGGGTCCGCTCCGGCGAGCGGGACGCCATCAGGAACGCGGCGGTCAGCACCAGCACCGCCGCGACCACCAGGAGCCACCACGCCCGGCCGTCGTGCTCGGCGAGCGTGCGCAGGTTCAGGGTGGCGGTGTCCGAGCCGCGCAGCACCTCGTCCAGCACGTGCGGCATCGGCAGCCCGAACGGGCCGTCCACCCGCCCCTCCCAGGTGGCGCCCAGCCCCAGGGTGAGCGCGAGCCACACCAGGTTCGGCAGGCCCAGCAGGATCACCGCCAGTGTCTGCGCGGGATGCCCGCGGGTGCAGAGCACGACGACGCCGACGACGACGCCCAGCGCGACGTACGCCAGCAGCAGCGCCACCATCGCGTACGCGGCCGGACGCACCGTCTGCCGGAACCGCAGCAGCCGCCCCGGCAGCGGGGCCCCGGGCGCCACCAGCAGCGCCAGCACGAGCACCCCGGCGAGCCACACCAGCCCGAAAAACAGGCTCAGCGGCACGTCCGTGGTGAAGCCGACCCGCGGGCTGACGCCGAACAGCTCGCCGAGGTCGTCGAGCTCGCTGCGGCCCAGGGACACCGCGAACGTCTGCCGCGCCGCCAGGGCGAGGGCCAGCAGGCCGAGCAGCCACAGCACGGCGACGCGCAGCGCCCACCCGGCCAGCTCTCCCGCGCCGGCGACCGCCCGGTGACGCAGCGGGCGCAGGAAGCCGGCGGCCAGCACCAGCGCCCCCGTGAGCGTCACGGACAGCGGGATCACCGTCAGCTCGCCCCTGCTGCCCGCCAGTTCGCCCGCGCTCCCGGACAGGGAGACGCTCCCGCCGACGGACGTGACGACGGTCGCCGCCACCACGCGCGGGAAGGCGCCGTCCGGCAGGTCGGCCGCGCCGGCCGCCCACAGCCCGAGCGCGGCCACCACGAGCATGGCGAGCAGAGCGGCCAGGACGGTGACGAGGGCGTGGACCCAGCCGTGGCGGGCGGCGGGCCGTGCGGCCGCCCGTGCGGGGGAGCGGGGGTGACTCACGCCAGCCACGCTAGGCAGCACCGGACCGGCCCGCCCGCCGGGAGAGGCGTCCGGGCGCCCCGCCCGCTTGCGGGCACCGCTCCACCGGAGCACACAATGGAGTGATGCGGAACGCAGGCGGGTGAATCCCCCGGAGCGTCCTCGGGACTCTCCCGCAGGAGACCACGCCGGGAGAAGTCGTGAGCGCCGAAGGGCCGTTCTCCGGCCGCCCCACCGGACCACCCTCGGGGCCCCTGTCGGGCCCCTCCCAGCCGCCTCCGGGCCCGCCCTCCCAGCCGCCCGGCGGCTTCCCGGGCGGTGCCACCGGCGGCGCCCCGCCACCGCGCAGGCCGTGGTGGAGATCCGCGCCCCGCATCGCCCTGCTGACCGCCGTCGTGGTCGCCGCGGTCGCGGCGGCCCTGGTCCTCGGCCGCTCCGGCGGCGGCTCGGGCAGCGGCGGCGGCGAGGTCTTCCTCCAGGCCGCGGGCAAGACCGGACCGGACCCGTTCACCGAGTCCACCGCCGAGGACAGTTCCACCGCGCCCGTCTCCGTCCCGCCGACCGCGGCGACCGCCCCCACCAACGCGGTCCGGGGCGTCGACGGCGGCTCCGCCGGCCTCTACGGCGGCACCCGCCACCTGTCGAGCTGCGACGTCGAGAAGCAGATCCGCTCGCTCGGCGCCGACGCGACGAAGAACAGGGCGTTCGCCTCCGTGGCCGGTGTCACGCCCTCCGGCGTCCCCGCCTACCTGCGCGGCCTCACCCCCGTACAGCTCCGCATGGACACCCGCGTCACCAACCACGGCTACCGCGACGGCGCCGCCACCAGCTACCAGGCCGTCCTCCAGGCCGGCACCGCCGTCCTCGTCGACGCCCGCGGCCTGCCCCGCGTGCGCTGCGCCTGCGGCAACCCGCTGACCCGGCCCGTGCCGCAGAGCACCACCCCGAAACCCACCGGCGACTCCTGGCCCTCGTACAGCCCCGCGAACGTCGTCGTCGTGACCCCCGCGCCCAAGACCGTCGACGTCTTCGTGCTCTACGACCCCGAGCACCACGGCTGGATCGCCCGGCCGCGCGGGGACACCGGGGGCCACGACCGGCCCGCGCCGCCCCCGGCGCACCCGTCGCCCGTCGTGAGCGTCTCCCCGTCCGGCAAGTCGAGCGGGCCGTCCTCGTCCAGCAGCAGTCCCTCGACGTCCGGGTCCACCTCGCCCGGCTCGTCCTCGTCGTCCCCGAGCAGCAAGCCGCCCTCGCCGCCCTCGCCGCCCGAGCCCCCGCCGCCGCCGGGCTCGTCGTCGAGCGAGCCAAAGCCCGGCGACTCCAGCGTCTCCCCGCCCCTGGAACCCCCGTCGGCCGGCGGCAGCTCACCCCAGTCGGCCCCCGAGGCCCCGGGTTCCTCCGCCCTGCTGCCACCGGCTTCCTGACCGGGCCGTACGGTACGTCCCGCCGGGTGCCCTGCGTCTCCCGAAGAGGGTGACGCAGGGCACGCCGAGTGCACGGGAGTGCAATCCGCGGCACGGGGTACGAGAGCAGGTGCAACAGCATCCGGCCAGTGAGGCCTCCCAGAGAGAACAGCATGACCGAGCAACTGGACGGGGCAGTGATACCGACTGGTTTCGACGTGCCCGTGGAACCCTTGCGGCGGGCCGCGCACTACACGGGTGAGCCCGGCTGCATCGCCGAAGCCCGCGCCTTCGCGGCGCGCTTCGTCGAGCAGCTCCGGCAGGAGTGGTGCGCCGGCATCGACGACCGCACGGGCGGCGAGGTCATGCTCGTCGTCAGCGAACTCGTCACCAACGCCGACCGGCACAGCAACGGTCCGTACATCCTGGAGCTGGAGGGCACCGACAGCACCCTCACGGTGTCCGTGTACGACAGCAGCGACGCCCTGCCCATGCGCTACCCCAGGGACCCGCGGCGGATCGGGCGGCACGGTTTGGAGATCGTGCACGCCCTGGCGGCCGAGGTGAGCGCGGAGCGGGTCCCGGTCGGCAAGCGGGTGCGCGCGCTGCTCCGCATCGGCGACCGCGGCGCCCTCGACGGCGCCACCGCGAAGCAGACGGCCGGCGCGGTGGCCGACCCGGCCACGGCGGGCGATTCGTCCGGTTCCACCGAGGGCGGAATGTCGGGGGCTTCCCCTCACGGTGAGCGCTCCTAGGCTGAAGGGGTGACCGACCGAGCGACCGACGAAGCCCGAGTGATCCCGCTGCGCCGACCTGCCGAGCGCCCGCAGACCAGCCCACCCCCGCCCAGGGAGCCCCTGTGGCGCGACCTGGTGGGAGACGCCCTGCGCCGTGAGCGCCAGGCCCAGGAGCGCACCCTGAAGGACGTCGCCGACGCGGCCCGGATCTCCATGCCCTACCTCTCGGAGGTCGAGCGCGGCCGCAAGGAGGCATCCTCGGAGGTCCTCGCCGCCGCCGCGCACGCCCTCGGCCTCAGCCTCTCCGACCTGCTCACCCGGGTGCAGGGCGACCTCGCCCGCCGCCCGGCCCACGGCCGCACCGCGACCCGGACCCCGCACGGCGGGCTCTGCCTGGCCGCCTAGGGGTGTCTCCGTACGGCCGCCCGGCAGCGGAGCCGGGCGGCCGGTCGCGTCTCCCGGCGGGCCGGTGGATCAGACCGTCACCAGGCGCCGGCTCAGCACCTCGTCGGCCAGCCCGTAGGCGACGGCCTCGTGCGCGGTGAACACCTTGTCGCGGTCCATGTCGGCGCGCAGCGTCGCCACGTCGTGGTGGGTGTGCCGGGACAGCACCTCCTCGACCTGCGCGCGGATCCGCACCATCTCCTTGGCCTGCAGGGAGAGGTCGGCGACCGTGCCCCGGCTGCCGCCGCTGGCGGGCTGGCCCAGCAGCACGCGCGCGTGCTCCAGCACGAACCGCCGCCCGGGATCACCGCCGGCCAGCAGCACGGCCGCCGTCGAGGCCGCCTGCCCGACGCAGAACGTGGAGATCGGCGCCTGCACGAACGTCATCGTGTCGTAGATCGCCATGAGCGAAGTGAACGAGCCGCCGGGCGAGTTGATGTAGATCGCGATCTCGTGCTCCGGCGCCGCCGACTCCAGGTGCAGGAGCTGGGCGATCACCACGTTGGCGACGCCGTCGTCGATGTCGGTGCCGAGGAAGATGATGCGCTCGTTCAGCAGCCGGCTGAACACGTCGAAGGACCGCTCGCCCTGCGGGGTGCGCTCGATGACGTTCGGGATCGTGTAGCTCCCCATGTCACAGCCCCGTCCGTCGTCGGGTGGCCGCCGGGCGCACGTCGGCGAGCGACGTGACGACGTGGTCCACCATGCCGTACTCCTTGGCCTCCTCGGCCGTGAACCAGCGGTCGCGGTCGCCGTCGCGGGCGATGGTCTCCGGGCTCTGCCCGGTGTGCTCCGCGGTGATGCGCTCGATGGTCCGCTTGGTGAACTCCAGGTTCTCCGCCTGGATCTCGATGTCCGCGGTGGTGCCGCCGATCCCCGCCGACGGCTGGTGCATCATGATCCGCGCGTGGGGGAGCGCGTAGCGCTTGCCGGGCGTGCCGACGCTCAGCAGGAACTGGCCCATGCTCGCGGCGAAGCCCATGGCGAGGGTGGAGACGTCGTTGGGGATGAGCTGCATGGTGTCGTAGATGGCCAGGCCCGCGTGGACCGAGCCGCCCGGGCTGTTGACGTACAGGCTGATGTCGGTGCGCGGGTCCTCCGCCGACAGGATCAGCAGCTGGGCGCAGACCCGGTTGGCGGAGACCTCGTCGACCTGGGTGCCCAGCAGCACGATGCGCTGGCCCAGGAGCTGGGCGGCGAGCTGGTCGTCGAACCGGGTGGGCGGCGTGTCGCCCTCCTCGGCGCGGGGCAGCGCGGCCGGCGCCGGGCCGGCGGAGCGTGGGGACATGAGAACTCCTCGGATCGCGGGTCGGACACGGCGGGTGGTCGCCGTGCGCCCCACTCTCGGCCCGGACCCGGCCGCCGCGGGGCTTTCCCTGCCATCAGCAGATTCGCCGACGGCAGAGCGGCCGCCCCGGCCGGGCGACCCCGGAAGCGACCGGCGTCCGACCGATGAGTTCCGCCGCCGGGAACGGTCGACACAGATGACCGCGTTCCGCGTCCCGCACCCAGGAGGCAGCCCATGACCGCCGACGGCTTCACCACGTGTCTCTGGTTCGACACCCAGGCCGAGGAGGCCGCGCAGTTCTACGTCTCGGTCTTCAAGAACTCCAGCACCGGCACCACGACGTACTACACCGAGGGCGCCCCCCGGCCCGCCGGGACCGTCCTGACGGTCGACTTCACGGCCAACGGCCAGCGGTTCGTGGCGCTCAACGGCGGCCCCCAGTTCACGTTCAACGAGGCCGTCTCCTTCCAGATCGACTGCGACGACCAGGAGGAGATCGACTACTACTGGAGCAAGCTCACCGAGGGCGGCGGGAAGCCCGGCCCCTGCGGCTGGCTCAAGGACCGCTTCGGCGTGTCCTGGCAGGTCACCCCGAAGGTCCTCAGCGAGATGATCGCAGGACCCGACCGGGAGAAGGCCACCCGCGCCATGAACGCCATGATGAAGATGGGCAAGCTGGACATCGCCGCCCTCCAGCGGGCCTACGACGGCGAGTGACCGCCCCCGCGGCGCTTCCCCCTCACCGGGGCTCGGCCAGGATCTCGCTGATCACGTGCCGGGAGTTGGCCGCCAGCGGCGGATTGGTCTTCCCGTAGAACGGCAGCTGGATCAGGGAGATCGACAGGGCCCAGCCCCGGCCCCGGGCCCACTCGGCGTCGTCCGCGCCGACCGCCGCCCGGAAGGTGCCGCGTGCCGACGCGGGCAGCAGGTTCCACGCCGCGATCAGGTCGACGGCCGGATCCCCGACGCCCACGCACCCGAAGTCCAGGACCGCCGCGAGCCGGCCCCCGGCGACGAGGACGTTGCCGGGGGAGAGGTCGGCGTGGGCCCACACCGGCGCGCCGGTGTGCCCGGGCGCCCGCAGCGCCTCCTCCCAGCGGGCGGTCACCGCGTCGGTGTCGACCCGGCCCGCAAGCTGCTCGAGGGCCGCCCGGGTGTCGCCGTCCCGCTGCGCGAGCGGTACACCCCGGTGGTTCGCCGGACCCCCGCCCGGGTCGAGCCGCCGCAGCGCGGCCACGAACGCCCCGAGGTCGGCGGCCAGCTCCTCGGGGCGTTCCAGCGCGCCCGCGACCGGGTTGCGGCCGTCCAGCCAGCGGTAGACGCACCAGGGCCACGGGAACCCCTCGCCCGGCTCCCCGAGGGCGAGCGGTGCCGGCGTGGGCACGGGGAGCAGGGGCCCCAGCCGGGCCAGCCAGTGCCGTTCGCGGGCCACGCCGTCGACCGCGCCGGGGTGCCGGGGCAGCCGGACGACCTTGTCGTCGCCGAGGCGGAACATCGCGTTCTCGGTGCCCGACGACGTCACCCGCGCCACCGGCAGGGACGCCCAGTGCGGGAACTGCGCGGCGACCAGCCGGCGCACCAGGCCGGCGTCCAGGTCGATCTCGTCGGGACGCATCCTCACGACACTCATCCGGCCCATTGCAGCCCGGCAACTCCCGCGCTGTCGAACGGATTTCGCCGTACGCCGCAGCCGTCCGGCGGTCCCGGCCCGGCGGCGGCGCCCCCGCGTCCGCGGCGGCCCGCGGCGCTCGGCGCGCGGTCCCGGGCGGGCGTGGCTAGCGTGAGGAAGGGGACCACCCGTCTCAGTGGAAGGGCCGCCGCCATGGCCGTGCAACCAGAGGGAACCCCGTGCTGGGCCGACGCGATGTTCACCGACCTTGAGGGCGCCAAGCGCTTCTACGGTGAGGTGCTGGGCTGGACCTTCGGGGAGTCGACGTCGGAGTACGGGAACTACACCCAGGCCTACGCCGACGGCAAGGCCGTCGCAGCGGTCGTCCCGCCGATGCCGGGGCAGGACGGCCAGGAGGGGCAGTCGCAGTGGTGCCTGTACCTCGCGTCGCCGGACGCCGCCGCCACCGCGGCGAAGATCCGCGAGAACGGCGGCGAGGTGCTGATGGAGCCGATGCAGGTCGGTGACTTCGGCACCATGTGCCTGGCCCGCGACCCCGGCGGCGTCGTCTTCGGGATCTGGCAGGGCGGCCGGCACGAGGGCTTCGAGGCGACCGCGGTGCCCGGCGCCTACTGCTGGGCCGAGGTCTTCACCCGCGAGCCCGAGAAGGCGGACGCCTTCTTCCCGGCCGTCTTCCCGTACCGCACCAAGCGGATCGAGGACGAGGCCATGGACTTCCGGATCTACGATCTGGGCGAGGACAGCGTGCTCGGCCGGATGGCGATGACCGAGGAGTTCCCGCCGGAGGTGCCGCCGTACGTCAACGTGTACTTCACCGTCGCGGACGTCGACGACGCCGTCGCCCGCGCCACCGAACTCGGCGGTGTGCTGCGGTTCGGGCCGGTGGACAGCCCCTTCGGGCGGTTCGCCGCCCTGAGCGACCCGCAGGGCGCGAGCTTCTCGGTGATCGACGTCACGGCCGCGGCCGGCGAGAAGCCGCAGATGACCGAGGTCTCCTAGCGACGGCCCCGCGACAGCGGTTCACCGAGGCCGGCACGCACAAGGCCCGGCCGGCCCCGCTCGTGGTTCGGGGCCGGCCGGGCCCGCTCCGCACGGCCGGGCACCCGCCCGGCCATGGCATGATCGTGCGCATGGTTGAACGTGTTGTGGCCGCCTGCGACGGGGCGTCGAAGGGCAATCCCGGACCGGCCGGCTGGGCCTGGGTCGTCGCCGACGACGCCGAGACGCCGGACCGCTGGGAGGCGGGGCCGCTCGGCCGGACCACCAACAACGTGGCCGAACTGACCGCGCTGGAACGCCTGCTGGCGGCCACCGACCCGGCCGTGCCGCTGGAGGTCCGGATGGACTCCCAGTACGCCATGAAGGCCGTCACGACCTGGCTGCCCGGCTGGAAGCGCAACGGGTGGCGGACCTCCGGCGGCAAGCCGGTCGCCAACCAGGAGCTGGTGGTGCGCATCGACGAGCTGCTCCAGGGCCGTTCCGTCGACTTCCGCTACGTGCCGGCCCACCAGGTCGACGGCGACCGGCTCAACGACTTCGCCGACCGCGCCGCCAGCCAGGCGGCCCGGGTGCAGGAGGCCGCGGGCAGCGACCTCGGCTCCCCGGAGCCGCCGGCGTCACCGGACACCCCGGCCGCGAGCGCCGCGAGGCGACGCCCCGCCAAGGCGGCGTCGGCCCGCCAGCGCGGCGGCGGGGCGTCGGCGCGGACCATCAAGGCCAAGTTCCCCGGCCGTTGTGTGTGCGGCCGCGCGTACGCGGCGGGCGAGCCGATCGCCAAGAACGACCAGGGCTGGGGCCACCCGGAGTGCCGCACGGCGGCCGCCGGGTGACCCGCGGCGCCGGTCAGATCACGGCGCCGCGCCAGCCGCCCGTCTCGCTGCCGCGGGACTCGATGAACTTCTTGAAGCGCTCCAGGTCGCCCTTGGTCTGCCGCTTCACGAAGCCGAGCTTGTCGCCGACGGACTCGGTGACGCCCTCCGGCTGGAACTGCATCTGCAGCATCACCTTGGTGTGGGCGTCGTCGAGCCGGTGGAACGTCACCACGCCGGCCTGACGGGCGTCGCCGGAGACCGTGGTCCACGCGACCCGCTCGTCCGGGATCTGCTCGGTGATCTCCGCGTCGAACTCGCGGTGCACCCCGTTCACGCTGGTCACCCAGTGCGTCAGGGTGTCGGTGCGCTGTTCGATGCGCTCCACGCCGCTCATGAACTCGGGGAACGTCTCGAACTGCGTCCACTGGTTGTACGCGGTGTGCACCGGCACGTCGACCTCGATGGATTCCTCGACCTGTGACATGGGTCGTCCCCTCCTTCGTCTCGTGTGTGGTCCCGGGCGGGTACCCGAGCTGCCGCGGCCCAACCCCCCGCCCTCGCGCGTCAGTCGGTGTCGAAGGTGTAGTGCGGGGTGTGGTCGAGCAGGTCGGCCGGGGTCGTGTCGTTCCAGGGCTTCATCGTCTCGTGCAGGTCGACGACGTCCGGCGTCCCGGCGGCCGGGGCGTAGCCGACGCCCGGGTGCCGGCGCTGCCACCGGGCCCAGAGCTTGTCGACGAAGGCGTGATGGAGCCAGAACACCGGGTCGTTGGGGGAGACCCCGGTGCCCATCTGGCCGCCCACCCAGACGTGGACCCGGTTGTGCAGGTTGACGCCCCGCCAGCCCTCCAGGTGGTTGCGGAACCCGTTCGAAGCGCTGTTCCACGGCGCGCTGTCGTACGTCGCCATCGCCAGCACCGACTCCACCTCGGACCCGGTAGGCAGCTCCCGCACCCCGGCGCCGAGCGCCCGCCGCAGGTACGTACGGCCGTCCACCCGCACGGACACGGGCCAGTTGCCGGTGGCGGCGGCGAACGGGCCGTCCATCACCCGCCCGTCGAGACTGCGCCCGGTGCCGCCGAGGAAGTCCGGTGCCCACAGGGAGGAACGGGTGGAGCGGTCGGTGGTCCAGTCCCAGTAGGGCAGCGCCACGGAGGCGTCGACGGACTGGAGCGCCCGCTCGAACTCCAGCAGGAATCTGCGGTGCCACGGCAGGAACGACGGCGAACGGTGGCCGGTGCGCTCGCCGTTGTCGGTGTCGCCCATGATGAAGGCGTTGTGCGTCGTGACGAAGGCGTCGTAACGGCCGCTGCGCTTGAGCTCCAGGACGGCCGCGACGAAGCGGCGCTTCTCGTCGGCGGTCAGGGTCGCCTGGTTCTTGCGGACGGTCATGTGCGGTGCTCCCGAGGTGCGGAGGGGGCGGACGGGGTGGACGGGCGCGGCCCGTGCGGAGCCTGTGCGGCGGAGGGCCCGCACAGCTCGTGCGGGGCCACTGCGGCCGGTATGGCGGTCAGTTGGCGGGGAACGGCAGCAACCGGGCGCCCTGGAGCTCGTCGACCGCGGCCCGGGCGGCGGCCCGCGGCGTGGGCACCGGGTCGTAGTGGCTGACCACGCTGATCCAGGTGCCGTCGGCGTTGCGCATCACGTGCAGCTCGGCTCCGTCGACGAACACGGCGTATCCGGCGCCGTGGTGGGCGCCGTGGTGCCCGCCCCCGTCGGCCGGCCGGCCCTGTATGCGGCGGCCCCGGTAGACCTCGTCGAACGGCGCGGGCGCGCCGTGGTCGTGGCCGGCCGCCGGGCCGGCCGACGGGTCGTGGCCGTGGCCCTGCCCGGTGGCCGAGGCCGGGGTGGTGACGGCGGCGGTGACGGCCACGGCCGAGGTGAGCGCGGCCGCGGCGCCGAGCGCGCGGCGGCGGGTGAGTCCGGACATGCGGGACCTCCTGGGGTGCGGTGGGAACGGCGACCCCGTCTGCCTACCGGCCGGGCGCAGGGCGGGAGAAATCTCCCGGAACCGGTTGGCTGCGATCAGGACAATCACCCACAACCGGTACAACCTTGAACGAAGATGATCTTGGCGCGCACCGGCCCGACGGGGGAGCGGAGGGGGCAATTCCTTCCGGCGCAAGCGCTGTCCCGGATGATCTTTCGCCCGCCGCGCGGGCGCCGGTGGCGTGGGTCACGCGCGGAAAGTGACGCGATCCGCCTGCTACCGTGCGTCATCAATCGACCGCGTCAGGTAATGCAAGGGGTGCGCGTGAAGGTCGCCTGCGTCGGCGGCGGGCCCGCCGGCCTGTATCTCTCGATCCTGCTCAAGCTGCAGGACCCCGCCCACGAGATCACCGTCCATGAACGCGACCCGGAGGGCTCGACGTACGGCTGGGGCGTCACCTACTGGCGCGAGCTGCTCGACAAGCTCCACGCCCACGACCCCGAGTCCGCCCGGGCCGTCGAGGAGAGCTCCGTGCGCTGGAGCGAGGGCGTCGCCCACGTGCGCGACCTGGCCGCCCGGCAGCCCGGCGACACCGGGCACGGCATCGGCCGCCACCGCCTGCTGGAGATCCTCGCCGCCCGCGCCCGCTCCCTCGGCGTGCACCTGCGGTACGCGGACGGGATCACCCCCGACGCCCTCCCCGACGCCGACCTCGTGGTCGCCGCGGACGGCGTCCACAGCGCCCTGCGCACCGCGCACGCCGACCGCTTCGGCGCCCGTCTCACCCCCGGCCGCAACCGCTACCTCTGGCTCGGCACCCCCCACGTGTTCGACTCCTTCACCTTCGCCTTCGTGGAGACCGGGCACGGCTGGATCTGGTGCTACGGCTACGGCTTCAGCCCCGAGCAGAGCACCTGCGTGATCGAGTGCGCCCCCGAGACCTTCACCGGCCTCGGCCTCGACCGGGCCGACGAGGCCGAGGGGCTCGCCACCCTGGAGAAGCTGTTCGCGCACGTCCTCGACGGCCGGCCCCTGATCGGCCGCTCCTCGGGCGGCGGCACCGCCCAGTGGCTGACCTTCCGCACCCTGACCAACCGCACCTGGCACCACGGCAACCTGGTCCTGCTCGGCGACGCCGCCCACACCACCCACTACTCCATCGGCGCCGGCACCACGCTCGCCCTGGAGGACGCCATGGCGCTGGCCGACGCGCTGCGCACGCACTCCGAACTGCCCCGGGCGCTCGCCGCCTACGAGCACGTCCGCAAGGCCGCCCTGCTGCCCGCCCAGAGCGCGGCCCGGCACAGCGCGCAGTGGTACGAGAACCTGACCCGCTACATCGACCTCCCGCCGGAGCAGATGTTCGCCCTGCTCGGCCAGCGCCACTCGCCGCTGCTGCCCTACGTCCCGCCCCAGCTCTACTACCGCCTCGACCGGGCCGCCGGGCAGCTCGAGGCCCTGCGCCGCCTGAAGCGCTGGCTGGGCCCCCGGCTCGCCCGCACCGCCCAGTCCAGGTCGCTCGCCTCCCGCGAGTAGCCGAGGCCCGCGGGCCGAGGCCCCGGCCGCCACCTGCGGCCGCTTGGGTGAATGGCGATTCACCGATAAGGTGAAAACCCTGGTGAATTACCATTCACCTGATGGTCCTCTCGCCCCGGCCGCTGGAGTGCGCATGGCGTCGCCCGCCCCGATATCCGCCCCGTCCGCCCACGCCGGCGGGCTGCGCGCCCGGCTCACCGTCCCGGTGCTGGCCTACTGCGGCACCCTCATGGCCGTCATGCAGACGGTCGTCGTGCCGCTGCTGCCGGACCTGCCGAGACTGACCGGTTCGACGGCCGCGACGGTCTCCTGGATGGTCACCGCCCAGCTCCTGTCGGCCGCGGTCCTCACCCCGGTCCTCGGCCGCGCCGGCGACATGTACGGCAAGCGGCGCGTGCTGCTCGCCTCCTTCGCGCTGATGACCGCCGGCTCGGTCACCTGCGCGCTCACCTCGGACATCGGCGTGCTGATCGCCGCGCGCACCCTGCAGGGCGCGGCCGCCTCCGTCGTCCCGCTGTCCATCAGCATCCTGCGCGACGAACTGCCCCCCGAGCGCCGGGGCTCCGCCGTCGCCATGATGAGCTCCACCGTAGGCATCGGCGCCGCTCTCGGACTGCCCGCAGCGGCCGTCGTGGTGCAGTACAGCAACTGGCACGTGATGTTCTGGATGACCGCCGCGCTCGGCGCCTCCGGCGTCGCCCTCATCCGCTGGGCGGTGCCCGAGTCGCCCGTGCGCGAGCCCGGCCGCTTCGACGTCACCGGTGCCCTCGGGCTGGCCGCCGGACTGATCTGCCTGCTCCTCGCCGTGTCCCAGGGCGGCCAGTGGGGCTGGACCAGCGCCCGGATCCTCGGCCTGGTCGTCGCGGCCGTCGTCGTGCTCGCCCTGTGGGCGTGGCAGCAACTGCGCGCCGCCCAGCCCCTGGTGGACCTGCGGCTGGTGTCCCGGCCGCGCGTCGGCCTGTCCCACCTGGCCGCCCTGTTCACCGGCTTCGCCTTCTACGCCAACACCCTGGCGACGGCCCAGCTCGTGCAGGCGCCGAAGGCCAGCGGGTACGGCCTCGGGCTGTCCATCGTGGAGACCGGCCTGTGCCTGCTGCCCAGCGGCCTGTGCATGCTGCTGCTCGCCCCGCTGTCCGCCCGCATCTCCGCGGCGCGCGGCCCCCGCGTCACCCTCGCGCTCGGCGCGGCCGTCATCGCGGCCGGGTACGCGGTGCGCATCGCCGACAGCCGCGACCTGGCGATGGTCATCGCCGGGGCGACCGTCGTCGCCATGGGCACCTCACTGGCCTACTCGGCCCTGCCGTCCCTGATCCTCAAGGCCGTCCCGGCCGGTCAGACCGCCTCCGCCAACGGCGTCAACGTGCTGCTGCGCACCATCGGCCAGGCCGCGTCCAGCGCCGTCGTCGCGGCGGTGCTCGTCCACCACACCAGCCCCGTCGGCGGACTGCCGGTGCCGACCCTGCACGGCTACCTGCTCGCGTTCGGCATCGCGGGCGCCGTCGCCCTGGTCGCCGCCGCGGTGGCGCTGACCATCCCCGGCGACGCGCGGCCCGAGGAGACCCGCGGCAGGCGGAGCGCCACCCCGGCCGCCGTGGAACAGGCGCGGGAGGGAGCATGAGTGCCGTGAGCACTCCACCCCCCACCGCGCGAGAGGGCGACCCCGCCGCGCCCGGCGCCCCGGCCCCCGCGTCCCCTCCCGGTGCCGGCCGCCGGGACGCCGAGGCCACCAAGGCGGCCATCCTGCGCGCCGCCCGCTACCTCCTGGCCCGGCACGCCCACGCCGACATCACGCTCAAGGCGGTCGCCGAGCGGGCCGGGGTGAGCCCGCCGCTGGTCCTGAAGTACTTCGGCAACAAGGACGCCCTGTTCGCCCGGGTGATGTCGTTCGACACCGACGCCGACGCGCTCCTGGACGCGCCCGTGGCGGAGCTCGGCCGGCACATGGTGCGGCACGTCGTGTCGAGCCAGCGCGAGCGCGGCGCCGACCCGCTGCTGCGCATCGCCTTCGCCCCGCTCCACGGCCAGCAGGGCGACATCCTGCGCGCCAACTTCCGCACCCAGGTCACCGAGCGCCTCGCCGCCCGGCTCGACGGCGCCGACGCGGCCGTACGCGCCGAACTCGCCGTGGCCGCCGTCCTCGGTCTCGGCGTGATGTACGGCCTCGCCCGCGGCGACGCGCTGCGCGCCCTGCCGACCGAGGCGATCGTCGACCGCTACGGCCCGACGGTGCAGGCCCACCTCACGGGCGACCCCGCGGGCGGACCGGCCGGTGCCGCGCCGCCGCCCCGCGGGTGACAGACTGGCGCCATGGAAGAGCGCGCATTCGGCAGGTCCGGTCAGCATGCATCCGTCGTCGGTCTCGGCACCTGGCAGCTCGGCGCCGACTGGGGCGACGTCGACGACAAGGCGGCCCTGTCCGTCCTGGAGGCGGCGGCCGAGTCGGGGGTGACCTTCTTCGACACCGCCGACGTCTACGGCGACGGGCGCAGCGAGCAGACCATCGCCGCGTTCCTCAGCGGCCGCCCCGACCTGCACGTGATGGTGGCCACCAAGATGGGCCGCCGCGTCGAGCAGATCCCCGAGAACTACGTGCTGGACAACTTCCGCGCCTGGAACGACCGTTCCCGCCGCAACCTCGGGGTCGACCGCATCGACCTGGTCCAGCTCCACTGCCCGCCGACCCCGGTGTACTCCTCCGACGAGGTCTTCGACGCCCTCGACACCCTCGTCGAGGAGGAGCGCATCGCCCACTACGGGGTCAGCGTCGAGACCACCGCCGAGGCGCTGACCGCGATCGCCCGGCCCGGCGTCGCCAGCGTGCAGATCATCCTCAACCCGTTCCGCATGAAGCCCCTGTACGAGGTGCTCCCCGCGGCCCGCGCGGCCGGCGTCGGCATCATCGCGCGGGTGCCGCTGGCCTCCGGCCTGCTGTCCGGCAAGTACACCAAGGACACCGTCTTCCCGGAGAACGACCACCGCACCTACAACCGGCACGGCGAGTCCTTCGACCAGGGCGAGACCTTCTCCGGCGTCGACTACGAGACCGGCGTCGAGGCCGCCGTCGAGTTCTCCTCCCTCGCCCCCGAGGGCTACACCCCCGCCCAGCTCGCCCTGCGGTGGATCATCGACCAGCCCGGGGTCACCACGGTGATCCCCGGCGCCCGTTCGCCCGAGCAGGCCCGCGCCAACGCGGCTGCCGCCCGGCTGCCCGAGCTGTCCGGACAGACGCTCGCCGCCGTGCGGGACCTGTACGAGCGCCGCATCAAGGACCAGGTCGAGGGCCGCTGGTAGCCGCCCCGGAGAGTTCGCCGAGCACGGCCGCCGGCCCGCGGAGGAGACCTTCCGCGGGCCGGTCGGCCCACCGGCGAGAAGATCGCCGTCCACGGGGTAGGCGGTAGGGCAGACGAACAGGCTCTGAACCCGGGGAGGACGGACCGTGGCGGTCATAGGCGACGACGCCGAACGAAGAAGAGGGCGCAACGAGACCGAGGAGGAGCGCGCCGACCGGATGTGGGGCGAGCTGATCCAGGAGATCCGCGTCGCCCAGACCGGTGTGCAGATCCTCTTCGGCTTCCTGCTGACCGTCGTGTTCACCCCGCGCTACGCCCGCCTGGAGGACGTGGACCAGGTCATCTACATCGTCACCGTGGTCCTCGGCGCCTGTGCGACCGGCGCCCTCATCGGCCCGGTCTCCCTGCACCGCCTGGTCTCCGGCCGCCGGGTCAAGCCGCAGGCGGTGCAGTGGGCGTCCCGGCTGACCGTGGTCGGCCTGGTCCTGCTGCTGGCCACCATGACCGCCTCGCTGCTGCTCATCCTGCGCGTCGCCACCCACGACGCCTTCGTGCCGTACCTGGTGGCCGCCGTGGTCGCGTGGTACGGCCTGTGCTGGTTCATCCTGCCGCTGTGGACCCGGCGCCGCTACACCTCGCAGTGACCCGCCGTCGCCGCCGCGTCCGGCGCGGACGCGGCGGCGACGCGGTCAGCGGTCCAGCGCCGCGAGCTGGCGGTCGTGGAGCCGCCCGAGGACCAGCACCGAGACGGTGGCGCCGATCAGCGCGCAGAACATGTCCCACTGCGTGTCCCACACATCGCCCTGGGTGGCGAGGAACGCGTCGGCGGCCTGTCCGCCGATCACTGCGGCCGCCCACTCGAACATCTCGAACAGGGCGCTGAAGGCCAGGCAGGCGCACACCGTCAGGGGCGCCAGCCAGCGGCTGCCGCGCAGGGGAGAGGTACGGCTGAGCAGCTCCCGCACCAGGATCGCGGGCACGAAGCCCTGCATGAGGTGCCCGAAGCGGTCGTACGGGTTGCGGGCCAGGCCGAAGGTGTCGCGCACCCAGTCGCCGAGCGGCACGCGCGCGTAGGTGTAGTGCCCGCCCAGGGCCAGCACCAGCGCGTGGGCCGCGAGCAGCCCGCACAGCAGCCCGGTGAGCGGGAACCGCCGCCAGGTCAGCACCACCAGCGGCAGCCCGACCAGCGCCCACACCGTCTCCAGCAGCCAGGTGGTGGGGTCGTAGGCGTGCCGGGCCGACAGGGCCAGTCCGGCGACGACCACGGCCGCCGAGAGGGCGGGCAGGACGCGGCGCGGGGCGGCGAGCACGAGGGACATCGAGGGCTCCTTGTCGGCCGTTGCTTCGGAGCCTTCATCGTGGCCGCGGCGGCGCGGCGGCGGCATGAGTACGGCTACTCAGCCGGCGCCCGCCGCCGCACTCCCCGTGCCCGGCCGTCCCTCAGCCGAACGCCTCACGCAGCGCGGGCAGCAGGGTCTTCTCCGACCAGTCCAGGAACGGCTCCTGCGCGTCCCCGCCGATCTGCACCAGCGCGACCTCGTCGAACCCGGCCTCCACATAGGGCCGTACGGCCTCCACGAATGCGTCGGGGTCGTCGCCGCACGGGATCGACGCCGCGACGTCGTCGGGCGTCACGAACTGCGTGGCCGCCTCGAACGAGTCCGGGTGCGGCAGCTCGGCGTTCACCTTCCAGCCGCTGCCGAACCAGCGGAACTGCGCGTGCGCCCGCTTCACGGCCGTGTCCCGGTCGGTGTCGTAGCACACCGGGAGCTGGCCCACCCGCGGCTTGCCCGCGCCGCCGTGCCGGTCGAACGCCTCCAGCAGCCCCGCCTTGGGCTCGGTGGCGATGACCAGGTCCGCGAAGCGCCCGGCCAGCCGGCAGGACTGCTCACCGGAGACCGCGATCCCGATGGGCGGCGGCTCGTCCGGCAGGTCCCACAGCCGGGCCGACTCCACGTCGAAGTGGGTGCCGTGCCGCGTCACATGGCCGCCCTTGAAGAGCGCCTGGATGATCTCCACGGCCTCCTCGAGCATCTCGTGCCGCACGTCCACGGCCGGCCAGCCGCCGCCCACCACGTGCTCGTTGAGGTTCTCCCCGGAGCCGAGGCCCAGCCGGAACCGGCCGCCGGACAGCAGCTGCATGGTCGCCGCCTTCTGCGCGACCACGGCCGGGTGGTAGCGGACGCTCGGACACGTCACGTAGGTCATCAGCGGGATCCGCGTGGTCGCCTGCGCCGCGGCCCCGAGGACGCTCCAGGCGTACGGCGCGTGGCCCTGCGCGCGCAGCCACGGGAAGTAGTGGTCCGAGGTCACCGAGAAGTCGTAGCCGACCTCCTCGGCCCGCACCACGTGCCCGACGAGCTCACGGGGGCCCGCCTGCTCGGTCATCATCGTGTATCCGATTCGCACCATGGGGCCCGAGTCCCCGGACCGGGGCGGGGGAAAACGGCCCGGCCCGGTGCGGATCCGTCGCATCTCACACGGCGCCACCCTCGAACCCGGCCCGCCGTCCGCGTGAGGATGTGGGCATGACACTGCCCCAGAGCACCCCCGGCGCGCAGGGCGTCGACGCCTCCGGTGTCCTCGCCTTCCTCGACGCCGTCGAGACGGCCCCCGGCATCGAGCCGCACAGCCTGATGGTCCTGCGCCACGGGCACCTCGTCGCCGCCGGCTGGTGGGCCCCGTACACACCGGAGCGCCGGCACCTGTTGTACTCCGTCAGCAAGAGCTTCACCGCCACGGCCGCCGGCCTCGCCGTCGACGAGGGCCTGGTCCGCCTCGACGACCCGGTCCTGTCGTACTTCCCGGAACTCGACGCCGAGATCACCGACCCGCGCAGCCGCGCGCTGCGCGTCCGGCACGTGGCGGCGATGGCGAGCGGGCACACCGGCGAGACCCTGGACCGGGCCCGCGCCCTGGACCCCGGGAACCTCGTGCGCGGCTTCCTGCTGCTGCCGCCCGACCAGGACCCCGGCACCGTGTTCGCCTACAACCAGCCCGCCACCTACGCGCTCGCCGCGATCGTCCAGCGCGTCGCCGGACAGTCGCTGACCGCCTACCTGCGTCCCCGCCTGCTCGACCCGCTGGGCATCGGCGACGTCGCCTGGCTGCGCGACCGCTCCGGCCGCGAGCTGGGCTTCAGCGGCCTGCACGCCCCGACCGACGCGCTCGCCCGGCTGGGCCTGCTCCACCTGAACCGCGGGGAGTGGCGGGGACGGCGGCTGCTGTCGGAACAGTGGATCGCCGAGGCGACGCGGGAGCACATCGCGACGGCCGGGGCGATGGACGACGGCGACCGGCAGGACTGGGACCTGGGCTACGGCTTCCAGTTCTGGCGCTCCCGGCACGGCTACCGTGCCGACGGCGCCTACGGCCAGTTCGCCCTGGTGCTGCCCGAGCACGACGCCGTGGTCGCGCTGACCGCGGCGGCCGTCGACACGCAGGGCCTGCTGCGCCTGGTCTGGGACCACCTGCTGCCCGCCTTCCGGCCCGCCCCCGTCACCGGGCGCGAGGACGCCGAGGCCGCCCTGACCGAGCGCCTGCACCGACTCGCCCTGCCGGCGGTGCCCGGGAAGCCGGCACCGCCGGAGCGGGCCGACGCCTGGTCGGGCGCCGCGTTCACCCCGGGCGACGGCGGGTGCGCCGACGTGCCCGGCCTGACCGGCGCCGTGGTCGCCCCCGGGCCGGACGGCTGGACGGTGACGCTCACCGAGGCCGGCCGGCCGCTGGAACTGCGGCCCGGGTCCGGCGGCTGGTCGGTGACCGAGACACCGCTGCCCCTCGCGGTCAGCGGCGGCTGGAGCGACGGCGACCGCCTCGCCGTGGACGTCGTGTTCCTGGAGACCCCGCACCGGCTGCGCGTGACCTGCACCCTGTCCGACCGCGCGCTCGGCGCCCGCTGGGACACCACCCCGCTGCACGGCCCGTCCCTGCACCGGCTGCGCGCGCCGAACTGAGGGCGGGGCCGCGGCCGCTCTCAGGTGCCGCCCGGCCGGAACGTCCTCAGGGCGGTGGCCAGCGCCCGCTCGTTCGCCGCCCGGTCCCAGTCGGCGGCGGGCGTGGTCCAGCGCAGCGAGAAGCCGCGGTGCCCGCCGAGCAGGAACCCCCGGCCGAACGTGCGCACCCGGGTGCCGTAGGCGTCCGAGAGCCACTCCATGTCGGCGGCCCGGTAGCCCTGGTACGTCGTCGCCCGGATCTCCCCGACGCGCCGGAACCCGGCGAGCTGCCGGAGCCCGGGCTCGACGTCGTCGCGCCACACCGCGACCGGGTCCGGTCCGACGCGCTCGCTGTAGGTGACCGCGAGCGTGCGCGGATCGTCCCGCGCGCCGAAGGTGACCCGGTAGGCGAGCCCGGCCTGGCGCGTGGTGTCCAGGCGCCGCCAGCCGTCGGGCAGCGCGACGGAGAAGCCCTCGGGAGCGCGGTACAGCGTGAAGCCGGCCGGGAGGGCGCCGTCCGAGGGTGCGCCGCCCGGGGGTGCCGGGGTCGGCCGGGTGGACCCGGGCGCCCCCGACGACGGCGTAGGCGTGGGCGACGCGGACGGCTCCGGCGCGGAGGGCTCCGCAGCGGAGGGGGACGGGGCCGGGGCGGGGGGCGCCGAGGCCGACGCCCGGTCCGGGCCGCTGTCGGACGCCCCGTCGTCGGTGCCCGGCACCTGCCGCGTCACGGCCAGCGCGGCCACCGCCACGGTCAGGACGGCCAGCGCGGTGCCCAGCGCCATGGCCCGGCCGCCGCGGTGGTGCGGGCCCGCGCGGCGCGCGGCGACGTACGCGCGCCGCAGCCCGTGCGCGCACAGGGCGTGCGGTTCGGCGTCCAGGACGCGGGCCAGCGCCGTGCGGACCTCGGCCCGGTTCGGCCGCTCCCGGGAGTCCTTGCGCAGCAGGCCCTGCACCGTCGGGCCGAGCGGTCCCGCGCGCAGCGGGGTGCGCAACGGCAGCCGGTCGACACCCCGCAGCGTCGCCTCGGGCCGGTCCCGGTCCCGGTACGGCGGCCGGCCCTCGACCATCGCGTAGAGCATCGCGCCCAGCGCCCACAGGTCGGCGGCGGGCCCGATCCGCTCGTCGCGGGCCTGCTCGGGGGAGGCGTACGACGGGGCGGCGACGCGCGGCACGAGGCCCGCCCCGGCGAGGCCGAAACCGGTCAGCACCACGGGACCCCGGTCCCGCACGAACACCTGACCGGGGCTCAGCTCGCCGTGGGTGATGCCCTGCGCGTGGGCGGCCTCCAGCACCTCGAGGACCTCCAGCCCGACGGCCGCCGCCCGGACCGGGTGGAAGGCCCCCTTCTGCTCCATGAGCTGGCCCAGCGGCCGGCCGTCGATCCACTCGGTGACGGTCCACAGCGCGGTGCGGTCCACGACCGCGTCGAGGACGGCGGCGATCCGGCCGGGGCACAGCCGGGCCATCGTCCGGGACATGCGCACCATCCGCTCGGCGGCCCGGCGCATGTCCTCCTCGCCGGTGTCCGGGGGCAGCCGGACGCGGGTGACCAGACAGGGGCGGCCCCGCCCGGCGCCGTCGGCGTCCTCGCCGTACCAGCTGACGCGGTGCGTCTCGCGGTGCACGACGTCGAGGAGCCGGTACCTCCCGGCGACCAACTCATCGGTGGAGCCGTGCGCCTCGGCCATGGTCATCCCTCGCTGAACCCCGGACTCTCCTTGCCCAGTGGTACGACGGCCGGGACGGCGAGCGTTCAACGGAACCGCACATCCGGCGCGATTCCTGTCTTTTGTTCAGTCAACCCGTGCGGCCCGGCGGCCCCTCAGCTCGGTCGGCGCAGTCCGAAGCGCTCCGCCCACCCCAGGACGTCCCCCGTCGTGGCGTTGCCGCCGCAGACCACCAGGCCCAGCTTCGCCCCCTCGCCGACCCGCTCCAGGACCCGGCGGGCCGCCGGCAGCAGACAGCCCGCCGCCGGCTCGGTCCACAGCTTGGCGTGCTCCGCGAAGTCGAGGGTGCCCGCCACCGCCTCCCCGTCGGGGACCACCAGCACCTCGTCGACCAGCGCCGAGACGTGCGCGTACGTCAGCTCGGAGACCGCCGGGGCACTGAGCGTGGACACGACCGAGGAGAGCGCGACCGGCACCGGGCCGCCCGCCGCCAGCGCCCGCGACATGGCCTCGGCGCCCTCGGTCTCCACGCCCCAGATCCGCAGCCCGGGCCGCCGGGCGCGCAGCGCGGCGGCGACACCGGCGATCAGCCCGCCACCCCCGATGCTGACCAGCACGTCGGTGAGCTCGCCGGCGTCCTCGGCGAGCTCCAGGCCCACCGTGCCCTGGCCCGCGACGACCAGCGGATCGTCGAACGGGTGGACCAGCGTGAGCCCTTCGTCGCGCAGCCGGCCCACCAGCTCGAACGCCCCGTCCATGGTGTCGGTCAGCCGCACCGAGGCGCCCGCCGCCTCGGCGATCCGCACGGCGCGGGCCGGCGCCGAGCGCGGCATGACGATCGTCGCCTTCACGTGGAGCGCACCGGCCATGTGGGCCACGGCGATCCCGTGGTTGCCGCCGCTGACCGCGACGACGCCCGCGGCCCGCTCGGCCCCGCTCAGCGAGAGCAGCTTGGCCGTCGCGCCGCGCGACTTGAACGAGCCGGTGCGCTGGAGCAGTTCGAGCTTCGCCGTGACGGGGGCGCCGAGCAGCGCGGTGAGCCCGGGGCTCGGCACGGTGGGCGTGCGGATCACGTGTGCGGCGATCACGTCCGCGGCGGCTTCGATGTCGGAGATGCCGATCAAGGCGGTTCACCCTTCCGGCGCGGAACGGAGATCCGCGCCCGAGGGCACCCTCACCCGGCGCGGGGGGCCAGGTCAACCGCGGTCCGGCGCCGCCCGGTTCCGGTGGCCCGCCTCAGCCCGACGCGACCGCCCCGGGCGTGATCAGCCCCTCCCGGTAGGCGATCGCCACCGCCTCCGTGCGGCTGCCCGCGCCCAGCTTCGCCAGGATGTTGGAGACGTGGACGCTGGCCGTCTTGCCGCTGATGAACAGCTCCTCGCCGATCTGCCGGTTGCTGCGCCCGAGCGCCAGCAGCCGCAGCACGTCGCCCTCCCGGGCCGTGAGCACCGACGTCCGCTGCGGCGCCCCCGTGCCCTCGCCCAGCCGTCCCCGGCGGACCAGCGCGTCCACCCGTTCCAGCAGCGGCCGCGCCCCCAGCCGTACGGCCGTCTCCCGCACGGCGCGGGCCTCCCCGGCCGCCTCCTCGCGCCGCTCGGCCACCAGCAGCGCCTCCGCGTACCGCAGCCGGCAGCGCGCCCGCTCGTAGGCGTCGCCGTAGGCGAACGCGGCGACGGCCTTCTCCCAGGCCGCCGGGTCCGGGCCGGTCACGGCACGGGTCTCCTCCGCCTCGGCGCGGGCCAGCCAGGCCATCCCCTCCGGGCCCTGCGGCCGGCCGGTCGCACCGCGCAGCGCCCGCTCGCGGGCCAGGTCGGCCAGCTCCCGCGCCGTGCCCGCCCACCGGCCCGCCGCGTCCTCGTCGCCGGTGAGGCGCGCCTGCACCGCCGTGTCGGCGACCGCGGCGAGGGCCAGCGCGGCCAGCCGCACGGCCACGTCCGGGCGGGTGCCCGTGACGTCGGTCAGGGCGTCCACCGTCGTGCGTACCTGGGCCACCGCCGCCTCGGCGTCCCCGCGCAGCGCGGCCGCGTCGGTCAGCGCGATGCCCGCGACCAGCGTGGCCATCCAGTCGAACGGCCCCTCGAGCAGCGCGCGCGCCCGGCCGGCGGCGCCGTCCAGTTCCCCGCGCGCCAGGGCCACGTGCAGCGCCGGGGCCACGGTGTAGCCGCCCGACGCGGGCAGCACCGCCGCGTCGGCCTCCGCGGCCGTCACGCACGCGTCCCACCGGCCCAGCGTGTACAGCACCACCAGTTGCAGGTACCGCATCTCCATCGGGTACGGCGACGACAGCAGCCCCGCCCGCCGGGCCCGGTCCAGGCCCTCGGCCAGCCACGGCAGGCTCTCCTCCAGCTCCCCGAACTCGTAGGCGCCGACCGCCAGGTTGTACAGCGCCCGCAGCTCCACGGGCGCGTTGCCCGCGCGCCGGGCCAGCTCCCGGGCCTCGGTCAGCCGGACCCGGCCCTCGGGGGAACGGCGGCCGTCGCCCTCCAGGTTGGCGAGGGAGACCAGCAGGTCCGCCTGCGCGTCCGTCACCCTGAGCCGCTCGGCGACGGCCAGTGCCCGCCGGCCGACCCGCAGCGCGGTGTCGTCGTCGCCGACCTGCCGCGCCGCCAGCACGTGCGTGGCCGCCGCCCACACCCACGTCGGCGACGGCGGCTCGGCGGGGATCATCTCCAGCGCCTCGCTGCTGTAGGCGTAGGCGGCCCGGAGGCTGTCGACGCCGATGAGGTTCCCGGCGAGCGTGTAGCGCACGCGGGCGGCGAGTTCGGAGTCGGCGTCCTGCCCCACGCCCGCCAGCGCGGCCCGGGTCAGCGCCACCGCGCGGTGCGACTCCCCGGCGTGCGCGGCCGCGGCCGAGGCCCGCAGCATCAGCCTGACCCGGTCGACGCCGTCGCCCGTCGGCCGGTCCGCCGCGGCCACCGCCTCCCACAGGTCCAGCGCCGCCTCCAGGTGCCGCAGCTCCTCGGCGGGCGCGCCGACCCGCTGGGCGTGGCCGGCGGCCTCCAGGGAGGCGGCGAGCGCCGCGGCCGGGTCGTGGCTCTCGCGGTAGTGGTGGGCCCGCTCGGCCGCGGTCTCCGCCGCGGGGCCCCGCCCGGCCAGCAGCCGCGCGAACGCGCCGTGCAGCCGCGCCCGTTCGCCCGGCAGCAGGTCGCCGTAGACCGCCTCGCGCGCGAGGGCGTGCCGGAAGGTGTACGTGTCGCGCTCCCCGGCTACCAGGAGCTGGTGGCCGACGGCCTCGCGCAGCGCCGACTCCAGCGCGTCGTCGGGCAGCCCGACCGCGTCCCGCAGCAGGTCGTGCTCCACCCGCCGGCCCGCCACGGCCGCCGTGCGCAGCACCTGCTGGGCCGTGTCGGAGAGCTGCTCCACGCGGATGAGCAGGACGTCGGCGAGCCCGCTGGGCACTCCGCCGCCCTCGGAGCCGGTCGCCGCGACCAGCTCCTCGGCGTAGAAGGCGTTGCCCTCGGCGCGCTCGACGATCCGGCGCACGGTGGCGTCCGGCAGCGGCCGGTCCTCCACCGACCGCACCAGCCGCGCCACCTCGGCGTCGGCGAGCGGCCGCAGCTCCAGGCGCTCCACCGCGGGCAGCCGCACCAGCTCGGCCAGCAGCGGCCGCAGGGGGTGGCGCCGGTGCAGGTCGTCCGCGCGGTAGGAGGCGAGCACCGCCAGCCGGTGGCCCGCCGTGCCGCCCGTCGCGGGCTGGAGCACGCCCCGGCTGAGCAGGAACCGCAGCAGGTCCCGCGAGGACTGGTCGGCCCAGTGCAGGTCCTCCAGCACGAGCAGGACCGGCGCCGCGTCCGACAGGTCCGCCAGCAGCGCGGCCATCCCCTCGAACAGCCGCAACCGTCCGCCCACGTCCCGCACGGCGTCGGTGCCGCCGCCGAGCATCCGCTCGGCCTCGGGGTGCGCGGCGAGCACCGGCGCCAGCCGCTCGTCGGCGGCCACCGCGCCCAGCACCTCGGTGAACGGCAGGTACGGCAGGCCCACGTCGCCCAGGTCGACGCAGTGCCCGGTCAGCACGGTCACCCCGGCGCGCGCGGCCCGGCCGGCGATCTCGGTCAGCGTCCGGGTCTTGCCCACGCCCGCGTCACCGGCGACCAGGACGGCCCGCGCCTCCCCGGCCCGCGCGCGCTCCAGCACGCCCCACAGCCGGGCCACTTCCTCGTCCCGGCCGATGAGCGGGGTGCCGAACGTCTCTGCCACGCCCCCATCCTGGCACGCGGCACCGACAGCGCCCGGGGCCCGGCCGGGGCCGCCGTCCCCCGGCGGGCGGGGGACCGTGCGGGAGGCGGACGTCACCGATGCAGCGCGCCGGCCCAGTCCGCCGGGACCCGTCCCGCGGGACCCGGGGCCGGCTGGTCGGCGGGGTGGCTCCCGGGCCCGGCCAGCTCGGGCCCCGACTCGTACAGCTCCTCGGTGGAGTAGTCCCAGAACCACTCCTCGCCCGGCTCGAAGCTCTGCACCACAGGGTGCCCGGTGGCCCGGAAGTGCGCCGTGGCGTGCTGCGCGGGGGAGGAGTCGCAGCAGCCGACGTGCCCGCACCGGGCGCAGCGCCGCAGGTGGAACCACCAGCCGCCGGCGGCGTCGCACTCCACGCAGCCGTCGCCGCTCGGCGGCACGCTCGGGTCGATCGCGTCGGGCTGGGTCATACCGGCTCCTCGGTGGTCTCGGGCTGGGGTGCGGTCTCGGGTTCCGGCGCGGTCAGCGGCAGCAGCACCTGGAAGCGGGTGTCGCCCGGCACCGACTCGACCTGGAGGCTGCCGTGGTGCTTGTTGACGACGATCCGCCAGGAGATGTCCAGGCCCAGACCGGTGCCCTCGCCGACGGGCTTGGTGGTGAAGAACGGGTCGAAGATGCGGCCGCGGATGTCGGCCGGCACCCCGGGACCGGTGTCGCGGAACTCGACCAGCGCCCGGTCGCCGTCGCGCGCGGTGCGCACCGTGAGCGTGCCGCCGCCCCCGTCGCCGTTCATCGCGAAGACCGCGTTGTCCACGAGGTTCGTCCACACCTGGTTGAGCTCCGCCGGGTAGGCGGGGACCGGCGGGAGCGTGCGGTCGTAGTCCTTGACCACCTGGATGCGCTGCCCGATCTTCCCGGACAGCATCACCAGGGTGCTGTCGAGCAGTTCGTGGACGTCGACCACCCGGTAGGGGGCGCGGTCGAGCTGCGAGTACTGCTTGGCGGCGTCCACGAGGTGCGAGATGCGGGTGGTGGAGTCCTCGATCTCGCTCATCAGCAGCTCGGTCTCGACGGTGTAGTTGAGCCACCCGACCGCCCCGGGCAGGATCTCCTCGTCCACCGCGGCGGCGACCTGCTCCAGCCAGTCCACGTCGAGACCGGCCTGCACGAAGGTCGGCGCGATCCGCCAGCCCTCGGCGATGTCGTGGTCGTCGAGCCAGTCGGTGAGGGTGTCCTCCCGGTCGGACGCCTCCAGCGGGCTCAACGTCGGTGCCTTGGCGACCCGTTCGGCCGTGCGCTCCTGGATCTCGATGAGCCGGGCCAGCGCCTCCGGGTCGTACGCCCCGGAGGCGATGACGCCGAGCTTGTGCCGCATCTTCGCCACCCGCTCGCGCAGCGTGGCGGTGGCGCGGACGGCGGCCGCCGCCGGGTTGTTCAGCTCGTGCGTGAGCCCCGCCGACAACGAGCCGAGGGCGAGCAGCCGTTCGCGCTGCCCGATGGCCCGCTGGGTGTTCTTCGACCCGAAGAACAGGCCCTCCAGCAGGTGCGCGGCCATCGGGAACCACTCCTGCATGACCGCCGCGAACGACTCGGCGGGCAGCACGAAGAACCGGGTCGGCTCGGTCACCCGCATCGAGTTGTTGTAGACCTGCGGCACCCGGTCCCCGAGGTACGCCTGCATGGCGCCCGCGTACACCCCGCGCTGGGAGGTGCGGCTGACCTCGATGTCGTCGCCGCCGACCCGGCGGGAGAGCACCACGGTGCCCTCGATCATCACGTAGAAGCACGTCGCCGGGTCGCCCTCGGTGTAGACGGGCCCCGGCTCGAACCGCTCCACCCGGCCCTCGGCGCACAGCCGCCCCAACTGCTCGGGGGACAGCTTCTCGAACAGGAACAGGGAGCCGACCTCACCCGGGCTGCACGGCATCGGCTGCCCGCTCATGACTGCTCCAGGTAGCGGTGGACGAGCATCACGGCCATGGCTCCCTCTCCCACGGCGGACGCGACGCGCTTGGCGGACTCCGCCCGCGCGTCGCCCGCCACGAACACGCCGGGGACGTTGGTCTCCAGGTGGTACGGCGGCCGGTCCAGCTCCCAGCCGGCCGGCGGGCGCCCGTCGGCGGTCAGGTCGGGCCCGGCCAGGATGAACCCGCGCGGGTCGCGCAGCACCGTGCCGTCCAGCCAGTCGGTCAGCGGCGCGGCGCCGATGAACACGAACAGCCACTGCGCGTCGACGAGTTCGCTCTCCCCGGTGTCCACGTCGCGCAGCGTGAGCTGCTCCAGCCGCTCGGGCCCGTGCGCGGCCTCGACGACGGTCCGGGCGCGCACCGAGATGTTGGGCGCCTCCTCGATCTGCTGGATCAGGTAGTGCGACATCGACGCCGACAGGTCGGGCCCGCGCACCAGCAGCGTCACCGACTTGGCGCCCTTGGCGAGGTACATCGCCGCCTGTCCGGCCGAGTTGGCGCCGCCGACGATGTAGACGTCCTGGCCCTGGCAGGCGGGCGCCTCGGTGAGCGCCGAGCCGTAGTACACCCCGCACCCGGTCAGGGTGTCGCAGCCGGGTGCCGTGAGCTGGCGGTAGGACACGCCCGTCGCGAGGATCACGCTGTGCGCGGCGATCGCCGAGCCGTCGGAGAACCGGACGACCCGGGCGGCGCCGTTGACCTCCAGACCGGTCACCTCGCGCGCGGTGAGGATCTCGGCGCCGAACTTGGCGGCCTGCCGCCGGGCCCGGTCGGTGAGCTGGGCGCCGGAGACGCCGTCGGGGAAGCCGAGGTAGTTCTCGATGCGGGAGCTCTGTCCCGCCTGCCCGCCGGTGGCCGACCGCTCCACCAGCACCGTGCGCAGGCCCTCGGAGGCCCCGTACACGGCGGAGCCGAGGCCCGCCGGGCCGCCGCCGATCACGACCAGGTCGTAGAACTCGGCGGTCGGGGTCGTCGCCAGGCCGACGTGCGCGGCCAGCTCGGGTGGGTCCGGCTCGAGAAGGGTGCCGCCGTCGGGGGTGACGACCAGCGGCAGCCGCTGCCCGTCCTGTCCGGCCGCCTTCAGCAGCCGCCGTCCCTCGGGCTCGTCGGAGGAGTACCAGCGGTAGGGCACCTGGTTGCGGGCCAGGAACTCGCGGACCTCCGAGGACCGCGCCGACCAGCGGTGCCCGACCACCTTGGTGCTGGGCACCGGCCGGTGGTCGCTCGCGCGCCACGCCTCCAGCAGGTCGTCCACCACCGGGTACAGCTTCTCCTCCGGCGGGTCCCACGGCTTGAGCAGGTAGTGGTCGAGGTCGACGACGTTGATCGCGTCGATCGCCGCGTTGGTGTCCGCGTACGCGGTCAGCAGCACCCGGCGCGCACCCGGGTAGACGTCCAGCGCCTGCTCCAGGAACTCGATGCCGTTCATCTGCGGCATCCGGTAGTCGGCCAGGATCACGGCGACCAGGTCGCCGCGCAGCTTCAGCTCGCGCAGCGCCTCCAGCGCCGACTCGCCGGACTCCGCGCGCACGACGCGGTACGAGGCGCCGTAGCGGCGCCTGAGGTCACGGGCGACGGCACGGGAGACACCCGGGTCGTCGTCCACGGTCAGGATGACGGTCCGCGCGGTCTCGGCGGCCTGTGCCATACGTCTCCCACCCCGAGTGATCGGCAGTGCGGCCGGTGACCCGCCGGGGTCGCCGGGCCGGCTCGCTGCCCATCGTATGTTCGATCGTCGTGTCGTGCTGTCCGGTGCCGGTCTGCGGTAAGTGCTCAGGACTGCCGGCGGGGTCCGAGCACGCAGAACTCGTTGCCCTCGGGGTCGGCGAGCACCACCCAGGGCTCGTCGCCGCTCTGGCCGACGTCGGCGTGCCGGGCGCCGAGCGCCAGCAGCCGCTCGACCTCCGCGCGCTGGTCCACGGGCCGGAAGTCCAGGTGCAGCCGGTTCTTGCCCGCCTTGCCGTCGGGGCTGCGGCCGAACAGCAGGCCGGGCAGCCGGTCGGGCGCGGGCCGGATCTCGTACTCGTCGGGGCTGTCGTCGACCACCGCCCAGCCGAGCGCCTCGGCCCACCAGCGGCCCAGCGCCCGCGGATCGTGCGCGTCGACGACGACCTGCTCCCATTCCAGCGTCATGACGGTCAGCGTAGGCACGGTGGGGAACACTGTGCGAGACGTTTTCGATCACGCCACCCCTGACGCAGACACGCAGACACACAAACGCACACACGAACACGAGGAGCAGCCGCATGACGGGCCCGATCACCGCGGGAGTCGACGGGACGGACGAGAGCCTCGCCGCGCTCGCCTGGGCGGCCCGCGAGGCCGTACGACGGGACGCGGCGCTGCGCGTCGTGCACGTCTGGGAGTTCCAGCCGGACGCGGCGCCCGACGTGGCGGACCGCGCCTCCCAGGAGCGCTGGGTGCGCGAGGGCGTCGCGGGAGCGGTACGCACGGTCGCCGGACGGCACCCCGCGCTGGAGGTGACCACCGACGTGCTGGAGGGCCCGCCCGCCGACACGCTCCTGGACGCCGCCCGGGGAGCCGGGATGCTGGTCCTCGGCTCGCGCGGCCACGGCCCGTTCGTCGGGTTCCTGCTGGGCTCCGTCGGCCAGCAGGCGATCACCGAGGCCGCCTGCCCCGTGGTGTCGGTGCGCTCCGGCGACAAGGCGTCCGACGAGGTGGCCGGGCACGAGGTCGTCGTCGGCCAGCAGGGCGAGCCCGAGGACAGCGCGGCCGCCCTGCGGTTCGCGTTCGAGACGGCCGCCGCGCGTGGCGCCTCGGTGCGGGCCGTGCGGGCCTGGACGCTGCCGCCGGTGTTCGCCTACAGCCCCGGCTCGCTGCGGCTGCTCGACGAGGCGGGCGGCCTGGAGCCGTTCGAGCGGCAGGCGCTCGCGGCGGCGCTGGCACCGTGGCGGGAGCGGTTCCCGGACGTGCCGGTCGTCGAGCACGTGGAGATGGGCAGCGCGGCCCAGGTGCTGCTGTCGGTGTCCGGCCGGGCCCAGCTCCTGGTCGTCGGCCGCCGCGCGCACCGCACCGCCATCGGCGCCCGGATCGGGTCCGTGGCGCACGGGATGCTGCACCACGCCGACTGCCCGGTGGCGGTCGTCCCGCCGCGCTGAGGCGGCCGGTCGACGCGGCCGCGGCTCAGTCCTCGGGGACGGTCGGTGCCAGGGTCTCGCGGGCCTTGGGGAGGATGTTCGTGATGTAGTCCTCGACGGCCGTGTCGAGCCCGATGTCGTGCTGGGCGCGCTCGGACAGGTACCAGCGGTGCTCCAGCAGCTCGTGGTAGATCTCCGCCGGGTCCATCGAGCCGCGCAGCTCGACCGGCACGGAGCGCACGGTGGGGCGGAAGACGTCCCGCACCCACCGGTGCGCCAGCACCTCGGGCCGGGCGGCGAGCGGGTCGCCGGGGGCGTGGTCGTCCTGGGTGGCCATCCAGCTCTCCAGGTCGTTCAGCAGCCGCCGCGCCTGGTTCTCCTCGGCGTCCAGGCCGGTCAGCCGCAGCAGCTGGCGCTGGTGGTGGCCGGCGTCGACGACCTTCGGCACGAAGGTCACCGTGTGGCCGTTGGAGGAGTGCTCGATCTGCATCTCGGCCACGTCGAAGCCGAGCTCGTTGAGCCGGCGTATCCGGCGCTCGATGTAGTGGTACTTGCCCGCCGGGTAGACGGACGTGCGGGTCAGCTCCTCCCACAGTCCGCGGTAGCGGGCGCAGATCTCCTGGCCGAACGCGATCGGGTCCACCGACGGGTGCAGCGCGCCGGAGGCCTCCAGGTCGAGCAGCTCGCCGCTGATGTTCACCCGGGCCAGGTCGAGGTCGTAGTCGCGCTGGCCGGGGCTGAGCCGGGGGTGCAGGTCGCCGGTCTCGGCGTCCACGAGGTAGGCGGCGTAGGCGCCCGCGTCGCGCCGGAAGAGCGTGTTGGACAGCGAGCAGTCGCCCCAGGCGAACCCCGCGAGGTGCAGGCGCACCAGCAGGACGGCGAGGGCGTCCATGAGCCGGTGCATGGTCGCGGGCCGCATGGTCGTCTCGAACATCGAGCGGTACGGCATGGAGCCGCCCAGGTGCCGGGTGACGAGCACCGGTTCCAGGGGCTCGCCGGCCCCGTCCGTGCGGCCGGTGACCACGGCGAGCGGGTCCACGGCGGGGATGCCGAGCCGGTCGAGGTCGCGCAGCAGCTCGTACTCGCGCAGCGCGGGCCGCTCGGCGAGCTCCTTGACGGCGATGACCTCCTCGCCGGCGCGGGCGTAGCGCACGACGTGGCGGGAGATGCCGCGGGGCAGGGGGACCAGGACGTCCTCCGGCCACTCCTCCAGCGGGAGCTGCCAGGGCAGTTCCAGGAGCAGCGCCGGGTGCTCCGGGTTGGTCGCGCTGATCTGCAGAGCCATGGACCGACCCTAGACGGCGCGTTCGCGGGCCCGGAGCGCGGCGTCGCGCACGGAGCCCCGGTGGACCGGGCCGTGACCGGGCAGCAGGACGTCGGCGTCCAGCTCCTCGAACACCGCGAGGGAGGCCACGGAGCGCTCCCGCTCGTGGTGGAACATGTCCGGCAGCAGCTGCGGCCCCCGGACGCGCGACGTCGGGTGCCCGCTGACCAGGGCGTCCCCGGAGACCACCACGCCCGCCTCGGGCAGGTGGTAGGCGCAGTGGCCCAGGGTGTGGCCGGGGGTGTGCACCGGCACGGGGCGGCCGGGCAGGTCGAGCGGGCCGTAGGGGCCGTGCGGCCCGCCGGAGGGGAACGGCGCCGGGTCGGTGACCGGCACGTGCGCGGTCCCGCCCGAGCGGATCGCGTGCACGGCCCACGGCAGCACCCCGGGCCGCCAGCCGTTCCTGAGCACCGTCCCGACGCTCACCTGGTGCAGGAACTCGCGCCGGGCGTGCGGCACTTCGGCCTCGTGCAGGAGGACGGGGGTGCCGTGGGCGGCGCGCAGGTACTCGGCCGAGCCGAGGTGGTCGGTGTGCGCGTGGGTGATCAGCACGGCGGCCACCGCCTCCGGTGAACTGCCCACCGCGGCCAAGGATTCCAGGAGCAGCCCGCGGTCGCCGGGATACCCGGTGTCGATCAGGGTGACCGCGTCGCCCTCGCCGAGGATCACCCAGTTGGTGTTGCTGCCGTGCACCAGGTGGATGCCGTCGCCGACCTGCTGGATGTCTGCGCCCATGGCCGTCCCGTCGGAAGTGATAAGAAGCGTTGCGGGGTTGCGGGGGACAGCAAAGCAGAACCGTCCCGGGGGCCGTCACCGGGGGGCGGTCCTGGGCTCAGCGCACGCCCCGCGGGCGGAACTGGATGCTGATGCGGGGGCCCGTGGCCCGGGTGCTCTTGGGGACGCAGTGCTCCCAGGTGCGCTGGCAGGAGCCGCCCATGACGATCAGGTCGCCGTGGCCCAGCGGGCGCCGCACCGTCTGGCCGCCGCCGTGCGCGGGGCGCAGCAGCAGGTCGCGCGGGGCGCCGACGGAGAGGATCGCGACCATGGTGTCCTGCCGGGCGCCGCGGCCGATGCGGTCGCCGTGCCAGGCCACGCTGTCCCGGCCGTCGCGGTAGTGGCACAGGCCCGCCGTGGCGAACGGCTCGCCCAGCTCCTCGGCGTAGTGCGCGGTGAGCGCGGCGCGGGCCTCGTCGAGCACGGGGTGGGGGAGCGGGTCCTCGGCGCCGTAGAAGGCCAGCAGGCGCGGGACGGCCACGACGTTGTCGTACATCTGGCGGCGCTCCTCGCGCCACGGGACGCCGGTGGCCAGCTCCTCGAACAGCGCGTCCGAACCGGTGAGCCAGCCGGGCAGCACGTCGATCCAGGCGCCCGCGCCGAGCACGGTGCGGCGGATGCCGTCGAGCGGGCCGAGCCGCAGGTCCTCGGCCTGGTCGAAGAGGGAACCCTGGAGGTGGTGCCTGGTCATGGGACCAGCGTACTCCTTAATCGAAAATGTGTTCCCGTCGCCGCCGCGGCCGCCGTTCCGTCGCCTCAAGGGGCTGTTCGATACACCGGTGTATCGGATACGTTGCCGTATCCGATGGAGGTGAGCCGTGGACGACGGCGCCAAGCGCGTCACCCGGCGCCGGATCCGCACCCGCGCCCGGCTGCTCGACGCGGCGTTCACGGTGTTCGCCGCCAAGGGGTTCGGGCGGGTGTCGATCGAGGAGGTCTGCGAGGCCGCCGGCTTCAGCCGGGGCGCCTTCTACTCCAACTTCGCCACCCTCGACGAGCTGTTCTTCGCCCTCTACCAGGAGCGCGCCGACCTCATCGCCCGGCAGGTCGCCGACGCCCTCGCCCAGGACGGGCCCGGCCTCGACGTGACCGCCGCCGTGGACCGGGTCACCGAGGTGCTCCTGCTGGACGTGGACTGGCTGCTGGTCAAGACCGACTTCCTGGTGCGCGCGGCACGCGAGCCCGCCGTCGCCCGTTCCCTCCTCGACCACCGAGCGCGGCTGCGCCGGGCCGTCGCGGACCGGCTCGCCCGCGCCCAGGGCCCCACCCCCCTGCCCGCCGTGCTCGGTGGCGCCGAGGGCGCCGCCCGGGCCGTGGTCGCCGCCTACGACGGCGTGACCACCCAACTCCTGCTGGACAAGGACGTGGACGCCGCGCGCGCGTGGCTCAAGCAGCTCCTCACGGCCCTCCTCGCCGCACCCCCCACGCCCCCGCCGGCCACCCGGGCCCCGGCACACACCCACACACCGTCGGCCCACGGTCGACGAACCCCGGGCCCAACCCCCGGGGCATGACCTCCAGGAAGGAACGGACGCCCATGGACGCGGACGTCATCGTCGTCGGAGCGGGCCTCGCCGGCCTGGTCGCCGCACACGAGCTCACCAGCCGGGGCCGGCGGGTCGCCCTGGTCGACCAGGAGAACGCCGCCAACCTCGGCGGCCAGGCGTTCTGGTCCTTCGGCGGGCTGTTCCTCGTCGACTCGCCCGAGCAGCGCCGCCTCGGCGTCAAGGACTCCCTCGACCTGGCCTGGAACGACTGGCAGGGCAGCGCCGGGTTCGACCGCCTGGACGACGAGGACTCCTGGGCCGTGCGCTGGGCGCGGGCCTACGTCGAGTTCGCGGCGGGGGAGAAGCGCGTCTGGCTGGAGGGGCACGGCATCAAGCTGCTGCCCACGGTCGGCTGGGCCGAGCGCGGCGACCTGCGCGCGGACGGCCACGGCAACTCCGTGCCCCGCTTCCACATCGCCTGGGGCACGGGCACCGGTGTCGTCGAGCCGTTCGTCCGCTACGCCCGGCAGGCCGCCCGGGACGGCCTGCTCACCTTCCTCCACCGCCACCGGGTGGACGAACTGGTGCTGGAGCAGGGCGCGGCGCGTGGCGTGCGCGGCACCGTCCTCGCCCCGGACGACGCACCGCGCGGCGTCGCCTCCAGCCGCGAGGCGGTCGGCACCTTCGAACTGACCGCCCAGGCCGTGATCGTCACCTCGGGCGGCATCGGCGCCGACCACGACGTCGTGCGCCGCCACTGGCCCGCACGGCTCGGCACCCCGCCCGCCCGGATGGTCACCGGCGTGCCCGCCTACGTCGACGGCCGCATGCTCGACATCAGCGCCCGGGCCGGCGTCCGCCTCGTCAACCGCGACCGCATGTGGCACTACACCGAGGGCGTGCGCAACTGGGACCCGGTCTGGCCCGGCCACGGCATCCGCATCCTGCCCGGCCCGTCCTCGATGTGGTTCGACGCCCTCGGCCGCCGGCTGCCCGACCCGTGCCTGCCCGGCTACGACACCCTCGGCACCCTGCGCCACCTGCGCACCACCGAGGACATCGCCGGGTACGACCACTCCTGGTTCGTCCTCAGCCGGCGGATCGTGGAGAAGGAGTTCGCGCTGTCCGGCTCCGAGCAGAACCCGGACATCACCGCCAAGGACCGCCGGGCGGTCCTGCGCGACCGGGTCCTCGGCAAGGGCGCCCCCGGTCCCGTGCAGGCGTTCCTCGACCGGGGCGCGGACTTCGTCGTCGCCGACACCCTGGAGCGGCTCGTCGAGAAGATGAACGGCCTCACCGACGAGCCGCTCCTGGACGCCGACCTGATGCGTCGTCAGGTCCGGGCGCGGGACCTGCAGATCGACAACCCGTACGCCAAGGACGCCCAGGTGCAGGGCATCCGCAACGCGCGCCGCTACCTCGGCGACCGCCTCGGCCGCGTCGCCGCCCCGCACCGCATCCTCGACCCGGCCGCCGGACCGCTCGTCGGCGTCAAGCTGCACGTCCTCACCCGCAAGACGCTCGGCGGCATCCAGACCGACCTCGACTCGCGCGCCCTCGGCGCCGACGGCACCCCGGTCGACGGGCTTTACGCCGCCGGCGAGGTGGCCGGCTTCGGCGGCGGCGGCGTGCACGGCTACAACGCCCTCGAGGGCACCTTCCTCGGCGGCTGCCTGTTCTCGGGGCGCGCGGCGGGCCGGGCGGCGGCGCAGCAGACGGCGTGAGAGGAACGGACGGGAATGGACCCGGGAGACCCGGGAGCAGGCGCCCCGCAGGTCAGACGCCCCCTAGCCCTCCCGCACCAGCCGGGCCAGCACCGCCGCGTGGCTGTGCTCCGGGTCCTTCGCCGACGTCAGCAGGGTCACTGACCCCTTGCGGGCCGACTCCCGCAGCCCGTCCAGGAGTTCGGCCGCCCCGGGCGCGGCGAGCTCCTCCTCGTAGCGGCCGGCGAACTCCTCGTAGGAGCCCTCGCCCGCGTGGTACCAGCGGCGCAGCTCCGCGGACGGGGTGAGGCCCTTGGGCCACTCGTCGACGTGGGCGACGTCCTTGGACACGCCCCGCGGCCACAGCCGGTCCACCAGGACGCGCAGGCCGTCGGCGGGTTCGGGATCGTCGTAGACACGGCGCACTCGTACGCTCACCGGCGGGCCTTTCCACGGGGTCGACGCAACGGACGGGGGAGGGGCAGCGGGCTCGGGGGCTGTCCGGAGCGTACTGCGGGCAGGCCGTCCGCGCGCGCCCGGCGTGACGCGGCGTGACTTGACCTGATCATGGGTGAGGGCGCGGCCCGCCGGCCCTACGCTGGACGATCGATCACCGCCACCCCCGACGGAGCGACCCTCCACCCCGGGTGGAGCGCCCCTGCCGACCCGCTCAGGAGAGCACGTGACCCGATCCCGGCCCCCGAGGCCCAGCCACCGTCCCGCGCACGGCCCGCGCCGCCGGGCCCTCACGGCGACCGTTCCCCTGGCGCTGGCCGCCCTGCTCGCCTCCGCGAGCCCCGCGGGGGCCACCACGACGGGTGGCGCCGGGGTCGGCGACCCGTACTTCCCGCTCGCCGGGAACGGCGGCTACCACGTGTCGCACTACGGGCTGGACCTGCGCTACGACCCCGCCGCCCGGCACCTCGACGGCACCGCGGTCCTCACCGCCCGCGCCACCCGGCGGCTCACCCGCTTCGACCTCGACCTCAGCGGCCTGAAGGTCACCGGCCTGACCGTCGACCGCGCCCCGGCCGCGCACCGGCGCGACGGCCAGGAACTCGTCGTCACCCCGCGCCGGGCCCTGCGCAAGGGCCAGTGGTTCCAGGTGACCGTCACCTACCGGGGCACCCCGAAGCCGGTCACCGACCCGGACGGCTCCCCGGACGGCTGGATCGCCACCGACGACGGTGCCTTCGTCGCGGGCGAACCCCAGGGCGCCATGACGTGGTTCCCCGCCAACAACCACCCCACCGACAAGTCGTCGTACGACATCTCGGTGACCGTCCCGCAGGGACGCACCGCCGTCGCCAACGGCGTCCTGGTCGGCCGGCGCACCCACCAGGGCCGCACCACGTTCCACTGGCGCCAGAGCGAGCCCATGGCCGCCTACCTGGCCACCGCCACCGTCGGCACCTTCCAGGTCCGGCAGTACACCACCCGCGACGGCATCCGCGTCTACGACGCCGTCGACCCGCGCGAGGCCACCGCCGCCGCGCCCGTCCTGAAGAAGCTGCCCTCCGTGCTGGAGTGGGAGAGCCGCCTCTTCGGCCCCTACCCCTTCCGCAGCGCCGGATCGATCGTCGACCACGCACCCGACGTCGGCTACGCCCTGGAGACCCAGGGGCGGCCCGTCTACGACAGCGCACCCGACGTGGACACCCTGGTGCACGAGAACGCCCACCAGTGGTTCGGCGACTCGGTGTCCGTCACCTCGTGGAAGGACATCTGGCTCAACGAGGGCTTCGCCACCTACGCCGAGTGGCTCTACGAGGAGCAGCACGGCGGCGACAGCGCGCAGAAGGAGTTCGACGCGCTCTACGCCCGCCCGGCCGGCGACCCCCTGTGGGCCTACCCGCCCGCCGACCCCGGCGACGGCGCGCACCTGTTCGGCACCCCGGTCTACGCCCGCGGCGCCATGGCCCTGCACGCCCTGCGCACCGCCGTCGGCGACCGGGACTTCTCCCGCGTCCTGCGCGCCTGGGCGAGCGCCCACCGGTACGGCAACGGCACCACCGCAGACTTCCGGCGGCTGGCCGAGCACGTCGCGGGCAAGGACCTCGGCGCCGTGTTCACCACCTGGCTCTACACTCGGGGCAAGCCGAGCCGCCCGTAGGGGCGTTCGGCCGGCGCGGGCCGAACGCGTCGCAGAAACTGACCAGTTCCTCACATCCGTCGGCCAAGGTCGAGACATGATCGCGCACCGACCCCGGGCCGCCCTGCTCGCCGTCCTGCTCCTGCTCACCGGGTGCGGCGGCGGCGCGGCGGCCTCCTCGGGGCCCGCCGCCCCGCCGGCCCCGACCGGCACCCCGCCCGCGCCCGCCGTGACGGTGCGCGCGGCCCCGGCCCGGATACCCGGCCTCGGCCCGGCGACCCTGGCCCGCATACCGGGGACGGCCGGGCAGGTCGTCGTGGTCACCGGACGCGACCGGGACTCGCCGCTGTCCACGGTCGTCCTGTACCGGCGCACCGCCGACGGCTGGCAGCCCGGCCCCGCCTGGCCCGCGCACAACGCCCTGCGCGGCTGGAGCGCCCACCACACGGGCGGTGACCTGCGCAGCCCCCTGGGCGTGTTCACCCTCAGCGACGCGGGCGGGCGGCGCCCCGACCCCGGGACCCGGCTGCCCTACCACCACTCGCGCGGCTTCACCTCGCCCGGCACCGGCTTCGAGGGGGAGCCGCTGGAGGGCTCCTTCGACTACGTCGTCGCCATCGACTACAACCGCCGGCCGGGCACCTCACCCCTCGACTGGACCCGGCCGCTCGGCGCGCGCCGCGGCGGCGGCATCTGGTTCCACGTCGACCACGGCGGCCCCACGCACGGCTGCGTCAGCCTCGCCGAGGCCCACATGAAGGACCTCCTGCGCACGCTCGACCCCGCCCTCCACCCGGTCGTCGTGATGGGCGACCATGCCTTCCTCGCCCGCTGAAGGACGAGCACCCCGCCCGCCGACCGAAGGGGAACCGTCCCGTGTGCGCCCACGTACTCGTCGCCGAGGACGACGCGATGCAGGCCGAACTCATCCGCCGCACCCTCCTGGCCGAGGGCCACACGGCCACCGTCGTCCACGACGGGCCCGCCGCCCTGGCCACCGCCCGCCGCCTCGGCCCCGACCTCGTGGTGCTCGACCTCATGCTGCCCGGCCTCGACGGCTTCGAGGTGTGCCGGGCGCTGCGCCGCGAGGGCGACGTGCCCGTGCTGATGCTCACCGCCCGCACCGCCGAGGACGACGTCCTGCTCGGCCTGGACCTCGGCGCCGACGACTACATGACCAAGCCGTACAGCCCGCGCGAGCTGATGGCCCGGATCCGCACGGTGCTGCGGCGCGGCGGCCGGGCCGCCGGGCGGCGCGCGGACCCGGTGCTGCGGGCGGCGGGCCTGGCCGTCGACCCCGCGCGGCACGAGGTGCGGTGCGACGGCGTGCCCGTGGAGTGCACCCCGGCCGAGTTCCAGATCCTGCTGGCCCTCGTGGGGGAGCCCGAACGCGTCTTCACCCGGCGCCAGTTGCTCCAGTGCACCAGCGGCTCCGAGCGGGCCTCCACGGAGCGGGCCATCGACGTGCACATCATGAACCTGCGCAAGAAGGTCGAGACCGACCCGCGCCGCCCGGCCCGGCTGCTCACCGTCTTCGGCGTCGGCTACAAGCTCAGCGGCGGCCCCGGATGACCCGGTGGCCCCGCGGTCGGGCCCGAGGTCCCCGCCGGGCCCGGATACCGGTGCGCAAACGCCTGCTGGTGCGGCTGCTGATCGCCTCCGTGCTGATCGCCGTCTGCTCCGTGGCCGCCACCACCTGGCTGGCCATCGAGACCACCACCCGCGCCCTGAAGGAGGAACAGGGCCAGGCCCTCGCCGACGACATGGACATCCTCGCCCGGCTCAGCGGCTACGCCGCCACCCACCCCGACTGGCGGGACGTCCGGGCCACCGTGCGGGCCCTGTCCGCGCAGACCGGCCGGCGCATCGCCCTGACCACCACCGACCGCACCCCGCTCGCCGACTCCGCGCCGCCCGGCACCTCCCTGCCGCCCCGCGCCGCCGCCACCGTCGACCCGCTGCACACCGACACCTACTCCGAGCGCGGCGCCCAGCGCACCGGCATCGACCCGCGCGCGGTCGGCCCGTACCGGCTGACCGCGGGCGAACGCGCCACGCTCGACGGCCTCGCCCGCGTCCGGCAGCGCTGCCTCGACCGCTACGGCCTGCCCACCACCGTCACCCGCGTCCCCAGCGGGCGCCCGGTCGTCACCGAGGACACCGGGGCCGTCGGCGCCGACCCGGACGCCACCGACTGCGCCGACGGCCGGCTCAACACGCCCACGGCGACCGAGGAGAAGGCCCTGCGCGCCCTGCAGGAACAGGCCGGCGGCTGCCTGACGAGGCTCGGCCTGGACGCGGGCACCCCGCTGTACCTCGTCGTGGACGTCACCGAGGGGCTCGTCCCCGCCATCGCCGGGAAGTTCTCCTCGGCCCGCGACGCCCGGGCCCTGCACACCGCCCAGACCTGCGTCGACAGCGCCCGCCGGGCCCAGCTCGACCCGTACGTCGCCCCGGTCGCCGAGCTGTTCCTCGGCGGGGGCGCGGGTGACGCGCCGCCCCGCTTCGACATGTCCCCGGCCAACAAGGCGAAGGTCGCCGGGGCCGCGGGACTGGTCCTCGCCGTCACCGTCGCGGTGACCGCCGTGGTCGCCACCCGGCTCGTCCGCCCGCTGCGCGCCCTGACCGAGGCCGCCCAGCAGCCGCCGGAGGCGCACGCGCGCGTGCCCGTCACCACCCGCGACGAGACCGGCATCCTCGCCGAGGCGTTCAACGACCTCGCCGAGCGCCGCGAGCGCCTGGAGGCCCAGCGCAAGGCCCTGGTCAGCGACATCGCCCACGAGCTGCGCAGCCCGCTGACCAACATCCGCGGCTGGCTGGAGGTCACCCGCGACGGCCTCGTCGACCCCGACCCCGGGCTGCTGTCGGCGCTGCACGAGGAGGCACTCGTGCTGCAGCGGGTCATCGACGACCTGCGCGACCTCGCCGACGCCGACGCCGGGACCCTGCGCCTGCACCCCGAGCCGGTGGCCGCCGACGAGCTGATCGCCCAGGTCGCCGCGGCCCACCGCGTCGCCGCCGACGCCGCGGGCGTCACGCTGCGCACCCGGGCGGACGGCACCCCCTGGCTGGACGCCGACCCGGTACGGCTGCGCCAGGCCCTCGGCAACCTCGTCACCAACGCCGTACGGCACACCCCCCGCGGCGGCACGGTCACCCTGTCCGCGGGCCGCGAGGGGGACCGGGTGGTGCTGGAGGTCGCCGACACCGGTACCGGCATCGCGGCCGAGGACCTGCCGCACGTCTTCGAGCGCTTCTGGCGGGCCGAGAAGTCCCGCAGCCGCCGCACCGGGGGCAGCGGGCTCGGCCTGTCCATCGTGCGGCACCTCGTCGCGGCGCACGGCGGCACCGCCGGGGCGCGCAGCACCCCGGGCCGGGGCAGCGCCTTCACCCTGCGCCTGCCTGCGGGAACGGCGCCGGGGGACCCCTGATTCCGCACGTGACTGCGGGGTACTCCGGTGTCCGGACGGCGCACAGGGAGGTGACGCGGTGAGCCCGTCGAGCGGCGCGGCCGAGCTGCCGGTGGTGCACAGCCTGGAGGAACTGACCCGCCTGATGCAGCGGCGGCGAGGGCTGTACGTCCGCTGGTCGCGGGGTCCCGCGATCGATCTCGGCCGGTCGTCCAGCATCGACGAGCTGACCGGCGTGCGGATGCCGGGCCTGTCGGCCAGCCCGCTCGACGTCGAGGAGTGGTGGGGTGACCGCTCGCCCGTCCTGTGGGCGGCCCGCAGGCTCTACGACTACGCCCACCTGCCCCACGAGAAGGGCCCCGGGGTGCGCCCCTGGATCCTCGCCGGGCGCGAGCGGGGCCGGGGCCCCGACAACGAACCCCTCGTGGCGGAGGTCGAGCCGCTGTGCTGGATCGACGACGCGGTGATCGACGAGGCCCGTGCCCAGGTCGCCGCCCAGGAGCACGCGTGGGGTCCGCTGCGCCGCGGGGGAAGCTGAGGCCCGGCGGCCGCGGCCCGGCTACTGCTCCCGCATCCCCCACGGCGAGCCGTACGCGGTCAGCAGGTCCAGGAACGGCCGGGCCGGGAACGCCTCGGGGCCCAGCACCCCGGCGCCCTCCCACGCGCGCGTGGCGAGCAGCTCCAGGGCGACGACCGGGTTGACCGCCGTCTGCCACACCACGGCCTGGCTGCCGTACTCCGCCATCGACCACTGGTTGTCGACCACGTGGTACAGGTACACCTCGCGCGGGGCGCCGTCCCTCACGCCGCGCACCCAGGTGCCCGCGCAGGTCTTGCCGTGCATCCGCTCGCCCAGGGTGGCCGGGTCGGGCAGGCAGGCGGCCACCACGTCCCGGGGCGACACCCGGACCGGCCCGTCCGCGCCCGGCACGGTCACCGGGTCGGTGCCGTCCAGGCCCAGCCGGTGCAGGGTGCGCAGCGTGTCGATGAACTCCTGCCCGAGCCCGTACTTGAAGGTGACGCGCCGGGCCCCGACCCAGCGGGGCACGAGCAGCACCTCCTCGTGCTCGACGTTCACGCACTCCACCGGCCCGATGCCCTCGGGGAAGTCGAAGACCTCGGGCTCGCTGAACGGCTCGGTGGTGTACCAGCCCCGCTCCGCCTCGTAGACGACCGGCGGGTTCAGGCACTCCTCGATGGTGGTCCAGATGCTGAAGGACGGCGCGAAGTCCAGGCCGTCCACGGTGAGGTTCGCGCCGTCGCGGACGCCGATCTCCTCGATCTCGTCGAACAGCTCGTCGGCGGCGTACCGGGCGAAGACGTCGGACAGGCCCGGTTCGACGCCCATGCCCACCAGCGCCAGCGCCCCGGCCTCCTCCCACGCGCCGGCCTCGGCGAACTGCTCGTCGCCGAGCTTCACCCCGCACTCCTCGTACGGCCGCTCCGCGTGCGGCCGGGACAGGGACATCGCCATGTCGACATAGGTGGCGCCCGCCGCCCGCGCCGCCCGGAACAGCGGCATCACGAACCGAGGGTCGGTCGCGTTGAGCAGCACGTCGCAGCCGTGCCGGGCGAGCAGCGCGGTCACGGCCGCCTCGTCGCCCGCGTCGACGCGTTCGGCCAGGAACCGGCCGTCGCCGTCGAGGGCCGCCACCGCGGCGGCGGAGCGGGCCGGGTCGTAGTCGGCGACCACCATGGCCTCGAAGAACGTGCGGCGGGCCGCGATCCGGGTGACGGCGGTGCCGACTCCGCCGGCTCCCACGAGCAGTACACGCATGACAGCACTCCCTGAGTCGATCTGTCGACTTCTCGGTTTGTCGTTCCGTAGTGGTGGCGCGCCCCGCTCTGGATACAACCCGCCGCGCTCGCTTAAGGTCAATGGCGTTGGCATAAGCCGTCGCCGCAGGGAGGGAGGGCCGGACGTGCCGAAGCCCGTCGTGCCCGAGGAGAAGCGGCGCCGTCGCCGGCCCACCCGCGGCGGCACCGTGCTGTCCGAGAAGCTGATCGTGGACACGGCGCTGCGGCTGCTGCGCGAGCACGGCAGCACCGGGCTCACCGCCCGCCGCCTCGGCCTGGCCCTCGACTGCGACCCCAGCAGCCTGTACCGGTACTTCCGCGGCATGGACGAGCTGACCCTCGCCATCGGCGACGCGCTGATCGGGCAGGCGCTCAGCGGCTGGCGGCCGACCGCCCGGTGGCGGGCCGACCTGCACGCCGTCGGACTGCGCATCCACGCCGCCTACGTCGCGCACCCGCAGGCGGCCCAGCTCACCGCCGGCAGGGTCACCGGGCGGGCCAACGAGCTGGCCGCCGACGAGGCCGTGCTGGACGTGCTGCGCCGGGCCGGCTTCCCGCTGGCCGAGACCGTGCGCGTCTACCACGCGTTCATCGACCAGACCCTGGCCTTCGCCGCCCTCGACGCGGCCTCCCTGACCCTGCCGCGCGCCTCCCAGCGCGCCGACGAGGCCATGTGGCGCTCCACCTACGCCCGCCTGCCCGCCACCACCCACCCCCGCATCGCAGAGGCCGCCCCGCTGCTCGCCACGCGCATGGTGACCAGTGCGTACCCGACGGCGCTGGAGATGCTGCTGGACAGCGCACAGGCACGGCTGGAGGAACTGAGGGCGGGTGACCGGGGGGAGACGGGCGACGGGGGAGAGTCCTGACCGGCGACTGACCGGCCGACCGCCCGCAGGAGGCGGGTTCCGTCTCACCCGCTCCCGCGTACGCGCCGCTCGTGCTTCCGCGCGCCCCTACTGGCCGGGGAGCGAGGCTGCCACCATCCCCCTGCGCGGCCCACGGCCGCGGCCACGGACACGGCGACGACGGGGGACGCATGGCGCGGCGATGGCTGGTGACGGGGTGCTCCTCGGGGCTCGGGCGGGCGCTGGCGGCCGCCGCCGCGGCGGCCGGCGACCTGGTGGTCGCCACCGCCCGCAGGCCCGCCACCCTGGACGACCTGGCCGGGCGGCACCCGGACCGGGTGTCGGCGGTGGCGCTGGACGTGTGCGACGCCGCGCAGTGCGAAGCGGCGGTCGCCCACGCGGTCGAGCGCTTCGGCGGCGTCGACGTGCTGGTGAACAACGCCGGGGCGGGGCTGTTCGGCACGGTCGAGGAGGTGTCCGACGACGAACTGCGCCGGCAACTGGAGGTGTTGACCGTCGCGCCGTGGCGGCTCACCCGCCTGGTGCTGCCCCTGATGCGCCGTCAGGGCTTCGGGCACGTCGTCAACGTCTCCTCGATCGCCGGGCGGATGGGGCTGCCGGGCCTGTCCGCGTACGTCACGGGCAAGTACGCCCTGGAGGGGATGAGCCAGGCCCTGGCGGCGGAAGTCGCGCCCTTCGGCATCCGGGTGTACGCCGTCGAGCCCGGCGGTTTCGCCACCCACTACGGCACCTCGCTGGCCGAGGCCGCCGACCGCATCCCGGCCTACGCGCAGGTCACCGGAGACGTCGAGGCCGGCCTGCGGGGCATGGCCGGCAACCCCGCGCTGAACCGGCCCGATGTCTTCGCCCACCACGTCCTGCGCCTGGTGGAGTCCCCCACGGCCCCCCTGCGCGTACCGATCGGCGCGGACGCCTACGACTTCCTGCAGGCGGTCGAGTCCGCGAACACCACCGAACTGACTGCCGCACGTGCCTTCACCCAGCACCCCACCGAACACCCGGACGCGGACCCGGCCCCGGCGACACCCACGGGGTGAACGAGGCGGCGGATGCCCCGATGCCGCTGCGGGCAGGCATGGCCGGGGCGTGGTCGGGCATGCGGGGTCAGAGGTCAGGGTGGCCGCCCGTCGACGTCACGGGCCGGGAAGGGGTGGAAGGTGAAGGGGTTCCGCAGCTTCATCCTGCGCGGAAACGTCGTCGACCTGGCGGTCGGCATCGTCATCGGGGCGGCGTTCACCGCCGTCGTCAACGGCTTCGTCAGCGCCTTCCTGACCCCGCTCGTGGGGCTGGCCACCGGGGCCACCGGCGACATGACCCACAAGGCCTTCTCCGTGGGCGGCACCAAGTTCCCCTACGGAGCGTTCATCAACGCGGCGATCAGCTTCCTGCTCCTGGCGAGCGCCCTGTACTTCCTCGTCGTCCTCCCGATCAACAAGCTGCACGAGCGCCTCGCCCCCCACCACGACGTCCAGGCCCCCAAGCGGGACTGCCCCGAGTGCCTCAGCCCCGTTCCGGCCGAGGCCCGGCGCTGCGCCTCCTGCACCGTCGCCCTGCCCGCGGTGCCCGCCCAGGCCGGGGAGACGACCCAGCGGGCCGGGTGACCGGACGCGGGGGCACCGCCCACCCCCCTCGCCCACGACCCCCGCTTCGTCCGCCCGGCTGACGGGCGCGGCGCACGCGCCGGCGGCCGCGACGGCATCGCCGCTCTCAGCCGAGCGCCGCGGCCGCCGCGCCCGCCACCGCCTCCGCCAGCGCCGCCATGGCCGGTGAGTCGAGCTTCCACTGCTGCCAGTACAGGGGCACGTCCAGCGGCAGCTCCGGCGCCAGGGACACCAGGCGCCCCGAGCGCAGCAGTTCGCCCGCCTGGATCTCGGGGACCATGCCCCAGCCGAGCCCGGCGGCGACCGCGTCCAGGAAGCCCTCCGAGGTCGGCACGGCGTGCCGCACCGCGCTCGCGCCGCCGGACCCGCGCCGCAGCCGTCGTACGAAGGCGTCCTGGAGGTCGTCGCGCCGGTCGAAGGTGACGACGGGGGCGAGGGCCAGGGCCTCGGGCAGCGGGCCGGCGAGGTGGCGCCCGGTGAAGGCGGGGGTGGCCGCGGCGAGGTAGCGCATCGTGCCCAGGCGCCGCACCGAACAGCCGGTCACGGCGTCCGGCGAGGACGTCACCGCCGCTATCACCAGGCCCTCGCGCAGCAGCTCCGCGGTGCGGGTCTCGTCCTCGCGGTGCAGTTCGAAGCAGAGCCGCGGCTCCGCCGGCACGCGGGTGAGCGCGGGCAGGAACCAGGTCGCCAGGGAGTCGGCGTTCACCGCGACCGACACCCGGGTGGGCTCGCCCTCGACGCTCATGCCCAGCTCGGCCCGCGTGTCGCGTTCCAGCCGGGCGAGCTGCCGGGCGAACCGCACGACGATCTCGCCGGACTCGGTGGGACGCACCGGCTTGGTGCGCAGCAGCAGCACCCGGCCCGTGCGCTGCTCCAGTGCCTTGACCCGCTGGCTCACCGCCGACGGCGTCACGTGCAGGGCGGCCGCCGCCGCGTCGAAGGTGCCCTCGTCGACCACCGCGAGCAGGGTCCGCACCTGGTCGAGGGGCAGGTCGCTCATCACGTCCGCTAATGATAGGTAAGAATCTTTAGCTGGACCGGCAGTGATCGGCTCCCTAGCGTGGAGCGCATGTCCCCCGCACTCACCGCCGCCGCGGCCGGTTTCGGCACCGGCCTGTCGCTCATCGTCGCCATCGGCGCCCAGAACGCCTTCGTCCTGCGCCAGGGCGTCCGCCGGGACGCCGTCCTCGCCGTCGTCGGGATCTGCGCCCTGTCCGATGCGGTGCTCATCGCGCTCGGCGTGGGCGGCGTGGGCGCGCTGGTGGTGGCCTGGCCCGGTGCGCTCACCGCGGTCGGCTGGGTCGGCGGCGCCTTCCTGCTCGGCTACGGCGCGCTCGCCGCCCGCCGGGTGCTGCGGCCGGGCGACGGACTGCGGGCGGCCGGCGACGCGGCGGGCTCCCGGCGCCGGGCCGTGCTCACCTGCCTCGCCCTGACCTGGCTCAACCCGCACGTGTACCTCGACACGGTGTTCCTGCTCGGCTCGATCGCCGCCGACCGCGGCCCGCTGCGCTGGACGTTCGGCCTCGGCGCCGCCCTGGCCAGCCTGTGCTGGTTCGCCGCCCTCGGCTTCGGCGCCCGGCTGCTCGGCCGCTTCCTGGCCCGCCCGTCGGCCTGGCGGGTGCTCGACGGGCTGGTGGCCGCCACGATGATCACGCTCGGTGTCCTGCTCCTCGCCGGAGGCTGACCGGCCTCGGCGGCCGGCGGGGACGGTGACATAGTGAACCCCGGCCCCGATAGGTGTAACGAGCAACCAGGAAGTCCGTGGACACGAGCGAGAGCAGCACACAGACGGGTTCGGAGTCCTCCGCGGGGGTGCCCGGGGCGCCGCCCCGGCGCGGCTGGCGCCGCTGGGCGATGGACACCCGCCCCCTGGGCATCCCGGCCTACCGCCGGCTGTGGACCTCGACCATCGTCACGGCCGTCGGCAGCCAGCTCACCGCCGTCGCCGTGCCCAAGCAGATCTACGACATCACCGGCTCCTCGGCCTGGGTCGGCTACGCCAGCCTGGCCGGCCTCGTGCCCATGGTGCTGTTCGCCCTGTGGGGCGGCGCCGTCGCGGACACCGTGGACCGCCGCAAGCTGCTGCTGGTCACCAACACCGGTATCGCCGTCACCTCGGTGCTGTTCTGGGTGCAGGCCGTCACCTCGCTGGACTCGGTACCGGTGCTGATGGTGCTGCTCGCGCTCCAGCAGGCATTCTTCGGCCTGAACGCGCCCGCCCGCACCGCCTCCATAGCCCGGCTGGTGCCCGCCGACCAGCTTCCCGCGGCCAACGCCCTGGGCTCGACGGTCACCCAGACCGGCCTGGTCGCGGGCCCCCTGCTGGCCGGTGCGCTGATCCCCGTCATCGGGCTGCCCGAGCTGTACCTGATCGACGCGCTCGCGCTGTGCGTCACCGTCTGGGCGGTGGCCCGGCTGCCCGCCCTGCCCCCGCTGGGCGGTGCCGGGGCCCGGCGCGCCGGGCTGCGGGAGATCGCCGAGGGCTTCCGCTACATCGCCGGGCGCAAGGTGCTGCTGCTGTCGTTCCTGGCCGACGTCATCGCGATGGTGTGCGGCATGCCCCGCGCCCTGTTCCCGCAGCTCGCCGCCGAGACGTACGCCTCCTACGGCGAGGGTCCGGCCCTCGGCCTGCTCTACGCGGCGATCCCCGTCGGCGCGGTGCTCGGCGGGCTGTTCTCCGGGACCTTCTCGCGGGCCCGCCGGCACGGGTGGATGGTGATCGGCGCGGTCGTCGCCTGGGGCGCCGCGGTCGCCGGCTGCGGGCTCAGCGGCAGCCTGTGGTGGGCGGTGGCCTTCCTGGCGGCGGCGGGTGTCGCGGACATGGTCTCGATGGTCTTCCGCGGGGCGATCCTGCTGTCGGCGGCCACGGACGAGATGCGCGGCCGGATGCAGGGTGTCTTCACGGTGGTGGTCGCGGGCGGACCCCGCCTGGCGGACGTCCTGCACGGCACGGCGGGCTCGGCCTTCGGCCCGCGGGCGGCCGTGACGGGCGGCGGTCTGCTGGTCGTCGCCCTCATGCTGGGCCTGGCGGCGACGGTCCCGGCGCTGCGCCGTTACCGCATCTGAGCCCGGGCCGGGCACGCCCGGCCCGGCCCTGGCCGGTGGCCGCCCTTCCGCCCGCGGACTGGCCGGTTCCGGGGCTGTTCGGGGCGGGGGCGGGCGGCGAGGCTGGCCCGGCGCAGCAGCAGCGCACCCCCGACCGACCGGAGGAAAGCGATGAGACGACTCCCGCGCCGCGTGGCGGCGGCGTGCGCGACAGCTCTGGCCGCGGCCGCCGTCACCGTCGGCGCCCCGGCACAGGCCGCGCAGGCGTCGACCACCACGCACTGCCCGACCTCGCTGTCCCTCGCCCTCCTGCCCTCGGGCAGCGGCTACTTCTTCCCGAACCTGTTCGTCTCCCGGTCCGCGTGCGGCTTCGTCGACGGTGGCCCGCTGTACTCCTTCACGGTCGACAAGGCGACGTCCAACGTGTCGGTGCTCTCCGGCCCGCCCCGCCCCTACGTCGTCGACAACCTGTCGGTGGTGTGCTCCGCGGTGACCGTCGACGGCGACAGCGTGCGGGCGAGCGGGTGCGGGCCGGCCTGACCGGCGGGCTCCGGCCGGTCCTCAGGGATCTTGCCTTCCGCCAGGGGCGTCGAGTGCGTCGGCCCAGGCCCGCAGCTCGGGGGCGTCCAGCGTCGGCAGCCACCCGTCGGCCCGGGAGGCGCCGTCGCCCTGCGGCCGGGGGCCGACGCCCAGGACCCGTAGGCCCGCCCGGCGGGCCGCTTCCACACCGGTCAGGGAGTCCTCCACCGCCAGCGCCCGGTGCGGGGGGACACCGCACAGCCGTGCCGCCACGGCGTACACGTCGGGGTGCGGCTTGGGGCGCACCCGGTCCCCGGTGTCGGGGACGACGAGGTGCTGGAAGTGCCCGAGCAGCCCGGCTCGTTCCAGGCTGCCCTCGACCACGACCCGCGGGCAGTTGCTGGCCACCGCCAGCGGTAACCGGCCGGAGAGCAGCCGGACGAGCCGGGCCGCACCGGGCATCGTCACCGGTTCGTCGGTGACGAGGGCCAGGAAGTGGTCGAGGAGCGCGGCTGTGAGGTCCTCGGTCAGCTCGGGCTTGTGCACCGACTGCGCCATGAGCCGGCCGCAGTCCTCGTAGTGCAGGCCGAGGGCCTGCTCCGCGAACCCGGGCGGCGGCTGCAGGCCGTACTCCTGGAAGGCCCGGCTGCGAGCCTCCTGCCAGTGGCGTTCGCTGTCCATCAGGGTGCCGTCGCAGTCGAAGACGACGGCGTCGGGCGACCAGTCGAGCAGGTCGTGGTGTGAGGTGGTCACGGGGGCCTCCCAAGCCTTCGCGTGCACGCGCACGCGGCATTCCCGGCAGGAAATGGAAAGGTGAGTTCCGCAACGTTATTTCCGTCCAGGAAATGCGGCCAATAACTCTTTCCGGTGACTCGACGAGCGCCTGGAACGGGCGTATGGCCGGGCGGTGGCGGCAGCGGCGGCACGGGCACAGGGACGGTCAACGCCCAGCGGAGTTAGGGGAGTTGTACCGCGCCCAGGGTCAGGCGGGGGCCGACGTGCCCCACGTCCGCCGCCACCCGCACGCGTGCGTACTCGAAAGAACTCCGCATTCACCGCACGCACAAGCCCGTACGGACCCCGGGCGTACGCGGGCGCAAAAAAGATCGGTCAGAAAGCGCCCCGGCGCTTGATCGCGTACTGCTCCATCAGCTTGCCCCGGGTCATCTCCAGCCGGTGGGCGAGGATCTCGGCGACGATGCGCACCAGCGACAGCCCGAGTGCCGGGTCCTCCTCGCACAGCTTGAGCACCGGCTGGGCCTCGAACTCGTACGCCCGCACCGGGCTGAACGCCTCCGCGCCGAAGTCCCACCGGTACGGCGGGAACAGCCACGACCAGCCGAGCAGGTCGCCCGCCGAGAGGCCGGCGACGGTGACCCGCTGGTGGGTGGTGACCTGCTGGTCGAGGGAGACGGAGCCGGAGCGGACGACCCAGAAGCGGTCGGCCCGGCCGCCCGCCTCGAAGATGCGGGTGTCCTCCGCGAAGGACACCTCCCGGGCCAGGGTCATCAGGCGCTGCCGCTGGGGCGGGGGGAGGGCGGTCAGGAGTTTGGTCGCTTTGGTCATGGCGCGTGGCTCCTCGCCGGGCGGTCGGGGGGAAGGTGCTTTCCCTATGCCCATTTCAACCGCTGCCGTCGCGCCGGGCACCTCGGCGGTGCCGCGCCGCGTTCCGGACAGGAAAGAGCCCTGGCTGGACGGGGGAAGCCAGCCAGGGCCGTTACGGGTGATGTCGGGGGAGGGGGGACTCGACCCCGTCACCACGTATGGATGAACGGTAAACCATTCGCGGGGGTGATGCGTAGTCAGAACCCGGTCACGTGACCCGTTTCACTCCACTGTGCCATGCCGAGCCCGGTTCGCACAGCGTCCGGACAGCTTTCAGTCGTCGGTTCTCGGCTCCGCGCCGTGGCGCCCCGGCGACAGGATCTCGTCCAGCACCTGCACCACGGCCTCGTAGGCGAGCTGCCGGCCCCGCGCGTCCTGCGCCACGTCGACGCCGCCGCCGGGATCGCCGTCCCTCTCCGGCCCGCGGGCGCGGGCCTCCCAGGTGCGCAGTTCCTCTTGTGCGTAGCGGCGTGCCCGCTGGATGCGCCGCAGCAGTTCGTCCGAATCCACAACTTCCGCCATGCGGTGCGCGTACCCCGAAGCACGCCGTCGATGACGTCACCCGCGCGGGCCGCCGGAATGACCGCTTTCCCTGAGTTGGCCACGTTTGGGGCGCGGGATGGTGGCCAGCCGCATGTAAGAGGGTCCAGCCAAGAGGCCCGCCACCAGCCGGTACCACTCAAGGAGCGAAAGGATGCCCATGGACCACGGCACCGCTGCCCTCGGTGCGCCCGACCATCCCGACCGGCTGCACGGGGACGGACCCTGCCGCCCCGCCGACGTCCGCAGCGCCGTGCGGCGCGTGGTCTGCGCCTGCTGCCGCACCCCCGGGGTCCGCTACGACGACGCGGCCCTCTCCGACGCCCTGCTCGTCGCGTCGGAGCTGACGACCAACGCCATCCTGCACGGCGGCGGTGTCACGGAGTTCGACGTCGGCCTCGACGGCCGGGCCCTGCACGTCTCCGTCTGCGACCAGAGCGACCGGCCGCCCGTCCTGCGCGAGCTCGACGAGCGGGGCCGGCGCCGTGCCGGAGGGCGGGGGTGGCCGATCGTCTGCCGGCTGTCCGAGGACGTCCGCGTCGCGGACCTTCCGTCGGGCGGCAAGCGCATCACGGCCGTCGTCCCCCTGTCCTGACCGCCGTCCCGACCCCTCTCGCCGCCCCTCGCGGACGATTCCCGACTCGCGGAGTTTGTTCTTCCGGGAGGGGGGCAGACGCAGTTTCGTGCTTCGGACCGGAGGCGCGCCAGCGGGAGCGGTATGACCGCCCGGGGCTTCTGGTCCCGGTCGGCAGCGACTCTCCCGTGGTCAACCCCCCAGAAACCACCGTTCGGGAGCGAAAACCGCATGCCTATCGACATGTCGACAAGCCGATCTGACGCCGCTCTGCTCGAGACGGCCGACCCCTCCGCACAGACCCCTGCGCCCGCCCGCACCCCGTCGCGGCGCAACCACGACGACGCCCCCGACACCATCAGCCGGTTCCAGCGCCTGGCCGAGCTGCCGCCCGGCCCCCGCCGGGACGCCGTGCGCGACGAGCTCGTCACCGCCTGGCTGCCCATGGCCCACCGCATCGCCGGCCGCTTCCGCGACCGCGGCGAGTCCCTGGAGGACCTGCGCCAGGTCGCCGCCCTCGGGCTGGTCAAGGCCGTCGACCGCTTCGACCCCTCGCGCGGCGCCTTCGAGAGCTACGCCGTGCCGACCATCACCGGCGAGATCAAGCGCCACTTCCGCGACCGGATGTGGGCCCTGCGGGTGCCGCGCCGCGTGCAGGAACTGCGCAACAAGGTGCGCGTCGCCCGCCGCGAACTCACCCAGAACCCCGGCGCCCCCGAGCCCTCGGTCGCCGACATCGCCGGGCACACGGGCCTCACCGAGGAGGAGGTCGCCGCGGGCCTGGAGGCGCTGGAGAGCTTCAGCACCCTCTCCCTCGACGCCGAGCTGCCCGCCGGCGACGACGGCTACAGCCTGGCCGACACCCTCGGCGGCCCCGACGCCTCCTACGACATCGTCATCGACCGCGAGTCCGCCAAGGAGGGGCTGCGCCGCCTGCCCGAGCGCGAGCGGGCCATCCTCTACATGCGCTTCTTCGAGGACATGACCCAGAGCCGCATCGCCGACAAGCTCGGCATCTCCCAGATGCACGTCTCCCGGCTGATCAGCCGGAGCTGCGCCCGCGTGCGCGAAGAGGCCCTCGGCCGCCGGGGCGCCGCCTCCGGCCCCCTGGCCTGAACCGCCCGCACCACGTACCGACCCGACCCGCATGAGGAGCGAACGACCGATGTTGATGCCCCATCCCGCCGTGCTGCGCCGGCTCGTCGACGAGTACCAGGCACTGAGCCAGACGGCGGGAGCGGTCGGCGAGGAGCCGGCCACGCGCAGTACCCGGGAGCAGGACCTGGCCTACACCCTGTGCGTGTCGACCGGTACCCGCGACGTGATGGACGCCCTGGAGACCGCGCGCCGCTGGCTGACCGCCGCGGCCGTGCCGCCGGCCGAGCAGACCGGCCCCGGGACCCACGTCCTGGTGTGAGGCCGGTATGACCCGCCGGATTGCGGACACAGGCATGGGGGGTCCGGTGACGGCCGGACGAGGACACGCCTGACAGGGCGCTGCGGTGAAGGGCGAAGGGGGAGGACGTCATGAACACGAGTGCGAGCGCCTTGGCGCGCAACGGGCGCACGGGGGCCGAGCGGGCCGCCCGGGGATCGGTGACCAGGGGCGCGGCACGGGCCGGCCTCACCGCCCGCGGGGTGATCTACCTGCTGGTCGGCGTGCTGGCCCTGAAGATCGCCTTCGGTGAGGGGCAGCAGCAGGCCGACCGCAAGGGGGCCCTGGAGGAGATATCCCACCAGCCCTTCGGCAAGTTCCTGCTGTGGGCCCTCGGCATCGGGCTCGTGGGCATGGCGCTCTGGCGGCTGTCCGAGGCCGTGTTCGGCGCGGCCGGCAAGGACGGCCGCAGCGCCCGCAAGCGGCTGATGGCGGCGGGACGGTGCGTCTTCTACTCGTTCGTGGCCTACTCGGTGCTGTCCTTCGCGGCCGGCTCCGGCGACGGCGGCGGGTCGAGCGACAAGCAGTCCCGTGACGTCACCGCCCGCGCCCTCGACCTGCCCGCGGGGCAGTGGCTCGTGGGCGCGGCCGGCGTCGGCATCGTCATCGCCGGGCTGGTCCTGGGCGGCCGTGCCGTGATGCGCACCTACCGCAAGAAGATGAACCTCGGACAGCTCAGCCCGCGGATGCGCCGCCTCGTCGACATCACCGGTGTCGGCGGCGGCGCGGCCCGCGGGCTCGTCTTCGCCGCGGTCGGCGTCTTCGCCGTACGGGCCGCCGTGGAGTACGAGCCGCAGAAGGCCAAGGGCCTCGACGACACCCTGCGCTCCCTGGCCGACACCCCGGCCGGACCGGGCCTGCTGGTGTGCGTCGCGGCCGGGCTGGTGCTGTTCGGGCTGTTCTCGTTCGCGATGGCCCGCTGGCGGCGGGTCTGAGCCCGGCCAAGGAGGGAACCCGGTACGGATGATGGAACCCGAGCACCCGTCGGACGGACGGCCCGTGGACATGTACCTCGACCTCCTGCGCGTCCGCATGGACAACGACGACTACCGGCTGCTGCTCCAGGTCGTCGCCCCCGCGCTGCGGGCCCTGGACGAGCAGCCGCCGGAAACCCTGGACTTCTCCCTGGACCCCGACGACACGCAGAGCCTGCCGCAGCAGATCCGCGACGAGGCGGCGCTGGTCATCGCCACGGCCGTCACCGGACGGCTGGACAACCAGCTGGTGGAGCTGGACATCGACGAGACGGGCCCGGTGCGCGTGGTCACCGACGCGGCGACCGCGTCCGACCCGGACCGGCTCGCCGAGATCGCGTCCTACATCCGCCGGCGCCACCAGGACACCGAGGAACTGCGCGGCATCGCCGAGGCGAGCGGCATGCCGACCGATTTCTGAGCACGGGACCACGGCGACCGCCGCGGTCCCGTGCTCACCCGTGCGGTCTCACCCCCGCGGTGCGGCCACCGGGACGTCCAGCGGCCGGGCCAGGCCCACCACCGCCTCGTCGAGGCGCTGCAGGTGCCGCAGCACCCGGTCGGTGACCCGCCCGTAGCGCGGTGTCGACGGCACCCCCGGATTCAGCAGCGACGCGATGCTCGGCCCGGTGCGCACCGGCTCCGCCGAGCGCTCGTCGCCGACGTGCGCCGCGATCGCCCCGATGTTGCGCAGGATGCGCTCCCCGGCGCCCCGCAGCCCCGGATCGGCCGCGATCGACGGGTGCGTGGGCAGCAGCTCGGCCGTCGCGGCCAGCGACCGCGCGTGATAGGCACACGTCTCCAGCAGCGCCACCACGTACCGGGCCGTCTCACGGCGGGTCCGCAGCGGGGTCACCGGGTGCGTCAGCGGCTGCGTGGCGGCCCGCAGGTCCGCCAGCGCCTGGTCCAGGTCCCGGGCCCGCTCCAGCAGGTCGACCGGGGGACCGCCGCTGAGCTGGTCCATGGCGGCCGAGGTCACCTCGGTCAGCCGGTCCAGCACCGTCGTGAGCAGGTCGTTCGTGCGCCGGTCCGTGTGCACCGGCAGCACCAGCGCCGCCGCGACCACCCCGCAGGCCGCGCCCAGCGCCGTCTCCTCCACCCGCAGCACCAGCACCGACAGGCTGTAGGTGTGCAGCAGCGTGTACAGCACGCCGAGCGCCGCGGTCACGAAGAAGGACATCAGCGTGTACGACAGGGGAGCGGTGTAGAACATCGCGAACACGCACAGCAGCACCACCGCGAACGCCGTCCACGTGTGGTGCCCCACCAGCCCGGCCAGCACGATGCCCGCGACGACGCCGAGCACGGTGCCCACCAGCCGCCGGTAGCCCTTGACCAGGATCTCCCCGGTGGAGGCGGTGTTGATGAAGACGATCCAGCAGGTGAGCACCGCCCAGTACCAGCGCTGCGAGGACAGGAACTCGCCGCCGACGATCGCCAGCAGGGAGCCCACCGCCACCTGCACGGCCGCCCGCGTCGTGGGCCGGCGCAGCCCCGTCTCCGGCTCGCTCGGCTCCTCGGTCTCCTCCGCCACGCCGATCGCGGCGTCCTCCGCGTCCAGCTCCTCGCGGGAGCGGGCGGTCGCCGGACTGTCGTCGGCGTCGTCCTGCGGCCCGTCCAGCGCGATGCGCAGGCCCAGCACGGCGCGGGCCGCCTCGCCGATGCCGCGGAACACGTCCTGCACGGCCGGTGACGCGCTCGGCAGGTGCTCGTCGTCGCGGTAGCCCAGCAGCCGGTTGCGCACCTGCGCCAGCCCGGTCCCGGACGCCGCGGCCACCGGGCGCCGCACGAGCAGCGCGAGGGCCGCGAGGTCGCGGCGCAGCGCGTCGCTCGCCTCGTCGCGCACCGGGAGCCGGCCCCGCCCGGGCAACTGGGCGCCCGGCAGGTGCAGGGTGAGGGTGTCGGCCCGGCGGGCGCTGCGCGCGGTCAGCAGGAGCAGTCCGAGCCGCTCGGCGGCGATCTCCGCGTCCGCGATGCGGCGCTGCACCAGCCGCGCCACCGCCTCGTCGGGGGTGCCCTCCTCCAGCCGGCCCTGGATCATCATGGCGGTCTCGTGCAGCCGCGCGGTGCCCTCCCGCACCTGCTGCAGGACCCGGTCGACGTCGTCGGGACCGGCGTCCAGCAGGTCCGCCTGGGCCTCGAGGAGCTGCGCCAGCCGGGCCCGGAACGCCTCCCGCAGCCGCAGCAGGATGCCCGTCGGGGTCTGCGGGACCAGTGCGAACCGCGCCAGCGCCGCACAGGCGAACGCGATCGCCACGGTCCCGAGGAACCCCGGCAGGCTGGCCGGGGTCACTCCGACGAACAGGGACGCGAAGTACGTCTGGAAGCCGATCAGGCCGAGCGCGGTGCCCCGGTCGCCGAACCGGCGGCCGTAGACCGCGCAGAAGATGAGCACCACGAAGAAGGCGTCGCCGGCCAGCACCCGGGAGTTCAGCAGCGCGCTCAGCGACACCGACGCCAGCGCCACCGGCAGGCCGAGGGCCAGGGTGACGGCCTGCGGCGCGCGCTGCTTCTCCCGGACGGCGAACGTGGCGACCATCGCCGCGATCGCGCCGGCCACCAGGTGCGTCACCCCGGCGTCAAGGGCGGCCAGCACGGCCAGGCTCAGCGCGATGGACAGGACGGTGCGCAGCCCCGCGGCCAGTCGCAGCAGTCCCGGGTCGGACGCCGCCACGCGGTCGCGCACCTCGGACCACACCGACCGTTCCGCTGACCTCACGCCGCCGTACTCTCTCCCGCCTCGCACCCGGACCTGATCATCAGCATGCCACGGCGGGCCGGGTCACCCGGCGGCGGGTCGGCTCCCCTCGACGTGGGCCCGCACCTGGTCGGGCGTCAGATACGTGTCGGTGTACTCGAAGTCCTTCAGCTTGGCCGGCCGGCGCGCCTGGAAGCCGGTGCGGACGAAGTCGTCACCGGCGAGCGCGTTCAGCGTCCAGTTCGTCGCCACCCGCACCTTGGCCACGCCGGTGCGCAGGGCCCACCAATGGTAGCCGCGCGCCGCCGCCTGGGCGGGCAGACCGCGCAGTTCGACCCCCAGCGGCTTGGACACGGCGTCGCGCCCGCCGAGGTCCACGACCAGGCCGAGGTCCTTGTGCTCGTACGGCTGCAACGGCGTGCCGCGCAGCGTGGCGATGACGTTGTCGGCGACGGCCTTGCCCTGCCGCATGGCGTGCTGCGCCGTCGGCGGGCACACCGCGCCCTCCTCGCCCTTGGCGAGGTCCGGGACGGCTGCGGAGTCGCCGAGCGCGAACACCCCGTCGGAGCCCGGCAGGGTCATCTCCGGGGTGACCACGAGCCGTCCGCGCGTCGTCTCCGCGCCGAGCGTGGCGATCAGCGGGCTCGCCACGACGCCCGCGGTCCAGATCAGCGTGCGGGTCGGGACCACCCGCCCGTCGGTGAAGGTGACCTCCTCCGGTCCCGCCTTGGCGATGGACACGCCGAGCGAGACCTCGATGCCGCGCCGGCGCAGCACCTCCTGCGCGCTGCGGCCGAGCTTGTCGCCCAGCTCCGGCATCAGCTTCGGCGCGATGTCGATCAGGTGCCACTTGATCAGCTTCGGGTCGAGGCGCGGGTAGCGCCGGACCGCGCTGTGCGTCAGCTTCTGCAGGCAGGCCGCGGTCTCGGTGCCGGCGTAGCCGCCGCCGACGACCACGAACTGCAGCCGGGAGGCCCGCTCGGCCGGGTCCTGGCTGGCGTCCGCCAGGTCGAGCTGGGAGATCACGTGGTCGCGGATGTACGCGGCCTCCGCGAGCGTCTTCATGCCGAACGCGTTGTCCGTCAGTCCCGGGATGTCGAAGGTGCGGGTCACGCTGCCGGGGGCGAGCACGAGGTAGTCGTACGGCTCGTCGACGATGCGGTCGGTGATGGTGCGGATGACGCAGACCTTCGCCTTCAGGTCCACGCCGATCGCGCCGCCGGGGATGATCCGGGTGCGGTACCTGGCGCTGCGGCGCAGGGACAGGGCGATCGACTGGGGCGTGAGCACCCCGGAGGCGACCTGTGGCAGCAGTGGCAGGTAGAGCTGGTAGGAGAAGGGGGTCACCAGGGTGACGTCGGCTTCGTCGGGGGAGAGCTTGCGTTCCAGGCGCCGGACGCACTCCACTCCCGCGAAGCCCGCGCCCACCACCAGAATCCTGGGTCGTGTCACGTCGTTCCCTCTTTCTGCGGCTCCTGCGGTCTGCCTTGATCCCTCGCCATGCACCTGCCCGCCCCGGACGGCTTCGCACCTCCTCGATCCCACCGCGCCCGGCCCGCTCGCGCCACCCGGACGGGCCGAGCAGACGAACGCCGTCCTCGAACACCTCGTCGGGCAGGTCGGGCCGTGTAGGCCCCGGCCCCTCGGGTAGCCCGACGTACATGACAAAAACGGTGGTGGCCGGAGGGTACTGACGTGGGGTGCGCAGAGGGCGCCGACGACGGGCAGGCGGCGCGGGAGGCGACCGCGCGGCGGGTCGTCGACGCGATGGAGGGTCTGGTGGCGTGCTGGCTGGCGGCGGCGGACGGAACCACGCCGCGGCTCCCGGCGCGGCAGCTTCTCGCGCTGCGGACCGTGGGGCGCAGACCCGAGATCAACCTCACCGCGCTGGCCGGGCAGCTCGGCATGGGCCTGCCCAACGCCAGCCGGCTGTGCGACCGGCTGGAGGCGGCGGGCCTGCTGGAGCGGACCGTGCCGCCGTGCAACCGTCGGGAGGTGCGGCTGGCGGTGACCGCGTACGGGCGGCGCGTGCTGGCCGACGTCACCGAGCGGCGGGTCCGGGGGCTCGCGGCCGTGTTCGCGCACATGACCCCCGGCCAGCGGGCCGCCCTGGAACAGGGCCTGTCCGCCTTCCACCGGTCCCGCACCGCGGACCCGCGGCCGCCGTAGGGTGCCGGGGACGCCCCCCGGGGTGACGGCTGAGCGGCGGCCCGCCTCAGCCGGCCGGTGTGCCGCCGGTGACGTGGCACAGCAGCAGGCACACGTCGTCGTCGCGCTCGGAGTCGCTCAGCAGCGGATCGAGGATGCGGTCCGCCGCGCCCTCCAGGTCGGCGTGGAGTTCCCCGGAGCCGAAGCCGGCCAGCGCCGTCGCCAGCCGCTCGATGCCCGGGTCTATGCCCTGGGCGCGCCGCTCCACCAGGCCGTCGGTGTAGAGCGCGAGCGTCGAGCCCGGCGGCAGCGGCACCCGGTGGTCGTGGATCTGCTGGCGCAGGGGAATGCCCAGCATGGCGCCCGGCCGCGCGTCCAGGACGTGCACCCGGCCGTCCGGGGTGCGCAGCACCGGCGGCGGGTGACCGGCGGCCGCCCACGTCAGCACCGGTTCGTCCGGGTGGAAGCGGGCGATCACCGCCGTCGCGTACAGGTCGGGCTGGAGGTGGTGCAGGAACATGTGCAGCCGCGTCAGCAGCTGGCCGGGCGTCCCGCCGTCGACGGCGTACGCCCGCAGCGCGGTGCGGAGCTGGCTCATCATCACGGCCGCGTGCAGTCCGTGCCCGGTGACGTCCCCGATGACGGTGATCAGACCGCCGTCGGGCTGGTGGAAGGCGTCGTACCAGTCACCGCCGATGTTCAACCCGAACGTGGCCGGCAGGTAGCGCGCGGCCAGGCGCAGCCCCTGCCGGGTGGGCAGCTCGGTCAGCAGGGCCCGCTGGAGCGTCTCGGCGATGTCCCGGTTGTGCTCGAACCGGCGGGCGTGGTCGAGGGCGATGCTCGCCCGGCGGGTCAGCTCGATCAGCATCACCGCGTCGTCCGGGTCCCAGCGCTCGCCCGGCGGGGTCAGCGTGAGGACGCCCAGCGGGGCGCGCCGGGTCGGCAGCGGCACGCACAGCAGCGGGCGGGCCGGGTCCAGCGCGGAAGGCGGATGGTCGTCGACCCCGGGCAGGCCGCCGGGGTGGTCGGCGGCGTACTGGGGGCGGCCGGTGCGGGCGGCGCGGACGGCCGCCGCGGGATGCGGCGCGGGCGGCCGCTCGTGGTCCTCCTCCGTGTCGAACAGCCACACGTCGACGCTGCGGGCGTACCGGGGCACCAGCAGTTCCGGCAGCCGCCGCACGATCTCCTCGTGGTTCAGCGACGCGGTCAGCACGGCGCTGGCGTCGGCCAGGAACGTCAGCCGGCGCCGCGCGTTCTCCGCCTCCTGGCGGGCCGCCCGCTCCGCGGCGAAGGCCTCGCGCTGGGCCCGTCCCGCGGCGTCCAGCTCGGCGTGCAGCGCCAGCACGCCCTGGTTGGTCTGGTGCAGCTCCTCCCGGTGGAAGGCGACCAGGTCCTCCTGCTCGGCGAGCCGGTCCAGGACGACCGCGGTGTCCTCGTCGGCCCCGAGCAGCGCCTCGGCGAGCAGGTCGGGGTCGTGTCCGCCGGACCCGGCGCGGACGGCGCCGTCCGTCTCCGGGCAGGGCACGGACGTCTGCCACGGCGGCTCGCCGGCGGGCGGGACCGCGTCCACCTCGGCCCGCACCAGGCGCTCGCCCGTGTCCGAGCCGGTCGTCGAGAGCGTCAGGCGCCAGACGCCGCCCTTGGTCAGGCACTGCCGCAGCCGGGCGCTGACCGCGACGGCGAGCCGGGTCCGCGGCAGCGGCGCCACGCCCAGGGCGGCGGCCAGCCGGGCGGTGGCGATCCGCGCCCGGGCGGCGTCGGTGACGGAGGTGATCTCCCACTGGTGCCTCATCGTCGCTCCGGCGGGGTCGGGGCCAGGACGGCCACGGCGGTGTCGTCGCGCATCGGCCGGGCGGAGCTGCTGGCGTCCCGCACGGCCACGGCCGCGGTGACCGCGGGGTCGGCCACCTGGAGCCGGGGGTCTTCGGGGGGCACCCAGCGGCTCGGCAGGCCGTCGGTGTACAGGATCAGCAGCCGGTCGGCGGACCAGGGGGCCCGGGACTCGGGGATGGTCGCGGGGCGGTGGGCGCCCACTATGCCGGGGCGCGACACCAGCGAGCGCCAGGTGCCGCCCTCGCGGAGGCGGGCGCCCACGTTGCCGACGCCGGCGAAGCGCAGCTCGTCCCGGCGCACGTCGAGCTGGGCCACCGCGACGGCCGCCCCGCGGGTGCCGCGCAGCGCGTCGTGCAGCCGGCGCAGTACCTCGGCGGGGGGCAGGTCGGCCCAGCGGCGCGCCTCGCTCACCGCGGTGCCGGAGGCCCGGGCGGCGTCGGGGCCGTGGCCCAGCCCGTCGGCCAGCAGCAGGGTCAGCCGGTCCCCGGCGCGCACGCAGGTCCAGGCGTCCCCGGACCACTCCGCGCCGGCCAGCGGCAGGTTGATCCCGCCGGCGCGGACGGCGGCCGGCGTGGTGGCGGGCCGGTGCGGGGCCCCTATCCGGGCCAGCGCGACCGTGCCGCGGCCCGCGGCGCTGTGCACGTCGAAGTCGTCGGCCAGCCGCCGGCAGGTCCCGAGGCCCGCGCCGAGCGACCCGGCGGTGGAGAAGCCGTCACGCAGGGCGGCCGCCACGTCGGGCATGCCGGGGCCGTGGTCGACGGCCGCGATCTGCACGACGGCGGTCGCGTCCTCGTGCGGGACGGGCGGGGCGACGGCCTCGACGAGGAGGCGGCCGCCCTGCGCGTGCTTGAGCAGGTTGGTGGTCAGCTCCGTGGCGACCAGCACCGCGTCCTGGGTGCGTTCGGCGTCCAGGCCGGCCAGCGCGGCGGCGCCCTCCGCGGCCAGCCGCGCGTCGCGCACCCGGGTCGCGTCGCGCACGGGCACGTCCCACACCCGGGTCACGACATCTCCTGCCGGGGCCGGGGCGTGCGCGCGGCCCACGAGGTCACGGTGACCACGGTGCCGACGCCCGGTGTGCTGTCGATCGAGAACTCGTGCACCAGGCGCCGTGCGCCGCCCAGGCCCATGCCCAGCCCGTCGCCGGAGGTGAAGCCGTCGCGCAGCGCCTGCTCCAGGTCGGCGATGCCGGGCCCCTGGTCGCTGAAGGTGAGCCGCAGCCCCTGCGCGGTGCCCTCGGTGACCCGCGCGACCCGCAGCTCGCCGCCCCCGCCGTGGACGAGCGTGTTGCGGGCCAGTTCGCTGGCCGCCGTGACCAGTTTGGTCTGCTCGACCAGGCTGAACCCGAGCAGGGCGGCGGCCTGCCGGACGTGCTGGCGCACCCACACCAGGTCCATGTCCGACCTGATCGGCAGGCGGGCGTCGATCCGGGCGGCCGTGTCGCTCATCCGTCCTCCCGGCGACGACCGGCCGGCCGCACCACGCCCGGGCCACCCAGCAGTTCGATGGCCGCCTCGGCGCTGAGCGCGGTGCGCAGGCCCGGCAGGGTCAGGCCCAGTTCGACCAGCGTGAGGGCGACGGCGGGGCGCATGCCCGCCACCACCGTCCGCGCGGCCAGCAGCCGGGCGCCCGCGGCGATCTCGGCCAGCACCCGGCCCAGGAAGGAGTCGACGATCTCGACCCCGGAGATGTCGATGACCACCCCGCCGACCCGGTGCCGGGTGATGGCCTCGCCGATGTCCTGCTGGAGCTGCTGGGCGAGCCCGTCGTGCAGGTCGCCCGGCAGGGTCACCAGGAGGACGTCGCCCAGCTTCAGCACCGGGACGGCCCCGGTGCCGGCGGAGAGGAAGCCGTCGTTCACCGCTTGCTCGCACCGCCCGGCGCCTGGACGATGTCCGCGTCCAGGCCGCGCAGCGCGTACCCGAGGGCGTCGGCCAGGCTGGCGCGGGTCACCACGGTGCCCAGGTCGAGGCCGAGCTGGACGATGGTCTGCGCGATGGCCGGGCGGATGCCCGACACCACGCACTCCGCGCCCATCAGCCGGACGGCCGCGACCGTCTTCATCAGGTGCTGGGCCACCAGCGAGTCGACCGTGGGCACCCCGGTGATGTCGAGGATGGCGAAGTGCGCCTGCTCGGCGACGACCGCCTCCAGGAGCGTCTCCATGACCACCTGGCTGCGGGCGCTGTCCAGGGTCCCGATGAGCGGTACGGCGACGATGCCGTCCCACAGCCGGATCACGGGCGTGGCCACCTCCAGGAGCTGCATCCGCTGCCGGTCGATGAGCGCCTGGCCCTCGCTGAGCGCGGTGTCCAGCACCACCAGCCGCAGGGTGCCGGTCAGGACGGTCAGGGCGGTGGTGCAGGCGCGCAGGTGCTCGGCGGGCGCGTCCGCCAGGTCGGTGACGAGGAGGTCCGTCGGGGCCACCCGCAGGGCGTCCACCTCCCGTGACACCTGGGCGGCGCTCAGACCGTACCGGGAGCGGGCCGCGGCCATCCCGGCGAGCTGCTCGCGGACCACGGTGAACGCCGCGGCGTCCGGGTCCTCGACCCGCTCGGACTCGGCGACCTGCGCGAGGGCGTCGACGACGACCCGGCCGGCCTCCACCGCCTCGTCCCGGGACACGGTGAACACGCTGCGGAACAGCGCCTCGTCGGCCCACCGCTGGGCGATCTGCTCCCTGCGGCGGCGCAGGAAGGCCGCGACCTCGCGGGCCGGCGATTCGTGCTGGTGCAGCGCTTCGTGTTCCGGCACCTGCTTCACTCCTCCGTCTGCGTTGCGCGGCTGCGTCCCGCCGGTGGCGGGGTCGTCAGCGATCTTTGCCGGGCGACAACCCTAACCACTGGCTCCTGCCCGGCGGCACTCGGTCCATCGGGGTGAACCCTGTGGTGTGCCCCACCGAGCGGCTCCCGGGGAGAACTGCGCGAATCTCGTACGTCCGTTCGGTATCCGTGACGGGTGGGCGGGCGTCTAGGGGTCCGGTTCCCTGCCGAACCAGTCCAGGCACACCACCACCGCGTCGTCGTCCCCCTCGGGCCTGCCGCGGTGGGCGCGCAGCTCCCGCAGCACCGCCGCCGGCACCTCGGCGGCCGGCAGCAGCGCGGCCGAGGTGACCGCCCGGGCCAGGGCCCGCTCTCCGTACGCCTCGCCCCCCGGCCCGGCGACGGCGTGCACCCCGTCGCTGACGAACAGCAGCCGGTCGCCGGGCCGCAGGAGCAGCTCCTGGGCGACGTAGTCCGTCTCCTCGAACATGCCGAGGGGCAACTGCGCCTCCAGCTTCACGGTGCTCAGCGTCCGGTCGCGCTGGAGCAGCATCCGCGGCGACCCGGCGTCGACCACCTGCGCGCGGCCGGTCGCCAGCTCGACCTCCACCAGCAGGACGGACAGGTGGGCCGCCCCGCGGTGGTGGGCGTGGATCGCCTGGTCGGCCAGGCACGCCTGGTCGGCGAGCGGGACGCCGGCCCGGCGGGCGTTGCGCAGCGCGTTGATCCCGAGGCTGGTGAGCAGGGCGGCCGCCATGCCCTCACCCATGCCGTTGGTCACGCACACCGTCAGGCGGCCGTCGTCGGCGGACCAGTCGAAGTTGTCCCCGAAGACCGAGTAGGCGGGCTCGAGCTGGGCACCCAGCGCGTACTCGCGCCGGGCGCAGGAGCGCGCGGGCAGGAGCTGCCACTGCATCTCCGCCGCCAGGGTGAGGCGGTCGGTGCGGCGGGCACGTGCGTAGACGTCGGTGTCGCGCTCGGCGACCACCAGCTCGTGGCCCAGCGTCCCCGCCAGCTCGGTCAGCTCGGCCACGGCCTCCGGCGTGGCGGCCTCCCGGGGCAGCACGACCGACAGCACGCCCAGCCGGTCGCCGCGCACGCTCACCGGCAGGTGCAGGCGCGTCCGGCCGCCGTCCCGGTCCTCGCGCTGGGGCTGCTGGGCGCCGTAGGCGCGTCCGGCCGGGCCGGAGTGCAGCGGCACCGGGTCGCCCGCGGGGGACGAGCCGTCGGGCACGGGGAGCAGCGCGGTCAGTCCGTAGTCGGCGAGCAGCAGGCAGACCGACTCCGCGCCGTACTCCGCCCGCAGGGCGGCGCCGAGGGCTGCCGGGAGCTGGTGGGGTGCCGCGGTGCGCAGCGCGCGTTCGGCGGCCACGATCGCGTTCACGATGCCGGGTGCGCCGTTCTTCGCGGGAGGGCGCGGCGCGCGGGCCGCGGGAACGTGCGGGCTGACAGGCCCGGGGAACCCTGCGAGAGTGTCACCGTGATGTCGCCCTCCTCTCCGGAACCCGACCAGGTGGCCCGTGTGACCTCGGAGGCGGCCGAGCTGCTCGGAGTCCTGTGGGGCCGCGCCTCCACGACGCCCGTCTCCGCCTCGCAGCTACGGGTGCTCTTCATCCTGGAACACCACGAGGGCATCAACCTGCGCACGCTCGCCGAGACCCTCGGGTCCTCACCGTCGTCCACGAGCCGGCTGTGCGACCGGCTCCAGGCGGTGGGCTTCGTGGAGCGCCGGTCCGCCGCCGGCAGCCGCCGCGAGCTGGAGCTGTACCTCAGCCACCGCGGGCGGTCCTTCCTGACCGTCCTGCGCCGGCGCCGGGAGAGCGCGCTGGAGTCGGTGCTGGAGCAGATGCCGGCCGCCCGGCGCGCCGAGCTGCTGCACGGGCTGGAGGCGTTCTGCCTCGCCGCGGCCGACCAGATCCACGAGAGCGACGGCGCCGCCGGCGCCCGCAGCGCCTGAGCCCCGGCCGCGGCGCCGGACGCCGGCCGACCGCCGCCGGCCGGTGCCGCGCAGGCACGGGGAGCCCGCCCCGACCACCGGTCCATCCCTGGTTCCTCCCGCTGACTCGCCCTCATGTCGTTGTTGCCCCCCGCACACAGTTGCCGGACGGCAAGTGTCGGGGTGGCGGACACCCCGGATCGCCCACCCACCGCCCCGCGCCGCGTCCGGGCGACCGCACGGCCACGCGGCCGCACGGCGCCCGACGGTTCAGCTGTCGGGGGCCTCGGCCTGCGGCAGCCCCTGGTCGATCAGGGCCAGCGCCTCGTCCACCTTCTCGGAGATCGGCACCGTCAGGCTCACGCCGGTCAGGTCCAGGACCCGCCGCACGGGCGCCGTCGGGTTGATCACGTGCACGCTGCCGGGCAGCTCACGGGCCTCCTGGTAGACGCGCAGGATGATGTTCATGCCGGACGAGTCCATGAACGGGACCTCGGACAGGTCCAGCAGGAAGTGCTTGCGGCCGTGGTGGAGCTGGTTGGCCAGATGGGCCTGGAACTCGGTGGCGGTGTCCAGATCGAGATGGCCCTCCACCCGGACCAGGGCGACGTCCTCACGGGGCAGGGACACCTCGACGGACAGCGGGTTGTGGGCGATGGCCACGAAAACCTCCGAATACAGACGGTCTCGGGTGACTCCCGGGAGGTCGCTCCGATGCGACCCGGAGGAGGACAGAGAGGCCGTACGGCACCTCTGTCCGCCCGCGGTCCCGGCCTGTCACCGCGCACCAGCGGATACCCCCGAACGGGCGGCTCATGCGTCCCGGAACTCCCGGTCGCCGGACTCCCCGGAGCGCGGCTCCTCGGTGTCCGACGTGCGCGGACCGACCCGGATGCCGACGATGCAGGTGTCGTCGTCCGTGTCCGACCTGCTGTGCACCAGCAGCCGGTCGAGCTGCTGGTCGAGCGTCGGCGGGACGGTCCGGGCCGTGCTGAGCAGGTGGCTCAGCGACTCCTCCACCGAACGGTCGCGCCGCTCGATCAGGCCGTCGGTGTACATCAGCAGCGTGTCCCCGGCCGCCAGCGACAGCTCGCCCTCCTCGTACCGCGTCTCCGGTACGGCGCCCAGCAGCAGCCCCTTCACCAGCGGCAGCGGGACCGCCGCCTCCCCGTTCACCAGGACCGGCGGGAGGTGCCCCGCCCGCGCCCAGCGCAGGGTGCCCCGGCCGGGGTCGTACAGCCCGCACACCGCGGTCGCCGTCACGGCGCCGGTGAGGTGGTGCGCCACGATGTTCAGCCACGACAGCAGCTGGCCCGGTCCCGCGCCGGTCACCGCCAGCCCGCGCAGCGCGTTGCGCAGCACCACCATGCTGGTAGCGGCCTCTATGCCGTGCCCGGCCACGTCGCCCACGCACAGCATCACCAGCCCCGAGGGCAGCCGTACGGCGTCGTACCAGTCGCCGCCGACGAGCTGCTCCTCCTCGGCGGGCCGGTAGCGCACGGCCACCTGGAGACCGGGGACCTCCAGCGGTGTGTTGTGCGCCGGCGGCATGATCGCGTGCTGGAGCTGGAGGGTGAGCCGGTTGCGCTCGTGCGCCTGCTGCTCGGTGTGCGCGAGCTGGTCGCGGGTCGCGGCGAGCGCCACCTCCGTCCAGTGCTGGGAGGAGATGTCCTGGTAGGCGCCGCGCAGCGCGACCGGGCGGCCGTCGGTGTCCAGGACCGGCTCGGCGACGACCCGCATGTGCCGGGTCACGCCGTCGGGCCGCTGGAGCCGGAACGCCGCCGACGCGGGGCGCCGGTGGTGCAGCAGGGTGCGCAGGAAGCGGCCGATGGTGACCGCGTCGTCGGGGTGGGCGTGCGCGGCCAGCCGCTCCAGCGGCACCGGCGGGCTGGACTCGGGACGGCCGTACAGGACGAACATCTGGCCGTTCCAGGTGATCTCGCCCGTGAGCAGGTTCTCCTCGAAGCCGCCGATGCGGCCCAGGCGCTGGGCGTGCTGGAGCAGGCTCGCCAGGCGGGCCGTCTCGTCCTCGATCCGCCAGATGAGCAGCACACAGCTCCCGTGCCGGCTGATGCTGATGTCGGCGGTCGCCGCGAGCGGCACCTCGTCCACCAGCGCGGTCAGCCCCATGCGCCGGGCGCGGAACGGCTCCCCGGTGGCGTAGACGCGCTCGATGCGCTGGAACAGCTCGCTCTCCCCGGCGGCCATCGGGTAGGCCTCCAGCAGCAGCGCGCCGTTGACGACGGCCCGGGAGCGGCCCGCGGGGTCGAGGAAGCGGCTGTTGACGTGCTGGATGCGGAAGTCGGCGAGCCCGCCCGCGCTGTCGAGGTGCGGCACGAGGACCAGCGCCGGGTCGTGCAGCCCGTCCGCGAGGTCCATCAATTCCGTGGCGTCGGGCAGCGGGCCGGGCGGGCGCTCGGACGCCTGCGGCGGCCGTGACGTCTCCAGGGTGTGGGCGCACAGCTCGGCCAGCGCCTCCATCTGCCGGACCACCTGGGGCGGCTGCGGCACGAGCGGGGAGGGCCAGACGATCTCCAGGACGCCGTGGACCCGGCCGCCGGTCCCGGCGGGCAGCGCCACCCGGCCGCCCTCGGGGTAGAGGTGCCGTCCGATGGAGGGCAGGCCCGTCCGGGCGAGCGACTCGACCCAGTGGCCGGTGCGCTCGGTCAGCCCGCGGCGGGCCACGGTCGCCACGTCCGGCGGTACGTAGTGCCAGCGGGCGGACTCGCCGGGCGCGAAGCCGGCGCTGCCGGCCAGGGTGAGGGAGCCGTCGGGGCCGGCCGCCCAGATCGCCACGGCCACGGCGCCGAGGGGACCGAGCGCGTGCTGGAGCAGCGAGTCGGCGACCGCCTGGGTGTCCTGGGCCGCCAGCGCCCCGCTCTCCGCGGTGCGCAGCCGTACCGCCGCCTCGGCCTCCTCCGCTGCGCGGGCCCGCCCGGCGACGGTGTCGAGGAAGCCGAGCGTCACCTCGGACAGCCGGTCCTGGGCGGACTGGTTGATCACGTCCACGGCCAGCTCGAGCGGCGTCACGCCCGTCTGCTCGGCCAGGTCGGTGAGGTGGCGGGCCGCGGCGGCGGGACCGCAGCCCAGCCGCTCCACCAGGACGCCCTTGGCCAGCTCGACCAGGGCGCGCCCCTCCGCCTCGGCCTGCGCGGCGCGCACCTCGCGCCGCAGGCGCTCCACGGTGGCGGCGAGCCGGCCGACGGGGCTGAGGCCGTCGGACCGGCCGGCCTCCTCCGTGCCGGCCGGCGGGGGAGCGGCGGACGGGGTGTCCGGGGCGGTGACGGACAGGACGTCGTCGGACGGGGCGTCGTCGGAGCGGGCCTCGCCGGTCGGCGCGGGCCGCTCCGGCGGCGCCGCGCTCTCGTGCGGCGGTCGGGACATGGTCACAGTGCGCTACTCCTCGGCCTGGACGCCCGGTCGCCCGGGACGCACGGCTCGCTCAGGCGGTCAGCCAGCGGCGGACGCAGGACATCAGGTCGTGGGTGTCCACGGGCTTGGTGACGTAGTCGCTCGCACCCGAGGCGAGGCTCTTCTCCCGGTCGCCGGGCATCGCCTTGGCGGTGACCGCGACGATGGGCAGCTCCGCGTACTCGGGCAGCTTGCGGATCTCGGCCGTGGCCGTGTACCCGTCCATCTCCGGCATCATCACGTCCATCAGCACGAGCGCGATCTCCGGGTTGTTGCGCAGCGTCTCGATGCCTTCGCGGCCGTTCTCCGCGTGCAGCACCCGCAGCCCGTGCAGCTCCAGGATGCCGCTGAGCGCGTACAGGTTGCGCGCGTCGTCGTCCACCACCAGCACCGTGCGCCCCACCACCGCGTCGTCGACCACCTCCGGAGCGATGTGGTGCGGCTCGTCGGCGCGGACCAGGGCGAGCACGTCCCCCGGCTCCTCGGCGGACAGGTGCAGGGTGATGCGCTCGCGCAGCTCGTCCAGGCTGGACAGGAACTCCAGCGGCCGGCCGGCGGCCCGCGCCCGCAGGGTCTCCTCCTGGGCGAGTTCCACCCGGTGGCCCGTGTGCACGAGCACCGGCACGCTCGCCAGCGCCGAGTCGCCCTCCAGCGCCTCCAGGAAGCGGGAGGCCTCACCGCCCAGCATCGTCAGGTCCAGGACCACGCAGTGGCACGGCTCGGCGGCCAGCGCCCCGGCCGCCTCCTGCGCGCCGACCGCGGTGACCAGGTCGACCGGGAGCGGCATCGCGCCCTCGTCCCGGCCGCGGCCGAGGTCGGCTGCCACGCTCTCGGAGACCAGGGTGAGCAGCCCGCGCGGCCGCTCCTCGACCACGAGGAGCCGGCGCGGACGGGGCCGGGCCGCCGTGGACACCGGGAGGGGGCCGACCGGGATGCCGGCCGGTGCGCTGTCCGCACCGTCCGCGCCGTCCGCGTGGTCCCCGCTCCGCTCCAGCGCCCGGCCGCCCGCGTGCAGATCCTCGAAGTCCCGCCGGGCGACGGGCAGGTAGAGCGTGAAGGTGCTGCCGTGCCCGGGCGTGCTGTCCACCGTCACGGCACCGCCCAGCAGGTGGGCGATCTCCTTGGTGATCGACAGGCCCAGGCCGGTGCCGCCGTACTTGCGGCTCGTGGTGCCGTCGGCCTGCTGGAAGGCGCCGAAGATGCTCTCCAGGTGCTGCTCGGAGATGCCGATGCCGGTGTCCTTCACCCGGAACGCCACGATGGTGCCGCCCGGGATCACGCCCGCGGGCACCTCGTCGTCGCCCACCGGCTCCACGATCAGCTCCACACCGCCCTGCTCGGTGAACTTCACCGCGTTGGACAGCAGGTTGCGCAGGATCTGGCGCAGCCGGGAGTCGTCGGTCAGCAGGTCGGCGGGCGCCCCGGGCGCGGTGCGCACCGCGAAGTCGAGGCTCTTCTGCGTCGTCAGCGGCCGGAACGTCGCCTCGACGTAGTCGATGAGCTGCTTGAGGGACACCCGCTCGGGCGAGATGTCCATCTTGCCGGCCTCCACCTTGGACAGGTCGAGGATGTCGTTGATGAGCTGGAGCAGGTCGGAACCGGCGGAGTGGATGATCCCCGCGTACTCGACCTGCTTCGGGGTGAGGTTGCGGGACGGGTTCTGCGCGAGCAACTGGGCCAGGATGAGCAGGCTGTTGAGCGGGGTGCGCAGCTCGTGGCTCATGTTCGCCAGGAACTCCGACTTGTACTTGGACGCCAGCGACAACTGCTGGGCGCGGGCCTCCAGTTCCTGCCGGGCCTGCTCGATCTGGAGGTTCTTCGCCTCGATGTCGCGGTTCTGCGCGACCAGCAGCGACGCCTTCTCCTCCAGCTCCGCGTTGGAGCGCTGCAGCTCCTCCTGCTGCGACTGCAGCTCCGCCGAGCGCGCCTGCAGTTCGGCGGTGAGCCGCTGCGACTCGTCGAGCAGCTCGTCGGTCCGGGCGTTGGCCACGATGGTGTTGACGTTGACCCCGATGGTCTCCCGGAGCTGCTCCAGGAAGTCCATGTGGATCTGGGTGAACGCGGTGACCGACGCCAGCTCGATCACCCCGAGGACCTGTCCCTCGAACACGATCGGCAGCAGCACCAGCGCGCTGGGCTCGACCTGGCCGAGCCCGGAGGAGATGGTCACGTACCCGGCCGGCAGCTCGTCGACGACGATCGTACGGCGGCTGCGCGCGGCCTGGCCGACCAGCGAGCGGCCGAACGGGATCCGGGTCGGGCGGTGGTTGTCGTCGGGGTAGCCGTACGCCCCGACCAGCCGCAGCTCGGGCCTGCTCTCGCCGTCCTCGGCGAGGTAGAACGCGCCGTACTGGGCGGCCACCAGCGGCACCAGCTCGTCCATGATCAGCTCGGCGACCACGGGGAGGTCGCGGTGGCCCTGCATCAGGCCGGCGATGCGCGCCAGGTTGGTCTTGAGCCAGTCCTGCTCCTGGTTGGCCTGGGTCGTGTCGCGCAGGGACTCCACCATCGAGTTGATGTTGTCCTTGAGCTCGGCGACCTCGCCGGAGGCCTCTACCGTGATGGAGCGGGTCAGGTCGCCCTCGGCCACGGCGCTCGCCACCTCGGCGATGGCCCGCACCTGCCGGGTCAGGTTCCCGGCCAGCTCGTTGACGTTCTCCGTCAGGCGCTTCCAGGTGCCGGAGACGCCCTCCACCTCGGCCTGCCCGCCGAGGCGGCCCTCGGTGCCGACCTCACGGGCCACGCGGGTGACCTCGTCGGCGAAGGCGGAGAGCTGGTCGACCATCGTGTTGATGGTCGTCTTCAGCTCCAGGATCTCCCCGCGCGCGTCGACGTCGATCTTCTTCGACAGGTCGCCCTTGGCCACCGCGGTCGTCACCAGCGCGATGTTGCGCACCTGGCCGGTGAGGTTGTTGGCCATCGAGTTGACGTTGTCGGTGAGGTCCTTCCAGGTGCCGGCCACGTTGGGCACGTGCGCCTGGCCGCCGAGGCGTCCCTCGGTGCCCACCTCGCGGGCCACGCGGGTGACCTCGTCGGCGAACGCGGACAGCGTGTCGACCATCGTGTTGATCACGTCGGCGAGCGCGGCGACCTCGCCCTTGGCCTCGACGGTGATCTTCTGCGACAGGTCGCCGCGGGCCACGGCGGTGGCGACCTGGGCGATGGACCGCACCTGTCCCGTGAGGTTCGACGCCATCACGTTGACGTTGTCGGTGAGGTCCTTCCAGGTGCCCGAGACGCCCCGCACCGTGGCCTGGCCGCCGAGGTTGCCGGCCGTGCCGACCTCGCGGGCGACGCGGGTGACCTCGTCGGCGAACGCGGAGAGCTGGTCGACCATCGTGTTGATGGTGTTCTTGAGTTCGAGGATCTCGCCGCGGGCGTCGACGGTGATCTTCTGGGAGAGGTCGCCCTGGGCGACCGCGGTCGCCACCTGGGCGACGTTGCGGACCTGGGCGGTGAGGTTGCCCGCCATGAAGTTCACCGAGTCGGTGAGGTCGCGCCAGGTGCCCTTGACGCCCTTCACGTCGGCCTGGCCGCCCAGGCGTCCCTCGGTGCCGACCTCGCGGGCGACGCGCGTGACCTCGTCACCGAAGGCCGAGAGCTGGTCGACCATCGTGTTGATGGTGTTCTTGAGTTCGAGGATCTCGCCGCGGGCGTCGACGGTGATCTTCTGGGAGAGGTCGCCCTGGGCGACCGCCGTCGTCACCTGGGCGATGTTGCGGACCTGGGCGGTGAGGTTGCCCGCCATGAAGTTCACCGAGTCGGTGAGGTCGCGCCACACGCCGGCGACCCCGCCCACCTGCGCCTGGCCGCCGAGGCGTCCCTCGGTGCCCACCTCGCGGGCGACGCGGGTGACCTCGTCGGCGAACGCGGAGAGCTGGTCGACCATCGTGTTGACGGTCTCCTTGAGCTGCAGGATCTCGCCCCGGGCCGGCACGTCGATCTTCTGCGACAGGTCGCCCTTGGCCACCGCCGTCGCCACCTGGGCGATGTCGCGGACCTGGGTGGTCAGGTTGCCCGCCATCGCGTTGACCGAGTCGGTCAGGTCGGCCCAGGTGCCGGACACCCCGGGCACCTCCGCCTGCCCGCCGAGGGTGCCCTCGGTGCCGACCTCCCGGGCCACGCGGGTGACCTCGGACGTGAACACCGACAACTGGTCCACCATGCCGTTGAAGACGGTGGCGATGTCCCGGACCAGCCCCTCGCCCTCCTCGGGCAGCCGGATGCCGAAGTCGCCGTCCCGCACGGCCGTCAACCCGGCGAGGAGCTGTCTGAGCTCCTGGTCGCCCGGTGCCGATTCGACGACCTCGGTCCTCTTGCTGGTCATGCGCAGCCTCGTTCCGCTCCCCAGGAGCCCCCGCCCCGGGGACTCGGAACCGGGCCGCCCGTGAGGACGGACGAACCCGCCTGCCGTGTGACGAAACCGCCGGTGACGGCCCCGCCGATGAGAGAAATACGCCGCAGGCTAACCCGCGGATCGGGCCCGGAACAAAGTCGTGCGTCACCTCCCGCACCACGCCGGACCAGGAGGCGGACACCGCGCATACGGGAGCGGGAACAGGGTATGCGACGGAGTTTCGCGCGTGTACCCGGCAAAGCCGCCCGAAGCGCCGCGGACCCGCCCCGCGCCGTGCGGGAACGGGGCACGGGGCCGCCCGGACGCGGGGCGCCGCGGGCCCCCGGAGCCGAATGGGCCAGCCGTGTCCGGGTAATTGGTGCTGAGAGACGCGAGAAGGGAGCAGCGTGACGATGCTCGCACTGTGGTCGTACACGGTGGACAGCGGCCGGACCGAGGAGCAGGACCTGACGGGCTGGACGGTCGAGGCCGCCGACGGCACCGTCGGCCACGTGGACCGGGAGGCGGCCCCGCACGGCATGCGCCACCTGGTCGTCGACACCGGCGTGTGGGTGTTCGGCCGCAGCGCCGTCGTGCCGGTGGGCGCGGTCACCTCCGTCGACCCGGCGGAGCGGCGCGTGACCCTGGCCTGCACCAGGGACCAGGTCAAGGACGCCCCGCGGTTCCGTACGGACAGCGAGACCATGAACCACGAGTACCTGTCGGCGGTCGGTGAGTACTACGCCCGGCTGGCGGCCCGCGGAACCACACCCGCGTGACCCGCGCGTCGCGTCCGCGGGAGGAGGGCGGCAGGGGCCCGGGCGACCTGACGGCCCGGGTGCCGTCGCCCGTCCCGCCGACCGGAGCGACCGCCGCGTCGGCCCGTGCCCGGGCACGGGCGGCGGTGGAGGGGGCGTGGGGCGCCGCCGGTGAGCGGCCAAGCGAGGAGGACCTGATCGACCTGTCGCTCGTCGTCTCCGAGATGGTCACGAACGCCATCCGGCACGGCGGGGGACTGACCGGCTTCGAGGTGACGGTCGAGCGGGACGGTGTCCGGCTGGCGGTGAGCGACCGCAGCGACGCCGTCCCCGACGGCGCGTACGGCGTCGGCGGCTTCCCCACCACCCACGGCGGCAACGGCTACGGCTGGCCGCTGATCAACCGCCTCGCCGAAGAGGTCACCGTCCGGCACCGGCCGAGGGGCGGGAAGACGATCAGCGCGCGCGTTCCGCTGCGCCCGGCCCTCGCCCAGGACCCGTCCGGACCCGGCCGCGCCCGCGGCGGCTCCGACGGCGTTCCGTCCTCCTCCGAGGACGCCTCGGCCGGACGCGCCTGATCTACGCGCCCGGCCGCCACCCCCGCTCGCCGTTCCCGCACCGGCCCCCCGCGGGCCTTCACCGGCTCTCACCACGGCAGGAACACGTGGATGTCCTTGCCCCCGTCGGTGGGCACCACGCTGACCTGCCGGCACAGCGTGTGCACCAGGTGCCAGCCGATGCCGCCGGCCCCGCTGTCCGGCCGGAAGGGCCGCGGCGCGGGCAGCGTGGAGCTGGTGTCGTGGACCGTGACGTGCACCCCGTCGAAGGTCCGCCGCAGGTGCAGGTCGAAGGGGCCCGGCGCGTACTGGACCGCGTTCGACGTCAGCTCGTCCACGATCAGCAGGATGTCGTGCCAGTACTCCTCGGCGGAGGGCGGCACGGCCCGCGCCAGGTCTCGCAGGAACTCCTCCGCGGCCATCCGAGCGCCCGTCACGTCGTGCGGCTCACCCGCGAAACGCACGGTGCGGGGCTGCGGTCCCCAGGAGGTCAGTTCGTCTCCCCTGTTCGGCTCGATCGCCATGTCGTCGTGCGGCCCGCGCGGCGGGCCGGCGTCCTTTCTCCCACAGAACTGTCCGTGACCACCTTCAGGGTTCCCGGGCCCGCGTGGCCTACGCGTCCCGGACGAGGGCGGCACCGTACACCGCAGTCCCTGGCGTCACATCCCGGCGTACGCCGACGGAGTGCGCGGACACGGCAAGCACCCTCGGGCGGCCCCGGGCGGCCCGGGCTCAGCGGAACACGTTGTCCGCGTCGTCCCAGGCGAGGACCTCCTCCGGCGGGCCCGGCCGGGGCAGCGGGCGGCGGACCGCGTACATCGCGTCGATCTCGGCGGCGTAGTGCCGCACGATCGAGTCCCGACGCAGTTTCATCGACGGCGTCAGCAGTCCGTTGGTCTGGTCGAACGGCTGCGGCAGCACCCGGAAGACCCGGATCGACTCCGAGCGGGACACCGCGCTGTTGGCGGCGGCGACGGCCCGGCCCAGCTCGTCGCGCAGGGCGTTCTCCTCGCGGGCCTCGCGGCTCGGCGCGTCGCCCTGGAGCATCAGCCCGCCGCGCCAGTGCGCGAGGAAGTCCGGGTCCAGCGTGATCAGCGCGCCGACACAGGGCCGGTTGTCGCCCACCACGACCGCCTGGTGCACCAGGGGATGCAGGCGCAGCCGCTGCTCCAGCAGGGCCGGCGAGACGCTCTTGCCGCTGCTGGTGATGATGACGTCCTTCTTGCGGCCGGTGATCGTCAGGTAGCCGTCCCCGTCCAGGTGCCCGAGGTCCCCGGTGGCCAGCCAGCCGCCGCGCAGCGCGGTCCGGGTGGCGCCCTCGTCGTTGACGTAGCCCTGGAACACCGACGGGCCCCGCACCAGGATCTCCCCGTCCTCGGCCACCCGGATCTCCGTGCCCGGCAGTGCCTGCCCGACCGTCCCGGACCGCTCCCGGCCCAGCGGCTGCATGGTGATGCCGCCGCTGGTCTCGGTGAGCCCGTAGCCGTCGTGGACGTAGATGCCGATGCCCTCGTAGAACAGCGACAGATCGCGGTGGAGCGGGGAGCCGCCGGACGTGGCGCGGTGCACCCGCCCGCCGAGCGCGGCGCGCAGCCTGCGGTACACGGTCCGCTCGAACACGGCGTGCTGCAGCCGCAGGTCGAGCCCCGGTCCCGAGCCGCGGCCGAGGCGCTGGCGCTCCACGGCGGTGGCGAAGTCCCGCGCGGTCTGCGCGGCCCGCTCGAACAGCGCGCCGCGGCCGGCCTGCTGGGCGGCGCGCAGGAAGTTCTTGTAGATCTTCTCGTAGACCGACGGCACCGCGTACAGGTAGGTCGGCCGGAACGAGGCCAGTGCCGCGACCAGCGCCTCCTGGCTGAGGTCGGGCTCGTGGCCCATGAGGATGCCGCCGCGCACGCACAGCCCCTGGATCATCAGCCCGTAGACGTGCGAGAACGGCAGGAAGGCCAGCACCGACGGCTGCTCGCCGGGCGGCGCCGCGGTGTGCCCCCAGCCGGCCAGCAGGGTGTCGCAGGGGCTCGCCAGCCCGCGGTGGCTCAGCGCACAGCCGAGGGGACGGCCGGAGGTGCCGGAGGTGTAGGCGATCGCCGCGGTGGAGTCCGGCAGCACGATGCGGCGCAGCGAGTCCACGGTGGTGAGCGGGATGTGCTCACCGCGCCGGGCGAGCTCGTCCAGGGCGCCGGAGTCGAGCTGCCACACGTGCCGCAGCGTGGGCAGCGAGGCGCAGACCGAACCGACCGTCATCACGCTCTGCTCGTCCTCGACGACCACCCCGACGCAGCCGGAGTCGCGCAGGATGTGGGCGACCTGGTCGCGCGAGGACGTCGGGTAGATCGGCACGATCTCGGCGCCCACGGCCCACAGGGCGTAGCTGAGCACCGTCCACTCGTACCGGGTACGGGCCATGATCGCGACACGGTGGCCGGGGGAGATGCCCGAGGCGACGAACCCCTTGGCCAGGTCGACCACCTCGTCGCGCAGCTCGACGGCGGTCACCTCCTCCCACGCGCCCGTGACCGGGCTGCGGCGGGCGAGGACCGGGAGCGTGGGCGTGCGGGCCGCCGTCTCGAAGACGCTGTCGGCGAGACCCGCGGTCAGGGGCGAGGCGGCTGGGGGAGCCATCGCGGTGTCGCGCATGCGGTGCTCCTGACGGGAACGGGGTGGCGCGCGGCCGACGTGGTCCGGTGTCGGCGCTGGTCGAATGTAGCCGAGGTCGGACCACTTGTGGCCGGAAACGGACAAGTAATCCGAGTCGATGATCCCGGGACGGTGATCCTGCCCGGATCGGGGGACTCGGACGGCATGACGCACATCAACCCCGACCCCGAACCCGAGCGCACCACCGGACTGGAACCCGGCGGCGGCGTCCCCCCGGGCGAGACCCCGCCGGCCGAGAGCAGCATGCCGGAGGCGGGTCCGCTGGAGACGCACAACCCGACCACGGGCTGGGCCAAGGGCCCGCTGGTGATCATCATCGGGCTGTGCGTGCTGGTCGCCGCGTTCTTCCTCGCCTACGCCCTCGTCCTGGCCCTGTGAGCACCCGTACCCCCGTGGGGACGCACCCGGCGCTCAGCCCTGGGTGCGCCGCACGCACTCGGCGACCACCTCGCGCAGGTTGCCGCCGGTGCGCTCCCACACCTCCCGCTGCACCTGCGCGCCGTTGCCGTGCGCCAGCAGCTCGGCGCAGGACGCCTCCACCCGGTCGAGGTCGCCGGCGTCGGCCAGCGCCTCTCCGACGTGGTCCAGCAGCGCCCGTACGACCGCCTTCACCGGGGCGCGCCGCATGGTCGCCGGGTGCAGCAGTTCGCCGGTCAGCCCGGAGCGGGCGGCCTGCCAGCCGGCGAGGCGCAGCAGGCTCACGCTGTGGTCCACCGGCTCCCGGCCGGCCTGCCACTCGCGCGCGGCCGTCTCCACGAGCCCCCGCACGAGGGCGGCGATCAGCACGGGGGTGCCGGGCTCCAGGCAGACGTCGGACACCCTGATCTCCACCGTGGGGTAGCGCGGGGAGAGCCGGGCGTCGAAGTAGATCATGCCGTCGTCGAGGATCGTCCCCGTGGCCACCATGTCGGCCACCCGGCGGTGGTAGCGCTCCGGCGTGGCGAACAGCTCGGTCGGACCGGCCGAGGGCCACCGCTGCCACACCCGGCTGCGGTAGCTGTGGTAACCGGTTTCCCGGCCCTGCCAGAACGGCGAGTTCGCGCTGAGCGCGGTCAGCACCGACAGCCAGGGCCGGATGCGGTCCACGACGGCCACGCCCTCCTCGTCGGAGTCCACAGACACGTGGACGTGGCAGCCGCACACCATCTGCTCCCGGGTGGCGATGCCGTACTGCTCCTCCATCCACCGGTAGCGCCGGCCCATGCCCACCGACGGCTGCACCGGCAGCGGGGACGAGGCCAGTGCGGCCACCTCGCACCCGGTCTCCCGGGCGAGCCGGGACGCCTCCGCCCGGCACCGGACGATCTCCGCCGCCAGCTCGGCCATCGAGGACTGCGGCTGGGTGGCGAACTCCAGCATCTGCTCGTGCAGTTCCTTCTCGAAGACGTCGTCGGCGTCCCCGGCGGCCTCGCCGCTGTCGCTGTCGTCGCCCTTGGTGCCGTTCTCCTCCTGGTCCCCGGCTGCCCGGGCGGCCCGGGCCAGGACCGCGGCGGACATCGCTCTCGGATCGCCGCTGTCCGGGTCCACCAGGAGGAGTTCCTCCTCCACTCCGACGGTGCGCACGCGTTGCAGCCTTTCTCCCGCTGGTCGTACGCACCCGCTTTCCCGCCCGGGCCGGGTTCACACGGCGGGCGTCAGCCACACCGTCGCCAGTGGCGGCAGGGTGAGCCGGATCCGTCCGTCCTCCGGCTTCACCGGGTCGGGACAGGTGACGCCGCCGCCGCCGTAGCGGGCCGCGTCAGTGTTCAGCACCTCCTGCCACGCCGTGACCTCGTCCCCGACCGGGAGGGCGTAGTCGTGGCGCACGACCGGCGAGAAGTTGCTGACCGCCAGCAGGGGAGCGCCGTCGGCGGCGAAGCGCAGGAAGGCGTACACGTTGTCCTCGGCGGCGTCGCAGGCCACCCAGCGGAAGCCCGCCGGGTCGGTGTCCCGCTGCCACAGGGCCGGGGTGGCGCGGTAGACCGCGTTGAGGTCGCGGACCAGGTCGCGCACGCCGCGGTGGTCGGCCTCGGCGCCGTAGGCCGGGTCGAGCAGCCACCAGTCGGGGCCCTGTGCCTCGGACCACTCGGCGCCCTGGGCGAACTCCTGGCCCATGAACAGCAGTTGCTTGCCGGGGTGGGACCACATGAAGCCGAGGTAGGCGCGGTGGTCGGCGCGCTGCTGCCACCAGTCGCCGGGCATCTTCGACACCAGGGCCTGCTTGCCGTGGACCACCTCGTCGTGGCTGATGGGCAGGACGTAGTTCTCGCTGTAGGCGTACACCATCGCGAAGGTCATCTCGTGGTGGTGGTACTTGCGGTGCACCGGCTCGTGGCTCATGTACTGCAGCGAGTCGTGCATCCAGCCCATGTTCCACTTCAGGCCGAAGCCGAGCCCGCCGCTGTCCGTCGGCCGGGTCACCCCGTCCCACGCGGTGGACTCCTCCGCGATGGTCACCACCCCGGGGTTGCGCCGGTACACCGTGGCGTTCATCTCCTGCAGGAACGCCACCGCGTCCAGGTCCTCACGGCCGCCGTACACGTTCGGGGACCACTGACCGGAGTCGCGCGAGTAGTCGAGGTAGAGCATCGAGGCGACCGCGTCCACGCGCAGCCCGTCGATGTGGAACTCCTCGCACCAGTACGTGGCGTTCGCGACCAGGAAGTTGCGCACCTCGGTGCGCCCGAGGTCGAACTCGAAGGTGCCCCAGTCCGGGTGCTCGGCCCGCCGCGCGTCCCCGGGCTCGTACAGCGGGTCCCCGTCGAAGCGGGCCAGCGCCCAGTCGTCCTTGGGGAAGTGGGCCGGCACCCAGTCCATGATCACGCCGATGCCCTCCCGGTGCAGGGCGTCGATCAGGTACTTGAGGTCGTCGGGGGAGCCGAGGCGGGCCGTGGGCGCGTAGAAGCCGGTGATCTGGTAGCCCCACGAGCCGCTGAAGGGGTGGTGGGCGACCGGCATGAACTCCACGTGCGTGAAGCCCAGTTCCTTCACGTAGCCGGGCAGCTCCGCGGCGAGTTCGCGGTACGTCAGCCCGGGGCGCCAGGACGGCAGGTGCACCTCGTACACGGAGAACGGGGCCTCGTGCACCGGCACCTCGCCCCGGTGCGCCAGCCAGTCGGCGTCGCCCCACTCGTAGCGCGAGACGTGCACGATCGACGCGGTGTCCGGCGGCACCTCCGCGCGGCGCGCCATCGGGTCCGCCTTGAGGAACCGGCCGCCGTGGCGGGAGGTGATCTCGAACTTGTACCGCGCGCCCTCGCCGATCCCCGGCAGGAACAACTCCCAGACGCCGGAGGCGCCCATCGAGCGCATCGGGAACGCGGTGCCGTCCCAGCAGCAGAAGTCGCCGGTGACCCGCACCCCGCGGGCGTTGGGCGCCCACACGGTGAACCGGGTGCCGGCCACCCCCTGGTGGGTCATCGGCCGGGCGCCGAGCGCCGTCCAGAGCTCCTCGTGCCGCCCCTCGCGGACCAGGTGCAGGTCCAGCTCGCCCAGCGCGGGCAGGAAGCGGTACGGGTCGTGCGTCTCCTGCTCCGGGCCGTCGTCGTACGCCACCCGCAGGGTGTAGGCGGGCACCGCGTCCAGGGGCAGCACGGCGGAGAAGAAGCCGTCGCCCTCGGAGCCGAGCGGCACGGGCGCGCCGTCGACGACGACGCTCACCGCCCGCGCGAACGGGCGCAGCGCCCGGAACACGACCCCGCCCGGCACCGGGTGGGCGCCGAGCACGGCGTGGGGATCGTGGTGTTCGCCCGCAAGGAGCCGGGCGCGGTCGGTCGGGTCGAGCGGCGCGGTCCGGGTCGGGACCGGGCCGGCGCCCTCGGGCGGGGACGTGTCACGCAGAGCCACGGGTCATCCTCCTCGGACGGCGAGTCGTTCGATCGCGGCCATCGGCACCGCCAGCCAGTCGGGCCGGTGCCGGGCCTCGTACAGCACTTCGTAGACCGCCCGGTCGGTCTCGTGGGCGCGCAGCAGGGCGTGCTTCTTGCGCGGGTCCCAGCCGGCCCGGGCGGCGTAGCCGGCGCAGAACGCCTCCCGGCAGCGCCGGGCCCACTCCGGGCGCCAGGGACGCCGCTGCCGGGCCGCGTAGTCGAAGGAGCGCAGCATCCCGGCGATGTCCCGCACGGGGGAGTGGGCGCTGCACCGCTCGGCCAGCGGGCGGGACGGCTCGCCCTCGAAGTCGATGACGAACCACTCGCGTCCGGCCCGCAGCACCTGTCCCAGGTGCAGGTCGCCGTGGATGCGCTGGGCGGGCGGGCCCGGGTCGCAGGAGCCGAGCGCCGCGAAGGCGGTCTTCAGCCCGGGCACGTAGGGCCTGAGGGCCGCCACGTGGTGCGCGGCGGCCTCCAGCCGTTCGGTCATCGCGGCCGCCAGCGGGCCGTTCTCGCCCTCGGGGCCCAGCGGGAAGGCGGCCGCCAGCGCGAGGTGCACCTCGGCCGTCGCCCGGCCCAGCGCGTGCGCCTCGGTGGTGAAGTCGTCCCCGCGGCCGAGCGCGTCCAGGGCCAGCGTCCAGCCGTCCGAGGCGTCCGGCAGGAACGGCTGGAGCACGCCCAGCGTGGCCTGCTGCGGGTGCGTCGTACGGAACCACGCGACCGGCGCGGGCACTTGGGCGCAGCCCTGCCCGGCCAGCGCGACCGGCACCTCCAGGTCCGGGTTCACCCCCGGCTGGATCCGCCGGAACACCTTCAGGATGAACGCGTCCCCGTACACCAGGGAGGTGTTGGACTGCTCGGCCTCCAGCAGCCGCGGCGCGAGGCCCGCGGGCACCGGCGGCGCCTCGGGGTGCGCCTCGAACACCAGCGGGCCGAGGGCGCCCGGATGCCGCATCCGCTCCAGCAGGAGCTGGGTGGAGCGCGGGTCCTGCAGCGCGTCGTACACCGTGTACCCGGTGAGCGGTCCCTCGGCCACGCGGCCGATCATCGCCCGCCCCAGCCGCGGCGACAGGTGCTGTTGCAGGCCCAGCAGAAGCTGGTAGCAGTCACCGGTGGGGGCGGCCCCGACGGGCGGCGGGACGCTCTGGTGCCCGGCCTGGATGAGCACGTGCAGACAGCCCGGATACAGCTCCGTCATGGACAGCAGCCGCAGGTCGGTGACCGGCCGGTCCTTGCCGGCGAACCAGCGCTGCCCCGGCAGCCACTCGCGCAGCAACGCGCCGAGCGGCCCGACGGTACGGGTACCGACGGGCGTTCTCGTCATCAGCGGTGTGGTCTTCGGCATGGTGACGCGTCCTTTCCCCGGCGCACGTTCACACGCGCCGGCCGGTGCGGGATGCGACTCGGGCGAGCCGGAACCAGTAGAAGCCGTGGCCCGCCAGGGTGAGCAGGTAGGGCAGCTCGCCGATGGCGGGGAAGCGGACCCCGCCGAACAGCTCGACCGGGTGGCGGCCGTCGAAGCGGCGCAGGTCGAGTTCGGTGGGCTGGGCGAAGCGGGAGAAGTTGTGCACGCACAGCACGAGGTCGTCCTCGTACTCGCGCAGGAAGGCCAGCACCGCGGCGTTGGAGGAGTGCAGTTCCGTGTAGCTGCCGAGGCCGAAGGCGGGGTTCTGCTTGCGGATCTCGATCATGCGGCGGGTCCAGTGCAGCAACGACGAGGGGCTGCTCATGGACGCCTCGACGTTGGTGACCTGGTAGCCGTGGACCGGGTCCATGATGGTCGGGAGGTAGAGGCGGCCGGGGTCGCAGGAGGAGAAGCCGGCGTTGCGG
>NZ_SZPR01000001.1 GCF_005280195.1 Streptomyces galbus | reverse complement strand
GGATCAGCGAACCGAGATCGTCGCTGGAGCCGCGCGAATCACGCATCAGGGTCGACAGCGTCTGCGCACCCATGTCGAACTTCATACCGAACCCGCCCTCCCCCGTTGGGGTCTGTCTGCCACATCTGTACGCATCCCATCTGTAGCAAGGGTCCGATTGCCGAAGCAATCGGGATCCGGCCCTAGTTACGTGCATGCGACAGTTCCATGACCGTGTCATGGGGGCGCGGAACGGGACACAAGGGGCGTTCGGCGCGCGGGGTCAGCGGGGCGCGGACGTGGCCGTGGGGCCCTCGCGGCAGATGAGGAGCAGGGCCCGGTCGTCGTTGACGTCCTTGGCGACCGCCTCGATCAGGTGCCAGGCGGCGCCGTGGAAGCCGCCGGCGACGTAGCGGTCGGCCTCGCCGGTGAGGCGGTCGATGCCCTCGGCGATGTCGCGTTCGGCGGTCTCGACGAGGCCGTCGGTGAACAGCATCAGCACGTCTCCGGCGCGCAGCGACCCCTTGACCGGGTCGAACTGGGCGCCCTCGTACACCCCGAGCAGTGGTCCCTCGGCGGCCTTCTCCTCCCAGCGGCCGCTGCCCGCGCTGAGCTGGAGGCCCGGCGGGTGGCCCGCGGAGTACAGCTCGTAGTCGCCGGAGTCGAGGTCGAGGACGAGGTGGATGGAGGTGGCGAAGCCCTCCTCCCAGTCCTGGCGCAGCAGGTAGCCGTTGGCGGCGGGCAGGAAGGCGTGCGGGGGCAGGGAGCCGAGCAGGCCGCCGAACGCGCCGGACAGCAGCAGGGCCCGGGAGCCGGCGTCCATGCCCTTGCCGGAGACGTCGGTGAGGACGACCTCCAGGGTGCGGCCGCCGTTGGTGCGGGCGGCGACCACGAAGTCGCCGGAGAAGGACTGGCCGCCGGCCGGGCGCAGCGCCATCTCCTGGTGCCAGCCCTTGGGCAGCTTCGGCAGCTTGCTCTGCACGCGGATGCGTTCGCGCAGGTCGAACAGCATGGTGCCGCCGCGCCGCCAGGGCACGCCGACGCGGCTGCGGAACTGGGCGATGAGCAGGCCGAAGAAACCGCATGCCGCGACCACGAGGACCACGCCGGGGGTGACCCGGGTGGCGCCGCCCTCGGTGTAGGGACCGAGCCGCACGGACTCCACGATCAGCGCGGTGGCCGCCGCCGCGTACAGGCCGAGCAGGCTGGCCGGGCGCAGCAGGAGGCCGCCGGCGACGATGGGCAGGACCAGCGCGGCCGGGGAGCACCAGACGGGGGCGGCGAGGGTGCCGGCGGCGATGAGCGGGACGGTGAGCAGCAGGCCGGCCAGGGCGATCCAGTCGGAGCCGTCGCCGCGGAAGTAGTCGACGGCGCTTTTGCGCACGCCGGTGCGGACCCGGTGCATCAAGTGCTTCAACCGGGCCGTGACCGTCTCGGCTTCCGCGCGCCGCCCTCGTCCTGCTGCCATCAGTTCGGGACCCTATCCATCGAACCCGCTGCTTGGCACGGGAGGTCCCACTTGTCCCCCGTCCGGGGCCCGACTTCACAGTGGACTCCAGTGAACTGCACGGAAAGCGCTCGCGCCCCGGGGAAGGGGAAATTGCCTCGCCCGGGTCCGCACGGCCCTGGTACGGATGGATCCATGGTGACCGGGGGACCGACCGAGGAGACGGTGACATGAGCGGGCGTGGTGGCTTCGCGGGCGACCTCCGGGTGCTGCGGCAGGACGACTGGGACGGGTGGTACGACACGCTGCTGCGGGCGTTCGGCGGGGTTCCGGAGGCGCCGGAGGAGCGCGCGACGTGGCGGGCGCTGACCGAGTGCGACCGGTCGCTCGGGGTGCGGGACGGGGACGCGTGGGTGGGGACGGCCGGGGCGTTCTCGTTCCGGCTGACCGTGCCGGGCGGGGCGTCGGTGCCGGCCGCCGGCGTGACGATGGTGAGCGTGGCGGCGACGCACCGGCGGCGCGGGGTGCTGACGTCGATGATGCGCCGGCAGCTCGAGGACGTGCGGTCCTGGGGCGAGCCGCTGGCCGTGCTCACGGCGTCCGAGCCGGCGATCTACGGCCGGTTCGGGTACGGCGCCGCGACGTTCGCGCTGAGCGCGGAGGTGGACACGGCGCGGGTGCGGCTGTCCGTGCCGCCCGGCACCGAGGACGTACGGCTGCGGTACGCGGCGCCCGGTGACGCGCTCGCGGTGTGCGAGGCGGTGTACGCGCGGACGGTGCCGGAGCGGCCCGGGATGCTGGCGCGGCGGCCCGGCTGGGAGCGGGTGGGCCTGCTGGACCCGGAGAGCGAGCGGGGCGGGGCGTCGCCGCTGCAGTGTGTGCTGGCGCAGCGGGACGGGGAGACGGTCGGGTTCGCGCGGTACCGGGTGCGGCCGGAGTGGACGCCTTCGGGGGCCGAGGGGCAGGTGCTGCTGAAGGACCTGGCCGGGGTGGACCCGGCGGCGCGGGCGGCGCTGTGGCGGTTCCTGTTCGACCTGGACCTCACGTCGTCGCTGCGGACGCGCGGGCGGCCGGTCGACGAGGACTGGCAGTACCTGGTGTCGGACGTGCGGCGGTGCGGGCTGCAGGTGCGCGACGCGCTGTACGTGCGGCCGGTGGACGTCGGGGCGGCGCTCCAGGCGCGGACGTACCAGGCGCCGGTGGACGTCGTGCTGGAGGTGGCCGACGACTTCTGCCCCTGGAACGCCGGGCGTTGGCGGCTCAGCGGCGACGCCAAGGGTGCGAGCTGCGACCGTACGACGGACGCGGCGGATCTGGCCCTGTCGGTGCGGGAGCTGGGGGCGGCCTATCTCGGCGGGGTGTCGCTGGCGTCGCTCGCGGCGGCCGGGCGGGTGCGGGAGCTGCGCGGCGGGGCGCTCGCCGAAGCCTCGGTGGGGTTCGGCAGCGCGGTGGCGCCGTGGCTGCCGCACGGGTTCTGATGCCCCCGGATTCCGGCACCGCGCGGGTGCTGACGCCGCGCGCGTCCTGACAGGGTTCTCCCCGGTCCGGAGTGGGTCCGGGTCAGAATGTCTGGCAGGTGGGGCACCAGAAGAGGTTGCGCGCGGCGAGGTCGGCCGTGCGGACGGGGGTGCCGCACAGGTGGCACGGCCGGTCCGCGCGGCGGTAGACGTAGACCTCGCCGCCGTGGTCGTCCACGCGGGGCGGGCGGCCCATGGCCTCGGGGGTGTGCTCGGGGCGGACGGTGTCGATGCGGTTGGTGCGGACGCCCTCGCGCATCAGGGCGACCAGGTCGGTCCACAGCGCGTCCCATTCGGCGGGGGTGATGTCGCGGCCCGGGCGGTAGGGGTCGATGCGGTGGCGGAAGAGGACCTCAGCGCGGTAGACGTTGCCGACGCCGGCGATGACCTTCTGGTCCATGAGCAGGGCGGCGACGGTGGTGCGGCTGCGGCGTATGCGGGCGTACGCCAGGGCGGGGTCGGCGTCCGGGCGCAGCGGGTCGGGGCCGAGGCGCGCGTGGACCGCCCGCTTCTCGTCGTCGGTGACGAGGGCGCAGGTGGTGGGGCCGCGCAGGTCGGCGAAGCCGGTGTCCGTGGTCAGGCGCAGCCGGATGGTGTCGGTGGGCGGGGGCGCGGGGGCGGGGCCGAGGGTGACCTTGCCGAAGAGGCCGAGGTGGATGTGGACCCAGGTGTCGGGGGTGAAGCCCAGGAAGAGGTGCTTGCCGTGGGCCTCGGTGGTGACGAGGGGGGTTCCGGTGATCAGGGCGGCGGCGTCGGAGAACTTGCCCTGCGGGCTGGTCGCGGTGACGTCGCCCGTGAGGTGGGCGGCGTAGTCCTCGGCCAGCCGGTGAATGGTGTGCCCCTCCGGCACGCTGATCCTGTCCTTCCGTCCCGTCTCGTCCCGTCCCGTTGCGCCCCCGCGCGTCTGCCGCTACTGCTGCGGGTGGTGCGCCGGGATCGGGGGCAGGTCGCCCGTCGTCTCGTAGGACGCCAGCATGTCGATGCGGCGGACGTGGCGCTCGTCGCCCGAGAACGGGGTGCCGAGGAAGGTCTCGACGAACTTCGTCGCCTCCTCGGTGCTGTGCATGCGGGCGCCGACGGCGACGACGTTGGCGTTGTTGTGCTGGCGGCCCAGGGACGCCGTCTCCTCGCTCCAGGCGAGGGCGGCGCGGACGCCCTTGACCTTGTTCGCGGCGATCTGCTCGCCGTTGCCGGAGCCGCCGATCACGATGCCGAGGGAGTCCGGGTCCGCGGCCGTCCGCTCCGCGGCGCGCAGACAGAAGGGCGGGTAGTCGTCCTGGGCGTCGTAGATGTGGGGGCCGCAGTCGACCGGGTCGTGGCCGGCCGCCTTGAGCCAGTCGACGAGGTGGTTCTTGAGTTCGTAGCCCGCATGGTCCGAGCCGAGATACACGCGCATGGGTGCAGTGTGACACGGGGGCCACGGGGCAGCAGCGTGGGGTGGCCGACGGGAGGACCTGTGACCGAGGCTACAGAACCTCAGGGAAACCTCAAATAACAATCCGGAATCAAAGGTTTCCAGATCCGTACACCTCCGATTCACTGGACCGACTCGTACACCGCTCGTACGAGGAACCCCCTCAAGCGGCGCAAAGGAAATCCGTCCATGACTTCGCAGCCGACCCTGTCGAAGGCCGGAAGCGGCCACGGAGGCCCGCACGGATCCGGGGAACCCGGTTCCGGACTCCAGGCCGGACTCAAGAACCGCCATCTGACGATGATCGCCATCGGTGGTGTCATCGGCGCCGGACTCTTCGTGGGCTCCAGCTCTGGCATCCGCACCACCGGTCCCGGCATCCTGCTCTCCTACGCCCTCGTCGGCACGCTCGTGGTGCTGGTGATGCGCATGCTGGGCGAGATGTCGGCCGCCAACCCGACCTCCGGGTCGTTCTCCGCCCACGCCGACCGCGCGCTCGGCCGCTGGGCCGGTTTCTCCATCGGCTGGCTGTACTGGTTCTTCTGGGTGGTCGTGCTGGCCGTCGAGGCCACCGCCGGTGCCACGATCCTGGAGGGCTGGATCCCCGCCGTGCCCCAGTGGGGCTGGGCGCTGATCGTCATGGTGGTGCTGACCGCCACCAACCTCGTCTCCGTCGGCTCCTACGGTGAGTTCGAGTTCTGGTTCGCGGGGATCAAGGTCGTCGCGATCGGCGCGTTCATCGTCGTCGGCGGCCTGGCGATCTTCGGTGTGCTGCCCGGCGTCGACAGCGACAAGGCGGGCGTGTCCAACCTCACCGACCACGGCGGCTTCCTGCCGCACGGCCCCGGCGCGATCCTCACCGGTGTGCTGCTGGTCGTCTTCTCCTTCATGGGCAGCGAGATCGCGACGCTGGCGGCCGGCGAGTCCGAGGACCCGCAGCGGGCCGTCACCAAGTCGACCAACAGCATCATCTGGCGCATCGCCGTGTTCTACCTGGGCTCGATCCTGGTGGTCATCTGCCTGCTGCCGTGGAACGACCCGTCGATCAAGGACAAGGGCTCCTACGTGGCCGCCCTGGACTCCCTCGGCATCGCGCACGCCGGTCAGATCATGAACTTCATCGTGCTGACCTCGGTGCTGTCCTGTCTGAACTCCGGCCTCTACACGGCCTCCCGGATGGCGTTCTCGCTCGGTGAGCGCGGCGACGCGCCCAAGGCGTTCGCCCGGACCACCTCGCGCGGTGTGCCGAGGACCGCGATCGTCGCGTCCGTCGTCTTCGGCTTCGTGGCGGTCTTCTTCAACTACAAGTTCCCGGACTCGGTCTTCCTCTTCCTGGTCAACTCCAGTGGCGCGGTGGCCCTGTTCGTGTGGCTCGTCATCTGCTTCTCGCAGCTGCGGATGCGCCGGATCATCCAGGCCGAGGCCCCGGAGAAGCTCGTCGTGAAGATGTGGCTGTACCCGTACCTGACCTGGGCGACGGCCGGGCTGATCGTCTTCGTCCTCGTCTACATGCTCACCGACACCGAGCACGACGGCCGCGAGACGGTGCTGCTGTCGCTGCTCGTGGCCGCGATCGTCCTCGCCATCGCCTTCGTCAAGGAGGCCCTGGCGAAGCGGAAGCCGCAGCAGGTGACCGACGGCGGCGAACAGGACCGCGACCAGGCGGTCACCCCGCGGTAGACGGCCGCACCCACGACGAAGGGGCTCGCCGGACGGACGTCCGGCGAGCCCCTTCGTGGTTGATCAGCGGTCGAGGAGCTTCCAGGCGGTGGGCAGCAGGCCCATCGCCAGCGCCGCCTTGAGGGCGTCACCGATCAGGAACGGCGTGAGGCCGGCCGCGATCGCGGCGGACGCGGACATGCCGGTGGCCAGGGCCAGGTAGGGCACGCCGACGGCGTAGATGATCGCCTCGCCGAGCAGCATGGTGGCCGCGGTGCGCCACACGCTGCGGTCGGCGCCGCGCCGCGCGAGGGCGCCGACGACGGTGGCGGCGAGGAGCATGCCGAGGACGTAGCCGAAGGAGGGGGCCGCCGCGCCGGAGCCGCCGCCCGCGAACCACGGCACACCGGCGACGCCCGCCAGCGCGTACAGCGCGAGGGACAGGAAGCCGCGGCGGGCGCCCAGGGAGGTGCCGACGAGCAGCGCGGCGAAGGTCTGGCCGGTCACCGGCACCGGGGAGCCGGGGACCGGCACCGCGATCTGGGCCGCGAGCCCGGTCAGGGCGGCGCCGCCGAGGACCAGGGCCGCGTCCCGCAGACGGGAGGCGGGAAGGAGGTCGGCGAGGACCTCGCCGGTACGGGCCGGTGCGGCGGCAGCGGTGCTCATGGGGACTCCGCGGGGTGAGGGCAGTGCTGGACACCGTGACGCTATCCCAGGGCGCCCGGCGTGATCACCGTCAGCCGTCGACAAAGGCGCCGCCACCGGCTTCATGGGGACCGCACAAAGAGTGCCGGTTACACGCGCTGCGACGTGACTCCGGTCACTGAGGTGGCGTGGCTCGGACGACGCGGGCCGAGCGGGGGGCGTCTGTAGGGTTCCGCCAATCCGGGCGGGGGCGTCTCATCCCGGTGTCTCAGCGCTCGGTCGCCCTCTGGGCAGGACGTCGGCCGCCTTGCTAGCTTCGGGCGCATGGTCGCCCAGTCCCGGTACTTCTCGTCGCGTCGCCACGTCGACCTGCGGCGCGTGGACACGGCCGCCTGTCGCCCCCGGCGGTGAGGCGGCGGAGTCGCTCCGGCATGCCTCGCCCACTGCGCGAGCAGCGAAGTGATGGCGCACTGCCGGACCGGCCCCGAGGAAGCTCCGATGCCCCGTACCGCGACACCCCGTACCCAGACGCCCGCCGTTCCGGCCGCCGCGGCGGCCGGCCCGTCCCCGTCTCCCGTCCCCCGGGTCGCCGACCCCGACCGGCGGCGCACCAGCGCCAGCGCCGTGCTGCGCTCGGTGCTGGAGCACGGCCCGGTCGCGCGCAGCACCGTGGCCCGGCTGACCGGGCTGTCCCCGGCGTCGGTGACCGAGCACTGCGCCCGGCTGGCCGGGCTCGGCCTGGTCCGCGAGGCGGAACCGCCCCGCACGGCCGGCGCCCGCGTCGGCCGGCCGCACGTCCCCGTGGAGCTGGACGACACCGGGTTCGTGGTGGCCGGGGTGCACGTGGCCGTGCCGTACACCACCGTCGCGCTGCTGGACCTGCGCGGGCGGGTGCTGGCCCGCCGGGAGGTGAAGCACGCCTCGCCCGAGCCCGCCCGGGTGCTCACCGGGGCCGTCGGCGCGCTGGACGCGCTGCTCGCGCGGACGGGCCGCCCGGCGCTGGGCGTCGGGGTCGCGGTGGGCGGCTGGGTGGACCGGGACTCGGGGACGGTGGTGGAGCATCCGCTGCTGGGCTGGCGGGACGTGCCGGTGCGCGAGCAGCTCGGCGCCCGCACCGGCCTGCCGGTCCATGTCGACGGCCACGCACGGGCGTTGGTCAACGCGGAGCGGCTGTTCGGGCGGGCGCGGGGCGGCGGGAGCCTGCTGCACCTGTTCGTCGGCAACGTGGTCGACGCGGCGTTCGCCACCCGTGACGGGGTGCACCACGGCCCCCGTTCCCAGGCGGGCGCCATCGCGCACCTGCCGCTGGCCGGGGGCGGCGAGCCCTGCGGGTGCGGGCGGGTCGGCTGTCTCCAGGCGGAGCTGAGCGAGCGGACGTTGTGCCGGCGGGCGCGGGAGGCGGGGGTCGTCGACGGGGCGAACCCGATGCGGGTGGTGGCCGCGGCGTCCGGCGGGCACCCGGTGGCGGTGCGGCTGCTGGTGGAGCGGGCGCGGATGGTGGGCCGGGCGGCGGCGCTGCTGCTCGACGTGCTGAACCCGGAGCGGGTCGTCGTCACCGAGGTCGGTGCCATGCTGCGTGCGGACTGCCTCGCGGCGCTGCGCGAGGAGGTCGGTCCCGCGCGGGCGGACTGTGTCGCGCCGACGAGTTTTCCGCTCGATTCCGTCCTGGCCGTGGCGGGCGGCGCGGTCACCCTGGACGTGCTCTACCGGGACCCGCTGGGCGTGTCACCTCGATTTAATTAATTCAGAAACGCGGAATGTTGACAGGGGCCGAGCGTGACCGGGAGCCTGGTGCTCATGAGCTGTCGCACCTTCTGTTGCTGACGCCCCGGCGCGCCGGGAGCGCCTCCCTCCTCCCGCCTTTCGACGCGTAGTCACGCGCGTTTCCCCTTTCCCGGCCGGCGTGTTCCGGTCCAGGTATTGCGGTCCGTGTAGTGCGGTCCGCGCCTTCCGGTTCGCTTTTCCGCTGTGCCCGCGCGCCCGTTTCCTTTCTGCTGCCCTGCCCTTTTCCAGCCCCTTTCCCGGGAGTTCCGCCATGCCTGTGTCCCACGACCGACGTGTTTTCCTCGCCTCCGTGCTGGGGGCCGCCGCCTCGGTGGCCGGCCTCAGCGGCTGCGCCCAGAGCAGCGCCGCGAGCACCGGTGCGGGGGCCTCGTCGGCCCCGCTCGCCGACAAGGTGCCGGCGGGCACCCGCCTGAAGATCGCGTCGTTCCAGAACCAGCAGCAGCTCCTGTTCAAGCTGGCGGAACTGCCGGAGCTGCCGTTCACGGTGTCGAGCTGGCTGAACATCGGCGCCGGTCCCGATGTCATCAACGCGTTCCGCGCCAAGTCCCTGGACCTCGCCAACAACGCGGGCATCCCGCCGATCCAGGCGCACTTCCAGGGCTTCGCCGCGAAGATCGTCGCGATCGACGTGACCCGCAAGCCGAACTACGTGTTCGCCACCAAGCCCGGCAGCGACCTCCGCACGGTCGCCGACTTCAAGGGCAAGAAGCTGGCGTTCTCCCAGGGCCAGGCGCAGGGCGTGGTGCTGCTGCGGGCCCTGAAGAAGGCGGGATTGTCCTACGACGACGTCCGGCTGGTGCCGCTGACCAGCAACCAGTTCCTCACCGCCCTGCAGTCCGGCCAGGTCGACATCGCGCCGCTCGGCAACCAGCAGGCGCCCGCCTACCTCCAGCAGTACGGCCCGAAGGGCGCCCGCACCATCACCACCGACGTCGTCGACCTGCTCAACCTGCTGTGGGCGCCGGTGTCGGTGCTCGAGGACCGCGCCAAGGCGGCCGCGGTCGCCGCGTACATCCCGCAGTGGGCCAAGGGCCTGGTCTGGCAGTACGAGCACCCGGACGTCTGGAACGAGGAGTTCTACGTCAAGACGCAGAACCTCAGCCTGGCGCAGGCCCGGGGCATCTCCGCCCTCGCCAACAAGCCGCTGTTCCCGCCGCGCTGGGACGAGGCGATCGCCTGGGAGCAGGAGACCGCCGACCTGCTCGCGGAGGGCGGCTTCGTGAAGAAGTTCGACGTCTCCTCCCTGTTCGACCACCGCTTCGAGTCCCTCGCGGCCGAGGCCGTCCCCGAGGAGTACCGCAAGTGACCGCCGTGACCACCTCCACCGTGACCGCGGCGCCCGCCGCCGCCCCCGACGAACGGCCGCGCACCCGCCGCCGCGCCCTGGCCCCCGGCCGCCGGCTGCCCGCCGCACGGCTGGCCGGGCCCCTGCTGGTGCTCGCCCTGTGGGCCGCCGCCTCCGCCGCCGGACGCCTCGACCCGGCCGCGATCCCCGCGCCGTGGACGGTGCTGCGCACCGGGGTCCACCTGTGGACCGACGGGACGCTGGCCGGGGACATCGCCACCTCCCTGCAGCGCGCCGGGTACGGGTTCGCCATCGGGCTCACCGCGGGCGTCGTGCTGGCGCTGGCGTCCGGGCTGAGCCGCACCGGCGAGGCCCTGATCGACGGGACCGTGCAGCTCAACCGGGCGATCCCGACGCTGGGCCTGATCCCGCTGTTCATCCTCTGGCTGGGCATCGGCGAGACCTTCAAGATCGCCATCATCGCGATCGTCGTCTACATCCCGATCTACCTCAACACGCACGCCGCGCTGGCCGGCATCGACCACCGGTTCGTCGAACTCGCCGAGGTGCAGGGCCTGTCCAGGGCCCGCTTCGTCCGGGAGGTCGTCGTCCCCGGGGCGCTGCCCGGGTTCTTCGTGGGACTCCGGCTCGGCGTCACCGGCTCCTGGCTGGGCCTGGTGGTGCTGGAGCAGATCAACGCCACCAGCGGGCTCGGCTACCTGATGTTCCAGGCCACCAACTACGGCCAGTCGGACGTGATCCTCGTCGGCCTGGTGGTGTACGGCATCTTCGGCCTGGTCTCCGACAGCGTGGTCCGTCTCGTCGAACGGAGGGTGCTGTCATGGCGCCGCACACTGAGCAGCTGACCCGTCCCGCCGTCCGGCTCCAGGGGCTGACCCGCTCCTTCGACGGGCGGACCGTCCTGGACGGCGTCGACCTGGAGATCCCCGCGGGGCAGTTCGTGGCCCTGCTCGGGCACAGCGGGTCCGGCAAGAGCACCCTGCTGCGGGCCGTCGCGGGTCTGGACCACGAGGTCACCGGCAGCGGCCTGCTGACCGCTCCGGAGCGGGTGTCGGTGGTCTTCCAGGACTCCCGGCTGCTGCCCTGGCGCCGGATCCTGCCCAACGTCCTGCTCGGCCTGGACGGCAGGGGCGCCGAGGAGCGGGGCCGCGCGGCCCTCGCCGAGGTCGGCCTCGCCGGGCGGGAGCGGGCCTGGCCCAGCGAGCTGTCCGGCGGCGAGGCCCAGCGTGCCGCGCTGGCCCGCTCGCTGGTGCGCGAGCCGGAACTGCTGCTGGCCGACGAGCCGTTCGGGGCGCTGGACGCGCTGACCCGGATCAGGATGCACGCGCTGCTGCGGGAGCTGTGGAAGCGGCACCGGCCCTCGGTGCTGCTGGTCACCCACGACGTCGACGAGGCGATCGTCCTCGCGGACCGGGTGCTCGTCCTCGACCACGGCCGCATCGGCCTCGACCTGACCGTCGACCGGCCGCACCCGCGCTCCTACCGGGACCCGCTGCTGAGCGAGTACCGCACCGAACTGCTCGGCGCGCTCGGGGTGGTCGAGGACACCGACTGAGCGGCGAGCGCCGCCGCCCCGTGCCGAGGACCCCGGACGCCCCCGTCCCCAGCGAAGGACCCCCATGCCCCGTCAGCTCCACCTCAACGCGTTCCTGATGAACACCGGCCACCACGAGGCGTCGTGGCGGCTCCCCGAGAGCGACCCGTCGGCGCACGTCGACCTCGCCCACTACGTGCGGCTGGCCCGCACCGCCGAGCGCGGCACGTTCGACTCGCTGTTCCTCGCCGACGGCCCCCAGCTGTGGAGCAGCGTCGCGCAGCGTCCCGCCGGGGCGCTGGAGCCGCTCACGCTGCTGACCGCGCTGGCGACGGCCACCGAGCACATCGGGCTGATCGCCACCGCCTCCACGTCCTACAACTCCCCCTACAACCTGGCCCGCAAGTTCGCCTCGCTGGACATCATCAGCGGCGGCCGCGCGGGCTGGAACATCGTCACCACCGCCGGCGCCGAGGCGGCCCGCAACTTCGGCCTGGACGCCGAGCCCGCGCACGCCGAGCGGTACGCCCGGGCCGCCGAGTTCGTGGACGTGGCGCTGAAGCTCTGGGACAGCTGGGAGGACGACACGATCGTCGCCGACAAGGCGGCCGGCGTCTGGGGCGACGACACCAAGATCCACCCGCCCCGGCACCGGGGGAGGTACTTCAGCGTCGAGGGCGCCCTCAACGTGCCGCGCACGCCCCAGGGTTACCCGCTGCTGGTGCAGGCCGGCTCCTCGGACGACGGCAAGGCCTTCGCCGCCCGGTACGCGGAGGCGGTGTTCACCGCGCAGCAGACGATCGAGGACGCGCGGGCCTTCTACGCCGACCTGAAGTCCCGCACCGTGCGGGCGGGGCGCGACCCGGAGCACGTGAAGGTGCTGCCCGGCATCGTCCCGGTGCTCGGCTCCACCGAGGCCGAGGCCCGCGCCCAGGAGGAGCTGCTGGAGGACCACATCGTGCACCGGCACGGGGTGGACCACCTCGAACGGCTGCTGCACCTGCCCGCGGGCTCCCTGGACCTGGACGCCGAGCTGCCCGCGGACCTGCCCCCGGAGAGCGAGATCGAGGGCGCCAAGAGCCGCTACACGCTGGTCGTCGAACTGGCCCGGCGCGAGCGGCTGACCGTGCGGCGGCTGATCGGCCGGCTGGGCGGCGGGCGCGGGCACCTCACCTTCGCGGGCACGCCCGAGCAGGTCGCCGACGCGATCGAGACCTGGTTCACCCAGGGCGCGGCCGACGGCTTCAACATCATGCCGCCGGTGCTGCCGTCCGGACTGGAGCTGTTCGTCGACCACGTCGTGCCGATCCTGCGCGCCCGCGGCCTGCTGCGCACCGCGTACGGCCCGCGCGCCACCCTGCGCGAGCGCTACGGCCTGCCCCGCCCGGAGAACCAGTACGTCCGCCCGGCCGGCGCGCCCGCCCTCGTCTGACCCGTCCCCGCCCCTGCCCTTCCCCCTGTCACGAGAGGTCCGTCATGAGCATCGAGATCACCAAGGTCACCGCCCGGATCGGCGCGCACGTCTCCGGCGTCGACCTCACCCGCCCGCTCGCCGAGGCGGAGGTAGCCGCGCTCCGGGAGGCGTTGAACACCCACAAGGCGCTCGTCCTGGACGCGCACGGCCTGGACGACGCGGGCCAGCAGGCGTTCGCCCGCCGGTTCGGCGACCTCACCACCGCCCACCCGACGGTCGGCGCCGTGGCGGACGCCCCGCACGTGCTGCCCGTCGACAGCGAGCGGGGCCGCGCCAACCACTGGCACACCGACGTCACGTTCGTCCTGAACCCGCCGCAGGCCACCACCCTGCGCTCGCTCACCGTCCCGCCGTACGGCGGCGAGACGCTGATCGCCAACCAGGCCGCCGCCTACCGCGACCTGCCCGAGCCGCTGCGCCGGCTCGCCGACACGCTGTGGGCGGAGCACACCAACGACTACGACTACGCCGTGCCGGAGGAGGACATCGACGAGGACCGGGCCGCCCAGCGCGCCCAGTTCACCTCGATCAAGTACCGCACGGTCCACCCGGTCGTCCGCGTGCACCCGCTGACCGGGGAACGCGGCCTGTTCATCGGCGGCTTCGCGCAGCGCATCGTCGGGCTGTCGCTCGGCGAGTCCCGCAAGCTGCTCGACCTGCTCCAGTCGTACGTGACCCGGCCGGAGAACGTGCTGCGGCACCGCTGGTCGGAGCACCAGCTCGTGGTCTTCGACAACCGCATCACCCAGCACTACGCCATCGACAACTACGACGGCCTGCCCCGCCGGCTGCACCGGGTGACCGTCGCCGGGGACGTCCCGGCCGGTGTCGAGGGCAAGGAGAGCTACTCGATCGAGGGCGACGCCTCGCACTACACGCCCGTGGCGGCGTAGCGACGCGCGGCCCGCCGCGAAAGCCCCCGTGGTCTCGTCCACGGGGGCTTCTTGCTGCTAGGTTGTTGTTGCGAGTAAGTTGCAATAAGTCGAGGGGACCCCGCGCATGCCCGTGTACACGCTGCCCGACCTGCCGTACGACTACGCGGCGCTGGCACCCGTGATCAGCCCGGAGATCATCGAGCTGCACCACGACAAGCACCACGCGGCCTACGTCAAGGGCGCCAACGACACGCTGGAGCAGCTCGCCGAGGCGCGCGACAAGGAGCAGTGGGCGGCACTGAACGGCCTGGAGAAGAACCTGGCCTTCCACCTGTCGGGGCACATCCTGCACTCGATCTACTGGGAGAACATGACCGGCCCGAGGGACGGCGGCGGCGAGCCGCTGGCGCAGGACGGCGTCGGTGAGCTGGCCGAGGCGATCCGGGAGTCCTTCGGCTCCTTCGCCGGCTTCAAGGCCCAGCTCTCCAAGGCCGCCGCGACCACCCAGGGCTCCGGCTGGGGCGTCCTCGCCTACGAGCCGCTCAGCGGCCGGCTGGTCGTGGAGCAGGTCTACGACCACCAGGGCAACGTCGGCCAGGGCGCCGTCCCCGTCCTGGTCTTCGACGCCTGGGAGCACGCCTTCTACCTGCAGTACCGCAATCAGAAGGTCGACTTCATCGAGGCGATGTGGCAGGTCGTGAACTGGCAGGACGTCGCCCGGCGCCTGGCGGCCGCGCGGACCCGCGGCAACGTCCTGCTGCCGGCGGCCTGAGCCCCCTCCCGCACCCCCCGGAGCGTCCTGCCTCGTGATCGTCTTCTCACCCTTCACGCGGGCAGGCGGAGAAAAGAAGGAAGGCCCCCGCGCGGACGTGACGCGCGGGGGCCTTCCTGCACACGGGGCTCAGAGGTTGCTGAAGTCCGGGCCCTTGGTCCGGGTGCGCTTGATCTCGTAGAAGCCGGGGACCGAGGCCACGGCCAGGGTGCCGTCCCACAGCCGGGCGGCCTCCTCGCCCTTGGGCGCGGGGGTGACGACCGGGCCGAAGAAGGCGATCTGCTCGCCGTCGGGGCCGGGCACGGCGATGACGGGGGTGCCCACGTCCTGGCCGACCTTCTCGATGCCCTCCTTGTGGGAGGCGCGCAGCTCGGCGTCGAACTCGAAGTTCTCCTGGTCGGCGTAGTCGATGAGGTCGGCGGGCAGGCCGACGTCCGCGAGCGCCCCGGCGACGGCCTCGAGGGTCGGGCCCTCGCCGTTGTTGTGGATGCGGGTGCCGAGCGCCGTGTACAGCGGGCCGAGGACGTCGTCGCCGTGCTTCTGCCAGGCGGCGGTGACCACCCGGATCGGCTTCCACGCCTTGGTGGCCAGCATCTCCCGGTACTCCTCGGGCAGCTCGTCGAGCTTGTCCTCGTTGAGGACGGCCAGGCTCATCACGTGCCAGCGCACCTCGATGTCCCGGAGCTTCTCCACCTCCAGCACCCAGCGGGAGGTCATCCACGCCCACGGGCACAGGGGGTCGAACCAGAAGTCGACGGGCGTCTTCTCCGACATGTCTCTCCTCAGCGAGCTCGGCGGCGGCGCGATGCAGCGTTCCCCTTCACAACGCCGGCGGCCGTCCCGGTCATTCCCTGCTGCCCGGCGTCAGGGGCGCATGGCAGGATCGGCCCTGTCACATGACCTCGGCACACGCAGTGAGGGAGTCCGCCCGTGCCCGGTGAGAACCTGTCCCGCGACGAAGCCCGGGAGCGGGCCGCCCTGTTGTCCGTCGAGGGGTACGACGTCTTCCTCGACGTGCGCTCGGCGGTCGGCGACGCCCCCGCCGGCGAGCCGCGCACCTTCCGCTCGGTGACCACGGTCCGCTTCCGCTGCAACGAGCCGGGCGCCTCGTCCTTCGCCGACCTGATCGCGCCGCGCGTGACGGCCGTGTCCCTGAACGGCCGCGACCTGGACCCGGCCGAGGTCTTCGACGGCTCCCGGATCGTGCTGGAGGACCTGGCCGCGGAGAACGAGCTGGTCGTGGACGCGCGGTGCGCCTACTCGCGCACCGGTGAGGGCCTGCACCGCTTCGTCGACCCGGAGGACGGCGAGGTCTACCTCTACACGCAGTACGAGCCGGCCGACTCCCGCCGGGTGTTCGCGAACTTCGAGCAGCCCGACCTCAAGGCGCCGTTCCGCTTCGAGGTGCGCGCGCCCGAGGAGTGGACGGTGTGGAGCAACGGCGCCGGGACGCTCGCGGACGGCGTGTGGCGGTTCGCGGAGACCCGGCCGATCTCGACGTACATCACCTGCGTCGTGGCGGGCCCCTACCACTACGTCACCGACTCCTACGAGCGCGAGCTGCCCGACGGCTCCACGCTGCGCATCCCGCTCGGCGCCCTGTGCCGCAAGGGGCTCGCGCCGCACTTCGACGCCGACGACGTGTTCCTGGTGACCAAGCAGGGCCTGGACTTCTTCCACGAGCACTTCGACTACCCGTACCCGTTCGGCAAGTACGACCAGGCGTTCGTGCCCGAGTACAACCTCGGCGCGATGGAGAACCCGGGGCTGGTCACCTTCCGCGAGGAGTTCATCTTCCGGGGCAAGGTCACCCGGTCCTCCTACGAGGCCCGGGCCAACGTGATCCTGCACGAGATGGCCCACATGTGGTTCGGCGACCTGGTCACCATGGCCTGGTGGGACGATCTGTGGCTGAAGGAGTCCTTCGCCGACTTCATGGGCACCTTCGCCAACGTCGGCGCGACCCGGTTCACCGACGCCTGGATCACCTTCGCCAACCGCCGCAAGGCGTGGGCGTACCGCGCCGACCAGCTCCCCTCCACGCACCCGGTCACCGCCGACATCCGCGACCTGCAGGACGCCAAGCTCAACTTCGACGGCATCACCTACGCCAAGGGCGCCTCGGTGCTCAAGCAGCTCGTCGCGTACGTCGGCCAGGACGCGTTCCTGGAGGGCGCGCGGCGCTACTTCAAGCGGCACGCGTACGGCAACACGCGCCTGGGCGACCTGCTGTCGGTGCTGGCGGAGACCAGCGGCCGGGACATGGGCGCCTGGGCGCGGTCGTGGCTGCAGACGGCGGGCGTGAACGCGCTCACGCCCCAGGTGCTGCTGGACGCCGGGGGCCGGATCGACGAGCTGGCGGTGGTGCAGGAGGCCGCCGAGTCGCACCCGGAGCTGCGGCCGCACCGCGTCGCGGTCGGGCTGTACCGGCGCACCCCGGCCGGGGCGCTGGAGCGGTACGCGCGCGCCGAGGTGGACGTCGACGGCCCGCGCACGGTCGTCACGGAGCTGGCCGGCGCTGCGGCGCCCGAGCTGGTGCTGGTCAACGACGACGACCTGACCTACTGCAAGATCCGCTTCGACGCGACCTCGCTGGACACGCTCCGGGCGCACCTGGGCGCGCTGACCGACCCGCTGGCCCGCGCCCTGTGCTGGTCGGCGCTGTGGAACCTGACCCGGGACGCGCTGCTGCCGGCGCGCGAGTTCATCGCGCTGGTGCTGAGGTTCGCGGGGCGCGAGAGCGACATCGGCGTGCTGCAGATGCTGCACGCGTGGGCGAGGTCGGCGCTGGAGCACTACGCGGCGCCCGGCTGGCGGCCCACCGGCGAGCGGCTGCTGGCGGAGGGCGCGCTCGCACGGCTGCGGGAGGCCGCGCCGGGCAGCGAGCAGCAGCTCACCTGGGCCCGCTTCTACGCCGCCGTGGCCGGCGGGGAGGGCGACCTGCGGCTGCTGGGCGAGCTGCTGGACGGCACCGGGAAGATCGACGGGCTGGACGTGGACCAGGAGCTGCGCTGGGCGTTCCTGGAGCCGCTGGCCGCGCACGGCGTCGCCGACGAGCAGGCCCTGGCGGCCGAGCTGGCCCGCGACGACACGGCCTCCGGCAAGCGCCACCAGGTGCGCTGCCTGGCCGCGCGCCCCTCGGCCGCGGTGAAGGCGCAGGCGTGGGCGCAGGTCGTGGAGTCGGACGCGCTGTCCAACGCGCTGGTGGGGGCCACCATCGCGGGCTTCTCCCAGGCGTCCCAGCGGGAGCTGCTCGCGCCGTACACCGAGAAGTACTTCGCGGCGATCGAGCGGGTGTGGGCCGAGCGGTCCATCCAGATCGGCATGGACGTGGTGTCGGGGCTGTTCCCGTCGCTGCAGGACTCCCCCGCGACGCTGGCGGCGACGGACGCGTGGCTCACGGCGCACGAGGGCGCGCCGCCGGCGCTGCGGCGGCTGGTGCTGGAGGCGCGGGACGACCTGGCGCGGACGCTGCGCGGCCAGGAGTGCGACGCCCGGGCGGAGGCCGCAGAACCCACGGCACCCTGATCCTTGGCCAACGATTAGGCCCACGGTCACCGTTACGAAATTCGGGCAATCAGCACCGTAACCCCTGGACCCACCCTTCGGGACCAGGGGTTTTCGGCGCCTATCGGCATCCGAACACCCGTCCTTTAGTACGCGCTTGTCCGGAATTGTCGACGAGCGTGTAACAGCGGTTAAGCGGTGGATCCGGCGCGGGAATCCCCGGGTCATGAACCACAACACCCCGATCCCCCCGCTCTCGCCCCGCCCGCTGCGCCACCTCTCGGACGTCCAGCGGCGCGTCCTGACCACGGCCCAGCTCCGCAGCCACAGGGTCTCGCCCGCCGAGACCACCGAGCAGTGCCGGCCGGGCGGCCCCTGGCAGCAGCTCCTGCCGGGCGTGTACCTGCTCCACCCCGGGCCGCCCACCAGCGAGGAGCGCCTGCACGCGGTGCTGCTCTACGCCGCCCGGCAGACCGCCTCCCCCGCGGTGCCGGTCCAGCCGGGCGCGGGCGGCCCGCACCGGGCGGCCTACGCCGACGCGATGATCACCGGCCTGGCGGCCCTGAACCTCCACGGCTTCTCCGGCGCTCCCCCGCTGCTGTCCCTGGAGCGGGTCGACGTCCTGGTGCCGCGGCTGCGCCGGCTGCGCTCGACGGGGTGCGCGCGGATCGTGCGCACCGCCGAGCTGCCCGCGCCCGAGCAGGTGACGGGCGTCCCGGTGGCGCCGGTGCCGCGGGCGCTGGCCGACGCGGTGGCGGAGCTGACGGACGCGGGGGCGGTGCGGCGGCTGCTGACCGAGGCGGTGCGCGGCGGTCACTGCGAACCGGCCGCGGTGGTGCGGGAGCTGACCCGGGCCAAGCTGCTCGCCCGGCCGCACGTGGTGGACGCGGTGGACTCGCTGCTGGCGGAGGGGCGGGCGATCGCCGAGGAACGGCTCTACCGCATGGTCCGCGAGTACGGCCTGCCGGACCCGGTGTGGAACGTCGACCTGCGGCTGCCCGGCGGACCGCACCTCGGCGGCCTGGACGCGTACTGGCCGGAGCAGGCGGTCGCGGTGGAGCTGGACACCCGCGCGCCCCGCCAGGACGAGGACGCGCTGTGGTCGGAGTACGCCCGCAAGCGCGAGCACCTGGAGCGGCTGGGCATCACGGTCGTGCACGTCACCCCGCGCAAGCTGCGCGACGCGATGGAACAGCAGGCGGCGGTGATCCGCACGGCGCTGATGGCGGCGACCGACCGGGACCCGGCCGCGTACGTCGTGGTGCTGCCGCGGTAACGGCCGGGGGGCCGGCGGCAGCGCCGGGAGCAGGAGGGGAGAGGAGGGGCCGCGGGGCCGCGGGGCGTACCGCCCGGCGGCCCCTCCTCGTGCGGGCGGGGACGGGGCGGTCAGACCTTCTTCAGCAGCAGTTCCGTGTTGCGGTCGCCGGCGCCGCCCGTCAGGACCCGGTCGCCGCTGCGGGCGTTGAAGGACAGCTCGCGGTACAGCGCGGCCAGGCCCCGCGGGGACAGGTCGGTGAAGTCGGTGCGGGCCGGGGCGGCCGACTCGATCAGGGTGGTGTGCAGGGAGAGGGTGCCGTCCCGGTTGTCGACCAGCTCGATCACCCGGGCGAGCTGCGGGTACTCCACGTGCGAGGCGGTGGACACCTCCCAGAACTGGTGCCCGTCGGCGCCGGTGTGCGGGGTGATCGCGTTGCGGTGGATGTGGCCGTTCACCCACGCCACGACGTTGCGGTGGCGGCCGAGCACGGCCAGCAGCTCGGGCCCGCCGTGGCGGCGTTCGCCCGGGCGGGCCGGGTCGGGGCGGGTGTTGGACAGGGTGGTGCTGGTGTGGTGGCTGAAGACGAGCACGTGGGCGTCGCGGTGGGCGGTGAGGGTCCGCTCCAGCCAGGAGAGCTGCGCGGTGCCGACCGACCCCTCGAAGTGGCCGCCGGGGTCGGTGGTGTCGAGGCTGATGCCGACCACGTCGTCGCTGACGCGGAAGGCGTAGTACTGGGTGCCCTCGGCGGCCGTGTAGCCGTGGCCGGCCGGGCCGGGTCCGGTGTGCGCCGGGTCCAGGTGGGCCCGCAGCCACTCGGCCGGGGTGTAGGGGGCGCGCCGCTCGTCCGGGGTGACCGGGCGCAGGTCGCGGCGGTGCGCCCGCAGCAGCTCGCGCAGGCCGGTGCCCAGCGGGTCGGTGGCGTCGCTGATGCTGCCGCGCAGGCGGCGTGCCTCGGTCGCGGTGAGGCTCATCAGCTTGCGGCCGCCGACGGCGTACTCGGCGAGCCAGGAGTCGCCGTGTCCGTAGCAGCCGAGGGGCAGGGAGTCGTGGTTGCCGACGGTGGAGTACCAGGGCAGGGTCAGGCCGGGGCTGCGCAGGGGGCGGGTCGCGGCCGCGAGGTAGCCGTCCAGACGGGGGAAGCCGCGCTGCTTGTACAGGTCGCGGGCCGGGGAGTCGGGCTGCCAGTACAGCTCGACGCCGCTGTTCTGGACGCCCTCGTAGTGCAGCGGGTCACCGGAGTCGGGGGTGATGCGGCCGCCGCTCAAGACCGTGAGGTACCAGTCCAGTTCGGTGCCGGCGTTGTTGTCGGTGCTGTCGCCGGTGGTGACGGCGAAGTCCAGCGGGGCGCCGGTGACCGGGCCGCCGGGCAGGGAGTTGATCCGCTCCACGAGCGACACCGCGCCGTGCACGGTGAGCGCCTCCTGGGGGCGCCAGGAGAGCGGGTTCGCGGCGCCCAGGAACTCCAGGCGCAGCGGGTGCTGGGTGTCGATCAGGTGCAGGTCGGTGAGCTGGACGAAGGCGGCGAGGGGCGTACGGCGTCCGGCGCGGCCGGGGCGGGCGGGGACCGCGCCGTCGCGCACGACGCGGTTCCAGCCGGCGCCGCCGGCCAGCCGGCGGTAGTGCTCGCCGGCGCGGGCGGTGGCGACGGAGGCGAGGGTCGTGCCCTCGCGGTAGGGGGCGGTCGGCGCCGTTCCCCCGGAGGCGGCCGGGCTCGGGCGGGGGGAGGGGACGGCCGGGGCGGGGGCGGACGGGGTCGCGGGGGCGGGGGCGGCCTGGCTGTCGGTGGGACGCAGGGCCCAGCCCACCCCCACGGAGACGGAGACCGAGACGGCGGCGGTGGCGGCGAGGACGGTGCGGCGGTCGACCTCCTGGGCGGAGGGCGTGACGGAGCGTGTGCGCGGCATGGCGCTCTTCTCCCCGGGGTGCGGAGACGTCGGTGGCCGCGGGCGCCCGCCGAGACGGACGTCCCGCTCTCACCGGATGCTCGGCACCGGGGATGACCCGGGCGTGAACGCGGACGCAACGCGCGACGCCCATCGCCGTACGTGGATCACGGCACCGCGCACCGGCCGCCGGGCCCTCCCGCGGTGTCCGGGAGCCGGTCACTCCGCGTTCATCCGGCGGGGCAGGACACCCGTCCCGTCGGCGGCCGTTCGCGCCACAGGCGCAGGCCCACGTCGACCATGTGGACGCGGCGCAGACCGGGCACCGCGGCCAGGTCGTGCCAGGCGGCCATGTCGGTCGAGCCGCCGGTCTCGAAGCGCAGGTCGCCGCCCGCGACGCGGGCCTCGTAGACGAGCCGGAGGCGGTGGTGGTCCACGGGGCGGCGCAGCGGGCCGTCGCCGGGCGAGACGTTGCGGAAGGAGTCGACGCCGAGGAGTCCGGTCACCTCCACGCGGTACCCGGTCTCCTCCTCCAGCTCGCGCACCACGGTGTCGTACGGGTCCTCCCCGTGGTCCATGCCGCCGCCGGGCAGCACCCATTCCGGGGTGCCGTCGGGGGCCGGTGAACGGGCCAGCAGGAGCTGTCCGTCCCGGACGCACACGGCGTAGGCCGCCACCCGCAACTTCTTTCGCACGGAGGGACGTTAGACGCTGCCCGGCGGATCGGCACGTCCTTTCCGTCCGGTCCGTCCGCTCCCCGGACGGCGGCCGCCCCCGGTCCGCCCCGGCCGACCGGCGTCCGCTGCGCGGCAGTTCACAGGAATGTCACAGCTTGGCCCGTGCCGTCCGTAAAATCCATCGCGGGTTTTCCCCATACATCCATTTCGATTCGGTCAACCCTCCCCAAATAGCTGTCTCTTGCGTAAAGCTGTGCGACCGTCCGGGACCGGATTCCGGACGGGTGCGACCGGGCGTGATCGCCCCGGTCGTATGACGCACGCTCCTTCACTGCAAGGGATGCCGATGACCCACACCCCCGAGCGGGAACCGGGCCGGGGCGCCAGACGCGCGGTCCGCATAGCCGTGGCCGCCGGCCTGGTGACCGCACTGTCCGCGGCCGGGCCCATACCCATGGCCTTCTCCGCCGACCAGACCCCGGCCGCCGCCGACCCGGGCGTGAAGTCCGCCCACGACAAGCTCGGCGCCGACGACGCCGACCTGCTCGCCGACGCCAAGGCCGCCGGCGACAAGAACGTCACCCTCATGGTGGCGACCGCGCCCGGCAGGACCGAGCAGGTCGCCGAGGAGCTCGACGGCGTCAAGGGCGGCTCCGTGGGCCGCTCCTACGACAAGCTCGGCTACGTCCGCGCCACCGTCCCCACCGCCAAGGCCGACGCGGCCATCGCCGCCGCCGCCAAGCTGTCCTCGGTGCACGCGATCGACCTGCGCCAGGAGATCCAGCTCGACGACCCGACGCCGAGCGCCGACACCGCGCACGGCGCCAAGGGCGGCACCGGCACCACGACGTACCCGGCGCCCGGCAAGAAGACCCCCGCGGTCAACCCGTACAACCCGTCCTTCGAGACGGGCGCCGTCGACTTCGTGCGCGAGCACCCCAAGGCCGACGGCCGGGGCGTCACCATCGGCATCCTCGACTCCGGCGTGGACCTCGGCCACCCGGCGCTGCAGAAGACCACCACCGGCGAGCGCAAGATCGTCGACTGGGTCACCGCGACCGACCCGATCGTCGACAGCGACGGCACCTGGCGGCGGATGACCAACCCGGTCAGCGGCCCGTCGTTCACCTACGGCGGCGCCACCTGGAAGGCACCCGCGGGCAGCTACCAGGTCAGCCTGTTCCGGGAGTCCGCCACGGCCGGCGGCGACGCCAAGGGCGACGCCAACCGCGACGGCGACACCACCGACGCCTGGGGCCTGCTCTACGACCCGGCCGCCGGCACGGTCCGCGTGGACCTGAACAACAACTTCGACTTCACCGACGACACGCCGATGAAGCCGTACAAGGACGGCCACCAGGTCGGCTGGTTCGGCACCGACGACCCGACGACCGACGTCGCCGAGCGCCAGCCGTTCGTCGTGGAGATCCGCAAGGACGTCCCCACCGACCCGTACGGCGGCGACTGGGTCGGCAAGAAGGCCGACTTCGTCAACATCGGCGTCATCGAGTCCGAGCACGGCACCCACGTCGCCGGCATCACCTCCGCCAACGGCCTGTTCGGCGGGCAGATGGACGGCGCTGCGCCCGGTGCCAAGATCGTGTCGTCCCGGGCCTGCACCTGGACCGGCGGCTGCACCAACGTCGCGCTGACCGAGGGCATGATCGACCTCGTGGTCAACCGCGGCGTGGACATCGTCAACATGTCGATCGGCGGCCTGCCGGCGCTCAACGACGGCAACAACGCCCGCGCCGAGCTGTACACGCGGCTCATCGACACCTACGGCGTCCAGCTGGTCATCTCCGCGGGCAACTCCGGCCCCGGCGCCAACACCATCGGCGACCCCGGCCTCGCGGACAAGGTCATCTCCGTCGGCGCGTCCATCTCCAAGGAGACCTGGGCCGCCAACTACGGCTCGGCCGTGACGAAGAAGTACGCGATGATGCCGTTCTCCTCGCGCGGCCCGCGTGAGGACGGCGGCTTCACGCCGACCCTGACCGCGCCCGGCGCGGCGATCAACACCACCCAGACCTGGCTGCCGGGCTCCCCGGTCGCCGAGGCGGGCTACTCGCTGCCGGCCGGCTACTCCATGCTGCAGGGCACCTCGATGGCCTCCCCGCAGGCCGCCGGCGCCTCCGCGCTGCTGCTGTCCGCGGCCGAGCAGAAGGGCATCGACCTGACGCCCGCCGTGCTGCGCACCGCCCTGACCTCCACCGCCGACCACATCAAGGGTGTGCAGGCGTACGAGGAGGGCGCGGGCCTGATCGACATCGTGGACGCCTGGGACGCCATCCGCCACGGCGCCTCCGCCCACGACTACACCGTCAAGGCCCCGGTCGACACCGCGATCGACTACGCGCTGAAGGAGCCGGGCTTCGGCACCGGCCTCTACGACCGCGAGGGCGGCCTGAAGGCCGGTCAGAAGAAGACCTACGACGTCACCGTCACCCGCACGTCCGGCCCCGACAAGGCGGTCCGGCACGAGCTGCACTTCGCCAACAACGCCGGTGGCACCTTCCGGATCGTCGGCTCCGACGAGGTGAAGCTGCCGCTGAACCAGCCGGTCACCGTCAAGGTCCAGGCGGCCCCGCGCTCGGCGGGCCTGAAGAGCGCGATCCTCGAGGTCGACGACCCGCGCACCGAGGGCGTCGACAAGCAGATCATGACGACGGTCGTGGTCTCCTCGCCGGTGCAGTACACCTTCAGCGCGTCGGACACCGTGCAGCGCAACAGCACGCGGTCCTACTTCGTGACGGTCCCCGAGGGCGCCACGTCCCTCGAGGTCGCCATCGGCGGGCTGAAGGACAAGAGCCAGACCCGGTTCATCGCCATCCACCCCTACGGCGTCCCGCAGGACAACACCTCGACGCCGTACTGCTACAACAACTACCTCGACGGCAACGGCTGCCGGCCCGACGTGCGCGCGTACGCCGCCCCGGCCCCCGGCGTCTGGGAGATCGAGGTCGAGTCGCGCCGTACGTCGCCGCTGCTCGACAACCCGTACAAGCTCGACGTGACCGTGCTCGGCGCGGACTTCGCGCCGGCCACCGTGACCGTGCCCGAGGCCAAGGTCGGCACGCCGGCCACCGCCTCCTGGACGGTGACGAACCGCTTCGCCGCGCTCGACGGCAAGCTGGTCGGCGGCCCGCTCGGCTCGTCCAAGACGACCCGTCCGAGCATCGCCCAGGGCGAGACGCAGACCACCACGGTCGAGGTGCCCGCGGGCGCCACGTCGCTGGACGTCGCCATCGGCAAGGTCTCCGACACCTCCGCCGACCTGGACCTGACGGTCTACGACGCGACCGGCAAGCAGGTCGCCCAGTCCGCCGACGGCGACTCGGAGGAGGCGGTCTCCGTCCCGTCGCCCGCCGCCGGTACGTACACCGTGCAGGTCGTGGGCTACTCGGTGCCGGCCGGTTCGACCGCGTACGACTACCGGGACGTGTTCTTCTCGACCGCCCTCGGCACGGTCGACGTCCCCGGCTCCGCGCCGGTGAAGCTCGCCACGGGCGCCTCGGCGTCCGTGTCGGCCACCGTCACCGCCGCGGCCGCCGCACCGGAGGGCCGGGCCTTCTTCGGCCGGGTCCAGCTCGTGAACGCGAACGGCACGGTCGCGGGCACCGGCAACGTGGCCATCGGGAAGGTCACGCAGTGACACCGTGACACCGCGACAGCGGTGAGGGGGGCGGGCGTCCGTACGGGCGCCCGCCCCTTCGCCGTACCGGGCCGTCAGGCGCAGGGCAGGCCGCGGGCCGCGGGGAGCGCCCGGAGCAGGGCCGCCCGCTGCGGGGCGATCGCGGCCTCGCCGACCGTCCAGGTGTCCGCCTCGGACGAGCCGGGCGACAGGCCCACCAGGACGTGGTCGCCGCGGACGGGGAGCGGCGGCGCGGCGGACGCGGCGGTGCCGTCCGGGGCGGTGGTGCCGTCGGGGCCGGCGTCCGTCGTGAAGGTGACCTCGGTCCCGGTGCGGGCGGGCTTGTAGGCGCGGGTGACCCGCAGGGTGATCCGCAGGGCGCCTGGGCCGCCGGCCAGCCGGGCCACGCCCGTCACGTCGCCCTCCGCCACCAGCCGGGCGCACGCCAGGTAGGCGGGGTCGCCCAGCGGAACGCCGGCGCTCTGCCCGGCCTTGCCGTCCTCGGCGCCGGACCCGGTGGAGGCCCCGGCGCCGGACTGGGCCTTGTCCGCGCTGCCGGAGGCGCCGTCGAGGTCGGCTCCTCGCCCGGCCCCCACCAGCAGCCACCCGGAGCCGACGACCAGCGCCCCGGCCGCGGCCACGCCCAGCCCCTTCAGGGCGAGGGGCAGCACCCGGCGGCGGGGCCGCCGCAGCTCCGCCACGGGCGCCGGGGGGCGGGCCGCCGGGGCGGTGCCGTCCCCGGTGAGGGCGTCCGCGAGCAGCGCGAGCCGGTCCCTGAGCAGGTCCACGTCGGCGGCGGCCGCCCGGTGCCCGGCCAGGAAGGCCGGATCGGCGCGCTCCTCGTCGGTCAGGGGCTCGTCGCCCAGCACGGCCGACAGCGGGTCGCGGCCGGGCCCGGCGGGTCCGGCGGTGTCGTGTCCGGCGGTCATCTCACACCACCTCGTCTTCGTGCAGCCGGACCCGCAGGGCCCGTACCGCCGTGTGCAGGCGGCTCTTGACGGTGCCCTCCGGGACGCCGAGCTCCTCGGCGATGGAGCGGACCGGGAGGTCGGCGTAGAACCGCAGGACGACGACCTGGCGCTGGGCGTCGGGCAACTGGTCCAGGCCCCGCGCGACCGCCAGGGAGAGCACGCTGGTGTCCTCCCCGGAGGGGTGGGCGGCCTGGCGCAGGGAGGCCAGCCGCTCCCCCAGCCGCTCCTGGCGGCGCCGGGCGCGGTGCCAGTCCATGGCCAGGTTGGAGGCGACCACGGCGGCCCACGCCGAGACGTCCCGCGGCGCCTCCTGCCCGTTCGCCGCCCGCTCCAGCAGCCGCAGGCGGACCTGCTGCACCCCGTCCGGCAGGTCCGCCTGCGGTACGCCGCCGAGCGCGAGCACCGCCCGCACCCGGCGTTCCTGTGCCGCGTCCAGGGGATCGCCGGGCACGGCCGTGTCCCCCTGGGCGCGGCGGGCCGCTCTGCGCAGCACGGACACCCCTCCCCTCACCGCGTTTCCCCTACGACGCCGCCGGGCCCGGAAACGTTCGGAGGCGTAGGTCACACCGGCGCCCCGCAGGTGTCCCACTCCTCGAACACGGGGGCAAAGAATTGGACAGCTTCACCCCGGTCGGCCGCATGATGGAAGGACCGCAGCCACCTGCGGGACGAAGACACGCAGGACAGAGCCACGCAGGACACGCAGAGGGAGTCGCCGTGAGGGTCGGAATCGTCGGAGCCACCGGACAGGTCGGCACGGTCATGCGCAGGATCCTCAAGGAGCGCGACTTCCCGGTCACCGAGCTGCGCCTGTTCGCCTCGGCCCGCTCCGCCGGGTCCGAGCTGGACGGCGTGACGGTGGAGGACGCGTCCACCGCCGACTACACCGGCCTCGACATCGTGCTGTTCTCCGCGGGCGGCGCCACCTCCCGCGCGCTGGCCGAGAAGGTCGCCGCGCAGGGCGCGGTCGTGATCGACAACTCCTCGGCGTGGCGCCGCGACCCGGACGTGCCGCTGGTGGTGGCCGAGGTCAACCCGCACGCGATCGCGAGCCGCCCCAAGGGCATCATCGCCAACCCGAACTGCACGACGATGGCCGCGATGCCGGTCCTCAAGCCGCTGCACGAGGAGGCGGGCCTGGAGGCCCTGGTGGTGGCCACCTACCAGGCGGTGTCCGGTTCGGGCCTCGCGGGCGTCGCGGAGCTGCACGGCCAGGTGCAGAAGGTCGTCGCCGAGGCCGACCGGCTCACCCACGACGGCGCGGCCGTCGACTTCCCCGAGCCCGGCGTCTACAAGCGCCCGATCGCCTTCAACGTGCTGCCCTTCGCCGGGAACCTCGTCGACGACGGTCTGAACGAGACGGACGAGGAGCAGAAGCTCCGCCACGAATCCCGCAAGATCCTGGAGATCCCGGAGCTGAAGGTCTCCGGCACCTGCGTCCGGGTCCCGGTGTTCTCCGGCCACTCGCTGCAGGTCAACGCCCGCTTCGCCCGCCCGGTCTCCCCCGAGCGCGCGACCGAGCTGCTGGCCGGCGCCCCCGGGGTCGCCCTCAGCGACATCCCGACCCCGCTGCAGGCCGCCGGCCAGGACCCCTCGTTCGTGGGCCGGATCCGGCGCGACGAGACCGTGGAGAACGGCCTCGCGCTGTTCGTCTCCAACGACAACCTCCGCAAGGGCGCCGCGCTGAACGCGGTCCAGCTCGCCGAGCTGGTGGCGGCCGAGCTCAAGGGCCGCACGGCGTCCGCCTAGCCCTGTCGGTCCCGGCTCAGGGCCTGCGGACCTCGTAATAGAAGCAGCCGTACTCGACGGCCCGGACGTGGACCAGCGCCACGGCCGGGTCGTCGAACGCCTTCGCCAGCTCCGCGTCGCCGAAGCCCTCCTCGACCAGCTCGCCGCCGAGGATGCGCCCGTCGGCGGAGTAGCGGCGCAGGACGCGGTGCGCGTTGGTGAACGCCAGGCCGTCCCCCTCGGGTCCCCCGCACTCCTCCGCGTGGACGAAGACGGGCCCCTGCTCGTCGTACGGGCCCGGGTCGGCGCCGGTGGCGGCCGCCCAGCGGCGCAGCGGCGCGTAGGAGACGAGGGTGATCCGCTCGCCGGCCCGGCTGTGCCGCAGGCAGCAGCGCAGCGGGGCGCCGCCCTCCTCGTCGCGCTCCGGGACGGGGACGCGTCCGGCGTCGTCGGTGGCGCGCAGTTCCGCCAGGACCTCGGGGGCGAGTGCTCGTGCCGTGTAGGTGCTCATGGCTCCAGGCTGTCGCACGTACGACCTGCTCACCGGCAGGAAACGGACATCGCGCTCGGCACCGGTCGCGTGGAAGGATGACGCGACCGACACACCACGAGGAGATGACCGCGTGCCTGGCACAAACCTGACTCGCGAAGAGGCGCAGCAGCGGGCGAAGCTGCTCACCGTTGACTCGTACGAGATCGATCTCGACCTCTCCGGCGCGCAGGAGGGCGGGACCTACCGGTCCGTCACGACGGTGCGCTTCGACGTGGCCGAGAACGGGGCCCAGTCCTTCATCGACCTGGTCGCCCCGGCCGTCCACGAGGTGACCCTCAACGGTGACGCCCTCGACCCGGCGGAGGTCTTCGCGGACTCCCGGATCGCGCTCCCGGGGCTGCTGGAGGGCCGCAACGTCCTGCGGGTCGTCGCCGACTGCGCGTACACCAACACCGGTGAGGGCCTGCACCGGTTCGTCGACCCGGTCGACGAACAGGCCTACCTCTACACCCAGTTCGAGGTGCCCGACGCCCGCCGGGTGTTCGCCTCCTTCGAGCAGCCCGACCTGAAGGCCACCTTCCGGTTCACCGTGCGCGCCCCCGAGGGCTGGACGGTCGTGTCCAACTCCCCCACGCCCGAACCCCGGGACAACGTCTGGGCCTTCGAGCCGACCCCGCGCATCTCGACGTACGTCACGGCGCTGATCGTCGGCCCGTACCACAGCGTGCACAGCGTCTACGAGAAGGACGGCCAGAGCGTGCCGCTCGGCATCTACTGCCGTCCCTCGCTCGCCGAGTACCTCGACGCCGACGCGATCTTCGACGTCACCCGGCAGGGCTTCGACTGGTTCCAGGAGAAGTTCGACTACGCGTACCCGTTCCAGAAGTACGACCAGCTCTTCGTGCCGGAGTTCAACGCGGGCGCGATGGAGAACGCGGGCGCGGTGACCATCCGCGACCAGTACGTGTTCCGCTCCAAGGTGACGGACGCCGCGTACGAGGTGCGGGCGGCGACGATCCTGCACGAGCTGGCGCACATGTGGTTCGGCGACCTGGTCACCATGGAGTGGTGGAACGACCTGTGGCTGAACGAGTCGTTCGCCACCTACGCCGAGGCCGCCTGCCAGGCGGACGCGCCCGGCTCGAAGTGGCCGCACTCGTGGACGACGTTCGCCAACCAGATGAAGACCTGGGCGTACCGGCAGGACCAGCTGCCCTCCACGCACCCGATCATGGCGGACATCAGCGACCTGGACGACGTGCTGGTCAACTTCGACGGCATCACGTACGCCAAGGGCGCCAGCGTCCTCAAGCAGCTCGTGGCCTACGTCGGCGAGGACGCGTTCTTCCGCGGCGTGCAGGCGTACTTCAAGCGCCACGCGTTCGGCAACACGCGCCTGTCCGACCTGCTGGGCGCACTGGAGGAGACCTCCGGGCGCGACCTGAAGAACTGGTCGCGCAAGTGGCTGGAGACGGCGGGCATCAACGTCCTGCGCCCGGAGATCGGGACGGACGCCGACGGCGTCATCACCTCCTTCACCATCGTCCAGCAGGCCCCGGCCCTGCCCGCCGGCGCCAAGGGCGAGCCGACGCTGCGCCCGCACCGCATCGCCGTCGGCCTGTACGTCCGTGACGAGGCGAGCGGCAAGCTGGTGCGCGAGGACCGCCTGGAGCTGGACGTCGACGGCGAGCGGACCGCCGTGCCGCAGTTGCACGGCCGGCGCCGCCCCGACGTGGTGCTGCTCAACGACGACGACCTGTCCTACGCCAAGGTCCGCCTGGACGAGGCGTCGCTGGCGTTCGTCACCGAGCACCTGGGCGACTTCGACGCCTCGCTGCCGCGCGCCCTGTGCTGGGCGTCCGCCTGGGACATGACCCGGGACGGGGAGCTCGCGACCCGCGACTACCTGTCGCTGGTGCTGTCCGGCATCGGCCGGGAGTCGGACATCGGCGTCGTGCAGTCGCTGCACCGCCAGGTGAAGCTGGCGATCGACCTGTACGCCGACCCGAGCGCCCGCGAGACGCTGCTCACCCGGTGGACCGACGCCACGCTGGCCCACCTGCGGTCGGCCGAGCCGGGCGGCGACCACCAGCTCGCCTGGGCGCGCGCCTTCGCGGCGACCGCCCGCACGCCCGAGCAGCTCGACCTGCTGGAGGCCCTGCTGGACGGCTCGCAGACCGTCGAGGGGCTGGCCGTCGACACCGAGCTGCGCTGGGCGTTCGTGCAGCGCCTGGCCGCCGTGGGCCGCTACGACGAGGCGGAGATCGCCGCCGAGTACGAGCGGGACCGCACGGCCGCCGGTGAGCGTCACGCGGCGACCGCCCGCGCCGCGCGCCCGACGGAGCAGGCCAAGGCCGAGGCGTGGGCGTCGGTCGTGGAGTCCGACAAGCTGCCGAACGCGCTGCAGGAGGCGGTGATCGCCGGCTTCGTGCAGACCGACCAGCGCGAGCTGCTCGCCCCCTACACGGACAAGTACTTCGAGGTCCTCAAGGACATCTGGGAGTCGCGTTCGCACGAGATGGCGCAGCAGATCGCGATCGGCCTGTACCCGTCGGTCCAGGTCACGCAGGACACCCTGACCAGGACCGACACCTGGCTCGCCTCGGCCGGGCCGAACGCGGCCCTGCGCCGCCTGGTGTCGGAGTCCCGCTCCGGCGTCGAGCGGGCCCTGAAGGCCCAGGCCGCGGACGCGGCGCACGCGGGCCGGTGAACGCGGGCCGGTGAACGCGGGCCGGTGAACGCGCGTCGCTGACCGCGCGTCGGTGAAGCGGAGGGGCGCCCGGTGGGTACCGGGCGCCCCTCCGTCGTCTTCCGCGCGCCGCCGCGCGCTCGGGGTCAGCCCTGCCGGGCGGGGGCGGGGGTCGCGGCAGTCGTGCGGGGCGCGGGCACGGGGGCGGCGGGTCGCGTGGTCGCCCGTCGGGGCGTGCGGGGGACGCCGGGCCCGCCGCCGGGGCGGAGCTGCCCGGCCACGGTCGCGCCGAACGCCAGGGCCATGCCCGCGAGCTGGACGGGGGTCAGCGTCTGGCCCAGGGCCGCCCAGCCGACGACCGCCGCGGTGAGCGGGGACAGCGGGCCGAGGAAGGTGACCTGGGTGGCGCTGAGCCGGCCGATGCCGCGGAACCACAGCCAGTAGGCGAGCGCCGTGTTGGCCAGGGCCAGGTAGAGGTAGCCGCCGACCGCGGGGGCGTCCAGCGCGGGCGGGGCGCCCTCGACGGCGAGGGCGAGCGGCACCGTCATCAGACCGCCGGCCGTGAGCTGCCAGGCGGTCAGCGCCAGCGGCCCGACCCCCGCGGGGCGCCCCCACTTCTTGGTCAGGACGGTGCCGGCCGACATGGAGGCCGTGGAGGCGAGGGCCGCCAGGACCCCGACCGCGTCCAGCACCCCGGCCGCCCTGAGCACCACCAGGCTGACGCCGAGGGCCGCCACGATGCCGGTGAGCAGGGTCCGGGCGGTGGGGCGGTGCCCCAGGAACAACGCCGACAGGCCCACCACGAACAGCGGGCCGACCGAGCCCACGACCGCCGCCATGCCGCCCGGCAGCCGGTACGCCGCGAGGAACAGCAGCGGGAAGAACGCGCCGATGTTCAGCGCGCCGAGCACCGCCGCCCTGCCCCACCAGGCACCGCGCGGCAGGACCCGGGCGAGGGCGAGGAGCAGCAGGCCGGCGGGCAGGGCGCGCAGGGCGGCCGTGAACAGGGGGCGGTCCGCCGGGAGGAACTCGGTGGTGACCGCGTAGGTGGTGCCCCAGGAGACGGGGGCGAGGGCGGTGAGCAGAACGGTGGCGGACCGGTTCATGGCCGTTCCTTCCGGTGGTTTCCCCGGTGATGTCCCCGGCGAGCTAGGTAGGCTGCAAGTAGCTTAGCGCTAAGCCACTTAACGTCAAGCAGGTTTCTTGCGACCGACCCGACCGCCGTCGGATACTGCGGGCCATGAACCCGAAGGCGCACCCCCAGGACCCCGTCGACGCGATCGTCGAGCAGTGGGCCGCCGTCCGGCCCGACCTCGACACCGCCGCCATGGAGGTCTTCGGCCGGATCTTCCGGCTGTCCCGCGCCATGGGCGACCGCATGGAGAAGGCGTACGCGCCCCTCGGCCTGGCCCGCGGCGAGTTCGACGTCCTCGCCACGCTGCGGCGCGCCGGCGAGCCCTACACCCTCTCGCCCCGCGAGCTGTCCGCGACGCTCATGCTGACCACGGGCGGGATGACCGGCCGGCTGGACAAGCTGGAGCGCGCCGGGCTGCTGCGGCGCTCCCCCGACCCGCACGACCGGCGCGGGCTGCGCGTCACGCTGACCGAGCAGGGGCTCGACCTCGTCGACCGCGCCGTCGGCGCCGGCCTCGCCGTCGAGCGCGAGGCGCTGTCCGCCCTGAACGCACAACAGGCCGGCCAGCTGGCCGACCTGCTGCGGGAGTTGCTGCTCTCGACGGAACGCTAGGTCGTACCCGCGAAGTCGCGTCGTCCGCCCGGAGGGCGGGGCCTGCGGCGTCCGGCGCGGTCCCCCCTCCGGGGGAGCGGCTTTGCGGATACGGCCCAGGGGCGCGGGGCGCTCCCGGCGGTGCGCGGGCTCAGCCCACGTGCCGCTCCAGGGCCGCCTCGATCGCGGCCGGGTCCGCGTCGTCCGACGCCCAGGCCGCGTACCCGTCGGGGCGCACCAGGACGGCCGTGCGCCGGTCGCTCGCCCAGTGCTCCACCGCCAGCCGGTCCTTGCGGCCCTCGTCGTAGGGGTGCGCCGCCGTCTCCGGGGCGCCCGGGGTGATCAGCACGAAGCGGCCGCCGCGCAGTGACGCGTACAGGCGGCCGCCGTCGGCGAGGGCGATGTCGGGCACGCGCAGACCGGTGAAGCGGTGGGCGCCGCGGGGCGCGGGGTAGCGGTAGCCGAGGCCGGTCACCTGGCCGGTGGCGCGCCGGCGGACGGGAGCCACGGAGTCCACCACGCCCGAGACGGCCGCGCGCAGCGCCCGCGACCAGGGCCGGTGGGCCATGGCGAGGCGGACGATGCCGCCGCTGCTGCGCAGCACGGCCCGGCCGATGGGGTGGCGCTCGCTTTGGTAGGAGTCCAGCAGCGCGTCGTCGGCGCGGCCGTGCACCACCTGGGCGAGCTTCCAGCCCAGGTTGGCGGCGTCCTGCAGCCCGGTGTTCATGCCCTGCCCGCCGGCCGGGCTGTGCACGTGCGCGGCGTCGCCGGCCAGGAGGACGCGGCCGACACGGTAGGCGGGCGCCTGGCGCTCGTCACTGTGGAAGCGGGACATCCAGCGCGGGTCGTGCATGCCGAAGTCACGGCCGAGCGCGAGCCGGGTGATCTGCTTGACCTCGTCGAGGTCGAGCGGCGCGTGGTCGGAGACGACCCGGTCGCGGTTCCAGCCGATCACCCGGTGGTAGCCGTCGCCGAAGGGCGCGAGGAAGGCGAACGCCTTCCCGGTGGCGTTCACCGTGAGCAGCGCCTGCGGCTCCTCGGCCAGCCGGACGTCGGCGAGCACCACGGACCGGATCACCGCGCGGCCGGGGAAGGGCAGCCCGACGGCCTTGCGGACGGTGCTGTGCAGGCCGTCGGCGCCGACGACGTAGGAGGCGTGCAGGCGCTCGGTGGCGGGGGCGCCGCCGGAGCCCTCGCCGCGGTCCTCGCCGGATTCCTTGCCGGTGCCCTTGCCCGCGTCCTCGCCCGAGGAGGTGACGGTGACGGTCACGCCGTCGGCGTCCTGGGTCAGCCGGGTGACCTCGGTCCCGTAGCGGAACGTCACCCCGGCCCGCTCGGCGCGCTCCAGCAGCGCCTTCTCCACCTCGTACTGCGGGATGACCAGGACGTGCCGGAAGCGGGAGCGCAGCCCGTCCAGGCCGAGGTCCAGCCGGCCGAAGAGCTGCAGGTTCTCCAGGGGGCGGCCGACGGACTCCAGGCGGTCGGCCAGGTCGCGGGCGTCCAGCTCCTCCAGGGTGCGGGCGTGCAGCACGAAGGCGCGCGAGAGGTTGCTGATCTCGCGGGGGCGCTTGTCGAGGAGGGTGACCGGGACGCCGGCCGTGGCGAGGTCGCCGGCGAGGAGCAGACCGGTGGGGCCGGCGCCGACGACGATCACGGAGTGGGTGTCCTGGGTGCCTGTGGCGTTCATCGAGCCCTCCTGGTGCCGACGCGGGGTGGTCAACGCGTGTTGGCCATGACGATAGGGGTCGCTCTACGGATTGCCAACATCTGTTGGCATACACTTGTTGGCCAACATTTGTTCGCAGGAGTCACCCCGGCCGGGAGTGGCCAGATGGCCGAAATGCGGCCCACACTGGTTTGCCCACGCCTGTTGGCCTACGCTCGTTGGCATGCCAGACCGCACCGACAGCAACGGCACCGGCCACAACGGCACCGGCAGCGCGCCGTCGCCCCGCCGCTCCGACGCCACCCGCACCGCGATCCTGCACGCCGCCCGCGAGCGGTTCGCCGCCGACGGCTACGAGCGGGCCACCATCCGGGCCATCGCCCGCGACGCCCGCATCGACCCCTCGATGGTGATGCGCTACTACGGCAGCAAGGAGGGCCTGTTCGCGGCGGCCGTCGCCGTCGACCTCAAGCTGCCCGACCTCGCCGCCGTCCCCCGGCCCGAGGTCGGCGAGGCCCTGGTCACCCACTTCCTCGACCTGTGGGAGAGCAACGAGGTGCTCACCGCGCTGCTGCGGGTCGGCGTCACCAACCAGGCCGGGGCCGAGCGGGTGCAGGACATCTTCCGCGACCAGCTCCTGCCCGTCGCCCGGGCCGTCTGCCCCGACCCCGAGCAGGCCGCGACGCGCGCCGCGCTCTCCGCCTCGCAGCTCCTCGGCCTCGCCCTCGCCCGCTACGTCCTGCGCCTGGCGTCCGCCGCCGCGCTGCACCGCCAGGAGATCGTGGCGTGGCTGGCGCCCACCGTGCAGCGGTACCTGACGGCGCCGAGCCCCTGACCGGGCCGGGGCCGACCGCGCCGGGGCCGGTCGGGGGCGCCGCACGGGGGGCACAACGGCAAGGGCGCCGCCCCCGTCGTCGTACGGCGTGGTGTGCGCGTACGGCGGCGGGGGCGGCGCCCTCGGTGGAGTGCGGCGGACGGACGCTCCGCGTCAGGCCTTGGCGTCGGCCCGGGTGTCGATGTTGGAGCTGGTGGTGTCCTTCGCGCGGTGGGACTTGTCCAGGACCATGACCAGGCCGGTGATGATCCCGAACAGCGCGAGCGGGGCCACGACGTAGAGGCCCAGCGTCTCGATGACGCTCAGGCCCGGACCGGGGTCGTCGCCGTCGTCGCGCGTCAGCGCGAGCGCGGGGGACGACATGAGCAGCATCATCAGCGTCGTACCGGCAGCCAGGGCGCCGGCGCGCAGGGCGTTCTTCTTGTCCACGACGCCCAAGTTAGCGAACCGGTGGAAGGGGTGCGCGCCCGGGGTGCCGTATGAGTGCGCCCGGGCGGCCGGGCGAGGCCCGGCGCGCCCCTTCCACCCGGGCCTCACCCGTCGCCCGGGGCGGGCGGCGCGCCGCCCCCGCCGGCGGCCGGGGACCCGCCGGCGGGGGGAAGGTCCTGGCCGTCGCCCCGCAGCACCTCCATCAGTGCCTGCATCCGGGGTGAGGCCGCCACCTCCTCCAGCGTGACGGGCCGGCCCTCCGCGTCGGCGACGGGCAGCCGCCAGTTCGGGTACTGGTCCCAGGTGCCGGGCAGGTTCTGCGGACGGCGGTCGCCGACGCCGTCCGGGAGCCAGACGCCGACCATGTGGGCCGGGGTGCGCAGCAGGAACCGGTGGACGGCCTGCACCTCGGCCTCCTCCGAGGAGCCGTCCCCGCCCGAGCCGTCCCCGCCGGAGCCGTCCCCGCCCGAGCCGGCGAGCAGACCGAGGCGGCCCAGCTCCGCCAGCCACTCGGCGGTGTCGGCGGCGGCCTCGGCGCGTTCGACGTCGAGGGGTCGGGTGAGCAGGCCCAGGCGGTCGCGCAGCTCGACGTGCTCGCCGGTGAGGCGGGCCGCCGTGGGCGGGAGGTCGTGGGTGGTGGCGGTGGCCAGGCAGTCGGCGCGCCAGCTCTCCGGTGGCAGCGGGCGGCCGTCGCCGGTCCAGTCGCGTTCGAACCACAGCACCGAGGTGCCGAGGACCCCGCGCTCGCGCAGCCTCTCGCGCACGCCCGGCTCGACCGTGCCCAGGTCCTCGCCGATCACCATGGCCCCGGCCCGGGACGCCTCCAGGACCAGGACGGCGAGCATGGCCTCGGCGTCGTAGCGGACGTAGGTGCCCTGGGTCGGGGGTTCGCCCTGGGGGACCCACCAGAGCCGGAACAGGCCCATGACGTGGTCGATGCGCAGGGCGCCGGCCGAGCGGAACAGGGCGCGCAGGAGGGAGCGGTAGGGCGCGTACCCGCAGGCGGCGAGGCGGTCGGGGCGCCAGGGCGGCAGCCCCCAGTCCTGGCCCCGGGCGTTGAAGGCGTCCGGGGGCGCGCCGACGGACATGCCGGTCGCGAAGTACTCCTGCTGCGCCCAGGTGTCGGCGCCCTCGGGGTGCACGCCGACGGCGAGGTCGTGCACGATCCCGACCGCCATCCCGGCCTCGCGCGCGGCCCGCTGGGCGTCGGTGAGCTGGGTGTCGGTGAGCCAGGCGAGCCGGCGGTGGAAGTCGACCCGGTCCGCCAGCTCGGCGCGGGCACGGGCGGTCTCGGCGGAGCGCGGGTCGCGCAGCCCCTCGGGCCAGCGGGTCCAGTCGGAGCCGTGCACCTCGGCCAGGGCGTACCAGGTGGCGTGGTCCTCCAGGGCCTGGCCCTGTTCGGCGAGGAAGGCGCGGTAGGCGGCGTGCCGGCCCGGGCCGAGGGGCACGCGCGCGACCAGCTCCAGGGCCTGTCGCTTCAGGTCCCACACGGCGTCCCGGTCGATCAGTTCGCCCTTCTCCAGCACGGCGGCGCGCAGCCGGGCCGCCCGCTCGCGCAGGGAGCGCAGGGTCTCCTGGTCCTCGGCGTAGGCGTACTCGGGGACGTCCTCGACGCGCAGGTGTACGGGGTCGGGGAAGCGGCGCGAGGAGGGCCGGTACGGGGAGGGGTCGGTGGGTGCGCCCGGCACGGCCGCGTGCAGCGGGTTGACCTGCACGAAGCCGACCCCGAGGTCCCGGCCGGCCCAGCCGGTCAGCTCGGCGAGGTCGCCGAGGTCGCCCATGCCCCAGGAGCGGGAGGACAGCAGGGAGTAGAGCTGGACGAGCAGGCCGTGGGAGCGTCCCGGCACGGAGGGCAGCCGGGGCGGGGCGACGACGAGGTGGGAGTGGGCGGTGCGGCCGTCGGGCGCGGTGGCGGTCAGCTCGTGCACGCCGGGCGGGAGACCGTCCGGGGACGTGCGGGTCTCGCCCTCCTCGGTGGTGACGTGCAGCCGGGTGCCGTCGGGCAGGGCGGTGAGCGCGGGCGCCGGGCTGCCGCTCCAGGCGACCACGGTCGGCGGCACGAGCCGTTCGCTCAGGTGGCGCTCGCGGTCGGCGAGCGCGGTCCGCAGGGCCTGCGGGGTGCTCGCGTTGACGCCCAGGGCGGCCAGGGCGCGGGTGACGGCCGTGGCGGTGGCGGGGACCGTGCGGTCCGGGGAGGGGCTGTAGGAGGTGGCCACACCGTGCAGCTCGGCGAGCCGGGACAGCTCCTCGCCGGGGGGCTGCTGGTGGGCGGCGTCCTCACGCGGTGCGGTCATCTACGGCCTCGTGGAGTCGGGGTCCGCGGCGGCGAGCGGCGGTTCGCTGGTGAGGGGTTCGGCGTCGGGCAGCGGGGGCTCGCTGGTCAGCGGGGCCTCGGCGAGGGTGCCCTCGGCGCCCGAGGCGCCTTCCTGGGGTGCGGCGGAGGAGGGCTCCGCCGGGGGTTCGGGCGGGGCCGGGATCAGGGGGCGGGCCGACACGGCCACGGTGTCCTCCTCGGGGTGCGGCGTCGTCAGGGGCTATCGCAGCCCTACCCAGTGAAGGCGGAGGCAGACGTCCGGAGGGGAACACGACCGGCATTTCGGCCCAACGCCGGGCGGGTGCCACCGCGCGCACGAGGACTCGGCCCCGTCGCGCGTACGACCGCGCGGTCTCGCGCGCACGACCGCGCGGCCCGGGGCCACGGGCGGCCTCCGGGCCGGGGACGCGAAGGCCCGGACCGTCAGGCGGAGATGCCGTCGATCCGGGCCAGTGCGTCGTCCGCGCCGTAGGGCTGGAGGTAGGGCAGCCAGCGCGGGTCCCTGTGGCCGGTGCCGATGATGCGCCAGGCCAGCCCGGTGGGCGGAGCGGGTTTGTGGCGCAGCCGCCAGCCGAGTTCGACCAGGTGGCGGTCGGCCTTCACGTGGTTGCAGCGGCGGCAGGACGCCACCACGTTGTCCCAGACGTGCTTGCCCCCGCGGCTGCGCGGGATGACGTGGTCGACGCTGGTTGCGACGCCACCGCAGTACATGCACCGGCCCCCGTCGCGGGCGAACAGCGCCCGGCGGGTCAGAGGAACGGGCCCCCGGTAGGGAACCCGTACGAATCGCTTGAGCCGGACCACGCTGGGAGCGGGGACGGTGACGGTCGCGCTGTGCAGGAAGGCGCCGGACTCCTCGAGGCAGACGGCCTTGTTCTCGAGGACGAGGACGAGCGCGCGGCGGAGCGGTACGACGCCGAGCGGCTCGTACGACGCGTTGAGGACCAGGACGTGCGGCACGGATGCCTCCTTGTACGCCGGCGGCGCGTGGCTCGCGCCGGGACGATCTGCTTCAGTCTCCCCTCATGCCTGGTGAACGCGCCACCATGTCCCGGTAACGGGCTGGGAGTGTTTTCGACCACACCCGGAGCATCCCCCGCACCGGCCGGGGTCCAAGCCCAGGTGAGCACGGTCTCTCCGCGGCGCATCCGTCGGACCCGCACACGATGCCCCGTTAGTGTGGTGGACCTGCCCGTCCGGTGACCTTTCCGTGACCTCGACGACCCTGACCGCCGTACCGGCCGGGTGGACCGCACCTGGAGGTTCCTGCCGTGTCCGTTGTCGCGTCGTACGCGTCCCTCGCGTCGTCCGCGTCGTTTTCGTCGTCTGTGTCGTCCGCGTCGGTGTTCCGGCTGGCCGCCGGTCCCTCGCCGTCGCCGTCGCCCTCCCAGTCGCCGGCGGTGTCGGTGCCCACGCTCGAGGACGCGCACGAGAGCGCGGCGAACGCGGCCGGGTGGGTCGAGCAGAACTGGTCGACGTGGCTGGCGATGGGGCTGCAGATCCTGCTCGTCGTGGTCGTGGCGGTGGCGCTGCGGGCGGTGGTGCGGCGGGCCATCACCCAGCTGATCGACCGGATGGGCCGCACCCCGCAGAGCCTGGACGGCAGCGGCCTGGGCGGGCTGCTGGTCAACGCCGAGCGGCGCCGGCAGCGCTCGGCGGCGATCGGCTCGGTGCTGCGCTCGGTGGCGAGCTTCCTGATCCTCGGCACGGCGGCGCTGATGGTGCTGTCCACCTTCAAGATCAACCTGGCGCCGCTGCTGGCGTCGGCCGGTGTCGCGGGCGTGGCGATCGGCTTCGGCGCCCGCAACCTGGTCACGGACTTCCTGTCGGGCGTGTTCATGATCCTGGAGGACCAGTACGGCGTCGGCGACACGATCGACGCCGGCGTGGCCTCCGGCGAGGTGATCGAGGTCGGGCTGCGCGTGACCAAGCTGCGCGGCGACAGCGGCGAGATCTGGTACGTGCGCAACGGCGAGGTCAAGCGGATCGGCAACCTCTCCCAGGGCTGGGCCACGGCCGGGGTCGACGTGACCGTGAAGGCGAGCGAGGACCTGGACCGGCTCCGGTCGACGCTGGCCGAGGTCGCCGAGAAGATGAGCAAGGAAGAGCCCTGGAACGAGTTCCTGTGGAGCCCGGTGGAGGTCCTCGGCCTGGACTCGGTGCTCATCGACTCCATGGTGCTGCGGGTCTCGGCGAAGACCATGCCGGGCAAGGCGGTGGCGGTGGAGCGCGAGCTGCGCTGGCGCATCAAGCGGGCCTTCGACGCGGCGGACATCCGCATCGTGGGCGGCGCGACGTCGGTGGAGGACGCCGAGGCCGCCGCCGCGGACCCGGCGGCCGCGGCGGCCGCGCCGTCCGTGTACGCCAACGCCGACTCGCCGCAGGTGGCGGCGACGGCCCCGATCACCCCGCAGCGGCCGGCCCCGCCCGGCAAGTAGCCGCGCCCGCCGGCGCACCCCCGTCTTCCGCGACGCCCCCGAGGTAACGACTCCGTCTCCTCGGCGGCGTCGCCTATTGACGCCCTCTTCCGCCGGGGCTTACGTTCCTCCCATCCCGATAGGAAACTTTCCTAACAGTGATCTCCGGCCGGCGGACCGTCGGCCGGTGATCGCGACTGGACGGTGCGACCGGCTCGCTGGGAAGCTGGGCAGCCGGAGAGGCAGGTGTCGAGACCCATGGCAGGAACCGCCGGTACGCCGGGCACCCCGCGCGTCCTGCGCGCCATGAACGACCGTGCCGCCCTGGACCTCCTGCTGGAGCACGGACCCCTGTCGCGCACCCGCATCGGCAAGCTCACCGGCCTGTCCAAGCCGACCGCCAGCCAGCTCCTGGCCCGCCTGGAGGCCGCCGGGCTGGTCCTGGCGACCGGCACCAGCGAGGGCCGGCCGGGCCCCAGCGCCCAGCTCTACGAGGTCAACCCGGCCGCCGCCCACGTCGCCGGGCTCGACGTCACCCCCGACCGGGTGCTGGCCGCCGTCGCCGACATCACCGGCCGCACGGTGGCCACCCACGAAGTGCCCACCCCGGGCCGGCGCGCCGCCGGGTCCGTCGTGCGGCAGGTCACCGACGCGCTCGACGGCGCGGTCAAGGCCGCCGGGCTCACCCGCGACGACGTGCACCGGATCGTGGTGGGCACGCCCGGCGCGTTCGACCCGGGCACGGGCCGGCTGCGCTACGCCTCGCACCTGCCGGGCTGGCACTCCCCCAGCCTGCTGGACGACCTCGCGGCGGCCCTCCCGGTGCCGGTGGAGTACGAGAACGACGTCAACCTGGTCGCGCTCGCCGAGCAGCGGCTCGGCGCGGCCCGCGGCCACGAGGACTTCGTCCTGCTGTGGAACCAGGAGGGCCTCGGTGCCGCCCTGGTCCTCGGCGGCCGGCTGCACCGCGGCTGGACCGGCGGTGCGGGAGAGGTGGGTTTCCTGCCGGTCCCGGGCGCCCCGCTGGTCCGGCACGTCACCAAGGCGAACAGCGGCGGCTACCAGGAGCTGGCCGGCTCCCAGGCGCTGCCCCGGCTGGCGCGCGAACTCGGCCTGGCCGACGTGCCGTCCGGGCCGTACGCCGAGGCGGCGGCCGCCCTGGTGGCCCGGGCCGCCGCCGAGGACACCGCCGCGCACCGGCTGCTGCTGCAGACCTACGCGACCCGGCTGGCGACCGGTCTGGCCTCGCTGGTCTCCGTCCTCGACCCCGAACTCGTCGTCCTGTCCGGCGCCTCGCTGACGGCCGGCGGCGAGATGCTGCGCGCCCTCGTCCAGGCCGAACTGGAGGAACTGGCCGCGTCCCGGCCGAAACTCGTCGTCGGCGACGTCCAGGAACACCCCGTGCTGCGCGGCGCGCTGGAGAGCGCGCTGGCGGCCACCCGGGACGAGGTCTTCGACACCTCTCGCTGACCCGTCACCGGCCCCTCAGCCCCCGCAACCCCCCGCAACCGCTGCTGCTGCCCTTCCCTCACCGTCCTCGCCCGCCACCGGGAGGTCCCGCCATGCCCCGATCCCTGCCCCGAGCCGCCCGGAAAGCGGCCTTCGCCCTGAGTGCCGTCACGGCGCTGGCCCTGTGCGCCACCGCCTGCACCGGCCAGTCGTCGGCCGGCGCCGACGACGACGCCTCGAAGGAGACGACCCTCACCTTCTGGCACGCCTGGAGCGCGCCGAACGAGGTCGAGGCCGTCAAGAACCTGGTCGCCGGCTTCGAGAAGACCCACCCCGACATCCACGTGACCGTCGTCGGCAACATGACCGACGACAAGATCAACCAGGCGCTGCGCGCGGGCGGCAGCAAGGCGCCCGACGTGATCTCCTCGTTCACCACCAACAACGTGGGCAAGTTCTGCTCCTCCGGCGCGCTGGTCGACCTCAACCCCTTCTTCGAGAAGGCGAAGATCGACCCGGAGACGACGTTCCCGAAGGCGATGAACGAGTACACCCAGTACGACGGGAACCGCTGCACCGTCCCGCTGCTGGGCGACGCCTACGGCCTGTACTACAACAAGACGGCGTTCCGGAAGGCCGGCATCGCCGCGCCGCCGAAGACCTGGTCGGAGTTCGCGGCGGACGCCAAGAAGCTGACGGTCCCGCAGGGCGACGGCTTCAAGCAGCTGGGCTTCATGCCGAACTACCACGGCTGGGAGAGCACGACCGAGCACTACCTGGGCCAGTTCTCGCCCACGTACTTCGACCAGGACGGCAAGTCGACCCTCGCCACCGACCCGGCCGTGGCCGCCGCCTTCACGATGCAGAAGAACCTGGTCGACTCGCTCGGCGGGTTCAAGAAGCTGGAGAAGTTCCGCTCCGGGCTCGGCGACGAGTGGGGGCCCAAGCACCCCTTCCACACCGGCCAGGTCGCCATGCAGCTCGACGGCGAGTGGCGCCTGGGCATGGCCGAGGAGGCCGAGCCCGGCTTCGAGATCGGCGTCGCCCCGCTGCCCGTCCCGGACGACCGGGCCGACGAGTACGGCAAGGGCTACATCACCGGCACCATCGCGGGCATCGCGGCCACCAGCCACAAGCAGAACGCGGCCTGGGAGCTGGTGAAGTACATGACCACCGACACGGACGCGGTGGTGGGCTTCTCCAACGCCATCCACAACGTGCCCTCCACGCTCGCCGCCCTGAAGTCCCCGGACCTGAAGTACGACCCGCGCTTCAAGACGTTCCTGGACATCGCCGCGAACCCGCACTCCACGACGTCCCCGGCGACCGTCAACGGCGGCGTGTACCTCACCACGATCCAGCAGCTCGGCTACGACTACGAGAGCGGCAAGGTCACCGACCTGCGGGCCGGCCTGAAGAAGGCCGCCGCGCAGATCGACACGGACATCGCGCAGGCGAAGTAGCCCGGGGGCCCGCCGCCATGAGCACCGTCACCCTCGCCGCCAAGCGCCGCCGCGCGGCCCTGCGGACGATCGCCTTCCTGTCGCCCTGGCTGATCGGCTTCGCGGTCTTCTTCGCCTACCCGCTCCTGTCGACCGTGTACTTCTCGTTCATGCACTACGACGGCTTCCGGCCGCCGACGTGGAGCGGCACGAAGAACTGGACGTACGTCTTCGAGCACTACCCCTTCTTCTGGCCGGCGCTGCGCAACACGCTCTGGCTGGTCCTGGTGATGGTCACGCTGCGGGTGCTGTTCGGCCTGGGCGTGGGCCTGCTGATCACCCGGATCAGGACCGGCACGGGCGTCTTCCGCACGCTGTTCTACCTGCCCTACCTCGCCCCGCCGGTGGCGGCCACCATGGCGTTCGCCTTCCTGCTCAACCCCGGGACCGGACCGGTCAACTCCCTCCTGGAGAAGGTCGGTCTGCCCGCGCCGGGCTGGTTCAACGACCCCGCCTGGTCCAAGCCGGCGCTGACCCTGCTCGCCCTGTGGGGCATCGGCGACCTCATGGTCATCTTCATGGCGGCGCTGCTGGACGTGCCGAAGGAGCAGTACGAGGCCGCCGAGCTGGACGGCGCCTCGGCGTGGCAGCGGTTCCGCTTCGTGACGCTGCCGAACATCTCGCCGATCGTGATGTTCGCCGTGGTCACGGGCGTGATCCAGACCATGCAGTACTACACGCAGCCCCTGGTGGCCGGAAAGGTCGCCTCGGGGGTCATCCAGGGCGCGGGCACCATGTTCGAGCCCGGCTACCCGGAGCACTCCACGCTCACCCTCCCCCAGCTCGTCTACAACCTCGGCTTCCAGCGCTTCGACTACGGCTCGGCGTGCGTGGTGGCCCTGGTCCTCTTCGCCCTGTCGATGGCGTTCACCGCGTTGCTGATGCGGCGCCGGGGCGGGCTCATCCAGGCAGGTGACTGACGCATGGCCCAAGTACTGGACAAACCCGTCGCGTTGGACGCCCCGGCGCCCGACGCGCGGCGCACCGCCCGGCGCAGGGCGCTGCTGGAGTGGATCGCCGTGCACGCGCTGGGCGTCGCGGCCGCGCTGTTCTTCACCCTGCCGTTCGTGTTTGTCCTGCTGACCTCGCTGATGAGCGACAGCCAGGCGCTCAGCCGCGACCTGCTCCCGCACCCCTGGGAGTGGGACAACTACCAACGCGTGCTGGACACCCCGGGCTTCCTGACCTGGTGGCGCAACACCCTCCTGTACGCGGGGCTGGGGACCGTCCTCACGGTCGTCTCCTCGCTGCCGGTGGCGTACGCGCTCGCCAAGTTCCGCTTCCGCGGCCGCAACCTGGCGCTGATGCTGGTGATCTCGATGATGATGCTGCCGCCGCAGGTGGTCGTCATCCCGATGTACCTGTTCTGGGCGAAGCAGCTCGACCTGTCGGGCACGCTGTGGCCGCTGATCGTGCCCATGGCGTTCGGCGACGCGTTCTCGATCTTCCTGCTGCGGCAGTTCCTGACGACCATCCCCAACGAGTACGTCGACGCGGCCAAGGTCGACGGCTGCGGCGACCTGCGCACCCTGCTGCGGGTCATCGTCCCGATGGCCAAGCCCGGCATCGCCGCGGTGGCCCTGTTCCAGTTCTTCTACGCCTGGAACGACTACTTCGGGCCGCAGATCTACGCCTCGGAGAACCCCGGCGCCTGGACGCTGTCCTACGGCCTGGAGTCCTTCAAGGGCATGCACCACACCGACTGGAACCTCACCATGGCCGCCACCGTGCTGGTCATGGCCCCCGTGATCCTCGTGTTCTTCTTCGCGCAGAAGGCGTTCGTCGAGGGCGTCACGCTGACCGGAGTGAAGGGTTGATCCGGATATGAAACTCACCGTGGTCGGCGGAGGCTCGACCTACACCCCCGAACTCGTCGACGGCTTCGCCCGTCTCAGGGACACCCTGCCCGTCGAGGAACTCGTGCTGGTCGACCCGGCCGCCGACCGGCTCGACCTGGTCGGCGGCCTGGCCCGGCGCATCTTCGCCAAGCAGGGCCACGACGGCCGGATCGTCACCACGACCGACCTGGACGCGGGCGTGGACGGCGCCGACGCGGTGCTGCTGCAGCTGCGCGTCGGCGGCCAGGCCGCCCGGGAACAGGACGAGACCTGGCCCCTGGAGTGCGGCTGCGTCGGCCAGGAGACGACCGGCGCCGGCGGCCTGGCCAAGGCGCTGCGCACGGTCCCGGTCGTCCTCGACATCGCCGAGCGGGTCCGCCGCACCAACCCGCGGGCCTGGATCGTCGACTTCACCAACCCGGTCGGCATCGTCACCCGGGCCCTGCTGAAGGCCGGCCACCGCTCGGTCGGGCTGTGCAACGTGGCCATCGGCTTCCAGCGCAAGTTCGCGGCGCTGCTCGGGGTGTCCCCGGCGCAGGTGCACCTGGACCACGTGGGCCTGAACCACCTGACGTGGGAGACGGGCGTGCGCCTCGGCGGCCCCGAGGGCGAGGACGTCCTGCCCAAGCTGCTGGCCGGCCACGCCGAGGCGATCGCGGCCGACCTGCGCCTTCCCCGGTCGCTGCTGGACCGGCTCGGCGTGGTCCCGTCGTACTACCTGCGCTACTTCTACGCCCACGACGAGGTCGTCGAGGAGCAGCGCACCAAGCCGCCCCGGGCCGCCGAAGTGGCGGCGATGGAGCGCGAGTTGCTCCAGATGTACGGCGACCCGGCGCTGGACGAGAAGCCTGAGCTGCTGGCGCGGCGCGGCGGTGCCTTCTACTCGGAGGCGGCCGTGGACCTGGCGGCGGCACTGCTCGGCGGGGGCGGCAGCCCCTACCAGGTGGTGAACACCTACAACCACGGCACGCTGCCGTTCCTGCCCGCGGACGCGGTGATCGAGGTGCAGGCCGCCGTCGGCGCGCAGGGCGCCTCCCCGCTGCCCGTGCCGCGCGTGGACCCGCTGTACGCGGGCCTGATGGCGCACGTGACCGCCTACGAGGACCTGGCGCTGGAGGCGGCGCTGCGCGGCGGGCGCGACCGCGTGGTCCGCGCGCTGCTCGCGCACCCCCTGATCGGGCAGCACGCGTACGCCGACCGCCTCGCCGACGAACTGATCGCACACAACCGGGAGCACCTCGCGTGGGCCTGACCGCAAGCGTCCTCGCCATCGACGCGGGCAACAGCAAGACCGACGTCGCGGTGGTGGCGGCCGACGGACGGGTCCTGGCCACGGCCCGCGGCGGCGGCTTCCGGCCGCCCGCCGTGGGCGTCGCGGCGGCCGTCGGGGAGCTGGCCGCGACGGTCACGCGCGCGTACGAGGTGGCGGGCGTGGACACGGTCGCGCACGTGTCGGCGTGCCTGGCCAACGCGGACCTGCCGGTCGAGGAGGAGCAGCTCGCCGCCGCGCTGCACGCGCGCGCGTGGGGCGACACGGTGGAGGTCCGCAACGACACCTTCGCGATCCTGCGGGCCGGCGTGGCCGAGCCGCGCGGAGTGGCCGTGGTGTGCGGCGCCGGCATCAACTGCGTCGGCATGCGCCCCGACGGCCGCACGGCTCGCTTCCCGGCCATCGGGCGCATCTCCGGCGACTGGGGCGGCGGCTGGGGCCTGGCGGAGGAGGCCCTGTGGAGCGCGGCGCGCGCGGAGGACGGCCGGGGCGCGCCCACCGACCTGGCGCGCACCCTGCCCGCGTACTTCGGCCTGGGCACGATGTACGACCTGATCGAGGCGCTGCACCTGGAACGCCTCGCACCGCACCGGCGCCACGAGCTCACGCCGGTGCTCTTCGCGACGGCCGCCGCGGGGGACGCGGTCGCCCGGGGCATCGTCGACCGCCTGGCCGAGGAGGTGGTGGCCCTGGCGACGGTGGCCCTCACACGCCTTGACCTGCTGACGGAGGAGGCCCCGGTCCTGCTGGGCGGGGGTGTCCTCACCGCCGGCCACGCACAGCTCGACGACGGGATACGGGAGCGGCTGGCGGCCCGCGCCCCGAAGGCGGCGGCGCGCGTGGTCCGGGCCCGGCCGGTGCTGGGCGCGGCGCTGCTGGGCCTGGACCGGGTGGGGGCCGACGCCCGGGCACAGGAGCGGCTGCGGGCGCACTTCGCGGAGTGAGGAGAGCGGAGTGACGAAAGCCGAGTGACGAAAGCCGAGTGACGGATACAAGAAAAGCGAGGAGCGTCACCGCCTCCTCGCCACTCTCAACGTATAGCGCACCGGGGGGCTTGCGGCAAGGCCCCCCTCGTACCGCACAATCGCAGATCTTGGGGCCGGATCCGGCCAGATCCTGCGGGAATGAGGTACTCACGACGTGTGCGCGCTTTTGTCGGAACGGTCGGGACACACGCACCAGCCGGGACAGGGCCCGTTCGACCTGCCCGGCCGGCTCTCCGCCAAGGCCGACCCGGCGCTGATCGCCGCTGACGAGCGGCACTTCGCGGACGTCGCCCGGAGCCTGGAGGAGACGATCGCCGAACTGGCGGAGCGGCTCGGAGCCGAGCTGAGGAACCCGGGCGGCACCGGGCAGCAGGCGATGGACCGGGACCTGGAGGTGCACCGGCTCAGCGCCCGGCTGCGCACCCTGCGCCGCTTCGGCCTCGACCTGTGCCTGGGCCGGATGGTCCCGGCGGACCGGCCCGACGAGCCGGTGTACGTCGGACGGCTCGGCCTGACCGACGGCCACGGCCGCCGGCTGCTGATCGACTGGCGCTCCCCGGCGGCCGAACCGTTCTTCGCGGCCACCCACGCCCGGCCCATGGGCCTGGCCAGCCGCCGCCGGTACCGCTGGACCGACGGCCGGATCACCGACTACTGGGACGAGGTGTTCACCGCCGACGGCCTGGACGGACGCGCCGCGCTGGACGACCAGTCGGCGTTCGTCGCGAGCCTGGGCGGCCACCGCTCCGAGCGCATGCGGGACGTGCTGGCCACCATCCAGGCCGACCAGGACGCCATCATCCGGGCCGGGTCGCGCGGCACCCTCGTGGTCGACGGCGGCCCCGGCACGGGCAAGACCGTCGTCGCCCTGCACCGCACCGCCCACCTGCTCTACTCCGACCCGCGCCTCGGGCACCGCAGGGGCGGGGTGCTGTTCGTCGGCCCGCACCGGCCGTACCTCACGTACGTCTCGGACGTGCTGCCCAGCCTCGGCGAGGAGGGCGTGCAGACCTGCCTCCTGCGGGACCTGGTGCCCGAGGGCGCCGCCGCGACCGAGGAGGGCGACCCGGAGGTGGCCCGGCTGAAGGCGTCCGCGGACCTGGTGCGGGCGATCGAGAAGGCGGTCGCGTTCTACGAGGAGCCGCCCACCGAGCCGCTGACGGTCACCGTCGACCGGTCCGAACTGCGGCTGAGCGCCGTCGACTGGGCCGAGGCGTTCGACGCGCCGGAACCCGGCACCCCGCACAACGAGGGGCGCGACCAGGTGTGGGACAAGCTGGTCGAGATCCTGTACGACCGCTACCGGGGCGACGTCCCGCCGCAGCACTTCCGCCGGGCCCTCGCGGCCGACGGGGAGCTGACCGCGGCCCTCGGCCGGGCGTGGCCGCTGCTGGAGGCGGCCGACCTCGTCGGGGACCTGTGGTCGGTGCCGGCGTACCTGCGGCTGTGCGCGCCCTGGCTGTCCCGCGAGGAGGTGCGGCGGCTTCAGCGGGCCGAGCCGCAGGCGTGGACGGTGTCCGACCTGCCGCTGCTGGACGCGGCACGCCAGCGCCTCGGGGACCCCCGCGCGTCCCGGCGCCGGCGCCGGCAGGAGGCCGCGGCCGAGGCCGAACGCGCCTACCGGGCGCAGGTCACCGAGAACCTGGTCCGCGCCGACGACGACTGGCAGTCCATGCTGATGACCATGCTGACCGGGCAGGACCTGCAGAACAGCCTGGTCCCGGTGGACGGGCCGCCGGTCGCCGAACCCGACCTGCTGGCGGGCCCGTTCGCGCACGTCGTGGTGGACGAGGCGCAGGAACTGACCGACGCCGAGTGGCAGATGCTGCGGCTGCGCTGCCCGTCCGGGAGCTTCACCGTGGTCGGCGACCGGGCGCAGGCCCGTGACGGATTCACCGAGTCGTGGCGGGAACGGCTGGCGCGGGTCGGGCTCGACCGGGTCGAGGTGGCCTCCCTCGGCATCAACTACCGCACGCCGCAAGAGGTGATGGCCGAGGCCGAGCCGGTGATCCGGGCCGCGCTGCCGGACGCCAACGTGCCGACGTCCGTGCGCAGCACCGGCGTTCCGGTCCTGCACGCCCCGGTGGCCGAGCGGGACGCCCTCCTCGACGCCTGGCTCGCCGACCACGACGAGGGTGTCGCGTGCGTCATCGGCGACCCGGCGTTCCGGGAGACGGCGCGGGTGCGCTCCCTCACCCCCGAGCTGTCCAAGGGCCTCGAGTTCGACCTGGTCGTCCTCGTGGACCCGCAGCGGTTCGGCGGGGGCGTGCGCGGCGCGGTCGACCGCTACGTGGCGATGACCCGGGCCACCCAGCGGCTGGTGGTCCTGACCAGCCCCTGAGACCGGCCGTCCACCCGGCCGGTGCGCGGAACGCTCCTGGCCTCCCCCGAGGAACCGAACCCCCGTTCTGCGCGTATTCATGGACAAGGGGGCCGCGATCGCACCGAGATCCCGCGACGCGGGGTTCGCACCGCCGGTCGCGGCAGCGATACTTTGCCGCGGGACGTGACCATGGGGGAGGTCAGGCAGTGGCCATGACGCCGACGATCACCGCGGCACCGCCGCCGCCTCGCCGTACGGCGTTCGCCGAGGGCCTGGACCGGCTGCGGGCGGCCGCCACCACCGAGCCGGGGCGGCTGCGCGCCCTCGGCGCCGTGCTCGCCCTGCTCGTCCTCGCCTTCGGCTCCGTCGCCGCCTGGCAGACCACCGACCGCGCGGCCGCCGCCGACGACGTGCTGCACAAGAGCCAGCCGCTCAGCTCGGCGGCGGCCGACATCTACCGCTCCCTCGCGGACGCCAACACGGCCGCCTCCAGCGGCTTCCTGGCGGGCGGCCAGGAGAGCGCCGGGACCCGCGACCGGTACGAGCGGGACATCGACACCGCGGCGGCCGGACTCGTCACCGCCGCGGAGAGCTCCGACCCCGGCTCGCCCTCCGCCGCGTCGATCACCCGGCTCAACACCCTGCTGCCGGAGTACAAGGGCCTGGTGGAGCGCGCCCGCACCTACAACCGGCAGGGCTTCCCGGTGGGCGGCGCCTACCTGCGCTACGCCAACGAGAAGATGCAGCAGGAGATGCTGCCGGCCGCGGAGAAGCTGTACCAGAAGGAGAACCAGCGGCTGGAGCACGACTACGCGGACGCCACGCCCTACCCGTGGGCGGCGATCGCGCTCGGCGTCCTCGCGCTCGCCGCGCTGGCCTGGGCGCAGCACCGCACCTACCGCCGCACGAACCGGGTCCTCAACCACGGCCTGGTCGCGGCCACGGCGGCCACCGGGATCGTCCTGCTCTGGCTGGTCGTCGGGCACAGCGTCGCCCGCGCCGGCCTGGACGACTCCTACGACCACGGCGTCCGCTCGATGGACGTCCTGCACGACGCCCGGGTCGCCTCCCTGAAGGCGCGCGGCAACGAGAACCTCACCCTGGTGTCCCGCGGCGCCGAGACGGTGAAGGTGACCGCGGACGGCAAGGAACGGACGGTCGACCGTTACGACCACGACTTCACCACCGACATGGCTCTCCTGGCCAAGGGCCTGGACCGGGCCGCCGACCTGGCCGACGACCGCGCCGGCAGGCAGCCGGTCACCGCGGCCGAGGGCAACATGACCGAGTGGCGCCGTCGGCACGCCGCCGCCCGCGACCAGGACGACAACGGCAACTACCAGCAGGCGCTGGCGCTGGTGATCGGCGCCGAGGGATCGACCGGCGACTGCTTCGACAGCGTCGACGACCACCTCGACACGGCGCTCGCCCACGAGCAGCGCCAGTTCCTGCGGGCGGCCGGCGACGGTCGGGACGCCCTGACCGGCCTGCCGGCCGGCGCCGCCGTGCTCGCCGTCCTCGCGGCGGCTGGCGCGGTCGCCGGCATCGGCCGACGGCTGTCGGAGTACCGGTGAGAGGGGGCGCGGTGATCACAGAGAGGCGTACGCGGCGCGGGCGGGCCGGGCTGGGGGGCGTCACCGGCCGGACAGGGTTGCGCCGCCGTCTCCCCCGCGGCTGGGGCGGGGTCGGCGCGATGGCACTCGCCTGCGCCCTCGCGCTGGCGTTCGTGCTGCTGCTGCCGCGGGCCGGGGCGCACGGCGAGGGCCCCGAACGGGACGGCGGGGCCGCCGGGCAGGGCAGCACGGCGGCCCACGAGCACTGCACCGCGCCGGAGCAGCAGACCCTCGCGCCGTCCGGCGCCGACGGGCCGACGATCAGCAGGATCAAGGCCCGCCAGGGCGAGAAGCGCAAGCTGATCGTAGGCGTCGACCAGAACAGCTACCGCTGGGGCTACCGCAACCCCAACAACGCCGGCGCCCAGCTCGAGGGCTTCGACATCGACCTGGTCCACCGGATCGCCCAGGACATCCTCGGCGACCCGGACGCCGTCCAGTTCAAGGCGATCCCCACCGACCAGCGCGTCCCGGCGATCCAGCAGGGCCGGGTGGACATGGTGGTGCGCACCATGACCATCACCTGCAACCGGCTGGGCGAAGTGGCCTTCTCCGCGCCGTACTTCAGGACCGGCCAGCAGGTGCTCGCCCCCCGGTCGTCGCCGATCACCGGCTATGCCTCGCTGGCGCACCAGAAGGTGTGCACGGCGGCCGGTTCGACCGCCAACACCCAGCTCACGGAGGACCGCAGGACGGGCCGGCTGCCCGCGTCCGCGGACATCTCCCTCACCGTGCCCAACCAGCTCGACTGCCTCGTGCGGCTCCAACTCGGCGAGGCGGACGCGGTGGTGACCGACGGCGCGCTCGCCGCCAGCCAGGCCGCGCAGGACCCGACGGTCACGCTCAAGGGCGCGCCGTTCACCACGGAGTACTACGGCGTGGCGATGAAGAAGGACGCGGACGATCTGGTACGCCGGGTCAATCAGATCCTGGTGGAGTACCGCGCGAACGGCTGGCAGGCGTCGTACGACACCTGGCTGTCGGCCACACTGGGGAAGGACGCGACCGCGTCGCGGCCGCCCGTGCCCCGGTACCTGCGCACGGGCTGACGGCAGGGCACAGGAGGGCGGGGAGCGCACCGGGCGGGACCGGCGCACGGCCAGGGCAGACACGAGGACTTACACAGCAGCGAGAGGTGATCGATGGGCGTCACGGACCCCGCCGGGCCGGTGATGGACCGGGACGAGGTGGACCGTGCGCTGGCGCGGCTCGGCCAGGAGCACGAGGCGATCGAGACCTCGCTGCTCGCCCTCCAGGACCACGCGGGCCGCCGGCTCCTGGAGGGCGCCGAGCTGACGGGCGTGACCCAGGAGCGCTGGACGGCCACGGAGGCGTCCATCACGCTGCTGTGGACGTATTTCGACGCCTACACGGACGCGCTGCGCACCGCCCGGGACATCCGCTCGCGCCGCCGCTGGTCCAGCCGCGAGGACCTGGTGGAGCTGACGGAGCTGCTGCGCGGCGAGAGCGTCACGGTCGCCGACTCCGCCGGCTCCGTCGCCCACGCGTCCACGCTGCACGGCACCGGCCGGCTCAGCCACCGCTTCACGCTGGCCGCGCTGGTGGACCGGATGAACGAGCTGTACGCGTCCTCGCTGGACGTGGTGGTCGCCGCCGACGCGGTGTGGTCGGCTCTGCCCGCGCGGATCGACCTGCTGGCCGCGGAACTCCAGCGCACCCGGCAGCTCGCGCACTCCGTCGGTGTGCGCCCGGGCGAACACCCCTCGGGCGACGACCTGGAGGGCATCACCCGCACGCTGACCGCGCTGCGCGCCCGGGTCATCTCCGACCCGCTGGCCTTCTGGGTGCCCGCGCAGGGCAGTTCCGCGCCGGGCGGCGGCCGGCCCGACACCACGGTGTACGACCGGGAGGCGCGGGCTCTGGAGGACGTGCGCCGCGAGATCGACGCGGTGCTGACGGTGCGTCAGGACGCGGAGAAGCGGCTGGTGCACCTGCGCGACGTCCTCTCCCGCGCCGACCGCACCCTCGCCGAGGCGCGCACCGCGCGCGGTGAGGTGCTGGCCAAGATCGCCGCCACCGAGGTGCCGGTGGTCAGCGGCCCGCCCACCGCGCTCCAGGAGCAGCTCGCGACCGCCGCCGAGTACCGCCGGCAGGGCCAGTGGCACCGGCTGTCCCCGCTCCTGGAGTCGCTGGAGGAGAAGGCCGAGGACGAACTGCTGCGCGCCCGCGAGTCGTTGACCGCGGTCACCGCGCCGCTCGCGGTCCGCGCGGAGCTGCGCGGCCGCCTCGACGCCTACAAGGCGAAGGTCGCCCGGCACGGCCTGGCGGAGGACCCGTTCCTGGTCGAGCGGTACGACGCGGCGCGCCGCATGCTGTGGAGCGCGCCGTGCGACCTGCGCGTCGCCGAACAGGCCGTGCTGCGCTACCAGCAGGCCGCCGCCGAACAGCTCGGCACCCCGCGGGTGCCGGGGCAGGGCGGGCCGCAGGACGGCCACGGCAGCCACAGCGGACACGGGGGCCACGAGGGCAGGGGGGAGCAGACGCCATGAGTCAGGCGGGGCAGCCGTGCCAGCGGCCGGGCTGCGAGGGGTCGTACGAGGACATGGGCGGCGGCGAGCTGTACTGCGGCACCTGCGGGCTCGCCCCGGTGGTCTCCGGCAGCGGCCTGGCCCGCTCCGCGCCCACCCATGTCGGCGGCGGCAAGAGCGGTCCGGACAGCGGCAGTTCTCGCTCCGCGCGCTCCTCGCGCACGGCCTCGCAGTCGGCGCGGTCACGGCGCTCGGTGTCGGGCCGCCTGTCGCGCGAGCTGTCGGGCGCGTCGACCGGCCGCTCGGTGTCGGTGCGCAGCTCCGGCTCCTCGGCCGGCTCCTCCGGGCGGGCCCGGCTCGGCGCCGGACTGGTGTCGGTGCCCCAGGTGCCGCGCCCCGACCCGCGCGCGATGGTGCTGGACGACCCGGAGGTGCCCGAACGCAAGCGGTTCTGCTCCCGCTCCGACTGCGGTGCGCCGGTGGGCCGTTCGCGCGGGGAGCTGCCGGGGCGCACCGAGGGCTTCTGCACCAAGTGCGGCCACCCCTACTCGTTCGTGCCGAAGCTGAAGGCCGGCGACGTCGTGCACGGCCAGTACGAGGTCATGGGCTGTCTGGCGCACGGCGGGCTCGGCTGGATCTACCTCGCCGTGGACCGCGCGGTCTCCGACCGGTGGGTCGTCCTCAAGGGCCTGCTGGACACCGGCGACCAGGACGCGATGGCCGCCGCGATCTCCGAGCGACGCTTCCTCGCCGAGATCGAGCACGCCAACATCGTGCGGATCTACAACTTCGTCGAGCACCTCGACCAGCGGACCGGGTCGCTGGACGGGTACATCGTCATGGAGTACGTCGGCGGCAAGTCCCTCAAGGAGATCGCCAACGCCCGCCGCACGCCCGACGGCCGGCGCGACCCGCTGCCCGTGGAGCAGGCCTGCGCCTACGGCATCGAGGCGCTGGAGGCGCTCGGCCACCTGCACAGCCGCAACCTGCTGTACTGCGACTTCAAGGTCGACAACGCCATCCAGACCGAGGACCAGCTCAAGCTGATCGACATGGGCGCCGTGCGCCGCATGGACGACGCCGAGTCGGCGATCTACGGCACGGTGGGCTACCAGGCCCCCGAGGTCGCCGACGCCGGGCCGTCCGTGGCGTCCGACCTCTACACGGTCGGCCGCACCCTCGCCGTCCTCACCTTCGACTTCCAGGGCTACACCTCCGTCTACGCGGACGCCCTGCCCGACCCCGACCACATCGAGGTGTTCCGCGCCTACGAGTCGTTCTACCGGCTGCTGGTGCGCGCCACCGACCCCGACCCGGCTCGCCGGTTCGCCTCCGCGCAGGAGATGGCCGAGCAGCTCACGGGCGTGCTCCGCGAGGTCGTCTCCCTGCAGACGGGGCGGGCGCGCCCCGCGCTGTCCACGCTGTTCGGGCCGGAGACCCGGGTGACGGACACGGAGCTGTTCCCGCGCCTGGACGGGGAGGTGTCCCGGCTGGGGGCGCGCACGGACCGGACCGGACGGCCCCTCGCCCCGCAGCCGGGCGGCGCCGGCAGCACCGGCCGCGCCGGTGCGGTGTCCGGGCTGGTCAGACCCGTCGACGCCGGTGCCGCCGCGCTCGCCCTGCCCGTGCCGCACGTCGACCCCGCCGACCCCAACGCCGGTTTCCTCGCGGGCCTGGTGACCACCGCGCCGGGCGAGCTGCTCACCGCGCTCGCGGCGGCGCCCGCGCCCTCCGTGGAGACCCGGCTGCGGCAGGTGCGCGCCCGGCTGGAGAACGGCGACCTCGAGGACGCCCTCGCCACCCTGGCGACGCTGGAGGCCGAACGGCCCGACGACTGGCGGGTCGTCTGGTACCGGGGGGTGAGCGCCCTGGTCACCGGCGACCACGAGGGCGCCGCCCTCGCCTTCGACGCGATCTACGACGCGTTCCCGGGTGAACCCGTGCCGAAGCTGGCCCTCGGCCTGTGCGCCGAGCTGCTGCACCAGCTCGACAACGCCGCCGAGTACTACCGGCTGGTCTGGGCGACCGACCCGAGCCATGTGAGCGCCGCGTTCGGTCTCGCGCGCGTGCAGCTCGCCGCCGGGGACCGCCGGGCCGCCGTACGGACGCTGGAGTCGGTGCCGGAGTCGTCCGTCCACTGCGTCGCCGCCCGGGTCGCCGCCGTGCGGGCCCGGCTGCGGCAACGGACGGCCACCGCCGGGGACGTACCCTTCCTGGAGGACCTCACCGCCGCGGCGGCCCAGGTCGAGGCGCTGGACGCCTACGGCCTCGACCCCACGCGGCGCGAGCAGTTGTCCGCCGAAGTCCTCGGCAGCGCGCTGGACTGGATACTCTCCGGTGGCCGCGACGCCGCCCCGGACGCCCGGCGCACGCTGCTCGGCAGTGAACTGGACGAGCGGGGCCTGCGCTTCGGACTGGAGCGTTCGTACCGCACGCTGGCCCGGCTCGCGCCCGGCGGTGAGGAGAGGATCGATCTGGTGGAACGTGCCAACCGTTACCGCCCCCGGACGTGGGTGTAGTTGATGTCGCAGATGCCCCGGCAGGCCGCGCTGTCGAAGTGCCCGAGCTGTGCCGAGCCGCTCGAATCGGGTGACCGCTTCTGCGGCGCGTGCGGGTACGACCTGTCCGCCGTGCCGCCGCCCCCGCCCGACCACCCGACGCTCGCGATGAACGGCGCGGCGCTCCCGGACGCCCCCCAGGGCCCGCCCGCCACCGCGGCCGAGCCCCTGCCCGCCCCCGCACCGCAGACGCCCACCGCGCCGCCTGCCGCCGCCGTACCGTCGGCGTCCGCGGCCGCGCCGTCGCCCGCGCCCACCCCCGGCGTGCGGTTCGACCGGGCGCCCGAGCCCGACGAGTACCCGCTCCAGGCGCCCGACCCGCGCGTCACCGCCGACACCGCGCCGGACGCCGGGCCCGTCCCCGTGTGCGTGGCCTGCCGCGCGGGCCGGGTCGACGGCGACGGCTACTGCGAGAACTGCGGGCACGCGCAGCCACGCGAACGCGACCACCTGGAGCAGGAGTTCGGCCCGGTCGCCGCCGTGAGCGACCGCGGACTGCGCCACCACCGCAACGAAGACGCCTTCGCCCTCGGCCACACCGCGCTGCCCGACGGCACGCACGCGACCGTGGCGATCGTCTGCGACGGCGTGTCCTCCGCGACCCGCCCCGACGACGCCTCGCTCGCCGCCTCCCGCACCGCCTGCGACTCCCTGGTGGCCGCCCTGGCCCACGGCACCCACCCGCAGCAGGCCATGCACGACGCCATCGTCGCCGCCGCCCGCGCCGTCGACGCGCTGGCCGCCGAACCGGCCACGGCCCGCGAGCACGCCCCGCACCAGAACGCCCCCGCCTGCACGTTCGTCGGCTCGGTCGTCACCGCCGGCCTGCTGGTCGTCGGCTGGGTCGGCGACAGCCGCGCCTACTGGATCCCGGACGACCGCTCCCCCGCCGCCCGGCTCACCGAGGACGACTCCTGGGCCGCGCAGATGGTCGCCGCCGGCCTGATGAGCGAGGCCGAGGCGTACGCCGACGAGCGCGCCCACGCGATCACCGGCTGGCTCGGCGCCGACGCCTACGAACTGGAGCCGCACACCGCCGCGTTCAAACCGGACCGGCCCGGGGTGGTCGTGGTCTGCACCGACGGCCTGTGGAACTACGCCGAGGCGGCCGAGGAGATGGCCGGGGCCGTCCCCCGCGACGCCGCCGTACGCCCCCTGCACAGCGCCCGGGTCCTCGTCGGGCACGCCCTGGACGGCGGGGGCCACGACAACGTAACAGTGGCCGTCGTCCCGTTCCCGGCGCCGCCGCAAGGGGCAGGATCGGCCTGAGCGACCCGCACAGAACGGGGAAACCTCACCGTCCCGGAGGGGACCGGGGCGGGAGGAGTCGTCACTCCGCGGCCGCCGCGGGGCCTTCAAGGGGGATGTGGGCATGGCCAATTTCGCGAAACCGAACGTGCCGCAGTTCGCGGTGGACGTCTACCAGAACGAGTACCTGCCCGAGGGCGGGCGCGAGGTGAACGCGATCGTCACGGTCACCGCCACCGGCGGCGGCACGGTCGGCGGTGCGGTCGGCGCCCCGCACCTGTACGCGGCGAGCCGGGGCCCGTCGGCCGCCGTGGCGCTCATGGTCGACTGCTCGGGCTCCATGGACTACCCGCCCGCCAAGATGCGCAACGCCCGCGACGCCACGGCCGCCGCCGTGGACACCCTGCGCGACGGCGTGCACTTCGCGGTGATCGCCGGCACCCACGTGGCCAAGGAGGTCTACCCCGGCGGCGGGCGCCTCGCGGTCGCCGACGCGGCCACCCGCGAGCAGGCCAAGCAGGCGCTGCGCCGGCTCCACGCGGGCGGCGGCACCGCCATCGGCACCTGGCTGCGCCTCGCCGACCGGCTGCTGTCCTCGGCCGACGTCGCCATCCGCCACGGCATCCTGCTCACCGACGGCCGCAACGAGCACGAGTCGCCGCAGGACCTCAAGGCCGCACTCGACGACTGCGCCGGCCGCTTCACCTGCGACGCACGAGGTGTGGGCACCGACTGGGAAGTGAAAGAAGTCACAGGGATCGCCTCCGCGCTGCTCGGCACCGCCGACATCGTCGCCGACCCGGCGGGCCTGGCCGCCGACTTCACGCGGATGATGGAGACGGCCATGGGCAAGGAGGTCGCGGACGTCGCGCTGCGGCTGTGGACCCCGGTCGGCACGACCGTGCGGTTCGTCAAGCAGGTCGCCCCGGCCGTCGAGGACCTGACCGGCCGCCGCACCGAGTCCGGGCCCCGCTCCGGCGACTACCCCACCGGCTCCTGGGGCGACGAGTCCCGCGACTACCACGTGTGCGTCGAGGTCCCGCCCGCCCACATCGGCCAGGAGATGCTGGCCGCCCGCGTCTCGCTGGTCGTCCCGCAGCCCGGCACGGACAGCGCGCAGAGCCTCGGCGCCCAGGGCCTGGTCCGGGCCGTGTGGACCGACGACGTGGCCGCCTCCACCTCCCTCAACCCCCAGGTCGCGCACTACACCGGCCAGGCCGAGCTGGCGAGGACCATCCAGCAGGGCCTGGACCTCCGCAAGGCGGGCGACAGGGACGGAGCAACGGCCAAACTGGGCAGGGCCGTTCAGCTCGCAAGCGCTTCCGGCAACGCCGATACTGCGAAACTGCTTGCGAAGGTGGTGGACGTGGTCGATGCCGCGACGGGTACTGTGCGGTTGAAGGCGAAGGTCGCGGAGGCTGACGAAATGACCCTCGAGACCCGGTCCACCAAGACTGTTCGTGTAAAGAAGTGACCTGACCGTACCCAGCAGGACACCGAAGGAGAGGGGGAAGCGCCGACATGCCGACCTGCCCGAACGGACACCAGTCGGGTTCCGACGACTGGTGCGAGGTCTGCGGTCACCGCATGGCCGGTGCCGTGCCACCGCCCCCTCCGCCGCCCCCGGCCGGCGGCTACGGCTTCCCGCCGCCCCCGCCGGGCGGCCACCAGGGCCACCCCGGTCAGCCGGGCCGGCCCCTGTCCTCGGTGCCCGACCCCGAGCCGGAGCTCTGCCCGCAGTGCCGCACGCCCCGCGAGGGCGGTGCGCCGTTCTGCGAGGAGTGCCGGTGGAACTTCCTCACCAACACGGCGACCTCGTACACCCCGGCCGCCCCGCGCCCGCCGGCGCCCGCACCGGGCGGCCCGGGCGCGCCCGGTGGCCCCGGTGGTGGTCCGGGCGCTCCCGGTGGCCCGGGCGCGGGTCCCGGCGGGCGGTTCCCGTCTCCGCCGCCGTCGTTCGGCGGGCGTGACTCCTTCGACTACCAGCACTCCCGGCCGTCCCAGGTGAACCGGCCCGCCGAGCCGATCCCGCCGGCCCCGCCGTTCGGCGGCGAACCGGGCGGGCACGGCGGCCAGGGCGGACCCGGTGGCCGGGGCGGCCCCGGCGGTGGGCCGGGGTCGACGTCCGGGGGTCCGGGCGGACCGTTCGGACGGGAGCCCGGTCCCGGCCCCTCGGGCCCGTCGGGTCCTGGTGGCCCGGCCGGCGACCCCTTCCGCCGCGAGCCCTCGCACCCGTCGGGTGACCCGTACCGGCGCGAGCCGTCGGGTTCGGCCGGCGACCCCTTCCGACGTGAGCCCTCGGGCCCGGCCGGCGACCCCTTCGGCCGTGAGCCGTCCGGACAGTCCGGCGACCCCTTCGGCCGTGAGCCCTCGGGTCCCTCCGGTGGCCCGGGCGGTCCGGTCGGCGGTCCTGGTGGCGGTTTCGGCGGCCCCGGTTCCGGTCCCGGCGGTGCTCCCGGACCGTACGGCCGCGACACCTCGGGCCGGCCGGGCGGCGGTCCCGGTGGCCCCGGCGCTCCGGGCGGCCCCTTCGGCCGTGAGCCCTTCGGCGCGCCCCCCGGCCCCGGTGGACCGGGTGGCCCGGGCGGGGCCGACCCGTCCGGCTTCGGCACCGACCCCTCGCGACAGCCGCCGCCCACGCACGGCGGGCCCGGCGGCCCCGGCCGTCCGGGCGGCCCCGGTGCGACGGACCCGGGTGCCCCCCAGGGCTACCGGTCGGCCGGCGCTCCCCCGGCCCCGCCCGCGTTCCCGCAGGAGAACCAGCGCCCCGCCCCGCCCTTCGGCGGCGGCGAGGACGACTGGGTGATCCCCCCGCCGTCCGGCCAGGCCCCCGGCGGCCCGGGCGGTCCCGGCGCGGGCCCGCAGGGCGGTGGCTACGGCTACCCCCAGCAGGGCGCGACGCAGGCCCCGCCGCCCCCGCCCGGTCCGGCGTTCCCGCAGCAGCCGGCGACCTGGACCGCGACCATCGGTCCGGACCGCGAGTACTTCATGGCGATGATGCAGCGCTCGGGACCGGAGGCCGCGGGGCTCAACCTGCCCGCGTACTCCCCGGAGCAGCAGCGCACGCTCAGGGGCAACCAGGTCACCATCGGCCGCCGCCGGCACTCCACCGGCGAGACCCCCGACATCGACCTGTCGGTGCCGCCGGAGGACCCGGGCGTGTCCCACCAGCACGCGGTGCTGGTGCAGCAGCCGGACGGCGGCTGGGCGGTCGTCGACCAGAACTCGACGAACGGCACCACGGTGAACGGCTCGGACGAGCCGATCCAGCCGTTCGTGCCGGTGCCGCTGCAGGACGGCGACCGCGTGCACGTCGGCGCGTGGACGACCATCACGGTCCGGCGCGGCTGACGCACCCCGCGGCCGGCGCTCCGGCGCCGGTCAGGGCCGTCCTTCGGGGAGGGGCCAGGCGTACGGCCCCTCCGGGTCGTCGAGCCAGGCCCAGGCCCGGTCGCCCTCGACGGTGATGCCGTAGCGGGAGCGCCCGGGCATGCCCTCGCGCCGCCACAGGGCGTACGCCTCGGGCGGTTCGAGGACGCCCCGGGTCAGGGTCACCAGGAAGCGGAACAGGTCGTCGTCCCGTGCCGGGCGCGGCACCCCGCCGAGCGCGACCGGCCCCGGGTCGGCCCGGCCCTGGCCGCGCAGCGGCACGAAGTAGGCCGCGGTGGCCAGGAAGGCGCCCTCCGCGTGGCCGGCGTCCCGGACGGTCAGCGCGATCAGCCCGGTGGCCAGCGGGACGAGGATGCGGGCACCCGGCCGGCACTGGGCGATCCAGGCCCGTGGCACCGCGCTGAGCTGGCAGGTCGCGATCACCCGGTCGAAGGGCGCCCGCTCGGGCACCCCGCGGGCACCGTCGCCGGTGACGACCAGGGGGTGGTACCCGGCGGCGTCCAGGTGGCGGCGCGCGGACTCGGTGATCTCCGGGTCCAGGTCGACGGTGGTGACCCGGTCGTCGCCGAGCCGGTGCGCGAGCAGCGCCGCGTTGTAGCCGGTGCCCGCGCCGATCTCCAGCACCCGGTGGCCGTCCTCGACCCGCAGCTCGGCCAGCATCAGCGCCATGAGGGACGGCTGGCTGCTGGAGGAGACGAGTTCCCCGTCGCGCAGCCGGGTGGCCAGCGGGGTGTCCTCGTAGGCGCCGCGCAGCCACCGCTCGCGGGCGGTGGGGTCGGGGCTCTCGCCCCAGCGGCGTTCGTAGCCGGTGACCGTGGCGACGTAGTAGTACGGGACGAAGAGGTGGCGCGGGACCGCGGTGAACGCCTCGCGCCAGCGCGGGTCGGCGGCGAAGGCGCCGCTCGCCTCGATCTCCCGCACCAGCGCGGCCCGCGCCGCGACAGCATCCGCACCCATGCCTCCACTGTGCGGCCCGCGACGGCCCCCGGCGAGTACGCCTTCCCGCCACACGTGCCGCCGGGGCGTGCCGTCGGCGTTCCTGGGCCGCCGTCGGCGTCCCTAGGCCCTGCGTCCTAGGTCCCGCCGTCTGAGACCATGGGGGACGTGAAAGAGATTCGGCGCGGCACGCTTCAGGAGCAGACCTTCTTCGAGCAGGTCGGCGGGGAGGAGACCTTCCGCCGGCTGGTGCACCGTTTCTACCAGGGCGTCGCCGAGGACCCGGTGCTGCGCCCCATGTACCCGGAGGAGGACCTCGGCCCGGCCGAGGAGCGCCTGGCGCTGTTCCTCATGCAGTACTGGGGCGGCCCGACGACCTACAGCGACAACCGCGGCCATCCCCGGCTGCGGATGCGGCACGCCCCCTTCGCCGTCGACCGGGCCGCGCACGACGCGTGGCTGCGGCACATGCGGGATGCCGTCGAGGAACTCGGCCTGTCCGAGGAGCACGAGACGACGCTGTGGAACTACCTGACGTACGCGGCACGCTCGATGGTGAACACCCCGGACTGACGGGCCCGGACGTCGGATTCCGGCCCCCTGCGCCGGAATCCGATCACGGTCGTCACTCCTGATGCACGCCGGTTCACTCAGCGCACGCTGAGCCCCAACGCCCCGAGCCCCGACCGCCGTACGGCGACGGACCCGTAGGGTGTGCGCAGCCGCAGCCACGCCCCGGCGGAGAGCAGCGCCACGGCGCCACCGGGCCGCAGGAAGCCCAGCGACTGGGCCGCGTGCACGGCCCGTACGGGCAGCCCGGTCTCCGCGACCGTCCGGGACCAGATGTCCCGCCCGATGGCGTCGAGTTCGGCCCGCGTACGCCGTTCGGCAGCCAACTCCTCGGTCCGTGACCGGAATTCGGCGACGGCAGCGGACACCAGGGAACGCAGCGCGTCCGCGTCGGGCAGCCCGCCCTCCGGCTGCCAGCCCGAACGCGGCGGCAGCAGCCCGGCCCACGGCGGCCCGGTGACCGCGCCGGGCACGCCCGCCGTGGCCGCGGCCTCGTCGACGGCTTCCAGCAGCTCACCGGCCGAGACGGTCACGTCGAGCGTGAGGTCCAGCCCGTCCTCGTACGGCTTGGCCAGCCGCACCGCGCGGATCGCCAGGACCTCGAAGGACGGCGGCCGCCCGAAGACGGCCAGCGCGGTGCCCGCGGCCTGCAGGCGCACCGCGGCCGAACGGTCGTAGTGGAGCAGCCGGGAGAGGAAGGCGGCCAGGTCGGCCGCCTCCGTCTCGTCGGCGAGGTGCAGCACGGTCATGCGGCGACGGCCCCCTGGCCGGAGGCGTCGTCCGTGTACTCCTTGAGGAACGCGCGCTCCTCGTCGGTGATCCGCCGGGGCCGCTGCGCCGTGAAGTCGAACGGCACGATGACGGTCGAGGCGCGCACGTAGACCACGTCGTCGTCCTTCACCTCGTAGGCGATGGTGAAGGACGCGGCGCGTATCTCGGTGATCCACAGCTCGATGTCCACCGGGCGGTGCCGGTGGACGAGCTGCCGCTTGTAGTCGATCTCGTGGCGCGCCACCACGGACCCCTGCTGGAAGTCCTTGTCCGGGCGGAACAGGAAGTCGATACGGGCTTCCTCCAGGTAGCGGAGGAACACCACGTTGTTGACGTGGCCGTACGCGTCCATGTCCGCCCAGCGCAGCGGGCAGCGGTAGAGGTGCCGCAAGACCGATCAGCCCCGGGTCAGCTTCTTGTAGGTGGCCCGGTGCGGGCGGGCGGCGTCGGGACCGAGCCGCTCGACCTTGTTCTTCTCGTACGACTCGAAGTTGCCCTCGAACCAGAACCACTTGGAGTCACCCTCGTAGGCGAGGATGTGCGTGGCGACGCGGTCCAGGAACCACCGGTCGTGGGAGACGACCACGGCGCAGCCGGGGAACTCCAGCAGCGCGTTCTCCAGGCTGGAGAGGGTCTCGACGTCGAGGTCGTTGGTGGGCTCGTCGAGGAGCAGCAGGTTGCCGCCCTGCTTGAGGGTGAGCGCGAGGTTGAGGCGGTTGCGCTCACCGCCGGAGAGCACGCCGGCCGGCTTCTGCTGGTCCGGGCCCTTGAAGCCGAAGGCGGACACGTAGGCCCGGGACGGCATCTCGACCTGGCCGACGTTGATGTAGTCGAGCTCGTCGGAGACGACGGCCCACAGCGTCTTCTTGGGGTCGATGTTCTCGCGGCTCTGGTCGACGTAGGAGATCTTGACGGTCTCGCCGACCTTGATGGTGCCGGAGTCCGGCGTCTCCAGGCCCTGGATCATCTTGAACAGCGTGGTCTTGCCGGCGCCGTTCGGGCCGATGACGCCGACGATGCCGTTGCGCGGCAGGGTGAAGGAGAGGTCGTCGATGAGCACCTTCTCACCGAAGGCCTTGCGGAGGTTGTTGACCTCGACGACGATGCTGCCCAGCCGCGGCCCCGGCGGGATCTGGATCTCCTCGAAGTCCAGCTTCCGCATCTTCTCGGCTTCGGCGGCCATCTCCTCGTAGCGGGCCAGACGCGCCTTCGACTTGGCCTGCCGCCCCTTGGCGTTGGAGCGGACCCACTCCAGCTCCTCCTTGAGGCGCTTGGCGCGCTTGGCGTCCTTCTGCCCCTCGACCTTCAGACGGGTCTGCTTGGTCTCCAGGTACGTGGAGTAGTTGCCCTCGTACGGGTAGGCACGGCCACGGTCGAGCTCGAGGATCCACTCGGCGACGTTGTCGAGGAAGTACCGGTCGTGGGTGATGGCCACGACCGTGCCGGCGTACTTGGCCAGGTGCTGCTCCAGCCAGTTCACCGACTCGGCGTCGAGGTGGTTGGTGGGCTCGTCGAGGAGCAGCAGGTCGGGGGCCTCCAGCAGCAGCTTGCACAGCGCGACGCGGCGGCGCTCACCACCGGAGAGGTTGGTGACGGACCAGTCGCCGGGCGGGCAGCCCAGGGCGTCCATGGCCTGCTCGAGCTGGGCGTCCAGGTCCCACGCCTCGGCGTGGTCGAGCTCCTCCTGGAGCTTGCCCATCTCCTCCAGCAGCGCGTCGGAGTAGTCGGTCGCCATCAGCTCGGCGATCTCGTTGAACCGGTCGAGCTTGCCCTTGATCTCGGCGACACCCTCCTGGACGTTCTCCAGGACGGTCTTCTCCTCGTTCAGCGGCGGCTCCTGCAGCAGGATGCCGACGCTGTACCCGGGCGAGAGGAACGCGTCACCGTTCGACGGCTGCTCCAGCCCCGCCATGATCTTCAGCACGGTGGACTTACCGGCGCCGTTCGGGCCGACGACGCCGATCTTCGCACCCGGGAGGAAGCTCAGGGTGACATCGTCGAGGATCACCTTGTCGCCGTGCGCCTTGCGCGCCTTGCGCATGGTGTAAATGAACTCAGCCAAGAGAAACCGTCCGGCAGCTTGAAATCAGGCAGTGGGCAGATACACCCCATCTTGCCGTACCGCCACCCCTGGGCGGAAACGCATAGCGGCCGGGGCCTGTGAGCTGGGGATCTGCCGGGTGGCCCCCGCTGTCACTCCCCCGCCGCGTTCTCCCTGCGCCCCAGCAGAACCAGCACCGCTCCGCCGATCACCACCAGGGCTATGGCCGTGCCCGCTATCAGGGGGGTCGCGCTCGTGCCGCCCGTTTCTGCGAGGTTGGTGTCCGTGGTCGTGCCGCCGACCGTCGCGGGGCTGGGGTCCGCGAGGGTCTGGGTGGTCAGGTCGGCCGTCTCGGTCTCCGCGCTGCGCGTCCGGCAGTCGAGGACCCCGGTGAAGCGCTGTGCGGCGATCGTGAAGTCGTACGCCTGGTCCTCCTGCAGCGGGATCGTCACCGTGCGCGACTGGCCTGCGGCGACGGCGTACTCCGTGCCCATGAGGGAGAAGGCGAAGTCCTCGTCGCCCCGGTTGGCGGCGGTGACGTCCAGGCCGTGGTGCGTGCAGTCCTTCGCCGCCGACAGGGCCGGTACCGGCCCCCGGGCCGCCCAGGTCGCGGTCGCCGTCGCCGACACCGTCGACTCGCTGGAGCCCGCCAGGATCTGCGTCTGACTGCGGCTGTCGGCGGTGAAGGCGCGGCCCACCGGGACGGTCGTGGACGCCTGGAGCGTCAGCTCGGCCGTGCCGTCCGGGGCGCCCTCGGGGACGTCGAAGAACAGCCGGCTGCCATCGGCCGCGGTGATCACCGGCTTGCCGGCCGCGTCGACCACGCGCACCCCGGTGGTCGCCGCGTCCAGCGGCGGGATCACCGTGACGGCGCTCTCCTGCGTGCGGACGACGACCGGGCCGAGGCGCTCCCCGGGGTGGCCGGAGACCGCCGAGGTGTCGAGGGCCAGGGAGGCCGCCGGTTCCGAGACGGTGCGGGCCGCCTTCTGCAGGTAGTCCGCCAGCCCCTCGGCCTGCGGGTCCACCGCGTCGACGTCCGCGCCGTCCGAGTAGCGCCAGATCGCCACCTGCGTGCCGGCCGCCGCGTCCTGCTCGGTGAGGCCGCCGGTGACGCCCGCCTTCTTCGCGAGCGCCGCCAGGTCGTTCACCTGCGGGTAGGAGTGCTGCAGGATCCACAGCACCCGGCCCGCGTTCTTGTTCGCGGCGAGCGAGGTCCCGCTCCACTGGGTCTCGTGGTACTGGGTGTCCTTCTGCGTGGGGTTGTGCAGGTCGACGCAGTACGTCTGGAGCGTGCCGCCCCCGTCGACGGACATCTCGAACAGGCCCGCCGACACCTCCTGGTCGCCCTCGGCGCCGTGCACCACCGCGGTGCCGTACGTCTTCAGGCCGCCCATGGTGGCGGTCGCGCCGCCCTGGCTCCGCGCCGTCGCGTCGGCCGCGGCCGGCCCGGCGGCGGTCAGCGCACCGGCGGCGACGAGCCCCGACACCACGGCCGCGGCGGCGAGCCTGCGGCCCGTCCCTCGCCCGCGCGCGAACGGCGCGGAGAACCAAGAGAGCACGTAATTCCCCTCCGAGCGGGACCCGTTGACGTGGGGGGCCGGGTCCCACCAGCAGCATCAGAAGCCACACGAGCTACGTCCGGCATCCTAGAGACGCGGTGGCCCGCGCTTCCCGGCGAGGTCGTCCACGAGCCGATCCGACTCGGAATCGTTATCGCCAAGATCGCCCGCCAGCCCCTCTGAGCTGGGGTTATCGACAAATCCACCTACATGTACCGGCGCATTTGCCCTCATACGCCTCTCCTCGGGCGACCCGGGCGACCCGGGCGTCCGTCGATCGCCGGTCGGGCGCGCTCAGGTCACCGCGACCGGTTCCCGCTCGGCCTCCGCCCCGGCCACTTCGGCCACCGCGGCCGCCTCCGCCGCCGTATCCGGCGCCGGTGTCTCCCAGTTGGGCTCCGGCTGCTGCGCCGCGCCCGTCCCCGGCATGCCCGGTGCGCCCGGCTGCTCGGTCCTGACCGACCGCCGGAACGCCGCCGTACCGCGTGACAGGTCGTGGCCGATCGCCACCGCGTCGATGTCGGCCGACGTCCACCCCTGCTGCCCTTCCCGCGTCTCCGTGCGCACCTTCAACCGCCCCTGCACGATGACCGGTTCGCCGACCGACAGCGACGTCGCGACGTTCGCGGCGAGCTGCCGGTTGGCCCACACCGTGAAGAAGTTGGTGTGGCCGTCGGTCCAGGCGTTCTTCTCGCGGTCCCAGTAGCGCGCGGTCACCGCCAGCCGGAACCGCGCCGACGGCCCCGACGCCAACTCCCGGTACACCGGCTGCGTCGCCACGTTCCCCACCGCGCACACGATCGTCTCGTTCATGTCCAGCTCCCCTCCCGCCCCCGCGCCCCGCGCCGGGCGGACACCCGCACGGGCCCCTCCCGTACGGCCGCGTCCGCCGTGGCGGCGCGCCTTCACCTCGCGCACCGCCGCGGCTCCGCCACGGCCGACCGCGTTCTCGCGATCGCCGTGGAGCCAGACTGCCGCCGCACGGGCCGGGCCCGCCGAGCGCTGTGGACCACCCACAGCCTGTGGACAACTCCGTCACCCGGACGAGAACCCGCCGAGCGACCAGCAGAAGACCGCGACACCGCCCCGCCCCTGACGGCCCTCAGCCCACCCCCACCACCTTCCCGTACTGCTCGCGCACCTCCCGGTACCGCAGCAGTTCCGCCGCCACGGGATCCAGGACCCTCGCCCGCCCGCACCCGGCGGCCGCCTCCCGCAGGCGCCGTTCCGCGTCCTGGCCGTACCGGCGGGCCGGTCCGCGCGCCGCCATCCGGCAGCTCCACTCGACCACCGGACCGCCGACGATCCCGGCCACCATCAGCAGTACCGGCACGCCGAGGTTGGGGGCCATGAACCCGACGATCTGCCCCACCAGCCACAGCCCGCCGATGATCTGAAGGATCGTCATCGACGCCTGGGCCAGCACCGCCACCGGCCACCAGCCCGGCCGCGGCGGCTTCCCCGGCGGCAGCCCGGCCCGTACGGCCAGCTCGTCCAGCGCCTCCGGCAGCCCGTGCGCCCCGCGCACGGCGGCCTCGCGCACCGCCTGCGCCCAGGGCACCGGCAGGCCCGCCGAGGCACGGTCGGCCACGGTCCGCACCGCCTGTTCGACGCGCTGCCGGGCCGTCGCCTCCTCGTCGGCCGGTGGCCGCAGCCGCATCCGGCCGGTCGGGGGCTCGCGCCGGTCGTTGTACCAGCGCCACAGCCGCAGCCACGGCGTCCCGCACGCCCGGTTGGCGTTGCGCAGCCACGCCCGTTCGGCCGCCTCGCCCGCCGCGGTGGCCCCGACCGCGTCCGCGAGCCGCGCGGCGAACTCGTCGCGCGCCTCCTCGCTGAGCCCGGCGCGCCGACCGGTGGTGTACACGGGCCGCAGCCGGCCCGCCGCTGCGTCCACGTCCGCCGCGATACGCCGTGCGGGGGCCTGGCGCTCAGTGACGAACTGCCCCAGCACCTCCCGCAGTTCCCCGATGCCTTCCCCGGTGAGCGCGGACAGCGCGAGGACGGTCGCGCCCGGTTCGCCGTACTCGCCGAGCGCCACGCCGTCCTCGTCGAGGAGCCGCCGCAGGTCGTCCAGGACCAGCTCGGCCGCCTCGCCGGGCAGCCGGTCCACCTGGTTGAGCACGACGAACATCACCTCGGCGTGCCCGGCCATCGGCCGCAGGTACCGCTCGTGCAGCATGGCGTCCGCGTACTTCTCCGGGTCGACGACCCAGATCACCGCGTCCACCAGCGTCAGGATGCGGTCCACCTGCTCGCGGTGCTGCACGGCCGCCGAGTCGTGGTCGGGCAGGTCCACCAGGACCAGGCCCTGCAACTGCGCCTCGGCCTCCGGACTCTGCACCGGACGCCTGCGCAGCCGCCCCGGGATGCCGAGCCGGTCGATCAGCGTGCCCGCGCCGTCGCTCCAACTGCACGCGATGGGCGAGGCGGTGGTGGGCCGCCGTACGCCCGTCTCGGAGATGGTGACCCCGGCGAGCGCGTTGAAGAGCTGCGACTTGCCGCTGCCCGTGGCGCCCGCGATGGCCACGACCGTGTGCCGGCCGGACAGCCGCCGCCGCGACGCGGCCTCGTCCAGCACCTTGCCCGCCTCGGCGAGGGTCTTGCTGTCGAGACGCGTGCGGGACAGCCCCACCAGTTCACGCAGCGCGTCGAGCCGGGACCGCAGCGGGCCGTCCAGCGCCAGCGTGGTCGCCGACTGCGCGCCGGCACCGCGCGCCTCGCGCCTGCCCGCCTGCTCGGCGGCGGCAGCGGCGTTCTCGCTCACCCGCCGCGCGATCAGCCCGTCGTCCCAGGCGCCCGCGTCGTCCCCCCGCCGCACGGAGTCGTCCCCTCGCCGCGCGGAGTCGTCCCCCCGCCGCGCGGAGTCGTCCGCGCGGGGCGCAGGGGGGTCCGTACGACGTGGGGAGTCGTCGCCGCTCTTCTCGCGCGCGTCACCTCGCCCTCGCGGGCGGCCGCCGTCGCCGTTCACGCGCGCGTGGCCCTCAGCCGCGTTCTCGGCCGCGGCTCCGTCACCGGCCTTCACCCGCTCGGGCGCGTCCGCCGCCTTCGCCGGCGCGGAACCCGCACCCGACTTCACTCCTACGGACGCGTCCCCGGACTCCCCACGCGCGTGCCGCTCGTGCTCCTTCACCGTGTGCGCACCGTTCACGCCGTCCCGCCCGCGCTCAGCGTCCGCACCGACACGCCCACCGTCACCGTCACCGTCATCACCATCCCCATCACCCTTGCCATCACCGTCAGCCGAACCGGTCGCGTCCTCCCCACCCGCCGGCGCCCCCGCGCGCCCGTCCTCGCCGGCGTCCCGCCGCGCCACGGCACCCTCGCCGGACGAGGCCCCGTTCTCCGACGACGACGCCCCCTGGCCGCCCGACGGCGTGTCCTGGCCACTCGACGACACCCCCTCGCCACGCGACGACGTCGCTCCGGCGGCGGCACCCGCGGCCGGCTCAAACGCGGGGCGCGGTGGGCCGGTCCGCTCGGCGCCCTCCTTCACGTGCGCGTGGGCCGGGTCGTGGTCCTGGTCAGTGACGGCGGTCACCGGTCACCTCTCCTTCTGCAGAACGGACAGCGCGGCGATCAGTTCGGCCTGGGGCTCGGCCTGCACGTCCAGGCCGTCGAGCGGGGCGAGCCGGCGCTCACGCTCGGCGTGCATCACCCGGTCCAGGTGCTCGGCGAGCAGCCGCCCGCCCCGGTCGCGCAGCCGCAGCGCGCCGTGGGCGCCGATGCGCCCGGCGAGCCCCTCGCCCGCCGACCGCGCGCGCCGGCCGCCCAGCAGCGCGGTGGCGACGAGCGCGGCGACCACCTCGGGGTCGGGTGCGGCGCCGCGGTCGATCTCGCGCACCTCCTCCTCGGCGTACTCCTCCAGCTCCCGCCGCCACCGCCGGACGGCGAGCGCGATGCGGTGCTCGGCGTCGGCGCCGGTGGGGTCGGGGTCGGCCAGTTCCGGCGTGGCGGCGCCCGGCTCCAGGCGCCAGGCCTGGTCGACCCGCTCGTCGGCGGCGGTGACCGCGCACAGCAGCAGCGAGGCGAGGCTCTCCACGAGCGCGTCGAGGAGTTCGCCCGCGGTGCAGTCGAGGGGGAAGGCGCGCCAGCGCTTGAGGGCGTCACCGGCGAGGACGGCACCGCCCTGCAGCCGCCCGCGCAGGCGTGCGTACTCGCTGTCGTAGGCGCTGTCGACGGCGGTGGTGAGCCGCAGGGCGGCCGCGTACTGGACGGCGGCGGCGCTGGCCAGCTCGGGCAGCCGGGACTTGAGGGAGTTCAGGACGCCCTGCGCCGTACGGGCCATGGCGTACTGGCGTGAACCGGGGTCCTGGGCGTGGTGGACCAGCCAGGTGCGCAGCGAGGCGACGGCGCTGGCCGGGAGCAGCCCGCCGCCCCAGGCGGACTCGGGCAGTTCGGGCACCGTGAAGCGCGGTACGTCGCCGAGTCCGGCCTTGGTGAGCAGGGCGCCGTACTGCCGGGAGACCTCGGAGACGACCTGGTGGGGCACGCGGTCGAGGACGGTCACGAGGGTGACGTCGTACTCCTTGGCGGTGCGCAGCAGGTGCCAGGGGACGGCGTCGGCGTAGCGGGCGGCGGTGGTGACCATGATCCAGATGTCGGCGGCGCAGATCAGCTCGGCGGCCAGGGAGCGGTTGTCGGCGACGAGCGAGTCGATGTCGGGCGCGTCGAGGAGGGCGATGCCGGGCGGCACGGTGTCGACGGTCTCGACGCGCAGCACGCGCTGTCCGTCGTCGCCGGGCAGCAGCAGGTCGTCGCCGGTCTCCTGCTGGGGCGTCCACACGCGCGTGAGCTCGGGCAGGACGCGCATGCCGCTGAACCAGTGGTGGTCCTCCGGATGGCAGACCAGCACGGGGGTGCGGGTCGTCGGCCGCAGCACTCCGGCCTCGCTGACGCGCCGTCCCACCAGGGAGTTGACGAGGGTCGACTTGCCGGCGCCGGTCGATCCGCCCACGACGGCCAGCAGGGGGGCCTCCGGCTGTTTGAGCCGGGGCACCAGGTAGTCGTCGAGCTGCGCGAGGAGTTCGTCGCGGTTGGCACGCGCGCGTGGGGCCCCCGCCAGCGGCAGCGGGAAGCGTGCGGCGGCGACACGGTCGCGCAGGGCGGAGAGTGCGTCGAGCAGCTGAGGCCGTACGTCCAAGGTCACCACATGCGAAGAATGCCCAACTTCGGGGGATTTATGAAGCATATGAGCATGTCTGCGCGCCGACCGGACAGAAGGGATACAAGGGGTGAGCAGGACAGGGGCACGGGTCAGGCATAACGAGTGCACAACACCCGGCCGTCGTGGCGCGAAAAGCGCTGCGCGATTCGTACCTGCCTGCGATTATCAGGAACCGCTTCACCGAACCTCCACATCGAGCCACGGAGGCGAAGCAACCGGGACGAGGACGCGGGAGCCCTATCCTTGTCCCCGGCAACGTCACGGAACGGCCCCCACCAGGGCAGTACGGACGAGGCCACCACCGCCGGCCCCCGTAGCTCAGTGGATAGAGCAGGCGCCTTCTAAGCGCTTGGCCGCAGGTTCGAGTCCTGCCGGGGGCGCCACTCTCCACCAGCGGAAACACCCCGGAGGGGACCTCCCTCCCCGGGCGTTTTTCGCGTCTCTGACGGCACGGCTGACGGCAACGTCCGCGTCGCTCTCCGGCCAGCAGGCCCCCAGTCGGTTCAGAGCCACATCAGAGGTGCTATGTCCGACGATGTCGCGGACGGTGTGTGGCGGGACACCTGGGCCGAGAAAGCAGCGTCACGCTGGAATCGGACGTCCAATCCCAGCCGCTCGCGGCGTTCGGCAACAACACTGGGCACTGGGCACTCCGAAAGATCTTCAAAGATCCCCCATCCAGGTCAGCATCCGCCCAGTGCACGGCAGACGGAATGGGAGCCGGGGCGGGTTCCAATTGAGGCGGCCGGTACGGTGCACCTCTCGGAGCGAGCAACCACAGGGGCAACCATGGGCACAGGCACACCAGATCGGGAGTTTCAGGTGGGCGACGTAGTACGTGTCAGCTGCCCGCCGGCGGAAGGCCGAGTGGCCGCGGTGTCCCGCTTCCACGCCTCGGTCGAGTGGCCGTGGGCCGAGATCGATCCGCAATCTCAGTTCAAGTGGAACGGACAGCGGGCCTTCGGGATGTCGCCCGACTCGCCGGACTGGACCATGAGCCTGTTCAAGACCGATCCTGAGCCATGGAACTTGCACGTCGGTGACAGCTGCCTCGTGGGCATACCCGAGACGCTGGTGCGGATCATCGATATCGGCCGCTACGACCCTCCGCAGGATGTCGGCTGGCTTGCCCGCCCTCACACGATGCTGGTCGTCGTGCCTGCCGACTACCCGGACGAGGTTCTGTCCGAGGATGACGGAGACACGATCGACCTCGAATCAGCGGCACCAGTGACGATCGAGCTGGTGTCTCGGAGCTGACCAGGACAGCCCCTCGCGTGCCATGCGGACTTGATCAGCCCAGCAGCCTTTCAGCGCCTGGGGCCCACCCGGGAGGAGCTCGTCCTCCAGCTGCTCCCAGCTGTACCGACGAAGCTGGCCCGAAGTCAGTTCACGGTCTAAGCGGTGTTCAGCAGGCTCGGCCCCACCACGGGGGTGCCCAGTAGGGTGCCGCTCGTGAACACTTCTCCTGATCATGTCGACAGCAGAGAAGACCTGGCTGCCTTCGTCCGTGCCCTCCACCGCAGCCATACCGAGGGGGGCCAGTCATGGGAGAACGCGGATCTCGCGAGTTTCCTGGAGGCGTTGGCAGCCTGGATCCACGACGCGGACGGCTGGTTCAGCAATGCCGGCCTGAGTCTGCCCGCCAGCGGTGACTGGAGCTTCTTCGCGCGAGCCTTGCAGGCTGCGACCATCTACGAGTAGCGCACGGCTGATGGCAGACACGCAGAGCCCGTGCCAGACACGTGACCGTACGGGAACGGCGGGGACCAGGCCGCCGGTCAGTCAGGCCCCCGCGCCCGCTCCGGTCGAAGTCGGGCACCCAGGGTCCGCCGGCCTCCAGCACCCGCAGGTACGACGCCCGGTCCGGAGCCCCAGCGCGTGAGGCGGCGCAGAGGCTGGAGGTGGAGGCTGCGGTATCTCGCACCGCACCACGCCGGTCCCCGCCACGGATGGAACGGTTCACACGGTGCGCCACCCGCGCAGGGACGGTGCCTGGGTGATCGCCCGGTTCGTCACCTGCCTGGCCGCCGCGACGGCCGACCGGTCGTCACCGGCGCGCAGGAAGTACGTGATCACCGCCCGCCCCCTGCCCGCGGCGACGCGGATGTGCTCGACGCCGTCCGCCGGGTGGGCCTGTGCCCACAGGATGTCGGCCAGCCCGGGCGGGGGCACGGCACCGTACTCGTGGGCCAGGGTCACGGCGGAGATTCGCATGGCGGCCAGCCTGTCCGCGCCCGGGGACCCGGGACAGGGGCCGCTCCTGGCAGGAACCGGCTGGGCACGAACCTGCCCGCCGTGGAAGAATCCCGCCCGGGCGCGCAGTAACCACCAACGGGGGAAGTTGCCGTGCTGTCCACACTCGGGGTCGACACCACGTCCGAGGCCGTCTACCGCGCGATGCTCGACCGGCCGGGCTGGGGAGTTCCGGAGATCAGCGTCCATCTCGGCCTGCCGGAGGCGGAGATCCACGCGGGTCTGGACCGGCTGAGCGAACTGAGGCTGCTGCGGCCGAAGTTCTCCGACTCCTCGATCCTGCGGCCCGTCAGTCTCGACGTCGGCGTGCAGATCCTCCTGGCCCGCCGCGAGGAGGAAGTGCGCCGCGCGCAGGAGGAGTTCGCGGCCGGCCGGGCGGCCGTGCTGCAGATCCTGGAGACGCAGGCACGCGCCGACGGCGGCGGATACGGCTACGAGGAGCTGCCCTCGATCGAGCGCATCCAGGACCGCCTGGAGCGCCTCACCCACTCCTGCACCGAGCGACTGCTGTCCTTCCACCCCGGCGGGGCCCAGCCGCTCGCCCAACTGGAGGCCTCCAAGCCGCTGGACGCCGCCCTGCTCGGACGGGGGGTGGAGATGCGGACCCTCTACCAGGACTCGGTGCGCAACGACCAGGACACGCTGCGGTACGCGCAGTGGCTGACCGACTCCGGCGGTCAGGTGCGCACCACGGCGGTCCTGCCGATCCGCATGGTGCTGTTCGACCGCACCGCGGCGCTGCTGCCCGTCGACCCGGACAACACCGCCGCGGGAGCCGTCCAGGTCTCCGGCCCGTGCGTCATCACCGCCCTGACCGCCCTGCACGAAACGGTCTGGGAGCGGGCGGCGTCGTTCGGCACCGCGGCCGACCGGGAGCGCGACGGGGAGGGACTGACCGGTCAGGAGCGGCAGATGCTCAAGCTGCTCGCTCGGGGCATGACCGACGAGGCCGCGGCCAAGCAACTGGGCATCGGGGTGCGTACCGCGCGGCGGATGATGTCGTCGCTGATGCAGCGGCTGGAGGCCCGCTCACGGTTCGAGGCCGGGGTACTCGCCGAGCGGCACGGCTGGCTGCCCTGACCGGGTGACGGACCGCCGCGGCGCCCGGCCCGCGAGGCGCGGCGCGCGGCCCGCGGTGAGCAGGCATGAGCCTGCCGGGACGGTTGCTGCCTGCCCGCGGCACTTCCCGGCGGGCCACCCCCCGGGCACCGTGGACATCGCCGGGCAGCGCGGAACTCACCGCAGCGATCCGGCCCACCAGGTGACCACCCCGACCGTGCAGGAGTATGCCCGTGTTCCGCCGATTCGCCCTGCTGTTCGCCGTTTCGATGTCCGCGCTCGCCACCGCCGTCCTGGGAGTGACCGGCACCCAGCCGACCGGCACCCCGCCGGCGGCCACCGGTGACACCGCCGGCGGCACCACCGGCAGCACCGCCCGGACCGTGGCCGCGCCCCCGGACAGTGCCGGCTGGAGCTGACCGTCGGCCGCCCTGCGCACCGGCATCGCACCCCGTCGCACCCGTCGCACCCATCGCGTCCATCGCGTCCATCGCACCCCCTCGTCCGTTCCGCCTGCCGTCCGAAGGAGCACCGACCCGGTGACCACCACCGAAGGCACACCGATGACCACCCGTGAAGGAACATCCGCCGCCCCGGCCGCCACCGCGCCACCGGTGAGCCCCGGCAAGCGGGCCGCCCTGTGGCTCGGCCCCCTCCTCGCGGGGGTCGCGACGCTCGTCTGGTCCGGGAACTTCGTCATCGCCCGTGCCCTGTCCGACGACATCGCCCCCGTCCAGACCGCCTTCTGGCGCTGGACCATCGCCCTGCTGACGCTCGCGCCGTTCGCCGCCAAGGGCCTGTGGGTGCATCGCGCGGCCATCCGCGGGCACGCCCGGTACATCGCGCTGGTGGGCCTGTTGGGCATGACCCTGTTCAACACGCTCATCTACATCGCCGGGCGCACCACGTCGGCGACCAATCTGGCCCTGATCGCCGCCGCGTCCCCGGTGCTCATCGCCGTGTTCGCCGCACTCGGCGGGGAACGCATCTCCCCGCTGCGCGCGGCAGGGATGCTGCTCGCCCTCGTGGGTGTGGTGGCACTCGTGGCGAAGGGCAGCCTCGCCGTGCTGCTCGGCATGGACTTCGCGGTGGGCGACCTGTGGATGATCGCCGCCATGGGCACCTTCGCCGGGTACTCCGCGCTGCTCAAGCGCAGGCCGAAGGAGATCCCCCCGGTGGTGTTCCTGGCCGCGACCGTGCTGTTCGGCCTGGTGATGCTGGTCCCGGCCCAGGCCGTCTCCCTCTACACCGAAGGCGGCTTCACTCCCACCGGCGGCAATCTCGGCGCCCTCGCCTACATCGGCGTCGCGTCGTCGGCGCTGGCCTTCTTCGTCTGGAACAAGGCGGTCGAGATGATCGGCGCCACGCGCGCCGGGGTCGTCTACTACCTCCAGCCCGTCTGCGTCGCGGCCCTCGCCCACCTCGCCATCGGCGAGGGCTCGACCGTGGCCCAGTTCGCCTGCATGGGTCTGATCATCGCTGGCGTCGCCCTGTCGTCCGCACGCCGCTGACCCACCGCCCACCGACACCCGCACACCGCTCGACCAGGGGGAATCCCATGTCCGTCACACCGGAGATCAACGCCGAACGCCTGCTCAAGGACCTCAGGCACCTCGCCCAGATCGGCGCCGGGGCCGACGGCGCCGTCCACCGCATCGCCGGGAACGACGCCGACATGGCCGCCCGCGACTGGATCGACAAGACCATGCGCGTGGCGGGCCTGCAGTCGTCCTACGACGCCACCGGCAACGTGTTCGCCCGCCGTTCGGCCACGTCCGGGCCGTGGCTGCTCATCGGCTCCCACTCCGACACCGTCCCCGCCGCCGGACACCTCGACGGCGCCTACGGGGTGATCGCGGCCATGGAGGTCCTGCGCACGCTCCACGAGGCGGGCCATCCCATGGCCGACCACGTCGAGTCCGTGGCGTGGTTCGACGAGGAGGGGGTGAGAGAGGGCAGCCAGGGCGGGCTCACCGGCTCCACCGCGCTCACCCGGGACGCGCACGCCGAGGATCTGTTCGGGTACATCGAGCTGCACGTCGAGCAGGGTCCCCGCATGGAACGGGCCGGTCTCGACCTTGCGCCGGTGACCGGCATCGTCGGGGTGCGCCGCTACCGCGTCACCGCCTGCGGGCAGGCCAATCACGCCGGGACCACGCCGTTCGAGATGCGGCAGGACGCCGGCCGGGTGGCGTCCCGCGTCGCGGCCGAGTTGAGGAGCATCTGCCAGGAGGCCGACCCGGCTTCCGTCGGCAACGCAGGCGTCATCGCCTTCGACCCGGCCGCCGCCAACGTGGTCCCGGGGGCCGCCCGGGTGGAACTGGAGGTCCGGGCGGGCAGGGAGGAGGCGCTGGACGCGATCGAGCGGGCCCTGACCGACTTCCTGCTCCTGGTGGCCGCCGAGGAGGAGTGCACCGCGCACATCGAGTGCACCAGCGCCAAACCCGCTGCGGTCTTCGACGAGCGCGTCCTCGGCGTGGTGGAGGAGGTGTGCCGCCGGCACACCGACAGGTGCGCGCCGCTGTTGTCGTACGCGGGACACGACGCCTCGGTGATCTCGACACGCATTCCGACGGCGATGCTGTTCGTGCCCTCCACCGGCGGCTTCTCGCACTCCAACCGGGAGCACACCGCGGATGAGCACCTGGTGCTCGGCGCCCGGGCCCTCCTCGACGCGGTGGTCCGCACGGGTGAGGTGCTGCTGCCGCGGCGGTTGTCGCACGAGCTGATCGCCGCCTGATCACAGCAGTTCACGGACCGCGCTGATCCGGCAGGCGTTCCCGCTGCTCAGCGGTGCTCGCCGCGCGCGCAGAAGGGTGACGCGGGGCCGGGCGGCCGTGACCCGCCCTGATCGGCGGCGTTGAACGGGGAGTGCGGCGGCACCTCCTGCTGTCGCGCCAACCGAGTCACAAAGGAGAACGTGATGTCTCGCATCGCGAAGGCAGCCGCCGTCGCACTCGGCGCAGGTGCCGTGGTGCTCAGCGGCACCGGCCTGGCCATGGCGGACGCGGACGCAGGCGCCGCGGCCGTCGGCTCGCCCGGCGTCCTGTCGGGCAACGTCATCCAGGTCCCGATCCACGTCCCGATCAACCTCTGCGGCAACACGATCGACATCGTCGGCCTGCTGAACCCGGCGTTCGGCAACACCTGCGCCAACGTCAGCGACGACAAGGGCGACGAGGGTCACGACAAGGACGGCCACGGCCGTCACGGCGGTGGCAAGCAGGGCGGCAGCCAGAACTACGGCGGCTGACCCTCCGTCACACCGCACACGCAACCGCGTGGAAAGGCCCCGGCACCTCGAGCGCCGGGGCTTTTCCATACGCTCCACGCGCTCCAGGCGCTCAGCGTCCTCCACGCGCTCAGCGCTCTCAGCGCGTCTCACGCATAGCGGTAGACGCCGCTCACGTCCTCGAGCTGGGCCGGCGTCACGTCCCACGGCGGCAGCTCCTCGTGCCGCGCGACGACCCGGTCCTGCTGCGGGTCGCCCCAGCCGGGCGGCATGGCCGGCAGGTAGCGGCCGTCGCGGTGGCGCTGCTGCCAGCGGGTCCACTGCAGGTCGACGAAGGCGTGGTGGAGCCAGAACACCGGGTCGTTGACGGACGCGCCGCCGACCATGATCCCGCCGACCCAGCGGTGCACCCGGTTGTGGTTGCGCCAGGCGGCACTGCCCCGCCCGCTCCCCCACCCCTCCAGCTTGTTGCGGAAGCCCTTCGCGGACGTCGAGTCCCAGGGCGAGGTGTCGTAGACCGGGTCCTTCAGCGCCCACTCCAGTTCGCCGGCCGTGGGCAGCTCGATCGGGTTGCTCGCGCGCCCCAGGTCGCGGGTGAGGAAGACGCCGTCGGTGACGTTCTCCTTGATCGGCCAGTTGCCCGTGGCGTGGGCGAACGGCCCGGTGGTCACCTGGTGGTCGGAGCGCCGCCCGTTGCCGCCGAGCAGGTCCTTCGTCCACGGCACCGACGTGGCCGACCGGTGGCGGGTCCAGTCCCAGTACGGCACCGTCACCGAGGAGTCGACGCGGCGCAGCGCCCGCTCCAGGTCCAGCAGGAACTGCCGGTGCCAGGGCAGGAACGAGGGCGCCATGTGGGCCGAGCGCAGACCGCCCTCGCCGTCGGAGACGTAGTGGTCGATGTGCATGCGTACGAACTCGTCGTACTCGCCGCGGCGTTTGAGCGCCAGGAGCGCGTTGACGAAGCGGCGCTTCTCCGACGCGGTCAGCCTGCTGACGTCCTTACGGGTGTAGACCATGGTGTCCCCCCATGTCCGTGTGCTCGGGTGCGGTACCCGGACCGGGGTCGCGCAGGTGCTCCCCCGGGCCCAGTTCGTCGACGGCGGCGCGGGCGGCGTCCAGCGGGGTGTCGTACGAGCGGTAGTGGTCGACCATGCTCAGCCAGCTCCCGTCGGCGCGGCGCATCAGGTGCAGCGGCCGTCCGTCGACCGTGACCCGCCACTGCTCGTCCCCGGCGGCGGCCGACCGGGCGACCGGGACGCCCACGAGGTGGCGGCCCCGGTAGGTCACGTCGAAGCCGGCGTCGCGCGGGCCGTCGCCACCGCTGCCGCCCGGCGGCCGGGAGGCGGCCACGACCGGGGCGATCGCGGCGACGGCACCGGCGCCGAACAGCCCCCGCAGCACGTCCCTGCGGCGCGTCACCGGTGCCTGCCGCGCTCTCCCCGCGTCCGGTACGGGGCGTTCCGATCCCACGGGCAGTCCACCGACGCCAACGACCATGCTGCACTCCTACGTCCGGTCCGGTTGCGGGTGTTCACAGCGGTAACCGCGAACCGGGCCCCCGGGTCACCGCCGGGCCCCCGAACGGCCCGACCGGAGCGGGGCCACCCCGTCCGTCCCTGCCGGAACAGGCCGACGGGCCCGGGGGGGCAGGCCCGGGCCCGCACGGGCGGACAGGTGGACGGGGACGTACGGGGGCCTTCGCGTGGCGAGGTGGACGGGGACGCACGCGCACCCGCGTGGCAGCGGGGTCGAGGGACGGCGGCGCCCCTACAGCCCGCTGCTCATCCCCAGGTCCGCCGCCGGCGTCGCCTGCAGCACCGGCGTGAGCACGCCGGCCTGCGGGAGCTTGAGGTCGGGCAGCCCGAAGGCGTCGGCGTTGGGCGGGGTGAGCGGCGCGTCCACGGCCAGGCCGGGGCCGAGGGTGCGCAGGTCGGAGGCGGGGGCGTCGACGCCGACGTGGTCGAAGTCGTCACCGAGGACGTGCGGCACCGGGGCGCGCATGTCCAGGCCCGGCAGCCCGCCGCTGACGGGGAGCCGCGGCACCACCCCCGCCGGGAGGAGCCGGCCCTCCACGTACCGGGGGCCCTCCGGTGCGCCCGGCTTCGGCACGGGCACCTGGCCGGTGACCTCGGGCAGTTCCACGTGGAGGGACTTCTCGACGCCGCCCAGCGGCAGGGGGACGGGGACCGTGCCCACCGCGGCGGCGGGGGTCGCGGCGACGGCACCGGCCGCGGCCGCCATGAGCGCTGCGGCGACGGTTCCTCGGGTGGTCGACTTCATCTCGAGTACGGACCCTTTCGGAGTTCAAGCGGGCTGTGTGCGTGCGTAGCGAGTAACGAGCAGGAAAACGTCACCAGTTCACAATTCCCCCGGCCGCACCAATGCTCCGATCGTCCGGATCGTCGGCTGCTGTGGAAATCCCACGATCGGATTCCGTACGGCCCCGGGGTGCCCCGGGGGAAATGCGCCCCGACCGACCGAGGGCCGGTCCCGAGGACCGGCCCTGCGTACGGGGAAACCTGCTGCGCCTTACAGCGGCAGCCCGCCCAGCAGCGGGTTGTGCGCGTTGAGCGCGTCGGTCGCGCCATTGACGGTGCTGAGCGCGGAGTCCTTGTTCTCGGTGTCGAGCGCGTCCGACTGGTGCCGCAGGGGCATCACGTCGATCGGGCCCTTGGTGAGCGTGTTCCAGGCGCCGTTCAGGCTGGTCGGCGTGAGCTCGGCGGTGTCGTAGGCGAACGCGGGCGCGGCGGCGCCGGCGAGGGCGACGGTTCCGGCAACGACAGCGGCAGCCTTCAGGGACTTCATCGGGTTCCTTTCGTCGGCGACTGGGCTCGACGGCGGCCCGGCGCCACGGCGCGCCCCGTCACCGGGGAATCACCGGGAAAAGGACCGGGGACACCAGGAAAGTCGCCAGGGAAATGTCTGACGCCCTGTCTAACGATGTCCCGCGGCGGCGGAAACCCCGTACGCAGAAGATTTCTGCACCCCGGTCGACTTCCACGGGGCTTTCCCCGTGGGCCCTAGCTCGCGGGTACCGCCGGTGTGGCCGGCTGGGACACGGCGGCCGCCGCGGCCGGCGACTGCGGAGCGGCGGGGACCTGGGCGACGGCGGGGGTCTGCGGCACGGCCGGCGTCTCCGGCAGCGCGGGGATGTCCGGGAACGCGGGCAGGGCGGGGGTGACCGTGGTGTCGGAGGCCGTCGGCAGGTCGGGCAGGGACGGCAGTCCCGTGAGGTCCCCGGCCGGCAGCCCGCCGCCGACGAGCGTCGCGGTGAGCAGGTTGACCAGGCCGGAGATGAGGCCCGTGGCCGCGGGGAGGACGTCGGTGACGTTGCCGGAGGTGACCGCCGTCAGCAGGGAGTCGATCTGCTTCTGCAGGTCGGCGAGGGCCTCGTCGGTGAGGTCGGTGGCCCTCTTGCCGTGGGCGGCCGCGCGCTCGTGACCGTTCTTGCCGAGCGGGAACGGCAGGGTGGTGTACGGCGGGTCGCCCGCCGTGGACGACGACGAAGCCGTGGACGACGACGCATCCGCCGACGGCGCCGACGGCGTGGACGAGGTGGCCGACGCGGCCGCGTTCGTCGCCGTGATCCGGGCGATCACGTCCTTGATGGCGTCGCCGAGCTTGTTCGCCTGGGCGGAGGTGAGCTGGCCGTTGTCGGACTTCAGGGCCTCCGCGAGCAGGTCGGTGACCGGGGTGAGCACGGTGCCGAGGTCGCCGAGGCTCTTGACCTGGGCGAGCAGTTTGTCCGCGCCGGGCACGGGCGCGTGGGACGCCGCGTGGGCGTGCCCGCGGGCCGTGTCGACGGCGGCGGCGGCCGGGCCGGCGACCCCGATGACGAGGGCGGCGCAGAGTGCGGTGGACGCGATGTGCCGGACGGGCAGGCGACGCATGGGGGTTCCTTTCGCAGGTGGGCAGGGCCTGAGCCCACCGTGGAAGGGGTGGTCACCCTTCGCAACCGGCGCATACGGTCAGTGACCGCCGTCCGGGTGTATCACCGCTGGTGGCGCGGGGGTGCGACCCGTCACCCGGGGCCGCCGGCCGCACCCCCGTTCGGGGCAGCGGCCGCGGCCCGCCGCTCGCCGCGGATGCCGGACTGCCCCCGCACACGCGAGCGGCCGCCCTCCTGGCGGAAGGGCGGCCGCTCGACCACGAACGTGTCGTGACTGGCGTCAGTCGTTGACGCAGGTGTTGCCGAACGCCGGGTTCAGCAGACCGATGATGTCGATGGTGTTGCCACAGACGTTCACCGGGATGTGGATCGGAACCTGGATGGCGTTGCCGGACAGGACGCCCGGGGAGTTGGCGGCCACAGCGCCCGCGCCCGCATCGGCGGCGGCGATGCCGGAGGCGCCGGCGACGGCCGCGGCGGCAACAGAGGTCAGGACCAGGCCCTTCGCGATACGCGACATGGAGAGGTGCTCCTTGGGGTTTTGACACAGACGAACACCCGGGCGGGGATGCCCGGCGCTGTGTCAACGCGTGGACGCGCCGGGAGTTGTGCCGCCAAAGGGGTGATGCGCCGTCCCGGGGGTTGCCCTTCCGTCACGCGCTCCCCCGCACCGCCCGGCCTGCTGCGCACACGTCGCGCACGCCGGGCACACCGTCCCGACACACATGTCTGGCATAGCAGGATTAATCAGGACAAGGGCTAGAGTTGCGGCCGATCCGACGCACCCCTGTGAGCCGGCGGGACCCACCCCGCGGGCTGCGGTCGCACTGCGCGGGGGCTTCTTCCGAAAGGGCATCGCCGGTCATGCGCCTCCTTCCCGGTCCCCTGCTGCGCCGCGCGACGGCGGGGGCGCTCGCCCTCGCCGCGCTCTGGGCCCCCACCGGCGCCCGGGCCGCCGCTCCCCCGCCGCCCGCACCCGCGCCGCCCGCGGCCGAGGCCCCGCGCCTGCCGTTCACCGAGCGCCACCGGGCCACCCAGCACGGCGGGTTCGTCCGCGCGGCCAACACGGCGATCAGCTGCCGCACGGCGGAGCCGGGCTGCGCCGAGGTGCGGGACGGAAGAGCGGGCGCGAACGACGACTTCGACATGTTCTACGTCGATGTCGACGACGACCCGAACACCTACAACTCCTCCCGCGCCGAGCTCCGGCTGCCGCCCGGCTCCCGGGTGACGTACGCGCGGCTGTACTGGGGCGGCAACCTGCGCGTCGGCGAGCAGAAGCCGGCCGCCGACGCCGGGCGGGTGCTGGTCGCCGAGCCGGGCGGGCGGTACAAGGCGGTCCACGCGGACACGGTCGTCGGCCACCGCGTCGACGACGGCGCCGACGCCTTCCAGGCCTCCGCCGACGTCACCGGTCTGGTCCGCGACAGCGGCTCGGGCCTGTACACGGTCGCCCAGGTCGACGTGGCCAAGGGCCGCTCGGCCGCGGGCGCGTGGGGCGGCTGGACGCTCGTGGCGGCGTACGAGAACCCCGCCGAGCCGCTGCGCCACCTGGCCCTGTGGGACGGCTTCGACACGCTCGCGCAGGGCCTCCAGGTCCGGCTGGACGGGCGGCCCGTCGCCGCGGGGGCGCGCGGGCGCGTGGGGCTCGTCGCGTACGACGGCGACCGCGGCCGCACGGGAGATTCGCTCATGTTCTCGAACGGTCACCCGGACCGGGCTCCCCTGTCGGACGCCGCCAACCCCGGGGACGACGTACTGAACTCCACGATCAGCGAGCCGGGGGAGGCTCCGGCGGCGCGTGTCCCGGCGTACGCGCACACCCTCGGCTACGACTCGGACGTGTTCGATCTCGGGCCCGGATCACGGCGCGGCGGTGACCAGGCGGCGCTCCGGCTCGTTGCCCACCGGGACGCGGCGTGGGCCGGCGCACTCTTCGTCGCCGTCGACGCCCGGAAGTGACCAGGCGCGGTTCCGCCCGTCCCCAGCGCCACCGTTGAGCGAGGAAGACGCGCCATGCACGAGTCAGTACCCGGGCCCCGGGTCCTGCACCTGACCCAGCCGGTGGACGGCGGGGTCGCCCGTGTCGTGACGGACCTGGTGCGGGCGCAGCTCGCCGCCGGGCTGCGCGTCGCGGTGGCCTGTCCCGCCGGCCCGCTCGCCGGGGACCTGGCGTCCCTGGGCGCGGACGTGCGGCGGTGGGAGGCGACGCGGGCGCCGGGTCCCTCCCTGTGGGGCGAGGTGCGCCGCCTCGCGCGCGTGGTCGGGGAGGTGCGGCCCGACCTGGTGCACGCGCACAGCGCCAAGGCCGGGCTGGCCGGGCGGCTGGTGGTGCGCGGGCGGATCCCCACCGTGTTCCAGCCGCACGCCTGGTCGTTCGAGGCGGTCGGCGGCAGCACCGCGGCCCTCGCGCGGGCGTGGGAGCGGTACGGGGCGCGCTGGACCCACCGGCTGGTGTGCGTGAGCGAGGCGGAGCGCGCGACCGGGCTGCGCGCCGGGATCGCCGGCGTGGAGCCCGTGGACGAGGGGCCGGCCGTCACGGCGCGCGCGGGCAGGACACCGGCCCGTACCGACCGCACCGGCGGCGCCTCCCGCGGTCGCTGCCGGGTCGTCCCCAACGGCGTCGACCCCGACCGCTTCCGCCCCGCGCCGTCCCCCGCCGTGCGCGCGGCGCTGCTGCCGGACCTCGACCCGGACGCCCCGCTGGTGGTGTGCCTGGGGCGGCTGTGCCGGCAGAAGGGCCAGGACGTGCTGCTCGACGCCTGGGAGCAGGTGGTGCGCCGGGTGGCCGACGCCCGGCTGGTCCTGGTCGGCGACGGACCGGACGGTGACGCGCTGCGCGCGCGGGCGCCCGGGTCGGTGCGGTTCGCGGGGGCGGTCGCCGACCCCGTGCCCTGGTACCAGGCCGCCGACCTGGTGGTCCTGCCGTCGCGCTGGGAGGGCATGGCGCTGGCCCCGCTGGAGGCGATGGCCTGCGGCCGGCCGGTCGTGGCGACCGACGTGGACGGCGCCCGCGAGAGCCTGCCCGCCCACCTCGCCGCCCGCTGCCTGGTGCCCCCCGAACGGCCGGCGGCGCTGGCCGGGGCCGTCGCCGAGCTGCTGCTCGACGCGCCGCTGCGCGCCTCGCTCGGTTCCACGGGGCGCGCCTACGTCCTGTCCACGCACGACGTGCGGCGCACGGCCGAACGGGTCGCGGAGGTGTACCGCGACCTCCTCGGTCCCGGGCCGGCCCCGCACGACGTGCCCACCGAGTGCAGGGAGTCCATCCCCTCGTGACTGCGGAAAGCACCGTCCCCTCCCCCGGCACGCAGCCCGGGCACGCGTCCGTCTCGGTCATCCCGCGGCGCGCGACCGGCGCGGGTCTCCGGTTGCCGGTCCGGCGCCCCTCGACGCGCCCCGCCTCCCCGCTGCCGCTGCTGGCGGCCGACGGCGCGGCCGCCCTCGCGGGCGGTGCCCTCGCGCTCGCCGAGGCGCCGCGCCACCCCGACCTGGTCGCAGCCCTCCTGGCGGCCACCCTGCTGCTGCGGTCGCGGCACGCCCGGCCCGGCACGGGGGTGCTGGACGAACTGCCCACCGTCTGCGCCCGGATCGCGGTGGCCTGGCTGGCGCTGGGCGCGCTCGTCGCGGCCTGCGCCCCGGCGCACGCCCTGTCCGCGCGCACCCTGCTGCTGGGCTGCGCCGCGCAGGCGGTGGCGGCCCTCGCGGGCCGCTCCCTGGTCCACTCGGTCCGCCGCCGGGCCCTGCTGCGCCGTCCCCGCGCGGCGCTCGTCGTCGGCCCCGCCGCCACCGCCCAGCGGGTCGCCGCGGCGGTGCTGCGCCACCCGCGCTGCGGGGTGCGGCCGGTGGGCATCGTCGCCGAGCACCCGGACGGCGGCGGCGGGCTGCCCGTGCTGACGACGGGCGAGGAGGTGCAGCGGGCGCTCATCCAGAACGCGGTGCGCGAGGTGCTGTGCGTGCATCCGTCCGCGCGCACCGCGCAGGCCCCGCTGCTGCGGGCGCTCGCCGAGTCGGGCTGCACGGTGTGGGAGGTCGACGCGGACAGCCCCTCGTACGCCGGCCGCGACCGGCTCGCCGGGTTCTCCCGCCGCCGGCTGGACCTCGGCCCGCGCGCGCGGGACGGCGTCGGCAAGCGGCTGCTGGACGTCGCCGTGTCCGGGACCCTGCTGCTGGCGGTCAGCCCGCTGCTGCTGGTGTGCGCGGTGGTGCTGCGGCTCACCGACGGGCCGGGGGTGGTGTTCCGGCAGGAGCGGATCGGCAGGGACGGGCGCCCGTTCACGCTGCTGAAGTTCCGCACCCACCGCCCGGTCGACGAGCACGAGTCGGCGACCCGCTGGAGCGTGGCCGGCGAGCAGCGGATGAGCCCCTTCTGCCGCTTCCTGCGCCAGACCTCGCTCGACGAGCTGCTCCAGCTCTGGAACGTGCTGCGGGGCGACATGAGCCTGGTCGGGCCCCGCCCCGAACGGCCTTACTTCGTGGCTCAGTTCAGCCAGACCTACCCCGGCTACGCGGCCCGCCACCGGATGCGCACCGGCATCACCGGGCTGGCCCAGATCCACGGGCTGCGCGGCGACACCTCGATCGAGGACCGGGCCCGGTTCGACAACGCCTACATCGACAACTGGTCGCTGTGGCAGGACGTCTGCATCCTGCTGCGCACCGCGGCCGCCCTGGTGCGGCCGACCGGGAGCTGACACCGATGGCCCTCGCCCTGCCGCTGAAGTCGCCCCGGCCCTGGCCGCCGGTGCTGCCCGTGGTGGCCGTGATCGCGCTGGTCGCGCTGCCCGTCACCCCCGGCGGCGAGGGCGGCGCGGGCCCGGCGGACGCGCTCTCCGCGCTCGCCGTGCTGTACTGCGCCGTCCGGCTGCTGCGGCGGCGCAGGCGCCCGCTGTCCCGCAGGGCCGCGGTGGTGCTGGGCCTTCCGGTGGCCGGGCTGACCCTGGCGGCGCTGGGCGCGTCCTCGCCGGGCGAGGGCCTGGCCGGCCTCGGCCGCTACCTGCAGGTCTTCGTGCTGGTGCCCGCGGCCGTGCTGCTGCTGGTCCGCGACCGCTCCGACTTCCGGCTGCTGGCCTGGTCGTTCGTGGCGCTCGCCGGCTGGCAGGGCGCGGTCGGCGTGCACCAGTACGTCACCCACACCGGCGCCTCCTACCAGGGCGAGGACCTGCGCGCGGTCGGCACCTTCGGGCCGCAGGACGTGATGGGGATGGCGACGGTCGTGTCGTTCGGCCTGGTCTGCGCGGTCGGTCTGGCGCTCGGCCGCGCCGACGTACGGCAGCGGCTGGTCGCGACCGTCTGTGCGGGCGCCCTGCTGCTGCCCCTGGCGGTGTCGTTCAGCCGGGGCGCCTGGATCGCGACCGCGGTGGCCTGCTCGGCCCAACTGGTGCTGGCGGGGCTGCGGCGGGCGCTGACCGTGGCCGCGGTGGTGGCCGCGCTGGGCGTGGTCCTGGTCGGCGGGCTGGGCGTCGGCTCGGCGATGCTGCAAGAGCGGATCAGCAGCATCACCCAGGTCACCGACACCCCCGACCAGTCGGTCACCGACCGGTACACGATGTGGGCGGCCGCGGTCGGCATGTGGCGCGAGCACCCGCTGACCGGCGTCGGCCTGAAGGGCTTCCCCGAGCACCGGGACGCGCACGCCTCGCTGGCCCTGTCCTCGGGCAGCGACACCGACGGCGCGGGCTCCGGCTTCGTACGGCAGCCGCTGCTGTCCCCGCACAACATGTACCTGCTCGTGCTCGGCGAGCAGGGCCTGGTCGGGCTGCTGGCCCTCGCGGGCGGCTGGCTGGCCCTGCTGGTGTGCGCGCTCGGCCGGCTGCGCCGCGCGCACCGCTCCCGCGCGCCGGGCCGCGACTGCGCGCTGGTCGCCTGCGGGCTGCTCCTGTGGCAGCTCACCGACTTCGTGTACGCCGACATCGGCGGCCCCTCGACCGTGCTGACCGCCGTCTGCCTGGGGCTCGTCGCCTGGTGGGCGCTGGCCGAGCCGGACGGCCCGCCCGCGCCGGCCGCCGCCGGGCGGCCGGTCACCGGGGCCCAGGGTGACCCGGAGGCCGTCGCGCGATGACGGTGACGCCCTCCCGGACACCCCCGGCCGACGGACCCGCGTCCGTGCCGCCGGCACGGCCGCCGTCCACCGTGTCGTCCCCCGGAACGCCCGGAGCATCAGGAGCGCCGGGGGCGCCGGGAGCACCCGGACCATCGGGAACGCCCGGGCTGCCCGCCGAGCCGTCCTCCGGGGGACCCGAACTCCCCGCCCCCTCGCGGGGCTTCCTCGCGCGGGCCGCGCTCGTCACGGCCGGGCTGTCGCTCGCGGGGTCGCTGCTCGGGCTGGTCCGTGACCAGGCGCTGGCCCGGCTGTTCGGGGCGGGCAGCGACACCGACGCCTTCCTGGTGGCGTGGACCGTGCCGGAGTTCGCGGCCACCCTGCTGATCGAGGACGGGCTGGCGTTCGCGCTGATCCCGGCCTTCAGCGCGGCCCTGTCGCGGCGGGCGCGGGGCGCCGGCGGGGACCCGGTGCGGGCCCTGGTCGCGGGCACGCTGCCCCGGCTGTCGCTGGCCTTCGCCGCCGTCGGCGCGCTCCTGGTCCTCACCGCGCCGCAGCTCGTGGACGTGCTCGCGCCGGGGCTGCCCGACGCGGGTCTCGCCGTCGACTGCACCCGGCTCACCGCCACCTGCGTGGTCAGCTTCGGCCTCGCCGGGTACTGCTCCGCCGCCCTGCGCGCCCACCGGAGGTTCGTGGCGCCGGCGGCGATCTACGTGGCGTACAACGCCGGGATCATCACCGGCATGCTCGCCCTCGGAGGGCGGTGGGGGGTGCGCGCGGCGGCGGCCGGTGTGGCGGTGGGCGGCTGCCTGATGGTGGCCGTCCAGGTGCCCTCGCTGGTGCGGCAGTTGGGGCGGCGCGGCGGGCAGCGGGCGGGTGCGCCCGCCGAGGAGCCGCGTCCGCTCGACACGGCGCTGGTGGCGAGCGTGCTGCTGTTCGCGCTGTGCCGCCAGTCGCAGGTGCTGGTCGAGCGGTTCCTCGCCTCGCAGCTTCCCGCCGGGGCCATCTCGCACCTCAACTACGCGCAGAAGGTCGCGCAGATGCCGATGATCCTGTCGCTGATGCTGTGCACGGTCACCTTTCCGGTGGTCGCGCGCGCCCTCGCCGACGGGGACACCGAACGGGCCCGCGACCGGGTGGAACGGGACGTGGCGCTGGCCGCCTGCGTGGTGCTGCTGGGCACGGCCACGGTCATCGCGTGCGCCCCGCAGATCATCGAAGTGCTGTTCCAGCGCGGCGCGTTCACCGCGCGGGACACCGCCGCGACGGCCGGGGTGATACGGGTGTACGCGCTCGGGCTGCTCGGCCAGACGCTGGTGGGGGCGCTCACCCGCTCCTACTTCTCGGCGGGCCGCGCCACCTGGTACCCGGTCGGCGCGATGAGCGTCGGGATCGCCGTCACCTGCGTGGCCGGCGCGCTGACCGTGGGGCCCTGGGGCGTGTACGGGATCGCCGCCGCCAACGCGGCCGGCATCACCGCCACCGCGCTGGTCCTGCTGACCGGCACCAGGAGCACGGGCCGGCACGGCCGCCCGCGGGCCGTGCCGGTCCGGGTCCGCGCCCTGCTGCGCGAGCTGGCCCGGCCGGTCCTGGCGGCCGTGGCCGCCACCGTCACCGGGGCGCTCGTCGCGGGCCGCTCGGGCGACCCGCTCGCCGGCCTGGCGGCGGGGGCGCTCACCGTGACCGCCGTCTTCGTGGTGCTCGGCCGGGCGCTGGGCGCCCAGGGCGTCGACGCCGCACTGAGTTCCGTCCGTTCCGCGTTCCGGAGGCTGCCGCATGTCCGTTCCCGCTGACACCGCACGACGCCCGGCGCAGACGCCCGGCCCGGTCCCCTGGGTGGCGATGTACCACTCGGTGGGCGACCGCACCCACGACCCCTACCTGGTGACGGTCACGCCCGAGCGGCTGGACCGGCAGCTCGCGTGGCTGCGCGGCCGGGGCCTGCGCGGGGTGTCCATGGCCGAACTGCTCGCCGCCCGCGCCCGGGGCGAGGGCCACGACCTGGTCGGGCTGACCTTCGACGACGGGTACGCCGACTTCCTCAGCGACGCGCTGCCCCTGCTCACCCGCCACGGCTGCACCGCGACCCTGTTCGTGCTGCCCGGCCGGCTCGGCGGGGAGAACGCCTGGGACCGGCCCGGCCCGTGCAAGCCGCTGCTGACCGCCGACGGCATCCGCGCGGCGGCCGACGCGGGCACCGAGATCGGCTCGCACGGACTCACCCACCTCGACCTCACCCGTGTCGACGACGCCACCCTCGCGGCGGAGACCGCGGGCAGCCGCGCCGCGCTGCGCGACCTGCTCGGCGCCGAGCCCGCGGGCTTCTGCTACCCGTACGGCACCGTCGACCGGCGCGTCGTCGACGCCGTGCGCGCCGCCGGGTACGCGTACGCGTGCGCCATCGACCCGGGCCCGCTGACCGGCCCGTACGCCCTGCCGCGGCTGCACGTCGGCGAGCGCGACACGGCCCTGCGGCTGTTCCTGAAGTACCGGCTGCACCGGCTGCGCCGGCGTCCCGTGGCGGAGCCGCGGTGAAGGCGCTGCACGTCATCACCGGGCTCGGGGTGGGCGGCGCCGAGCAGCAACTGCGGCTGCTGCTGCGGCACCTGCCCGTCGACTGCGACGTGGTGACGCTCACCCACCCGGGCGCGGTGGCCGACGGGCTGACCGCCGACGGCGTCCGCGTCACCCACCTCGGCATGGCCGGCAACCGCGACCTGGCCGCCCTGCCCCGGCTGGCCCGGCTGGTGCGCTCCGGCCGCTACGACCTCGTGCACACCCACCTGTACCGGGCCTGTCTGTACGGCCGGCTGGCCGCGCGGCTGGCGGGGGTGCGGGCGGTCGTGGCCACCGAGCACTCCCTCGGCGACTCCCAGATGGAGGGGCGCCCGCTGACCCGGGGCGTGCGGGCGCTGTACCTGGCCGGGGAGCGGCTGGGCCGGGCCACGGTCGCCGTGTCGCCGACGGTCGCCGCACGGCTCACCCGCTGGGGCGTGCCCGCCTCGCGCGTCGAGGTGGTGCCCAACGGCATCGACCTGGCCCGCTTCCGCTTCGACCCGGCGGCCCGGGAGCGCACCCGGCAGCGGCTCGGGCTGCCCGGGGGCGCCTTCGTCGTGGGCGGGATCGGGCGCCTGGCCGCGGGCAAGCGCTTCGACGTCCTGGTGCGCGCCCTGGCCCGGCTGCCCGAGGACCACTGGCTGGTCCTGGTCGGGGGCGGGCCCGAGGAGAACGTGCTGCGGCGCACCGCCCACGACGCCGGCGTCGCCGACCGGGTGTTGTTCACCGGCGAGCGGCCCGGCCTGCCCGACGGCGGCCCGGGCCCCGACCTGCCGTCCCTCGTCTCGGCGATGGACCTGCTCGCCTCGCCGTCCGCCGAGGAGGCGTTCGGGCTGGCGGTGGTGGAGGGGCTCGCGGCCGGGCTGCCCGTGCTGTACACCTCCTGCCCGGCGGTCGAGGACCTGCCCCCGCACGCCGCGCCCGGCGCCCGGCGTGTCACCGGCGGCCCCGACGCGTTCGCCCGGGCCGTCGCCAGCACCCGCGCCCGGGGCCCGCACCCGCGTGAGGCCCCCGAGGCGGCCCGGCACTACGACATCGCCCGCAGCGCGGCCCGCCTGACGGAGGTGTACGCCGCGGTGGTCGAGGGCCGCCCGCTGCCGTCCGCTGCCGGAAGGCCCCGCACGGCCCCCGCGGCCGCCGTCTCCCCCGCCTCCCGCACGTCCCCGTCCCCGTCACCCCAGGGAGTCAGTTCGTCATGACCGAGAACACCACCCGGCAGCACGGCCGGTCCCGTCGGCTCGCGCGGGTCAGGACGCTCCCGCCGTGGTCGCTGCTCGCGGCGGGCGTCGTCACGGGCGGTCTGCTCGGCGCCGCGTACGGCGCGCTGGAGCCGCCCGTCTACACGGCGACGGCCTACGTGGTCGCCGTCCCCACCGAGAAGTCCGACCCGGCGTCCGCGCTGGGCTTCGCGCAGGCGTACGGGCGGGTCGCCACCCAGCTCGCGGTGCTCGGCGACGCGCAGGTGTGGGCCGGGGTGCCGGCGGCGACGCTCCAGCGGGACGTGCAGACCGCGACCTCGCCGGACGCGCCGATGGTCGCCGTCACCGCGAACTCCGACCGGGCGGACGTGGCCGCCGACATGGCCAACGCCGTCTCGCGCGCCCTGACCCAGTACGCGGCGCACACCCAGAGCGCCACCAACGTCCGGCTCCAGCAGTTCGCCCGCGCCGTCGAGCCGTCCGGGCCGTCGTCCGCGTCGCCCGCGGTGACCGGCCTGGTCGGCGCGAGCGCGGGCGGGCTGCTGGGCGGCCTGGTGCTGCTGGTCCGGCCGCGGCGGGCCCGCGAGGAGGAGTCCGGCCGGCCGGCCGCGGTGCCCGGGCCGGCCGTGGCCGCCGACGCGCACGGGGCACTGTGAACGCGGCGCTCACGGGCACGTTCCCGGACACCGCACGCTCGGCGCGCCGCTCCGGGGCGGTGTGCGAACTGCTCACCGACGAGGCCGCGTTCGCCGACCTCGCGCCCGTCTGGGGGCGGCTGTACCGGCGCTGTGCCACAGCCACCCCGTTCCAGCACCACGCCTGGCTGCACGCCTGGTGGCGCTCGTACGGCACGCCCGGGCGGCTGCGGCTGCTGGTGGTGCGCGACGGCGGCGAACTGCTGGCCGCGGCCCCGCTGACGGCCGTGCGCCGTCCGCTGCCCGCGCTCGTGCCGCTCGGCGGGGCCGTCTCCGACTACGCGGACGTGCTGGTCGACGACGAGCGCGGCGAGGAGGCCGTCGCCGCGCTCACCGAGGGGCTGGCCGCCGCCGCCCGCACCGCGCTCGTCGACTTCCGCGAGGTCCGCCCCGGCGGCGCGGTCGAGCGGGTCTACGCGCGCTGGCGCGGGCCCCGGCACCGGGTGGACGACTCGGTGTGCCTGGAGCTGCCCGCGGTGCCGATGGACGAGCTGCTGGCGCGGCTGCCGTCGGCGAAGGCCCAGCGGGTGCGGGCCAAGCTGCGCAAGCTGGCCGCGCTGGGCGTGGAGCGCCGGCCGGTCGGCCCGCGGGAGGTGGACCGGGCCCTGGGCCGGCTCCTGGAGCTGCACGCGCTGCAGTGGCAGGGGCGGAAGGTGACGGGCGAGCACCTGCGGCCCCGGTTCCGTACGCACCTGGTGCGCGCGGCCGAGGCGATGGTGCGCTCCGGGGACGCGGTGGTCACCGAGTTCCTGCTGGAGGGCGAGGTGGTGGCCGTCGACCTGACGCTGCTGTCGCCGCGGCTGGCCGGGGGCTACCTGTACGGCGCCCACCCCCGGCTGCGCGAGCGCAAGGCCGACGTGGCGGTGATGCTGCTGGACGCCTGCACCGAGCACACCCGCGACGGCGGCCACGACACGCTGAGCCTGCTGCGCGGCGACGAGCCGTACAAGCACCACTGGCGGCCCGACACGGTGGTCAGCCAGCGGCTGCTGATGGCCCGTCGGCGCACCGCCCCGCTGCTGCAGGCGGCCCTGTGCGACGCGGCGGCGCGGCGGCGGGGCAAGGAGGTGGTGCGCCGGTGGGAGGCGCGCGGGCAGTCGAGGGAGCACACCGGTGGCGGCAGACCCTGAGCCGGACCCGCCGCCACCCGCGGCACGGTCAGCGGTGACGGGAGTACCAGTCGAGGCGGACGCACAGCTTGCCGCCGAGCCAGTGCTCGACCCAGTCGCCCAGGTCGAGCGGCGAGCAGCGGACGGGCGCCGCGGTCGGCGACGGCTGGGGCAGCGGCTGTCCCGCGGGCTGCGGCGTCGCGGGCTGGGCGCTCGGTACGGCCGGGGACGGCAGCGGGGCCGGGACGGACGGCAGCAGGGTCGGGACGGCGGGGCGGCCGGAGAGGACGGCGCGGTAGATCTCCGACGCCTTCGGGTTCTGCCGGCACTGCCACACGCCGTGCGGGCAGTAGTCGGTCAGTGTGTTGTACAGCGGTTTGTGCGCGTCCATCCAGGCGAGCATGCCCCGCATGTAGGTGGAGTTGTCGCCGTTGCGGAAAAGGCCCCATTCGGGATAGGAAATGGCCTTGCCGTGCTTCTCGGCGAACTCCACGTGTTCCTGCAGGCCGTACGGTTCCTTCACCTGTTCGTCGAAGGTGAGGCCGCTCGGCTGGTCGTAGGAGTCCATTCCCACGATGTCGACCGTGTCGTCACCCGGATAGCACTGCGTCCACGGAACGGCGTCCCGGCCGCGGCTCGGCGCGAAGTCGAACTTGAACTTCTGCCCGGGCACCGACCGCATGGTGGTGACGATCCTGTTCCAGTACGTCTTCCAGGCCTCGGGGTCGGGGCCACAGCGATGGGTGTACGTGATGCCGTTCATCTCCCAGCCGAGCACCAGCACCGTGTCCGGCACGTCCAGCTCGACCAGCCGTTCGGCGAGGGCCCTGAAGTGCTGATCGAACTCCCCGGCGGCGCCCCGGCGCAGCAGGCGGCGCACCTCGGCGTCGGACACGCCGTCCTCGTTGCGCTCCATCATCGGCACATTGAGGACGAACATCCGGTCGGCCTTCTCCCGGCGCCAGTGCGCCCAGACGTCGAGGAAGCCGGGCCGGCCCTCGATATTGCTCCACCGGTCGCCCGGCAGGTAGGTGTGCCCGACGCGCAGCTCGGCGCCGCCGAGCCAGGTGCTGAGCTGGGCCATCCGGGCGACGCCGAGGGGGCCGTAGTCGAGGTAGGCGCCGAAGGCGGGGCGTTGCGGCGGCGCCGGAGCGGGAGCGGCGGGCGGCTCGGGCGCCGGGGTCACGGCCGGGGGCACGGGGGCCGGCGTCACCGGGGCCGGCGTCACGGGTGCCGGGGGCTGCGGGGCCGGCGTCACGGGTGCCGGGGGCTGCGGGGCGGGGTTCTGCGGGGCCGGGGGCTCCGGGGCCGGAGCCAGGGGGACGGGAGCCTGCGGGACCGGGGTCTGCGCGGTGGCGGGCGGGGCCGGGACGGCGGGGGTGGGAGCGGGCGGGTCGTCGGCCCGCGTCACCCCCGCGCCCGCGGCGAATCCGGGTCCGCACGCCAGGGCGGCCGACGCGACGAGCGCCGCCGCCACGACGGCCAGCCGCTGCGAGCGGACGCCGCGCTGCTGTGGGGTCATGCCTGCTCCTTCCTCACGCCGAATTACTGACGGCCAGTCACATGAAAGTCACACGAAAAGGAAGTACGCCACCGCCGCTACGGCTTTCGAGTGTTCCGCTCGGCCGCTCCGGTGAACCGACCGAAGGAAATTGGTACGTGTCCCTGCTCGACACCCGTGTCCCCGCCGTACTGCTGCGGATCGACCGGAATCCCTTTCACCACGGAACGCTGGGGGCCGTGCGCTCGCTCGGCAGAGCCGACGTCGACGTGCACCTCGTCGCGGACGTGACGGGAAGTCCCGTACGCGCCTCCCGGTTCGTGCGCGAGCTGCATCCCCCGCCGCCGCCCGGCGCCGGCCCCGACGAGGTCGCGGCCACGCTGCTGCGGGTGGCCGCGCGCGTCGCACGGCCCGCCGTGCTGATCCCGATGGACGACGCGGGCGCGGTCGCGGTCAGCCGGCTGCGCGCGCGGCTGACGCCCGCGTTCCTGCTGCCGCAGCAGCCCGGCGACCTGCCCGAGCGGGTCGCCGACAAGGCGGAGCTGGCGGAGCTGTGCGCCGCGGCGGACGTCCCGCACCCGACGACCGTCGTCCCCGACAGCGCGGCCCAGGCCGCCGCGGCCGCCTGGCGGCTGGGGCTGCCGGTGGTCGCCAAGTGGAGCCGCCCCTGGCTGCTGCCCGCCGGGGCGGGGCTGCGCAGCACGCTGGTGGTGCGCAGCCCGCGGGAGGCACGCGAGCTGTACGCGCGCGGCGCCGAGGCGGGCAGCCGGCTGCTCCTCCAGGAGTTCCTGCCGCCGGGCGCCGGCCGCGACTGGTTCTTCCACGGGTACGCCGACCGGTCCGGCGCGGTGCGCGCGGGCGGCCCCGGGCGCAAGCTCCTGGCCTGGCCGCGCGCGGCGGGGCTGACGGCGGCCGGCACGTGGACGCCCAACCCGCAGGTGCAGGCGCTGGCCGAGCGGCTCGCCGCGGGACTGGGCTACCGGGGCATCTTCGACCTGGACTTCCGCCGCTGCGGCACGACCGGCCGCTACCACCTGCTCGACTTCAACCCCCGGCCCGGCGCCCAGTTCCGGCTCTTCACCGACACGGCCGGGCTGGACGTCGTCCGCGCCCAGCACCTCGACCTGACACACCGTCCCCTGCCCGACGGACGACCGCTGCCCGGGCGGCTGTTCGTGGTGGAGAACTACGCCCCGCTGACCGCGCTGCGCCCCGCCCCGGCCGGCCGCGAGCTGGCCTGGGGCGCCCGTGACGACACCGCGCCCGGCCGCGCGATGTGGGGCCTGTGGAGCCGGCACGCCGGCGGACGGCTGCTGGCGCGGCTGCGCCGCGGTGCCGCCGCGGCGCACCCCGGTGGGACTCCGCGGGTGGTACGGCAGACGGCACCGGCCGGTCGCGGGGACGCGTCCGGACCGACCGACGACGAGAAGGCGGGCAGTCGCTGATGCACGACCTGCTGGTGGTGGGCGCCGGCCCGTACGGCCTGTCCGTCGCGGCCCACGCCGCGGCCGCGGGGCTCGGCCCGCGGGTCTTCGGGCGGCCCATGGCGTCGTGGCGCGACCACATGCCCCGGGGCATGTTCCTGAAGTCCGAGCCGTGGGCGTCCGACCTCTCCGACCCGGCCGGCCGCCTGCGGCTGGAGACGTACTGCGCCGAACTGGGGACACCGGCCCGGCACGGGACGCCGATCCCGGTGGAGACGTTCGCGGCGTACGGGCAGTGGTTCGCCCGCCACGCCGTCCCCGAGGTCGACGAGCGCACGATCACCTGGATCGCGGCCCGGCCCGGCGGCTTCGAGGCGGTGACGGACGACGGCGAGCGGGTGGCCGCCCGCGCGGTCGTGCTCGCGGTCGGCGTGCTGCCGTTCGTGGAGATCCCCCCGGTCCTGCGCCCGCTGGACCCCGCCCTGGTCTCGCACAGCAGCCACCACGCCGACCTGGACCGCTTCCGCGGCCGGGACGTCACGGTGGTCGGCGGCGGCCAGGCGGCCCTGGAGACGGCGGCGCTGCTGGCCGAACAGGGCACCCGGGTACGGGTCCTGGCCCGCGCGGACCGGCTGCGCTGGAACGACGTCCCGCCGCCCCTGGACCGTCCCCGCACGCGTGCGCTGCGCGCCCCGCACAGCGGGCTGGGGTGCGGCTGGCGCAACTGGTTCTACGCCGAACGGCAGGGCCTGTACCGCCGCCTGCCCGGGACCACCCGGTCCCGGATCGCGGCCACGGCCCTGGGGCCGGCCGGCGCGTGGTGGATCCGCGACCGTGTGGAGGGCGCCGTCGAGGTGCTCACGTCCCACCGGGTCACCGCGGCACGGCCGGTGCCGGGCGGCGTCCGCCTGGAGCTGGACGCGGGCGCGGGCCGCCCGTCCCGGTCCCTGGAGACCGAGCACGTCATCGCCGCCACGGGCTTCCGGGCGACCCGCGACCGACTGGCCCTGCTGTCACCGGGCCTGCGCGCGGACCTGGCCACGACGCCGGACGGCGCCCCGGTGGTGGACCACGCGTTCGAGACCACCTACCCCGGCCTGTTCCTGGCCGGGCTGATCACCGCCCCCGCTTTCGGCCCGTCCATGCGCTTCGTGCACGGCGCCACCTTCACGGCGCGCACCCTGCTCCGCGGGGTACTGCGCCACCTGCGCGGCTCCCGGCCGGGCGGCGCGGTGCACGTCCCGGTGGACCGGGACCTGCGGGAGGGCGTGGGGGTCGCCGGGCCCGCGTGAGGCACGGCGGCCGACGGGGAGCGGGGCGTGGGGTGCCGGGCGCGAGGCGTCCGGCACCCCGGGGGGTCAGCGCCGGGACGCCGACCTGCCGCGCCGGTACAGCAGGGCGCCTGAGGTGATCAGCGCCGCGCTGAACCCGGAGGCGGCCAGCAGCCCTTCGGCCCCGGTGTGGGGCAGCTGGGGCGGCTGCTCCTGCTGCCCTCCGGGCGGGGTGTGGTCACCGCCGCCGGGCGGGGTGGTCTCGCCACCACCGGGGGGCGTGTGGTCGCCACCGCCGGGCGGGGTCTCGCCACCGCCGCCGGGAGGCGTGTGGTCCCCACCGCCGGGAGGCGTGTGGTCCCCACCGCCGGGAGGCGTGTGGTCCCCGCCGCCGGGCGGGGTCTCCTCGCAGTCCTCGTCGGGCGGGGTGTGGCCGCCGGCCGGGGGGTGGCCCTGGTCGTCGCCGGGGGAACCGTAGCCGGAGTCGTCGGAGCCGTAGCCCGAGTCGCCGTGGTCCTTGCCCGGGGACTTCGGGGTCTCGTCGGAGCCGTAGCCCGCGTCGTGGCCCGAGCCCTCGTGGTCCTTGCCCGGGGACTCGGGGGCGTCGTGGGAGCCGTAGCCCTCGTCGCCGCCGGACGCGTCGTGACCGCCGGTCTGCGCGGCCTGCGTGGACGTGTCGTCCGAGTCATGGCTCGACGCGTCGCCGGACGCTTCGTGGCCGCCGCCCTGGTCCTGGGGCTCGGGCGTGTCGTCCGGGACGCTGGGGACGCCGTGGGTCCAGTCGTGGTGGTCGCGGCCCCAGGCGTCACCGATGGCGTCGGAACCGCGGGACGTGGAGCGTGCCGCGGCCGCTTGGGCGCAGGCGTTGGCGAACGCGGGGTTGAGGGCGCCGGCCGGGTCGACGGTGTTGCCGCAGGCGTTCACCGGGACCTCGACGGGGACCTCGACGCTGTTGCCCGCGAGGACGCCGGGTGATCCCTCGGCGACGCTGTTCGCCTGCGTGTCGGCGAGTGCGGAACTGCCGCACAGGGACAGGATGCCGGTCGCGGCCGCCGCCGCGACCACTCCCCTGCTCAGGGTCTGTCGCAATCTCGTGGTCTTCCTGCTCGGAGAGGTGGAAAAAGCCGGCCTCGGAGACGCGGTACGTGTCCAAGGCCGGCCCAGACCCAGCCGGAGCTGGTGAGGCGTCGTCAGTCGTTGACGCAGGTGTTGCCGAACGCCGGGTTCAGCAGACCGATCATGTTGATCGTGTTGCCGCAGACGTTGATCGGCACGTGGATCGGGACCTGGATCACGTTGCCCGACAGGACACCGGGAGAACCGACGGCCACCCCTTCGGCACCGGCGTCGGCGAAGGCCGGCGCGGCCCCACCCAGAGCCAGGACGAGGCCCGCGACGACAGCAGCGCTCTTCTTCATGACTTTCCCTTCTCTGCGGTCATGCATCGAATGACGGTAGGAAACCGAGCGAGCACAGCCGGAGAGGCTCGCACCATGACCTGCAGGCTGCAAACGAGTCATAGACAGCCGAGGAAACCCACCCACGCGTGTCGCCCCCGAATTCACCCGAACGCCCCCATATAATCGGCGGATCGCAGTAAGAGAAAGGCTTCTTCCGGAAAAGCGGCCGGGCGGCCCGCCGGTTCTCCGACGGGCCGCCCGGACTGCCTGCGATACGGAAACTACTGGCCGTTCGCCGACAGGACCGACAGGTCCTCCAGGATGTGCGACAGCGCGCCGTCGCGCTTGCCGTTGGTGGAGTTGTCGGAGCACTGCTGGTCCAGGTCGTCCGACAGGATCGGCACATCGTTGATCGGCACGATGTTGATGATCGGGACCTGGATGTCCTCCAGGGCGAGGCACGGCTTGTTGAGCGTGCCCTCGACCAGCGACAGCTGCGGGCTCATGTCGCCCTTGGTCGCCGAGTTGCCGAACGACGTCGAGGCGCCGTTCCCGTTGGCGACGGACGGTCCGGAGTCGTCCCCGATGGCAAGAGCCTGGGGGGCGACCGCCGCCGACATACCGATGACAGAGACGGCGGCCGCCGCGGCGACCATTGCCTTCTTGAGCACTTCGCGTTCCTTTCCTCGTAGCGACGCATGCCCTACGGCGACATCAACCCGGCGCCGGATGATTGGTTGCGGGTGTTCACCCGGTTGGGCGCAGGGCACCCGACCGACGGAAAATCATCACGAACGACCAGCACACAAACTGTCTCGCGATCGGCCGACAGGGTGACCGTGAGAAACCGTACGGCGCCCGCCCAGTTGACCAGGAGGCTCCGGTGGACGGGGTTTCATCAGAAAGGACTGGTCAGTGATCAAGAAGGTTATTGCCACTGCAGCGATCGCCGCTTCCATCGTGGGTGCCTCCGCTGCCTCGGCCACGCAGGCCATGGCGATCGGTGACGACTCCGGGCCGTCCGTGGCCAACGGCAACGGTGCGGCGCAGAGCTTCGGCAACTCGGCCACGTACGGGTACATGAGCCCGCAGATGGCGCTGATCCAGGGCTCCTTCAACAAGCCGTGCATCGCCGTGAACGACGTCGCCATCCCGATCCTCAACATCGTCCCGATCAACGACCTGCCGATCCTGTCGGACGACCTGGACCAGCAGTGCACCGAGAACTCGACGCAGACCAAGCGTGACGGCGCGCTGGCCCACCTGCTGGAGGACGTGTCGATCCTCTCGGCCAACGGCCAGTAACGGACGCGCGACCGAGGGCGGTCCGCCGGCGATGCCGGGGGGCCGCCCTCCGTCATGACGGGCGTCCCGGACCGGCCCGCGGGGAGGGCCGCCCTCAGGGGGCTTCTACGACACCACGTCCTTGCGGGCGAAGTGCCGGAAGGCCAGGGCGAACAGGACGGTGGCGTACGTGACCGAGACGACGGTGCCCTGGACCATGCCCGACCACTCCGGGGTGGGCTGGACGGCGTCCGCCCAGGCGAACTGCCAGTGCGCGGGCAGGAAGTCGCGCCAGTGGCCGAGCGCGGTGACCGCGTCCAGGACGTTGCCGACGATGGTCAGCCCGACCGCGCCGCCGACCGCGCCGAGCGGGGCGTCGGTCCGCGTGGACAGCCAGAAGGCGAGCCCGGCGGTGACCAGTTGGGACACGAAGACGTACGCCACCACCACGACCAGACGCTGGGCGGCGGTGCCCGCGTCGAGCGCGCCGCCGGTGGGGAGCTGGAGCGGGCCCCAGCCGTAGGCCGCCGTGCCCACGGCGAGCGCGACGAGCGGCAGCAGCACCATCGCGGCCAGGCTCATGGCGAGTCCCACCACGAGCTTGGACCACAGCAGCCGGGCGCGGGGCACGGGCGCCGCCAGCAGGTAGCGCAGCGACGACCAGCTCGCCTCCGAGGCCACCGTGTCCCCGCAGAACAGGGCGACCGGGATCACCAGCAGGAAGCCCGCGGAGACGAACAGGTTGACCGCGGCGAAGTTGGCGCCGGAGGCGGTGGCCGTGTCCATGAGGGTCACCTGGCCGTTGCGGCCGCCGGGTTCGCCGCCGATGGCGAAGGCGACGAGCAGCACGAACGGCAGCACGGCGAGGACGCCGGCCATGACCAGCGTGCGGCGCCGCTTGAGCTGGCGGACCAGCTCGACGCGCAGCGGCAGGGTGCGGCCCGCCCGGTAGCCGGAGGCGGCCTCGGTGAGGGCGCTCATGCGGAACCTCCGATCAGGGTGAGGAAGGCGTCCTCCAGGCGGCGGTGCGGGCCGACCGACGCCACGGGCACGTCGAGGCGGACCAGGTCGGCGACCAGGCGCTGGGCCGTGCCGTCGGCGTCGAGGCGGACCAGCAGGCCCCCGTCGGCGCGCACGGCCGAGGCGACGCCGGGCAGCGCGACGACCTTCTCCACCACCGGGTCCTCCACGGGTGCGGCGGTGCCGACCAGGAGGGTGTCGCCGGCGCCGACGATCTCGCCGACCGGGCCCGCCTGGACGAGCCGGCCGCGGTCCATGACCACCAGGTGGGTGCAGGACTGCTCGACCTCCGCGAGCAGGTGGCTGGAGACGATCACCGTGCGGCCGCCGGCCGCGTACCGGATCATCACCTCGCGCATCTCGCGGATCTGGGGCGGGTCCAGGCCGTTGGTCGGCTCGTCGAGGATCAGCAGGTCGGGCAGGCCCAGCATGGCCTGGGCGATGGCCAGGCGCTGGCGCATGCCCTGGGAGTAGGTGCGCACCGCGCGGGCCAGCGCGTCGCCGAGGCCGGCGATCCGAAGGGCCTCGTCGAGGTGGGCGTCGGCGGGCGGGCGGCCGGTGGCCCGCCAGTACAGCTCCAGGTTCTCCCGGCCGGACAGGTGCGGCAGGAACCCCGCGCCCTCGACGAAGGCGCCGACCCGGGACAGCACCGGTGCGCCGGGGCGGACCGCATGGCCGAAGACGCGGATCTCGCCCGCGTCGGGCGTGATGAGGCCCATCAGCATGCGCAGGGTGGTGGTCTTGCCCGCGCCGTTGGGGCCGAGCAGGCCGAGGACCTGGCCCTTCTCCACGCGGAAGGACAGGTCGCGCACGCTGTAGCGGTCGCCCTTGGCGTACTTCTTGCTCAGGCCGGTGATCTGCAGCGGGACGTCGGCCAGGGCGGGGTCGGGGGCCGGGGCGGCGGTGCGGCGGCGGATGGTGAGCAGCAGGCCGAGCGCGAGGAGCGCCCCGGTGAGCGGCAGCCACCAGACCCAGGACGGCAGCGGGGCGGCGGCCGTGGTGACCCGGGCGGCGGTCGGCACCCCGAGGTCGCCCTTCAGGGACACGGTGTAGGTGGCGGGGGCGGCCGGGGAGGCGTAGGCGAGGTCGGTGGAGGCGAGGACCAGGCGCAGGCGGTGGCCCTTCTCGACCGCGTGGTCGATCGCCGGGAGGGTGAGCGTGACGTCCTTGCCCGCGCGGGCGCCCGTCACGCGGACCGGGGTGACCAGTTGGGCGGGCAGCACCGGGCGGGCGCGGTCCTCGCCGACGTCGTAGACCTTGGCGAACAGGACGGCGTCCTCGCTGGTCGACGTGACGTGCACGGTGACCGTCGGCGAGCCGGTGATGCGCAGGCCGCCGGCGAGCGGCGCGGACTCGAAGGCGGCGTACTGGCCGGGGAAGTCGAGGGAGACGCCGATGCCGAGGGAGGAGAGCTGGGCGAGGCCGCCCGTGCCGCCGAGGCCGGGCAGGGCGGACACGGCGGGCGGGGTGGCGCCGGCCGGGTTGGCGAAGCGCTGGGTGCCGCCGGAGAGGGGGACGGGGCGCGGACCGCTGTGGAGGCCCGGGTAGTGGTCGGCGCTCGCGCCGCGCAGCAGGGCCGCGCCGTCGGTGGAGTCGACGCCCCCGGTGCGGGTGACGCGGAAGGCGGGGCCGGTGCTCGCGCTTGCGTCGCCCTTGAGGTAGCGGTCGAACCAGGAGGTGACGCGGGCCCGGACGCGGCCGGTCTCCAGGTCGCCGCCGTCGTGGCCGCCCGCGATCCAGTCGACGTCGACGGGCGCGCCGTTGGCGGAGATCGCCCTCTGGGCGGCGTCGGCCTGGGCGAGGGTGAACAGCGAGTCGGTCTGGCCCTGCACCAGCAGCGTGGGCACCTCGATGCGGCCGGCGACGGCGGACGGCGAGCGCTCGGCGAGGAGCCTGCGGGCCGCGGCGTCCGGGGTGCCGGACTGGGCGACGCGCTGGTACATCGCGCACAGCGCGGGCTCGAAGCGGGCGCAGCCGCCGCCGGTGCTGAAGAAGACGCCGGCCCACAGCTTCTTGAACACGCCGTCGGGGAACAGCGCGTCGGCGAGGTTCCAGTAGGTGATCGCCGGGGCGACGGCGTCGACGCGGTGGTCGTACCCGGCGGCCAGCAGGGAGACCGCCCCGCCGTAGGAGGCGCCGGTCACGCCGACCCGGGGGTCCCCGGCCGCGTCCAGCCGGACCTGGGGCTGCTCGGCGAGCCAGTCGATCAGCTTCGAGACGTCGGCGACCTCGCCGGAGGGGTCGTTCAGGCCGATCTTCCCGGTGGAGCGGCCGAAGCCGCGGGCCGACCAGGTGAGCACCGCGTACCCGTCGCGGGCCAGGTCCTCGGCCTGGGCGCGGACGTCGTCCTTGCTGCCGCCGAAGCCGTGGCCGAGCAGGACGGCCGGGCGGCGCCCCGGGCCGCCGGCCGTGAAGTACGAGGTGTCCAGCCGCACGCCGTCGACGGGCAGCACCCGGTCGGCGCGGTGCACCGGCGGCGCGTCGTCCGACGCCACGGCCGTCCACGTCCCGGCGCCGGCGAGGACGGCCACGGCGGCCGCGGCGGCGACCAGCCGCCGGGGCCGCCGCGGGGCGCGGAGCCGGGGCAGTCGAAGATCCATGCGTCAACGGTACGGGCCGCCCCCGCCGGGGCGGTGCCGACCGGGGGCTGATCCGGGGGCCCTCCCACCGGGGTACGGCGGGGCGGTCGCGTACCGCGTCCGCGGTACGCGAGCGGCCCTTCCCCGCGGGCTCAGCCCTGCTCGTCCTCCGGCAGGGACACCAGCCAGCGGGTCTCCTTGCGCGGGCGCAGGTACAGCGCCCAGTACAGGGTCGCGACCGCGGTGATGCCGCCGGTCCACAGCAGGTAGCTGGTGTCCTGCTGGGTGAGGATGTAGGCGAGGACCACGATCAGCAGCACCGGCACGGCGGGCCACAGCGGCATCCGCCAGGCGGCGGTGTGGCGGTGGGCGCCGCGCCGGGACAGCAGGGCGGCGACGGCGACCAGCAGGTACATGCCGGTCACGGAGACGCCCGTCACGCCGTACAGGGTGTCCAGGTCGACGAAGCAGAGCAGCGCGCCGGGGACGCCGACGGCGAGCGTGGCGACCCAGGGCGAGCCGAAGCGGCCGAGCTTGGAGAAGACGGCGTTGACCGGCTCGGGCCACGCCTTGTCGCGGGCGGAGGCGAACAGGACGCGGGAGTTCTGGATGACCATGACGATGCCGGCGTTGATGATCGCGAGCGCCACGCAGAGGCTGACGAAGGTGCCGACGGCGGTGTTGGACCAGGCGGTGACCATGGAGCCGATGTCGCCGCCGGTCAGCTCGGAGAGGTCGGAGGCGCCCAGGGTGATCGCGACGACCGGGACCAGGATGATCACCGAGGAGATGGCGAGGGTGGCGAGGACCGTGCGGGCGACGGAGCGGCGGGGGTTCTCCAGCTCCTCGGAGAGGTAGACGGCGGTCGAGAAGCCCTGGGTGATGAACAGGGCGATGGCGAGGCCGGAGACCACGAGCATGGCCGTCACGGTGTCCGCGTGGCCGTCCGCGCCGGCCACCTCCATCGACACCAGGCTGCCCATCCCCCGGTGCCCGTGGGAGAAGCCGAGCACCGCGACGAGGGCGGCCGCGATGACCTCCAGGACCAGGAAGATGCCGGTGATCCAGGCGTTGGCCCGCAGGTCGAGCAGGCCGGCGAGGGTGGCGAGGAGCATGACGCCGGCGCCCGTCATCGACGGGTCGAGGTGGACGATCGGGGCGAGGTAGTCCGCCGTGCCCATCGCGATCACCGGCGGGACGATCATCACGACCAGCAGGGAGAGCACGAAGACCAGCCAGCCCGCGAGCCGTCCGGCCAGCGTGGACACCATCGCGTACTCGCCGCCGGCGCTGGGGATCAGGGTGCCGAGCTCGGAGTAACAGAACGCCACGGCGATACAGAGGAGGGAGCCGATGGCGATGGTCACGGCGGTGGCGGTGCCGAGCGTGCCGAACAGGTCGGGGACGACGACGAACAGGGTGGAGGCGGGGGTCACGCAGGAGAGCGTCAGCAGGGTGCCGCCGACGACGCCGATGGAACGCTTCAGCTTCTGAGGGCCCTGGTCCGGGGCCTGAGCTACGGGGGTGGCGACGGGGCGGAGCGTGTCGGTCATCAAGCGGTTCCGATCGACTCGTGCGGATGCCTCCGATGAGTGGGGCGATGCCGCATCGAACCCCGACGAAAACCGCCACGTCAATAGCTGTTTACCTACGGAATCCGTAGGCGGGCGGCGCCTTTGATCGCGCATTCGGCAGGGAGGGGCCGCAACACCCGGCGGATTGGGGCGTGCGGGAACCGCAGCGCGCGCGGACGAAAAATCCGGGCGCGGGGTTGCCGGCGGCGCCCGATACAGTCGGAGATCACAGACGGTTCACAGCAGGGGGGACTCATGAGGCCGAGGTACACGGCTGCCTGGCTGGGCATGGCCACGGCGGCTCTGGTGGCGACCACCGCGTGCGGTGGCGGGTCGGCGAAGGACACCGCGGAGGACACCGGCAGGAAGGCCGGGGCGGCCGTCGGGAAGAGCTCCGGCCAGATCATGGCCGCGCTGACCCGCGCGACCGACCGGACCGCGCAGGCGGGCTCGGCGCAGGTCGCCACGACGATGTCGCTGACGGCGACCGGCGGCCGGCCGGTCACCATGAACGGCACCTACTCCTGGGGCGACGGCGCCGCCATGGACGTCCTGATGGACACCGCGGCGGCCCAGATGTCGTCCGTGCAGGACGACCCGACGACGCAGGTCAAGATGGTCGACGGCGCCTACTACTACGGCGTCGACCCGCAGCCGAGCGGCCCGCTCGAGGGCAAGCACTGGATGCGCATCGACGTCTCCGCCGTCGTCGGCGAGGCCGGCGCGGACAACATCGCCGACAACGCCGACCCGACCACGGGCCTGCGCTACATCGGCGCGTCCAAGGACGTGAAGGACCTCGGCGAGGAGAAGGTCCTCGGCCGGAGGGCCGAGCACTACCGGGGCAGCGTCGGCGCCGAGCAGATCAACGGCTCGAAGCTGACCCCGGCCGAGAAGAAGGCAGCCCTGGGTGCCCTGCAGGCCGGCGGCGGCAGGGTCACCTACGACGTCTGGGTCGACGGCAAGGACCTGCCCGTGCGGGTCAAGCAGAGCGGCGCGGGCATGGACGTGACCATCGACTTCCTGAAGTTCGGCGCGACCCGGCCGATCACGGCGCCGCCCGCCTCCGACACCGCCGACCTGACCGAGCAGGTCCGGGCGCAGCGGGACAAGGCGCTCGGCCAGTGACACGCCGGTGCGCCGCTCCTCCCCCGCGGGGTGGAGCGGCGCACCGCCGCCGTGGGGTCAGTGGTTGCGCGGGAAGCCCAGGTCCACGCCCGCCGGGGCCTCGGACGGGTCCGGCCAGCGGGTGGTGACGACCTTGCCGCGGGTGTAGAAGTGCGTGCCGTCGTTGCCGTAGATGTGGTGGTCGCCGAAGAGCGAGTCCTTCCAGCCGCCGAAGCTGTGGTAGCCGACGGGCACCGGGATCGGCACGTTCACGCCGACCATGCCGGCCTCGACCTCGAGCTGGAAGCGGCGGGCCGCGCCGCCGTCCCGGGTGAAGATCGCGGTGCCGTTGCCGAAGGGCGACGCGTTGATCAGCGCGAGACCCTCCTCGTAGGTGTCGACGCGCAGCACGCACAGCACCGGGCCGAAGATCTCGTCCTGGTACGCCTTGGCGCTGGTGGGCACCTTGTCCAGCAGCGAGATGCCGATCCAGTGGCCGTCCTCGAAGCCCTCGACGGTGTGGCCGGTGCCGTCCAGGACGACCTCGGCGCCGTCGGCCGCCGCGCCCTCGACGTAGGAGGCCACCTTGTCGCGGTGGGCCTTGGTGATGAGCGGGCCCATCTCGGAGGCCGGGTCGTTGCCGGGGCCGATGACGATCTTCTCGGCGCGCTCGCGGATCCGGCGCACCAGCTCGTCGCCGACCGCGCCGACGGCGACCACGGCGGAGATGGCCATGCAGCGCTCGCCGGCCGAGCCGTAGGCCGCCGAGACGGCCGCGTCGGCCGCCGCGTCCAGGTCGGCGTCCGGCAGCACCAGCATGTGGTTCTTGGCGCCGCCGAGGGCCTGTACGCGCTTGCCGTTGGCGGAGGCGGTGGTGTGGATGTAGCGGGCGATCGGGGTGGAGCCGACGAACGACACCGCCTTGACGTCCGGGTGCTCCAGGAGCCGGTCGACGGCCACCTTGTCGCCGTGCACCACGTTGAACACGCCGTCCGGCAGCCCGGCCTCGGCGAGCAGCTCGGCGAGGCGCACCGACGCCGACGGGTCCTTCTCGGACGGCTTCAGCACGAAGGTGTTGCCGCACGCGATCGCGATCGGGAACATCCACATCGGCACCATGGCCGGGAAGTTGAACGGCGTGATCCCCGCGACGACGCCGAGCGGCTGGCGGATCCCGGCCACGTCCACGCGGGTGGCGACCTGGGTGGACAGCTCGCCCTTCAGCTGCACGCTGATGCCGCAGGCCAGGTCGACGATCTCCAGGCCGCGGGCCACCTCGCCGAGCGCGTCCGAGTGCACCTTGCCGTGCTCGGCGGTGATCAGCTCGGCGATCTCGTCGCGGTGGGCGTCCAGCAGCGCCCGGAACCGGAACAGGATCTCGGTGCGCCGGGCCAGCGAGGACTGGCCCCAGGTCGCGAAGGCGTCCTTCGCGGCCGCGACGGCGGCGTCCACCTCGTCGACGCTCGCGAAGGCGACCTTGGTGGTGACCGCGCCGGTCGCCGGGTCGGTGACCGGCCCGAACGTGCCCGACGCGCCGTCGACGGACTTGCCGCCGATCCAGTGGTTGACGATCTTCGTCATGCCCAGTTGCTCCTTCACAGATGGCGGCGTCGGGTCGAGACGTGCCGTTCGTACAGCTCACGGGCCTTGACCGCCGACGGTCGGGTCGCGGTCGCGGCCACAGGAACATCCCACCAGGCCTGCGCCGGAGGCGCGCCCGACACAGTGTCTGCCGTTTCGGTCTCCACGTAGACACAAGTGGGAGTGTCGGCGGCGCGCGCCTCGGCCAGCGCCGCGCGCAGGTCGCGGACGGTACGCGCGCGCAGCACCCGCATGCCGAGGCTGGCGGCGTTGGCGGCGAGGTCGACGGGCAGCGGCTCCCCGGTGAAGGTGCCGTCGGCCGCCCGGTAGCGGTAGGCGGTGCCGTAGCGCTCGCCGCCGGTCTCCTCCGACAGCCCGCCGATGGAGGCGTAGCCGTGGTTCTGCAGGAGCAGCACCTTGATCGCGACGCCCTCCTGCACGGCCGTGACGATCTCCGTCGGCATCATCAGGTACGTGCCGTCGCCGACCAGCGCCCACACGTTCCGCTCGGGGGCGGCCAGCTTCACGCCGATCGCGGCCGGGATCTCGTAGCCCATGCAGGAGTAGCCGTACTCCAGGTGGTACTGGTCCCGCGAGCGCGCCCGCCACAGCTTGTGCAGGTCGCCGGGGAGCGAGCCGGCCGCGTTGATCACGACGTCCGACTCGTCCACGAGCGCGTCCAACGCGCCGAGCACCTGCGGCTGCGTGGGGCGTACGTCCGGCTCCTCGGCCGCGTAGCAGGCGTCGACGCGCTGCTCCCACCGCGCCTTGTCCTCGGTGTACTCGGCGGCGTAGGAGTCGGCGACCCGGTGGCCGTGCACCAGGAGCGCCTCGGTCAGCGCCTCCAGGCCGCTGCGGGCGTCCGCGACCAGCGGGGTCCCGGAGAGCTTGTGGCCGTCGACCGGGGCGATGTTGAGGTTGAGGAAGCGCACGTCCGGGTGGGCGAAGAGGGTGCCGGAGGCGGTGGTGAAGTCGGTCCAGCGGGTGCCGACGCCGATCACCAGGTCGGCGGTGCGGGCGAGTTCGTCGGCGGTCGCGGTGCCGGTGTGCCCGATGCCGCCGACGTCCTGCGGGTGGTCGTACCGCAGCGAGCCCTTGCCGGCCTGGGTGGAGGCGACCGGGATGCCGGTGGCGCCCGCGAAGGCGGCGAGCGCCTCCTCGGCGCGGCTGTGGTGGACCCCGCCGCCCGCGACGACCAGCGGCCGCCGCGCGGCACGCAGGGCCCGCACCGCCTCGGCCAGCTCGGCCGGGTCGGCGCCCGGGCGGCGCACCGTCCAGGTCCGCTCGGCGAAGAAGTCGTCCGGCCAGTCGTACGCCTCGGCCTGCACGTCCTGCGGCAGGGCGAGGGTGACCGCGCCCGTCTCCACCGGGTCGGTCAGCACCCGCACGGCCTGCAGGGCCGCCGGGATCAGGGCCTCGGGCCGCACGACCCGGTCGAAGTAGCGCGACACCGGGCGCAGGGCGTCGTTGACCGACACGTCCCCCGCGTACGGCACCTCGAGCTGCTGGAGCACGGGGTCGGCCGGGCGGGTCGCGAAGATGTCGCCGGGCAGCAGGAGGACGGGCAGGTGGTTGATGGTGGCGAGGGCCGCACCGGTGACCAGGTTGGTCGCGCCCGGGCCGATCGACGTCGTCACCGCGTGGGTGGACAGCCGGTTCGACTGGCGGGCGTAGCCGACGGCCGCGTGCACCATCGACTGCTCGTTGCGGCCCTGGTGGTACGGCATCACGTCGGCGTACTCCACCAGCGCCTGGCCGAGGCCGGCGACGTTGCCGTGGCCGAAGATGCCCCAGGTGGCGCCGATCAGCCGGCGGCGTTCGCCGTCGCGTTCGGTGTACTGCGCGGCGAGGAAGCGGACCAGCGCTTGCGCGACGGTCAGACGGGTGGTCATCGGTACCCCTCCGTGTGGTCCGGGTGGAAGCAGATCCGCCACTCGCGGGTGGCGCCGGGACCCGCCATGACGTTCAGGTAGTACATGTCGTGGCCGGGCTGCGCGATCGACGGGCCGTGCCAGCCGTCGGGGACGAGGACCGCGTCGCCGGAGCGGACCTCGGCCAGGACGTCGGCGCCGCCCTCGCGGGAGGGGAACACGCGCTGGTAGCCGAAGCCGCCCGGGCCGTCGATCTCGAAGTAGTAGATCTCCTCCAGCCGCGACTCCTCGCCGGGCCGGTCCTCGTCGTGCTTGTGCGGCGGGTACGACGACCAGTTGCCGCCGGGCGTGACCACCTCGACCGCGATCAGCTTGTCGCAGTCGAAGGCGTCCGCGGAGGCGAAGTTGCGGACGTGCCGCTCGCAGGTGCCGCTGCCCCGCCGCTCGACGGGAACCTCCGGCGCGGGGCCGTAGCGGGCGGGGAGTCGTCGCTCGCACTTCGCTCCTGCCAGGGCGAAGCGGCCTCCCGCGCCGGAGGCGATCTGGGCCTGGGCGTCCCGGGGCACGTACGCGAAGTCCGAGACTCCGGCGAACACGCTGTCCCGGCCCAGGAGTTGGAACTCGTGGCCGTCTGTGCGCACCGTACAGCCGCCCCGCAGCGGAAGCACGATCCACTCGCTGTCCCCGCTGGTGAAGGTGTGGGTACCCCCCGGCTCCAGCTCCACGACCCGCAGCGCGCTGTGCGACCAGCCGGCCCGCTCCGGGCCGACGTCGAGCGCGTAGTGCCCGTCGGCGGCACTGCCGCGCGGAAGATACAGCCCTGTGCTCATACGGCCCTCACAGCAGTCCTACGGCGGTGTCCACGGCGGCGGCCACGTCCCCGTCGGCCGGGTACAGCAGCGAACGGCCCACGACCAGGCCGCGCACGGTCGGCAGGTGCAGCGCGCCGCGCCACTTCTCGTAGGCGGCGGCCTGGTTCCCGGCGGCGTCCCCTATGTCGCCGCCCAGGAGGACGGCGGGCAGCGTCGAGGCCGCCATCACCTCGGCCATGTCGTCCGGGTCCTCGGTGACCGGCACCTTCAGCCAGGTGTACGCCGAACTGCCGCCCAGGCCCGAGGCGATGGCGATGGACCGGGTGACGGCCTCGGCCGACAGGTCGTTGCGCAGCCTGCCGTCCGGGCCGCGCCGGCTGATGAACGGCTCGACGAACAGCGGCAGTCGGCGCGCGGCCATCTCGTCGACGGCCCGGGCGGTGGACTCCAGGGTGTTCAGCGAGCCCGGGTCGTCGTAGTCGATGCGCAGCAGCAGCTTGCCCGCGTCGAAGCCGAGGCGCGCGAGGTCCTCGGGGCGGTGGCCGGTGAAGCGGTCGTCCAGTTCGAACGAGGCCCCTTGCAGGCCGCCCCGGTTCATCGAGCCCATCACGACCTTGCCGTCCAGCGCGCCGAGCAGCAGCAGGTCGTCCAGGATATCGGCGGTCGCGAGGACGCCGTCCACACCGGGGCGGGACAGCGCCAGGCACAGCCGTCCCAGCAGGTCGGCCCGGTTGGCCATGGCGAACTTCCGGCCGCCGACACCGAGGGCGCCGCGGGCCGGGTGGTCGGCGGCCAGGATCATCAGCCGCCCGGACGGGCCGAGCAGCGGACGCCGGGTGCGGCGGGCGGCGGCCTCCGCGATCGCCTCGGGGTGCCGGGTGCGCAGCCGGACCAGCTCGGCGACGTCCACCGGGGGGATGCCGGGCGCGGTGGAGGGGGCGGTGGGCGGGCTGGGGGTGGAGGGAGAGGCGGGGCTGGAGGCGGGGGCGGCGGCGGAGGCCGTGGACGCGTGGCCCGGGGTGGCGCCCTCCACGCGGCCGGCCCTCACAGCACCGCTCCCGCCGCGACCGCGGCCTCGATCTCGCCGGCGGTGGGCATCGCCGAGGAGCACTCCAGGCGGGAGGCCACGATGGCCCCCGCCGCGTTGGCGTGGCGCATGGTCTTCTCCAGGTCCCAGCCCGCGAGCAGGCCGTGGCAGAGGGAGCCGCCGAACGCGTCGCCCGCGCCGAGGCCGTTGAGCACGGTCACCGGCAGCGGCGGCACCTCGGCGGACTCACCCGTACGGCTGACGGCCAGGACACCCTTGGGTCCCTGCTTGACCACGGCGAGCTCGACGCCGGCGTCCAGCAGGGCGCGGGCGGCGGCGTGCGGTTCGCGCACCCCGGTGGCCACCTCGACCTCGTCGAGGTTGCCGACGGCGACGGTGGTGTGGCGCAGTGCCTCGGCGTAGAAGGGGCAGGCCGACTCCGGGTCCCGCCAGAACATGGGCCGCCAGTCGAGGTCGAAGACCGTCGTGCCGGACCGGGCGCGGTGGGCGAGCGCGGCCAGCGTCGCCGTACGGCTCGGTTCCTCGCTCAGGCCGGTGCCGGTCACCCAGAAGACGCGGGTGTCGCGGACGGCGTCCAGGTCGAGGTCGTGGGCGTCGATCTCCAGGTCGGGGGCCTTGGGCTGCCGGTAGAAGTACAGCGGGAAGTCGTCCGGCGGGAAGACCTCGCAGAACGTCACCGGGGTGGGCAGCCCGGGCACCGCGGTGACCCAGCGGTCGTCGACGCCGAAGCCGCGCAGGGCCTCGTGCAGGTACGTGCCGAAGGGGTCGTCGCCGGTGCGGGTGATGACGGCCACCTCGCGTCCGAGGCGCGCCGCGGCCACCGCGACGTTGGTCGCCGAGCCGCCCAGGAACTTCCCGAAGGACGTGACCTGCGGGAGCGGGACACCCGTCTGCAGCGGATAGAGGTCCACCCCGATCCGCCCCATGGTGATCAGGTCGTACGCCATCGAGTTCCCTTCACGTCAGGACGCTCCCGGTCCGTGGCCGGGTGGTTTTCGGGGGTGTACCCCGTACCGGCTCTCACGGCTTTCTAGCCCCGCCCACCGAGCCCTGTCAATGTTTTGTCCAGACATTCGGACCAGCCCTTGACACCCCTGGGGGAAGACCGCACGCTGACGGCCATGACGCCGTTGTCACCGCAGCCCTCGCTGTCCCGCATCCGGATCGGTTCGGCCCCCGACAGCTGGGGCGTCTGGTTCCCGGACGACCCCGCGCAGGTGCCCTGGCAGCGCTTCCTCGACGAGGTGGCGCAGTCCGGCTACGAGTGGATCGAGCTGGGCCCGTACGGGTACCTGCCGACCGACCCCGCCGTCCTGACCGAGGAGACCGCCCGGCGTGGCCTGAAGGTGTCGGCCGGCACGGTCTTCACCGGGCTGCACCACGGCGAGGCGGTCTGGGAGAAGACCTGGGCGCACGTCGCGGACATCGCGGCGCTGACCCGGGCGATGGGCGCGTCCCACCTCGTGGTCATCCCGTCCTTCTGGCGCGACGACAAGACGGGCGAGGTGCTGGAGCCGTCCACGCTGACGCCCGGGCAGTGGCGCGACCTCACCTCGCTGACCGAGCGGCTGGGGCGGGAGGTGCGCGAGCGGTACGGGCTGCGGATCGTGGTCCACCCGCACGCGGACACCCACGTCGACACCGAGGAGAACGTCGTCCGCCTCCTCGACGGCACCGACCCCGACCTCGTGTCGCTGTGCCTGGACACCGGGCACTACGCGTACTGCGGCGGCGACAGCGTCAAGCTCATCGAGACCTACGGCGAGCGCATCGGCTACCTGCACCTCAAGCAGGTCGACCCGGAGGTCCTGGCCGACGTGCGGGCCAAGGGGACGCCGTTCGGGCCGGCCGTCGCCCAGGGCGTGATGTGCGAACCGCCGTCGGGGGTGCCGGAGCTGGGGCCGGTGCTGGAGGCCGCGCAGCGGCTGGACGTGGACCTGTTCGCGATCGTGGAGCAGGACATGTACCCGTGCGAGCCGGACCGCCCGCTGCCGATCGCGGTACGGACGCGGGCGTTCCTGCGGTCCTGCGGGGCGTAGGTCTCCGGCGGTCGGGCGGGGCGGGTCAGGGGGTGCCGGGTGCTGTGCGGTGCCGGGTGCGGGTGTGTGTGGGACGGTCGCGCAGTTCCCCGCGCCCCTTGCCGGTCCTGCGGACCGGAGTGACGCTCGCGTCACAAACACCCCGCTTCTGTCACAAGTGTCGCGCGAACGCGGGTCTTGTGTCACCGCGTGTCAACAGGTGCTTGCGAGCGGTCACCGAGGGTCGTTCACCGGGCACGAACGTCGTGATCACCGCCGGGTGATCCACGGCGCTGCGCCGGGCTCCCCCCGGCGGCCGCCCGGCCGCCGCCCGCGCACGCAGGGAGGTGCGACTCATGAGCGACCGAAGGCTCTGGTCCTACAAGGAGATCGCGGCACACATCCGGGTCCAGCCGGACACCGTGCGGTCCTACCGCAAACACGGCCTGCTGCCCCCACCCGACCACGTGGAGGGCGGCAAACCCTACTGGTACGCCGACACCGTCCGGGCGTGGGTCGCCTCCCGCCCGAGCAACCGGGGGCGCAGGGAGGGCTGACCCCGCCGGCCGCCACGGGACGGCCCTGCCCCGGGTCCCGCGCGACCTGGCGGCTCAGGGCCGTCCCGGTGCGTCCGTCAGCTCCAGGGCTCGATGACGGTCACTCCCGCTCCGGGCGCCGTCCCCATCGCGGCCAGCGCGGCGGGTACGGCGTCCAGGGTGATCGTCGACGTCACCAGCAGGTCGGGGCGCAGTGCCCCCGCGCGGACCGCCTCCAGCATCGCCGGGTAGGTGTGCGCGGCCATGCCGTGGCTGCCCAGGATCTCCAGTTCCAGGGCGATCGCGCGGGCCATCGGGACGGGAGTCGTGCCGTCGGCCGAGGGGAGCAGGCCCACCTGGACGTGCCGGCCCCGGCGACGCAGGCCGGCCACCGACGCGGCGCAGGTCGCGGGCGAGCCGAGCGCGTCCAGGGAGAGGTGGGCCCCGCCGCCGGTCACCTCACGGACGGCGGCCGCGGTGTCCGGTGCCGCCGCCCCGTCCACGCAGTGCGCCGCGCCGAAGGCACGCGCCAGCTCCAGCGCCTTCGGCGAGACGTCCACCGCGACCACCCGCGCCCCGGAGGCCGCCGCGATCATCACCGCGCTCAGCCCCACCCCGCCGCAGCCGTGCACCGCGACCCACTCCCCCGCCGCGACCCGGCCCTGCTGCACCACGGCCCGGAACGCGGTGGCGAACCGGCACCCCAGCGAGGCCGCCGTCGCGTACGACAGGTCGTCCGGGACGGCGACCAGGTTCACGTCGGCGTGGTCCAGGGCCACGTACTGGGCGAAGGAGCCCCAGTGGGTGAAGCCGGGCTGGGTCTGGCGCTCGCACACCTGGTGGTCGCCGGCCGCGCAGGACGGGCAACTGCCGCAGCCGCACACGAACGGCACCGTCACCCGGTCCCCGGGCCGCCAGCCGGTGACCCGGGCGCCCGCCTCCTCGACCACGCCCGCGAGTTCGTGCCCCGGGACGTGCGGGAGGGTGATGTCCGGGTCGTGGCCCATCCAGCCGTGCCAGTCGCTGCGGCACAGCCCGGTCGCCTCGACCCGCACGACCACGCCGTGTTCGGCGGGCCGGGGGTCGGGCACCTCCCGCACCTCGGCCGGCTCCCCGTACCGCTCGAACACCACAGCCCGCATCCCCGGCTCCTCTCGGCCACGCACGTCGTCCCGTGTCCGCAGATCATCGCTGACCGGGGCGCGGCGGCGGAGGCAAGGGGCCCCAGGCGGGTGGAGGGCCGGGGGCCCGGTGGCCCGGGGGGCCGGTGGCCCGGGGGCCCGGTGGCCCGGGGGGCCGGTGGCCCGGGGGGCCGGGGGGCCGGGGTCAGCCTCCGGTGTTCACCGGGTCCCGTTCCTCGGTGGTCCCGGCCGCCGTTCCGTCGGTGTCCGCGCTCCCGGTCGTCTGCCCGGCCGGCCCGGCGGAGCCGCTCGTCCGGGTCTCCCCCGGTTCCGCCTCGCTGAGGCCGAAGCGGGTGTGGAAGCGGCGCAGGGGGGCCGGGGCCCACCACGTGGCGCGGCCGGTGAGGCGCATGATCGCCGGGACCAGGAGGCTGCGGACCACCATCGCGTCCATGAGGACCGCGAGGGCGATGCCCAGGCCGAGCATCTTGGTGTTGGTGACCCGGGAGGTGCCGATGGCGACCATCACCACCGCCAGGATGACCGCCGCCGCCGTGATCAGGCCGCCCGTGCGCTGCAGGCCCAGGCGCACCGCACCGGCGTGGTCCCCGGTGCGGTCGTACTCCTCCTTGATGCGGGAGAGCAGGAACACGCCGTAGTCCATGGAGAGGCCGAAGGCCACGCAGAACATCAGCACCGGCAGGGTGGTCTCGATGGAGCCGGGGCTGGTGAAGCCCAGGGCGCCGGACAGGTGGCCGTCCTGGAAGACCCAGACCACCGCGCCGAACATCGCCGTGAGGCTGAGCGCGTTGAGCAGCACCGCCTGCAGGGGTATCAGCACGCTCCCGGTGAGCAGGAAGACCAGCAGCAGGGTGACGATCGTGATGAACGCGGCCGCCCAGGGCAGGCGTTCGGCTATCGCGTGCTTGGAGTCGACCAGGACGGCCGCGGTGCCGGTCACCTTGGTGGTGAAGGGCGCCTCGGTGGCGCGCAGGTCGCCGACCAGCCGCTGGGCGGCGTCACCGACCGCCTCGCCCCGGGGCTGGACCGTGAAGTAGGCGGTGTCGCCCTCGACCAGGGGGCCCTCGACCCGGGTCACCTCGGGCAGGCGCTCCACGCGTGCCTTGTAGGCCGCGTACTGCGCGGAGGTCGCCCTGCCCTCGGCGAGGACCTCGAGGCCGCCGCCGGGGCTGCCGGGGAAGCCGTCCCTGATGTGCTGCTGCACGACGTGCGACTCGGCGGAGGCCGGTAGTTGGCGGTCGTCGGCGGTGCCGAACTTCACGCCCAGGAAGGGCAGTCCGAGGACGATGAGCACGGTGGTGGTGGCGACGGCGAAGAGCGGGGCGCGGCGCATGACCAGGGTGGCGGCCCGCGCCCAGGCCGTGCCCTCCTCGCCGGGGGCCTTCGCGGGACGGCCGCGGCGCAGCACCCGGCGCAGGTCCAGGGAGTCGACACGGTGGCCGAGCAGGACCAGCGCCGCGGGGAGCAGCACCAGGGCGGCCGCGGCGGCCAGCAGGACCACGGCGATGCCGGCGTAGGCGAAGGAGCGCAGGAAGTACTGCGGGAAGACCAGCATCGCGGCCAGCGAGACGGCGACGGTGAGGGCCGAGAAGAGCACCGTGCGTCCGGCGGTGCGCAGGGTGGTGGCGACGGCCCGCAGGGGGTCGCCGTGGCCGGCCAGTTCCTCACGGAAGCGCCGGACGATGAACAGGGCGTAGTCGATCGCGAGGCCGAGTCCCAGGGCGGTGGTGAGGTTCATCGCGAAGATCGAGACGTCGGTGAACTCCGCGAGGCCACTGAGGACGGCGTTGGTGCCGAGGATGGCGACGATGCCGATGCCGAGGGGCAGCAGGGCGGCGATCGCACTGCCGAAGACCATGACCAGCAGGATCAAGGTGATCGGCAGGGCGATCATCTCGGCGCGGGTGAGGTCCTCCTGGATGATCGTCTGCATCTCGTGCCGCACGGCGACCATGCCGCCGACCTTCACCGTCACGGGGCCGTGGTCGCCGCGGTAGGCGGGGGCGATGCGGTCGAGGGTCTCGCCCATGGTCTTCTCGTCGCCGGTGATGCGGGCGGCGATCAGCGCCTCGTGGCCGTCCTCGGCGCGCAGCCCGGCGGCGGACGCGCGGTCGGCGCGCCAGTACGAGCCGACGCCGACGACGCCCGGTTCGGCGGCCAGCCGGGCCGTGAGCCGGTCGGCCTCGGCGGCGACCTGCGGGTCGTCCACGGAGGCGGTGCCGGCGTCGACGAGGAGCAGCAGGTTCGGCTGGGAGGCCGGGAAGGCGCGCTCCAGGGCCTTGGTGGCGTAGGTGGACTGGGCGTCCGGGTCCTCCCAGCCGCCGCTGCCGAGGCGGTCGGCGACCCCGCTGCCCGCGAGCACGGCGAGCACCGTCAGCACCAGCGCGACCAGCAGCGACAGCCTCGGGCGGGCGGTCAGGAGGGCAGTCCACCCGCGCGAGCGACGTCGAGCGTGGGGGAGCGTCCAGCCCCGGGCCTGCGGGGGCTTCTTGACTTCGGTCATCGGGCGATGTCCCCTTCACCATGGCACCATGAAGCAACAAACACGAGAGATCGCTCGCGTTTCATCCGGAACCAGAATGCGAGCGACCACTCGCGTTTGTCAATGACATTCGGAGAGCTGGGGATCACTCGTGCCCGACAACCAGGAGCTCGCACCCGACACACCCGGGTCCGACCGCCAGGAGCAGGCCCAGGAGAAGGAGCAGCCGCGCCGCCGCCAGGCCCGCGGCGAGCGCCGTATCGCCCAGTTGCTCGAAGCCGCCGCGCACGTCTTCTGCACCACCGGCTACACGGCCGCCAGCACCAACGCCATCGCCCGAGAGGCCGGCGTCTCGCCGGGCACGCTCTACCAGTTCTTCCCGAACAAGGAAGCGATCGCGATCGAGCTGGGCGACCGCCTGATGCACCGGATGCGCGAGACGTACGGCGAGGCGCTCGCGCCGGTGGACCCGGCGACCCCGCTGGAGGAGGCGGTCGGCGCGGCGGTCGACCGGTTCATCGCCTTCAACTGCGACCACCCGGTGTTCTTCGCGCTGATGCACGGCCCCGACATCCCCGGCCGGATCAGCGAGGAGCACGACGCCCTGCACGCCACGCTGCTGGCCCGGGTCACGGACCTGCTCTCCTCCCTGCTGCCGGACACCGCCGACCCCGCCGACCTGGCCCGCACCGCCCAGATGTGCCTCGGCATGTACAAGGCGGGCCTGGAGCTGGTCCTGGGCCATGCGGGCGCCGAGCGCGAGGCGTACGTGCAGGAGCTGAAGAACGCCCTGGTCCGCTACCTCGAACCGCTCGTCGGCGCCCGCCTCGGCACCCCCGCGCGGGCCGGCGCCTGACCGAGGGCGGCTCCCCCGGGCACCCGCACACCGACGCATGGAGACAAGGACGCGCCCACCCGGCCCGTCCGTCTTTGAGAAATACCCCCTGGGGGTATAACCTCGGGAAGCGGAAGGGCCCCCCACGGGTCCCCCGCACCACCCACGCCTCGACGAGGAGCAACGACATGACCGCCCACACCGACACCCCGGGTTCCGTCACCACCGTCTACCAGGTGAGCGGCATGAGCTGCGGCCACTGCGAGGGCGCCGTCTCCGGCGAGATCTCCCAGCTCCCCGGCGTCAGCTCGGTCAAGGCCGTGGCCTCGACCGGTGAGGTCACGGTCGTGTCCGCCGCCCCGCTCGACGAGGAGGCCGTGCGCGCCGCCGTCGACGAGGCCGGCTTCGAGCTGGCCGGCCGCGCCTGACCCCACACCGGGTCGGGTCCGACCCGACCCCCACCGCACGGGCCGTACCGACCGGATCACACTGGTCCCGTACGGCCCGTCGGGCTTTCGACCACCCGCGCATCCCCGGAGTCTCGGAGTACGGACATGTCCAGCACCACGACGCCCACCACCGCGCGCACGGCGGAGGTCGAGCTGCTCATCGGCGGGATGACCTGCGCCTCCTGCGCGGCCCGCGTCGAGAAGAAGCTCAACCGCATGGAGGGCGTCACCGCCACCGTCAACTACGCGACGGAGAAGGCGCGGGTGACGTACCCGGAGGGCGTCGAGGTCGCCGACCTGATAGCGACCGTGGTGAAGACCGGCTACACCGCCGAGGAGCCGGTACGCCAGGAGCCGCGGGGCGGGAGCGCGGACGCGCGGGACGCCGACCCGGAGCTGACCGCGCTGCGCGGGCGCCTCGTCGTCAGCGCGCTGCTCGCGGCGCCCGTGGTGCTGCTCGCGATGGTGCCCGCCCTGCAGTTCGACAACTGGCAGTGGCTGTCGCTGACCCTCGCCGCGCCCGTGGTCGTGTGGGGCGGCCTGCCGTTCCACCGGGCCGCCTGGACGAACCTGCGGCACGGCGCCTCGACCATGGACACGCTCGTCTCGGTCGGCACGCTCGCCGCGTTCGGCTGGTCGCTGTGGGCGCTGTTCCTGGGCGACGCGGGCATGCCGGGGATGCGGCACCCGTTCCGGCTGACCGTCTCGCGCGCGGACGGCGCCTCCACCCTGTACCTGGAGGTCGCCGCCGGCGTCACCGCGTTCATCCTGCTCGGCCGGTACCTGGAGGCCCGCTCCAAGCGGCGGGCGGGCGCGGCCCTGCGGGCGCTGATGGAGCTGGGCGCCAAGGACGTGGCCGTCCTGCGCGGCGGGCGGGAGACGCGCGTCCCGGTGGACCGGCTGGCGGTCGGGGACCGGTTCGTCGTACGGCCCGGGGAGAAGATCGCCACCGACGGGACGGTCGTGGAGGGCGCCGGCGCGGTCGACGCGTCGATGCTGACCGGCGAGTCGGTACCGGTGGACGTGGGCCCGGGCGACGCCGTCACCGGGGCCACCGTGAACGCCGGCGGCCGGCTGGTCGTCGAGGCCACCCGGATCGGCGCCGACACCCGGCTGGCCCGGATGGCCGCGCTCGTCGAGGAGGCGCAGAACGGCAAGGCCGAGGTGCAGCGGCTGGCCGACCGGGTCGCCGGGGTGTTCGTCCCGGTGGTGCTGCTGATCGCGGCCGCCACCTTCGGCGGCTGGCTGGGCGTCACCGGCGACACCGCCGCCGCGTTCACCGCGGCCGTCGCGGTGCTGATCATCGCCTGCCCCTGCGCGCTGGGCCTGGCCACACCGACCGCGCTCATGGTCGGCACCGGGCGCGGCGCGCAGCTCGGCATCCTCATCAAGGGCCCCGAGGTGCTGGAGTCCACCCGCCGCGTGGACACGGTCGTCCTCGACAAGACCGGCACCGTCACCACCGGCCGGATGACGCTCCAGGAGGTGTACGCCGCCGACGGCACCGACGAGAAGGAGCTGCTGCGGCTCGCGGGCGCCCTGGAGCACGCCTCCGAGCACCCGGTCGCCCGCGCGGTGGCCGCCGGGGCCCTCGAAGAGGCCGACGAGCTGCCCCCGGTGGAGCACTTCGAGAACGTGCCCGGGCGGGGCGTCCGCGGGCGCGTGGAGGGCCACGAGGTCGCCGTGGGGCGGCTGTTCGCCACCCTGCCGGACGACCTGGCCCGCGTCCGCGACGAGGCCCAGCGCAGCGGCCGTACGGCCGTGGTGGTCGGCTGGGACGGGCACGCGCGCGGGGTGCTCGCGGTCGCGGACGCGGTGAAGGACACGAGCGCCGAGGCGGTGCGGCGGCTGCGCGCGCTCGGTCTCACGCCCGTGCTGCTCACCGGCGACAACCGCACCGTCGCCGAGGCCGTGGCCGCCGACGTCGGCATCGACGAGGTGATCGCCGAGGTGCTGCCCGAGGACAAGGTCGCCGTCGTCCGCAGGCTGCAGGGCGAGGGGCGCACCGTCGCCATGGTCGGCGACGGCGTCAACGACGCGGCCGCGCTCGCCCAGGCCGACCTCGGACTCGCCCTCGGCACCGGCACCGACGCGGCGATCGAGGCCGGCGACCTCACCCTCGTCCGCGGGGACCTGCGCGTGGCCGCCGACGCGATCCGCCTCGCCCGGCGGACCCTGGCCACGATCAAGGGCAACCTCGTGTGGGCCTTCGGATACAACGTCGCCGCGCTGCCGCTCGCCGCGCTCGGGCTGCTCAACCCGATGATCGCGGGGGCCGCCATGGCCTTCTCGTCGGTGTTCGTGGTGAGCAACAGCCTGCGCCTGCGGGCCTTCCGCTGAGACGCAAGCCTCACATAAGCTCTTCACAAGGCTCGCGCATCATCCTTACGACAGGGGCGCCGATCGCCGTTTGGGGCCCTTGCGCAGGTAACGGACATATGCAAGAGACACAGATCACAGTGATGCGAACGTAACCATCGAAGGGGTTCGAAGGTCTAAGTTGGCGATGTCAGAAAGCGTCTTGGGGGGCGCGGACTGGCATCTGGGGATGTCTTGGGGGACTTCTCCAGAGGTGCGTTGCCGGGGCACGTACACCGGGAAGCTTTGAGCGGCCCTCCCAGCGTGCGCTGTCCCGGCAGACCGCACACCGCATCACCGATCGACCACAACCGCATACCCGCAGTACGGCGAGTTCTGCTCGTTTTGCTCAACCAGATCAACCAGCTCAACCAGCGATTCAGGCGCTGTGTCTCCACGAACGCCCGGCCGGATCCCGTGGGGGGAATCCGCACCGGGACATGGGAAGGCGCCCTGGTCGTCGGCCCGTGGGGGGACCGGCGACACAGGGCGCCTTCTGCTGTGCGGGGCGGCCTGCGGTGCGGCTCAGCGCTCCTCGACCGGGACGAAGTCGCGCTCGACCACGCCCGTGTAGATCTGGCGCGGGCGGCCGATGCGGGAACCCGGCTCCTTGATCATCTCGTGCCACTGCGCGATCCAGCCCGGGAGCCGGCCGAGGGCGAACAGGACCGTGAACATCTCGGTCGGGAAGCCCATGGCCCGGTAGATCAGGCCGGTGTAGAAGTCGACGTTCGGGTAGAGGCTGCGCGAGACGAAGTAGTCGTCGGAGAGCGCGTGCTCCTCCAGCTTCAGCGCGATGTCCAGCAGCTCGTCGGACTTGCCGAGCGCGGAGAGGACGTCGTGCGCCGCCGCCTTGATGATCTTGGCGCGCGGGTCGAAGTTCTTGTAGACCCGGTGGCCGAAGCCCATCAGACGGACGCCGTCCTCCTTGTTCTTCACCTTGCGGATGAAGGAGTCGACGTCGCCGCCCGCGTCGCGGATGCCCTCGAGCATCTCCAGCACGGACTGGTTGGCGCCGCCGTGCAGCGGGCCCCAGAGCGCGTTGATGCCGGCGGAGATCGAGGCGAACATGTTGGCCTGCGACGAGCCCACCAGGCGGACCGTCGAGGTCGAACAGTTCTGCTCGTGGTCGGCGTGCAGGATGAGCAGCTTGTCCAGGGCGGAGACGACGACCGGGTCGAGGTCGTACTCCTGCGCCGGGACCGAGAAGGTCATGCGCAGGAAGTTCTCGACGTAGCCCAGGTCGTTGCGCGGGTAGACGAACGGGTGACCGATCGACTTCTTGTACGCGTAGGCCGCGATCGTCGGGAGCTTGGCGAGCAGGCGGATCGTCGAGAGGTTGCGCTGCTTCTCGTCGAACGGGTTGTGGCTGTCCTGGTAGAACGTCGACAGCGCGGAGACGACCGACGACAGCATGGCCATCGGGTGGGCGTCGCGCGGGAAGCCCTTGTAGAAGTTCTTGACGTCCTCGTGCAGCAGGGTGTGCTGCGTGATCTCGTTCTTGAACGAGGAGAGCTCGTCGACCGTCGGGAGCTCGCCGTTGATCAGCAGGTAGGCGACCTCCAGGAAGGTGGAGCGCTCGGCCAGCTGCTCGATCGGGTAGCCGCGGTAGCGGAGGATGCCCTGCTCGCCGTCCAGGTAGGTGATGGCGGATTTGTAGGCGGCGGTGTTGCCGTACCCGCTGTCCAGGGTCACCAGACCGGTCTGGGCGCGCAGCTTCCCGATGTCGAAGCCCTTGTCACCGACGGTGCTGTCGATCACCGGGTAGGTGTACTCGTCGTCGCCGTACCGCAGTACTACAGAGTTGTCGCTCACGTCTTCCCTCACCGACGTTGTGCCTCATCTTCGAGGTTGCCCTGACTGTCTCTACCATCCCCCATTTGGCGCAGGAGAGTGCACTCGGGGTCGGCCATTGGGCTTATCGACGGCACTCAGTGCCGCCAACTTGCTCATCCTGCCGCCTCGGTCCCGCTGGGGGAAGTGCTCTGTGACCTTTGCGACTCGTTTGATCGATCATTTTTTTGCGCCGTCTCCCGGGTGGCACAGAAGATCCGCCGGTCAGGCGCCCGACAGACGGAAGTCGAGGGCCGTGCAGCGGCGGCCGGCCGACACCGTGCGCACGGCCTGTCCGATCGCCTTGCGTGAACCGACCAGCACCACCAGCTTCTTGGCGCGCGTCACCGCCGTGTAGAGCAGGTTGCGCTGGAGCATCATCCACGCGCCCGTGGTGACCGGGATCACCACCGCGGGGTATTCACTGCCCTGCGAGCGGTGAATGGTCACCGCGTAGGCGTGGGCCAGTTCGTCGAGCTCGTCGAAGTCGTACGGCACCTCCTCGTCCTCGTCGGTCAGCACCGTCAGGCGCTGGTCGACCGGGTCGAGCGAGGTGACCACGCCCACGGTGCCGTTGAAGACGCCGTTCTCGCCCTTGTCGTAGTTGTTGCGGATCTGGGTGACCTTGTCGCCGACGCGGAACACCCGGCCGCCGAACCGCTTCTCGGGCAGGTCCGGCCGGCCGGGGGTGATGGCCTGCTGGAGCAGCCCGTTGAGCGTGCCGGCGCCCGCGGGACCCCGGTGCATCGGCGCGAGCACCTGCACGTCCCGGCGCGGGTCGAGCCCGAACCGGGCCGGCAGGCGCCGGGCCGCGACGTCCACGGTGAGCCGCCCGGCCTCCTCGGTGTCGTCCTCGACGAAGAGGAAGAAGTCCTTCAGGCCGTCGGTGACCGGGTGCTGCCCGGCGTTGATCCGGTGGGCGTTGGTGACCACGCCGGACTGCTGGGCCTGGCGGAACACGCGCGTGAGGCGCACCGCGGGCACGGGGCCGCCCTCGGCGAGCAGGTCCCGCAGCACCTCCCCCGCACCCACGCTGGGCAGCTGGTCCACGTCCCCCACGAACAGCAGGTGGGCGCCCGGCGGGACGGCCTTGACCAGCTTGTTGGCGAGCAGCAGGTCCAGCATGGACGCCTCGTCGACCACCACCAGGTCGGCGTCCAGCGGCCGGTCCCGGTCGTACGCCGCGTCGCCGCCGGGCTTGAGCTCCAGCAGCCGGTGCACGGTGGACGCCTCCGCCCCCGTCAGCTCCGCCAGCCGCTTGGCGGCGCGGCCCGTGGGCGCGGCCAGCAGCACCTTCGCCTTCTTGGCGCGGGCCAGCTCCACGATCGAGCGCACGGTGAAGGACTTGCCGCAGCCCGGGCCGCCGGTCAGCACCGCCACCTTCTCGCTGAGCGCCAGCTTCACCGCGGCCTCCTGCTCGGGCGCGAGCTCCGCGCCCGTGCGCCCCTTCAGCCAGGTCAGCGCCCGGTCCCAGGCGACGTCCCGGAAGGCCGGCATCCGGTCCTCGCCGGTGCGCAGCAGGCGCAGCACCTGGGCGGACAGGGAGAGTTCGGCGCGGTGGAAGGGGACCAGGTAGACGGCGGTGACCGGCTCGCCGCCGTCGGGGGCCGGCACCTTCTCGCGGACCACGCCCGGCTCCTCGCCGTCCTCGCCGGGCCCGGCCAGCTCCGCCAGGCACTCGATGACCAGCCCGGTGTCCACGCCGAGCAGCTTCACCGCGTCGGCGATCAGCCGCTCCTCGGGCAGGTAGCAGTGACCCTGGTCGGCCGACTGGGACAGGGCGTACTGCAGGCCCGCCTTGACGCGCTCCGGGCTGTCGTGCGGGATGCCGACCGAGGTGGCGATCTTGTCGGCGGTCAGGAAGCCGATGCCCCAGACGTCGGAGGCGAGCCGGTACGGCTGGTTCTTGACGACCGAGATGGAGGCGTCGCCGTACTTCTTGTAGATGCGCACGGCGATGGAGGTGGAGACCTCGACGGTCTGCAGGAAGAGCATGACCTCCTTGATCGCCTTCTGCTCCTCCCAGGCGTCGGCGATCTTCTTGGTCCGCTTCGGGCCGAGGCCCGGGACCTCGATCAGCCGCTTCGGCTCCTCCTCGATGATCTTCAGCGTGTCCAGTCCGAAGTGCTGCGTGATCCGGTCGGCGAAGACCGGTCCGATGCCCTTGACCAGGCCCGACCCCAGGTAGCGGCGGATGCCCTGGACGGTGGCCGGCAGCAGCGTCGTGTAGTTCTCCACGAGGAACTGCTTGCCGTACTGCGGGTGGGAGCCCCACCGGCCCTCCATCCGCAGCGACTCGCCGACCTGGGCGCCGAGCAGCGCGCCGACGACGGTGAGCAGGTCACCGGCGCCGCGGCCGGTGTCGACGCGGGCGACGGTGTAGCCGTTCTCCTCGTTGGCGTAGGTGATGCGCTCCAGCACGCCTTCGAGCGTGGCGAGCCGCCGCTCCCCGCCGGGGGTCCCCTCCTGAGCCATGGTCCGACGGTACTCGGGGGGTGTGACAGGGCGGGGCCCCGGCCGTGTATCGGCTGTCGGCCCCCGACCCGTCACGCCGCTGTCGCGTCCTCGCCGGCCAGGAACGGATGCAGCAGCGCGAGCAGGGCGCGCGGGCGGTGCAGCGGGATGATGTGGCCGCAGTCTTCGATGACGTGGCCGGTGAGAGCGTCGGCGAACGGGCGGAGCTGGCGTTCCAGCGCGGCACCGACAGGCCGGGCGCCCAGCGCCATCGTCGGCACCGTCAGGCGGGCCGTGGCGACCGCCCGCTCGATCTGTGCCGCGCTCTCGGGCAGGGCCCGGTAGTACGAGAACGCGCAGGTCAACGCTTCACGGCCGGTGTACGCGCGGACGAAGGCGTCCCTGAGGGCGGGGCGCACCCCGTGGCCGAGCGTGCCGGCGTCCAGGAACCAGTCGACGTAGGCGTCCTCGTGGCCCTCCAGCACGCTCTCGGCCAGGCCGGGCGCGGCGGAGTGGAAGCCGAACCACCACGGCGGCCCGTCGGCGAGGAAGTCCTCGGCGCCGGGAAGCCTGCCGAGCAGAGATTCCATGACGACCAGCCGCCGGACGAGACCGGGTCGGCGCAGCGCGAGGAGGAAGGCCGGCGCGGCGCCCGCGTCGATGCCCACCACCGCGGCCGAGGACACGCCGAGCGCGGTGAGAAGCGCCGCCGCGTCCTCGGCCAGGGTGCCCGCGTCGTACCCGGAGGCGGCCCGGCTGCTCGCGCCGAACCCGCGCAGGTCCGGCGCGATGACGCGGTAACGGCCGGACAGATCGGCCATGACGTCCGTCCACAGCTCCCAGGTGTGCGGGAAGCCGTGCAGCAGCAGGACGGGCGGGCCCGATCCGGCGAGGGCGACGTTCAGTTCGACACCGTTGGCGGGCACGCGGCGCAGCTCGGGCATGGAGGGCTCCGGGGTGGTGATGAGGGGGGAGGCGTAGTGAGGGGCGTGATGAGGGATGGTGAGAAAAGGTGACCAGCTCACGCTAGGGAACTAGGCTGGCCCGCCCAAGACGGCACTTTCCCTTCAGGTGGTGAGCCCCGGGTGACCACGTCGGAGACCGGCGGGCCTGGCCGGCGGCCCGGCGAGCGCGGTGACCTGCTCGATCCGCGTTGCCCGACCCGCCAGTTGCTCGACCGCATCGGCACCAAGTGGACGTCCATGGCGGTCAAGGTCCTGGCCGAGGAGGCCCCGGGCGAGCTCCGTTTCGCGGAACTGCGGCGCCGTGTCCCGGGCATCTCGCAGAAGATGCTCTCCGTCACCCTGCAGAGCCTGGTCCGCGACGGCCTGGTCGCGCGCCGCGTGGAACCCACCGTGCCGCCCGCCGTCCACTACCGGCTCACCGACCTCGGCCTGTCCCTCGAAACACCGCTCGCCGCTCTGCGGGTCTGGGCGGAGACGCACATGCCGGAGATCGACCGCAACAACCGGCTCGCGGACGGGTCAGCCGCCTCCTAGGCGTGGGATCGCACGGGCTGGTCCGACCCGACGGCGCCCCTGGTCGGCGAGTCCTAGCGGTAGCCGTCCGCCCTGGCGCCGGCTGGAGCGAGGTCGGGCCAGGGACGTCCTGCTGCGTCGGAGGCAGCGGACCGCAGGAGGTCGAGAATCGTGCACCCCGGGTAACCCTGGAAACTCGCGTAGGCGTGACGGTAGTTGCAGTTCCAGTAGCTCACGACCCGCCGTTGAGTGCGGGCGAAGAAAGCGGGGTTGTCCACGAGGAACTGCCCGTATGCGAGGTGGCCGCAGGTGCCGGGCGCGGCGAGATCACGGAGCTCGTCGCGGATGACGACCAAGAGCTCCAGGACGTACTCGCCGACCAGCTGCACGACGAAGGGGACGACCCATGGCTCCGTGGAACCGACGACCTTCTCCAAGTGGCGCTGCCTGACCATGCCGTCGCAGTGCCGTGAGTACAGGCAGTGCAGAAGCTGCTGTTGGCGCGACGAAAGCGACGCCACCGCGTCAGTCGGCGGCTCGTCGGCATAGAGGCGTTCGGGAATCAGAATTCGCTGGCCCTCGACAGTGACCGAGAACGAGCCGTGCAGCTGGAGCCGAGAGTCAGGCATCACCGCCAGAACCGCCTCGGCATCGCTTGCCAGCTCGGCCGGGAACGCCCTGATCAACGGATTGCTGCGGTCGGAAAGCGGCTGCACGAGCCGAGCATAGGCGGACGCCCCGGCCAGGGGGCCGGCATTTATGGCCCTCACCCGCCCAGCCGGGCGGAGGTATGCGGTCAGAGCGCCAGAGGTGGAAGGCCGGCCGGCTCAAGCGAGCGCAGGAAAGCGGCGAAGGCGGCCGTGGGGAACGTGAGGACGGCGCGGGTGGGGTCCTTGGAGTCACGGACGGCGGTGCGGGTGGGGGTGGTGGCTATCTCCACGCACGCGTTGCCGTCGTCCGGGCCTGAGTAGGACGACTTCCGCCAGTTGTCCACGGGGTGCCTCACAGCTCTCGCGTTCGGTAGGTGGTGGGTTGGACCGGCCGCCCATGCGCTACCGGCGGGAGGATGACCGCAGAGTGCGCAGGAACGCGGTGAAGGCGGGGGCCGGAAACGTGAGGACGGCGCGGGTGGGGTCCTTGGAGTCACGGACGGCGGTGCGGGTGGGGGTGGTGGCTATCTCCACGCAGGCGTCGCCGTCGCCAGGTCCGGAGTAGGACGACTTCCGCCAGTTGGTGTCCATGGATTGCCTCACAGCTCCTTCGCCAGCCGGTTGATGAGGTCGCGCGAGCGCTTGGGGTCGAGCGACGCGGCCTCAACCTTATGGAAGAGCGTTCGAGAAGCCGCGAGTTGGGCTGCGGAGTCGATGAACGCAGCACCATGTGGACCGTCGCGTACGACGGTGTCCAGCTTCGGCACGACGCCGCCCGCGTACGTCATGGCGCTCGCGGCACCGGCGAAGCCGTCCAGGTCGAACGGGATGACGCGGACGCTGACGTGGTCCGCCTCCGAAGCTCCCAAGATCCTGGCGAGTTGCGCCCTGGCAGCCGCGCGGTCGCTCACCCGGATGCGCAGGGCCGCTTCGTGGATCACCACCTCGTACGGGACGGTGAGCCGCTGCCGGTGCAGCCGGTGACGTACGCGGAGTTCGAGCTCCTCCCCGGTCAGTTCCGGCACCCTGGAGGAGAAGACCGCCCGCGCGTAGTCCTCCGTCTGCAACAGGCCCGGCACATAGAGGATCGCCACTTCCCGCAGGAACCGGGCGTGGTGCTCCAATTCCGCGAGATCCAGGAACGACGTGGGCAGGCGGCGCCGGTATTCCTCCCACCAGCCACGCGTCCGGTCGGTCGCCATGGCCACCAAGGCGCCGATCAACTCCTCGTCCGCACACGCGTAGTGAGTCGCCAGGCGGCGCAATCTCTTCTCGCTCACACCCGCGATACCGGACTCGATCTGGCTGATGACCGGAGGAGTCACCCCGAGCAGGTCAGCCGCTTCACGCGACGTGAGACCGGCCGCATCGCGGAGCCTGCGCAACTCGACGGCCAGGCGCATCTGACGCGCCGTCGGCTCGGCCCTCAGCGGCACCTCTCACCTCCCAATGCGCCCGTGGGCGCGACTCGTCCGGGTGTCAGATTACGCGATCGGCTTGCACTGTATAAATCATTAGTCCTACCGTCAGTTACGAAGCACACACGCACAGAAGTGCACCGCGCCGTCCTGCCATGACGCCCGCGGCGAAGCCACCGTGCCCGCAAGCCCTCACCCACCCCACGGAGTTGATTCCGCATGCCCGAGAACGAGACCTGGGACTACGTCCTCTCCATCCCCAACGACGTGAGAGCCGTGACCGTGTGCCGTCGCACCCTGCGCCTGATCCTGACCCTGCACGGCCTGATCGGTCTCGTGGACACCGCCGAACTCCTGGCCACGGAGCTGGTGTCCAACGCCGTACGTCACACCGAGGGGCCGGCCGCCCTCCGGGTGCGGCGCACCCGGAGGGCGCGGTGTGGATCGCGGCGTGGGACACCGACCCGGCACCCCCCGGGCCACCGCGACCGCTGGACCAAGGCCAGGACCGGAACCTGCTCCAGGAGGACGGCCGGGGACTGGGACTCGTCACGGCCTGCGCGGACCTCTGGGGCTGGCAACCCTCGGCCCGCTTCGGGGCTCGCGGGAAGTACGTCTGGTGTCAGCTCGACCCCGGCCTGCCGGGTCACGATCCGGTCTCGACTTCTGGTTGAGGGCTTGATTAATCGGCGTGTAATCGATTCCAATCCTCCGTACACGCCGATGTAATCGATTCCACGGCGTGCGGTTCGAGCCACGAGGAGGTGGTGCGGCGATGGCGAGCATCAAGGACGTCGCCGCCGAGGCGGGGGTGTCCGTCGCCACGGTGTCGCGCGTCCTGAACGACCATCCGTCGGTCAGCGAGGACGCACGCAGGCGTGTGCTGACCGCCGTCCGGGCACTGGGCTACCGCCCGAACGCCGTCGCCCGGTCGCTGCGCACCGACCAGACCCGCACCCTCGGCCTGGTCATCAGCGACGTGCTCAACCCCTACTTCACCGAGCTGGCCCGCGCGGTCGAGGAAGAGGCCCGCGCGCTCGGCTACAGCGTGATCATCGGCAACGCCGACGAGCGGCCCGACCTCCAGGACCACCACGTCCGCACCCTGCTCGACCGACGGATCGACGGGCTGCTGGTCTCCCCCACCGACGGCGGCTCCCCGCTGATGCTGGACGCCGCGCGCGCGGGCACGCCCATGGTGTTCGTCGACCGCTGGATCCCCGGCGTCGACGTGCCCGTCGTACGCGCCGACGGCCGCGCGGCCGTGCGCGACCTCGTCGCCCACCTGTACGGCCTCGGCCACCGCAGGCTCGCCATCATCGCGGGCCCGGCGGCCACCACCACCGGCAGCGAGCGCGTGGAGGCGTTCCGCGCCGCGCTCGCCGAGCACGGGCTGCCCTTGCCCGCCGCCTACATCGGCCAAGGCGACTTCCAGGCCGAGAGCGGCCGGCGGGTCACCGAGGGCTTCCTCGACCTGTCCGAGCCGCCCGAGGTCGTCTTCGCGGCCGACAACCTGATGGCCCTCGGCGCCCTGGACGCCGTACGCGCGCGTGGGCTGCGCGTGCCGGACGACCTGGCGCTGGCCGCGTTCGACGACATCCGGTGGTTCGTGCACACCGACCCGCCGGTCACCGCCGTCGCCCAGCCGACCGCCGAACTGGGCCGGGCCGCCGTACGGGCGCTCGTCGACCGCATCGAGGGCCGGCCCGGCGAGTCCGTCACCCTGCCCGCCCGGCTCGTCGTACGGCGCTCGTGCGGCGCGCCGCCGGCCACCCCGACCGCAACGAACAGGAGCCAGTCGTGAGCAACCCGGACGAGTTGCTGCGCATCGAGGGCCTGCGGAAGACCTTCCCCGGCGTGGTCGCGCTCGACGGCGTCGACTTCGACCTGCGCCGGGGCGAGGTGCACGTGCTGCTCGGTGAGAACGGCGCCGGCAAGAGCACGCTGATCAAGATGCTCTCCGGCGCCTACCGCCCCGACGCCGGCCGCATCCTGGCCGACGGCCGGGAGGTGCGCATCCACGGCGCGCAGGACGCCGAGCGCCTCGGCATCGCCACCATCTACCAGGAGTTCAACCTGGTGCCCGACCTGACGGTCGCCGAGAACATCTTCCTGGGCCGCCAGCCGCGCCGCTTCGGCATGATCGACCGCAGGCGCATGGAGGCCGACGCCGAGGTGCTGCTGCGGCGGGTCGGCCTGACCGTGTCGCCCCGCGCACGCGTGCGCGAACTCGGCATCGCCCGGCTGCAGATGGTGGAGATCGCCAAGGCGCTGAGCCTGGACGCGCGCGTGCTCATCATGGACGAGCCGACCGCCGTGCTGACCTCCGAGGAGGTCGACAAGCTCTTCGCGATCGTGCGCACCCTGCGCGCGGACGGCGTCGGCATCGTCTTCATCACCCACCACCTGGAGGAGATCGCCGCCCTCGGCGACCGCGTCACCGTCATCCGCGACGGCCGCAGCGTCGGGCAGGTGCCCGCCTCCACGCCCGAGGACGAACTGGTCCGGCTCATGGTGGGCCGCTCGATCGAGCAGCAGTACCCGCGCGAACGGCCCGACCGGGGCCCCGCGCTGCTCAGCGTCGAGGGCCTCACCCGGGACGGCGTCTTCCACGACGTCAGCTTCGAGGTGCACGCCGGTGAGGTCGTCGGCATCGCCGGCCTGGTCGGCGCGGGACGCACCGAGGTGGTCCGCGCGGTCTTCGGCGCCGACCCGTACGACAAGGGCGCCGTGCGCGTCGAGGGCCGGGCGCTGCGCCGGCACGACGTGAACGCGGCCCTGGCGGCCGGGGTCGGACTGGTGCCCGAGGACCGCAAGGGCCAGGGGCTGGTGCTGGACCAGACCGTCGAGGAGAACCTCGGCCTCGTCACCCTGCGGGCCGCCACGCGCGCGGGGCTCGTCGACCGCAAGGGGCAGCACGAGGCCGCCGAGCGCATCGCGCGGCAGCTCGGGGTGCGCATGGCGGGCCTCGGCCAGCAGGTGCGCACCCTGTCCGGCGGCAACCAGCAGAAGGTCGTCATCGGCAAGTGGCTGCTGGCCGACACGCGCGTGCTGATCCTCGACGAGCCGACGCGCGGCATCGACGTCGGCGCCAAGGTCGAGATCTACCAGCTCGTCAACCGGCTGACGGCCGCCGGCGCCGCCGTGCTGATGATCTCCAGCGACCTGCCGGAGGTGCTCGGCATGAGCGACCGGGTGCTGGTGATGGCCCAGGGCCGCATCGCGGGCGAGCTGTCCGCCGACGAGGCCACCCAGGACTCCGTGATGGCCCTCGCCGTCGGCTCCGCCGGCGCCACCGCCACCTCGACCGATCCCGCCGACCCGACCGGGTCCACCGATCCCGCCGACCCGACCGGGTCCACCGATCCCGCCGACCCGACCGACCCGACCGACAAGGAGGCCGCTCGTGGCCACTGACACGCTCAAGGGCGGCACCGTGGGCGCCGGCGGCGCCGCGGCCGTGCGCCGCCTGCTGCTCGACAACGGCGCCCTCACCGCGCTGATCGTCCTCGTCATCGCCATGTCGGCGCTGTCGGGCGACTTCCTCACCACCGACAACCTGCTCAACGTCGGTGTCCAGGCGGCCGTGACCGCCATCCTCGCCTTCGGCGTGACCTTCGTGATCGTCTCCGCGGGCATCGACCTGTCGGTCGGCTCGGTGGCGGCCCTGTCGGCCACCGTCCTCGCCTGGAGCGCCACCTCGCACGGCGTGCCGGTCGTCCTCGCCCTCGTGCTGGCGCTGGCCACGGGCATCGTGTGCGGGCTGGTGAACGGTTTCCTCATCGCGTACGGCAAGCTGCCGCCGTTCATCGCGACGCTCGCCATGCTGTCGGTGGGCCGCGGTCTGTCGCTGGTGATCTCCGAAGGCTCCCCGATCGCCTTCCCCGACTCGGTCTCGCACCTCGGCGACACGCTCGGCGGCTGGCTGCCGGTACCGGTGCTGGTCATGGTGGTCATGGGCCTGATCGCGGCCTTCGTGCTCGGCCGCACCTACATCGGCCGGTCGATGTACGCCATCGGCGGCAACGAGGAGGCCGCGCGGCTGTCCGGGCTGCGGGTGAAGAAGCAGAAGCTCGCGATCTACGCGCTGTCCGGGGTGTTCGCGGCCGCCGCGGGCATCGTGCTCGCCGCACGGCTGTCGTCCGCGCAGCCGCAGGCCGCCGACGGCTACGAGCTCGACGCCATCGCCGCCGTCGTCATCGGCGGCGCCTCCCTGGCGGGCGGAACCGGCAAGGCGTCCGGCACGCTGATCGGCGCGCTGATCCTCGCGGTGCTGCGCAACGGCCTCAACCTGCTGTCGGTGTCGGCCTTCTGGCAGCAGGTCGTGATCGGCGTGGTCATCGCGCTGGCGGTGCTGCTGGACACGGTGCGCCGCAAGGCGGGCGCCACGCCCACCCACAGCCCCGGCGGCAAGGGCCGGCAGACGGCGACGTACGCGCTGGCGGCCGTGGTCACGGTGGCGGTCGTCGGGGCGACGTCCTTCCTGCACGGCGGCTCCTCGTCGTCGGCGAACCCGAAGGTCGGCCTGTCGCTGTCCACGCTGAACAACCCGTTCTTCGTGCAGATCCGCTCCGGCGCGCAGGCCGAGGCGAAGAAGCGGGGCGTGGACCTGACGGTCACCGACGCCCAGAACGACGCCTCGCAGCAGGCCAACCAGCTCCAGAACTTCACCAGTTCGGGGCTGGGCGCGATCATCGTGAACCCGGTGGACTCCGACGCGGCGGGCCCGTCCGTGCGGGCGGCGGACAAGGCGAAGATCCCCGTCATCGCGGTGGACCGCGGCGTCAACAAGGCTGACGTGAACGCGCTGGTGGCGTCGGACAACGTGGCCGGCGGCGAACTGGCCGCCAAGACCGTCGCGGAGAAGCTGGGGGGACACGGCAAGATCGTGATCCTGCAGGGGCAGGCCGGTACGTCGGCCGCCCGCGAGCGCGCCGAGGGCTTCGCCAAGGGGCTGAAGGCCTACCCGGGCATCCAGGTGGTGGCCCAGCAGCCGGCCGACTTCGACCGCACCAAGGGGCTCGACGTGATGTCGAACCTGCTCCAGGCCCACCCGGACGTGCAGGGCGTGATCGCCGCGAACGACGAGATGGCGCTCGGCGCGATCAAGGCGCTCGGGGCGAAGGCCGGGAAGTCGGTGCAGGTCGTCGGGTTCGACGGAACCCCGGACGGACTCAAGGCCGTCGAGCAGGGCACGCTGTACGCGTCGGTGGCGCAGCAGCCGTCCCAGTTGGGCCGGATCGCCGTGGACAACGCGCTGCGGGCCCTGGACGGCAAGGACGTGCCGGCGACGGTGAAGGTGCCGGTGAAGGTGGTCACGAAGGAGAACGTGGCCGGCTTCCACGGCTGACACAGTGCGCCGGCACAAGTGAGCCGGCACAGGTGAGCCGGCACAGGTGAGTGGGCGGGCGGTCACCCTCGCGGGGGCCGTCCGCCCGGTCCGCTACTTCAGGGTTCCAGGGTTCCAGGGGAGTTCTCTCATGTACGACTACGACCTGCTGGTCGTGGGGTCGGCCAACGCCGACCTGGTGATCGGCGTCGAGCGCCGGCCGGGGGCCGGGGAGACGGTGCTCGGCTCCGACCTGGCCGTCCACCCGGGCGGCAAGGGCGCCAACCAGGCGGTGGCGGCGGCGCGGCTCGGGGCCCGTACGGCGCTGCTGGCGCGGGTCGGCGACGACGCGTACGGCCGGCTGCTGCTGGAGTCGCAGCGGACGGCCGGGGTCGACACGGTGGGTGTGCTGGTGGGCGGGGCGCCGACCGGCGTCGCGCTGATCACGGTCGACCCGTCGGGCGACAACAGCATCGTGGTCTCCCCGGGCGCCAACGCGCGGCTCACTCCCCGGGACGTGCGGGCGGCGACGAGCCTCTTCCACGCCTCCCGGGTGGTGTCGGCGCAGCTGGAGATCCCCCTGGAGACGGTCGAGGAGGTCGTACGGACCCTGCCGCCGGACACGCGGTTCGTCCTGAACCCCTCCCCGCCGCGGCCGCTCGACAGCGAGGTGCTGGCGGCCTGCGACCCGCTGATCGTCAACGAGCACGAGGCGAAGGTGCTGCTGGGCTCGGCGTACGACGTGGCGTCCGGGCCCGAGGACTGGGCGCGCCTGCTGCTGGCGAAGGGGCCGCGGTCGGTGGTCGTGACGCTGGGTGCGGGCGGGGCGCTGGTGGCGTCGTCCGAGGGTGTGGTCCGGGTCGACGCGGTGGCGGTGGACGCGGTGGACACGACCGGCGCGGGCGACTCCTTCACGGCGGCGCTGGCGTGGCGGCTGGGCGCGGGGGCGTCGTTGGCGGAGGCGGCGGCGTACGCGGCGCGGGTCGGGGCGCTGGCGGTGACCCGGCGGGGCGCGCAGGAGTCGTTCCCGACGGCGGACGAGGTCGGGGCGTTGCGGGGAGGCGGGGCGGCGTGAAGAAGGCGGGGATCCTGAACCGCCACCTCGCGGGCGCGCTGGCCGAACTCGGTCACGGTGACGGGGTGCTGGTCTGCGACGCGGGCATGCCGATACCGGACGGACCGCGCGTGGTGGACCTCGCCTTCCGGGCCGGGGTGCCGTCGTTCGCGGAGGTCGTGGAGGGGCTGCTGGCGGAGCTGGTGGTGGAGGGCGCGACGGCCGCGGCGGAGGTCCGCGAGGCGAACCCGGCCGCGGCGGCCCTGCTCTCCCGCCACTTCCCGGACCTGGCCTACGTCCCCCACGACGACCTGAAGGACCTCTCGCACCGGTCCCGCCTGGTGGTCCGCACGGGCGAGGCCCGCCCGTACGCCAACGTCCTGCTCCGCTGCGGCGTGTTTTTCTAACCCCCCGCCGCACACATGGGAGGGGCCCGGTCCGTCGACCGGGCCCCTCCTGTTCCCCCCCATTGATCAGAACCCCCTGCGATCCCCCCAGATCCCCCTCCAGAAGTCCTGATGCCCTGTACGACACGTGGGGGTGGGGGGTGGGTTGCACGGGGTTCGAAGATTTTCGAGGGTGTTCGGAAGTGATCAGATGAGAACCTGATCGACGAACGAACGTACCCGGTCGTCACCGACCGTCCTGAGGTACTCCGCGAAACGGCGTGCCTCCTCCGTTGCGGAACGTCGGACGATCGAGACGGCGTGCACCAGGGCCCTGGAACTCGCCTCCTGGGACAGGACCGCCAAGGCGAGCGACACGGACGTGCTCCCGTCCACCGCGGCCACGGCTGCAGCCAGGTCGACCAGTTGGGTGGCCAGGTCGAACCGAGGACGCTGATGCGCGGAGAGCGCGGCCACTCCCCGCGCCACGGTGTCGCGCAGTTCCGGAAGGATCCCCAGCACGGTCCGGTCGTCCAGGTGGTCACCGAGTTTTTCGTCGAAGTACTCGGTGTCCGCGATCCTCACCAGGGAGCGGAACGCCTCGACCCGCTGCTCCCAGGTGCCCTTCATCTGGCAGAGGACATCACTGTCGCCGACCGCCAGACACAGGTGGGCGAAGGTGGCGTCGACCGAGAAGTTCCGGTCGATCAGCAGGTCGTACCAAGGGGCGTGTGCGGGATGCTCGGCGGCCTTCCTCACGGCGGCGTAACCGGCTGGTTCAGCCCACGTCGTCAGTGCGACGCACGCCAGGAATCGCTCCCGCGGCGAAGCCGAGGAATCGGCGAGAAGCGCCGTCAGGCCCGGTACGCGCTCGCGGTGCCGTGGGTTGTCCAGCGCTTGGTGGATGACGTCCTCGACATCGGGCGCAGGTTGCCCGTCGAAATCTGTGCCGAGGAGTGCAAGGAATCGGCTCGACACAGCGTTTCCACCGACATCAGCCATCGAACGGCCCCTCATGTACGCGTGTGCACGCACCCTTTCATACGGGGAGGTTCGCCCAGGAGGTCGGTCAGGTCCTTCAAGGCGGCCGTCAGACGGGCATGATCTTCCTTCACAGACGTCGGGCGGCTCAGCTTTCCGGCGCGTGCCACTCCCTCTCGACGTTGCCCTCTTCGTCCCATTCGAGGCGGGACAGCTGTCTCAGTCCGTCGTCGCTCATGAGGATGCGTACCGCCAGCCTGCCGTTGGGGTGCCACGCGTGTGCCTCGCCCACGGGGAAGCCGCCACGCATGGTGGCTCGCGACCTGGGAGTGCCGTCGGTGTACCACTCGAGGAGGGGGCCGTTCTCGACTCCGTCCTCGTAGGTGACCAGGCTGACCAGGGCGCCTCGCTGGTACTCGACGGCTTCCCCCGTGAACCGGCGTCCCCGGTGGTGGAGGACTTCCTCTTCGTCGATGAAGACGTCCGGGCTGTCGATGTCCACTCGTTGCACGGCGGCTCGCCTCCTCGTGGTCCCGGGTTCCGGCGCCGCGACCGCTCGCGCGGTCATTGTCGTCGTCCGGCGGGACGGCCGTCACGCCGGCACGTGGGCTGCGAAGCGCTCCGCCGTCTCCCTCAGCACCTCCCGGCCGTTCCTCGACCACAGGGTCTCGTTGAAGAGTTCGACCTCGATCGGGCCCGTGTAGCCGGCTGATGCGACGTGGTGGGTCCAGGTGCGGAAGTCGATCACACCGTCGCCGAGTTGGCCGCGGCCGTTGAGGACCCCTTCGGGGAGGGGGGTGGTCCAGTCGGCGACCTGGAAGGTGTGGATGCGGTGCTGGGCGCCCGCGCGGGCGATCTGGGCGGGGGCCGTGTCGTCCCACCAGAGGTGGTAGGTGTCGACCGTGACGCCGACCTGGTGGGCGGGGAAGCGTTCCGCCAGGTCGAGGGCCTGGGCGAGGGTCGAGACCACGCAGCGGTCCGAGGCGAACATGGGGTGCAGGGGCTCGATGGCCAGGCGCACGCCGTGCTGTTCGGCGTACGGGCCCAGGTCGGCCAGGGCGTCCGCGATGCGTTCGCGGGCGCCGTGCAGGTCCTTGGAGCCGGCCGGGAGTCCGCCCGAGACCAGGACCAGCACCCGCGTGCCTAGGGTCGCCGCCTCCTCCACGGCCCGGCGGTTGTCGGCGATCGCCGCGGCCCGCTCCCGCGGGTCGGTCGCCGTCAGGAAGCCGCCCCGGCACAGGGTGGTCACGGTCAGGCCGGCGTCGCGCACCAGCTCGGCCGCCGCCTCCACGCCGTAGGACCGCACGGGTTCGCGCCACAGGCCCACCCCGGGGACGCCCAGGTCGACGCAGGCGGCCACCAGGTCGGGCAGGGAGAGCTGCCTGACCGTCATCTGGTTGACGGAGAAGCGGGACAGGTCCGCGACGGCGTTCACTGGTCCACCCCGTGGAGGGAGAGGAGGGTCCGCATGCGGTCCTCCGCGAGCTTCGGGTCGGGGAACAGGCCGAGCCCGTCGGCGAGTTCGTAGGCGCGGGCCAGATGGGGCAGGGAGCGGGCCGACTGCAGGCCGCCCACCATGGTGAAGTGGCTCTGGTGGCCCGCGAGCCAGGCGAGGAGGACGACACCCGTCTTGTAGAAGCGGGTGGGGGCCTGGAAGAGGTGGCGGGAGAGGTCCACCGTGGGGTCGAGGAGGGCGCGGAAGCCCGTCACGTCCCCCGTGTCCAGCGCCCGTACCGCCCGCGCCGCGAGCGGGCCCAGCGGGTCGAAGACGCCCAGCAGGGCGTGGCTGAAGCCCCGGTCGTCGCCCGCGATCAGCTCCGGGTAGTGGAAGTCGTCGCCGGTGTAGCAGCGGACCCCGTCCGGGAGCCTGCGGCGCAGGGCCACCTCGCGCCCGGCGTCCAGCAGCGACACCTTGATGCCGTCCACCTTGTCCGGGTGCGCGGCGACGACCTCCAGGAACACCTCCGTCGCCGCGTCCAGGTCGGGCGTGCCCCAGTAGCCCTCCAGCGCCGGGTCGAACATCGGTCCCAGCCAGTGCAGGACCACCGGCTCGGCGGCCTGGCGCAGGAGGTGGCCGTAGACCTCCAGGTAGTCGTCGGGGCCGGACGCGGCCGCGCACAGGGCGCGGGAGGCCATCAGGATCGCCTGCGCGCCCGACTCCTCCACGACCGCGAGCTGCTCCTCGTAGGCCGCGCGCACCTCGGCCGGGGTGCCGGCCGCGAGCTGGTCGGTGCCGGCCCCGCAGGCGATGCGGCCGCCCACGGAGCGCGCCTCGGCCGCCGAGCGGCGGATCAGCTCCGCCGCGCCCGCCCAGTCCAGGCCCATCCCGCGCTGCGCCGTGTCCATCGCCTCGGCCACGCCCAGCCCGTGGGACCACAGGTGCCGGCGGAAGGCGAGCGTCGCGTCCCAGTCCACGGCCGCGGGCCCGTCCGGCGTCGTGTCGGCGAACGGGTCGGCCACGACGTGCGCCGCCGAGAAGACCGTACGGGAGGTGAAGGGCGTGCCCGCGGTCACCGCGAGGGGCTCGGCGCGGGGCTCGTAGGCGCGCAACCCGCCCCGGGCGTCGGGGAGTCGGAGGGTCACAGCCCGATCTCCGGTACGTCGATGCGGCGGCCCTCGGCCGAGGACCTCAGGCCCAGCTCGGCGAGCTGGACGCCGCGGGCGCCGGCGAGCAGGTCCCAGTGGTAGGGGGCGTCGGCGTGGACGTGCCTGAGGAACAGCTCCCACTGCGCCTTGAAGCCGTTGTCGAACTCCCCGTTGTCCGGGACCTCCTGCCACTGGTCGCGGAACACCTCGGTGGCGGGGATGTCGGGGTTCCACACCGGCTTCGGCGTGGCCGAGCGGTGCTGGGCGCGGCAGGTGCGCAGACCGGCCACCGCGGAGCCCTCCGTGCCGTCGACCTGGAACTCGACCAGCTCGTCGCGGTGGACGCGGACCGCCCAGGAGGAGTTGATCTGCGCGACCGCGCCGCCCTCGAGCTCGAAGATGCCGTAGGCGGCGTCGTCGGCGGTGGCGTCGTAGGGCTTGCCGTTCTCGTCCCAGCGCTGCGGGATGTGGGTGGTGGCGAGGGCCTGCACGGACCTCACCCGGCCGAACAGCTCGTGCAGCACGTACTCCCAGTGGGGGAACATGTCGACGACGATGCCGCCGCCGTCCTCGGCGCGGTAGTTCCACGACGGGCGCTGGGCCTCCTGCCAGTCGCCCTCGAAGACCCAGTAGCCGAACTCGCCGCGCAGGGACAGGATGCGGCCGAAGAAGCCGCCGTCGATCAGCCGCTTCAGCTTCAGCAGCCCGGGCAGGAAGATCTTGTCCTGCACCACGCCGTGCTTGACGCCGGCCGCGGTGGCGAGCCGGGCCAGCTCCAGGGCGCCGTCCAGGCCGGTGGCGGTCGGCTTCTCGGTGTAGACGTGCTTGCCCGCCGCGATCGCCTTCTTGATCGCCTCCTCGCGGGCCGAGGTCACCTGGGCGTCGAAGTAGATGTCGACGGCCGGGTCGGCGAGGACCGCGTCCAGGTCGGTGGCCCAGTGCTCCAGGCCGTGCCGTTCGGCGAGCGCCTTCAGCGCGGGCGCGCGGCGGCCGACCAGGACCGGCTCCGGCCACAGCACGGTGCCGTCGCCGAGGTCGAGCCCGCCCTGCTCGCGCAGGGCCAGCAGGGAACGGACCAGGTGCTGGCGGTACCCCATGCGCCCGGTCACGCCGTTCATGGCGATCCGCACCGTCTTGCGTGTCACGTCGGTCCCTTCGTCGAAGTCGTGCGCGGTGGCCCGCGGCCGTGCGCGGCGGGCCACCGTCGTATGCGGCCGTCCGTGGTCGTGCGCAGCGGGTCCGCAGTGGTGCGCGGCCGTCCGCCGTCGTGCGCGGTCGTCCGCTATGGTGCGCGGCGGTCCGCGGTCGTGCGCGCCGCGTACGCCTCCTCCTGATCAGCGGTGCAGCAAGCGATTGCAGCAAGCGCTTTCTACCTGATGAGAAGCTAACCTCTGCACGGCGGTCCGGACAAGACCGTGTCCGGACCGAGTTGTTCGAGGGGGCGAACAACGGGGGCCGACGGTCGTAGGGTCTGCTCCACACGCGCGGAACCGGGGGACCGCGCGCCCTGTCTACGAGGGCGTACACGCAGGACACCCGTACGACCCGTAGGGCGGCGCACGACGCCGTACGACCAGATGCGCGACCGGAGGACGACGAGATGACGGTGACCCTGGCGGACGTGGCGGCCCGCGCCCAGGTCTCCCCCGCGACGGTGTCGCGCGTGCTGAACGGGAACTACCCCGTGGCCGCCTCCACCCGCGAGCGGGTGCTGCGCGCCGTCGACGAGCTGGACTACGTCCTCAACGGCCCCGCCAGTGCCCTCGCCGCGGCCACCTCCGACCTGGTCGGCATCCTGGTCAACGACATCGCCGACCCCTTCTTCGGGATCATGGCCGGCGCGATCCAGTCCGAGATCGGCGGGCCCGGCGGCCGGGCCGGCGGCGAACGGCTCGCGGTGGTCTGCAACACCGGCGGGTCACCGGAACGCGAACTGACCTACCTGACCCTGCTCCAGCGGCAGCGGGCCGCGGCGGTCGTGCTCACCGGCGGCGCCGTGGAGAACGAGCCCCACGCGGCGGCCGTCGCGGCCAAGCTGCGCAAGCTGACCGCCGCCGGGACGAGGATCGTGCTCTGCGGGCGGCCGCCCGCGCCGGACACCGACGCGGTCGCGCTGACCTTCGACAATCGCGGCGGCGGCCGCGAACTCACCGAGCACCTCATCCGGCTCGGACACCGCCGGCTCGGCTACATCGCCGGCCCCGAGGAGCGCACCACCACCCGGCACCGGCTGGAGGGCCACCGGGCCGCCCTCGCCGCGGCCGGCGTCGAGGACGACCCGCGCCGCACCGTGCACGGCCCCTACGACCGGCGCGCGGGCTACGAGGCCACGCTGGAGCTGCTGCGGCGCGACCCGACGCTCACGGCCGTGGTGGCCGCGAACGACTCCGTCGCGCTCGGGGCGTGCGCGGCGCTGCGGGAGTCGGGGCGGCGGATCCCGGAGGACGTGTCGGTCGCCGGGTTCGACGACCTGCCGTTCAGCATCGACGCGGTGCCGTCGCTGACGACGGTGCGGTTGCCGCTGGCGGAGGCGGGGGCCCGTGCGGGGCGGATCGCGATGGGGCGGGAGGAGCCGCCGCCCGGGGGGATCGCCATGATCCGGGGGGAGTTGATGGTGCGGGGGTCCTCCGGGGTGCCGCGGGGTTAGTGCGGGCGTCCGTTCCCGTGAGGTGGCCGTGGGCTGGTGCTGGGGGCTGCGCCCCCAGACCCCCGCTTCGGCCCTGGCGGGCCTCGTCCTCAAACGCCGGACGGGCTGGTGCACTGTGGACGTGGGACATGGGGGCAGGCAGCTCCGATGAGTTCTCGTCCCCGGCACCGTCTCCACTGCCGTACAGCGCGGCACCCCATCCCAGGAGTGAGACCCATGCGGATCGTCATCAGTTCGTTCATCAGTCTCGACGGAGTCGTCCAGGCGCCGGGTGCGCCGCAGGAGGACACCGACGGGGGGTTCGCGCACGGTGGGTGGACGCACGCGTACTTCGACCCGGAGGTGGTCGGCGGTGCCTTCGACGCCGCGTTGCGGAAGGCGGACGCCCTGTTGTTCGGGCGGCGGACCTGGACGGCGATGGCCGGGGCCTGGCCCGGGCGGGCGGGGGATCCGTTCGCGGACCGGATGAACTCGATCCGCAAGTACGTCGTGTCCGCGACCCTCGGCGAGGACCTGTCGGCGTGGGACAACTCGGTGCTGGTGCCCGGCGCCGACGCCGTGGCGCGCCTGCGGGAGCTGCGCGGCGCCGCGGGCGGTGACCTGCTCGTCATGGGCAGTCCGACTCTCGCGCGCACGCTGATCGGTGCGGGGCTGGTGGACGAACTCGTCCTGATGCGGATGCCCGTGGTGCTCGGCGGCGGCAAGTCGATCTTCCCGCAGGACGGCGGCCGGCGCGCTTTCGAGCTGGTGTCCTGCACGACGGCCGGGACGGGTGCCGAGGTGTGCGTGTACCGCGCCGCCGGGGACGAGGGCTAGGTGTGTTGTCCCGGGA